>CAWAGG010000006.1:2432500-3060016 GCA_963781595.1 uncultured Actinomycetota bacterium | reverse complement strand
CTCCTCTGGCGCGGCGGCGAACTCGCCGGTTTCGCCCACCTGGACGCGGCCGGCGATCCCGCCGCCGCCCGCAGCGGCGAGCTCGTCGTCCACCCGGCCCACCGCGGGCAGGGGCTGGGCCGGGCGCTCGTGCAGGCGGTCACCGCCGAGGCCGGCGGGCGCCCGGTGCGCCTGTGGGCGCACGGCGACCTGCCCGCCGCCGCCGCCCTGGCCGCCAGTGCCGGGCTGGCCCGGACGCGCGCCCTGTGGCGGATGAGCCGCTCCCTGCACGTCCCGCTGGCCGGGCCCCGGCTGGCCCCGGGGATCTCGGTCCGCACCTTTGTCCCCGGCCGGGACGAGCCGGAGTGGGTCGCGCTCAACGGGCGCGCCTTCGCGGATCACCCCGAGCAGGGCAGGTGGACCGTCCAGGACATCGGCGAGCGCGAGCGTGAGCCCTGGTCGATCCGGCCGGGTTCTTCGTCGCCGAGCGGGACGGGCGGATGGCCGGCTTCCACTGGACCAAGATCCACCCTGTCGGCCCCGGGCCGGCCCGCGGCCCGGTGGGCGAGGTCTACGTGATCGGGGTTGACCCGGCCGAGCAGGGCAGCGGGCTGGGCCGCGCCCTGACCCTGATCGGGCTGCGCTACCTGCGGGACCGGGGACTGGATGAGGTGATGCTCTACGTCGAGGAGTCGAATCCCGCGGCGATCGGGCTCTATGAGTCGCTGGGGTTCACCCGCGCCGGGACCGACGTCATGTACGGGAGCGGCCTCACGCGACCGACTTGACCCCGAGCACCTCGTCCAGCTCGTCCGGGGTAAGCCGATGGTCACTCGCAGCGACGGCGCTGAGCACCTCGGCGACCAGCTCGATCTCGTCGAACGCCACGCTGTCGTGGACGCGAGGATCGAGACGCTCACGCACCGCGCTCACCTCCATTGCCGAGCCGATCCGCAGCAAGCCCTGGTACCAGGTTACGCGCGGCCGGGCGTCCCCGCATGACCCAACCGGACCATTCCCGGACTACCCTCGGGGGGTTTTGCCAAGTCCTGGTAACAATTCCAAAAAGATTGCCGCGCCGTACGCAAGAACCCGGTAAAAGTTCATCTTTTCGCGGGGCCGGAGGCGCCGGGCGCCGGAGGGCCGCCGGGCCGCCCGGGCCGCCGGGTCAGGGGGATCCGCCGGGCCCGGCCCAGCTCACGTTGACATGCCTCGCCGCGCGCCGGACATACCCGGCGGCGGTATCCGCGAACGTGGCACGGTCGGCGTCGGTCAGTTCGCGCACCACCCGCCCCGGGACGCCGGCCACCAGCACGCCCGGCGGGATCTGCTGGCCGGGCCGGACCACCGTGCCGGCGCCACCAGCGAGCCGGCGCCGATGCGCGCCCGGCCGAGGACGACCGCCCCGATCCCGATCAGCGCGCCGGCCTCCACGTGCGCGCCGTGCACGGTCGCCCGGTGCCCGAGCGAGACCCGCTCCTCCAGGATCACCGGCTCGCCCGGATCCACGTGCAGGCAGCACTGGTCCTGGATATTGCATTCCGGGCCGACCGCAATCTGGTCTTCATCGGCCCGCAGCACCGAGCCGTACCAGACGCTGGCCGCCCGGCTCACCATCACCCGGCCCACCAGCACCACGCCGGGAGCGATCCACGCGTCGGGATGGACCGACGGCGTCACCCCGTCCATCGTCCCGAGATGGTAGCCGCCCACCAACCGCCTCCTGACCTGTCAGGTAAAAGGTAGACGCCGCCGGCCTCACCGGCCCGCGCCGCCCCGGGCGGGCGGGCCGGGCACCCCGCCCGGCGGGCGGGGCCAGCCGGCCTGGGACGTCACGGTAATCGCGGCAAAACGGGATATTCGTCCGTTTCGGTTGCGCCTGGGTGTGGTAAGGGACGAGAGTCGTGCCCGTTGTCGCCGTACCCCCGACCGTAACTTCGCCCGGCATCCCGGGCGACCAGCCCGGGCCGCCCGCGGGCGGCCCGGCCCCCGACCGCCAGCTCAGCCACCGGCCAGACTCTTTCTGGGTGCCACTATGACTGATGACGCAGACCTGATGACCGACATGGACAGTGAAGGCACCTTCGAAGTCCAGATGCGCGGGTACAGCCGCCGCCAGGTGGATGAGTTCGTCGCGCGCTCCCGCAGCCAGGCCCGTGACCTGGAGGAGCGGCTCTCGCAGTCGCTCGACGAGACGGAACGGGTCCGCCTGGAGCTGACCGCCGCCCGCCAGGGCCTGAGCGGCAAGCCCGCCCACGAGGAGATCAGCGAGCGGGTCGGCCAGATCCTGAAGCTCGCCGACGACGAGGCCAAGGCCCAGCGCAACCGCGCCCAGGACGAGATCGGCAAGCAGCGCGAGGAGGCCAAGAAGGAAGCCGACCGGATCCGGGCCGAGGCGCGCGAGCAGACCGAGCGGATGCTGACCGCCGCGCAGGAGCAGGCGGAGAACGCGATCGCGACCGCCCGGGCCGAGGCGGACAAGATGCGCAACTCGGCCCGCCTGGAGACCGAGCGGGCCATCAGCGAGGCGACCAAGGACGCCGAGAACACGCTCTCCAGCGCCAAGGCACAGGCCAAGCAGATGCTGGACGAGGCCACCGTCCGCGCCAGCGCCATCCACGACGGTGCCGAGCGGCGCCTGAACCTGCTGACGTCCCGGCACACCGAGACGATGCGGAGGCTGACCGAGATCCGCGATGTGGTCACCAACCTGGTGGCCAGCGAGACATCGCGCGGCTCGCTGGAAGACGAGGTGGCCAAGTCGGTCGCCAACACGTTCGCCGCGGCCGGCGGCCAGGCGCCCGCCGGCGGCCGGGCGGGCGGCGCGGCCGAGGGCCGGCGCCCCCCGACCGGCCGGGCCGGCGCACGCGAGCCCGGCCAGGAGCGCGATAAGGGCGCCGAGATGCCGGTGGCGGCCGCGGCCGGCCACCATGGCCAGCACCCGGGCGGCGGGCACGAATCCCGGCCGCCGGGTGCCGCCAGCCCCGCCCGGCCCGCACCCGATAACGGCAGCGGCGAGGCCCCCGGTATCGCCGATAACGTCCGGGTGCTGCCGGAGTGAGGTCGCCGCTGCCTGCCTGACGAGCCAGCCCCCGCTCCCCGCCAGGCAGGCGGCGCACCTCGCCGGGTCAGGCCGAGAGCGCGTCGATCCGCCGCAGGATCACGCCCTCCCGCAGCGCCCACGGGCAGATTTCGAGTTCGTTCAGGCCGAACAGGTCCATGGCCGCGTCGGCCACCAGCGCGCCCGCGGCGAGCTGCGGCGCGCGGGTGCGCGAGACGCCGGGCATCTCGGCGCGTTCGGACGCCGACATCGCCGCCAGGCGCTTGGCCAGCTCCGCGATGTCCGCGTGGCTGACCACCCGCCGGACGTAGGGACCCTCGCCCGAGGGCGCCGCGCCCGCGATCCTGGCCAGCTGCCGGAAGGTCTTGGAGGTCGCGACGGCCCGGTCGGCCCGCCCGAGCCGGGTCACCTCACCGGCCCGGCGGGCGATCTCCGCCCGCACATGCCGGCGCAGCTGGCGCGTCTCGTCGGCCGAGGGCGGATCGCCGATGAGCCAGTCCCTGGTCAGCCTGCCCGCGCCGAGCGGCAGCGAGATCGTCACGTCGGGCACCTCGTCGATGCCGACGGCGATCTCCAGCGAGCCGCCGCCGATGTCGAGCATGAGAACCCTCCCCGAGGACCAGCCGAACCAGCGGCGGACGGCCAGGAACGTCAGCCGCGCCTCATCCGGGCCGGGCAGCACCGCGATGTCCACCCCCGTGGCGGACCTGACCGAGGCGAGGACGGCATCCCCGTTGGACGCGTCTCGGACCGCCGAGGTGGCGAAGGCGAGCAGTTCCTCCACGCCCTTGTCCTCGGCGATCTGCAGCGCCTCGGCGGCGAACGCGCGCAGCCGCAGCCCGGTGCTCCGGGGCAGCTTGCCGTCCTCCAGGCTGTTCCCGAGCTGGAGCTCTGCCTTGTGGGAGAACACCGGCAGGGGGCGCCCGCCCTGATGAGCGTCCACCACCAGGAAGTGAGCAGTGTTGGACCCGACGTCCAGGACCCCAAGTCGCATACTTTGACGCTACTGGGCCGGGCAAGCGGCCAGGAGCCCCCGGCCGGTCACGATAGGAGATCGACATGCCCGCATCGCGGATCGAGCCATGCCACAAGCGGGTGCGCTGCTATCTGGCTGGCCAGCTCGTCGCCCACACCATCCACCCGGTCCTGGTGTGGGAGGGGCCGCACTACCCCGTTTACTACCTGCCCGCGGCCGACGTCCGGGCCGAGCTGGTCCCGTCCGGGCAGACCCAGCACTCGCCCAGCCGCGGCGAGGCGCAGATCCTCGATGTCAAGGTGGCCACCGCGACCGCCGTGGCGGCCGCGCTGCGCTATCCCGAGTCGCCGCGCGCGGAGCTCCGCGACCTGGTCCGGCTGGACTGGGGCTCGATGAGCGAGTGGCTCGAGGAGGACGAGCCGGTCTACACCCACCCGCGTGACCCCTACAAGCGGGTGGACATCCTGGCCAGCACCCGGCACGTCCGGTTGGAGCTCGACGGGGTCACCGTGGCCGACTCCCGCCAGCCCCGCATCCTGTTCGAGACCGGCCTGCCGCCCCGCTACTACCTGCCCCTCACTGACCTGCGGATGGACCTGCTGCGGCCGTCGGACGCCGCGTCCCACTGCCCGTACAAGGGCACCGCCAGCTACTGGTCGGTGGACACCGGGCAGGCCGAGCACCGCGACCTCGTATGGATGTACCGGTTCCCGCTGCCGGAGAGCCAGAAGATCGCCGGGCTGGCCTGCTTCTACAACGAGCGGGTGGACATCTATCTCGACGGGGAGCGGCAGGAGCGGCCGCGCACGCCCTTCAGCTGACGGCCTGCGCGCCGGCGTCCCCGTCGGTGTCCTCGATCCGCGCCAGCGACGGGCCACGCCGGGCGGAGATGGCCGTGGCGGCGGCCTCCGCCTCCTGTATCACCCGCAGGATGTTGCCGCCGGCCAGCCGCGCACAGTCCTGCTCGCTCCAGCCCCGCTCCAGCAGTTCCGCGACGAGCGCCGGGTAGCACGACACATCGGCCAGGCCGTCGGGGAGATCCTCGGTGCCGTCGAAATCCCCGCCGATACCGACGTGGTCCACCCCCGCCACCTCGCGCACGTGCTCGATATGGTCGGCGACCTGGGCCAGCGTGGCCCGCGGCGCGGGATGGCGGTGCGCGTACTCCCGCCGCTCCGCCCGGCCGGCCGGGTCCGAGGGGTCCAGCCCGCGCCGCTGCAGCTCGGCGTCGAGCCCCAGGTGCCACTCCCGGCACGGCGGGGAGACGAACGCGGGCACGAAGGTGACCATGCACACGCCGTTGTTGCGGGCCAGCCGGGCCAGCAGCTCGTCCGGCACGTTGCGCGGGTCATCGCACAGCGCCCGGGCGCTGGAGTGGGAGTAGATCACGGGCGCCTCCGCCGCGTCGAAGGTGTCGCGCATGGTCCCGGGGGCGGTGTGGGACAGGTCGACCAGCATCCCGAGCCGCTGCATCTCCGCCACCACCTGGCGGCCGAACGCGGTCAGCCCGCCGGCGGCAGGAATATCGGTGGCCGAATCCGCCCACGGCACGTTGGCGTTGTGGGTGAGCGTCAGGTACCGCACCCCGAGCCGGTAGAGCACCCGCAGCACGCCCAGCGAGCACAACTTCCCGCAGAACCGCGTGACCGACCATCGGATCCCGGGTCTGTCGGTGCACAACCTCCCCGCGGTGATGGGCGGCGAACTCGATCCGCTGATCGACGCGCTGATGGCAGACGAACGCCGCCGTCAGCTCGCAGGTGGGAACGACCTCGACAGCGAACGTTCGGCGCCACCGGACGATGACGACTGACGCCGGGTCCGGGCCGGCGATCCCCGAGGTGATCCGGCGCTCGACAGCGTACCTCGAACGCCACGGCGTCGAGAGCCCCAGGGCGAACGTCGAAACGCTCCTGATGCACCTGCTGGGCGTCGACCGCGTCGCGCTCTACACGCGACGCGTCGGGTTGGATACGGCGACCGCGAAGGCGCTCGGCCGGGCGCTGTGCCAGCGGTGCACCGGCATCCCGCTCCAGCACCTCACCGGCGAGCAGGTGTTCTTCGGCCTCACGCTTCGCGTCGAACCCGGCGTGTTCGTCCCGCGTCCGGAGACCGAGGTGCTGGTCGACGCGGCGCTCGCGGTGCTCGAGTCCGGCGACGCCGCCGGCGCCCGCGGGACGGGGGGGCCGAACGTCGTCGACGTCGGGACCGGGACCGGAGCGATCGCGCTGGCGATCGCGCATGCCCGCCCCGACGCGCACGTGTACGCGACGGACCGCGATCCGCACGCCGTTCGACTGTCGCGCGCCAATGCCCGGGGGCTGGAGCTGGGCGGCGTGAGCGTGCTGGAGGGCGACCTGCTGGACCCGCTCACGCGGGACCTCGAAGGCCGGCTCGACCTCATCGTCAGCGATCCGCCGTACGTGCGGCCGGACGCGTACGGGGATCTGCCCGATGACGTGCGCGCCGATCCGTACGAGGCGCTGGTGGGCGGCACCGACATGCACGCGCGGCTCGCGGCCTCGGCCACGACCTGGCTACGGCCCGGCGCGTGGCTGCTGGTCGAGATCGGCGACGACCAGGGAACCGAGGTGCGATCGATGCTCGAGCGGGCCGGGTTGGAGGGCGTCGAGGTCCTGCCCGATCTCACCGGGAGGGACCGCGTCGTCCGTGGCCGGCGGCCCGCGGCGGCGCCTCAGCGCCGGAACGTCGAGGCGAACGACCGATCGGCGGGGGCCGTCGGCACGACGTGATGGACCGAGAGGCTGGGCGACGCGGGACCGGCAGGCGGGACGCCGCCACCTCGGCTGGACAGGAGCGAGAGCACGACGACGGCCAACACCGCCGTCCGTAGCGGAGCCGACGGACGCGGTCGTCGCGGGTCGCGGAACTGCTCTCGCGTGGCGGGCATCTCTCCCCCTTGGGGCGGGGCGATCCGGGCAGCGTATGCTCACGACGTCGCCGAACACAAACCGGTCAGATGCCAGCGATCTTCGAGCTGAGGCCAGCGCCGCACGCCGATCCCATCGCGGTGCGGGCTGCCGTGGACGCCCTGCGCGCGGGCCGGCTGGTCGTCTTCCCGACGGAAACCGTCTACGGGATCGCTTCTCGCGCCGACGACCCGGACGCGACCGCTCGCCTGTTCGAGGCGAAACACCGTTCCCCGGAACTCGGGCTGCCCGTCATGGCGGCGACGACCGACGATGCGTTGGCGCTCGCGCGGCCCGTGGCGGGGGTGCGCGCGCTCGCCACCGCGTTCTGGCCGGGCCCGCTGACGATGGTGCTGCGACGGAGCGACCGCTCCCTGTCGTGGGCGCTCGGCGATCGATCCGACACGATCGCGCTCCGCGTGCCCGACCATCGGGTGGCGTCGGCGATCCTCGTGGGGGCCGGGCCGCTCGCCGTCAGCAGCGCGAACGTGTCCGGCTCACCCCCGGCGATGGCCGGGGACGAACTCCGGGAGGCGTTCGGCGCTTCGGTCGACGTGTTCCTGATCGACGTCGCGGAACGGCCCGCCTCCACCGGCGCCGTTTCCACCGTCGTCGAACTCACATCGGGCATGCCGCACGTGATCCGTCCGGGAGCGGTCGACGAGGCGGCGATCCGGGCCGCCCTAACCGGGGGCGTCGGTCGGCGCGCCGCGGGCCACTCGGTAGACTGACGTGCCGATGTCGTCCGTCCTGCTGATCTGCACCGGGAACATCTGCCGCTCGCCGATGGCCGAAGGCCTGCTGCGCGACCGGCTGTACGAGCTGGGCATCGAAGGGGTCCAGGTCACGTCCTCCGGCGTCGCCGGACTGGAGCGTGCGCCCGCGGTGCCCGAGGCGATCCAGGCGATGGCGGAGCTCGGGATCGACATCTCTGACCACGTCGCCCGCCGGTTCCACGCGGAACAGGCCATGGCCGCCGACCTGGTGATCACGATGACCGAGGAGCAGGCGGACATCGTCGACCGGCTCGCGCCGCAGGTCGCCGACCGGACGTTCACGCTCAAGGAATTGGTAAGTCTGCTTGGCGATGCCGGATCGTCGGACGGGCCGGCCACGGACGCCACCCTCGATCGGATCCGTTCGGCGGCTGCGTCCGCGGATCGGCGGCGTCTGGACGGATCGGCCGCTCCACCGCCGGACGCCGACATCGCCGACCCGCTCGGCCTTGGGCTCGAGGCGTTCCGCGCGGTGGCCTGGGAGCTGCAGCAGCTGACGGACCGGCTGATCGACCAGGTGTTCCCCGAGGGATGGGACGCCGGCCTCGCTCCGGATCCGGCGTCCCTCGGGTCGTTCGACGGCGCCACCCGCGCGCAGACGCCCGGGTTCGTCGCCGACTGGGAGGCGCTCGTCGACGAGGACCCCGAGGTCGCGGGCGCGATGGCGAACGAGGTCGAGCGCGAACGTTCGATGCTCCGCCTGATCGCCTCCGAGAACTACGCGAGTCCGGCCGTCCTCGCGGCGCTCGCCTCGACGTTCAACGACAAGTACGCGGAGGGCTACCCCGGACGCCGCTACTACGGGGGCTGCGAGTACATCGACGTCGTCGAGACCCTGGCGATCGAGCGCGCGACGGCGCTGTTCGGCGCCGATCACGCGAACGTGCAGCCGCACGCAGGCGCGAACGCGAACCTCGCCGTGTACGGCGCGTTCCTCGATCCGAAGGACGAGACGCGCAAGGTCCTGGGGCTGGTCCTCGCGCACGGCGGCCACCTCACCCACGGCTCGCCCGTCAACGTGAGCGGGAAGTGGTTCGACTTCGTGGGCTACGAGGTCGACAAGGACACCGAGACGATCGACATGGACCGGGTGCGCGACCTGGCGCTCGAGCACCGGCCCCGGATCATCCTCGCCGGGTTCACCGCGTACCCGCGCGCGATCGATTTCGCCGCGTTCCGGCAGGTCGCCGACGAGGTGGGAGCGCTGTTCATGGTCGACGCGTCGCATTTCATCGGCATGGTCGCGGGCGGCGCGTACCCGTCGCCCGTTCCGTACGCCGACGTGGTCACGTTCACGACCCACAAGACGCTCCGCGGGCCGCGCGGCGCGATCATCCTGTGCCGCGAGGAGCACGCGAAGGCGATCGACAAGGCCGTCTTCCCGATGATGCAGGGTGGCCCGCTCGGATCGGCGATCGCGGCGAAGGCCGTCGCCCTGCACGAGGCGATGCAGCCCGAGTTCGCCGAGTACGCGGAGCGCACGATCCGAACGGCGCGCGCGCTCGCGGCCGCCCTCGCGGACGAGGGCCTGCGGCTCGTCAGCGGCGGGACCGACTCGCACCTCGCGCTCGTGGATCTGCAGCCGATCGGCATGAACGGCGCCGACGCCGAGCGCCTGTGCGAGGAGGTCGGCATCGCGCTGAACAAGAACGCGATCCCGTTCGACCCGCTCCCGCCGTCGACGGCGTCCGGGATCCGGGTGGGCACGCCGGGACCGGCGACGCTCGGGATGGACGAGCCCGAGATGCGCGAGGTGGGCCGAACGATCGGCGAGGTCCTGCGGAACCCGGGCGACGAGCAGGTTCGCGCGAGCGCCCTGGCGTCGGTCCGCGATCTGATGTCCCGGTTCCGGCCGTACCCCGACGCCCCGGACACCTCGGGCGTCGTCGGCGCCGCGGAACCGGCCGGTACCCCTCCTCCGGACTAGGGTCGTGCTTCCATACCTCGGGGTCTTCCTCGCGACGGCCGGCACCGTGTTCGTCGTGACCCCGCTGGTGCGCCGCTTCGCGCGCAGGATCGGCGCGATCGTGGAGCCCTCCACGCGGACGGTGCATCCCGAACCGATCCCCACGCTGGGCGGCCTCGCGATGGTAGCCGGGCTGCTCGTGGGGGTCGCCGTGGCCTACTGGACCCCGGCGCTCCACGGGCTCTTCAGCTTCTCCGAGATCCAGGGCGTCGTGCTCGCCGGGCTGGTGATCGCGGCGGTCGGCGTGGTCGACGACCTCCGTACGATCTCGGCTCCCGCCAAGGTCGCCGGTCAGGTGCTGGCGGCGGGCGTCCTCGTGCTGAGCGGCGTGGTCCTGCTCTCGTTCTATTTCCCGACCCAGGGAACGATCTTGCTGGGCTCGGACCTCGCCGTCCCGCTCACGATCGCGTACGTGCTGGTCGTGGTCAACGCCGTGAACCTGGTGGACGGGCTGGACGGCTTGGCCGCCGGCATCGTGGTCATCGCGGCGGTCGCGTTCTTCGTCTACGCGTACAACTCGCCCCCGATGTTCGGTGAGGTCGCGGCGACCGCGCCCCTGGTCTCGGCGCTGGCCGCCGGAGCGGCCGCGGGGTTCCTCCCGCACAACTTCCATCCGGCGAGGATCATCATGGGCGACACCGGCTCGATGTTGCTCGGCCTGCTGCTCGCGGCGGCGACGATCACGGGGGTCGGGCACACGGAGGAGACCTCGGCGGTCGGGATCACGGGCCACGACGCCGCCGCGTTCGCGATCCCCGTGCTGATCCCGATCCTGGTGCTGGCGCTGCCCCTGATGGACGTGCTGCTGGCCGTGATCCGGCGGCTCCGTCGCCGTCGCAAGTGGTACGCGCCCGACAAGGAGCACATCCACCACCAGCTGCTCGAGATCGGCCATTCGCACCGGCAGGCGGTGCTGCTCATGTACCTGTGGTCGGCGGTCATCGCCGGCGCGACGCTCGCGATCACGTACGCGCGCAACCGCGCGACGATCGTGTTCGTCGTCGCCTTCGCCGCGCTGGTGATCGCCGTGACCGTGATCCCGCGCGTGATCCGAGCGGTGCGCAAGGGCCACGCGGAGGCCCAGGCGGAAGGGGCGTGAGCCGGCCGGAACCGGCGTCCGGCGGGCCGACCTTCGATTGCTATACTTCGGGCCCCATGGCCACGGAACCGGGCCGCGGGGGTCCGTCGGGCGGCGAAGGTATGGCCTGGTCCATCATCGGGACGCTGCTCGCCGGGGTCCTGGTATGGGGAGGCATCGGGTTCGTGCTCGATCGCTGGCTCGGGTTGCACGGCGTGTGCACAGCGATCGGAGCGGTCCTCGGTGCATCGGGGGCCTTCTACCTCATCTACGTGAGATATGGCAGAAGCTGACGAGCGGCCGGAACGCAGGATGGTCCGCAGGGCCATCGTGCCGGGGATCGTGGCGACCGCGCTGGCGGCTGCCATCGGCACGGCGGTCGGCGGGCCAGGCGTCGGGGTGTCGGCCGCGCTCGGGATCGCGGTGGCGGTCCTGAACTTCTCGGCCGCCGGGTACTCCCTCGCGTGGGCGGCGGACATCTCCTTGACGGCGGTCCAGGTCGTCGCGCTCGGCGGGTTCGTCCTCCGGCTCGGCGTGATCCTCGGGCTGATGTTCGCCCTGAACACGCTGCCGTGGTTCTCGCCCTTGGCGTTCGGCCTGGCCGTCGTGCCCGGCACGCTGACGCTGCTGCTCTACGAGTCGGCGTCCGTGCTCAAGGGCCGTGGGCAGGGGCTGGTGCTCGGGTTGCAGGACGGGCCGGCGAGCGTCGCCGACGGGGGCAACCGCTGATGCTCGCGGCCGTCGCGTCGATGTTGGCAGAGCCCCGCGCCGGGTTCGAGGCACCCGGGGTCGACGAGTTCAAGTGGCCCTGCATCTGGCGCGTCTTCGGGAACACCGCATGCATCAACAAGGTCGTGCTCCTGTACTTCCTCGGCGCCCTGACGGTCTTCCTCCTGTTCTACTTCGCGTTCCGTAAGCCGAAGATCGTGCCGACCGGCCTGCAGAACCTCATGGAGGTCGCGGTCGACTTCGTGCGGAACCAGATCATCCTTGAGGTGATCGGGCCTGCGGGCCTCACCTTCCTGCCGTACCTCGTGACGTTGTTCGTGTTCGTGTTCCTCACGAACGTCTTCGGGATCATCCCGTTCATCCAGTTCCCGGCCACGAGCCGGATGGCGATCCCTGCTTTCCTCGCGATCCTGACCTGGGTGCTCTTCATCGCCGTCGGGATCCGGACCCAGGGCCTCGGGCACTACTTCAAGGGCGTGCTGTTCCCTCCGGGGATCCCGTGGCCCATCTACATCCTGCTCACACCGATCGAGTTCGTCTCGGTGTTCCTGATCCGCCCGGTCACGCTGTCCGTTCGTCTGCTGGCGAACATGATCGCCGGGCACCTGCTGCTCGCGATCTTCTTCGGCGGCACCGCGTACCTCATCGTCGTGGCGCAGACCGCCGTCTTCGGCCTCGCGTCGTTCGCGCTCGGGCTCGCGCTCACGGGCTACGAGCTGTTCGTCGCGCTGCTGCAGGCGTACATCTTCACGATCCTGACCGCCGTCTACCTCGCCGGCTCGCTCGAACCGGCGCACTGATCCAGGGAACGAGAGAGGGGAGAGGACCACATGGTGCACCTCGTCGCGATGCTCCCGGTGATGATCGCCGCCGTGAGCGGGAGCCTGTCCGTGATCGGGTACGGCGTCGCCGCGATCGGGCCCGGGATCGGCATCGGGTTCCTGGTCGGCAAGTCGGTCGAGTCCATGGCGCGGCAGCCCGAAGCCGCCAACCTCGTTCGAACGACGATGTTCATCGGTATCGCGTTCGTCGAGGCGCTGGCGCTGTTCGGCTTCGTCCTCGCCTTCATCAAGTAGGGAGCGAGGCGCCGCCGTGGTTGGAGCCATGGTGCTCTCGGAGAACAACCCGATCCTGCCCGCGACGAACGAGCTGATCTGGGGCACGGTCGCGTTCGTGATCCTGTTCGTCCTCCTCTGGAGGCTGGTCTTCCCCCGGATGAACCAGGCCCTGAAGGAGAGGACGGGCAAGATCCAGGGCGACCTCGAGCAGGCGGAACACGACCGCCAGGACGCTGCCCGGGTCCTCGCCGACTACCGGGCGCAGCTTGCCGCCGCCCGCGAGGAGTCCACCCGCATCATGGAGGAGGCCCGGAAGAACGCCGAACAGGTCCGCCGGGACCTGTTCGCGAAGGCGCAGGAGGACGCGAACCGCGTCGTCGAGCGAGCGCAGGAGGAGATCCGGGCCGAGCGGAACCGTGCAGTCTCCGAGATCCGCGGCCAGGCGGCCGGCCTTGCGCTGGACCTCGCCGGCCGGGTGATCGGGGAATCGATGAACGACGACCGGCACCGTCGACTGATCGACCGTTACATCGAGGAGGTCGGACCTGGTGGCGAGGGCTAGCGGCGCCGTGCGTGACTCCGTCGGCGAGCTGCTCGGCCGGCTGCCTTCGCCCGACGCGCGCCAGCGGGTGGCCGAGGAGCTGCTCGCGCTCGCGACCCTCCTCGATCGCCAGCCGCAGCTCCGGTCCGTGCTGACCGACCCGTCGGTCGAGCAGCGGCGCAAGGTGACGCTCCTCGACGATCTGTTCGGCGAACATGTCTCCTCGGCGGCCACCGGTGCGCTCGCTGCGATCGCGAGCCAGCGTCTGAAGGGCCACGAAGTCGTCGGGGTCACCGAGGGGGTCGGCGCGCAGGCGCTGATGGACGTGGCCGACGAGGTGGGGACGTTGCCGGACGTGGAGGCGCAGCTCTTCCGGTTCGCGCGCCTGGTCGAGCGGGACCATGGGCTCCGCTCCGCGCTGACCGATCCGGCCCTGCCGTCGGAGCGCAAGCTTGCGGTGGTCGCCGAGCTCCTCGACGGACGCATGGACCCGCGCGCGTTCGCGTTGATCCAGCACTGGGTCGCCCGCGACCTCGCGCGGCACCTACCGAGGTTGGTCGAGCGGACGGTCGCCGACGCCGCCGCCCGGCGGGACCGTCTGGTCGCCGAGGTCACCAGCGCCGTTGAGCTGGACGAGAGCCAGCGGGCGCGGCTCGCCGAGGCGTTCGGTCGGATCGCGGGCAAGCCGGTCGACCTGCAGGTCGAGGTCGACCCGCAGGTGGTCGGGTCGCTGTCCGTGCGGATCGGCGATGAGGTGTACGACGGGACGGTGAAGCGCCAGCTCGAGGTCGCGCGCGAGCGTCTCGGCGTTTCGTGATGATGGGCAACGACATCGGGCGGCGCCCGTGTGGCGACGCGACGGGAGGGACATCGACGTGGCGGAACTGACGATCAGGCCCGAGGAGATCACGGAAGCTCTCCGCAAGCACGTGGAGTCGTTCGAACCGTCGGTCACCCGTGAGGAGATCGGCCGCGTGACCCAGGTGGGCGAGGGGGTCGCGATCGCCGAGGGGCTTCCCTCGACGATGGCCAACGAGTTGCTGGAGTTCGAATCGGGCACGCAGGGGATCGCGTTCAACCTCGACGTCCGAGAGATCGGCTGCGTGATCCTGGGCGACGCGGCGGAGATCGAGGAGGGCCAGGAGGTCCGCCGGACCTCAACGATCCTGTCGATCCCCGTCGGCGACGGGTTCCTCGGGCGCGTGATCGACCCGCTCGGCCGGCCGGTCGACGGGCTGGGCGATGTCCCGTCGACCGAACGCAGGAACCTCGAGGTGCAGGCGCCGTCCGTGGTCCAGCGGCAGCCGGTGAAGGAGCCGCTGTACACGGGCATCAAGTCGATCGACGCGATGACGGCGATCGGGCGCGGCCAGCGCCAGCTGATCATCGGCGACCGTCAGACCGGCAAGACCGCGATCGCGATCGACGCGATCATCGCCCAGCGCGAGAACTGGGGGACGCCGAACCAGGTCAAGTGCGTCTACGTCGCGATCGGTCAGAAGGACTCGACGGTCCGCGAGGTCCAGACGGCGCTCGAGGAGAACGGCGCCCTCGAGTACACGGTCATCGTCGATGCCCCGGCCTCGTCCCCGGCGTCGTTCCGCTACATCGCGCCATACGCGGGGTCCGCGCTGGGCCAACACTGGATGTACAACGGCGAGGCCGCGCTCATCGTGTTCGACGACCTGTCGAAGCAGGCCGACGCGTACCGCGCGATCTCGCTGCTCCTGCGCCGACCCCCCGGCCGCGAGGCGTATCCCGGGGACGTGTTCTACCTGCACTCGCGCCTCCTGGAGCGCTGTGCGAAGCTCTCCGACGACCTCGGCGCCGGGTCGCTGACCGGTCTGCCGATCGTCGAGACCAAGGGCAACGACGTGTCCGCGTACATCCCGACGAACGTCATCTCGATCACCGACGGCCAGATCTACCTCGAGGGCGACCTGTTCTACTCGGGGGTTCGGCCGGCGATCAACGTGGGGATCTCGGTCAGCCGCGTCGGGGGGAACGCGCAGATCAAGGCGATGAAGCAGGTCGCCGGTCGGCTCCGGCTGGACCTGGCGCAGTACCGGGCGCTGGAGGCGTTCGCGCAGCTCGGGACGGAGCTCGACAAGGCTTCGCAGGCGCAGCTCGACCGCGGCGCCCGTGTCGTGCAGGTCCTGAACCAGGGCCAGTACGCGCCGGTCCCGGTCGAGAAGCAGGTGATCTCGATCTGGTCGGTGGCGAACGGGTTCCTCGACGACCTCCCGCTCGCCGACGCGAAGCGCTTCGAGACGGGGCTCCTCGAGTTCATGGATCTCTCGCACCCCGAGGTCGGGCAGGCGATCAAGGCGAGCGGCGACCTCTCCGACGAGACCGAAGCGGCGCTGCGTTCGGCGATCGACGACTACAAGCGGACCTTCGCGCCGTCGGGCGAGGCCCCACCGCCGAAGGAGGCCGAGATGGAGGCCCTCACCGACGAGGAGCAGGAGACCGTCAAGCGCTACCAGCGTCCGACGGCAGAGGAGTTCCAGCAGAAGGCAGGCCCGGCGGGCGAGGGCGGCCAGTTCGCCCCGTGATCGTCGTGCGCGCACAGGGAAGGGTGAGGTAGGGGAGCGTGGGAGCGAAGCTACGGGTCGTCCGGCGCCAGATCCGCTCGGTCCAGTCGACCATGAGGATCACGAAGGCGATGGAGCTGATCGCGGCGTCGCGCATCCTCCGCGCACAGCAGCGCGCCCAGCAGACGCGCCCCTACTCGTCGAGCATCACCGCCGTCCTGTCGAACGTCGCCAGCCAGGCCGACGAGCTGGACCACCCGATGCTCGAGCAGCGCGCCGGCAAGCGGGCGGCGGCCGTGTTCGTGGTGACCTCGGACCGCGGCCTGTGCGGGGCGTACAACTCGAACGTCTTGCGGACGGCCGAGGAGCTGTTCGTCCGGCTCCGCGAGGACGGCATGGAGCCGAAGCTGTTCGTCTGCGGCCGCAAGGGCATCTCGTACTTCCGGTTCCGGCAGCGCCCGACGGCGGGCACGTGGCAGGGGTTCTCCGAGACACCGACGTACGACGACGCGAAGACCGTCGCGACCGCGATGATGTCGGCGTTCATGGACCGCGAGGTCGACGAGATCCACGGCGTGTTCACGGACTACGTGACCGCGATGACCCAGCGCGCGGAGGCGCGCAGGTTCGTCCCGCTGGTCGTCGAGGAGGCCGGCGTCGCCCCGAAGGGCCCGTTGCCGCAGTACGTGTTCGAACCGAGCGCCGGGGCACTGCTCGAGCAGCTCGTGCCACGCTACGTCGAATCGCGGATCTTCGTCGCGATGCTCGAGTCGGCGGCCTCCGAGCAGGCAGCCCGGCGACGGGCGATGAGCGCGGCGACCGAGAACGCCGAGGAGCTGATCAAGGTGTACACGCGGCTGGCGAACCGCGCCCGCCAGCAAGAGATCACGCAGGAGATCATGGAGATCGTCGGCGGTGCCGAGGCGCTGCGCGAGGCCGCCGGCGAGTGATGGACGAGACGCGGAGGAGCGAAGGATGACGGACAGCGGCAACGGACAGCGACCGGACGGGCGCGTCGTTCGGGTGATCGGCCCGGTCGTCGACGCGGAGTTCCCGCCGGACGCGATGCCCGAGATCGACAACGCGCTGATCATCGATCGAACGCTCGGCGGTGAGACCAGCTCGATCGTGTGCGAGGTGGCCGCGCACGTCGGCGACAACATCGTTCGCGCCGTCGCGATGCGCCCGACCGATGGCGTGGTCCGTGGGTCGGCCGTCAAGAACACTGGCTCCGCGATGCAGGTGCCGGTCGGCCCAGCGACGCTCGGGCACGTGTTCAACGTGCTCGGCCAGCCGCTCGACGTCGATCACATCGACGCGGACACGTACTGGCCGATCCACCGTCCCTCCCCGCCGTTCGACGAGCTGGAGCCCAGGACCCAGATGCTCGAGACCGGCATCAAGGTGATCGACCTCCTCGAGCCCTACGTCCAGGGGGGGAAGATCGGGATGTTCGGCGGCGCCGGCGTGGGCAAGACCGTGATCATCCAGGAGATGATCCGCCGGCAGGCGCAACAGCACGGCGGGGTCTCCGTGTTCGCGGGCGTGGGCGAGCGCACGCGCGAGGGCAACGACCTCTTCCTCGACATGACCGAGTCCGGCGTCATCAAACAGACCGCGCTGGTGTTCGGCCAGATGGACGAACCCCCGGGCGTGCGCCTCCGGGTCGGCCTGGCGGCGCTGACGATGGCCGAGTACTTCCGCGACGAGATGAAGCAGGACGTGCTGGTGTTCGTGGACAACATCTTCCGGTTCACGCAGGCGGGCTCCGAGGTCTCGACGCTGCTCGGGCGCATGCCGTCCGCGGTGGGGTACCAGCCGACCCTCGCCGACGAGATGGGCGAACTGCAGGAACGGATCACATCGACGCGCGGGCACTCGATCACGTCGCTCCAGGCGATCTACGTGCCTGCGGACGACATCACGGACCCGGCGCCGCACACGACGTTCGCGTTCCTCGATGCGACGACGGTGCTCTCGCGCGACATCGCGGCGCTTGGGATCTACCCCGCCGTGGACCCGCTCGATTCCACGTCGCGGATCCTCGACCCGCGCTACGTCGGCGACCGGCACTACAACGTCGCCCGGCGCGTGCAGGAGATCCTGCAGCGGAACAAGGACCTGCAGGACATCATCGCGATCCTGGGCGTCGACGAACTGTCCGAGGAGGACAAGATCATCGTGAACCGCGCCCGCAAGATCCAGCGGTTCCTGTCGCAGCCGTTCTTCGTCGCCGAGCAGTTCACCGGCATCCCGGGCAAGTACGTGCCGCTCGCCGAGACGATCGAGTCGTTCGAGGCGATCTGCAACGGTGACTACGACCACCTCCCCGAGCAGGCGTTCTACCTGGTCGGGAACATCGAGGAGGCCGAAGCGCAGGCCAGGCAGATGGCGGAAGCGTAGGCGCCGCGAGCGCGGGCGAGAGGCGATCGATGGCGAAGCTCACCGTCCACGTCGTGACCCCCGAGCGGGAGGTCTTCGTCGGCGAGGCCGACATGGTCATCGCGCGCACGACGACGGGCGACGTCGGCGTGCTCCCGGGTCACGTCCCGATGCTCGTCCCGCTGGCGATCGGCGTGCTGGCGATCGTCGACGGCCCCACCCGGACGCAAGCGGCGGTGGATGGCGGGTTCCTGCACGTCACGGGCTCGTCGGAGGCCACGCGCGTCGACGTCCTGGCCGAACACGCGGAGCTCGCGAGCGAGATCGACGTGACCCACGCGAACCATCGCCGGGATGCCGCCGAACGCCGGCTGGCCGAGGAGCAGAACGCCGACGCCCGCGCCGAGCTCGCGAAGGCCATCGTGCGAACACGGATCACCGGGAGCTGACCCGACCCTGGACGGTCCGTCCGACTCGGCGCGAACGACGCTCCTCGTCCCTGTCCCCGAGGCGGACGACCTCGTCGCCCGTTTCCGGTCGGACGGGATCGGCGCGGGCGAGCGGGCACACATCAGCCTCCTCTTCCCGTTCGTCGCCGCCGAGGCCCTCACGCCCGGCGTCCTCGACGCCGTGTCCGAGCGCGTCGCACGCATGCCGGCGTTCGATTTCGGGCTCGTGCGCACGACGCGGTTCCTGGACGTCGTGTTCCTCGACCCGGATCCGTCCGAACCGTTCCGCGAGCTGGTCCGGACCCTCGGGGCCGGCGCCCCTCCGTACGACACGGGCGTCACTGACATCCTGCCCCATGTCACGGTGGCGCGTTCGGCGGATCCGGCGGACCTGGATCGGATCGAGATGGAGGTATCGGAAGCCCTTCCGCTGGCGTGCCGCGCGTTCGAGGCGTGGCTCGTGGTGCAGGATGGCGATCGCCCCTGGCGGCTCCACACGCGGTTCCCGCTCGGCGCTGCGTGAGCCCGGCCTCCGCGGCCCGCGCGGCTTGGATGCGGGCCCGAGCCCGACCGGCGTCTTAGGATAGGTCCTCGTGGATCGTCTCGTCGTGACCGGCGGACGGCCCCTCGTGGGGTCGGTCCGGATCAAGGGAGCGAAGAACTCCGCCCTGAAGCTGATGGCGGCGGCCCTGCTCGCTGAGGGCACGACCGTGATCGACGACGTCCCGCGGATCGTCGACTGCATGACGATGGCGAAGGTCGTCGAGCACCTCGGCGCAGCCGTGGAGTGGGACGACCGGACGCTGGCGATCGACACCTCGACGGTCTCGCACACCGACGTTCGCTACGAGCTGGTCCAGCAGATGCGCGCGTCGATCGTGGTGCTCGGGCCCCTCCTCGCCCGGTACGGGAGCGCGCGGGTCGCGCGGCCCGGCGGGTGCAACATCGGGTCGCGGAACATCGACCTGCATCTCAAGGGCCTCGAGAAGATGGGCGCCAGCTTCACGCACCACCACGGGTACATCGAAGCAGAGGCTCCCGCGCTGTTCGGAACGGTCGTGTCCCTCGACTACCCGAGCGTCGGTGCGACGGAGAACGTCCTGATGGCGGCCGTCCTCGCGAAGGGCACGACGGTGATCGAGAACGCAGCGCGCGAGCCCGACATCCAGGACCTCGCGCACATGCTGATCGAGATGGGCGCGCGGATCGACGGCGTCGGCACCACGTCGATCGAGGTGCAGGGCGTGGACGAACTCCGGCCGGTGCGCCACCGCGTGATCCCCGACCGGATCGAAGCGGGGACGTTCGCGATCGCGGCGTGCGCGACGCGCGGCGACGTGGTCCTGGAGAACGCGCACGCTGCCCACATGGACCTGGCACTGGTGAAGCTGGCCGACGCCGGGGCCACGATCGACATGGTGCCCGACGGGATCCGGGTGCGCATGTCGGACCGCCCTATCGCCGTGGACTTCGTCACGCTGCCGTATCCGGGGTTCCCCACCGATCTCCAGCCGCAGATGATGGCGCTGCTCGCCACCGCGGACGGCACGAGCATCGCGACCGAGAACGTGTTCGAGGGCCGATTCATGTTCGTCGACGAGCTGAACCGGATGGGGGCGGACGTCCGGACCGAAGGGCACCACGCGGTGATACGGGGTGTCGAACGGCTCGAGGCAGCCCCCGTGCGGGCGATGGACATCCGCGCCGGAGCCGCGATGGTGATCGCGGCGCTCTCGGCGGATGGGACGACCGAGATCTCCGACATGCACCACGTCGATCGGGGGTACGAGGACCTGGAGGACCGGCTGGCCGCGCTCGGCGCAGATCTGCACCGCGAACGGTCGCTCTTCGAGTCCAGGCTGTGACCCGGGGGCGCGCCGGCCTCCTGCTGGTGACGCTGGTCGTGCCGGTGGCACTCGGGTCGAACCTCTCGCTCGCCGCGCGGGCGCCGGCGCCGGCGACCGCGGGCGAGGCGTCGCAGGTCGGCCGAGCGGTCCTGTTCGTCCTTCCCGGGATGTCGTTCGCGCAGGCGATGACGGTGCCGGAGTTCCGCCAGCTCGCTCGTGCCGGCGGCGCGGGTTTGATGACCACGGCGGTCCCACGCGGCGGCGACGGACGGGGATCGTCACGCTACCTGACGATCGGTGCCGGCTCGCCCATCGCGGACCGAGGCAGTTCCGAGCGAGCGCTGATGATGCAGGCGCTGGGCGCGACGGGCGTCGAGGACTGCGCGGTGAGCGCCTTCCAACCCGAGGCGGACCCGGCGGACCGTCTCGACCTCATGGTCCTCACGGCGGACGGAGGCGGGCCGTGCGCGCAGACGAGGCCGACGCCCCCGGATCCCGCGCATCCGCCCGCCGGGATCGACGTGATCGCGCTGGCGGGTTCGCCCGACGAGCTCGGCCGCGGTGTCCGCGCCCACGTCGAACGCCTGCCGGCCGTGCCGACGTTCGTCATGGTGCTCGTCCCGCTGCCGTCGCCGGCGATGGACGCCGCCGGGGACGAGGTCACACCGCTGATCGTGGCCCGCGGGCTCCCTGCCGGTCTGTTTCCCGCGAACGGCCCGATGCACGGTCTGACCTCGGATAGCACACGGCAGCCGGGGCTCGTCGCGAACACCGACGTCGCCCCGACCGTGCTGGACGCGTTCGGCGTCGCGGCCCCGGCCGAGATGGACGGACAGCCGGTCCGCGTCGCCGGCGACGCGCCGTTCGGCCTGTACGCCAAGCAGATGGACGTGCGCCGTATCCGGTTCCCCGTCCAGATGCTCGAGCTCGCGGTGGTCGTCCTCGCGGGGATCGCCGCGATCGCCGGGTTGATCTGGGTGAACGCCAGGCGCCGGATCTCCGCGCGCGCCGCGGCCGCGCTCCGGTTCATGGCGCTCGCCGGAGCAGCGCTCCCCGTCGTGGTCCTCGCGGGCGGTCTGCTCCCGCGGTTCACGTACGGGGTCGTGGTCCCCTACGTGCTGCTGGCGCCGGTGGCGCTGGCGGCGCTGGCGGCGTTCGTGCGCTTCCCCGGACCATGCCCTCCACTCCGGTTCATCGGCATGGTCGGGTTGGTGTTCATCGCCGGCGACCTGCTCACCGGTTCGCACGCGCTGCGTCTGCCGCTCGAGGGCGGGGTGCTGTTCGACGGCGTGCGTTTCTTCGGCCTGCCGAACTTCGGTATCTCGCCGCTGCTCGCGAGCGCGCTGTTCGTCGCCGCCGGCCTCTCGCTGGGGTGGGGGACCGCGCTCCTCGCGGGCGCGGGTCTGCTGGCGGGATGGCCGTCGCTCGGCGCCGACATCGGCGGCTCGATCACGTTGTTCGTCGCGGCGGGGTTGTGGTTCGCGATCCGGCACGACGGCGGCACGGTCCGGCCCTCCGGGCTCGCGATCGCCGCGCTGTTCGCCGTGGCCGGTCTGGGCGCGGTGCTCGCGGCGAACCGGTTCCTCGCGGCGAAGCCGACCCACGGGACGCGCTTCGTCGAACGGGCAGCCGGGTCGCTCGGGACGTTCCTCTCGACGATCGTGGATCGGCTGGGCGTCGGCGTCCGGTTGGTCGCGAGCGACGTCGCGGTGCTGATCCCCCTGCTCGGGCTCTTCGTCCTGTTCTGGCTGACGGTGCGCCGCCCCGGATGCCTGGCGATCGGGCTGGCCGACGACCGGTGGCGCACCGCGATCGTGGTGCTGATCGTCGCCGCGCTGGTGAGCTACGTGGTGAACGACACGGGGTCGACCGCGGCGTCTCCGGCCTTCCTGTACGCGATGGTGGGGATCCTCGTGCCGACGCTGGACGCGTTCGCCGGACGTCCGTCGCGCGCGACGCCGCCCGGCCCGCTGGCCGACGCGCCCGGCCCGCAGCGGGCGCCGAACGGGGTGGAACGGTGAGCGATTCGGTCGAGCTGATCTGGATCGGCGAGGACGGCCCCCGGTACGACCACGGCGCACAGCACCCCTTGCGGCCGGCGCGCGTGTTCCTGACCCGGGACCTGATCCACGCGTACGGCCTGGTCGACGGGACACGAGTGCGAGAGACGCCCGGGCGGGCGGCGACCGATGAGGAGATCGCGCTGGTCCATACCGGGCGCTACATCGATGCCGTCCGCGCCGCCGGTCACTTCGAGCACGGGGATTGGGCCCGGTTCGGGTTCGGGCCCGGCGACAACCCCATCTTCGCGGACATGCACGAGGCTTCGGCGCGCGTCGTCGGGTCGACACTGGCTGCGGCGGAGGCGGTATGGTCCGGCCGCGCGCAGCACGCGTTCAACCCGGCCGGCGGCCTGCACCACGCGATGCCCGAGCGCGCGAGCGGCTTCTGCGTCTACGACGACCCGGCGATCGCGATCCGCTGGCTCCTCGAACACGGCGCCGTCCGGATCGCCTACGTCGACGTCGACGTCCACCACGGTGACGGGCCGCAGGCGATCTTCTTCGACGAACCGCGTGTGCTGACCGTGTCGATCCACGAGGACGGGCGGTTCCTCTTCCCGGGCACCGGGTTCGTCGACGAGATGGGTCGCGGCGACGCCGTCGGGACGAAGGTGAACGTCCCGATGATGCCGTTCAGCGGCGATGGCTCGTGGCTCTGGGCGTTCAAGAAGGTCGTCGTCCCGCTCGTGACGCGATGGAGGCCGGACGTCCTGGTGACGCAGCTCGGATGCGACACGCATCACACCGATCCGCTCGCGACGATGAACCTGACGACCGCCGCGTACCTCGAGGCGTCCGGCGTCCTCCACGAGCTGGCTCACGACGCCGCCGGCGGACGGTGGCTCGCGACCGGCGGCGGTGGGTACCAGTGGGCTCGAGTGGTCCCACGCGCGTGGACGATCTACTTCGCGGAGATGACCGGGCGCCTGACGACCCTGCACGATGCGCTCCCGCACGCCTGGGTCGCGAGGGCCGAACGCGAGACCGGCGGGGAACCGGTGCCGACGACGCTGTCCGAACATGAGGTCACCGCGCGAGGCAACGAGGGCGCGGCCGGGTGGGTCGTCGACGAGATCCGCAGGAAGATCTTCCCCAAGCACGACCTGGCCTAGGATGTGCCCGGCTACCGCTGATGGGGGTCGGCGTCGGTGGGGCGGACCCGTGTCTTCGCCACCCTGCGCAGGCCGGAGCGGTACACGGGCGGCGCCAGCACGCGGACGGCCTGCGCGGCAGCCAGCGACCGTGGCACGGAGACCTCAGGACCCTTGCCTCGCCGCACGGCGTCCACGATCGTGGCCGCGATCCGTTCGGGCTTCATCACCAGACGCGGGTTGACGTCGTCGTGCGGGAACCGTTCGGTCGTGACGAGCGCCGGGTTCACGACCGTGACGACGACACCGCGGTCGTGCAGATCGTAGTAGAGCGCCTCGCTGAACCCGACCACCGCGTGCTTCGTTCCGCTGTAGACGGCCGATCCGGGTACGGCGAACCGTCCCGCCATCGACGCCACGTTCACGACGTGCCCGCTGCCGCGTTCGACCATCCCGGGCAGGAACGCCCTGCAGCCATAGACGACGCCGAGGAAGTTCGTCCGAACGAGCTCCTCGATCTTCTCGATCGGGAGCGTCAGGAAGTCCCCGCCGCCCGGGATGCCGGCGTTGTTCACCAGGACGTCGCAGCGACCGTGCAGCTCGACGACGCGTTCGTGCAGGCGCTCGACCGATGCCCGGTCGCCGACGTCGCAGGCCACCGCCGACGCGGTCCCGCCCCGCAGCGAGATCTCCTCGACCAACGCCTCGAGGCGTTCGAGCCTCCGCGCCGTCACGACCACCGTCGCCCCCTTCGACGCGAACGCCCAGGCGGTCGCCCATCCGATCCCGGCCGACGCGCCGGTGACGGTCACGACCGAGCCGCGCAGCTCCATCTCAGGCCATCCCGCCGAGCGCGGTCGTCGTCTGTCCGCCGTCGACGATCAACACGGAGCCCGTGATCCACGAGGCCGCCGGCGAACACAGGAACAGGGCCGCCGACGCCACATCTTCGGGCACGCCCCATCGGCCGAGCGGGATCGACGCCAGCGTCGTGCGGACGAACTCGGGGCTCCCGCGTGCGCCGACGTTCATCTCGGTCTCGATCCAGCCTGGGGCCAGCGCGTTGACGCGGATCCCGTACCCGGCCCATTCGCGGGAGACGGTCTTCGTCAGGTTCACGATCGCGGCCTTCGCCGTGCCGTAGTACGAGAGACCCGGGTTCGCGATGAACGCGGCCACGGACGCCAGGTTCAGCACCGCGCCCGACCCCTTCGCCATCAGGACCGGCGCGACAGCCCTGATGCCGTTCACCGCGCTCCAGAAGTTGATCCGGAAGTACTTCTCGAACCCCTCGGGCCGGATCGCCTCGATCGTGCTCATGAACGGCGCCGCGCCCGCGTTGTTGACCAGCACGTCGAGGGTCCCGAACTCGGCGACCGCGCGGTCCACGACCACCTGCATGGCATCGGCGTCGGTGGCGTCGCCGCTCACGCCGATCGCCTGCCCGCCGGCGCCCCCGATCGCCGCGACCGCGTCGTCGATCGCCTCCTGGCCCCGGGCCATCACGACGACCGACGCGCCGGCCGCTGCGAAGGCCTCCGCGATCGCCCGCCCGATCCCCTTGCTCCCTCCGGTGACGATCGCCACCTTCCCGTCGAGGCGATAGTCGGGCATCTGGGTCGTCATCCGCGGATCCTCCTCTAGCATCGACGTGGTGAGAAGGAAACCATACGAACGGCAGGGGGCGCAGCCGCACCTCGCGGGCACCGGTGGGCGGTGGGAGCGTGGCGACCACACGCGGAACGAGCTCGCGGCCGCGCTGGTCTCAGGATGCGTCGCCGGCCGCGTCACCTCGCACGACCGGCGCAACGTGCGGTGGAAGATCCACCAACTCCTCGACGGCGACCCGGTCGCGCGGTTCGGCCTCACCGGGGTCTCGGGCGACGGCCCGGACGCGCCGTCGTTCGCCCAGGTCCTCGGCCTGATGGCGGATGCGGCCGGGTTCGACCCCGATCCGAGCCTCCAGGACGGCCCGATGGCCGTGGATCCGGATCGAGTGCTCACCGCGTGCGCCGCGGCCGGCGTTCGGCTCGCTGAGGCTGCGTCCCGGGGCGAGGACGTCCTGCTG
The DNA here is from genome assembly GCA_963781595.1 of uncultured Actinomycetota bacterium. Lineage (GTDB taxonomy): Bacteria > Actinomycetota > UBA4738 > UBA4738 > UBA4738 > JBEDUK01. Next base: position 3,034,488 of record CAWAGG010000006.1, on the reverse strand, counting down.
GCCACCGGGCACCCTGGGGGACTGCTGCTGCTGTACCAGGCCGTCGGCGCGCTCCTCGAACGATGCGGCGCGAAGCTCCTCGAGCCCCTTGACGGGTTCTCGTGGGACCACGACGGCCGGGGCCGCGAGATCCGGTACTTCGGCGGGGTGGCGGTCTACACGGGCAAGGCCGACATGCTGCACACGCATTCGGCCGAACCGATGCAGCTCCTGCTCGCCGAGGCCGCGCCGGATCTGGTGTTCGCCGATCACGGGTTCGCCGGCGCGGCTATCGAGGCAGGCATCGAGACGATCTCGATCGTCGACGTGAACGACCCGGCCCCGGTCGTGGCGCGTTCGCAGGGCCGAACCGAGCACGTGATCTGCATGGACGACAACGTTCGTCCCGAGGCCTACTGGCCGTGCTTCCAGGCGATCGCGAGCGCGTTCCCGCCTGCGGCCTGATCGGCCGCCAGCCGAAGTCACCGGCCGACCGCCGAGTCGTAGAATCGTCCGGAACGAGCGAGCCCTCGGGGCGAGCCACGTTGGTTCTATCGAACGCGTGTGCCGGCTGGGAACGATGGATCGGAACGCCATGGAGAGCGAGCCGATGGCAGCGATGCCACCGGACCGGAACGATCGACATACGGTGGTTCGGCTGTGGCCGGGCGAGATCCTCCGCGCGTCGCGAACCGCGACCAGCGGATCGCGGATCCGCGGGTCCGGTGCTGATCCATCCGTGGGGACGCGAGCGATAGGACCCGCGTAGGCGCGCCCCTCGTCGAGAGGGGTATCACGTGGATCCGCATCAGGCGGTCGTCGAACGGGTCGCTGGAACGAGCGGCGTCGTGATGCTGGTGGGCGGCCTCGACACCGGGAAGACGACGCTCGGCAAGGCCGTCGCGGCCGCCGCCGTCCGGGGCGGCCGCCCGGTCGCCTACCTGGACGCCGACCTCGGGCAGAAGGCCGTCGGCCCACCGACCACCGTGGGCCTGCGCATGATCGGCGAGGCCTCCGACCTCGAACCCGACCGGCTCGCGCGTGCCGATGCGATCGGCTTCGTGGGCTCGATCTCTCCCCAGGGCCAGCTGCTGCCGCTCGTGGTCGGCGCCGCCAGGCTGCTCGACCGGGCGTTCGACGGCGGCGCCGAGCTCGTCGTCGTGGACACGTCGGGCCTGGTCTCCGGCGTGTACGGCCAGATCCTCAAGTACCACAAGGTCGAGATGCTCCGCCCCGACGTGGTGATCGGTCTGCAGCGGGGCGCCGAGCTCGACCCGCTGCTGGGCATCGTCCACCGGTTCTTCGCCACGGACGTTGTCTCGCTGCCCGTCCATCCCGACGTGAAGCCGACCTCGGTCGAGGAACGCGCCGCGTTCCGCGAGCGGGCGATGCGCGCGTACTTCGCCGAGCCGGCGCAGCGATGGCGGATCAAGCCGACCGTGTTCATGCCGGCGCTCCCGACGTTGTTCGAGCTGTCGCAGCTCCATCGTCTGCTCGTCGGGCTTTCCGACGGCAAGGGCGAGTACACCGGATTGGGGATCCTCGAGCACGCGCCCGAGGAGGACCTCCTCCGGCTGATCTCCCCGGTCGCCGAGGCGCCCAAGGCGCTCAAGCTCGGCTCCGTACGGGTCGAACCCGACTTCCGCGTGCGGAAGGTCGACCTCCGGAACCTGTTCGGAACGGACTGAACGCCGGCCGGGGCGAGACGGCCGGACCGGCGCGACGGGGCGGCGTCCCTCCGCCAAACCGATTAGACTCACGCTTCCGTTCACGGCTCGGAAAGGGCGTGAGGTTGTCTTCCGTCGTCAAGAAGCGTCGCAAGAAGATGCGCAAGAAGAAGCACAAGAAGCTGCTGAAGAAGACCCGTTGGCAGCGCCGGCAGCAAGGCAAGTAGGGCCCCCGCGGCGACGCGTCGCCCGCACGGTGCCGTGACGCGGCCGGTCGTGTGCGTATCGGACTTCGGCTCGGGCGACGGGTTTCGTAGGCGTGTGCCACGGCGTGATCGCTCGTGGGGCCCGACAACGGCTCGCTGTCGCTCGCGTGGAAAGCCCCCGGCGGCGCCGTCGAAGCCCGGGCGACCGACGCCGACGACGTCATCCTCCATCGTGGGTTCGGCGGGCTGGCTCGAGATGGCGGTGAACCGCGGACGCGCGTCTGACCGGTTCGGCCTGCGGATCGACGACACGGTCGAGCTCCGGCCGGTCGCCGACGGGTAGGCTGGAAGCCATGGGTCAACGGGTCGCGATCACCGGGATCTCCAGGCACCTCGCCGGCCGATTGGCGCAGCAGCTCGAAGCCGATCCCGAGGTCGAAGCGATCTTCGGGATCGACCTCGACCAGCCAGAGGTGGACCTCGAGCGGACCGAGTTCGTCCGCGCTGACATCCGGAACCCGCTGGTCCTGAGCGCGCTCGAGGACAGGTGCATCGACACGTTGCTTCATCTGGCGATCATCGCCACGCCGACCCGCGTCGGCGGGCGCAGCGCCATGAAAGAGATCAACGTGATCGGCTCGCTGCAGCTGTTCGCCGCGGCGCAGAAGCTCCCGACCCTGCGCACGGTCGTGATGAAGTCCACGACGGCCGTCTACGGCTCGAGCCCGGAGGACCCGGCGGCGTTCACCGAGGACATGACCCCGCACGAGATCCCGAGGCACGGCTACGCGAAGGACGCGGTCGAGGTGGCGCAGGCAGCTCGGGACTTCGCCCGCCGCCGCCCGGACGTCTGCATGACGATCCTGCGCTTCGCGAACTTCATGGGCTCGCAGATCGAGACACCGCTCACGCGGTACCTGTCGCTCCCGGTCGTTCCGACGGCGCTTGGACACGACCCGAGGATCCAGTTCGTGCACGAGGACGACGGCATCGAGGTCCTCCGGATCGCCTCGCGCGGTGACCGGCCGGGCATCTTCAACGTCGCGGGCGACGGCGTGCTGTACCTCTCGCAAGCGATCCGTCGGTGCGGGAAGGTCGCACTGCCCGTGCCGCTGTTCCTGGCGAGCACCACGGCCAGGAGCGTCCGGCGCTCGGGGCTCGTGGACTTCCCCGCGGATCAGGTCCCCCTGCTCGTCCACGGGCGGGTCGTCGACACGACGCGGCTGCGGCGGGACTTCGGATACACGCCCCGGTACTCCACGGAGGGCGCGCTCGACGAGTTCATCCTCGGGCACCGTAGCCCGCGGCCGCTCGACCCCGCGCGCGTGCGGCGGATCGAGGACGACGTCCGTGCTTTCCTCGGCGTTCCGGCCCGTGCGACGGCGGGAGGCGCAGCGCTCGAGGAGGTGCGCTGATGGCACAGGTCATCCCCCTCGACCGTGACCGCGACCGGGCCCGCGGCGGATCGACACGCGCCCGGCGCTCGAAGACAGGCGCGCCCGTCGGCCAGCCGCGCTGTGGCGCGACGACGAAGTCCGGCCGTCCGTGCCGGAACCCAGCGCGGGCGAACGGGTTCTGCGCGCTCCATCGGCCGCCCGAGCCGGCCCCGCGGGTCGGGACGATCCCCGCTGCGTCGCTCGAGCCGATCCTCGACCTGCTGGCGCGGCGGGCGACCGGGCGGTACGAGGTCGACGCGTTCGGGTTCGACCCCGAGCTGACCGAACACGTCCTCGCGCCGATCATCCGACCCCTGTACCGCGACTACTTCCGCACGGAGTGGCTCGGCGTCGACAACGTGCCGTCGGAGGGCCCCGCGCTCGTCGTGATGAACCACGCCGGCACGGTGCCCGTCGACGCGATGGTGGTGCGCTTCGGGCTGTTCGACGAGCATCCGGCGCACCGGCACCTCCGGCTGCTCGCGGCGGACCTCGCGCTCCGGCTGCCGTTCGTCGCGCCGCTCACCAGGAAGATCGGGGCGACGCTAGCGTGTCACGAGGATGCTCTCGCGCTGCTGCACGCCGGCGAGCTGGTGGGGGTCGCACCGGAGGGCTACAAGGGGGTCGGGAAGCGGTACCGCGACCGCTACCGGCTCCAGCGGTTCGGACGGGGCGGCTTCGTCGAGGTGGCGCTGCGCGCCGGCGCGCCGATCGTCCCGGTGGCTGTCGTGGGGTCCGAGGAGATCTACCCCCTGCTGGGGAACTCCGCGTTCCTGGCGCGGCTGTTCGGACTCCCGTACTTCCCGATCACGCCGACGTTCCCGTGGCTCGGGCCGCTCGGCGCGATCCCGCTCCGCTCGAAGTGGGTCGTCGAGTTCGGGGAACCGATCCCGACCGACGGGTACGGGCCGGATGGCTGGCGCGACGCGATGCTCGTGTTCGAGCTGACGGATCGGGTGCGGGACACGATCCAGCAGATGCTCTACCGGAACCTGACGCGGCGCCGTTCGGCGTTCGGCGCGTAGGCACCGACCGGGCCCGCGTCAGGGCGCGGCCGTCGTCGACGCCGGCGACGCGCTCGGCGTCACCGGGACCGTGACCGGGATCCGAACGTCGCGCTGGCCGATCCGGTACTGGGCGAACGCCGCGACGGCCAGCAGGATGAACAGCCCGACGATCATGATCAGCGTTCCCCGCCGCACCGATGCAGCCCCCCGAACGAGCCCCGGCTAGCGGCGCCCGATCTCCTGGCCCTGCGGCGCCGAGAGCAGCGACTCGCAGAACTCGCGGTTCCGGACCAGGACCTCCTGCAGCGCGACCTCGTCGCGCATGTACGGCCGCAGGTCCAGCTCGATCGACACGTTGCCGGCGAACCCGCCCGCGACCAGGTCCTCCAGGAATTCCGCGAGGGGCAGGACACCGTCCAGGTAGACGGGAAGGTGCGAGTCCCACCCCTTGCCCGCGTTGTTCGACAGGTGCACGTGCTGGAGCTTGTCCCGGTACCGGCGGTAGGCCTCACGGATGTCGATCCCCGCGACCGCGGCGTGCGACGTGTCCAGGACCAGGTACGGGTAGGAATCGAGGTCCTCGAACTCCTGCGACGCGTGGAACGTGACCCCGCGCTCGCCGGGGAGCTTGACCGGGAACATGTTCTCCACGGCGACCGTGACGCCCGTGCGGGCGGAGAACTCCGCCAGGTCGCGTTCGGCCCACCGCCGGTACCGGACCTGCCAGCGGTACGGCGGGTGCACGATCACCAGCGGCGCACCGGTCTCCTCGGCCACGTGGACCGAGCGGTGGATCTTCGTGACGGGATCGGTGCCGAACACCCGCCGGGTGATCAGCAGGAACGGCGCGTGGATCGCGTCGATCCGCAGGCCGAACTCCTGCGCGAGCTTGTTCAGCAGGCGTGGCTCCTGCGTGTTCGGGTCCTGTGTGACCATGACCTCGACGGCTTCGAACCCAGCCTCCGCGATGTGCCGGAAGCCGTCGCGCAGCGGCTGCCGGAAGAACGGCGCCGTCGAGAAGATCAGTCCTGGGCGAGGGTCCGTCATGGTCGGTCCGATCGGTCGAACGTTCGCTCGATGAGGTGCTGTCACGCGCGTGCGTGCACACGCTGCCGACCCATCCTATCGGAGGCCCACGGCGCGTCCGGGTATCCTTCGGCCGTGAGCGAGGAGGACAACCTGCCGCGACGGCCTCGGAACGGGTACGAGGTCTGGTTCCTCACCCTCACCGACCCGCGCTCCGGTCAGGGCTTCTGGATCCGCTCGACCATCGGTGAGCGCGCGGCGTCGTGGTTCGCGCGGTTCGACCCGTCCGACCCCGACCGGAACTTCGGGATCCACCGCGCGAGCGAGGCATCGCAGGTCGAACCCGACCGGTTCGACGTCCGGATCGGCGGCGAGACGACGTTCGCGAGCGGTGTGGCCGATGGCCGTGTCGAGGGCAGCGGGCACGATGCGGCGTGGTCGCTGACGTGGCCGACGGGCTCGGAGACCTACCGGCTGCTGCCGGACTGGATGTACCGGGGCCGGTTCGCGCCGACGAAGCCGCTCTCGCCGAACGTCGACACGCGGGTCTCGGGCCACATCACGGTCGACGGCGAGCGGTTCGACCTCGCCGACGCGCCGGGCCAACAGGGACACTTGTACGGGACGCGGCACGCGGAACGCTGGGCGTGGGCGCATTGCGGCGACCTGACCGGTGACCAAGGGGTCGTCCACGCGCTCACGGCCCAGGGCCGCCGCGGGCCGTTCCGGATGCCCTTCGTCACGTCGGTCGGGGTCCTGTGGGACGGTCGTTGGATCCGGATGTCGAAGACGAGCCGCCGGCGCGACTTCGGCCTCGGCACCTGGAAGGTCGACGTCGGCGACCGGCGGTTCCGCCTCACGGGGCGGATCGAGGCGCCGACCCGGGACCTGATCCGCGCGCGGTACGACGATCCGGACGGCAGCGAACGCTGGTGCCACAACTCCGAGATCGCGTCGTGCCGGCTGGCGCTGTTCGAGCGCTCGGCCGGCGCGTTCCAAGAGGTCGCGCTGTTCGAGTCGCGCGGGACCACGCACGCCGAGTGGGCGGGCCGAACGCCGGCGCTCTCCGTCGAACGCGAACACGTCGACGTCACCGCCCAACCTTCAGGGCAGACCCCGTGAACGTGGCGGACCTGGTCCGAGACGCCGCCACCGCCCGCCCGGGCGACGCGGCGATCATCTTCCATGGGCGTGCGATCACGTTCGCCGAGCTCGACGACCGGATCGACCTCACGGCCGCGGCCCTCGCGTCGCTCGGCGTCGCGCCGGGCGACCGCGTCGCGCTCGTCGCCGGGAACGTGCCGGAGTTCGTCGACGCCCTCTACGGGACGATGCGGGCGGGGGCGATCGCCTGCCCGCTGAACGTGATGCTCACGCCGGTCGAGCTGGCTTCGATCCTCGCGGACGCCGGCGTGCGCGCCGTCGTGACCGAGCTGGAGTACCTCCCCGGCCTGCTGGAGGTTCGCTCCGACGTGCCGAGCCTCGAGACCCTGATCGTGATCGGTGGGCCGCCCGCGCCGGCCGGCACCGTCTCGCTGGAGGAGGCGTTGACGCGCGCCGGCGATCCACCCACGACGCAGGTCGGCGACGACGACGTGGCCGTGATCGCGTACACGGCCGGAACGACCGCCGAGCCGAAGGGCGCGATGCTCACCCATCGGAACCTGCTCGCGAACGTCGACCAGATGGCGTCGGTTCCGGCCCTGGCCGGCGCGGAGGGAGACGTCGCCCTGCTCGCGCTGCCGATCTCGCACATCTACGGACTGAACGCCGTCCTCGGGCTCTGCCTGCGGGTCGGCGCGGCCGCCCTCCTGGTGGACCGCTTCGACCCGGTGGAGACGGCCGCGCTGCTCCCGCAGCACGGCGTGACGATCCTTTGCGGCGCCCCGCCGATGTTCGCCGCGTGGACGCGGGCGGTGGGCGACGGCCGGGTCGAGGCGTCGGCGTTCGATACGGTTCGGCTGGCCGCATCCGGCGCGGCCGCCCTGCCCCCAGAGGTCTTCGACGCCTTCCGGCTCGCGACCGGCGTCACGATCTGGGAGGGTTACGGGCTGACCGAATCCGCCCCGACCGTCACGACGACCGCCGTCGGCGACGAAGCCAGGCCCGGCTCGATCGGCCTGCCGCTCCCCGGGCTCGACGTCCGCGTGGTCGCCGAGGACGGGGACGAGGCCGAGGACGGCGACCCGGGCGAGATCCTGGTGCGGGGGCCGAACGTGTTCGCCGGGTACTGGAACCGCCCCGAGGAGACGGCCACGGTGCTGGACGCCGACGGCTGGCTCCACACCGGCGACGTCGCCTACCGCGACGAGGACGGGTACCTATTCCTGGTCGACCGGAAGAAGGACCTGATCATCGTCTCGGGGTTCAACGTGTATCCGAAGGAGGTCGAGGAGGCCATCGCGTCGGACCCGCGTGTCGCCGACGTCGCCGTCGTCGGCATCGCGGACGAACGGACCGGCGAAGCCGTCGAGGCGTGGGTCGTCCCGGCGGACGTGTCGCCGTTCCTGACCGCCGACGAGGTCCTCGAGCACCTCGGTGGGCGTCTCGCGCGATTCAAGACGCCGAAGGTCGTCAACCTGGTTGACGAACTTCCGCACCACGTGACCGGCAAGGTGCTCAGGCGGGCGCTCCGGCGCCCGGTCGACGAAGCCACCCCGTGAGCGCGCCCGGCGGTGTCCTCGCGTCCGGCCACGGCATCGCCGAGGGCATCGCGCCCCTGATCGCGACCGTCGTCTCCGGGGTGTTCTGCTACCGGCTAGCTGAGCGGTTCGTGGTGCGCCGCCGTGCGTACGACGGCGTCTGGTCGATCGCGATGCTCATGTTCGCCCTCGCGTCGGCCGCCGTGTTCGTCGGCGTCGTGTTCGGGTGGACGGCGTTCGCGTTCCGCGTCTACTGGCTGTTCGGCGCGATCCTCACGGTCCCGTACCTGTTCGCCGGGGAGGTGTACCTGCTGGCGCGACGGCGGATGGTCGGCGACGTCGTGCTGACCGTGGTCGTCGTGCTGTCGGTGTTCGCGGCGATCCAGGTCTGGTCCGCACCGATCGCAGCCGGTGCGCTGCAGGCGAACCTGCCGCTCGGCAAGGACGTGTTCGGGACCGATGCGATCGCGTACCGGTTGGCGCAGGTCCTGGCGTTCCCGGCGTACTTCCTGCTGCTCGGGGGCCTGGTCTGGTCGGCGTGGCAGACGCGGAACCGCAAGGACCTCCGGCACGTGACCGTCGGGACGCTCCTGATCGCGCTCGGCGCGACGATCGTCGCGATCGGCTCGGGCGTCGGCGCCGGTCTGCACGTCGTGTGGTTGTTCTCGATCAGCCTGGCAGTCGGCGTGCTGGTGATGTACCTGGGCTTCATCCGAGCGAGCGTTTCCCGTTGGGGCATTGGACCATCGTCGCTCCAGTAGACCGATGAAGTCTTGCATCGACGTCCGCGCAGGTCGCTATCATCTTGATATGGGTCGAAAGCGATTTGTGAGGCTGACTCTTGCCGCTGTCCTGATCAGCTCCTGGCACATCGCATCCCCTCGCTCCACCATCTTGGCGTCAGCGGACGACACGTCGTGCAGCGCTGGGAACACTCATGTGAACGGCGACAACAACAGCGATGACCCGTCGCGCGGGAACCACTCCAGGATGTTGGTAAACGACCCAAGCAACATGTACAACGGTATCATTTACTCTCTGTTCGTTGGGTTCCCGAATGGCGACTTCGTGGAGACGGGATGGCTCCGCGGAACGGATTGGGGAACGCAGGGCACCGCCAAGCAGTTCGAGTTTGGAAGGATCGCGGCGTAACCAAGGGGCCCTATGTGGGCTCGTCTCTCGTTGCGAATTCGACCCACAACTTCGCGGAGGTCGACGGCGACGGCAACGGCACCTGGCACTTCCAACTCGACGGCACCACGGTGAAGACTACGTCGGCGCTTCTGTACGGTAGGGGACACATCTCGACGAACACGGAGCGACACAATTTCTGCGATTCCCTGTACGCGCACTACTGGGCGCTCAAGGCGTTCAACACCGTCAACGGCAGTTGGACGTTCTGGCAGGATCTTTATTGCAGCCAGAATAGCTCCGCGGACCATCACTTCGACTGGATATCGAATCACGAGCACTACGTGCTATTTAGCGGGGCGGTATGTTGATGAGGCGGATCAACTGGCCGGGCAGATCCGGCTGGCGAGTTCTTCTCGTCGCATGGACGGCGGCGGTGGTTGCGCTAAGTTCATGTGCCACCGAGCAGCACCTGGCAGCCGGGTCACCGGTTCCGGGGCCAACAGTTTCGATGTTTGCGCCATCTTTACCGATCCTCCCCGAGGGATCGCAGGTCTCCCTCGATCAAGCGAGGGCCGGAGTCGACTTCACCGTACTCACTGCGGATGATCCGTCGGCGAACGCATCGAACCTCTCCGAGGTCTGGCTCGACAAGGAGCAGGACATGGTAGCCCTTGTATACACGGGTGAGGTGCACCTGCTTGAGTTCCCCGCTCCGTACTCGGACCCCGCGAAGACGTACGCAGACAAGGTCGAGGACGGGGGGGCCGAGATGCGCGTCGGCACGGTGCGCGGAGCGCCTGCGCTCATCATCGAGCCCAAGACCGACCAGCTGGAACAGAACCCCGCATGGGTCGAGTTCGATGAGCAGAACATCACGTTCGTGCTGTCGAGCGACTCGCTCGGCACAGTGGAGCTTCAGCGGACCGCAGAGTCGCTGACCTCCTAACGTGTTCTGTCCCCGGGGCTTGCCTCGGCCATCGCCCAGGCCCACCGGGTGGTCGACGGCCTGAGGTTGTCTGGCTGTGCCGTCTCAAGGGCCGCGGGCACACGGTATTCACCTCTGCCGCCGCGGTCGAGGACTTGGCGAACCGTTCGTCATCGGCAGCTTCTTCAGCGAGGTGCTCAGCTCGGCGTCGCGCACGACACCGGAGTGGAACCGTCCGTCGGGCCGATCGTCTCCGCTACCTTGACGAGTTCGGCGGTCGGCATGTAGCCGAAGAGGAGCAGCTTGCTTCCGCTGGTGACGAAGCCGACCTCGGCACTCGGGTGGCTGGTCGTGGGCGCGACCGAGAACGCCGGCACGTCCTGCACCTCGATCAGTTCGATGCTCGGAGAGAGCCTCGCTCCGACCGAGTAGTCCTCAGGCGGATCGGGCGCCGGTTGGTGGTACAGCACGATCTTGGATGAGAACACTTCGACGAGCGCGTTGTCGTCGGGTCGTCCCGCCGGGCCGGTCCACACCGTCGTCAGGCATGCCGTGGAACCACGCTCTGAGTTCGGCGCGATGGCGACGAGACCAGCTTCTTTCTCGGCGTCGTCGAGCGTCGCCTTCGTCGCGCCTTGCCACGGCGCCTCGCCGGCTGCGACATCCTCGATCGTGATGCCGCCGATCCGCGGCTCCCGGGGCGAGGGGCTCGTCACCGCTTCTCTGTCTCCAGCTCCGCGCGAAATGGCAAAGACGCCGCCCGCAACGAGGCCGCCGGCAAGGACGATGGCCAGGACTAGCCGAAAGCGCCCCGGCGAACCCGAGCCTCGCTGCATCCGGCGCCTTCCTTCGATCGTCACGTCGCTCACGCCCGACCGTGCTGGTTCGGCGGAGAGGGCTCGTTCACGATGGGCCTCAAGGATACGCATCTGATCAGCCCGCCTTCGTATCCGTCGAGTGGCGGAGGCTCCATACGGACGCAGTCGCCCTGTTCCGCTCCGTGCGGCGAGTGGACTTGGACGTTCGGCGCAACCTGACCCCACGGCGAGGTGATCCGGACCGGCCGCGGTCGCGAATAGGGCCGTGCGAACGCCGCCGCACGAGAGGGGGTGACGGCGACCCGCAGGGTGGAGGGACCGCCCGCGGTCGAGAACCCGGGTCGTTCGGCGCAGCACCGACCTCGAACACCGATCGCTTCTCGAAGGAGGTACATCCGTGCCGAAACGCTCGCGATTGCGGCATGCGGCGGTGGCCGTGGGGGCCGCGGCCGCCCTGGGTGCCGGCGTGATCACCACGCTCGGACCCGGAGCGAGCTTCGCGTCCAGCCACCGGGAGGCACCACTCGTGGCCGCCGACCCGCAGATCGACAACACGGACGTCTACGCGTTCGTCAGTCCCGACAAGCCGAACACCACGACGCTCGTCAGCCTGTGGAACCCGTTCGAATACCCGGCGGGCGGCCCGAACTTCTACTCGTTCGCGCCCGGTGTGCACTACGACGTCAACGTCGACAACAACGGCAACGGCGTCGCGGACATCACGTTCCGGTGGACGTTCACGAACCACTACCGGAACCCGGACACGTTCCTGTACAACACGGGCCAAGTGACGTCGCTCGACGACACCGACCTGAACTTCTACCAGACCTACGACCTGCAGAAGGTCACGAAGAACGGGACGACGACGACGATGGTCAGCGACGCGGTCGCGGCGCCGTCGTTCGTCGGAGACGTGTCGATGCCGGACTACCCGGGCCTGATGAAGGCCGCGGAGTACAAGGCGGGTCCGAACGGCAGGACGTACGCGGGCCAGAGCGACGATCCGTTCTTCCTCGACCTCCGGGTGTTCGACCTGCTGTACGGGGCGGACCTCGGCTGGCCGCACGGGTGCCTGTTCAAGGAGGGCTGCAACGACTCCGACCCGCCGTTGCCGTGGTTCGGCCTCGCCGGACCGCGCACCGCATGGCCGGCCGAAAGGGAAACCCGGAAAAAACGAGGAGGCCGCAGGGGGTTGCGGCCTCCTCATGGTCCGCGTCGTCACCATCCGGGGGCCGGGGGTGGCCCGTGTCCGGCGGCTCGACGCTCGTCCGGCCTTGCAGAGAAGGGGGATGCTTCTCCACCTAGTCTTCGACATCCGGATGCCGCGGGTTCAGTCCTGAAGACGAACTTTTCTGTCGGCCGTCGGAACGCCCGGACCGGGGCCGGCGATGCAGCACGTCGGCGGTCCGCCGCCCGGGACGCTCAGAGGTCGGATTCGGCGACGCGATCCTCGGACGGACGGGCGCTGCCCTCGCCGGGTTCCTCCGTGATCAGGACGTGATCGTACTCGGAGGCCTCGCGAGGGACGCGGAGCATGACGAAGCCCCGCGGATCGGGGACGAACGTGCCGCCGCTCGCGAAGCGTCCCTGGCGGCCGAGCCAGACCTGGTAGACCCGGTCCGAGCTCGGGGCGGGGAGGTTCCCGACCACGTACAGGCGCCCGCCGCCGGGCACGAACACCGCCGCGACCGCGTGGCCCGGGTCGGTGGTCCGCCGGGCGGCCAGCGGGACGACCTTCGACTGGGGCACCGTCACCGCGGAGATGAGCTCCGCCGCCTGCGCCTGGGCTCGTTCGGCGCGGGAGACACGGCCGTTCAGGTGCAGGCTGAACGCCCCGAGCACGAGCGCGACGATCGCCGCGACGGCGGTGACCCAGGCGCCCACCCGTGCGGAGACGCGCGGCCCGGCCACCTCGCGGCGCAGACGCGCCTCGAGCGAGGCGGGAGGCTGCCGCGACGGCTCGGCGAGGGCGAGCTCACCGGCGACCGCCTCGAAGCCCTCCAGCGCTCCCTTGCAGGGATCGCACGTCGGCAGGTGCCGCTCGATCAGGCCGTCGGCGGCGTCGGATTCGGCGTCGTCGAGGGCGCCGAGCGCTCGCGCGGCCAGGATCGCCTGGACCTGTTCGTGCTCAGTCTGCATCTTCCGCTCCTCCCAGGAGCGCGGCTCGGAGCCGTCGCATCGCGGCGAGGGTCCGCGTCTTCACGGTACCCAGGGGTACGCCGGTCTCCCGGGCGATCCGGGCCTGCGTGTACCCGTGGAAATACGCGAGCTCCAGCACCTGGCGTTGCTCGGGCGAGAGTCCCTCGAGCGCCTCGAGGACCTTCGCGCGACGATCTGCGAGCCAAGCCTCCTGCACCACGTCCTCCGCTACATCTTCGTCCTCGTCGCGCTCGGGGTTCATCCGGCTCGAACGTTGCCGGAGGCGCTCCTCACGGCGAACCGTGTCGACCGCGCGGTGATGGACGAGCGACAGGAAGTACGCGCGGAACGTCCCGCGGGCCGGATCGAACGACTCCGGGGCGCGCCAGAGCGCGAGGAAGGCGTCGTGCACGACGTCCTGCGCGAGCGTCGCGCGGCCGGTGACCCGGTAGGCCAGGCCGTAGGCCGCCGCCGCGTACCGGGCGTACAACTGCTCGAACGACGCGCGTTCGCGCGCGATCAAGCCTCGATGGAGGTCTCGATCCCTCCGATCCTCGATCCGATCCGGCTCCACGGGAACCTGTCTTAGCAGACCGCCGGTTACGATGGCCGCCGTGGCGCCCGACATCACGGTTTCGATGTACTCGCGACGGCGGTGCCACCTGTGCGACGAGGCCCGCGACGTGATCCTGGCGGAGCGGGAACGCAACGCCTTCGCGTTCGACGAACGATTCATCGACGGTGACGACGACCTCGAGCGCGACTACGGGATCCGCGTCCCGGTCGTCGAGGTGGACGGCGTGGAGGAGTTCGAGTACCGCGTCGACGCGGCCCGGTTGCATCGGCTGGTCTCGGGCGGATGACGGGGTGCAGAGCCGCGCCGCAGGTCCCCGGCTCGGCGCGCGGACGCCGCTCGTTCGCTTGTGAATCGGTGCGCTAGGATTGGCGGCGTGACGGACCCGGCGACCCGCCCGTGAGCGACCGGACGATCCCGGAGGCCACCCTGGGCCGCCTTCCCGTGTACCTGCGAGTGCTGGTCGAGACGGCCGAGAGCGGCGTCACGACGATCTCGTCCGAGGGCTTGGCCGATTCGGCCGGGGTGAACTCGGCGAAGGTCCGCAAGGATCTCTCCTACCTCGGGTCGTACGGGACGCGAGGGGTGGGCTACGACGTCGCGTACCTGATCCACCAGGTCCGGCGCGAGCTGGGCCTCACGCAGGACTGGCCCGTCCTGATCGCCGGCGTGGGGAACCTCGGCCACGCGCTCGCGAACTACCGGGGGTTCTCCGCCCGTGGGTTCCGCGTCGCGGCGCTGGTCGACGCGTCGGCCACGATCGTCGGGGAGCGGATCGGCGACCTCCTGGTCGAGGACATCGCGTGCCTGCCGGAGATCGTCGCCCGTGGGGACGTCGTGATCGGTGTGATCTGCACGCCGGCGTCGGCCGCCCAGGAGGTGGCCGACCGGATGGTCGCGGCGGGGATCCGTTCGATCCTGAACTTCGCCCCGGCGGTGATCTCGGTTCCGCAGGACGTCTCGGTGCGCAAGGTCGACCTCTCGGTCGAACTCCAGATCCTCGCGTACTACGAGCAGCGCAAGGCCGTGCTGGAGGCCGTTCAGGGCGGGCGCGGCTCCATCGACCTGGCGCCGGTCACGTAGGGTTGTCCGACGTGAGCTCCCGGCCCTGTGTACGGCGACCGAGCCGACGGCGCCACCCGGCCGCCGGGGACGCCTGATGGCGATCCTCGCGCTCGGCGTGTCGCACCGGCATGCCTCGGTCGAGCTCCTCGAGAGGCTGGCGATCGCCGACGAGGAGGTGCCGAAGGCGTTCCGGCTCCTGATGGACGAGGACGCGATCGGGCGCGTGCGGTCATCCTGTCGACCTGCAACCGCGTCGAGGTCTACGCGGAGGTCGAGAGCTACCACGCGGGCTTCCTCGCGCTGAAGCGGTTCCTGGCGGCGTCCGGTGAGCTCGATCCGGACGCGTTCGAGGAGCCCCTCTACGCGCACTACGAGACGGACGCGGCGAGCCACCTCTTCGCGGTCGCCGCCGGTATGGACTCGATGGTGGTCGGCGAACCCCAGATCCTGGCGCAGGTCCGGGGGGCTTTCCGCGTCGCGCAGGCCGAAGCTGCCGCCGGGCCGGAGCTCGCTGCGCTGTTCCGCGCCGCGATCCGCGCCGGGCGGCGCGTGCGGGCCGAGACGTCGATCGGCGCCGCGCCGGAGGCCATGGTGGAGGCCGGGTTGAACCTCGCCGAAGGACACCTCGGCGGGATCCGGGGACGCGGCGCGGCGGTGATCGGGGCCGGTCAGATGGCCTCGCTCGCCGTCAAGGTCCTCAGGGACCGGGGGGCCGCCCGCGTGGCGATCGCGAACCGGAGCCCCGAACGCGCGAGGGCGTTGGCCGAGCGCCACGGGGCCGAGGCGCACGGGCTGCATGCCCTGGCGCGGGCGATGTCGGGTGCCGACGTGATCGTCGCGTGCACCGGCGCCGCCGGCGTCGTGATACACGCGCGCGACGTGCGCGAGGCCGGCGTCGCTCGGTATGCGGCGCCGACCAGGCCGGTCGAGCCGGACGACGCGGCGATGTTCGTCCTGGACCTGGCGGTGCCCCGCGACGTCGATCCCGCCGTCGGCGATCTGCCGGGCGTGATGCTCGTCGACGTCGACGACCTCGCCGCCGAAGCGCGGCGCGGGGCGCCCGCCCACGAGGCGCTCGCGGCCGGTTCGGCGATCGTCAGGGAGGAGGTCGCCCGGTACGGCGTTCGCCGACAGGCCGCCCGCCTCGCTCCGCTGATCCAGGCGCTCCGGGCCCGCGGGGATCGGATCCGCGAGGCCGAGCTGTCGAGGGCGCTGGCGAAGCTCGACGGGCTCTCGCCCGCGCAGCGCGAGGCCGTGGAGGCCATGGCGCGCGCGATCGTCGCGAAGCTGCTCCACGAGCCCATCGTGCGCGTCAAGGAGCTATCCGTCGCGGGGACCGACCAGCACGCGCTCGCGCTCGCCGAACTGTTCGGGCTGGAGCACCGGCCCGGCGTCTGACGTCCGTGCGGCTCCGGCTCGGGACGCGACGGTCGAAACTCGCGCTCGCGCAGGCCGCGGAGGTCGCCTCGGCACTCGGCCGCGCCGCCGCCGACCGCGGCGTCGAGGTCGACGTCGAGATCGTCCCGATCGTCACGTCCGGCGATCGAGCGGTCCAGGTCGGCGCTCCCGCGGCCCCGCCGCCGGCGCGAGCGGCGGGCCTCAAGGGCCTGTTCGTCCACGAGATCGTCGTTGCGCTCCTGGAGGCCCGGATCGATCTGGCGGTGCATTCGGCGAAGGACCTGCCGGCCGATGACCCAGAGGGCGTCGTGGTAGCCGCGATCCCGGGACGGTCGGACCCGCGGGACGTGCTCGTCACCCGAGAGGAGGCCCTGCCCGCCGGTTCGGCGATCGGCACGTCGAGCCTCCGCCGGCGCGCGCAGCTCCTGTGCGCACGGCCGGACGCACGGGTCGTCGACCTCCAGGGCAACGTCGATACCCGGCTGCGGAGGATGGCGGAGGGCGAGGTCGGCGCCCTGGTGCTCGCCGCGGCCGGTCTCGTCAGGCTCGGGCTCGAACCGCCGCACGTGACGCCGTTCGACGTCGACGAGATGGTGCCCGCGCCGGGGCAGGGCGCCCTGGCCGTGCAGACGCGAACGGCCGACGCGGCGACGCTCGAGCTGGTCGTGATGCTCGACGATGCCGCATCGCGGATGGCCTTCGAAGCCGAACGGCGGCTGGTGCTCGGGCTCGGAGGCGGCTGCGCGATGCCCCTCGGCGCGCTCGCGCAGCCGACGGCCGGGGGCGTCTCGCTCCGAGCGCGGGTGATCCGCCCGGACGGGACGGGGACGCTGGAGGCCGACGCCGAAGCGGAGACGCCCGTGCTCGCGGCCGACCGGGTGGCCGCGTCGCTCCTGGCCGCAGGCGCCGCGGCGATCCTCGACCGGGCCGCAGGCCGGTGAACCGTCCGCTGGATGGACGGACGGTCCTGATCACCCGCCCTCGCGAGCAGGCTGACGACCTGGCCGCGCTCCTCGAGGCGCGTGGCGCCGCGACGCTGGTCGCGCCCTCGATCCGGATCCGTCCCGCGCGCTCGCGAGTGCTCGACCGGGCGCTCGCCGATCTCGCGGCCGGTGAGTTCACGTGGATCACGCTCACGAGCCGCGCGACCGTCGACGTCCTGTCACAACGGCTCGGCGCGGACGAGCTGCGCGCGCGGGTGGCCGCGGTGGGGGAGGGGACCGCCGACGCGCTCGCCGCCTGGACAGGCCAGCGGCCCGACCTCCTGCCCCGGGTGTACGAGACCGAGGCGCTCGCGCGCGCCTTCCCGCGCGGCGAGGGACGGGTCCTGTGCCTCCGCGCCGACATCGCACCGCCCGGGCTGGAGGATGCCCTGCGGTCGAAGGGCTGGGCGCCGACGAGGATCGACGCGTACCGGACGGTCCTCGCGATCCGCCTGCCGGCGATCGCCCGCGCCGCGCTGGAGGCGGGCGGGGTCGACGCCGTCACCTTCACGAGCGCCTCGACCGTGCGCGGCTTCGTGCGCGCGCTGGCGGGGCCGCCGGTGACCACGATGGCCGGCGAGCCCAGGTTCGTCTGCATCGGGCCCGTCACCGCGCGCGAGGCACGGGCGGATGGATTCCGGGTTTCGGCCGTGGCTCGGCCCCACACGGTCGAAGCGCTCGCGGCGGCCGTCGAGCGCGCGGTCCGTCCGCGCCGGACCCGCTAGCATCGGCCGCACGATGAGCTTCCCGACGCATCGCCCGCGCCGGATGCGGCGCACCGCCGCGCTCCGAGCGCTCGCGCGCGAGACCGACCTGAGCCCTCGGCAGCTGATCGCGCCGCTGTTCGTCAAGGAAGGGATCGACGAACCCGCGCCGATCGCCTCGATGCCCGGACAGTTCCAGCACACGCTCGAGTCGTTGCGCAAGGAGGCGGTCGAGACGGCGGCGGCGGGCGTCCTCGGGTTCGTCCTGTTCGGCGTCCCGGAACGGAAGAACGCCGAGGGCTCGGAGGCCTGGAACCCGGACGGGATCGCGCAGCGCGCGATCCGGGCCCTGCGGGACGAGTTCGGCGACGATCGCGTGGTGATCGCCGATCTCTGTCTGGACGAGTACACGGACCACGGCCACTGCGGGGTGCTGGGCGACGACGGCGAAGTGGACAACGACGGCACGCTCGTGCGCTACCGGCGGATCGCGCTGGCGCAGGCGGAGGCGGGGGTCGACCTGGTCGCGCCGTCGGGCATGATGGACGGTCAGGTAGCCGCGATCCGTGACGAGCTCGACG
Organism: uncultured Actinomycetota bacterium; assembly: GCA_963781595.1. Taxonomy (GTDB): domain Bacteria; phylum Actinomycetota; class UBA4738; order UBA4738; family UBA4738; genus JBEDUK01. Next base: position 3,016,204 of record CAWAGG010000006.1, on the reverse strand, counting down.
GGGCCGGTTCCCAGCGGACGGGCATCCTGGCGTACGCGGCGAAGTTCGCGTCCGCCTTCTATGGCCCGTTCCGTGACGCCGCGGAGTGCGCGCCGCGGTTCGGCGATCGCGCCGGCTACCAGATGGACGTGGCGAATGCCGACGAAGCGCTCCGCGAGGTGCACGCGGACATCGCCGAGGGCGCCGACATCGTCATGGTGAAGCCCGCCCTGGCGTACCTGGACATCGTGCGCCGAGCGGCGGACGAAGCGGCCGGGGTCCCGGTCGCCGCCTACAACGTCAGCGGCGAGTACGCCATGGTCAAGGCCGCGGCGCTCGCCGGATGGCTGGACGAACGACGCACCGTGCTGGAGGTTCTGACCGGTATCCGTCGTGCCGGTGCCGATCTGATCCTGACCTACCACGCGAAGGACGCGGCGGGCTGGCTCGCCGACGGGTAGGCCGGTACCGGGAGGGAGGCGGATGGCCACCAGCTTCCAGGTGACGTTCGACTGCGCCGACCCGGCGCGCCTGGCATCGTTCTGGGCGGACCTGCTCGGGTACGTCGCGCAGGAACCGCCCGATGGCTTCGCCTCGTGGGACGCGTGGGCGCTCGATCACGGCATCCCCGAGGAGCGCTGGAACGATGCCGACGCGCGCGTCGACCCTGCTGGCGTCGGCCCTCGGCTCTTCTTCCAGAGGGTGCCGGAGGGCAAGACGGCGAAGAACCGCGTGCACCTGGACGTGAACGTCGGCGCCGGCCTGGAGGGTGACGAGCGTCGCGACCGAACGCAGCGTGAGGCCGAGCGCGCCGGGGGCCTCGGCGCGACCCTCGTGGCGACCGTCGACCAGCGAGGTGAGTTCTGGATCGTGATGCGCGATCCCGAGGGCAACGAGTTCTGTCTGCAATGAGCCGGTCGAGCGAACTCTTCGAGCGGGCGCGCGTCGCGATCCCCGGCGGCGTGAACTCGCCGGTGCGCGCGTTCGGCGGCGTGGGCGGGACGCCCGTCTTCGTGGCTCGCGGAGCGGGCGCGTGGCTCGAGGACGTGGACGGCCGCGCGTACGTCGACCTCGTCCAGTCCTGGGGCGCCCTGCTGTTCGGTCACGCGCGACCGGAGGTCGTCGGCGCCGCGGCGCAGGCGGCGACGCGGGGCACGACGTTCGGCGCTCCGACGGAAGGCGAGGTCCTCCTCGCCGAACGCGTTCGCGCGATGGTCCCCTCCGTGGAGATGCTCCGGCTGGTCTCGTCGGGGACCGAGGCGGCCATGAGCGCCGTCCGCCTCGCACGCGGGGTCACCGCGCGTCCGGCCGTGCTCAAGTTCGACGGCTGCTACCACGGCCATTCGGACGCGCTGCTCGCGAGCGCCGGGTCGGGGGTCGCGACGTTCGCCCTCCCGGGATCGGCCGGCGTGACCGAGGGCGCCGTCGCCGACACGATCGTGATCCCGTACAACGACGTCGAACGCTTTTACCTGGCGCTCGACGCCGCCGGCGATCGCCTGGCGTGCGTGATCGTCGAGCCGGTCGCGGCGAACATCGGGGTCGTGCCACCCGAGCCCGGGTTCCTCGAGGCGCTGCGGGACGGGTGCGACCGCACCGGCGCCCTGCTGATCTTCGACGAGGTAATCACCGGGTTCCGGCTGGCGCCCGGCGGTGCGCAGGAACGGTTCGGCGTCACGCCCGACCTCACGGTGCTCGGGAAGATCCTCGGTGGCGGGCTGCCGCTGGCGGCCTTCGGCGGGCGGGCCGACGCGATGGAGGGCCTGGCGCCCGTGGGACCGGTCTACCAGGCGGGCACCCTGTCGGGGAACCCGGTCGCGGTCGCGGCCGGCCTGGCGACCCTCGACCTGATCGAGCGCGAACGCCCTCACGACGTGCTGGAGGCGTTGGTCCGGACGCTGGTGGCCGCGCTCGCAGAGGCCTTGACCCTGGCCGGCGTACCGAACCGCGTCAACAGGGTCGGTCCGCTGCTCTCGGTGTCCTTCACCGACGAGCCGGTGCGCGATCACGCGTCCGCGAGGGCCGCCGATCACGCCCGCTACGGGCGCTTCTTCCACGGGATGCTCGAGCGCGGCGTGTACCTCCCACCCTCAGGCTACGAGGCCTGGTTCCCGGGGACGGCGCACGGGGCGCCCGAGGTCGACCGCATCGTCGAGGCCGTGCGCGGCTGGCTGGCCGCGGAGGCGCACGCCCCGGCTACGCTGGCACCGTGAACCGGCCGGTGCTCCTCTACGACCGGGACTGCGGCTTCTGCCGCTGGAGCATGCAGAGAGTCATCCGGTGGAGCGGGGGTCGGCTCGACGCGGCGCCGCTGCAGGGTGAGCGCGCGGCCGAGGCGCTCGCCGATCTCGACGTGGCCGAGCGCATGGCATCGTGGCACCTCCTCTCGCCCGACGGCCGGCGCTCCTCAGCCGGTGCGGCCGTCCCCGACCTCATGCGCTACCTCCCGGGCCTCAGGCCGCTCGCCTCCGTCGCCGGAGCGTTCGGAGGGCCGATCGACGCCCTCTACGGGCTGGTCGCGCGGAACCGCCACCGCCTCGGCCGGCTGGTCGGCGAGGGCTCGTGCGCGGCGCCGGCACGATAGCCCGAGCGAACACGCCGCATCGGCCGCGGTCAGCCTCCAGCGGCCCCCGGCGCCGGCGGCTCAGGCTCGTCGACGGAGGCGTCTTCGTGCGACGCGGGTGGTGCGCTCCTCACGTAGGTCTCGAGGTTCGCCATGATCTCGCTGAAATTGCGCTCGCCGGTGAGCGTCAGGAGCTCGTAACAGATCGCTTGCAGCTTGAGCCGGTCCGAGTACTGACTTCCCACCACGCTGTTGATCCGTTCGACGAACCTCGTCTTGTCGTCCACGCTGAGGTTCTGCAGGGCCGCGACCGAGATCTCGAGGAAGTCGGGTCCGTCCTCGGGCCGGTCGACCCGGCTCGCCTCATCGAATACGAGCGCGAGTCGTCGCGCAGCTCTCGATCGGTCCACTCCACGGTCCGCCGCGTCCAGGAACGCTGAGACGGCCGCGTCGGGCCCCACGGAGACGTCTTCGCCCTTCGCGGTCCGCAGGGTGAAGAACTTCGATCGGAGGACGGCCATCGCGCCGAATCCGGCGACCACGCTCCTCATGAGGGGGTCGTTCGCCAGCCCCGGGAACATCGCGATCGCGTACCGCGTCAGCAGGCCGAACGCCAGGCCGGACACGATGCCGTTCATCAGCATGTAGGTGAGCCCGGCGGCGCTGGTCAGCGCGCGCGTGGGTTCGTCCCGGTAGCGCGAGACCAGCTCGGAGGCGCCGACGACGGCCCCGAAGAGCCCCGCCAGGAGCGCGTACACCCCCTCGTGGTCCATGCCTGCGGGCACGTTCGCGGCGATCCCAGCCACCACGAGCGCCACGGCGATCACCGCAAGGGCCGCGGGGAGCAACCTCGAAGGCTGGCGAGGAAGCGTGACTCGCGAGGTCCCCGTCTGGCGACGTCGTGACGGATGCTGGCTCCCCCCGGGTGTCCCGGTTCGCCGAGCCACGGCGCCAGCCGTTCTACCCCAGCAGGCTCGTCAGCGCACGGATCGGGTCGGACGACCCGAGGAGCTGATCCGCCGCATCGGTGCGGGTGACGAGGTTGTTCCCGAAGTCGTCCGACTTCAGCGTCTTGACCAGCCCGGCGTCCTCCAGCCGACGGGAGAGCGGTATCAGCACCTCTCCCGACATGCCGATCTGCTTCGCGCACTCGGACAGGAGCGCGCCCGGGTGGTCGCCGCCCTTCTCCGTCTCGATCCGGCGGATCGTCTCGAGCAACGTCCGCGCGGCGAACGCCTCGAGGCTGGAGGTCAGGTCCGAGCTCGTCGACGTGGGTTCCGAGCCCTCCGGGTGCGCGGGGCCACGCTTGTCGATCGGCGCCAGCTTGCCCGCCTTCTCGAGGTAGTCGAGCCCGCTCGACATCTCCGGTTCCCTCGGTTCCGCCATGACCGACCGCCTCGCTCGCTGATCGGGTCGCCCCGCGGTTCCGCGTCGGGACGACGAAACCGCAGTGTAGACCTCATCCCCCGAGGTTGCTGTCCGGGGTGTCGGCGCACGTGCAGTCGACGTCGGCGGTTGCTCCTCGCGTCGCCGGAACCGACTCCCTGCGTCCGGCGGGGCTACCGGCGGATGGCGATCATCAACGTCACGAAGATCAACACCATCATCACGGTGAACAGGATGAAGGCGGTGGATCCGTCGGTGACCGGCGTGATGGCGAGCATCGTCGTCATGTCCTTTCGCTGTCGGTTCAGGCCGGCCCGTACCAGACGGGAGCCGTCCCCCCCGTGAGGACCGCCTTGCGGCTCCGCTCCGCGCGGTCCAGGAACGGCACGTGGATGAGGAAGCCGCCGACCGCGACGATCAGGAACGCCCACGAGTAGACGGGCACGTTGCCGCTGTCGTGGTACGCGTAGACCGTGATCGCCGGTCCGCCAGAGGAGAAGAACGCCGTCCCCGCCGCCAGGTGCGTCCCGTCCTTCGCCGTGGAGAACCGGACGTTCTGCACGACGTATTGGGTCGGGTCGACCTCGGCGTCGGTCTGTCCCTGCTCCTCGAGCTGCTGCTGCGCCTGGGCGGCGAGGTAGGTCTGGAACGCGGTCGTGACGGTCGGGATCGACGCCGCGGACTGGCTGTTCGGGGCGGGGACCCACCACCCGTGACCGGGATACGTGGCCGTCTCCGGGAACACCGACGTGGTCGGCTGCGACGCCGCGGAGAACACCTGCCAGTGGGCCTCGGTCCCGCGCGGACCGACGTTGCGCAGGGTCCCGGGGGCGCCGAACGCCCACAGCGCCGCGAAGACGATCATCCAGGCGAACAGCGACGTCGCCAGGACCAGGTATCCCATCCGCAGGCCGAAGACCGCGGAGCACAGCAGGTAGATGCTCCCGATGAACAGGACGACCGCGCAGGCGACCGCGAGCACGCCTTTGACGAACGTGGGCGCGATCGCGAGTGCGGCCAGATCCGTCATCGCGCGCTCATTTGATCGGGTTGATGCAGACGTTGTTCTTCGGCCCGCCGGGGACGGGTTTCTGGATCGACAGGATGTAGTTCACGATCGCGTTGATCTGGTCGTCATCGAGGGGCCCCGTGTACTTCACGCTCCAGGACGGCATGTCGGTGCCGGCGCGACCCTGCGCGATCGTGTTCACGATGTCCGAGAGGCTCTTGATCTGCGCGTGGGGCGGGTTGCCGTTCGGACCCGCGCAGACCGTCCGCAGGCTGGGAACGGTCACGACGGTGCCGTTGAAGTAGTTGGAGCCCCCGTCCAGATCGGCGCCGTGGCACCGGACGCACCCGAACCCGGCGGCGTTCTCCTTCGTCGAAAGCTGGACGAGCAATGAGCCCTGCTTCACGTAGTCCGCGTTGATCTTCAGCTGGTCCTTCGCGTTCGCGCTGGGCTCCAAGAGCCAGACGAGCGGGATCCACAGCGCCATGATCATCACCAGCACGGCGCCCCACGCCAGCATCCGCGGCTGCTGTGTCGACTCGAGCTCCTGGTCCGTGGGACCCGGCCGCATCGCCGACGGGATGTCCGGGGTCCCCGGCCGGCGCGGCTTGCGTAGGACCATGTACGCGGTGCCGAGGATGAACACCGCGCCGATCAGCAGGGCGATCGTGATCGCCCACGCCCGGCTCGAGGTCACGGCCGCGAGCATCCCTTGCGTCATCGCACCCCCCCCGGCCACCGTCACACGCAGAACGGTCCCTCGGGCGACTGGTGCGTCGTGTTCGTCCCGCGCGGCGGCCCGGGGATGATGTTCGACGTGTCGACGAACACCGTCCCGCCCTTGATCGTGAGCTTGAACCGGTTCAGCCCGGTCGGCGCCGGCCCCAACTCGTACTCGCCGGCCTCGTTGTACTTCGAGCCGTGGCAGGGGCACTCGAACCACCGGCTCGTCTGGCAGAAGGGGACCCGGCATCCCAGGTGGACGCACTTCTGGTAGAGCGCCATCAGGTTCTCCTCGGTGATCCCGGCGTAGACCGTGTTCGTCCCGTCGCCGTTGTACGGCACGATGTAGAAGCGCCCGGCCCCGTAGTAGTAGGGCTGGTGGTTCGCAGCGATGAACCCCTTGATGTCATCGAGCGAGCCGGCCTCGATCTCCGAGCCGAAGCCCCCCTTGAGGTTCGGCCACAGGAACGCGAGCGTGGCGCCGCCGAACTCCGCGACGAACGCACCGAGCGCGACGAGGAGGCCGCCGCGGAAGAAGTCACGCCGCGAGATGGGCGCCGGCGCCGTTCCTGGAGCGGCCTCGGCGCCGTCGGCGCCCGCCGGTGCCGCGGCGTGACGCCGGCTGCGGCGGAACGAGTTCCCCAGGATGAAGATGAACAGGAACGTCATCACGCCCACGGTCAGGAGCACGACCGCGGTCGGGGACAGGCTCGAGACGGCGACCGTCGGCGTCATAACTCGAAGAACAGCCCTTGGCTCCAGGGCCAGACCCAGTTGAAGCCCTCGCCCCGGAAGAACGAACCGATGATCGTCAGCGTCGCGCCGAACATGAACAGCATCGTGATCAGCAGGATGATCAGCTTGCGGTCGCCGGGCTTCGTGCTCGGGTTCCGATCGATGTACGGGATCGCCGCCAGCCCGACCAGGATCAGCGTGGGGAACACGACACCGGCGATCATCGGGTGGAAGTACCGCAGCAGCTCCTGCAGGCCCAGGAAGTACCAGGGCGCCTTCGACGGGTTCGGCGTCAGGTTCGGGTTGGCCAGCTCGCGCAGCGGCGCGTCGACGATCGTCGAGTAGATGACGAGGAACACGAGCACGATGAACATCGCGACGAATTCCTCGGCCAGCAGGTGCGGGAAGACGTTGACCCGGTCGCCTTGCTCGCGTTGGACGCGCTGGATCCCCTCGGGCTGCACCAGCGCGAGCAGGCGCTGCTTGTCCGGGGTCCCGGGCTTCGCCGACGGTGGCCGGCCGGTCGGCGCCGGCGCGGTCCGCAGCGCCGCGGGCCCGCTCGCGACCGCGGCCGCCGCCCCGACGGTCGCCGGTACCGGTGCGCCCGCCCCGTCGCCGCCCCCGTTGCCCGACGCCGCGGCCGGCGCGGCTGCGCCCGCCTGTCGCGGCGGCGCCGGCTCGATCCCGTGCGCCTTGCGGTAGGCCTTCACCGCCGCCGAGCGCGCCCGACCCTCGGCGATCCGCCGGTCGGTGCCCTTGCCGAGCTCCTCGGCGAGGACCCGGTCGAAGGTCTCCTTGTCGATCTGAGATTCGTCGCGCGCCATGTCGTCGTCGATCCGGTCTAGAGGGGTCCCGAGATGCCGCCGTCCTTGCGGATCCGCCAGAAGTGGACCGCCAGGAAGATGACCAGCACGAACGGCAACGCCAGGACGTGCAGGACGTACCAACGTAAGAGCGTTTCCGGCCCCACCTGCAGCCCGCCCAGGAGGATGAACTTCGCCTGCTGGGCGATCAGCGGCGAGTTCCCCGAGATGCCCTCGGCGATCGTGACGGCCCAGATCGACAGCTGGTCCCAGGGGAGCAGGTAGCCGGTGAACGACAGCCCCAGCGTCAGGAACAGCAGGATCACGCCGACCACCCAGTTGAACTCGCGCGGCGGCTTGTAGGCGCCCGTGTAGAACACGCGCGCCATATGCAGCGTGACGGTGAGCACCATGAGGTGCGCGCCCCACCGATGGATGTTGCGGACCAGGTCGCCGAAGAACACCGAGCTCCGGATCGTGAGCATGTCCTGGTAGGCCTGCGCGAAGCCCAGCTCGGCCGAGGGTCGGTAGAAGAACATCAGGTAGATGCCCGTGATCGTCAGCAGGATGAACAGGAAGAACGACAGCCCGCCCAGGCAGAACGTGTAGGTCAGCTTCAGCCCGTGGCGCTTCACCTTCGTCGGGTGGAGGTGGTAGAGCACGTTGTTCATCGTGGCGAGGGCGCGGTCGCGCTGGGTGTCCTTGTAGCCCTTGCGGAACACCGAGCCGGGCCGGAAGACCGACTTCCAGATCTCGCCCTCGCGGAGCTTGTCGAACGCCTCCATCGGCCGCGGCGGCTTCGGCAGCCTGCGCTTCGGCTTCAGGTCGGGCGGTCGCTCTTCGGTCTTCGCCACGTGCTCCGGTCCTCCCTCGTCCGCCTCAGCGCCCGGTCGGTCGCACCGCTACTCGGCGTCCTCGTCGGCCTGCTGCGACACGGGCACCGCCGCCATGGTCCGCGCGCCACCTTCGCCCTCCGGCAGCCGCGCATAGTACAGGACGTCCGACGGGCAGCGCTCGACGCACACCGAGCAGCGCGTGCAGGCGTTGTCGTCGACGACGAAGATCGCGTACGCGGCGCCGACGTCGGCCTCGACCGAGGGGTCCTCGCTCTGCTCGACGATGCCCGGGCTCATCATCCAGATCGCGTTCCACGGGCAGACGTCCTCGCACGCTCGGCACAGGATGCAGTTGTCCGGGTCGAGCATCAGGTGCTTCGGGGACTTGACGCCCTGCTTCAGCCACTCCGCATCGACCGACCGCAGCGCGTAGTCCTCGTGGATGTCGACCTCGGTCTTGACGAACGGCACCGGTCAGCCCCTCCATCCGCTCGCGTGAGCGATCATCGATACCCTCCGCCCGCCCGGTTGGCGTTCGCCCCGCGGAGCCGCTGGCGGTGCTTCTGGACGAAGTACGGGACGACCATGAACAGGACGGTCGGGATCGTGAACAGGATCACGGCGACCAGGTCGCGCAGCTTGAACAGCCAGAACTTGTTCTGCGTCCAGCTCAGCGGAGGGCGCTGGGCGAAGTAGAGCCACCAGGACGGGATCACGCCGATCGTGACGATCGCGAGGAACCACAGGACCAGGGCCGCGATCGCTGCCTTCGTCCAGTTCCATTCGAACTCCCTGAGGATGGTCTCGTAGCGCTTATGGAGCCCCTCGGGCACGAGCCTCATCGATCGACCCTCGCATTCCAGACGACGGGCCGGATTATATCCACCGTGACTGGGTAGGACGGCGGAACGGCCCGAGGAGGGGCCGAGATCGTTGAGGCCTCGGTCGTGGGAGCGGGGCATCCCGGCCGCGCCCGCTTGTGAAGCGGTTCACAAGCCATCCCGCCAACTATCCACCACGGCCCTGCGGGTTCGCAAATCGGACATGCGCCAGGGCTGGCCGCCGGGCCCGGGGGGCCCTGGGAAGATAGGCGCCGATGCTGGCCGACGTGCAGTCGCAGGTGAACAGCTGGTGGGCGCCGGGACTCGCGCTCGCCGCCGGCCTCGTTTCGTTCGCGTCGCCGTGCGTGCTGCCGCTGGTTCCCGGCTACCTGGCGTTCGTGATCGGCCAGGAGCCGGAGGAACGCACGAAGCGCCCGCTCGTACCGGTGCTGGCCTTCGTCGCGGGGTTCACCGTGGTGTTCACGGTCGTGTTCGGCTTCACCGCGAGCCTGATCGGAACCTGGATCCGGTCCCCGGGCGGACAGCGGGTCGCTGGCGCGATCGTGTTCGTGTTCGGCGCCTTCATGCTGCTGTACGCGCTGCGGGTGGGCGTGCCGGCCCTGTACCGGGAGGAGCGGCCCCTGCTCGGGCGGCTGGCCCGCGTGAAGCCGGGCCCGGCGTGGGCGTTCCCGCTCGGCATGGCGTTCGCGGCGGGCTGGACGCCGTGCATCGGTCCGGTGCTCGGAGCGATCGTGACGCTCGCCGGCGCGCAGACGAGCACCGCCCGGGCCGTGTCCCTGCTGTTCGTCTACTCCATGGGGCTCGCGATCCCGTTCGTGCTGGTCGGCCTGGGGGTCGAACGCGTCATGGGCGCGATGCGATTCTTCAGCCGGAACTACTCCTGGTTCGCGGGCGTGAGCGGCGTCGTGCTGATGGTGATCGGGGTGCTTCTCGTCTCCGGACTCTGGATCCAGGTGATGGCGCCGGTCCTGCGGCTGGTGAACGGGTTCACCCCGGCCCTGTAGACGGCCGACGGGTCCACCGCGTTCGCGGTCGGCTCGTGCGCCGTCACGCCGACGAGCAACTCGAAGACCCTCGCGCAGATCTGGTGCTGAAGACGTCGGCGGGCTGAACGTGTCTGGTCCCCGGCGCGCCGGCGCCCGGGGACTCAGCCCGTCGTCGCTGCGTCCGGCGCGTGGCCCGCCGGCCGGTCCTCGGCGTGTGCGCCTGCGTCTCCGTGGTCGCCGTGACCGTGGCCGGCCTTCGCCGCCGCTTCGGCCGCACGCCGCCGGCCGGTCTCCATGAACCAGGCGATCGCGACGATCACCAACGTTCCGCCGCCGAGGAACACCAGCCACTGGTAGAAGACCATCCCGGTCACGATGACCCCAGCGGCGATCGCGAACAGCAGCGGCGTGATGGTCGGGGCGGACGCGTGGAACGACACGTCGCGGGCCACGGGAACGTCTTGCGGGGCCGCCTCGGTTCCGTCACCGGCCGTCTCGGGCTCGTCCAGGTCGGCGGGCTCGTCGCCGTACTCCCGGCTCTCCTTCGCCAGGTAGGCGAACGCCACCGCGAGTACCACGAGGTAGAAGGTCCCGGCGACCTCGTCGGGGCCCGATCCCCAGAGCCCCAGGATCGCGCCGGCGACCAGCACGAAGCCGCCGAGCAGGATGAACAGGGTCGCGATGACCTTCACCGGCCGGTCCTCATTTCAGCAGGTAGTAGGTCGTGAACAGGCCGATCCAGACGACGTCGACGAAGTGCCAGTAGATCACGCCCGAGGTGACGGCCGTGTGGTCCTCGGCCGTGAAGACGCCGCGATGCGACTGCAGGACGAGCAGGTACATGAACAGCGCGCCGCCGAGGACGTGGGCGAAGTGGAACCCCGTCATCGTGTAGAAGAGCGTCGCGAAGATGCCGTCGCGCAGCCCGAACCCGAGCTCCGAGTAGTCGAAGAGCTGCAGCGCGAGGAACGCGAACCCGAGGATCAGCGTGACGACGAGCCAGCGCGTGAGGCCGCGCTTGTCCCCGCGCTTGACGGACAACAGCCCCGCATGGGCGGTGAAGCTGGACGTCACCAGCAGGATCGTCAGGATCGTCGCGATCGGCCACGCCTCGAGCGGCTCGATGTGCGGCACCGCCGGCGGCCAGACCTTCTGCCCCGCCCGCAGGTCGAAGTACGCGCCGAAGAACCCGCCGAAGAACATCACCTCCGAGGAGATGAACAGGATCATCCCGAGCAACGGCGTCGGCACGCCGCGCTGCTCGTGCCCGCGTTCGATCATCCGCTCGATGCGCTCGCTCACTGCGGCACCTCCGCCGGCTCGGTCGGCTTCGGCGGCGGCGCCTCACGCGTCGCGTGCCGGAAGTCGAACACCGGGCGCTCGGAGCGCACCGGGATCAGCTGCGTGAAGTTCTGCGGCGGAGGCGGCGAGGACGTGGCCCACTCGAGCGTGTTCCCCTCCCACGGGTCGACCACGTGCGTCGGGGGCTTCCGGATCGTGATCACGAAATTGACGATGAACACCAGCACCGACAGCGCGATGATGACCGCCCCGAGGGTCGCGAGCTGGTTGAGCCCGGTCAGGCCCGCGTTCGCCGGGTAGTCGGCGATCCGTCGCTGCATCCCGTTCAAGCCGAGGGTGTGCATCGGGAAGAAGGTGAGGTTGACCCCGATGAACAGCAGCCAGAACTGGATCTTGCCGATCGGCTCGGACAGCGCGCGGCCGGTCATCTTCGGCATCCAGAAGTAGAAGCCGGCGAAGATCGCGAACACCGAGCCGCCGACCAGGACGTAGTGCAGGTGTGCGACCACGAAATACGTGTCCTGGATCGCGAAGTCGAACGGGACGATCGCCGCGAACGCGCCGTTGATGCCACCGATCAGGAAGACCAGCAGGAACCCGATCGCGAACAGCATCGGCGTGTCGAGCTTGATCTTGCCGCCCCACATCGTCGCGATCCAGTTGAACATCTTCACGCCGGTCGGCACCGAGATCAGGAACGTCATGATCGAGAAGAAGGGCAGCAGCACCGCGCCCGTCGTGAACATATGGTGCGCCCAGACCGAGAACGACAGCGCGCCGATCGAGAGCGTCGCGAACACGAACGCCCGGTAGCCGAAGAGGGGCTTGCGGCTGAAGACCGGGATGATCTCGGAGATGATGCCGAACGCCGGCAGGATCAGGATGTAGACCTCGGGGTGTCCGAAGAACCAGAACACGTTCTGCCACAGGATCGCGCTGCCGCCGCGGCTCGGGTCGAAGAACGAGCCCCCGAGGTTCCGGTCGATGAACAGCATGATCAGCCCGGCGGACAGCACGGGGATCGCGAGCAGGCCGAGCAGCGACGTCACCAGCGTGTTCCACACGAAGATCGGCAGGCGGAACATCGTCATGCCGGGCGCGCGCATCTTCAGGATCGTCGCGATGAAGTTGATCGAACCCAGCAGCGACGCCGCCGCGATGATGACCAGCGCGACGATCCACAGATCCTGGCCCTTCAGGCCGAGCTGCGCCGTCTGCTCGGACAGCGGCGCGTAGCCGGTCCAGCCGGCCGCCGCCGCACCGCCCTTGACGAGGAACCCCGAGATCATGATCAGGCCGGCGACGGGGACCATCCAGAACGAGAGCGCGTTGATGCGCGGGAACGCGACGTCCGGCGCGCCGATCATCAGGGGGACGAGGTAGTTCGCGAAGCCGGAGAACATCGGCATCACGAACAGGAAGATCATGATCGTCCCGTGCATCGTGAAGAGCTGGTTGTACGTCTCGTCGTTGACGATCTGCAGCCCCGGGTTCGCGAGCTCGGCCCGGATCATCTCCGCGAGCATGCCGCCGACGACGAAGAAGAAGAACGCGGTGACGATGTAGAGGATCCCGATCTTCTTGTGATCGGTGGTCGTCATCCAGTCGTACGCGCGCGCGCGGAACGGCGCCCGAGCCTCCCGTTCCGCGGTCAGGGTGGTGGCGCCGCCGTGTCCGTTGCCGCCGTGTCCGTTGCCGGAGTGTCCGTCAGCCATCCGCTCTCCGTCCGATCCTTCCGAGCTAGCCCTTCACCACGAACTTCCCGACCATCTGCGTCGGGTGGATATCACACCGGAAGAAGTACGTGCCGGGCGCGAGCCCGGTGATCGCGTACGAGGTCTGGCCGACGCCCGTGACGACGTCCCCTGGTCCGGTCGCGCCCGCGACGCGTTCGGTGGCCTGGTCGTTCGTGTAGACCTCGATGTTGTGCGGGACGCCGGGATCCTGGTTGTCGAGCACGAGCTTGGTCGTGCTCGCCGCCGGCACCTCGATGCATGAGGTGTCGAACGCGATGCTCTTCGCCACCACCGTCAGCGCTCCGTCGGTCGGCGTCGCGCAGCTGGTCGACTTGACCCACTCCTGGTGCTGCTGGATCAGCAGCTGTTCCTGCACCCACTGCTGGAACTCGTCGTGGGGCATGATCCTGACGACGAACAGCATCGTCGAGTGCTCGAGCCCGCACAGCTCGGCGCATTTCCCGGAGAAGAGGCCCGTCCGCGTCGGCGTGAGGTCGAACTCGTTCGGGTGGCCGGGGATCACGTCCCGCTTGAACAGGAACACGGGGATGAAGAAGGAGTGGATCACGTCGCTCGCGTCGAGGTTGAAGTGCACCGCCTTGTTCACCTCGAGCCCGAGCGTCGGCTTGCCGTAGACGCCGTCGCCGGGCGCCCCGGACTGGCCGGTGATCGTCAGCGGCTGGCCCGCCCGGTCCGTGAACTCCGGGTACGTGAAGCTCCACTGCCACTGGAAGCCCTCGACGTTGATCGTCATCGGGCCAGCCGCGGCCGTGTCGATCTTGCCGAGCGCGCTCGCCGACACGATGAACAGGATCAGGACGATCACGGACGGCACGGCGATCCACGTGATCTCGAGCTTCGTGCTGCCGTGGACCTGCTTCGGCAGAGTCTCGTCGCCCTTCTTGCGGCGGAACCGGATCGCTGAGAACACGATCAGGCCGGCGACGACCACGAAGATCACCGCGGCGAAGGCGAACGTGATCTCGTACGAGGTCTGGATCGTCTCGGCGTGGTTCGAGGCCGGCTGCATCGTGCACGCGGACAGCGTCCCGAGCGCAGCTCCTGCGATGAGGAACCGGAGGCGGGACCCTACGATCCTGCCCTGCCTGCGCGTCCCCTTCCGCACGTGCCGCGTCGCCTCCCGTCCGATCCCAGCCTTCTGAGCCGCATCGCCTCGCCGGCGCCACCGAGTTCGGCATCCTAGTGGCTCCGCGCGCACTCGGCGCGCCGGCGGCTCCGCAGTTTGGCCCAGCGGGCAGACTATGCGCAAAACGGGCGCCCGGCACGCATCTGACGGCCGTCGCGGGTCCATCCGGACGACCGGGCGCGACCGCCGCGGGCGGTGGGAGGATGTTCGACATGCCGTTCGGCCTGCTCGAGCACGCCGTCCCGCTCGCACCGCCGACCGTGGCGCGGGTCCTGTCCTCGTGGACCCTCGAGCCGTCGGTCCTAGTGTCGCTGTTCGTCGCCGGATGGCTCTACCTGCTGGCGGTGCGCAGGGTCGCCCTGCGCTTCCCGCTGAACCCGTGGCCCCGGGGGCGCACGGCGTGGTTCCTCGGCGGCCTCGGCGCCCTCGTCGTGTCGCTGGCGTCGCCGCTCGACGCGTACGCGGACGTGCTGCTGTGGGTCCACATGATCCAGCACGTCCTGCTCACGTTCGCCGCGGCGCCGATGCTCGTGGCATCCGCGCCCGTGACGCTCGCGCTCCGCTCGCTGTCGCCGTCGGGGAAGCCCAGGCGGTTCGTCCAGCGAGCCGTCCATAGCCGGCCGGTCCGCGTCCTGACGTATCCGTTGGTCGCGTGGATGCTGTTCACCGCGACGATGGCCGTGACGCATTTCTCGCCGCTCTACGAGGCCGCGCTCGAGCATCAGTGGATCCACGATCTGGAGCACGTTCTGTTCCTGGGTTCGGCCCTGCTGTTCTGGTACCCGGTGATCGCGGTCGACCCGACGTCGTGGCGCATGGCGTACCCGCTGCGATTGCTCTACGTGATCCTCGCCGGGCCGGTGAACACGTTCATCGCGCTGGCGATCTACAGTTCCGGCTCGGTGCTGTACCCGTACTACGCGTCGTTGCAGCGGGATTGGGGGCCGTCGCCGCTCGGCGACCAGCAGTGGGCGGGCGCGATCATGTGGGTGACGGGGGACGTCGCGCTCCTGGTCGCCGTCATCTTGGTGGCGGCCGCATGGATGCGCTACGACCGGATCGAGGCCGCGCGGATCGATCGACGGCTCGACGAGGAGGAGGCGCGGCTGCGGCTGGAGGGTTGAGCACCGGCGCCGGCGACGGCGCAAGTTCATGGCGGATCCAGACATCCCCGTCGAACCGGAGGCCCGCGAGCCGGATCGTATCGAGGAGGACGGCCTCGTTGCTCAGGAGGTCGGACGGCATCAAGCTCGTGGCCCCGGTCTGGGAACGGATGCGCCAGGCCCCGAGGGGCCACCTGGGCGGGACGACGGCGGTCACCTGCGACCATCGCATGAACCGCGCCGGCCGGGCGGCGTAGCGGATCCGCAGGCCGTCGCCCGAGGCCGTGACGGCCACGACGCGCTGGAGGAGGCCGGAGGCCATGATCGCGACGCCCGAGCCCAGCGCGAGGAAGCCGAACGCGGTCGCCAGCATCGTGGTGGTCGCCGTCAGCCGCGCGCCGGCGGCCGCGGTGACGAAGGCGCCGACCCACGCAGCGAGGTACGTCGTCGGCGACGAGGGGACGCGGTGGCCGAGGCGCACGTCCGGTCCAGCGGCGCGCCGCCCGCGGCGACGGCGGCCTCGCCGTAGGCCGGCCGTCCGCCGCCACGACGTCACGCCGACAGCGACCAGGCCACCGCATCCCGCGATCGCGGAGCCGAGCGTGAGCACGAACAGGATCGAGGTTCGTTCGTCCGTGTTGCGGACCCCTCCTCGCGGCGTCAGTGGATCGCGCGCACGAGGGGGTCCACGGCGATGGCCGCGAAGAGCAACGCGAGGTACGTGTTCGAGTAATGGAACAGGTGCAACGCCCGCCCGACGGTGCGTTCGCGCCGCAGCACGAACGCCTCGAAGAGGAAGATGCCCCCGAGGACCAGCGCGGCGGACAGGTACAGTGGTCCGAGGCGCGCGACCGGGTACAGCAACAGCGTCACCGCGAAGAGGATGAACGAGTACAGCAGGATCTGGCGCGTCGTCTCGGGGATCCCGCGCACCACCGGCAGCATCGGGACGCCGGCCGCGCGATAGTCGCTCTCGTAGCGCATCGAGAGCGCCCAGAAGTGCGGCGGCGTCCAATAGAAGATGATCAGGAAGAGCACGATCGCAGGCAGTCCGACGCGACCCGTCACCGCGGACCATCCGACCAGCACCGGGACCGCGCCCGCCGCGCCGCCGATCACGATGTTCTGCGGGGTCGAGCGCTTCATCCACAGCGTGTAGACGAAGACGTAGAAGAGCAGCGCCGAGACCGCGAGCACGGCGGACAGCAGGTTCACCATCGCGGCGAGCCATGCGAACGACAGTGCGCCGAGCGCGATGCCGAACCACAGCGCGCCGGTCGGAGATACCTGGTGCTGGGGGAGCGGCCGGCGGCGTGTGCGGCGCATGACCTCGTCGATGTCCCGGTCGATATAGCAGTTGATCGCGTTCGCGCCGGCGGCCGCCAGGGACCCGCCGAGGAGCGTCGCGAGGATCAGCCACGGCGAAGGCCAGCCGTCCTGCGCGAGCACCATGGCGGGCACCGTGGTGATCAGCAGCAGCAGGATGATGCGCGGCTTCGTCAGCGCGATGTACGCCCGCATGCGTGAGCCGAGGTCGGGCGCCACGACGGCCGGCGCCGGCGCCTCCGCCTCGACGGGTTCCAGCGCGTCGGCCGCGGCGCCGATGTCCTCCGACGCCTCGGGGATCGCGATGGGTTCGCCGTCTCCGTCCGCGCCTCGGCGCCGGTCGTCGGCCGCCCGTCGCCGGGCCGTGAGCGCCCGACGGACCGACTCCGGCTCGCCCTGCGGCGCCAGGCGGTAGGCGACCACGGTCAGCGCGACCACGGCCCCCCAGACGAGGCTCCCCGTGAGCTCGTGGCCGACGACGAAGAACGTCGCCATCACGCTCCAGACGAACCCGGCCCCGAGCATCGCCTGTGCGAGGAAGAGGGCCGCCGCCACGAAGGCCAGCGCCCGGACAGGCGGCCGGTCACGTTCGCGGCGGGCCGCCAGGACCACCATCCCGACCACGCCGAGGAAGACCAGGAACGCCGCCAACCGGTGCGCGAAGTGGATGGCGGCCAGCGGGATCGAGAATGACGGGATCAGCCGGCCGTTCATCAGCGGCCAGTCGGCGAAGACCAGTCCGGCGCCGCGACCCCGGACGTAGGTCCCGATCAGGATCAGCGCGAAGGTCGCGACCGTCACGGCGAACACGTATCGGGCGAAGCCGCGATGGACGCCCGTCGGCCGGTACACGCGCAGGTCGACGTACGACGCAATCGTCGTGAACAGGATCGCCGCGACGAGGAGCATCGCGTTCGCGTAGTGGATCGTCACGATCGCGGGGTTCAGCTCGGTCTCGACGACGACCGCGCCGAGCCCCGCCTGGAAGATCAGCAAGACCGCGGCCGCGCTCGCCCCCAGCGTGACCCCGGCTCGCCGCCGCACCGGCGGCGACGCGATCGCCAGGATCACGAGGGCGAGGACCAGCACCGAGAGCGCGAACGTCACGTAGCGGTGGCTCGACTCGATCAACGCGTGGTAGAGGGCCGTGCCGTGCTGGCCGAACGGAGGCAGGAGATGGCCGAAGCAGCGGGGCCAGCCGGGGCAGCCGAGGCCGGAGCCGGTGGCGCGCACGAGCCCGCCCACGCCAACCAGCAGGAACACGCTCACGGTCGTGGCGACGGCCAGCCTTCGGAAGAGCTTCACGTGACGGGTTCCTGTTCCCTCCTGGATCGCCGGGACGGCGCCCGGCCGGGCCACTATATCGCCGGGCTCGGACGCGTTCGCGGGCCAACCCGCCGGAGCCGCGCCGTCCGCAGCATCCCGGACGATGCCGGCTTGCGATACTAGCGAGCGTGAAGCTGCTCCCGGACGCCTCGGCCGTCGACGCCATGCCGGCCGGGTTCCTCTCGCTCGTCGATGTCGCGCTGCACGGCGCCCTCGCCGAGGAGCTCGAGCGCATGCGTTCGGAGACACCGGACGCGTCGGCGCTCGTGGAGGAGCTGATCCGAACCGTCTCCGCGGGAGGGAAGCGGATCCGGCCGGCGTTCTGCTTCTGGGGCCACCGGGCAGGTGGCGGTGAGCGCTGGGAGGCGCTGGCCCAGGTCGGCGCCGCGATCGAGCTCCTGCATACGTCGGCGCTGATCCACGACGACGTGGTCGACGGTTCCAAGCTCCGCCGCGGCGAACCGACCGCGTTCCGTCGGCTCGCGTCGCGAGCGGGCGCCGATGACGAGCGGTTCGGCCGATCAGCCGCGATCCTCGCGGGCGACCTGGCTGCGGCGCTCGCCGACCGGCTGTTCGCGGAGTCGAGGTTCCCGCCGGAACGCATCCTGGCTGCGTCCGAGCACTTCAACCGGGCGCGGGTGGACGCGATCCGGGGCGAGTACCTGGACGTGCTCGCCGCGTCCACCGGCACGATCGCGGAGGACGAGGCGCGGCGGGTCGGGGCGCTGAAGGCCGGGTCGTACACGGTCGTGGGGCCTTTGCTGATCGGTGCGGCGCTGGCCGAGGCCGGCGACGCCGGGGCGGGCGCTGCCGTCGCCGGCGCGCTGCGCGCGTACGGCGAACCGATCGGCGAGGCGTTCCAGCTGCGCGACGACGTATTGGGCACGTTCGGCGATCCGGTCGTGACCGGCAAGGATCCGGACGACGACCTGCGTGAGGGCAAGCAGACGCTCCTGGTCGTCAACGCCAAGCGCCTGGCCGATCCGGACGGGCGCCGGACGCTCGCCGACGCGCTGGGCCGAAGCGATCTGCCCGCGGAGCTCGCCGCGCGCGCCCGGGACGTCATCGTCGAGAGCGGTGCGCTCCGCGAGACGCTCGCGACGATCGACCGGCTGGAGCGGCAGGCGTGCTCCGCGATCGAGGACGCGCCCTTCGACGGGGCGGCACGCGCGGCGCTCGCGTCCCTCGCCAGCCTCGTCGCGCTACGAGAGGCTTGAGGCCGAACGTGGACGCGGAGCAGACCCGCCGCCTGTTCCGGGATGTCCCGGTCGTCCACCTGGCGACGCTCGGCCCGAACGGCACGCCGCACGTCGTCCCGCTGTGGTTCGTCTGGTTGCAGGACGCGATCTACGTCTCGTCGCGCCGTTGGAGCCGGGCGCACCGCAACCTCGAGCGCGATGCCCGCGCCACCCTGCAGTTCGATCGCGGACGCGCGTGGACCGAGCTGGCGGGCCTGATCGTGCGGGGCACGGCCGAGATCCTGAGGACCGAGGAGCCGTCGGCGAAGCACGCGATGTCCGCATGGTTCGAGAAGTACCGGGGCGAGCTGACCGGCACGCAGTTCGGCGTCTACGCGGAGCAGGTCTCCGAGCCGGTGCTGTTCCGCGTCGTTCCCGAGCGCATCACCGGCTGGTCCCACGCCGGGGTCATCGGCGCCACCGAGTGAGGCGGCGCTCCGGGTCGTCTGCCGGCCACCTTGCCGCCCGGTGGGCGCGGACATAGCATGCGGTTCGTGAATCCGTTCACAAAGTCCCGCCGGCCCTCCCGCAGCCTCGGCGTGTCCCGCGCATGACCGGCGCTCCTACCAGCACGGACGTACTCGTCGTCGGCGCAGGACCCGGGGGAGCGGCGGCGGCCTATCACCTGGCCCGTCACGGCGTCGACGTGACGATCATCGACCGGGCCACGTTCCCCAGGGATAAGGTCTGCGGGGACGGCCTCACGCCCCGAGCCGTGGCCGCGATGGACCGGATGGGCATCGCCCGTGACGAGGACTGCTTCGCACCGGCGAACGGCCTGCGGACCTACGGGACCGGGGACACCGTGATCGATCTGCCCTGGCCGCGGCTCCGGTCGTGGCCTGACGTCGGGTTCGTGTCGCGTCGGTTCGACTTCGACCATCTGCTCGTGCGCCGCGCGCAGGCGGCCGGGGCCCGTGTCGTGGAGGGCGTCGAGGCGACCGCACCGCTCTCCGACAGCGGGTGGATCAGCGGCGCGAGCATCCGCGCGGCGAACGGCGCGGGCGCGAGCGCCGACGGCGAGTCGCCGAACCAGATCCGGGCCCGGTACGTGATCGCCGCCGACGGTCACGCGAGCCGGTTCGCCGGCGCCGCCGGGGTGCGACGCGTCCCGACCAAGGCGATCGGCATCGCGGCGCGCCGCTACTACCGGACGACCCGTCGGTTCGAGCCGATCCTCGAGTCCTTCCTCGATCTCCGGTCGCAGGGCCGGATCATGCCGGGCTACGGCTGGATCTTCTTCCTCCCCGACGGCACCGTGAACGTCGGCGCGGGCCTGCTGAACACTTTCAAGAGCTTCAAGGACGTCTCGGCGAAGCGCGTGTTCGACGTCTTCGTGCAGGGGCTCCCGCCCGAGTGGGGGATCTCCGAGGAGAACGCGATCGGGCCGGTCCGCTCGGGCCCGTTGCCCACAGGGCTCAACCGCTCGCCGCTCGCCGTGCCCGGCTTGTTGCTCGTCGGGGACGCGGCGGGAGCGATCAACCCGTTCAACGGTGAGGGGATCTCGTGCGCGTTGGAGTCGGGCGAGGTCGCCGCCGAGCTGCTCGTCGACGCGCTCGCGAGGAACCGGCCCGGGATCGCCGCGCAGTATCCGACCGTGCTGCGCGAACGCTACGGCCGCTACTACTCGATCGGGACGCTGTTCGCGCGCATGATCGGCAACCCGCTGTTCCTGCGCGCGGCGGTCACGTACGGGGTCCCGAGGAAACGCCTGATGGCGTTCCTCCTGCGCCTGATGGCCAACCTGTCCGATGGCAAGGACGGCGACATCGATGACCGCCTGATGCACTTGCTAGTCTCCCTGGCACCCGAAGGATCGTAGGAGGGCGAGGCGTTGTCGACGGGCTTCCTCCCGATCGTGTTGTTCGCCGGGGTCGTCGCCGCGTTCGCCGTGATCTCGCTGACCATGCCACGGCTGGTCTCCCCGCGCCGGTCCACGTTCGCCAAGCGCTCCCCGTACGAGAGCGGCGTCGAACCCGCCCGGCTCCCCGCGGCGTCGCGGTTCCAGGTGAAGTTCTACGTGGTCGCGATGCTGTTCATCCTGTTCGACATCGAGGCGATCTTCCTCTACCCGTGGGCGGTCGCGTTCCGCCAGCTCGGGATCTTCGGGCTTGTCGAGATGCTCGTGTTCATCGGGCTGCTGTTCGTCGCCTACGTGTTCGTGTGGCAGAAGGGCGGTCTGGACTGGTCGGCCGCGTCGGGCGCCGACGAGCCGCCGCCCGGAGGTGGCGCCGGTGCCGGCTGAGCTGATCCCCGGCGTCCACGAGGGCAAGGGCGACGATCCCTTCGACGTCGAGGAGGAGGTCAAGCGCGGCATCCTCCTCACGACGCTCGGCAAGGGGGTGGCCTGGGCCAGGACGAACTCGATGTGGCCGGCGACGTTCGGCCTGGCGTGCTGCGCGATCGAGATGATGTCCGCGGGCGGGCCGAACTACGACCTCGCGCGCTGGGGCATGGAGATCTTCCGCGCTTCGCCTCGCCAGGCCGACCTGATGATCGTGTCCGGCCGGGTGTCCCAGAAGATGGCGCCCGTGCTGCGCCAGATCTACGACCAGATGCCCGAACCGAAGTGGGTCATCGCGATGGGCGTATGCGCGTCGTCGGGCGGGATGTTCAACAACTACGCGCTGGTACCCGGCGTCGACACGATCGTGCCCGTCGACGTCTACACGGCCGGGTGCCCCCCGCGTCCCGAGATGCTGATGTACGCGATCCTGAAGCTCCAGGCGAAGGTCCGCGAGGAGGCGAAGGTCAAGTGACGCCCGCCCAGCTCGCGGAGGCTCTGCGAGCCGGCGGTCGCGGCGACGTCCTCGAGAGCCGTGGCGAGGTGACGCTGATAGTCGACCGCGACCGGCTGGTCCCGACCGTCGAGTCGATCCGTTCGGATGAGGCGCTCGGGTTCGACTCGCTGTCCGACATCGCCGCGACCGACTGGCCGGGACGCGACCCCCGCCTGTGGGTCGCGTACCACCTGTACTCGATGCGTCACTGCCACCGCCTCCGGGTCAAGGTGGGCCTCACGGACGACGACCCGCACGTGCCCTCGGTGACCGGGCCGTTCCCGACGGCCGACTGGCTCGAACGCGAGGTGTTCGACTTCTTCGGCGTGATCTTCGACGGCCACCCGGACCTGCGGCGGATCGAGTTGCCCGAGTCCTGGACGACGTTCCCGCTGCGAAAGGACCATCCCCTCGACGGCGTCGCGGTCCGGTACACGGACGGGGCGTTCATCCCGCCGCCCGACCAGAGGGACACGTGAGGACCTCGTGGCCGACCTGATCCGGAGCCGCGGCGACGAACGCGTCGACCCCAGCGGGGTCGAGTCGCCCATGGAGACGAACATCGACGTGGGCTCGATCCGCCAGGACACGATGATCATCAACATGGGACCGCAGCACCCGTCGACGCACGGCGTGCTGCGTCTCGTCCTCGAGCTCGAGGGCGAGACCGTCCTGGGATGCCGTCCGGTGGTCGGGTACCTGCACACCGGGATCGAGAAGAACGCCGAGTACCGCCTGTGGGCGCAGGGTCCGACGTTCGTCACCCGGGCTGACTACCTCGCGCCGTTCTTCAACGAGCTCGCGTACTGCCTCGCGGTCGAGCGGCTCATGGGGATCGAAGCGCCGCCGCGGGCGCAGGTGATCCGCGTGATGGTGTGCGAACTGAACCGGATCTCGTCGCACCTCGTGTGGCTGGCGACGACGGCGCTGGAACTCGGTGCGGTGTCGATCATGGTCTACGGGTTCCGCGAGCGGAACACGCTGCTCGACATCTACGAGGCGATCACCGGCTTGCGGATGAACCACGCGTACATCCGCATCGGCGGGGTCGTGATGGACCTCCCGGCCGACGCGCCGGAACGGATCCGCGGGTTCCTGGACGAGATGCCCGGGCACCTGCGCGAGTACGAGGAGCTGTTGACCGGGAACCCGATCTGGCGGCAGCGGATGGTCGGCGTCGGCGTGCTGCCCGCGGACGACTGCCTCGCGCTCGGGGTCACGGGCCCGATCCTCCGGTCGGCCGGCGTCGCGCGCGACGTGCGCAAGGACGAGCCCTACGCGGGCTACGAGACGTTCGAGTTCGACGTGCCGACGTCCACCGACGCGGACGCGTTCTCGCGGTACCTCCTGCGGATCGAGGAGATGCGCCAGTCGATGCGGATCGTCGACCAGTGCCTGGCGCGCCTGGAGGAACCCGGCCCCGTCATGGTCGAGGACGAGAAGGTCGCGTGGCCCGCGAAGCTGGAGGTCGGGCCCGACGGGATCGGGAACTCCGAGGCGCACGTTCGCCACATCATGGAGGAGTCGATGGAGGCCCTGATCCATCACTTCAAGCTCGTGACCCAGGGCGTCGCGGTCCCGGCGGGCGAGGTGTACCAGCCGGTCGAATCCCCGCGGGGCGAGCTCGGTGCGTACGTCGTGTCCGACGGCGGGCGGCATCCGTACCGCGTTCACCTGCGGGATCCTTCCTTCGTCAACCTCCAGGCGGTGCGGCCGATGGTGGTCGGCGGGCTGATCGCCGACATCCTGCCGGTGATCTCCAGCGTCGATCCGGTCATGGGGGGAGTCGACCGGTGACCGGTCCCGCGTTCGCGGAACGGACGGTCCCGGACGTCCCGGGCCCGATCCTCGACGAGGCCGGGCGCCGCGAGGCGGCGTCGATCATCGGTCGCTATCCGCGCGCACGCTCGGCGATCGTGCCGCTCCTGTACCTGATCCAGTCTCGGGTGGGGTGGATCCCGCTCCAGGGCATGCGCGAGGTCGGGGAGCTCCTCGGGCTGACGACGGCCGAGGTCGAGGCCGTTGCGAGCTTCTACACGATGCTGAAGCTCCACCCGACCGGGCGGTACGTGATCTCGATCTGCACGAACCCATCCTGCGGGATCCGAGGCGGGTACGAACTGTTGGACCACGCCCGACGTGAGCTCGGTCCCGACGCCGAACGCGTCACGGAGGACGGGTGCTTCACGCTCGAGGAGGAGGAGTGCATGGGCGCCTGCGACAAGGCGCCGGTGCTGACCGTCAACTACCTCTATCACGACCGCGTGAGCGTCGAGGACTTCGATCGTCTGATCGCGTCGATCCGCGCCGGCGAGGTGCCCCAGGCATCACGTGGTGGCGTGCCGGGCGACTGGCGAGCCGTGTCGGCGATCCTCTCGGGCGCCGCCGCGGCTCCAGGCGTACCGCTCGCGGATCCTGAGCCGGAGCCGTCGGATGGCTGACCCGGTCCTGATCGTGACGACGCGCTGGAGCGAGCCGTCGCCGGTCGGCATCGAGCGCTACCTCGAGACGGGCGGGTACGAGGGGCTCCGCGCCGCGCTCGCGATGGAGCCCGGGGACGTGATCGAGCAGGTGAAGCGCTCCGGGCTGCGTGGTCGCGGCGGTGCCGGCTTCCCCACCGGCACGAAGTGGTCGTTCATCCCGCAGGGCACGGGGAAGCCCGTCTACGTCGTGTGCAACGCCGACGAGAGCGAACCCGGGACGTTCAACAACCGGGAGATGATCGAACGCGACCCGCACCAGCTGATCGAGGGCATCGTCATCTGTTCGTACGCCGTGCGCTGCAGCACGGCGTTCATCTACTGCCGCGGCGAGTTCGTCTGGCCGGGCATGGTCCTGGCGAACGCGATCCGGGAGGCGTACGAGCGCGGGTACCTCGGCTCGGACGTGATGGGCAGCGGCTACGCGCTCGACGTCATCCTGCACCGGGGCTCGGGGGCCTACATCTGCGGCGAGGAGACCGCGCTGCTGAACTCGCTGGAGGGGCTGCGCGGGCAGCCGCGCCTGCGTCCACCGTTCCCGGCCGTCGAGGGGCTGTATGCGAGCCCGACGGTGATCAACAACGTCGAGACCCTGTCGAACGTGCCCCACATCATGACGAAGGGCGCGGAGTGGTTCGCCTCGATCGGGACGGAGAAGTCGACCGGCACGGCGGTCTACTCGATCTCCGGCAAGGTGGAACGCGCAGGCAACTACGAGGCGCCGATGGGCACGACCGCCCGGACCCTGATCGACGAGCACGCGGGCGGCGTGCTGGGGGGCCGCGCGCTGAAGGCATGGACGCCGGGCGGATCGTCGACCCCGTTCCTGACGGCCGAGCACCTCGACACGCCGATGGACTTCGAATCCGTCGCGGCCGCCGGTTCGCTGCTGGGCACGAAGGCGATGATGGTGTTCGACGAGACCGATTGCATCGTGGCGGCGGCGCTGCGGTTCACGCGGTTCTACGCCCACGAGTCGTGCGGCAAATGCACGAATTGCCGCGAGGGCACCTGGTGGCTCGAACGCGTCCTGCGCAGGATCGAGGCCGGGAGCGCGCGGGACCAGGACATCGAGCTCGCGAGGGACATCGGCGGCAACATGCTGTTCAAGGCGTTCTGCGCGCTGGCCGACGGGGCGGTGTCCCCGGTGGATTCGTCGATCAGGTACTTCCGGGACGAATACGAGGAGCACCTGCGGCTCGGCCGCTGTCCGTTCGTCGCGGCGCCCGAGCGGTCCACGGCGCCCGCCGAGGCCGGTGCGGGCACCGAAGGCGAGACCGATGCCCGACCGCCCGCACCGGAGCCGACCGCCGGCCGCAGCGTCGAGCTGGACGAGGTGCTCGGGTGAGCGACGCGCCGGCGCCGAGCACCGACGTCGCCCTGACGATCGACGGCACGACGGTGAGCGTGCCGAAGGGCACGCTGATCATCCGCGCGGCCGAGGAGCTCGGGATCCTGATCCCACGGTTCTGCGATCACCCGTTGCTCGCGCCGGCCGCCGCGTGTCGCCAGTGCTACGTGAGCGTCGAGGGCCAGCGCAAGCTGATGACGTCGTGCTCGACCCCGGTCGCCGACGGGATGGCCGTCCACACCCAGTACACGGACGACGCCGTCAAGGACGCGCAGGAGGCCGTGCTCGAGTTCCTCCTGATCAACCACCCGCTCGACTGCCCGATCTGCGACCGGGGCGGCGAGTGTCCGCTGCAGGATCAGGCGCTCGCGTTCGGCCCCGGCGAGACGCGCTACACCGAGGCGAAGCGGACGTACCGCAAGCCGTTGGTTCTGTCGCCGCTGGTCAACCTGGACCGCGAGCGGTGCGTCCTGTGCCAGCGGTGCACGCGGTTCTGCGACGAGATCTCCGGGGACCGGTTCATCGAGCTGTTCGACCGCGGGGCCGCGGAGCAGGTCGCGATCGCGGCGGGGGAGGACTTCGCCAGCCCGTTCTCGGGGAACACCGTCCAGATCTGCCCGGTCGGAGCGCTCACGGCGACGACCTACCGCTTCTCGGCGCGGCCCTTCGACACGAAGCGCGAGGACTCGATCTGCACGCTCTGCGCCTCCGGCTGCAACATCCAGGTGCAGACGCGCCGCGGCGAGGTCGTCCGGCAGGTCGCCCGCGACAACCTCGAGGTCAACGAGGAGTGGCTCTGCGACAAGGGACGGTTCGCGTTCGCGTTCCACGATTCGACGGCGCGCGTCGCGACCCCGCTCCTGCGCGACCGCGGGTTGGAGCCGGTGTCGTTCGCCGAAGCCTTCGGCGCGATCGGCTCCGCGCTGCGTGGGGGGAGTGGCCGCGCGGCGTTCCTGGCGGGGGGCCGCCTCGCCGACGAGGACGCGTACGCGCTGTCGAAGTTCGCCCGAACCGTGGCCATGACGAACGACGTCGACGCGCGTCCGGTCGGGGCTACCGAGGCGCCGCCCGAGGTCGAGGCCGAAGCCGCTCGCGGTGCGTCGGTGACCTACGCCGACGTCGAACGCGCGAGGGTGATCGTCGTCGTCGGCCTCGACGCGGAGAACGAGCTCCCGATCCTCCACCTGCGGCTGCGCAAGGCGGCCCGCCGAGGCGCGCGGATCGTCGTGCTCCATCCCCGCCGAACGCGCCTGTGGGACGTGGCCCAACATCACCTGGCCACGCCCGGGACGGAGGCCGACGCGGTCCGCGCGCTCGCCGGCGCGGAAACGGGCGTCGGCGCCGACCTCCGAGCGGCGGGGGCCGGCGGGCTCGTCCTGTGCGGGCCCCGGCTGGCCGAGAGCCCGGGCGCCGTGGCCGCAGCCCGTGATCTGGCGGCGTCGGCAGGGGCACGCTTCGCGCTGCTGACCCGGCGGGTCGGTGAGCGCGGCGCGCAGCGCGCGGGGTTGCATCCCGCGCTGCTCCCCGGCGGCCGGCTCCTCATCGGGGCCGACGAGCGCGCCGCGGTCGCGAACGCCTGGGGCGCGGTCCCGTCGATGCCGGGCCGGGACGCCAGGTCGATCCTCGAGGCAGCGGCGAACCGCGAGGTCGACGTCCTGTTCGTGGTCGGCATCGACATCCTCCGTGACGTTCCGGACGCCGGCCTCGCCCGCCGCGCGCTGGAGAACGCGCCGCTCAAGGTCGTCGTGGACACGACCCTGCACGAGGACGTGGCGCCGTTCGCCGACGTCGTCCTGCCGGCGTGCGCGCCGATCGAGCGCGAGGGCTCCTACACCGACTGGGAGGGTCGGTCGCAGCCGTTCCGCCCGGTCCGATCGCCGCTCGGGATGTCGCGACCCGACTGGCAGATCCTCCAGGGACTGTCCGAAGCGCTCGGTCGGGACATGGGGTTCCGAACGATCGAAGACGTGCAGAGGGAGTCGGCCGCGCTCTGGCGCGACGCCGAGGCGGGTCGACCGGCGGCGGCCTCGGCCGCCGCGCTGGCGCCGGGCTCACCGAACGGGGCGAGCACCACCCGGCCGCAGGACGGGTCCCTCGTGCTGTTCAGCTACCCGCTGCTGGTCGACGACGGTCGCCAGCTCGACGGGGCCGATCCGCTGAAGGCGGCCCTCGGCCAGCGGGCCACCGCCGAGGTCCATCCGGACGACGCCGCTCGCCTCGGGCTCGTGGACGGCGGTTTCGCCCGGATCACGACCGCGGCCGGCGAGGCGACGCTCCCTGTGGGCGTCACGGACGCCGTCGCGGCGGGCGCGTGCTTCGTCCCGTGGAACAACCCTGGGCTCGCGGCGAACGTGTTGTTCGCCGGGACCCGCACGGTGCCGGCCACGCTGACCGCGGCCGGAGCGCCGACCGCTGCGCCCGGCGAGCCGCTGGAGGTCGGCGCCTGATGCTCGCGTTCGACACGGTCGGGTGGGTCCTCCTGGTCGGCCGGGTGGTCGTGATCTTCGTCGCCCTGCTGCTGGGCGTGATGGCGACGGTCTGGATCGAACGCAAGGTGATCGCCGAGATGCAGGTCCGCATCGGCCCGGATCGCGCGGGTCCGTTCGGCATGCTCCAGACCCTGGCCGACGGCGTCAAGCTGCTGTTCAAGGAGGGCATCACGCCCGAGACCGCCGACCTGCCCGTCTACATCTTGGCGCCGGTGGCCGCGATGGTTCCCGCGCTCTTGGCCTTCGCCGTGATCCCGTTCGGCCCGCCGGTGGTCCTGTTCGGACACGTCGTGCCGTTCCAGGTGAGCGACCTATCCGTCGGGATCCTCTGGGTGCTCGCCATGGCGTCGGTCGCCGTCTACGGCGTGATGCTCGCCGGGTGGGCGAGCGGTTCGAACTACCCGCTGCTCGGGTCCGTCCGCTCGACCGCGCAGATGATCTCCTACGAGGTCGGCATGAGCCTGGCGCTGATCGCTGTCGTGATGTACTGCGGCACCGTCACCATGAACGGCATCGTCGCCGTCCAGGCGCAGCACTTCGGGGTGCCGGGCCTGCGATGGCTGCCGAAATGGAACGTGTTCATCCAGTTCCCCGCGTTCGTCCTGTACGGCGTCGCCGCGATCGCGGAGAACAACCGGCCGCCGTTCGACCTGACCGAGGCCGAGACCGAGTTGGTCGCCGGCTACCAGACCGAGTACAGCGGGATGAAGTTCGCCATCTTCTACCTCGCCGAGTACATGCACGCTCGTCACGTTGTCGGCGGTGGCGACCACGCTGTTCCTCGGCGGCTGGCACGGGCCCGCGTCGCAGACGTGTCCTGCCCTGGCTCTGGCCGCTGATCTGGTTCATGGTCAAGCTGCTCGCGCTGATCGTGTTCGCGGTCTGGATCCGCGCCACCCTGCCGCGGTTCCGCTACGACAAGCTGATGAACCTCGGCTGGAAGGTCCTGATCCCGGCAGGGCTCCTGTGGATCCTGATCACCGGCGCGTTGATCGCGCTGCCGACCCGCTACTCGGACGTGCGAACCATCATGATCGTGGTCGCGGGAACCGTCCTGCTGGTCCTCCTCGTCGGGCCGCTGTACACGCGGCGGCCGACCCCACCGGCGCCGTCACGGGCTCCCGCGGGCGCGAACCGGGAAGGAGGTCCGTCGTGAGCGACGCGCCCGACGCCGGCACCTCCCGAGCGCCCGACCGGCCCTCGGTGACGCGCTCGATCATCGAGGGAACGGCCCGCGTGGCCCAGGGCTTCTCCGTCCCCTTCCGCCACGTCTTCCGCACGAACGTGACCGAGCAGTACCCGAAACGGATCCTTCCCGCTGCCGCGAGCGTTCGCACGTCGGCCGGCACCGCCTGAACCGCCATCCCGAGAACGGCCTGGAGAAGTGCATCGGATGCGAATTGTGCGCGTGGGCCTGCCCCGCCGACGCGATCTACGTCCAGGGCGCGCGACAACGACCGGGAGCATCCCGTTTCCGTCGGCGAACGCTACGCGGAGACCTACCAGATCAACTACCTGCGCTGCATCATGTGCGGCCTGTGCGTCGAAGCCTGCCCGACGCGGGCGCTCACGCTGACCACATCCTACGAGCTGGCCTTCGAGACGCGCGAGGACGGCGATCTTCGAGAAGTAGCGACTGCTCGACGCCGCCGCCCGAGGTCGGGACGGCGACCGGGGACCGAGGTGGGCAGGTAACCGTGGGCGACCTCGTCGTCTTCTGGGTGTTCGCGGCGGTCGCCGTGGTCGCCGCCGATCGGGATGCTCCTCGTCCGCAACGCCGTCCACAGCGCGCTGTTGCTGATCGTGACCATCTTCCGCCTCGCGGTGTTCTTCCTGCATCCTCGGCGCGCAGTTCCTGTTCGTGGTCCAGATCATCGTGTACGCGGGCGCGATCATGGTCCTGTTCCTGTTCGTGATCATGCTGCTCGGCGTCGACCGTACGAGCTCGCTGACCGAGCGCATCAAGTGCGCAGCGGTGGCTCGCGGTGCATCCTCGGCGCTCGGCCTGATCGCCGAGGTGGCCGTCGTCGTGCATCTGGGGATCGGGCTGTCGAACGGCGGCGTCCCCGACTTCGCGAAGGCGAACGCGGGCGGCAACGTCCGAGCGCTGGCGGCGGTGCTGTTCAACCGGTACTTCTTCCCGTTCGAGGTGACGTCGGTGCTGCTGATCGTCGCCGCCATCGGGGCCATGCTGCACGGCCGTCGACCGATCGACCCCGCCCGGTCGTCGACGCCGGAGAGGCAGCCGACGCCTCGGCACGGCACCGGACGCCGGCAGAACCCCCGAGGAGCGGCGCGTCCCGTGAGGACGCCGATCGGCGCGTACCTGCTCCTGTCCGGGGGTCCTGTTCACGATCGGCACGCGTCGGCGTCCTGATCCGGAGTAACGCGCTCGTGATCTTCATGTCGGTCGAGCTCCAGCTGAACGCGGTGAACCTCGCGTTGGTGGCCTTCTCACGGCATGCACGGATCCTCACGGGCCAGGCGCTGGCGTTCTTCGTCCATGGTCGTGGCGGCGGCCGAGGTCGCGGTCGGCCTGGCGATCATCGTGTCCGTCTACCGGATGCGCCGAACGGTCGACGTCGACGCGCGCACCTGCTGAAGGGCTGAGGGGCGGCGCGGGCGTGGTCTGGGCGATCCTGTTCATCCCGCTGGGCATGGCGGCACCATCCTGCTGCTCACCGGGAAGCGTTGGCCGGGCCGCTCCGCCGGGTGGGTCGCCTCGATCGGGGTCCTGGCGTCGTTCCTCCTGGCCGCGATCCAGACCGCGCAGCTGACGTCGAAGCCCGCCGACGCGCGCCTGATGGTGAAGACGCTGTACGAGTGGATCCCGGTGGGCACGTTCCGCGTCGACATCGCGGCGCGCGTCGATCCGCTGTCGATGATCATGACGCTGGTCGTGACCGGGGTCGGTTCGCTGATCCTCTTCTACTCGATCGGCTACATGGAGAAGGACCCGCGGTTCGCCCGGTACTTCGCCTACAAGAGCCTGTTCGTCGCGTTCATGCTCGTCCTTGGTCCTGGGCGCGAACTACCTGGTCCTGTACATCGGCTGGGAGGGCGTCGGCCTCGCCTCGTACCTGTTGATCGGGTTCTGGTTCGAACGCCCGTCGGCCGCCGCGGCGGCGAAGAAGGCGTTCATCGTGACCCGGATCGGCGACTCCGCGTTCCTGATCGGCATCATCCTCATCTGGGCGCGGTCGGGTCGCTCGACTTCTCGGTCGTCTTCGCGAAGGCACCTGAGCTGGCGAACGGCACCGCGACCGTGATCGCGCTGCTCCTGTTGGCCGGCGCCTGCGGGAAGTCCGCGCAGGTCCCGCTCCACACGTGGCTCCCCGACGCGATGGAGGGCCCGACGCCGACGTCCGCCGCTGATCCATGCGGCGACGATGGTCACCGCCGGTGTGTACCTCATCGTCCGGTCGCACGTCGTGTTCGAGGCATCGTCGACGGCATTTGACTGGGTGGCGTCGTCGGGATCGTGACCGCGATCTACGCGGGGTTCGCCGCGATCGGCCAGGACGACATCAAGCGGATGCTCGCGTACTCCACGATCAGCCAGATCGGGTTCATGTTCTTCGGCGTTGGCATCCAGGCGTACGGGGCCGCGATCTTCCTGCTGGTCGCCCACGCGTTCTTCAAGGCGCTGCTGTTCCTCGTCGGCCGGGAGCGTGATGCACGGCCTGCACGACGAGACAGGACATGATGAGGATGGGTGGCCTGCGGCGGCGCGATGCCGTTCACCGCGTGGACGTGGGTGATCGGCTGGCTCGCGATCGCGGGCATCCCGCCGTTCGTCGGGTTCTTCGCGAAGGACCAGGACCTGACCGCGGCGGCCCTCGACGGGCGACTGGGTGCTGTGGGTCGCGGGGTTGTTCGCGGCCGCGCAGACCGCCGTGTACGTGACGCGAGGGACCTGCATGGCGTTCTTCGGGCAGCCGCGCTGGGAGGTCGAACCCCACGAGCCGGGGATGACGATGCGGGTGCCCATGGCGCTGCTGGGGACCGCGCGGTGTTCGGCGGGCTGCTGAACCTGACCGTAGCGAACGGCGTGATCGACCGGTTCCTGGCGCCGGTGGCGACGACGGTCGAGGGCACGAACGGATTCAGCGAAGCCGCCGGGGAAGCGATCGCCGTCATCGTGGCGGTCGGATTCACGCTGCTGGCGTACTTCGTCTACGGCTCCGGGCGGATCGACTGGATCGCGTTGCGCGTGCGGCTTTCCGGGCCGCGGCGGGTGTTCGGCGCCGGGCTGTACGTGGACGACATCTACGGCGCCGTCTTCGGCCAGACGGGGAAGCTCGGCGCGACGTTCCTGGCCTACGTCGTGGACCGTCGGCTGATCGACGGGTTCTGGAACGGGATCGCGGAACTGGTCGGCCTGGTGTCGTCGGGCGCCCGGCGGGCCCAGGCGGGGCTGGTGCGCGTCTATGCGGCCTTCGTGTTCCTCGGCGTCGTCGGCGTGCTGGCCTACCTGGCCGTGAGGGCGTCGTCGTGACGGGGTTCCCGTGGCTCTCGGTCGTCATCTTCGCGCCGCTCGCCGGCGCGGCCGTCCTGGCGTGCCTCCCGCGCGAACGGGCAGCGATGGGCCTCGCGAGTGGTGGGCGCTCGGCGTCACGCTGGTCACCTTCGCGCTCTCGGTCGGGATGCTGTTCGCGTACGACGGCGGCCGAGCGGGCTACCATCTGGTCGAACGCGTGTCCTGGGTCCGCGCGCTGCACCTGCAGTACCTCGTCGGCGTCGACGGCATCAGCCTGTTCCTCGTGCTGCTGACGACATTCCTGCTGCCCCTCGCGGTGCTGGCATCCTGGCGCGTCGAACGGCAGCGCGAAGACGTATTTCCTCTCGTTCCTGATCCTCGAGACGGCGATGCTCGGCTCGTTCCTGTCGCTGGACCTGCTGCTGTTCTTCGTGTTCTTCGAGGCGCTGCTGTTGCCCATGTACCTCGTCATCGGGGGCTGGGGCGGTGATCGGCGCGCTACGCGGCGGTGAAGTTCTTCATCTTCACGATGGCGGGCTCGGCGTTCCTGCTCGCCTCGATCCTGTTCCTGTACGCGAAAGCGGGAACCTTTGACGTGCGGGCACTCGCGACACTGCCGCTGGCGACGGGCACCGCGCGGTGGCTCTTCCTTGGGTTCTTCGTCGCGTTCGCGGTGAAGGTGCCGCTGGTGCCGCTGTCGACGTGGCAGCCCGACGCGTACGAGCAGGCGCCGCTGGCGGGGACGCTGGTGCTTGCGGCGCTGCTGGCGAAGGTCGGGGCGTACGGGCTGATCCGGTTCAACCTGTCGCTCTTCCCCGAGGCGTCGGTGTACTTCCGGAACATGGCGATGGCCCTGGCCGTGATCGGATCCTCTACGGGGCGATCGCGGCGATCGTGCAGACGGACGCGAAGCGGCTGATCGCGTACTCGAGCCTGTCGCACATGGGGTTCATCGTGCTCGGGATCTTCGCGTTCTCGCTGCAGGCGGCGTCCGGGAGCGTTCTGTACATGGTGAACCACGGCCTGTCGACGGGCGCGCTGTTCCTCTTGGCCGGGATGCTCGCCGAGCGCGTCGGCACGAACGACATCCGGCGGATGGGCGGTCTGGCGGCTCGCCTGCCGGTCCTCGCGGGAGTGTTCCTCTTCATGGCGCTGGCCTCGATCGGGCTGCCCGGGCTGAACGACTTCGTCTCCGAGTTCCTCGTGCTGCTCGGCACGTTCGTCACGGGCGAGCCGTGGGCGGTGGCCGCGGTCGTCGCCGTCGTGCTGTCGGCGGTCTACCTCCTGTGGGCGTACCAGCGGATGTTCCACGGTGTCCCGGCGATCGCCGGCGGTTCGGACGACGCGCCGTCGAACGGCCACGGGAACGGGTCGGGTTCGGCCGCCGGACGTCCGCTCCGTGACCTGGTCGGGATCGAGTACGTGATCCTGGTCCCGCTGATCGCCGCCGTCCTGTTCCTCGGCCTCTACCCGAAGCCGGTGCTCCAGCGGATCGAACCCGCCACCGCACGAACCGTGAACTGCGTCAAGCCGCCGATCTTCTTCGGCTTTACCGACCACGATCGCGTTGCTGACTGCGCTGGAATGCCGTCGACCAGCGTCCCAACGCGCAACGGGTCGCCATGATGTCGTTCCTCGGCGCCCCTGCGCTTCCGCCGATCCCGCACCCGCCGCTGACGTTCGGGCCGGTCGCGCCCGAGCTGATCCTCGTGGGAATGGCGCTCGTTCTGATGCTCGTCGACGCGCTTTCGCCGAAGACGCCGCCGCGCGTGCACGCGTGGCTCGCGCTCGCGGGCATCGCCGGCGCGGCGATCGCCTCGGTCATCCTGTGGAACTGGAACGGCGCCCCGGTCGTCCTCGGCGGCATGGTCTCCACGGACCGGTTCGCCGTCTTCTTCCGCCTGGTGATCCTCGCGTGCGCGGCGCTGGCGGTCCCGCTCAGCCAGCACTACCTGGAACGAACGGGCGAGTGGCGCGGCGAGTTCTACCCGCTCCTGCTGTTCGCCACGACCGGCATGACGCTGATCGTCGCCTCCGCCGACCTGATCCTCGTCTTCCTCGCGCTCGAGATCCTCTCGCTGTCGCTCTACCTGCTCACGGGGTTCTCCCTGCGCCGCATGCGCAGCGGCGAGGCCGCGATGAAGTACTTCCTCCTGGGCGCGTTCTCGAGCGCGTTCTTCCTCTACGGGATCGCGATGGCGTACGGCGCGACGGGCGTGACGAACCTCGCCGCGATCGGCCACGTGCTGCGCGGCGGCGACCCGTCGGCCTTCGCGATCATCGCGATCGGGCTGCTGGTGACCGGGTTCGGCTTCAAGGTCGCGCTGGTCCCGTTCCACATGTGGACGCCGGACGCCTACCAGGGAGCGCCGACGCCGGTCACCGCGTTCGTGTCGGCGGCGACGAAGGTGGCCGCCTTCGCTGCGTTCCTCCGCGTCTTCACGGTTGCGCTCGGGCCGCTGCACGCGGACTGGCGGCCGCTCCTCGCGGTGCTGGCCGCGATCACCCTGGTGGTCGGGTCCGTGCTGGCGATCGCGCAGACGAACGTGAAGCGCATGCTGGCCTACTCGTCGATCGCGCACGCCGGGTTCATCCTGATCGGGCTGTCGGCCGGGAACACCCTGGGTCGCGAAGGGGCGATGTTCTACCTGGCGTCGTACGCGGCGATGACGCTCGGCGCGTTCGGCGTCGTGATGCTCGTCTCCGCGACCGGTGAGCGCGACCTCGACATCGCGGACTACCGCGGACTGGCGCGGCGCCACCCGATCCTCGGTGCCGCGCTGGCCCTGTTCCTGCTCTCGCTCGCCGGTATCCCGCCGACCGCCGGCTTCATCTCGAAGGCGACCGTGTTCGCGGCGGCCCTCCAGGCGGGCGAGATCTGGCTGGTCGTGCTCGCTGTGATCGCCTCGGTGGCTGCGGCGTTCTTCTACCTCCGCCTGATCGTCCTGATGTACGTGCAGGAGGACGAGGCCGAACCCGCCGACGACCGCATCGCCGCCGGCGCCGGCGGGCCGGCCGTCGCGACGGATCGTGCGACCGCGGTGTCACCGGTCGCGAGCCTCGCGATCGCGATCCCCGCGGCACTGACGCTCGCGTTCGGGGTCTTCCCGCAGGCGCTGTTCGGCGTCGTGCAGGCCGCGTCCTCGGTCCGATTCTGAACTGTGGAGGAACCGTGACCTTCCTGTTGTCGTTCGGTATGGGTAGCATCCACGTATGAACCGAGGGATGGGAACGTGACCCGCGCCGTTGCCGCCGGCCTCGAGGCGCCCGATCCTGCGCTCGAGCTCGAACTCCGCGCGCGCCTGGACGACGTCGAGGAGACGCTCGAGAAGGCCGTCCGGTCCGACACGGAGTTCGTGACCGAGGCGGCGTCCTACCTGGTCGCCGCCGGCGGGAAGCGCTTCCGGCCGATGTTGGTCCTGCTCTCGGGGCATTTCGGCGACCCCACCGACCCTCGGCTGATCCAGGGGGCGTGCGCGATCGAGCTCGTCCACCTGGCAACGCTCTACCACGACGACGTGGTCGACGAGGCCGACGAGCGGCGGGGCCGTCCATCGGTCAACGCGCAATGGGGGAACAATGTCGCGATCCTCACCGGCGACTTCCTGTTCGCTCGCGCATCCGAACTGGCAGCCGAGCTGGGCACCGAGGTCTCGAAGCTCCTCGCGCGGACGATCGCGCTGCTCTCCGACGGCGTGATCCGTGAGGTCGAGGGCTGGGGCCGGGCCGATCAGTCCGAAGCCGGCTACACGGAGATGATCCGGCGCAAGACCGCGGCGCTGATCGCAACCTCGTGCCGTCTCGGCGGCATGATGGGGGAGGCGTCGCTGGAGACGATCGAGCTCCTCGACGACTTCGGGATGGCGCTCGGCATGGCCTTCCAGCTATCCGACGACATCATGGATGTGATCGCCACCGAGGCCGAGCTGCACAAGCTTCCAGGACAGGACATGAAGCAGGGGCTCTACACCCTGCCGGTGCTGTACGCGTTGGAGGACGAGGCCGTAGCCGGCGAGCTCCGGGCGCTCCTGGCGGGTGGCCTCGGCGATGACCAGGCGTTCGCCCGCGCCCTTGACCTGGTCCGCTCGGACGGCCCGGTCAACCGCGCGCGGGAGGCGGTGACGAACCAGGTCCGACGTTCGAACCGGATCGCGGAGAGCCTCGAGCCGGGGCGCGCTCGCGAGGCGCTGCTGCACATCGCCGAGTTCCTGGCCGCTCGCTGCGGCGCCGCGATCTGAAAGGGCAGCCGAAAGGAACGAGGCTTCGACGGGCCCTCCGGACTCAGGCCGGATGCGACCGCGCGGCCGGCAGGGACGTCGCCGACTTCGCCGAGGCGCTCTGGCTGGACCGGCCGATCTGACGACGCCTCGGCGGCGCCGGTCGTGCTGTCTCCTCGACGACCGGGGCGCCGCGCCCACCGGCACGTCCGATGGTCTC
This sequence comes from uncultured Actinomycetota bacterium, assembly GCA_963781595.1. Lineage (GTDB taxonomy): Bacteria > Actinomycetota > UBA4738 > UBA4738 > UBA4738 > JBEDUK01. The sequence goes on along the minus strand of CAWAGG010000006.1, from coordinate 2,979,147 downwards.
GGCCGGAAGGAGCACCTTGAAGGAGGCCCCGCCCCCGGGGCGGTCCTCGACCCACGCTCGGCCGCCGTGCAGCTCCGCGAACCTGGCGACCAGCGAGAGGCCGATCCCGACGCCGGGGGAGTGACGGACCTGCTCCCGGCCCTGGCGGAAGGCCTCGAAGATCGCGTCCTTCATCTCGTCCGGCACACCGGGCCCGGCGTCCTCGACCGTGAGCAGGATGTCGCCGCGATCGAGCTGCGCCTTCACCCAGATCGGGCTGCCGGCCGGCGTGTACCTGGTCGCGTTCGTCACGAGGTTCTCGAGGATCCGTTCGACCTGGGAGGCGTCGATCGCCGCCGTCGCGACCGGCACGTCGACCTCGACGGTCCGGCCGTCCAGCTCGCACTCGCGCAGCACGCGCTCGACCAGATCGCGGATGTCCACCTGGGAGCGCTGCGGCTCGACGAGCCCACGGGAGAGGCGATCGACGTCGAGCAGGTCGTTCAGCAGGCGGTTCAGCTTCACCGCGTTCGACGCGATGATGTCCATCAGCCCGCTGGCGTCCTCTGGTGAGAGCGTGAGCTCGCTGCGTTTCAGGGTGAGCGCGGAGCCCATGATGCTGGTCAGCGGCGTCCGCAGGTCGTGCGAGACGGCCTGCAGGAAGCTGTTCTTCATCTCGTTCAACTCACGCAGGTCGGACGCGACCTTCTGCTCCTTCTGCAGTGCGACGCGGAGGGTCTGTTCGGCCGCCTTCTCGTCCGTGATGTCGTACATCACGCCCTGGAGCACGCCCGGCTCGCCACGCTCGCCGAGGATGCCCTGCGCCTCCTCCCGGATCCACACGACGCGACCGTTCCGCGCCCGGACCCGGTACTCGCACCGCAACGCCTCGCCCGTCTTCAACACGCGCTTCTCGTCCTCGAGCGCGGCGGTCAGGTCCTCGGGGTGGACCTGTTCGTGCCAGATCTCGGGCCGGTTCACCCACTCGTCGGGCGTGAATCCCAGGATCGTCTTGATCTGTGGGCTCACGTAGAGCCAGCGGCCCTTCTCGCCGAACTCGGCGGTGTACACGATCGCGGGCAGGCTCTCGACGAGGTTGCGGTACTTCGCCTCGGTCTCCCGCAGCTGGTTCGCCGTGCGCCGGTACTCGGTGATGTCGACCATGAGGCCGTTCATGCGGATGAAGACCAGGAGGAAGATCGCGGCCGAACACGCCGAGACGATCCCGGGGTCGAGGAGCTCGCCCCGGAGCGTCTGCACGACCTCGACGGCCGGCGACACGAGGGACGCGGCCGCCAGGATCGCCAATCGCCGGCGCGGATGTTTCAGCTCGTGCTCCGGGACCGGTTCGCCCATCGTGCGCATCGACGGGTGGAGCGCGGCGGCCGCCCACAGCAGGTAGAACGAGAGCCAGCCCGCTTCGAGCGGGCCGCCGTTCTGGTAGATCGCGCCGGACAGCTGGACCAGACCGTATGCGGTGTCGGTCGCGACCAGCGCGACGGCGGCGGCGCTCAGCATGAAGAACGACGGCTCGCGCCGGCCCGATCCGACGGCGAGCCGGACGACCACTGCCAATAGCAGGAGGTCCATGAGCGGGTAGGCCATCGAGACGAGCTTCACGGGCAGGGAGCTCGTCGTGTCGTGGGCGAGCGGTCCCATCCAGAACTCCCACATGAGGAGCCCGGCCGGGATCGTGATGATCAGCGAGTCGATCACGCTGTCGCGGTCCTTCCCGGGCTTGCGCTCGCGGATCAGCAGCAGGACACCGGCGATCAGGCAGGGGTAGACCGCGAGGTAGAACACGTCGCCGATCGACGGGAAGGGGATGTCGGCGCCGCCGAAGAACTTCGGGTAGTTGTACGTGATGACGTCGCCGCCGATGAAGAACGCCTGCCCGACCGCGAAGAGGTACCAGGGCGCCGGGTTCTTCGGGCGGTTCAGCCGTATCCCCACCAGGATCGCTATGACGGACGAGACGCCCAGCAGGTTGAAGAACGGCCCGCTCTTCGCGACGGCCGGCAGGAAGTAGTACGCGAGCCCGCCGAGGGCGCCAGCGATGAGGTAGAGCAGCCAGATCGGCCGCTTCAACGTGTTCCGCAACACCGAGACGGAGGGCTTCATCCCGGTCATCCGCGCTTCGCACCCATGAAGGAACCATCGGACGACGGCTCGTCCAACGTGAGCGGCTCGCTCGGTCCGGCCGTGACGATCACGAGCGGGTGGTCGCGTTCGGTGGCCCGCATGCCCGGCACGAACAGCGCGGCGAGCGTCACCACACCGCCGAGGATGCCGGCCCACACGAGCGTCTCGCGCGCGCCGATGGCCGCGGCCACGGGCCCGGTCAAGGCGAACGACAGCGGGAGCAGGCCGATCGAGATGAACCAGTCGAGGCTCGACACGCGGCCCTGGAGCCGGAGCGGAACCAGGCGGTGCTTCGTCGTGGCCCATACGATGGTCCCGGCCGTCTCGAACGCGTTGAACACGAAGCTGGCGGCCATCACCTGCCAGGTCATCGTCGCCAACCCGTACCCTGCGACGGCGAACGTGGCGATCGCCCATGCGACGTACATCGACGTGATGTATCGGCGTGGCATGCCCCGGTGTCCGACGAACAGCGCGCCACCGACGGCGCCCAGCCCGCCCATCGCGAAGACCATCCCGAGGACATTCGCCCCCTGGTGCATGTCGTTCTTCACGACGTACGGCACGAGCACCTCGACGGGGCCGAAGAACAGCAGGTAGGCGACCGTCGCGGCGAGGAACGTCGCCCACAGCCAGACCTTGCCGCGGATGTACGCGAACCCTTCCCTGATGTCGGCGATGACCGACGCCGCCTCCGATGGAGCCTCCGCCGGCGGCCGGCGCGTCATCAGGAGCACGCAGACGATCGAGGCGAGGTACGTCAGCCCATCGACGATGAAGGCCGCGCCCAGGCTGGAGACGCCGACCAGCATCCCGCCGAGCGCAGGACCGGCGATCCGCAACGTGACGGGTCGGACGAGCTGATCCAGCGAATTCGCTCCGGCCAGCGCCTCGGCCTCGACGATCTCGGGCACGACCGCGTCGAACGCGGGGCCGAAGAACGCGGTCGCCGCTCCGTAGATCCCGCCGAGCACCATGAGCTGCCAGAGGTGGAGCGCTCCGGCGAGCGACAGGAACCCCATGGCCCCGATCGCGAGGCATCGAGCCGCGTCCGCCGCGACCATGACGCGGCGCCGATCGAACCGGTCGCTCGTGACGCCGCCGAAGAGCAGCATCACGACCTGGGGCAGGGTGATCGCCACCCCGACGACGGACAGCGCGGTGGGCACGTCGGAGAGCTCGTAGACCTGCCAGGCGAGCGCGACGAGGAAGATGCCGTCACCGACCAACGAGACGGTCATCCCGATCCAGAGGAGCCGGAAGTCCCTGTTGCCCAGGGACGTCAGCATCGGGATCCGGTCGAGCGCGCCGACGATGCGTCCGGGTGGGTCTTCGCCGTCGGGCTTCATCGCGTCACCGCGCGGCTCCGCCCGCGGCTCGGCGGAGCAGGTCCGCCGGCTGGGCCCTCTGGCTGAAGGCGCTCCGCGAGCTCGTTCAGGGCGTGGAGCAGGTCGTCCACCTGTTCGTCGGTGTTCGCCGCGGTCAGCTGGATGCGGAACCCGACCTCGCGCTTCGGGACCAGCGGGTAGGCGGCGAGCGTCACGTAGATCCCGTGTTCGAACAGGTACGTGCCGATGTCCCCGATGTCGTGGTGGTCCGCGATCGGCACCTCGACGATCGGGTATCCGCTGTGGTTCGGGGTCGCGACTTCCAACTCGCCGAGCCGGTCGAGCACCCGGTGCGTCATCGCGTGGACCCGGGCCCTGAGCCGATCGCCCCGAACCTCGTTGACCCGCAGCCCCTCGATCGCGGTCGCGAGGGAAGCGACCGGCGAGGGCCCGGAGTAGAGATAGGGCGGCGCCGCGGTCTTCAGGATCCGCTTCAACTCGGGAGGGCAGGCGATGAACGCCAGCAGCGACGAGTACGCCTTCGACATGCCCGCGACCATGACGATGTTGTCGTAGCTCTCCGCCTGATGGCGAACGATGCTGTTCCCGCGCTTGCCGTAGTCACACAGCTCGTCGGGACCCCGTTCGCCGATCACGCCGAACCCGTGCGCGTCGTCGACGTACAGCAGCGCATCGTGCTCGCGGGCGACCGCCGCGAACGCAGCGACGTCGGGCGCGTTCCCGGTCATGCTGTTGACGCCGTCCATGCAGATCAGGCGGGGCGCGGCGTCGCTCGCTCGGATCTGGTTCCGAAGGTCGTCGACGTCGCCGTGTCGGAACCGGCGGACGACGGCGCCGTGTCCCTCGGCGACCGAACACCCGTCGTAGATCGTCTTGTGCGCGCGCGCGTCGAGGAACACCGTTCCGTTGCCCGCGAGGACGGGGATCACCGACAGATGGATGTGGGTGATCGTCGGCAGCATGAGCACGTCCGGGGCCCCGAGCAGCTCGGCCAGCATCGATTCGATCCGTTCGTACAGCACCGGGCTCCCGAGCAGTCGCGACCAGCTCGGGTGCGTCCCCCAGCGCGCCAGGTAGGCGGGGACGGCGTCGATGATCTCCTGGTCCAGGTCCAAGCCCAGGTAGTTGCATGAAGCGAAGTCGGCGAGCCACCGGTCGCCGATGCGGATCATCCGACCGTCGATCTCGTCGATCACCGCATCGACCATCGGGTGGGAGTATTGGAGCTGCGCCAGATCCGCGCAGGTCTCCAGCCATCGGTCCAACCAACGGTCCTGCGCGCGCCGAAGCAGACGGCCATGTGGAGACCGCCCCGACCCCTCGTCTGGGAGGTCCCGGATGGGGGGAGCCCCTGCTCTCACATCTGTCTATCGACGCCGTAGGTCGAAGGGTTGATGCCGCGGTTGGGGGTTCTCGGACGCGCCGAAAGGGTCGGATCAGTCCGCTTGGAGCTCCCGAACCACCTCGTCGGTGTGCTCGCCGAGCCGAGGCGGCGGACGCCGGTACGCGGCGGGCGTTGCCGTCAACTCGATCGGCTGCGCGACGCCGGGGATCTCGACCCTGCCGACACCGCCCGGCTCGTGACGCGCCAGCGTTCGGACCATCGCCCGACCCTCGGGCGAGCTGAACACGTCGCCGAGGTCCCGCACCGGCCCGGCCGGGACGCCGGCACGTTCGAGCGCCGCCAGCCATTCGGCGGCCGGGCGCCGCGCCAGGCGTTCCTGGAGGGCCGCGATCAGTGGGACGCGGTTCCGAACGCGATCGGCGTTCGTCCTGAACCTGGCGTCTTCGGCGAGGTCGGCGCGACCCAGCGCGACGCACGCTTTCCCGAAGAGTGCGTCGTTCCCGACGGCGAGGACGAAGGACCGATCCGAACCGTGGAACACCTGGTAGGGAACGATGTTCGGATGCGCGTTCCCCATGGGATGCGGCACGTCGCCGCCGATCAGGTGGTTCGCGGCCTGGTTCACGAGGGCGGCGACGCTCGAGCCGAACAGCGTGACCTCGATCCGCTGGCCGGCCCCGGACGCCTCCCGCGCGCGGAGCGCAGCGAGGATCCCGATCGCCGCGTTCAGCCCGGCGATCACGTCGACCAGCGCGACGCCGACCTTCGTGGGCTCGCCGTCCTCGGGTCCAGTGAGGCTCATCAGGCCCGACATCGCTTGGATCAGCAGGTCGTAGCCCGGGCGGTCCCGCTGCTCGCCTGGCGGGAACGCCGCGATCGAGCAGTAGACGAGGCCGGGTTGCTCGCTCGCCAGGGCATCGTAGCCGAGGCCGAAGCGATCCATCGCGCCCGGGAGGAAGTTCTCAACGAGGACATCCGAGCGCAGCGCGAGCCGGCGAGCGATGGCGAGGTCTGCCGGGTCGGCGAGATCGAGCGCGATCGACCGCTTGTTCCGGTTCACCGACAGGAAGTAGGAGGCGTCCCCGTCGCGGAACGGAGGCCCCCACGTGCGCGTGTCGTCTCCCACGCCGGGTCGCTCCACCTTCACGACGTCCGCGCCGAGGTCGCCGAGGATCATCGTGCACAGGGGCCCCGCCAACACACGGGAGAAGTCCGCAACCCGGATCCTTTCCAGTGCGCCAGACGGGTTCCCCCCATCGGCGTCCATCAGGCGGGCTCGTCCCATCGGGGCGACGAGGTCGGTGGTGGGAACAGCCCCGCGCCCACCTCGACCAGATGAACCCCACCGTCCTCGATCCCACGCGAGATGGCAGCCGCGAGCGACGCGTCGCCGAGCTTCGCTTCCGCGTAGGGCACGTCGAACGCAGCCGCGAGCGCACCGAGGTCGGGCATCAGCAGATCGGCGGCGAAGGTTCGCCCGAACCGCCGCTCCTCGTCGAACCGCAGCATGCCGTAGCCGCGGTCGTTCACGCACAGCACCACGAGGTCGAGGTCGTGCTCCCGGGCCGTCGCCAGCTCGCCGAGGTAGTACGAGAGCCCGGCGTCGCCGACGACCGCGAGCACGGGCGCACGTCGAGCCGCGGCCGCGCCGACGGCCGCTGGCAGGCCGAAGCCGAGCGTTCCCCAGCCCAACGGGTACAGCAGCGTCCGCGGCTCGTACCGCGGGAGATAGCCGCCGACCCAGTACCCGGCGATGCACATGTCGCAGGCGACGATCGCGGTGCGTGGCAACGCCTCCTCGACGGCCTCGAGGAGGGAAGCCGCCTCGCTCGTGCGCGGGTCCTCGGCGATCGAACGCCGGACGTCCGACCGTAGCTCGGCCACGCGGGCAGCCGCGTGCGCGATCGCGTCCGACCGGTCGACGCCCTCCCGCGCGAGCGCCGTCTCGAGGCGTTCGAGCGCGTCCCGCGCGTCCGCCAGGATGCAGATCGCATCGGGCGTCTTCGCGAGCTCGTCCGGGTCGACATCGATCCGGACGATGCGTTCCGGGAGCCGGAGCCGGCCGCCCATCGTGACCGTCTCGCCGAAGTCGGTCCCGACCGCCAGCAGCACGTCGGCATCGGCGAGCAGCCGTCGCACACGGGGGTCGTGGGGGGCCACCGCCACCGCGAGCGGGTGGTCGGCCGGGATCGCCGTCCGCCCGAGATAGGTCGTGACGACGGGCGCCGCGAGCCGTTCCGCGACGGTCACGAGCGCCCCGAACGCTCCGGAGGAGATGCCGCCGCCACCAACCCAGACGACGGGAGCGGACGCCCGGGACAGGGCCCTCGCCGGCTCCTCGTACCCGATGCTGACGGGTGCGTGGGCCCACTCGATGCGTTCCGGCGGCTCGCCGTCGCCGTCGAGGACGTCGAACGGCATCTCCACGTACGCGGGTCGTGGCCGTGTCCGTGTCCGTGTCTCCCGCGGTCCGCCCCGCGCGACGAGCAGCGCGCGCGCCACGGATCGGGCCGCATCCGCCGCATCCGACGCCGTGACCGCGTACCCCGTCAACGACCGGTAGCCCTCGATCTGTCCTGGCGCCTGATGGAGGATCCCCCGCTGGATCCCGGCCGCGAGGTCGGCGCTCCGGATCTGGGTCGTGAGATGCACCACCGGCGACCCGGACGCCCACGCCTCCCCGACGCCCGCGAGCGCGTTCGCCGCGCCCGGACCCGTCGTCGTCACGACGACACCTGGGAGCCCCGTCGCCCGCGCGTATCCGTCGGCGGCGTGCGCCGCGGCCCCCTCGTGCCGGGTGACCACCACCCGGATCGAAGACGCCCACAGGGCATCGAACAGCGACAGGTTGTGGACCCCGGGGATCCCGAACACGGCTCGCACGCCTGCCCGCTCCAGGACCGAGACGATCGCGTCGGCCGCCCGCATGACGCGCTCACCCTAGCCGCTCGCCGTGCCTGCGGAACGCCCTCGTCGACCCTTGTTAGAATGCGCTCCGCCTGAGCTTGAGAACGGCTTCACAAGCTCACAGAAGGGGAAGCGTGGAGACCTACTACCAGCAGTACGCCACGGTGGTTGGGCTGCTCGTGGCGGGGGTGGCGCTGGTCGTCGTCGCGTTCAGCGCTGGCCGGATCCTCTCCCCACGTGGGAAGGCTCCCGCGCGCTTCACGACCTACGAGTGCGGCATCGATCCGGTCGGCGAGGGCTGGGCCCAGACCCAGATCCGCTACTACATCTACGCGTTCCTGTTCGTCATCTTCGACGTCGAGAGCGTGTTCCTCTTCCCTTGGGCTCCGGTGTTCGAGCGCTTCGGGATGCAGTCCGTGGTCGAGATGGCGATCTTCGTGCTTATCCTGGCGCTCGGCCTGCTCTACGCGTACAGGAAGAAGGTGCTCCAGTGGGTCTGATGGAACAGGTCAACATGCCCCAGCCGGTCAAGTTCCTGCTGAACTGGGGCCGGAGGTACTCGCTGTGGGTGATGAACTTCGGCCTCGCCTGCTGCGCGATCGAGTTCATCGCGGCGTCGACCTCCGCGCACGACTTCATCCGGCTCGGCGTGATCCCGTTCGCGCACGGCCCGCGGCAGGCGGACCTGCTGGTCGTCGCCGGGACGCTGACGGACAAGATGGCGCCGGCCCTCAAGCGCGTGTACGACCAGATGCCCGAGCCCAAGTACGTGATCTCGTTCGGCTCGTGTTCGAACTGCGGCGGCCCGTACTGGGACTCCTACTCCGTGACGAAGGGCGTCGACCAGATCGTTCCCATCGACGTCTACGTGCCGGGGTGCCCGCCGCGGCCCGAGGCGCTCCTGCATGGGATCATCAAGCTGCAGGAGAAGATCGGCAAGGAAGACATCCGCGAGAAGTGGAAGGTCGGGATCACGGGTGCGCCTGTCGCCCGCTGAGATCGGCGAGCGCCTGCGGGCGCAGTTCGGCGACGACATCCTCTCTGCCGAGGACCAGCACGGTCACGCCGTCGTGACGGTTTCGCGCGATCGGTACGTCGACATCGCCCGGTTCCTCCGAGACGAGCCCGACCTGGGGTTCGACTTCTTCGACTTCCTGACCGGCGTCGACTTCACCCCGAAGGGCCGCGGGTTCGAGGTCGTCGTCCACGTGCACTCGACGTCGAACGGCCAGGACGCGCGCGTGAAGCTCGAGCTGCCGGCGGACGAGCCCACGGCCCCCTCGCTCCACGAGGTCTGGGCCGGCGCGAACTGGTTCGAACGCGAGACGTGGGAGATGTTCGGCTTCGGCTTCGACGGACATCCGCACCTGGTGAAGCTCGAGCTGCCGGAACAGTTCGTCGGGCATCCGCTCCGCAAGGACTTCGCCCTGATGTCCCGGGAGGCCAAGCCCTGGCCCGGGACCGCGGAGGGCGAGGAGGCGGAGGAGGAATGAGCGGGTGATCCACGCCGTCCTCGCCGCGTCCACCACGGCCGCCGGACCCGAGAACTTCCTGAACGGCACGTTCTCGAACTTCTGGCTCGTGCTGATCGCGAAGGTCATCCTGCTGATGGTGCTGTTCCTCACCCTGCCGCTCGCCGTCGGGTACGTCGAACACAAGACCCTCGCCCACATGCAAGCGCGCCTCGGCCCCATGGAAGCCGGGCGCTTCCACGGCTGGGCTCAGCTGATCGCCGACGGTGTGAAGTTCGTCCAGAAGGAAGACATCATCCCGACGGCTGCCGACGGCCCGGTCTTCACGATGGCTCCGGCGGTGGCGATGATCCCGTACATCGCGTTGTTCCTGGTGATCCCGTTCGCGAACACGATCTGGGGCGAGAACCTGGATGTCGGCATCTTCTTCACGCTGGCGATCACGTCCGTCAGCGTGATCGGGATCCTGATGGCGGGATGGGCGAGCGCGAACAAGTTCTCGCTGATCGGAGCTCTGCGGGCGGCGGCGCAGCTGATCGGCTACGAGCTGCCGATGGTGCTCGCCGCGGTCGCCATCGTGATGCAGGCAGGAACCCTCTCGCTCGTGGGGATCAGCGAGGCGCAGCAGCGGTACTGGTTCATCTTCACCCAGCCGATCATGTTCTTCATCTTCATGGTCGCGACGCTGGCCGAACTGACCCGGCCGCCGTTCGACATGCCGATCGCCGACTCGGAGATCATCTTCGGCGCGTACACCGAATACACGGGGCTGAAGTTCGCGTTCTTCCTGCTATCCGAGTACGGCGGCATCGTCGCGTTCTCGGCGATCGCGGCGGTGCTGTTCCTGGGCGGCTATCAGCCGCTCCCGTTCCTCTCGTTCATCCCGCCGCCGCTGTGGATGTTCGCGAAGATCTTCGCGCTGGCCTTCGTGATCATCTGGCTCCGCGCGACGTACCCGCGCTTGCGTGAGGATCAGCTCCAGCGGTTCTCGTGGGTCGTGCTGATCCCGCTCGCGCTGGCCGACATCCTGATCACGGCGTTCCTGAAGGTGCTGGTGTAGGGCGATGGCGAACGAGCGTCCGGAGGGCGGTGGGGTCGTCCGGCAGGAGCCCGTCCACGCGAACGAGGGCCCGCCCGGCGCCGGGCTGCTGAAGGGCCTCGGCGTAACCCTGAAGCACATGCTCAAACCGTCGGTCACCCAGACCTACCCGCACGTGCATCCCGACCTCCCCGCCCGTACGCGGGGCGTGATCGCGCTGAAGCAGGAGAACTGCACGGTCTGCTACAAGTGCTCGCGCGCCTGCCCCGATTGGTGCATCTACATCGACGCGCACAAGGAGACGCACGAGCCCGCCGGCGGCGGCAAGGGCCGATCGGTAAAGGTGCTTGACCGTTTCGCGATCGACTACTCGTTGTGCATGTACTGCGGGATCTGCGTCGAGGTGTGCCCGTTCGATGCGCTCTTCTGGAGCCCGGAGTTCGAATACGCTGAATACGACATCCACGAGCTCTTGCACGAGAAGGAACGGCTCGAGGGATGGACCTACACGGTGCTGCCACCGCCACTGCCCGAGGTCGGGGCCGAACCGCCACCGGCGCCCGTGGCTGCTCCTGCTCCTGCCGCCGCCGCTCCCACCGTTGCTGCCCCTGCCGGGCCTGCCGCGGCGTCACCGGCTGGTCCGCCGGTGCCCGCCGAGGCGGCCACGGCCGCCGCACCGGCTCGCCCGCCTCGCGCCCCGCGGGCTCGAAGCCGAACCCGACCAGGCGACGTACGACCGCGTGCTGGCCGAACAACTGGCGAAGGGAACCGATCGCAGGATCGCGGAGGGCCGAGCGAAGTCCGCGGCGCTCAAGGCGGGCCGCGAGAAGGCCGCCGGAGGTGGGGCGTGACCGCCGCCGACGTCGCGTTCGTCATCATCGGCATCGTCGGCTCCGTGGCGGCCTTCCGGCTCGTGACCAGCAAGAACGTCGTTCGCGCTGCGCTGTACCTGGTCGTGACGCTCGCGATGGTCGCCGCCACGTACCTGATCGCGGGTGCCGAGTTCATCGGCTGGACGCAGGTCCTGATCTACGTCGGCGCGATCGTCGTGCTCCTGCTGTTCGCGTTGATGCTCACGCGCGCGCCGATCGGCCGCGACACCCTCGACAACCAGCAGCGGGTGCTCGCGCTCGTCGTGAGCCTGGGGATCCTCGCTGGCCTGGTCTTCCTGATCCAGGGGGCGTTCGGTGACAAGTCTGCCGTCGCCGTGCGTCCGACCAGAACCGCCGAGGTCGGCGCCGAGCTGTTCGGACGGTACGTGCTGCCCTTCGAGGTCGTGTCGGTCCTGTTGCTCGCGGCCCTCGTCGGCGCCGTCGTGCTGGCGCGGAAGGACGACACCGAGTGATCCATCTGCCGCTCCTGCTGACGTTCAGCGCGATCCTGTTCTCCGCCGGGGTCTACGGCGTCCTGGCGCGGCGCAACGCGGTCCTCGTTCTGATGTCGATCGAGCTCATGCTGAACGCGGTGAACGTGAACCTGGTGGCCTTCTCGGCGTACTGGAGGAACCTCACCGGGCAGATCTTCGCCCTGTTCGTGATCGCCGTCGCGGCGGCGGAGCTCGGTATCGGGCTTGCCATCGTGATCCTGATCTACCGGAACCGCGAGACGATCGACGTCGACAAGATCGACCTGATGAAGTGGTGATCGTCGTGACCCGTCCGACCGCGGTGATCGCCCGATGATGCGCTACGCCTGGCTGATCCCGCTGCTCCCGGCGATCTCGTTCGTGCTCATCTTCTTCTTCGGCAGCCGCACGCCCGGGAAGGGCGCGGGCATCGGGATCATGTTCACGACGGCGACCCTGATCCTCTCGCTCATCGTGCTCGGGCAGATCGCGGGCGGGGCCGAGCCCTACCACGCGAACATCCCGTACTTCACGATCGGGCCGTTCCAGCTCGAGGTTGGCATGACCGTCGACGGCCTGGCCGCCGTGTTCTTCGTGATCGTCTCCCTGGTATCGCTCTGCTCGCAGGTCTACTCGCTCGGCTACATGAAGGGGGACCGCCGGTTCACGATCTACTACGCGTTCCTGTCGCTGTTCACCGCCTCGATGCTGCTGCTGGTGATCGCCGACGAGCTGTTCGAACTCCTGATCGGCTGGGAGCTGGTCGGGATCTGTTCGTACCTGCTGATCGGGCACTGGTGGGAGGAGAAGGTGAACTCGGACGCCGGGATCAAGGCGTTCATCGTGACGAAGACGGGCGACGTGCCGTTCCTGTTCGGCATCTTCGTGCTCACCGTCGCGGCCGGCACGGCGAACATCCCGGCGATCACGGCGAAGGCGACCACGGGCCAGATCTCGGCGGGCCTGCTGACGATCTCCGCGTTGCTGCTGTTCGGCGGCGCCATCGGCAAGTCGGCGCAGTTCCCGCTCCAGGTGTGGCTCCCGGACGCGATGGCCGGCCCGACACCGGTCTCCGCGCTGATCCACGCCGCGACCATGGTCTGCGCCGGCGTCTACCTCGTCGCGCGTCTGTTCATGGTCTACGTGCACGCGAACCCGTCGGCGCTGGCGTTCGTTGGGACGATCGGCGCGATCACGATGTTCATCGCCGCGACGATGGCCCTCGTGCAGGACGACATCAAACGCGTGCTGGCGTATTCGACCGTGTCACAACTGGCGTACATGATGGCCGCGCTGTCGCTCGGGCCTGCCGGGTACACACCGGGCCTGTATCACCTGTTCACCCACGCGTTCTTCAAGGCGTGTCTGTTCTACGGCGCGGGCTCGGTGATCCACGCCGTGCACACCAACAACATGAGCGAGATGGGGGGCCTGCGGAAACGGATGCCCATCACCTTCTGGACCTTCCTGATCGCGACGCTCGCCCTGTGCGGCATCCCGCCCCTCGCGGGGTTCTTCTCGAAGGACTCGATCATCGCCGCCGCGTACGACACGCATCACTACGCGATCATGGCCGTGGCGCTCGTCACGGCGTTCCTCACCGCGCTGTACATGGCCCGGGCGGTCCTGCTGACGTTCGCCGGGTCGTACCGCGGTACGGCCCACCCGCACGAGTCGCCCGGCGTGATGACCGCGCCGATGATCCTGCTCGCGATCCTCTCGGCCGGGGCCGGCGCCCTCGGTGGCGTGGTCTGGAAGGGCGGGTTCTCGAAATGGATCGAGCTGCCCGGCCTGCCGGTCGAGCGGTTCCAGCTGGGCGTCACCGCCGTCTCGGTCCTGATCGCGCTCGCGGGTCTCGGCCTCGGCTACGTGCTCTACAAGCGGTACCGCGAACCCGATCCGATGCGTGCCCTCGGTCCCGCGTACACGCTGTTCGCGCGCAAGTACTACATGGACGACATCTACGACGAGGGCATCCGCCGACCGATCCAGTACCCCGTCGCCGAGGACACCGCGGCCTTCGACCGCACCGTGATCGACGGCGCGGTCAACGGCCTCGGCGTCGGGACCCGGCGGCTCGGAGGGGTCCTTCGGTACATCCAGACGGGGAACGTCCAGCGCTACGCCGTGTTCCTGTTCGTCGGCGTCGCGGTCCTGGCGTTCGTGATCACCAGGCTGTGAGCGACATGGACGAACCCACGACCGTACGGGTGACGCGATGAGCGGATGGGAGCAGTCCGCGGTCTCGATCGCCGTCTTCCTGCCGGCGGTCGGCGCCATCGTGATCGGTCTCGTCCCGACGAAGGACGACCGGGTCCCGCGGGTGGCCGGGATCGCGTTCACGGGCGCGGCGCTCGCGATCGGCATCGCGATGCTGTTCGGGTTCGACTACAGCTCGGGCGCCATGCAGTACCAGGTGTCCGCGAGCTGGATCGGCGCGATCGGCGTCAACTATCACGTGGGCGTCGACGGCATCAGCCTGGCGCTTTTCGAGCTCACCCTGCTCCTGTCGTTCCTGTGCGCGATCTACTGCTACCGGGTGATCCCCAGTCCGGGGCGAACGAAGGCGTTCCTGGCGCTCATGCTGGTGCTGGAGACGGGGATGGCCGGGACGTTCGTCGCGCTCGACCTGATCCTCTTCTTCGTCTTCTGGGAGCTGGTCCTGGTCCCGATGTACTTCCTGATCGGGGTATGGGGCTCCGCGAACCGCGCGTACTCGGCGCTGAAGTTCTTCCTGTTCACGATGATCGGCTCGGTCTTCATGCTGCTGGGCTTCATCGGGATGTACTTCGCGGCAAAGCCCCACACGTTCGACATCCTCACGCTGCAGCACCTGGCGACCGTCGCGCCGTTCGCTCGCAACGTCCAACTGCTGATCTTCGCGGCGATCTTCGTCGGGTTCGCCGTCAAGGTCCCGATGTGGCCGCTCCACACGTGGCTCCCGGACGCCCATACCGACGCGCCGACGATCGGCTCGGTGCTGTTGGCCGGCGTGATGCTGAAGATGGGCGGCTACGGCTTCATCCGGGTCGCGGTGCCGATCCTGCCCGACGCTGCCAGGCTCTGGGCGCCGTGGATCGCGATCCTCGCCACGATCGCGATCGTCTATGCGGCGTTGTGTTGTCTGGCGCAGAAGGACCTCAAACGTCTGATCGCGTACTCGAGCGTGGGGCACATGGGGTTCGTCATGCTCGCTATCGCGACGCTCACGCAGGTCGGGATCAACGCGGCGATCTTCGGCATGGTCGCGCACGGCGTGATCACCGGCATGCTCTTCTTCGAGGTCGGCTCCGTCTACGACCGGTACCACACCCGTCAGATCTCCGAGATCGGAGGCGGGCTGAACCTCGTGCTGCCGAAGATGGGCACCCTCTTCTGGTTCACCGCGATCGCCTCGCTCGGTCTGCCCGGGCTCGCCGGGTTCTGGGGCGAGGTGATGGCGCTCTACTCCTCCTACACGCCGTTCGACCACGTGGCGCTGTTCCGAACGCTCATGGTGTTCGGTGGGATCGGGACGATCCTGACCGCCGGGTACTTCCTGTGGACGGTGCAGCGCGTCAACCTGGGCGTGGCGCCGGCGACGTGGAAGGACAGGGCCCTGCCCGACGTCACGACCGTGGAGTGGGTCTCCTGGACGCCGCTGATCGCGGGGATCGTCGTCCTCGGGATCTTCCCCGGGATCGTGTTCGGCATGTCGAACGACGCCGTGTCCGGGTTGATGAGGGTCTTCGGGGGCTGAGGTGCTGGGAGCCGCCGCGAGCCTGCCCAACCAGGCGATCGACCTGCATGCGATCGCCCCCGAACTGCTGCTGGCGGGCGCGGCGTTCGTGGTGCTCTTCGTCGACCTCTTCCTGAAGCCCGAACGCAAGTGGATCTCGATGGTGATCGCCTTCGTCGGCGCCGCGGCCGCGTTCGCCGCGTCGCTGAGCCTGGCGGGCGAGACTCGGGTCACGTTCGGCGGGATGTTCGTCGTCGACCACTTCGCGGTGCTGTTCCAGGTCTTCTTCAGCGCCGTGTGCATGGTCGCGCTGCTCCTGTCCTACCGGTACTTCCGCGATGCGCGGCTGCACCAAGGCGAGTACTACTTCCTCCTGCTGTGCTCGTTCCTGGGCATGCCTCACGATGCCCGCTTCGCGCGACCTGATCATGCTCTTCATCTCGCTGGAACTGGTCTCCGCGCCGGCGTTCCTCATGACGGGCCTGCGGAAGCGTGACCCGAAGAGCAACGAGGCGGCGCTGAAGTTCTTCCTGATCAGCGTCCTGTCGACCGCCGTGATGCTCTACGGGATGAGCCTGATCTACGGCGTCACCGGTACGACCCGGCTGGATGGGATCGCCCATGCGCTGGCCGGGCCGGCGTGAGGGGCCAGACCGGCCTCGCGAAGGCCGCCGTCCTCCTGTTCGTGGTACCGGCTTCGCGTTCAAGGTCTCCGCGTTCCCGTTCCAGTTCTGGGCGCCCGACACCTACGAGGGCGCGCCGGTCCCGGTCGCGGCGTACCTGTCGGTGGCGTCCAAGGCGGCCGGCTTCGTCGGGCTCCTCCAGCTGATGTTCATCGCCTTCATCCCGCTGGCCGAATTCTGGGCGCCGATCTTCGCGATCGTGTCGCTGTTCACGATGTTCGTCGGGAACCTCGTCGCGCTCCAGCAGCGACAGGTGGTTCGGCTGCTGGCGTACTCGAGCATCGCGCAGGCGGGATACATCCTGCTGCCGTTCGCCCTGGCCGGGCAGTCCGCGAGCATCGATCGGTCGGCGTTCGCCGCCACGGTCCTGTACCTCCTGATCTACGCGATCATGAACCTCGGTGCGTTCGCGGTCGTCACCGGGATGTCGAAGGACTCCCCGAGCCTGCTCGTCTCCGACTTCGACGGGCTCGGCCAACGTGCGCCGGCCGTCGCGGTCGCGCTCACGATCGCCCTGGTGTCGCTCGCGGGGCTGCCGCCGATGGCCGGCTTCTGGGGCAAGTTCTTCATCTTCAAGGTGGCGATCGAGCACGGGGGCATCGGCACGTGGCTCGCGGCGGCCATGGTCATCAACTCCGTGATCTCGCTCGTCTACTACATCGCGATCTCGCGGACGATGTTCTTCGAGCCGCTCCGCGAACCCGTCCGTCCGGTGCGCCTGCCGTCGCTCACCGTCCTCGTGGCCGTCGTCGCCGCCTTCGGCGTGCTGGCGGTCGGGGTGTTCCCCACGCTCCTCACGCATTTCCCCTCGGTATCGACGCTCGTCGCTCCATGAGGCATCCGGGGTAGCCAGGCGCCTGCGGGCCCATCGCCGTCCCTGTGACGGGTTCGTGAACTCAGCTTCCTTTCAGTCTGCCCCGGGTACCATCGAACGCGAGGAAGCCCCTCGGGGCTCGAAGGAGGGATGCGACGATGAACCGGCTCAAGACCTGGGTGCTGATCGCGGCCCTGGGCGGCCTGTTCGTGCTCATCGGCGGTTGGTTGGGGGGTCTCGCCGGCAATGCGGCGGGTGGCCTCGTGCTCGGCCTGCTGTTCGGCCTCGGGTTCAACTTCGTCATGTACTGGTACTCGTCGAAGATCGCGATCGCCACCACGCGGTCCAAGCCCGTGACCGAGCAGGAGTACCCGCAGCTCTACGCGATCGTCCGCGAGCTCACGCAGGCGAAGGGCATGCCGATGCCGCAGATCTACGTGAGCGAGATGGCGCAGCCGAACGCGTTCGCCACGGGGCGCAACCCCGACCACGCGGTCGTCGCGGTGACGAAGGGCATCCTGCAGCTCGTCGACGAGCGGGAGCTGCGAGGGGTCCTGGCACACGAGCTCAGCCACGTCGAGAACCGTGACATCCTGATCGGGTCCATCGCGGCCGGCATCGCGATGTCGATCACCTTCATCGCGCGGTTCGCGATGTTCTTCGGTGGGGGGAACCGCGACAACGCGGCCGGTGCCTTGCTGGCGTGGATCGTGGCCCCGATCGCCGCGGCGATGATCCAGATGGCGATCTCGCGCTCGCGCGAGTATCAGGCCGACGACTCCGGCGCCCATCTGTCGAACGACCCGATGGCGCTCGCGAGCGCCCTGTCGAAGCTCGAGACCTACGGGAAGCGGATCGCGCCGCCGGCCTCGGTGCAGCCCTCAGAGGCGCACATGTTCATCGTGAACCCGTACGCAGGCTTCCGCGGCCAGGGCTTCGTGAACATGTTCTCCACCCACCCGCCGACCGCCGACCGCATCGCCCGCCTGCAGCACATCGCGCAGGAGCTCGGCCAGACGAGCTGACGGCTGTATCGAGCCGGTGGTTACGGCCGATAGTTCGTGAACTGAAGCGGGATCCCGAAATCGTGCTCCCGAACAGCGCGGATCACGGCCTGCAGGTCGTCCTTCTTCTTCGCGGTGATCCTAAGCTGCTCGCCCTGGATCTGCGTCTGGACCTTGACGGGGAGCCCGCGGACGAACTTCGAGATCTCGCGGCCCTTCTCGTCGTTGATGCCGCGATTGATGTTCAGCGTCTGCTTCACGTGACCGCGGGCGGCCGGGAGGATCGGTCCTTCGTGCAGCGCCTTGAGCGAGACCTCGCGTCGGACGAGCTTCTCCCGCAGGACGTCGACCGCGGCCTTCACCCGGTTGTCGGTCGAGGAGCGAACCTCGAGCAGGTCGTTGTCGAGCGAGAGCGACGTCTCGGTCCCCTTGAAGTCGAACCGGGTCAGGATCTCGCGGTTCGCCTGGTCGTAGGCGTTGCGGACCTCCTGCAGGTCGACCTCGGAGACGATGTCGAAGGAGAACTGCGCCACGCCGATAGCCTAGTCGATGCCGCCACGGACCTCCCAGGCCATGGCGTTCGACTTGCTATCCTGTCGCTCCCTGGGAGGATGCCCGAGCGGCCAAAGGGAGCGGTCTGTAAAATCGCCGGCGAAGCCTACGCAGGTTCGAATCCTGCTCCTCCCACGCGGTCGGCCGGTGACACGGCCGGGGCACGCTGGAGTAGCTCAGTCGGCAGAGCACGTGCATGGTAAGCACGGGGTCGGGGGTTCGATTCCCCCCTCCAGCTCGGGGTCGGACGACCGGGGGTGGTGGTGGATGCGCTCATCGGCGCCTCGGTAGACTGGTGCGTCGAGGCGGCGTAGCTCAGAGGTAGAGCAAGCGGCTCATAATCGCTGTGTCGGTGGTTCGATTCCACCCGCCGCTACGAGCGAGACGAGGACGGACGAGGCGAGATGGCGAAGACCGACAACAGGCCCAAGATCACCCTCGCGTGCACCGAGTGCCGCCGGCGGAACTACGTGACCGTCAAGAATCGGCAGAACGACCGCGACCGGCTGGAACTGAAGAAGTACTGCCGCTGGGATCGACGGCACACGCTGCACCGCGAGACGCGCTGACGCGCCGCGGCCCGGCCGGCGCCGGCGCTTCAACGCCGGGCCGTGACCCGTCCCTGACGGACCGCGATCAGCACCGCTTGCGTCTTCGAATGCACCCCCAGCTTCGTCAGGATGTTCTGGATGTGGGTTCGAAGCGTCGCCGGACTGATACCGAGGCTCGCCACGATCTGCGGCGACTCCAGGCCGTCCGCCATCAACTGCAGGATCTCTCGCTCGCGAGGCGAGAGGCGTTCCGAACGCTGTCGCTCGGTCGCATGCGGGACGCGCCGACGCCCGTCCCGGATGCGCGGTCGCGAGCCGTCCGGCCGGGCGGGCATCGGCTCCCCCTCCGCGGCCCGGCGGACCGCGTCGAGCACGGCGTCGATGGGTTCGTACTTCGACAGGAAGCCGAACACGCCCACGCCGAGCGCGCGTTCGCGCAGCAGGTCGTCATCGTGCGCGGACAGCACGAGCACGCGCGTGCCCGGATGGCGGGCGATCACCCGAGCTGCTGCCTGGACCCCGTCACGTCCAGGCATCGCGACGTCCATCAGCACGACGTCGGGCGGGTCCTCCGCGGCTGCCCGTTCGCTCTCGCCACCGGACAGCACCGCGCGGGCCGTGAGGTCCGGCTGCATCGAGATCACCAGGGCCATGGCCTGTGCGAACGTGCGGTGATCGTCCACGATCAGGACCTTGGTCTTGCGGGGCGCTCTGCTGGCCGGCATGGCGCGGGTATGGTCGCATCGACCCGGGCCGGAGTCCAGAGCGTCGGTCCTTCCCCACCGCCCGGCGCGTTGTCATCTGCGGACGGGCTCGGCTACGGTTCCGGCGCTCGGCGGCGCGACCGATCGGCCGCAGCCGCCCGAATCACCCGTACCGATCCGTAGGGAGGAACGTCGTGGGCCGTCTCGATGGCAAGGTAGCGGTCGTCACTGGCGCGGGCCGCGGCATCGGTCGCGCCACCGCGGTCCGGATCGCGCACGAGGGGGCCGCCGTCGTGGTGAACGACGTCGACGCTGAACCGGCGAACGAGACCGCCGAGATCATCACCGGGGCCGGCGGTGCGGCGCTCGTGTCGACCCACGACACGGTCGACCTGCGGGCTGCCGAGGCGATGCTGGCCGCGGGCGCGGATGCGTTCGGCGCCATCGACATCGTCGTGAACAACGCGGGGATCACCAGGGACAAGACCTTCCACAACCTCGACGACGAGCTGTGGGACTTCGTGCTGAACGTGAACCTGAAGACGGCCTTCCACACCACCCGTGCGGCGATGCCGTACCTGCGCGACGCAGCGAAGCGCGAGATGGCCGCGACCGGGGTGCCCGCCTACCACCGGAAGATCACGTTCACGACCTCGGCCGCGTTCCTGACGGGCAACGCCGGGCAAGCGAACTACACGGCGGCGAAGGGCGGGATCGTCGGACTCACCCGGACGCTTGCCCGAGAGCTCGGCCCGTTCCGTATCAACGTGAACGCGGTCGCGCCGGGCTTCATCGAGACGCGACTCACCGCTGCCAAGCAGGAGGGTGAGGACGTCGGGATCCCTGAGCAGATCCGGCAGATGGCCCTCATGCTGATCGCGCTGGGCCGATACGGTCAGCCCGAGGATGTCGCCAACGCGCACCTGTTCCTCGTCAGCGAGGAGGCGGACTTCATCTCGGGCGTTATCCTCCCGGTGGCGGGCGGTCAGCTCGGGACCTGAGCGCAGGTGCCGGTCAGGGGAGCGTGATGGGATTGGCGTTGAACGAAGCCCTGAAGGGCAAGGAGTACGGAGCCGTGACGTTCGAGGTCACGCGCGAGCACGTCGAAAGGTTCGCCGACGCGATCGGCGAAGGCGGGGCGATCTACCGCGACGCGGCCGCCGCCAAGGGGGCCGGGTACGCCGAGCAGGTCGCGCCGCCGACGTTCGTCACCACGATGCAGATCATGACGAGTGGCCAGATCGTCGTGGACCCGGAGCTCGGGCTCGACTACTCGCGCGTCGTCCATGGCGAGCAGTCGTACGAATGGCGGCGCCCGATCGTGGTCGGCGACGTGCTGTCCGCGGTCCCACGGATCGCGGACATCTACGCCAAGGGTCCGAACGAGTTCCTCGTCACCGAGGCCGAGATCTCCGATGCGTCCGGTCAGGTCGTGGTGGTGACGCGCTCGACGCTGCTGTCGCGCGGGACCGCGTCCCGGGGAGACGCGTGATGCCGGAGCAGGTTCGTTTCGACGATGTCGCCGTCGGAGACCGCATCCCCGCCGCGGCGAAGGTGGTCAGGCGCGAGGACGTGAAGGCTTACGCGGATGCCTCCGGCGATCAGAACCCGCTGCACCAGGACGACAACTTCGCCCGGATGGTCGGGTTCCCCGGGATCATCGCCCACGGCATGTTCACGATGGCACACCTGGTGTCGGCGCTCACCGATTGGCTCGGCGATCCCGGCGGGCTCGCATCGATCGACGTCCAATTCCGCCAGGTGGTGTTCATGGACGAGACGATCACGGCGCAGGGCGAGGTCGTCGAGCTCGATCCGGAGACGAGGCGCGCCAAGCTCGGCGTGTGGGTGGAGCTCGAACGCGCCGGGCAGCGGATGCTGCCGATCAAGAACGGCACGGCGTGGGTCCGACTCGCGTGACGACGCGCGCACGGTGATGCTCGGGCCGACACGGCGGTAGCGATGGGCGATCCGGGCGCTACGCCGTTCGACGTCGAGGTCGTCCGCGCGCGCTTCTCGGCCCTCGGTCGGCTCGATGCGGACGGACGCCCGCTGGTCTTCGCGGATGCTCCGGGCGGAACCCAGGTGCCCGACCTCGTGATCGACGCGATGTCCGCGTACCTGCGCGCGTCGAACGCGAACTCGGGCGGCGCGTTCGTCACGAGCCGCGAGACCGACGCGGTGATCGCCGAAGCGCGGCGCGCCGCCGCGGACGTCGTCGGTGGCGCGCCCGAGGAGGTCGTGTTCGGACCCAACATGACCACGCTCGCGTTCGCCGTGTCGCGGTCGATCGCTCGGACGCTCGGCGCGGGCGACGAGGTGGTCGTGACGCGTCTCGACCACGACGCGAACGTCGCGCCGTGGCTGCTCGCCGCCGAGGACTCGGGCGCGACCATCCGTTGGGTCGACGTCAGGACCGGCGACGTCACGATCGACCTGACCACGCTCGCATCCTGCCTGGGCGGTCGAACGCGGGTGGTCGCGTTCACCCTCGCATCGAACGCGACCGGCACCGTGACGCCGGCCCGGGACGTCGTCGACCTCGTCCGTGACCGCGCACCCGCGGCGCTCGTCGTCGCCGACGCGGTCCACTTCGCGCAGCATCGAGCGGTGGACGTCCGCGCGCTGGGCGTCGACCTCCTCTTCTGTTCCCCGTACAAGTTCTTCGGGCCGCACCTCGGACTCATGTGGGGCCGGCCCGAGCTGATCGAGGGCCTGCGTCCGTACAAGGTCCGGCCCGCGCACGACCACGGACCCGACCGGTGGGAGACGGGGACGAAGAACCACGAGGGGCTCGCGGGCCTGGTCGCCGCCGTCGAATACCTCGCATGGCTGGGCCGGACCTTCGGCGACGAACGGCCCGTCGACGCAGCGGCGGGAACGGGCCGCCGTAGCGCCGTGGTCGCAGCGATGGAGGTGGTCCGGTCGAGGGAAGCCGAGCTCACCGTGCGCTTCCTCGACGGGATCCGTGACATCCCCCATGCGCGGTCGTATGGGATCGGGGAGTCGGCGCGCGCCCAGGAGCGCACGCCGACGTTCGCCGTGCGCCTCGGGGCGGAACACCCCTCGGTGACGGCCGCGGCGCTCGGCGAGCGGGGGATCTTCGTGTGGGACGGCGACTACTACGCGTTCGAGGTGATGCGCCGCCTCGGGCTGGCGGACTCCGGCGGCGCGGTGCGGATCGGGTTCTGCCACTACACGACCGACGAGGAGGTCGACCGGGTGCTCGCCGAACTGCTGGCGCTCGGCTGACGGTTCGCCCTGGCAGACGCCGCAGACCTTTGCCCTCCCGCGCCGAGGCCCCCTATACTGGCGTGGGCCGGCGACCACCCCTCGCCATCCCGCAACGAAGGGCCGTAGCTCAATCTGGTAGAGCACCGGTCTCCAAAACCGGGGGTTGGGGGTTCGATTCCCTCCGGCCCTGCAAGGAGAGCGCATGAACCGTCAAGCCAAGAGGATGATGGCGAAGCAGAAGGCCACGACCCAAGACCGGGCCGAGGCCGCTCGTCAGCGTCGCTCGGCGGCATCGCCGGAACGGCGGAAGTCTCGGGTCGGCGCGCGCGAGTACCTCAAGCAGGTGAGGGGCGAACTGCGGAAGGTGAACTGGCCGGCGCGCCGCGAGGTGGTCGGCTACACGATCGTCGTCCTCGTCACCGTCACGGTCCTCACCGCGTACGTGTTCGGGCTCGACATCACGTTCTCCAAGACGCTCCTGCATATCATCCAGGGTGGGAGCTAGGCGCCCGGCGCGCCGGCCCACCTCGAGTCCGAACGAGAGCCCCCGATGGAGAACGAAGACCTGCAAGAACGTCCCCCTGCGGCCCATGAGCCGTCGGCCGACGACCCCGCCGCAGACGCGTCGGCGGGGCCCCTCGTCGTACCCGAGGCGGTCGGCGAGGAAGCGGCGGCCGAGGTCGAAGGCGAGCTGATCGCGGCGGCGGCGATGGCGTCCGATGCTGCCGAGGAGGACCTGGAGGACGCTGTGGTCGACGAGGCGGTCGCCGAAGCGCTCGACGAAGCCGCGGACGACGCGCTCGAGGACGCCGTCGTCGCGCACGCGGTCGCAGAGGTCGCGATCGGCGACGCCGCCGAGGATCTGGCGCTCGCCGACGCCCTCCATGAGGCCGCCGTCGAGGAGGCGAACGCGGGTGACGTCGAGACGGCTGCCGCCGACGAGGCGCTGGCCGAGGAGCTCGAGGTCGTCGCGGCCGAGAGTGCGACGGAGGCCGTGGTCTCGGAGGGGATCGCCGAAGAGGCTCTGGCCGTCGCGGTCGAGGATCGAGCGGAAGCCGAGGCCCTGCACGAAGCGGCCGCCGGATCCGCCACCGATGCACTGGTGGAGGTGGCGGTCGCGGAGGAGCTCGTCGAGGCGGCGGCCGAGGTCGAAGCGCAGACCGCGGCCGTCGTCGAGCCCGACGCCCAGCCCGAAGCCGACGCCGATGGGTCGAAGGCCGACGACTCTCTGACCCGCGGCCCCGGCGACTGGTACGTGGTCCACACGTACTCCGGGTACGAGAACAAGGTCAAGACGAACCTCCATCAGCGGATCGCCTCGATGCAGATGGAGGACAAGATCTTCGACGTCGTGATCCCGATGGAAGACGTCATGGAGATCAAGGGTGGCAAGAAGCAGGTCGTGCAGCGCAAGGTGTTCCCCGGGTACCTGCTGGTCCGGATGATCTACGACAACGACTCGTGGTACGTGGTGCGCAACACGCCCGGCGTGACGGGGTTCGTCTCGAGCGGCACGGGCACGAAGCCGACGCCGCTGTCCAAGCGCGAGGTCGAGAAGATCCTCTCCGTGCCGAAGGCGGACGAGCGCAAGAAGCCCGAGTACCGGCTCGAATGGGAAGAGGGCGACGTGGTCCGCATCATCGCCGGGCCGTTCGCTGACTTCACCGGGACGATCAGCGAGATCAACGTCGAACAGTCGAAGCTCCGCGTGATGGTGAACATCTTCGACCGCGAGACGCCCGTCGAGCTCGCGTTCGACCAGGTGGCGAAGGCCTGACGGGCGCTCGGCCACAGGATCGGTAAGGCCGCATCACCAACTGACGAGAGCCGCGGGAGGCCCGGACCGGGCCGTTCGAACCGCAGGAGGTGGACGAGGATGGGCAACGCAGCGCCTCGCAGGCGCAAGAAGGTCGCCGCCGTCGTGAAGCTCCATATCAAGGCCGGCGCCGCCACGCCCGCGCCGCCGGTGGGTACGGCGCTCGGGCAGCACGGCGTCAACATCATGGACTTCTGCCGGCAGTACAACGACGCCACCCAGGCGTTGGCCGGCCAGGTGATCCCGGTCGAGATGACGATCTACGAGGACCGTTCGTTCTCGTTCATCACCAAGCAGCCGCCCGCGGCCGAGCTGATCAAGTCGGCCGCGGCGATCGAGAAGGGCTCGGGCGAGCCGAACCGTCAGAAGGTCGCGCGGATCACGCGGGAGCAGGTTCGCCAGATCGCCGAGCGCAAGATGGTCGACCTCAACGCCAACGACGTCGACGGCGCCATGAGGATCATCGAGGGGACGGCCAGGAGCATGGGTGTGGAGGTGACGGCGTGAGCGGGTCGCACGTGGGCAAGCGCGTCCGCGCCGCGCTCGAGCTGGTCGACCGCGACCGCCACTACCCACCGGCGGAGGCGATCAAGGTCCTCCGGGAGATGCCGGCGGCGAAGTTCGATGAGACGGTCGAGCTCGCGGTCCGGCTCGGGGTCGATCCGCGCAAGGCCGATCAGATGATCCGTGGGACCGTGTCGCTCCCGCACGGCACCGGGCGAAGCGTGCGGGTCGCCGCGTTCGCCGTGGGCGACAAGGCTCGCGAGGCCGAGGAGGCCGGCGCCGACGTCGTCGGCGGCGAGGAACTGGTGAACGACGTGTTGGCCGGCAACATCGAGTTCGACGCCGCCGTGGCCACGCCGGACGTCATGGGGCTCGTCGGCCGGGCCGGTCGCGTGCTCGGGCCCAGGGGCCTCATGCCGAACCCGAAGACGGGGACGGTCACGCCCGACATCGGGAAGGCGATCCGGGACATCAAGGCCGGCAAGCTCGAGTACCGCGTCGACCGGCAGGGCAACGTCCATCTGGTCATCGGGAAGCGATCGTTCGACGAGGGCCGCCTCCTCGACAACTACCTCGCCGTGATCGACGAGGTGCTGCGGGCGAAACCGTCGACCGCCAAGGGCAAGTACATCAGGTCGGTCACGCTGTCCTCGACGATGAGCCCCGGCATCCGGGTGGACACGGGCCGCGTCCGCGAGGTCGGATCCGAGCAGCAGCCGGCCTGAGCCGGACCCGCTCGGCCGGCGAGGGCGATCGCGCCTGCGCGTTGACGCTCGTCCCGATGGCCCGTAGCCTGAGCGGGCCGCAGACAGCAGGGGCGTGCGTGCGCGCGTAATCCCCGAGAGGGGCACCTGCCGAGGCGAACGGTGTCGGAAGCGTTCCGAGGCGCCCTCGCGGTCTGCACGCGGTGGGCGCCTTCGTCGTTCCCTGGCCCGGTGCGCGCCGCGAGGCGATGGTCGTCGCACGGGAGAGAGGTCAGATGCCGAACACCGAGAAGGTCCAGAAGGTCCGGGAGCTGGCCGAGCGGTTCCGCTCGGCGCAGGGGACGTTGTTCTCCGACTTCCGCGGCCTGACGGTCAAGGATGCGATGGAGCTCCGCTCGCAGCTCCGGCAGCACGACGCGACGTTCGTCGTGGCGAAGAACACGCTGACGAAGCTGGCGGCGAAGGAGGCCGGGCTCGAGGGCGTCGACGGGTTGCTCCAGGGCCCGACGGGCATCGTGTTCGCCGACGGCGATCCGATCGCCGGCGCGAAGGCGTTCATGGAGGTCGCGCGCAGGTTCCCCGCATTGCAGCTGAAGGGCGCGTACGTCGAGGGCCACCTCTTCGATGAGGACGGCGCGAAGGGTCTGGCGACCGTCGAGGCTCGAGAGGTCTCGCTGGCGAAGATCGCCGGCCTGCTCCAATCGCCGATCTCGCGGATCGCGTACCTCCTGCAGGCGCCGATCCAGCGCATGGCCTACGCGCTGGCGGAGCGCGGGAGGCAGGGGAGCGGCGGAGCGGACGAACCGGCGGCGGCGGAACCGGAGGCGAGCGCGGAAGCCGAGACGGCGGAACCAGAAGCGAGCGCGGGAGCCTCGGTGGCCCAGGAGGCGGCGCCGGTCGAGGCCGACGTCGAAGTTCCCCCCGAGGCGGATGGACCTTCAGACGCGGAGGGATCCGGAACGAACGTCGAGGACCCCACCGAGTAGCACGACCGAAGGAACGGACGGAAGGAGAGAACGATGGCGAAGTTGTCTGTGGACGACATACTCGATGCGATCAAGGAACTCTCGATCATCGAGGCCGCGGACCTGTCGAAGAAGATCGAGGAGGAGTTCGGCATCGAGGCGGCCGCGCCAGCCATGGCCGTCGCGCCGGGCGGCGGCGGTGCCGCTGCCGGCGGTGCGGCGGAGGAGGCCGAGGAGCAGACCGAGTTCGACGTCGTCCTGACGGGTGCCGGCGACAAGAAGATCCAGGTCATCAAGGAGGTCCGTGCGCTCACGAACCTCGGGCTGAAGGAAGCGAAGGATCTGGTCGACGGCGCGCCGAAGCCGGTCCTCGAACGCATCCCGAAGGAACAGGCGGATGCCGCGAAGGAGAAGCTCGAGGCGGCAGGAGCGAGCGTCGAGGTCAAGTAGGCGTCGTACACCGGGAGCCCTCGGGATAGGCGATCGCCGTCCGGAGGGCTCCCGATCCGCCCAGTGAGCCAGCGAAAGTGTGGCTTTCTGCTTGATCGCGCCCTCCTTCTGGTCGCTTCGGTGACGGAGGCAAGAGTGACCGTTACAATCCGGCGGACCGAGTGATGAACGTGAATGAGCCGCCCCCCATCGACGATTCATCTCGCCTGCGCGAGTACCTGAGCGTTCTCCGCGTTCGCAAGTGGACCGTCATCGTCACGACGCTGTTGTCGGTACTGGCGGCGGCCTTCTACATCCAGCGGACCCAGCCGACGTACACGAGCACGGCCAAGGTTCAGGTCACGAACCCGCTCAGCTTCCTGCCGGGCACGTCGAACCAGAACTCGGCGCCGAACATGCAGACCGAGCAGACGCTCGTGACCTCGACGCCGGTCGTCGCGTGCGCGCAGCAGTTCTACGACTACTCGATCGGCAAACCGGTGGTCCTGCCCAGCCCATCGCCGAGGCCGTCACCGAGCGCATCGGCGAGCTCGCCCAAGCCTTCGCCGAGCGCCTCCGCGAGCTCCGGTGCGTCGGCGACCCCTTCCGGAGCCTCGCCGTCCAGCTCGCCGACCGGGGTCGCGAGCCCGAGTCCAACAGCCTCGGGCGAGACCGGGGGCGCGGCCACGCCGGACGCGTTCTGCGGCCCGAGTGCGTTGTCGCTCGTGACGGTCCGGCCCGGTTCGCGCGTGGGCCTGAAGGTCACGAGCACCGCGCCGACGACGATCATGTCCGTGGGGTACTCGTCGCACAACAAGGAGACCGCGCAGGCGTGGGCCAACGCCTACGCGAACGCATACATCACCGTGAAGGTGCTCGACGCCAAGGACCGCGTGCATCAGCTCCAGGCGCCGCTCCTGCAGAGCCGGGCCGAGCTGGGCGAGAAGTCGCGCACGCTGTACACGCAGCTGACCCAGGCGCTCAACGCCGGGAGCGAGATCGCGAGCCTCTTGCAGTCGCAGTACAACGAGGTGAACAGCGAGCTGAACGCCGTGAACTCGCAGCTCACCGGGCTCTCGGACACGAACGTCGACGCGAACGCACCGACGATCATCCTGGACGCGACCCTGCCGACCAGCCCCTCGGCACCGAAGACGAAGCTGGTCCTGGCGGCCGGCTTCCTCCTCGGCCTGGTGCTCGGCATCGGCCTGGCGTTCGTCCGGGAACGGCTCGACGACAGCCTGCGGGGCCGCAGCGACCTCGAGGATCTCCTCGGCGCGCCGGTCCTGGCCGTCGTGCCGAGGGTGACCAACTGGAAGAAGCGCGACGACTCGTTCCTGGTCTCGATCGAACAGCCGAAGGCATCGGTCGCCGAGGTCTACCGGACCCTGCGCACCTCCGTGCTGTTCGCCTCCGCCCAACGTGGCCTGAAGTCGCTGATGGTGACGTCGCCGACGGCCGGAGAAGGCAAGACGACCACCGCATCGAACCTGGCGGTCGTCCTGTCCGATGCGGGCAAGCGCGTGATCCTGGTGTCCTCGGACCTGCGGAAGCCGCGCATCCACCGGTTCTTCGACGTCTCGAACGAGAAGGGCCTGTCGTCCGTGCTCGCCGGAGAGGTCAAGCCGTGGGAGGCGATGGCCGACCCCGGCCGCGGCCACCTGCGGATCCTCACGTCCGGTCCGGTGCCTGCGCACCCGGCCGAGCTCCTGCAGTCCGAGCAGATGGGAGAGCTGATCGAGGAGCTGCGCGAGGTCGCGGACTTCGTCATCCTCGACACCGCGCCGGTCCTCCTGGTGGCGGACGCGCTCGCCATCGCGCCGCTGGCGGACGGCGTGCTCCTGGTCGTGGACTCCGAGAACACGCACCGGGGCGCCGTGGTACAGGCCCGGGAGCAGCTGGAACAGGTCGGCGCGCCCTTGATCGGTGCCGTGCTGAACAACTTCGACCCGGCGAAGGCCCGTTCGGCGTACTACGGCTACTACGGCTCGTACTGGCACAAGTACCGGTACAGCGGCTATTACGGCTTCAGCTACGGTGACGGGGCCCAGGACGGGCAGAACCGCCGGGCCGCTCCCGCCACGCTCCCACCTGACGCGCCCGCCGACTAGGAAGCTGGGGGTTCACAAGCCCGCCCGGATGGGGTACCATGTTGGGGCACGAGCCGAGGCTCCCCGTCGGGCGAGCTTTCGGCTTGTCATCGTGCGCGTTCCACCCTATACTCCGAGGTTGGCGTGCCGTCTCCTGCAGACCGTGGTCTGTCGACTCATCCTCTAGGAGGGATCTTTCTTGCCTGACGAGGTCGTCCCTGCTCGTACCCGCGTGTCGTTCTCCAAGATCCCCGAGGTCCTCCCCCTCCCAGACCTGATCGGTATCCAGCGCGAATCGTTCGACCAGCTGCTCGATGCCGGCATCCGCGAGGTCCTGGCCGAGGTCTCGCCGATCGAGGACTTCACCGGAACCTTCCAGCTGGTCTTCGGCAAGCACCAGTTCAAGGAGATCAAGCACTCCGTGGAGGAGTGCAAGGACAAGGACATGACGTTCTCGGCGCCGCTGTTCGTCGAGGCCGCGTTCATCAACAAGGAGACCGGCGAGATCAAGGAGCAGGAGGTCTTCATGGGCGACTTCCCCATGATGACCGACAAGGGCACCTTCGTGATCAACGGTACCGAGCGCGTCGTGGTGTCCCAGCTCGTCCGGTCGCCCGGCGTCTACTTCAGCAAGGAACTGGACAAGACGTCCGACAAGGACCTGTTCATCGCCAAGATCATCCCGTCTCGCGGCGCGTGGCTGGAGTTCGAGGTCGACAAGCGGGATACCGTCGGCGTGCGGATCGACCGCAAGCGCCGGCAGAACGTGACGGTGCTGCTCAAGGCCCTCGGATGGAGCATCGAACAGATCGTCGAGCTGTTCGGCGGGGCCCGTTCGATCCAGCTGACGCTCGACAAGGACCACTTCGCGACGGCCGAGGAGTCGCTGGAGGACATCTACCGCAAGCTGCGGCCCGGCGATCCGCCGACGCCGGAGTCGGCCCGGACGCTGCTCGAGAACCTGTTCTTCAACTCCAAGCGCTACGACCTCGCGCGGGTCGGCCGGTACAAGGTCGACAAGAAGCTCGGCGCCAGCGACGACGCGACGAGACGGGCACTGCACCACGCCGCCCGGGAGCTCTCGGCGCTCGAGAACCCGGACCGTTCCCCGTGGGAGCAGCCCACCTGGCGCGTGAGCGCGGAGATGTCCGCCGCCAGCGCCAAGGCGTCGAAGGCCGGCAAGGTCGGCCCCACGTACAAGGGCATCCTCACGTACGAAGACATCCTGAAGACCGTCGAGCACCTCGTCCGGCTGCACGCCGGCGAGGACGGCTACGAGACCGACGACATCGACCACTTCGGGAACCGCCGCCTCCGATCGGTCGGCGAGCTGATCCAGAACCAGCTCCGCATCGGCCTATCGCGCATGGAGCGGGTGGTGAAGGAGCGGATGACGACGCAGGACGTCGAGGCGATCACGCCCCAGACGCTCATCAACATCCGGCCCGTCGTGGCGTCGATCAAGGAGTTCTTCGGCACCTCGCAGCTCTCGCAGTTCATGGACCAGACGAACCCGCTCGCGGGCCTCACCCACAAGCGGCGCCTATCGGCCCTCGGGCCCGGCGGCCTCTCCCGTGAGCGCGCGGGGTTCGAGGTCCGTGACGTGCACCCGTCGCATTACGGTCGCATGTGTCCGATCGAGACGCCGGAGGGCCCGAACATCGGCCTGATCGGCTCGCTGTCGTCCTACGGGCGGATCAACAACTTCGGGTTCGTCGAGACGCCGTACCGGAAGGTCGAGAAGGGCCGGGTCACCGACCAGATCGACTACCTGACCGCCGACGACGAGGACCGGCATGTGATCGCCCAGGCCAACACGCCGCTGGACGGCAGCGGGCGGTTCGTCGAGCACCACATCCTGTGCCGGCGCAAGGGCGGCGAGGTCGACTACGTGACGCCCGCCGAGGTCGACTACATGGACGTGTCGCCGAAGCAGATCGTCTCGGTCGCGGCTGCCCTGATCCCGTTCCTCGAGCACGACGACGCGAACCGCGCGCTGATGGGCGCGAACATGCAGCGCCAGGCCGTGCCGCTCCTGCAGGCCGAGGCGCCGTACATCGGGACCGGCGTGGAGTTCCGCGCCGCCGTCGACGCCGGAGACGTGGTGATCGCCGAGGCGCCAGGGGTCGTCGAGGACGTCTCGGCCGAGGAGATCCTGGTCCGCAGCGGTTCGGACCTGAAGGTCTACAACCTGCAGAAGTTCCGGCGTTCGAACCAGGGCACGTCGATCAACCAGAAGCCGATCGTCTCGGCGGGGGACTCGGTCCGCACGGGGCAGGTCATCGCCGACGGCCCGTCGACCGATCTTGGCGAGCTGGCGCTCGGCAAGAACCTGCTCGTCGCGTTCATGCCCTGGGAGGGGCACAACTACGAGGACGCGATCGTGATCTCCGAGCGCCTCGTGAAGGACGACGTCCTGACGTCGATCCACATCGAGGAGCACGAGGTCGACGCCCGGGACACGAAGCTCGGTCCCGAGGAGATCACGCGCGACATCCCGAACGTCTCCGAGGAGATCCTGAAGGACCTCGACGAGCGTGGGATCGTCCGGATCGGGGCCGAGGTGAACCCCGGCGACTACCTGGTGGGGAAGGTCACGCCGAAGGGCGAGACCGAGCTCACGCCCGAGGAACGCCTGCTGCGCGCGATCTTCGGTGAGAAGGCGCGCGAGGTTCGGGACACGTCGCTCAAGATGCGACACGGCGAGTCCGGCAAGGTCATCGGGGTGCGGGTGTTCTCGCGCGACAACGGCGACGAGCTGGCGCCGGGCGTGAACGAGCTGGTCAGGGTCTACGTCGCGCAGAAGCGGAAGATCTCCGACGGCGACAAGCTCGCCGGCCGTCACGGCAACAAGGGCGTGATCGCGAAGATCCTCAAGGACGAGGACATGCCGTTCCTCGCCGATGGGACGCCGGTCGACATCGTGCTGAACCCGCTGGGCGTCCCGTCCCGGATGAACCTCGGGCAGGTCCTGGAGGCGCATCTCGGCTGGGCGGCCGCGCGTGGGTTCGACGCCGACGGCCGTGACCAAGCCGGTCCGATGCACGTCGCGTCCCCGGTGTTCGACGGGGCTCGAGAGGACGACATCGCCCGTGCGCTGTCGAGCGCCAACTCGACGGTCGACGGGATCCGTCTGGTCAACGATCAGGGCAAGGCGATCCTGTACGACGGCCGCAGCGGCGAGCCCTACGAGGTTCCGATCACGGTCGGCTACGTCTACATCCTGAAGTTGCTGCACCTGGTGGACGACAAGATCCACGCGCGTTCGACGGGCCCGTACTCGATGATCACGCAGCAGCCGCTCGGTGGGAAGGCGCAGTTCGGAGGCCAGCGGTTCGGTGAGATGGAGGTGTGGGCGCTCGAGGCCTACGGCGCGGCCTACGCGCTGCAGGAGCTGCTCACGATCAAGTCCGACGACGTCCTGGGCCGGGTGAAGGTCTACGAGGCCATCGTCAAGGGCGAGAACATCCCCGAGCCGGGGATCCCCGAGTCCTTCAAGGTGCTGATCAAGGAGATGCAATCGCTCGCGCTGAACGTCGAGGTGCTCTCGGCCGAGGGCAAGGAGATCGAGATGCGCGAGACTGACGAGGACGTCTTCCGGGCGGCCGAGGAGCTCGGGATCGACCTCTCGCGCCGCGAGCCGGCCGGGGCGGACTTTGACTGAGCGCACCCCGGCGGCCGGGGTGGGTTCAGGCGCGGTAGCCCAAGCGCTCGAGCGAGGGCTCGATCAGCGGCATGATCCGCTGGATCTCGTCGGGCGTGCGGAGGCGCCACGAGTCAGGGTCGTCGGTGCGAACGGTGGCGCGAACGGCCTCCCTCGCCTGCTGGGGGAGCGGCTGGCCGAGTTCGACGCCCACGCGTTCGACCTCGCCGACCGGGTCTTTGAGGAGGTCCTCGTAGTGGAGCTCGGTCCATCGGTCGGGGGGCAGGTCCGTCGTGAAGGTGTGGATCGCTTCGTCGCACGCGACGAACTGGCGGGCGCACGCTTCCTCGACCGTCCGCCCGTCCAGCTCGCGCCAGCCGGGAACGAGGAGGTAGAACCAACGGCGCTCGGGCACGCCCTGGATCTGGAAGGGCCCGGGGACGACCCAGCCGCTCACCTTCTGCGCGCGCCATCCCCTGATCAGCGAGCTGATCGCGCCCCGGGGATCCCGGCGGATGAACACGAACCGCGCGTCCGGGAACAGGGCCTCGAGGTACGGGAGGCGCAGGACGTTGCGGGGGGTCTTGTCGAGGAAGCGGCCCCGGCCAGCCAGGGCGTGGATCGTCCACGCCAGGTAGCGGCGTTCGAAGGATCGGATGTCCTGGGGACCCAGGGCGTGGGACGCCCACTCGACCCGTTCCGGCGGGTGGAACGTGTCCCACAGGACGTGGCCCTCGCGGCCGATGGAGGTGACGCCCTGCAGCTGGCGCAGCAGCTGGAACAGGACGGTATTGCCGGAGCGGGGACAACCCACGATGAAGATCGGACGCTCTGGGAGCTTGTGAGGTGGCAGCAGCGGCGCGAGCGCGACCAGCGGGATCACCTGCGGGGTTCGCTTGTGGCGCATGGCGTATACGAAGGTCATCCCGCGCGGCACGCGCGTGAGTATAGGGCAGCACTCGAGGAGGCGGATCGTTCGTGCTGGATGTGAACTACTTCGATGAACTGCGGATCGGGCTCGCGACGGCCGACCAGATCCGGGCGTGGTCGAACGGCGAGGTCAAGAAGCCGGAGACGATCAACTACCGGACGCTGAAGCCCGAGAAGGACGGCCTGTTCTGCGAGCGGATCTTCGGACCCACCCGCGACTGGGAGTGCAACTGCGGGAAGTACAAGCGCGTCCGGTTCAAGGGCATCATCTGCGAGCGCTGCGGTGTGGAGGTCACGCGTTCGAAGGTCCGCCGCGAGCGCATGGGCCACATCGAGCTCGCGGCTCCAGTGACCCACATCTGGTACTTCAAGGGCGTCCCGTCGCGCCTCGGGTACCTGCTGGACATCGCTCCCAAGGACCTCGAGAAGGTCATCTACTTCGCTGCGTACATCATCACCAGGGTCGACGACGAACGACGGCACCGCGACCTGCCCGAGATCGAGCAGGACCTCTCCGAGGAGAAGCGTCAGATCGAGTTCCACCGCGACAACGACGTGATCAAGCGGCGGAACGAGCTGGAGGATCGCGTGCGCGATCTGCAGGGTGAGGGCGCGAAGGCCGCGCAGCTGGCTGCGGCCCGCCGGGAGGCCGATCGCGACGTCGAGCGGATCCTGCAGCAGGCCCAGCTCGAGGCCGACGGTCTCGACACGGTGCTCTCCGAGTTCAAGTCGCTCCAGCCGAAGAAGCTGGTCACCGAGGAGAACTACCGCTCGCTCCGCGAGCGCTTCGGCGACTACTTCGAGGGCGGCATGGGCGCCGAGGCGATCAAGCGGCTGCTCAGCGACCTCGACCTCGAGGCCGAGGCCGAGTTCCTGCGGGAGCAGATCAAGACGGCGAAGGGCACCCGACGCCAGAAGGCGATCAAGCGGCTCAAGGTCGTCAACAACTTCATCGGCACGAAGAACTCGCCCGGCGGGATGGTCCTGGACGCGATCCCGGTGATCCCGCCCGAGCTCCGGCCGATGGTGCAGCTGGACGGCGGGCGGTTCGCCACGTCGGACCTGAACGACCTGTACCGCCGCGTCATCAACCGGAACAACCGGCTGAAGCGACTGCTCGACCTCCAGGCGCCCGAGATCATCGTGAACAACGAGAAGCGGATGCTGCAGGAAGCCGTCGACGCGCTGTTCGACAACGGCCGTCGCGGCCGCCCCGTGACCGGGCCCGGCAACCGTCCGCTGAAGTCGCTCTCGGACATGCTGAAGGGCAAGCAGGGCCGGTTCCGTCAGAACCTGCTCGGTAAGCGCGTCGACTACTCGGGCCGTTCGGTCATCGTGGTCGGCCCGGAGCTCCGCCTGCATCAGTGCGGCCTGCCGAAGCAGATGGCGCTCGAGCTGTTCAAGCCGTTCGTGATGAAGCGCCTGGTCGACCTGAACCTGGCGCAGAACATCAAGAGCGCGAAGCGGATGGTCGAGCGCGCGCGCCCGCAGGTCTGGGACGTCCTCGAGGAGGTCATCAAGGAACACCCGGTGCTGCTGAACCGGGCACCGACGCTGCACCGGCTGGGCATCCAGGCGTTCGAGCCGGTGCTGGTCGAGGGCAAGGCGATCCAGATCCACCCGCTGGTCTGCACGGCGTTCAACGCCGACTTCGACGGTGACCAGATGGCGGTGCACGTGCCGCTGTCGGCCGAGGCGCAGGCCGAGGCGCGGATCCTGATGCTGTCGACGAACAACGTGCTCTCGCCCGCGCACGGTCGTCCGATCGCGGTCCCGACCCAGGACATGGTCCTCGGGATCTACTACCTCACGATCGCGAACGACCGGCCGAAGAAGGCCGAGGACATCCCGACGTTCGTCGACGCCGACGAGGCGCTCATGGCGCTCGACGTGGGTGCGGTCGACCTGCACGACATCATCCGGCTCCGGCTGCCCGGGAAGGCGATCTCGGCGGCCGACCTGCCCGAGGGCTGGGACGCGTCGCGGGACGACGGACGCGTGCCGCTCGTCGAGACGACCGTCGGGCGAGTGCTGTTCAACGAGTCCTTCCCGGCGGTCTTCGAGTACGTGAACCACCACGTCCAGCGCGGCGATGTCGCCGCGTACGTGGGCCAGTGCGTCGACCAGTACGACAAGGCGACGGTCGAAGACGTTCTGGACAACCTCAAGCGGCTCGGGTTCCACTACGCGACCCGCGCGGGCGTGACGATCGGCCTCGACGACGTGGTGACGCCGAAGGAGAAGGGCAAGATCCTGGACCGCTACGAGTCGATGGCGGACAAGATCGAGGCGCAGTACCGCAAGGGCATCATCACCGACGACGAACGGCGCCAGGAGCTGATCGAGATCTGGACGAAGGCGACCGACGAGGTCAAGGACGCCATGGAGTCGGAATTCACGGAACGGAACCCGATCTACATGATGTCCTACTCCGGAGCGCGCGGGAACATCATGCAGATCCGCCAGATCGCCGGTATGCGAGGTCTCGTGGCGAACCCGAAGGGAGAGATCATCCCGCGCCCGATCAAGGCGAACTTCCGCGAGGGCATGACGGTTCTGGAGTACTTCATCTCCACGCACGGCGCGCGGAAGGGCCTGGCGGACACGGCCCTTCGAACCGCGGACTCCGGGTACCTGACCCGCCGGCTCGTCGACGTTTCGCAGGAGGTCATCGTCCGCGACGACGACTGCGGGACCGACCGCGGGATCCCGGTTCGGGTGGCCATACGGACGCCCGACGGGCGGCTGGAGCGGATCAACAAGGCGATCCTCGACACGAAGATCTTCGGCCGCTCGCTCGTCGAGGACGCGCGCGTGGGCAAGGAGGTCGTGGCGCCGGCGAACGTGATCCTGGGTGACGCGGATGTACGAGCGATCATGGAGGCCGAGGTCGAGGCCGTCCGGGTGCGTTCGGTCCTCACGTGCGACTCCGTGGTCGGCGTGTGCAAGCTCTGCTACGGCCGGAACATGGCGACGGGCCGCTCGGTCGACATCGGTGAAGCGGTCGGCATCATCGCCGCGCAGTCGATCGGTGAGCCGGGCACCCAGCTGACGATGCGAACGTTCCACACCGGCGGCGTCGCCGGCGAGGACATCACGCACGGCCTGCCGCGCGTGACGGAGCTGTTCGAGGCTCGCAAGCCCAAGGGCGAGGCCGTCATCACCGAGCTCGCCGGGTCGGTGTCGATCGAGGACGACGACGAGAAGCACGTTCGGCGCATCACGGTCACTTCCGAGGACGGCGACCAGGTCCAGTACCCGGTGTCACAGCGAGCTCGCCTCGCGGTCCACGAGGGCGATCAGGTCGAGGTCGGGCAGCAGGTCACCGAGGGTTCGGTGAACCCCCACGAGAAGCTGCGCGTGGAGGGGGTCCAGGCCCTGCAGCTGCACCTCGTGGATCAGGTGCAGGAGGTGTACCGGTCGCAGGGCGTGACGATCCACGACAAGCACATCGAGGTGATCATCCGGCAGATGCTGCGCAAGGTGCAGATCATCGAGCCCGGCGACACCGAGTTCCTGCCAGGTGAGCTGGTCGACCGGAAGCGCTTCGAGGAGGCGAACGCCGAAGTCGTGGAGTCCGGCGGTGAGCCGGCATCCGCCCGCCCGATGCTGATGGGCATCACGAAGGCGTCGCTCGCGACGGACTCGTGGCTCGCGGCGGCTTCGTTCCAGGAGACGACCCGCGTCCTCACCGAGGCCGCGATCAGCGGGAAATCCGACCCGTTGCTCGGGCTGAAGGAGAACGTGATCATCGGCAAGCTGATCCCCGCGGGGACCGGGATGCCGCGGTACCGCAACATCGTGACGAACATCACGCCGGACGCGCTGCCCGAGTGGTGGCTGACGCGCCAGCGCGAGCTCGAGGAGGCGCGCGAGGCGCAGGCCGAGGGGTTCGGAGCCCCGGTCGGTGCGTCGATGACCCGCGAGGAGGCCGAGAAGGCCCTCGGGGGCGTGGGCTCCGACGAGCTGTAGCACCGATCCTCGGACGTCCGGATCGGATGACAGGACGAACGGGAGGGGCGGCTCTGTGGCCGCCTCTCCCGCGCGTTCCGGCTCGTCCGGAGGGTCCTTCCGCCGGACGTCCGCCGAGCGGACGTCCGGCGAAAGGAACGCAAGTCCTATCGACATCCCGCCGAAACGTCCCATAAGCTTCATCGGCGCGTCGTTCGCCATCCGTCGACCGAGGGGAGACCGCGGGCGCCCATGCTGAAGGATCGTGAGGTCGTCGTCCGGCAGGAGCTGGGAGGCGACGAGCGACCCCGTGAGAACACGACACGACGGTATCGGAGACTCGCCCGATGGACGGTCGTGACCGACGCGCTCTCGGTGGACGCGGCCATCGTCCTCACCCGGCTGATCCGGAACCACTTCGAGCCGATCGGCGGGAAGTTCGTCGTGGCGTTGATCCTCGCGCCGCTCGCCTGGGTGGCGCTGCTGGCCGCGTTCCAGCTCTACTCGATCTCTCGACTGTCGCCGGCCGAGGAGTTCCGGCGCCTCCTGGAGGCGACCGGCACCGCGCTTGCGCTGGGGTTCGTCCTGATCTTCATGTCGCAGCGGCACGCGACGGATACGACCTCGGTCGTCGTGCCCCAGGCGATCACCTGGGGCGTGGCGTTCGTGTTCCTGATGATCAGCCGCAAGCTGTGGCACCGGTACCGGTGGCGGCTGCACGCCCGGGGGGAGCTGCTGTTCCGGACGTTGGTCGTCGGCGTCAACGACGAGGCCGTCAAGCTCGCGGACGCGCTGCATACCCGGTCGTTCGGGTTCCGGCCGATCGGCATGGTCGAGACCGACGGACGGTGGTCGCCCGAGGTCACATCGGCCCCGATCCTGGGGTCGATCGACGACCTCTCGGACATCATCGAGACCCACGACGTGGAGTGCGTGTTCGTCGCATCGTCGGCCGTCGATCCCGAGCTCATGAAACGCGTGGCGAAGCAGCTGCGCCGACAGAACGTCGAGATCCGTATCTCGGCGAACCTGACGCAGATCCTCTCGTCGCGGCTCTCGGTCCAGCCGGTCGGCGACCTGCTCGCGTTGTCGCTCAAGCCGGTCCGGCTCTCGGGCCCGCAGGCGGTGGCGAAGCGGGTGTTCGACCTGGTCGGGGCGAGCCTGGTGCTCGTGCTCGGCAGCCCGATCTGGCTGACGCTCGCGCTGCTGGTCAAGACCACGTCCCGCGGCCCGATCCTGTACGAGCAGCCGCGCGTCGGTCAGCGCATCGGGGAGCGCGAGCGGCTGTTCACGACCTACAAGTTCCGCACGATGGTCGTCGGCGCCGATCGGATGCGCGAGGAGCTCCTCCGGCGCAACGAGGCGACCGGGCCGCTGTTCAAGATGAAGGACGACCCGAGGGTGACGCGGATCGGTCGATGGCTCCGGCGGTTCAGCCTCGACGAGATACCGCAGCTGCTCAACGTGCTGAAGGGCGACATGAGCCTCGTCGGACCCAGGCCGGCGCTGCCGGAGGAGGTGCGGAACTACGAGGACTGGCACCACGACCGGTTCGAGGTACCGCCGGGCATCACCGGCCTGTGGCAGATCAGCGGACGCAGCGAGCTGGGCTTCGACGACTACGTCCGGCTGGACCTGTTCTACATCGAGAACTGGTCGATAACCTACGACCTGTTCATCCTCGCGAAGACGGTCCCCACGGTGCTGTCTCGCAAGGGCGCGTACTGATCGTCAGCCCGCAGGCTCGCCGTTCGACGGGTCCGCGTCCGGCGACCGGCGGCCGGAGCCGTCAGTCGTCCCACCCGTAGCCCTCGAGGAACGGATGCGCCCCGATGCGCCGCCGGACGTCGTCCCTGAGCTCGGGCGTCCACGCGGCCTCGTGCCGGCTCCGGTGCGGCGACGCATAGACGATGCTGGCGCAGTCCACGAGGTAGTCGTCGGAGGGCGTCACGCCGAGGAACGCGCACATCTCCTTCAGCGCGGCCTTCGGGTCGGCGATCACGGCCTCGTGACGAACGTCGATCACGTGCGTCTCGCCCGCGCGCCGCTTCACCGACGCGACCGTGTCGCAGAGCGAGAAGTAGAAGTCTGCGGCCTGCTCGAGCGTCATGTTCCGGCGCTTCGCCATCGTGGAGATGTTGTCGAACGGGTTCCGAACGACGTGCACGAATCGAACCGGGTCGCCCACGACGCGCTGGAGCTTCTCGAGCAGACTCGGCTGTTGTTGCAGGCGGGACATCGAGGTCCGTCCGCGCTTGTCGCCGATCACCTGCAGCGTGCGGTAGCGGCCCTGCCACCCGTTCGGAACCTCGTAGGAGTAGCCCGTCTGCTCGCGACCCATCGCCGCGATCTGCTGCGAGTTGTTCAGGATCAGCGCGTAGAGCTGGTTCCGGCGGAACCCGTCCCGCACGAAGCCCAGCGCGTCCAGCTCGTGCGCGATCACCATGTCGGGATGGGCATCCAGCAGGGAGCCCACGAGGCTGTGGCCGCTCCGCGGGTACCCGATGAACATGCAGTACGTCTCGACCTGGGAGAACAGCTGCCGTTGCCGGTAGCCGGCCACCAGGGACGCGGCGTGCGCGGCGCCGACGCGCGCGGGGTGGCGCCGGTTCGGCGGATACCGCCTGATCATCCCTGGCATCCCGGACATGCGTGCTCCTACGATCGGCGATGCGGCGGCGGAAGCGAGGTCGCCGGCGGTGGCCGGTGCGGGCGCGGACCGGTGCGAAGGATACACGATGGGTCCGGCGCGCCCGGCCGATAGACTGCCGCCCGGGATGCGACCGACCGAGACGTCCGACTCCGGCTCCGCGTCCGGGGATCCCGAGGACCGCGAGGATCGCAAGGGCCCCGGGGACCTCGTCCCGGAGCCCGGGTCCTCGGGGCGCGATCGAGGGGACATCCACCGTCGCGACCTGACCCGCGTGGCCCGCGACGGCGCGTTGAAGCTCGGCGGCAGCATCCTCTCCGACGTCCTGGGGCTCGTGTTCGTCCTGGTGGCGACCAACGGCTTCGGCGCGGTGAAGGCCGGTCGGTTCTTCGAGGCCATGGCCCTCGCGATGATCCTCAGCAACCTGGCCAAGCTGGGCGCCGACACGGGATTCGTCCGCTTCATCCCGCGCTACCGGGTCACCGACCGCGTCCGCGACATCCGGCCGTTGCTGCTGGTCGGGATGCTCCCGGTCGCGGCGCTCGGCGTGGCCCTCGGTGCGGTGATGTTCTTCCTGGGCCCGCAGCTGGCCGAACTGTTCAGCAAGAAGGGTCCCCACCAGCTCGTCCCGTACCTCAGGGTCATGGCGGTGTTCCTGCCTGCGATCAGCGTCTACGCGGTCGCGCTCGCCGCGAGCAGGGGGTTCGGCACGATCAAGCCGCTCGTGGCGGTCGACAACGTCCTCGTGCCCGGGGGCCGCACGGCCGCGGCCATGCTCGCGTTCGTCCTCGGCCTCGGTGGCCTCGCGCTCGCGTACGCGACGGGTATGGCGATGACGGCCGGGTTGGTCCTGGTCCTGCTGTGGACCTACCGGCTCCTGGGCAGGGTCGAACGGCGGGTTGCCGCGGAAGCCCGGGCCGCCACGCCGACGTCCGCCCTCTTCGGGGAGTTCTGGGCCTTCGCCGGGCCACGTGGGGTCGCCTCGATCTTCGCCACGCTGCAGAGCAACGTGAGCGTCCTGCTCGTGGGCGCGCTCGCTGCCGCCGGGGCCGGCGCCGTGGCCGTGTTCGCGGCGGCCAGCCGTTTCATGCGGTTCGGCTCGCTGGCGCGGATCGCCATCTTCTTCGTGATCTCGCCCCAGATCAGCGCGCTGCTGGCGCGGGGGGATCGCGATCGTGCCCAGAACGTGTACCAGGTCTCGACGTGGTGGGTGATGATCGGATCGTGGCCGGTGTACCTGGTGCTCGCCGTGTGGGCGCCGCTGCTGATGAAGCTCTTCGGGCGGGGGTTCACCTCGGGCGCGACCGCGCTCACGATCCTGTCCCTCGCGATGCTGATCTCGATGGCGGCCGGGCCGGTCCAGGTCGTCCTGCTCATGGACGGCCGGGCGATGTGGAACCTCCTGAACACCTCCGTCGGGCTCGCGGTGGTGGTCGTGCTGTCGTTCGCGTTGATCCCGACCTACGGCATCGACGGCGCGGCGATCGCCGCGGCTGCGTCGATCGTCGTGAACAACGTGGCGGCGTTCATCCAGGTGAGCCTCCTGATGAACCTGCGCACCACGGGACGCGGCTTCTGGATCGTGGCGGCGATCTCCACGGTCGCGTTCGGCCTGGTCGGCATCGCGTTCAGATCGGTGTTCGGGACGTCCGTCGCCAGCTTCATCGTCTTCTCGATCGCCTCGTGCGCGATCTTCGGCGGGATGTTGATCTGGTTCCGGGGCGTGCTCGAGCTCCAGGTCCTGTGGGACACCCTGATCCGTCGCCGGGGCACCGGTTCGGCGCGAGCCGGCGCCCGCTCGGGCCGTCGCCGGCGGACCGGCGCCGGCCCGGACGGGGAGGCGGATGCGGTCGGGTCCGAAGCCAGGTACGAGGACGAGATGGAGGCCGAGCTCGAGCTGGACGAGGAGGAGCGGCAGGGACCGACCTGACCGGCCCGCCGGGTCCGAGCCTCAGGCGTCGTAGCCGAGGCGTCGCATCGTCGGGGCGATCAGCGGCAGGATGCTCGCGATCTCGTCGGGGTTCTCCTCACGCCATTTCTCGGGCCGCGGCGGGCTGGTCGCCTTCGTGACGCGGCGGTCGAGCCGGCCCGCCGTGGCGACGACCCCGTCGTCGACGGGGAGATGCAGCGCCACCAGGATGCGGGCGGTCTCGGGCCCCGGGCTCTCGACGAACCGTTCGTAGGAGGTTTCGACCCAGCGGCCGGGATCGATCAGGTCGCGAGCTGCCAGGATCGCCTCGCTGCACGCCTTCCATTGGAACGCGCACACCTCCGCGAGCGTGTGACCCTGCGCGCAGGCCTCCCACCCCGGCGGAACGACGAACTTCCACCGGTCGCCCGCGTAGCCGTCGATCGCCAACGGCACCCGCACCCGGCGCCCGGGGAACAGGCCGGTCGCGTCCCGCCAGCCGTTGATCAGCGACGAGACCGTGGCGCGCCCGTCCCGAGCCAGGAAGACGAAGCGCGCGTCGGGGAACAGCGCGTGGAGGTACGGCACCTGCAGGCTGTTGCGGGGCGTCTTGTCCAGGTAGCGGCGCCCGTTCGCGATCTGCCGGATCATCCAATACAGGGCGCGTCGCTCGCCCCGGGCGATCGCCTCGGGGAGGGTGGCCTGCGAGTCGAACCCCGGCGAACCTTCGTCGTGGAAGAGGTTCCACAGCAGGTGGCCCTCCCCGGGGAGCGACCCGACGGCCGGGGAGGCCGCCAGGACCCCGAACAGCATCGTCGTGCCCGACCGGGGGCTGCCGAGCACGAAGATCGGCTCGGTCGGAGGCGCGGTCGCGGGCAGCAGGGGCCACGCGGCTCGCACGACGGCGCCGACCCGGCGCCGTCGTGACCGCGAGTCGGCCCGCACCAGGACACGTCCGGCGAGCGTCGGCCCGCCGGACGTGTTCGCTCGCCCCGATGCCGCGCGCTTCCGCGGCGCCGATCGGATCCGCCGGCCGCCGGGCAGCCGAGGCTTCACCAGCCGACTCCGGATCCGGTTCGTCGCGACCGTCGTGACCGCGATCCGTTCGGAACGACGCTCGTACCCGAGCTCGCGGAGCAGGTCACCGGCGATCGCCTCGACCGCCAGCACCTGGTCGTCGGGCATCTGCGTCCGCCAGTCACG
Organism: uncultured Actinomycetota bacterium; assembly: GCA_963781595.1. Lineage (GTDB taxonomy): Bacteria > Actinomycetota > UBA4738 > UBA4738 > UBA4738 > JBEDUK01. The sequence continues at coordinate 2,935,515 of CAWAGG010000006.1, read as the reverse complement.
CACACCCTGGGTCGGTGGCCGCGTCGCCGACGCGTGGTCGCGCGCGCGATCCGGCCTCGCGCCCATCCGGTGCTCGGCCTCCCGATGATAGTCGAGCATGACCGGTTCGTAGATCAGCTCGAGGAACCCGCACAGGCGCCGGAGCACGTCCGGCGTCGCGCGGACGAGCTCCTCGTAGCGAACCTCCGTGTAGCGCTCGGGTCCGAGCGCCCGGCCCGCTCGCATCCCCGCCGAGACGTCTCGCCGCCAGATCTCGGCGGCGCGCCACACGTTCGGCGGGCCCCACTCGACCGCAAGGTACGAGGACGCGACGTCTCTCCCGTCGCGGATCACATGGACGAACTTCGACCCGTCGAAGATCCGCGAGAGCTCAGGGATCGAGCGCACGTACTGCGGCGTCTTGTCGCCCCATCGGCGCTTCCCATGCAGGTCCGCGTACGCCATGTAGAGGGCGGTCACCGCGTCGGCGAACCCGGGATCGCGGAGCGCACGCACGCGGCGAAGGACGGCATCCTCGTCGACGCCCCAGTAGCGGAACTGATGGCTCCGCATGGCCTCGCGGACGAGCGCCTCGGCGTCGAGGCGGCCAGCCTCGGTGAACCGCCCCAGTCCCTTCCACAGGGTGATCAGGAAGTGGCTCTCGCCCGGGATCGCCAGCTCCGGGTGGGCGTCGAGCATCAGCCGGAGCATCGTCGTGCCCGACCGGCCACAGCCGACGACGAACACCGGGGGTTCCGCCGGGCTCGGGAGGTCGTCCAGCTCCATCGCCGGGGAGTCTAGCGAGGGCCCCGGTCGGGGCCGCACGGCGACCCCGTCCGCCGGGGAACCGTCCTGTATCCTGCCAGGCCCGTGAGCCCCAGCGAGCCGAACGATCCCCGGTTCAGCGTCATCATCCCGACCCACGGCCGTCCCCGATGGTTGAGCGAGGCCCTCGGATCGGTGTTCGCGCAGACCGACCAGGACTTCGAGCTGATCGTCGTCGACGACGCGAGCCCGGAGCCGGTGGCCGTTCCGTCCGACCCGAAGCTCCGCCTGGTCCGCCGGGATGAGAACGGTGGCGCCGCGGCCGCCCGCAACACCGGCGTGGCGAACGCGCGAGGCCGATACCTCGCCTTCCTGGACGACGACGACCTCTACACGCCGGAGCGCCTCGCGCTCGGCGCCCGAGGCATGGAGCACGGTCCGCTGGCGGTCTGCTGGCTCGGACCGCCGATCGGAGGCGACGACGGCCCGAAGGTCTGGCGGGCGCTCACGCGCAACGAGGACCGCGAGCTGAACGGGCGGGTCGACGAGGTCATCCTCGAAGGGCTCCCGCCGCACCTCGGCCAGGTCACGATCGCGAGGGATGCGTTCATCCCGTTCGATCCGCGGTTCCTCACCGCCGAGGACATCGAATGGTGGATCCGAGCGTCGCTGGCGCTCCCGGTCGCAACGGTGCCTGCCGTCGGTTACCGCAAGCGTCGCCACACCGAACCGCGGTTGAACTACCGCCATCAGGTGCGACTCGACTCGAACCTCCTGGTCCTCACGGAGCACGCGGACTACTTCGCGTCGAGGCCGAAGGCGGCGGCGCGTCGCTGGCGCTCCCAGGCGATCTTCGCGATGCGGCTCGGCGACCGGGCGCTCGCCCGCGACGCCCTGCTGCGATCGTTCCGGCTGCATCCGAGGCCGTCCACGGCCCTCGCCCTCGCCCGGACGTACGGTCCGGCGCGCAGGGGATGACCCGCGGCGCCCCGCAGGGGCAGCGTTGGGGCCGCCGCTATACTTCGCTGCCCCATGCACCCCGACATCCTGCTCGTGATCTGTGATACCGCACGGGCGGACGCCTTCAAGCCATGGGGCGGTCCGCTCCCGACGCCGACGCTCGAGCGGCTCTGCCGCGAGGGCGTCGCCTATTCGAACGCCACGACGCAGGCGCCGTGGACGCTGCCGTCGACCGCATCGATCATGTCCGGCAAGCTCCCGACCGAGCACGGGATCCACAACGATTGCCTGGACTGGTCCGGTGACCGGCCCACGACGCCGGCGACGGCGGTGCGCGGCGTCGCTGGCGAATGGCTGCCCGAGAGCCTGGGCGAACGCGGGTACCGCACGTGGGCCGCGAGCTGCAACACGTGGATCAGCATCTGGGGCGGGTTCGACCGCGGGTTCGACGAGTTCCACGACACGAGCGACCGCGTCCGGCTCCCGAGGGGGAGGTGGAGCCGGTACCTGCGCAAGGCGGGGAGGCTCTACGGCAAGATCGACCGGGGCGGCCGGGCGGTCACGAACGCGTTCGCCGCGCGGGCGAAGGCCGGCAGCGCCGAACCGCTCTTCGCCTTCATGAACCTGATGGAGGTGCATTCGCCCTATGACCCGCCGCGGCCGTTCTACCCGTACGCGCCCTGGAAGCGGCCCGAGACCTTCACGATGTCGGGCGGGGGCAAGGGGCCGCGGAAGTTCCTGATCTACAACCTGGGCGTGGAGGATCCCTCGCCCGCCTACGTGCGCACGCTCCGCACCCTCTACTGGCACAGCGCGCGGTACGAGGACTGGCTGCTCGGCCGGATCGTCAGGACCGTCGAGGAGCGCGGCCGCCCGGCGGTGGTCGTGGTCGTCTCGGATCACGGCGAGAACATCGGGGACCACGGGCTGTTCGGGCACAACTCGTCGCTGCATCAGACGCTCTTGAACGTCCCGCTCGTCGTCTGGGGCCATGGCGTCGACGTCGGGTCGGGATGGATGGAAGGCGTCGTCCCCCTGACCGGGATCGCGCCGTGGCTGCGGCGCGTCGCGGACGGCGACCGCACGCCGATGGCGGGCAACGGCGCCGTGATCAGCGAGTACGAATCGACCACTCGCTGGGTCCCGGCGGACGTCGAGGCACGGCTCGCGGCGATGGGCAAGGCGAACAGTTTGCCGCCGCTCGTGTACAGCGCCGGGTTCGCGATCCGCGACGGCTCGATGAAGTACATCGGCCTGGAGAGTGGACCCGAGTACCTGTACGACCTGTCGAACGACCCGCAGGAGCAGCGCGACCTGTCGACGGCCAAGCCTGCCGACCTCGAGCGTCTGCGGGTCCACCGCGATGCCTGGCGAGCGCGCCGCGCTGCCCAGCCGCGGTACGAGTCGGGCGACGTGGCCGACCAGGAGATCGCGGACCACCTGCGCCAGCTCGGCTACATCGAATAGCCCGCCGGTCGGACGCCGCGGCGCCCGGACCGGCTACAGGTAGCCGAGGTCCTCCAGCCGTTTGCGGACGGCCTCCTCCTCGTCGGGCGTATAGCCCGTGGCCGTGTCCGGGAGCGGAGGAGCCTGCGCGTCCGTCGCCGCGGCGCGGACGGCGTCGGTACCGACCAGCATGTCGAGGGGTTCGCCGTCGAGCCCGTCCGGGATCGGCACCCCGAGCAGCGCCAGCGCCGTGGGCGCGATGTCGGCGAGACCGCCGTTCGCGCGCCTGGGCGCGATGTTCGGGCCATGCGCCACGAGGATCCCGTGGGGGTGATGGCCGCCCGGCTGGAACGGCGGTCGGGCCGCGACCTCGCGCATGCGTTCGCGCCCCGCCGGCGTGTCGCATGCGAAGCCCGCGAACGCCCGTCCGTCGAGCACCCATCGGACGGTGATGTCCGGGGCGCGGTCGACGTACGGCCCGTGGTACGCGTCGGCGCGCGCGACGACCGACGAGACCGCCGCGCGTCCGGTGTCCAGTTCCCGGATGCCCCGGATGCGTTCCGCCAGGTCGCGGACGAAGCCCTCGTACTCGGCCGGGGCCACGAGGCCGGCAGGCTCGCGGCCCGCGAGGTTCACGAGCACCTCGTCGCGGCGGCCGTCCGCGTACGCACGGGTCCGGGCCCAATCGAGCGACGCCGTCCTCGCCTCTGCCTCGGCCCGCTCCCGCATCCGGGGGAAGCGCCTGGCGAGCTTCAGCTTCTGCTCTCGGGAGAGCCGCCGGTTGATCTGGTGGAACCCCCACGCGAGCGACCGCGACGACAGCTTCGCCGTCGTTCGGGCCTGGAATCCCTGGTCCTCGAGCCAGATCGGCATGAACTCGGGGCCTCGCGTGTTCGTCGCGCCGCCGTGGTCGGCGACGATCATCACGTTCGTAGCCGGGTCTGCCGCACGGGCCTTCTCGACCAGTCGTGCGGTCGCCTCGTCCTGCGCCTCGTAGACGCGCTCGATCGTCGCGCGCCCCGCGTCGGTCCAGAAGAAGTGCTGCGCCGTGTCGGAGGACGTGAACACCACGAACACCAGGTCCCAGTCCTCGTCCATCAGGCGCTCGGTCACGGCCGCCCAGCCGTCGACGCACTCGAGGAGCTTGTCCTTCGCCTCCTGGACGCGGCCGGCCAGCATCAGGCTCGGGGCGCCGACCTCGATCGCGTAGCGGCCGAACAGTCCCGGGTACCGCGCGGGGAGGTCGTTCGGGTACGTGAACCCCGGCATGGACTTCGACGGCGTGTCGAGGCCGGCGACGACGAACCCGTTCACGGCCTCGGCGCGGAACGAGATGGGAACGTTCACGACGATGACGCGCTTGCCCGCGTCGGACGCGAGGCGCCACAGCGTCGTGCCGGTTCGCCGCGTCGCGTTCACGACGGTGCGCCGATACGTGCCGGGGACCGGTTCGTCGAAGTAGAAGATGCCGTGGCGCCCGGGATCGAGTCCCGTCGCCACCGTCGACCACGCGGGCGCGCTGTTCATGTTCGGAACGGTCTCGAGGACGCCCTCGGCGCCGCCCGCGCGCAGCGACGCGAGCATGGGGAGGCGCCCCGCTTCGGAGAGGGGATCGGCGACCGACCAGGTGGCTCCATCCCAACCGATCACGATCAGGCGGCTCACCCGCGGACGCTCCTCGCGGACGGGGCGGGCGACATCGCGGGGGAGACTAGCAGAGGGTCACGGAGCCCCCGGGCCGCGTCCGCCGCCCGCCAGGCTGGCGCTCCGTCAGTCGACGTAGCCGAGGCCTCGCAGACGTTCGAGGACCTCGGCCTCCTCGCGTTCGTCGAGCTCGGCCGGCTCGGTGGCGGGCGTGGCCGACGCAGACGCGACCGATGCCGATCCGTCCGTGCTCGACGATCCGCCCGGGCCGTCAACCTGCTTGACGATCTTCGGGACGAAGCCGAACGGCTCGCCGTCGAGGGGCGGTGCCGGCACGCCCATGACCGCCAGCAACGACGGCGCGACCTGGTGGATGTCGCCGTCCCCGATCCGTCCGGCGCGCTCGACGCCCACGCCTGCGGCGGCGAACATCCCCCTCGGCGAGTGGACGCCCGACGGCGCGTAGAGCCCGAGCTCCGAGAGCCGGTGCAGGTGCCCACGACGGCCGGTGGTGTTCCTGGACCGGACGTGCATCCCAGCGGCCAGCTCGAGCACCAGGTCAGGACCGTCCGGGGCGTTCCCCACGTACACGTCGTCGCTCACGGCGGTCGCGGTGAAGACCGGCTCGTCGCCTGGGCGGCGCATCAGGATCGCGCTGTCGGCGAGCTCGGAAAGCACCTCGAGCCGTTCGTCCTCGGTCACCGAACCCCGCGGCTCCCGACCGAGGAGGTTCAGCCGCACCGCCGGCTGCATGTGCGCGTACGCGCGCGAGCGGGACCAGTCGAAATCCCCGTAGAGGGCCGCGCCCTTCGCCCGCTCGAGGACCCGACCGAACAGGGGCCGGAGCGCGCGGCGGGCGGGCACGGAGAGGCGGCGCTTCGCCTGCCCGTACAGGCGCTGGCCTGCCGATGCGGACGCCTTCGGCGAGAGCTGGAGGAAGCCCGCGTGCACGAGCCAGTCGTTCATGAACACGACCCAGTCCGACGTGCCCGTCCCACCGTGGTCGGAGACGACGAACACGGTGCCGGGATCGTAGGCGTCGATCAGGCGTCCGAGCTCGCGGTCGGTCGCCTCGTACACGCGACCGATCGCGTCGCCGAAGCGAGCGGCCAGCGCGGGGTCGTGCCTCGGATGCGACGGGTCGTGATGCTGCCAGAAGAAGTGCTGCGCCCCGTCGGTCGCCTCGAGGTTCACCACGACCAGGTCGAAGTCCCGGCCGGCCGCCAGCTCGCACACGTACCGCGACCGGGCCTGCAGGACCGCGGTCAGCTCCCGTTCGGCCGTTCCGAAGTCACCCTTCTCCGCGGCGCGGGCGGCCTTCGACATGATCCGGTAGTCGGGGCTGATCCGGTGGAGCTCGGCGAGGTGATGCGATGGGTGCACGGCGCGTTCGTCGAGACCGGGAGCATCCATGCCGGAGACCATCACGCCGTCGATCGTCTCGGCCGGGAACGTCATCGGGATGTTCACGACCGCGACGCGCGCCCCGGCATCGGAGGCGAGGTTCCAGATCGCGGGCGTTCGCCGGTCCAGCCGGGTCGTGACCCGATAGCCGTACCCACCCCGAACCGGGAGCACGAAGTCGAAGACCCCGTGGCGGCCGGGGTTCGTCCCGGTCACCAGCGACGACCACGCGACCGCGCTGTTGTACGGCGTCACGGAGCGGAGTCCACCGGAGACACCCCGGTCGAAGACCGACGCCAGCGCCGGCATCCGGCCGTCCGCGATCCAACGATCGCACAGGTCCAGGAGGGCGCCGTCGAACCCGACCAGGAGCGTCCGAGGCATGGGCTGGAGTATAGCCAGCGCCGTTCAGGCGCCCGGGGCCGGCCCTCCCGCGCGCCACCGCGCGGCCCGCTCGAGCGCCTCTAGCGCTCGTTCCGCCGATCGTTCCCACGTGAAAGTCGCGGCGCGCTCGCGTCCGGCCGCCGAGAGCCGGCCTCGGAGCTCGGGCTGGTCCACCAGCCGTTCGAGCGCGGCCGACCACGCCGCGTCGTCGCGGGGTGGGAGGAGTTCGGCCGCGTCGCCGAGCACCTCGCGCGTCACCGGGATGTCGGAGGCGAGCGTCGGTGTGCCCGCGGCCATCGCCTCCAACGGCGGGAGGCCGAACCCCTCGTAGACGGACGGGTACGCGAACGCGGTCGCGTGCTGGATCAGTCCGAGGAGGTCATCGCCTCCGACGTAGCCCGTGAACACGAGCGCGCCGTCCCGTCGCAGGTCCGCGGCCTCGTCCCGGATCGCGTCCGCGCCGTGGCCCGGTGCGCCGGCGATCGCCAGCCGTTCGCCCAGCTCGGGCCGACGCGCCCGGAGCGAACGGTAGGCGCGGATCAAGCGTGATGAGATTCTTGCGGGGCTGCAGCGTCCCCACGGCCAGGAAGAACGGGGGACTCCAGCGGGGAGCGACGTGGCGTCGGGTCGGCGAAGGCTGGCCTCGACGCCGTTCGGCGCGACGGTGATGCGCTCCGTGGGGACCCCGTAGAGCGCCACGATCTCGTCGCGGGTGAAGTTCGACACGGCGATCACGCCCGCGGAGTGGCGGCAGCTGTACCGGAAGCCGCGCGTCATCCACGCGCGCTCGTACGGCGAGAAGAACTCGGGATGGCGTTCGAACGCGACGTCGTGGACCAGCGTGACGACCGGGCATGGCGCGAACGGCGGCCGCACGTCGTGGGCGAGGAACACGTCCAGATGATCCGTGGCCGCGAGCGCCGGCAACGCGAAGGGGATCCGGACGAAGGGCTGCGCGCCGCCTCGTACCCTCCGGATACGCGTCCCGGCGGGCGCCTCCCGCGACCATGCCGATGCCGACGTCCGGATCGGTCACGTAGACGAACAGCTCGTGATCGCCTATCGATCCCAGCGCTCGGACCAGGTTCTCGACGACCCTGCCGTTGCCGCTGGGCCGCCGGTTGACGACGTGGGCCTCGATCCCGATCCGGAGGGGCCGGGCCTCCACGTCGGAACGACGACGGTCCTCGCGGGCTCGGCGGGCCATTGCAGGCGGTAGACTACTGCCCTCATGGATCGACCTGACGCCGGAGTCAACGCGGCGCCGGCGTCGCGACCCGCTCCCTCAGCGAACGGTGGACCGCGGCGGCCGAACGTCGTCCTCGTCACCGTCGACTGCATGCGACGCGACCGGGTCTCGGCCTATGGATACGAACGGCGCACGACCCCCTTCCTGGACTCCCTGCTCGAGCGCACGACGCACGCCACGTCGGCGCACAGCGTCTCTCCGTGGACCTGCCCGGCGGTCGTCTCGCTCCATACGGGGCTCTATCCCCACCGGCACGGGGGCGGCATCCTCGCCGGCGAGATGAAGAACCTCTCCAAGGAGAGCCTCCCGACCAAGCTGGACGCGGACGTTCCGACCCTCCCCGAGGTGCTCGGCGCGAATGGCTACGCAACCGGCGCGATCATCGCGGTGTGGAACGCGAACCTCCCGATCCCCGGCCGCTACCAGCGCCAGGAGCTGCTCGAGAAGCCGGCGCCCGTGCTCGTTCGACGCGGCCTGCGCTGGATCGGGGAGCAGGATCGGCCGTTCCTGCTGTGGCTCCACTTCGGCGACGCCCACGAGCCGCTCGACGTGCCTCGCTCGCTCCGCGACGTCTTCGGCGCGGTCCCGCGCGGACGCACGTATCGACGGTGGGCGTACACGCGGGCGACGGACCGCGTCGACACGCCGGCGTTCGAGGTGTACCGGGAGGCACGAACCCGCCTGTACGACGCCTCGATCCGTTCGGTGGACGCCGCGCTCCAGGACCTGTGGACCGGCCTCGCGGCGGGCGGCGTACGGGATCGAACCGTGTTCATCGTCTCCGCCGATCACGGGGAGGAGCTCTGGGAGCATCGCGACGAAGAGATCGCGAGCTTCGCCGACCCTCGGGGCATCGCCGGCACGGGCCACGGTCAGAACCTGTTCCAGCGGCACCTGCTCGTGCCGTTCGTCATGGCCGGGCCGGACGTGCCGCGGGCCGAGATCCGCGAGAACGTCTCGCTCGTGGACCTGGTGCCGACGCTCGGGGAACTGACGGACGTCGCGATGCCGGCCGCGGACGGACGTTCGCTCTTCGCTCCCGAGCCGTCGCGCGCGATCAGGGCCGAGGGGATCGCCTACGGGTACGAGAAGTTCGCGGTGATCGAGGGCGACCGGAAGCTGCTCCATGCCCCGCTCGACGGGTACGAGCGGGTGTTCGAGCTGGGGCCGGACCGGCTCGAGGCGGGCACGATCGACGACCCGCTCGTGGCCGCGCGGCTCCGGGAGCACCTGCCCAGCGGACTGGCGGCCATGGGTGAGCAGGTCGAGAGCAGCCCCGAGGTCATCGAGCACCTCCGGGCGCTGGGGTACATCGAGTGAGCTCGCTGCCGAGCGCGGCGCGCCTCCGGCGCGACGGCGGCACGCTGCTGCCGGCCGCGGCCGTGGGCATCGGCGGAGGTCTCGTGGCCGGGGTCGCCCCGCTGGCCGCCGCCGGGCTCGCCCTCAGCGTGATCCTGTGCCTGCTGCCCTGGAACGCCCTGTTCGCGGTCCTTTCGTTCGTCTCCATCACACAGTCCGCGAAGACCGGCGGGGGAGGGGTGAGCCTCAACGGCATCAACATCGCGGGCCTGACGTTCCGTCCGGCGATGCTGGCGGTGATCCCGTTCGCGATCCGCGCGTACCTGATGACGAACCCGGGGATGCGCAACCGCTGGAGGGCGCCCGAGTTCATGCTTCTCGCGTACCTGTGCGTGATCACGCTGAGCACCTTGCTGTATTCGCCCGAGGTGTCGAAGAGCCTCCCGACGATGGGCCTGATCGTGTTCGGGCTGATCGCGTACTACTCGGTCTACGCCGCGATGGGCAGCCCCGAGCGGCTCCGCACGGCGACCCGGATCTTCCTGGGCATCGTGTTGATCAACGCGGTCTACGGCATCGTCGCGCTGCTGGCGCGGCTCGCCTTGAACACGCACTTCGGCGTCAGCGCGAACAGCGACTTCGGGCCCGGCGTCTACGGTCTGTCCTACGAGCACGACATCTTCGCCTCGACGTGCGCAGCAGGGGCGGTGATGTTCTTCGCGCTGTGGCGCGAGCCGAACCGTGTCATCGGGCCGCGCCTCGCCGCGTTCGGGTTCTTCGCGTGCTCGGTCGCCATGCTCGTCGGGCTCGCGCGCGCCGCATGGATCGGCTACTTCTTCGCGCTGATCGCGCTCGTGTTCCTCACGCGGCGCGGTGTCCGCGCGCCGACCCGCTTCGGACGCGTCGGGTTGGTCCTTCTGGGGGCGGCGCTCGTCGGGGTGCTCGCGAGCTACGTGTTCGTCACGACGCAGACGGGATCGGCGGACCAGAACAACTCCGTGTTGGGCGGCGTGAAGTCGAAGCTCACGCTGCTGTTCAACGTGAACACGGGCACGGGCCGGGCTCGCGCGAGCGAGTTCCGTACCGCCGCGGGCGACCTCCCGGAGTCCCCGCTGATCGGCCTGGGCGCGAACACCTTCGGGATGCGGCACCCGCAGAACCGCTTGAAGAACAACTACATCGGCGACGTCTGGGTGCGTGGCCTCTACGAGGCGGGGATCGTGGGGCTGGCGCTCCTGGCGGGCGCGATCTTATTGATCGTCTGGCCGAACCGGACCCTGACGTCGTCGAAGGGACCCATGGCGTCGATCGCGCGTGCGCTGACATTCGGGTGGATCGTGCTGATCATCGGGTACGCCGGAACCGACGACACGCTGTACATGTGGCCGTGGATCGCGCTCGGTCTGGTCCGAGCGGCGCGCGTGCTCTCCGAACGGGAGTACCGCGTCCTGCGCTCGGGCCGGGGAACGGCGCTCGACAGCGACGATGCCGCGCCCGCGCTGAACGGCTACGGTGCGAACGGTGGGCCCAACGGCGCGGGGGCTCCGTTCGGCGGACCCGCGCGGCGCGGACGCGCGCGCGGCGGCGTGTAGCGCGAGGGCCGTCGAGCGCGCGAGCCGGTCGGGCTAGAAGCCCTTCTGGAACGCGGAGATCAGGTCGGCTCGCGGCGATCCGTCGCGGTTGATGAGGTGGTTCCCGCCGCTGTACGCCCACGCCATCCAGCTGACGTCGCTCCGCCTCCAGTACACGAGCGCGGCCGCGGTGTCCTCGGACCACCGCTCGTCGTAGCCTGCGCCGGGCGCCGAGTAGCCGAACGCGTTGAACTCGCCGACGAGCAGCGGCACCTTCCACGCCTGGGCGCGGGCCATGTAGGCATCGTTCACGGCCTTCCCGTCGGGGTCCCAGTTCGGCTGGTACAGGTGGTAGGAGTAGATGACGTTCGGGAACGGTGGCGGCTGCTGCAGCTCGAACTTCCCGCCGAGCGCCTGACGGGGCGGCGAGTCCTCGAAGATCAGCGCCATGTCCGGGTTCGCCCGCCGGATCGCGGTCCCGACCTGCTGGTACAGCTCGGGGAGCCGCGTGTCGCCGGGGCCGCACGGCCCGGACACGTACGGTTCGTTGACCATGTCGGCGGCCACGACCGATGGGTTGTCCGCATAGCGAGCGGCGAGCATCTCCCACACGGCCGCGTAGCCGTCCCAGATGCTCTGCGGCGCACCCGGTTGGGTGACGCCCTCGAGGAAGTCGCATCGAGCCGCCGCGCCGTCGTCGATGCCCTGCGGATACATCCACGCCGGCATCGACGACAGGTTGCACGAGCCCTTGTCGCCGTTCGACCCGAACTTGTTGTGGATCGTGAAGAAGACCGCCACGCCGCGCGACGTGAGCTGGTCGACGAACGCATCCAGGTTCGACAGGTAGGCCGCGTCCCACGCGTGGGTGAGCGTGCCGTCCGAGGCCTGCGCCGGTGGGTTCGGCTCGATGTTCGCCCAGGCGAGCGGGATCCTGACCGAGTTGAACCCCCAGTCGCTGATGTCCGTCACCTCGCGCCGCGAGGGGCTGCCCACGCAGCCCGCGTCGGACGGGCCGACCTCGACGTAGTCGCGTACCCCGACGCCGGTGAAGCGAACGGCCGCGCCGGTCGCATCGACGATCGAGGTCGCGTCGGTGTGGATCGGCCCTCGGATCCGGGCGGCCTGCGGGCCGACGATGTCCGGAGGTGGGGGCTGCTCGCTGTGGCACGCGGTCGACAGGGTCGAGACCGTCGCGACGACGGCCACCGTGGTCGCGATCCGGCGCGCGGCCGACGGCCGTGGGGCGCCTCGTGCGCTGCGGCCCATGCGATCGTCGGTCTGACGGCCGGCGCCGGCGGTCGGGCGCCTGGAGGGGAACACGCGCTGGAGCGTAGCAGTGGCCCTCACAGCGCCCGCCCTCGGACGTTGCATCCTCGTGACGGTCCGGTTGCGGCCGCGTGATATGTTCCCGGGCCTTCGGCGCGCGTTCGCCCGCAGCGCCCCAGCCCGAAGGGAGGTACCCATGCCGGACAGCGTCGACGTGGGGATCGACGGCGTGCTCCTGTTCCCCTTGACCAGCCACCCCGACGGCAGGGGTTCGTTCACCGAGGACTATCGGCGGTCCTGGATCCCGGGTGGGCGCGAGATGGTGCAGGGGAACATCTCGCGGTCGAAGGCCAGGGTCCTGCGGGGCCTGCACTTCCACCGCGCTCAGGCCGATTGGTGGAACTTCTACACGGGCGCCGCGATCGTCGGCCTCTACGACCTCCGGACGGGTTCCCCGACCGAGGGCGTGGGGACCGCGGTTCCCCTGGATGCGGATCAGGGCCTCCACGGCCTGTACATCCCGAAGGGCGTAGCGCACGGGTTCTACGCGCAGCGCGACGTGCTGCTCCACTACATGGTGGACAACTACTACACGGGCGCCGACGAGTTCGGGATCGCCTGGGACGATCCGGGGCTCGGGATCGACTGGACCGCGGCCGACCCGATCCTGTCGGACCGGGATCGGACGAACCCGTCGCTCGAGGAGGTGCTGCGGGACCCGCCGCCGTTCGCCGCATGAGCGACCCCGGGTCGGCCGCTCGGTCCCCTCCCCGGTGGGTCGTTGTTCGCCCCGACCGGCTGATCTATCATCGCGGCGCTCCCCCTTCCCACCCCGATCTCACGTCGAGAAGGAGTCCTATGAACGACAAGGTGATGGTCGTCGGCGGGGCCGGCTACGTCGGCTGCGTGCTGGTCGACGAGCTCCTGGCCAAGGGCTACTCGGTCAAGGTGTTCGATCGGATGTTCTTCGGACGGGCGCCGATCGAGCCGTTCCGCGACCGCGTCGAGCTGCTGGTCGAGGACATGCGCGACCTCGAGCCCAAGCATCTCGACGGCTGCGGGGCCGTCATCAACATGGGCGGCCTGTCGAACGACCCCACCGCCGAGTTCAACCCGAAGGCGAACGAGGAGCTCAACACCCACGCGTCGATCCGCGTCGCGCAGGTCGCGAAGGAGGCCGGCGTCCCGCGCATGGTCTTCGCCTCGACCTGCTCGATCTACGACCGGGGCGTCGGGGAGGAGGCCAGGGACGTGCTCCTGGACGAGACCGCCGACGTCGAGCCGCGGGCGGCGTACGCCACGTCGAAGCTCGCGGCGGAGCGGGCGATCCTCGCGATGGCCGGCGACGCGTTCGCGCCGGTCGCCTTCCGCAAGGGCACGGTCTTCGGCTTCTCGCCTCGGATGCGCTACGACCTGGTCGTGAACGCGTTCGTCAAGGACGCGCTCTCGCGGGGGACGCTATCGGTCCACTACGGCGGCGCGATGTGGCGTCCGCTGATCGACGTCCAGGACGTGTGCCGCGCCTACCTGATGGCCCTCGAATCCGATGAGGAGCAGATCCGGGGACAGGTCTTCAACCTCACGGCGGGGAACTTCCGGATCTCCGAGCTCGCGATGCGCGTCAAGCACGCCCTCAACGAGATCGGGGTCCCCTGCGAGCTGGACGTCGACTACTCGTACCGGCTCGTCCGCTCCTACCGGGTGTCGGGTGAGAAGATCCTCCACCAGCTCGGGTTCCAGCCACGCGTCACCGTCGAGGAGTCGATCCGGCACATGGTCGAAGAGATCCGGCGACGCGGCTACGACGACTTCTCGAACCCCCGCTACTACAACATCGAGTGGATGAAGCTGCTCGAGGAGTCGGTCGAGATCGTCCGGACACACGGGTACGTCCTGTCGAAGCCCGACTGGACGAACCCGCCGATCCACGACCTCCGGGAGCGCGCCGGCGAGAGCCGGTAGACGGCGACGGTGCGGGTCCTCCTGATCGGCGGGTCCGGCCAGCTCGGCTCCGATCTGCGGGCGGTCGCGGCCGGTCGTCACGACCTGGTCGCGCCATCCCGCGGGGAGGTCGACGTCACGGAACCCGCGACGGTGGAGCGCGCGATCGCGGACGCCGCCCCGGATGCCGTGGTCGACGCGGCGGCCTTCCACAAGGTCGAACGGTGCGAGGAGGAACCCGAGCGCGCCTTCGCGGTCAACGCGCTGGGCGCGGGCACGGTTGCGAGGGCCGCCCGGGCCCACGGCGCGCGAGCCGTGTTCGTGAGCTCGGACTACGTCTTCGACGGCGAGCGGCCGGGGGGCTACGCCGAGGACGATCCGCCCCGCCCGGTGAACGTGTACGGAGCGTCGAAGGTCGCCGGCGAATCGGTCGTGATGGAGGCGTGCCCGGACGGTCTGATCGTCCGGGGCTCGGGATTGTTCGGCCACGCGGGCAGCTCCGGCAAGGGTGGCAACTTCGTCGAGACGATGCTCGCGAAGGCGACCGCCGGCGAGGAGATCTCGGTCGTGGACGACCAGGTGTTCTCGCCGTCCGCCACCCACGACATGGCCGAACGGATCTTGCTGCTGCTCGAACGTGAGGTCCCCCCGGGGACCTATCACGTCACGAACGCGGGATCGTGCTCGTGGTACCGGTTCGCGCGGGCGATCTTCGAGCTCGCCGGCGTCGAGGCCCGGCTCTCACCGCGGCCCGCGGGCGATCAGGGCGTTCGCCGTCCCAGGTACTCGGTCCTGCTGGACACGAAGAGCGCACGCCTCGGCCTGCCTCCCAGCCGCCCGTGGCGGGAGGCGTTAGCCTGGTACCTGGCGCAGCGCGAGCCGCTCGGGGGGGCGGCAGGACGATGAACGGAGGCACCGGCCTGCACATCGCGATCATGGGTTGCCGCGGCATCCCCCAATGCTGGACGGGGTTCGAGACGTTCGCCGAGGAGCTCTCCACCCGGCTCGTCGACCTGGGCCACCGGGTGACGGTCTACTGCCGCGAGGAGTACTCGGGCCGGCAGCCCGGCGAGGAGTACAAGGGTGTCCAGCTCGTCTACACCCCGTACCTGAAGAACCGCGAGCTCGAACGCATCTCCCACGAGACGGTCTCGTTGGCTGACTCCCTCCGGCGTGACGTTGACATCTACTACGTGCTCGGCACCCCGAGCGCGCCCCTGTGGGCGATGGCTCGGCCGCTCGTGCGCCGGCGCGCGGTCGTGATCAACACGGACGGGATCGAGTGGCGCCGCCCGAAGTGGAAGCGTGGCGGCGGCCAGCGCTACATGCGCTTCGCGGAGTGGTGCACCGCGAAGGCGGCCGGGGCCGATCTGGTCTCCGATTCGCAGGCGATCCAGCGGTACTACTGCGAGCGCTACGGGCGGGATTCGGCCTACATCACGAACGGCGCCTACCTGCTGAGCGACCTGCCCGACGGCGCGCTGGACCAGTGGGACTGCACGCCCGGGGGCTACTACCTGATCGCGTGCCGCATCGAACCCGACAACAACATCCACCACCTGATCCGGGGATTCGTCGCGTCCGGCTCCGATCGCGAGCTCGTGATCGCCGGCGGCATGAACTACGAGACGCCGTACTGGAGGTACGTGCAGGAGCTGGCGCGCGGCCACCGGGTCAGGTTCCTCGGTCCCGTGTACGGGCCGATGCTCGTCGAGAAGCTCCACCTCGGGTGCTACGCCTACCTGCACGGCCACGAGATGGGCGGGACGAACCCGTCCCTGCTCAAGGCGATGGGGTGCGGGAACTGCGCGATCGTGCTCGGGACGGACTTCAACACCGAGGTGATCGGCGAGGACGGGCTGGTCTGGCGCAAGGAGCCCGGGTCCCTGAGCGAGCGGATCCGGTGGGCCGACGCCCATCCCGACGAGGTCCGCACGATCGGCGAACGCGCCCGTGCGCGGATCCGCGAGCGCTACACCTGGGATCTGATCGCCGAGGAGCACGATCGGTTCTTCCGCGACGTCGCGCGTGCTCGCGGGTTGGCCGAAGGCTGAGCGGGAGCGGCGGGCGGAGCGGCCCGAGCGGGCGGGTGGTCCTCAGCGGCCGGATGGTCCTCAGCGGCCGGGT
Organism: uncultured Actinomycetota bacterium; assembly: GCA_963781595.1. GTDB lineage: Bacteria > Actinomycetota > UBA4738 > UBA4738 > UBA4738 > JBEDUK01. The sequence goes on along the minus strand of CAWAGG010000006.1, from coordinate 2,919,477 downwards.
CGCCACCTCGGCATCGGGTCCGACGTGTAGATCCGGTCCAGACCGAACAGCTCGACGACGGACATCGTCGCCGCCAGCTCGTCCGGCGTCACGCTGCCGCGCCACGCCTCCACCAGGTCCTCGCCCGAGACCACGGCGCTGTCCTTACGGCTCGTCGCCGACGGCCTCGCCAGCGTCGTGAGCGCCGCGCGGTCGTACGCCAAACCCACGAAGGAGAACAGCCGTCGCAGCTCGTCCTCCGGGCAGACGCAGAAGTCCTCGTAGAAGGCGAAATGCACGCGCGCCGGGTCCAGGGACGTGACCGGGATCGTGTTCTCGATGCACCAGACGTAGACGCGTTTCTCCCAGTCCGTGGATGCCGCCTCCAAGCGCTCGCGGTACGGCTCGAGGTGGTCCGCCATCAGGTTCGGCTGCGACAGGAACCGCGAGAGATCGATGTGCCACGAGTCCGAGAGCTTGCGCTCGGAGTTGACGACCGCGCAGGGGTGGCGCATCACGAACACGATGCGCGTCCGGGGGAAGGTGGCTGCGAGCCACGGCAGCAGCAGGTTGCTGCGGACCTCCTTCACCAGTCGTCGCCTCGGCAGTGGCACCCGGTTGTACTTGTCCACCCACAGGTTCCGCACCTGCCCAGAGAGCACCGCCGCGGCGCTCTGGACGTACGTCGGGTCGCGCCGGTCCGGACGCAGGTAGAGCCGGGGCGTGAAGACTGCGGTCGCGTCCATGCGGCCCGGCCGGAAGGGTTCGTACATGTAGCGGAAGTCCTTCCGGTAGTTGAGCGCCTCGGCGAGCCACGTCGTCCCGGACCGGTCGTGGCCCGCGAGCAGCACGGCGTCCTCGGGCCCACCCCCGCGATCCAGGTACAACTGGCCCAGGGACCCGCCGGCGAGTTCGCGCCAGACGCTGCGCTGGAAGTTGCGCGACCGCCGGCGTTTCCACTTCGTGCGGAATCGACGGAACGGGCCGGCAACCGACATAGACGCCCGAGTATAGGAGCGGCTCCGGCGTGCCCCGGCGTGCCCCGGCGCGCCCGAGGCGGCCGGAAGGCGGGGCGCGCGGTACGATCGATGGGCACGCGACGAAAGGTCCGGAGGTGTCGCGTCGTTCCCGCAGGTGACGGCGTTGACAGATCCGGATGCCCGTCTGTAGCATTGAGCGCTCGCGCATCGTGCAGTGCACGCTGCGCGTTGTGACCTGTAGGGACCCTCGAGCAGACCTCCGAGCAGGGCCGCGTGAGCGGCGCGCGGAGGTAGCGCGCGGGCGCCGTTCGCACGTGAGACGGCGGACGACCAACCGAGCAAGGGGTAGACGGAGCGCCATGCCGACCGTACAGCAGCTGGTGAGGAAGGGCCGTAGGCCCGTGAAGACGAAGACGAAGAGCCCCGCGCTGAAGGGTTCGCCCCAGCGTCGCGGCGTCTGCACGCGCGTGTGGACCACCACGCCGAAGAAGCCGAACTCGGCCCTCCGGAAGGTGGCTCGCGTCCGTCTGACCAGCCAGATCGAGGTCACGGCGTACATCCCGGGCATCGGGCACAACCTGCAGGAGCACTCGATCGTCCTGGTTCGAGGCGGCCGCGTGAAGGACCTCCCCGGCGTCCGGTACAAGGTCGTCCGCGGGACGCTCGACACGGCCGGCGTCCGCGACCGCAAGAAGGCCCGTTCGCGCTACGGCGCGAAGGCCGGGCAGTAAGGAGCGTCGCGATGCCTCGCAAGGGACCCGCAGGGAAGCGCGACCTCGAGCCTGACCCGATCTATCAGAACCCGCTGGTGACCCAGCTGATCAACAAGGTGTTGCTCAACGGCAAGAAGAACGTCGCTGAGCGAGCGGTGTACCGGGCGCTGGAGGTCATCAGCGAACGCACCCAGAACGACCCGGCGATCACGCTGAAGCGGGCGGTCGAGAACGCCCGCCCGATGCTCGAGGTCAAGTCCCGGCGGGTCGGCGGAGCGTCGTACCAGGTGCCGGTCGAGGTTCGCCCGAACCGGGGCACCACGCTCGCGCTCCGCTGGCTGGTGAACAACGCGCGGGCGCGCCGCGAGAACTCGATGTCCGAGCGCCTGGTCGGCGAGCTGATGGACGCGGCGAACGGTCAGGGCGCGTCCGTGAAGCGGCGCGAGGACATGCACAAGATGGCGGAGGCGAACAAGGCCTTCGCCCATTACCGCTGGTAGCGATGGTGATCGAAGAGGATGGTCCCGTGGCCGGGCGCGCGTGTCGCCCGGCGATCCGTGAGGAGGGGTTGGTCTAGATGGCCACCCCGGCGAGGGAATTGGACGACGTGGCTGAAGCAGCGCAGGTGACCAGGGAGCGGCACGGCGGATCGTCCGGCAAGGGCGGTCTGGTCATCCGTGAGTATCCGCTGGCCAGGACCCGGAACATCGGGATCATGGCTCACATCGACGCGGGCAAGACGACGACGACCGAGCGGATCCTCTACTACACGGGCAAGTCCTACAAGGTCGGCGAGGTCCACGAGGGCACCGCGCAGATGGACTGGATGGTCCAAGAGCGCGAGCGCGGCATCACGATCACCAGCGCCGCGACCACGTGCCAGTGGAAGGGTCACTGGATCAACCTGATCGACACGCCCGGCCACGTCGACTTCACGGTCGAGGTCGAACGTTCGCTGCGCGTGCTCGACGGCGCGGTAGCGGTCTTCGACGCCGTCGCCGGCGTCGAGCCCCAGTCCGAGACCGTCTGGCGCCAGGCCGACCGTTACCGGGTCCCGCGGATCTGCTTCGTCAACAAGATGGACCGCACGGGTGCCGACTTCCATCGGACCGTCCAGATGATCGAGGACCGTCTGGCTGCGACGCCGCTCGTCGTCCAGCTCCCCTGGGGCGTCGAGGGCGGCTTCCACGGCGTGATCGACCTGGTGGAGATGAAGGGTCACTTCTGGCCGAGCGATGGGCTCGACGAGGAGTGGGAGGACCGCGAGATCCCCGACGAGTACCGGGCGCAGGCCGACGAGTGGCACCACAAGCTGTTCGAGCAGCTCGCCGACCACGACGAGTCGCTGATGGAGAAGTTCGTCCACGAGGAGGAGCCGACCACGGACGAGCTCCGGCGCGCGATCCGTCGCGCGACGGTCGCGGGCGAGGGCACGCCGGTCCTGTGCGGCACCGCCTTCAAGAACAAGGGCGTGCAGCCGCTGCTCGATGCGGTCGTGCAGTACCTGCCCGCGCCGGTCGACGTCCCACCGATCCACGGGATCGACCCCGACACCGGTGACGAGGTCGAACGTCGCGCCGCCGACGACGAGCCCTTCAGCGCCCTGGCCTTCAAGATCATGACCGACCCGTACGTCGGGCGGCTCACGTACCTGCGCGTCTACTCAGGCTTGGTCCGCAGCGGCGCGCACGTCGAGAACTCGACGAAGCAGCGCAAGGAGCGGATCGGGCGGATCCTGCAGATGCACGCGAACCACCGCGAGGACATGGAGGCGGCGTTCTCCGGCGACATCGTCGCGGTCGTCGGCCTCAAGCACGCGACGACCGGCGACACGCTCTGCGATCCGGCGAAGCCTGTCGTGCTCGAGTCCATGACGTTCCCGACGCCGGTCATCAGCGTCGCGATCGAGCCGAAGACGAAGGCCGACCAGGACAAGCTGACGAACGCGATGGCGAAGCTCGCCGACGAGGACCCCACGTTCGTCGTGAAGTTCGACGACGAGACGGGCCAGACGATCATGTCCGGGATGGGCGAGCTCCACCTCGAGATCCTGGTGGACCGCCTCACGCGCGAGTTCAACGTCGGTGCGAACGTCGGCAAGCCGCAGGTCGCCTACCGCGAGACGATCCGCAAGCCGGTCCACAAGATCGAAGGCCGCCACATCAAGCAGTCGGGCGGCCGCGGTCAGTACGGCGTGGTCGAGATCGACCTCGAGCCGACGGGCGCCGGCGGTGGGTACGAGTTCGTCAACAAGATCGTCGGCGGGTCGATCCCGCGCGAGTACATCCCGTCCGTCGACCAGGGCATCCAGGAGGCGCTGGAGACCGGCGTGCTCGCCGGTTACCCGATGGTGGACGTCCGGGCCACGCTGATCGACGGTTCGTACCACGACGTGGACTCGTCCGAGCTGGCGTTCAAGCTCGCGGGTCAGCTGGCCCTGCGGGAAGGCGCGAAGCGCGCCGACGCCGTCCTGCTCGAGCCCGTGATGGCCTTCGAGGTCATCACGCCCGAGGAGTTCATGGGCGAGGTCATGGGCGACGTGACGTCGCGCCGCGGCCGGATCGAGCACATCGAGGAGCGAGCGGGTATGCGAGCGATCCGCGTGCACGTGCCGCTCGCGGAGCTGTTCGGCTACGCGACCGACCTGCGGTCGAAGACCCAGGGCCGCGCGTCGCACACGCCGATGCAGCTCGAGGCGTACCACGAGGTTCCCGCGCAGGTCTCGAAGGAGATCGTGGCGCGGGTCAGGGGCGAATAGTCAAGCACCTTTACGGTTGAGTCACGGGCAGCGGGCCCGGGAGGAGCAGGAGAGATGGCGAAGCAGAAGTTCGAGCGGACGAAGCCACACGTGAACATCGGCACGATCGGGCACATCGACCACGGGAAGACGACGCTCACCGCCGCGATCACCAAGGTGCTCGCGGCCAAGGGCCTGGCCGACTTCACTCCGTTCGAGCAGATCGACAAGGCGCCCGAGGAGAAGGAGCGTGGGATCACGATCAACATCGCCCACGTCGAGTACCAGACCGAGAACCGACACTACGCCCACGTCGACTGCCCGGGCCACGCCGACTACATCAAGAACATGATCACCGGCGCCGCGCAGATGGACGGCGCGATCCTGGTCGTGTCGGCCGCCGACGGCCCGATGCCGCAGACCCGCGAGCACGTGCTGCTGGCCCGTCAGGTGAACGTGCCGTACATCGTCGTGTTCCTGAACAAGGCCGACATGGTCGACGACCCCGAGCTGCTCGACCTCGTCGAGCTGGAGGTCCGCGAGCTGCTGTCGTCCTACGAGTTCCCGGGCGACGACGTCCCGGTCATCGTGGGTTCGGCGCTGAAGGCCCTCGAGGGCGACCCCGAGTCCATCGCGAAGATCGACGAGCTGATGGCGGCCTGCGACCAGGCGATCCCGGAGCCCGTGCGCGACCTCGACAAGCCGTTCCTGATGCCGATCGAGGACATCTTCTCGATCACCGGCCGTGGGACGGTCGCCACCGGCCGCGTCGAGCGCGGTTCGCTGAACAAGATGTCCGAGGTCGAGCTGGTCGGCATCAGGCCGAACCGCAAGACGGTCGCGACCGACCTTGAGATGTTCCGCAAGCTCCTCGACGAGGTCCACGCCGGCGACAACGTCGGCGTCCTGCTGCGGGGGGTGGACAAGGACGAGATCGAGCGCGGCCAGGTGCTCGCGAAGCCCGGCTCGATCACGCCGCACACGCACTTCAAGGCGCAGGTCTACGTACTGTCGAAGGAGGAGGGCGGGCGCCACACGCCGTTCTTCAACGGGTACCGTCCGCAGTTCTACTTCCGCACGACCGACGTGACCGGCTCGGTGAAGTTCGACGAGGGCACCGAGATGGTCATGCCTGGCGACAACACCGTCATGGAGATCGAGCTGATCGTCCCGATCGCGATGGAGGAAGGGCTCCGGTTCGCGATCCGGGAGGGCGGCCGTACGGTCGGCGCCGGGCGCGTCGTCACGATCATCAAGTGAGCTGATCCGGACGTGAGCTGCCACACGCGACACCTCGACGAGACGCTTCCGGCGGATCCATCGCCGGCGGACCCGCGCGCCCTCGGTGGCGCGCGACACGATGGAAGGAACGCGTGATGGCAGCCCCACGGATCCGGATCAAGCTCCGCGCCTACGACCACGAGATCCTCGATGCCGCCGCGCGGGACATCGTCCAGCACGTCACGCGCACCGGCGCCAAGGTCGTGGGTCCGGTGCCGCTGCCCACGGAGCGCTCGATCTATACGGTCATCCGCGGGCCGCATAAGGACAAGGACAGCCGCGAGCACTTCCAGATGCTCACCCACAAGCGGTTGATGGACATCATGGACGCGACGTCGAAGACGGTGCAGGAGCTGCAACGCCTGAACCTGTCCGCCGGCGTCGACATCGAGATCAAGCTCTAGCCGCCGGCTCGAGCGGGGACGGGACACGATGGCTGAGGCGAAGGGGATCCTCGGGACGAAGCTCGGGATGACCGAGATCTTCACCGAGGATTCGCGGGCGGTGCCGGTGACGGTGATCCAGGCCGGGCCGTGCTTCGTGACGCAGGTCAAGACGCAGGAGAGCGACGGCTACGACGCCGTCCAGCTCGCCTTCGCCGAGGCCCGCAAGGGCAAGACGAACAAGCCCACGGCCGGGCACTTCGAGAAGGCGGGAATCAAGAAGCCGCTCCGTCATCTCGTCGAGCTCCGGACCGACGACGCGTCCTCGTACGCACCCGGCCAGGAGATCACGGTCGACATCTTCGCGCCCGGCGACGTCACGGACGTGGTCGGCGTCTCGAAGGGCAAGGGGTTCACCGGGCCGATGAAGCGCCACGGGTTCAGCGGCCTGGGGGGTTCCCACGGGACCGAGCGCAAGCACCGGTCGCCGGGCTCCGTGGGCGCCGGGTCCACACCCTCGCGCGTGTTCCGCGGGATGAAGATGGCCGGCCAGCACGGCAACGCGCGGGTCACGGTGCTCAACCTCGAGGTCGTCGAGGCGGACGCCGAGCGGAACCTGTTGCTCCTCAAGGGCGCCGTCCCGGGCCCGTCGGGTGGCCTCGTCATGATCCGGTCCTCCGTCAAGGGCGGCGACGGGAAGCGGGCGTCGTGACGATGGCGACGATCGAGATCAGGGACGCCGTCGACGGCGAGGTGGTCGGTGAGCGGGAGCTCCCGGAGGAACTTTTCGCCGCGCCGGTCAACGTCCCGCTGATGCACCAGGTCGTCGTCGCCGGCGCCGCCGGGCAGCGAGCCGGCACGCATTCGACGAAGACGCGCGGCGACGTTCGCGGCGGCGGCGTGAAGCCGTGGCGCCAGAAGGGCACCGGCCGCGCGCGGCAGGGATCGATCCGCGCGCCCCAGTGGGCCGGCGGCGGCGTCGCACACGGCCCGCATCCCCACGGCCACGAGATGCGGGTCAACAAGAAGATGAAGAAGGGAGCGCTCCGCGGGGCGCTCTCCGATGCGCTCGCCTCCGGCAAGCTCGCGGTCGTCGAGACGCTCGCGTTCGCCGAGCCGAGGACGAAGGACGCGGTCCGCGTCCTCGAGACCCTCGGGCTCGAGGGCAAGATCCTGCTGGTGCTGTCGCGACCGCACGTCGCGACGGAGAAGTCGTTCCGGAACCTCTCGAGCGTCCGGATCGACTTCCCGGGGAACCTCACGACGTACGACCTGCTGTACGCCGACCGCGTGGTGTTCACGCAGGCCGCGCTCCGGGTGCTCACGGGCGAGGAACCGGACGCCGTGGAGACGGTGGTCGAGCTCCCCGCCGTGGAGCCTCCGGAGGAGGCGATCGTTGCCGCCGACGAGCCCGAAGCCGTCACTGCCGGCCAGAGCCGAAGCCGACGGGGCCAGGGCCGACGCCGAAGCCGAACCGGAGACGACCGTGGACGACGGAGACGAGGACGCATGAAGAGCCCACGCGACGTCATCATCCGGCCGATCGTCTCGGAGAAGTCCTACGGGGGGCTCGAGCGCAACGCGTACACCTTCCTCGTGGCCAACGACTCGAACAAGACCGAGATCAAGGAAGCCATCCAGCAGATCTGGAACGTGCGCGTCCTGAACGTGAACACGCTGAACCGCAAGGGCAAGACCAAGCGGACGCGATTCGCCAGCGGCAAGCGCCCCGATCACAAGCACGCGATCGTGACGCTCGCCGAGGGTGACGCGATCGAGATCTTCGAAGCGAAGGGTCCGTAACCGACATGGCGATCCGCAAGTACAAGCCGACGACCCCGGGACGACGCGGCGCCAGCGTGTCTTCGTTCGACGAGGTCACGCGCGGCGGCTCCGAGAAGTCGCTCACCCGGAAGCTCACGAACAAGGCCGGCCGCAACGCCTACGGTCGGATCACCACGCGCCATCAGGGCGGTGGGCACAAGCGGCAGTACCGTCTGATCGACTTCCGCCGGAACAAGGACGGCATCCCGGCGAAGGTCGCCGAGATCGAGTACGACCCGAACCGCACCGCCCGGATCGCGCTGCTGCACTACGCGGATGGCGAGAAGCGCTACATCCTCGCGCCGAAGGGGCTCGAGCAGGGGGCGCCGGTCATGTCGGGCCCTGGGGCGGACATCAAGCCCGGGAACGCCCTGCCGCTCGCGAACATCCCCGTCGGGACGATCGTGCACGCGGTGGAGCTGCGACCCGAGGGCGGCGCGAAGATGGGCCGCTCGGCCGGCACCGGCATCCAGCTGCTGGCGAAGGAGGCCGGCAAGGCGACGCTTCGGCTCCCCTCCGGAGAGATCCGGATGGTCGACGTGCGGTGCCGGGCGACCGTGGGCGAGGTCGGGAACGCCGAGAACGAGTTGATAAACTGGGGCAAGGCCGGCCGGAACCGCTGGCGCGGGAAGCGCCCGAGCGTTCGCGGCGTGGCCATGAACCCCGTCGACCACCCGCTCGGTGGAGGCGAGGGCAAGTCCAGCGGTGGCCGCCATCCGACCAGCCCGTGGGGCAAGAAGGAAGGCCGGACCCGCAAGCCCAAGCCCTCGGACAAGCTGATCGTCCGCCGGGCCTCGAAGCGAGGAAGAAGGTAGGACCAGCATGCCGCGTTCGATCAAGAAGGGTCCGTTCGTCGACGACCACCTGATGGCCAAGGTGGTCGACCAGAACCGCCGCGGCGACAAGCGGGTCATCAAGACCTGGTCGCGGCGCTCGACGATCGTCCCGGAGATGGTCGGGCACACGATCGCGGTCCACGACGGCCGCAAGCACGTGCCGGTCTACATCACCGAGTCGATGGTGGGCCACAAGCTCGGCGAGTTCGCGCTGACGCGGACGTTCCGTACGCACGGCCACCACACCGAGCGCAGCACCGCTCTGAAGTAGGGAACGAGGGACATCGTGCAGGGGAAGGCTTCGGCGAAGTACGTGCGGGTCGCGCCGCGCAAGGTGCGGCGTTCGATCGACATGATCCGGGGGCGTCAGGTGGACGACGCCCGCCGCGTGCTGCGCTTCAGCCAGCTCGGGCCGAACCCGGTCGTGATGAAGGTGCTCGACTCCGCGGTGGCGAACGCCGAACAGCGCAACGCGATCCCGGAGAACCTGTACGTGTCGGCCGCGTGGGTCGACGAAGGCCCGACGCTCAAGCGGTTCCGTCCCCGCGCCTACGGGCGCGCGACGAAGATCCGCAAGCGTACGAGCCATGTGACGGTCGAAGTCAAGACGCTGGGGAGCTGACGAGAGCGTGGGACACAAGGTCAACCCGTACGGGTTCCGCCTGGGGATCATCTATCCCTGGAAGAGCAAGTGGTACGCGAGCAAGGAGTACGCGGCCTGGCTCCACCAGGACGACCTGATCCGGCGGTACATCCGGCGCAAGCTCTCACGCGCCGGCATCTCCAGCATCGACATCGAACGCAAGGGCGACCAGGTGCAGGTGTTCATCCGGACCGCTCGTCCCGGCATCGTGATCGGCCGCAAGGGGGCCGAGGTCGACCGGATCCGCAAGGACATCGAGAAGATGACCGGAAAGCGGGTCGACGTGAAGGTCGAGGACATGAACCAGGCCGCGACCGAGTCGCGCCCCGAGACCGACGCCGCCCTGCTCGCGCAGGGTATCGCCGAGCAGCTCGTCGGCCGCGTGGCGTTCCGTCGCGCGATGCGCCGCGCGGTCCAGACCGCGATGAAGGCCGGCGCCCTGGGCGTCCGCGTGCAGACCGGCGGGCGGCTGGGCGGCGCCGAGATGAGCCGCCGCGAGTGGTACCGCGAGGGCCGGGTGCCGCTGCACACCCTGCGGGCGAAGATCGACTACGGCACGGCGGAGGCCAAGACCACGTTCGGCGTGATCGGCGTCAAGGTCTGGGTCTACCACGGCGACGAGCTCGGCACGCAGGAGAAGGAGATCGAACGCGCCCGCGCCCGCGCACTCGCCGCGGCGAACGAGCGGGAGGCGGGCGGCGCCTCGACGGGCGCCCTGATCACCGACACGCGCGAGCTCGAGGGGGTGTCGGCGCCGACGCCCGAGGTCCGCGACCCCGGCCAGCCGGCCAAGCCCGGCCAGCGCCCGGGCCAGCGTCGACCGGCCCGCCCCGGTGCGGGCCGGCCGCGTTCCGGAGGAGGCCGCCCGTAGATGCTGATCCCGAAGCGCGTCAAGCATCGCAAACAGCATCGCGGCCGCATGCGCGGCAAGGCGAAGGGCGGCACCGAGGTGCACTTCGGTGACTACGGGCTGCTCGCGCTCGAGCCCGGCTGGATCACGAACCGCCAGATCGAGGCGGCCCGTGTCGCGATGACGCGGCACATCCGCCGTGGCGGGAAGGTCTGGATCAACATCTTCCCGGACAAGCCCGTGACGAAGAAGCCGGCCGAGACCCGCATGGGATCAGGCAAGGGCAACCCGGAGGGCTGGGTCGCGGTCGTGAAGCCCGGGCGCGTGATGTTCGAGCTCTCCGGTGTCCCCGAGCCCGTCGCGCGCGAGGCGATCCGGCGTGCCGCGAACAAGCTCCCGATCAAGGCGAAGTTCATCAGCCGGGTGGGTGGGTTCGAATGACGAAGACCGCGGAGCTGCGCGAGCTCCCAGACGACGAGCTGCTGGAGCGCCTCGAGGGCCTGAAGGAGGAGCTGTTCAACCTCCGTTTCCAGGCCGCGACCGGGCAGCTGGACAACCCGATGCGGATCAAGCAGGTGCGCCACGACGTCGCGCGCGTGCTGACGGTGCTGCGCGGTCGCAGCACCGAGGACGAGCTCCGTCTCGCCGTGGAGGGGGCCGATCGTCGTTCGCTGGAGGAGCGCCGCGAGGCGATCGCGAGCGGTGAGCTCGAGGGCCTCCGGCTCGACGAGGCCGAGCACGAGGTCATGGCGGCCACCGAGGTTCCGCAGTCCGAGACCGAGCTGCACGACATGGAGGAAGAGGGCGCATGAGTGGGACGGGAACCGCCGACGCCGGCGCGACCGAGCGCGGGCGCCGGAAGGTGCGCACCGGGGTCGTCGTGTCCGACGCCATGGACAAGACGGTCGTGGTCCGAATCTCCACGGCGTTCACGCACCCGCTCTACGGGAAGACCGTGCGGCGGAGCTCGAAGTTCAAGGCGCACGACGCTTCGAACGACGCGCACGTGGGTGACCGCGTCCGGATCGTCGAGACGCGCCCGCTGTCGAAGACGAAGCACTGGCGCGTGGTCGAAGTGATCGAACGGGCCAAGTGAGGGACGGGGCGACGACGTGATCCAGCAGGAGACGCGGTGCAAGGTCGCGGACAACACGGGGGCCAAGGAGGTCCTGTGCATCCGCGTCCTCGGCGGCTCGGGCAGGCGCTACGCGCGCGTCGGCGACGTGATCGTCGGCTCCGTCAAGGATGCCCTCCCGGGTGGCGCCGTGAAGAAGGGCGAGGTCGTGAAAGCGGTCGTCGTTCGCACCGCGAAGGAGAAGCGCCGGCCGGACGGTTCGTACATCCGGTTCGACGACAACGCGGTCGTGCTGATCAACGAGCAGCGGAACCCGCGCGGGACCCGGATCTTCGGGCCCGTCGCGCGCGAGCTGCGCGACAAGCGGTTCATGAAGATCATCTCGCTGGCCCCGGAGGTGCTGTAGCGATGCCTGGCGTGGACATCCGGAAGAACGACGAGGTCCAGGTGATCGCGGGCAAGGACCGCGGCAAACGGGGGCGGGTGATCCGCGTGTTGCCCGAGCGGCGCCGGATCCTGGTCGACGGCGTCGCCCGCGCGAAGAAGGCCACCCGGACGCAGGGCAAGCGATCGACCAGCGGACAGCAGCTGCAGCAGGGCGGGATCATCGACACCGAGCTGTTCATCGACCTGTCGAACGTCCAGCTCGTCTGCAAGAACTGCGGCAAGGCGACGCGGGTCGGGTACCGGTTCGACGACGACGCCAAGGTCCGCGTGTGCAGGAAGTGCGGGTCGGAGAACTGATCATGGCCGAGACGACGACGAAGCCGAAGACGAAGCCGAAGGCGACGGCCCCCGTGCCGCGGCTGAAGACGCGCTACCGCGACGAGCTGCTTCCGCGGCTGTCTTCCGAGCTCGGCTACGCGAACCCGATGCAGGTCCCGCGCCTGGAGAAGATCGTGGTCAACATGGGCGTCGGCGAGGCGATCAAGGACGCGAAGCTGCTGGACGCCGCCGTCGAGGACCTGGCGATCGTCACGGGTCAGAAGCCCGCGATCACCCGCGCGCGCAAGTCGATCGCGAACTTCAAGCTGCGCGAGGGCATGGCGATCGGCGCGAAGGTGACGCTGCGTGGCGCGCGGATGTGGGAGTTCCTCGACCGGCTCCTCTCGACGGCCCTGCCCCGGATCCGCGACTTCCGCGGGCTGAACGCAGACGCGTTCGACGGCCACGGGAACTACTCGATCGGCGTGACCGAGCAGCTGATCTTCCCCGAGATCGACTACGACAAGGTCGTGCGCGTGCGCGGGATGGACATCACGATCGTCACGACGGCGACCAACGACGACGACGCGAAAGCGCTGCTCCGGGCGCTGGGGTTCCCGTTCGCGGGAGACCCGCCCGTGAGCGCCGCGGCGTCCGCGTGAGCCACGGCAGATAGTCAAGAGACGTTACGAAAAGGGACGAGGGATGGCGAAGAAGGCACTGATCGAGAAGCAGCAACGGCCGGCGAAGTTCGGGGTGCGCGACTACACCCGATGTGCGCGATGCGGCCGCCCGCGCGCGGTCTACAAGAAGTACCTGCTCTGCCGGATCTGCTTCCGGCAGATGGCGCACGCTGGCGAGCTGCCGGGCATCACCAAGGCGTCGTGGTGAGGGGGTGACGGGATCATGGTCATGACCGACCCGATCGCCGACATGCTCACGCGGATCCGGAACGCGAACCTCGCGTACAAGGACGAGATCACGATGCCTGCCTCGAACATGAAGGCGCGGATCGCCCAGATCCTGGTCGACGAGGGATACCTCGTGGGCTCGATGGTCGATGGCGACGGCAAGGACCGCACGATCACGATCACGATGAAGTACGGCCCGAACCGCGAGCGGACGATCACGGGGATCACACGGGTGTCGAAGCCCGGCTCGCGCGTCTACGCGGGCCGTGACGAGGTTCCGCGCGTGCTGGGCGGCCTCGGCGTCGCTATCCTGTCCACATCCCGCGGCCTGCTGACGGATCGGCAGGCTCGCAGGCAGGGCGTCGGCGGCGAGGTCATCGCCCGCGTCTGGTAGCGCCCGGGACGACATCGAGGAACGAAGAGGGAAACGACCGTGTCCAGGATCGGAAGACAGCCCGTGACCATCCCCGCCGGGGTCGAGGTCGCGATCGACGGCACCGAGGTGACCGTGAAGGGGCCGAAGGGCACCCTGTCGCAGGTCATCCCGGCCGACATGATCGTGTCGATCGACGACGGAACGCTGTCGGTCGACCGGCCGACCGACGGCCGCGAGCACCGTTCGCTGCACGGGCTCACGCGGTCGCTGATCGCGAACATGGTCGAAGGCGTCACGAACGGCTACGAGAAGCGGCTCGAGATCGTCGGGGTCGGGTACCGGGCCGCGATGAAGGACGCCGATCTGGAATTCGCCCTCGGTTTCTCGCACCCGGTCGTGTTCGAGGCCCCGGCGGGGATCGAGTTCGAGGTGCCGGCGCCGACCCGGGTGACCGTGCGCGGGATCGACAAGCAGCAGGTCGGGCAAGTCGCCGCGAACATCCGAAAGCTCCGTAAGCCCGAGCCGTACAAGGGCAAGGGGATCCGGTACGAGGGCGAGCACGTTCGGAAGAAGGCCGGCAAGGCGGCCAAGGGGGCGGCGTAGCGATGCGGTCCGAGGTCAAGCGAGCGGGGCGGATGCGGCGGCATCGCCGGGTTCGCAAGAAGGTGTCGGGGACGGCGGAGCGGCCTCGGCTGGCCGTGTTCCGTTCGAACCGGCACATCTACGCCCAGCTGGTCGACGACCGCGCGGCACGCACGCTCGCGTCCGCGTCGGACCTGGGGGCCGGCGGCGGCGAGGACAAGACGGCGCGCGCCCGCGAGGTCGGCAAGGCGTTGGCGGCCACCGCGAAGGCGGCCGGGATCGATCGCGCGGTCTTCGACCGCGGTGGCCGGCTGTACCACGGCCGGGTGAGGGCGCTCGCCGAAGGTGCGCGCGAGGGAGGCTTGGAGATCTAGATGCGACGGTACGACAGCGCAGCGGAGCGTTCGCCCTACGAGGAGCGCGTGGTTTCGATCAACCGGGTCGCCAAGGTCGTCAAAGGCGGCCGGCGGTTCTCCTTCACCGCGCTCGTCGTCGTCGGCGACGGCGCCGGGCGCGTCGGGGTCGGGCACGGGAAGGCCAAGGAGGTCCCCGCAGCGATCCAGAAGGGCGTCGAGGTCGCCAAGAAGAGCATGATCACGATCCCCATGATGGGCTCGACGATCCCGCACGACGTGATCGGCCGGGACGGCGCGGGGCGTGTGCTGCTCAAGCCCGCGTCGCCAGGGACGGGCGTCATCGCGGGCGGGCCGGTGCGCGCCGTCGTCGAGGCCGCCGGGATCCACGACATCCTGTCGAAGTCGCTCGGTTCGTCGAACCCGATCAACATGGTGCACGCGACGATGACGGCGCTGTCCGAACTGCGCCGCCCGGAGGAGATCGCGCGCCTGCGCGACCGCGACCTCTCCGCGATCGCGCCGAAGCCGATGCTCGACGCGATGGCGGCGGCGGACCAGGCGCTCGCCGCGAAGCGCGCCGAATCCGGGCTCGACGAGGGGTCGGGTGCGTAGCGGATGACGAAGCTCAAGGTGACCCAGGTCCGCAGCGTGATCGACCGTCCGAAGGACCAGAAGCGGACGGTGCGCGCGCTCGGCCTGCACCGCATCAACGACTCGGTGGTCAAGGACGATCGCCCGGAGATCCGCGGCATGATCGGCAAGGTCTCGCACCTGGTCACCGTCGAGGAGGTCGACGAACCGTGAAGCTGCACCACCTCCGCCCCGCCGAGAACTCGACGCGGCCCCGCAAGCGTATGGGGCGCGGGAAGGCCGCCGGCCAGGGCAAGACGGCGGGCCGCGGCACGAAGGGCTGGGGCGCGCGGCACAACCCGAAGCCCGGCTTCGAGGGCGGCCAGATGCCCCTGCAGCGTCGCCTTCCGAAGCTGAAGGGGTTCTCCAACCCGAACCGCGTCGAGTGGGCCGTCGTCAACGTCGACCGGATCGGTCAGGCGTTCGACGCGGGCGCCGCCGTGACGCCGGAGGAGTTGCTCGGCCGAGGGTTCGTCCGCAAGGGCCTTCCCGTCAAGGTGCTCGGCCGCGGCGACATCGACCGTGCGCTGACCGTGCGCGCGCACGCCGTTTCGGCAGCCGCCCGGGCGAAGATCGAGGGCGCCGGCGGTACCGTCGAACTCATCGAGAGCCGGTAGACTGAGGCTCCCGCCGACGGGACCACAGGACCAGGGAACAGGACTGCCGTGCTGAGGGCGTTCGTCAACGCGTTCAAGATCCCGGACCTTCGGAAGAAGATCCTCTTCACGCTGCTCATCATCGCGGTCTACCGCCTGGGCTGCCACGTCCCGGTGCCGAACATCGACGGCGCGAAGCTCGCGGATTCGTTCAACGCGAACGGCGGTCAGAGCCTGCTGCAGTTCATCGACCTGTTCTCCGGCGGGGCGCTGACGAAGTTCGCCGTGTTCTCGCTGGGGATCATGCCGTACATCACCAGCTCGATCATCATGCAGCTGCTGACGGTCGTGATCCCGCGGCTCGAGCAGTGGCACAAGCAGGGCGAGATCGGAACGAAGAAGATCACCCAGTGGACCCGCTACATGACGGTCGCGCTGGCGCTCCTGCAGTCCACCGGCCTCGTGTTCCTCTTCCACAGCGACTCGTTCGTCCCGGGCGGCGTGGTCCGGGTCTTCAACCCGCCGCGGGTCCTGCTGATGGTGCTCGTCCTTACCGCCGGGACCGCGATGATCATGTGGCTCGGCGAGCTGATCACCCAGCGCGGGATCGGCAACGGCATGTCGCTGATCATCTTCACGAGCATCATCTCGCGCCTCCCGGCCCAGGGCCTCGCCTTGCTGCACGAGGGCGGCACGCCGAAGTTCGTGTTCTTCATGCTCCTCGGCCTCGGGATCGTCGTTGCCGTCGTGTTCATGGAACAAGGGCAGCGGCGTATCCCCGTCCAGTACGCGAAGCGGGTGGTGGGCCGACGGATGATGGGCGGGCAGAGCACCTATATCCCGCTGAAGGTCAACCAGGCGGGCGTGATCCCGATCATCTTCGCGTCCTCGGTCCTGTACTTCCCGGTTCTGCTCGGGAGCGTGATCCATTGGCAGTGGTTCCAGAACTTCGTGAACAACTACCTGACGAACCAGGCCAGCATCGTGTACATGCTGCTGTACGGCATGCTGGTCGTGTTCTTCGCGTACTTCTACACGGCGATCTCGTTCAACCCGATCGACACCGCGGACAACATCCGCAAGTACGGCGGGTTCATCCCGGGCATCCGCCCGGGTGCGCCCACCGCCGAGTACCTCTCGGGCGTGCTGAACCGCATCACGCTGCCGGGATCGCTCTTCCTGGCCTCGATCGCGCTGCTGCCGTCGGTGTTCCTCGCGATCTGGAACATCACCGCGTTCCCGTTCGGCGGGACCTCGGTGCTGATCACCGTCGGCGTCGCGCTCGAGACGATGAAGCAGCTCGAATCCCAGCTGCTGATGCGGCACTACGAGGGGTTCCTCAAGACGTGAGGCTGGTCCTCCTGGGGCCTCCCGGCGCGGGCAAGGGGACGCAGGCGGCGCGCCTGGAAGAACGGTTCGGCCTCGATCACATCTCGACGGGCGAGATCTTCCGCGATCACGCGATGCGCGAGACGTCGCTCGGACTCGAAGCGAAGCGCTTCATGGACGCGGGCGAGCTGGTTCCGGACGACGTCGTCGTCCGTATGGTGGCCGAGCGGCTGGGGTCCACGCCCCCGGCAGGGTTCATCCTCGATGGCTTCCCCAGGACCGTCGAACAGGCGGAGGCCCTCGAGCGGGAGCTGCACGGGCGCGACCTGGATCTGGACGCCGTCCTGGCGTTCGACGTCGATCGCGAGGAGGTCGTTCGACGGCTATCGGCTCGGCGGACGTGCCCCTCGTGCCGGCGCGCGTACAACATGGTGACGGCGCCGCCGCGCTCGGCCGAGATCTGCGACGAGGATCGCACGCCGATCGTCCAGCGCGAGGACGACCGTGAGGACGTCGTGCGCAACCGGTTGGTCGTCTACGATCGGCAGACCGCACCCGTCCGCGCCTTCTACGAGGAGCGCGGCCTCGTGCGGTCGGTCGACGCCGAGGGATCCGAGGACCAGGTCTTCGAACGGGTGCTCGGTGCGCTCGCCGACCGCGTGACGGGCTGAAGGGATCCGGGGGTCGCGATGATCATCTTGAAGTCGGCGAGCGAGATCGACCGGATGCGGGTCGCCGGGCGGGTGACCGCCCTCACGATCCGGCGGATCCTCGAACGGGTCGAGCCCGGCATGAGCACGGCCGACCTCGACCGGATCGGGGAGGAGAGCATCCGCGGCCGGGGGTGCACGCCGTCGTTCCTCGGGTACCGGGGGTTCGCGGGTTCGATCTGCGCCTCGATCAACGACGAGGTCGTCCACGGCATCCCGTCGCCGAAGCGGATCCTCCGCGAGGGCGATCTCCTGTCCGTCGACGTCGGCGCCGTGTACGAGGGCTATCACGGCGACTCGGCCGTGACGCTGTTCGTCGGCGACCGGCCCCCGTCGGAGGACGCGGCTCGTCTGGTCAAGGTGACCGAGGAGGCCCTGTACGCGGGGATCGCGGCGCTGCACGAGGGCGGTCGGATCACGGATGTCGGCCACGCGGTCCAGGAGGTGGCCGAGGGCGCTGGGTTCTCCCTGGTCCGCGAGTACGGGGGCCACGGCGTCGGCCGCGCGCTTCATGAGGACCCGATCATCCTGAACTACGGCCGTCCCGGGCGAGGGCCGGCGGTCAAGCGGGGCATGGTCGTGGCCATCGAGCCGATGGTGAACCTCGGCGGATGGGAGACCGACGTGCTCGACGACGACTGGACGGTGGTGACGGTGGACGGGTCGCTGTCCGCGCACTTCGAACACACGATCGCGATCACCGACGACGGGCCCGAGATCCTCACCGTCGTCGGCGACTGAATAGCCCGCGGGGGCACGTCCGGGTAGACGTTCAGCCCACCCGAGCCCTATACTCTGTGAACCGCCTCGGATTCCCTGAGGTGGTTTCCGCGTGTCGAGAGGTACATCCGAGGGCATTTGGCGAAGAAAGATGCGATCGAGGTCGAGGGCACCGTCGTGGAACCGCTGCCCAACGCCATGTTCCGGGTGGAGCTCGACAACGGGCATAAGGTGTTGACCCACATCTCGGGCAAGATGCGGATGAACTACATCCGGATCCTGCCGGGGGACCGGGTGCTGGTCGAGCTGTCCCCGTACGACCTCGAGCGCGGACGGATCGTCTACCGGTACCGGTAGGAACGAGGGAATCGATGAAGGTCAGGCCATCGGTCAAGAAGATGTGCGAGAAGTGCAAGACGATCCGCCGTCACGGCCGGGTCATGGTCATCTGTTCGAACCCCCGCCACAAGCAGCGGCAGGGGTAGGAACGGACGAGGAGGACTGAAGAGCGTGGCTCGGATCGCAGGCGTCGACCTCCCCCGCGACAAGCGGGTGGACATCGCCCTTCGGTACATCTACGGCATCGGTACGACCCGCGCGATGCAGATCGTGACGGGGCTCGACCTCGATGGCGGGCGCAAGGTCCGTGATCTCACCGACGAGGAGATCATCCGGATCCGCGACTTCATCGACGCGAACTACAAGGTCGAGGGCGACCTGCGCCGCGAGGTGGCCCAGGACATCAAGCGCAAGATCGAGATCGGGTGCTACCAGGGGATCCGTCACCGCCGGAGCCTCCCGGTGCACGGGCAGCGCACGCACACGAACGCCCGGACCCGCAAGGGCCCGAAGAAGACGGTCGGCGTGCGTCGCAAGAAGGGCAAGTGACGCGAGCGGCCCGCTCGACCGGTCCGTCCCGGTAGCGAGGAAGAAGGACGAACATGGCGAAGCCCAAGGCGAAGAAGGCCCGGCGCAAGGAGAAGAAGAACATCTCCCACGGCCAGGCCCATATCAAGTCGACGTTCAACAATACGATCGTGACGATCACCGACCTCGACGGGAACACCCTGTCGTGGGCGAGCGCCGGGAACGTCGGGTTCAAGGGCTCGCGGAAGTCGACGCCGTTCGCCGCACAGCTCGCCGCCGAGGCGGCCGCGCGACGCGCCCAGGAACACGGGCTCACGAAGGTCGACGTGTTCGTCAAGGGCCCCGGCTCCGGGCGTGAGACGGCGATCCGCTCGCTGGCCGCGGCGGGTCTCGAGATCCTCGGCATCCAGGACGTGACGCCGGTGCCGCACAACGGCGTCCGGCCTCGGAAGCGGCGCCGCGTCTAGCTCCGCCCACCGGCTCCCACGCGCTCGTCTCCCGCGCGCGTGGCGGCCGTTCCGAGAGGACGGAGCCAGCGCAGAACGATGCAACGCCCGCCGCCCGGCAGATCCGGCGGCGGTGGTGGAAGCGAGCGACGGGGCAGGACCGGATGATCCCCCGGCGCAAGGAGGTACGAAGTGCTCATCGTGACGAGGCCCCGGATCGAGGAGGAGACCCTCTCTCCGACCCGGTCGAAGTTCTCCATCGAGCCCCTGGAGCCGGGATTCGGCTACACGCTCGGCAACGCGCTGCGGCGCACGCTGCTGTCGTCGATCCCCGGCGCCGCGATCTCTTCGGTACGGATGGACGGCGTGCTGCACGAGTTCTCGACGATCCCGAAGGTGACCGAGGACGTCACCGACATCATCCTGAACCTGAAGCACCTGGTGATCCGATCCGAGGCCGACGAGCCCGTCACCGCGTACCTGCGGGCGAAGGGGCCCGCGGAGGTCACGTCGGGTGACATCCAGCCTCCGGCCGGCGTCGAGATCCTCGATGCCGGGCAGCACATCGCCACCCTGGGGAAGGGCGCGAGCCTCGAGCTGGAGATGGTGATCGAGCGTGGGGTCGGGTACGTGTCGGCCGATCGCAACAAGAAGCCCCGCGATCCGATCGGCGTGATCCCGGTCGACTCGATCTTCTCGCCGGTCAAGCGCGTGACCTACGCGGTCGAGAACACCCGGGTCGAGCAGATGACCGACCGCGACAGGCTGATCCTCGACGTCGAGACGAACGGCGCGATCACTCCGCGCGAAGCGATCGCCTCCGCCGGCAACACGATGCAGGAGCTCGTCACGCTCTTCTCCGAGCTCGCCGAGAGCGAGCACGTCCGGGTCGCGCTGCCGGAGGAGGAGGAGGACGAGGGCGACAAGGCGCTCACGATCGAGGAGCTGAACCTGTCCGTCCGTTCGTACAACTGCCTCAAGCGCGAGGGGATCAACACGGTCGGCGACCTGATCCAGAAGAGCGAGTCCGAGCTGATGGACATCCGCAACTTCGGGCAGAAGTCGATCGACGAGGTCAAGGCCAAGCTCGAAGAGCTCGGCTACGGCCTGCGCGAGGACTGAAGCGAGCGCCGGCGAGGACGAGGAGGACGCGATGCCGACACCGAAGCGGGGAGCCCGGCTGGGCAGCGGGCCTGACCACCAGGCCCTGCTGATGGGCACCCTGGCCGCGCAGCTGTTCGTCCACGAGCGGGTGAAGACCACCGAGGCGAAGGCGAAGGCGCTGCGGCCCTACGCCGAGCACCTGATCACGTTCGCCAAGCGGGGCGACCTGCACGCGCGGCGTCAGGTGCTCAGGGACATCCCGGATCGCGACGTGGTGCACAAGCTGTTCGCCGAGATCGGTCCGAGGTATTCGGAGCGAGCCGGGGGGTACACGCGGATCATGAAGCTCGGGCCTCGCAAGGGCGACGGCGCGGCGATGGCGCTGATCGAGCTGATGCCGGGCGAAGAGGGCTGACGGTAGGCTGCGTCGCGGTTGGGTGACCCCCTCGTGAGCGTCATCCGGTTGGTGATCGCGTACGACGGGACGGACTTCCATGGGTGGGCTCGCCAACCGCGCGTCCGGACGGTGCAGGGCGTCCTGGAGGATGCACTGGCCCCGCTGACCGGGGGCGCTGTGCGGCTGTCCGTGGCGGGGCGGACCGACGCAGGTGTGCATGCGTGGGGGCAGGTCGCGTCGTTCGAGGCGCTTCGGGGGCTGGAGCCGCGCTCGGTCCAGCGGGCGGTGAACGCGACGCTCGGGCCCGAGGTGGTCGTGCGCGATGCTCGGCGGGTGGCGCCGTCGTTCGATGCTCGGCATTCGGCGACGGCCCGCGAATACCGGTACCGGATCGATACCGGACTCGTGCCCGACCCGTTCGCGGCGCGCTACGTCTGGCACCGGCCGGTGGCGCTGCACGCGCCGCCGATGCGACGGGCGGCCGCGGGGCTCCTGGGCGAACACGACTTCGCGTCGTTCTGCCGGACGCCGGAGCCGCCGGCGGGGACGGTCCGACGGCTCGAACGGATCGCGGTGTCGAGCCGCGGCGCGCGGGTCGAGGTGCGCGTTCGGGCCAACGCGTTCTGCCAGCAGATGGTCCGCAGCCTCGTCGGCACGCTGGTTCGCGTGGGCGACGGAGCGATCGACGCGGACGCTGTCGGGGACATCCTGGAGCGCCGCGATCGCTCGGCCGCCGCGACGGTCGCGCCGCCGCACGGGCTGACGCTCTGGCACGTGTTCTACCGGCGCGCGAAGGGGGCCGACCTTTGACGCTCCCGGAGGCCCGCCGGTAGACTGATGCGTCGGCCGTTCGGGCCGACGTCTCCATCGTGAGAGCCTGGTGAGCGCTGCATGACCATGAAGACCTACAGCCCACGCCCGCGCGACATCGAACGCGCGTGGTTCGTCATCGACGCGGATGGCGTGGTGCTGGGTCGCTTGGCGACCGAGGTGGCGAAGATCCTGCGCGGCAAGCACAAGCCGATGTTCGCGCCGCACATGGACACCGGGGATCACGTGATCGTCGTCAATGCCGCCGGCGTTCGGATGACCGGCGCGAAGGTCGACCAGAAAGTCTACTACCGGCACTCGGGGTACCCGGGCGGCCTGCGCGAACTGCCGTACTCGAGGCTGATGGCGGAGCGGCCGACGCTCGTCGTGGAGAAAGCGATCCGAGGCATGCTGCCGAAGACCCGCCTCGGGCGGCAGATGATCTCGAAGCTGTCGGTGTACGCCGGGCCGGAGCACCCCCACCAGGCCCAGAAGCCACAGCCGCTCGCGCTCGGCGCGGTCCCGGCCTGGAACGGCCTGCCCGTCCGCGAGGCGAAGCCGGCGCCGCCGGCGAAGCCCGGGAAGAAGGCCACGGCGAGGTCCGGCGCGAAGGCGGGTGGTTCGGCGGGCACCACGAAGGCGGGCGGACGACCGCGACGACCGGCGAGGCGCGCATCCGCGAAGGCCACCGGGACAGCTCGCCGCGGCGCCGGGACGACCGGTGGACGACGCCCGAGCGGGACCGGCGCCGCGAGTGACGACACCGCCGCGAAGCCCAAGGGCTCGCGCGGATCGGGCGGGGCGTCTGCCGGCGCTACGGCGAAGGATCAGACGCCCGGGGCGTCGAAGGGAACGGAGGGGTCCTAGGTGACAGACGAAGCATCGACCGTCGAACCGAGCGAGCCGGGAACGCCGGTGGAAGCGGAGGCCGCCCCGACCGCACCCGTTCCGCCGGAGGCCGCCTCCGCCCCGACCGTACCCGTTCCGCCAGAGGCCACCGCGTCGGCTGAAGCGGGGGTCGCCCCGGCACCGGCGGTGCCGCCCGCGACCGCGCCGCTGTCCCAGGACGAGCTGCGCGCAGCGTTCGAGAGCGACGAGGTCGCCGCCCCGATCACCGAGGCTCCTGGCGACGAGGGCACCGGAGCGCCGGAGGGGCGTCAGCCCACTGGCCGCGGACTCGGAACGGGCCGGCGCAAGGAAGCCGTCGCGAGGGTGCGCCTGGTCCCGGGCGAAGGGCGGTTCGCACTGAACGGCCGCTCGCTGGAGGCATATTTCCCGGCGCGGGCGCACCGGATGCTCGTGACGGCGCCGCTGCGCATGGCCGGCCGCGACAAGGACTTCGACGTGATCGCCCGCATCCATGGAGGCGGCGTCAGTGGACAGGCGGGCGCCCTCCAGCTCGGGATCTCCCGCGCGCTGATCGACGTCGACGGGTCGCTCCGACCGTCGCTGAAGGCCGAGGGGATGCTCCGGCGCGACGCGCGCGAGAAGGAGCGCCGGAAGTACGGGCTGAAGAAGGCTCGCAAGGCGCCGCAGTACTCGAAGCGGTAGGTCGCGATCCTCAGCGCGGCGCGTCCTGGGGTGGCGCGGTGGCACCGTCCTCCTGTGCGCCCGCGATCACCTGTTGCGCTTCGTCCTCAAGGTCCACCGGCACGCAGAGGTACGTCGCGCCCATCCGGTACGGCCCCTGGGTCATGCCCCGCACGACGACCGGAAGGCCCGCGGCCTCGAGCAGGCTCCGAACGACCTCGGCCTCGGGCGCGCTCGCCGTGGCGAACACCTCGACCAGGTGCACGTCGCACCCCGACCGTTGTGGATCGTCGCTGGTCATCGTGCCCGTAAGATAGCCCATCGTGGCGAGGCTGTTCGGAACCGACGGCGTCCGCGGCATCGCGGGCAGCGAGCTCTCCGGCGAGCTCGCGTACCGCCTCGGCCGGGCTACGGTGATAGCGCTCGGTGAGGAGGGCGAGGGCCACGCGACGATCGCGGTCGGCCGCGACACGAGGGCCTCCGGCGAGTTCCTGCAGGCGGCCCTCGTGGCGGGCATCTGTTCGGCGGGCGGCGACGCGCTGGACGTGGGCGTCTGCACGACGCCAGGGGTGGCCTTCCTCACGACGAACCTCGGCGCGCAGGCCGGCGCCGTGATCTCGGCATCGCACAACCCGGCCGAGTACAACGGCATCAAGCTGTTCGGCGCGAACGGCTACAAGATCCCGGACGACCTCGAGGACCACGTCGAGGCGATCGCCACGCACGACGGACGCCTCCCGGAGACGGGACGCTCGATCGGCCGCGTCCGCTCGGTCGACGATTCGGACGAACGGTACCTCCGGCACCTGGAGGCCGCGGCCTCGGGCTCCCTCACGGGGATGCGCGTCGTGGTCGACTGCGCGAACGGCGCCGCGTCCACCGTGGCGCCGGAGCTGCTCGGTCGGCTGGGGGCGGAGGTGCTCGCGATCAATCACGAGCCGGATGGATGGAACATCAACGAGGGGTCCGGGGCCACGCGCCCGGACGTCGTGGCGCGCGCGGTCGTGGAGTTCCGGGCCGACGCGGGCGTGACCCACGACGGCGACGCCGACCGCGCGCTGTTCGCCGACGCGACCGGCAACGTGATCGACGGCGATCAGGTGCTTGCGGCATGTGCCCTCGACCTCCACGGACGCGGCGAGCTCACGGGCGGGCTCCTGGTGAGCACCGTCATGGCGAACCTCGGCTTGCGTGACGCGATGCGGAGGGCCGGGATCGAACTGCGCCAGACCAAGGTCGGCGACCGGTACGTCCTCGAGGAGATGGTCCGCTCGGGAGCGATCCTCGGCGGCGAGCAGTCGGGGCACGTGATCTTCCTGCGGGAGGCGACGACCGGCGACGGGCTGCTCACGGCGGTGGAGTTCCTCACGCTCGCCGGACGGCGGGGGTGCTCGGTGGGCGATCTGGGCGCCTCCATGACGCGGTTCCCGCAGGTGCTGCGCAACGTGGACGTGGGTGATCGCGACCGCCTGGAGGACGCCGGGGCGGTGTGGGCGGCGGTCCGAAGCGCTGAGGACGCGCTCGGCGACCGGGGCCGCGTGCTGGTCCGTGCCTCCGGGACCGAGCCGCTGGTGCGGGTGATGGTCGAGGCGCCCACCCACGAGGAGGCCGACCGACGCGCGCGGGCGATCGCGGACGTGGTTCGCGCCGAGCTCGCCTGACGGGTCCGGTCAGCGACCCTCGGCCTGCCGCGTGAGGTAGACCACCCCGACGAAGGAGCTGAATACCGCGAGCGCATCGTCGCCTGCGATCGCCGCGGTCCTCGAGGCGACGCGTTCGACGCCGCGGATCCAGGTCGCCATCTCGGCCATGTCCGCCGTCAGGAAGTCGATCTCGAGGCTCACAGGATCGTCGATCCTCGGGGGACCGACGCGACCGGCGGAGACGCCTCGCAACGCGTCCGTGGCGCCGGAGCGGATCAGGTCCCTCGCGGCTTCGGGGTGGACGCTCCGCGCCGCGAACCGGGTCACCGACTCCTTGACCGCGACGCGTTCGGCATCCGGCGCGAACCACTCGGATCCCCGAGCCGTGGCCGCGTCGCCGGTCACGAGGCAGATCGGGACGCCATGGTGGCGGGCGACCAGGGCGTTGATGGCCGCTTCGCCGGCGACGTGGCCGTTCAACCGAACCTCGCCGATCGCGTTCGGGTTGTACGTGTGCGACAGGACCGACGACGTTCCCACCGAGCCGTGATACCCGACGAACATCGCGGCGTCGAACGACGCGTCGAGGCCCTGCATCATGTACAGGGGCTTGTGCCGCCCCGACAGGTAGGCGGCACCGCCCCGCAACTCGTCGGGCGCCAGGTTCTGCATCGTCCAGTGCGAGTCGTTCACCAGGATCTCGGTGGCCCCGGCCTCGATCGCGCCGTCGATAGCCGCGTTGACCTCGCCGAGCGTCAGACGGCGCCCGATCTCGTAGGAGGGTCCGGACCCGATGCACTGCTCCCAGTCGACGATTCCGGCGACGCCCTCCATGTCGAACGAGACGAAGACCTTCATCGAACGCCCATCCCTCCGGCTGCGCCGCCGGCGCGACGCTATCACGTGCTCGGTCGCCTCCGATGGCCGCGCTCGCGTCCGTGGCCGCTAGCATGGACCGATCGTGTGCGGCATCGTGGGATACGTCGGGCCGGACCAGGCGCTGCCGATCGTGATCGAGGGGCTCCGGCGCCTCGAATACCGTGGATACGACTCGGCCGGCGTTGCCGTCCGCGGCACCGACCTGGGCGTCGTCAAGCGGGCGGGCAAGCTCTCCGAACTCGAAGCCGCCCTCGCTGACGAGGGCGCGGAAGGGACCGGCCTCGGCGGGCGGATCGGCATGGGCCATACGCGGTGGGCGACGCACGGCCCGCCCACCGACCGCAACGCCCACCCGCACGTCGACTGCACCGGCCGCATCGCCGTGATCCACAACGGCATCATCGAGAACTTCCAGTCGCTGCGTGGCGAGCTGGCGAAGGCCGGCCACACGCTCGCATCCGACACCGACACGGAGGTGGTCGCGCACCTGATCGAGGACGCCCCGGAAGGGGACCTCGCCGAGGCGGTCCGGGGGGCGATCCGCCGGCTGGTCGGCGCGTACGCGCTCGTCGTGATCGACGCCGAGCAGCCCGACGTGATCGTCGGTGTGAAGGTCTCTTCGCCGCTGATCGTCGGGATCGGCGAGGGGGAGAACATGCTCGCCTCCGGGATCCCCGCGGTGCTCCAGCGGACGAAGACGATCGTCCCGCTCGAGGAGAACCAGCTGGTCGAGGTCCGGGCGGATTCGGTCCGGATCACCGACCTGGAGGGCGCCGAGGTCACCGTCGAACCGACCATCGTCGACTGGACCCTGGAGATGGCGCAGAAGGGTGGGTACCAGGACTTCATGCTCAAGGAGATCTACGAGCAGCCCGCCGCGATCGCCGACACGCTCCGGGCTCGCATCGACGGCGAGGGCCGGCTCGAGCTCGACGAGCTCAGCATGCGGCTCGACCAGATCCGGGACGTGAGCAAGGTGTTCGTGGTCGCGTGCGGGACCGCGTTCCATTCGGGATTGGTCGCCAAGTACGCGATCGAGCACTGGGTCAAGATCCCGGTCGAGATCGACATCGCCAGCGAGTTCCGCTACCGGGATCCGGTGTTGGACGCGAACACCCTGACGCTCGGCGTCTCGCAGTCGGGCGAGACGATCGACACGCTCGAGGCCGTCCGGCACGCGCGCCACCAGCGGTCGCACGTCCTCGCGATCACGAACACGGTGGGCTCGGCGATCACCCGCGAGGCGAGCGGCGTGATGTACACGCATGCCGGACCGGAGATAGGCGTGGCCGCGACGAAGACGTTCGCGACGCAGATGGCGGCGCTGCACCTGGTCGCGCTGTACCTGGCGCAGACGCGCGGGACGCTCTTCCCGGACGAGATCGTGGAGCGCGTCCAGATGATGCAGGCGCTCCCTGGACAGGTCGAGCGCACGCTCGAGCTCGATGCACAGATCTCGGCGCTGGCCGAACGGTACGCCCGCGCCTCCGACATCCTGTTCATCGGCCGGCACACGGGGTACCCGGCCGCGCTCGAGGGCGCGCTGAAGCTGAAGGAGATCTCCTACATCCACGCCGAGGGCTACCCGGCCGGCGAGCTGAAGCACGGCCCGATCGCGCTCATCGAGCCCGGCGTCCCCGTCGTGGCGATCGCCACGGCGTGCCACGTTCGCCCGAAGATGTTGTCGAACATCCAGGAGGTCAAGGCGCGAGGCGCCGAGGTGATCGCGATCGCCACGGAGGGCGACGACGAGATCCGCGACCTGGCAGATCACGTCCTGTACGTTCCGCGCGTCGACGAGCTCCTCTCACCGGTGGTCGTGTCCGTCCCGCTGCAGCTGTTCGCCTACCGGATCGCCAAGATCCGCGGGTGCGACGTGGACCAGCCGCGCAACCTCGCCAAGAGCGTCACGGTCGAGTGACGTGGAGATCGTCGGGTTGGGGGTCGATCTGGTGGACGTCGCGCGCGTCCGGGCGCTGATGGAGCGGCACCCGACGTTCCGCACCCGCGTGTTCACGCCACCTGAGATCGCGTACTGCGACGGTCGGGCGAACCCCGCGGAGGCCTACGCGGCCCGGTGGGCCGCGCGCGAGGCCTGCCGCAAGGCCCTGGCCGGGGTTCGCCGGATGCGCTGGCACGACGTGCGCGTGGACCGGGCACCGAGCGGGGCCCCGAGCCTCGTGCTGACGGGGGCCACGGCCGAACGCGCCCGCCTGCTCGGCGTCAGCGAGGTCAAGGTGGCGCTCACGCACGAGCGCTCGATGGCGGCCGCGTTCTGCGTGGCGGTCCGGCCGTGATGATGCGGCCGGGCTCCGCTCGGGAGCCGGCCGGCCCGCACGGCGAGCCGTGATCCCCGTCCTGACGCCCCAGCAGGCGGCCGCCCTGGACGCGGCGAGCGTCGAGCGCGGCGTCTCCGTGGGATCGCTCATGGAGAACGCCGGGTTCGCCGTAGCCCGCGCCGTCGTCTCGCTGTCCGGCGGCACCTACGGACGCCGGGTCGTCGTGGTCTGCGGGAAGGGGAACAACGGCGGTGACGGCCTCGTCGCCGCCCGGTACCTGGACCGGTGGGGCGCCGGTGTGACGGTGCTGTTGCTCGCCGAGCCCGCCGCGCTCTCGGACCCGGCCGCCACCAACCTCCGGCGGATGTTCGACCTCGGCGCGCGCGTGCTGACGTCCACGCCGGGCCGCCTCGAGTGGGAGCTGTCGCGCTCGGACGTGGCGGTCGACGCGATCTTCGGCACCGGGTTCCGCGGGACGGCGGACGGCAGGTACGGGTCCGCCATCCTCGCGTTGCGCGACTTCGGGGGACCGGTCGTCGCCGCCGACATCCCGTCCGGTGTCGACGGCGCCAGCGGCGCGGTCGAGGGGCCGGCGGTGGTCGCACGCACGACCGTGACGTTCGGAGCGCTGAAGCCCGGCGTGGTGTTCCTCCCCGGCGCGGCGTTCGCAGGGGACGTCCAGGTGGCGGACATCGGGTTCCCCGACGGCCTGGTCACGAGCGAACTGGTGCTCACCGAGCCCGCGGACGCGGCCGGCCTCGTTCGGCCCAGGGTCACCGGCTCGCACAAGCGATCGGCCGGCGTCGTCCTGGTCGTGGCCGGGTCGCGCGCGATGCCCGGCGCCGCCGTGCTGGCCACGCGGGCGGCCTACCGGGCCGGCGCGGGCCTCGTGACGCTCGCGAGCGTGCCGGCGGCCCTGGATGTCGCGCAGCGCTCGGTGGTCGAAGCCATCTCCCTCTCCCTGCCCGAGACCGACGCCGGCTCGATCTCCGGCGCGGCGTGGCCCGCGCTGGAAGAGCGCCTGGCATCGGTCGACGCCGTGGCGATCGGGCCGGGCCTCTCGCGCGACGACGACACCGCAGGCCTGGTCCGCCGGCTGGTCGCCGCCTCGCCGGTACCACTGGTCGTGGACGCCGACGGGCTGAACGCGTTCCCGGAGGGAACCGGGCTGTCCGAACGCCGGAGCCCGGCGGTCCTCACGCCCCACGCCGGCGAGTTCGCGCGGCTCACGGGCGTCGACCCCGCGGAGCTGCCGGCCGACCGGGTCGGGCACGCGCGCGAGGCCGCACGCGCGTTCGATGCCGTCCTGCTCCTGAAAGGCCCGCGCACGATCATCGCTGGGCCGGATGGCCGAACGATCGTCAACCCGACCGGAGGGCCGTCGCTCGCGACGGGCGGGACCGGCGATGTCCTGACCGGGACGATCGCCGCGGGCCTGGCCCGGGGGCTGGATCCTACGGACGCCGCCGTCCTTGGCGCCTACGTGCACGGCCTGGCCGGCGACCTGGCCGGAGCCGTGCTGGGCGACGGCACCACCGCACGCGACGTGGTCGAACGCCTCCCGGAGGCGATCCGTCGGCTCGAGCGCGCCATGGATGGTAATGAGGCGTTACCATCGCCGCGCAGAGGTGAGCGATGAGCGATGTCGCGGGGCGGTCCGCACCGAGCTTCCGCCCGACGGTTGCCGAAGTCGACCTGGACGCGATCCGGCACAACGTTCGGGCCCTGACCCCGGCCGGTGTCGAGCTCATGGCCGTGGTCAAGGCCGACGGCTACGGCCACGGCGCCGCGCAGGTCGCTCGCGCCGCGCTCCAGGCAGGGGCAACCTGGCTGGGTGTCGCGCTGGTCGAGGAGGGGGCCGACCTGCGGGAGGCCGGGATCGACGCGCCGATCCTGGTGCTCACCGAGTTCCCGCCGGGCTCCGAGCGCGACGCCCTCGCGTGCGGGCTCACGCCGTCGGTCTACACGGATCAGGGGCTGGCCGGGCTCGTGGCGGCCGGGGCCGCGAGCCGTGGCGTGGGTGTCCACGTGAAGGTCGATACCGGCATGCATCGGGTCGGCCTACCGCCAGGCGATGCGGTGCGGTTCGTCGGCGAGGTCCTCCGGGACGGCGTGCGGTTGGAGGGGCTCTGGACGCACCTGGCGACCTCCGAGGATCTCGCCGAACCGTTCGCGGGGGAGCAGCTGGACCGGTTCGGTTCGTCGATCGAGGCCCTTCTGGAGGCAGGTCTCCCGCGGCCGCGCTACCTGCACGCGGCGAACACCGGCGCGGTGCTGGGCTGGCCGGAGGCTCTTTTCGACCTGGTGCGGGTCGGCATCGGGATCTACGGCGTGGTCCCCGGGCCCGACGTGGCCGGACGGGCCGACCTGCGGCCGGCGTTGACGTGGAGGAGCCGCGTGGCGATGACGAAGCGGGTCATGGCGGGGGAGCGCATCTCGTACGGGCTGCGGTATCGGCTCGAACGCGATTCGACGATCGCGACCGTTCCCGTCGGTTACGCCGATGGCTACGCTCGCATGCTCTCGGGCGCAGCATCCGTGTTGATCGGCGGCCAGCGTCATCCGGTCGCGGGGACCGTGACGATGGACCAGATCCTCGTCGACTGCGCCGACGAGCCCGTGGAGACCGGCGACGAGGTCGTGCTGCTCGGCGCGCAGGGCGACGAGCGCATCTCGGCGGAAGAGCTCGCATCGTGGAGCGGGACCATCGCCTACGAGGTGTTGACGGGGGTGAGCCAGCGGGTGCCCAGGACGTACCCGGGCGCGACGGACGGCGCCGTCCGGGGTGGAACGGAGGCCGGGGGTTGAGGCGCGGCGTCCGTGGCGCGATCGTCGGCGCCTCAGCGGTCGGGCTCGGGATCGCGGGGATCGCCGCCGCGATCGTGGCCGAGCGCTCCCTCGTTCGTCGCGCCCGTTCCGCACCGGATCCCATGCTCGGCGAGCCGCTCGCGGAGCGGCCGGCGGAACAGCGGACCGTGCGCTCGTTCGACGGCACCGCGCTCGACGTCCGGGTCGCCGAGCCCGCGGATCCCGGGCCGGCGGAGGGCCGGCCGGTGCTGGTCTTCGCGCACGGGTTCAGCCTCGACATGACGACGTGGCACTTCCAATGGAAGCGGCTCTCGCGTTCGTACCGGTGCGTCCTGTACGACCAGCGCGGCCACGGGCGGAGCGCGCGCGCCGGGTCGGACTCGTACACGATGGAGGCGCTCGGGCGGGACCTGCGCGCGGTGCTGGATGCCACGGTGCCGGACGGCCGTGCGGTCCTGTTCGGCCACAGCATGGGTGGGATGGCGGTCCTGTCCCTGGCGGAGCATCACCCCGAGGAGTTCGGCGAGCGCGTCGTCGGCGTCGTGCTGGCAAGCACCCTTCCGGGTGACCTCGTGCGGGAGGCGCTCGGAGACATGGCCGTGCGCGCGAGCGGCGCGCTCCGGCGAGGACTCGCGGCGGTCGCGCGCCGACCGATGATCGGCGAGGGGATCCGTCGCATGACGCTCGCGCGCGGCGGGGACGTGACGTTCCTGGCGGCGCTCGTGACGAACTTCGCCCCCGGCGCGCCGCCCTCGATCGTCGACCACGTAGCGCGGATATCCGCCGGCACGGCGCCCGAGGTCTGGCCGCCCTTCCTCCGGAGCCTGCTCGACCTGGACCTGGCGGATGCCGTGCGGAACGTCCGGGTGCCGGCGCTGGTGCTCGTCGGGAACCGCGACCGGATCACGCCGCTGCGCGGCGCGCACGCGATGACCGACGCCCTGCCCGACGGTCGGCTCGTCGTCATCCCGGGGGCCGGCCACCTCGCCATGCTCGAACGGCCCGACGCGTTCACCGATGCCGTCGACGCGTTCCTCGCCGGCCTGCCCGGCAGCGCCGAGGTCCCTTCGCGAACGGGACGTGCGGCCGGAGCCGGGAGGCGCCGGACGTGATCACCGCCGTGGACGGGCTGCGGGTGGGCCACTGGACCGACGACGTCGGGCTGACGGGATGCACCGTGATCCTCTGCCCACCGGGGACGATCGCGTCCGGTGAGGTCCGTGGCGGCGCCCCCGGCACACGGGAGACCGATCTGCTCCGCCCGGGCATGCTCGTGCAGGAGGCGAACGCGATCCTGCTGACCGGCGGGAGCGCGTTCGGCCTCGCGGCGGCCGACGGCGTGATGCGATTCCTCGAGGAGCGGGGGATCGGGTACGGGACGCCGGCCGGCAAGGTGCCGGTCGTGCCGGCCGCGGTGCTGTTCGACCTGACTTGCGGGGACGCGGCGGCGCGGCCGGACGCGGCGGCCGGGTACGCCGCGTGCGTCGCGGCCGCGCGCGGCGACGTGCCGGAGGGGAACGTCGGCGCGGGAACCGGAGCGACGGTGGCGAAGCTCCGAGGGCCGGACGGCGCGGTGAAGGGCGGCGTCGGGACGGCCTCGCTCGCCGACGGCGACCTGGTGGTCGCAGCCCTTGCGGCCGTCAACGCGCTCGGCGAGGTCGTCGAGGACGACGGGTCCGTGCTGGCCGGCTCCCGAACCCCCGAGCCCGCCCCGCCGGAGGCGCCCGTGCCGGGCAACACCACCCTCGTGGTCGTGGCGACCAACGCGGCGCTGTCGAAGGAACGCGCGAACCTGCTGGCCAGGGCCGCCCACGAGGGGATCTCGCGGGCGATCCGCCCGTCGCATACGATGTGGGACGGAGACACCGTCTTCGCCCTGGCCACGGGCGAGGTGGCGGCCGACCAGCGGCGCTGCGAAGAGCTCGCCGAGGAGGTGGTCGCGGCGGCGATCCGCCGAGGGGTCCTGGCGGCCTCGTCGGTTCCGAACTTCCCCGCGGTGCGAGACGCGCACGGGGGTGTGGGATGAGCACGGACACGACGATCGAGCTGCAAGATCTGGCGCGCGAGGCCTCGACGTGCGAGCGGTGCCGGCTCTCGCAGGGTCGCACGCAGGTCGTCTTCGGCGTCGGGAACCCGGATGCCGACATCATGTTCGTCGGAGAGGGTCCCGGGTACCACGAGGACAAGCAGGGCGAACCCTTCGTCGGCGCGGCCGGCCAGCTGCTGAACACGATGCTCGAGGGCATCGGCCTGCGTCGCGAGGACGTCTACATCGCGAACGTCGTCAAGTGCCGGCCGCCCGGCAACCGCGACCCGCTGCCCGACGAGATCGAGGCCTGCCGGCCGTACCTCGAGGGCCAGATCGCGAGCATCCGGCCCCGCGTGATCGTGACCCTGGGGAACTTCGCGACGCGCGTGATCCTCGATCGGCAGGTGCCGATCAGCCGCGTGCGCGGGCAGCGGTTCGACGTGGCGGGGCGGACGGTCCTGCCGACGTTCCACCCGGCCGCGATCCTGCACGGTGGTGGGGAGGGGAGCACGCAGTTCGAACTGCTCCGTTCGGACTTCGAGACGATCCGGGCGATCGCGGCCGAGGCGCCGCCGGAGCCGCCCGAGGAACAGCTCGGTCTGTTCTAGACGCCGACGCGAGCGCACGCGATGCCCGAGGCTCCCCCGACGCTCCGCGCGCGCACCCGGTCGGTCGAGGAGACGCGCGCGCTGGGCGAGGCGCTGGCGGCGGTCCTCGACGCCGGCGACGTGATCGCGCTGTCGGGCGACCTGGCCGCGGGCAAGACCGCGCTGGTCCAGGGCGTCGCGCGGGGCCTCGGCTCGGAGGATCACGTCGTGTCCCCGACGTTCACGCTGGTGCGCGAGTACGTTGGGCGCCTGAAGATCCTCCACATGGACGTCTACCGCCTCGACCGGGTGCAGGACGTCTGGGACCTCGGCTTCGAGGACATCCTCGACGAGGGCGGGGTCGTGCTGATCGAGTGGGGTGACGTGATCGAAGGGATCCTTCCGTCCCAGCATCTCCTGATCCGGCTGCGGTTCCCCGACGAGCGCGAACCCGACCTGCGTTCGATCGAGCTGATCGGCTCCGGCCCGTCGTGGCGCGGGCGGAACGGACGCCTCTCGAGCGCGCTCGCCCCATGGGCCGATCGGGGGGCGTGACCGCGTGCTGGTCCTCGCGATCGACACGTCCACGCAGCACACGAGCGTCGCGCTCGGGACCGAGGCCGGGACGCTGGTCTCGACCGAGCTCGGCGGCCCCGGTGCGAGCCACGAGCTGATCGTCCCCACGCTGGACCGGATGCTCGGGTGGGCCGACACCGACCTCTCGCGCGTCGCCGGCGTTGCCGTCGGCATCGGGCCTGGGCTGTTCACCGGCCTGCGGGTCGGGGTCGCGACGGCGAAGACGTTCGCGCAGGCCCTGTCGATACCCATCGTGGGGCTCGCGTCGCTCGACGTGCTCGCCTTCATGCATCGCGCGTCCAGCCGACCGATCTGCGCGGTCATCGACGCGAAGCGCGGCGAGGTCTTCTATGCCTTCTATCGGCCCGTCCCCGGCGGCGTCGCGCGCGAAGGGGCGCTCCTTGTCGGACCGCCCTCGCACCTCGCCGCGGACCTCCAGGCTCGACCAGAGGGAACCCTCGTGGTCGGGAACGGCGCTCTCGTGTACCGTCGGGAGTTCGAGGGGGTCGTCGACCTGGACGCGTTCGGCGGCGCGGACAGAGCGTTCCCGTCGGCGGCCGCCATGGTCGACCTGGCCATCCCCAGGCTCGTTCGCGAGGAGCACGATAGCCTCTTCGATCTGGAGCCGATGTACCTGAGGAAGACCGATGCGGAGATCGCTTGGGATCAGCGAACAGCCGGCGCCTGAGCTGGAGATCCAGCGCATGCGGCGCCGCCATCTGAAGGGCGTCATGGCGATCGAGCGCCAGGTCTATCCGCGTCCCTGGAGCCCGAACCTCTTCCTCGCCGAGATGAACGAGACGCGGGACCGGCTCTACCTCGTCGCTCGCGTGGATCGCGATGTCGTCGGCTACGGCGGCCTCATGGTCTCCGGCGACGAGGGACACGTCACGACGATCGCGGTCGATCCCGAGCACCACCGCCGCAAGGTGGGGACCCGGCTGCTGTTCGAGCTGATCCATGGCGCGATGCGGATGGGTGCGACGGCGGTCTCGCTCGAGGTGCGCGTCACGAACTGGGGCGCGCAGCGGATGTACGG
Organism: uncultured Actinomycetota bacterium; assembly: GCA_963781595.1. Classification (GTDB taxonomy): domain Bacteria; phylum Actinomycetota; class UBA4738; order UBA4738; family UBA4738; genus JBEDUK01. The sequence continues at coordinate 2,884,267 of CAWAGG010000006.1, read as the reverse complement.
CCGGTTCGGGTTCCGTCCCGTCGGGATCCGCAAGAACTACTACCAGGAGACGAACGAGGACGCGCTGATCATGTGGACCGACGACATCCGGACGCGGGAGTACGCGCGACTGCTCGACCAATCGATGGACGACGCGCCGCCGGTCGCTCGCGACCCGGACGTGCGATCGGCGTGGGATCGGTGGGCGCCGTGGCGCGGCCCGTCCGCCGACGCCCAGTTCGGCGAGGAGTGAACGTCCTCGGCATCGAGACGTCCTGCGACGAGACGGCCGTCGCCGTGGTCGCCGACGGGGTCCGCGTCCGTTCGAACCTGATCTCGAGCCAGTTCCACCTGCACGAGCGTTTCGGCGGTGTCGTGCCCGAGCTGGCGGCTCGGTCGCACGTCGAGCGGATCAACCCGATGATCCGGGCGGCCATCGAGGACGCCGGCATGACGATGGCGGACGTCGACGCCGTCGCGGCCACGATCGGCCCCGGCCTGGTCGGCGCCCTGCTCGTCGGGATCGCGGCCGGGAAGGCGCTCGCGTTCGCGCTCCGTGTCCCGTTCGTCGGGGTGAACCACATGGAGGGCCACATCTACGCGAACGCGATCGACCACGGCGAGATCGACGAGCCGTTCGTCTGCTTCCTGGTGAGCGGAGGCCACACGATGCTCGTCCACGTCCCCGAACCCCGCCGGTACGTCGTCATGGGTGAGACGCTCGACGACGCGGCGGGCGAGGCGTTCGACAAGGTCGCCCGGTTCCTGGGTCTCGGCTTCCCCGGCGGACCGGCGCTCGACCGCCTTGCGCGGGACGGCGACCCGAACGCGATCCGGTTCCCGCGCGCGGTGACGGAGCGGGGCTACGACTTCTCGCTCTCCGGGCTGAAGACGGCCGTCGTGCGCCGGGTCCGCGCCGAACGCACCGCGGGCGACGAGACGCCGCTCGCGGACGTCGCCGCGTCGTTCCAGGAGGCCGTCGTCGAGGTCCAGGTGGACAAGACGATCGCGGCGGCACAGGAGACGGGCGCGCCGCTGATCGTGCTGGGCGGCGGCGTGGTGGCCAACACTCGGCTGCGGGCGCTCATGGCTGCACGGGCGTCCGACCACGGCTTGCGGGTCCGTGTCCCGCCGTCCGAGCTGTGCACGGACAACGGCGCGATGATCGCGTCGGCGGGGTTCTACCGCCTCGAGCACGGCGAACGGACGTCGCTCGAGGTGCGCGCGCTCCCTGGCCTGCGGCTGGAAGCGGGGTTGCCCGACGGCGCTGGTCGGCGGTAGGGTAAGCCGCTCGCGAAGGGTCGTTCGTACGGTTCATGGCGTCTCGAACCCCCTTCGCCGACCATTCCCTGGATCCAGGGAGAGGAGGGGAGATGCAGGTTCGAATCCTTCGCAGAGCCAGCGCCGTCGTCGTCACGGCTGTGCTGGTAGCGGCGATGGCGCTCCCGGCGATGGCCGGGGGATCGGGGAGGGTCACCCTCGGGGGGACCGTCCCGCGTTGGGCCACCACCGCCAACCTGAAGGGCCCGGCCTCGGGCTCGATGGAGATCCACGTTGTCCTCGGGTGGCGCAACACCGCCGCACTGGGATCGTTGCTCCGCGCGGTGACCACGCCGGGTAGCGGGAGCTACCGGCAGTACGTCTCGGCCGCGCAGTTCCATCAGCGCTTCTCGCCATCGGGCTCGGAGGTCGCCAAGGTCTCGGCGTGGCTCCGCAGCCAGGGCCTGAAGGTCACGGGCACGCCGGCCAGCCGCCTGTTCGTCGAGGCCAGCGGCTCGGTCGCGCGGCTCCAGAAGGCGTTCGCGACGAAGATCAACGTCTACCGGCACAGCGGCAAGCTGATGCGCGCGCCGGCGGCGAACCCATCCGTCCCGGCGTCCCTGCGGGGGATCGTGCACGGGGTCTCCGGTCTCGACGACCTCCGCGCGCAGCCGTCCAAGCCCGCGCCGCCGCCGCCGTCGTTCACGGTCGGGACGCCGTGCTCCGCGTACTGGTCTGAGAAGATCGCGAACAACAAGCCGCCGGCGTACGGGCAGTTCCAGCCGTACACGGTGTGCGGGTATACGCCCCAGCAGGTCCAGAGCGCGTACGGCATGACCGCCGCGTACAACGGCGGATACGACGGCGCCGGCGTGACGGTCGCGGTCCTCGACGCCTGGTTCAACCCGACGCTCGTGAGCGACCTGCAGCAGTACAGCTCGAACCACGGGCTGCCTGCGCCGGACATCTCGCTCAAGAAGTTCACGCCCTACAAGGGTGCCGACGCCGAGCAGCAGGGCTGGTACGGGGAGCAGGCGCTCGACGTGGACGCCGTGCACTCGATGGCGCCGGGCGCGCACATCCTGTACGTCGGGGCGAAGAACAACGGCGGCGGCCTGACCAAGGCGATGGCCTACGTCCTGGACAACGAGGTCGCCGACCTCACCACCAACTCCTACGGGTACCTGGGCGAGAGCCTGCCGCAGGGGCTGATCCAGGAGCAGGAGGCCCTCTGGCAGCAGGCCGCTGGAGAGGGCATCGGCACGTACTTCTCCTCCGGCGACAGCGGCGACGAGATCGACAATCTCGGCTACCGGACGACGGACTACCCGGCGTCGAGCGCGTGGGTCACGTCGGTCGGCGGCACCAGCATGGGTGTCGGTCCGACCGGCGACTACGTGTTCGAGACCGGCTGGGGCACATCGCTGTCGAACCTCTCGGGCCAGGCCTGGGATCCGGCGCCTCCGGGCAGCTACGTCTACGGTGGCGGCGGAGGCACGAGCCGGATCTTCGGTGAGCCGTGGTACCAGGTGGGCGTCGTTCCGACGAGCCTGTCCGGGTACTGGGGCGGGGCCGGCCGGGTCGTCCCGGACGTTGCCGCGCTCGGCGACCCGAACACCGGGTTCACGGTCGGCATCACGCAGACGTTCCCGGACAACAGCGTCAAGTACGCCGAGTACCGCATCGGCGGCACGAGCCTGTCGTCCCCGCTGATCGCCGGCATCATGGCGGTCGCGCAGCAGAAGGCCGGCGAGCAGCTCGGGTTCATCAACCCGACGCTGTACTCCGCCTACTGGAGCGACCCGTCGATCGTGCGTGACATCGTCGACCCGCTGCACACGGTGGCGGTCGTCCGGACGAACTGGGTCGGCAACGACCCCAGCAGCGGGCAGAAGACCTTCTCGCTGCGGACGATGAACACCACCGGCACCCTGCACACGATCCCCGGCTACGACGACGTGACCGGGGTGGGCACGCCGAACGGCGAGGCGTACCTGGACGCGTTCGGCACATAGGCATCGGCTGAGCGCGAGCCCCTACGCGAGGCGCCTCCGGGGAGTTCCCCGGGGGCGCCTCCGTGTCCGCGCCGGTTCGGCCGATGCAACGGTTCGTCCGCCCCGCTCGCGTCGCGTGGCATGATGCGGGCCGTGACGACCGTCCTGGTGACCGGGGGGGCCGGCTTCATCGGCTCGCACCTGTGCGAACGGCTCCTGGCGGAGGGCCGCCGCGTGGTCGCGATCGACGATCTCTCCTCTGGTCACATCGCGAACCTCGCCGAGGCGCGGGGCTACGGCAAGCGGTTCAGCTTCCATCACATGGACGTCCGCGCCGAGGGCCTCGGGCAGCTGTTCGTGACGCAGCAGCCGGAGCTCGTGTACCACCTGGCCGCGCGGCGCGACGAACGCAAGCGCCTCGACGCGGTCGCCGACGCGGGCGTGTCGGTCCTGGGCCTGATCAACGTGCTCGAGGCCGCGGGCAAGGCCGGCGTGCGGAAGATCGTGCTGGCATCGACGGCGGCGATCTACGGCGACGCCCGCAGGCTGCCCGTCAAGGAGACCGCGGCGGCCGGGGCGAGGCCGCTGGCTCCGGACGCGATCTCGCGGAAGGCAGGCGAGGACTACGCGCGCTTCTACGAGCGCTACGGCGGGCTGGACCACACGACGCTGGTCCTGGGGTCGGTCTACGGCCCCCGGCAGTACCCGGCCGACGGTGCCGGGGTCGTCGCGTGCTTCGCCGGCCCGATGCTGTCCGGGAAACCCGTCACGATCCACGGGGACGGCAACCAGACGCGGGATTTCGTGTTCGTCGACGACGCGGTCCACGCGTTCGCGTTGGCGAACGACCGCGGCTCCGGGCGGCTGGTCAACGTGGGGACGGGGGTCGAGACCAGCGTGAACGGGCTGGTCCGTCTCCTCGCCGAGATCACCGGCTACGAGGGCGAGCCGAGGTTCGCCGTCGCGATCCCCGGTCAGGTGCGCCGCAGCGCGCTGGACAACGAGCTGGCGGCGGCGGAGCTGGGCTGGAAGCCGTGGACGCACCTGGAGGACGGCCTCCGCGAGACGATCGCCTACCTCCGCGGCGGGTAGCTCCTACGGGCGGGCGCGTGCCGAGCGCGCCGTGTTCGGCGCCTGGTCAACCGATAAGTATCGGCACGCCGTGCGCTCGACTTGAGTACGAGCAACGAGGATCTTTCACCGATCTGGGATGGCACGCGGTGGCGGATCACCAGGATCCCAGGAGGCCGGGTACCAGGGCGAACCGAACAGCGTCGACTGGTTCCTCCTCTCGGCTCACGTGAAGTCCCGTTCGGCCGAACCAGGCGGCGCCGAACTCCGCGCGATCGTGATACCCACGAAGTACAGGACCGGGACGGCAGCGTAGATCGCCAGGCTGGCCTCCGGCGCGACCCGAGCGATGGCGAAGGCGACCGCGTAGGCGATCCCCGGGACCGCCGCGATCAGCGCGCCGATCAGGCGGGACCGCGGGTCCATGTCGGTGAACATGAGATGCGACCGCCGGGTCGCGTGGATCCAGATCACGAGCCGCATCGCCGCGATCGCGATCAGGAGGAGCCCGTACATCCTGAGCGCGACCGGCTCGTTCTCGTACCGCGCGATGAGCGTGGCCCCGAACGGCAGGAGGCAGAGGGGCAACAGGTAGAGGATGTTGAGCCACACGAGCGCCCGGTCGGTGCGGCGGATGTGCGCGAACAGGTCCCGATGCCCGGCCCAAGCGATCGCGATGACGACGAAGCTGATGAGGAACGCGATGAACGAGGGCCGAACCTCTCGCAACGCCTCCGGGAGCGACTGCCCGGCACCCAGCTCCGGCACGTGGATCTCCAACACGAGCAGGGTGATGATGATCGCGAAGACCCCGTCGCTCAGCGCGAGGACGCGGCTCGGATCGTGCTGGCGTTCGTAGCTCTCGCGCACGCGTTCGTCGTCCATGACACGTCTCCTCCTCCCCGGGACGGGGTCGTCTCGGACCTCTCTGGGTCCTCGAGCCGCGAACCTACATGAGCTTTTCGCCGGGATCGTGAACGGTGGGGGTCGAAGGCGCCCGGCCCACGACGAGGGCGTGCTCGTCTCGGTCAGATGACGAAGACGTTCGGTCCCGTCCGGGCCGTCTGGGTCACGGCGGGTTCGTCGGTCGTCAGGTGATCCTTCGGGCTGTGCACGATGCCGTAGATCTCGTCGGGCGGGAGGCCGTGGCCGCTCAGCCAGCCACGCGCGAACGAGTAGACGGACCGACCGCGTTGCCGATCCCACCGGTTCGTCGCCCGCCCCCAGTTCTGCTCCTTGACCTCGACCTGCGGTCCGGCCACCGCGTCCACGATCGCGACGTGGCCCGCGAGGCCGACGTCCCGGCTCGCGCGCCACACGATCATGTCCCCAGGGCGGAGGTCGCGCGCGGACAGGGTCCCGTTCGGCGTGGCCCTCATCCCCAGGCGGGGCGCAGCGAACCAGATCTGGTAGGCGAAGGCGACGCCGAACCTCCCCGGGTACCAGCCGAGGGTGATGTAGAGGCGCTGCGCCAGTTCGACGCATTGCCACTTGACGCCGGCGTCGATGTCGTGATGCCGACCGATCCGGCTCCGGCAGGACGCCAGCGCCGCGTCGCATGAGATGCGCGAGGAGCCGTTCGAGTAGACGGTCACGCCACGGCCGTCCAGCCAGGAGCCCGCGGCCACCAACGGCGTGCCGAAGCCCTCCGGCGTCGCCGCGACCACGGCCGTCGACGGCGCGGCGGCGAAGACGGACGCCAGGACTGACACTGCAACCACGATCGCGAAGCGCCCCACGGGATCCCCCAATCCCCGGCGGAGCGGATGGTTCCATCCTGGGCGGTGCGCTCACATCGGCCGAACGGCTCATCCTCGAGACCCTCGCGGCCTCCGCGATCGACGGCCGGCCGGCCGGAGACGTACGATCGCGCGGTGATCGGGGACAGCGTGGAGATCGTGGTCGATACCGGCCGTGATGTGCAGGCCTACCGGATCGACGCCACGAAGGCGGGGCGTCGGGTCGAGGTCACCACCTCACGCGGCGTCGTCGAGGTGGTGGAGGTCACCCGTACCGGCAACCCCGTTCGAACCGCACGGTTCATGGCCTCGCGTGTCGTCGCGCTCGTCGAACATCCGGCCCAGGCCGAGCCGTCGAGGCCCCGGAGCCGCCAGAACCCGGACCAGACCGAGCTGATCTGAACCCGATCACGGCGTGGGCTGGACCGTCGTCACCGGTCCGACGTCCACGGAGGAGGGATCCAGACAGCCCGTCGCCGGGACGACGTTCGACACGTAGTTGTCCGGCAGCGTCACCTTCACCCGGTCGAACTGCGTGCATGCGCCGTTCGACGCGACGTCCGACCAGTAGCTGACGAAGTAGAGGGATCGCCCCGGCTGCACCACGATGTTCTCCGGTGCCTGGTCGATGTCCGGGAACCCACCGCGGTGCACCTGGAGGTTCAGCCACCCGCCGGGTCCGTGGACGTCCATCCCCGGGTAGGCGAACGAACGGCACGGCTCCCCGGAGACGTTCCGGGCTCGCCACACCGATCGGATCGTCCCGGCCGCGCCCTGCGAGCCCACCGGCGAGACCTCCATCCCGATGTTCGAACAGAGGACCGGCCGCGTCGCCGAAGCGGACGGGGACGACGTCGGCGACGGCGACGGCGTCACGGAGGGTGACGGCGTGACCGGCGCGGTCGGCCGCGGGGTGGTCGGGTGACCGCCGGGGACGAGCGGACCGCCGCGGGGCGTGAGCGCGACGGCGGCCACCCAGATCCCTCCGGCGGCGATCACCAGGGCCAGCACGGCGATCCCCACCTGGCGCCGGCGCTGCCGGACCGAACGCCGCCGCCGGAGCTGTTCGAACGCATCGGGCTCCTCGGGCAGCTCGGCCGCCCGCTCCAGGAGGGGCCGCAGCTCACTCATGCTCGTCCTCCAGCAGCGGTCGGAGGGCGACCCGGGCCTGATGCGCCAGCACGCGGGCCGTCGACGGCGTCACCGAGAGGAGCGTGCCTGCCTCCTCGGAGGTGTGGTCCAGGAGGTCCGTCAGGACGAGTGCGGCGCGCTGCCTCGGGGGCAACGTCCGCAGGGCACGGACCAGCCGCTCCCGTTCGTCGACCTCGCCGTAGCGGTCCCGGCCGGCCCCGGGCGCGAGGGTGCGTCTGGCCGCGAGCTTCGCCCGACGGTAGCGGCTGCGGAACGCGTTCATGGCGGTCCGGTACAGGTATCCCTTGCGGTCCTCCATCGTTCGAACCCGATCCCACCGCTCCCACAGCTTGAGGAACGCGTCCTGCATCAGTTCCTTCGCGTCCTCCCGGCTGCCGGTCATCAGGTACAGCGCTCCCTGGAGCCGATGGTGCTCGGCCCGGAAGAAGGCTTCGAAGTCGACCGAGGCATCGTCGGCGCGAGCGTCGGCGCGGTGCCCCGCCGGCCGGCTCAGACCGGTGCCCAGGTGAGCCCGCCGTCCTCGGTCTCCCAGAGCCCGCCGGGACGGTTGCCGGGGAACACGGCCGCCGGCCCGTAGACGACGAACCCGATCCGGTTCGTGGTGAACACCAGGTCGTTCCAGCCCACGCCGTTGTCGAACTCGGAGACCGACGTGGTCCAGGTCTGACCGCCGCCGTTGCGGTAGATCCAGCTGCCCGGGGCCGACCACGACGAGACCGCCAGCGTGCCGTTCGGCGCGGCCGCGATCAGCGAGACGATCCCTAGCCTCGGGGTCGTGCCGGCGGGCGAGGTCGTCCTCCCGGTGTCGTTGGACCGGACCACGCGCTTCGTCGCCTGGCCGATGCCGGGGTCGCCCACGCACAGGAGCGCGACCTTCGTGTCGGAGATCGGCGCGACGTCGACGAGCATCTCGTCGTCGGCCTTGACGCACGGATCCGGGCGGGACGACCAGTGCTTGCCGTCGCTGGTCGCGTCAAGCACGTCGGGATCCGCCTCCGTGGGCACGACCAGGTACGCGACGGCGTCATGCATGGCGAGGACCGCGACGTTGGTGATGAGTCCGGCAGGCAGCTTCAGGGAGACCTTCGTCCACGAGCCGCTCCCGGCGGTCGTTCGCCAGAGCGCGGCAGGCTTGCAGTCCGAGGGAGGCTGGTCGAAACGGCACGGGGACACGAGCGCGTAGACGGCGTCGGCGTCGCCCGCGAGGGCGGGGACCATCCGGCCGTTGCCTGGCGGCGCCTGCTTCTTCCACGTGACCCCGCCGTCGTTCGTCGCCCACAGCGCGGGGGCGAACGCCCATCCGTGGAGGTCGTCGGCGAACCGGATCTCCGTGATGCCCGACTTCTTCTCCGAGGTCAACGGCGCCTTCAGGGTCGAGAGGACCTTCCACTTCGCGCCACCGTCCGTGGTCCCGATGACGGTCGTGCACGTCGTGTTCCCGCACGGCGCGGCGCCGAGGATCCAGCCGTCCTTCGGGGACGTCCAGCTCAAGGACTGCGCCCGGAAGCCGGTCGGCAGCCCGGAGCCGGACCCTGTCGCCGCGGATCCGGCGACCGGACCTGCGATCGTGAGCGTGAGTGTGACGGCGAGGGACAGCGACGCGACTGCTGCGATCGAGCGGGTGCGCATGCGCCGGGCCTGCCTCGCGGAAGGGAACGTCGGGTCGGGTCGATCCGTGGGCTGTCTCACTACTCGTTCGCCTCCTCCTGGTCGGCGGTTCATCCGGGCCGTCAACCCATGGCGAGGCGGGTTCGTTTAGCCGGTCGCTTCCGTTCGTGCCCGAGTCCGGCCAGGATCCTCTTCGAACATGGCGCCTCGGACGGCCTCCAGGCTCGCGTGGTCGATCGGGATCCTCTCGATCGTCCTGATGCTCGCGCATCTCGTCCTGATGTTCGCCGACCGCGGGCCCGCGCTGCCGGTCGGTCCGGGCGCTGGACGTTCGCGACCGTCATGGGCGACACGGTGAACTTCGCCGTCCCGATCATCGGGATCGTGCTCGCCTCGAAGCGACCGGACAACGTGATCGGATGGCGGTTCCTGGTCGCCGGCTCGCGCTCGGCCTGTAGCGATGGCCTAGGATGCCCAACATGGATCTGGTGGTGGACTTCTTCCGGCACAACTCGATGATGAACGAGCGGCTGCTGGAGGCGTGCCGGCAGCTCTCGCCCGAGCAGGTCGCCGCCACGGTGACCGGAACCTACGGGAGCATCGGCGCGACCCTCGTCCACATCGCGAACTCGCAGGTCGGGTACGCGGCGCGGTTCCTGTGGACCGAGCACCCGCCGCCCGGACGGGTCCCGGAGGATCCGTTCGCGGGGTTCGACGCCGTGGCGGAGCGCCTCGCGCTCGGCAACGCGAAGCTCGAGGAAGCGGCTGCGCGGGCCGGCGAGGACCGAGAGATCCAGGTCAGCGGGGACGACCCGCCGGGGACCTGGCGGATGCCCGCGTCGCTGATCCTGCTCCAGGCGGTCAACCACGGCACCGAACACCGGTCGCAGATCGCGACCATCCTGACCCAGCTCGGCGTCGAGCCGCCCGAGATGGACGGCTGGACCTACTTCGACGCCGGCGGCCAGATGATCCCGGTCTAGTCGAGGGACCTTTCCCCGTGGCGCCGTCGGACCCGTCGGATACCGGCGCGAGGTACTCGGACCGCGAGGCGGCCGCGCTCTACGACGTCCTGAACGCATGGGGTCCAGCGACGACTTCTATCTCTCGTTGGTGATGGAGGCGACCTCGGTCCTCGATGTCGGCTGCGGCACGGGAGCGCTGCTGCGCGAGGCTCGGCGCGCCGGGCACACCGGACGGTTGTGTGGGATCGATCCCGACGCAGCGAGCCTGGAGGTGGCCGGGCGCGGTACCAACGTGGAGTGGGTTGCCGCGACGGCGGCGTCGATGGCCTGGGACGCCGAGTTCGACCTGGCCATCATGGCCGGCCACGCGTTCCAGGTCCTGGTCGACGACGAGGAACTGCGGGCCTCGCTCGCCGCGATCCGCCGAGCGCTCATCGACGGGGGTCGCTTCGCGCTCGAGATCAGGAACCCGCTCGTGCGGGCCTGGGAGTCATGGCATCCGGCGAACGCGACCACCGTCGTCGATCCGGCGGGACTCCAGGTCGTCGTCTCGCACCGCGTGGAGTCGGTGGTCGGCGACATCGTGACCTTCACCGAGACGACGAGCGATCCGGATGGCGTCCTGCTCCGGGTCGACCGCGCCAGCCTGCGATTCCTCGACGTCGACGCGCTCGATGCGTTCCTCGCCCACGCCGGCTTCCGGGTCGACGAGCGGTACGGAGGCTGGTCCCGGAAGCCGTTCGACGCCGCGAGCCCCGAGAGCATCACCATCGCTCTGGCGTGAGCCGCGGAAGGGTTCAGTCGCGGACGGCCGAATACCAACGCCAGGTCGTCAGGCGCGCGCGGTCGGGGAGCGCCGTTCGACCCGTACACCAGAGGAGCGTGTCCGTGGGATCGCCGGCGGGCGCATCCGGGAACAGCCGTTCGAGTACCGGGCGGCACAGCTCGGCGGGGGGACGCCAGCCGCTGCCGAGACCGGCGCAGATGTCCCAGGTGTGGAGCAGTCCCTCGGCGGCGCCCATCGCGACGGAGCCGGCCGGGTCCGAAGTGCCCCACGGGTGCCACGCCCGGGTCGACGGGTCGGCGAGGACGGCCGCGCAGCGGAGGAGCTCAGCGCACGCGCCGATGACCTCCAGGAGCTGTTCGGGGTCCTGCGGCTCGTCGACCGTGACGGCGGCGGGGATGAACGCATGCTGCGGTTGCACCGCGATCCTGGCCGCGTGATGGAAGTAGGCGTCCGCGAGGTGGACGGCGGTCTCCCGGCACGACCACTCCATGTCGTGGGCGGGCACGGACCAGTCGGCTCGAACGAGCGGTTCGAGGGCCGCTCGCGAGGCGTCGGCGACCCGTGTGATTAGGTCAGAGTTCAGCGCCATGGGGACGGAAGCTAGCAGGCTCCGTGTGGGAGCATGCCGCTCTCGTCGCGGGAACGACCCGGGCGTGTGCCGGAGTTCGTGAAGGGGACTGACCATGGCCAAGCTGATCTACTCGACGATCGCGTCGCTCGACGGCTACGTCGCCGACGAGGACGGGAACTTCGGCTGGGCCGCGCCCGACGAGGAACTGCACGCCTTCGTCAACGACCTGGAAGGACCGGTCGGCACGTACCTCTACGGTCGGCGGATGTACGAGGTGATGGTCGCCTGGGAGACCATGGAAACGGCCGGCCAGCCACCGTCCGTGCATGACTACGCGGACATCTGGCGGGCGGCGGACAAGGTCGTGTACTCGACGACGCTCGCGACGGCGTCCAGCGCCCGGACGCGGATCGAGCGGGACTTCGACCCGGACGCCGTCCGGCGGATGAAGGCGTCGTCCGAACGCGACCTCAGCGTCGGCGGCCCCCACCTCGCCGCGCCGGCGATCGGGGCCGGCGTGGTCGACGAGGTCCATCTCTTCGTCGTGCCCGTCCTGGTGGGAGGCGGCAACCCGGCGTTCGCCAGGGAGGTCCGCGCGCGGCTCGAGCTCCTGGACGAACGCCGCTTCGGGAATGGCGCGGTTCACCTCCATTACCGCACCCTCTCCTGACGCGTCAGCCCCGCGGCGGCCGTGCCGGCGCCGCAGATCATGTGACGCGCGTCACCATCCGAGCGTGACGTTCATCAGCCGCGTCATCCCGTTCCGACCGTCGCCCGTAGTCAGCGGTACGTGGGTGCAGGGTGCACCCGTCCCGAGGCGCCGTGCGGAGGAGTCGAGGCCGCGTCATCGGGTCGAGCGGGAAGGAGGGAACAGCATGGTCGGCGTGCGAACGAGGAGCCTGACGGTGCGGGAGGGCCGACCGGTCGTACGACCCGGGTTCGGCGGGCCGTGGGAAGGACAGCGCGCGATCGAGCTCGCCGACGGCGGGTGGCTCTCGGTCCGTCAGCTCCGGCCCGACGACGTCGACCGGTTGCGGCGTCTGCACGCGCGCCTGTCGCCGATCTCGCTCCAGCGGCGGTTCCTCAACGCGTGCTCCCGTCCGTCGGACGCGGCGCTCGCCCGCCTGGTCGACCTGGACCACCGTGATCGCGAGGCCCTCACGGCGGTGGCCGACGACGAGATCGTGGCCGTCGCCAGGTACCACCGACGGCCCGACGGAACGGATGCCGAGGTCGCGATCGTCGTCGCGGACGACTGGCAGCGCCGCGGCGTCGCGCGGGCGCTGCTCCGGCGCCTCGCCGAGCGGGCTCGGGAGAACGGGATCGACGCGTTCAGCGGTCTGATCGCCGGGGAGAACGACTCCGCGCGCGGGTTGCTCAGGAGGCTCTCCCCTGAGGCGCAGGGCCGGTTCGCGGCGGGCGAGGTCACGTTCCGTGCGCCGCTCGTAGCCTGAGCGACCGGGGGGACGAACAGCCCGACCGCGGGACACGTCGCGGTTCTGTATCGTGGTGAACCGACGGAAGCTGGCAGCGGATCGGTGGGGCGATGCTCGAGGTCCGCGATCTGACGAAGCGCTACGGGCACGTGGTGGCCCTGGATGGGGCTTCGTTCAGCGTGGCGCCGGGACGGATCGTCGGGTTCCTCGGTCCGAACGGCGCGGGCAAGACCACCACGATGCGCGCGATCTTCGGCCTGGTGCGTCCCGACGCGGGCGAGGTGCGCTGGAGGGGGGAACCGGTCGGCCCTTCGGAGCGGGCACGGTTCGGGTACATGCCGGAGGAGCGCGGCCTGTACCCGAGGATGAAGGTCGGCGACCAGCTCGTCTACCTCGCCGAGCTGTCGGGGATGACCGGCGCTGCGGCGAGGGAGGCGGCCGACGACTGGCTCGGGCGCCTGGGCCTGGGCGACCGGGCCGGCGCGCGCCTGGAGGAGCTCTCCCACGGGAACCAGCAACGGGTCCAGCTGACCGCGGCGCTGGTGCACGATCCGGAGCTGGTCGTCCTCGACGAGCCGTTCGCCGGGCTGGACCCGATCGGCGTCCAGGCTCTGGCCGAGATGCTCGCCAAGACGGCCGCGACCGGCGTCGCCGTGCTGTTCTCGAGCCATCAGCTCGACCTGGTCGAGGACGTCTGCCAGGACGTCGTGATCATCGACCACGGCCGGATCGTGCTGGCTGGCGTCGTCGACGAGCTCAAGGCCGCCTCGCCTCGCCGCTCGCTCGAGGTCGTCGTGGACGGCGACCCGTGGGTGCCGATCCTGCCGACCGGCACCGTCACCAGCAAGCAGGACGGCCGGTTGCGGGTGCTCGTCGACGCCTCGGTCGACCTGGAGGCGATACTGGCGAGCGCGCGCCGGGTCGGCGAGGTCACGGCGTTCAGCTTCGAACCCCCCTCGCTCGCGGACCTCTTCCTGCAGGCCCTATCGGAAGGACGCGGCGGATGAACGGCGGGTCGCGGCGCCTGTGGCTGGTGGCCCGCCGTGAGTGGAACCAGCGGGTGCGCTCGCGCGCGTTCCGGATCTCCACGGTCATCTCGATCCTGCTCGTGGTGGCGATCGTCGTCGTGCCGCAGATCTACGGAGGTGGCGCGAAGCCCGCGCGGACGGTCGGCCTGGTCGGCACGACTTCGCCGCAACTCCCCGTGCTCTTGCACGGCGCCGGCAACCAGCTCGGTGTCTCGGTGAAGACGCGCCGGTTCGCAGATGAGACCGCCGGCCGGGCGGCGCTGAGCTCTGGCGACGTGTCGGTGCTGCTCGTGGACGGGCGGGAGCTGGTCTGGAAGGCGGAGCCCGACGACCAGCTCCAGGCCATCGTGACCTCGGCGGTGCAGGTCCTCGACCGGCGCCGGGCGATCGCGGAGATCGGCCTCACCCCCGAACAGGCTGCCCGGTTGCTGCGGCCACCGGACCTGCCGTCGAGGAGCCTCGAGCCCGTCACGCAGAAGCGCACCGCCCGGATCGCGATGGCCACGATCGGGATGATCCTGCTGTTCATGGCCATCGCGTTCTACGGGGGCTTCGTCGTGACGGGCGTGGTCGAGGAGAAGTCCAGCCGGGTCGTCGAGGTCCTCCTCTCCCGCCTGCGACCCACGGAGCTGCTCGGCGGCAAGGTCATCGGGATCGGGCTGGTCGGCTTGGCGCAGTTCACGCTGGTGGCCGGATCGGCCCTGGTCGCGCTCTCGCTCTCCGGGAACACGTTCGTCCCGGAGGCGGCGCCGAGCACGGTCGGATGGATCGTGTTCTGGTTCGTCATGGGTTACGCGTTCTACTCGGTCCTGTACGCCACGGCGGGGTCCCTCGTCTCCCGCCAGGAGGACGCCCAGAGCATCCAGTTCCCGGTCACCGCGGTCCTGCTCATCGGGTACATCTGGGCGTTCACGATCGTCGATGCTCCGAACAGCCCGGTCGCGCTCGTCGGATCCCTGCTCCCGCCCACGGCTCCCATGGTGATGACGATCCGCATGGGGGAGGGCGGCGTCCCCGCGTGGCAGGTCGTCCTCTCGGTGGCCGTGATGGTGGCAACGGTCTACGGCCTCGTGCAGCTCGCGGGACGGATCTACACGGGGGCGGTCCTCCGGATCGGCCGCCGCGTGCGGCTGCGGGACGCCTGGCGCGGCGCCGAGGCCTGACGCGCGAGCCCGGACCCCGCCTTTCGACCCTTCCGTTCGGGGGCCGCTTGCAGGGAGGTTCGCCGCTAGGAAGCGGAACGGAAGGGGGGCATCATGTGGCAGCGGTACGCTCGCGCGACGCTTGTCGGCGCAGCGATCGTGACGATGGTCCTCTCGGCGACGGCGGCGTTCGCCGGGAAGGGGATCGGGGCGACGTTCAACCTCGGGAAGACGAACTCCGTCGACGCGAGGTCGTCCCTGACGGAGAACTGCGCGGGCTCGGACGTCCAAGCACGGCGGGCGGCCCAAGGCACCTACTACGTGCGGTTCCTGAACAACGGCTCGGCGATCGCGGTGGGTAACGTCTTCGAGGTCGACTCGGGTACGAACTCGGCCTGTTCCGATGACTACATCACGCTCGACTACGTCGTGGATCCCATGTTCCCGACCGGTCCCAGGGTGTTCCGGGTCGAGCCCCACGACGACGGCGGGGGACTGGAGGACTGCCCGTTCGACCTGTCGCTCGTCTGACATCCGAGCACGGGCCGTCTGCCCGCGCGTGGGGAGCCGTGCGCCCACGCCGCTACGATGCGGGGCACGTGGAACCCGAGACCCGTTACGCGCGGCTCGGTGCCGAACGGATCGCCTACCAGGTCACGGGCGAGGGGCCCGTCGACCTGGTATTCACGCCGGGCAGCCTCGCGAACATCGACGTGATCTGGGAGGACCCCGGGGCGGCGCTGTTCCTGCACCGCCTGGCGTCGTTCTCACGGCTGATCGCTTCGATCGCCGCGGCACCAGCGCCTCCGACCCGCTGCCGCCGAACGCCTTGCCGCATTGGGAGTCCTACGCCGACGAGGTCGTCGCCGTGCTGGACGACGCCGGCTCGGAGCGGGCCGCGATCATGGCCCTCCTGGACGGCGGGCCTATGGCGCTGTTCTTCGCCGCCACCTACCCGGAGCGGACGATCGCTCTCATCATGGCGAATTCGTCGGCGAAGTGGATCGCGACGCCGGACGACCCGATGGGATTGCCGCCGGACCTCGCCTCGGCGAGCATCGCCCTGGTGGAACGGATCTGGGGCACCGAGGGCCTCGCCGCCGTCCAGGCGCCGTCCCGCGCATCCGACGAGCGCTTCCGTCGCTGGTACGCGAAGTACACGCGAGCATCGGTGGGCCGCGGTCCCTCCGGACCTACCTCGAGCCGGTCCTGGCGACCGACGCGCGCTCGATCCTCCCCTCGGTGCGGGTCCCGACCCTGGTGATGCATCGACGCGACTTCCCACTCCTGCCTTCCGAACACGGGCGGTATCTGGCTGAGCACATCGAGGGCGCCGAATACCTCGATCTGCCCGGCACCGACGGTGCCCTGTACTGGGACGGCCGCGATGAGGTCGTGGACGCCGTCCGCGAACTGCTGGCCCGGGTCGCGCCGGTCGCGGAGAGAAGCGGTCGCTGGCCACCGTGCTCTTCACCGACATCGTCCGATCCACGGAGCGCGCTCGCGAGCTGGGCGACCGCCGGTGGCACGAGCTGCTGGACGTTCACGACGATGTCGCGCGCCGATCGGTGGACGAGGCCGGCGGAGAGGTCATCCAGAGCACCGGCGACGGGGTCCTGGCGACGTTCGACGGCCCGGGCCGCGGGATCCGTGCGGCGCAGGCGATACGCGACGGCCTGCGCGCGATCTCGCTGGACATGCGGGCCGGCCTGCACACGGGCGAGGTCGAACACCGTACCGATGGGATCGGAGGCATCGCCGTCCACCTGGCCGCCCGGGTGATGGGGGAAGCGGGCGACGGCGAGGTCCTGGTCTCCCGCACCGTGCGCGACCTCGTCGTGGGGTCGGACGTCCGGTTCGAGGACCGCGGGAGCCACGTCCTCAAGGGCGTGGAGGGGAGCTGGGAACTGTTCGCCGTCGTCTGACGACCGGTGCGCGATGCCTCGCCGTCGGAAGGAGCGGTGAACGTGGATCGGCCTGGAGCATCGCGCCGGCGTCACGGTGCGGGGCCGAGCGTAGCCGTTGCCGACCACGAGGCGCCGGCCGGCCTCGTCCAGGACCTCGGCGTGGACGTCCAGGTACGCGCGTCGCTCGGCCTCGAGGGCGCTCCGTTGGCAACTTGGCGGCCCGGAGAGGCTTGCGCGACAGCCGCAGGTGGCCGTACAGCTCCTCGCAGGGACCCGAACTCCTCCAGGACCGTAGTCGTTGGCCGTTGGAGCGGCAGCGCGAACCCGTAGATGAACGGGTCCGCCTCCTCGTCCGGGAGCCGCGAGCGAGCGATTCCGAGCTGGCTCACTCCAGGGCAAACGTTCCGGTGACGATTTCGCCTGCCGGCTCGTACGTGCCGATCACGACCCCAGTGGTGGAAACCTTGCTGTCGACGAGCCTCAGTGCAGCGGGGTTCGTGCCGTCCGAGAAGAGGCGTTTGCCCGACCCGATCACGACCGGGAAGACCCAGAGCCGGTACTCGTCGACGAGCCTGTGCCGCATCAGCGTCTGGATCAGGTTGCCGCTACCATGCACCTGTAGTTCCGGCCCGTCTCCATCTTTGAGCCCAGCGATCCCTTCGGCCGCGTCGCCCTCGATCAGGACCGAGTTGCCCCACTCGAGCGTGGGACGACTCCGCGACGCGACGTACTTGGTAGCGTCATTGAGCGGCTTGGCGCCGGGATCGTCGGTGGCGTGCGGCCAATGTGCAGCGAAGATGTCATAGGTCCTGCGCCCGAGAACGAGGTCGAACGGCCCGCCCATGGCATCCCCCATGACCTGGCCCATCATCTCGTCCCAGTAGTTCACGGACCAGCCGCCGTACGCGAAGCCGCCGCTGTCATCCTCCCCGGGTCCGCCGGGCGCTTGCATGACCCCGTCGAGCGTCAAGAAGGTGCTCACGATCAGCTCTCGCACCGTCGTGTCCTTTCGATCCGGGTCCAGCCAGATGCACCTCACGCAGCATAGGCCCGCGGAGCCGAGCTGCGCCGTCCGGGTGAGCCTGACGGGCTGACCGCGCAGACTGCAGCGGGATGCGAGCCAACCGGAGGCGAGATCCAACTAGAGCCATCTCTTCCTTCCCGCCCTCGGTCGCGCGGGACTACATTGCATCGCGATGCCCAAGCTCCCGACCGGCACGGTCACGTTCCTGTTCACCGACATCGAGGGGTCCACCCGGCTCCTGCTCGAGGTCGGCCAGGGATACGCCGACATCCTCGAGGAGCACGCCGACATCATCCGGGCCGCCATCTCCGCCGCGAACGGCGTCGAGATCGGTACGTACGGCGATTCCTTCTTCGCGGTGTTCCGCGAACCCGTCGACGGCGTCCGGGCCGCGCTCCGTGCCCAGCGGGACCTCGCGGCACACAGCTGGTCGCACGGCTCGCCGGTCCGCGTTCGGATGGGCCTGCACACCGGGACGGGAGAGCTCGGTCGCGACGGGTACGTCGGCATCGACGTCCACCGTGCCGCGCGCATCGCCGACGCCGCTCACGGGGGCCAGGTGCTCCTCTCGGACGACACGGCTCGCCTGGTGGAGGGTGTGGTCCCGCTGGGGGCGCGCCTCCGCGACCTAGGGGAGCACCGGCTGAAGGACCTCGCGGACCCGGAGCGCCTGCATCAGCTCGAGATCGAAGGCCTCCCCTCCGAGTTCCCCCCGCCCAGATCGATCGGGGCGCGCCCGAGCGCCCTCCCCGCCGAGCTCACTTCGTTCGTGGGAAGGGACGCGGAGATGGCCGAGGTGGAGCGGCTCCTCGAGCACGCCCGACTCGTGACGCTGACCGGAGCCGGCGGCACCGGAAAGACGCGGCTCGCCATCCGGGTGGCATCGCGGCTCCTGGGGTCGTTCGCCGATGGCGTGTGCTTCGTGGACCTGTCGAGCGTCGCTGATCCGGCTGTGGTCGCCTCGACCGTGGCGAAGGCCCTCGGCGTCCCGGAGGACGGAGGGCGCCCGGTCCTGGAGGCGGTGAAGGATCATCTCCGTGACCGGGAGGCACTGCTCCTGTTCGACAACTTCGAGCAGGTCATCGACGCAGCCGCGGTCGTCGAAGAGCTCCTGGCGGCTGCGCCCCACGCGAAGGCGATCGTCACCTCGCGGATCGTTCTGTCGGCGCGAGGCGAGCAGGAGTTCCAGGTCCCGCCGCTGGAGCCGCCCGATCCATCGTCCCTGCCCGACCTTGCGACGCTCCGCGACGCCGACGCCGTGCGGCTCTTCGTGGACCGAGCGCGGGCGGTCGTCCCTGGCTTCCAGGTCGACGAGGGGAACGCGGGCGCTGTGGCGGCCATCACCGCTCGGCTCGACGGCCTGCCGCTCGCCATCGAGCTCGCCACCACGCGCCTGAAGGTCCTGTCGCCCCAGCAGATCCTGGACGGGCTGACCGATCGTTTCGCCCTGTTGGCGTCACCTTCCCGGACGGCTCCGGAGCGTCAGCGCACGCTGCGGGACGCGATCGCGTGGAGCTACGAGCTGCTCGACGAGCCGGAGCGTCGGTTCTTCTCGCGCCTCTCGATCTTCAGCGGCGGGTGGACGCTGGCGTCCGCGCACACCGTGTGCGATCCGACAGGGACCCGCCTCGATGTGGTGGACGGGCTCTCCTCCCTCGTCGACAAGTCGCTGGTCCGGAGGAACGATGCGGGCGGAGGGATCCGGTTCTCCATGCTGGAGACGATCCGCGAGTTCGGGCAGCAGCAACTCGACGGTTGGGGCGACCTGGACCTGATGCTCGAACGCCATGGCGGGCACTATCTCGACCTCGCGGTCGAAGCGGAGCCGCACCTCGTGGCGGACGACCAGGTGGCGTGGCTCGACCGCTGCGACGTCGAGCACGGGAACATCCGCGAGGCGCTCCGGTGGGCCATCGAGACCGGCCGGGTCGAGCGGGCACAGGAGGCCGCGGGGGCACTGTGGCGGTTCTGGCAGCAGCGGGGCCACATCGCCGAGGGCGCTCGGTGGTTCGCGGAGATCCTCGCGATGCCCGCCGGACAGCGGGCGACCGCGACGCGCGCCAAGGCGCTGATCGGCGCGGGGGGCATCGCCTGGTGGCAACGAGACCGGGAGTCGGCCGGCCGCTTCTACTCCGAGGCGGTCGAGGTCGAACAGCAGCTCGGCGATCCGCGCCGCATCGCCGAGGCGCTGTACAACCTGGCCTTCGTCGTGGCCGGCGACGACATCGAGGCCGCCGCGCTGATGGTGGATCAGAGCCTGGAGCTGTTTCGCGAGGTCGGCGACGAACGGGGCATCGCACAGGCGCTCACCATGCTGGTCATCCGCGACGCTCAGGCCGAACGCTGGGCCCGCGTGGTGACGGGAGTGGAAGAGGCCGTGGGGATATGGCGTCGCCTCGGCGATCGTCTCCAGCTGGCGTTCGACCTGGTCTGGCTTGGCTTCGCCTACGGCCGGCTGGCCCGTCCGGAGGAGGCGCGATCCGCCGCCCTCGAGTCGCTCCGGTTGTTCGAGGCCGGGGACAACGCGACGGGCATCGGGATCGCGCTCACCAACCTCGCATTCCTGGCGACCTGGGAGGGTAGGCACGAGGATGCGGTCCGGCTCGCTGCGGCGGCCGCCCGCTTGAAGGAACGGGTGGGCGGCCCGCCAGGTGGGTTCGCGCGCATCCTCGAGGGCGACCCGGCCGAAGAGGCCGGTCAGCATCTCGACGCGGACACCGTTCGGCGGGCGTGGGACGAGGGCACCGCGATGTCGCTGGAGGAGGCGACGGCCATCGCCGGGCGCGGAAGCCGGGTGACCTCGAAGGCTGAGTGGCCCTAGACTCGGCAGGTCGATCGATCACGTAGGGAGGGCGAGCTGAACCTCGAGGGCTCATGCGAGTGTGGCGCGGTGCGGTTCTCGGTGGCATCGTCCGAGCCTTACCCGTATCGGATCTGCTACTGCCGTCGCTGCCGCAAGCTCGCGGGGGCCATCGGCGCCGCCATCAACGTGATAGCCGACGCGACGACCCTGCGCGTCGAGGGCGAGCTCGAGCCGACGCGGTACGAGACGAGCGAAGGCCCCGTCACCTCGTTCTGCCCACGCTGCGGGAGCCCGCTGTTCCTGGACATGGCCGCATGGCCCGGGTTGGTGTACCCGTTCGCGGCCGCCGTGGACACGCCGCTCCCGTCCCCGCCGCACCGGATCCACGTCCGGTGGGCCGACCGGTTGCCCTGGGTGCCGGCCATCGGGTCCCCGGACGACCCTCGATTCGACGACAACACCGAAGAGTCGATGGTCGAGTGGCACGCTCGGATGGGCCTCACGGAACGCTGACGGCCGACGCTCGCTGGCCGGCATCGTCGGCCTTCTAGAGACGCAGGTCGACGGCCTCGAACGGTATATCGTCGCTGAGGCAAGGGGCAGGATCGACCACGGACATCCGGCGAACGAACCGTGAGCTGCGATGCTCGCATCGGGGCCCTTAAAGGGTCGCCCGGTGACGCCGCCGCCGCACTTGCTCGCCGCGGTTGAGCGCCGCTAGCCTCTCGGCCATGCAGGAACGGGCCCGTCAGCGGAACCTCGTACTGATCCTGGCCCGTGACCTGACGTCACGACTGACGTGCGCCGCGTTCGTCGTCGATGCCGAGGGCACGTTGATCTTCTTCAACGAAGCGGCCGAGCCGCTGCTCGGACGGACGTACGCGGAAGCGGGGGAGCTCCGGGCGGGGGAGTGGGCGACGGAGTGGAACCCCACCGACGAGGACGGCCGCCCGATCCCCCTGGCCGAGCTCCCGCTCGGCATCGCGTTCCGAGAAGGACTCGAGGCGCACCGTGCCCTGCGGATCGTCGGGGTGGACGGTGTCCCGCGCGCGCTCGCGATCACCGCGATCCCCCTGTTCGCACGCGCCGACGAGCTGGCCGGAGCGATGGCGATCTTCTGGGAGGATCGCCCGCTCGGCGAACGCTGAGATGCATCTCAGGGTCTGGGGCTGCCGGGGCACGCTGGCCTCACCGGGCCCGGATACGAACAGGTACGGTGGGCAGACCTCGTGCGTGGCCGTCCGCCTCTCCGACGGCTCCCTCCTGGTGCTCGACGCTGGAACAGGGATCCGCCCGTTCGGCATGACGCTCCGGGACGATCCTCCGCCGCGGATCGACGTGCTGATCACCCACCTGCACGCCGACCACATCGAGGGGCTCCGGTTCTTCGCGCCGTTCTGGGATCCGTCGGTCGAGTTCCATGTCTGGGGACCGCCCTCGCCGCTCAAGCCGTTGCGGGACCGGATCGCACCGTTCTTCGCGCCGCCGTTCTTCCCCGTGCACCTGCGCGACGTCCCGTCGCGTCCCTCGTTCGAGGAGGTCCCGCCGGGTCCGTGGCGGATCGGTTCCGCGACCGTGTCCGCCGACCTGATCAAGCACCCGGGGCCGACCGTCGGCTACCGGATCGAAGAGGATGGTCGGGCGCTCGCGTACCTGCCCGATCACGAGCCCGCGCTCGGGTGTGATCTGGACGCGACCGCTCCGGAGTGGATCTCGGGGTTCGGGCTGGCCGAGGGCGCCGACGTGCTCATCCACGACGCGCAGTACACGCAGGGCGAATACGACGAACGGGAGGGCTGGGGCCATTCGAGCACCTCGCAGGTGGTGACGTTCGCCGAGCGGGCCGGTGCAGAGCGGTTGGTGCTGTTCCACCACGACCCGCTCCACACCGACGACCAGCTGGACGCGATCCTGGCGAAGGCCCGGGATCTCCGCGCCGGCGACCCGGCCGACGTAGCGCTCGCACACGAGGGCATGACGCTCGACCTCTAGGACCTGGCGCCGCGGTCTCGGAAGCGACAGGCGAGCCCAGTCGCCCGGTCCGACCTGATCAGCGCGCGCCTCTAGCTGCTCCGGTCTGACCGGACGACTGGCACGCCTGCACGTCGCGCTCGCGGCACGGGAGACGCGCTGGCCGCTCGAGCGGATGGACCGTTGGGTTCGGCACCTGGGCCAAGAGCGAACGTCGGAGACGCCGCACGGCCAGGGCGTGTCTCCTGACTCGCGCCGGGTATCGGGTTGTTCCCCTGGTTCCTCGTCTGTGGTGTCGCGCTCAGGCGAACAGCTCGCCGAGCAACTCGGGGCCGATGGCGATGGGGGCGGGGCGGTAGGCGGGTGGCTGCGTGCCCATCAGCTCGCGCACCAGGAAGTCCCAGCAGCGCTTGCGGACGTAGGCCAGGCAGTCGATGAACGCGTGCTCGGCCCCGGGCACGATGAGCAGCTCGAAGTCCTTGTCGGCGGCGATGAGCCGGTCGGCCAGCCGCAGCGTGTGGTCCGGGTGGACTTGGTCGTCCATCTCGCCGTGGATGAGCAGCAGCTTGCCCACCAACCGGTCCGCGAGGTCCACGTTGGAGGCACGGGCCCAGGCCTCGGGGTTGTCCGCGCCGTCGTAGGTCTCCACGAAGCCCAGGTTGAAGTAGCGGGCGTCGTGCGAGCCGGAGAGGGCGACTCCGGCCTTGTACACCTCGGGGAAGTCCAGCATCGCCCGCGCTGTGGCGAACCCGCCTCCGGAGTGGCCGAACGCGCCCACCCGGTCCAGGTCCATCCACGGCCGGGTCCGGGCCAGCTGCCGCAGCGCTGCGACATGGTCGGCCAGGCAGCCTGCGTCGGCCAAGTGGCCGTAGGAGGCGTCGTGGAAGGCCTTGCTCCGCCCTGGGGTGCCTCGCCCATCCACCGCCACCACGACGAAACCGAGCGCCGCGATGGGTTCCGCGTCGAGGCCCATCCCGCCGGGGTCGAAGCACGGGGCGACCCGGTCGACCTGCGGGCCGGGGTAGAGGCTGTCCACCACCGGGTAGTGCTGGGCGGGGTCGAACCCTCGCGGCCGGTACAGCACCCCGTAGATGTCCGTCACCCCGTCGGCCGCCTTGACGCAGAACCGTTCCGGCGGCGTCCAGCCGGTGGCGGTGAGCTTGGTGATATCGGCGCGCTCCAGCTCGACCAGCACCCGCCCGGACCAGTCGCGAACGCGTCGTCACTGGCGGGGTGTCGACGGTGGACGCGGAGTCGATGAAGTACTCCATGGTGTCCGGCATGGTGACGACGTGGTCCAGCTCGTCGTCGGTGACCTTGGCGAAGCCGGAGCCGTCCAGACCGACCCGGCACACCGTGCGCCGGTACGGGTCCTCGTCAACCAGCCCGGAGGCGGTGAAGTACACGACCCGCTCGGCCTCGTCGACGTGCAGGATCTGCCGCACCGCCCACTGCCCGGAGGTGACCTGCCCGAGCAGCTCGCCGGTGCGCAGGTCGTACCGGTACAGGTGGCCCCAGCCGTCCCGCTGCGAGTACCACAGCACCTCGTCGGCCACCACCCGCACGATCGGCGGCTCGTTCATCCACTGGTTGGGCTCAACGCGGGTGGTCCCGGTCTCGCTGAGCACAGTGGTGACCTCGCCGGTGGCCGGATCCAGTCGGTGCAGGGTGAGCGTGCGCAGGTCGCGGGGCTGGCCGAGGTAGTACACCGCCGAGCTGTCCGGAGCCCACCACGCCCACCCGGTCGTGATCGGCGACGACTGCGGCATGAGCAGCGGTTCGGCCTGCGCGCGGACCACCGTGCCCTCGGAGACGTCCAGCACGACCAGCTCGGCCTGCGGCATGTTCTCGTCCCCGGCGTAGGCGTACCGCTGGGTGCGCAGCACCGGGGCGCCGCCGTCGGCGGGCCTGGCCTCCACCAGGTGGGTCTGCCGGACGCCGCGCTCATCGGTCCGATGCGCCAGCACCTTCGTCGAGTCGGGCGACCAGGCCACCGCGGGCGGCAGGTGCGGCAGGCCGAACTTGCGCAGCAGGGTGCCGTTGCTCGTGGAGTCCGGGCCGGAGCCGTACCGGCAGTCGGGCTCGCCGTCGATGGTCAGCGCCCACTCGCGGCCGTCGGACAGCGAGCGCGCCCACAGGTCGTGCCCCCGACGGGACACCGCGACCTTCTCGTCGGGTGACGGCACCTCCAGCGGGTTGCCCGGCGGCGTGAACTCGGCCCGCTCGCAGGCGTAGCTGTCCAGGCGGCAGCGCCAGTGCTCGCCGAACGCGTCGAACTCCACGGCGTTCCCGGACAGTTCGATGGCCATGAACGGCAAGGCCTCCGGGTCGACCTGTTGCCCGGAGGCGGCGGCCAGCGCGGCGGCGAGCAGGGCGTGGTCGAAGGCCGGCTCGCGGGTGCCCGCCGCCGGGTCGACCAGCACGAACCGCCTGCCGACGCCGTCGCTCACCGCGTACCAGAAACGGGCGCCTCCGTCGATCCACTGCGGCCTGACCTTGTCGCCGATGACGAGCTCGCCAGGGCGCGCGGGTCGGCGGAGGAGTTGCTCCGCGGCCTGGTAGTCCTGAGTGGTGCTCATCCCGTTGTCCTTCCTCGGTGTCGGTTTTGGGCATGGTGATGGTGAACCGGCCCCCGGTTCTCTGGAGACTTCGATGACCTCCTGTGATCACGCCGCGGCGCCTTTCATCGCTGCCTCGTATGCCTCCCTCGTGTAATGTGCCCGTGCCGCTCGATGAGCAAACTCGTGTCGTAGCGCCGGATCCCTTCACTCCGGCGAGCTCGGCCAGGTCCGTCCAGGTCTTCGACCAGATGCACTGCTCCTTCAGGTCCGGATGAACCGCTCGGCGCACCCGCAGGGCGACTTACCCACGAACGCCGGGGAATCGGCGATCCCCATCGTGGCGCGGTCGATCGCCACGGATCCGCCCGGGTACGGGGGCGGGGCACGGCCAGGACCGCCCCAAGGTCGAGCCGGGCGTCCATGTCCAGACGGTAGGTGCCTCGGGTGATGTGCGACGATGACGCCACCCCCGGGGCATCGTTTGGAGCGGGACCGCGTTCGGGTCGATGACTGACGCGAGAGTGCCCCGGGAACGGAGGGAGGGGGCGCGACGGCAGCGACAGCCGGCGGCGCCGAGGCACCCGGGGGACAGGGGAACACGGGCGCGACACGCGAACGGGCCAACGGACGGGGGCGGCGCACCCACCCCGAGTTCGCGTTGACCGTTCGCGCTCTCCTGGCTAGACTGTTAGCACTCGATCAGCCTGAGTGCTAAGTTCAGCCCAGGCAAAGCACCCGAGAAGGAGGAACGTATGGCGAAGGGATTCAGCCTGAAGCCTCTCGAGGACCGGATCGTCGTCAAGGCGATCGAGGAAGAGGAGACCACCGCATCCGGTCTCGTCATCCCGGACACCGCGAAGGAGCGCCCGCAGGAGGGCGAGGTCGTCGCGGTCGGCCCGGGGCGGTTCACCGAGGACGGCACCACCCGCGTCGCGATGGAGGTCAAGGAGGGCGACCGGGTCATCTACTCGAAGTACGGCGGCACGGAAGTGAAGATCGACGGGACCGAGTACCTGATCCTGTCGGCTCGCGACGTCCTCGCCGTCCGCGCCTGATCGGGGCTGATAGACGAGATGGCTGCCAAGACACTGCAGTACGACGAAGAGGCGCGTCGCTCCCTCGAGGCCGGCGTGAACAAGCTCGCGGACGCCGTGAGCATCACGCTCGGTCCGAAGGGCCGCAACGTCGTCCTCGACAAGAAGTGGGGAGCCCCCACGATCACGAACGACGGCGTGACGATCGCCAAGGAGATCGAGCTGGAGGACCCGTACGAGAACATGGGCGCCCAGCTCGCCAAGGAGGTCGCCACCAAGACGAACGACGTCGCCGGTGACGGCACCACGACGGCGACGGTGCTCGCGCGGGCCATGGTCCACGAGGGCATGCGCAACGTCGCCGCCGGCGCCAACCCGATGGGCCTCAAGAGGGGCATCGAGAAGGGCGTCGCCGCGGCGGTCGGGAGCATCGCGAAGCAGTCCCGTGACGTCGGAGGTCGCGACGAGATCTCGAACGTCGCCGCCATCTCCTCGGCCGACCCGGCCGTCGGCGACACGATCGCCGAGGCGTTCGACAAGGTCGGCAAGGACGGCGTGATCACCGTCGAGGAGTCCCAGACGTTCGGCATCGAGCTCGAGTTCGTCGAGGGGATGCAGTTCGACAAGGGCTACATCTCGCCGTACTTCATCACCGACCAGGAGGCGATGGAGGCGGTCGTCGAGGACCCCTACATCATGTTGGTCGGCAAGAAGATCTCGGCCGTGCAGGACCTCCTGCCCGTGCTGGAGAAGCTCGTCCAGGCCGGCAAGCCGCTCGTGATCATCGCCGAGGACGTCGAGGGCGAGGCCCTGGCGACCCTCGTGGTGAACAAGATCCGCGGCACGTTCCCGTCGGTGGCGATCAAGGCTCCCGGCTTCGGGGACCGGCGCAAGGCGATGCTCCAGGACATGGCGATCCTCACCGGCGGTCAGGTGATCTCCGACGAGATCGGCGTGAAGCTCGAGAACGTCACGCTGGACATGCTCGGCCGCGCGCGCAAGATCGTCGTGACGAAGGACGACACCACGCTGGTCGAGGGCCAGGGTCCGGAGGACGACATCAAGGGCCGGATCAACCAGATCAAGGCCGAGATCGACAACACCGACTCCGACTGGGACCGCGAGAAGCTCCAGGAGCGCCTGGCGAAGCTGGCCGGCGGCGTGGCGCTGATCAAGGTCGGTGCGGCCACCGAGGTCGAGCTGAAGGAGAAGAAGCACCGCATCGAGGACGCCGTGAGCGCGACCCGTGCGGCGATCGAAGAGGGCATCGTGCCCGGCGGCGGCGTGGCGCTGATCCGCGCCGAGGCTGCCGTCGACCCCGATGCGCTCGGCCTCGAGGGCGACGTCGCGATCGGCGCGACGATCGTTCGCAAGGCGCTCTCCGAGCCGGCTCGCCTGATCGCCGACAACGCCGGGCACCCCGGGGCGGTGATCGTCGAGCACATCCGTTCGGCGAAGGGTGGCAACGGGTTCAACGCTGCGACCGGCGAGTACATGGACCTGGTGAAGGCCGGGGTCATCGACCCGGCGAAGGTCACCCGGTCGGCGCTGCAGAACGCCGCCTCGATCGCGGCGCTGGTGCTCACCACCGAGGCGTCGGTGGTCGAGAAGCCCGAGGAGGAGGAGCCCGCGGCCGGTGGCCACGGGCACGCGCACTAGCGAACGCGATCAGGCCAGGCAAGGCCCGTTCGGTTCGTCACCGAGGGGCCGGGAGCGTGATGGGCTCCCGGCCCTTCGGTGTTCAGGGGATGGGCTGGATCATCCCCTCGCGTGAAACGACGTCGAAGTCGCGACGGTCGAACGTCATCACGCGCCCGCCGTTGCGTTCCGCACACGCGATGACGCACGCATCGGCGAACCCGAGACGCAGGTCCGCGTACCGATCGACCAGGTGCCGCAGCCTGGGAAGATCTTGCTCGCCGCATTCGAACGCGAAGGCACCTGTTTCGAGGTCCTCGATGAATGCCGCGAGAACATCGGTCCCGAGGCGCGTCTGCAGGAAGTAGGCAACCTCCGCGAGGATCCCGGCGGGCACGAGATGCGGCCCGGCCTCCGCCGCGAGGGCTTCCACCGCCCGTGCGTGGTACGGGTCCTCGGAATCCAACAGCGCGACGAGCGCGGAGGTGTCAAGCGTCAGCACGCCATCGTCGGTCCCATTCGGAGCGGACCCATCGCTTGCTGCGGTCGGCCCCGATCCGGCCGTCCGCTCCCATGCCGATCGACTTCGGCATCGGCCGCGGCTGTTCGTCCAGGTAGCGGCGGACCGCTTCACGCACGATCTCGGCCATGGGACGGCCCTGCCTGCGCGACGCGTGCTTGAGCTCCCGCTCGAGCTCCACGGGGAGGTACACGGTCGTCTTCTCCATCTGGGCCATCGTGGAACGCATGCTACCATACGCCATACATGGTGGGGCGGGCCGATCGGCGCTCGCCCAGGGCCTTGCGATAGATCAGGAACTCTCGCGCGATCACGCCTGCGAATTCGCGCGGTTCGGTCCGGCGATGGTCCTGCCGTCGCCACAGAGAGCCCTCCGTCTCCGAGTACGCGACGTTGACGATGTCGGCCAGCCGCTCGACCAGTCGACCATCGAGTGCCGCGTCCGGTTCCAGGAGCTCGACGGTGATACTCGCCGCAGCGGCCCGGTCGGTCATGCGGAGGCTGTGTCAGCGGTCGGGCCGGTCGCGCAGGAACTCGGCGACGGCCGAGATGTCCTCCTGGCCGCGCCCCGCGCCCGCGGCGTCCTCCATGATCCCGAGGTTGCGTTCGACCTGCGGCATCGTCGCGCCGACCTCGTCGGCGAACCGGAGCGTCAGCGCGAGGTCCTTGATCGCCAGGTCGATCGTGAACGCGGCGGGCTTCGACCCCGGCGCTTCGAACACGTCGCGCCGGTAGTGCACCGCCGGGGCCGCGACGGCGCTGTTCGCGAACACCTCGTACGCCGCGCGCCGCTCGACGCCGGCACGCTCGGCGAGCACCAGCGACTCGGAGAGCGCCTCGTTCAGGCCGAACAGCACCGCGTTCACCGCGAGCTTCATCGCGGCGCCCGCGCCCAGCTCGCCGACGCGGATCACCATGGACGACGTCGCGTCCAGCACGGGCCGAACGCGGTCGATGTCGGCCTCGTCCCCGCCGGCCATGATCAGGAGCTTGCCGGCCTCTGCCGTCGCGACGCTCCCGGAGACGGGCGCCTCGACGAACGCCGCGCCGGCGTCACGCGCGCGCGCGCCGAGGTCGGCGATCGCCCACGGGCCGATCGTGCCCATGTCGACCCCGACCTTCCCGGGACCGAGGCCCCGGAGCGCGCCTTCGTCGCCCCCGTACACCGCCTCGACGGCCGGCGCGTCGGCGAGCATGGTCACGACGACGTCGGCGCCCCGTGCCGCCTCGGCGGGCGTCCCCGCGACGGTGGCGCCGGTGGCCGAAGCGACCTCGTCGGCCTTCGTCCGGGTCCGGTTGTAGACGATCAGCGGGAACCCGGCGCGAGCGATGTTCGCCGCGACGCGGCTCCCCATGCGGCCCATGCCGAGGAACGCGACGGTCGGGATCACGTCCGCGGCGGCGGTCATCCGAGGGTCCTCCGGACACCCTCGACGACGCTGGCCGCGGAGGGGATCGCCAGGTCCTCGAGGGCGTCGGCCGCGGGCAGGGGGATGTGCGGCGTCGTCACGCGAACGATCGGCGCGTCCAGGTCGAAGAACCGCTCCTCGGCCACGATCGACGCGAGCTCTGCGCCCCACCCGCACAGGCGCGGGTTCTCTTCGACCGTGACGAGCCGGCTGGTCCTGCCGACCGACGCCAGGATCGTCCGCGTGTCGAGCGGCACCAGGGAACGAACGTCGATGACCTCGGCGGATACGCCGTCGGCCTCGAGCGCGGCGGCCGCCTCCAGCGCCTTCGGCACCATCGCCCCGAGCGCGCAGACCGTCACGTCCGTTCCCTCGCGGGCGACCGTCGCGGCGCCGAGCTCGTCGACGACCTCGCCGTCGGGCACCTCGCCCTTCGCCGAGTACAGGACCTTCGGTTCGACCACGATCACGGGGTCCGGGTCGCGGATCGCGGCCGCCAGCAGCCCGACGACGTCGACGGGCGTCGACGGCACGACCACCTTCAGGCCGGGGATCGCCATCGCCCAGCTCTCCACGCTCTGCGAGTGCTGCGCGCCGAACCGGACGCCGCCGCCGTTCGCCGTCCGGATCACCAACGGTAAAGCCACCTGACCATCGGTCATGTAGCGCGTCTTCGCGATCTGGTTCGCGATCAGGTCCCAGCACACGGCGAAGAAGTCGCTGAACATGATCTCCGCGACCGGCCGGAGGCCGTTCATCGCGGCGCCCATCACGGCGCCCACGATCGCCTGCTCGGAGATCGGCGTGTCGCGGACGCGTTGGGGGCCGAACCGTTCCAGCAGCCCGACGGTGGTCTTGAAGACCCCGCCCGCCGCGGCGACGTCCTCGCCGATGAAGTACACGGACGGGTCGCGTTCCATCTCCTGCGCCAGGCCGCGCGCGACGGCCTCGCGGTACGTCAGTTCCGCCACGCCGCACCTCCCTCGGCCCACAGCTCGGTCCCGAGAACCGAAGGGTCCGGTGGGGGAGCGGCCCGGGCCTCCTCGACGGCGGCCTCGACGCCGCGCTCAGCGGCGCGGTCGACCTCGTCCAGGACGGACGCGTCCACCCCGGCGGCGATCAGCCGTTCGCGGTACAGGGGGATCGGATCCCGAGCCAGCCATTCCTTCACCTCGTCATCGGGACGGTAGGTCCCAGGGTCGGCGCGGGAGTGGCCGCCCTGCCGGTACGTCATCGCCTCGAGAAGCGACGGCCCGTCGCCCGCGCGGGCCTTCGCGACCGCGGTCGTGGCGACGTCGAACATCGCGTCGGCGTCGTTTCCGTCCGCGACGATCCGCTCGAGCCCGTAGGCCGCGGCTCGATCGGCGGCCGGGTGCGCCACCGCCGTCACGGCGCCGATCGGCGTGTACTCCATGTAGAGGTTGTTCTCGCAGACGAACACCACCGGCAGCTTCCAGATCACGGCCAGGTTCAGTGCCTCGTGGAACGCGCCGATGTTCGTCGTCCCGTCGCCGAAGAAGCAGACGACGACCTGGCCGCTGCCGCGTTCCTGCGCCGCCCACGCGGCGCCGGCGGCGACCGGCAGGTGCGCCCCGACGATCGCGTACGAGCCCATCGCGCCGTGTTCGACCGACGTGAGGTGCATCGAACCGCCCTTGCCGCCGCAGATGCCGGTGGCGCGGCCCATCAGCTCGGCCATCAGCGCGGCCATCGGCGCGCCGCGCAGCATCGTGTGGTTGTGCCCGCGGTACGTGCAGTAGACGAGGTCCCGCGGCTCGAGCGCCGCGGCGAACCCCGCCGCCACGGCCTCCTGGCCCATCGCCAGGTGGGTCGTTCCCTTGACGATCCCCTCGAGGAAGAGCCGGTGCACCCGCTCCTCGAACAGGCGGCACTCGACCATCATGCGGTACATGCGCACGCCCGCGACCGTCGACGCGTCGGTGATCTGCTCGGCGGTCATCAGTATCCGTTCGCCACCATCAGCTCTTCGCACGGGAAGAGCGTGATGACCTCGCGGCCGCCGGCCGTGACGACGACCTCCTCCTCGATCCGCGCGGCGGACCGGCCGTCCGCCGCCGGGCAGTACGTCTCGAGCGCGAACAGCATGCCCTCCTTGATCTCGAGCGGGTCGACGAACGAGTTCAGCCGCGTGATGATGGGCCGCTCGTGGAGGCTCACGCCGACGCCGTGCCCGAACTGCAGGCCGAACGCGTCCATCTCGTCGGTGAATCCGAACTCCTCGGCCTTGGGCCAGACCGCCGCGATCTGGTCGGTGGTCGTACCGGGCTTGACCAGGTCGAGCGCGGCGTCCATCCATTCGCGCGAACGCTTGAACGCGTCGCGCTGCGCCTGCGTCGCGCGGCCCACGACGAACGTCCGGTAGTAGCAGGTCCGGTACCCGTTGAAGACGTGGATGATGTCGAAGTACGCCTGGTCACCGGGCCGGATCAGGCGATCGGAGAACACGTGCGGGTGCGGGCTGCAGCGCTCGCCGGCGATCGAGTTGATCGCTTCGACGAACTCCGAGCCCATCTCGAACAGCCGCGCGTGCGCCAGGCCGACGATGTCGCTCTCGCGGACCCCCGGCTTCAGCGCCTCGAAGATGTCCTGGTAGACGCCGTCGACCATCGCGCACGCCTGCGTGAGGAGCATGATCTCGTCGGCGCTCTTGATCTCGCGGGCGTCGGCCATGACCTGCTGGCCGTCCCGGACCTCGACGCCGGCCTTCATCAGCTCGAGGAACACCGACGTCTCGGCGACGTCGACGCCGAGGGGCATGTCGCCCACGCCGTCCTCGGCCATGATCGAACGGATCTCCTTCGCCGCGCGCTCCTGCAGGCCGACGCGCGGGTGGATCGCGCCCTGCAGGCCCGTGTTCCCGCCGACGGAGTTCGTCTCGTCGTACACGTGGGGCAGCTGGAGCCGGTGCGCCTTCGCCGCCGACCCGAAGTCGAAGATCCGCGGCGGGCCGGTCCGCGTGAGGACCGCGTAGCGCTCACCCTTGTTGAACGCCCAGTAGCCGATCTGCGTCGCCGTGACGTAGCGGATGTTGCTGGTCTCGAACAGCAGCAACGCACCCAGGTCCGACGCCTCCAGCGCCTCCCGCGCCCGCTGCAGCCGGTACGTGCGGAGCCGTTCGAAGTCGACGCGGACCTCCCAGTCGACGCCCGCGATGCCCGGCGCGGGGGTCGTCGCCACGGGGAACCCGTCCATCGTCATCGGCGTGTCCCTCCTTCCCTCGGAACCGCTAATCCTTATCCATCCGACTCCCTCCCATCCATCAGATGCTCGGGGGCTTGAAGCCCGACTTGGCGACGACGAAGTCCCTGGACTCGGCCGCCATCCGTTTCACCGCAGGCCAGTCGACATGGAGCAATCGGCCGTGGCGCTTCATCACGCGACCGGCGATCAGGACCGTGTCGACGTTGCCGGTGTCCATCCCCGTTGTCGACGAAGCCGGGCATCACGATCGTGTCGGTGGCGTCCACGCGTTCCGCGTCCCGGGCTCGGAGGCCCGGACCGACCTCGGCGAGGATCGCACCGTCGATGAGGACGTCGGCCTCGGTGAAGTTGGGGGTCCGAGCACCCAGGGTGAGGACGCATCCACCGCTGAGCAGGGTCTTCGACGTCAAGCCTGCCCCCATCCCGTCGGCCGGCGAGCCTCAGCGCAACGTTCCGCCTCGTACAGCCACGCTGCGCGATATGCAGTCCTACTGGACACCACGCGCTCGCCGGGTACGATACCCGCATGCCACCCGCGACACAAGGCTCCGCCGCGACGGCGTCGGGCGACGGCGGGCCGGGCGTCCCGTGCGTCGCGAGTGGGATCGAGCGCTCGCCGGCTCGCGCGGAGGCGTTCGATGGCATCGGCGCCCGGCTGCGGGACGAACGCCACCGCATCGGCGTCAGCCAACGGGAGCTGGCGCGGCGGGTCGGGATGTCGGCGAGCATGATCTCCCAGATCGAGCTGGGGCGCTCGAAGCCTTCCGTCGGGACGCTCTACGCGATCGTGTCCGAGCTGGGCATCTCGGTCGACCGCATCTTCCACGGACACGAGGGATCGAACCCGGACGAGGACGCCGACCGACCCGCGCCGGTCGCTCCCGGTCCCCGCGGAGCCCTGGTGCGACCGGGCGAACGCGACGTGATCGACCTGGAGTCCGGCGTGCGTTGGGAGCGTCTGACCAGCGGCGATGATGAGCTCGTCGACTTCCTCTTCGTGGTCTACGACGTGGGTGGCGCCTCGACGACGGATGGCTCGCTGATCCGGCACCCGGGGCGCGAGTACGGCTACGTGATGTCCGGTCGTCTCGGCGTGCAGGTCGGGTTCCAGCGCCACGAGGTTGGCCCGGGCGACTCGATCGCGTTCGATTCGACCCAGCCCCACCGCTTGTGGAACCTCGGCGACGTGCCGGTCCACGGGATCTGGACGGTGGTCGGCCGCGCCGGGTAGTCGCCGGGCCGACGCGGAGCGATCGCACGCGGCTCGCTCGCGGGTCGAGAGCCGGCCCGGCTCAGGGCGAACGGGGTCCCACACCACCGACGGGGCGTCGGATGACCGGTCCGCGGTCGGCCGTCGTGGTCGCCCGGCACGGCGTCACACGAGCGCGACCGCCCGGCGCCGCGATGCACAGTGCAGCTTTACTCATCCGGCGGCCGCGGCGTATCCTCACCCGCGAGATCCGGACCGCGAGCCTGGGGAAGGAGAGGGAGGCGATGGCTGACCGGCTGCTGCTGCGCGGTGGGCGCGTCATCACGATGGACCCAGGGATCGGCGACCTGACGCCGGGCGACGTGCTGATCGAGGGCGAGACGATCGCGCAGGTCGGCCCGAGCATCGACGCGGACGCCGAGGTCGTCGACGTCACCGGGCACGTCGTGATCCCGGGGTTCATCGACACCCACCGCCACACGTGGGAGGCGGCGATCAGGGGCTGCGCGCCGAACGCCACCCTCGACGACTACTTCGTCGAGGTGCTGGACACGTTCGCGCCGCACTACCGGCCCGAGGACGTGTACGCGAGCAACCTGGCCGGCGCGCTTGAGTGCATCAACGCCGGCATCACGACGCTGCTGGACTGGTCGCACATCAACAACACGCCGGATCACCCGGACGCGGGGATCCAGGGGCTCCAGGATGCCGGGATCCGTGGCGTCTACGCGTACGGCAGCGCGAACCTGTCCCTGAACGACTACTGGAACGGCAGCACGATCGCGATCCCTGCGGACGACGTGAGGCGGATCCGCGACACCTACTTCTCCTCCGGCACGACGGCCGACGGCCTCCTCACGATGGCGGTCGCGACCCGGGGTCCGAACTTCTGCGCCGAGCCCGTCGTTCGTGAGGAATGGACGATGGCCCGCGAGCTGGGCCTGCCGATCACGATCCACGTCGGGATGGGCAAGTACGCGGGCAAGTGGAACATGGTCAACCTGCTCGACGGCATGGGACTGCTGGGCGACGACACGACGTACCTCCACTGCTGCTACTTCAGCGACGAGGAGTGGCGGCTGGTCGCGGACACGAAGGGCAAGATCTCGATCGCGCCCCAGGTCGAGATGCAGATGGGTCACGGCCAGCCGCCGGTCCGCGTATCGCGCCAGCTCGGGCTCCGGCCGAGCCTGTCGATCGACGTCGTCACGACGGTGCCCGGCGACATGTTCACGCAGATGCGCTGCGCGTTCGGGGCCGAGCGCGTGCTCGTGAACCACGTCTCGTGGGAGAACGACGAACCGAACCCCGACGACACGATCACCGCGCGCGACGTCCTGGAGATGGCGACCGTCAACGGCGCCTACACGGTCGGCCTGGAGGGCAAGACCGGGTCGCTGACCCCGGGTTCGTTCGCCGACGTCGTCGTGATCGACGGGACGGCGCCGTCGACCGCGCCGATCATCGACGGGGTCGCCGCGGTGGTCCTGTCGGCGGACACCGCGAACGTCGACACCGTGATCATCGGCGGGGTGGTCCACAAGCGGGGCGGCAAGCTCCTGGCCGACTGGGACGGCGCCCGCGCGAAGGTCGAGGCCTCGCGGGACTACCTGCTCGAGCAGGTCGAGATGACGGAGTCCGTGTCCGAGTGAACCGGCGGCATCTCGTCGCGCGCGCCGCGGAGGCGGGGTTCGTCCTTCCACCGCCGCTCGTCGGTCACAGCGAGGGCTTCCGGCGCTGGACCGTCGTCGGCGAGGAGACCGGGGCCGTCCACACGGGGTTCGTGATCTCCGAGTTCGAACCCGGAGGCTCGGTCGACGCGCACGTCCACGCGTACGAGGAGACGTTCTTCGTCCTCCAGGGTGAGCTGATCCTGCGGACGACCGAGGGGTCGTTCCTGCTGCGCGAGGGCGACTACGCGCTGGTGCCGCTCGGGCAGGCGCACGCGCTTCGCAACCCCGGTCCGGCGTCCGTACGGATCGCGGCGCTGTCGGCTCCGCAGCCGCGGTCGCGGTTCGCCGGCGACACGTTCTTCGTCCCGCCGTTCGCCGACGCGGGCGGGGACCCCGAGCCGATCGACGTGCGCGACCCACGGTGCCGGTCGTTCGGTCACATCGATCCGGAGAACATGGATCCGGCGAACCAGACCCAGGACCGGCTGAAGGTCTCGGCGAGCATGCGGACGGCGCTCCTGGTCTACAGCGGCATCACGGTGAAGATGATGAGCGACACGGACCTGGGGGCGCAGCTCTCCACGATGTTCATGGTCCAGTACGAACGCGCCGGCGTCGCGGGGGCTCACGACCACCCGTTCGAGGAGACGTACCTGATCCTCGGCGGCGAGGTCGACGCGACGTTCGACGGTGAGTGGTTCCGGCTGGTCCCCGGCGACGTCGCGTGGGCGGGGGTCGGGTGCGTCCACAGCTTCTCGAACCCGGAGGACATCCCGGTTCGGTGGCTCGAGACGCAGGCGCCCGCGCCGCCGCCACAGCACTCGTACCGGTTCGCCCGCGACTGGGACCACCTGCGGGCATCGCTCGACGTAGCGGCCGAAGGGGAGGGGTGAAGCACGGATGGTTGACGCTGGCGCGGTGGTGATCGTCGGGGGAACCCACGGCCTCGGCCTGGAGCTCGCGCGCGCGTACGCGGACCGCGGCCGCGACGTCGTGATCACGGGCCGCGACGCCGAACGCGCGCAGGGCGTCGCGCGCGACCTGGGGGCGCGGGTGACGGGGCTGGGGTTCGACCTCGCCGAGCCCGACGCGATCGCGCCGGCGCTCGTGGGGATCGGCGAGGTCGAACACCTGGTCCTCGCGGCGATCGAGCGCGACGAGAACACGCTGAAGGAGTACGACCGAGCGCGCGGGAGCCGCCTCGTGACGTTGAAGCTCGTCGGCTACACGGAGGTGGCGCACACGCTGGCCGACCGGATGGACGAGGGCGGTTCGATCCTGATCTTCGGCGGGCGTGCGAAGGACCGGCCGTACGTCGGTTCCCTGACCGTGACCACGGTGAACGCGGGGGTGAGCGGGCTGGTGCGCGCGTTCGCGATCGAGCTGGCGCCCATCCGGGTCAGCGCCCTGCACCCGGGCATCGTGGGCGACAGCCCGTACTGGGCCGCCAAGCCCGAGTCGGTGCTGGAAGGGGTCCGCGCCAGGACGCCCACCGGGCGGCTGACGACGATGGCCGACATCACGCACGCGGCGACGTTCCTGTTGGAGAACCGCGCGATCAACGGCGTCGAGCTGTACGTGGACGGCGGCTGGATGCTGACCTAGGCGCAGGGGAAGGGGCCGGCGATGGCGACGTACGAGGAAGCGACCGACACGCTCGAGCGCGAGCTGACGAACATCCAGGCGGTGTTCGCCGGCCTCTCTGACGACGAGTGGGGGATGCCGACGAAGCTCGTGCCGCTCGACGCGTCGTTGAGGCACTGGACGGTGTTCGAGTTGGCCGGGCACTTCGACATCTCGATCGGGCTCACGCGCATGCTGATCGCGGACCCGTCGCCGGGCGGGCAGCCCGGGCGTGACCGGGTGAGCTTCTTCATCTTCCCGCGCAGCGAGGTGGCGCCGGTCGTGTACGACTACGCGTACACGATGGTCGACGGCAAGACGCCTGCGGACATGCCGGGCGTGCTGGACGAGACGTTCTCCAAGACGATCGAGGAGTCGAGGGCGAACCCGCCGTCGCTGATCGGATCGGGCTACTACGCGCTGATGGAGTTGGGCGAGTTCGTCCCGAGCCGCGTCGTCGAGGCGATCGTGCACGGCATGGATCTGACCGACGCGCTCGGCCGCGAGCCGATGGGGATGCCGGAGGGCATCGCGATCACGGCGGGGATCCTGGACGAACTGCTCGCGCGGCGGACCGTCGCAGGGCGGCCGGCGGACCTGGTCGGCGACGACCTCGCCTTCATCCGGGCGGCGTCAGGCCGGCGCGACGAGCCGCACCCGGATCCGAGGTTCCCGCTGATCGGCTGACGTCCAGCGACCCGCCGCGGGTCAGTGCGAGAGCAGGGTCCCCAGCGACGCCGGGTACTGGACCAGGACACCGACCGCGAGCACCAGGAACGAGACGCCCGCGACCCGGGCGGCCAGCTCGCCGCGGCGGCCGACCTTCTCGTAGACCATCAACGCCGTAAGGGCGGCCATCCACCACAGGTGCGCGACCCCGACGGCGAACATCAGCAGCATCAGCGCCCAGCAGCATCCGAGACAGAACGCCCCGTGGCGCCAGCCGAACCGGAACGCCGGCCCTTCCCCACGCGACCGGTAGTAGCGCATCAGGAACGCGCCGGGGTGGCGGCATTCGGACAGGCACTTCTCCTTCAGGTCCGAGAACTGGAACGCCCCCGCCAGCGCCAGCGCCGTCCCGCCGATCACGTACGGGTGGGCCGTGAGCCACGGCGTCCGGTCCACCACGTGATGCAGCACGTCGTCGCCCAGGAATGCCAGTGCCCCGAACAGCGTCCAGACGGCCGCGTAGCCGCCGATGAACGCGCCCATCGTTCGAGCGCGGTGCGCGACCGACGTCGTCGCGGCGCCGAACAGTCGGATCATGGGCAACGTCGACGGAAGCATCATCGCCACGACCATCACCTGCCAGGCCACGACGAAGACGGGGAGGGCGACCCACAGCGGTGGGCCGCCCTCGATCAGCGCGTCGTGGTGCACCAGCGCCGCCGTCCCCGTGACCTCCGCGACGAGTGCCACGGCCCACGCGGCGACGATCGCCGCGGGGATCAGCGGCGGCACCCTCGTACGCCGCCAGGACGCGTCGGCCGGAACGCTCGTCGCCTGCATCACTCCGCTCCCGCGAACGTGATCCGGTAGTCGGACTGGATCGCGTTGCGTCCCTCGAACGACCAGACCATCCCGTACTCGGGGAGGTTGACCGTGTGCTTCGACGCCTTGCCCACGTACGCGGGCGAGCCCGGCACGGTCGAGAAGACGGTGTCCCGAAGCGTCGTGGTCTTCCCGTCGGCAGCGGTGAACGGCGCCATCTCCGCGGAGACGAAATCGCCGATCCGAAGCTCGCCCTTCCCGTTGACGATCTCGTGGGAGATCGGAGCCCGGCGGACGTCGACCACCTCGCCGACGAGGCCGGCCAGGTCGGCGAGCGGCCCGCCCAGCTTGCCGGAGTACGCGTCGACGAGCGCCTGCTGCTGCTCGTCGGTCGCGCGCTCATCGATGAACATCGCGATCTTCCAGCTCCCGGGCGTGAGCACGTTGCCCGGGATCTTCACGACGTTCACCAGGTTGAGCCCAGCGATGTCCACCCCGCCCACCGTGCCGGCGTCGAAGTGGTACGCGACGAACGCGTCGCACGAGCCGCCGTCGGGATCCTCCCCGATCCAGCAGGGGCACAGCACCCCGCACGAGCACGCTTCGAGCAGCGTGCCCTGTAGGTCGTAGACGACGTCCTTGGCCGTCGCCCGTTCCTCCGTGAGCGCCATCGCCCACCTCCTTCCGCCGGCCCCTCCGCTGGTGCCGGCACGATCGGAGGCTAGGAACGGCGGTTGCAGCGCCGTTGCAATCGCGCTGCAATGGGTTCCACGACGATGCTGCCCATGCCACGCGCGCACGGAGGGGGCGAACGGCCATGAGGGCGCGATGCCCGGAACACGACGGGAACGTCGACCGCGGCGGAGTGAGCATCTTGCACGAGGAGTACGGGGACGCAGCCGCGGACCCGGACGCGATCGCAGATGCGATCGCAGCGGCGATGGTAAGCCTCATTGACTATTCTTCCCGTCGATACCGACGGCAAGCGCGCGGCGGTGTCGATCGCGGAGGTCGTGTGATGGCGGGACCTCGATGAGGGCCATGTACCCCGACCGCGAGGGTTACGTCGAACGCGACGGTGTCAAGGTCGCCTTCGAGCTCTACGGCGAGGAGCACGACCCGACCGTCGTCCTCATGCCCACGTGGCCGATCGTCCACTCGCGGATGTGGAAGGCGCAGATCCCGT
This sequence comes from uncultured Actinomycetota bacterium, assembly GCA_963781595.1. Classification (GTDB taxonomy): domain Bacteria; phylum Actinomycetota; class UBA4738; order UBA4738; family UBA4738; genus JBEDUK01. The sequence continues at coordinate 2,844,263 of CAWAGG010000006.1, read as the reverse complement.
TCCTCGCGCGGCATTTTCGCGTGGTGACGCTCGACCCCCGCGGCAACGGTCGCTCGGATCGGCCGCGCGATCCCCAGGCCTACGACGACGAGGAGGAGGTCGCCGACACGCTCCAGGTCATGGACGAGACGGACACCGACCGGGCGGTCCTGGTGGGTCTCTGCCCCGGCGTCCGATGGTCGGTCGAACTCGCCGTCCACCACCCGGACCGGGTCTCGGGGCTCGTCGCGATCGCGCCCGGGATGCCCTTCCTCTCGCCGCCCCATCCCGAGCGCGCGCGAGCGGTCGAACTGTTCGAACAGGTCGTCGACGACTCCCAGGGGTGGGCGGCGAAGGAGAACCGCGCCTACTGGCTCCGCGACTACGCCGGGTGGGTAGAGGCGCACTCGGAGTTCGTGCTGTCCGAGCCCCACAGCACGAAGGTGCACGACGACCTCGTGGAGTGGGGCCTGGACACGGACGTCGAAACCCTCCTGACCGTCGAAGCCTCCACCGGGGGTTCGCTCTTCCCGGCCACGAAGGAGGAGTCCGAGGACCTCTGCCGCGCGCTTCGGTGCCCGGTCCTGATCATCCATGGGACCCGCGACCGTTGCCAGCCGATCTCACGCGCCGAACGCATGGCCGAGCTGACCGGCGGGAGGCTGCTCGTCCTGGAGGGCGCCGGGCACGGCGCGCTCGCGCGCCATCCCGTGATCGTGAACCGCGAGATCGAGGCATTCGTCGATACGATCTCGCCCTGCGCGCCCGTCGCGCGGCGCTGGACCCGCTCGCTGTCCAGGCCGAAGCGGGCGCTCTACCTGTCCTCGCCGATCGGCCTGGGACACGCACGCAGGGACCTGGCGATCGCCGCCGAGCTGCGGAAGCTCCACCCGGACCTCCAGATCGACTGGCTCACCCAGCACCCGGTGACCACCGTGCTGGAAGCCCGAGGAGAGCGGGTGCACCCCGCGAGCGCGCAGCTCGCGAACGAGTCTGCTCACATCGAGAGCCTGGCCGCCGAGCACGACCTGCACGTCTTCCAGGCGATCCGCGACATGGACGAGATCCTCGTCGCGAACTTCATGGTGGTCGACGATCTGCTGGACGCCGAACCGTACGACCTGGTGATCGGGGACGAGTCCTGGGACGTCGACCACTTCTGGCACGAGAACCCAGAACTGAAGCGCGCCCCGTTCGTCTGGCTGACGGACTTCGTCGGCTGGCTCCCCATGCCGGACCTCGGCGACCGGGAGGCCGCACTGACGGCTGACTACAACGCCGAGATGGTGGAACACATCGAACGGTACCCGAGGGTCCGCGACCGCGCGATCTTCGTCGGCAATCCTGAGGACGTCGTTACCGATCCGCTAGGCCCCGGTCTGCCCGGCATCCGCGAGTGGACCGGATCGCACTACGACTTCTGCGGCTACGTGACGGGGTTCGACCCGGCGACCGTTGCCGACCGCGACGCGCTCCGGGCGGAGTTCGGCTACCGGCCCGACGAGAAGGTGTGCATCGCAACCGTCGGAGGCTCCGGCGTCGGGGTCGACCTGCTCGGCCGCGTCATCGCCGCGTTGCCGGACGCGAAGGCGGAGCTCCCCGCCCTGCGGATGGTCGTGGTGGCGGGCCCCCGGATCGACCCGGCGTCGCTCCCCGCGCACGACGGACTCGAGGTCCATGAGTACGTCGAGGGGCTGTACCGTTACCTCGCGGCGTGCGACCTCGCGATCGTGCACGGCGGACTGAGCACGACGATGGAGCTCACCGCGCTGGAGCGCCCCTTCCTGTTCTTCCCGATCCTGCATCACTTCGAGGAGACGTTCCACGTGCGCCACCGCCTCGACCGCTACGGAGCCGGCAGGTACATGGACTTCGCGGCGTCGCCACCGGAGGTCGTCGCGCGGGCCATCGTCGGGGAGATCGATCGGCCCGTCTCCTACAGGGCGGTGGAGACCGACGGTGCGGCGAGGGCAGCGGCGATGATCGCGGAGCTCCTGCCGTGAAGGTGGCGCTCACGTTCGACGCCGAACACCCGGACCGGCCGAACTCCGCACCGGGTACGGCCGACGCGATCCTCGACGTCCTGGCCGAACGCGGCGTGCGCGCGACGTTCTTCCTCCAGGGCCGGTGGGTCGAGGGCTACCCGGCGATCGCGAAGCGCATCGTGGAGGGTGGGCACCTGATCGGCAGTCATTCCTTCTACCACGCACGGATGCCGCTGCTGGAGACCGACGGCATCGTCGCGGACGTGCTCGCCGCGGAACGGGTGATCCGCGAGGCCACCGGGGTCGACCCGCGGCCCTGGTTCCGGTGTCCGTGGGGAGACGGATGGCAGGATCCGCGGGTGCTCGAGGTGCTGGACGGCCTCGGCTACCAACACGTCGGATGGGACGTCGAAGCCCACGACTGGATGCCCGACCGCACGCCGACCGATATCGCGGACGCGATCGTGCGTGGGGTGGAGGGGTGTGAGGACGCCGTCGCGCTGCTCCACACGTGGCCGGAGCAGAACCCGGTCGCGCTGCCGGTGCTGGTCGCGGCGCTGGAGGCCGCCGGCGCCGAACCGGTCGGCGTGGACGACCTGACCCGCGTGACGTGCGTCGCGGCGGTCGCCGGATGACGGACGGGCGTCAGCACGAACCCGCACCAGCGGGCGTGGCCGCGCCGGTGATGCGCGAGGAGCGGAAGGTCGTGACCGTGCTCGCCGCCGACCTGGTCGGTTCGACGCCGCTCGGTGAACGGCTCGACCCCGAGGAGGCGAGGCTGATCGTCGGCGACGCCGTCGCGCGCATGGTCGCCGCTGTCGAGGACGTGGGGGGAACGGTCAAGGACCTGGCCGGCGATGGGATCCTGGCGCTGTTCGGCGCACCCGTCGCCCACGAGGAGGATCCGGAGCGTGCCGTGCGGGCGGGCCTGCAGATCGCGCGAGACGTCGGTGAGCAGGCGATCGAGGTCGAACGCGGCTGGGGCGTGGCCGGCTTCTCCGTCCGCGTCGGGGTCTGCACCGGACCGGTCGTCCTCGGACCGGTCGGTGGTGGACGGCGGGTCGAGTACGGGGCGACCGGAGACGCGGTGAACACCGCCGCGCGGCTCCAGTCGGTCGCCGCCGCGGGAACCGTGCTCGTCGCCGCGTCGACACAGCGCCTCGCCGAGCGGGCCTTCGCGTGGAGCGAGCCCCGGTCGCTCGAGCTGAAGGGCAAGGCCGAGGCCGTCGCGGCCTTCGAGGCCGAGGCGGACCTGGGGGTACCCGCCCGATCGCCGAGCGATGCGATGGACGCCCCGATGGTCGGTCGCGACCGGGAGCTGGCGCAGGCACGCCGGGCCGCCGGCTCGGTGCTCGAAGGCGCGGGCGGCATCCTGTTGGTGTCCGGCGAGGCCGGGATCGGAAAGAGCAGGCTCCTCGCGGAGCTGCGCCGGACGGTCGAGGGTTCGCGCTCCGAGGGCGGCGAGCCGGTGTGGCTCCAGGGCCGCTGCGCCGCGTACGCGAGCTCGCAGCCGTACGGGCCGTTCCAGGACCTGCTCAGGGACTGGCTCGACGTGACGCCGGATCAGCCGGAGCTCCGGGTCCGGGTCGCGTTGCGCGCGAAGCTCGAACGGCTCATGGGGGAACCGGCCGCGGACGTCCAACCGTTCCTCGCGACGATCCTCGGGCTGACGCTCGGCGGCGAAGCCGCCACCGGGATCGACGGGCTCACCCCCGACGCGCTGCAGCGGGCGACGTTCGGCGCGGTCGAGGCGCTCGTCCGACGGCTGGCGTCGGACGGGCCGGTCGTCCTCGCGATCGACGACTTCCAATGGGCCGACGCGACGTCGATCCAGCTGGTCGGTCACCTGATCGCCCTTCCCGAATCCGAGCCGGTCCTGGTGGCGATCGCCCAGCGCGTGGACCGCGACCACCCGGCGTGGCAGGTGCGGGACCGTGCGTTCCGCGAGTTCCCGCACCGGACGCGTGAGGTCGCGCTCGAGTCCCTGGCGGACGACGCCGACCGGACGCTCCTGGCCGCGCTGGTCGGTCCGGACACGCTGCCCGAGGCGACCCGGGACCGGCTGCTGGCCGCTGCCGGCGGGAACCCGTTCTTCCTCGAGGAACTGGTCCGGTCGTTCGAGGACGCGGGGGCCCTGGTCCGCGACGGGTCAGGGGGGTGGCGGTTCGACCACGACGTCCCGGTCGAGATCCCCCACACCGTGCAACGCGTGATCCTCGCTCGGATGGACCTGCTCGCGCCCCTGTGCCACGACGTCCTCACGGCGGCGTCGGTGCTGGGCCGGCGGTTCGCCCGCCCGCTGCTCGAGGCCGTCGTCGACCCGGAAAGCTCGGTGGACGAGGCGCTCCACGAGCTCCAGCGGCTCGACCTGATCCGCGAGGGGCGTCGCTGGCCCCACCCTGAGTACCGCTTCAAGCACCGGCTGATCCAGGAGACGGCGTACGGGACCCTGCTCCTCGCCCGGCGGCAGGAGCTCCATCGGCGCGCGGCCGAGGCGATGCTCCGGCTGTTCCCGGATCGGGTCGAGGAGCGGTTCGCCGTGCTCGCTCACCACCTGCGCGAAGCCGGCGACCCCCACCGGGCGCTCACCTACCTGCGGATGGCCGGGGAGGCCGCGCGCCGCGTGCACGCGGTCGAGGAGGCGCTCGAGCACTTCTCGGCGGCGCTGGACCTCGCGCGGAGCGTGCCAGGCGGTGAGGCCCGGGTGGGCGACGTGTTCCTCGCGCGCGGCCTCCTGCTCGTGAACGCGGGGTCCTACCTGGAGGCGCGGGCCGACATCGACACGGCGCTCGACATCGCGCGCGCGACGAAGGACGGGGTGCTGGAGCTGCGGTGCCTCGAGGAGCTGGGCACGCTGCTCTCCTCGGCCTGGCCCGGGCGGACCCGCGACGCGGTGACGTACCTCGAGGACGCGGCCCGCCTCGCGACCCGGCTGGGGGACCGGCGGGCCCTCGTGAGCATCGAGAACCGGCTGTCGGTCGAGAATTCGAACCAGCTGCGGTTCGCCGAGGCCAGCCTGCACAGCGAGCGCGCGATCGAGCTCGCGCGTGCTTCCGGCGACGAGCGGGCGCTCGCGCGCGCGATGGACGGCCGCAAGACGCTGGCCGTCCACCTCGGTGACATCGCGGTGCTCCGCGACGTCCTCCCGAGCCTTCGCGAGGTCCTGGGCCACGGCGAGGAGCCCTTCTACCTCGAGTGGGCGATCTTCGAGTCGGCGCTCCTCCCGGCGGCCGAAGGACGGTGGGAGGAGGCCCTGGAGATCGAGTACGAGGCGCTCGATCTCGCCCGGACGGTGGGCGACCGGTCGACGCAGCCGTACCTCCTGGCGGGGATCGCCTCCCTCCACCGGAGCCGTGGTGACTACCGGAGCGCTCTCGAGGTCGGCCGTCGGGCCGTCGACGTGGCCCTCGAGCTGGACCACGGCTGGTGGGTCGCATGGACCGAGGCCATGTGCGGGTGGACGCTCACGGAGGTGTTCGCCGTGGAGGAAGCCACGCGGCACCTCGAACGCGGCCTGGAGGCCGCCGAGCGGGCCGGCGTCCGCGACTACCTGGTGCGATGCACCGCGCACCTCGCCGAGGCGTACGCGCTGCGGGGCGACGTTGGCGCCGCGGACGCGATGGCCGGGCGCGCGGAGGCGCTCCTGGCCGAGGTCTCCACCCCGGACGGGGCCGCCTTCCTGCACGGGTTCGACGCGTACCGCTCGGTCGCGTCGGCCCGGCTCTCGACCGGGGATCCGGAGCGCGCCGAAGGGCTCGTCGATCCGCTCGTCGAGGCGGCCGAACGGTCGGGGTGGGGCGAGGTGATCGCGGGCGTCACGCTGGCGCGCGGCAGCTGCCGCCTCGCGCGCGGCGATCGCGACGGCGCGTCCCGCGATCTGGAGAGGGCGCTCGAGGTCTCGGCGACCCGCGGGATCCCCGCGATCGCGTGGCGGGCGCACCGCGCGCTCGCCGGGCTGGCGGCTTCGGGATCCGATCCCGAGGCTGAACGCGACCACGCGGTCCATGCCGCGCGCATCGTCTCGTCGCTCGGCGAGGCGATCGGCGATCCCCTGCTGACGCGGACCTTCCTGGACGGCGTACTCGGGTTCGAGGCCGCGTCTGCCGCTTCGGGCGCGTCGTTCGCGCAGAGGCGGGTCGCGCGATGAGAGCGAGGGAACCTGACCGCGACGGGTACGTCGAGCGCGACGGGGTGAAGGTCTTCTACGAGGTCTTCGGCGACGACCACTCCCCGACGGTCCTGCTGCTCCCGACGTGGTCGATCGTCCACTCGCGCCGGTGGAAGCTGCAGGTGCCGTTCCTGGCCCGGCGGTTCCGCGTGATCACGTTCGATGGACGCGGCAACGGGCGGTCCGACCGGCCACGCACGGCGGACGCGTACCCGGACACCGAGTTCGCCGCGGACGCCGCGGGCGTCCTCGACGCGACCGGCACCGATCGCGTCGTCGTCGTGGGGATGTCGATGGGCGCGGGCTACGCGCTGCGGTTCGCCGGCTCGTACCCGGACCGAACCCTCGGCGCCGTCTTCGTCGGCCCGACCGTCGGGCTCGCCGACCCGGTCCCGGGGCGGACGGAGTACCCCTTCGACGAGGTTCTGGACACCGACGAGGGATGGGCGAAGAGGAATCGCCACTACTGGCTGCGGGACTGGCCCGGATACAACGCGTTCTTCTGGGGACAGGTCTTCAACGAACCGCATTCGACGAAGCAGATCGACGACGCGATCGATTGGGGCCTCGAGACCGATCCGGAGACCATGCTCCTGATCGAGGACGCGCCCTACCTCAGACCTGACGACACGGATCGGCCTGCCGAGGCGCCGCCGCTCGTCCACGAACTGATCGCGAAGATCTACTGCCCGTGCCTGGTCGTCCATGGGACGAACGATGCCGTCGTCGACGTGAGCGGCGGTCGGCGGCTCGCCGAGGCGCTCGGATGCCCATTCGTGGCGTTCGACGGGAACGGCCACGCTCCGGACGCGCGCGAGCCGGTTCGGTTCAACCTGCTGGTGCGCAACTTCGTCGACGCGATCGCACCTCGGGAGCCGCCGCCGTCATCGAGCACGCGCACGTGGACGCGCTCGCTCGCCCGTCCGAAGCGGGCCCTGTTCCTCTCCTCGCCGATCGGGCTCGGCCACGCGCTCCGAGACGTCGCGATCGCCCGCGAGCTGCGGACGCTGGATCCGGATCTGCGGATCGACTGGCTCGCGCAGCACCCGGTGACGACCGTGCTCGAGGCGCGAGGCGAGCGGGTCCACCCTGCGAGCGCGTGGCTCGCGAGCGAATCCGCGCACATCGAGAGCGAGGCGGGCGAACACGACCTGCGGGTGTTCTCCGCCTTCCGCGACATGGACGAGATCCTGGTGGCGAACTTCCACGTTTTCCACGACGTGGTGGACGCAGGGGCCTACGACCTGGTCGTCGGCGACGAGTCCTGGGACGTCGACCACTTCCTGCACGAGAACCCCGAGCTGAAGCGCACGGCGTTCGTCTGGATGACCGACTTCGTCGGGTGGCTCCCGATGCCCGAGGGCGGGGAGCGCGAGGCGTCCCTGACCGCCGACTACAACGCCGAGATGATCGAACATGTCGAGCGGTTCCCCCGCCTGCGCGACCGCGCGATCTTCGTCGGGGATCCCGAGGATCTCCCGCCGGGCGCCTTCGGCCCGGACCTGCCGGGGATCCGGGACTGGGTCGAGGCCCACTACGCGTTCAGCGGGTACGTCACGGGGTTCGACCCCGTCGCGATCGACCGCGAGGCCGTCCGTGCCGAACTCGGCTACCGTCCGGACGAGCGGGTCTGCCTGGTCACGGTGGGGGGCTCGGGGGTCGGGGAGCATCTTCTCCGCCGGGCGATCGCCGCGTACCCGGAGGCGAAGCGCGCCGCGCCGGAACTGCGGATGGTCGTCGTCGCGGGACCCAGGATCGATCCGTCGTCGCTGCCGTCCCACGACGGATCGGAGATCCATGGCTACCTCGACGGGCTGTACCGGCACATGGCCGCCGCGGACGTCGCGATCGTTCAGGGTGGTCTCACGACCACCATGGAGCTCGCCGCGCTCGGTACCCCGTTCGTCTACGTCCCACTCCGGGGTCATTTCGAACAGAACCTGCTCGTGCCGCGACGGCTGGAGCGATACGGCGCGGGCCGGCGGGTGGACTACGACGACGCCACTCCGGAGGCGCTCGGTCAGGCGATCGCGGCAGGCACACGGGCTCCGGCCCGGTCCGATGTCGGCTCGCGGACCATCGGGACCGATGGAGCGCGCAGGGCCGCCGACATGATCGCGGAACTGCTCTGACGGAACTTCGGCCTCCCGGGCCTGCATCCCGCGGATCATCGGGGGCTCAGCGCCGCATCCACTGCGGCGACCAGCGAGTCGCGGAGGGCGGGTTCCTCCAGCCGGCCCGCTAGCTCCGCGCCGATCGCGCGGGCGGCAGCGCGGTGGGTCGCAGATCCATGCGCGCCTCCGTTCGACCGCTCCAGGAGCGCCAGGGCCGCATGCGCCTCCCACGCGGCGCGCGGGAGCCCAGCGCCCTCCGCCACCTGGAGCCCGCGCGCGAGCAGCCGCCGCGCCCTCGCGGGGTCGCCGGCCGCGGCGCGTGCGCGTCCCAGCAGGATCCCGGCGTCGGCGGCGACCTCCCGCCAGCCGACGCGGTCCGCCCCGCGCAGGATGCCGCGAAGCATCGGTTCGGTCTCCTTCGCGCGGCCCTGCGCCTGCCTGACGCGCGCGATCTGGAAGGACGCGTGTGCACCATGGAGGAACGCGATGCCCGGCGGTGTGGTGATCTGCGCGGAGACGGCGGTGGCCCGGTCGGCGAGCTCCCCACCGTCCGCGTGGTCCCCGACGCACCACCGCGCCCAGGCGAGGTGCGCCAGGCAGCGGACCGTGTAGAAGGCCGAATCGGTCCGCTCCGCTGCCTCCAGTGCGAGCTCCAGCTCCGTGATCGCGTGGTCATCGGCGCCGAGGTCCTGGTACGTCCACGCGAGCATCGTGCCGCCGAGCGCGTTCCACCATCGGTGTGCGACGTCGACGGCGCTCTGAACCGCCGCGTGGCCGTCGGCGAGCGCGCCCGCATAGTCGCCCCGGCTGCGGAGCACCCAGCAGCGGTGTGCCAGGAACATCGGCCGGCCGGGCACGTCCCCGATCCGGCGCCCGATCGCGAGGGCGTCGTCGATCCGTTCGATCGCCCGGTCCCAGTGCCCGGCCGCCATCGGGAGGAACGAGGATTCGAACACGGTCCACTGCAGGAGCCACTGGTCGCCCAGCCGGCGCAGGACCGTATCGAGCTCTGGCAGGTCGCGCCGGAGGGTATCGAGGTCGCCCAGGTACGCGGCGGAGGTCTTCATCGCGTCCAGCGCCCACGCGATCGAACGGTCGTCGCCGACCTCCCGCGCCAGCGCTACCGCGTGTTCGGCCTGCGCGCGGCAGAGATCCAGCTGCCCGAGGTTGCTGTAGAGGATCGCCAGGCGGGCGCGGACCCAGATCTCGGCGCGGCGGTCCCCGATCCGTTCGGCGATGTTCAGCGCCGTCTCGAGGTACGGGATGCAGTCGCGCGTCGGACGGCCGCGCGACACCATGATGTCGCCGCCCAGCTCACGGTTGGCGGCGAGCTCCACCTGGGCCTGGCCGTTCTCGCTCGCGAGCCGGTTCGCCTCGCTGAAGTCCTCGAACGCGCCGTCCAGGTCGCGGAGGCTCTCGCGGACACGCCCTCGAGCGAGCCGGACGCCGGCCTCCAGGGCCCGGTCGTCCGTCACGATGACCGCGTCCATCGCGCGATCCAGCAGATCCGACGCGTCGCGGTTCGCGTACCTCCGCGCGGCCAGCTCACCGGCGGCGAGGAACCCGCGAGCCGCCGCGGCGAGGTCGCCGGACGCGAGCGCGTGTTCGGCCGCCGCCTCCGGCCGGTCGGCCACCAGCTCGGCGGCGCGCCGGTGACGGCTCACCCGCGCGGGCATCGGCGTGGTCTGGTAGATCACCTCGCGGATCAGGTCGTTCGCGAAGCCGTAGAGCGCGTCGGCCTCGACCAGCAACCGGGCCCGCAACGCCCGGTCGGCTCGGGCGGTGATCTCCTCGATCGGCAGCTCGATGAGGCGCGAGAGGAGCATCGGGTCGAACACCGAACCGAACGTGGCGGCGGCGCGCAGGAGGTCCTCGACCTCCGGTCCGAGCCGGCGCACGCGCGCCAGGACGGCCGCGCGCAGGGACTCCGGGACGGGCCGGTCGTCACCCGGCCCCTCGGCCAGCGCGCGCAGCGCCTCGACGACGAACAGGGGATGCCCGCCGGTCAGTGCGCGGATCCGTTCGGCCTGCAGCGGCGAGCCCATCGCGTTCGCGATCGCCGAGACGTCCTCGTCCGCGAGGGGGCCCAGATCCATCATCGTCGCGACGTCGCTGAGCGCCTCGGACGCTTCCTCCCCCTCGTCCGAGCGGACGGTCGCGAGCACGAGGATCCTCCCCGGCGGGAGGCGCCGGAACGCGAAGTGCAGGAGCTCGAGGGTCGAGGAACCGGCGTTGTGCAGGTCGTCGAACAGGATCAGGAGCGGGCGGTTGCGGGCCAGGGCGCGGAAGAAGGCGGCGACAGCCTCGAAGGTCCGTCGCCGCTCCAGCTCCGGCGAACCGCGCTCCCGCGGTCGGGGCCGGAGTATCCGGTCGACCTCGGGGACGAGGTCCGCGAGGGTCGCGGCGTCGTCGCTCGCGGCCAGTCGCACGGTCTCCGGGTTCGTCCCGACGATCACGGCACGGATCGCCTCGGCCCACGGCTGTAGGAGCAGCGAGCGTTCGGCCTCGAAGCAGCGGACGCTGACGACCAGGCCGCCGGTGTCGCGCGCCAGCCCGGCGACCTCGGACGCCAGCCGCGTCTTGCCGATCCCTGCTTCGCCGCGGATCACGACCAGCGCGGGCCGGCCCGACGTCGCGCTCGCCCACTGCGTGCGGAGCTCGGCGAGCTCCACGTCCCGCCCGAGGAACCCGGGGTCGCGCGGGCCGGTGGGCGGCCCGTCATCATGCGGTGCGTCGTCCTCGCCGGCGGCGGCTGGGGCGTCGCGCAGCAACGACAGGTGGAGGTCCCGCGTCTCCACGGAGGGGTCCGCGCCCAGCTCCTCGGCCAGCGTCTCGCGGAGGCGTTCGAAGGCGGCGAGCGCCTTCGCCAGTTCGCCCGCGTCCCGGTACGCCGTCATCAGGGCGCGATGGGCCTCCTCGTCGAGGGGGTCGGCGGCGGCCGCAGCCTCTGCCAAGACCGCCGCATCCGTCGGCGATCCGAGGGCGATCGCGGCGCGCCACGCCGCACCGCGCGCCCGGCGCCGGAGCCGTTCGACGGCGGTCCGCGCGTCATCCAGCCACGGTGCCGATGGCTCGTCCTGGAGCAGCTCGCCGGCGTCGAGCATCGCGAGCGCCTGTCCGGCCGCGGCGGCCGCGAAGGCCGGCTCTCCTGCGACCAGCCGCGCATCCGACTCGGCGGTCAACCGGACGGCGTCGTCGAGGTCGAGGTCGAACCGTTCCCCCGGGACGAACCGGTACCCGTCGCGCCCACCCGCGATCGCGTCCGCCCCGAGCAGCGCTCGGAGGCGACTGACCAGGGAGGCGAGGTTCCCGTCGGCCTTCGCCGGTACGTCGTCGCCCCACAGCGCCCCGGCGATCCTGTCGCTGGACAGCGCGTGGCCGCGTTCGACCAGGAGCAGCTTCAGCAGGGTCCGTCCCTTGCGACTGCCGACCTCGCGCGCCGGGAGCGGTTCCCCGTCGCGCTCGACCGCGAGGCTCCCAAGCAGCCGGATGCGGAACCGGGGAAGCGCTTCGGGTTCGTCGCGCACGGGTCTTCCCCCTGGGCCACGCTGATCGGGGCCCGACGATGCTACCGCGGGGGGCGGGATGGCCGTGACCTGGACGCCGGTGACCCGAGCGACGACCTCAGTCGAACCGCTCCTCGAGACGAACACTTACCTCGACGCCCTCGCGCGCCAGCTCCTCGAGGAACCCGTCGGCGACGAAGGCCGTCTCCGGCGGATGCACGCCCATCGGCACGCGGCCGTCGGCCATCCACCGCGCCGCGATCCCGATCGGGAGCGCCGTGCCGAACGTCCCCGCGCCGATCCCCTCCGGCGTCGGCCGGAACACGGTGGTCCCGGTGACCCTGGTGGCCCGGCCCTCCTTCGTGCCCTCGATCAGGACGTCGATCGCCTCCACGTCCTGCGCCGGACCCTCGGGGACCGGCAGGCGGCCGAGCGCCTGCATCAGCAGTTCGCGCGGCGCGACGCTCCCACCGCTCGTCTCGACCGGCGCGTCATCGGTCAAGCCCAGGTCGACGAGCAGTCGGAACCCCTGCGTCAGCACCGCGGGCAGCGCCAGGCGCCACCGGACGTCGCGCACACCGTCGATCGTGTTCGAGAGCGTCGCCGCCTCCGAGTGCAGCGTGTAGAAGGCCTCCTGCTCGCCGATCGGATCGGGGAACCGGTGCGTGATCGCACCGGAGGCCGCGGGTACCTCCTTCATCACGCCGTCCTCGAAGATCATCGCGGGCAGGGTGAACTCGTCGATGATCGTCGCGGCCGAGTACGGGACGCCGAACTCGCCCGAGAGATCGATCGCGCCGTTCAGGCAGTCGATGCTGCGCACGCTTCCCTGGTCCAGCCGGTCCGCCCCCGCGCGGGCCAGGACGTTCGTGATGCCGGGAGCGCTGCCGATGCCGAGGACGGCCGAGAGGCCGGCTTCGACGAATCGATCGTTCAGCTCCAGCTGCTCGAGCGTCGTGTGGAAGAGGCCGCCCAGGTCCGCGTAGTGGACGTGCGCGGTCAGGCACGCCTCCATCACCGGGACGTTGAGCCGGTAGGGGATGCAGGCGGCGACGGCGTTGGCGCCGCGGAACGCGTCCGACAGCTCCGGCGAACCGATGTCGACGACCCCGGCGTCGGCCTTCGGCAGGTCGGCCGCGACGGACATCGCGCGGGCCGGGTCCGAATCCAGGATCAGCAGCTCGACGTCGTCGCGACGCGCGAGCAGGCGCGCGGCGGCGCTCCCCATCGCCCCGGCGCCCAGGACCGCGATGCGGACCGTCACGCCTCCTCCTTCGGTTCGGCCATGTACCACTCGCGGTACTCCACGCACTTACCTTGGTCGCCGAACGTCAGGAGGAACACGTTGTGGAACACCTTGCGGAGGGTGCCGTCCTCGGCGAAGTACGTGCTCCGGCCCGTGGCCACTGCGCGGTCGCCGTCGACCAGCTGCGCGGCGTAGCCGGCGCGCCACGAGCCCGGCCGGTCGGGGTTCGCGCGCCAGGCATCGACGACCTGCCGGCGGGTGCGGTACGCGGTCGCGTAGGGTTCGGCGTAGTACGTCACCGTATCGGTGAAGAGCGCAGCGATCGCGTCAGGATCGAGCGACTCCCACGCCAGGATGTACCGGTCGAGCCAGTCCTGCACCGACGCCAGATCGATCGACATTCGTCAGCCTCCTTGACTATCTCGTGACGGGCTCACGCGTCACGGTGAGCCGTTGGATCAGATCCGCCGCCTCGATGGTCCCGGGCCGGGCCTGGAGCCTGTCGGCGATCGCGCGCATCCGCACCTGGAGATCGCGGTCCGCCAGCAACCCGTCGATGGCGCCCGTGAGCTCTTCGCGCGTGCATCGGTACGTGTCCAGTCGCCGGCCGAACCCGAGGTCGCCGACCCGCTGCGCATTGTCGTACTGGTCCCAGAACAGCGGCAGCACGACCATGGGCACGCCGGCGTCGAAGCACTCGGTCACCGTGTTGTTTCCTCCGTGCGTGATCACGACGTCCGCGTGCGGGAGGATCCGCGTCTGCGGGACGAACTCCTCGCCCCACATGTTCGGCGCCAGGTCGAACCGGTCGGCCTGCGGACCCTTGCTCACGATCACGCGGTACGGCGCGTCGGCCAGCATGCCGACGAGCCGTCGCATCAGGTCGACGTCCGCCGAACCCAGCGAGCCGAGCGAGAGATACACGAGCGGGTCAGCGTTCGTCCGGTCGGGTTCGAACCCTTGCGGCCAGTCGAACTCGGGGTCGGTGCCGCGGACACACGAGTCCAGCCGGTGCCAGGTCGGCGCCAGCGCGTCGGCGCGTGCGTAGTCGGCTTCCTTCGGATACAGCGACAGGTTCAGGAACGGCGAATCGAACATGAACCCCAGATCGGGCAGGCTCGGCCCGCCCGCGCCGCGGACGAACGCGTCGAACGCCTGCCACATCTCGCGGTGGGTGCGGTCGCGTTCGGCTTCGAAGTCCGGCCAGGCCGTCCGTTCGTCGAGCGAGTACCCGGAGAACACCGGCGGAAGGTCGGGGTCGGGCATCTCGAGCGGGTTGCAGGACATGATCCGGACCCACGGCACGTCCGCCGTCGCGACCGCCGGGAACGCGACGACGTTGTCCTGCACGATCACGTCGGCTCGGACGTCGGCGAAGATCTCCTTGAGGCGTGGCTCGACGTACGTCGAACCGTCGATCAGTGCCTGCCACGTCGGCTGGAGGAACGCCCCCAGCTGGTCGATCGTCGGCTGGCGGAACACCGGCGCGGTGTCGCGGATGAAGTCCTTCCAGAACTGCCCGGGTACCTCGGGCACCTCCGGCGGGGGACCGAGGCGCATCAGGGCCTCTTCGAACCCCTTCGCCTCGAGCGTGCCGGCGAACGACTCCTCGACGACGAACACGACCCGGTGGCCGCGACGCTTGAGCACCTGTCCGATCCCGACGCAGTTGTTCGTCGGGCCGAACGCCCCCTCCGGGAAGAACACGATCGTCTTCGCGTCGCCGGCCATCGCGGCGCGTATCGTAGCCCGCCGTCCACTCACGCCGGGAGCCTGCCCGGCCGACCTTCGACGTGCGTGAGGACCACGCGGCCGCGCCGGGAGAGCCGGTACCCGGTCTCGAGGCTCTCCGTCAAGCCGAGCTCCTTCAGCTTCCTCACGTCCGTCTTGAACGGCAGCGTCTCCCGGCCGACGCTCGCCGCGAGGTCGGCGGCCCGCGTCTGGGGCCGAACGGCGATCAGGCTGAGCGTGGCAACCGTCCACGGTCCGTGCCGGCTCGTCCGGTCCATGCGCGCGAGGCGCCCGGCGATCCGTTCGAGGTCGTCATCGCTGAGGTCGACCCGCTCGCGGAGCGCCGCCCGTGGGTCCGGCCCGGCGAAGTGGAACGCGACCCGGTGGATCGCTCCCTCGTACCGGTCCAGCTCGGCGACGAGCTCATCCCTCGAGCCGAACCCGGCACGCCCGGCGTCGGCGCCGTCGATCGCGTCCTCCGTGACGACGTCGACCCCGTCGACCTCCAGCACGCCCGCCGGGGTGCGCACCTTCGTCCCGACCTTGGCGTGCGGCCGCTTCCATCGTCGGAACGCCACGGTGATCGTCCCGTCCGCGAGGCCTGGCCAGAAACGCCGTTCGAACAGCATGCCGCGGCCACGATAGTCCGGGCTCAGGTGGCGGCGCGCCGGTCCCGATGGCTCGGATGCGATGTTCGAACCGCAGGTCGAAGCCCCCCGCCCGCGCACCGTCGGAGGAGTCCCGGTGCGCGCGATCCAGGGAGCGGCCGGCGCGCTCGCGTGCCTGGTCCTCGGCTGGTTCGCGTTCATCCGGGGAACGCGGGTCCCGCTCCTGAGCCTGGTGGACCTGGGGTTCCACGAGCTCGGGCACATGCTCACGATGTGGGCGCCGCGGGTCGTCTACTTCGCGATGGGATCGGTCGCGCAGGTCGCCGTGCCGCTGGGGCTCGCCGCGTACTTCCTCTGGATCGTCCGCGACCCGGTCGGCGCCGGCCTGTGCCTGGCGTGGGCCGGGACCTCGGCGCAGAACGTCTCGCTGTACATCGCCGACGCGCCGTACCAGGTGCTCCCGCTGATCGGCGGTCTCCACGACTGGGCAACGATCCTCGGACCGGAGCACCTGAACATGCTCGGTTCGGCCCATGCGATCGCAGCCGTCGTGAAGGCGTTCGGACTGCTTTGTCTCCTGACGGGCTTCGCCGTGTGCTGCTGGGTCGCGGCGACGGCCGCCGGGACGAACGCGCCCGCGGTCCACGCGAAGCCCGTCGACGCGGACGAGATGTGGCGGTGAGTCACCAGGGCGGTGCCAGCCGCGCGGCGACGCGAGCCCCTTCCAGGTACTGGAGCCGCGTCGCGTGCTTCGGCTTGTCGGGCCTCATCGTCGCGATGAGGTCGTCGACGTGCGCGACCGCGATCGTGAGCCCGTCGGCGCGTAGCTCCTGAGCCCTCGCCACCAGGTCCAGGTACCAGCCGGACCGCCACGGGACGACGTCGAACAGCCCGAGGTCCGTCTCGAACAGATGGTCGAGGTGCCCGGGCGTGGGTGGGTCGGGCGTCCACGCCGCCCGTTCGTCCGCGGTCATGCCGTCCTCCCACGCGGGGTCGAAGTGCGGTGTCGCCCGCCACGCCGAGAGGAGGCCCGCGAGGAGCTCCAGGTTCTCGGCGCTCAGGTCCGGCGCGATGTCGAGGTCCCGGGGCTCCACGGGAGCGCCGTAGGCCTTCGCGGCGACCGAACCGGTGAGGACGAACCGCACGCCCGCCGACGAGAGGCCTTCGAGGATCGCGCGGATCACCAGGACCGCCACGGCTTGCTCCTATGTCAAGCCGCCTCGCCGAGGGAAGCTGCGAAGCCGGGTGCAGCGTCGGCAAGGAGGGCTCGGTAGACGACGTCGGAGAGCTTGCGCTTGAGCGCCCGGAGCGCTTCGGTCTTGGTGTTGCCCATCGTCATCCTGCGGGCCAGGTAGCTCTTCGCGTCATGATGGATCCGCATCTGCGTGACCGCGATCCGGTGGATCGCGGCGTTGAGCTGGCGGTTGCCGGTCCGCGAGAGCCGGTGGCGAACGCGGTTGGAAGACCATACGGGCAGCGGCGCGGTGCCGTTGTGCCGAGCGAAGGCATCCTTGGATCGGAACCGACGGATGTCGGCGACCTCGTCGTAGCGCCGCCCGGGCCACCGCGAGGGCATCGATCGGATCGGACTTGCCGTAGGTCCGTGCCGCATCCCGGGCATGGGCCATCAGCTTGGGCGGGACCCGGACGATCTCTTCACCCGCGGCCAGCAGGTCGGCCTCCAGGCGCCGGGACAGTGCCGGCAATCCTCGACGGCGAAGCGGCGCTCGGATCCGAACCGATCGGCCCACCGGACCAGATCCAGGTGCGCCTCGGTCGTCGTGGCCGTCGTGGTCTTCTGGCCAAGCTCACGCCCCGCCTCGTCGATCGCCACCACCGTGTGGGTGCGCTTATGCGCATCGATCCCGAAGATCACCATCCGGTACCCTCCTCCTCGTAGGACGGAGACCGGTCGGCGGGCACACCTCAGTGGGGGCGATGCCACGCTCCTATCAAGCCACGCCGGCCGGTCTTCTACGTCCGAGGGGCGGCAGAAGCCGTGATGCTCACGAAGAGCACGGAGTCTAGGAGCCAACCCCTCGGACACCAGCCAGCTTGACACTGACGGGCGAGTCTAGCCCGTAGGCTCCGGCGGGCGGTGATCTCGACGCAGGTTCGGACGGGGCCGTGCGGCTCATCCCTGCCGGGGCCTGCGCGGGATCCAGCGCGGGACCGCCCCCACGTACGCGAGGTAGGCATCGCCGAAGCGCCGACGGCAGGGTGCGCTCCTCGTAACCGATCACGAACAGGTGGAACGCGATCGCCATCGCGCCCGCGTAGACCATGAGCGGCAGCGAGAGGAAGAGCCATGCCTCACCCAAGACCACGATGAGCGCGGCGAGGTAGATCGGGTTGCGCACCCACCGATAGGGCCCGACGGAGACGACCCCCGCGGCGCATCCCACGGACCGGGGGTGCCCCGTCCCACGACGGCGAACATCCAGACGCACCAGCGGTACAGCAGCGCACCCACGCCGATGACGGCGACGCCGAGCCACGCGGTCGGTTCGGCCGGAGCGGCGGAGCGGGTGAGGATCCACCAGGGCACGCAGACGGCCCCCAGCCCTGGCACGAGGATGGTGAAGATGAGGTTGCGGACGAAGGGCTCATCGCCTCGAGCATGCTCCTCACCTCCCGTGGGATGTCGCCGGTCCATCGGGCGAACGGACCTCGCCCCTACGGGCCGACCGATCGCAACGCACCGGATCCTCGGCCCGGAGCCCCTGAAGAGGCTGGGTTCGGCCCACACGCTCGCGATGCTCGTCTCGCTGTTCGGCGGGGCGTGCGTGCCGTCCGGCCTCGGCATATGCTTGCTGGACGGCGTTCACCGAAGCGGAGCGGTGAACCGACAGGGCGCGCGTCCGCGCATGTTTCCTGGATGGCTCGTCCGGGTACGTGGATCAGGCCGGCGACCCGTCGGGAGACGGACGATCGGGGGAGGACGCACATGCTGACGATGACGCTCGCCGACGGTCGCACGCTGGCGTTCGAGGACTACGGGGATCCTGAGGGCAGGCCGGTGGTCTTCACCCATGGGTTCGGCGACTCGCGGTTGATCCGCAACCCCGACGACGCGCTGACCCGCTCCCTCGGCGTCCGGGTGATCGCGCCGGACCAGCCCGGCGTCGGCGGTTCGTCGCCGAAACGCGGCAGGAGGATGGTGGACTGGGGGGCCGACGTCGAGGAACTGGTCGATCACCTCGGCATCGATGGATTCGCGGTCGCGGGGCATTCGGGGGGCGGGCCCCACGCGCTGGCGATCGCCTACCACTTCCCCGATCGGGTAACGAAGGGGGTATTGGCCTCGCCGGTCGGGGACTTCGACGATCCGTTCATGCGCAAACAGCTCGTGATGAAGGACCTCAAGCAGATCGCCAAGATCCATCGCCTCCACCACCTCCTGCGGTGGGCGGACAAGAGCGCATCGAAGAAGGTCTTGAAGGACGTTCCGTCGTACGTGGAGTCGGTGACGGAGGACGATCCTTCGGATGCGTCGACGATGCTCGACGACCCGGCGCAGCGTGCGATGTTCGAGGCGAGCTTCGATCAGGGGATGGAACAGGAGGGTGAGGGCACCTACGAGATGACCCTCGCGCTCTGGGACTGGGGCTTCGAACTGGCGGACGTCCGCCAGCCCTTCGACGTCTTCTACGGCGACGCCGACGACATCATCTCCCCGGAGATGCCCAAGCGCGTCGCCGAGGAGCTGCCTAACGCGACCGCCCATGTCTGGCCCGGGGCGGGGCACTACGGGTTCGTCGATCGCGGTCGCTGGGTGGAGTTCCTCGGCGCGGTTGCCTGAGTGGAGGCTGGGACCGGGCCTGGTCTCGGGTCCCACGGTGCTCCGTCGCTCGCGCGCCGTTAGATTGCCCGTTCGTGGACCCCGGCGGGTACTTCGACGAGCGGGTCGCGGCGACGTACGACGCGAGCTCGGCAGAGATGTACGCGCAGGACACCCTCGAGCCGACGGTGGACTTCCTCGCCGGCCTCGCGGGGGGTGGCCGAGCGCTCGAGTTCGCGATCGGGACGGGACGGGTGGCGCTGCCCCTCGCCGAGCGTGGCGTCGTCGTGCGCGGGATCGACCTGTCGGACGCGATGGTCGCCAAGCTCCGCGCGAAGCCGGGTGCTGAGACGATCGACGTGACGATCGGCGATATCGCGACCACCACCGTCGAGGGTCCCTTCGCCCTCGTGTACCTCGTCTTCAACACGATCATGAACCTGACGACCCAGGCCGAGCAGGTCGCGTGCTTCCGGAACGCGGCGGCGCATCTCGAGCCCGGTGGGTGCTTCGTCATCGAGGTGATGGTCCCGGACCTGCAGCGGCTCCCACCCGGCGAGACGATCCGCGCGTTCCACGTCGGCGAGACGAGGTGGAGCTTCGACCAGTACGACGTCGCGGAGCAGGGACTGACGTCCCATCACTTCCGGCTCGTCGACGGGCAGGTCGAACGCCTCTCGATCCCGTTCCGGTACGTGTGGCCCGCGGAACTCGACCTGATGGCCGAGCTGGCCGGGATGATGCTCCGGGAACGCTGGGCCGGCTGGCGGCGCGAGCCGTTCACCAGCGACAGCCGCGCGAACGTGTCGGTCTGGGAGAAGCCGGCGGTCTAGCGTCTCGCGCGACCTGACGCTTCGGAGAGCTCTCGACCAGGCGAGCTTGCTGACGACCTACCTCGCCGGGAAGCTGCGAGGGACGGTGCCGCTGATCCTGCCCTACAGCCCGGTCGATCGCGATCGATCGGCACCAAGCTCACGTGCTCGGGATACCGCTCGGCCGCGCGCGAAAGGGTGATGCTACGCTCCCATCGATGCGCGGCTACCCGAGCTGGAGCCAGCCGGAGGGGCGCGACGAACGACCGCCGATCGTTCAGACCGCGCGGTCACGTGGTCACACCGTCAGCTACGAGGACGCCGGGGCCGGCGAACCCGTGGTGCTGATCCCGGGCTACACGATGTCGGCCGCGGACTGGAGGGACTGCGGTTATGTCGAGCGGCTGGCGGCGACCCGCCGGGTCATCAGCGTCGATCCCCTCGGCCACGGCTCGAGCGACAAGCCCCACGACCCGGCCGCATATCGATGGCCCGACGTGGCGAATGACATCGTGGCGGCGATGGATTCCGCGAGGATCGAGCGGGCTGCCGTGTGGGGGTACTCACGCGGAGCCAACCTAGCAGGCGCCGTCGCCAGCCAGTTCCCCGATCGGGTGACGGCTGTGATCCTCGGCGGTGAGGACCTGACCTGGGTACCGCCCCCCGACCCGGAACCCTGGGCACTGGCCCTCGCACGTGGGGACTGGCAGCAACTGTGTGACCTGTATGCCATGCCGGAAGAGGATCGGCGGCACTGCGCTGAGGTCAAGGACGCGAGGGCGCTCGCCGCGGTGCACATCGGTGGTCGGAACTCAGGGTTCGCGATCGATCTCTCACGGATCACCGCGCCGGCCCTCGTCTACTGCGGCGCGCTCGATGATCCCGACGACGTGATCCACACCGCTGACGCGCTCGGCGTCGAACTCCACATCCTGCCCGGTCTCGACCACGGCGACGCCTTCAGTCCCGTCGGAGGCGGTACCGACACGCTTGAGGCCGTCCTCCCCTTGGTCCTTGCTCACCTCGACAGGAACGGTCTCTGACCGGGGCCAGGTGGGGTGCTGAGTCGTTCCTTCCTCAGCCGACCAGAGCCGCGCCGTCGCCGACACGCACAGTTCCTGGTTCGACCACCTCGCCGTAGACGCCGAACGGGAGCTTGCCGTCTGCGTTCACGCCGCGGAACTCCCTGATCGCGTGCAGCGTCCCGAAATCCCGCTCGCCCGTGTCGGGGTCGTACGTCGTCACCGCGCACCTCGGGATCTGCCCGCCGACGCTGATCACGGCCGAACCGAGCCGCAGCAACCGACCGTCCCACGTGTCCTCCTCGAACGGCTCGCAGCCGTCGAGTTCGAACAGCATCCGGAACCGCCGCGTCTCCAGCGGATGCGAGCTCCCGGCCGAGGACGCCAGATCCGCGGCCGACGCGGTCGACATCAACGACAGCGTCTTCACGTCGTTCGCGCCGCCGGGCTCGTCGGTCCGGGCCACGAGGACCGATCGGCCGTACCAGGCGCTGATCGCCTCGGAGAACGGTCCGTCGACGGGATGCCCGCGGACCGGGCGACCGTAGAAGTTCGTCACGAGCTGCTCGTCGACGACCCGGTCGGCGACTGCCTCCGCCGCCGAGCCGTCCGGGAACTCCAGGCGCAGCACCTCGGTCGAGGGATCCCAGGACGAACGGATCCGCACGAGCGGGCCATGGTTCGGACCGGAGACCAGCTGACGAGCGTCGTCGACGAGGTAGAAGCGCCGGTTCTCCAGCATGCCGAACGGCTCCAGCCGAACCTCGTCCACCGAGCGCAACGCCGTCGCCTTCACCGGCGTGACCTGGATGCGCGTGACCGTCTTCGCTGACCCTGGTGGCGACATGCGGCTGTTACGATACCGGCGCTCCGGCCAGGCGCGGTTGCGACACCCGCGCGTGGGTACGGGAACGCCGGGGCGATCCCGATGATCGGCCGCCATCGTCGACGGCTGGGTCGCCGGGGGAGAACGGAAGCGAGCTGAACCGAACTGAGGGAGCCCGTGCAGCAAGGACCACGCGTCGCGGTCATCGGGATCGACTGCGCGACACCGCAGCTGATCTTCGACCGCCTCTCCGATGAGATCCCGAACATCAACGCGCTGATGCAGCGGGGGATGTACGGCGACCTCGCCAGCATCACGCCACCGATCACGATCCCCGCCTGGGCCTGCGCGATGACCGGTAAGACGCCGGGCCAGCTCGCGATCTACGGGATGCGGAACCGCAAGGACACGACCTACGACGGCCTGTCGATCGCCACGAGCCTCGCCGTGAAGGAGCCCGCGGTCTGGGACCTGTTGGGCGAACAGGGCAAGCTTTCGCTGCTGATCGGGGTCCCGCCGAGCTACCCCGCGAGGCCGCTGAACGGCTGGCGCGTCTCGTGCTTCCTCACGCCGCCGTCGGCCGAGAGCTTCACGTATCCCGAGGAGCTCGGCGCCGAGGTCAAGACGATCCTGGACGGCGAGGACTACATCTTCGACATCCCGAACTACCGCGAGCAGGGCATGGACTTCGTGCTCGACCAGGTCTTCAAGATGACCGAGCGCCGCTTCAAGGTCGCGCGCCAGCTCGTCACGACGAAGCCCTGGGACTACTTCATGCTGGTCGAGATGGGCGCCGACCGCCTGCACCACGTGTTCTGGCAGTACTTCGACCCGGCGCATCCGAAGTTCGTCGAGGGCAACCCGTACCAGGATGCGTTCCAGCGCTACTACCGCGCGCTCGACGCGGAGGTCGGCGCGCTGATCGAGACGCTGCCCGACGACGCGGTGATCGTCCTGGCGAGCGACCACGGCGCACGGCCGATGATCGGCGGCGTGCGGTTCAACGAGTGGCTCGCGGCGAACGGCTACCTCGCATTCACCGAGCCGGTCACCCAGCCGACCCCGATCGCGAAGGCCCCGATCGACTGGTCCAGGACGATCGCGTGGGGCGACGGCGGGTACTACGGACGGTGCTTCATCAACGTCAAGGGCCGTGAGCCCGGCGGCATCGTCGAGCCGTCCCGCTACGAGCAGACGCGCGACGAGCTGATCGCGAAGCTCGAGGCGATGCTCGGCCCAGACGGCGAGAGCCTCAACACGCGCGTGATCAAGCCGCAGGACGTCTACCCCGAGGTCCGGGGCGTGGCGCCCGACCTGATCGTGTACTTCGGCGACCTCGAATGGCGCTCGGTCGGCCAGGTGGGTACGGGCGAGATCTTCACCTACGAGAACGACACCGGTCCGGACGGGGCGAACCACGACCGCACGGGCGTGTTCGCCCTGGCCGGGCTTCCCGGCCAGCGGACCGGACGGGTCGAGGGCCTGAACCTGGTCGACGTCGGCCCGTCGATCCTGTCCATCTACGGCATCCCGGCGCCCGAGGGCGCCGTCGGAAGGAGCTTCCTGTCATGAGCGACCACTTCGACGAACGCGGCGTCACGATCTGGTTCACCGGCCTCTCCGGCGCGGGGAAGTCGACGCTCGCCGAGATGCTCTTCCACGAGCTGCGCGACCGCGACAAGAAGGTCGAGCTCCTGGACGGTGACGTCGTACGGACGAACCTGAGCAAGGGCCTCGGGTTCAGCCGCGAGGATCGCGACACGAACATCCTGCGGATCGGGTTCGTCGCGAACCTGCTCACCCGCAACGGCGTGGCGACGCTCGTCTCGGCCATCTCGCCGTACCGGGACGCGCGGAACCAGTGCCGGGCGATGATCAAGGACTTCGTCGAGATCCACGTCCACGCGACGGTCGAGGAGTGCGCGAACCGCGACGTCAAGGGCTTGTACCAGAAGGCGTTCGCCGGTGAGATCACCGGCTTCACCGGCGTCGACGACCCGTACGAGGCGCCCTCCAGCCCGGAGATCTACGTCGACACGATGAACGAGACCCCCGACGAGTCGCTGCAGGAGATCCTGGATCGGCTCGGCGCGATGGGCTACATCGGGGAGACCCGGCGCCTCGCCGGTCGTTCGAACTCCCACTCCGGGCTCACCGACCTGGACGGCGCGATCGGGACGCACCTCGCGGATCGGCACTCGTCGGCCGAGCGCGAGAACTGACCGGCTGGGCCAGATCCGGCGTCACCCCGCGCGCGTAGTACCGGGCATCCGTGACCACGAGGGGGCGCCCGTGAAGCCGATCCGCTCCGCAGGGAAGGCCGCAGCGCTCGTCACGTGCGCGGCCGTTGTCCTCTCGGGTCCGGTCGCCTGGGTCCCGCCGGCCGTCGCGGCTCGGATGCCGCGGCTTCCCGCGAAGCACGTCGACTGGCCGCATTTCCGGTTCGACGACGCGCACACGGGCGTCAACCCCTTCGAGAAGACGATCTCACGGAAGACCGTGGCGTCGCTGGGTCTGGCATGGCAGGCGCAGCTGGGCCGCCTCGTGTTCTCATCCTCGCCCGCGGTTGTGGACGGCGTCGTCTACATCGGCTCGATCGACGGGACGCTCTGGGCGTACCCCGCGGCCGGCTGCGGCCAGTCGCTGTGCACGACGCCCCTGTGGCGTTCGACCTCGCTCGCGCAGATCGTCGACTCGCCGACCGTGGCGGACGGCATCGTCTACGTCGGCTCGCAGACGTCGTTCGACTCGAACGACGGCAAGCTGAACGCGTTCGACGCGAACGGGTGCGGCAAGCCGGTCTGCAAGCCGCTCTGGAGGGGCCTCGCCGGCAAGGATCCGATCCTCGACTCGTCCCCGACCGTGTCGGACGGCTCTGTCTTCGTGGGCGCCTTCGACGGCAGGCTCTACGCGTTCCCCGCGGACGGGTGCGGGAAGAAGACGTGCAAGCCGTCGTGGACCGGCGCCACCGGCGGGACGATCGAGTCGACCCCGACGGTCGACGGCGGCCAGGTCCTGGTCGGCTCCGACGACGGGAACCTCTACGCGTTCGACGCCGCCGGCTGCGGGAAGAAGTCGTGCCGGCCCGCATGGGTGGGTCGGATCGGCTACGCGGTGTTCGAGTCGACCCCAGCGGTCGTGGGCGACACGATCTACATCGGGTCTCAGCACGCGCTCGCCGCCTTCGGGGTGGGGGGGTGCGGCCACCCGACCTGTCAGCCCCTCTGGTTGGGCCAGTACCAGGGCGAACAGTCGTTCTTCGGCGGGTCCCCCGCCGTGTACAAGGGTCAGGTCTTCATCGGCGTCGAGTCCGAGCTCGGGGTCTTCGACGCTCAGGGATGCGGCGCATCGACGTGCGGGCCGCTCTACCTCGACTTCGGCTCCGGAGCGCAGGCATCGATCGCGTCCTCCCCGACGGTGGCGCACGGGGTGGTCTTCGCCGGCCGGAACACCGCGCAGGTCCTCGCGTGGAGCACGAAGCCGTGCGGGTCGTTCGTCTGCGACGAGCTCTGGAGCGGCATGACGAACGACTCGATCGTCAACTCGTCGCCGACCGTCGTGAACGGCATGGTCTATGTCGGGAGCGCCGACAAGTCCTTCCCCGAAGACTCCCAGGGCCGGATCTACGTATTCGACCTGGGCGGCTGACGCTCGTACCGCCCGAACCCGGAGCGGCGTGTAGCATTCCCACATGGAAGCCTCGAACGCCTGCCCTTCCCCGGGCGGGCGTTCGCTGCTTCCGGGACGGTTCGGTGCGAACGAGATCCGGGAGGCCTAGTGGAGATCGAGATCGGCATCGGCAAGACGGCACGGCGCGCGTACGGGTTCGACGAGGTCGCGATCGTCCCCTCCAGGCGGACGCGCGACCCCGACGACGTGGACATCTCCTGGGAGATCGACGCGTACACGTTCGACCTGCCGCTGATGGCGGCGGCGATGGATGCGGCGGTCTCGCCGGCCACGGCGGCGCTCGTGGGCAAGCTCGGCGGCCTCGCGTGCCTGAACCTCGAGGGCCTCTGGACGCGCTACGAGGACCCGGAGCCGATCTACGAGGAGATCGCGGAGCTCCCGGACGAGAAGGCCACGCGCCGGATGCAGGACCTCTACCGCGAACCGATCAAGGACGAGCTGATCGGCCGCCGGATCGAGGAGGTCAAGGAGGCCGGGGTCGTCTCCTGCGCCTCGCTCACCCCGCAGCGCGTCGCGACGTACGCGCCGGCGGTGCTCGCGGCCGGCCTCGACCTGCTGGTGATCCAGGGGACCGTCGTATCCGCCGAGCACGTCTCGACGCGGACCGAACCGCTCAACCTCAAGGAATTCATCGCACGCTTCGACCTTCCCGTGATCGTCGGCGGGTGCGCGTCGTACGCGACCGCGCTGCACCTGATGCGCACCGGGGCGGTCGGCGTGCTGGTCGGCGTCGGGCCGGGGAACGCGTGCACGACGCGCGGCGTCCTCGGCGTCGGGGTCCCGCAGGCGACGGCGATCGCCGACGCGGCCGCGGCGCGTCGCGAGCACCTGCACGAGACCAGCCGGTACTGCCACGTGATCGCCGACGGCGGCATGCGGACGGGCGGCGACATCGCGAAGGCGATCGCGTGCGGGGCGGACGCCGTCATGATCGGCTCGCCGCTGACGCGCGCGTACGAGTCGCCCGGGCGCGGCTACCACTGGGGGATGGCGACGTTCCACCCGTCGCTGCCGCGCGGCGCCCGCGTGAAGACCCAGCAGGTCGCGTCGATGGAGGAGATCCTGCGTGGCCCGGCTCACGAGAACGACGGCACGTTCAACCTGTTCGGCGCGCTGGCGACGTCGATGGCGACGACCGGCTACGCGACGATCAAGGAGTTCCAGAAGGCCGAGCTCGTGATCGCACCCTCGATCAAGACGGAGGGGAAGGCCTACCAGACGCAGCAGCGCGTCGGTATGGGCCACTGAGCTGAGGCGGGCGCCATGACCGAACCCCGCGCGGTACTCGTCGTCGACTTCGGGGCACAGTACGCGCAGCTGATCGCGCGGCGGGTCCGCGAGGCGCACGTGTACTCGGAGATCGTTCCGTTCGACGCGACGGTGTCCGACATCGAAGCCCGCCGCCCGGCCGGGCTGATCCTCTCCGGAGGCCCGGCCTCCGTCTACGAGGAGGGCGCCCCCGCGCTGAACCCGGCGTTCCTCGAGCTCGGCGTGCCGGTCCTCGGGATCTGCTACGGGCAGCAGGCCATGGCGCAGGCGCTCGGCGGCGAGGTCGAACCTTCCGGCGTCCGCGAGTACGGCCGCACGATGGTAAGGCTGACTGACGATGTCGAGAGCCGCGTCCTGCACGACCTACCTGCGACGGACACCGTCTGGATGAGCCACACGGACCACGTGGTCGCCGCGCCGGACGGGTTCGCCGTCACGGCGTCGACGGACGCGATCCCGGTCGCCGCCATGGAGGACCCGTCCCGCGGGCTCTACGCGGTGCAGTTCCATCCGGAGGTCGCGCACACGCCCCACGGCCAGGACATCCTGAAGCGCTTCCTGTACGACGCGTGCGACCTGCTTCCGGAGTGGACGCCGACGAACGTGATCGAGCGCGCGGTCGAACGGGTCCGCCACCAGGTCGGCGACGGCAACGCGATCTGCGCACTGTCCGGCGGGGTCGACTCGGCCGTCGCCGCGCTCCTCGTCTACCGGGCGATCGGCAAGAACCTGACGTGCGTGTTCGTCGACACCGGGCTGATGCGCACCGGTGAGGGCGAGCAGGTCGTGGAGACGTTCGGCCGGCACCTGCAGGTGCCGCTGATCCATCTGGACCGCGAGGAGCTGTTCCTGACGAAGCTCGCCGGCGTCACCGACCCGGAGGCGAAGCGGAAGATCATCGGCGAGACGTTCATCCGCGTCTTCGAGGAGCAGGCGCGCGAGCTGGGCCGGGACGCGCGGTTCCTCGTCCAGGGGACGCTGTACCCGGACGTGATCGAGAGCGGCTCGCGGACCGCGGCGAAGATCAAGAGCCACCACAACGTCGGCGGGCTCCCGGAGGACATGGACTTCGAGCTGATCGAACCGCTCCGCGACCTGTTCAAGGACGAGGTCCGGCGCGTCGGCGAGGACCTGGGGCTGCCCGAGGAGATCGTGTGGCGCCAGCCGTTCCCCGGGCCGGGGCTCGCGGTCCGGATCGTCGGCGAGGTCACGGCCGATCGCCTGCGAGCCGTCCGCGGCGCCGACGCGATCGTTCAGGAGGAACTGCGGCGCGTCGACCTGCACGGCGCGTTGTGGCAGGCGTTCGCGGTGCTGCTGGCCGGCGTCCAGAGCGTCGGGGTGATGGGCGATGCCAGGACCTACCAGAATCCCGTGATCGTCCGCGCGGTGACGAGCGAGGACGCGATGACGGCCGACTGGGCGCGCCTGCCGTACGAGGTCCTGGATCGCATCTCGAACCGCATCGTCGCCGAGGTCGCGGGCGTCAATCGGGTGGCGTTCGACGTCACGTCGAAGCCCCCCGGCACGATCGAGTGGGAATGAGGCGGGCGCGCCGAGCCGGCGCGCCCGCCGTGACGCCGCTAGGAGATGGGGCCCGGGCCGCGCGGGTGCCCGCTTCCCGCGCGAGCCCGGGCGCTCGGAGCTGTCGAGCAGCGTCGCTCAACAGCGAACCTCGGCGAGCGGCACTCGTTCGCATCGCGGGCCGAAGGGGCCCCTGTGGACGGGCCTCGTGGACGGACGCCGTGCCGAACGCTTCCCGGGGCGCACCGGCCCTTGTCGGAACCTACGCGGAATCTCCACGGGCGTCTGTCACATCCGCGACGGTTCGAGTGTGAGCTTCTGACATACTTCTGCGGACCGCCGGCGCGCTCGGATCGTCGCCTCGGCGGGCGCCGAGCCGCTCGCGCGACAGCCCGAGCTCCACCTTCGGAAGGGACCGGATGCGATGAGTGCCGTAGCGAACGACGTCGAGAGACCGCCGATCAGATGGGCGCTCCCGCCCGACGTGGCGGCACGCATGGTCGCCGTCGCCAGGAGGCGGCCGTTCCGCCGCGGCGAGGTGGTCTTCCACCAGGGCGACATCGCCGACGGCCTGCATCTCGTCACGAGAGGCCGGTTCGCGGTGCGCGGTGCGACGCGCCGGGGGGACGCCATGATGCTCGCGATCCTTGGCCCCGGGCAGTTCTTCGGCGAGGTGGCCCTGCTGACGGCGCGACCGATCCGGGGGGTTACCGTCACGGCGCTCGACGCGGCCGAGACGATGCACGTCCGTCGGGACGCGTTCGACGTCCTGCTCGAGGACCCACGCGTCGTACGCGCGATCGTCGGCGCGCTGGCCGAGCGCCTCCGGCTCTGCGAGCAGGGGCTGGTGGAGGCCGTCTGCATCCCGGCGGAGGCGCGCGTCCGTCGGAGGCTCCTGCAGGTTCGAACCGTGCCCGGGCCGGCGGCCGACGCGACGCTGGTGCAGCTGACCCAGGAGGTGCTCTCCGAGTTGGCCGGCACGTCGCGGGGGACGGTCAACCGCGTCCTGCGCGACGAGGAGCGCAGGGGCACGGTCCGCCTCGCCCGCAGCGCGATCCGCATCATCGACCACGAGCGCCTGGCGCTGCGCGCGAGTTGACCCAGACCCGGCCGACGATCGGTCCCGGGCCGCCCGGCTGCCCGGGTCGAACGCCGGTGCCGGCCCGCGTCTGAGGCGCCGGTACACTCCCGAGATGCTGTTCCCGACCACGGATTTCGCGATCTTCTTCGTCGTCGTCTTCCTGGTGAGCTGGCTCCTGCAACCCACTCCGTTCCGCTGGAAGATCTTCATGGTCGCGGCGAGCTACTTCTTCTACGCCTGGTGGGACTGGAGGTTCATCTTCCTGCTGGGCGCCTGCACGCTGATCTCGCAGGCCGGCGCCGAGGTCACCTACCACGCGCGAGCGCCGACGTCGAAGCGATGGGCCATGGGGATCACGGTCGCAGCGTTGCTGGGGCTGCTCGGGTGGTTCAAGTACTACGGCTTCCTGGCGCTGAACGTCGACAACGCGTTGCACGCGTTCGGCATCAGGAACGCGCTCCCCCTGCTGCAGGTGACCCTGCCGGTGGGCATCTCGTTCTTCACGTTCATGGCGATCAGCTACGTCGTGGACGTCTACCGCGGCACGGTGAAGCCGGCCGCCTGGCTCGACTACGCCGTCTACCTGTCGTTCTTCCCGCACCTCGTGGCCGGGCCGATCGTTCGCGAGAGCGAGCTCATGCCGCAGATCCGGGTCCGCCGTGATCCGAGGAAGGTGGACTTCGGTCGCGCCGCGTGGCTGATCCTCAGCGGGCTCTTCCTGAAGGTCGTGATCTCGAGCTACCTCGCGACGCAGATCGTC
This sequence comes from uncultured Actinomycetota bacterium, assembly GCA_963781595.1. Lineage (GTDB taxonomy): Bacteria > Actinomycetota > UBA4738 > UBA4738 > UBA4738 > JBEDUK01. The sequence continues at coordinate 2,814,164 of CAWAGG010000006.1, read as the reverse complement.
GACCCGGTCTTCGCGAACCCACGCGGCCACAGCTCGCCTGAGGTCCTGCTCGCGATCTACGGCTACGCGGTGCAGATCTTCGCCGACTTCGCCGGGTACACGAACATCGCGATCGGGATCGCGCTGCTGCTCGGGTTCGAGTTCCCGCAGAACTTCGAGGCGCCGTACACGGCGCAGTCGGTGCAGGAGTTCTGGCGCCGCTGGCACATGACGCTGTCGCGCTGGCTCCGCGACTACGTCTACATCCCGCTCGGCGGGAACCGCAAGGGCGAGCGCCGAACGTACGTCAACCTGATGGCGACGATGCTCCTCGGCGGCCTCTGGCACGGGGCCTCGTGGACGTTCGTCGTCTGGGGCGGCCTCATGGGCGGCGCGCTCTGCTGGGAGCACTACCGGCGTCAGCGTCGCGTCGAACTGGGGCTCGCGGACCCGCCGCACACCCCGGGCCGGGTGGCGCTCCGGCGGTTGGGGACGTTCAACTTCGTGTGCCTCGGGTGGGTGTTCTTCCGGGCGGGATCGTTCGGCGCGGCGCTGTCGATGCTCTCGCAGCTGCTGATCGGGGGGCTGTGGCCGAACCCGCTCATCACGCTCGGGGTGATCCTGGCGATCGCGTTCGGCATCGGCGTCCAGTACCTGCCCGACGACCTGGGGTTCCGTCTGCAGACGGTGCTCTCGCGGATGCCGGCCTGGGTGCAGGGCGTGGCGCTCGGCGTGGGGCTGTTCGCGATCACGACGCTCGGGCCGCAGGGCGTGGCGCCGTTCATATACTTCCGCTTCTGATGCATCGTGGACGGAGACCGAGCAGGAGGGTGGTGGACCGCGAACCGCGCCCGGTCCGGTCCGCTCCCGACGCGAGTGCGCCGCGAGCCCGGACGCCGCACGCAGCCCCCCCTCGCGAGCCGGACCGGGCCGACCCGGCCGCGTCGCCTCCCGGGCCGAGGCGCCGGAGCAGGGGCCGCAGGATGGAGCCCGCCGGGAAGGTCCTGGTGGCGATGCTCGTGACGTTCCTCGTCTGGCTCCTGCTGTCCGCGCCGTCGCTGAAGCGCGCGGCCGAGGCCTCACCGTTCGGCGCACGCCGCACCGCAGCGATCGTCGTGCTGGCGCCGTTCGACGCGATGAGCCGCCTGCTCCAGCTCTCGCGGGTCGACGCCGCGGCCCAGTCGGCGCTCGGGAGGGACACGGACTCGAGCCAGGGGGGCGCCGGTGGCCCGATCGGCGCGCCGCCGTCCGGGGTCGACGCCTCCCCGCCGCCGACCCATACGCCCGAGCCCGGCGGTTCGCGGTCGCCGAGCCCCCAGCCGACCCTGCACCGGCCGACGAAGGCCGATCCGTTGACGGTCCTGGCGGTCGGCGACTCGATCGGGATCGACCTTGGGTTCGGCTTGCAGCGGGTGATGGGCAACACGGGCTACTACAAGGTCATCGTCGACGGGAAGATCTCGACGGGTCTCGCCAGGCCGGACTTCTACAACTGGCCGGCGCGGCTGCAGGCGGACATCCGCCGGTACCACCCCGACGTCGTGGTCGTGCTGGTGGGACTGAACGACCCGCAGGCGATGCGGAACAGCTCCGGGTACCTGCCGACGTTCAGCAAGGTCTGGTTCGACGAGTACGCCCGCCGGGTGGACCGGATGCTCGAGTTGGGAACGGGGGGCGACAGGCGCATGATCTGGGCCGGCGGTCCGATCGTCGCGGGGGCACACCTCCGGCACGACATGCGCGCGCTGAACGGCTTGTACCGGAAACAGGTGCGCCTGTACCCGGGTTCGATCTACTTCGACACGTGGAAGTACACGGCGTCGAACGGCACGTATACGGCGTTCCTGACGGGGGCGAACGGGAACCACTTCGAGGCTCGGACGGGTGACGGCATCCATCTGACGAACGCCGGCCAGGACTACCTGGCCCGGCTGCTCCTCCAGCAGCTCCGGACCGAACTCCTCGGCCGGCGGCCGACGCCGCAGAAGCAGTCATGACGCCCCCGCAGATCGAACTCCTCCGCGTGCGAGGCACGCATCGCGATGTCGGACGGCAGATCGGCGAGGCGTGCGGGGACGTGATCCGGTCGCTGGTCGCGTTCGAGCCACCCATGCTGCCTGCCGGCCGGACCATCGCCCAGCAGCTGGCGGTGGGGGCAGCCTACCGGGATGCGACGGCGCGCGCGATGCCGTGGGTCCTCGAGGAGCTGGAAGGCGTGGCCGACGGCGCAGGGGTCGATCGGATGGCGGTGTTCGCCGCCTCGGTCGAGGAGATCTGGTACGAACCGGCTCCGGACGCGGTGGGCGGGCGGTGCAGCGACCTGGTCGCGGTCCCGCCCGCGACGGCGAACGGTCACGTGCTGGTCGCGCACAACAACGACCTCTCGGTCGAGGATGAGGACCGACTGGTGGCGATCGAGTGGGATGTCCCCGGCGACCCGCTCGTGTTCACGATCGGGATCGGGCCGTGGATCAGCGTCGGGTTCAACGCGGCCGGCATCGCGCTGACGGGCAACGAGCTGTCGCCGAACGACGAACGCGTCGGCGTGCCGAGGTTGCTCCAGGTTCGTTCGATGCTCCGCTCGCGGACGCTGAGCGGGGCGCTGGACGAGGCGCTCCGACCCGACCGGGCGTCGTCGTACAACAACGTGCTCTCCTCGTCGGACGGCAGGGTCGTCGACGTGGAGGGCTCGGCGACCGACGCCGAGCTGATCGAGCCCGATGCGGCCGGCGTGCTGGCTCACACGAACAACTACATCTGTGACCGGATGGTCCGGTACGAGCGCTCGTCGTACGCGGGATCGTCCGCGACGCGATACGGGCGGGCACGCATGATGCTGTCCAAGGCTGCCGCCGAACCGGGTTCGGTAACGGCCGAGCGACTGCGGGAGATGCTCGCCGACCACGAGAACGCGCCGGACTCGCTGTGCCGGCACGGGACCGCGCCGACCGACCCCAAGACCGTCTTCTGGACGGTCGCGGACGTCACCGAGGGTGTGGTCACGTTCGGCCGGGGGAACCCGTGCGACTCCGAGGCGCAGACGTACGCGTTCGCCTGAGGCCTGGGCGTCCGCGCACGACCGTCCCGGCGTGCCCGTAGAATCACATCCGTGGCATCCGAGCCGTACGCCCACGTTCCCGACGAACCCCGACCGCAGTCACCACTCCTCGAGGGCCTGAACCCGATCCAGAAGGAAGCGGTCCTGCACACCGAGGGCCCGGTCCTGATCATCGCGGGCGCAGGCTCGGGGAAGACGCGGGCCCTGACCCACCGGATCGCGTACCTGATCAGGGAGCACGGGGTCAACCCGTACGCGATCCTCGCGATCACGTTCACGAACAAGGCGGCCGGCGAGATGGCCGAACGCGTCGAGGGCCTGCTCGGGACCAGGATCGCGAAGGGCATGTGGATCCTCACGTTCCACTCGGCCTGCGTCCGGATCCTCCGGCGTGAGCACGAGCACCTGGGGATGCCGTCGAGCTTCACGATCTACGACGAGAGCGACACCGAACGCGTGATCACGCAGATCGGCAAACAGATGGATCTGGACCCCAAGCGGTACCCGGTCAAGCAGCTCTCCGCCATGATCGGTCACGCGAAGGACCAGCTGGAGTGGCCGGACGACTACGCCGACCGCGTGAAGACCCATTTCGAGCGGACCGTGGCCGAGGTCTACGCCGCGTACCAGAAGCGCCTGCGCGCCGCCGGCGCGCTCGACTTCGACGACATCATCATGGAGCCGGTGCGTCTGTTCCGCGAGCACCCCGAGGTCCTCGAGCACTACCAGGAGCGGTTCCGCTACATCCTGATCGACGAGTACCAGGACACGAACCGGGCCCAGTACCACCTGGTGAACCTGCTCGCCCGCAAGCACCGCAACCTCTGCGTCGTGGGCGACGCCGACCAGGGCGTGTACTCGTGGCGCGGCGCCACGATCCAGAACCTCATGGACTTCGAGCACGACTACCCGGACGCGGAGACGTTCGTGATGGAGCAGAACTACCGCTCCACGCAGGCGATCCTCGACGCCGCGAACGCCCTGATCGAACACAACGTCCAGCGCAAGCCGAAGTCCCTCTGGACCGATTCGGACCGCGGCGACCTGGTCGTGCGGTACCGGGCGGACAACGAGCACGACGAGGCCTGGTACGTGGCGAACGAGATCGAGCGACTCGTCCAGCTCGAGGGCTTCCGGTACGCGGACATGGCGATCTTCTACCGGACGAACGCGCAGTCGCGCGTCCTCGAGGACGTGTTCATGCGCGTCGGCATGTCGTACAAGATCGTCGGCGGGGTCCGCTTCTACCAGCGCAAGGAGATCAAGGACGTCCTGGCGTACCTGCGCGCGGTGGTCAATCCTGGCGACTCGGTCAGCGCACGACGGATCGTGAACTCGCCGAAGCGCGGGATCGGCGACGCGACGGTCGCGGCGATCGAGGACTTCGCCGCGACCGAGGGGATCGGATTCGTCGACGCCGCCCGTCGCGCGGACGAGATCGCCGTCCTCGCGCAGCGCGCGAAGGGGGCCGTCCGCGGGTTCGTCGAGGTGATCGACGCGCTGCAGGCCGCGGCCGACGATGGCGCCGGCGTGCCGCGGATGGTCGAGCTGGCCTTCACGGAGTCCGGGTACCTCACCGAGTTGGAAGAGGAGCGCACCGTCGAGGCCGAGGGGCGGGTCGAGAACCTCCGCGAGCTGACCGGCGTCGCGGCCGAGTTCGAGCAGCGAGCGCCGGACGGCGGCCTGACCGGGTTCCTCGAACAGGTCTCGTTGGTCAGCGAGGTCGACGAGTACGAACAGGACGATCCCGGCGTCACGCTCATGACGATGCACAACGCGAAGGGCCTCGAGTTCGACGTGGTGTTCATGGTCGGGATGGAGGACGGGGTGTTCCCGCATTTCCGCTCGATGACCGATCAGGCCGAGCTCGAGGAGGAGCGCCGGCTCGCCTACGTCGGCATCACCCGCGCGCGGAAGCGGCTGTACCTGCTGCACGCGTGGAGCCGGTCGCTCTTCGGCGGGTCGAACTACAACCCCCCCTCGCGGTTCCTCTCGGAGATCCCGCCCGAGCTCGTCCGGACCGTCGAGAAAGAGCGAGGGCGCAGCTCGTCGGACGCAGGGGGCGGCGGCTATGCCGGGCCGCCCCCACCCAGCCCCGGCTCCGTCAGGGTTCCCGGCGCGGACGGCGGGGCGTTCGTCCCACCGCTGGCCTCGCGGATCCAGGGGAGGGTGGAGCGGGTCCCCGTGGCCGTGGACGCCGGCGATACCGTGTACCACGACCGGTTCGGCGAGGGCGTGGTGCTCGAGGTCCGCCGCGCCGGTGCCGAGGCCCTGATCAACTTCCACGACGTCGGGCAGAAGGTCCTCATGCTCGCCTACGCGCCGCTGGAGAAGCGGCCGTCGTAGACCCAGGACGTCGCCGGCGGTTCCCACCCGCACGCAGGTCACAAGTTCGCAAGGACCCGTTGGTACACTCCGACGGTGCCTCCGGTCGACCCCCCCTCCGTTCCTCACGACGCAGCCGACGAGCCCTCCGGTCGTCCTGGGCCCGGGTCCTCGGGCTCGCGGCCTGCCCCGCGGCCCCGGCCAGATGCCTGTGCGGAGGAACGCAGGCGGCGGAGCTCCGGGTTCCGAGCCTCCGGCGACCTCTCACCCGCGACCTACGCCAGGCTGAGGCAGCACCTGGCATCGCTCGACGAACCCGATCCCGACGACGTTCCCTCCGACGAGGCGCCCGCCGATCCACCGGCGGCTGCGCCGGACAGGGGATCTCCCGGGAAGACCGGAGCCCTCGACGTGCCCGACGACTGGTGGTCGACCGGGGGGTCTTCCGCGACGACGGGTGCCGCCGACGCGCCGGACGACTGGTGGGCCGCGTCGGCCCGAACGGAGGCCGGGGCTCGGCCAGCCGCCGACCCGGTCGCGGCTCGCGCGGTGACCGGAGCCGATCCGGTCGCCCCGATCGTCACCGTGGGCAACGGGGGACACGGCCGGGGCGGGTCCTCCGGCGGTGGGTACGGTGGCGGCTCCCGCCGCCCGCCCAAGCCTCGCTCACCCCGACGGCGCGGCCGCCGCAAGCGGCTCTTCCAGCGCCGGAGCCGGCGGCGGCGGATCATGATCTGGTCGCTGCTCGGCCTCGGAGCGCTCCTGGTCGTCTTCGGCCTCCTGGTCGTCGACGGCTACCACAAGGCGTACGGGATCTACGGCACGCTGAAGGAGGTCCCGCCCCTCGTCTCGAAGGCGCGGAGCCAGCTCGAGGTCGGGCAGCTCCCGACCCAGCAGCTGGAGACCGCGTCCGGGCTGGTCGGCGAGGCGCAGGTGCAGATCGCGGAGGCCGGGCTCCCGTTCCGGTTCGTCCGTTCGCTCCCGTTGCTCGGCCGGCCGATCAAGGCCCTCGAGCTGGCGACCGACGCGGCGAGCAGGGAAGCCCAGGCAGCGACGATCGTCAACGGCCTGATCCAACAGATCCTCGGTCCCGACCCGGGCGGCCCGGGGCCCGCGCCGGTCTTCGACGACGGGGTCATCGACGTGGACCTCCTCCATAGCGTGACGCCGCAGCTCCAGCGCGTCGTCACCGAGTTGCGAGCGGCCGACGCCTCCGTCCGGGCGATCCCGAGCATCCCGTTCGTCAGCCAGCTGGACACGCTGAAGGCCGAGGTCCTCGGCGAGTCGAGCAAGGCCATCGTCCTGAGCCAGCGGGCGCTCGATGCCGTCCATCTCCTCCCCAACTTCCTCGGCGCCGACGGGCCGAAGGAGTACTACCTCGCTCTGCAGAACAACGACGACCAGCGGGGGACCGGCGGTGCGGTGCTGTCGTTCGCGGTCGTGCGGATCGATCACGGCCACCTGTCGCTCGTGCGCTCGGGAACGATCTCCGACATCGATTCCCGCAGCGGGGGCGGGTTCTTCGTCAAGGCGCCGTCGTCGACGGCCTGGTACATGAACAACACGGGCGCAGCGCGCCGGCTCGCGAACGGCGCGAACTACTCGCCCGACTTCCCGTCGGCCGGACAGACGTGGACGGCGATGCTGAGCAAGGCGATCGGGAGCCAGGTCGACGGCGTGATCGCCCTGGACCCGTACGCGGTCGCCGGGGCCATGACGGGCGAGGATCCGATCGAGGTACCCGGCCTGCCCGAGCCCGTCACGAGCGAGAACCTGGTCCCGTTCGTGATGCACGACCAGTACCTGCTGTCCAAGACGCTGCAGAACGCCGTCCCCGCGATCCTGATCCACAGCGCGTACGAGGCGATCGCCAGCCCGAACCATCTGTTCGGGTTGATGCACCAGCTGAGCACGTCGCTCGCCGAGAAGCACGTCCAGATCTGGTCCGCCGAGCCCCAGGTCCAGGCGTTGGTGAGCCGACTCGGGTGGGGCGGAGCGATCGCGAATCCGGCCGGCGGCGACTACGTGAACCTGGCGTACGCGAAGCGCATCGGGAACAAGGTCGATTACTTCGCGAAGCTGAACACGTCCTACGACGTGACGGTCCTGCCCACCGGCGGTGTCCGTTCGACCTACGACGTCGGGCTCTCGCTCGACGACATGCCGTCGGGCCTCCCGGACGCGATCGCGGGCCAGGCGCTCCCGTACGGGGCGGACGTGGCGATGTTCAACCTGTACGTGCCGGGCTCGGCGCGGTTCGCATCGGTCGATCCCTCGGGCGACTTCCCGACCGACGTGGTCACCGTTCCGAACGGGAGCGAGCGGGATCCGATCGCCCATATCGAGCCGCGTGGCTTCGTCCAGCACGTCGAGACCGTGGCCGGCGGGTCCTTCCGCGTCCTCACCCAGACGATCGTCGTGTGGCCCGGCCACCCCGGATCCGTGCAGTACCGGTACAGCGTCCCGGGCGTCGTGAAACAGACGCCCGCCGGCAAGGTCTACACGCTGACGGTGCAGCACCAACCGCTCGTCAACCCCCAGCACCTCCGGGTCGTCCTGCACCTGCCGAAGGGCGCGTCCGTCGTGTCGCTCCCGCCGGGATGGATCGCGAACCCGGACGCCGGCACGGTCGTCTTCCAGGGGGACGTGACGAGCGACTTCACGACCTCGGTCGTGTTCCGGTAGCCGGCGCTCTCGGCTACGGGATGGGGCTCGCGGCGCACGCGCCCGATCTCGTGGGGTCGATGTACACGGCCCCGCGATACACGAGCCACGGGTAGCACTCGCCCCTGTCGACGCCCTTCACCTGGAGCTGGTCGGCGTCGAAGCGGACCACGAACGATCGTCCGTCGACCGAGACCTCGACCGCCGGCTCGTCGCCGAACGCGCCGCCGGCCACGGCGTCCACGGTCGTGACGGGCACGAACGGGGGGCCCGGCGGGTGCGGGCGGACGAAGGCGAGCCAACCGACGGCGAGGAGGATCGCCGCGACGACGATCGGGGCGATCACCCACTGCAGCCCGAGGCGCCCTCGGAACGGCCCGAGCGATCCGACCTTCGTCCAGGGCTTCAGCCCGGGCGGACGGAAGCGGAACCGGGTCCGGGCCATGACGACCGGCGAGTATATTGGGCCGGCGATGGCTGGGACCTATCGGATCGTGGTGGCTAAGCCCGGTTTGGACGGACACGACCGTGGCGCGAAGATCGTCGCCCGCGCCCTGCGCGACGCCGGGTTCGAGGTGATCTACACGGGCCTGCACCAGACGCCCGAACAGATCGCGGAGACCGTGATCCAGGAGGATGCCGACGCGGTCGGGCTCTCGTGCCACTCGGGCGCGCACATGACGTTGTTCCCCCGGGTGGTGAAGCTGCTCCGTGACCAGGGCGCGGACGACGTGGTGGTCTTCGGCGGCGGGATCATCCCGAAGGATGACGTGCCTGCGCTGAGGGACGCCGGGATCGAGGAGATCTTCACGCCCGGCGCGTCGACCGGCGCGATCGTCGAGTGGCTCCGCGACCGGCTCTCGGCGAAGACGGGCTGACGCGTGGACCTCTACGAGCACCAGGGCAAGGAGCTGTTCGCCGGAGCCGGCATCGAGCTCCCGCCCGCGGAGGTCGCGCGCACGCCCGAGGAAGCGCGGGCGGCGGCCGAGCGACTCGGAGGCCGCGTCGCCGTGAAGGCACAGGTCCAGGTCGGCGGCCGCGGCAAGGGCGGCGGCATCGCGCTGGTCCGTACGCCGCGCGAGGCCGAGGACGCCGCGCGCCGGATCATCGAGGGCGGCTTCAAGGACATGCGGGTCACGCGCGTGCTGGTCGAGGGGATGGTCGACCTCGCCGGCGAGTACTACGCGGCGATCACGCTCGAGCGGTCGACCCGGACGTACATGGCCATGGTCTCCGCGCAGGGCGGGGTCGACATCGAGGAGATCTCGCGGACGAACCCGAGCGCGATCCGGTTCGCCGCCATCGATCCGCTGATCGGCCTTCGGGCCTACGAGGTTCGGTACCTCACGGCGCACCTCCCCGAGGCGGCCCAGCCGGGGGCGGCGGCGCTGTTCCCCAAGCTCTGGCAGGTCCTGACGACGAACGACGCGTCGCTGGTCGAGGTGAACCCGCTGGCGCTGCTGAAGGACGGCCGCGTGATGCCGCTCGACGCGAAGGTCACGATCGACGACAACGCGCTGTTCCGGCACCCCGAGCTGGCGGCGCTGAAGGCCGATTTCCCCGTGGACCCGACGCAGGCGAAGGCCGACGAGAAGGGCCTGCAGTACGTGAAGCTGAACGGCGAGGTCGGGATCATCGGCAACGGCGCCGGGCTCGTGATGGCGACGCTCGACGTGGTCACGCAGGCGGGCGGAAGGCCGGCCAACTTCTTGGACGTCGGCGGCGGCGCCAGCGCCGACGAGATGGCGACATCGCTCGAGGTGGTCCTGTCCGATCCGGGGGTCGCCTCGGTCCTGGTGAACATCTTCGGCGGCATCACGCGGTGCGACGTCGTCGCGCAGGGGATCCTGGCAGCCGTGCAACGGGTCCCGCCGAGGGTGCAGATCGTCGTCCGATTGGACGGCACCAGCGCCGAACAGGGACGCCGGATCCTGGCGGAGGCGAACGACCCGCACATCACGCCCGCGCCGACGATGCTCGAGGCGGCGGCGATCGCGGTGGAGGCCGCGCACGCGGGCGCGGGGAGGTCCTGACGTGGCGATCCTGATCGACCAGCGGACGAAGCTCGTCGTGCAGGGCCTGACGGGTCAAGAGGGACGGTTCCACGCGGCGCGGAACCGCGCCTACGGCACGCAGGTCGTCGCGGGCGTCACGCCGGGCAAGGGCGGCCAGGAGGTCGATGCCGTGCCGATCTTCGACACTGTCCGGGAGGCGGTCGAACGCACACACGCGAACACGTCGCTGATCTTCGTCCCGGCCCGCGGCGCGCCGGAGGCGATCTTCGAGGCGGTCGACGCCGGCGTCGCGCTCGTGGTCTGCATCACCGAGGGCATCCCGGTCCAGGACATGACGCACGTGTACAGCTACGTGCGCGACAAGCCGGTCGTGGTGGTCGGACCGAACTGTCCCGGCCTCATCTCGCCCGGCAAGGCGAACGTCGGGATCATCCCCGGCGAGATCTGCCGGCCGGGACGGGTCGGGCTCGTGTCGCGGTCGGGGACGCTCACGTACCAGATCGTCCACGAACTGACGTCGCGAGGGATCGGGCAGTCGACGTGCGTCGGCGTCGGCGGCGACCCCGTGCACGGGTTCGGTTTCATCGACGCGCTGGCGCGGTTCCAGGACGATGACGAGACCGACTCGATCGTCCTGATCGGTGAGATCGGCGGGCCCGACGAGGAGCGCGCCGCCGCCTACATCGACGAGCACGTCACGAAGCCGGTCGTCGCCTACGTCGCCGGGTTCGCCGCGCCACCCGGGAAGCGCATGGGCCACGCGGGCGCGATCATCACCGACTCGAGCGGCACGGCGCAGGCCAAGGCGGACGCGTTCCTCGCGGTGGGCGTTCGCGTGGGGCGCAACCCGACCGAGGTCGCCGAGCTGATGGTGACAGCGTCCGCCTAGCGGCTCCGCTGTGGTCGATCCGGATCGGTCGCCTCGTTCGTCATGGGGCCCGCTGCTGCGCGGGTGGCCGCGCGCGACGGTCGGTGCGCTCGCGGCGATCGGCGTCGGCCTGCTCCTGTCCGAGGCGATCGCGTTCGGCTTCGCGGTCGCCGGTGGCTCGCCGGGGTCCCCGGCATCGATCGCTCAGGTGGGGCCATTGCTCTTCTACGCGTTCCACCACGTGCCGCTGGTGTTCGACGCGGCGCTCCGGCGGCCATCCGCTCAGCCGGTCAGCCTGACCCTGACGGTCGCGACCGCTCCGATGCTCGGGACGCTCGCGCTCGGCGCCGCGCTGTTCGTCGCCGGTCGTCTCGGCGCCCGGCGGGCAGGTCCTCGCGTCGGGTCGCTGCTGGCGGCCGGCGCGGAGGGGACGAAGGTCGCGGTGCCGTACGCCGTGCTCTGCGGGATCGGCGGGCTGGTCGCCCGGATCACGCTGACGCCGCCGGGCTCGTCGGGGACGCTGCTCGCGGGCTCGTTCTCCGTCGGGCCGGCCGTGTGGCTCGCGTTCGTGTGGCCTGCCGTCGTCGCCGCGATCGCCGGGTTCCTCGGCGGCGTGGCCGCGTGGCGCTCCGACGCCGCCCCGGCCCACCGGACCGGAGGCTTCGACGCGCCGGCCGGCGCGTCCTCCGATGGGGCCCCGGCTTCCGGGCGCGAACGGTGGGCGCGGGTCGCGATCATCGGTGGCAGCGCGATGGCCGGACTGGCCCTCACGCTGTCGTTCGCGGGCCTCCTGGTCCTCGCGGCGATCGACACCGGGTCGACGCGCGGGTACTTCGACGCCACGTTCGGCCGTGGGCCGGCGCGGGGCGTCGCAGCCGTCGGCCTCACGGCTCTCGAGGTGCCGAACATGGCCGCATGGGTGCTGTACCCGGCGATGGGTTCGTGCGTGGACCTGGCGACCACGTCTCGGATCGCCCCGGGGTCGCTCACCGCGCGGAGCGGGGGGGCGGCCACGTGCGTCCTGTCCTACCGTGCGCTCCCGGCGCGGGCCCTCTTCGCCGATCCGGGCGCCATCGATCGGTTGATCACCACGGGGTCGGCCGCAGGGCCCGGGGCACCCGCCGGCTACCTCCTGTTCCTCCTCGCTCCTGGGATCGCGGTGCTCGCCGGCGGGTGGGGCGCGGCGCGACGGTCGGGCGCCGTGGGTCCCGCGCGGTCCGCCGCGGCCGGGGCGCTGGCTGGGGTGGTGTTCGCGGCGTGGTCGATCCCCATCGTCGTGCTCGCCCGCAGCGCAGCGGCGATCGCGGGTGCCGGATCGGCGGGCGGCGGCGGGAGCGTCGGCTATTCGATCGGACCGGCGGTGCTCCTGTCCGTCGGGGTCGCCGCCGCATGGGGCGTCATCGGCGGTTCCGCGGGTGGAGCGCTGCGGGGCTGGTCGGTGGCGCGACGGCCGGCAGCGGTCCGCGAACGGGTCTTCTCCGAGCGATCCGAGCCTCCTTCCCCGCCGCTCGACGCCGGCGGTTCGCAGCCGACCGGAGCGGGTCCGTAGGCGGGAGGCGAGGCTACGGCCCGAAGCCGCCGAAGCCGTCGTCGACCGCTGGGGGAGGGGAGGACGACGTCGACGGCTCGGGCTCCTGCATGCGCATGTAGCCACCGTAGGCGAGCGCCACCAGGAGGATCAGCCCGAGCCACGCGAAGAGCGTCCCGTGGTGGAGCAGGACGACGACGAACTTCAGGACGCCGAAGCCGACCGTCGCGCCGACCAGGACGGCGCCGATCGCCTGTCCGAGGTCGCCGAACGATTCCGTGACGGACGTCGCCTCGGCCACGGACCACACGATCAGCAGGATGGCACCGACCCCCATCAGCGTGCCGACGAGCCGACCGGTCCCGTGCCATGCGTTGAAGGCGCACCCCTCCAGCGTTCCACCGGCGATCTTGACCGAACAGAAGCGCTGCCACGTCAGGAACGAGACGCCCACGAGCAGCAGGGAGGACCCGAGCAGGATCCTGTTCGCCGGGTTCAGCCTCGACACGCTGAACGACGGCAGCACGGCCATCGGCGCTCCTCGTCGACGAACGGGTGGTGCGGTCCCGGCGATGGAACACCCGCGGAAGGGTGGAGTCAAGGAGCCTTAAGCATGTACGCTGCATCGGGCTCCGCGATCGTCGCCGGGGCCGTTCGGACGAGGAAGGAGGGATGTGACGTGGACGATGCGACCTGCCGCCGCGTGCCGTCCCTCCTGGCATCCCGCATCCCGTAGACGCGACGAACGCCGCGTCGTGGATCGAGCGGGCCGCCCGAGAGGGCGGCCCTTCACGTTCCCGAAGGACATCCGCTCGATCCTGTGGAGGCGATGGTGCTCGATCCCTCGTACGACGAACGCGACACCCGCGACGACGGCCCGGACGCCGGTCCGTCCGCGGCACAGCACTTCCTGTCGGAGGGCTTGATCGGCCGCGTGATCCGGCCTGTGAAGAGCGGGAAGGAAGCTTCGGTCCATCTGTGCAGCGGAGGCCCGGCGACCCCGGGCCGCGATCTGCTGGCCCTGAAGGTCTACCACCCCCGCGACCGGCGGGATTTCCGGCACCATCAGGCGTATACGGACGGTTACGTGATCCTCGACGAGCGCGTCCGCCGTGCCGTTCGGAAGAAGACGCGGTTCGGCCGTGAAGCAGACGCCGGCATCTGGCTCGAGCGCGAGTGGGAAGCGCTGGGTGCGTTGCACCGAGCCGGATGCGACGTGCCCGAGCCGATCGCCCACGGTGCCGGCGGCGTGTTGATGGAATACATAGGCTCGCCGGACGTGCCCGCGAGCCAGATCCGCCATGTGGACTTCGATCGACGCGAGGGGACCGAGGTCCTGGCGCGCCTGCTCTGGAACGTCGAGGTATCCCTTCGGAACAACGTCGTCCACGCCGACCTGTCGCCGTTCAACGCCCTCTATCACGAGGGCCGGGTCGTGATCATCGACCTGCCTCAGGCGATCGATCCCAGGTTCAACCACGCCGCCTACGAGCTCCTGTCGCGCGACGTGACGAACCTGTGCCGCCACTTCGACCGGTACGGTGTCCGCTCGGACCCCGACGCGCTCGTCGCCGACCTCTGGACGCGGTTCCGATTCGCCGAGCTGTGACGGCGGTTCGATGCGCGGATCAGCGACGGGTCGCGTGGATCGCCTTGCGGGCCGCTCCCATCAGGACGAGCAGCGCGCCGAACGCGGCGAGCCGCCACGGCCACGTGCCGGCGACGTTCGACAACGGTGGCGGACGGGTCGCGTGCAGCACCGCGCCGAGGACGATCAGCGCGGCGAGCGCGGCATCGACGCTCGCCGCGACCAAGGGCGCGACGTGACGGCGCCGCATGACGATCACGGCGATCAGGCCGACCGCGGCGGGTACCACCGCCAGCAGCGACCAGTGGATCGCCCAGGCCTCGCCGAAGCCGTCGGCGTCCCCGAACCGAGCCCACGGGAAGATCGACGCGACCAGCACCAACGCGAACCCGCAGAGCGCGAGCACGTCGCCACTGGTGGTGCCGAGGGGAGCCGGGACCGGCTGCTCGGGTGGATCCTGGACGAAGCTCGCCAGGCACTCTGAGCCGATCACGTGCCCCCGGACCGGGATCGCGCACGCGAGGCACAGCGCGCGTTCGCAGATGTCGCACGACGCGATCGCGGGCTCGCTCGGATGGGTCGAACACCTCCCGGCTCTCGACCCCGGTCGTCTGAGGACCTCGCCCGTCTCCGGCACGGCGACCAGCCTACGCGCCGACGCGCGGTCGCCGTCGCCGGCGCCGTCGTCAGGCGGTCACTGGTCGAGGGCGATCCTGCGGACCTGGTTGGCCCGGTGGGTCAGGGCCTTGCGCACCATCTCGATCAGGAACTCGGGCCGGCAGCCCTTGACGAGGTAGCAGTAGACGCCGTTCGCCGCGGCCTCTTCGCGCAGGGCGGTCTCCTCGTACGCCGAGAGCATCAGGATCTGCACGAGCGGCGCCTCGGCCGTGATGATGCGCGCCGCCTCGATGCCGTCCATCACGGGCATCTTCAGGTCCATCAGCACAGCGTGCGGCGAGAGGTTCCGCACGGCCTCCACCGCCATCGCGCCGTTCGACGCGATGCCCACGACGTCGAAGCCCTCGTCCTCGAGCATCCCCGCGAGGGCCTCCGCGAAGAAGACCTCGTCGTCGACGACGAGCACCTTGCCGGGGTCCGCCAGCGCGTTCGGCTCGTGGGGCGGGAAGAGGTCGTCGAAGCTCACCGGACCACCGGGTCCTTCGGGAGGATCGCGGCGACGCGCGTGCCATGGCCGGGCCGGCTGAATACGTTCCAGCGTCCCCCCACCATCTCCACCCGCTCCCGCATGCCTAGCAGTCCGAAGTGTCGTCCGTCGGCGTCGGGGCCTGCCGCGGATTCGTAGCCGACCCCGTCATCCTGAACCTCGAGACGGACCCAGCCCTCGCTCTGCCGGAGGGATATCTTCGCCGATTTCGCCTTCGAGTGCTTGTAGACGTTCTGCAAGGCTTCCTGCGCGACCCTGTACAGAACGGTCTCCGAGGCCGGCGCCAGGCGGTCCTCCAGCTTCGAATCGACCGTGCACTTGATGCCGGCCGCCGGGCCGAGCCGGCCGGCGTACTCGCGCAGCGCCTCGACCAGGCCGCGCTGATCCAGCACCGGGGGCCGAAGATCCGTCATGATCCGCCGCAGGGCCGTGATCTCGGCGCGGATCGTGTCCTGCGCCTTCGCCGAGAACTCGCCCGCCTCCTTGATCTGTCCCTTGTCCAGCCGGCCGCGCATCCGCTGCAGGAGGTAATCGACGGACGTGAGCCGCTGGACGGGGCCGTCGTGGAGCTCGGCGGCCAGTCGCGTTCGCTCCTCCTCGGCCGCCATGACGGTGCGCGCGAGGAGCTCCCTGCGGACGAGTTCGGTCCGGGCCCGGCTCGCGCGTTCGGCCTCGATCTTCTCCGTGAGATCGCGGTTCCCGATCGCCCGGAGCACCAGCAGCGAACCGATCGCCACCACGAGCAACAGCGTGATCGGGACCTCGACCGCCGCGATCGTCTCGGCGGACGCGGCGGCGCGCCCGAGCGAGGCCGTCGCCGTGTCGAGCGCGCGCTGGAGCTTCACGTAGTCGGGCCCGACGCGCGCTCGGTCGATGATCGTGGCCCGGTCGGGCCGCCCGGCCCGGAGGTTGGCCACGACGTCCCCGATCGCGGTCTGGAACGGCGGGAGCGCCTTCAGCACGTTCCGAACCTCGTTCGTGTCCGAGAGCTGAGCGAGCTGGCTCGCCGCCCGCGTGGCCCCCACGCGCGCGCTCGTCAGCTGTGAGCGTGCGGGCGCCGACAGCTCGCCGCGCGCGACCGCGAGGACCTCGGAGGCCCGGGCCTCGCCGCCGCCGGCCGCGACCGTCCACGCGAGCGTCTCCGCCCGCTTCGCGTCGTGCGCCGAACGGACCAGCCACTCGACGCCGACGGCGCCTATCGCCATGACGACGGTCGCCAGCACGGCGAAGACCCAGGCCGGCCAAGCCCGACCCGGTCTCGGTGCGCTGGGGCTTCGCCCCCCTGGACGCCACCCGTTGGCCCTTCGCATCGCGGATTCCTTTGACAACCGCATCTCGGCTGCATAAGAGGTTGTCGGCCGCTCGGCCGTTCCCTTGAAGGCGACGGGCCGCACCCGACCGGCCCCGGTTGACGGGTTCGCGGAGCGGCCGGTACCGTCGCACCCGGCGTGAGCGGCCGGGTCGGGGTGCTGGTATCGGGTTCGGGGACGAACCTCCAAGCGCTCCTGGACGACCCCATCGTCGGTCGGTCGATCGCGCTGGTGGTGTCCGACCGCGCGGGTGCGTACGCGCTCGCTCGGGCCGAGGCGCGTGGGGTTCCGACGCTCGTCGTGACGCCGGAGGAGAACGAACCGCGGGACGCGTACGACCGGCGGCTCATGGGAGTCCTCTCGGCCGGGGGGATCGACGTCGTCCTCCTGGCGGGGTTCATGCGGATCGTCGGACCGGAGGTCGTGCGCGCGTTCGGGGGTCGCCTCCTGAACATCCACCCGGCGCTGCTGCCGGCCTTTCCCGGGACGCACGCCGAGCGCCAGGCACTGGAGCACGGGGTCCGGGTCACCGGCGTGACGGTCCACCTCGTCGACGACGAGGTGGACCATGGCCCGATCGTGCTCCAGGAGCCCGTGTTCGTCCTTCCGGACGACGACGAGGGGTCGCTGCATCGCCGGATCCAGGAGGTCGAACATCGGCTCTACCCGCAGGCCGCCAGGCTCCTGCTCGAGGGCAAGCTCCGGGCGCAGGGCCGTCGGGTCCACATCGTCGAGGGGGACGGATGACCGAACGGATCGAGGTGCTGCCGGTCCGACGCGCGTTGATCGCGGTCGCGAACAAGGAGGGGGTGGCCGGGTTCGCCCGCCTGCTCGCGACGCGTGGAGCAGAGATCGTGTCCACCGGCAACACCGCGAGGACGCTCGCCGATGCCGGCGTGCCCGTGACACCGGTCGCGGAGGTCACGGGCGTCGCGGAGATGCTCGGCGGCCGCGTGAAGACGCTGCATCCGGCGATCCACGCGGGGATCCTGGCCGACAAGCGCGACCCCGAGCACCTGGCCGCGCTCTCCGAGCACGGGATCTCGCCGTTCGACCTGGTCGTGGTGAACCTCTACCCGTTCCGCGACACCGTGGCGGCGGGGGCGCCGGACGCCGAGATCGTCGAACAGATCGACATCGGCGGGCCGGCCATGGTGCGTGCCGCGGCGAAGAACTTCGAGTCCGGGGCGGTGATCGTCAGCCCAGCTGACTATGAGCGTGTCGCCGAGGAGATCGGTTCGCTCGGCGGCGTCTCTCGCGCCCTCCGGCTCGACCTCGCGCGCGAGGCGTTCGCACATACGATGGCCTACGACCTGGACGTGGCTACGTGGCTCCGAGGGCTCGAGCGCCCGGACACGGAGGCGCAGGATCTGCCCGACCGGCTCCCGATCGTGTACCGCCGCGTGCACGCGCTGCGCTACGGGGAGAACCCGCACCAGCGGGGCGAGCTGTACGCGACGGTGCCGGCCGGTCCGCTCGGCGGCGCCGAGGTCCTCCAGGGCAAGGAGATGTCGTTCAACAACTGGCTCGACGCCGACGCGGCCCGCAGCCTCGTGAGCCTGTTCGACCCGGACCCCGCGATCGACGGCGCGGCGGTCGTCATCGTCAAGCACAACAACCCGTGCGGGGTCGCGGTCGCGCCGACGCACGCGGTTGCGTACCGGCGGGCCTACGCGTGCGACACGGTCTCGGCGTTCGGGGGGATCGTGGCGTTCAACGCCGAGGTGGACGACGCCGCCGCCGAGGCGATGAAGGGCGTGTTCACCGAGGTGGTGATCGCCCCGTCGTACGCGGAGGGCGCGCTGGCGGCGTTCGCGGAGCGCGAGAACCTCCGCGTGGTGCGGGCGCCGCTCGCGACGCAGGACCGGCTCGACGTCCGGCGGATCGACGGCGGGGCGGTGATCCAGGATGCCGACACCGTGACCGAGACGCAGGCCGCGATGCGCGTGGCCACGACGCGCGAGCCCACCGAGGGCGAGTGGCGGGACCTGCTGTTCGCGTGGCGGGTCGCCGCCAAGGTGAAGTCGAACGCGATCGTGCTGGCGAAGGATCTGACGACCGTGGGGATCGGCGCGGGGCAGATGAACCGCGTGATCTCCGTCGACATCGCCGCGCGGCAGGCGGGCGAGGACGCACGGGGTTCGGTGCTGGCCTCCGACGCGTTCTTCCCTTTCCGCGACGGGGTGGATCGCGCCGCCGAGGCCGGCGTGACCGCGGTGATCCAGCCGGGTGGTTCGATGCGCGACGCCGAGGTGCTCGCGGCGGCCGAGGAGCACGGCCTCGCGATGGTGTACACGGGGCGCCGGCACTTCCGCCACTGACCGGCTCCGCCTCACCCTGTGGGGGACCCCGCGGCGCCGGCCACGCGTCCCGTCCCGTACGATTGCGCGCCGGACCCGTCGAGGGGTCGGGCTCCGACATCGCGAGGAGGAACCGTGACGGCGAGCATCATCGACGGGAAGGCGATCGCGGCCGCGGTGCGAGCCGAGGTCGCCGAGCGCGTGCAGAAGCTCCAGGCGAGCGGCGTCACGCCCGGGCTGGCCTTCGTGCTGGTCGGCGACGACGAGCCGTCGAAGATCTACGTCGGCGGGAAGGCGAAGGCGTGCGCCGAGGTCGGGATGCGTTCCGAGCGCCTGGACCTGCCGGTGGACATCTCGCAGGACGACCTGCTGGCTGAGGTCCGGCGGCTGAACGACGACCCGGCGATCCACGGGATGATCGTGCAGCTGCCGATCCCCGAACACATCTCCGAGCTCGCGATCCACGAGACGATCGCCTCCGAGAAGGACGTGGACGGCCTGACTCCCCTCGCGGTCGGACGGATGGTCCGGGGTGAGTGGGACCTCACGTTCCTGCCGTGCACGCCGCTCGGGATCGTCGAGATGCTCGTCCGTTCCGACATCCCGATCGCGCGCCAGGAGGTCGTGATCGTCGGCCGCGGGGACCTGGTCGGCATGCCGCTGGCGATCATGCTGATGCAGAAGAAGCCGAACGCGAACGCTACGGTCACGGTGGTGCACACGGGCACGCAGGACGTCGCGGCCCACACGCGACGCGCCGACATCCTCGTGGTGGCCGCCGGGCGTCCCGGCACCGTCACGGCGGACATGGTCAAGCCCGGCGCGACCGTGATCGACGTGGCCGTGAACCGCCTCGAGACCGGCAAGCTCACCGGTGACGTCGCGTTCGACGACGTCTCGGAGGTGGCCGGCGCGATCACCCCGGTCCCCGGCGGCGTCGGGCCGATGACGATCGCGATGCTGCTCGCGAACACCGTCACCAGCGCCGAACGCGTCCTCGCACGGGCATGACCGAGCGCGGCGGGCCCCCTCCCGAGAGCCACCTCGAGCGGCTCCTCGGCCAGGGTCGCTTCTGCGTGACGGTCGAGGTCGTCCCGCCCAGGTCCGCCGACCCCCACGCCGTGACGAGACAGGCCGATGCGCTGGTCGGCCTCGCCGACGCGGTGAATGTCACGGATAACCCGACCGCACGTGTGCACATGTCGCCGGTCGTCGGCGCGGCCCTCGTCGCGCAGGCGGGCCTCGAGCCGGTGCTCCAGCTCACGTGCCGCGACCGCAACCGGATGGCGCTGTCGAGCGATCTGCTCGGCGCCTGGGCGCTGGGCGCGCGGAACCTCCTGTGTCTCTCGGGCGACCCGGCGGGGGTCGGCGACCACCCGGACGCGAAGACCGTGTTCGACGTCGGGGTTCTGGACCTCGTCCGGCTCGCCGCGGGCTTGCGCAACGACGGTCGCCTGCTGTCCGGGGATGTGATCGACGATCCGCCGAGGTACTTCGTCGGCGTCGCGGACGCTCCGCTGATCGAGGGCTACGAATACGGCCGGCTGGAGGCGAAGGCGGACGCCGGCGCCGGGTTCGTCCAGACCCAGATCGTGTTCGACGTCGACGCGGTTCGTGCCTGGGCCGACGGCGCGCGCGAGCGAGGGTTGCTGACGCGCCTGTCGATCCTGGCGGGG
Source organism: uncultured Actinomycetota bacterium (assembly GCA_963781595.1). GTDB lineage: Bacteria > Actinomycetota > UBA4738 > UBA4738 > UBA4738 > JBEDUK01. The sequence goes on along the minus strand of CAWAGG010000006.1, from coordinate 2,793,688 downwards.
ATCGCGATCCCCCGGAGCGCGAACGCGGCGAGGTTCATGGCGAAGCTCCCCGGGGTCCTCGTGCCCGAGGCCGTGATCGACCGGCTCGAGGCGGTTGGCCCCGACGCGCAGGAGCGGGAGGGGACGCGGATCGCCGGCGAGCTGATCGCGGCCGTCAGGGCGATCCCCGGGGTGGCGGGCGTGCACCTGATGGGCCTCGGGCATCCCGAGACGGTCGGCCGAGCGCTCGAGGTGGCGGGCGTCGTGCCGAACGCGGTCGGCTGAGGGGCGGTCCGTCCGAAAGGCGCGGGCGTCGTGCCGAACGCGGTCGGCTGAGATACGGGCGGACGCAGAGGCGCCGGCGTCCCTGCTCGGGTCAGTCCCAGTGCCAGTGTTCGATGCGCTGGATCCGGCGTTCGCGGATCAGCGTCGACGCCTCGACCAGCTGCGCGAGCGTCTCGGGCTCGTTCAGCGCCCCGGCAAGGACCCCGGCGAGATCCCGCTGGCTGACGATCCCGACCACCTTGCCGGCGTCGACCACCGGGAGGTGGCGGATCCAGTTGTCGGCCATCAGCTTCGCCGCCTCGCGCAGGGATGTCGCCGGCCCGACCGTCCTCAGGTCCTTCGACATCACCTCGGCGACGGTGGCGTCTTGGAACGGCACGCCCGTCGCGACCGCCCGCAGGACGTCGCGCTCGGTGATGATCCCGGTCAGCTCGCCGCCCTCGTCGATCACCAGCAGCGATCCGGTCTGTTGCTCCCACATCTTCTTCGCTGCCTGGATCAGGGTGTCCTGCGCCGAGTCCGTGACCGTGGCCTCGGTCATCACTTCGGAGACCTTCACCCCGCCACCTCCTCGGTCGTCGCCGGCTCCCGTTCGCCCACCGGCAGCCAGGTCCGGTCGCGAGGTCCGATGTACTCCGAGTCGGGCCGGATCAGCCGGTTGTCCGCGTACTGCTCCCGGATGTGCGCCGTCCATCCGCCCGCGCGGGCGGCGGCGAACATCGGCGTGAAGAGGTCGGTGGCGAGACCCAGGTCGTGGAGCAGGCTCGCCGCGTAGAAGTCGACGTTCGGGTAGAGGCCCTTCTCGTTCTCCACGACCTTCTGCACGACCTCGGAGATGTCGAACCACCGCGTGTCCCCGGCGTGCTGCGCCAGCTCTTGGGCCATCTCGCGCAGGATCACCGCACGCGGGTCCCAGGTCTTGTACACGCGGTGACCGAACCCCATCACGCGCTCGTGCCGGGCGAGCAGGTCGCGGACGTAGGCCTCGGCCCGGTCGGGGTCGCCGATGTCCTCGAGCATCCGCATCGCCTGCTCGTTCGCCCCGCCGTGCAGCGGGCCCTTCAGCGCGGCGATCGCGGCGACGACGGCCGAATGCATGTCCGAGAGCGTCGATGCGACGATCCGCGCGGTGAACGTCGAGGCGTTCATCGTGTGATCCGCGTAGAGGATGAACGCCACGTCGAAGGCCCGCGCCGCCTCCTGTGAGGGCTCCTCGCCGGAGAGCATGTACAGCAAGTTCGCCGCGTGCGGCAGGTTCGGGTTCGGCATCACGGGCGGCAGGCCGCGGCGGTTGCGATCGTAGAAGGCGATGAACGTCGGGATGCGGCTGGTCAGCCGGATCGCCTTCCGGTAGTTGGCCTCAGGGGATTGATCCCAGCCGTCCCGGTCGTACGCCGAGGCGGCGGAGACCGTGGTCCGAAGCATCGACATCGGCGACGTCTGCTCGGCGAGCGTGGGCATCAGCTGGGCGATGAACCCTGTGGTCTCGCGCTCTACGGCCATCTGCTCGCGGATCTCGTCCAGCTCGTCGCGGGTCGGGAGCCGCAGGTTCTGCAGCAGGAACATGACCTCTTCGAACGTCGAATGCTCGGCCAGATCGGCGATCGAGTACCCGGCGTACCAGAGCTTGCCGGTCTTGCCGTCGATGTCGGAGATGCGGGTTTCGGCCGCGACGATGTCCTGGAGACCCTTCAGCGGCATCGTCGGCCCCGTTCGCCGGCTCCGTTCGCACGCACGGGGTCGAGTATACCCAGGGGTAGGTTTCGAACGTTGCGCGCCCGCGCGCCGGGCGGTCGCGCGGGGCGACTAGCATCGGACGCGACATCCGACCGCCTGCGAAGGAGCGTTCGCCATGACCTACCGAGTGACCCTGATCCCCGGCGACGGCGTGGGGCCGGAGCTGTCCGAGGCCACCCGACGGGTACTGGAGGCGACCGGCGTGGCGTTCGACTGGGACGTCCAGGAGGCAGGAGCCGACGTGATGGAGCGGTACGGCACGCCGCTGCCCGACCACGTGCTGGAGTCGATCCGGGCGAACGGGGTGGCGATCAAGGGACCGATCACCACCCCGGTCGGCACCGGGTTTCGCAGCGTGAACGTGGCGCTGCGCAAGGAGCTGGACCTGTACGCCTGCCTCCGGCCCTGCAAGTGGTACCCGGGCGTGCGATCCCGGTACGAGGACGTCGACGTCGTGATCGTGCCGCGAGAACACCGAGGACCTCTACGCCGGGATCGAGTTCGAACAGGGCCAGCCGGAGACCGCAAGGAGCTGATCGAGTTCATCTCCGAGCTCGTCGGGCAAGCCGATCCGCGGAGGACTCGGGCATCTCGATCAAGCCGATCAGCGTGTCCGGGACCCAGCGGATCGTGACCGGTTCGCGTTCGAGCACGCCCGGCGGTACGGCCGGAAGAAGGTCACGGCCGTGCACAAGGCGAACATCATGAAGTTCTCCGACGGGCTGTTCCTGGCCACCGCGCGCGAGGTGGCGGAACAGGAGTTCCCCGACATCGAGTTCGAGGACCGGATCGTCGACAACCTCTGCATGCAGCTGGTCCAGCGACCGGAGGAGTACGACGTGCTCGTCCTGCCGAACCTCTACGGCGACATCATGAGCGACCTGTGCGCCGGGCTCGTCGGCGGGCTCGGCGTGGCTCCGGGCGCGAACATCGGGGACGACGTGGCGGTGTTCGAGGCCACGCACGGCAGCGCGCCGAAGTACAGGGGCATGAACAAGGTGAACCCGATGGCGCATGATGTTCTCCGGCGATGCTGATGCTCCGGCACCTGGACGAGGATGCAGCGGCGGATCGGCTGGAGCGGGCGCTCGCCGCGGTGATCGCGCGAGGGGAAGCCGTGACCTACGACATGAAGCCCACGCGCGACGATCCGACCGCGGTGGGCACCAGCCAGGTGGCCGACGCCGTGCATCCAGAAGCTCAGCGCGGGTCAAGCCCTTCGCGCCGGACAGGCCGATGCTCATGTCGTCGAGGGCCAGCCTTCACGCCCAGGTTGGACGGCATGGTCTGACACTCGACGCGCTGCTTGAGACGCTCGCGCGAGAACGAGGGTTCCGACCTGCATCTGAAGGTCGGGTCGCCCCCGATCATCCGGGTCGACGGCGTCCTCCGCGCGCCGGACGGGCGGGCGCTCACACCCGAGGACACGGAGCATGGCGGCCACGTCCATCATGCCGCCGGACCGGCGCGGACAACTCGATGGAGCAGAACGGAGGCGGACTTCGCGCTACTCGCATGCCCGGCGCCTGGGCCGGTTCCGCGTGAACTGTCTTCCGCCAGCGGGGCTCGATCGAGCCTGGTGCTCCGGCGGGTTCGGCTCGGCAGCGCGTCGTTCGAGGAGCTCGGCCTCCCCCCGTCGTCCGCGACCTGTCCGACTTGGCCCGCGGGCTGATCCTGATCACGCGGGCCGACGGGCTCCGGCAAGACCACGACCCTCGCTGCGATGATCGACCACATCAACTACACCCGGCCCTGCCACGTCCTGACCATCGAGGACCCGATCGAGGTCCTGCACCGTGACCAGATCGCGCACGATGAACCAGCGCGAGATCGGCGTGGACACGGACAACTACATCATGGCCATGCGCGCCGCGATGCGGGAGGACCCCGACGTGATCCTGATCGGTGAGATGCGCGACCAGGAGACGGTCATCCGCGGCCCTGGCCGCAGCCGAGACCGGCCACCTGGTCCTGTCCACGCTGCACACGCTCGGACGCGATGGAGACGGTGAACCGGATCGTCGACTTCTTCCCGCCGTACCAGCAGCACCAGATGCGGGTCACGCTGGCCAGCTCGCTGCGCGGCGTGGTCTGCCAGCGCCTGGTCCGTGCGCAGCGACCGGCGGGCGCATCCCGGCGATGGAGATCATGGTGAACAACGGTCGGATCTCCGACCGGATCCTGGACGCCGACACGATGTCGGAGATCCAGCAGATCATCGCCGAGGGCTCGTTCTACGGGATGCAGACCTTCGACCAGTCGCTGCTCCGGCTGGTGCAGATGGGCATCGTGACGATCGACGCGCGATGGACGCGTCGTCGAAGCCGCACGACTTCAGCCTGATGCTCGAGCAGGCCGGGCTGCGTTCGGTCCACGTCGCGTAGCGGTCGCCCCCGACTTCCGTAGGATTGCCGCGCTGGTCCACGCGCGCGCGAACGGAGGTCGAGCTGCCATGAAGGTTACGGTCGTGGGGAGCGGGTTCGTCGGGGCGACGACGGCGATGCGGGTCGTGCAGCAGGGGCCTGGCCGACGAGGTCGTGATGGTCGACATCGTCGAAGGGCTCCCCAGGGTCTCGCCCTGGACATGCGGGAGTCGTCGCCCGGTCGAGGGGTTCGAGCCGAACGTCATGCGGAACGAACGACTACGCGGACACGGCCGGCTCCGACATCGTGGTGATCACGGCGGGCCTCCCGCGCCAGCCCGGGATGAGCCGGATGGACCTGCTGGACAAGAACGCCGGGATCATGCGCGCGGTCGTCGGCACCGTCGCGCAGCACTCGCCCGGACGCGATGCTGATCGTGGTGACGCAACCCGCTCGACGAGATGACGTACCTGGCCTCGGCAGGTCACGGGTTCCCCAAGGAGCGCGTGATGGGCATGGCCGGCGTCCTGGATTCGGCACGGCTGCGGTACTTCATCGCCGAGGAGCTGGGCGTCTCGCCGATCGACGGTCGAGGCGATGACGCTCGGCTCGCACGGCGAGGCCATGGTGCCGCTGCCGCGCCAGGCGACCGTGGACGGGAGGCCGCTGACCGATCTGGTCGACGAGGACGACGCTGGAGCGCCTGTACCAGCGGACGCGGGACGCCGGGCGCGGAGATCGTGGGGCTGCTGAAGAAGGGTAGCGCGTACTACGCGCCCTCAGCGCCTCGGCCGCCAGATGGTGAACGCCGATCGCCGGGGACACCAAGGAGGTCCTGCCCGGTCTGCGCCTGGACCACGGGCGAGTACGGGATCTCCGGACGTGTACGTGGGCGTGCCGGCACGCCTGGGCCGCGGGGGCGTCGAGGAGATCGTCGAGCTGGACCTGAACGACGACGAGCTCACCGGCGCTTCGCGGGGCGGCGGAGGGCATCCGCGTCGAAGTGCGCCGACCTCGCGAGCCTGACGTCGTGACCGAGCCGATCGACCTCTCGGCGTGTGCAGCGGCGATCGCGCGCCCGCGGGAGCCCGTCGACATCGCGACGGCGAACGAGACGATCGTGCGCATGGCGCGGCTCGGGGCGCTTCTGGTCGGCGGCCGGATCACTCCGGGGTCGGCGACGGCGGCGCCGCGACGCCAGGGGCGAAGACGGCCTTCGCCCAGTCACACCGCGGCTCCGACGCGGCCGGTCGTTCCGTCCCGCGCTCGGCCCCAGGGATGATCTCGCCCGGGGCCACCTGCAACACGCCGCCGACGACCGTCGAGCGCATCCGGTCCATGCCGCGCGACGCCGGGCCAGCCAGGTAGGTCCCCTCCGGGCCGAACTTCGACCCCGTCTCCGGGTCCTCGAAGAACCCCTGGTCGGGGCACCAGGCGACGGGGATCGGTGAATCCGGCGCGAACGGGCGCAGGACGATCACCATCGAGCCGTGGCGGTAGACGAACGTGGGCGTGACCTGCAGGGTGGCGCCGCTGACCCCTTCGTCGAGCTGATCGACGGGGAACCCGCGGGCGCCCCCCGAGCGCGCGATCGACAGGCCCGCTGCGCCGGCGATCGCCGCGAGCACCACGACGGCGAGCACCAGGAGCGCTCGCCGCACGCCGGAGCCCACCTACGGCACCGCCGCCGACGCCGCGGCGACCGCGACCGCGGCGGCCATCTCCGCCGTCGACGCGTCCCCGCCGAGGTCGGGCGTGCGCGGATGTCCCGCGGCCAGGACCGCGCGGACGCCGTCCTGGACCGCGGCCGCCGCGCGGTGTTCGGAGAGGTGAGCGAGCATCATCGCGGCCGACAGGATCGTCGCGACTGGGTCGGCGACGCCCCGCCCCGCGATGTCCGGCGCGCTGCCGTGGACCGGTTCGAACAGCGAGTACTCCCAGCCCAGGTTCGCGCCCGACGCGAGGCCGAGCCCACCGACCAGCCCGGCGCAGAGGTCGCTCATGATGTCGCCGTACAGGTTCGGCAGCAGGAGCACGTCGAACGCCTCCGGCTCCGTGACCAGCCGCAAGGCGAGCTCGTCGATCTCCACGGCGTCGAACGCGACGTCGCCGCGCTCGGCCGCCACCTGCGTCGCGGCCTCGAGGAACACCCCGTCCGAGTGCCGCATGATGTTCGCCTTGTGGCCAACCGTGATGCGCCGCCGGCCGTGGTGGTGCGCGAAGTCGAACGCGAACCGGACGATGCGACGGGTGGCGCTCACGCTGATCGGCTTCACCGTGACGCCGGCGTCCGGCTTCAGTTCGATCCCGGTGAGCTGCGTGAGCTCGCGGCACAGCAGCGCGACCTCACGGCTGCCCTTCGCGAACTCGATCCCGGCGTAGAGATCCTCGGTGTTCTCGCGGATCACGACGATGTCCACGCCGGGGAATCGGGAGGGGATCCCCGGCAGGCTCGAGACGGGCCGGACCGCGGCGAACAGGTCGAGGTCCTGGCGGAGCGAGACGTTCACGCTCCGGAAGCCGGTCCCCACCGGGGTCGTGATCGGCCCCTTCAGTGCGACGCGGTTCGCCCGGATCGAAGCAAACACGCGGTCGGGGAGCGGTGTGCCCTCCTCGTCCACGACCGCGGCGCCGGCGCGCTGGACGTCCCACTCGACGTCGACCCCCGTGGCGGCGATCACCGATCGCGCGGCGTCGGTCACCTCGGGCCCGATGCCGTCGCCGGGGATCAGGGTGATGCGATGGCTCACGCACCCGAGACTACGCGGGAGGGTCGAAGGGCCGATGTCACGTGGCCCTGTACCATGCCAGGCTCGCCCGCGAGCAGCGGGCGGCTGACCGCGTATCGGGGAGCAAGGGGGTTCCGACATGAGAAAGCTCGCGCGAGGGATCGCGCCGTTCGTGCTGGTCGCGACGCTCGTCGTGGGTGGCGTCGCGTGGGCCGGGACGTCCAAGACGGTCGACATCAAAGATCAAGTCCAAGGCTTCAAACCGTCGAAGCTCAACGTGGCGATGGGTGGGTCCGTGAAATGGACGAACACGGACCAGTTCACTCCGCACTCCGCGACCAGCGACGGGATCGACTTCTGCTGCCAGGACGGTGTCGCGCTCTGGTACTCGGGGACGATCAAGAGCGGGGACAGCTACACGTTCGCCTTCGCCGCGGCCGCCACCTACCCGTACCACTGCACGCAGCACCCCGACATGCGCGGGACGATCCGGGTCGCGCCGACCGCAACGCCCAAGAAGGGCGGGACCAGTACGGTCTTCACCATCACCTGGGCGAATGGGAAGGTGCCGAAGGGCTTCGACGCGAACATCCAGGTCAAGGTCCCCGGCGGCGGCTGGGCCGACTGGATGACCGATCGGACGGGCTCGCAGACGAGCGCCACGTACACGCCGACCGGTGGGACCGGGACCTACCAGTTCCGCGCGCTGCTGCAGAACACTGGGACCGGCAAGACGAGCGACTGGTCGCCGACCGTGAAGATCAAGGTGTCCTGACCGGTCGCCGGGGTCGCCCGCAGGTCGGGGTCAGCGCCCCGGCCCGCCGAACATCACGGCCCGTTTGACCTCCTGGATCACCTTCGTCACCTTGATCCCGCGCGGGCACGCCTCGGTGCAGTTGAACGTCGTGCGGCACCGGAACGCCCCCGAGCGCTCGGACAGGATGTCCAGGCGCTCCTGCGCGGCCTGATCGCGCGAGTCGAAGATGAACCGGTGCGCGTTCACGATCGCCGCCGGGCCGACGTACTCGCCGTCGCCCCAGAAGATCGGGCACGAGGTGGTGCACGCGGCGCACAGGATGCACTTCGTCGAATCGTCGAACCGCTGGCGCTCCTCGGGACTCTGACGGCGCTCCCGATCGGGCGGCTCGTCGTCGTTGACCAAGAACGGCAGCACGCTGCGGTATCCCTGGAAGAACGGCTCCATGTCGACGATCAGGTCTTTGAGGACCGTGAGCCCGCGGATCGGCTCGACCGTCACCTTCGGCGCAACGTCCTTGACGAGGACCTTGCATGCCAGCTGGTTCCGGCCGTCGATCAGCATCGCGTCCGAGCCGCAGATGCCGTGCGCGCAGGAACGCCGCAGCGCGAGCGTCCCGTCGTGGTGCCACTTCACCTCGTGCAGTGCGTCGAGCAGGCGGTCGGTGGGTTCGGCGGACACGGTGTACTCGGCCCACCAGGGGTCCGGCCGAACCTCCGGGTTGAATCGCCGGAGCCGGATCGTGAGCGCGACCTGGCCAGGCGCCGGTGACCCGGCCGGGGCCTCGGGCCGGCGGCGCGTGCCGCCGTGCTCACGGGGCGGTCCCTCCCACCACTCGGGCTCGTCCTCGGCGTCGGGATCGGGCGCGTAGAATTCCAGGTCGTCCATCAGTACTTCCGCTCCATCGGGACGTACGGTCCCAGCTTGACGTCCTTGTGTTCGAGCCGCACCGAGCCGTCGGCCTCACGGTACGCGAGGGAGTGCCGGAGCCAGCGCACGTCGTCGCGGAGCGGGTGGTCGTCCCGGTAGTGCCCGCCCCGGCTCTCGTCGCGCGCGAGCGCGGCCTCGACGATCGTGTCGGCGATCTCGAGCAGGAACCCCAGCTCGACCGCCTCCATCAGCTCGGTGTTGAACACCCGCCCACGGTCCTGCACGCCGATCAGCTTCGCGCGTTCGCGCAAGCCCCCGACGATCGTCAACAGGCGCTTGAGCCCCGGCTCGTCGCGCACGACGCCGCACAGGTCGAACATCCGCTCCTGCAGGTTCCGGCGGATGTCGGCGGCGAACTCGACGTTCGGCCCCCCCAGCAGGCCGCGCAGCATCGCGACGGCCTCGTGCTCCGGCCGGTGGCCCGGGTGCGGGTGATCGGCTTCGGCGGCGAACTCGGCCATGGCCATGCCGCCGCGCCGGCCGAAGACGACGATGTCCAGCAGGGAGTTCGTCCCCAGCCGGTTCGCACCGTGGACGCTCACGCAGGCGCATTCGCCTGCGGCGAACAGCCCCGGCACGACCGTTTCCTCCGCCCCGACCACCACCTGCCCGTGCACGTTGGTCGGGATCCCGCCCATCCCGTAGTGGGCGGTCGGCTGGATCGGCACCGGCTCGCGGGTCGGTTCGACGCCCAGGTAGACGCGGGCGAACTCCGTGACGTCGGGGATCCTGGTCTCGATCACCTCGGGCGGGAGGTGGCGAACGTCCAGGTAGACGTAGTCCTTGCCGTCGATCCCGCGGCCCTCCTTGACCTCCTGGTAGATCGCGCGGCTCACCATGTCCCGCGGCGCCAGGTCCTTGATCGTCGGCGCGTAACGCTCCATGAAGCGCTCGCCCTCGCTGTTGATCAGGATGCCGCCCTCCCCGCGGACGGCCTCGGAGATCAGGATGCCCATCTTGTAGATGCCGGTCGGGTGGAATTGGAAGAACTCCATGTCCTCCAGCGGGATGCCGCGCCGGAAGCAGATCGCCATCCCATCGCCGGTCAGCGTGTGCGCGTTCGACGTGATCTTGAACACGCGACCGTAGCCGCCGGTGGCGAACAGGACCGCCTTCGCCCGGAACACGTGGATCTCGCCAGTCGCGAGCTCGTAGGCGACCACGCCGCCGGGGCGGCCATCCTGCATGATCAGGTCGAGCACGTAGAACTCGTTGAAGAACCGAACGTCGCGCTTGATGCACTGCTGGTAGAGCGTCTGCAGGATCATGTGCCCGGTCCGGTCTGCGGCGAAGCAGGCGCGGCGGACCGGGGCCTCGCCGTGGTTGCGCGTGTGCCCCCCGAACCGCCGCTGGTCGATCTTCCCCGCCGGCGTTCGGTTGAACGGGAAGCCCCAGTGCTCGAGCTCGATCACCCGCTCGATCGCCTCGGCCGCCATGATCTCCGCCGCGGGCTGATCGACGAGATAGTCACCCCCCTTCACCGTGTCGAAGGCGTGCCACTCGGGGTAGTCCTCCTCGACGTTGCCGAGCGCCGCGCACATCCCGCCCTGGGCGGCGCCCGTGTGCGAGCGGGTGGGGTAGAGCTTCGAGATCACGCACGTCTTCACCCGGGCCGAAGCTTCCAGCGCGGCCCGCAGGCCGGCCCCGCCGGCGCCGACCACGACGGCGTCGTACGTGTGGACGGTGGTCATCGCGCCCCGTTCAGCCTCATGGGCAGCCCGGGACGTGGACGCCCGGCCAGGCGCACGCGTTGAACGTGAAGACGACGACCGTGCCGAGGGCGAACAACGTCACGCCGACGATCGCCCACATCGCGTTGATCGCGGTTCGAACCCCGGCTGGCCTGACGTAGTCGAGCGTGATCACGCGCAAGCCGTTGATCCCATGGAGCAGCGCGAGCGAGAGCATCAGCCAGTCCCACGTTCGCCAGAACGGATGCTGCCAGCGGACGGCGACGAATCCGAAGTCGACGCGGTCGATCCCGGAGCCTGCCACGTGCATGATCAGCACGTGCCCGACGGCGAGCACCAGGAGCACGATGCCCGAGAGCCGCATGAACATCCACCACCAGAACTCGCCGCGCGTGCTCGGCCGCTCGCGGCTGGTCCGCCGCGGACGTTCGCGCGGGACCCCGGCCGGAGCCGCGCCCGGGGACGTGGAGGTCGTGCCGGTGGCCATCAGTGCACGATCTCCTGCACGATGCGGTTCCCCATGATGATCGTGATCGGGATCATCGCGGCGACGAAGACCCCCAGCGTCGTGGCGGAGAGCCCGCGGTGCCAGAGCGCGGCCCGGGGCCAGAAGTCGATCAGCATGATGCGCACGCCGTTCAGCGCGTGGAAGATCACGCAGGCGACGAGGACGTATTCGAGCACGCCGACCACCGGGTTCCGGTAGACGGCCATGACCTTGTCGTAGGCGGCCGGCCCCCAGCCCACCACCGCGGTGTCCACGACGTGAGCGAACAGGAACAGGATGATCACGACGCCCGTGACGCGGTGCGCGACCCAGGTCCACTGCCCCTCGCCGCCGCGGTAGAGCCGGCCGTAGCGGGAACGCCTCGAGCGCGTCGCCCGGGTCGCCATCAGCGCCTCACGTCCATCCCCGTCACGCTACCGCGCCCGCGGCCGGCACCGCTATGCGTCGTCCGGTGCGCTCCGGCGCCGCAGCCTGCGGCCGAGCCAGACGATCGGGTCGTACTTCACGTCGGCGACGCGCTCCTTGAGCGGGATGATCGCGTTGTCCGTGATGTGGATGTCCTCGGGGCACACCTCGGTGCAGCATTTCGTGATGTTGCACAGTCCGAGGCCCATCCGCCTACGCAGCAGCTCGCGGCGGTCGTTCGTGTCGAGCGGGTGCATCTCGAGCTCGGCGTACTTGATGAACGACCGAGGCCCGGCGAAGTGCCGCTTGTTGCCCTCGTGGTCGCGGATCACGTGGCACACGTTCTGGCACAGGAAGCACTCGATGCACTTGCGGAACTCCTGGACGCGTTCGATATCTTCCTGCTGCATGCGGTAGGTTCCGTCGGCCTCGCGCGGCTTCGGCCGGAACGGCGGGATCGCCTCCACCATGGCGTAATTGAACGAGACGTCGGTCACGAGGTCCTTGATCAGCGGGAACGTCCGCATCGGCGCCACGGTGACCGGTTCGTCCGGCGGCAACTCGCTCATGCGCGTCATGCACGTGAGCTTCGGGCGGCCGTTGATCTCGGCGCTGCACGAGCCGCAGCGTCCCGCCTTGCAGTTCCAGCGGATCGCGAGGTCGTTCGCCTGTTCTGCCTGGAGGCGATGCAGGACGTCGAGGACGACCTCGCCCTCGTGCGCCTCGACCTCGTAGTCGCGGAACTCGCCCGCCTCGCGGTCGCCTCGCCACACCCGCATCGTCACGCGCGTCATGTTGCCGCCTTCGCGTCTTCGAACAGCGCCCTGAGATCGTCCGGCATCTGCGGGAGCGGCTCGCGCGTCACCGACAGCGCCTCGCCGTCCGGCGCCAGGCGTATCACGACGTTCACGCCGGCGAACTCGGGACGCGGACCCGGGAAGTCCTCCCGGGTGTGCCCCCCTCGGCTCTCCTGGCGTTCCAGCGCCGCTCGCGTGATGCACTCCGAAACGGTGAGCATCGGGCCGAGGTCCAGCGCGAGGTGCCATCCGGGGTTGAAGTACCGGTTCCCTTCGACGGCGACGAGCGTGGCCCGCCGTTTGAGCTCCTCCAGCTCGTCCAGCGCCTTGCGCAGCTCGTCCTCCGTCCGGATGATCCCGACGAGCGTGTGCATCGTCTCCTGCAGGTCGTGCTGTACCGCGTACGGGTTGTCGCCGGGGGGATGGTCGAACGTCTTGATCGCCTCGGCTGAGAGGCGTTCGACCTCCGCCTGGTCGACCCGAGGCTCCACGTCCGTGCCCAGCGCGTGCTCGGCCGCGTGCATGCCCGCCCGCCGGCCGAACACCAGCAGGTCGGAGAGCGAATTCCCGCCGAGCCGGTTCGAACCGTGCATCCCGCCGCCCACCTCGCCCGCGGCGAACAGGCCGGGCACGGTGGACCCCTGCGTCTCGGGGTCGACCCGAACGCCGCCCATCATGTAGTGACAGGTCGGCCCGACCTCCATGGGCTCCTTCGTGATGTCGACGTCGGCCAGCTCCTTGAACTGCTGATACATGCCCGGGAGGCGGCGCTGGATGTCGTCGGCCGAACGTCGCGAGGCGATGTCCAGGTAGACCCCGCCGTGCGGCGTCCCGCGTCCCTCCTTCACCTCGGTGTTGATCGCGCGGGCTACCTCGTCGCGGGGGAGGAGGTCCGGGGTCCGGCGGGCGTTCACCTTGTCCGTGTACCAGCGGTCGGCCTCCTCCTCGGTCTCGGCCGTCTCCGCTCGGAACATCTCCGGCACGTAGTCGAACATGAACCGCCTGCCCTCGTTGTTCTTCAGGACGCCGCCGTCGCCGCGCACGCCCTCCGTGACCAGGATCCCGCGGACGGAGGGGGGCCACATCATCCCCGTCGGGTGGAACTGGACGAACTCCATGTCGATGAGGTCCGCCCCCGCCCAGAGCGCCAGCGCGTGACCGTCGCCCGTGTACTCCCACGAGTTGGACGTGATCTTGTACGCCTTGCCGATCCCGCCGGTCGCAAGCACCACGGCCTTCGCCTCGAACACGACGAACGCCCCGGTCTCGCGGCGGTACGCGAGCGCCCCCGAGATCCGCTCGCCGTCCTTCAGCAGCTGGATCACGGTGCACTCCATGAACACGTCGATGGGCTGATGCATCGCCTGGTACTGGAGCGTCCGGATCAGCTCCAGGCCGGTCCGGTCGCCGACGTGGGCCAGGCGCGCGTACCGGTGGCCGCCGAAGTCCCGCTGCAGGATGCGGCCGTCCGGCGTTCGGTCGAACAGCGCCCCCCAGCCCTCGAGCTCCATCACGCGCTCGGGAGCCTCCTGCGCGTGCAGCTGCGCCATCCGCCAGTTGTTCAGCATCTTCCCGCCGCGCATCGTGTCGCGGAAGTGCACCCGCCAGTTGTCGTCCGGGTACACGTTGCCCAGCGCCGCGGCGATCCCGCCCTCGGCCATGACCGTATGCGCCTTCCCCAGCAGCGACTTGCAGATCAGGGCCGTCCTCGCACCCGCCTCCGCGGACGCGATCGCCGCGCGCAGGCCGGCGCCGCCGGCACCGATCACGATGACGTCGAAGCGCTTCGTCTCGTGCTCGGCCATCAGAAGAACCTCGGGTCGTGGATCGTGCCCGACGCGACCAGGCGAACGTACAGGTCGGTCAGCGCCACCCAGACCAAGCTCGCCCACGCGAACCACGGGTGCCGCGCGTTCAGCAGGCTGAGGCGCCGCCACATCCGATAGCGGATCGGGTGCTTCGAGAAGACGTCCACGCTCCCCCCGCAGAGGTGCCGGCACGAATGGCACGAGAGGCTGTACAGCCATAGGAGCGCCGCGTTCGCGATCAGCACGAGGGTCCCGAGCCCCATCCCGAAGCCGTCCGGGAAGTCGAACGCGACGATCGCGTCCCAGGTCAGGATCAGGTTGAACACGAGTGCCAGGTAGAGGAAGTAGCGGTGGGAGTTCTGCAGGATCAGGGGGAACCGCGTCTCACCGGTGTATCGCGCCCGTGGCTCGGCGACCGCGCACGCTGGCGGTGACAGCCAGAACGACCGGTAGTACGTCCGCCGGTAGTAGTAACAGGTCAGCCGGAACCCGAGCGGAACGACGAGGATGAGGATCGCGGGCGAGATCGTCCACCACGAGCCGACCCAGCTGAGGTGAGGAGCACCGGACTTCGCGCAGACGTCCGCGAGGCACGGCGAGTAGAACGGCGAGATGTACGGGTCTGCGTAGTAGTTCGCGTTCTGGAACGCGGCCCACGTGGAATACACGATGAAGCCGAGCAGCACCACGAAGCTCGTCGCGGGCTGGGCCCACCAGCGGTCCCTCCGCAGCGTCCGAGCCCCGACCGTCGCCCGTCCGCCAGCCGTCCTGGTGGCCATCCTTCGAGCGTGCCTCCTCGCCGGATGCGACCGGCTACCGTCGACCACCCGCGGCGGAACCCCGCGCCGACCTCGCCCCGGGTCGCCGGAGCGGCGGCAGTCTAGCAGGCGCGCTCCGCCGAGCCGTTCGGCTCCCCTCCGGCCGCCAGGCCGGCTACCGGATGACCAGCACCGGGCGCTGCGTGAGGTGCAGGACCTTGTGCGTCACGCTGCCGACGAGCACGCTGGTCAGGTCGGTCAGGCCGCGGGACCCCATCACGATCAGGTCGGCGTCGAACGCCTCCGCCTTGTCGAGGATCTCCTTCGCGGCGCGGCCATAGATCCCGCGGTTCACCTCACCGCTCGCGTTCACGCCGGCGTCCGTGAGGTTCCCGACCGCCTCGTCGACGAGCTGTGTGGCGACCTCCTGGGGCTCCATGTCGAAGATCCCGCCCTGGTTCACCTCTCGCTCCATCACGTGATACACGAGCACCTCGGACCCCATCGTGGTCGCGAGCTCGGAGGTCGTTTCGACCGCCCGCTTCGACTCCTCCGATCCGTCGATCGCCAGGAGCACCTTCTCGAACATCACCGACACCTCCTCGTCGCTCGATCGCATGCGCGGGGCACGCGAGCCATCCATCGCGAACGTAGCGGGGCGGCTCCGGCGCGCGATGAGCCGTTCGCCCCGCGACGCCGGGGTCGGACGACCCCGAGATGCGCCGGTCGCGGCCACCGCTCGGAGGTAGGCTTGGCCGGCGATGGCAGACGACGTTTCCGAGGCGTCCGCGGCGGACGGCCGGCGGTGGACCGACGCAGGGATCGAGGTCCGTCGACGCTACGGCTCGGAGGACCTCGAGGGGTTCGACGCTGCACGTGACGTGGGTGAGCCCGGCGTGCCGCCGTTCACGCGCGGCGTCTACGCGTCGATGTATCGCGGGCGCGTGTGGACGATGCGCCAGTACGCGGGGATGGGGACCGCGCGGGAGACGAACGAACGGTTCCGCTACCTGCTCGACCAGGGACAGACGGGTCTCTCGGTGGCGTTCGACCTGCCCACGCAGATGGGCTACGACAGCGACCATCCGCGGGCCGAGGGCGAGGTCGGCAAGACCGGCGTCGCGATCGACTCGGTGGACGACCTGCGGGTGCTGTTCGACGCGATCCCGCTCGACCGCGTGACGACGTCGATGACGATCAACGCGACGGCGCCGATCCTCCTGCTGATGTACGAGCTGGTCGCCGAGGAGCAGGGCGTCCCCACGGCCGCGCTGGGCGGAACCGTCCAGAACGACCTGCTGAAGGAATACGCGGCGCGCGGGACCTACATCTACCCGCCGAAGCCCTCGATGCGCCTGATCACCGACCTGTTCGCGTACTGCCGCGAGCGGATCCCGAAGTGGAACACGATCTCGATCAGCGGGTACCACATGCGCGAGGCAGGGTGCACGGCCGTCCAGGAGGTCGCGTTCACGCTCGCCGACGCGATCGCGTACGTGCAGGCCGCGCTGGACGCGGGGCTCGGGATCGACGAGTTCGGCCCGCGGCTGTCGTTCTTCTTCGCCTGTCACATGAACCTCTTCGAGGAGGTCGCGAAGTTCCGCGCGGCGCGTCGGATGTGGTCGCGGATCATGGGGGAGCGCTTCGGCGCTTCGGATCCACGGTCGCTGATGCTCCGGTTCCACACGCAGACGGGCGGGGCGACGCTGACCGCGCAGCAGCCCGAGAACAACATCGTGCGGACCGCGTACGAGGCGCTGTCCGCGGTCCTGGGCGGGACGCAGTCGCTGCACACGAACTCGTTCGACGAGGCCCTCGCGCTGCCCACCGAGCACGCGGTGAAGGTCGCGCTGCGGACCCAGCAGGTCCTGGCGTCCGAGACCGGCGTGGTGGACACGGTCGACCCGCTGGCCGGCTCGTACTTCGTCGAAGCGATGACGAACGAGGTCGAGACGCGCGCGTGGGAGCTGATCGAGAAGATCGACGGGATGGGCGGGGCCGTCGCCGCGATCGAGGCGGGATGGGTCCAGGACGAGATCGCGGAGTCCGCGTACAGGATCCAGCGCCGGATCGAGGAGGGCTCGCGCGCGATCGTCGGGGTCAACGCCTACGTGGACGCCGAGGAGGAGCCGCCCGAGACGCAGCACATCGACGAGGCCGAGGTCACCGCGCAGATCGAACGCGTGAAGGCGCTGCGGGCCGCGCGGGACCAGGGTGCTGTCGAGCATGCGCTGGCCGCCGTGACCGAGACCGCGCGAGGCGAGGGGAACCTGCTCTACCCGATGCGTGACGCGCTGGCCGCGCGGGCGACGCTCGGTGAGGTGAGCGACGCGCTCCGTGCCGTGTTCGGCGTCTACGAGCCGTCCCGGTAGCCGGGTTCGGCCTGCCGGTCGCCATCCACGCCGATATCCTCGCGCCGGCCGGTTCCCTCGGCAGCGGCGCGCGAGCGGAAGGACGTGAGCGAGATGAGCATCACGATCGTGGGAGGCACCGGCGACGAGGGGTTCGGCCTAGCGCTCCGCCTCGCGAAGGCCGGTGAGGACGTCGTCATCGGGTCGCGCTTGCAAGAGAAGGGCGAGACGGCGGCGGCGAACGCGAACGGGATCCTCGGCGAGGGCGCCTCAGTCCGCGGCATGGCGAACCCCGACGCCGTGTCGCTCTCCGACGTCGTGTTCGTCACGGTGCCGTTCGCCGGGCAGGCCGACACCTACCGGTCGATCGCGGGCGCCTTCCGGCCGAACGCGGTCGTCTGCGACTGCACGTCGCCCCTCGCGACGGCGGTCGGGGGGCGGCCGTGGCAGGTGATCACGCCGTGGCAAGGGTCCGCGGCCGAGCAGGCGAAGGCGCTCGTGCCGGACCCGGTCCGGATGGTCTCGGCGTTCCAGACGGTCTCCGGCGACTCGCTGCAGGACCTGGACCACTCCCTGACCGGTGACGTCCTCGTGTGCGGCGCAGACGCCGAGGCGAAGGCCGCCGTCGGCCGCCTCGTCGAGCTGATCCCGGTCCTGCGATGGGTCGACGCCGGCCCCCTGGCGATGGCGAGGGTGATCGAACCCCTCACGGCGATCCTCGTGATGGTGAACCGGAACTACGGCATCCACTCGGGAGGCGTCGCGATCACCGGACGCGAGGGTTGGGGGAGCCCTCCGCCGAAGACGAAGCTGACGCAGACGTAGGCGGAACCGGCGGCTACAGGCTCGGGAACGTCTCCGCGATCACCAGGAGGCGGTCCCCGTCCTGCAGCACCGTTTCGGTCGACGGGTTCGTCCTCACGCCATCACCGATGGCCTCCAGCGCCACCGGCAGGCAGTTCAGCCGGTGCTTCAGATCGATCAGCACGTCGCCGAACTTCCGCCCGACCAGCGAGGTTGGAACCGCGATCCAGTAGAACTCGTTGCCGCTCGGGAACGTCAGCAGCTCGCCCACGACCTTGGACAAGCCCGGCGTCGCCGCCGAGTGGGCGAGGAGCGCCCCGGTCAGCTTCGCGCTGATCACGATCTCGTCCGCGTCCGTGTTCGCGAAGTGCTCGAGGTTCTCCGCGCGGATCACCTCGACGCACGTGTAGACGGACGGCGCGAGCTTCTCGATCGCGAGCACCGTGAGCAGCGTGCGCGAATCCATGTCCTCGGCGTCGATGTCCGGGTAGGAGTTGTCCGTGAGGATGATCGCGGTCCGCGCCGTCTCGATCGAGGCGCGCTTGAGGTCCGTGACCCTGGTGGGATCGCCGTGGACGAACTGCGTCAACGGGTCCTTGGTGGGGTTCGCGTCGAGCACGGCGAGGATCACGGCGGGCCGCTTGCTCTCGGCGTCGCCCCGCTTGCGGAGCTCGGAGATGATCTCGTTCCCCTTGCCGCTCCAGCCGCAGATCACGATGTGGTCCTTCAGCCTGACCCTCCCCCGTCCCCATCCCTTGCTGGTCAGCACCTGGACGATCTTCGTCGTCAGGGCAGCGATGATAAGGCCGATCGAGATCGGCTTGAGGATCTCGATCGTGTAGTACGTGCCCTGGCCGAGCGGGGTGGTCGGGTGCCAGGGCTCATCGCTGAGCAACGTGATGAAGACCCAACCGAACGCCGACCTGAGGTGGTCCATGTACGGGTTAGCGCGTTCGGCGATGAAGAGCGTCAGCCCGCAGATCACGATCAAACCCGCCACGAGCATGATCGCGATCGCGAGCGCCGGGCTCCCGACCAGGAGCTCGAAGCGGCGCTTCATGCGCATCCAGCGGTGCCCGCGGGGCTTCCCCGCCTGGCCGACCGAGGGTCCTTGGGCGGTTCCGCTCGTCGTCACGGCCCGTATCGTGCCACGTCCATCCGCACGGTTCTCGGCGGTCCCACGCTACGCGAGCCCGAGCGCGCCTGCCAGCTCGTCGTGCCGCGCGATGACGTGGTCGGCCTCGGGGATGTCCTCGGCCGGATCGTCGAACAGGCCCGTGTAGCGGACGGCCGTCATCCCCATCCCGTGAGCGCCGGCGACGTCGGTGCGCAGCCGGTCTCCGACATGCACGACCCGGTGGGGGTCGACACCGCCGAGGCCGGCGAGGGCGTGTTCGAAGATCCGCGGGTCCGGCTTGTAGCACCCGACCACGTCGGAGAACGACCAGTGGTCGAACAGCGGCAGGATTCCATGGTGTTCGAGCTGCGCCAGGAGGATCGGCGAGCCCGTCATGCCAACGTCGCAGACGATGCCGATCCGGATCCCGTTGCCCTTCAGCCGGCGGAGCGCGCCCTCGATCCCCGGCGCCGGCCGGAGGTCGGCGTCGCGCCCGGCGCCCACCATCGCGTCGATCAGCGCACGGCGCGTCGGCGCCGGAAGATCCAGGTTCAGGTCACGGAGCACGTCCTGCGCCGCGTCCTCGGCCCGGTACTGACGCCCGGCGATCCAGTTCGTCTCGTACCGGCCCCACGACCGGTCGAACGCGGCCCGCAGCGCGTCGTCCGGGACATCGAATCCGGCCTCGGCGAGGAGCGCCGCCCATGCCGTCCGCCGCAGGCCGCTCAGGTGCCCGGCGGACTCGCTCATCAGGGTCTGCCAGAAGTCGAACGTCACTGCGTCGATCCGACCGTTCGCTGGAGTGGTTGGTCCCGCGCGTCCCGGTGTCGCGGCCGTCACTCGAAGGACACCAGCGTGGCGCCGGACTGCACGACGTCGCCCTTCGAGACCGCGACGTCGCGGACGACGCCGTCGCGAGCCGCGGCGATGTGGTTCTCCATCTTCATCGCCTCGAGGATGCAGATCACGTCGCCCGCGCCGACCTGCTGGCCGGTCTCGACCATGACCTGCAGGATCGTGCCTTGCATCGGCGCCGTGATCGTGTCCCCGTCCCCGCCGCCCAGGCTCGTCGCGGATGCCGGCGGCTTCGGCGCGTGCGGCAGCTCGACCCCCCAGAGGAGCACGGGGACCCGGCGGCCGTCGACCTCGACCGAGATGTGGAACGGCGTCGCGCCGTCGCCGGCGACCGGGGTGCCGCCCTTCGCGACGGGAGTGGGCTCGCCGGGCGGGGCGAACCGGCCGTCCGCGAGCGCTGCTTCGACGAACCTCGTGGTGTGGCGGCCCTCCACGAACTCCGGGGTCTCGAGCACCCACTGGTGGAACGGCGCCGTCGTCGGGATCCCCTCGACGCGCATCTCGCCGAGCGCCCGGAGCGTGCGCCGGCGGGCCGCTTCGCGGTCCTCGCCCCAGCAGATCAGCTTGCCGAACAGCGAGTCGTAGTTGCCCACCACCGCGCGCCCCTCGGCGATACCGGCGTCCAGGCGGACGAAGGGACCTCCCGGCGGCTCGAACCGCGTCACGGTCCCCGGCCCGGGGAGGAAGTCGTGGGCCGGGTCCTCGGCGTTCAACCGGCACTCGATCGCGTGCCCCCGGATCTCCGGCGTCAGGTCGATCCGCTCACCGAGCGCCGCGAGGATCTGCAGCTTCACGAGGTCGTGGCCCGTCACCATCTCGGTGACCGGATGTTCGACCTGGAGCCGCGCGTTGACCTCCATGAAGTACAGCGAACCGTCGTCCGCAAGCAGGAACTCGACCGTGCCCGCGTTGCGGTACCCGGCGGCCTTCGCGATCGCGACCGCCGCCTCGCCGATCCGCGAGCGGAGCTCCGCGTCGACGACGGGGGAGGGGCTCTCCTCGACGAGCTTCTGGTTGCGGCGCTGCAACGAACAGTCGCGTTCGCCGAAGAACGACACGTTGCCGTGCGCGTCGGCCAGGACCTGGGCCTCGACATGGTGCGCCGACGCGACGTAGCGCTCGAGGTACACCTCGGGCCTGCCGAAGTAGGCCTGGGCCTCTCGGGCCGCGCGCGTCACGGCCTCCTCGAGCTCGTCGGGGCCCTCGACGAGGCGCATCCCCTTGCCTCCGCCGCCGAAGGCCGCCTTCACGAGCAGCGGGTACCCGACGCGCTCGGCTTCCTGCAGCGCCTCCTCCGCCGAGACGGGGTCGAGCGTGCCCGGCGTGATCGGCGCGCCGGCATCGTGCGCGGCCCGCCGCGCCGCCATCTTGTCACCGAGCGTCGCCATCGCCTCGGCCGGCGGCCCGATGAACGTCAGGCCGGCGTCCTCCACGGCCTGCGAGAACGCGGCGCTCTCGGCGAGGAACCCATAGCCCGGGTGGATCGCGGTCGCCCCGGAACGCGAGGCCGCCTCGAGGATCTTCGGCACGCTGAGGTAGGACTCGGCCGGGCTGGCCGGGCCGAGCCGGAACGCGTCGTCGGCCATGTCCACGTGCAGCGACGAGCGGTCGGCGTCGGAATACACCGCGACGGTGGCGATGCCCATCTCGCGGCAGGTGCGCATGACCCGGACCGCGATCTCGCCCCGGTTCGCGATCAGGATGCGCGGTTGGGAAGCTGCCATCATCCTTCGGCCATTCGTTCGGTGTCCGGTCAGGTCGTGCGCCCGGAAGGGAGGGCTTCCCGACGCTCACGGAGCATACCGTCGCCGCCGCAGCGCGCGCCGCCGGGCTGGCGGGTCCGGGCCTGGTGCGGTTCGTCCCCGTGACGGGCTCGACGAACTCCGACGTCCTCGAGCTGGCTCGCGCTGGCGCGCCCGAGTGGACGGTGCTGGTCGCGGGGCATCAGCAGGCGGGACGGGGCCGGCTCGAACGCGCGTGGACCGCACCGCCGGGTACGTCGCTCCTGGTTTCGGTCCTGCTGCGGCCGGCGGTCTCCGCGTCGCTCGCGCCGATCGCGTCGCTCGCGGGCGCCGTCGCGATGGTCGACGCGCTCCGGTCCGCGTGTCAGGTCGCCGCGGGGTGCAAGTGGCCGAACGACCTCATCGTCGGCGAACGGAAGCTCGGAGGGGTCCTGGCCGAGGCGCGGGTCGAGCGCGGCCGGGTGCTCTGCATCGTCGTCGGGGTCGGGGTGAACGTCCTGCAGACGTCCGACGAGCTCCCCGGCGAGGCCCGCCACCGCGCCACGAGCGTGGCGCTCAGCGGGGGTCGGTCCGATCTCTCGGGCCTGCTCACCGCCTACCTGCGCGGCCTGCGCGATCTGTACCGGGCGGAGGACCCGGGGTTCCGGGCCGACCTCCTCGATCGCTACCGAGGGGTGTGCGAGACGCTCGGCCGGACCGTGCGGGCCGCGACGTCCGACGGCGGGTCGGTGGAGGGGACGGCGACGGCCATCGGGCCCGCCGGCGAGCTGATCGTCGCCACGGCCGCGGGCCTCCGCACGGTGACGTTCGGCGAGGTCGTGCACCTTCGGCCCGGGCCCGATGGATAGTTGCCCGCCCCCAGGACGGAGGGTACGGTGCACGCTATGGGGTTCCCGCGCAGGCTGCTGAGGGACCGGGAGGAACTGATCCTCGATCTCCGGCCGCATCCGATCGCGATCGCGTTCAACGTGCTGATCGGCCTCGTCGTGATCGCCGCCCTGATCCTGATCCTGATCAACATCCCGGACTCGTGGCCCACCTGGGTCCGGTGGGGGACCTTCATCCTCGCGGTCGGCGTGATCGTCTTCGCCTCGGTCCCGGGGATCGTGGGGTGGCTGACCTCCCATTTCGTCGTGACGAGCGAGCGCGTGATCCACCGCTCCGGCTGGATCTCGAAGCACCAGCGCGACATCCCGCTCGACCGGATCCAGAACGTCTCGTTCACCCAGTCGGTGTTCGAACGGATCATCGGGGCCGGCGACCTGCAGCTCGAGTCCGCCGGTGAGGAGAGCGACACCACCTTCGAGAACGTCCGCAACCCCGAGCACGTCCAGAAGACGATCTACGTCGTGCGCGAGCAGGATGAACAGCGCCGCCTGCGCCCCGAGCCGGCTGCCCCGGCGCCCGTCCCGCAGGCCGCCCCGGCGCCCGTCCCGCAGGCCGCCCCGGCCACGCCGCCGCCCCAGCCGTCCCGGCCGGAGGGTGCCGCGCCCGTCGCCGACGAGCTCGCGAAGCTGGCCGACCTCCGCGACCGCGGCGTGATCAGCGAATCCGAGTTCCAGGCGCAGAAGTCCCGCCTGCTCGGCGCCTGACCCAGGCGGCCGATGGCCGGATCGCGCGACGGGCCGCTCCGGTTCGACGAGATCCACACCCGCCTGCGGGACGGCACGCCCGTAGTCCTGCGACCGATCCGGCCGGAGGACAAGGAGCGGCTGCGCGAAGGCCTGGAGCGGCTGTCCGCGGAGTCCCGGTTCCGGCGGTTCATGGCGCCGGTCTCGACGCTCTCGGACGACCAGCTCGCGTACCTGACCGAGATCGACTACTACGACCACTTCGCATGGGTCGCCTCGCGCGAGGACGACCCCGACGTGGGGATCGGCGTCGGCAGGTACGTTCGGCTGCCGGAGGATCCGCAGCTCGCGGAGGCGGCCGTGACCGTGCTCGACGAGTACCAGGGCCGCGGGCTCGGGACCCTGCTGGTCGGTCTCCTCGCCGCGACGGCCCGGATGGCCGGCATCGAACGGTTCCGCGCCTACGTGCTGGAGGAGAACGAACCCATGCTCGAGCTCCTCGGTGAGCTCGGGGCGGACGCGAGCTACGACTCACCGGGCGTGCTGCGCGTGGACATCCCGCTGCGGGGCGAGTTGCTCCCGGATTCGCCGACGGCCCGCGTCCTGAAGCTCGCGGCGACGCTCACCGGGTCCGCGGCGATCGACGGTTCGGCGCGTGCGCGTCGCAGGAAGCACCGGGCGGCCGAACCGGACGGAACGGGGCCGTTGCTAGACTCGCCCGGATGACCGGCCTCGACCCAGGAGCGACCGCCGACGACCACCCGTCGTCGGTCGTCCGGTCCCTGGACCACGTCTACTACTGGGTCTCCGACATGGAACGCGCCGTCGCGTTCTACCGTGACGTCCTTGGACTCGCGCTGGTGCGCCGAGCGGGAGAGAGCTGGGCCGTGTTCGACGTCGACGGCCGGAGGCTCGCGCTCCACGGGGCGATCGAGGGCCGGCCCGTGGCGCCGGGCGGCGCGGCCGTGGTCTTCGAGGTCGACGACCTCGACGCGGCCCAGGCGCTCCTCGGTGGCCGCGGCGTGGTGTTCGCGCACGAGGGCCAGGTCGAAGGGTACGCGCGCTTCGCGTCGTTCCACGATCCCGACCGGAACACGCTGCAGCTGATCGAGTACGACCGGTCCGGCCGCCCCGGCGGCGGGCACTGATGGACTTCGACCTCAGTGCCGATCAGCAGGAGTTCCGCGCGGTCGTGCGGGCGTTCGCCGAGGAGGTCATCGCCCCGCGGGCCGAGGACTTCAACCGGACCGAGGAGTTCCCCCTCGATATCGTCAAGGAGATGGGCCAGATGGGGCTGTTCGGCCTCCCGTTCCCCGAGGAGTACGCGGGTCAGGGGTCCGACTTCCTGACGTTCTGCATCGCCGTCGAGGAGGTGGCGCGGGTCGACTCGTCGATGGCGATCACGCTCGAGGCCGGCGTCGGCCTCGGGGCGAACCCGATCTTCGCCCACGGGACCGAGGAGCAGAAGCAGCGCTGGCTCGTCCCGATGGCGCGCGGGGAGATGCTGGGCGCGTTCGGCCTGACCGAGCCCGGCGGCGGGACCGACGCATCGAACCTGCGCACGACGGCGCGGCTGGACGAGGACCGCGACGAGTGGGTGATCGACGGCTCGAAGGCGTTCATCACGAACGCCGGGACCGAGATCACGGGCTGCGTGACGATCGCCGCGGTCACGGGACGACAGGACGACGGCCGCCGGGAGATCTCGGCGATCATCGTCCCGTCCGGGACGCCGGGCTTCGAGGTCGGACCCCCCTACCGCAAGGTCGGCTGGCACGGCTCGGACACCCGCGAGCTGTCGTTCGCCGACTGCCGCATCCCCGCCGATAACCTCCTCGGCGCGCGGGGGACGGGTCTGGCGAACTTCCTGCGCACGCTCGACGACGGCCGGATCGCCGTCGCGGCGCTCTCGACCGGCCTCGCGCAGGGGTGTCTCGACGAGAGCGTGAAGTACGCGAACGAGCGTTCGGCCTTCGGCCGGCCGATCGGCACGTTCCAGTCTCTGGCCTTCAAGATCGCGGACATGAAGGTCGCGGTCGAGACTGCCCGGCTGGCCACGTACCGGGCGGCGTGGCTGCGCGACCGGGGCCGGCCGTACAAGGCCGAAGCGGCGCTCGCGAAGCTCTATGCCAGCGAGGTGGCGGTCACCTGCGCCCGTCATGCGGTCCAGGTGCACGGGGGGTACGGCTACATGGAGGAGTTCCCCGTGGCGCGGTTCTATCGAGATTCCAAGGTGCTGGAGATCGGCGAGGGAACGAGCGAGGTGCAGCGCATCCTGATCGCCCGTGACCTCGGGCTCCCGGACGCCTGAGGAACGGGAAACCCACAGGTCAGAGGCCTGTCGGGCCGCTCTGCTCAAGAGCGCAGGCACGCGTGCCGACGTCCTTCGGGACATGCGTGCATCGCGTTCTGCAGCGGCCGACGGTACCGACCGAAGGTTGACATCGCTATCTCCGTCGGTTACGGATAGGGGCACGTGTTGACCTTCCGCCGGCCACCACGGGCAGTGTTCCGGGCGATGACGGCGTTCGTCGCCCTCCTCATCGCCTCGATGCTGCCCTTCTCGTCCGCACCCGCGGGCGCCGATACGGCGTCCCAACTGCGCGACGCCGAATCGAAGCTGAACCGCCTCATCAACGACGTGGCGTCCGCTGCCAGGCAGCGCGACGTGCTGCAGGGACAGCTGGACGTGCTGGCGGGCAAGATCAGCGACACCCAGGGGAGCATCGAGAAGACGCAGGGCGACATCGTCCACGCGCAGAAGCTGATCTCCGACCTGGCGAAGGACATCGGGCAGCGCCAGGGCGTCCTCGACACGCGCGCGAAGCTCGCCTACGAGTCGGGCCCGGCCAGCAACCTCGAGTTCTTCCTGGGCTCGATCGACATGGCCGACCTCCAGGAGCGGATCGAGATCGTGAGCGCGGCCGCCCGGTCGGACCGGTCGCTGATCGACGGGATGACCGAGCAGAAGAATCAGCTCCACAACAAGGAGAAGGAACTGGAGGCCCTGAAGGCCCAGTTCGTGGCCAAGGAGGCGGATCTGGAGCGTGAGCAGCACGCCCTGGACGGGAAGTTCACCCAGCAGCGGGCGCTGCTCGCGCGTCTGGCCGCGGACCGGGCCGCGGCCGACACCCTGGTGTCGAGGCTGAAGGTGCAGCGGCAGCGTGAGATCAAGGCGGCCCTCGAGGCGGCCGAGCAGGCCCGTCGCCAGCAGGGCGGCGGAAGTCAACACGGTGGGGGAGGCGGCGGTGGGAACTGGGTCCCGGGGATCATCAAGGTCTGCCCGGTCGCCGGCCCGCGCGCCTACTCGGATTCCTTCGGCGCACCACGGTACGGCGGTGGCTACCACCCGCACGCGGGCAACGACATCATGTCGCCCGGCGGCACCCCCATCGTCGCTCCGTTCGACGGGCACGCGGTCGCGGGTTCGAACGGCCTCGGCGGCCTCACCGTGACCGTCTACGGCAGCCAGGGATACGTCTACAACGCGCACCTGTCCGCCTACGGTAAGACCGGTTCCGTGTCCGCGGGTGCCGTGATCGGCTACGTCGGGAACACCGGCGACGCGCAGGGCGGGCCCACCCACGACCACTTCGAGTGGCACCCGAACGTGATCCCGTCGAACCCGTGGCGGAGCCCCTACGGGTACACCGTGATCGGGTCGGCGATCGACCCGTACCCGTACCTGAACGCGGTCTGCTGAAGCGGATACCCTGACCGGGTGAGCCCGGCCGCGCGCGACGAGCCCTGGATCTTCCGGACCTACGCTGGCTACGCGACGCCCGCCCTCTCCAACGCCCGGTTCAAAGCGAACCTCGCCAGCGGCCAGACGGGGCTGTCGGTCGCGTTCGACCTCCCCACCCAGATCGGGTTCGACGCCGACGACGAGCGCTCGCGGGGCGAGGTGGGGCGCGTCGGCGTGCCGGTCGGGCACCTGGGCGACATGCGGGCGCTGTTCGACGGGATCCCGGTCGACCGGATGAACACGTCGATGACGATCAACGCCACGGCGGTGTGGCTGATGGCCCTCTACGCGTGCGTCGCCGAGGAACAGGGGGCCCCGCTCACGTCGCTCGCCGGGACGACCCAGAACGACATCCTCAAGGAGTTCCTCTCGCGCGGGACCCACGCGTTCCCGCCGGGGTCGTCGATGCGCTTGACGACCGATCTGATCACGTGGGCGTCGGCCGAGGCGCCGCGCTGGAACCCGATCAACGTCTGTTCGTACCACCTCCAGGAGGCCGGCGCCGATCCGGTCCTGGAGGCCGCGTTCACGATGGCGAACGCCGCCTCGGTGCTGGACGCGACGCGCGCGACGGGCAGGATCGCGGAGGCGGACGTCCCCGCGCTGGTCGGCCGGATCTCGTTCTTCTGCAACGCGGGGATCCGGTTCGTCGAGGAGACGGCGAAGCTCCGCGCGATGGCGCGCCTCTGGGATCGCCTCGCCCGGGAGCGCTACGGCGTGGCCGAGCCGAAGCTCCGGCGGTTCCGGTACGGCGTGCAGGTGAACTCCCTCGGGCTCACGGCCGAGCAGCCCGAGAACAACGTCTACCGGATCCTCCTCGAGATGCTCGCGGTGACCGTGTCGAAGGATGCGAGGGCGCGCGCGGTCCAGCTGCCGGCCTGGAACGAGGCGCTCGGGCTCCCGCGCGCGTGGGATCAGCAGTGGTCGCTCCGGGCCCAGCAGATCCTGGCGTTCGAGACGGACCTGCTCGAACACGACGATCTGTTCGAGGGGTCTCGCGTGATGGAGGCGTTGACCGAGCGCATCGAGACCGAAGCGTGGGAGGAACTGCAGCGCGTCCTCGGCATGGGCGGCTCCACCGAAGCGCTCGGCTACATGAAGGAGCGGCTGGTCTCGAAGCTCTCGGAGCGCCTGCGGGCGATCGAGGACGGCGATCAGGTCGTGGTCGGCGTGAACCGGTTCGTCGACGGCGTGCCGTCCCCGCTCGTGACCGGCGTGGGTGAGGGGTTCGACGCGATCGAGCGGATCGACCGCGAGCACGAAGCCGACCAGCTCCGAACCCTCGAGGAGTGGCGCACCAGCCGTGAGGCGTTGCAGGTCGTAAAGCAGGTTGACGAACTTCGCCGAGCCGCGGCCGAGCCGGGCGCGAACCTCGTCCCCGTCTCGATCGCCGCGGCGCGCGCCGGCGTCACGACGGGGGAGTGGGCGGGCGCCCTGCGGGAGGTCTTCGGGGAGTTCCGGTCCCCGACGGGGGTCGGGGCCGCCATGGCGACGGCGGCCGTCCCGGCGGCGCTGACCGAGGCCCGGGCTGCCGTGGCCGCAGCCGCCGAGCGACTGGGCGTTCGACGGGTTCGGTTGCTGATCGCGAAGCCCGGACTGGACGGTCATTCGAACGCCGCGGAACAGATCGCGGTCCGAGCCCGGGATGCGGGGTTCGAGGTCGTGTACCAGGGCATCCGGCTCACGCCGGCGCAGATCGCCCGGGCCGCGGCCGACGAGGACGTGCACGTCGTGGGCCTGTCGATCCTGTCGGGGGCGCACAACCTGCTGGTGCCGGAGGTGCTCGAGCGGCTCCGGCAGGACGGCGTGGACCCGGCCACCGTGCCGGTCGTGGTCGGCGGGATCATCCCGGACGACGACGCTGCGAAGCTCGGCGAGTTGGGCGTCGCGAAGGTCTACACGTCGAGGGACCGTGACCTGACCCGGATGGTCACGGAGATCGCCGACCTGGTCGGTTGACACGGGCGGCCCGAGACTAGTCTTACCCTCCGGCGCGGGCGCCCGCGCCGGAGGGATCGGAGCGGAGGTACCGATGGACGCTGGAGCGGTTCGGAAGATCGGGGTCGTCGGCTGCGGCATCATGGGGTCCGGCATCGTGGAGGTCTGCGCGAAGGTCGGGTTCGACGTCGCGTTCGTCGAGGTCGACGAGGAGCGCATAGCGCGGGGACGCGGCGCGGTGGAGCGCTCGATGGGCAAGGCGGTCGAACGGGGGAAGCTCGAGGAAGCGGACCGCGATGCGGCGCTCGCCCGGATCACCGGGACGGGGTCGCTCGACGACCTGGCGGACTCGGATCTGGTGATCGAGGCGGCGACGGAGGACCAGGGCACGAAGGAGGCCATCTTCCGCCGCCTGGATGAGGTCACGCGACCCGAGGTGGTGCTGGCGACGAACACCTCCTCGCTGCCCGTGACCGAGCTCGCGGCCGTGACGAAGCGCCCGGACCAGGTGCTGGGGATGCATTTCTTCAACCCACCGCCGGTGATGAAGCTGCTGGAGATCGTGCGGGCCCTGACCACCTCGCAGGATACGGTCGAGTTCGCCCGAGCGGTCGGCGAGCGGCTGGGTAAGACGACGGTCCTGGCGAAGGATCGGGCTGGGTTCATCGTGAACTTCCTGCTGATCCCGTACCTGAACTCGGCCGTGAGCATGCTCGACGAGGGGTTCGCGACGAGAGAGGACATCGACGCGGGCGTGGTCCTGGGCCTCGGGCACCCGATGGGGCCGCTGACGCTGCTGGATCTGATCGGTCTCGACACCGCCGTCCACGTGTCGAACGTCCTGTACGACGAGTTCAAGGACCCGATCTACGCGGCGCCGACGCTGCTGAAGCGGATGGTGGCGGCGGGGCACCTGGGGCGGAAGTCCGGCAAGGGCTTCTACGACTACACCTAGCGATGCCGCGCGCGATCGACCTGCACGTGCACCTCCCGATGGACGAATGGCTCGACCGCGCGATCGGGCCGTTGTTACCTGCGACAGAGGCGTACTTCCGGTCGTCCCTGCAGCGTCGATCGATCGAGCAGGTCGCGGAGGAGTACGCGGCGCACGATCTCCTGGGTGTCGTGCTCGATTGGGACGACGAAACGGTCACCGGCCGTGGCTGGATGGGGAACGACTGGCTCGCGTCGCTGTCGGAACGGTTCCCCGGCGTGCTGATGGGGTTCGGCTCGGTGGATCCCTGGAAGCCGGACGCGGCCGACGAGATGCGCCGCGTCGCCGACCTGGGGATGAAGGGGTTGAAGTTCCACCCGACGATGCAGCGGTTCGACCCCGGGGACGAGGGCTTCTACCCGCTGTGGTCGCTGGCGGAGGAGCTGGGACTGATCGCGCTGTTCCACACCGGCACGTGCGGGATCGGCGCGGGGACGCCCGGCGCGGGCGGGACGAAGATCCGGTACTCGCATCCGGCGTTCCTGGACGGCGTCGGCGCGGACTTCCCCGGCCTGACGCTGATCGCGGCGCACTTCGGGTTCCCCTGGTTCCAGGAGACGCTCGCGTACGCGCTGCACAAGTCGAACGTCTTCATCGAGCTCTCCGGCTGGGCGCCGCGGTATCTCCCTCCTGAGGTGAAGGGCGAGATCGGCCGGCGGCTGGCCGGGCAGACGCTGTTCGGCAGCGACTACCCGTTCATCCCCTTGGATCGCTGGTTCTCGGAGTTCGCGGAGCTGGAGCTCGCGGACGAAGCCCGGCACGCGATCCTGTACGGGAACGCCGCGCGATTGCTCGGGATGGATCCGGCCACGTAGGCGCCGCCGATGCCCGACCGCGCGAGCGCCGCGATCCTGTGGGGTGTCGCATGCTCGGACGCGACGTGGTGCATGGCCGCGAGCTCGTTCTCGACCGGGCGAGATCGAACGCTCGCGGAGCTGCACGCGCCATAGGACCCGGCTCGAGCTACGAAGGTGAGCGCGATGGCTATGGGGGCGCCCGTTCCTCCAGGACCGAGCCGTCCGGCCTGGTGAACACCGGGTGACCGTCGGACATCTCCAGGCCGAATCCCATGTGGACGGCTCGGTGATGTCGGCGGCAGAGCAGCACCAGGTTCGCGAGCTTCGTCTCGCCGCCGTCGGCCCAGTGTCGGACGTGGTGCGCGTCGCACCACGCGTGAGGACGGTCGCACCCCGGGAACCGGCAGCGCTGGTCACGGACGACCACCGCCCGGCGGATCGCGGGCGGCACCACCGGGGTCCTGCGTCCCACGTCGAGCGGCTCCGAGCGCGGTGAGAGCACGACCCGTATGACCGAAGCGTCGCACGCGAGCCGGCGGGCCACCCCGGCGCTGACCGGACCTGCGTGGGCGAGTTCGGCCGTTCCCTCCCCGTGACCGGTCAAGGCAGCGAGCGGCACCGTCACGCTGACGTGTGGACGTTCCCCGGCCACCGACGGCCGGTCCGACGCGTCCAGGTAGCGCCGGCAGATCTCGCCGAGCGCGTCCGCCCGGCATTGCGCTGGCGTGCGCCCATCGGGCTCGGTCCCACCGCGGGTCTCGGCGTCGACCACCGCCCGCAGGGCCGTGAGCAGGCTCTCGCCGGTCTCGGCATCGAGGTCCCCGTCGATGCGGACCATCCCGAAGGCGGTCGCCGACGCGTGCAGGCGTCTGCGCGCGAACGTGGGATCGTCACCACGGACCCGGACGTCCCGTTCGCAGGCCGACCGCCAATGCCCGAGCACGCGGCACAGGTCGCCCACCGTGTGGATCCTCGCCGCATCCAAGAGGATGTGCTCCGAACGCGCGAACGCATCGGGGTCCGGCGAACGAGCGTCCGCCAGCGCACGCACGCTCGCCGAGGAGATCTCTCCCGTCTCGAACGCATCACGAACCCGGGGCATCGCCTCCAGCGCCCGGGCCACCCGGACGGCCCGCCTGGCTTCTCCCCAGCCCGTTCGGGACGTCGACACGAGCCACGATGCGGTCGACAGATGGCCGTCGCGACGGTACGAACCCCTCCGATCGAGGTCGGCGAGCCGGCGCAGGTACTCGGACTCCAGGAGTTCACGCGCCCGCGCGAGCTCGACGAAGTCCTCCTCGGCGCGGGCGTCTGGCAGCGATCCGAGATCCTCGGAACGGAACCCCTCGATCGCCGAACGCAGTTCGCTCATGCCTCCCCAAGACCGAACGTACGTTCGATGATACCGAAGAGGTCTGACATCGGGCTTGAGCGCCTTGCTCGTGCGGACGGCGGTGCCGATACCCCGGTCGATGCCCCAGCAGTCACGCTCGGATCGAACGCACGCCGCCGGGAACCCGATCCTGTACCGCATCAACGCGGCGACCGTATGGTGGCCGGCGGGGCTGTTCTTCTTCCCGACGGGCTGTGGCCGGGTTCCAGGGTCGAGCGCTCGGGGTGTGTTCCTCGTCATCGCCGTCGGCGGAACGATCGCTCTCGTCGCGAGGATCGCGCGTCGCGGGCTCCTCCGGGATCTGATCCCGGGCGGGCGGCGCGATCCAAGGCCGGCATCCACGTTCTTCGCGTGGCTGACGATCGGGAACCCGTTCGCGGGCAGGGCTGCGGAACGGGCCCTGTCGGTCGTGACGATCTTGGGCTTGGCGTTCTTGCTGGTGGGGCCCCTCTTCGGCGGACCCTGCTAGGCACGCTGACCCGACGCGAACAACCCGCGCACGTACCCACACATCTTCGCGAGGTCGAGCAACGCCAACGCGGCAGGCACCGCGCCAAGGCTGGCGGCGCGTTCGCCGGGCCGTCCAGCGAACCGACGCCAGGCGCGCCCGAGCGGACGCCGTGCGTACGCGAGCCCGCCGATCGCGGCCATGCCGAGGAGCCAGCGGTTCCTCGAGACCAGGGCAGCGCCGAGGAGCCCGTAGGCTGCGAACCGGGCCGCATGCCGCTCGCGGTACATGCCCGCGAGCGCGTCCCCACGCGCGTAGGCCGCGTACTGGTCCCATGTCGCGGCGAGCGACGGCCGCAGCTTCCAGTACACGACCGCGTCCAGGGCGGGTTCGATCCGCAGCCCGAGTTCCACGAACCGATGGTTCAGGTACATGTCCTCGCCGATCGCGAGCCACTCCGGGTACCCGCCGGCCGCGTCGAACGCCTCGCGACGGAACGCCAGGGACCGAGAGGACGGCATCCACCCGGGACCCACCTCCGAGGGCTCGGGCATGTTCGTCGCAGCGATGCACTCCTGGAAGAAGGACGACGTCACCGGCCGGTAGAACCCCGCGGCCACGTCGGCGCCGCGCTCCAGCGGCACCAGGAGGCGTTCGATCCAGTCGGGTGCCAGCACGCAGTCGGCGTCGGTCACGGCGATCACCTCGTGGGTCGCCGCCGCGATCGCCAGGTTCCGGCCACGGGCGATGTTCGCCCCCGGCTCGGACAGGACGCTCACCGCCGGAGCCGCCCGCAGCACGTCGAGCGTCCCGTCGGTCGAACCGCCGTCGACGATCACCACCTCGTCGGGCGCGCGCGTCTGGGCAGCGAGCGACGCCAGGAACCCGTCGATCGCGGGGCCCGCGTCCTTCACGGTGGAGATCAGCGACACCTTCACGCGCTCTCGCGGCCGATGCTACCGGCCCGATCCCTCCACGCCGGGGAACGGATCCTCGAGCGACTGCAGGACGTGGTCGGCGCCTGCGCGACGCAGGTCCTCGGCCGCGTAGTCGCCCGTCGCCACCGCGATCGCGACGGCGCCCGCCCCGTGCGCGGCCGCCACGTCGCGCGGCGTGTCGCCGATGACCACGCACCGGGAAGGATCGAGGCGTTCGCCGTGGATCATCCCGGCCCGCGCGATCGCCCGGCGCGTCAGCTCGGTCCGGTCGTTCGCGTCGCTCCCGTAGCCGCCGAAGCAGAAGAACCGGTTCAGCTTCGCGCGGGCGAGCTTGATGTGGGCGGCCGTCTCGATGTTCCCCGAGGTGAGGCCCAGCAGGACACCGTCGTCACGCAGACGGCCGAGCAGGTCCCGGACGCCGGGCAGCACGCGGTAGCCCTCGGACGCTTCGACCTGGTCGGGGAGCGCGTCGAGGTAGCCGGCCAGCAGGCGCGTCAGCTCGCGACGGTTCGGGTCGCGACCCAGCGCGCCGCGGAAGCAGCTCCGGGCGACGTCGGGGTCCGTCTGGCCGGAATCGGAGTACGTCGAGATGTCGACGTTGACGTCGAACAGCTCGCGGAAGGCGTGCCGCCACGCGCGTCCGCCGGCGCCGCCGGTCACGATCAGCGTGCCGTCGATGTCGAACAGCGCCGCGTCGACGGGGCCGTCGTCCGCGTCGGTCGCGCTCATGCGCCGCCGCTCGCCGCGAGACGGATCCGGTACGCCGCCGTCAGGGGATCGGGCGCCGCGAAGATCGCGCTCCCGGCGACCAGGATGTCCGCGCCCGCCGCGGCGGCCACGGGCGCCGTGGCCTCGTCGATCCCGCCGTCGATCTGCAGGGCCACCTCCAGGCCGCGTTCGTCGACGATCCGGCGGGCCTCAGCGAGCTTCGGCACGACCTCCGGCTTGAAGGCCTGTCCGCCGAAGCCGGGCTCGACGCTCATCACCAGGAGCAGGTCGATGCGCTCCAGGTGGGGGAGCGCGGCCTCGAGCGGCGTCCCGGGGCTGAGGACGAGCCCCGGTGAGAGTCCGACGGCGCGCATCGCGGCGATCGCGTCCGTCGGGTCGCCCAGCTCGACGTGGATCGAACACCCATCCGCGCCGGCTTCTGCCAGCGGTTCGAACATCCAGGACGGGTCGTCGACCATCAGGTGGCAATCGAGTATCAGGTCGGTGTGCTTGCGGATCGAGGCCACGACCGGCGGCCCGATCGTCAGGTTCCGGACGAAGTGGCCGTCCATGATGTCGACGTGCAGGAGGTCGGACTGGGGGCGGACGCGCTCGATGTCCTGGGCCAGGGTGGCGAAGTCGGCGGCGAGGATAGACGGCGCGATCCGCACCGGCCGTCGGTCCGTCACCCCGCCCTCCACCAGGCCATGTCGGGTGCGGACGATAGCAGCCACCCGGTCGACCGGCGAGGTAGGGTGCGCGGGTGATCGACCTCAGCGGGCAGGCCGCGCTGGTGACCGGCGCCGGGAGCGAGGGCGGGATCGGGTTCGCGTGCGCGAAGCTGCTGGCGTCGCTTGGCGCGAACGTCGCGATCGTCTCGACGACCGGACGGATCCACGACCGCGCCGCGGAGGTCGGCGGAGGTGCCGTGGGCGTGGTCGCCGATCTGACCGACGCTCCGCAGGCCGCCGCGGCGGTCGACGGCGCGCTGGAACGGTTCGGGCGCCTGGACATCGTCGTGAACAACGCCGGCATGACGAGCGTCGGCGTTCCGGAGGAGAGCGATGTGCTCGCCACCACGACGGACGCGATGTGGCGCGAGGGCCTCGACCGGAACCTCACGACCGCGTTCAACGTGACCCGCGCGGCGATGCCCCACCTCGTCGGCCGCGGCTACGGTCGGGTCGTGATCGTCGGGTCGGTCACCGGCGCCTTCGTCGCGCTGCGAGGCTCGGGCGTCTACGGCGCCGCGAAGGCCGCGCTGGTCGGGATGGCCAGGACGTGGGCGCTGGAGGTCGCGACCGCCGGTGTGACGGTGAACGTCGTCGCCCCGGGGTGGATCGCGACGCCGTCCCTGACCGAGGACGAACTCGCGGCGGGAGCCGAGACGCCGATGCGGCGAGCCGGCCGTCCGAGCGAGGTCGCCGCGGCGGTCGCGTTCCTGGCCTCGCCCGGCGCGTCCTACGTGAACGGTGCGGTGCTGGTCGTCGACGGCGGGAACACGGTCGCCGAGATCAAGGGCGGCTGAACCGAACTCACCAGTCGGCGCCGAGGTGCCAGCGCCGGGGTGCGATCAGGTCGTCGGCCTCCTTCGGACCCCACGATCCGGCTTCGTACACGAACACCTCCGTGGGGGTCGCCAGCACGTCCTCCACGATCTCCCACGAGCGTTCGACGCCGTCCTCGCGAGTGAACAGCGTCGCGTCGCCCATCATGGCGTCGTGGAGCAAGCGTTCGTACGCTTCGGCCGGTTCCGTCATGAACGACTCGCCGTAGGAGAAGTTCATCTCGACCTGCTGCACGTCGTAGCCGGGGCCCGGCTGCTTCGCCTGGAAGCAGATGCCGATCCCCTCGTCCGGCTGGATCCGGATCGAGAGGTGGTCGGGGGCGAGCGACCGGATCCCGGCGCCATGGAAGAGGTACGACGGCGCGGCACGGAACACCACGGCGATGTGCGACGCGCGCTGGACGAGCTTCTTCCCGTGCCGCAGGAAGAACGGCACCCCGCTCCACCGCCAGTTGTCGATGTGGAGCTTCACCGCTGCGAACGTCTCTGTGGTCGAGCCCTCGGCGACGCCGGGCTCGTCGAGGTATCCGTCGTACCGGCCGCGCACGACGTCCCTCGGCGAGATCGGCCGGATCGTCCGCAGCAGGTCGATCTTCTCGCCGCGGAGCGCCTCCGGATCGAGCGAGCCGGGCGGCTCCATCGTCAGCAGCGCGAGCACCTGCATCATGTGGTTCTCGATCAGGTCGCGCAGGGCGCCCGCGCCGTCGTAGTACGCGGCGCGGCCCTCGACGCCGACCGACTCGGCGACCGTGAACTGCACGTGATCGACCGCATCGCGGTTCCACACCCGCTCGAAGATGGAGTTCGCGAAGCGCATCACCAGCAGGTTCTGGACGGTCTCCTTGCCGAGGTAGTGGTCGATGCGGAAGATCTGCCGTTCGTCGAAGACCCGGTGCATCGTCGCGTTCAGCTCCCGAGCGCTGGCCAGGTCATGGCCGAACGGCTTCTCGACCACGATCCGGGTCCGGTCCGCGGCGCCCGGGCCGCCGGGCATCGCGCCGAGCTGCGTCGCGATCACGGGGAAGAACACCGGCGGCGTCGCGAGGTAGTAGAGACGTCCGCCCTCGGTCCCTGCATCCCGGTCGAGCCCGGTGAGCCTCTCGCCGAGCGCGCGGATCGCGTCGGCGTCGTCGAAGGACCCGGCCACGTACGACAGCGACGGCGCGAACCGCTCCCAGGCCGCGTCGTCCAGACGGGTGCGCGAGTACCCCTCGACCGACTCCCGTGCGTGGGAGCGGAACGCCACGTCGTCCCACGCGGTGGACGAGGAGCCGACGATCGCGAACGACCTCGGGAGGTATCCGCCGACGAACAGGTTGTAGAGCGCCGGGAGGATCTTCTTCTTCGTCAGGTCGCCGGAAGCACCGAAGACGACGATCGCCTGCGGGTCCGGCGTGGGGAGCGTCATCCCCCCAACCCATCGACGATGCTCGTCTCGCGCTCGGCCGGCTTCCGGTCGGTCCGGATGAACCACTCCATCCCGAACGCCTGGCCGAACAGCTCCGGCGGGAACTTCAGGAAGAACGAGTCCGGCGCGATCTGGCTCGGGTGCGCCTCCATCGCGGCACGCTTGCGATCGAGCACGTCGGTGACGTCGACGCCGGTCGTGATGATCCGGTCGGGCGACCCGAAGTCGGGCATCTCCCGGGGGAGGTCGCCGGGGAGCTCGATCCCGGCCTCCCGCGCGGCCTCGAAGCCCCGCTGGATGTGGTCGCGGTTCGCCGTCGCCTGGTAGACGCGTGGCACCGCGGCGATCTCCGCCGCCCGCATCCCGACGCGGTTCACCTGGATGTGGTCCGGGTGCCCGTAGGTCCCGTGGTCGTCGTAGGCGATCAGGACGTCCGCGGACTCCTCGCGCAGGATCGCCGCCAGGCGCTCGGCCGCCTCACCGATGTCCGCCTGCCAGAACGCGCGCGGGTCGTCGTTCTCCGGCGTCCCCATCATCCCGGAGTCCCGGTAGCCCAGGAACTCGACGCGGCGGACGCCCAGGATCTCCGCAGACCGCCGGGCCTCGCCCATCCGCCGGTGCCAGAGCTCCTCGCCGTCGTCGAGGAAGCCGTCGGGCACCTCTCCGTTCTCGCCCTGGGTCGCGTAGACGAGCACCACCCGGTGGCCGTCGTCCGCGGCCTTGGCGAGCGTGCCGCCCGTCGAGATGCATTCGTCGTCCGGGTGCGCGTGGAACGAAACGATCGTCGCCATGGTGTCCCTCGACCTCCCTCTACAGGATCGAACGGTAGACCTCGAGCGTCGCCTCGGCGGTCCGGCGCCACGTGAAGCCCGACGCGCGTCGCCTCCCCGCATCGCCGAGGCGCGCGGACAGCCCGTCGTCGAACACAACACGCGACAGGGCCTCGGCCAATCCCTCCGCCGACAGGGGATCGAAGAACAGGGCCGCGTCGCCGGACACCTCGGGCAGGGAGGATGCGGCCGAGACCACGCAGGGGATCCCGCGGACCATCGCGTCCAGGACCGGGAGGCCGAACCCCTCCGCGAGCGAGGGATACACGAACGCGGAGGCCCCCCGGAACAGCGCGTCGAGGTCGGCGTCCGGCACGTGACCGGTCCGGATCACGTTCCCGGGCCCGGATCGCCGGATCTCCTGGAGCAGCGGCTCGGGGCGCCACCCGAGTGCCCCGGCGAGCACGAGCGCATGCGGCGCGCCGGCGGCGGTGACCTGCCGGTACGCGCGGACCAGCCGCACGAGGTTCTTCCGCGGTTCGAGGGTGCCGTTGTAGAGCACGTACGGGGCCGTGACCCCGTACCGGGACAGCATGGTGTCCACGGCCGTGTCCGACGACGGCAGGGACGGTGCCAGCGGGCTGACGTGGATCCGCTCCGGATCGGCGTGCGCGAGGCGGATCAGCTCGTCGGCCGTGGTGCGGGAGACGGTGACGATCGCGTCGGCCGTTCGCAGCGCCCGTCGCAACCCGGCGCGGAACAGCAGGCGCCAGCGAGGGGGGAACGCCTCCGGGTGCGAGAGGAACGCGACGTCGTGCACGGTCACGACGGACCGTTGCCGGCGGCCCTTCGGCGGGACGGCGGACGGGGACGGCGCGTGCAACAGGTCCCGGCCGGCGAGGCTGGGGGGGAGCGCCGGACGCCCGGCGATCGCCCATCCCGGGTACAGGGCGCGGATACCGTGCGGGAGCTCCTCGGTCCAGAAGTCCCTCGTCCACCGATCCGGCGGCGTCCGGCCGTCGAACCGCGCGTGGAACAGGGCGATCTCGAGGGTCGGGTCGGCGACCCGCAGCTCCGGCACGAGCCGGCGGACGTAGGTGCCGATGCCACCCGGGGTCGGGTAGTACAACTGGTCGGTGTGGAACGCGAGGCTGGTCACGTGGCCGCGGTCGTCACGAGGTCGCGGCGGTGCCGCGCATCAACGCGAGCCTCCAGCGCCGATCCGCGGGTCGGTGCCCCGCCGCGTGAACGGGTTCAGCCGGGTCCCGTTCCAGGGCTCGGTCGCCTGGAACCGCAGCTGGAGGGCACCCAGGCCGAGGCCCTCGGCTCGGCCGCCGAGCGACCACGGGCCCGGCCGCCGCGAGGCGATCGCGACGTAGCGCTCGAGCGCCTCCTCGATGACGGACCGTTCGTCCTCGGTGACGTCGACGAGGACGCGGTACCGGACGGGGCCCCACGGCGCCTCGATCCGGTGCCCGTGCTCGCCGTGAGGCCGTTCGGCCCAGTCGTGCTCGGGTGGGGTGCGGATGGCCATCGCTGCCGGCGACCTAGAGCGGGATGTTGCCGTGCTTGCGCGGCGGCACCTGCTCGCGCTTCGACTTCAGCATGTGCAGCGTCCGGATCAGCCTGGGCCTGGTCTCGGCCGGCTCGATCACGTCGTCGATGTAGCCCCGCTCCGCGGCGAAGTAGGGGTTCCCGAACTGCTCCTCGTACGCGGCGATCAGCTCCTGGCGCCGCGCGTCGGGATCGTCGGCCTTCGCGATGTCCTTGCGGAAGATCACGTTGACGGCGCCCTCGGAGCCCATGACCGCGATCTCCGCGGTCGGCCACGCGAAGGACGCGTCCGCGCGCAGGTGCTTCGAGTTCATGACGACGTAGGCCCCGCCGTACGCCTTGCGGGTGATCACGGTGACCTTCGGAACGGTCGCCTCGCTGAACGCGTAGAGCAGCTTCGCGCCGCGCCGGATCACGCCGCCGTACTCCTGCGCCGTGCCCGGGAGGAACCCCGGGACGTCCTCGAACACGACGAGCGGGATGTTGAACGCGTCGCAGAAGCGGACGAACCGCGCGGCCTTCTCGCTCGATTCGTAGTCGAGCGTCCCGGCCAGGACCTTCGGCTGGTTCCCGATGATGCCCACGGACATCCCGTCCAGCCGCGCGAACCCGATCACGATGTTCATGGCCCACAGCGGGAAGACCTCGTAGAACTCGCCGTTGTCGACGATCTTCCGGATCACGTCCTTCATGTCGTACGGCTCGCGCTGGGAGTTCGGGATCAGCTCGTTCAGGGACGCATCGCGCCGCTCGGGGTCGTCGGTCGGCGCGTAGGCGGGCGGGTCCTCGAGGTTGTTCTGCGGCAGGAACGAGAGCAGGTACCGGACCTGCGCCAGGCACGAGGTCTCGTCGTCGGCGATGAAGCTCGCGATCCCGGAGCGGCTGGCATGGGTGTACGCACCGCCGAGTTCGTCGAACGTGACCTCCTCCCCCGTCACGGCCTTGATCACGTCGGGTCCCGTGATGAACATGTAGGAGGTGCCCTTGACCATGTAGACGAAGTCGGTGATGGCGGGGGAGTAGACCGCGCCGCCGGCGCAGGGTCCCATGATCACGCTGATCTGCGGGATCACGCCGCTCGAGCGGACGTTGCGGTCGAAGATGTAGCCGTACCCCGCGAGCGATGCCGCCCCCTCCTGGAT
This sequence comes from uncultured Actinomycetota bacterium, assembly GCA_963781595.1. Taxonomy (GTDB): domain Bacteria; phylum Actinomycetota; class UBA4738; order UBA4738; family UBA4738; genus JBEDUK01. The sequence continues at coordinate 2,753,098 of CAWAGG010000006.1, read as the reverse complement.
CCGTGCGCCGCCGGAGTCGTTGATGCCGATCACAGGCGCGCCAACGCTGATCGCGAGGTCCATGACCTTGCAGACCTTCTCGGCGAACACCTCGCCGAGCGACCCGCCGAAGACCGTGAAGTCCTGGCTGAAGACGAACACCTTGCGCCCGTCGATCGTGCCCCAGCCGGTCACGACGCCGTCGGTGTAGGGCCGCTGGTGGTCCAGTCCGTAGGTCCCGAGCCGGTGCTTCGCGAGCGGGTCGGTCTCGACGAACGACCCGGGGTCGAGCAGGAGCTCGAGGCGCTCGCGCGCGGTGAGCTTGCCGCGTGCATGCTGGCGCTCGATCGAATCGGGCCCGCCCGCGGTGTCCGCCTTGGTCTTCTCCTGACGGAGGTAGGCGATCCGCTGATCGACCGACGCGCGGCTCGACGGCGACGGCTGGACCTCGGGCGCCGTCACCTGGCCGTCCGGTTCGGCTCCGTCGGGCCGGGCGGCGTCGCTCGGGCCGGGTCCGGGGGCGGGGGGCTGTTCGACCCCCTGTTTCGTCTCCGCCATGCGCGCGAGTCTATCCCGTTCGTCGGGCGCACCCATCCGAGTGGATGGCGTTCCGCCGCGGTGTCATACCCCCGCCCTACCATGCGCTCGGTGGAGTTGAGCGCGATGCAGCGGCGGACGGTGCGGTCGCTGCTCGGGGACGGGTCGGGGCGGGCGTTCGACCCCGGGCTCCCAGAACGCCTCCGCGCGTACCTCGAGGACGGCGTCGAAGGTGCGTCCGTGACCGGGCGGATCCGGCTGTCGAAGGACCGCCTGAACGACCTCGATCGGTGCGAGGGGTCGTTCGCCGCTGCGCTCGCGGGCGAGCGGCCGCCGTTCGAGCCCACGGCCAAGAACGCGGTCGGCGTGCTGCTGCACCGAGCCCTCGAGGTGGACGCCGCGGTGGCCGAGGAGGAGGACCCCGAGGCGCTGGTCGAGGTGGCCGCGGCCGCGCTCGCCGAGGACCGGCGTTTCGGTCCGTTCTGGTCCGCGCTGGGCGACGTGGGCCGGGCGACGGTCCGGGCCGACGCGTTGGCGGGCGTCGAGCTGTTCCGGGCGAGCTTCCCCCCGCTGGGGGCCGCGCGCCGGCTCCTCGCGCCCGCCGCGGAGCGATGGGTCGCCGTCACGCTCGGCGGCGGCCGGGTCTCGGTGACCGGTCGCGTCGACCTCATGGTGGGGCGGTTCGAGCCCCGCCTGGCCACCCGGGTCCTGGTCGACCTGAAGACGGGCACCGCATGGCCCGAGCACGCCGAGGACATGCGGCTGTACGCGCTGCTGTTCACGCTCCGGTTCGGGGTCCCGCCCCTGCGGGTGGCGTCGTTCTTCCTGCGCTCCGGCGAGTGCCAGCCCGAGGACGTGAACGAAGAGGTGCTCGTCCGGTCGGCGGACCGGGTGATCGGGGCGATCCGCTCCGCGGCCCGGCTGACCGTCGCGCCCGCGGCGGACGGTGCGGCCGACCCACCCCTCGTTCCGGCGCTGACCCCCGGTCCATGGTGCGGCTGGTGCCCCCGCCGTGCGACGTGTCCGGCGGCGCTCGCCGCCTCCGGCCGTGGCGACTCCTCGCGCTGGACGCCGATCTGACTTGTCGTGGCCGCCGGGGCTGGCCTATCGTTCGGCCATCCCCGAGGATCTCGGCTCGGCGCTCGCCTCACGCCGTGACCCGCTCCTTGGGCGACCGGGCGAGGGATGCGACGGGGCGAGAGGTGTCGATGACGCGCGACGAGTACCGGATCGGCGAGATCCCACCGCTGGGCGAGGTCCCGCCCCGTATGCACGCGCAGCTGATCCGGCCCGAACGGTTCGGCGAGCCGGAGGACGCGTTCCGGATCGAGGTGGTCGACACGCCGTCGCCCGGTCCGGGCGAGGCGCTGGTCCTCGTGATGGCGGCGGGCATCAACTACAACAACGTGTGGGCGGCGCGCGGGGTCCCGATCGACGTCACGAAGGTCCACGGCCGCTTCGGTGAGCCGACCGAGTTCCACATCGGCGGCAGCGACGCCTCGGGCGTCGTGTGGGCGGTCGGCGAGGGCGTGACGAACGTCGCCGTCGGCGACCGGGTGGTCGTGCACTGCGGCCAGTGGGACCCGAACGACCCCGTCGTGCTGGCCGGACGAGACCCGGGGTTCGCCGTGTCGTACCGCATCTACGGCTACGAGTCGAACTGGGGCTCGTTCGCGCAGTTCACGAGGGTCCAGGCGCACCAGTGCCTGCCCAAGGCGCCGCATCTGACCTGGGAGGAGGCCGCCGCTCCGACCCTGGTCGGCGGCACGGCCTACCGGATGCTCCGCGGGTGGTCGCCGAACGTCGTGCACGAGGGCGACCTGGTGCTGATCTGGGGAGGCGCGGGCGGCCTGGGCTCGATGGCGATCCAGATCGTCACCGCGTTCGGGGGGAAGGCCGTCGCCGTGATCTCATCGGACGACAAGGCCGAGTTCTGCAGGAAGCTCGGCGCCATAGGAACGGTGAACCGAAAGGCGTTCGACCACTGGGGCATGCCCCCGCACTGGACCGACACCGAGGGCTACGCGACGTGGTTCGAGGGCGCGAAGGCGTTCGGCAAGGCGTTCTGGGAGGCCGCCGGCGAGAAGCGGAGCCCGGCGATCGTGTTCGAACACCCCGGCGAGGACACGATCCCCACGTCGATCTTCCTGTGCGACGCCGGCGGCATGGTCGTGATCTGCGCGGGAACCACGGGGTACAACGCGGTGGCCGACCTCCGGTACCTGTGGGTGCGGCAGAAGCGCCTGCAGGGCTCGCACTTCGCGAACGACGAACAGGCGGCCGCGTTCAACCAGATGGTGACGGACGGCAAGATCGACCCGTGCCTCTCCCGGACGTTCGCGTTCGACCAGATCGGGGCGGCCCACCAGCTGATGGGCGAGAACAAGCACCCGGAGGGGAACATGGTGGCGCTGGTGTCGGCGGCGACCACCGGTCTGACCGACCTTCCCGACTAGGCTTCGCGCCATGAGCGACGACGGAACGGCCGGAACGCCAGCGGCGGCGGCGATGCCGGGCTCGATCCTCGGGCACCGCGTCCTGCGGACCGAGGACCCCGAGCTGGTGAGGGGCCGCGCCCGCTACACCGAGGACCTCACGTCGGAGGGTGCCCTGCACGTGGCGTTCGTCCGGTCGCAGTTCGCCCACGCCCGGATCGGCGGCGTCGATGCAACGGAGGCGCGCTCGATGCCCGGCGTCGTCGGTGTCTACACCGACGCGGACCTCGGACTCCCGTACTACGAGGGCGGCATGGCCGGGGAGGAGTTCATCCGCCCCGTCTTGGCGTCGGACAAGGTTCGGTTCTTCGGCGAGCCGGTCGCCGCCGTGCTCGCCGCGACGCGCGCCCAGGCGCAGGACGCCGCGGAGCTGGTCGTCGTCGACTACGACGCCCTGCCGGCGGTGACGGACCCGATCGAGGCGCTGGCGCCGGACGCGCCGGTGCTGTTCGAGCTGAAGGGGACGAACGCCGCGGTCCAGCACACGTTCGAGCGCGACCCCTCGTGGAGCGACGGCGCCGACGTGATCGTCCACGGGCGGTTCGTCAACAACCGGCTCGCGGCGGTGCCGATGGAGCCGAACGGCATCCTGGCCGTGCCGGCGCCGGAGGCGCCTGAGGACGAGCCGCAGCTCACGCTCCACGTCCCGACGCAGGCGCCCCACTGGGCCCGCGACGAGTTCGTCGAGAAGCTCGGCCTGGACCGCGCCCGGGTCCGCGTGATCGCCGGATGGGTCGGGGGCGGGTTCGGCGCGAAGGTGCCCACGTACCCCGAGCAGATGGTCGCGGCGAAGCTCGCGTTGATGCACGGCCGCCCCGTCCGCTACGTCGAGAGCCGTTCCGAGAACATGGTCGTGATGAACCAGGGACGTGGGCAGGTCCAGGACGTCAGGGTCGCTGCGACGCGCGACGGCGAGATCCTGGGGATGCAGGTCCACCTGGTGGCCGACTCGGGGGCGTACCCCAGCGAGTCGGCCTTCCTACCGCAGCTCACGCGGATGATGGCCCCGGGCGTCTACCGCCTGCCGCGGATCGACTACACGGCGACGTGCGTGGCGACGAACACCACGCCGATCGGCGCGTACCGCGGCGCCGGCCGGCCCGAGGCCGCGGCGCTGATCGAGCGCGTCGTGGACATGGTGGCCGCGGAGCTCGGGCTCGACCCGGTCGACGTCCGTCGCCGGAACCTCGTGCCGAGCGACGTGTTCCCGTACACGACGTCGACGAACGCGAAGTACGACGTGGGGAACTACGGCGGGTCGCTCGACGAGGCGCTCCGGCTGGTGGACTACGAGGCGGTGCGCCGCGAGCAGGCCGAACGCCGCGTGCGTGGCGACCGGCTGCAGCTCGGCATCGGGCTCGCCGTCTACGTCGAGATCACGGGCTTCGGCTCGGAGTTCGGCTCGGTGGAGGTCCACGAGGACGGCAGCGCGACCGTCCTGACCGGCATCAGCCCGCACGGGCAGGGGACCGGCACCGGGATCGCGCAGATCGCGTCGGCGTTGCTGGGCGTGCCGTTCGAACGCGTCACGGTCGTGCACTCCGACACGGCGCTCGTCGCGCGCGGCGCCGGCACGATGGGATCGCGGTCGTTGCAGAAGGGCGGGAGCGCGGTCCACAAGGCCGGCACCGAGGTGATCGAGAAGGCGAAGCGGATCGCCGGGCACCTGCTGGAGGCCGCACCGGACGACATCGGGTTCGACGGCGGACGGTTCTCGATCGCGGGCGCGCCCGAACGCGCGTTGACGTGGGGAGAGATCGCGGCCGCGGCGAACGACCCGGCCCGCATGCCGGACGACGAGGAGCCCGGCCTGCGCGTGGATGCCGACTTCGACGCGGACACGTCGTTCCCGTTCGGTGCGCACGCGGCCGTCGCCGAGGTGGACGTCGAGACCGGCGATGCCAGGCTCGTTCGGATCGTCGCCGTGGACGACTGCGGCGTGATCGTGAACCCGATGCTCGTCCAGGGCCAGCAGCACGGCGGCCTCGGCCAGGGGATCGCGCAGGCGCTCTACGAGCAGGTCGCATACGACGACCTGGGCAACCCGCTCGCCGGGAACCTGATGGCGTACGGGATGCCGAGCGCCGCGGACCTGCCCGCGCTGGAGACCTACAACACGGTGACTCCCACGCCGGTCAACCCGATCGGTGCGAAGGGGATCGGCGAGTCGGCGACGATCGGTTCGACCCCAGCCGTGCAGAACGCCGTGATCGACGCGGTCGCGCATCTGGGGGTTCGGCACATCGACATGCCCCTCACGCCTGAGCGCGTGTGGCGCGCGATCGAGGACGCGAAGGTCGGGAAGGCGCATCCGGACTGGCCGGACCTGCCGGAGGTCCTGGACGCTGGCGGCGGCGTCCAGGTCGATGACCCCGAAGCCCTGCTCAGATAGACGATCGGCGGCACCGCAGGGTCGAGGGGGACGCCGGAACCGACGCCGCTGCGGAAGGGGATCGCGTCATGGCCGAACCCACCGAGGATCGGGGTCGTCGCACGCGCCTCACGGCGGCGTACGAGCGGCTCCTGCAGCGTCACCAATCCGATCCCGGCCAGATCGTGCGCTGGAAGCTCGGTCTGCGGAACCGTCGCAAGCCCGCCGACGGCGAACCGGCCATCGTGGTCGAGGTCCTGGCCGAGCCGATCGAGTCGGGGCGTGAACCGGACTCACCCGGGTTCTTCCGCGAACCGCTGGATCTGGGGCTCGGCGTCTTCGACGAGAACGACCACCTGGTGATCTACTACTTCGACTCCCGCCGCTTCGAGCCCTACGTCTGAGGGACCCGCGCCGCGCGCGCGGCCGGCTCGCCTACGCGAGGGACACCAGGTCGAGCAGGTCCTCGCTCCAGTAGTCGAGCTCGCCGTCGGGCATCATCAGCACGCGGTCGGGCTCGAGCGCCTCGACGAACTCGCGGTCGTGGCTCACGATCACCATCGTCCCCGGCCACGCGCCGAGCGCCTTCGCGACGGCCTCTCGCGACGGCGGGTCGAGGTTGTTCGTCGGCTCGTCCAGCAGCAGCAGGTTGTGGCGACCCGCCACCAGCTGCGCGAGCGCGAGCTTCGTCTTCTCCCCACCGGAGAGGGTCCCGGCGTCCTGGAACGCCACGTCCCCGATGAGGCCGAACATCCCGAGCAGGGATCGGAGGGCCTGCGGCTCCGCGGAGCTCGACGCGCGCATGTGCGACAGGACGTCGACACCTGGCTCGATCCCCTCGTGTTCCTGGGCGTAGTAGCCGACGGAAACGCCGGCGCCGAAGCGTGCCTCGCCCCCGCCCGCGTCGGCTTCCGACACGCCGGCGAGGATCCGCAGCAGCGACGTCTTCCCGGCACCGTTCAGCCCCATCACCAGGAGCCGTTCGCCGCGGTCGACGCCGAACGTCAGGTCCTCGAAGATCGGCGGCCCGCCGTAGGACTTGGACAGCGCGTCGACGCGCAGCGCGACGCGGCCGCTGTGCGGCGGAGCCGGGAACCGGTACCGGGCCGACCGTTCGCGCTTGGGCGCGGCGATCCTCTGGGACTCGAGCCGTGCGACGCGCGTGTCCAGCGTCTTCGCCTTCCTCGCGCGCTTCGCCGTCTGGTGGCGCATCGAGTCCGCCAGCGTGGAGAGGCGCCGGATCTCCGCCTCCTGCCGCTCCGCGGCCTTCGTCAGGCGCGCCTCCTCCTGCCGGCGGGCGCGACGGTACTGCGAGTACGTCCCTCCGTACTCGATCAGGCCGCCGTCGTCGAGGTGCAGGATCCTCGTGATCGAGGCGTCCAGGAGCATCAGGTCGTGGCTCACGACCAGCAGCGCCCCGCGGTAGTCGCGGAGGAACTTCATCAGCCACGACTTCGCATCGGTGTCGAGGTGGTTGGTGGGCTCGTCCAGCAACAGCAGGTCGCTCCCGGCGAACAGGATCCTCGCCAGCTCCATGCGCCGGCGCTCGCCTCCGGACAGGACGGACACGGGGCGGTCGAGCCGGTCCGGCGCGAGCCCGAGGCCGGCCGCGATCCGCCGAGCCTCCGAGTCCGCGCTGTAGCCGCCGGCCAGCCGGAACGCCTCCTCGGCGCGCGAGTACCGGGCGACGCTGCGCATCGAATGATCCTCCTCGACGGCGACGCGGAGCTTCTCCAGGCGGTCGGCCGCCTCGTCGAGCCCGCGCCCCGACAGGACGTGCCGGAGCGCGGTCAGGGTCGGGTCCAGGTGCTTCAGGCCCGGATCCTGCGGCAGATAGCCCGTCGCCCCTCGGGCGTCAACGGTCCCGCCCGCCGGCGCCTCGCCGCCGGACAAGACCTTGAGCAACGACGTCTTCCCGGCGCCGTTGCGCCCGACGAGGCCGACCTTGTCCCCGGCCGCGAGGCGGAACGAGGCTCCCACCAGGATCGGGATCCCGGCGACCTCCAGCGTGAGATCGGTGACTTCCAGCATGGCGTCGAGGCGCCTTCCGACGGGGCGGCGTTCGGGGATGACGATATCGGCCCCGGGCCTTCGCCGCGGAAGCGGCGCTGCCGTCGGCGCTAGGGCCGGCCTTCCTCCACGAGCTCCACGAGCACGCCGCGGAACCCCTTCGGATGCGCGAAGGCGACCATCGTCCCGCGGGACCCGGGCCTCGGACGTTGGTCGATCAACGGAACGCCCGCGGCCCTGAGGGCGGCCAGCACGGCCTTCAGGTCATCGACCCGGTAGCCCACGTGATGCATCCCCTCGCCGCGACGCTCGAGGAACTTCCCCACCGGCGTGTCCGGTCCGGTCGCGCCGAGCAGCTGGATGTAGGAGGTGCCGACGGCGAACAGGGCCTCTTCGACCCCCTGGTCCTCGACGCGCTCCCGGTGGACCGGCTCGATGCCGAAGGCGGCGCTGTACTCCTCGACCGTGGCGTCGAGGTCGCGGACCGCGATCCCGACGTGGTCGATCTGGGTCAGCAGGCCGTGCGGGTCGTGGGGTCCGGTGTCGCCGCTCATGTGCGGCGAGTGTAAGGCCACGGCCGCCGGGGGCCGAGCCGTCAGAGCGCGACGACCCCGGAGCCGGGCCTCCGGCGACGCCGTCCCGCCGTGGGCGGCGGCTGGAGCCGTTCGACCAGGGCCATCACCTCAGGGATGTGGTACGCGGGCGACGACAGGGCCGCGACGATGGCGGCGACACCCTGGTACCGAGCGGCCGGTCCCGACCCGGGCGAGTCGAGCGCGTAGAACTCCACCAGCTCCATGAACTGCTTCAACGATGGAACCAGTCCGCCGCGCTCGTACGCGTAGATCGTCTGCTGGGCGGCCGGGCACCCGGGCTGCGCGGCCGCGTCGCGGACCGCCCGGTAGCCTGCGGCCCGCCGCAGCCCGCGGAGCAGGCCGCCGATCTGCTTCGCGGTGTCGGCGGCGATGGGCTCCTGCTTCTTCCGGGGCATGGGCGAGATCCTCCCTCCGGGGCGCGCCGATCGACCCGGCTCGCGCGGAGCGTGCCCTCCGACCTGCGCAGAGCGAACAACCCTAGACGGTGCGTCGTCGGGCTGTCATCCGCTCCGGAGCCGGACGCGTGCGGGTCGGCCTACGAGGGGCCGAGCTGCTCGACCAGCGTGCGGGCGCTCGTCGACAGGAGCCGTTCGCCGACGACCCAGGCGGTCGCGCTGTCGAGCACCGCGATGCCCGAGAGGAACTCCGCATCGCCGGGGTTCGGGCTCGGGACGACCTTCCACTTCGACCCGTTCCAGTACTCGACGAGCGTGCGTGACGGCCCGTTCTCGACGTGGGTGTGGTTGCCCGCGGCCCAGACGCCTCCGTCGGATGCCACGCCGACGCTCGTCAGCGCGTTCGAGAACCCGGGGCTCGGGCCCGGGACGACGTTCCAGTTCGTGCCGTCCCAGTGCGCGATCAACGGCTGGCCGCCGGGCCCGTCGCCGTGGAACCCCACGGCCCAGACGTCGGTGCTCGAGCCCGCGTCGACCGCGGTCAGGAAGTTGTCCCCGGCTGGCTCGCCGGTCTCGACGACCCGCCAACGCCTACCGTTCCAATGTTCGATCAGCGTGTGGAACCGGCCGCCGTCGAGGTCGCTCCCGACGGCCCAGACGTCGGTGGAGGAGATCGCGACCACCCCGGTCAACCGGGCGAGCGTGCCCCGGCTCGGGCCGTGCACGACCTTCCACTTGACGCCGTTCCACCGCTCGATCAACGTCTTGCCCGAACGGCGACCGACGGCCCAGATCTCCGTGGCGGAGACGGCCGCGACGTCGACGAGCGCGTTCGACCCCTCGCCGAGGTCCGGACCCGGGACCGTCTGCCAGGACGATCCGTTCCAGTGCACGATCAGCGGATCGCTGCCCATCGCCGTGTCGGCGCTCCCGACGGCCCAGACGTCGTCGGAGGCCACGGCCGCGACCCCGGAGAGGCTGTCGTTCACGTCGGCGACGTTCGGGCTGGGCACGACCACCCAGCTCTGACCGTCCCAGTGCTCGACGAGCGTGTCCGCCGAGACCGTCTGGAAGCCACCGACGGCCCACGCGTCCGTGGCGGAGACGGCGTCGATGTCGGTGAACCAGTTGATCGCTTCGCCTGGATCGGGCGTCGGGATCACGTACCAACGCTGCGAGCGCTGTGGGATGGCACCCGATGCGGGCACGGCCGATACCAGCAGCGTCACGACGACAGCGGCGACAGCGACCACGATCCTCTTCATGCCCCCACGCGGGATCGAACGACCCCCCTCCTCCGGGCGTCAATCAATCACGCGGCCGCCGCCGGAATCAACCCTTAGATGGGTGATATCTGGACGGGTCGGGCGGTCCGTTCGGCGGGCCGCACGGGCCGAAGGGTCGAGGGGGCCCTCCGTTCGGCCTATGTTCCTCCTCCACGCCCGGACGTAGGATGGCCGCTCATGGTCCAGCTGTGGGCCAGGCCGTCCGGATCGAAGGGGAGCCGCCGGTGAGCGAGGAGAACCGAGCCGTCTCGACGTTCTCGGGACCGAAGCTGCTGACGATCGGTCGCGCGGACGTGGGCCGGATCCGCGAGCGCAGCAGGCGACGGAAGCTGCTGCGCGCCACCGCGATCCTCGGCCTGATCCTCGCGTACCTGCTCTACCGCGACCTGCGGGGATACCCGTTGTGGCCGTTCTCCGGGCTTGGGGCCGACGCGGGCACCTGGCTGCCGGGGATCATCCTGGTGCTGCTCCTCGGTGGCGTGATGGTCATCCCGATGGTGCTCTCGGCGCGTTCGCCGCACGTGATGATCCGACCCGAGCACATCGAGGTCGGCCTCGACGGGATCACCGGGCTCGACGCGCAGGTCGACGAGGTGATCCGGACCCTGAACGTGTTCCTCGGCTACGCCACGTTCCGCGACGTCCTGGGCGGGAACCCGCGCCGGGGGATCCTCTTCGAGGGCCCGCCCGGCACGGGCAAGACCTACCTCGCGAAGGCGATGGCGAAGCAGGCGAGCGTGCCGTTCCTGTTCGTGTCCGCGCCGGCGTTCCAATCGATGTTCTACGGGATGACGGCGGTGAAGATCCGGGCGTTCTTCAAGGCCCTGCGGAAGGCGGCCCGCAGGAACGGCGGCGCGATCGGCTTCATCGAAGAGATCGACGCGATCGGCGCCGCCCGGGGCTCGCTGGGGTTCGCGCCGATGCCCGAGGGTGAGGTCGCGCAAGGGCGCACGGTCGCCCGGGCGGTCTCCGGCGAGGGCGCGAGCGGTGTCGTGAACGAGCTGCTGATCCAGATGCAGTCGTTCGATCAACCGCAGATGCGCCAGCGGATGTGGTCGGCGTTCCTCCAGTGGCTGAACGGCTACCTGCCCGAGGGCAGGTCGATCAAGACGGGCAAGCCCGCGTACAACAACATCCTGCTGATCGCCGCCACGAACCGCGCCGACTCGATGGACCCGGCGCTGTTGCGACCCGGTCGGTTCGACCGGCGCCTGTACTTCGACGTGCCGACGAAGCAGGGCCGGCGCGACCTGATCGACTTCTTCCTCGCCAGGAAGACCCACGAGGAGAAGCTCGACATCGACTCCGAACGGGAGCGGCTCGCGCACGACACGTTCGGGTACACGCCGGTTTCGATCGAGCACCTGTTCGACGAGGCGCTCCTGCTGGCGCTGCGCGACGGGCGTGGCGAGATGACGGTCTCGGACGTCTACGAGGCGAAGATCACCGACGAGATCGGTCTGCGACAGGCCGTGTCGTACACGGAGGACGAGCGGCGCGCGATCGCGACCCACGAGTCGGGCCACGCGACGGCGGCGTACCTGCTGGGGAAGTCGCGCCGCCTCGAGGTGCTGTCGATCATCAAGCGGCAGTCGTCGCTCGGCCTGCTCGCCCACACGGACCTCGAGGAGCGGTACACGAGGAACCGGGGCGAGCTGGAGGCGGCGATCGCGATCGCCCTCGGCGGCATGGCCGCGGAGGAGCTGTTCCTGGGCGAGACGACGAGCGGTCCCGGCGCCGACCTGGCGCACGCCACCGAGGTCGCGGCCACGATGGTCGGCGCGCTCGGGATGGGCGGGTCGCTCGTCTCGTTCGAGGCGGTCGCCGAGGGGCTCGTCGAACGCAGGAACCTGGTCGGGAAGGTGCTCGCGGATCCGCAGGCGAAGGCGCAGGTCGAAACCCTCCTGACGTCGCAGAAGGCGAAGGTCACGGCGGAGCTGGAGGAGAACCGCGATCTCGTCGAGTCGCTCCGCGACGCCCTGATCGAGCGCGACGAGCTCGTCGGCGACGAGATCCTCGCGGTGATCCACGAGGCACTCGCCGCACGCGACCCCGTGTAGCTCGCCTCGCGCACGAGCGGGCGACGTCCCATCCCCCTCACTCGGCGACCGGATCTGGCATCGGGTCTGACCGGAACAACGACCCCGACTAGACTGGAGAAGACGTCGGCCGAAGAGGGAGTACGGGCCATGACCGGATCGGTGATCGTGAACGGGGCGCGGACGCCCGTCGGGAGGTTCGCGGGAGGCTTCAAGGGCCTGAAGGCCGTCGACCTCGGCGCCGTGGCGATCCGCGAAGCGCTCGCCCGCTCGGGTGTGGACGGCGGACAGATCGACTACGTGATCATGGGCCAGGTGCTCCAGGCCGGCACAGGCCAGATCACGGCCCGGCAGGCCGCGATCGCTGCGGGCATCCCGAAGGAGGTCCCCGCGATCACGATCAACAAGGTCTGCCTCTCGGGCCTCAACGCGATCGCGCTCGCCGATCAGCTGATCCGCGCCGGTGAGATCGAGGCTGCCGTCGCCGGTGGCATGGAGTCGATGTCCCAGGCCCCGTACCTGCTCCCGTCCGCGAGGTTCGGCTCCCGGATGGGCAACGCCGAGCTCGTCGACTCGATGATCTACGACGGCCTCTGGTCGACGTTCAGCGACCAGCACATGGGCGAGTCCTCCGACGAGGTCAACGTCGAGCTCGGCATCTCGCGCGATGATCAGGATGCCTGGGCCGCGCGATCCCATCAGCGCGCCGCTGCCGCGTGGGCGTCCGGCGCACTGGCCGAGGAGGTCGTCCCCGTCCAGATCCCGCAGCGCAAGGGCGATCCGGTCGTCGTGGCCCAGGACGAAGGGGTCCGCGCCGACGCGACCGCCGAGGCGCTCGCGAAGCTGAGGCCCGCGTTCCGCGAGGGCGGCACGATCACCGCTGGGAACGCGTCGCAGATCAGCGACGGCGCGGCGGCGACCGTCGTGATGTCGAAGGAACGTGCCGAAGCGCTGGGCCTCGAGCCGATCGCGGAGATCGTCGCGCACGGCATGAGCGCCGAGCGCTTCGCCTACCTCCACACGGTTCCGTCGATCGCGATCCAGAACGCGCTGAAGAAGGCGGGCCTCGATGTGCATGATCTGGGGTTGTTCGAGATCAACGAGGCGTTCGCCTCCGTCGCGCTGAACTCGGCCCGGATGCTCGCGGTCGACGACGGGATCGTGAACCCGAACGGCGGCGCCGTGGCGATCGGTCACCCGATCGGCGCCAGCGGCGCCAGGCTCGTCCTGACGCTCGCCTACGAGATGCGTCGTCGGGGTGCGGACCTCGGCGCGGCCGCCCTCTGCGGTGGCGGCGGCCAGGGGGACGCGCTGATCATCCGCCGCGTCGCTTGAGCATGGTCACGGCGGCGCATCGAGCTTCCCGCCGATGAGCGACCCGATCCCGTTCGAGCTGTCCGAGGAGCTGGAGGAGTTCCGAGGCGTCGTCCGGCGGATCGCCGAGGACCAGATCGGGCTCGACCGCGCCGCGGAGATCGACGAGGCCGACGAGTTCCCGGAGGACGTGCACAAGGTCTTCGTCGAGAACGGTCTGATGGCCGTCGGCTACCCGGAGGGTTGCGGGGGCGGAGGCGGCGGGTCGCTCACCGTGTCCCTCATGGTGGAGGAGATCTCACGGATCTCGGCGGGCTGTGCCCTGATCCCGGCGGTCAGCCGCCTGGCCGCGATCCCGGTGATGCTCGCCGGCAGCGAGGACCAGCGCCGGGAGGTGTTCGGCGGGATCTCCGACGGCCGCCACCAGGCGTCCTACTGCTTGACCGAGCCGGGCAGCGGCTCCGACGCGGTCGCGATGACGACGCGGTACGGACCCGGACCCGACGGCGGCTGGCTCCTGTCCGGGACCAAGCGGTTCATCACGAACGCCGGGGTCTCGGACGTCTATACGGTCTTCGCGACGCGGGACCTGGACCTGAAGGCGCGGGGCGTGTCCGCCTTCCTCGTCTACGCGGACGACCCCGGCGTCTCGTTCGGCAGGAAGGAGGACAAGATGGGGATCCGCGGGTCACCGACCCGCGAGGTCTACTTCGACCGGACGCCCCTGACGGCCGACCGCCTGATCGGCGAGGAGGGCGAGGGGTTCACGTACGCGATGCGGACGCTCGACTACTCGCGTCCGGCGATCGCGGCCCAGGCGCTCGGGATCGCGCAGGGGGCGTTCGACGTCGCCGCCGGGTACGCCAACGAGCGTGAGCAGTTCGGCAAGCCCATCGCGCACCAGCAGGGCCTGCAGTTCCTCCTCGCGGACATGGCGATGGAGATCGAAGCCGCCCGCCTGCTGACGTACCGCGCCGCGAGCCTGGTCGACGCGAAGGATCCGCGGATGACGTACTTCGCCTCGGTGGCGAAGTGCTATGCGGGCGACGCTGCGATGAAGGTCACCACCGACGCGGTCCAGGTGCTCGGGGGGTACGGCTACATGCGGGAGTACCCGGTCGAACGCATGATGCGCGACGCGAAGATCACGCAGATCTACGAGGGCACGAACCAGATCCAGCGCGTCGTGATCGCCCGCGACGTGCTGAAGCGCCACGGGGGCTGAGACCGGGGCGCTTCAGGACGCGTACAGCATGCGGAGGCGCTCGATGGCATGCCCGCGCATCTGACAGATCCGCGCTTCCGAGAGCCCGAGCATCTCCCCGATGTCCCCGAGCGTCATCCCGCCGTAGTAGTAGAGCGTCACGACGACCCGTTCGCGTTCATCCAAGGTGTTGATCGACTCGACGACGTGGACGCGACGCTCCTGCTCGTCCGGGGTCTGGCTCGGCTCGCCCGGCAGGCCGGAGACCTTGTCGATCAGGGTGTCCGGCGTCCCGTCGCGCTGGTCGACGGTGACGTGATCGAGTCCGAGCACCGCGGCCTCACCGACCTGCTGCATCGCGCGACGGACGCTGTCGACCTCCATGCCGAGGCGTTCGGCGACCTCCTCGTCGGACGCGTTGCGCTTCAGTTCCGACTCCAGGTCGTCCTGCGCCTGTTCGATCTGCCGGGCGGTCGAACGGACCGAGCGGGGGAGCCAGTCGACCAGGCGTAGTTCGTCCAGGATCGCGCCGCGGATCCGCAGCAGCGCGTAGCTCTCGAATCGCGCTCCGCGGTCCGGGTCGAACCGCTCGACGGCGTCGATCAGGCCGAGGACGCCGCTGGAGATCAGTTCGTCGCGGTCGACGAAGTCGGGGAAGCCGCCGGCCGCCCGGCCGGCTGCGTATTTGACCAAGGGCGCGTAGTGGAGGATCAGGCGCTCGCGGGCCTCGGCCGATCCGAGCCCTCGGTACTCTTGCCAGAGCTCGGCCAGTTCGGTGGGGAAGGTCGTCGTGTCATCAGGCACGGCTACCTCCTGCGATCTGGGGCTGATGCAGCACCCTACCAGAGGACCGCGAGGGGTTGGGGGAGGATGCGAGGAGCCGGCGGGGACGAGACCTGGAACCTCACACCGAAGCCCGCGGCGGATTCGTCGGTGGCGCTGATCCGGCTGATGGACCAGAGCGACGCGAACCTGATGGGCAACGTGCACGGCGGTGAGCTCATGAAGCTGGTCGACACGGCCGGGGGTCTCGCGGCGATGAAGCACTGCGGCGGTCCGGTCGTGACGGTCTCGATGGACGAGATGACGTTCATGGACCCGGTGTTCGTCGGCGACGTCGTGACCGTCCGCGCGATGGTCAACGACACGGGCCGCACGTCGCTCGAGGTGGGGGCGCGGGTCGAGGCCGAGAACTACCGGACCGGGAGGAAGGTCCACACGTCCAGCGCGTACCTCGTCTACGTGGCGCTCGACGCCGACGGCCACCCGCGCCCGGTCCCACCCGTGGTCCCGGCGACCGAACGGGAGCGGCAGCGCCAGCGCGAAGCGAAGCTGCGACGGGAGGCCCGGCTCACTCGCAAGGCGGCGATCAAGGAGGCCCGCCGAGCGAAGGGCGAATCGTGACCCCCCGGGGTTCGCCGGGCCGCGCCTTCAGACGGACGTGACGAACACCGGCTGGGTCGTCGGCTCCGGGCTCCCGCCGGGCGGTTCGACCGTGACGCCCAGGAGCGTCCCCGGATCCGATGACCCGATCGTGACCGGCGCCACGACGTCGCCGTGGATCGGGACGAACGTCCCGGCCGCCTGCATCTGACCGAGCGGGCTCCCCTCCGGTCCCCACCACAGCTCGTACGTCCTGCCGCCGTCGGGCTTCGTGAGACCGGATCCGAAGACCCACGCCTGGGTCTCGCCGGGCCGGTACGCGACCGTGAGGCGCTGGCCGTCGGTCGTCGGGAAGGCCGCGAACCGCGTCCCCGGCCGTGCCGCGAACGCCAGGAAGTCCGTGGTGCCGTTCGGCGCCCTCGGGGCGGCGACGAACCCGGCCACCATGCCGACCGCGAGCGCGGCGGCCACGGCGGCAGCGGCGATCCACCGCCCGACGTGGCGCTCGCGCCTGCGCCGCGGTCCCGCCGCCGCAGGCCTCGGCCCGGGCGCCGCGGTCGCCTCGGCGTCGTTCGGCGTCTCGGGTTCCCGCGCCCGGGCGGCCGCGAGCAGACGCGCCTGCGCACCGGCGGACGGTTCGATCGGGTCGAGGGTGAAGGCCAGCGTCGCGGCCGCCTCGCCGTACGAGGCGAACAGTTCGGCGCAGCCGGGGCAATCGGGGCCGTGCTCGGCGAGCAGCGCCTCGAGGTCGCGGCGGTCCTCCGGTTCGAGGCCCGCCATGGCATCCACGGCGATCAGCTCCTCGAGACGCTCGTGGCGAGGGTCGACGGTGCTCATCGTTCGCCTTCGCTCGCGTCGACGACCGCGGCACGCAGACGGCGCATGCCGAGCAGGGTCCGGCCCTTCACGGTCCCGAGCGGGAGCGCGAGTTCGGCCGCGATCTGCGCCTGCGTCTTGCCATCGAAGTACATCATCTCCAGGACCTGTCGTTGTTCGGCCGGAAGATCGCCCAGCGCGGCGAGCGCCGCCTGGCGCTGCTCCTCCAGCGCCGCGCGCCGCACCACCACCTCTGCGACGTCATCCTCGAGCCCTTCCATCGGGTCCGGCGTCCCGGCCCTTCATCCGGGTTCCGCCAGAGCGCCGTGAACGCCTCCTGGGCGATCTCCTCGGCGAGGAACGGCTGGCGGATGACCCGGAGCGCGAGCGCCTTGGCCACCGCGCCGTAGCGCCGGAAGAGGTCGCCGAACGCGTCCTCGTCGCCCTCGACGATGCGGCGGATCAGATCCCGGTCCGTCGCGTCGTCGATGCTACCGACCGCCACCAGCACCTCGAAGCTCATCCACGGTGGATCCGCACCATCGGCTTCGTCGGATCACCCTCGCAGGTCGTACGTCGCGGCGAGCGTCCCGCGGACCGCGTCCAGGGCCGCGGGGTTCTCGAGGCTCGAGAGGTCCCCGGGATCCTCGCCCGCCACGATCGCGCGCAGCGCACGCCGCACGATCTTCGCGCTCCGGGTCTTCGGCAGATCCGCGACGAAGACGATACGCGACGGGGTGAACGACTTCCCCAGCCGCTCCGCCACCGTCTCGGCGAGCTCCGCGGCGAGCGCGTCCGAAGGATCGTGGCCCGGCTTCGTCACGACGAAGCACCAGATCGCCTCGCCCTTGACCTCGTCGGGGATCCCGACGGCGGCGCTCTCTGCGACGGCCCGGTGGGTGGCGAGCGCGCCCTCGACCTCGGCCGGGCCGAGGCGCTTCCCGGCGATCTTCATCGTGTCGTCCGAGCGTCCGTGCAGGAACCAGTACCCGTCCTCGTCGATCGTCGCCCAGTCGCCGTGCACCCACACGTCGGGCCAGCGGGACCAATACGTGGCGAGGTAGCGCCCCGGGTCGCCCCAGACGCCGCGCGTCATGCTCGGCCACGGCCGCGTGCACACCAGCTCGCCGACCTCGCCACGCGGCACGGGTCGCCCGTCCGGGCCCCAGACGTCGACCGCCATCCCGAGCGCGGGGCCGCGGAGCGTGCACGCCTTGAGCGGCGTGATGGGCAGGGGCGAGAGGAAGCACGCGCCGACCTCGGTCCCGCCGGAGATGTTGATGATCGGGCACCGGCCGCCGCCGACCGTCTCGAAGAACCATCGGTACGGATCGGGGTTCCACGGCTCGCCGGTCGATCCTAGGATCCGCAGCGATGAGAGGTCGTGGCGTTCGACGTGCTCGTCGCCCGCCGGGATCAGCGCGCGGATCAGGGTGGGCGAGATCCCGAGCGTCGTGATCCGGTGGCGTTCGACCAGGTCCCAGACCCGGTCCGGGGGGTCGTTCGGGGCGCCGTCGTACAGGAACACGGTGGCGCCCAGCGCGCCCGCCCCGATGATCTCCCAGGGGCCCATGATCCATCCGAGGTCGGTCACCCAGAACAGGGTCTCGTCCGCGTGCAGATCGGTCTGGTAGGCGACCTCCGCCGCGATCTTGACGAGCAGCCCGCCGTGCACGTGGACGGAGCCCTTGGGCTTCCCCGTCGTCCCGGAGGTGTACGCCACGAACAGCGGGTGCTCGGGGTCGAGCGGTTCGGTGTCGAAACGGTCAGGTTGGTTGACCATCAGGTCGTCCCACGCGACGTCGCGTCCGTCGGTCCAGGGGAGGTCGGTCCGACCCACCCTGCTCCAGACCAGGACGTGGCGAACCGACGGCGCCTCGGCGACCGCACGGTCCGCGGTCTCCTTCATCGGGACGACCTTCCCCCGCCGCACGGTCCCGTCCGCGGTGATCACGACCGTGACGCCCGCGTCGGCCAGCCGGGTCGCGACGGCCTCGGCCCCGTAGCCGGAGAAGATCGGCGTGTACAGGGCCCCCAGCTTCGCGCACGCGAGCGTCGCGGCCACCGTCTCGGGGGCCATCGGCATGAAGATCCCGACCGCGTCGCCGGTGCCGACGCCGAGCGAACGCAGGCCGTGCGCCAGGCGGTCGGCCATCCGGCGCAGTTCGGCGTAGGTGACGGCGCGGGCGGCGCCCTCCTCGCCCTCCCAGCGCACGGCCACCTGGTCCGGGGTCCGTTCGGCCCACCGGTCGACACAGTTGTGCGCGAGGTTGATCCGGCCGCCGACGAACCACGTCGCCCACGGGATGCCGGCCGAGACGTCCAGGACCTGACGGTATGGTTCGGCGAACTCGATCCCGAGGTCCCGCACGACCGCGTCCCAGAACCACGCGATATCGCCCTGCGAGCGTTCGATCAGTTCGTCGTAGCCGTCGATGCCGTGCGCCCGCATGAACCGCGTCACGTTCGCGCGGCGGACGTAATCTTCAGAAGGACTCCACACCACCCCGGTCACCGATCGGTACCTCCGGCTCGGGTCGGTCTGTACGCTTGCCCGGAAGCCTAATGGTCGAAACCGTCAGCAGACGGCCTCCTGCGAACGAGGCCCCCGTGCGCCCCCGGCGTGGCCCCCGTCACGGGATCCGTAAGGCGTTCCTCATCGTCGCGAGCCTGCTGTCGGTGGTCCTGGCGATCGGCTCCGGCGTCGCGATCGGCGGGATCCGCTACGCCGAGACGAAGGTCCCCGTCTACCAGACGGGCGCGGCGTGCACCGGCGAGAACACCTGCGTCAGGCACGTGTATCCGTGCACGAAGCTGGCGTGCAACTTCCTGGTCCTCGGCAGCGACAGCCGCGCCGGTCTGTCGAAGGGCGAACAGTCGCAGTACGGCAGCTCGAGCCAGGTCACCGGACAGCGGTCCGATTCGATCCTGTTCGTCCACCAGGACTTCGCCGAGCACGAGACGATCGTCGTGTCGATCCCGCGCGACCTGCGCGTCGAGATCCCGGGCCACGGCCTCGGGAAGATCAACTCGGCGTTCGGCTTCGGCCCGGACGTGGCGGTGCAGACCGTCGAGAAGCTGTTCCACATGCCGATCAACCACATCATCCAGATCAACTTCCAGGGGTTCATGAACGTCGTGAACGCGATGGGTGGCGTGGACGTCTGCGTGAACCAGCCGATGATCGACACGCTCTCGGGCCTGAACCTGCCGCACGCCGGGTGCTACACGCTGAAGGGCAAGTCGGCGCTCGCGTTCGTCCGCGCCCGCCATGTCCAGGGCGACGCGATCCCGGACTTCTCGCGGATCTCGCGCCAGCAGCAGTTCATCCGCGCGGCGCTCCAGAAGATCCAGTCGCCGGGCCAGCTGGCCAACGTGCCGAAGCTGATCGACGCGCTCTCGGGAGACTTCGTCCGCGACAAGGGCCTGACGCTATACACGATCAAGGACCTCTCGGCGGAGATGGCGACGATCGGGTCGGCCGGCGTGGAGTTCCGCGTCGTGCCCTCGGTCCCCGCGCCGGCGCCTATCGGCGGGATCGACTACGTCCTGCTGGACCAACCCACAGCGTCGAAGTTCTTCCGGCTGCTGCGGCAGGGAAGGCCGCTCGGCAAGATCGGCCAGGGCCTCGCGTACACGAACGTCTCGCCGGCGATCATCACGATCCGCATCTACGACGCGAACTCCGGCGGAGAGGCCGAACGCGTCGAGGCCTACCTGCGGAAGGCCGGCTTCGACGTCCTCGGCATCGAGGGGGCGCCCGCGGGCTCGGACAAGAGCCGGATCGTCTACGGGCCCGACGTCCGTCGCCAGGAGGCCGTCGTCTCGTCCTACCTCCCGCGCGTGCCCGAGGTGTTCGCGCCGAACGGGACGGCCGGCGCGAGCATCTACCTGTTCGTCGGCCAGGACTTCCCGAGCCTCCCGTAGCCGCGGCGACCCCGTGGGCGAACCGAACCGATGAACGCGGGCGCGGTCCTGGTGTCGCTCGCGCTCGTGGTCCTGCCGGGCGCCGGCGTCTCCCTGCTCGTCGGGAATTCGCGGCCGTGGTCGGTGGCGGTGCAGGCGGCCGCCGCGATCCCGTTCGGCTACCTGCTGACCGGCGGGATCGCGTTCGTCCTGGCCCTGGCGCATGTCCTGTACCTCTGGACCTTCCTGGTGCTGGTCGCCGTCGCGACGCTCGCCGCGTGGTGGTACGCGCTCCGGTCACGCGGGTGGCGCGATCGGTTCGCGGCCTGGCGCGCGGAGGTTGCGGCCGACCGTTGGCCGTTCGTCATGCTGGCCGTCTCGATCCTGGCGCTGCTCGCGGTTCGCCTGACCTACTCGGCCGCGCTGGACCTGCACGATCAGACGCCGCTGCGGTACTGGGCCGACGGCCTGGAGATCGCCGACGCCCACCGCATCCCGGCGCTGTCCCTGCAGTGGGGGCACCTGTTCCCCACGACGATCAGCAAGGTGCTGCTGAACAGCTTCGACGCGGCGGCGAGCCTGGTGCTCGGGCGCGGCCCGGTCGCGCCGATGACCGCCCTGCTGTTCGTCGTCTTCCTCGGGATCGTCCTGGCGGCCTTCGCGCTGGCCCGGGAGCTGGGACTCCGGTTCACGGCGCCGCTGTTCGTGCTCGTCCTGTTCGCGAACCGCGTGCGCGGGAACCGCGAGCTGACGCTCGATCTCGTCCACTACCGAGCGGAGGACATGGGCCGCCTGCTGATGGTCGTGGCCGTACTGTTCACGGTGCTCGCGCTGCGGTCGGGACGGTTCCGGGACGGGCGACGCGAGGCGCTGATCGCGGGCGTCGTGTTCGGCGGCCTGGCGGGAACGCACCTGGTTCCGTTCGCCGTCGGGCTGACGCTGGCCGGGGCGTACGGGCTGGCCAGGATCGCGGTGGACCGGCGGCCGAGGGCCACCCTGCAGCTCGGCGGCGCGATCGTAGGGATCGCCCTGGTGGTCGGTGCGCTGGTGCTGATCTCGCCCCGGGGGGACCTGGGGTTCCAGGGTGTCGGAGACAGCGGCGCGTACCGGCGGCTCGCGGTCGAACTGGGCCAGCGCCCGTGCTGGGACCCGACGTTGTTCCTCACCCAGGGACGCCTCGAGCAGTACTGCCAGGGGACCGGGCCGGGCACGCACGTGTCGACGGGCACGATGTACCGCACCTTCGCGGGGAGCAGTCTCGGGCTGGTCCTTCCTGGTGCGCCGTACCTGGTCTTGGTGCCGCTCCTCTACGCCCTGTCCGTGGGGCTCGCGCGCGTGTTCGGCTCGCGGGACCTGAGGGCCGGGACGCTGGCGGCGGCGCTCGCGGGGACGGCGATCCTGGTGGTCGCGCTCGTCGTCGCGAGCCGTTCGAAGGTCTACGTCGTCGCCCTGTTCGGGCCGCGGCGGTTGTTCGACTACGCCGGCATCCCGGTGGCGGTGCTGGGCCTCGCGATCGTCGAGCTGGCGGTCGGTTGGCTCGGCCGGGTCCGTCTCAACGGTGCGCGGCGGCCGTGGCTGGCTGCGGCGTCCGCGGGCGCGGCGTTCGCGATCGCGCTGGGCATCCTCCTCCCGCGCGACGTGCAGGACCGCGGGTTCGTCCGCTACATCGCGACGGCGGAGGGGCCGCTGACCTGGATCGAACGCAACGTCCCGTGCGACGGCATGGTCCTGGCCGACCGGCGCACCCTGGCCACGTTCGAGGTGTTCGCCCGGCACGCCGGGATCCTGGAGGGCATGGGCCCGTACCTGCGCCCGGACCTGCTGACCACGGCGATCCGGCGGATGATCGCTGCCCGTGCGTTCTTCCTCGACCCGGCCGCCGGCGAGCCATACCTGCGGCGCTCCGGGATCGCCGCGATCGTGGTCACCGAGCCGAACCAGCCGATCGGCGGCGCGTCGAAGGTGGGGAGGTTCGATCCGAACGAGCTGTCCTCCCTTCCGTTCCTGCGGCTCGCGGCGCGGTCGGCGTCGGTGACCGTGTATCGGGTCGTCGGGTTCGACCCGGTCGACGGTCATGGACCGGACACCGCCAAGGTGCCGGGGTACGCGTGCGACGCTCCCGCTTAGACTGACCGCCATGCCGGTCGAGATCGACATCGAGCACGTGGCCCGCCTGGCCAGGTTGGCGCTGACGGATGAGGAGCGGGAGCGCTTCGGGCGCCAGCTCGAACTGATCCTCGAGCATGCCGAACGCGTCGGGCAGGTGGCGGCGGCCGAGGTGCCGCCGACGTCGCATCCGATCCCGCGCTCGAACGTCTTCCGTGCGGACGAGGTCACGCCGTCGCTCACGCACCAGGAGGCCCTGAGCACGGCGCCGGAGCAGGAGGACGGGCGGTTCAAGGTCCCCGCGATCGTCGGACCCGACGGGTGATGGCCGAGCTCTGCGACCTCACGGGGCACGAGCTGGCCGCCGCACTCAGCGCTCGCGAGGCGAGCGCGACCCAGATCGTGGAGTCGTCGCTGGCACGGATCGAGCAGGTCGAACCCCTGACGGAGGCGTTCCTCCTCACGACGAAGGATCTCGCGCTGCAGCAGGCCGCGGGGGTCGACGCGGCGGTTGCGGCGGGGTCGGCCGTGCCGCCCGTCGCGGGCGTTCCGCTCGCGCTGAAGGACGTCCTCACGACGCGGGGCGTTCGGACCACGGCCGGTTCGAAGATCCTGGAGCCGTACGTTCCGCCCTACGACTGCACCGCCTGGGCGAGGTTGCGCGCCGCCGGCTCCGTGCTCGTGGGCAAGACGAACTGCGACGAGTTCGCGATGGGCTCGTCGAACGAGAACTCCGCGTTCGGGCCGGTGCGCAACCCGTGGGACCCGGCGACGGTCCCGGGCGGTTCCTCGGGCGGCTCCGCGGCCGCCGTCGCGGCCGGGGAGGCCGTCTGGGCGCTGGGCACCGACACGGGCGGCTCGGTCCGGCAGCCGGCTTCGTTGTGCGGCGTCGTGGGCATGAAGCCGACCTACGGCCGGGTGTCGCGATACGGGTTGATCGCGTTCGCGTCGTCGCTGGACCACGTGGGGACGCTCACTCGCGACGTGCGGGATGCGGCCACGCTCCTGTCGGCGATCGCCGGCCACGACCCGTTGGACGCGACCAGCCTGCCCGACGCGGTTCCCGACCACCGCGCGGACCTGGAGGGCGGGGTCGAGGGCCTGCGGGTCGGGGTGGTCGAGTCGTGGCTGTCGATGGACGGACTGCAGCCCGGTGTCCGGGACGCCGTGGCTTCGGCCATCGCCCGCCTCGAGGGGCTCGGCGCGACGGTCGAGCCCGTGGAGCTCCCGCACGCGGACTACGCGCTCTCGGCGTACTACCTGATCGCGCCCGCCGAGGCTTCGTCGAACCTGGCGCGCTACGACGGGGTCCGCTACGGGCTGCGGCTCGATGCCGAGGGCGACGTCGAGCAGATGAACCTGCGGACCCGCGGCGCCGGGTTCGGCGACGAGGTGAAGCGCCGGATCCTCCTCGGGACGTACGCGCTGTCGGCCGGGTACTACGACGCGTACTACGGCCAGGCGCAGAAGGTTCGGACGCTGGTGATCCGGGACTTCGAGCGGGTCTTCGAGCGGGTCGACGTGATCGCGTCGCCGACGTCGCCGACCGTGGCGTTCCCGATCGGGGAGCGCACGGGCGACCCGTGGGCGATGTACCTCTCCGACATCTACACGATCCCGGCGGACATGGCCGGGATCCCAGCCGTGAGCATCCCCTGTGGGCTCTCCGACGGCCTGCCCGTCGGGTTCCAGCTGATGGGCCGGCTGCGCGACGAATCGACCGTCCTGCGCGTGGCGCACGCGGCCGAGCAGGCGATCGGGTTCGTCGAACGGCCCCGGATGCTTGAGGCGTCATGAACGAGGGAGCCACGACCACGACCTACGAGACCGTCATCGGCCTGGAGTGCCACGTCGAGCTCTCGACGGCCACGAAGATGTTCTGCGGCTGCGCGAACGAGTTCGGCGCGGAACCGAATACCCTCGTGTGCCCCGTCTGCCTGGGCCACCCCGGCTCGCTCCCGGTGCCCAACGAGCGGGCGATCGAGTTCACGATCCGGATCGGGCTGGCGTTCGACTGTCGCATCGCGCCGCATTCGCTGTTCCACCGGAAGAACTACTTCTATCCGGACATGCCGAAGAACTTCCAGATCAGCCAGTACGACCTCCCGCTCTGCGTCGGGGGGCACCTGGACGTCGAGGTCGACGGCCAGACGAGGCGGATCGGCATCACCCGCGTCCACCTCGAGGAGGACACGGGCAAGACCTCGCACGCCGGCCTCACAGGCCGGATCGCGGCGGCCGACTACGCGCTCGAGGACTACAACCGGGCCGGTGTTCCCCTGGTCGAGGTGGTCTCCGAGCCCGACATGCGCTCACCGGAGGAGGCGCGCGCCTACGTCACCGAGTTGCGCGCGACGCTGAAGGATCTCGGTGTGTCGGACGTCCGGATGGAGGAGGGTTCGCTCCGCTGCGACGCGAACATCTCCCTGCGCTCCCTCGGGAGCGAGGGGTTCGGCACGAAGATCGAGGTGAAGAACCTGAACTCGATCCGGTCGGTGCATCGCGCGCTCCAGTTCGAGGAGGGCCGGCAGCGGCAAGCCCTCGACCGCGGCGAACGGCTCGTCCAGGAGACCCGGCATTGGGACGAGCGCCAGGGGCTCACGACGCCGGGCCGGTCGAAGGAGTACGCGTCCGACTACCGGTACTTCCCGGAGCCCGACCTCACCTCCATCGAACCGGAGCCCGCCTGGGTCGAGGAGGTCCGAGCCTCCCTGCCCGAGCTGCCGGCGGCGCGGCGCGCCCGGTTGGAAGCGCGGTACGGCCTTCGTCCGGACATCGCTCGGCTCGTCGGGGCGACCGCCGGTGGCGCCGACTATTTCGAACGTGCGGTCGCCGCGGGCGGATCCGCGGCCGGCACCGCGACCTGGATGACGCAGGACCTCGCCTCGCACGTGAACCGGCTCGGCCTCGACGGGTACGAGGAGCTGCGGATCGGGCCGGACGGGTTCGGGGCGTTCGTCCACGACGTGGACATCGGGAACCTGTCGTCGGCGGGGGGCAAGGCGGCGCTCGAGCGGATGGTGGAGACCGGCGAGGGCGTCGACGAGGTCGTCGCGCGGCTGGGCCTGCGGCAGGTCTCCGACGCCGGCGAGCTCGGTGCCGTGGTCGACGAGGTCATCGCCGAGAACCCCGGGCCCGTCGGGCAGTTCCGCGGCGGCAAGGACGGCGTGCTCGGGTTCCTCGTCGGTCAGGTCATGAAGAAGACCGGCGGCGCGGCCAACCCGAAGCTGGTGGGAGACCTGTTGAGGGCCCGGATCTTGTAGCCTTTTGGCCCCTTCCCAACGCGACGGTGACCTGTTATGCATTGGCCGCCATCGGAAGGGGGACGGCATGAGGCGTGGCGTTGGCTGGCTCGGAGGGGTTTCCGTCGTCGTCGTACTCGTCGCGGCCCTGGCCCCCGTCGGAGCCCTGGCATCCAGGAACAGCCCGCCCGCCGTCACGGGCGTCAGCCCCCCCAGCGGACCTGTGGGCGGCGGGACCTCGGTCACGATCACCGGGGTCGGCTTCACGGGCGCGACCGAAGTGGACTTCGGGAGCGTCTCGGCGAGCTTCTCGCAGACGATCGATACCGTCATCATCGCGGTGAGCCCGGCGCAATCCGCTGGGACCGTCGACGTGCGCGTCACCACGTCCGGCGGCATCAGCCCGGTGTCCGATGCTGACAGGTTCACCTATCAGGACGCTCCTGTGGTCAAGAAGATCGTCCCGGCCAGCGGGCCCCTCGAGGGCGGTACGACGGTGACGATCACCGGTTCGAACTTCGTCGGCGCGACCGACGTGGAGTTCGGCCTCGTGCCGTCGGGCAACTTCAAGGTCAAGGACGCGAACACGATCCAGGCCATCACCCCGGGAGGGAGCGGCCCGGTCGACGTCACGGTCACGACGCCGTCCGGCTCGAACGGCTCGGGGGCGCGGTTCACGTATGAAGGACCGCCGGTGATCGGGGCGCTCGACCCGCCGAGCGGACCGCCTGCCGGCGGGACGGTGGTCCAGATCCACGGCGCGAACTTCGTCGGCGCGCTCGCGGTCGATTGGGGCAAGGACACGATCGGCCCCGGCGGGTTCGACGTCGACAAGAGGGGCTCGACGATCACGCTGAAGAGTCCGAAGGGGTCGCTCGGCGACGTGAACGTCCGGGTCCTCACGACGTCGGGCACGAGCGACGCGTCGACGTTCACGTACCAGAACGCTCCGAGCATCACCGCGCTGGCGCCGAAGTTCGGGTCGACGAAGGGCGGCACGAAGGTCCTCGTGAGGGGCCACAACCTCGTCGGCGCGCTGAAGGTGGCGTTCGGAGAGAAGGCGGGCACGCACGTCGACGTCGCGTCGGGAACGTCGCTCACGGTGATCGCGCCGGCCGGCACCGGAACGGTCGACGTCCGCGTCACCACGTCCTCGGGGACCAGCGCGAAGGTCGCCGCGGACCACTTCACCTACCAGAGCCTGCCGGTCGTGAAGTCCCTGACGCCGAGCTCCGGCTCGCCGTCCGGCGGCACGAAGGTCACGATCAAGGGCTCGGGCTTCCTCGGGACGCTCGAGGTGAGCTTCGGGGGAACGGCGGCGACCAGCGTGAAGATCGTGTCCTCGACGGAGATCACCGCGGTGAGTCCGAGCGGCAGCGGGACCGTCCACGTGACGGTCAAGACCCCGTCCGGAACCAGCGCGAAGCACTCGGCGGACCAGTTCACCTACGCGACCGGGACCCCGTCGGGCGGCGTGGGCACCGGCGCGGGCGGGACGGCGGGTACGAGTTCCCCGTGGATCCCGATCGCGCTGATCGCCCTGTCCCTGACGGGCCTCGCGGCCGTGAGGTTCTGGTACCGGCGAGCCTGAGGCCGTGTCGGACGCACGCGACCCTGACGACGCCGGCGGGCATCGGTTCTCGTTCGTCGTCCCGGGGGCGGGGGAACGTCGCGACCGGATCGTGAGGATGGCGGTGATCGGCGCCGCGACCTTGGCGCTGATCGGCGCCGGGTTGGGCATCGGGCTCGCGATCACCGCTCGGGGATCCGCGTCGGAAGCCGCGGCCGGGCCACCGGACGCCTCCCGGCCGAGGTCGCTCGGCGGTGGACTCGGCACGAGCATCGAGCTCCCGCCGCACGATGGGACCGGCGTCTCAGGCCAGCCGGCGCAACCGCCACCGCCGGCGCCGACCGGCCAGGGAGCAGCGACGCCGCTGCCGCACAGTCCGCCGACGCGCATCTGGATCCCCTCGATCGCGGTGTCGTCGTCGCTCGTTCGCCTGGGCCTCATGCCCGACCGTTCGCTCGAGGTGCCGTCGGACTTCGCGGTCGCGGGCTGGTGGGCCGGCGGCCCGTCGCCCGGCGAGAAGGGCTCGGCCGTGATCGCCGGACACGTCGACTCGAAGTCCGGGCCGGCCGTGTTCTTCGCGCTCCGACAGCTGCGACGTGGCGATACCGTGTGGGTCAAGCGCGAGGACGGGACGCAGGTGCGGTTCGTGGTGCAGCGGCTCGAACAGGTGCCGAAGATGCACTTCCCGACGCAGGAGGTCTACGGCCCCGAGCCGTACGCGGCGCTCCGGCTGATCACCTGCGGGGGCGCGTTCGACCGTTCGACCGGGCACTACGTGGACAACGTGATCGTCTTCGCGGCGGCTGCGCGCTGAGGCGGGCCCCGCTCTGGGACCAGCTAGCGTCGCAGTGCCTCGCCCCGGGAGAGCCGCATCGCCTGCCAGCAGTACCAGGCCACCACGCTGCGGTACGGACGGAAGCGGTCGCCGAGCGGTTGCAGCGCCTTCCCCGTGAGCCCGCCGTCCAGCCCGAACGTCATCGCGTAGCCGGAGCGCACGCCGAGGTCGTCCACCGGCCAGACGTCGAGCCTGGCCAGCCTGAAGATCAGGAACATCTCCGCCGTCCACCGTCCGATGCCCCGGACCGTGGTCAGGCGCGCGATCACCTCTTCGTCGGACAGCCGCGCGATGCCGTCCAACGGGACCGTCCCGCCGGCGACCTTCGCCGCGAGGTCCTGGATCGACGCCGTCTTCGCGCGCGAGAGGCCGGCTGCACGGAGTTCGCCCTCCGGGAGCGCCGCCACCGCCTGGGGCGTGAGCGCGCCCGGCACGAGCGCCCGGAACCGCGCGTGGATCGCGGCCGCCGCGCGACCGGCCAGCTGCTGGTAGACGATCGCCTCGACGAGGGCCGCGAAGTCACCGGCGCGGTCCCGGCTGGCACGGAGCCCGCACGGGCCCGCGCGCTCGATCAACGCCGCCATCGCCGGGTCGCGACGAGCGATCTCGTCGGTCGCCTCGACCACCCGCCTGCTGGGCATCCGCGCAGGATATCCGCCTCGGAAGCACCCCGCCGCCGGATGGTACGCTCGGCCCTCCCGCTCACCGGCGTCGGAAGGACGGAACCGTGGACAGACCCGAGATCCTGATGGCCCCCGGGCCCACGCCGATCCCGCCAGAGGTGCTCCTCGCGCAGGGGAGCCCCCTCGTCTACCACCGCGGCCCCGGCTACGGCGCGCTGTTGCGCGAGGTCACCGAGGGCCTCCAGGAGCTGATGAAGACCTCGTCGGATCTGCTGTGCTTCACGTCCTCCGGGACCGGCGGCCTGGAGTCCGCGGTCGCGAACCTGCTCTCACCGGGCGATCGGGTCGTGGTTCCGGTCGCCGGGTACTTCGGCGAACGGTTCGCGAAGATCGCCCGCGCGTACGGCGCCGACGTCAGGACGATCGACTCCGAATGGGGGACCGCCGTGCGTGCCGAGGAGGTCGCGGCCGCGATCGACGAGGCGCCGACCATCGCCGTCCTCGCTCAGCACAGCGAGACCTCGACGGGCGTGATCCACGACATCGAGGCGCTGGGGCAGGTGTGCGGTGCCCGCGACGTCCTGTTCGTGGTCGACGTGATCTCGTCCCTCGGCGCCGTGCCGTACGACGGCGACGGGTGGGGCGTCGACGTCGCGATCGGCGGGTCGCAGAAGGCGCTGTCAGCGTCGCCAGGGATCGCGTTCGTCTCGGTGAACCAGCGCGCGTGGGAGGCGTCGAAGACGGCGACGAACCCGCGCTTCTACTTCGACTGGGCGCTCTACAAGGACTCCTACGACCTGAAGGACCCCGAGAACCCGTTCACCCCCGCGGTCCACGTGATGATGGGCATGCGTGCGGCGCTCCGCCTGTACTTCGAGGAGGGCTCCGAGGCCGTGCTGGCGCGCCACCGGCGGCTTTCCGAGGCGGTGAAGGCGGGGGTGCGCGCGATGGGACTCGAGCTCTCCGGCGAGTACCTCGAACGCGCGTGGGCCGTGACCGCGGTCGTCGCGCCGCCGGGGATCGACGGCAACGAGCTGGTCGCGAAGTGTCGAGCGGACCACGGCGTGATCCTCGCGCCGGGACAGGGTCCGTTGAAGGGCACCGTGTTCCGCATCGGGCACCTCGGCTCGTACGATCGGCTCGACATCATCCGCGGGCTCTCGGCACTGGAACAGACGCTGGCCTCGATGGGGTACCCGGTACAGCCCGGGGCCGGGGTCGCGGCCGCCGAAGCGGTCTTCGCGGCCTCGGGATCGTAAAGCCTCTTTACCGATGTCCACCGGCGAGGCCGACGGTCCCGAGCGCCAGCGGATCCTGGTGACCGAACCGCTCGCCGACAGCGCGCTCGCGCCGCTCAGCGCCGAATTCCTCGTCGAGGTTCGGCCCGAGCTGGCCGCCGCCGGGCTGGCCGACGCGATCGCCGGCTACGACGCTTTGGTGGTTCGGTCCCAGACGAAGGTCACCGCCGACGTGATCGAGGCCTCGGACCGGCTGAAGGTCATCGCCCGGGCGGGGATCGGCCTGGACAACGTGGACGTCGAGGCCGCGACGCGCCGCGGCGTCCTGGTCGTGAACGCGCCGAGGTCGAACATCGTCAGCGCGGCCGAGCACACGATCGCGCTGCTGTTGGCGCAGGCGCGCAACGTCCCCCAGGCCGACGCCGCCTTGCGGGCCGGCCGCTGGGAACGTGAGCGGTTCCAGGGCGTCGAGCTGCACGGCAAGAGCCTCGGGGTGATCGGCCTCGGCCGGGTCGGAGCGATGGTGGCGCAGGTGGCACAGGCGTTCGGCATGCGGGTGGTCGCGTTCGATCCCTACGTGTCGCGGGAGCGCGGCAAGCAGGTGGGGGTCGAACTGATGCCGACCCTCGACGCGGTGCTCGTCCAGGCGGACTTCGTCACGATCCACATCCCGCGGACGCCGGAGACCGAGGACCTGATCGGCGAACGCGAGCTGCGGATGATGAAGCCCGGCGCCAGGCTCGTGAACACCTCGCGCGGGGGGATCGTCGACGAGGCCGCGCTGGCGGCGTCGCTGGCCGCCGGTCACCTCGGCGGCGCCGCGCTGGACGTGTTCGCCGACGAACCGACGACGTCCAGCCCGTTGTTCGATGACGAGCGCGTCGTGGTGACGCCGCACCTCGGCGCGCTGACGGTGGAGGCGCAGGACAAGGCGGGGACCGCGATCGCGGAGATGGTTCGCCTCGCGCTGCGCGGCGGATTCGTGCCGTACGCCGTGAACGTCGGTGCGGCGGCCGAGGTGAGCGAGGTCGTCCGGCCGTTCATCGCGCTCGCCGAGACCCTCGGCGCCCTCGTGACCGGACTGGCCGAGGGTGCGATCCACTCGCTCGAGGCCGAGTACGTGGGCGGGCTCGCCGAACACGACACGCGGGCGTTGACCCTCGCAGCGCTCCGTGCCTCGCTCGCGTCGGTCGTCCACGAGCCGGTCTCGTTCGTCAACGCTCCCGTCATCGCGCGCGAGCGAGGGGTGCACGTGGCCGAACGTCGTTCGTCGGTGCCGCACGACTACGTGAACCTGATGTCGGTGACGGCCGGGACGGACGCCGGCGAGGTCTCCGTGTCCGGGACCGTCGTCGGCAAGCGGGGCGGCGCCAGGCTCGTGCGGGTGTTCGGCTTCGACGTCGACATCGCGCCCGCACGATTCATGGCGTTCTTCCACTACGAGGACCGCCCTGGCGTGATCGGCCGCGTCGGGACGCTCCTTGGCGAGGCCGGCGTGAACATCGCGAGCATGGAGGTCGGTCGGACGGCCGCGGGCGGGCTGGCGCTGATGGTCTTGACCGTGGACAGCGCGATCCCGCCCGACGTGCTCGCGCAGATCGACGAGGCCGTCGGGACCGATCGGCCGCCACGGTTCCTGGTCCTGCCGGGGTGAGCCCTATCTCGGGACGCGATGGTGACGAGGCCGGCCCCCGCCGGAACGAGCTGGCCGACGTCCTCGCCCTCGTGGCGGGCGAGGCCGGGCGCTACCTGGCAGGGCTGGACGACACGAGGGTCCGGATGCCAGGCGCGGGCCGGGCGGCCGAGTCGTTCGCGGACGCCGAGCTTCCGGAGCGTGGGGCGGGGGCCGCGGCCGCGCTCGCCGAGCTGTTGCGTTCGTCCGACGGCCTGATCGCGTCCTCCGGCCCGAGGATGTTCCACTTCGTCACGGGCGGCGTGACGCCGGCGGCGCTCGGAGCCGACTGGCTGGCGTCGCTCGTGGACCAGAACAACGCCGACTGGGTCGGCGCGCCGCTCGCCTCGCAGCTCGAGGCCGTGTCGCTGCGGTGGCTGCTCGACCTGTTCGGCCTGCCGACCGACTGGGGCGGGGTCCTGACCACCGGCGCGACGATGGCGAACTTCGTCGCGCTGGCGGCCGCGCGGAGGTGGTGGGGCCTGCGGCACGGCGTGGACGTCGACGCCGACGGCCTCACGGGGCTGCCCGCGATGCCGGTGTTCGCCTCGGGATACCTGCACCCGAGCGACACGAAGGCGCTCGCCATGCTGGGCCTGGGCCGCGCGACGGCGACGCTGCTGGCGCGCGACGCGGCCGGGCGGATCGACCTGAGGGCGCTCGAGCGCGAGCTCCGGTCGCTGGACGGCGCGCCCGCGATCGTGATCGCGAGCGCCGGCGAGGTGAACGCGGGGGACTTCGACCCGATCGACGAGATGGCGACCGTGGCGGAGGCCCACGGCGCGTGGCTCCACGTCGACGGGGCGTTCGGGCTGTTCGCCGCCGTCTCGCCCGCGACCCGTCACCTCCTGGACGGCGTCACGCGGGCGCGGTCGGTGATCGCGGACGGGCACAAGTGGCTGAACGTCCCGTACGACTGCGGGTTCGCGTTCGTCCGGGACCCGTCGCTCCTTCCCCCCGCGTTCGCGATGGGCGCGGCGTACCTCCCGCCCGCGGACGATCCGCACCCGACGTTCTTCACGAAGGGACCGGAGGGCTCGCGCCGCGCGAGGAGCCTCGCCGTCTGGGCGACGCTGCGCGCGTACGGCCGGCAGGGCTACCGGGAGGTGGTCGAACGCTGCCTCGGCCTGGCGCAACGGCTCGCGGAGCGGGTCGACGCCGCGCCGGACCTCGAGCGTCTGGCGGAGGTTCCCCTGAACATCGTCTGCTTCCGGTACCGGCCGCCCGGGGTCGAGGAGCCCGCGCTCGACGAGCTGAACCGGCGCCTGGCGGCGGAGGTGATCGCCGACGGCCGCGTGTACTTCGGTTCGACGCTCTACGAGGGCCGGGTGGCGTTCCGTCCCGCGATCGTCAATTGGCGGACGCGCGACGAGGACGTCGACCTCATCGTGGACGTCACGCGCGAGCTCGGCGCGAGGCTCACGGCCGACCGGGCGTGAGGGTCGCTATCCTGGGTCCAGCCTGGGCGACCTGACCGAAGGAGGCAGAGGTGCCGATCCAGCCCGTCGAGACGATCTGGATGGACGGCGAGCTCGTGGACTGGAACGACGCGAAGGTCCACGTGCTCAGCCACGCGATGCACTACGGCAGCGGGGTGTTCGAAGGCATCCGCGCCTACGCGACCGACCGCGGCGCCATGGTCTTCCGGGTCGACGACCACGTGGCCCGGCTGTTCCGTTCGGCCAAGCTCTACCACATGGACATCCCGTACTCGCCGCAGGAGATGGAAGCCGCGATCATGCGGACGATCTCGGCGAACGGCCTGGACGGCTGCTACATCCGCCCGGTCGTGTTCCGCGGGTACGG
Source organism: uncultured Actinomycetota bacterium (assembly GCA_963781595.1). Lineage (GTDB taxonomy): Bacteria > Actinomycetota > UBA4738 > UBA4738 > UBA4738 > JBEDUK01. Next base: position 2,719,675 of record CAWAGG010000006.1, on the reverse strand, counting down.
CGAGATGGGCCTGAACCCCCTGCCCGCGCCCGTCAACGTCACGATCGCCGTGTGGGCCTGGGGCGCGTACCTGGGCGAGGAAGCGTTGGAGCTGGGCGTCCGCGCGAAGATCTCCTCGTGGAAGCGCAACGACCAGAACGCGCTCCCGCCCGGGGCGAAGGCGACCGGCCAGTACATCAACTCGAGCCTGGCGAAGATGGAGGCGCACCACGCCGGGTACGACGAGGCCATCATGCTGAACAACACCGGCTACATCACCGACGGGAGCGGCGAGAACGTGTTCATCGTCAAGGACGCCGCGCTCTACACGCCGCCGGTCTCGGCGGGGTGCCTCGACGGGATCACGCGCGCGACGGTCATCCGGATCGCGCGCGACGCCGGGTACGAGGTCCACGAGCGGAACCTGACGCGGTTCGACCTGTACGCGTCCGACGAGGCCTTCTTCACCGGGCACCGCGGCCGAGGTCACCCCGATCCGCGAGATCGACGACCGCACCCCCGCAGCCGCGGGCCTGGGCCCGATCACGAAGGAGATCCAGGGGATCTTCTTCGACGCCGTGCACGGCAAGGTCGAGCGCTACGCGTCCTGGCTGACGCCGGTCGTCCCGGCGTGAGGCCGGTCCGGCCCGGCGAGGCGTCCAGCCCCGTGAGGCTCGTCCGCTTCCGCAGCGGGTCCCGCATCGCGACCGGCACCGAGGAGGGCGGGTTCGTCCGGCCGCTCCGCGGGACGTTCTTCGAGGACCCGGTGCCGACCGGTGAAGAGATCCCGCTGGGCGAGGTTCGGCTGCTGGCGCCCGTGATCCCGTCCAAGGTCGTCGCGGTCGGGCGCAACTACCTCGAGCACGCGGAGGAGATGGGCGGGGACGTCCCCGACGAACCGCTGATCTTCCTCAAGCCGTCGACCACCGTGATCGGCCCGCAGGACCCGATCCCGTACCCGCCGGGTACCTCGGACGTTGAGCCGGAGGGCGAGCTGGCGCTCGTGGTCGGGCGGCTCGCGCGCCGGGTCCGGGCGGAGGACGCGGGGCGGTACCTGCTGGGGTTCACGTGCGCGAACGACGTGACCGCGCGGGACCTGCAGCGCAAGGACGGGCAGTGGACGCGGGGGAAGGGGTTCGACGGCTTCGGCCCGCTCGGGCCGTGGGTGGAGACCGAGCTCGACCCGACCGATCTGGCGCTCGAGCTGCGGGTGAACGGCGAGATCCGCCAGGCTTCCGGGACCTCGCAGATGATCTTCGGGCCGAACGAACTTGTCGAGTTCATCTCGAGCGTGATGACGCTGCTGCCGGGCGACGTGATCTTGACCGGGACGCCGGCCGGCGTGGCGCCGGTGAAGGTCGGTGACCTGATCGAGGTCGAGATCGAGGGGATCGGCGTGCTGCAGAACCCGGTGGTCGACGGTGCCTGAGCGTGGATGAGCCCGTCGCGATGCCCGTGGGTGCGGGGGCGGACGTGGCCGAGACCGGGGTGCGGTGCCGGATCGCGCCCGCGCCGACCGGGTACCTGCACGTGGGGAACGCGCGCGCCGCGCTCTACAACTGGCTCTTCGCCCGGCACTCGGGCGGGACGTTCGTCCTGCGAGTGGAGGACACGGACCGCAAGCGGTCGACCGAGGACGCGATCGACATCCTGAAACGGTCGCTGCGGTGGCTCGGGCTGGACTGGGACGAGGGTCCGGACGTCGGAGGCCCCTACGGGCCGTACATCCAGAGCGAGCGCATGGGGTCGATCGTCGCAGTGGCGGAGCGGTTCCTCGGCGACGGGCACGCCTACCGTTGCTACTGCACGCCCGAGGAGCTCGAGGACCGGCGGCGTGAGGCGCTCAAACGCGGCGAGACGCCCGGGTACGACGGTCGGTGCCGGAACCTCTCGGACGCCGAGCCGACGCGGTTCGAGCGGGAGGGCAGGCCGAGTGCCGTGCGGTTCCGCATGCCCGGGGCGGACATCACCGTGCACGACCTGATCCGCGGGGACACGACGTTCCCCGCCGACGACCTGCGCGACTTCGTGATCCTGCGCAGCGACGGGACGCCGACGTACCTGCTCGCGGCCGCGGTCGACGACATCGCGATGCGGATGACGCACGTGATCCGCGGCGTCGACCTCCTGCCGTCGACGCCGCGTCAGGTCGAGATGATCCGGGCGGTCGGGGCGACGCCGCCGGCGTACGCGCACCTGCCGCTGATCGTCGGGCAGAACAACCAGCCGCTGTCGAAGCGGTTCGGGTCGGTCGCCGTCGAGGCGTTCCATGAGCAGGGCTACCTCCCCGAGGCCATGGTGAACTACCTGGCGCTCCTGGGGTGGTCGTTCGACGCGACCACGACGTTCTTCACGCTGGCCGAGATGGTCGAGCGCTTCGACCTGGCCCGGGTGTCGAAGAGCCCGGCGGCGTTCGATCCGCAGAAGCTGCTGTGGATGAACGGCCACTACATCCGGGAGGCATCGGACGCGCGGCTCGCGGCCCTGCTCACCGAGTTGGCCGACCGTGAGGAGGTCGCCCTCGACCCGGACGTCCTCGCGCGCGCCGTCCCGCTCGTGAAGGAGCGGATGCACACCCTGCCCGAGGGTCTCGACATGCTGCGGTTCCTGTTCGTCGACGAGGTCGAACCCGACGAGAAGGCGTCGCGACTGCTCGGGCCGGACCGCGAGGACCTCCTGCGCGAGGCCGCGGCCCGCCTCCGGGCTCTCCCGACGTGGGAGCACGAGGCGATCCGGGAGGTGCTGACGGCGATCAAGGAGGATCGCGGGTTGAGCTCGAAGAACGCCTTCCAGCCGATCCGCGCCGCCGTGACCGGGCTGCTCGTCTCACCGCCCTTGTTCGAGTCGATGGAGCTGCTCGGCCGGGACCGATCGATCGAGCGGATCCTCGCGGCGGCCGAGCGCGCCCGCGCTCAGGCGCCGGACTGAGGCACGTTCCGCACGTGGCCGCTCGGTGACGCGGTAGCGGCTGGGGCCGCCGCCGGACCGTGCGCCGCGAGCAGCCGGAACCGGATCGCCCGCAGCTGGCGCTTCGCCCGCCCGGCGGCGACGAACGCGAGGACCCCGCCCGCCGCGGTCAGCATGACGCCGACGCCCAGGCGCGCGTGCACGCCCCGGTCGAAGATCGCGCCGATCGCACCCGTTGAGGTGGCGAGCTCGATCCCGATCGCGGTGAAGGCGGCGAAGCCCGCGAGGTCGGAGAGGAGCCGCGCGGTCCGGAGTCCCCACTTGCCCCGGGCGGCCCAACGGATCACGGCGGCGAGCACGAGTGCCCCGCCCGCGGCGAACGCGATCCGCCCAGGGGGCCCGTCGATCCCGGTCAGGAGGCCCGTGCCGTTCGCGGAGCGCCACGGCAGGACGGACGCGATGACCAGCACGATGCCGGCGACCGCGTCCAGGACGCACGTGTCCAGAGCGCCCAGGCGACGTGCCGGTGCCCCGGCGGCCTGGGCCGCGGAAGTCTCGGCGGCCGGTGACGGAGGGGTGTCCGGGCGAGAGGGCGCCACGCGGGTGGCCGACACGGACGGGGTTGCGGTCTGCACGATGTCGGTCATCGTCGCGGCCGGGAGCGCGGCGGTGGTGCCCGCCCACGCCGCGGGTCGGGCCCGCGCCGCCTGGTTCGGGTGCACCGGTTCACCGAGCGACCGCACGAGGTCCTGCCGGAGTTCCCAAGCCGTCATGTACCGCTGGTCGCGCTCCTTCGCGATCGCCCGTCCGATGGCGCTCGCGAGCGACGGAGGGACGTCGGGCCGGACCTCGCGAACGTCCCGCACGTCGCCGATCGGCCGGGACGCGGACATCGGATCGTTCGCCGCCTCGTCGTCGATCACCGCCAGCTCGCCGTCGCTCCGCGGCGGTGAGCCCGCGAGCAGCTCGAACAGCACGACGCCCGCGGAGTAGATGTCGGCGCGCGCATCCACGCGATGGGCCGTCGACGCATCGGCCTGCTCGGGGGCCATGTACTGGGGGGATCCGACGATGTGGGTGAGCCCCTCGGTCTCCATCCGTCGCGCGATGCCGAAGTCACCAAGGAGCATCCGTTCGGACGGGGCGGGGCGACCGGTTCGTCGCAGCGCCTCCTGCGCCTCCGGCGGCACGGTCCGGAAGAGCACGTTCGACGGCTTCACGTCGCGATGGACGATCCGGCCGGCGTGCACCGAGGCCAGGCACCCCGCGAGCTCGATGCCGAGCGCGGCGACCTCCGAGACCGAGAACGGCGATCCCGTCTGCGTCGCGAAGCGCATCCGGTCCTCGAGGCTGCCCCGGTCGGCGAACTCCATCACCATGAACGGTCGGCCGTCGGGGAGCTGTGCGAGCTCGTACAGCCGCACGATGCGATCGCCGTCCAAGCGGCGGAGTGCCCGCGCCTCCTCGCCGAACCGTCGACGGGCGTCGTCGTTCTGGCTCCAGTTGTCCGCGAGGATCTTCAATGCGACCAGATCCTGGAGATCCTCGTCGAGCGCCAGCCACACGGTCGAGAACGCGCCGCTGCCGAGCGCGCGCTCCAAGCGGTACCGGCCGATCCGCCGATCGAACGTCACCGCACCATCATGCCTGCTCCGGGGGTTCATGGGCGCCCTGCGGCGAGGACGGCGACTCAAAGCGCCGAAGTGCGCTTCCGATACTAAGCGCGACGATGCGATGAGCGAACGTTCCGAAGGGCGACGGCTGATCCGACGCTTCGCCGTCGGGACCCTGGTCGCGTTCCTGGCCACCTGGATCGGTGTCGCGGCGATCATGGCGCGCTCGGTCCGCAGGCAGGAGGAGGCCGGGGCGACCCTGCACGCCCGCACGGTCGCGCTCGAGGTCGTTCGCCCCCTGCTGCGAGGCTCCGATCTGACCGAGCCCGTCCTGGGCGAACGGTACGATCGGTTGCGCGCGATCATCGAAGCCCGGGTGCTGAGCGACGGACGCGTCGTCCGCGTGAAGGTCTGGCGGCTGGACGGGACGATCCTGTTCTCCGACGAGCCATCGCAGGTCGGCCGACCGGTTCCCCGCCGACGACGAGATGGCGGAGGTCCGCGACGGCGAGGTGGTCAGCGACATCAGCAACCTCACCGCCGACGAGAACCTCGCCGATCGCAAGCTCGGGTCGAAGCTGTTCGAGACGTACGTGCCGGTCCGGCTCACGAAGGGCGGCCCGGTCGTCGGCGCGATCGAGCTGTACCAGGGCTACGCGTACGTCCAGGGCGAGGTGAACCAGCTCCTCGGGTCGCTGGCACTGGCGTTCGGCGTCGGCCTCGCGGTGCTCTACCTGGTGCTGATGCCGCTGGTGTTCACGACGGCCAAGCGGCTCCGTGAGCGCAACGAGCGCCTGGCCAAGCAGGCCGAGGAGCTCCGAGAGGCCGAGGCGAAGTACCGCGCACTGGTCGAGCCACTGCCCGCGATCGTCTACGCCGCGGAGTTCGAGGAGGCCGGACGCTGGCTCTACGTCAGCCCGCAGATCGAGTCGATCCTCGGCTACACCCCGGAGGAATGGATGACCGATCCGACCCTGTTCGACGTCCGGCTGCACCCCGAGGACGTCGAACGCTATCGGGCCGCGGAGGCGCATGGGCGCCGCTCCGGTGGCCAGCTCGGCGTCGAATACCGCATGTTCGCCCGCGACGGACGCGAGGTCTGGTTCCGCGACGACGCGGTCGTGATCACGGACGACTCGGGACGGCCGCGCTTCCAGCAGGGCGTGATGTTCGACATCACCGAGTCCAAGCGCGCCGAGGCGGCCCTCATGAGCGCGCTCGAGCTGGAACAGGAGGCCGCCGAGCGTCTCCGCGCGCTCGACCAGATGCGCAACTCGTTCCTCCAGGCCGTGTCGCACGAGCTCCGGACGCCGCTCACCTCGGTGCTGGGGTTCGCGCTGACGTTGCAGCGACACGATGCCGATCTCGCGGCCGCCGATCGCGCCGAGATGCTCGACCGGCTCGCGGCGAACGCCCGGAAGCTGGAACGCCTGCTGTCGGACCTGCTCGACATGGACCGCATCGCCCGAGGCGTGCTCGAGCCGAAGCTCCAGACGGTGGACGTCGGCGCGCTGGCGCTCCGCGTGGCCGACGAGACGGACGTGGGAGGGCGCCGGCTGACGGTCGAAGTACCTGTCCTCGCTGTGGTCGCCGACGGGGCGAAGGTCGAGCGGATCGTCGAGAACCTGCTCGTCAACGCGGCCCGGCACACCCCCGAGGGGAGCCGGATATGGCTGCGGGCCGAACGGCGGGCCGACGGGCTCCTGATCACGGTCGAGGACGACGGTCCCGGCGTGCCCGATGACATCAAGGCGTCGGTGTTCGAACCGTTCCGCCAGGGCCCGCAGACGAACCAGCACCATCCGGGCACGGGCATCGGACTCTCGCTCGTCGCGGACTTCGCGAAGCTCCACGTCGGTCGCGCGTGGGTCGAGGACCGCGCCGGCGGAGGAGCGTCGTTCAAGGTCTTCCTCCCGACCGCGGCCGTCGCCGTCGGCGCCGCCTCCTGACGCGAACCCGCTCGGCGAGCGGTCTCCGCTCAGACCGTCTCGAGGTACCGGTGGACCATGCTCACGGTCCCCGAGCCCTCGCCGACCGCCGCCGCGACCCGCTTGCCGGAGCCCGCGCGAACGTCGCCGACCGCGAAGATCCCCGGGACGCTGGTCTCGAACAGGAACGGATCACGATCCTGGGTCCACCCGGTCGGCCGGCCGTTCGACGCGCGTGGGAGGTCCGGGCCGGTGAGCACGTAGCCCTTGTCGTCGAGCTCGATCAGCCCGCGCACCATGTCGGTGTGGGGCGCCGTCCCGATGAAGATGAACATCGCGGCGGCGTTCAGATCGCGTTCCTCCCCGTCGCCCAGCCGAACCGTCACCCGCTCCAGCCGGCCGTCGCCGTGGACGCCGGCGACCTCGGCGCCCGTGAGCACGTCGATGCTCGGTGTGGCCTCGACGCGTTCGACCAGGTACTGAGACATCCCCTTGCGGATCGAACCCGCCCTGATCAGCACCGTCACGTGCGCCGCGTATCGCGAGAAGAACAGCGCTCCTTGGCCGGCCGAGTTCGCCCCGCCGACGATGCAGACGTCCTGGCCCCGGTAGTGCGCCGCCTCCGTCATCGCGGCCCCGTAGTAGACGCCGACGCCGATCAGCGGGTCGATCCCGGGCACCTCGAGGCGACGGACGGCGACGCCCTGCGCGAGGATCAGCGCGTGGCACGAGACCTCACCGCCATCCGCGAGCGTGACGATCCGGTACGGGTCCTCCCGACGGACGGCCACGACCTCCTGGGCGCTCAGGAGCTCGGCGCCGAACCGACGCGCCTGGTCCGCGGCACGCCGCGCCAGGTCGCCGCCGCTCACGCCGGACGGGAAGCCGAGGTAGTTCTCGATCATCGAGCTGGTCCCCGCCTGGCCGCCGGGCGCGTCCTGTTCGATCAGCAGCGTCCCGAGCCCCTCCGAGGCGCCGTACACGGCCGCCGCGAGCCCGGCCGGTCCGGCCCCGACGATGACCAGGTCGTAGAAGGGGAGGCTCGCCGTCGTCCGCATCCCGATCTTGTCCGCGAGCTCGCGGTTCGTCGGCCCGACCAGCGCGCTGCCGTCCTCGAACAGCACGACCGGGAGCTTCGTCAGGTCGCCCGCCAGGCTCGCGACCAGCTCCCGTGTCGCCGGGTCCTGTTCGACGTCGACCCATCGGTACGGGACGTGGTTCCGGGAGAGGAACTCCTTCGCCGCGTAGCTCGCGGGTGACCAGCGCGAACCCGCCACCCGGATCCCCTCGTACGGGAATCGGACGTTCGCCGACCAATCCGACAGCAGGTCGTCGAGGACGGGGTAGAGGTGCTCGTCCGGCGGGTCCCAGGGCTTCAGCAGGTAGTGGTCGAGCCCCACGTCGTTGATGCCGCGGATCGCGGCCTCGGTGTCCGCGTAAGCGGTCAGCAGGACCTTGCGCGATTCCGGGTGCAGCTTGCGCGCCTCGCGCAGGAGCTCGGTCCCCGTCATCTCGGGCATGCGCTCGTCGACCAGGAATAGCGCGATCGGCGTCCCGCGCTGCTTGAGCTGGCGGGCCGCGTCGAGGGCCTCGCGCCCGGACCCCGCGCGGACCACGCGGTAGTCGCTGCGGTAGTGCTGCCGCAGGTCGCGTTCGATCGCCCCGAGCACCTCGGGGTCGTCGTCCACGGAGAGGATCACGGGCTTGCTCACGGCGCCGTGGACCCCTCCGTCGGCGGCTCGATCGGGAGCCGAACCGTGAAGCGGGTCGAACCCGGCCGCGAGGCCACGGATATCCCCCCCCGTGCTTCTCGGTCACGATCGAATAGCTCGTCGAGAGCCCGAGGCCGGTGCCCTTGCCCGGGGCCTTCGTCGTGAAGAACGGGTCGAAGATGCGCGACTGCGCGTCCTCGGAGATGCCTGGGCCGTCGTCCTCGATCTCGACGACCACGGCGTCGCCGTCGCGTCGGGTCCGGATCGCGATGTGGCCGGTGCCGCCCATCGCGTCCACGGCGTTGTCGAGGAGGTTCGTCCAGACCTGGTTCAGCTCGCTGCCGTAGGCGTGGATCGGCGGGACGTCCGGACCGTAGTCGCGTTCGACCTCGATCCCGACCTTCAGCTTGTTGCGCAGGATCACGAGGGTGTTGTCGATGCCCTCGTGCAGGTCGACCGCCTGGACCGGCGCCTGCCCGAGGTACGAGTAGCTCTTCAGGGCGCCGACGATCTCCGAGATGCGGGCCGAACCCTGGCCGATCTCGTGGGAGAGCGCGTAGACGGGGAACGCGCAGGCGGCCCACGCCAGCGTCGCGTGCAGGGCGTCGCCGTCCCCGATCGTCCCGGCGACGTGCTCGAGCGCGTCCGCGTCCAGGCCCTGCGCGACGAGGGGCGGCGCGAGCTCCCACCCGTCGTCGATACCGCGACCGTCGAGCCAGTCCTCGACCGCCGCCTCGCGGTCGGATCGTTCGATCGCGTCCAGGTCGCTCGGGCGCGTTGCCCGCTCGCGCGCACGGCGTTCGAGCTCACGAAGCACCTTGCGGCTCTCCGGCGTCACTCGCACGTCGTCGAGCCGGAGATGCGCCGCCTCCAGCCTGGCGAACGCCTCCCGGAGCTGTTCGGCCGCACGCCGGGTCGCGGCGGCCGGGTTGTTCAGCTCGTGCGCGACGCCGGCCGCGAGGGTCCCGAGGGTCGCCATCTTCTCGCTCTGGCGCAGCGCGCGTTCGGCTTGCTTCTGCGGCGTCACGTCGGCGCCGAAGACGAACACCAGCTCGGTCGTCGGGTCGAACCGGTGCGCGAACACGTACTCGCGATCCTTCACCCGGGCCTCCAGCGACACGACGTCCCTGGTTCCGAGGACGCCCTCCCAGAAGGCGGTGTCGGCGCCCGCGCAGATGTCGCGCCAGCAGGTACCGACGAGCTCATCGCCGAAGACGTTCCTGGCGGCGGCGTTCGCCAGCAGGACGTTCGCCTCGAGGTCCATCCGAAGGACCGGGCCTGGGTTCATCTCCGGGAACCGTGCGACCTCGGCGAGCTGCGCCGTTTGTTCCGCCAGCAGGCGCTCGTCGCGCCGGAGCTGCGTGACGTCGGCGCCGTAGAAGAACACCACGTCACCTAGCTCCGCGCGGATGTGGGTGAACGCGATCGTCACCTCGCCGATCGTTGCCTCGAGCCGAACGGGCTCGCCGCCCTCCAGCACGTCCCGCCAGATCGCGCCGTCCATGCCCGGGCAGAGCTCGAGCCATGACCGCCCGGTCAGGTCGCCCTCGCCGAAGAAGCGCCGCGCCGCCGCGTTCGCGAGCTGGACGGCCCCGTCGGGCGCCAATCGGCCCACCGGGCCGGGGTTCTTCTCCGGCAGCTCGGCCAGCTGCGCCAGCAGTGCCCTCTGTGGATGCGGAGGCTGCACGCGCCAAGGGTAGGACGTTCGGGCGCCGCCCCACGGACGTTCGGAACCGCGGCGTGGCCGTGTTGAGTAGGAGGCGCGGACCTGTGCACGATGCGCGGATGCGCGTGCTAGCTGTGGACCTCGGCGCGTCGTCGATCCGGGTCTCGGCCGTCGACCTGGACGGACGCCCGCCGACCGTGCGGCTGCACCATCGGTACCCGCACGGCCTGGTCCGGGGCCCCGATGGCTCGCTGCGATGGGATTGGCCGACGATCGTCGCGGAGGTCGTGCGCGGGATCGAGGCCGGCCTCGCATCCGGGCCCGTGAGCGGGATCGGGATCGACACGTGGGGCGTCGACTACGGGCTCCTCGGCGCCGACGGCCGGCTGCTGTCGGCGCCGTTCTCCTATCGGGACGCGCGGACGGCCGACTACCGAGAGGTCGCGGAGCAGCTGGGCGGCCGCGAGCTGTTCCGTTCGACCGGCGTTCTGCCGATGGAGATCGACACGATCTTCCAGCTCGCCGCGCATGACCCGGCCGAGCTGGCGCACGCGGCCCGCTTCCTGATGCTCCCCGAGCTCTTGGCGCACCAGCTCGGCGCCGAGCCGACGGGGGAGTTCACCAGCGCCGGCACGACCGGTCTGGTCGACCTGACGACGGACACGTGGTCCGAACCCCTGCTCGACGTGAGGCTGGGTATCGACCCGGCGATCTTCCCGCGGATCAGACGGGCGGGGGCAGCCATCGGGTCGTGGCGGGGCATCACGCTCCACCTGGTCGGCAGCCTCGACACCGCGTCGGCGGTCGTGGCGATGGGCCCCTCGCCCGGGCCGGGAGCGGCGTTCGTCTCGACCGGCACCTGGATCATCGTCGGGGCCGAGACGGACCGGCCCGTCACGACCGACCGTGCCTTCGACACGGGATTCTCGAACGAGCGCGGCGCTCTCGGCGGTTTCCGGCTCCTGAAGAACGTGATGGGCTTCTGGATCCTCGACCGCTGTCGCGCCGCATGGGGCAACCCGGACCCGGCGGCGCTGGGGGAGGCGGCCGAGGAGGCGCGCACGGGCGGACGGGTCTTCGACGCGAGCGACGGTCGGTTCTTCGATCCGCCGGACATGGAGGCCGAGGTTCGCGCCGCGGCCGGGTTGCCCGCATCGGCCGACCGGCCGCAGGTCGTGCGCTGCATCCTGGAGTCGATCGCCGCGACCGTCGCGGACGCGGTCTCGGGGCTCAGCGAACTGCTCGGGCGCGCGGTCGACGAGCTGCACGTCGTCGGCGGGGGCACGAAGATGCCGGTGTTCGTCCGGCTCCTCTCCGAGGCGTGCGGCATCGAGGTGAGCGTCGGCTCGGCCGAAGCGACCTCGCTGGGCAACGCGCTGGTCCAAGGGATCGCGCTCGGCCGCTTCGACGATCTGACCAGCGCTCGAGCGACGCTCGCGACACCCGGGGACTGAAGGCCGGCTCGTCGGCCGACCGCCGTCAGACGTCCGCCGCCTTCTTCAGTTCGTCGAAGGCATCCCGGACGAAGCCGGGCAGCAGGTCGAGGTCGGGGACGGCCGCCCGGTCGGCCGTGAAGCCGAACCCCATCACCCCGACAAGCGTGACGACCGCAACGGAGAGCCCGACGCTGGCGCCCAGCGGCATCAGCGGGTAGTACGCGACCAGCGGCATCCCGTCGACGTACAGCGGCACCTGCGGCCCCGGGATGTTCGACGCCACCAGGTCGAAGAGCCGGACGCGCCTGTTGCTGAACCGCGCCAGCTCGCGGTGGACGGTCGGCGGGAGGAAGCGCGCGAGGTCGATCACCGTGGCCACGGCCCGCTGCTCGTGGGACGCCTTCAGCCGGCGCGTCGCCGCGATCACCCATCCGAGGCGTTCGATCTCCGTCATCGGGCCGACGGGGAGGTCGACGAAGACGGTCGTCACGCGGTTGCCCAGCGAGGCATGTTCGGCCGCGGTCCTGGTCGAGACCGGCATCATCGCCCGGAGCATCGGCGGCTCCGCCCGTTCGCCGCTCCGATGCTCCGACAGCCGCGACAGTCCGCCGGCGAGCCCCGTCAGGATCACGTCGTTGACCGTACCGCCGAGGGCGTGCTCGATCGCCTTCGCATCCTCCAGGGGTATCTCCGCCATCGCGTACCGGCGCGTGAGGCCGACGGGACCGCTGAACGGCCCTCGCGGGGCGAACCCGCCCCGGAGGAGCGTGACGATCCCTCCGACCGCTCCGGCGGCGTCGCCGGCCATGGCGGTCGGGGAGCCGACGACCGCGGCCGCCGCGCGACGGATCCCATCGACGGGCTCGCGGACCCGGTCGACGACGGCATCGACGAACAACCGCGCGCGGGACGGCATCGGCGCGGGCGACCAGGGCGGCACGACGGCATCGGGCGGCTCGGCGGACAGGTCGAACAGCACGGTGCACAGGTCCATCCCGCCGACGCCGTCGACCAGCGCGTGGTGGGTCTTCGACACGATCGCCTGGTAGCCATCCTCCAGGCCGTCGACCAGGTAGATCTCCCACAGCGGTCGCTCGCGGTCGAGGGGCTGGGAGTGCAGCTGCGCCACCAGATCGGCGAGCTGTGCCGGCGTGCCCGGCGACGGCAGCGCGAGGTGGCGGAGGTGGTGATCGAGGTCCGGGCCCGCATCGTCCGCCCAGACGGGCCGCCCGGCCGACAGCGGCGGGAACAGGGCCCGCTGCCGGAACCTGGGCACGAGGTGGAGCCTCGAGGCCGTCAGCGAGCGGAGCCGTTCGATCCGGATCGGTCCGCGGGAACCCGCCGACGGGTCGAACAGCGCCACCCCGCCCACGTGCATCGGCAGGTGCGGCTCCTCCAGGTAGAGGAACGACGCGTCCAGCGGGCCCAACCGTTCGGTCTTCACGCTACCCATCCGCAGGTCGCTCCTTCTCCCGCTCCTCCTCCAGCAGGACCCGGCGAAGGACCTTGCCGATGAGCGTCTCGGGCAGGGCGTCGCGGAACTCGACCTGCTTCGGGACCTTGTAGCCGGTCAGGCCGGACTCCGGATCCCGGCAGAAGGCCACGATCTCCTCCGCGGTCGCGGTCTCGCCCTCCTTCAGCACGATGTACGCCTTCAGCGCCTCCCCGGTCTCCGGGTCGGGGACGCCGGCGACGCAGACCCGCTGCACCTTCGGGTGCCGGTAGAGGATCTGTTCGATCTCGGACGGGTAGACGTTGAACCCCGAGACGAGGACCAGGTCCTTCTTGCGATCGACGATGTAGAAGTACCCCTCGTCGTCCATCCTCGCGATGTCGCCCGTGAGGAGCCAGCGCCTCCCCTCCGGGTCGACCTTGATGACCGCCTCGGTCTCCTCGGGCTTGTCGTAGTAGCCCGCCATCACCTGCGGTCCGGACACGATCAGTTCGCCCTCTTTGCCCAGTTCGACCTCCTTCGTCCAATCGTCGAGGTCGACGATCCTGGCGAGCGTGTCCGGGACGGGCAGCCCGATCGAACCTTCCTTCCGCTTGCCCTCGATCGGGTTCGCGTGGGTGATCGGCGAGGTCTCGGTCAGGCCGTAGCCCTCGATGATCCGCCCCCCCGTGATCCGTTCGAACTTCTCCGCGACCGCCATGGGGAGCGGCGCGGCGCCGGAGAAGCACGCGCGGATCGAGGACAGGTCGTACGAGCGGGTCGACGCGTTCTCGTTGATCTCGATGTAGAGGCGCGGAACGCCCGGGAACAGCGTGGGCCGCTCCTTCTGGATCGCCTTCAGCATCGTCGTGAGGTCCGGCCTCGGTTGCAGGATCGCCTTCGCGGCCTCGTAGACGCCGATGTTCATCGCCACCGTCATCCCGAACGAATGGAAGAAGGGCAGCACGCCGAGCATGGCTTCCTTGCCGTCGACGAGGTCGGGGAACCATGCGGCGCCCTGCACCACGTTCGCGACCAGGTTGCGGTGGGTGAGCATCGCGCCCTTCGACAGCCCGGTCGTCCCGCCCGTGTAGATCAGCCCGGCGAGGTCACGCTCGGGATCGATCTCCGCGACCGGCACCGGGGGATGCGAGGCGCTCATCAGATCCTTCCACCATCGAACCTTGGCTCCGGCCGGCACCGGCGGCCACGGCCGGCCGGCTTCGAGCGCCTCCTTCTTGAGCTTCCTCGGCGCCAGCAGGTTCACGGGGAACGGCATGTAGTCGGTGAGCTTGGCGACGATCACCTCTCGCAGGCCCACCTGGTCGCGGACGGCCGCGACGCCCGGGTAGAGCTGCTCGAGGACGACGGCGACCTCGACGCCGGCGTCGGTGAGCTGGTGGGAGAGCTCGCGCTCGGTGTACAGCGGGTTGGTCCCGACGACGACCGCCCCGATCCGCAGCGCGCCGAAGTACCCGACCATGAACTGTGGGCAGTTCGGCAGCACCAGCGCGACGCGGTCGCCCTTGCGCACCCCCATGTCGGCGAGCGCGGCGCTGAACGTTTCGACCTCAGCGAGCGCCTCGCGATAGGTGCAGCGCCAGTTACGCGGAGACCCCGGAACGACGAAGACCATCGCCGGGGCGTCGGGGTGACGGCGCGCGGCGTCGGCGAAGATCGAGTACAGCGACGCAGCCGGGTACGGCTCGAGCGAGGCGGGGACCCCCGCGGGGTAGTTCGCGAGCCATGGCAGATCGGTCATAGCGTCCCCCTCTCGAAGGACCGGTGGACTCCCTACGGGAGACTGTGGCACCGGCGGTCTGGACGTGAGGGGGCACTACGGCCCGGGTCGTCGGGGCGAGTGTACCCACCGCACGCCGCGCTACGGGGGGCTCACGGGTGTCCCTCGTCGAGCGAGGGGTGGTCCTTTGGGGAAGTGCCGGCTCAGTCGGGCGCCGCCGCGACGAGCCACCAGATCCAGCGGGTCCCCATCTCGTCCAGGCGAACCAGGTGGGTCCACGGTGGATTGTCGGCGATCTGGGCCTCGATGTGGTACCCGGCCTTATCCATCATGTTGATGGCCATGTTCATCTGGTCAGGGGGGATGTCGTCGCGCATCTCGACGATCGCAAGCGTGTCGGGATCGACGACGACCGGCATGACTCGAGTCAAACGCATGAGCGGGGAGTATAGGGGACGAACGGGACTGCAATGACCGCCCACGCACGCATGCCCAACGGCAGCCCGGGTTGGTCCGTCGAGGTCAGCCCGACACGTTCATGAAGAGCCAGAGGTGCAAACCCCACGGTCCCTTCCCTACGACGAAAGGCTCAAGCATGACCGTCCGATGGCCGAAGACGCATGGACGGCGAATGAGGCTTGGAGGAGTGCTCGGTTGGGATCCGATCGCTCGCTATACGCGATCCTGGGGGTCGCTCCAGATGCGAGCTTCCACGAGATGCGTCGCAGCTACCGTGCCGCGATCAAGGCCGTCCATCCGGACGTCGCCCGCGGTCGCGAGGAGGAGGCGAAGCAGCTCACGGCGGCCTACTCGCGGCTGTCGGACCCGGTTCGGCGTTCGGCCTACGATCGCGGGCTGGTCGTGACCCGAGATCACGACGAAGCGTTCCGAATCATCCTGAACATCTGCCGACGCGTCGCGGTCTGGGAGTTCGGCTGAATCGTTGCCCTCAGCGAGCGTTCGACCTGGTCAACCTGGTAGTCCCAACGGGATTCGAACCCGTGTCTCCACCTTGAGAGGGTGGTGTCCTAGGCCCCTAGACGATGGGACCGCGGCGCCTCGCGGCGGCGGGGAGCGAGTATACCGCCGGCCAGCGAGCCACCTTCGCACGCGCGAACCCGGACCAGGGATATCCTCCGAGGCGTGGCCGCCCCCGCCGATCTCGCCTCCCTCGCAGAGCGCTTCGTCGGCATCGTCGGCGCCGGGAACGTCCTGACCGAGCGCACCGACCGCCGCACCTACGAGTCCGACTCGCTCACCAGCCACGCCGTCGTCCCCGGCCTCGTCGTGCTGCCCGCAACGCCGAGCGAGGTCCGCGACGTGGTCCGCGCCTGTCACGAGACGGGCACGCCGTTCGTCGCCCGCGGCTCCGGCACGGGACTCTCCGCCGGCGCGCTCCCGATCGAGGACGGCGTCCTGATCGTCCTGTCGCGGATGCGTCGCATCATCGACGTCGACATCGCGAACCGTCGCGTCACGGTCGAACCCGGCGTGACGAACCTCGAGGTCACCGGCGCCGTCGCCCCGAGCGGGCTGTTCTACGCGCCCGACCCTTCCTCGCAGGTGATCTGCTCGGTCGGTGGCAACGTCGCCGAGAACTCCGGCGGCGCGCACTGTCTGAAGTACGGGTTCACGACGAACCACGTCACCGCGGCCGAGGTGGTCCTTCCCGACGGCGAGGTGGTGCACCTCGGTGGCGACGGCGTCGCGCCCGACCCGCCTGGCTACGACCTGCTGGGCGCGTTCGTCGGCTCCGAGGGCACGCTGGGCATCGCCACGCGGATCACGGTTCGCGTGATCCCGAAGCCCCAGACGATCCGGACCCTGCAGGCGGCGTTCGGCACGGTCGACGAGGCCGGTGGCGCCGTGTCCGACATCATCGGCGCCGGGATCGTCCCCGCCGCGGTCGAGATGATGGACCCGCTCGCGATGGAGGCGGCCGAGGCCGCGGTCCACGTGTCGTACCCGCCGGGCGCGGGAGCGGTGCTCCTGGTGGAGCTGGACGGCCCACAGGACGAGGTCGAACACCTCTTCGCCCAGGTCGAACGGATCTGCCACGAGCGCGGCGCCACGGACATCCGGCTCGCGAAAGACGACGTCGAACGCGCGCTGTTCTGGAAGGGACGCAAGTCGGCGTTCGCCGCGATGGGGCGGATCGCGCGCGACTACTACGTCCAGGACGGCGTCGTGCCGAGAACCACCCTTCCGGAGGTCCTGCGCGAGATCGCCGAGCTGGCCGGCCGCGCGGGGCTCCGCGTCGCGAACGTCTTCCACGCCGGCGACGGGAACCTGCACCCGTTGGTGCTCTACGACGCCAGGGTCGACGGCGAGGCCGAACGCGCTTCCGGGCTGGCGCGCGAGATCCTTGCCGCGTGCCTCGCCCACGGTGGCTCGATCACCGGCGAGCACGGCGTCGGCGCCGACAAGGTGAAGGACATGGCGAAGATGTTCGGCGCGGACGATCTGGCCGTGATGCAGCTGGTCCGATGCGCGTTCGACCCGGATGGGCTGGCGAACCCCGGCAAGGTGTTCCCGACCCCGCGGCTCTGCGGCGAGGTACCCGGCCCCTACCGGGAGCACCCGCTCGAACGTGCCGGCGTGGCAGAGCGGTTCTGAGGAGCGGACCATGGCCGCGACCGCCACCGCCGGATCCCTCTCGGGGCTCCGCGCGATCGTCGGACCGGATCACGCCCGCCAGGCCGAGCCGGCCGACGCGGTCGGCGGGGTGCAGGCGTCGTTCGTGGTCGAACCGGCCTCGACGGAGGAGGCCGCCGGGACGCTCCGCTACTGCTCGACGAACGGCCTCGCCGTCGCCGTCCGAGGGAGCGGATCGAAGCTCTCGTGGGGCGCGCCCCCGGAGAGCCTGGACGTCGTGCTGTCCACGTCGCGGATGGATGCTCTGGTCGAACATGCCGCCGGCGACCTCGTCGTCGTCGCCGAGCCCGGGTACCGGCTGGAAGATCTGCAGGAGGCCCTCGCCGGATCGGGGCAGATGCTCGCGCTCGACCCGCCGGAGGCGTCGGCGACGCTCGGTGGCATCGTGGCCGCGTCGGCGTCTGGCCCGCGACGCCTTCGCTACGGCACGGCCCGTGACCTCCTGATCGGGATCACCGTCGCGCTCTCCGACGGGACAGTGGCGAGGGCGGGCGGCCGGGTCGTCAAGAACGTCGCCGGCTACGACCTCTGCAAGCTGTTCACCGGTTCGTTCGGCACGCTCGGGCTGATCGCGCGGCTGACGTTCCGGCTCCACCCGGTCCCGGAGACGCGCCGGACGGTCGAGGTGGCCGTGGCGACGCCGGAGGCGGCGCTCGTAGCGGCGCGGCTGGCGACCTCCGCGACGCTCGTTCCCAGCGCGGTCGAGCTTGACTGGCCCAGTCGGGACGGATCGGGGATGGTAAAGGTGCTGTACGAAGGCATCGAACCCGGCGTCGAGGCCCAGGCCTCGAGGGCGCGGTCCCTGCTGTCGCACCCCGCGACCCAGGGGATCGGGACGCCGAACGTGTCCGACGCGTGGCCGCAGCCCGAAGCCGCGGCGGACGCGACCTCGATCAAGCTCGCGCACCCCGTCTCGGACCTGCCGGTCGCCGTCGCGACCGCGTGGGAGGCGGCCGATCGTCATGGGCTCGTTGCGTCCGTCGCCGGGCACGCCGCGACCGGCGTGACGTTCGTCCGCATCGCGAACGCGCCCGACGCCGAAGCCGTCGTCGGCGTGGTCGCGGATCTGCGGACGTTCGCTGCGAACGTCGGCGGCAGCGCGGTGGTGCTCGACGCCGCCACCGACGTGCGACGAGCGGTGGACGTATGGGGCGCGAACGGCGACGCGATCGGCCTCATGCGCCGCGTGAAGGAACGGTTCGACCCGACGCGCACGATGAGCCCCGGCCGTTTCGTCGGCGGGATCTGAGCGAGCGATGGCCGGCGCGTTCGACATCCGCAACCCTCCATCGCAGGAGCTGGTCGACGAGTGCATCCACTGCGGGTTCTGCCTGCCGACGTGCCCCACGTACCTGCTGTGGGGTGAGGAGATGGACTCGCCCCGCGGCCGGATCCATCTGATGAAGGTCGGGCTGGAGGGCGAACCGCTCAGCGCCGAGATGACCCGGCACTTCGACGCGTGCCTCGGCTGCATGGCATGCGTGACCGCGTGTCCGTCGGGCGTCCAGTACGACCGTCTGCTGACGGCGACGCGCCAGCAGGTAGAACGCCGCGCGGGCCGCTCCCGGTCCGAACGCGCCTTCCGCGCGGCGATCTTCCGCCTGTTCCCGTACCCGCGCCGGCTCCGGGCGGCGGCGGCGCTCCTGCGCGTGTACCAGGGCCTGCGGATCGACGCCCTCCTGCGCCGGCTCGGGATCGTGCGCAGGCTCCCCGCCCGCCTCCAGGCGCTGGAAGCGCTGACACCGCAGGTCGAACGCCCGATCGCCGGTCCACCCGGTCGCGTGGAGGCCCGGATGCCGCAGCGCGCGACGGTCGGGCTGCTGACCGGCTGCGTGCAACGCGTGTTCTTCGACCGGGTCAACGCGGCGACGGCCCGTGTGCTGGCGGCCGAGGGGTGCGAGGTCGTGATCCCACCCTCGCAGTCCTGCTGTGGAGCGCTCAGCATGCACACGGGGCGGGAGCGCGAGGCCCAGGCGTTCGCCCGGCGGACGATCGACGCGTTCGAGGCGGCCGGCGTGGCGACCGTCGTCGTGAACGCGGCCGGGTGCGGTTCGAGCATGAAGGAATACGGGCACCTGCTCGCCGACGACCCACGCTACGCGGAGCGCGCGGCGGCGTTCACGGCGAACGTCCGGGACGTGAGCGAGTTCCTCGCGGACCTCGGGCCGAGGGCCGCCCGGCAGCCGCTGCCGCTGACCGCCGCGTACCACGACGCCTGTCACCTCGCGCACGCGCAGGGGATCCGGGCGCAACCGCGTGCGGTGCTCGGTTCGATCCCCGAGCTGCAGATCCGTGAGATCCGCGAACCGGAGATCTGCTGCGGGTCGGCGGGCATCTACAACCTGGTCGAACCCGTCCCGGCCGCGGAGCTCGGCGAGCGCAAGGCGCGGAGCATCCTGGCGACCGGTGCGGAGGCCGTGATCACGTCGAACCCGGGATGCACGCTCCAGATCCGGTCGCACCTCGTGCGGATGGGGCGACCCCTGCCGGTGCTGCACCCCGCGGAGGTCCTGGACGCGTCGATCAGGGGGCTCGACCCCGCCGAGCTGGTCGACGGTCGGGAATAGCGGCTGCGCGCGCCCCGGTTGCCGACACCAAGCATGCGGTCCGGCGCCACCTCCCACCAGACAGCGGAACCCACGGTGGATCGGCGCGACCAGCTCGACGCCGGACCGGTCGCGTACGGTACCCCGCGGGGGCGGTGGATCATCGTCACGATGGTCCTCGGGTCCGGGATGGTCTTCCTGGACGGCAGCGTCGTCAACGTGGCGCTGCCGGCGATCGGTGCGGAATTCCACACGGGACTCGCGGGGCTGCAGTGGACGATCACCGCGTACCTCCTGACACTGGGTTCGCTGCTGCTCCTGGGCGGCTCGCTCGGCGACATCTACGGGCGCCGGAAGGTGTTCGTGATCGGGATCGGCGTGTTCACCGGGGCGTCGATCCTCTCGGGCCTGGCGCCGAACGCGGCCTTCCTGATCGCGGCGCGCGCGCTCCAGGGCGTCGGCGGGGCGCTCCTGGTGCCCGAGAGCCTGGCGATCATCGCCGCCGTGTTCCGCCCGGAGGATCGCGGTCAGGCGATCGGCGCGTGGTCCGGCCTGACCGCCGTCGCGACGGCCGGCGGTCCGTTCCTGGGCGGGTACCTCGTCGACGCGGCCTCGTGGCGGTGGGTCTTCCTGATCAACGTGCCGATCGCGGCCGCCACGGTCTGGATGGCGGTCCGGCACGTGCCGGAGAGCCGCGACACGCAGGCGAGCCGTCGTTTGGACGTGCTGGGCGCCTCGACCGTGACGCTCGGGCTCGCGGGGGTCGTGTACGCGTTGATCGAGGGCCCGGTGCATGGGTTCGGCGCGCCGGTGACCCTGGCGGCCGGCGTGCTCGGTCTGGGGCTGCTGGTCGCCTTCCCGTTCGTCGA
The DNA here is from genome assembly GCA_963781595.1 of uncultured Actinomycetota bacterium. Classification (GTDB taxonomy): domain Bacteria; phylum Actinomycetota; class UBA4738; order UBA4738; family UBA4738; genus JBEDUK01. Next base: position 2,699,191 of record CAWAGG010000006.1, on the reverse strand, counting down.
ACGACGCGTGCGCGAGCCGATGGTTCCCCTGGAGATCTTCCGGTCGCGGCAGTTCACGGGGGCGAACCTGCTGACGCTGTTCGTCTACGGCGCGCTCGGCGGAGCGATGTTCTTCCTCGTGATCTACCTCCAGACCGAGATGGGCTTCTCCGCACTGCTCGCCGGCGCGTCGTTCTGGCCGATGACCGTGCTGCTGTTCGCGCTGTCCGCGCGCATGGGGCGTCTGGCGCAGCGGATCGGCCCACGGCTGCCGCTGACCGTCGGTCCGGTCGTGGCCGGGCTCGGCTTCCTGATCCTCAGCACGCTGCAGCCCGACAGCTCGTACTGGACGGGCGTGCTGCCGGGGGTCGCAGTGTTCGGGCTCGGGATGGCGATCACGGTGGCGCCGCTGTCCACGGCGGTCCTGGCCGCGGTCGACGATCGACACAAGGGCCTGGGATCCGGGGTGAACAACGCCGTGTCTCGGATCGCGGGATTGCTCACCGTCGCGCTCCTGCCGGTGGCGGCCGGGTTCGCCGGCTCGGGAGCCGTCGGCGGAGCGGCGTTCGCCACCGGGTTCATGCGTGCGATGTGGATCGCTGCCGTGCTGTGCTGGCTCGGGGGCACGGTCGGCTTCCTCACGATCCGGCGCGCGGTCGTGGTGCGGGCCGTGCCGCCGCCCGGCCTACAGCAGGCCTGCTGTGACCCCGCGCTCGAACGCCCGGCGGGCCGGGCCCCTGAGCCCACGTTGGCCGCCGCAACCCGGTCGGCCGACGCGTGATACGTTCGCACCGACCCCCGTCCCAAGATGAGGAGGAACAGGCGCCATGGCCGCCGACCCACAGACCACCGCCGTCGTGCTGATCGAGTTCCAGAACGACTTCACCTCGGACGGCGGCGCCCTGCACGGCGCCGTCGAGGGCGTGATGGACAGCACGAACATGATCGAGAACACGAAGAAGGTCGTCGAGCAGGCGCACGCGGCCGGCGCGACCGTGATCCACGCGCCGATCACGTTCGTCGAGGGCTACCACGAGATCAGCGACCACCCCTACGGGATCCTCAAGGGGGTCGTGGACAGCAACGCGTTCGTGAAGGGCTCGTGGGGCGCGCGGATCGTCGACGACCTCGAGCCCGACGCGGACGACATCGTCGTCGAGGGCAAGCGCGGGCTGGACACGTTCGCCAGCACGAACCTCGACTTCATCCTGCGGAGCAAGGGGATAACGACGATCGCGCTCGGCGGGTTCCTCACGAACTGCTGCGTCGAATCGACGATGCGAAGCGCCTACGAGAAGGGCTACGACGTCGTGACGCTCACCGATTGCGTGGCCGCGACCTCGCAGGAGGAACACGACAACGCGATCGCGTTCGACTACCCGATGTTCTCCAAGCCGATGACGTCCGGCGAGTTCCTGGGAACCCTCGGCGGAGCGGAGGAGGTCGGCGACACCAGCCGCGGGTACTGACGGCAAGGCCGCCCCGGGGCCCCTCAGCCGATGTAGCCCTCGACGGTCCGTTCGTCCCGGACGGCGGCCTTGTCCGGATCCTCACCGGCGCCCCGGAGCGCGCGTCGCTGATGGAGCAGGTCCCAGCACTGGTCGAGCCGAACCTGGAGCCACGCCAGGCGCTCGCGTTCCTGGTTCGTGAGCTTCCCCTGCGATTCCTTCTCGAACAGTTCGTGCTCCTCGTGCGCGAGCTCGTTGATCCGGCCGATCACGTCCTCGTCGTCCATCGCCGTTCGTCCTCCTCGGCTCGGTGCCTCACGCAACCCTAGTCGGGACGGCGGCGTTCGCGTCATCTCGCTCATGGGGTTGACCCTTCCCCAGGGGGAGGCCCTACGCTCGGTCGGCGATGGGGATGCGGGCAGAACCGGACGACGAGCTGCTGACGATCGGGCGGATGGCCCGGCTGTCGGGACTGTCGATCAAGGCGCTCCGGCACTACGGCGAGCTCGGCCTCCTCCAGCCGGCGCAGGTGGACCCGTCCACCGGGTACCGGCGGTACGGCACCGGGCAGCTCGAACGCGCGCGACTGATCCGGCGCCTGCGCGACCTGGACGTCCCGCTCGCGGACGTCCGCGCGGTGCTTGCGGCTCGGACGCCTGCCGAAGTCGCCGGACGGCTGAGCGCGTTCCGCGCGACCGTGCAGGCGCGTGCGTGGCGGCTCCAGCGCATCCTGCACGAACTGGACCACGCGATCGAACGGGAGGGCATGATGCCAGACATCCAGGGACCGGCGCTCGATCCGCAGGAGCGCCGTCAGATCGGCGTCGCGCTGTTCAACCGGGTATGGACGTACCTCGAGATGCCGGCGCGGACCCCGGAGCAGGACGACCTGATGGTGCACATGGCGCACGCGTCGTGTTACCACTGGGAGGAGTCGGGGCTGGGCGGTGCGGAGAACACCGCGCGGGGGGAGTGGCAGGTCTCGCGCGTCTACTCGGTGCTCGGCCGCGGCGAGCCCGCCGCGTACCACGCCCGACGATGCCTCGAGATCTGCGAGGCGAACGGGATCGGGGACTTCGACCTCGCGTACGCGTACGAAGCGCTCGCCCGCGCGCAGGGGGTGGCTGGCGACGCCGCCGAGGCGTCCCGCTACGCGTCGCTGGCCCGGGACGCGGCGACCGGCATCCAGGAGGACGATGACCGGGAGCTGTTCGACGCCGACATGGCGACCCTGCCGGTCGCGTGACCCGGCGGTTGGATCGACGCTAGACGGCGGGCTCCCTCGGCGGGAGCACGAGCACCACGAGGAGCGCGATCACCGGGATGAAGACCGCCACGATGCCCCAGAGCAGCGGGCCGTGACCCTTCCGGGCCGCGACGTTCATCGTCACGACGATGAACAGGAGGTCGACCGCGATGATCAGCGCGACCCAGAGGAACCACGCGAGGCCAGAGGTGGCGAGGATCGCGGTCACGCCCCGATCGGATGCCAGACCGTCTTCATCTCCATCAGCGCGGTGATCTCGTAGGGGCTCTGCGCATCGGCGGAACCCGGCGCGACGGCCGGCGCGGCGACCACCCGCTTGACGTTCTCGACGGCCAGACGTTCGACCTCGGCGCGCAGCTCGCCGGGCACGCCGGTCACGTCGATCGCGTTGACGTCCATGTGCCCGGCGAGCCAGGGAACCAGCTCGTCGGTGTGGCCCGTGAGGACGTTCACCACGCCCGGGGGGACGTCTGACGTGGCCAGGACCTCCGAGAGCGTGACGGCGGGCAGCGGCATCGCCTGGCTCGCGAGGACCACGGCCGTGTTCCCCGACACGATCGCGGGCGCCAGCCGCGAGACGAGGCCGAGGAGCGGATGCTCCTGCGGTGCGACGACGCCGACGACGCCCGTCGGCTCCGGCACGGTGAAGTTGAAGTACGGCCCGGCGACCTGGTTCGAACCGCCCATGACCGACGCGAGCTTGTCGGCCCAGCCGGCGTACCAGACCCACCGATCGATCGAGGCGTCGACCGACCTCGCCGGGTCGGGAGCGCCCGTCGCCTCCTGTTCGGCGACGAACTGGTCCCTGCGGCCCTCCATCAGCTCGGCCACGCGGTACAGGACCTGCCCCCGGTTGTACGCGGTCGTCCCCGACCATCCCGGGACGGCGGCGCGCGCGGCCCGAACCGCGTCGCGCAGATCCTTCCGGGAGGCACGAGCCGGCCGGGCCGATACGGTTCCATCCGGCGCGAGCGCGGCGTAGGAGCGCCCCGACTCCGAGCGGGGGAACGCCCCGCCGATGTAGAGCTTGTAGGTCTTGCGGATGTCGAGACGGTCAGGCATCGGGAACGCCCCTCCCGTGGCCGGCCCCGTTCGCCGGGGCCAGGTCCAGGTACGCCGCAAGGCCGGGGACACCGCCCTCACGCCCGAACCCGCTCTCCTTGTACCCGCCGAACGGCGACGCGGGGTCGAACCGGTTGAAGGTGTTCGCCCACACGACACCGGCGCGCATCCGTTCGGCCATCCAGAGGATCCGCGAGCCCTTCTCGGTCCAGATGCCGGCCGAGAGGCCGTACTCGGTGTTGTTCGCCTTCTCGACCGCCTCGGCCGGCGTGCGGAACGTCAGGATCGACAGCACCGGGCCGAAGATCTCCTCCCGCGCGATCCGGTGCGACTGCGAGACGCCGGTGAACAGCGTCGGCCGGAAGAAGAACCCTCGCTCGGGCAGCTCGCACGCCGGCTGGTAGATCTGCGCGCCCTCGGCGACGCCGGAGTCGACCAGCTCCTGGATCTTCTCGAGCTGGTCCCGGGAGTTGATGGCCCCGACGTCGGTGTTCTTGTCCAGCGGATCGCCGACCCGCAGGGTGTCGAGCCGCCGCTTCAGCTTCTCCACGACCGGTTCGAACACCGACTCCTGCACGAGCAGGCGCGACCCCGCGCAGCAGACCTCGCCCTGGTTGAAGAAGATCCCGTTGATGATCCCCTCGACGGCCTGATCGATCGGGGCGTCCTCGAAGATGATGTTCGCGGCCTTGCCGCCCAGCTCCATCGTCAGGCGCTTGCCGCTCCCGGCGACCGCGCGCATGATCACCTTCCCCACCTCGGTCGAGCCGGTGAAGGCCACCTTCGCGACGTTCGGGTGCGTGACCAGGGCCATCCCCGCCCTGCCGCCCGGCCCGGGGATCACGCTCACGACCCCCGGCGGGAGGTCGGCCTGTTCGATCACCTCGGCCAGCAGGAGCGCGGTCAGGGGCGTGGTGCCGGCCGGCTTGAGGACCGCGGTGTTCCCGCAGGCCAGTGCGGGGGCGAGCTTCCAGGCGGCCATGAGCAGGGGGAAGTTCCATGGAACCACCTGTCCTGCGACACCCAGCGGCCTGGCGGACCGTCCGGGGAACGCGTAATCGAGCTTGTCGGCCCAACCCGCGTAGTAGAAGAAATGCGCCGCGGCGAGGGGCACGTCGACGTCCCGGGATTCCTTGATCGGCTTGCCGTTGTTCAGCGACTCCATCACGGCGAACTCGCGCGACCGCTCCTGGATCGCGCGCGCGATCCGGTAGAGGTACTTCGCGCGCTCGGCCCCGGGCATGTCGCGCCAGAACGACTCGTACGCCTGGCGGGCAGCGGTGACGGCCAGGTCGACATCGGCCTCCCCGGCCTGCGCGACCTCGCCGAGCGACTCCTCGGTGGAGGGATCGATCGTGACGGCCCACTCGTCCGTGACCGGCTCGACGAACCGACCCCCCAGGAACAGCGGGTACCGGTCGCGTAGCGCGACGACCGCGCGGGACTCGGGTGCGGGCGCGTACTCCCACGCGGGAGTGTCGGCGGCGGGACCCGCCTGGCCGCGTGGCTCGATGTCGGTCGACACTCGTGGTCCCCTTAGTCGATCGTGAAGTAGTCGGGCCCCTGGTAGGCGCCCGTGCGCTCCTTGCGGATCTGCATCAACACGTCGTTCAGCAACGTGGACGCGCCGATGCGGAAGCGCGCCGGTGTCATCCAGTCGGGACCGAGCGTCTCGTGGACGAGGACCAGGTACTGGATCGCCTGCTTCGACGACCTTATGCCCCCGGCGACCTTCACGCCGACCCCACGCCCGGTCTGCGCGTGGAAGTCACGCGCCGCCTCCATCATGCACAGCGCGTTCGGCAGGGTCGCGTTGACGGCGATCTTCCCCGTCGACGTCTTGATGAAGTCGGCGCCGGCTGCCATCGCCAGGACGGACGCGCGGCGGATCGCGTCGTAGGATCCGAGCTCGCCCGCCTCCAGGATCACCTTCAGGTGCGCGGCCCCGCACGCGTCCTTGGACGCGACGATCTCCTCGAAGGCCTGCCGGTAGCGTCCGGAGAGGAACGCCGAACGGTTCAGCACGATGTCGATCTCGTCGGCGCCGGCGGCGACCGCCTCCCGTATCTCCTGGAGCCTCGCGTCCAGGGGCCCGAGGCCGCTCGGGAACGACCCCCCGACGCTGGCGACGTGCACGCCGCTGCCGCGGAGCCGATCCGCCGCGACGCCGACCAGTGCCGGGTAGATGCACACCGCTCCGACAGAGGGGATCGACGGGTCCGTCGGATCCGGGCGGACGGCCTTCGAGCACATCGCGAACACCTTGCCGGGCGTATCGGCGCCCTCCAGGGTCGTGAGATCGATGCAGCGGATCGCCAGGTCGAGCGCCCACAGCTTCGCGGCCTTCTTGATCGATCGCTTGGCGAGGCCGGCGGCCCGCTCCTCCAGGCCGACGGCGTCGACACCGACCGTCCGGGCGACGAGGCCGGCCGCCGTGCTGGCGGAGAACGGGCTGGCTTCGCCCTCGCGACGCGCGAGGTCGGTCGACGGCACGCTCACGGGCCCATCGTACGGCTTCGCCGCACGCCAGAGCCGCGACGTGGACCCCCGGCGTACAACGGATGACGGGCATGGGGACGCAGCTTGACCGACCCGGGCCCATGCGTGAGAGTACGCGGGGCGCGTCGGCGACACCCGGGGACGTGGGCACGACGCGGTCCGCTCTCGGTGCGATGGCGCCCAGACGCGTCTGGGGGAGGAGGAAAGATGGTTCGAACGTTCCGCGCAACGATCCTGCTGTTCGCCGTCGCGCTCGTCGCCGCGGCGTGCGGGAACAACAACGAAGCCTCGTCGACGACGAGCGCGCCGCCGACGAGCGCTGCAGCGTCGTGCGCGCACGCGGGGCCGACGATCAAGATGGCGTTGCTGTACGACCTGATCGGTCGGGGCGACAAGTCGTTCAACGACTCGGCGGCTGCGGGCCTCGACAAGGCCAAGTGCGACTTCAACGTCGATGCGACCGAGCTGACGCCGAACTCCGGCGGCACGAACCGGGCCGAGTTGCTGAACCTCGCAGCGAGTCAGGGCAACCAGCTGATCATCACGGTCGGGTTCCTGTACGCGGAGACGACGGGCGCCGCGGCCGTGAAGTACCCGGACGTGAAGTTCGCCGACGTCGACGGTTTCGTCGACAAGACCACGTGCGACACCTGCGTCGACGAAACGCCCGAGGGGAATCTCGCGTCGCTGCTGTTCGCAGAGAACCAGGGTGCCTACCTGGTCGGGGCCGCTGCGGCGCTGAAGTCGACGACCCATCACATCGGGTTCATCGGCGGTGTGGACATCGCGCTGATCCAGAAGTTCCAGGCCGGATACGACGCCGGGGCGCAGAAGATCGACCCGACGATCACGATCGACCACAAGTACATCACCGAGCCGCCGGACTTCGGCGGGTTCAACCTGCCCGACAAGGCGAAGACGATCGCCGAGAGCATGTATCAGAACGGCGCGGACGTCGTGTATCACGCCGCGGGCGGATCCGGCTCCGGCCTGTTCCAGGCCGCTGTCGACTACTCGGGCAGCAGTGGGACGCACGTCTGGGCGATCGGGACAGACTCGGACCAGTACCTGTCGGCGCCCCCCGAGCAGCAGCCGTTCATCCTCACCTCGAACCTGAAGCGAGTGGACGTGGCGACGTACGACACGATCCAGGCCTTCTCCGAGGGCAAGTTCGTCGGCGGCATCCAGACGTTCGACCTCAACAACGACGGGGTCGGGTACGCGACCTCGGGCGGGTTCGTCGACGACATCGAAGGACAGCTGAACGACCTGGCCGACCAGATCAAGAGCGGGGCGATCGTGGTCCCGGACACGCTCTCGTCCTAGGCCGAGCGAAGAGCGACGCACCGGACCGGCCCGGGGTATATCCTCGGGCCGGTTCAGTGCCTTCCCGTCGGAAAGAGGGCGATGCCTGAGCCAGCGGCGGTCGAACTGCGGGGGATCACGAAGCGGTTCCCCGGTGTCGTCGCGAACGATGACGTCAACATCGAGGTCGCGGCCGGCGAGATCCACGCGATCGTGGGCGAGAACGGCGCCGGCAAGTCGACGCTGATGAAGGTCCTCTACGGGATGCTCCGCCCGGACGAGGGCACGATCCGGGTCCGTGGCGACCAGGTGCACTTCCGTTCACCGAAGGATGCGATCGCCGCGGGCATCGGCATGGTCCACCAGCACTTCATGCTGGCCGAGAACCTGACGGTCCTCGAGAACATCATCCTTGGATCCGAGCCGACCCATGGCCCGATGGTCGCGTTCGGCGAGGCGCGGGACCGCGTGAACGAGCTCGCGAGCACCTACGGGATGCCGTTGCACCCCGACCGGCTGGTGGAGGACCTCTCCGTCGGGGAGCGCCAGCGCGCGGAGATCATCAAGGTCCTGTACCGGGGGGCGCGGATCCTGATCCTGGACGAGCCGACCGCCGTGCTGGTCCCGCAGGAGGTCCAGGAGCTATTCGTCAACCTACGCGAGCTGAAGCGCGAGGGCGTCACGGTCATCTACATCTCGCACAAGCTCGACGAGATCCTGGAGATCGCGGACACGATCACGGTGATGCGCGGTGGGCACACCGTGGCCACGGTCGATCCGACGGACGTGACCACCGGGCAACTCGCGGAGCTGATGGTCGGCAGCGAGCTGCCGCGCCCGGAGACGCGTGAATCGACCGTGACCGATACGGTCGAGCTCTCGGTGAAGGGGCTCGGCGTCCAGTCTCCAGACGGGAGGTGGCTGCTGCAGGACGCGTCGTTCGACATCCATCGGGGCGAGATCCTGGGCGTCGCCGGCGTAGAGGGGAACGGGCAGGCGCAGCTTCTGGACGCGCTGATCGGCCTCACGCCCGCGACCACCGGCACGATCGATCTCGGAGGCCAGGACATCACGGGGTGGTCGACGGAGGCTCGGCGCGATGCCGGCATCGGCTACATCCCGGAGGACCGACAGGAGGGTGGGTTGCTCTTGGCCGCCCCGCTGTGGGAGAACGCGATGCTGGGCCACCAGGGGACCGCGCCGTTCGTCAAGGGACCGTGGATCGATCGAGCGGGCGCGAAGCGGCAGACCGAAGCCATCGTCGAGCAGTACCGCGTCGCGACGCCCGGGATCGGGGCCGCAGCCTACGCGCTGTCCGGTGGCAATCAGCAGAAGCTGATCGTCGGACGCGAGATGATCGCCGAGCCGAAGGTGCTGCTGGCCGCGCAGCCCACCAGGGGGATCGACGTCGGCGCGCAGGCCGCGGTGTGGGACGCGATCCGCCACGCCCGCGCCGCCGGACTCGCGCTGCTGCTCGTGTCCGCCGACCTCGAGGAGCTGATCGGTTTGTCGGACACACTCTGGGTCATCTTCGGGGGCCGATTGGTCGCCAAGGTCGACGCGTCGACGGTCACGCCCGAGGAGTTGGGCCTGTACATGACAGGCGCGAAGCAGCGGGAGGCATCGTGAGGATCCGGCGTGCGCTGCTCTGGCTGCTCGCTCCGGCCGCGGCGATCGCGTTCTCTCTCGTGGTCTCCTCGATCGCGCTGCTGGCGATCCACCAGAACCCGTTCTCGGCCTTCCGATCCATGGCGTCGTACGGGATCCAGGGCAACCAGATCATCTCGATCGTGAACCGTGCGTCGCCGCTGTTCCTGTCCGCGATCGCGGTCGCGATCGGGTTCAAGATGAACCTGTTCAATATCGGGGTCGAGGGCCAGTACTACCTGGCGGCGCTGCTGGCGGCCGCGGTCGGCGCCGCCGTGCATCTGCCGCCGGTGGTGCACGTCACGCTGATACTGGTCACCGCGATGACCGTCGGCGCCGTCTGGGCGGGCATCGCCGGCGTGCTGAAGGTGACCCGCGGCGTGTCCGAGGTCATCTCCACGATCATGTTGAACTTCATCGCGTTCGGCATCGGGTCCTACCTCTTGTTGAACTACCTGAAGCGCGCGACGGTCGCATCCGACCTGGCCACGCGAACCCGGGAGATCCCGAAGTCGGGGCTGTTCCCGAACCTCGACAGGCTGCTCGGGATCACGAATCCCAACGAACCCCTGAGCGGGTTCCTGCTGGTGGCCATCGCCGTCGGCGTCGTGTACTACGTGGTGGTGTGGCGGACCCGCTTCGGGTTCAACCTGCGGGCTTCGGGCATGAACCCCGGCGCAGCGCGCGTGAGCGGCGTCAACCCTGGCGCGATGGTGATCAGGACGATGCTGATGTCCGGCGCGGTCGCCGGCCTGGTGGGGATGCTCTACCTGCTCTCCTTCTTCCACGCGTACACCCTGGACTTCCCGACCGGCCTGGGGTTCAGCGGGATCGCGATCGCGCTGGTGGGCAGGAACAACCCGATCGGGATCGCTGCGGCTGCGCTGTTGTTCGCCTTCCTCGAAGTCTCCGCGCAGATCCTCGACCTCAACGGGATCCCGAAGGAGGTCATCCAGATCATGCAGGGCGTGATCATCCTGTCGGTGGTCATCGCCTACGAACTGGTCCGGCGGCTGGTCGAGGCGCAGGACGTTCGTGCCGCCGCGCAGAAGACCCGTGAACCCACGGCGCCCGTGGAAGGGGTGGCGGCCTGATGGCGAGCGAGCACAGCGACATCCTGGTCGAACCCCGCGGGGAGTCGGAGCCCCGGCCGCGACCGAAGATCCGACGCTCCTGGGTGATCATGGCCGTCGCGCTGCTCACGCTCGTGATCGTCCGCGAGCTCACGGGGTCGAAGGAGCTGACCTCCAGCTTCACCTTCGCTGCCGCCCTCGGCCTGGCGGTGCCGATCCTCTTCGCCGGCCTGGGCGGCCTGTGGTCCGAGCGGGTCGGCGTGGTGAACATCGGGCTCGAGGGCATGATGATCCTCGGGACCTGGTTCGGCGCGTGGGCAGGGTGGAAGTTCGGCCCGTGGTACGGCGTGCTCTTCGGCATGGCCGGGGGCGCGGCCGGGGGGCTGCTCCACGCGGTCGCTACGATCACGTTCGGCGTCGATCAGATCGTGTCAGGGGTCGCGATCAACATCCTCGCCGCCGGCATCGCCAGGTTCCTCTCGGTGATCACGTACACGATCGACACTGGCGGGAGCGCCGCACAGTCGCCGCAGGTGACCGGCACGCTGTTCCACTTCACGATGCCCGTGCTGGCGGGCGGTCCGTTCCTCGGCATCCAGAAGACACCGGACGTGCTCGGGTGGTTCGAGCGCAAGCACTGGTTCCTGATCTCGGATGTGGCGGGCGTGACGAAGGGTCTGATGTTCGACCTGTCGGCCCTCACGCTGATCGCGGTGGCCTTGATCCCCTTCTCCTACTGGTGGTTCTGGAGGACGCGTACGGGCCTGCGCATGCGGTCCGTCGGCGAGAACCCGATCGCCGCCGACTCGCTGGGCGTCCGCGTGTACCTGATGAAGTACATCGGCGTCGTGATCTCCGGGGTCCTGGCGGGCCTCGGCGGGGTGTTCCTGGTCTTCGAAGCGGGCATCTACCACGAGGGCCAGACCGGCGGCCGCGGCTTCATCGGCCTCGCCGCGTTGATCTTCGGGAACTGGCGGCCCGGAGGGATCGGCGTCGCTGCCGGACTGTTCGGCTACGCGGACTCGTTGCAGCTGCGTTCGGACCCGGCGATCCACGCGCTGCTACTGTTCGTGGCCATGGCGCTGGCCATCGCGGCCGTCTGGTTCATCGGTCGGAAGCGAGCCGTGCCGGGCGCCGCGCTGGTGATCCTGTCCTCGGGGTTCTTCATGTGGTGGGCGACCAGTCAGTCGGTCCCCGGACAGTTGGTCGGGACGGTCCCGTACATCGCGACGCTCGTCGTGCTATCGGTGGCGTCGCAGCGGCTGCGGCCCCCCACGTGGGACGGCCGTCCGTACCGGAAAGGTCAAGCGCAGTAACCGTTCCGGCTCAGGACGGGAGCTCGCGGTCCAGATCGGCGTGGGTCGGCAGGCCGTCCAGCACACCCCTGCGCGTGGCACAGAACGACCCCGCTCGGGACGCCAGGTCCGAAGCGGCGTGGGCGTCGGACCCGGTCGCGAGAGCGGCCACGAAGCAGCCCGCGAAGGCGTCGCCGCAGCCGGTCGTGTCGATCGACCGCACGGTCGGTGCGGCGATGTGCACGGAGGCTGCGGGGTCGACGTGCAGGGAGCCGCGGTCGCCGAGGGTTGCCATCACGGCCCCGACACCGCGTCCGATCAAGGAGCGGGCGGCGGTCTCGATCTCGTCAAGCGAGCGGGTCGGGAGCGAGGTCAGTTCCTGCAGCTCCGCCTGATTCGGCGTCAGGACGTCGACGAGGGCGAAGGCGCCGTCGGGGAGCGTGCGGGCCGGGGCGGGATCCAGGACGACGGTGAGTCCGGCGCGCCGCGCCCCGCGCGCGGCTGCGATGACGACCTCGAGCGGGGTCTCGAGCTGACAGAGGAGGTGCGAGGCGCCGTCGAACAATCCGGGGATCGACGTGAGGTCGTCCGGAGTGAGGAGCGCGTTCGCGCCCGGCGCCACCGCGATCGCGTTCCGGCCGGCGTCGTCGACCACGATCAGCGCGATGCCCGTCGGTGCGTCCCTCGTTCGCAGGATCCCATGCGAGGGGAGGCCTTCGCGCTCGAAGACGGCTCGGAGCTCGTCGCCGAAGCGGTCCTCGCCGAGCTTCGTCACGAACGTGACCTCGGCGCCCAGCCTGCGCGCAGCGATCGCCTGGTTCGAACCCTTGCCGCCGGGTCCGCGCGCGAACGAGTGCCCGAGCACGGTCTCGCCGGGTCTCGGGAGGGTCGGGGCGGCGACGCTCAGGTCCATGTTCGAGCTGCCGACGACGACGACGCGGCCCATGGACGGATGCCCGTCGCTCAGCTGGCCGGCGGAGCCCCCGCGGGCTCGTGCCACCCGTGGACGAGAGCCGGAGGCGTCACGGGCTCGTCGGTCAGATGCATCGCGGCGCGGACCCGCCTGAGCGCATCCGACGCGGCCTGCTCCGTCCGCGCGTGCACCTCGCCGATCGGCTCGTCCGCGCGGACCGCGTCGCCGATCTTCGCCCGGATCACGATCCCGACGGCTGGGTCGACCGGGTCGCCCTTCTTCACACGCCCGGCGCCGAGCGCTACGCCGGCGCGTCCGATCTCCTCGGCGTCGACCGCGCCGACGAACCCGTCGCACGGCGCGCCGATCGGTACGACGAGGGGGGCGCGGGACAGCACGGTCCACGGATCGTCGGCGACGGCCGGGTCCCCTCCCTGCGCCTCGACGAGCGCGGCGAACCGCTCCAGGGCCGACCCGTCGTCGAGGGCGCGCTCGGCTCGTCTGCGCGCCTCGGCGGGCTCCACGTACCCCAACTCCGACAGCGCCCGTCCCGCGAAGAGCACCGCCAGATCGCGGAGGCGTCCGCGCTCGCGCCCGGCGAGCACCTCGACCGTCTCGGCCACGTCGAGCGCGTTGCCGATCGCGTTCCCGAGCGGCTGCGACATGTCCGTCACCGCGGCGACCGCCCGGCGCCCGCGATCGGCCGCGAGCCCCACGCAGAGCGACGCCAGCTCGGCGGCCGCCTCGGGCGTCTTCATGAAGGCGCCGCTGCCGGCCTTGACGTCGAGCAGGATCAGGTTCGAACCGACGGCGAGCTTCTTCGACATCACGCTGGCAGCGATCAGCGGGATGCTCGCGACGGTCGCGGTCGCGTCGCGCAGCGCGTACAGCGCGCCGTCGGCGGGGACGATGTCCGGCGTCTGGCCGGCGATCGCACAGCCGATCCGTTCGACCTGCGCCTCCAGCTCCTCGGGCGTCAGGGAGACTCGGAACCCTGGGATCGACTCGAGCTTGTCGAGCGTGCCGCCCGTATGCCCGAGGCCGCGTCCGGAGAGCTTGGCGACCGCGAGGCCGAGGGACGCCGCGAGCGGGGCGAACACCAGGGACACGCCGTCGCTCACCCCGCCGGTCGAATGCTTGTCGACCTTCGGGCTGGTGACGCGCGCGAACGGCAGCGTCGACCCGGAGTCGATCATCGCAGCGGTCATCGCGGAGGTCTCGGCGAGCGACAGCCCGCGGATGAACGCCGCCATCAGGAACGCGGAGGCGACGTAGTCGGGGATGTCGCCCTTCGCGTAGTCGAGCACGAACGCGCGGAGCGCCTCGGGGTCCAGTTCGGCCCCGTCGCGTTTCGCCTGGACGACGTCGCGTGGGTCGTGCATCGCAGCGCGAGGCTACCCGCACGGCCGCTCGCGTACCATACGGGCGCCATGACCGTGACGGTGATCGATCACCCGCTCGCCCAGCACCTGCTGACGCGCCTGCGGGACGAGACGACGCCGCCACCGCTGTTCCGGACGATCGCGAAGCGGCTCACGATCGCGTTGGTCCTGGAGGCGGTCCGGGACCTGCCCACGGTCGACGTGCAGGTTCGGACCCCGTTGGAACCGGCGCCCGGCCGCGTGGTATCTCCGGACCTCGTCGCCGTGCCGATCCTGCGTGCCGGCCTGGGGATGCTCGAGGCCGTCACGGAACTGTTCCCCGAGGTGACGGTCGGTTACATCGGGCTCGAACGCGACGACGCCACGCTGGAGCCGGCGTCGTACTACCAGAAGGTCCCGCCGCTGCACGGACGCCACGTGCTGCTGCTCGACCCGATGCTCGCGACGGGCGGTTCGGCGTCGCGGGCGTCCACCAGCCTGCTGGAGGGCACGCCCGCGCACCTCGCGTTCGTCTGCATCGTGTCCGCGCCCGAGGGCATCGCGCGGATGGAGGGCGAGCACCCCGGTGTCCCGATCTTCACCGCAGCGATCGACCGCGAGCTGAACGCGAACGGGTACATCCTCCCCGGGCTCGGGGACTTCGGCGACCGGCTGTTCGGCACGGGATCGGAGTCCGGGCTCCGCGCCTGAAGCTCCTTCCCCGCGGGTCGTCCGACGGCGGCGTCGGACGCCCGTGCTACATTCGACCGACGATGGGAGCGGCGGTCTGGACCGCGATCGGCCTGCTGGCGGCGTTCAGCTTCGGGAGCCTCTTCTATCTCGGCACCCGGATCGACGGCCTCGGATCACGGATCGACGGTCTCGGGTCGCGGGTCGATGTTCGGTTCGACGCATTGGAGGGCCGCATCGATGAACGCTTCGGACAGGTCGACGGCAGGTTCGGACAGGTCGACGCGAGGTTCGGCCAGATCGACGGCAGGTTCGGACAGGTCGACGCGAGGTTCGGTCAGATCGACGCCAGGTTCCAGCACATCGACGACCGGTTCGACGCCGTCGACGCGAGGCTGGACGCGATGAACGCCAGGATCGACGGCGTGAGCGCGCGTCTGGACGGGCTCAGCGCGGACCTGGCGTCGCACGTTCGACGTCACGCGAGCTGATCGCCGGCCCCACGGCCCGGCGGAACGCCGACGTCAACCCTTGCGGGCGCGGATCTCCTCGGTGAGCTTCGGCAGGATCTTCAGCGCGTCGCCGACGATGCCCAGGTCCGCGTAGGCGAAGATCGGCGCGTCGGGGTCCTTGTTGATCGCGACGATCCGCTTCGACTCCTTCATCCCGACGAGGTGCTGGATCGCCCCGCTGATGCCGACCGCGATGTAGACCTCGGGCTTGACCGTCTTGCCGGTCTGGCCGACCTGATAGCTGTACGGCACCCAGCCCGCGTCGACGACCGCGCGCGACGCACCGACCGCGGCGTTGCCGAGCGCCTCCGCCAGGTCGTTCAGCAGGCCGAAGTTCGCCGCCTCGCCCAGACCGCGGCCGCCCGCGATCACCACCTTCGCGTCCTCGATCTTCGGGCCGCTCGCGGTTTCCTCGTGGCGCTGCAGCACGCGCACGCGCTTGGCGTCATCGGGGACGTCCGGGGTCACGGTTACGACCGTCGCGCTGCCGCCCGAGGGCTCCGCGGCGAAGGACTTCGGCCGAACCAGGACGAGCTTCGGATCGGGCCCGGCGAGCGCGACGTCGACGACCTTCGTCCCGCCGAAGATCTGCGTCTGCGCGCCGGCCGCTCCCGTCACGTCCGACGCGTTGCTCATCAGCGTCGAACCGAGCCGTGCGGAGAGGCGCCCGGCGACGTCGCGCGATGCGTACGACGTGGCGAACAGGATCAGGTTGGGCCGATGCTCGGCCACGAGCGCGGCGAGCGTGACGGCCGCGGGCTCGGCCAGGTGCTCGACGTAGACGGGATCGTCGCTCGCGTAGACGGTCGTGGCCCCGTACTCGCCGAGCACGGCCGCCGCCTGCGATGCGCCCGGTCCCAGGGCCACGGCCTCGAGCGCCTCGGCGCCGAGCGATCGGGCCTTCGTCAGCAGCTCGAGCGCCGAACCATCCGGCGTCCCGTCCGAGCCGATGTCCGCGTACACCCAGATCTTCGCCATCTAGAACACCTTCGCTTCCTGCATGAACGCCGCGATCCGCTCCGCGGCGGTGCCGTCGTCCTCGAACACCTGACCGGCCGCCTTCTCCGCGGCCGCCGTCGCGCCGCTGACCGTCTGGCCCGGCGTGAGGTCGTCGCCCGAGAGCCCCAGGTCACCGGCCGTGAGCTGTTCGACCGGCTTCGACTTCGCGCCCATGATGCCCTTGAGGGTCGGGTAGCGGGGGTCACCGACACCAGCCGTCACCGTCACGAGGGAGGGGAGGGGCGCTTCGACCTCGTCGTACCCGGCCTCGGTCTGGCGTTCGGCCTTCAGCGTGCCACCGTCGACCGAGAGGCTCCGGACGAACGTCACGCTCGGAAGCCCGAGGAGCTGGGCGAGCGTCATCGGCAGCGTGCCCGTGTAGCCGTCGGTCGACTCGGCGCCTGAGATCACGACGTCGAACGGCTGCCGCGCGATCGCCTTCGCGAGCACACGCGCGGTGACCAGCGCGTCGGCGCCTCGGAGCGCCGGGTCGGTGATGACCACCGCGCGGTCGGCGCCCATCGAGAGGCCCTTGCGGATGCCGGTGAGCGCCGGCTCCGGCCCCATCGAGACCAGGGTCACCTCGCCCTCGCCTGCGGCCTCGACCAGCTTCAGGCCGGCCTCGACGCCGTACTCGTCGGTGGGATCCATCGCCCCCTCGACGCCCTCGCGTTTCAACAGGAAGTCGTCACCCATCTCGGGTGTCCCGTTCGGGTTCGGGACGTATTTCGCCAGCACGATCACGTTCACGGCTGCGTACCTCGCTTCCGGTCCGGTTGGCTCCTTACCGAGCGGTAGGTTGCGGCCGCGATTCTACAGACGACGCCAGGGTGGAGCCGTGGGCGATCGAGCGCCGGCATGGATCTAGGTCGTCGCGGCGAACCGGCGCCGGCGGATCGACCGCACCGCCAGCCACGCGACCCCCACCAGGAACCCGATGGGGACGAGGTACCCGAGCCCGACGACGATCGCCACGACCACGTTCAGCACACCGGCGAGCGCTCGCCGGAACGCGGTCCCGATGCTCGGGTTCTGGACCGTCTGCACGGCGGGCCCCGCCGGGGAGGCTTCGCGGAGCGCCACGGTGATCGTCGCGTTGGCCGCACGGTTGCGCATCACCCGGATCTGGCCCTTGAGCTGCTCGATCGTCAGCTGCACGTGCTGGAGCTGCGCCTGGACCCGGAGCGTGTCGCTCACCGATGTGGCCTTCGCCATCAGGCGCAGCAGCGCCTGCTCCTGCGCCTGCCAGGTGTGCAGCCGCGCGGTCAGGTCGACGTACTGGGCGGTGACGTCCTGACCCTCGATCGCCTGGGACTCGATCCTCCCGAGCGGGCGCAGCGCCGCGAGTGCAGCGTCGAACCGATCCGCCGGCACCCGGATCGTCAGCTCGCCTGACTTCGAACGGGTCCCGGACGTCGACGACGACTCGACGTAGCCGCCGAGCGGAGACGCGACGGCGCTGGCCTTCGCGAACGCGCCCGTGAAGTCACCCCGGGCGACGACGATCGACAGCTCCGCCGTCTTCACGATCAGCGGCGCCACGGTTCCGATCGATCCCGTCTCGCCCGGTCCGGCCGGAGGCGGGGCCGATCCGCCCCCGCCTCCGCCGCCTTGGGCGATCGGTTCGGGGATCGGGCCGGCATCGGCCGGGTGCTGGCCGCTGCCGGGGGCCAGCCTCTGGAGGTCCGGGGCAGTCCGGGGCATCGCCTCGATGCTCGGCGCCGCAGCTCGCGTCACGAACGCACCGATCGCGCCGGCCGCGGCCAGCGTCGCCGCGATCCCGATCACGATCAGCGAGCGGCGGCTCGGACGCCGTCGCGCCGGAGCAGGTCGACGCGCGAGCCCCGGCGCTTCGCGCAGGATCGTCTCGCGCTGGGCGACGAGCAGCAGGTCTTCCCGCAGGTCCTCGAGGTACGCGATGTCCGTCGTCATCCGACCCACCCTCCGTCCAGGAGCGCCTCGCGCTCGGGCTCGAGCACGCGCCCGAGGCGTCGCAGGCCTCGGCTGACGCGCGCCCTGGCGGCCTGCTCGGAGCACCCGAGCTCGGCCGCGACCTCCGCGTAGGTCCGTTCGTCGATCACCCGGAGCGACACGGCCCGTCGCTCGCCTTCGGGCACCGTCTCCAGCGCCTCCGTGACGGTCGCCCGCAGCCGCGGGAGGTCCGCGAGCCGTTCGATCCGTTCGACGTCCTCCGAGGACGCCTCCCGCTCCGGCAAGCCGAGGCGCCGGCGTGCCCGCGCGTCGACGGCCCCGAGGCGGAAGTACCGCGACAGCTGGTGGCGGGCGATCCCGTACAGCCATGCACCCGCGTCGCCGCCCTGGGCGCTGAACCTCCCGCGTGAGGCGAACGTCTGTGCGAACGTCTCCGCGACGAGCTCGGCCGCGGCGTCCGGCGCCATCGTCCGGCGTGCGAAGAACCGCAGCAGCGCCTCGGCGTGTCGCTCGTAGAACGCGACGAACGCCTCGGGTCGGCGGACGGAGATCACCAGGAGATCGGCGTCCTCCAGCGTGTCGTCGGACCGATCGTCCATGTGCCTCCTCGCTGGTTCCGCCCGTCTCGGATCCGAACCTCACCCGTACTATGCCGCTCCGACCATCCCGTGTGACATGGATCCTGGCGCACGCTCGTCCCGATGCCGTTCGCGGACGCTCGGGTATCCTGCGGACCGTGCGCCTGTACGACGAACGGACCGGTGCGCTCGCCGAACTGACCGTCGGCGAACGCATGAGCGTGTACGTGTGCGGCATCACGCCGTACGACTCCGCGCACATCGGCCACGCCTTCCTCTACGCCCAGTTCGATGTGCTGGTCCGCTATTTGCGGTGGCTGGGAGCAGATGTCACCCACGTCCAGAACGTCACCGACGTGGACGACGACATCCTGCGGACCGCGCGGGAGCGGGGCGTCGATTACCTCGAGCTCGCCGACACGGAGGTCGCGGCGTTCGAACGCGACATGGCCGCGATCGGGATCGCCGCACCGACCCATGTGCCGCGCGCGACGCGGTTCGTCCCGGAGATCGTCGAGGAAGTAAAGCTCCTTTACGATTCGGGTTGCTCGTACGAGCGCGAGGGAACCGTGTACTTCCGCGTGAGCGCCGACCCGGGGTACGGACGGCTCTCGGCGCTGTCGCGGGACGAGATGCTCGCGCTCGCCGCCGAGCGGGGCGGCTTCCCCGACGATCCGAACAAGGACGACCCGCTCGACTTCGTCCTGTGGCAGCGATCGAAGCCGGACGAGCCGTCATGGCCGTCGCCGTGGGGGGACGGCCGACCCGGCTGGCATATCGAATGCTCGACGATGGCGCGCAAGCTGCTGGGTTCGCCGGTCGATATCCATGGAGGCGGGCCGGATCTGATCTACCCGCACCACGAGTCCGAGTTGGCGCAGGCGGAGTGCGCGCACCCCGGTGAGCGGTTCGTCCGGCAGTGGATGCACAGTGGTGAGGTTCGGATGGATGGGACGAAGATGAGCAAGTCGCTCGGGAACCTGGCGTTCGTGCGCGACCTGCTCGAGCGCCACGAACCCGAGGCGATCCGCCGGATGCTCCTGTCCCACCACTACCGCGAGGACTGGGAGTTCGTCGAGGACGAGCTGCGCATGCCGCCGGCCGTGGGGCCGATCCCCGGCGACGGTCCCCCGGACCGCGCGTCGTTCCTCCAGGCGCTCGACGCCGACCTGGACACGCCGTCCGCGCTTACGATCCTCGACCGTGCGGTCGCCTCCGAGGACCCGGTGGACCGCGCGTGGGTCGACGAGGGCCGCTCGATACTCGGGCTCGCGCGCTGACGATGCTGGACGGACCGGCGAGGTCGCGCCGCGGGCCGGCGGTCGCCGTTGTAGTCGTTGCGCTGGTCGCCGGCGTGTCCGCCGCCCCGGCGGGCGCCGGACGGATGCCTTCCCGAGCGACCGCGCCGCAGGCGTTCGTCCGGGTGAACCTGGTCGGGTACGCGAAGGCCGCCGCAACCAAGGAGGCGTTCGTCCTGTCCTCGATCGCCGAGACGGGCGGGACGTTCGCGCTGGTCGACGGCGGCGGTCATACGGTCCTGTCGGGATCGCTCGGTTCGAACCGCGGCTCCTGGAACGCGACGTACCCGTTCGTCTACGGCCTCGACATCGGTTCGGTGACGAAGGCCGGCACGTACACGATCCACGTGAGCGGGCCGGCCGTCGCAGTGTCGCCGGCGTTCAGGATCGCCAAACCGGGGTCGCTCTACGCGGGCCTGTTGGCGAACGCCCGGCAGTTCTACGAGGCCCAGCGCGACGGCCCGAACGTGATCGGATCGGTCCTGGAGCGCCAGCCCTCGCACCTGAACGACGCGCACGCGACCGCGTACCTCCCGCCGAAGTACAAGCACGGCGAGCTGAGGGGCGATCTGACCCCGACCGGCGGCTCGCCCGTGGACGCCTCCGGAGGGTGGTTCGACGCGGGCGATTACGTGAAGTTCGTCCAGACGGCGTCGTACACGGACGCGGTCATGCTCGTCGGCGCCCGCGACTTCCCATCGCTGCTGGGCGCCGGGACGGCCGCCGACTTCGGCGCTGAGGGGCGGTTCGGCGTCGACTGGCTCCGGGACATGTGGGACGGCGCGACGGGCACGCTCTACTACCAGGTCGGCATCGGGGACGGGAACGGCTGCGGGTCGATCTGCGGCGACCACGACCTGTGGCGACTCCCCGAAGCCGACGACACCTACGGCGGGTCGAACCCGAAGTTCCGCTACATCAGGAACCGGCCGGTGTTCCGTGCCGGCGCGCCCGGCTCGAAGGTGAGCCCGAACCTCGCCGGACGGCTCGCGGCGGCGTTCGGCCTCTGTGCCCAGGTGTTCCGTGCCAGCGACCCAACGTACGCGGACACGTGTCTGGCCGATGGTGAGCAGGTGTTCGACATGGCGGGGACGACGTGGAAAGGTCAGCTCGTGACCGTCTCGCCGCACGGCTTCTATCCGGAATCGCAATGGCGCGACGACCTCGAGCTGGGGGCGACCGAGCTGTCGCTCGCGGTCGAGGACGACGGCGGCGACGGATCGGCGTACCTGGCGGACGCGGCGCACTGGGCGAAGGAGTACCTGGGTTCGTCCGGCCGCGATTCCCTGAACCTGTACGACGTGAGCGGGCTGGCGCACGCGGAGCTCTACGACGCGATCACGGCGGCGGGGGACCCGAAGGGCCTCGACGTGAAGAAGGGCAAGTTGCTGCACGACATGGAACGGCAGCTCGACGACGCGGAGCAGCAGGCGGCGAACGATCCGTTCGGGCCCGGGTTCGGCTACGGGTTCGACGTGCTGCCGCACGTGTTCGGGTTGGCCGCCACCGCCGCCGAGGTCGATCGGATCACGGGCTCGCCGACGTACGCGGCGTTCGGGCGCGCGCAGGTCAGGTTCGCCCTCGGGGCGAACGCGTGGGGGACCTCGTTCGTGATCGGCGCCGGCTCGCCGTTCCCGTACTGCCCGCAGCACCAGATCGCGAACCTGGTCGGCTCGCTGGACGGCTCACCGCCGGTCCTGCTGGGAGCCGTCCCGAACGGGCCCAACGACCCGTCGCAGTTCAAGGGGCTCGGCGTACCGGGGAACGCGAACGACTGCCCGCCCGACGGGACCGATCCGTACGGCGCGTTCACGGGCCACGGGGGACGGTACCTCGACGACGTGCGGGCGTGGCCGAGCGTCGAGCCGGCCGACGACTACACGGCGCTCACGATCCTGGCGTTCGCCGACATGGCGACGGGAGCGCTATGAGCCGGCGGCCGAGGAACGAACCGGGCTGGCTCCCACCGCTGATCCATGCCGGCATGCGGATGGACGAGGTCTCGATCCAGATGCCGGACGGGGTCCGGCTTGCCGCGAACCTCTTCCGGCCGGAGGGCGCCGAGCCCACCGATCGCTATCCGGTCCTGCTCGAGTACCTGCCGTACCGGAAGGATGACGGGCTCTACGAACGGGACTGGGACCTCTACTCGTACCTGACCGCGGCCGGCTACGCGTGCGTGAAGGTCGACATCCGGGGGACCGGACGCAGCGAGGGCGTCCCTCCGGCCCACGAGTACACGGAGGGCGAACACCTGGACTGTGACGAGGTGATCCGGTGGCTCTCCGAGCAGCCCTGGTCGAATGGCTCGATCGGGATGTGGGGCATCTCGTGGGGTGGGTTCAACTCGATCCAGATGGCGATGCGGCCCGAGACGCCCGAGGCACTGAAGGCGATCGTCGCGGTCGACGCGTCCGACCTGCTCTTCCACGACGACGTCCACTACATCGACGGGATGTTCCACGTCGACGAGTACGACGTCATGATCGACCTGGAGATGGCGCGCTCCGGCGCGCCGGGGTTCGACCTCGACGACGCGACGCTCGCGGCTCGGTTCGACGCGCCGCCCTGGAAGCTGCTCTGGCTGAAGGAGCAGCGCGACGGTCCGTTCTGGCAGCGCGGCTCGCTCGGCCCGGGATACCGGCGACTTCACCTGCCGTGCTACCTGATCGGCGGCTGGTTCGACGGCTACCGCGACAGCGTCTTCCGCATGCTGGCGGAGTGCTCGCAGGTGCCGGTGCGCGCGCTCGTGGGCCCGTGGAACCACGCGTTCCCGCACGACTCCACGTACGGGCCGGAGATCGAATGGCGCGCGGACGTCGTCCGCTGGTGGGATCGCTGGCTGAAGGGCGATGAGAACGGCATCGAAACCGAGCCGAAGCTCTCGCTGTACGTGCAGCGCTCGTACCCGCCGGACCCGGTCATCCTCGAGGTCCCCGGCCGGTGGCGCACCGAGGGGAGCTGGCCGATCGAGGGTTCGAAGCTCACGACCCTTCGCCTGCGTGCGGACGGAACGCTCGGGGCAGAGGCGCGGGGGGACGGTGTGCACCCGCTGCGGTACCTGCCGTCCGGCGGCGCCCCGTCTGGCCTGTGGTGGGGTGAGGTCTGGCCCGAGCAGCGCGGGCTCGACGCGAACTCGCTCGTCTACGAGACGATCCCGCTCGAGCGCGGCCTGCAGATCATCGGGTGGCCGGTCGTCGAGTTCGTGTTCGACGTCGACGCCCCGCTGGTGAACTGGTTCGCGCGCCTCTCCGACGTCGCGCCCGACGGGTCGGTGACGCTCGTGACGGGCGGCGGCGCGCGTCCGGCCACGATCGTCGGCGGTGAGGACGATCCCGCGAACCTGGAGCCCGGGCGCCGGTACCGGATCGTGATCCCGCTGCACTCGACCGGCTGGGAGTTCGAGCCCGGCCACCGGATCCGGCTGGCCCTGTCGAACGCGATGTGGCCGATGATCTGGCCGACGCCGTACCCGTGCACCTCGCGCGTGTTCCTGGGCGAGCGCGACGATCCGGTGCTGCGGCTGCCGGTCGTCCCGCCGTCGACCGAGCGTCCTCCGATGTTCCCGGCCGCGAGCCCGCCGGTCGCCCCGCCGAACTGGGAGTCACACGGCACGTTGCCGGTCACGGGCCCCACGTATGCGCGGAGCGAGACCACGCGGGTCGCGACCGCGGCGTGGGGCGGCGCGTACGGCGTCCACACGTCGTGGGGTTCGGCGCGCTACTCCGAACGCCTCCAGTGGACGGTGAGCGAGGAGGACCCCGCGACCGCCTCGTGCCACGGCGAATCGGAGACGATCGTGCGAACCGGAACGCGCGTGATCCGGTGGTTCGGCGTCCTGGACATCGGGAGCGACGAGACGGACTTCGAGTACCGGTACCGCCGGGAGCTGTGGCTGAACGGCCAAGTGATCCGCGAGCGCGAGTGGCACGAGAAGGTCCCGCGCGACCATCAGTAGGATGGCGGCTCCCACGCGAAGGAGCCGCATGCGATGACGAAGGGGATCCTGGAACGCCTGGCCGAGGGCCCGGTGCTGGGCGACGGCGGGTACCTCCTGGAACTGGAGAAGCGAGGGTACGTCCAGGCCGGGCCGTTCACGCCCGAGGTCGTGATCGAACATCCAGACGCGCTCGCGCAGCTCCACCGCGAGTTCCTGCTGGCGGGCGCCGAGGTCCTCCAGACGATGACGTTCTACGCGAGCGACGACAAGCTCGCGACGGTCGGGCTGGCCGATCGGGTCGACGACATCAACCGAACCGCCGTGCAGGTCGCGCGCAAGGTCGCATCCGAGGGCGACGCGCTGGTCGCCGGGAACCTCTCGCTCACATGGGCGTACGAGCCGGACGACGCCGCCAGCGCCGACCGCGTGCGGAAGCTGTTCGACCGCCAGCTGGGCGACCAGCTCGCGGCCGGGCCGCCGGACTTCTGGATCGGCGAGACCTTCTCCTACCTCGGCGAGGCGTTGTTGTTCGTCGAACGCGCGAAGCGCACGGAGCTGCCCGTGATGGCGACGATGTGCTTCGAACAGCCGGAGCCCCTGTCCTACGAGGGGCTGTCGCCGGCGGAGTGCGCGCTCCGGTTGGATGCGGCGGGCGCGGACATCGTCGGCGTGAACTGCCTGAACGGGCCCGAACAGCACCTTCCGATCGCGGCGGCGATGCGGGCGGCGGTCGCGTGCTCCGTCGCCGCGCAGCCGGTCGCCTACCGGACGACGGCCGAGGTGCCGGACTTCACGGCGTTCGACGCCTTCCCGTACGGGCTCGACCCGATGCAGCTGACGCGCGACGAGATGGCCCGGTTCGCCGCGCACGCGCGCGAGGCGGGGGTCGCGTACATCGGCTCGTGCTGCGGGGCGGTCGCCGAGCACGTGAAGGCGATGGCGACCGCCCTCGGGAAGCGCTCCGGCGCCGAGCGCGAGTGGCGGAGCACGACGGGCAAGCCGATGTCGGCGTTCGAGTACTACGGCCACGACGCGACCGCGTGACGACCGGGTGAGGGCCCGCGTGAGCGCCCCGCGCGAGTTCGACCACGTCGTCGTCGGCCTGGGCGGGATCGGCAGCGCCGCCGCCTACTGGCTCTCGCGCACGCCGGGGGCCGGGCGCGTGCTTGGGCTCGAGCGGTTCGAGCTGGGTCACCCGAACGGCGCGTCCGAGGACCACTCGCGGATCATCCGGCGCTCGTACCACACGCGGGCGTACGTTCGGCTCGCGGCGGCCGCGTACGAGGCCTGGGCGGAGGTCGAAGCCGACCTGGGCGAGCCGCTGATCGTGCGGACCGGCGGGATCGACCTGTTCCCCCCGGACGGCGCGATCCCGTCCGCGGACTACGAGGACAGCATGCGCGCGTGCGGGGTGCCGTTCGAGGTGCTCGACGGGTTCGAAGCGATGCGGCGGTGGCCGCAGTGGAGCGGGCTCACCGACGAGGTGCGGGTGCTGCACCAAGCCGATACGGGCATCGCGCCGGCGTCGGCGTGCAACGCGGCCCACCGGCGCCTGGCGGTGATGCACGGAGCGACGCTTCGCGACCGGACCCGCGTGCTCGACGTGCGCGACGTCGGCGGGGAGATCGGGGTCGTGACCGACGGCGGGCGCATCCGGTGCGGCTCGGTCGTGATCGCCGCCGACGCGTGGACGAACGAGATCGTGGCCGGGTTCGACCTCCGCCTGCCGCTCACCGTTACACAGGAGCAGGTGATCTACTTCGACGCTCGCGACCGCCTCGCGTTCGCGCCCGAGCGGTTCCCGGTCTGGATCTGGATGGACGACCCGTCGTTCTACGGGTTCCCGGCGTTCGGCGAACCCGGCCCGAAGGCCGCGCAGGACGTGGGGGGCCGGGAGGTCACGGCCGACACGCGGACGTTCGACGTCGACCCCCCCGCATACGAGCGGGTGACGAGGTTCGTCGAACGGCACCTGCCGGACGCCTCGGGGCCGCCGCTGCTGGTGAAGAGCTGCCTGTACACGATGACGCCCGACCGGGACTTCGTCGTGGACCGCGTCCCCGCGCATCCGAACGCGCTGGTCGCGCTCGGCGCAGCGCACGGGTTCAAGTTCGCGTCGTGGTTCGGCCGGACGCTGGCGGACCTTGCCGTCGGTGGCCGGGCGGCGGGCGACCTCGACGCCTTCCGGGTCGATCGCCCGATCCTGACGATGGCGGATCCGCCGAAGGCGTTCCTGGTGTGAGCGTCGCGATGGAGACCGACCGGCTCCTGCTCCGCCAGTGGCGCGCGGGCGACTGGGTCGACCTGCACCGCGCCTACGGCGACCCGGAGGTGATGCGCTGGCTCGACGCGGAGCCTGCCGACCTCGCGACAACGGCGTTCAGCGTGGGGCGGATGAGCGCGCGGTGGGAGATCCTGGGCTACGGCATGTTCGCGACCGTGGTCAGGGAGACGGGCGAGCTGATCGGCCGCGTCGGCCTGATGTTCCACCCCGACTGGCCGGTCGACGAGCACAAGGTGGAGGTCGGCTGGACGCTCCAGCGTTCGGCTTGGGGGCACGGCTACGCGACCGAGGGGGCGAAGGCGAGCCTCTGGTTCGGCTTCGAACGCGCCGGCCTCGAGCGCATCTTCAGCATGACGAAGCCCGACAACGTGCGGTCCCGCGCGGTGATGGAGCGCTGCGGCATGGCGTTCCAGGGGGAGGTCGAGTTCTACGGAGCTCGGCAGGTGTACCATGCGATCGACCGAACGGCGTGGCCGCCCGCGGGCCTCGAGCTCCCGTCGGTCCGGCTGATCGACGCGTGAGCCTCCGGTCGGTCCTCGCGGCCGCGTCGGCGATGCTGATCGCGATCCCGCTGGCGGCGTGCGGGGGGCCGTCGGCAGACGTCCGGGCATCGTCGGCGGGCATCACGATCGTACGGTTCGTCCTGCACAGTTCGCTGGTGGGCCGCGACCTCCCGGAGGTCGGGCTCGTGCCGCCCGGGGCTCGGTCCGGCCGGCCGCCCGCGCTCCTGGTCTTCCTCCACGGCCGCAACGGCACGCCGGAGAGCGGGGTCAACGCGGGCATCACGATGATCGAGGACGCGGCGCCGACGCACCGGCGATCGTTCTGGCGAACGGCGGCTCGGACAGCTACTGGCACGACCGGGCCTCGGGCCGCTGGGGCACCTCGCTCGTCCGCGAGCTGATCCCGCGGGCCGCGCGGCTGCTCCACGCCGATCCCCGGCGCGTCGCGATCGGTGGCGTGTCGATGGGCGGCTTCGGGGCGCTCGACGTGGCGCGCCTGTGGCCCGGACGCTTCTGCGCGATCGGGGCGCACTCGGCCGCCGTGTGGCCGAGCGCGGGGCGGACGAACCCGGTGGCGTTCGACGACGCGGCGGACGTCTCCCGTCACGACGTCTTCGGCTACGCGAGGACGGCCGCGCATCCGTACGGCGACACCCCCGTGTGGATCGACGTGGGGAGCTCGGACGGGTTCCGTCCGAACGACGGGCAGATCGCGACGTACCTGCGGCGGGCCGGTGGCCAGGTCACGTTCCACACGTGGCCGGGCGGGCACGACACGGGGTACTGGCGCGACCACCTCTCGGACTACGCGAGGTTCTACGCGCGAACGCTCGCCGCGTGCCACTGACCGCGGCCGGTCGATCGGCAGATCCACGGCGCCGGGCTCAGTGGGCGTGATCGAGCGCGAGCCGCAGGACGAGCTCGCCGTCGTCGATCTCACCGGTCGGCTCGAAGCCGAACCCCAGGTAGAAGGGCTCGGGCCCGCCCTCGGAGGCCGGGACGCAGCTGGTCATCAGGTGCGTGGCGCCCGGCCGACCGCGCACCTGGTCGACGAGCAGCTCGAGGGTCCGCCGGCCGTAGCCCTTGTCCTGGAACGGGGCGGCGATCATCAGGCGCCAGAGGAAGAACTCGGGCTCGCGGCCGTCTCCGCCCGGATCGTCGAAGAGCATCAGGAATCCGACAGGCTCATCGCCTGCGTACACCGCGCGGAACCAGGCCTTCGGTTCGAAGTACGCCTCGGCGATCGACACGGCGTTGGGTGCGACGAAATGCCGCTGCTCGGGCGTGACCTCCAGGCGGCAGATCGCGCGGACCGTGTCCTTCGTGACCTCGCGCAGCGTGACCTCGCGCAGCGTGACCTCGCGCAGCGTGACCTCGCGCAGCGTGACCTCGCGCAGCGTGACCTCGCGCAGCGTGACCTCGTCGTCGGGCATGTCGACCGGCATCCTACGGTCGCGCGCGACGTCCTCGCCCTCGCCCCCACGCGTGGGCGCCGTCGCGCGGCTATCCTGCGCGTCGGTGAACGGCACGCGACGGATCGGACGACGGGGCTTCCTCAGGGCGGTCGGCGCGGCTGGCGCGGGGCTGGCGGTGACGGGCGCGCTCCGCCCGGTGCCGTCGCGCGCCGAGCCGTCCCGTTCGGACCTCGAGGGTCAGCCGCGGATCGCGATCGTCGGCGCCGGGCTCGCGGGCCTGCGATGCGCCCACCGGCTCTGGACCGAACGCGGGCTCGTCTCGACGATCTACGAGGCCCCGGACGCGGTCGGGGGGCGGTGCCGGACCCTCCGCGGCTTCTTCTCCGACGGCCAGCTAGTCGAACAGGGCGGTCAGTTCGTCTCCAGCGAACATCGTGCGATGCGGCGCCTGGTCGCCCAGCTGGGGCTGGATCTCGCGGACGTGAACCGGTACCCGAAGGGTACGAAGGACGTGTACTTCGTCGACGGGGGCGTCTACACGTACGCGCAGGCGAACGCCGACTGGTTCGACGCGTACCCGGCGTTCCGGAAGGCGGCGAAGGCGGCGCCGTGGCCGCAGCGGTTCGACCGACACACCGATGCCGGCGTCGAGCTGGATCGCACGCCCGTGCCCGCGTGGCTGGACGCGAACGTCGACGGCGGCTCCACGGGTCGGTTCGGCGCGCTCATGCTCCAGAACGTCGTGTCCGAGTACGGCGGGGATCCCGAGGACCAGCCCGCGCTGAACCTGATCTACCTGCTCGCGGACAACCCGAGGGGGCACCTGAACCCCCTCGCCGGCACCGACGAGAGATGGCACGTGGTTGGCGGGAACGACCAGGTGGTCGCCGGATTGGTCGAGGCGCTGCCCCACGGGGCCGTGCGCCGCGGTCGTGCCCTCGTGGCGCTTCGCGCGAGGGGTGACGGCGCCTACGTCTGCACGTTCGAGACCGCGGCAGGCGCGACCGACGACGTGGTCGCGGATCACGTCGTCCTGGCGTTGCCGTTCTCCACCCTCCGGTCCGTGGACCTCACGCGCGCCGGGTTCTCGGCCCTGAAGATGCGCGCGATCACCACGATGGGCATGGGCACGAACGCGAAGATCCACCTCCAGTTCACGACCCCGATGTGGCACGGGCTCGGGTACGACGGGACGACCTACACGGACACGGGCGCGTTCACCGCCTGGGACGAGGGGATCGACCAGCCGGGCGCCGCGGGCCTCCTGATCGACTTCCCGGGCGGCTCGTTCGGCGCGTCGTTGGGCGGCCCGGTCCACGGGATCGCGCCGACATCGCGCGTCGAGGCCACGCTGAACGCGCTCGAGCCCGTCTTCCCCGGGATCACCGGCGCGTTCAACGGGAGGGCGTACCAGGACTGGTGGGCGGCCGACCCCTGGCACCTCGGCGCGTATTCGTACTGGGGCCTCGGGCAGTACACGGGGTTCTCCGGGATCGAACGCCGCCGCGAGGGCAACGTGCACTTCTGCGGCGAACACACCTCGTACAACGCGCAGGGGTACATGGAGGGCGCCGTCCGGACCGGCGCGCAGGCGGCCGCCGAGATCTGAGCCGGGTCACGCACGGCCGTGTCGCGCAGGGGTCGCATACGATGGCGCCCGATCCGCTCGCGAACGATGGGGGAGGGGTTCCACGATGGCACGAACCGCGCGCGCCGCATTGCTGAACGCTCCTGGTGAGGATGTCTCGGTCGAGGACATCACGCTCGACGATCCCGGTCCCGAAGAGGTCGTCGTCGCGATCGCGGCGAGCGGCGTCTGCCACACCGACCTGCACGTGAAGCGCAGCGGCGGCTGGGGACTGCCGTTCCCGATCCTGCTGGGTCACGAGGGCGCCGGCATCGTCGAGGAGGTGGGCGCGAACGTCAGGGACGTCGCGCCCGGCGATGCCGTGGTGATCGCGTGGCGCGCACCGTGCGGTCGGTGCGGGCATTGCTGTCGCGGCGACGTGCGGCGTTGCGAGTCACACCTCCGGGCGAAGCGACGGATGCACCGGGCCTCGGACGGCGCGGCGCTGGCCCCGACGCTCCGCACGGGCACGTTCACCGAGCGGACGGTCGTGCACGCCGCGCAGGCCGTGAGGCTCCCCGAGGGGATGCCGATGGAGAGCGCCTGCCTCCTGGCGTGCGGTGTCTCGACCGGGGCCGGGGCGCCCTTGAACACCACGCCGGTCTGGCCGGGCGCGACGGTGGCGGTGATCGGGTGCGGGGGCGTCGGCCTGTCGGTGATCGCCGGGGCGAGGATCGCGAACGCGGGACGGATCGTCGCGGTCGACGTGGCGCCTCAGAAGCTGGGCTGGGCGACGCAGTTCGGCGCGACCGACGTCGTCGACGCCTCGGTGGCCGACGCCGTCGAGGCGGTCCGCGAGCTCACCGGCGGCAAGGGCGTCGACTTCGCCTTCGAGGCGACGGGCCGCCCCGAGCCGGTGGAGCAGATGGTGCGGATGCTCGCGTTCGCCGGGACCGCCACCATGGTCGGCGTCCAGGCCGAGGGCGCGATGGCGACGTTCGATCTGGGGGATCCGAAGCTCGGGGTGTTCGAGAACAAGATCACGCTCCGGGTCAGTCACGGTGGCGACACGATCCCGCAGTCGGACTTCCCCCAGCTCGCGCGGTACTACCTGAACGGCCAGCTGGACCTCGACGCGATGGTGACGAAGCGGGTCGGCCTGGAGGACGTCGAAGCCGCGTTCGACGACATGCGCGCCGGGACCGCCATCAGGTCGGTGGTGGTGTTCGACCGATAGGCAGGATGCGAGACGCCGGATCGCCTCAGGCGAACCGGAGTTCGGCGATGCGGTCCGCGGTGCGCGCTGCGAGCGCCTGCGCGGTGAGCGTCGGGTTCGGCCCACCGATCGCGTTCGGCAGCGCCGACGTGTCGCCGACGAACAGCCCCTCGACCTCGTGCGCCTGGCCGTCGGG
This sequence comes from uncultured Actinomycetota bacterium, assembly GCA_963781595.1. Classification (GTDB taxonomy): domain Bacteria; phylum Actinomycetota; class UBA4738; order UBA4738; family UBA4738; genus JBEDUK01. The sequence goes on along the minus strand of CAWAGG010000006.1, from coordinate 2,668,212 downwards.
GTCGCAGACGCTCGTCGCCGGATCGCGCCCCATCCGCATCGTGGACATGATGTGCGTGAACAGCGGCTGCATGTTCGTGCGGTGCACCTCGCGTGCCCCGGCGGCCCGCAGGATCTCCGCGGCCTTCCGTGCGAGCCAGTGCTGGCGGTCCCACGAGGTCGCGCTGGGCCGGTACACGACCCGAGGAAGCGCGCCGTGCTCGTCGGGGGCCCAGTCGTCGACCAGCGCGACGCGGTTCGTCGTCTCGGCCTGGTCGTCCACGCAGACCACCACGGACAGCGAACGATGGTACTCGTCGACCTTCCGCAACGCGTCCGCGCCGTACGCGCGCCCCGCGAAGTCCCACGGCTCGCCCCGGGTCGGTTCGTCCCAGAAGCCCTGGCCGGCGCCCATCAGGACGATCGCGAACGCCTGCGGGCCGAACCCCTGGCTCCAGAGCGTCCCGTAGCCGGGGAAGTCGGCGCGAGCCATCGTCACCTGCCCGACGTCGGGGTGCACCTCGCGGTCGAACAGTCCGGTCACGAAGTCCTGCGCGTGGCTCGTGAGGTACCGGCCGACGACGTCGTGTGCGTTCGGCAGCCCGGAGTTCAGCCACAGGCGCGGCGACTCGATCGAGCCGCCCGCCAGAACCACGACGGGAGCCTCGGCCTCGTGCACGTCGCCCGTGACCGTGTCGCGCCAGCGCACGCCGCGGACCCGCGCCGGGCGGTTCGAGCCACGGCCTCCTCCTCCGCCGCCACCACCGCCGCCGTCGAAGAGCACGGCCGTGGCGAACGCGTTCGGCACGACCTCGCAGTGCCCGGTCGCGACGGCCGCCGGCACGTACGACACGTTCGTCGAGCGCTTCGCCTTCCGTTCGACCGGCGCCCCGCGTGGGTTCGGGCACCCCTCGAAGCAGTGGCCGCACATCGTGCAGCCCTCGACATCCGGCCATGCGAGCGACCCTCCCGGCGTCATCCGGGCGATCGGCAGGATCGCGTTGTGGGACGGGCGCCACATGTCCTTCGTCACGTACGTGGACTCGCTCCGCTCCAGGCCGATCCGCTCGCAGCCCTCGGCGAACAGCGCGTCTTTCGTCGCCAGGTCGTCAACCAGCCTTACGGGTAGGAAGGTCTCGACCCCTTCGTAGTACGGGATCAGGTCCTCGTACGCGATCGGCCAGTCGTCATCGATCCCCGACGGGTACATCCGAGGCGAGATCGCGTTGTAGTGCTGGGTCGTCCCGCCGACGCCCGCGCACTGCAGGATCAGCCCCGCGCCCTCGCGCCGACGGCCCCACGGCGGCGCCGAACGGTCCGCCGGTCCCCACCGGAACCGGCCGTCCATGATGCCGCCCATGTCGTCCTCGAGGCGCGTGTAGTCGTGGTCGGGGTCGTTCCACGGGCCGGCTTCGAGCATCAGCACGCGAACCCCGCGCTCGGCCAGCTCCTTCGCGACGACCGGCCCGCCGGCGCCGGCGCCGACGACGATCGCGTCGGGTGCTTCCACGCGCGGTTCGCCCCTCTCCTCAGCGACCATCGCGGTACGCCGCGACGCCGTCGACCGGGCCGTGGTAGCCGACGCGCGTCCACGCCGCGGGCGGGCTCAGCCGCCGCGCGTCTCGGTCGTAGCCCGACCATTCCGAGTACATGGCGCCGAGCGTGAAGACGAACAGCGCATCGACGATGTCGCGCGGATCCTGCTCCTCCTCGCCGGCGAGCGCGCGCATGACCTCGCCGCGTTCGTCGAGCGTCAGGTCGGCCATCGACGCGCCGGCGCGGACGTCGCTCGCGTACGCGTCCAGCAGCATCCCGATCATGTCGACGAACCCCGGCAGCGCGAGGTCGAGCTGCTCAACGACGTGACGGTCCGCGCCGACGTCCAGCCCGCCCGGGCGTCCGTCGAAGGCAGGCGCGATCGCCTCGACCGCGGCCCGGATCGCCGCCAACGCGGGCCGGTCGTCGGCATCGGGCGGGTCGGACATGCGCGTATCCAACCACACGCGCGACACGGCGGGGCCGGCGATCAGCCGCGAACCGCGGCGGCGGTTCGGCGCACCCGCTCGACGGCCGCGATCGCCGGGTTCGCGCGGAGTCGCTCGAAGCCGCCGAGCGCCTCCTGCAGGGGCGCGACGGCCTCGTCGACCCGGCCGAGGGCGACCAGGCACCGGCCGTGGCCGAGCGACGCGAACGCGCGCTCGAGCTCGTGTCCGTAGGCATCCCACAGCGCCGCGACGCCACCGAACCACCCGGCCGCGCGCTCGTGGTCGCCCTCCGCCTCGAGCAGCGAGGCCCGGGCCGTGGCGATCGCCAGGCGGTAGCGGGGGAGGGTCCCCCGCATCCCCTCGGTGAGCCTTGACCCGAGGCCCGCGTCTCCCGCAGCGATCGCGGTTCGAACCAGATCCGGCAGGTACCAGGACCGCGCATCCGTGCCGGCGTCGGCCGTGGCCGCGAGTGCCTCCTCGACGAGTGCCGCGGCATCCGAGGGCGCTCCCTCCGACAGGCGGACGAGCGACGCGGCCGCCAGGGCTCCCTCCAGGACCTGCGGGTCGCCGATCTCGCGGGCCTTCGGCAGCAGTCGGTCGACCGCTTCGGCCGCGGTCGGATCACCGCGGTGTGCCAGCACGAACGCCCGCAGCGTCTCGGCGAACGCCTCGTCGTAGCCCGCACCGTGGCGCTTCGCGTCGTCGATCACCTCCGCGCTGCCACGGAGGACCTCGTCCCACGCGCCGAGGTCGATGAGCGGGAGCAGCGTCGTCATCCGCATCCAGGCAGCCGTCTCATCCAGGCCGCGGGCGTCGGCGAACGCGATCCCTTCGCGGAACATCGCGACCGCGGCCGCGGGCCCCTCGACCATCCGCAGGTCGTTCGCCACGTTGTTGTACGCCACCGCGGTCGTGCGGCCGAGGCCGAGCGCGAGCGCCCGCTCCAGCGCTTCGCGCTCCTCGTCGAGGCCGCTCGTCTCGCCGAGCCCGACGCGCGAGTACCCGCGGAACCCCAGCGCACGGAGCTCCTGTTCGGCGTCACCGACGCGCCGGGCGACGGCGATGCCCCGGTCCGCCTCGGCGATCGCTTCGCGGAAGCGCCCCGACGTCATCATCGCGCCGGCGGATTCGACGATCGCCTGGGTGAGCGCCGAACCGGGCGGCTCCCGCTCCAGGACGCGCGTCGCGTCGGCGAGGAGGTCGCGGGCTCGTGCCGTCTGACCCCGGTACTGCAGGACGCGGAACAGGCCCACGCGGGCGGCGGCCGCGTCCAGCTCGCGGCCCTGCGCGTCGAGGAGCGCGGTCGCCTCCTCGTAGAGCCGCTGCGACTCCTCCAGGCGGCCGGCGAGGAACGTCGCCTCCGCGAGCCCCCGGAGGACGTCCGCGCGCGAGGGATCGTCGGGCGACGCGAGGTCCAGCGCGTCACGCAGATGCTCCTCGGCCTTCGCGACGTCGAGGGACATCGCGCGTTCGCCGGCCAGGACCAGGTAGCCGCGGGCGGACTCGCGCAGGGCGTCCGTGCCGGGGTCGCCGGCGAACGCGCCGAGTCCACGCTCGGCGCCCATGCCGGAGGCGACCGACAGCTCGAGCGCCCGCGACGCGTGGTAGGCGAGCACCTCGGCGTGGTCGGCGACGCGCTCGCCCGCGACCCGTTCGAGCCAGACCGCGGCCCGGCGGTGGCGCTCGGCCCGAACGGCGCGTGGGATCTGGCCATACGCGACGTCTCGGACGAGCCCGTGCCAGAACTGGTACTCGGACTCCCCGGCGACGGAGGATGTTCGGGACGGGCGAACCAGCTCGCGCGCCGCGAGGTCCTCGAGCGCGCGCCGCACGTCGTCGGGCGCAACCCCACCGAGCTCCGCCAGCGCCCCGTTCCAGAAGACCCTCCCGACGACGGACGCGTCCTGCAGGAGCGCCTTCTCCTCGGGGGGCAACGAGTCGAGCCGCGCCGCGATGAGCGCGTGGACGCTGTCGGGGAAGGCGAGCTGCGGGAGATCCCCGGCCGTGCCACCATGGTCGTCGATGAGCCCGCGGTCGAGCAGCATCCCGACGAACTCCTCCGCGTACAGGGGGTTCCCGCCGGCTCGTTCGATCAGCATCGACTGGGTCGCGGAGGGCAGGACGGCACGGTCGAGCAGCGAGCCCACGAGCGTCGCCGTCTCATCCGGCGACATCGGTGGGACGGTGATCGTCAGGGTGTTGCCCTTGCCTCCGCCCCACGTCGGATGGCGCGCGTACAGCTCCGGACGCGCCGCAACCACGATCAGCAACGGGACCGGCGACGTGCTCGCGGCGAGGTGCTCCAGGAACGCCACCATCGCCGGATCCGCCCAGTGCAGGTCCTCGATCACCAGGACGACCGGCGAGCGTGCGGCCATCGCTTCGACGAACCGGCGCCACGCCGCGAACGACTCCGCCCGGTCCGCGGCGGGCGCGGAGCCCACGCCGATCAGCGGCGAGAGCCGAGTGCCGAACCACGCCCGTTCGGATGCGTCGTCGATCAAGGCATCGACCGCCGTCTGGAGCTTCTCGACCGCCTCGTCCGGCTGGTCGGATTCGAGGATCCCGGCCTGGGCCTTCACGATCTCGCCGAGCGCCCAGAACGTGATCCCCTCGCCGTAGGGGAGGCAGCGCCCCTGTCGCCATCGCACGGGGTCGGGGAGCGCCTCGAGGGCCGCCTTGAACTCCGCGACCAGCCGGCTCTTGCCGATCCCGGGTTCGCCCGTCACGGTCACGAGCTGGACGGATGCGCCTCGAACCGCGCGTCCGAAGATCATCATCAGCAACGAACGTTCGTCGACCCTGCCGACGAACGGTGTCGCCGGGCGCTCACGGGCTTCGATGCCGACCCCCAGGCGGCTGCGCGCGCCCAACGGCCGCCAGACGGTGAGCGGCTCGCGCTTCCCCTTGACGGTCACCTCGCCGAGGCCCTCGTAGTCGAAGATCGCCTGGGTCGCCTCGTACGTCGACTGGCCGACGATGACGGTCCCCGGCTCCCCGACGGCGAGGAGCCGCGACGCGGTGTTCACGACGTCGCCGGTGACGCTCTCGCCGATCTGGGGTCCCGCGCCGAAGGCGACGACGACCTCGCCGGTCGCGACGCCGATCCGCGCCGCCAGGTGGGCGTCGGCCGCGGCGTTGAGCCCGGCGACGGCGTCGAGGATCGCCAACGCGGAGCGGATCGCGCGCTCGGGATCGTCCTCGTGCGCGGCCGGCGCGCCGAAGACCCCGAGCGCGCCCTGTGGCAGGAACTTGTCCAGCGTGCCGCCCTTCGCCTCGATCTCGCGGCGGATGCCCGTCAGGTAGGGCTGGAGCGACGCCCGGACGTCCTCGGGGTCGGCCGTGCCCGGATCCGGGCCTCCGGTCAGCTCGCAGAACAGGACCGTGACGACCTTGCGCTCCTCGGCAGGCCTCGGGCCGCCGGTCAGCGCGGCCCCGCAGACGATGCAGAACCGGGCTCGGTCGGGGTTCTCTTCTCCGCAGTTCGGGCACAGCACGTCGCTCGGGAGTGTAGAGGTGCCCCTCCGCCGGCGGTCCCCGGCCGCGCGCTCAGGCGTCGATCCGGGCCTCGAAGGCGGCGCGCTCGTCCGGGCTGAGCGGCCGGGCGCCCGCGCCGCCATCGGTCAGCGGCACCATGACCGAACGGGCGGACGCCGCGAGGTCGCCTGCCGCCGTCAGGATCTCCTCCCGCGTGCGCACGCTGGAGCGTCCGATCCCTTCGACCATGCATCGGACCACGACCGCGTCGTCGTCCTGGGTGAGCGGCCGGCGGTAGTCGATCTCGACGTGGGCGAGGACGAAGTCGTCGAGCTCGCCCACGCCTTCGAGCACCGAGGCCATGAACTCGTCGCGGCACTCCTCCAGGTAGGTCAGGAACACCGCGTTGTTCACATGACGGAACCCGTCCATGTCCCGCCAGCGGATCTCGATCCGCTTCTCGTGCATCTGGCAGCGATGCCCCGCGCTAGGCCAGCCCGCCGACGGTCTCGAGGCCGTAGCGTTCGATGTCGGCCTGGAGGTTCAGCGGCCGGAGTTGCGTCTTCGCCGCGACCACGTCGTCGGTGAGGAACTGCGCCGGCACGATCCAGCAGACCTCGAACTCCAGCCCGTCCGGGTCCTTCGCGTACAGCGCCTTCGTCGTCGCGTGGTCGGTCGCCCCGACCAGCGCGCCCGCCTCCTGGAGCCGGACCGCGATCTCCTGGAGGTCGCCGAGCGTCTGGACCTCCCAGGCGACGTGGTAGAGCCCGACGGTCGTGCGGCCCGCCGTGGACGCTCCCGCGCCGTCGCCGATCGTGAACAGCGCCAGGTCGTGGTCGTTCGTCGAGTCCGGCGCCTGCAGGAACTTCGCCCCGGGCATCTCTCCGACGAGCCGGAAGCCCAGCACGTCCCGGTAGAACGCGAACGTCCGGTCCGCGTCCCGCACGTACAGGACCGCGTGGTTCATGCGCTTGATCGCCATGTGAGACCTCCCTCGTCGATGGTTCGGTAGCCTGGACGGGATGGACGGAGCCCGCAACCTCAGAGCCGTGGCGCGCCGCACGGCCCTCGTGGTCATGCTCGGCCTCGTAACCGCGTTCGCCGGTGTCGTCTTCCCGTTCACCGGGCCGCTCCGGGCGATCTTCCAGCGCACACGCGGAGGACACCCTCCGGCCGCGCGGGTCATCGGGATCGAGCAACGGCGTCAGACCGGGTCGGCGCCCCACGCGGGGCAGCAGGCCTGGAGCCGCTGCGACGTCAGCACCCGTTCGTTCGATCCCGTGGCGTCCATCACGACGATCACCGAGTAGTCGCCCGCTCGGGTCGGTCGGTCCCGTTGGAACGCGATCCAGGCCCCGTCCGCCGACCAGGCCGGCTGCGTGTCTCCGCAGTTCCGCCGGCCCGTGCACGACGTCAGCTGCCGGAGGTTCGTTCCGTCCGGGCGAACCACGAAGATGTGCTGCTGCCGCGAGAAAGCGATCAGGCGACCGTCGGGTGACCACGCGGGGCCGAGGTCCATCCCGGCTCCCCTGCAGACCCGGCCCGGACAGACCGTGAGCTGATGCAGTCCCGTTCCGTCCGGGCGCACGAGGAAGAGCCCGCCGGCGCCCTGCTCTCCCGCCTGCGGGAAGACGAGCCACCGGCCATCGGGTGACCACGACGGCCCCTGGTTGCTCAGGCACGGAGCGAGCTCGCGGAGCGAGGCGACCTTCCGGACGTGCCTGCTAGACGCGTCCATCACCGCGATCCCCAGGCCCGACACGAAGGCGATCCGACGCCCATCCGGTGACCAGGCGGGTTCGCTCCCACCGGTGATACGGTGGACCACGCCCGACCCCAGGTCGAGCACCACGATCGTTCCGTCGCATGACGGCCCGAACCCGCCGGGCGGGTTCACGCTCCGACCGAAGCCGGGCACGTCGCGGAACGCGAGTTTCGTCCCATCCGGGGACCACGTGGGGTCGAACGCATCGCGCGCGACCAGCCGAGGGTGACCTCCCGACGCGGGAATCCAGTACAGATCGGCCCTGTAGGCGGGACCGAAGCGCGCGTCGACGAAGGCGATGCGTCCGGGGAGCGTCGGGGTTCGGGTTGCGGGTGGGCGGGTCCGATGCCCGAAGGCCCATGCGGCGAGGGCCAGACCCGCCGTGGCGATCACGACCGAGAGGGCGATCGCCGCCGCTCGGTGGGGCGGCCGGTGGCGCGGCCGACGGACCTCCACCAGGCCGGCCTCGACGTCGACGGGGATCGCGTCCAGCAATGCCGTCAGGGCGCGGCGGCCCGGGGCCGTGTCTTCGCTCATGGTTCGTCTCCCTCGCGATAGGTCTCGCGCAGTCGGTCGGCAAGCGCTCGCCGGCCTCGGGTCAGGTGCACGCGCAGGGTGCTGTGACGCATGCGGAGGATGGCAGCGGCATGTGCCGGATCGACGCCGAGGTAGTCCACGAGCGCGACGCAGCTTCGCTGGCGAACGCTCAGGCCGGCGAGCGCCTCGCGGAGCGTCAACCGATCCTCGACGGCTCGGTCATGGGATCCGACGCGGTCAGCGTCCGCCCCGCGCCGCTCGCCGAGCGACGCGAACGCGATCCGTCGTCGTCGTTCGTGACTCCTCGCGAGGTTCACCGCCACCTTGATCGTGAACCGGAGCCGGTGGTCCTCCGAGTTGAAGCGCTCCGAACGCCGAAGCACCCGCGCGAACGCCTCCTGGGTGAGCTCCTCGCCGACGGCTCGGTCGCGGACGATGACCATGATCGCGCGCGCCACGCTCGCGTAGGTGGCGCGGAAGAAGGCATCGAACCCTTCGGACGGGTCGATGCCGTCGGTAGTCGCGCGATCGTGGATCGGGATCGCGTCGTCCGAGGCGCCGGGGTCGACGTCTGGGCTCACCGGCTGCGGTTCCACACCTTCCATACGTTCGGCGCGACCGACCTGCGTACAGGTGACAGCCAGATAGCGGCTACCTATCATGCGGAACGAACGACCCGCCCATCGATCCGGAACGGAAAGGCGACATCGGAAGTGGCGCGCCTCGACCTCATCAGGCCCTACGTGGAGAAGGCGGTCGCGGAGTACATCGGCACCGGGGCCGACGACCTCATGATCAACGAGGACGGCTCGATCCCGATCCGGCGGGGGAGCACCGCGTACTACGTGCGACTGATGGATGGGTCGCCTCCGATGGTGCAGGTCTACTCGACGGTGCTCTACGAGGTGCCGAAGACACCGGAGCTGCTCGAACGCCTGAACGAGATCAACGCCGAGACGATGTTCGCACGGGCCTTCTGGACCGGGGACTCGGTGGTCGTGGCGACGGAGATGGTCGCCGACTCGATCGACAAGGAACAGATCGCCAACGCATGTGGCGTGGTCGGCACCATCTCCGATCACTTCGACGACGAGCTGAGGACGGCCTTCGGCGGCAAGTCGATCTTCAACGACGAGGCCGAGGGCTCGCCGGCCTCCGCCACGGACGACCGCGACGACGACGAACGACCGACGGCGGGGTACATGTGAGCGCCACCTCGCGGCGCGCGCCTGGGGCCGCCCGGGTCGCGCACTTCACGGAGTCCGTGATCCGTGAGATGACCCGGCTCGCCGACGAGCACGGCGCGATCAACCTCGCGCAGGGCTTCCCGGACTTCGACGCGCCGGGCGAGATCAAGGAGGCCGCCCGCCGGGCGATCGCCGACGGCGTGAACCAGTACCCGGTCACGTGGGGCGCCCCGCGGTTCCGCGCCGCGATCTCCGAGAAGTACGCCAGGTTCGGCTGGCCCGGGATCGATCCGGACGCGGAGATTGTCGTCACCTGCGGCTCCACCGAGGCGATGGCGGCGACCTTCCTGGCGCTGCTCGATCCGGGCGACGAGGCGATCGTGTTCGAGCCCTTCTACGAGAACTACGGGCCGGACGCGTACATGGCGGGCGCGGCGCCGGTCGTGGTCCCGCTGGATGCTCCGGACTGGCGGCTCGACCCCGAACGCCTGGCCGCCGCATGCACCGTCCGTACGCGGGCGATCGTGATCACGACGCCGCACAACCCCACCGGGAAGGTGTTCACGGCCGACGAGCTCCAGGCCATCGCGGACCTGGCGATCGCACGCGACCTCCTGGTCTTCACGGACGAGATCTACGAGCACATCGTCTACGACGGCGGGACGCACCGCTCGATCGCGACCCTGCCCGGCATGGCCGATCGCACCGTCACGATCAGCGCGCTGTCGAAGACGTACTCCGTGACGGGCTGGCGGGTGGGATGGGCGATCGCCGCCCCGCGCGTGATGGCGTCGATCCGCAAGGTCCACGACTTCCTCACCGTCGCGGCGGCCGCGCCGCTCCAGGAGGCGGGCGTCACGGCGATGGAGATGCCGGCCGCGTTCTACGAGCAGCTCGCGAGCGAGTACGCCGAGCGCCGGCGAACGTTCCTCGACCTGGTGGGCGAGCCGTTCGACCTGATCGCGCCCGGCGGCGCGTACTACGCGATCGCGCGGATCGGACGGCTCCGCGAACGGCTGGGGGCCGCCGACGACACGGCGTTCTGTCACGAGCTGATCCTCCAGGGAGGCGTCGCGGCCGTCCCCGGGAGCAGCTTCTTCGTCCACGGGTCGGACGGCTACGACCTGATCCGGTTCGCGTTCCCGAAGCGGCTCGAAACGCTCACGCGAGCGGGGGAGCGGCTCGCGGAGTTCGCCGAGCGCCTCCGATGAGGGTCCGCTCGGCCCGGATCGGGGTGCTCGTCACGCTGCCACTGGCGATGGTCGCACTCGTGGCGACGGCCGTCGCAGCGCGTTCGCAGACGCGGGGCAACCCGATCGAGCACGTCGTCGTGATCTATCAGGAGAACCATTCCTTCGACGAGATGCTCGGACGGTTCTGCGTTCAGACGTCGCGATGCGATGGGGCGACGGAGGGGAAGATCCACGACGGGACGACCATCCCGCTCGCCACCGCCGCCGACATCGTGCCGCCCGTCGGCCACGCTCGCAAGGCCCAGGAGGCCGCGATCGACGGCGGAGCGATGGACGGGTTCGATCTGATCGCCGGGTGCGACGCGTCGACCGCGTACGCCTGCTACAGGCAATACGATGCCTCGGCGATCCCGAACTTCTCCGCGTTGGCGGACGCGTTCGTCGTGTCCGATGCCACGTTCGAGAACAGCACCGCGGCGTCCTGGGCCTCGCACCTGGACCTGGTCTCCAGCACGATGGACGGTTTCTACGGGAACAACCCGCACGCGTCCGTGGCGCCGCAAGGCCCCACCCCGGGCCCCGGGTGGGGGTGCGACTCGCGGAAGGACACGTTGTGGTCGGCGAACCCCGAGGACGAGCCGATCCTCGTCCCGTCGTGCGTCCCCGACCGCGACGGCAACGGGCCCTATCGGCCGTCGCCGGTGCCGTGGGTCCCGACGATCATGGATCGGTTCGACGCGGCCGGCCTGACCTGGAAGCTCTACGCGGGCGGCGGGCCCCACAAGCCGAAGAACTGGCGATCCGGCTACTACTGGCAGGTCTGCGCGACGTTCTACGAGTGCCAGGGCAGCTCGCAGATCGAGAACTGGGTCGCGAACGCGAAGGTCCTGTCCGACGCCGCCGCCGGGACGCTCCCGAACCTCGCCCTCGTCACACCGAAGGCGGGGTCTTCCCAGCACAACGACGAGTCGATGATCCGCGGCGACAACTGGATCGGCTCGGTGGTCTCGGCGATCGAGAACGGCCCGGACTGGGATTCGACCGTGATCTTCATCACCTACGACGACTGCGGGTGCTTCTACGATCACGTGCCGCCTCCCACCGGCCTCGGCATCCGGGTCCCGATGGTGATCGTGAGCCCTTACGCGCGAGCCGGGTACACGGACCACGAGGTCGCGTCGTTCAACTCGATGCTGGCCTACGCGGAGCACCTGTTCGGGCTGCTGCCGCTGTCCTCCGCGGACGGGACGGCGTACGACTTCGCCGGCGCGTTCGACTACTCGCAGACGCCGCTGCCGCCGGTCCGGATGGTCGAGCGGCCGATCCCGTCGTGGGAGGTTCGGTACCTGGAAGACCATCCGATCGACGAGGACGACCCGACGTGAGGCGTCGGCGCGTTCCGGGCCGCCGGATCAGGCGCCGGCGAGCCGGTCACCGAGGTACGTGACCCAGAGCGCGCCACCGCCCGCCGCCACCGCGTAGGGACGGGGGCCCACCCCGATCGTCGCTGCCACCCGCATCGTTCGCGGGTCGATCCGTGAGACGGTGGCGTCGCGGCTGTTGACGACCCAAACGCTACCGTCCATCGTCGCGACTCCGGTCGGAGCGGATCCCACCTCGATCCGATCGATCGCTCCCGACGACGGCTCGACGGCGAGCACGGCGCCCCCCGCCGCGTCGGTCACCCAGAGGCGCCCCGCGCCGGCCGCCAGGACGGTGCCGGCGGCGCCCAGCCGGATCCGCCCGGTGACCCGTTCGTGGGCCGTCGAGATGCGCAGGGCCTCGCCGCGGGTCGGCTCCGTCACCCATACCGAGCCGAACGCCACGGCGATGCCGCCGGGCTGACCGTCGAGCGCGATGCGCGCCACGGCGCGGCCGTTGCCGGGATCGATTCGAACGACGGAAGGGTGGGTCGCGTCGAGCGCCCAGAGCGCGCCCTCGCCGACCGCCAATCCCGTGAGGAAGTCACCCGAAGGGAGCCCGGCGACGCGACGCGTCGCGCCGGTGGCGGGGTCGAGCCGGTACACGTGCGACCCGACGATCGTCCAGACGGAGCCGAAGCCGGCGGCCAGGTCGCTCGGAACCATCGTCTCCGCGTAGCCCAGGTCGAACGTCGTGACCTCGTCGCTCGTCCTGGGATCGACCTCCATCACGTGCGCGCGGTTCGCCAGGTTCGACGTCGCCCACAGCGACCCCATCGCGAACGCCACGACGTTCGGCCGGGGCACGTCGATCGCGGTGACGGCCGCGCCGGTGGCCGGGTCGATCCTGCTGATGCCGCCCAACCCGTAGGCCGCCGACCCGGGGCCCGGCGTGACGGACCGGGCGTCGCCGCGGCCGGCCCGGAGGTCGACGATCGTCGCGGCAACGACGATCGCGAAGAGCGCGAACGCGGCGCCGCCGCGCCACCGTCGGATCACCCGATGTGGACCCATGACGCGACGGACGGGACACCGTCCGCCGAGACGACGAACAGCATGTACCAGCCGGGCGGGGCCGTATTCCCGTCGACCGGCGCCACAACGTCCAGGGCGGTTCCGCCGTCCGCCGAGCCGAACGTCAGGTCGACGTATCGCTGATCCATGTCGATCGAGTGCGTGACGGAGCCGGGCCGCACGAGCGCCACGCGGGCGATGCTGTCGGCGTCCGGGGTGCGAACCTGGAACCCCTGCCCGTAGGTGACCACGGCCGGGGCCTCCGTGATCGTGGGGCGCGGGCCTTTGAACAGGTACGGCGGCGAGAAGACCTCGCCCGTGAACCGGTACTTGCCCTTGTCGCCGCCGGCGGACAGCACCCGGCCGTCGGGCAGCAGGAGGGCGATCGAGTGGTAGGCGCGCGGCGCCGCCTGCGAGGCCATCGCGGTCCAGGTCTCGGTCACCGGGTCGAACGACTCGGCCTCGCGTACCGGGCCGCCGTACCCGCCGTGCTTCGACCCACCGACGACCAGCACCGTGCCGTCCGGGAGCAGCACACCGTTCGCCCAGTGCCTCGCGACGTTCATCGGCGCCGTGGATCGCCAGTTCGGCGTCGGCGCGGCGAGGTCGATGATCTCCGCCGACGCGGTGACCTTGCCCGTCTCGTCGGAGCCCCCCGCATCCAGCACCTGGTGCAGCCCGGGGAGCAACACGGAGGTGACGGACGCGCCGCGAGCGCCGAACAGCGGCGTGCCGAGCGGCGTCCACACGTCCGTCGTGGGGTCGAAGATCTGCGTCTGCGGGAGGACCGCGGCGGACGACCCGTGCCGGACGTCGGCGAGGAACAGCTTGCCGTTGGGCAAGAGGTGGAGGCGCGGGTATCCGCCGAGGACGCGGTCGACGCTCGACGGCAGCGGCGTGATCGTGTTGGACGCCGGTGAGTAGACGTCGACCGAGACCGAGGGCTGACCATTGTCGATCTGGCCGCCGAAGACCAGCACGCGGCCGTCGCCGAGCTCGACGTTGGTCGGGTACCACCGCGCGACCGACAGCAGCGGCCCCGTGGTCCAGAGGTTCTTCCCAGGGTCGAAGAGGTCGGTGTTCACGACGCCCCGGCCCCATCGAACGCCGTGGACGTGTCCGCCGGTGATGAACACGGTCCCGTCGGGCAGGACCGTGTGCCCGGCACAGAAGATGTCGCGCGGCCACGTCAAGCTCACGTCGGTCGTGTCGCCCGTCGCCGGATCCCACAACCAGGCGTCGCTCCCGACATCGTGGACCGGGTAGGAGAAGAGCAACACCTTGGCGTTCGGCAGCAGGATGCCGTGGACCACCTTGACGGGCAGGTCGAACGGCTCCGTCCACGAGCCGACCACGCTCGGGTCACCGGCGCCCGTCGCGGGGGCCACCGACGCGGCGGCGACCTGCAGGCAGGAGGCCAGCACCACCACGGTGATCACGCCTCGTGCGAAACGGTGCCGGCGGTCCGTTCCCATCAGATCCCCCCAGAGAAGAGGCTGACCGCACGGCCGATTCACAGCCGAACGGTCGCGGGTGGAGTCGACGACATCGTACGTCGAACGACCTAGTTCGTGCTCGGCCGTTCGGCCGTCAACGTGAGGGGAGTTTCACCCTCCACATGCCACGGCCGAAGGTGGCCGCGAACAGCTCGTTCGTCGACGAAACCATCCTCGAGGTCGTCGATCGGCACGACCGGCAGGCCCTTGCCGAACGTCCGCCATGTGGTGCCGCCGTCCGTCGAGTGGAACACGCCCTGGTCGGTGCCGACGTAGAGCGCGCTCCCCGCGACGGCGCGGCTAATTGTGACTGTGCCCCGCAGGGCAGACGGTCCACGATGCGGTGCGTCGTGGCGAAAGGAGGGTTTGAGGTGCGGAGAGGGGTCATCATCTCCATCACGCTCGCATCGGTCGTCCTGCTGTCGGCGGGTCCGGCTTCCGCGGGACCACCCACACGCGAACCGCTCCCCACGCCCAACGACTTCACGATCTCGGATTGCGGCTTCGATATCCTGTCCCACGTGCTCGTGAACAACGAGGTGCAGACGACGTTCTTCGATAAGGATGGGAACGTGGTGCGCCAACTCGTCACCGGGACGCTCAAGGCGCGCCTCACCAACGTCGCGACCGATGAAAGCATCGATCTCAACATCTCCGGACCGGGCACGTACACCTTCCCACCCGATGGATCGGTCGACCTGGTCGGCACGGGCGGGTGGCTCAACGGCTTCACGAACCGTCCTGGGGAGGTCCTGTTCAGCAAGGGCCGCTTCGAGGCGACCTTCCCGCCGGACGGTAGCTTCCTGCTCACGGACCCGGCGCCGATCGAGATCGACATGTGCGATGTCCTGGGTCCGGCATAGGCCTACCGCATCCTGATCGACGCTGAACGCAAACCCACGGTCCTCGGTCGTCTACCCGAACGGGCGGACCGAGCCGCTCGTCGCGACGAAGCCGGTCCAGGACACGCCGCGCGCAGATCGTCTACCTCGCGATGATGCTCACCGGCCAGCCGCCGCGGCCTAACGAGCCCGTGGTCTCCGTGCCGGGATCGCGTGCCCATGGCTCCTCGTGCTTGCGCGGCCCCTCGATCGACCCGTCTCGGCGGGACCATCCAATCGGGCGGATCGGGACCGCCAGTCTGGACGAGTTCCGCGGTGGCACCGTGTTCGTCGAGGTCGATCTCGAATCGGGCGCTCCGCCCACATGCCTGGCAGCCGTGGTCGCGGGTCATGAGGGTCTTGGTCTCCGCGTCCGCGTAGACCATCCAGTCCGCGGCCGCGCAGAACGGACACGGCAGGTGCGTGGTCTTGATCGGGCCGGAGCCGGTGACGAGTCCCCTATCTTCGCGAAGTACAAGCCGAACGCGTCGGCCCCGGAGCGTCCCTTTCGCGCTAGTTTGCGCCGATTCACCCTGAAGGAGCAGTATTCGAACGCGGCGGGCCGAGGGCACGTGCTGCCTCGAGCGATCTGGGGCCCGAGCAGTCCGTTCTCGGCCCGCCTCTTCGTTGCCCTCGGCCGAAGGACCTTCGGCGCTTGCGCGAGCACCGAGATCCGCTGGACGAGCTTGCGCAGCTTCGACACGTCGTGCTCGATGGCCACGAGTCTTTCGCTACCGGCCGGCACCGACGTTCGCCGCGTCGGTCCGGGAACGCGACCCACCCTCTTGGCGCGGAGGACGAAGCCGTGGGGGAAAAGTACGGACACGAAGGCGATGGACGCGCCACGCTCGGCCGCTCTAGCGTGCGGGCGAGGTCCGGCCGAATGCTGACCTTCCCCCTGAAGGAGCGTCCGACACCGGCCGGACCTCTCACCTCATCGGCCGCTCCGTCCATCGGGTTGACTACGGGTCCAGCCGTCCCCTCACAGCGGGACGTCCTCCACGATGGTCCGGATTCCGTCCGCGTCGAGGTACCCGTACTCGCGCAGGCCGTCCCGGACCCTGACGTAGAGCACGCGGAAGCGCCGGTCGTCGAGGAGCTGGTCGCAATCCCGGCCGAGCCTGTCCCACCAGCCGTCGGCGTAGTCCTCCAGCTGGTGACGGAGATCGAGCTGGGGCAGGTCGTGCGCCGTCTCCTCGAACGACGCCAGGGCGAACAGCAACGCCGATCCGACCGTCGCCGCATCGGGTCGGCTCGTCCACCACACGACGCCGGCGAGGCCGAGGCGATCGGGCGGCGACAGTTCCGTCGAAACGGCCTCGAAGCCTCGGACGATTCCCGCGCTGAGGTGGGTCGCCTCGTGGTAGATCACGCTGAACGGGTCCCGTCCACCTCGCGGGTGCCCCGGGATCTTCCGGATGAAGGCCTCCTTCGCCCTAACCTCCCAACGGCTCAACGCCGGTAGGCGTGCCATCGAGGCTGCGTCCATGGCCGCCGCCCGCCGCGCCTCGCGTTCGATCGCGGCGATCTCGGGGAGCCGGTACTTCATCGGCGAGCCGAAGACGCGGAGCTCGCGACGTGAGCTACCGATGCCGGCGTTCGTCGTCGAGTCACTCAGACGTCACCGGAGGGAGCAGGCATCACACCGTCTGCGGATCGGCGAGGCGTGGCGCGACTTGGACCTCGTGGTGGACAGGGGCGACGGTCAGATTAGGAGTCCGCACGGGCTCACCGAAGCGTTCCAGTCGCGGCTCCGGAAGGCGAGCGTCGAGCGTGTTCGATCCACGACCTGCGACACGGCTGCCGCGACGCTGATGCTTGGCGGCGGCGAGGACCTGAAGGTGGTGTCGGAGCTGCTCGGCCATGCGGGAATCGCGATCACGGCTGACGTGTACGCGAGCGTTCTGCCGAAGCTGAAGACCGACGCCGCGCCGCGTCTCGATCGGCTGCTGGGGACCGTCGGGTGAGGCCGTGTTCCCAATCGCGTTCCCAATCCAACGCGGCCCGCCCGTCCCGCGTAAGGAACGCGCTGGTCAGAGCCTCGCTGGCCCGCCTGGATTCGAACCAAGACTAACTGATCCAGAGTCAGTCGGGCTACCATTACCCCACGGGCCAGTGGGTGTGACCTGCGGTTCTGCGCACCTGGCCCTCGGTACGGACCGATCTCGGCGGCTCGCAGGGCCGCTGTCACGCCGGAAAGGGTAGCAGGGCCCAGCCTCCCGGAGGGGAAGGATCGTGACCCTGCAGGTGAGCTCCTCCGCAGAGCCGTGCCGTAAGGTGCGCGTTGCGGACGATGAGCGACTGGGCGAGCTACCACCGGGCGACGAGGGGCCGCCAACCGCGCCCGCTGTTCGAGCGGGCGGTCGCGATCCTGGGCCCCGAACCTCCCGGCCGGCAGGCGATCGAGCTCGGGTTCGGCGACGGGACCGAGACCCGCGCGCTGCTCGCGCAGCGGTGGCACGTACTCGCCGTCGACGCCGAACCGACCGCCGCCGAGCACCTCCGGGCCGACGCTCCTGACGAGCACGCCGCACGCCTGGAGGTGGTCACCGCACGCCTGGAGGACGTCCCCCTGCCGAGCGCGGACCTCGTGTTCGCCAGCTACTCGTTGCCCTTCTGTCCTCCGGACCGGTTCGACGATCTGTGGGAACGCATCCGCGAAGCGCTCCGGCCGGAGGGCCTCTTCGCCGGCGAGCTGTTCGGCGACCACGATTCGTGGTCGGGCGACCCATCGATGACCTTCGTGACGCGCGTGCGGCTGGACGCGCTGATGTCGGGCTTCGAGGTGCTCGCGCTCGAGGAGGAGGACGGGCCGGGGGACTCCTTCGTGGGTCCGAAGCACTGGCACGTCTTCCACGTGATCGCGCGGACCGCCTCGACGGCGGGAGGTTGAACATCATCACGACGCGCCCAGCGGCTCCCCTTCGTGCCGGAGTGGGGTACCGTTGGAACCTCCAGGGGGTGGAGCGTAGTGAACAAGCGCGAACTGGTGAACGACGTTGCGGTCCGACTCGGCCGCGAGCCCGCCGAGGTCGCCGAGGTCGTCGACGCGGTCATCGACACGATCGTGCGAACGGTCGCGATCGGTGACCGGGTCGTGATCCAGGGGTTCGGCACGTTCCTGCGGCAGGCGCGCGCGCGGCGCGTCGCCCGGGACATCAACGCGGACCGGAAGGTGGTCGTGCCCGCGACCCTCGTGCCGGCGTTCCACCCGGGCAAGCCGTTCCGAGAGATCGTCGCGCGCCGTCGGCGGAGCGCTCCCGCCACGGCGAAGTCACGGGTGCCGTCCGTGTTCCGGCGGAGCCCCCGCCGGACCGCGCGTCTGCCGCGCCGCTAGGCCCCCCGCGGCTCGAGAGCGATCGGGCCGCTACATGCCGAAGGTAACGACCCGGAGGTTCCGCGCGACCTTGCGTTCGCCCTCGTCCTCGACGTCGAAGCCGACGCGCTGGCCGAGGCGCAGGTACCGGATCTCCGAGCCCTCCGGGATCGACGCCGGCTCGACCTGCACCTCGGTCCGGTCGTCCATCAACAGCGTCCCCGTCCTGCCTTCGATGTCGAAGTCCCGAACCGTCCCCTGCGCCATCGATCGTCTCCCGTCGTCGCTCGCCGCCGGTCAGGCCAACTCGGCCCGCCGAAGTCTCGCTGCCAGCCCAAGCTCATGACAAACGGACGCGGTCCGTCCCGGCCTCGACGCGGCGAGGAACGTCCGGACGTCCTCCGGCCGATCTAGGTCGAACGCCACCTCCGGGTCCCGGACCTCGGCGAACGTGACCCGTGCCCGCCTTGCCGCCCAGCGATGCCGGCCGAACGAATTCGGACCGAATCGCGCCGGGATCACCTGCGGCGGCCAGCGGACCAGGAGGTTCGTCCCCGCGTCCGAGCCTGAGGGAGCCGCCACGACGGCCGCGTCGACCTCCAGCGCGCGCGCCAGCGCGCCAGGCGTGAGCAGCGCCAGGTCCGCGAGCAGCACGGCCAGCTCGCTCCGGGCACCGTTCACCTGGCTCTCGACCTCGCGGAGCGCTCGCAGCAACGTGCCGGCCGTCTCGGGGAACGGCTTCGCCCCCCGGCGCGCGGCGACCTCCAGCACGGCCTCGTCCGGCGAGACCACCCACGTCTGCCAGCTGTCCTGCGCGAGCGCGGCGTCCAGCACGTCATCGAGCATCGCCAGCGTCAGCATCGCCCGCTCGACGGGGGAGAGCAGCGGCGCGAGGCGACCCTTCGCGCGATGGAGGGACTTCACCGGCACCGCGAGCACCCGCATGGGGTTGTTAGGATACGTCCGCCCGGCCGGCATCCGGGGCTCGTGCATCCGGGCGGGGCCCGGCGGTCACCCGGCACGAGCGGCATCGGCAGGAGGTCAGGTGGCCGAGTTCGAACCCTGGTTCACCGTCGCGCACGGGGTCCTCAGGCCGCCCGCGGCGCTGTGGTTCAACTGGCGCTTCGAGGGGCTCGAGAACATCCCTCGTGAGGGGCCGGTCCTGGTCGCAGCGAACCACATCTCGTACTTCGACCCGATCGCGCACGCGTACATCCTGGTCAAGGCCGGGCGCAAGGCTCGCTTCCTGGCGAAGCAGGAGCTGTTCGAGAACCCGTTCCTTCGGACGGTGCTCAACGGCGCGAAGCAGATCCCCGTCGAACGGGGGAGCGGTTCGGTGGCGCCGTTGACCGCCGCAGTCGATGCGCTCCAGGACGGCGAGGTCGTCGTCGTCTACCCGGAGGGGACCACCACGAAGGATCCCGACAACCTGCCGATGCAGGGCAAGCTCGGGATCGCGCGTCTCGCGCTGCAGGCGGGGGTTCCGGTGCATCCGATCGCGATCTGGGGCTCCCACGACGTCTGGCAGAGGAGCGGCGGCGACCTCCGATTCGGCCGTCCGATCTGGTTGAAGGCGGGCCAGCCGATGGACTTCTCGGAGTTCGAAGCGACGAAGGACGAGCTCCCGACCCTGCGCAAGGTGACCGAGTCCGTGATGGACGAACTGCGCGCGATGGTGCTGGATCTCCGTTCGCGGTACCCGAAGAAGTGGGCGTGAAGCCCGGGGCCGTATGACCGAGCCGAAGGTCGCGGTGATCGGCGCGGGCTCGTGGGGAACGGCGTTCGCCACGATCACGGCGGAGAAGGGGATCGACACGATCCTGTGGGCTCGCCGCGAGGAGCTGGCCGCGGCGATCACGGAACAGCACGAGAACGCCGAGTACCTCGCCGGCATCGAGCTCCCCGCGTCCCTGCGCGCGACGACCGACCTGGGGGCAGCGGTCGCCGGGGCCACGTGCGTCGTGATGGCGATCCCGTCGCAGTCGTTCCGTTCGATCTTCGTCCAGGTCCGCCCCGAGCTCGGACCCGACGTGCCGGTCGTCTCGCTCACGAAGGGGATCGAACAGGGGACCAGCCTGCGCATGACCGAGGTGATGCACCGCGAGGGGCTGCACGCGGACCTCGCCTGCGTGCTCACGGGGCCGAACCTGGCGAAGGAGATCGCTCGCCGCGCGCCGGCGGCGACGGTGATCGCGTGTCCCGACGAGGATCGGGCGAAGGAGCTGCAGGGCCTGTTCATGGCGCCCTACTTCCGCGTCTACACGAACCCCGACGTCATCGGCTGCGAGATGGCGGGCGCGATGAAGAACGTGATCGCGATCGCCGCCGGGATCGCCGACGGGATGGCGTTCGGTGACAACGCGAAGGCCTCGTTGCTGACGCGGGGGCTCGCGGAGCTCGCTCGCCTGGGTGCTCGCCTCGGAGGCAACCCGTTGACGTTCGCCGGGCTGGCCGGCATGGGCGACCTGATCGCGACGTGCGTGTCGAAGCTCTCGCGGAACCGGTTCGTCGGCGAGGAGCTCGGGAAGGGCCGCAAGCTCGACGACATCGTCGCCGACATGAACATGGTCGCCGAGGGCGTGAAGTCCTCGCGCCCCCTCTGCGAGCTGGCGCAGGCGAACGACGTCGAGGTCCCCATCGCCGAGCATGTGGTAAAGGTGCTTTACGAGAACGTCGCGCCGGCCGAGATGGTCGCGTCGCTGATGCTGCGCCAGGCGAAGCCCGAGATCTACGGGCTCGGGTAGCACACAGATCGCGGCACGGGTCGGGACGTCAACGTGGAGCCTGAGCCCGCCGGCCAGCGCGTCGGGTTGCGGACCGTCGCCCGCACGTTCACGCGGTTCGGGCTGATCGGGTTCGGCGGACCCACCGCGCACATCGCGCTGATGCAGGATGAGCTGGTCGAGCGCCGCGGGTGGATCTCGGGCCAGGCGTTCACCGACGCCCTCGGCGTGACGAACCTGGTGCCCGGCCCGAACTCCTCCGAGATGGCGATCCATATCGGATACTTGGTCGCCGGCCGGACCGGTGGGCTCGTCGCCGGGGTGTGCTTCGCGCTGCCGGCGTTCGTGATGATGACGGCGCTCGCGGCGCTGTACTTCGCGCTCGGGAGCCTCGGGGTGCCCGCCGACACGCTCGCGGGCCTGCAGGCGGCCGCCGTGGTCGTGATCGTCTTCGCGCTGTGGCGGTTACGGGCCACGGTCTCTCGGGTGGTGCCCGCGGCGGTCGCCGTCGGGGCGTTCGCGCTGACCCTGTGGCTGCCGCGATGGAGCGCCCTGTGGGTGCTGGCCGGAGGGGCGGCGACACTGCTCGAGGGTGCGTTCGAACGGCGGGGAAACGCGGGCGGCGAACGCGGGGCGGCGGTGATCGCCGCAGCCGTGGCGCTGGCCCTGGTTCCCCTGGCGGCCGTCGGGATCGCCCAGCTGCCCGCCCTCGCGTGGGTGTTCCTCAAGACAGGGGCGCTGCTGTTCGGCGGCGGGTACGTGCTTGTGCCGCTGCTCGAGCCGGAGGTGCTTGCGCACGGCTGGTTGACGAAGGGGCAGTTCCTCGACGGGATCGCGCTGGGGCAGGCGACCCCGGGCCCGATCGTCACGTCCGCGGCATTCGTGGGGTACCGGGTGACGGGCGTGCTGGGCGCGCTGGTGGCGACCGTCGCGATCTACCTGCCCGCGTTCCTGATCGTGCTAGGCGCGAGCGGACCCTTCTTGCGGTCCCTGCGCGGGAACCCGGCGGTGCGGGCGACGGCGAGCGGGTTCAACGCGGCGGCCTTCGGCGCGATCGCGGCGTCGGCGGTCTCCCTGGGTCGTGTCGGGCTCTCGACGCCGTTCCGGATCGCCGTGGCGGCGGTGGCGGCGGCGGCCCTGTGGCGGAGGGCTCCGGTGTGGGCGGTCCTCCTGGGGGCGCTACTCGTCGGCGTGATCGCCACGGCCGTCGGCTAGGTTCGTGACGATGCGACGCAGCGGGATGACGGCCGGCGAACGGCCTGGGCCATGGCCGCTCGGCGCGGCGTTCGGCGACGACGGTCTGTCGGTTGCCGGATGCTCCGCGAACGACCTGGCGGGGCGGTTCGGCACGCCGCTCGTCGTCATCGACGAGGCGCACATGCGCGAGCGGTGCCGCCGGTTCCGCGAGGCGTTCCCTCGGGCGCTCTGGGCGGTCAAGGCGTTCCCTGCGGGTGCGCTGATCCGGATCGCGGTCGAGGAGGGCTTGGGCCTCCTGGTCGCGACCGGCGGCGAGCTCGACGCATGCCTGCGGGCGGGCGCACCCGCGGACGGGATCGCGTTCCACGGGACGAACAAGTCGGACGCGGAGATCGAGACGGCGATCCGCGCCGGCGTGGGGATCCTGGTCGTCGACAACGAGGAGGAACTCGGTCGCATCTCCGCGGCCGCGGGTTCCGCCGGCGTGGAGCAGGCGATCCTGCTCCGCGTCGTGCCGGGCCTGGAGGCGGGGACGCACGAGTACGTCCGGACCGGGACCGTCGACACGAAGTTCGGCATCCCGCTGGACGAGGGGATGGCGGCCGCGGCGCTCGCGCAGGCGGTCCGGACGCCGGGCATCCGGGTGGCCGGGATCCACGCGCACATCGGCTCGCAGGTCGTGGACGCGGCGCCGTACCTGGGCGCGCTCGAGGTCGTCGTGTCGTTCCTGGAGGAGATGCGGAGCGAGGTCGGGTTCGTCGCCCAGGTGCTCGACGTCGGCGGCGGGATGGCCGTGACCTACCGGGACGAGCGACCGTTCGAGCCGGAGGACCTCGGCCGGACCCTCGGCGGCTTGCTGACCCGTGAGTGCCAGGCGCGCGGTCTGGACGTCCCGGAGCTCGTGGTCGAACCGGGCCGCGCGATAACGTCCGGCGCCGCGGTGACCCTGTACTCGGTCGGCACGATCAAGCGCGTGCCGGGGCGAACCTACGTGAACGTCGACGGCGGGATGTCGGACAACATCCGTCCCGCGCTCTACGGGTCGCGGTACACGATCGAGCTGGCGTCCCGCGCGGGCACGATCGAGCGAGCGGACGTGACGGTCGTGGGCCGGCACTGCGAATCCGGCGATGTCCTCGCCCGCGACGTCGCGCTGCCGTCGGACGTCCGCCGCGGAGACCTGCTGGCGGTGGCGTCGACCGGCGCGTACGAGTACGCGATGGCCAGCACGTACAACAAGGTCGGACGCCCCGCCGTCGTCCTCGTGGCGGACGGCTCGGCGCGGTTGATCCTTCGCCGCGAGACCGAGGACGACCTGTCGCGGCTCGAGGTGCCGAGCGGGTGAGCCTGCCCCTCAGTGGTGCGGTTCGTCTCGCGCCCGCTGAACGATGACGGAGGTGGCCTTGACGGTCGCGACGGCCGGGACGCCTGGCGCGAGACCCAACTCCTGAACCGCGTCGCGGGTGATCACCGAGACGATCCGGTGCGGGCCGGCCTGGATCTCGACGAGGGCGACGACGCCTGAGACCTCGACGGCCGTGACCACACCTTCGAACCGGTTCCTCGCGGAGAACCCGGTGCCGCTGTGCGACGGAAGACGCCCGCCGAGGCGGGTGATCTCGCTCTCCGGGATCAGCCGGCGGTTCCGTTCGTCGCGCTCGGTGCGGATCCGGCCCTGGCGCTCCCACCGGCGCAGGGTGTCGAGGCTGACCCCCAGCGCCTGGGCGGCCTCACCGATCGGGATGCTGCGGTCCAAGGGCCCCGGACCGTACTACGAGCTGCCGAGGCGCAGCAACGGCCGAAGCTGGCCGGCCCTCGGACGGACCGGCCTCACCCGGCCTTCAGGCTCCGTCGGCCTCGTCGCGGTCCCGCTCGATCACGTCGTCCACGTCGAAGCCGACCGCGAGGGCCAGCTCGGGGGCCGCCGAGACCGTGCGCGCGATCCCGATGTACGGGGCCACGGCGACGAGCACCCCGACGATCTCGGGCGCGGAAACCCCCGCGCGCTGCGCGAGCCGAACGACGGACGCGTACGACGCCGGGGCGGCGTCCAGCGCCAGTAGAGCGCCGATCCGAACCAGCGCGTGGGCCCGGCGATCCAACCCCGAGGCTTCGAGGTTCGCCGCGTCCGACTCGGTCAGGTTCGCGATCAGTCGGTCGTCGTTCAGCGCGAGCTTCGTCAGCGTCCACTCGTGGGCTTCGACCGACACCGTCGATCCGACGCGACGCTCCATGTGGCCATCCAAGCGCTCGGCGCTCGTGGAGCCATCACCCCCAAAGGGCGAACGAAGCGCAGCATGGCCAAGCTCCCAGAGCCGGTCCCGCTGGAAGAGTCGATGCACCTGCGGCTCGGCTAGGGGAGCACGAGGGAGGAGGAGACACGATCATGGCGACGACATCCGTTCCCGAAGTGCCCGAGGCGAACCGCACGACCTTGGGGCTCTACGCGACGCCGTACGAGGCCTACGACATGTGGAAGGCGGATCCCGACCACGTCCACATCCTCGACGTGCGAACGTTCGAGGAGTACGTGTTCGGCGGCCACGTCGAGATGGCGAAGAACGTCCCGCTGGTATTCCCGAAGTTCGACCCGGAGGGCCCCTCCATGCCGGGCAGGCCGCCGGGCTGTTCCGGCGAGGCGAATCCGGACTTCGTCACGAAGGTGGAGGAGGCGTTCGGCACCGACGACACGATCCTGGTGATGTGCGCGACCGGGGGCCGTGCCGCGATGGCGATCGACCTGCTCACGAAGGCCGGCTTCACGCACGCGTACAACATCATCAACGGCTTCGAAGGGGACCGGGTCGACGATCGCGGGAGCGTCTACTTCGGCAAGCATATGAGGAATGGCTGGAAGAACGCGGGGCTCCCGTGGGGGTACGACTTCCATCCGGACCTGATGTGGGTCGAGCCGAAGGAGCCGATGAAGGCGGCCAGCTGACACCGGGGTAGAGCGCCGCGGCGCACGCTGTCCGCAGGCGTCATGATGGGCGTCGTGGCGGCTGCGTCGCGGTGGTCTCTCTGGTCGAACGGTTCGTTCCTGTCGGTCGCGTCGACGAACTCAGCCCTGTCGATCGGCTCGGTGGGCTCGTTCCTGTCGATCGGCTCGATCGGTTCGGCGTTCTCGATCGGCTCGATCGGGTCGTTCGGCAGCGTGGGCTCGATCCTGTCCGCGCTGAGCCGTTGGTCGATGCTCTCGTTCCGGTCCGCCCGAGGCGCGATGACGTCGGGCCGACGAGCGACCCCAGATCCGAGCTGACGCTCGCGTGAGGAGAAGGTCGCGTCGTCGAAGGGGACGGCGACCGCTCACCTTCGACCCGCGCTCCTCCTCGTCGATCGGGATGGCCATCGAGCAGCGCCGGCCCGATGGGTGTTACCGTGGCGGCGCGGACAGCCCCAGCCTCGCGGCGGTCCCATCCTGGCCCTAACTCCCGGTTCGGCGCTTCCGTCGCCATCGCGACGGCATGGATCCGAGGAGACCGGGATGTCCGGCATCACGCTCAGCGCATGGACGCCGGCGCTTCCGCGCCCATGTGAGCCGAAGACGCGACCGATCGCCTCACGGCCCATCGGAGGCGCGACCGGTTTGCCCTCCCTGCACCGCCGGGTGCACCGAACCGCTGAGCGCCGGATGAGGAGGTGTGGCTGAACGCCGTACGGCGGCCCTGCGTCGTTGATCGATCGACCGGAAGGAGTGCCCGTGAACCCATTGAGAAGGACCGCGTTCGTCGTAGGTCTGCTCTTCATCATCACGTTCGTGGTCAGCATCCCGTCTGCGCTGGCGCTCTACAACGTGGTGCTGGACCATCCCGACTACGTCATCGGAGCCGGCGCCGACAACCGCGTCGCTCTCGGAGCGTTCCTCGAGATGATCCTCATCGTCGCCAACATCGGTACGGCCGTCGTGCTGTTCCCGATCCTCAAGCGGCAGAACGAAAGCCTCGCGCTCGGTTATGTCACCGCCCGTGTCATGGAAAGCGTCTTCATCGCCGCCGGCATCCTCAGCCTCCTCGCCGTCGTGACGTTGCGCCAGGACGTCGGGGCCTCCGGCGCGAGCTCGGTCGTCATCGCCGGCAGGTCGCTCGTTGCGATCCACGACTGGACGTTCCTGCTCGGGCCCGGCTGGGTCGTCGGTCTCGGGAACGGGTTGATCCTGGGCTACCTGATGTACCGATCCGGCCTCGTGCCACGCGGCATGGCGACGCTGGGGCTGATCGGAGGTCCGCTGATCATCCTGTCGGGGACCCTCGTCCTGTTCGACGTGATCGAGCCAGGGTCCGGAGTGCAGGTCATCGCGACGATCCCGGAGTTCTTC
Organism: uncultured Actinomycetota bacterium; assembly: GCA_963781595.1. Lineage (GTDB taxonomy): Bacteria > Actinomycetota > UBA4738 > UBA4738 > UBA4738 > JBEDUK01. Next base: position 2,641,727 of record CAWAGG010000006.1, on the reverse strand, counting down.
TGGGAGCTGTCGCTCGGGATCTACCTCATGGTCAAGGGGTTCAAGCCGTCTCACATCACCGAAGGACTGCCGTCCGCGGCGATGGTGTGATCCTGGGAGGGCTCGGATCCACGGACCGGGGGCGGGTCGGCGTCAGTGGGGGATGTACCGTTCGCGCAGCGCTGTGGCCGTGGGTGCCGGCAGGACCTCGGCCTCGAGGAGTTCCTCGACGGTCATCGTGGAGAATGTCGAACGGTCCGCGAGCAGATCTCCGTACCGGTCGCAGGCGTCGGCGTAGTCCGAGTTGCCGGCGGGGCGGACCACGACGTAGCGGCCCCAGCTCCACGCGCCGCTGGGATGTTGGAGCATCGACAGCACCAGGAGGTGCTCGAGCCACATCACGGCGAGATCGGACCTCCCCTCGACCGCGGCGGTCGTCCCCGCCGCGAAGGCGCCCGACCGCTCGGCGACCTCGAGGTACCGCGGGAGGTTCCTCGGCTTCGGGATCTCCGGCTTGGTCCGCTCCTGGTACCTGGTGTCGAGTCCGATGATCCCTCGCGTGCCGTCGCCGAGGTCGAGCACGAACGCCGCATCGAACGAGCTGAGGTTCCCGAGGTAGGCATGGTCGAGCCACCCTGGGGAATGCTCGAAGAGAACCTGGGACACGGGGCCCGGCGCGTCCGGCCACCAGGCGTGGACCGCCCGGTCGGCGAGCCCCAGGTCGGCGGCCAGGTCGCCGAAGAGATTGAAGGCCATCGTCGTCGACCATAGGAGGTCGGCCCACAGCCGCTGGTGATCGAAGCTCTGGTGCGGCTCGATGAAGGACGTTCGGGCCCACGCAGCGTCGAGCGCGCCGGAGGTGATCAGGTTCGCGCCGGTCTCCCGGGCGTACGCGAGCGGGAGGCGGCTCCCGACGAGGCGCGACGGCTTCCCGGCCGCCGGCACGATCGGCTGGGTACCGATCGGGTGCCCGTGCGCCTCGCGCCACCGCGACTGGTGGTAGCGCAGCAGCCTGCGGAACCCCGTCATCTCGGGCCGCCCCGGCACCCGGTCTTCGGGCTCCCAGCAGTGGGCGACTTCGAGCTCCTCTTGGGAGGGAACCTCCGTCAACGTCAGCACCTCACCGGCGTCACCGAGCGTGGACTCAGTCCCAGAGATCGATCTGCGGCAGACCGGCGACGCCGAGCGTCTGCGACAGCTCGCCGCAGTGGTAGACGTCGTGGCTGAAGACCCGCTGGAGGACCGAGCCGCGGGTGTGCACCCAATCGTCGCCGAAGTCCGGGCGCCGGATCTCTTCGGTGAGCAAGTCCAGGCTCCATCGGTCGAGGCAGTCCTCGACGATGCGGAAGGACGAATCGAGGCCCTCGACGAGCTGCTCGGCGCCCAGCACGTGCTCCAGGTCGTCGTCCCCCGGGCAGTCGTACGCGGCGTTCGTGAACGGCGTCGTGTCCGCGCCCGGCTCGCCGAGGAAATCGCAGAGCCAGAACACCCGCTGGCAGGCGGTGTGGCCCACGGTCGCCCAGATCGGCCATCGTTCGGGTGTTCCGCCTGGGCCGTGACCCAGGACCGTGATCGCCAGCTGCTCGTCGGTCATCGCCGCGATGACGTCGCGGAGGCGCTGGTTGTACTGGGGCCACATGCTGTAGGCGGGTCGGATCGTCTGGTCGCTCACGCGTCCACGGTATCCCAGACCCGGGTGTCGACGGGTGCCCGGGCGCGAGGGTAGTGTCCGGGCTCCGACTCGACCGACCGATCCGGGGTGAGCCGATGACCAGGTTCGTCGTCGACGCCGGCGCCGTCATCCATCTCGCGAACGAGGGGATCGAGGTCGTCTGGCGAGCATGAGCTCCTCGCGCCGACCCTCCTTCGGTCGCAGACGCTGTCGGCCCTGCACGAGGCCGTTCAGCGGGAAGAGATCCCAGCCGACGTGGCGCGCGACCGCCTCGCCCGCATCGGACGGATGCCGATCAGGCACCTCGGCGACGCGGTCCTGCGGCGCCGAGCCTGGGAGCTCGCGGATCGGATGGGATGGGCCTCGACCTACGACGCCGAGTACGTGGCGCTCACGCAGCTGCAGGCGGACGCGTTCGTCACCCTGGACGAGGACCTGGCACGCAGCCTCGAAGGGATCGTCGCCACCGCGTCGATTGAGGCGCTGCGTTGAGGTGAGGAACGCCCCCGTCGACGGTTACTCGACCGGGTGCGAGTGGAACCGGTCCGCGAGCGCCGGCATCGCCTCGAGGCTCGAGGCTCCGCCCGCCAGGAGCTCGGGCCCATCACCCGGAAGAACCCCTCGAGCCCGGCGGGGCGCGATCAGGATCAACGTGCGGGAGGGATCCGTCCAGCGCGCGGAAGGCGTGTCGCGTTCCTCGTGGGATGAAGATGAAGTCGCCCGGCGACGCGTCGATCTCGTCGTGCTCCCGGACGAACGTGTACCGGCTCTCCAGGACGTAGAACCCCTCGTCCCGTTCGCGGTGCACGTGCGGCGTCGGACCGGATTCCGCGGCCCGGACCTCTTCCACGAGTTCGAACGCGCCGCCCGTGAGCGGGGCGGACGCGATGAGCTTCATGTCCGGCCGCCCAGGATCTGCCGTCACCGGTTGCCCTCCAGGTTGTCGGGCGCCTCGAGGCGAACGGAGCCGTCGGCCCCGAGCGTCCAGAACGGATTGTGCGCGACCTCCCACGGGTGTCCGTCGGGGTCGATGAACGCGCCCGAGTATCCGCCCCAGAACGTCTCCGCGCCCGCCCGTGCGATCGCGGCCCCGGCGGCGCTGGCTTCGGCCAGGGTTGCGTCCACCTCCTCGGGCGAGCGGACGTTGTACGCGAGCGTCACGCCGCCCCAGCCGCCGCCGTCCTCGACGCCGCTGTCGGCCGCGAGCTCCGCGCGGCTCCACAGCGCCAGCACCATCCCGCCGGCCTGGAAGAACACGACGCCCTCGTCGTCGCCGGTTCGGCGCCACCCGAGCGCCTCGTAGAACGAACGGGCCCGATCCAGGTCCGCGACCCCGAGCGTCACCAGGCTGATCCGCTGCTCCATCCCGGCGACCGCCTCCTCGCGCGCGAAGCCTCAGATGATCGCGAGCTTCTTCCCGACCGTCCCGAACGCCTCGAGCGCCTCGGACAGGTCGTCCTCGCTGTGGTCCGCCGTCACGATCGTCCGGACCCGGGACGTCCCCTTCGCGACCGTCGGGAAGACGATGGCCGGACAGAACACGCCGGCTTCGAACAGCAGCCGCGCCAGGTCCTGCGCCACATGCTCCTCGCCGGCGATCACCGGCGTGATCGGCGTCTCCGAGGCGCCGGTGTCGAACCCCAGCGCGTGCAGCCCCTCCTTGAAGAAGCGGGTGTTCGACCACAGGCGCTCCAGCCGTTCGGGCTCGTCGCGGATCACGTTCAGCGCCTCGATGCACGCGGCCGCGACGGCCGGTGGCGCCGACGTGGAGAAGAGGTACGGGCGACCGCGGTTGATCAGCCAGTCGATCAGGTGCTGCGGACCGGCGATGAACCCGCCCAGCGCGCCGATCGCTTTCGACAACGTCCCGACCTGGATGTCCACCCGGCCGTGCAAGCCGAAGTGATCGACGGTCCCGGCCCCACCTGAGCCCAGCACGCCGGACGCGTGCGCGTCGTCGACCATCATGATCGCGCCGTGGCGCTCGGCGACCTCGACCAGCCCGGGCAGTGGCGCGATGTCGCCGTCCATCGAGAAGACGCCGTCGGTGATCAGCAGGGTCCGCTTGCCCGCGCCCCGCGCCTCGGTGACCAGCGCGTCGGCCGCGGAGACGTCCTTGTGGGCGAACACCTTGATCTCCGCCCGCGAAAGCCGCGCGCCGTCGATGATCGACGCGTGGTTCAGCTGGTCGGAGACGATCACGTCCTCCTTCGCCAGGATCGCCGCGACCGTGCCGGCGTTCGACGTGAACCCGCTCTGGAACATCAGGGCCGCGGGCGCGTGCTTGAACGCCGCGAACCGCTCCTCCAGCTCCTGGTGCAGCGACATCGACCCGGCGATCGTGCGGACCGCGCCGGAGCCCGCGCCAAACCGCATCGCGGCGTCGGCCGCCGCCTGCTTCATCCGCGGATGGGCCGCCAATCCGAGGTAGTTGTTCGACGCGAGGTTGATCACCGGATGCCCGTCGAACACCGCCCGCGCCTTCTGTTCGCCCTGCAGCACGCGCGGATGGATCCGCAGGCCCTGGGTGTCCAGGGACGCCAGTTCGTCCTTCAGGTAGTCGAGGCTCCCGCTCACCGTCACGCGCCCTCCGTCCCGTCGCCGATCGCGAACACGACCTTGCCGGCCCGGCCGCCGGCGACCGCGTCGAACGCCTCCTCGAACGCCTCCAGCGGGAACCGATGGGTGATGATGGCGCTGAGGTCGACCATGCCGGTCGCGAGGAGCGTGGTCGTCTGCTGCCACGAACGGAACAGCTCGCGTCCCGTGACGCCGTAGATCCGGGCTTCCTTGAAGATCACCTGCTCGGTGAGATCCAGCGACACCTCGCCCGGCGGGAGGCCGAGTAGCGAGATCCGTCCCCCGTGTTGGAGCATCCGGGTTCCCTGGTCGATCACCGCCGGGACGCCGGACATCTCGAGGACGACGTCGGCGCCCAGGCCGTCGGTCGCGGTCAGCACGGCCTCGACCGGGTCCTCGCGCGCCGGGTCGATCAGCAGGTCCGCGCCCATCTTCTTCGCGAGGTCGCGCCGGAACTCGTTCGGCTCCACGGCGATCACGGTCCTGGCGCCGGCCGCGCGGCATATCCCGACGGCGAACAGCCCGATCGGCCCCGCCCCGAGGACCGCCACGGTCGACGTCGCGATCTCCGGGTCGGTCGCCGGCGGGAACACCGTGTGGACGGCGTTCCCGAACGGCTCCATCGCCGAGGCGCTGTCCGGCGCGATCCGGGCGTCGACGACCCAGGCGTTGTGGCCGGGCAGGACCAGATAGTCGGCGAACGCCCCGTCGACGTCCACGCCGAGGATCCGCATGTTCTGGCAGATGTGCGGCTTGCCGGTCCGGCAGAGGCCGCAGTGGCCGCAGAACAGGTGGGTCTCCGCCGCGACGAACATGCCGGGCAGCGGGTGATCGACCTCGTCGCCGATCGCCACGACGCGCCCGGCGACCTCGTGGCCGAAGGTGTACGGCAGGCGGGCCGCGCCGATACGCCGGTCGGCCCACTCGTTCCAGTCGTAGATATGCAGGTCGGTCCCGCAGATCGACGCGGCCTGGACGCGGATCAGGATCTCGTTCGGGCCTGGAGCGGGGACCGGGACCTCCCCGAGGGCGGCGCCGGGGCCGGGCGCGGTCTTGCGAAGCGCCCGCATCGTCGTCGGGAGGTCCACGACGCGACAGCGTAGTGCGGCCGGGCCGCAGAGGTCCACATGCCGGATGGGCGGAGCGGGATCAGGCGACCGTGAACGAATCGACCACCTGGGCGCAGCCCGCGCCGATCTCCTCCGCGTGATCGGCCGTGGCCTGGCAGTTGAGCAGGTACTCGACGTTGCCGTTCATCGCGACGATCACGCGACCGCCCACCGTGACGCCGCCGCTCGTGAGCCCGGTGATCGTCAGGCCGAACCCGTCCAGCGCTCCGAGGTGATCGGCCGTCGGGCCCTGGACGGTCGCGCCGCGCTGCTTCGCACCGTCGCTCAGCGACTGCAGCACGGACTCCTCGGCCTTCACGGTGTCCTGGGGGCCGGACGGCTGCGCCAGGTGGGTGCTGACCATGATCACCAGGTTCGCCGCGTCCACGCCCACGCCGACCCTGCTGGTCGGGCCGGCCGAACCGGGCGTGGTGCCCGGCGCGATGACCGTCTTCCACCCGTGCGGGTACTGGAACGTGACGCCGTCCCCTGAGTACGTGGACGGCCCGCCGCACGCGGCCAGCACCATCGAGACCGCCACCGCGGTCGCCACCGTGCCGGATCCGATCCTTCGCCCGTCCATCCATCCGCTCCTTCGCGCCGGGTCGGAGGTCGGATCGCCCCGGGAGGCGGCCATCGTAGCGGTAGGCTTGGCCGCGATGACCGACCGCCCGGACCCGAGGGGGTTCTCGACCAGAGCGATCCACGATGGCACGGTCCCCCAGGCGATCGCCGAGGAGCCGGTGGGGCAGCCGATCTGGCTGACGGCCGACTACCTGTACGACTCGCTCGAGCACTACGCGGACGTGATCAACGAGCGACGCCCGGGCTTCGTCTATGGTCGCACGTCGAACCCGACCCACGTCGCGCTGCACGCCGTGCTCGCGTCGCTCGAGGGGGCCGAAGCTGCGCTGTCGTTCGCCAGCGGCATGGGCGCGCTGCACTCGACGCTGACCGCGCTCGTCGAGAGCGGCGGCCACGTCGTCGCCCAGCGGACCGTCTACGGCGGGACGTTCCAACTTCTGAACGCGATCCTGCCCGGCTACGGCGTGACGACGACGTTCGTCGAACCGACGCCGGACGCGGTGCGCGACGCGCTCACCGATCGCACCGGGGCGGTCCTGGTCGAGACGATCGCGAACCCGACGTTCCGCGTGACCGATGTCCCCGGGGTCGCGGCCGTCTGCGATGGGGCGGGCGTCCCGCTCGTCGTCGACAACACGGTCGCCACGCCGTACCTCTTCCGTCCCCTGCAGGTGCCGGGCGTCGCGGCCGTCCTGCACTCGACGTCGAAGTACATCGGCGGGCACTCGGACCTGATCGGCGGGTCGGTCGCCGCGTCGAAGGACCTGATCGACCGTATCGCGCACATGCGGCTGGACCAGGGGACGAACAGCGGCACGTTCGACGCGTGGCTCGCGCTGCGTGGCGTGCAGACCCTGGCGCTGCGGCTCGAACGCCAGTGCGCGAACGCCGAGCGCGTCGCCGCGTGGCTGGATGGGCACCCGAAGGTCGCGAGCGTCGGCTACGCCGGGCTGCCGTCTCACCCCGATCACACGTTGGCGGCGCGGATGTTCGACGGGCCGAGGTTCGGCGCGATGCTCGCGTTCGGGTTCGTCGGAGGGTACGAAGCCGCGTCGCGAGCGTGCGGGTCGCTGCAGGTCGCGCGCGTCGGGTCGTCGTTCGGCGGCTTGCACACCGAGGTGTGCCATCCGGGATCGACGAGCCACCGGCAGATGTCCGACGCCGAGCTGGCGGCCGCGTCCATCGGACCCGGGCTGATGCGCGTCTCGGTCGGCGCCGAGGACGCCGAGGACCTGATGGCGGACCTCGACCAGGCCCTGGAGAAGGCGTGATCGAACACGGCCCGGGCCGCGGCCGCAAGATGCGGCTGGTCCTGGTGTTCGGCGGGCGATCGGCCGAGCACGAGATCTCGGTCGCGTCGGCGACGTCGGTGATGGGAGCGCTCGACCCCGAACGGTTCGATGTGATCCCGATCGGGATCGACAGGGACGGCCGCTGGCACCGGCTCCCGGGCCTGCCGTCGGCGCCGCAGGGTTCGTCCGAGCTGCCGAGCGTCGGGATGGAGGAGGGTGACGTCGTGGCGCTCTCCCGCGAGCCGGGCGAGCAGGCGCTGGTCTCCGAGTCCGGCGAACGTGCGCCGATCGACGTCGTGTTCCCCGTGCTCCACGGCCCGTACGGCGAGGACGGGACGATCCAGGGCGTGCTCGAGCTGGCGGGCGTCCCGTACGTCGGCGCCGGCGTCCTCGCGTCGGCGGTCGGCATGGACAAGGCGGTGTCGAAGGTGCTGTTCGAGGCCGCAGGGCTGCCGGTCGCCCCGTACGAGGTCGTGCGCGAACGCGGCTGGGCGGAGGACCGGGAGGCGGTCGAAGCGCACGCCGAGGCGTTGGGGCCGCCGCTGTTCGTCAAGCCCGCCCGGCTGGGTTCGTCCGTCGGCGTGACGAAGGTAAAGGTACTTGACGAACTGGCCGCCGCGATCGAGCACGCGTTGTCGTTCGACACGAAGATCCTGATCGAGGCCTCGATCGAGGGCGGGCGCGAGATCGAATGCTCCGTGCTGGGCAACGACGAGCCGGTCGCGTCCGTCCCGGGCGAGATCGTCCCGGCGCACGAGTTCTACTCGTACGAGGCGAAGTACCTCGACGAGGAGGGGGCGGCTCTTCGGATCCCGGCCGACCTCCCCGACGAGGTCGCCGCGCACATCCAGCGGATGGCCGTGACGGCGTTCGGCGCCGTGGAGTGCGAGGGGATGGCGCGCGTCGACTTCTTCTACCGAGCGCCGGCCGAGGTCATCGTGAACGAGATCAACACGATCCCGGGGTTCACGCGGATCTCGATGTACCCGAAGCTCTGGGAGGCGTCGGGCCTCACCTATCGCGAACTGATCGACCGGCTGGTCGACCTGGCGCTCGAGCGGCACGAACGCGACCGCAAGCGCGGCCGGGGCCGGTAGCGGGACGGACGGGGCGGGGGAGCGATCGTCGGTCGTTCGGCTACAGGTGCACGACCGGGCAGGTGAGCGTCCGCGTGATCCCCTCGACCGACTGGATCCTGGCGACCACCAGCCTGCCGAGCTCGTCGACGCTGCGCGCCTCGGCGCGCACGATCACGTCGTAGGGGCCGGTGACGTCCTCGGCCGAGGCCACGCCCTTGATCTCCGAGACCTCCTTGGCAACCTGCGCGGCCTTGCCGACTTCGGTCTGGATGAGGATGTACGCGTTGACCATGTCACCTCCCCTTTCCCCGACGAGGCCGCCATCGTAGCCGCCGCGCGCGAGCGTGACATATCCTCGGCGCGATGGCTGGCGACGAAGGGAACCGAAGCCGGCGCCGCGGCTCGGGCGACCGCCTCGAGCCCTACCGCCGGATCCGCAAGCCGATGCCTCCTCCGGAGCGCGTCCAGCCGGACCGTCGCCGAGAGGTCGACGACGAGGACGCCGAACGCCAGATCGACGACGCGCTGACGGTCCCGCCAGTGGCGGCGGGCGGAACGCAGCCGGATCCGCCCGACCAACCGCCCGCGAACCCCGGGCCGCGGTTCCCCTGGTCGCCGACGTCGTCGTTCCGCGACCGGGTCGAGGCGGGCGAGTTCCTGGCGCAGGCGCTCGGCGACGTCCTGCCCGAGGACTCGGTCGTGTTGGCGATCCCGCGCGGCGGCGTCGAGGTCGCGGCCGTGATCGCGGTTCGCCTCGGGTTGCCGCTCGACGTCGTGATCCCGCGCAAGCTCGGCGCGCCGGGCAATCCGGAGCTTGGGTTGGGCGCGATCGCCGAGAACGTCCGGGTCCTGGACGATCGCCTGATCGCCACGCTCGGCGTCTCCGCCGACTACCTTGCGCGCGAGATCGAACGCCAGGAGGAGGAGATCAGGCGACGGACGGCGGCCTACCGTGACGGGCGTCCTCCGGTGCAGGTCGAGGGCCGAACCGCGGCCGTCGTGGACGACGGCGTGGCGACCGGCGGCACCGCTGTGGCCGCCCTGCGCTGGGCCCGCCGCGCGGGTGCGCGGGAGGTGATGTTCGCGGCCCCTGTCGCCCCGGTGGAGGCGGTCGGGCGGCTCGAGCGCGAGTGCGACCGGGTCGAGATCCTGGTGACGCCGTCCCATTTCTACGCGGTCGGCCAGTGGTACCTGGAGTTCGGACAGGTGAGCGACGAACGCGTCGTCGCGCTGCTCCGCGCCGCGGCCGGGGGGGATGCGTGACGTCCGGGCTCCTGGGAGGCGCGGTCCGGGCCGTCCCGCGCGGGGTGGTTGCGACCGCGAAGCACCTGGACACCGTCGACATCGTGGCCCTCGCCGTCGCCGCCGCGCTGGTGGTCGTCGGGGTGCGTTCGCTGGTTCACTGGCAACGGAAGGGGTTCCGGCCCGCCTCGACCGGCGAGACGGTGCTCTACGCGTTGCACGTCACGGCGAGGGTCGGGATGTGGTTCGCGTTCGCCGGCCTCTTCGCGGGCTACGCGCTGGTGGACGACCCACAGGCCTTCCGTTGGTACGTGATGGTGCCGCTGGCGCTCGCCGCGATCCAGTTCGCCACGGCCGTGGTGCTGGGACAGGACCGGCCGAACCCGCACGGGCCGGATGGCTGACCGGTCTTCAGATCGGGTCGAGGCCCCTGACGGCCGGGCCCTCGATCACCTCGCCGCTCCACGCGTAGCGCGAACCGTGGCACGGGCAGTCCCATGTCTTGTCCGTGTCGTTCCAGTCGACCGTGCACCCCATGTGCGTGCAACGGGGCGACAGCACGTGGAGCTCGCCCTGCTCGTCGCGGTAGGCGGCGACCTTGGCGCCGTTCGCGTCCACGACGCCGCCGTGGCCGGGCACGAGGTCGTCCACCGTCCGCCCGACGGTCCGGCCGATCAGGACGTCGCAGGGTGCGTGGTGCGCGAGCTCGTTCGGCACGCTGCCCAGCAATCGCCGGGGTCCGCGCATGCCGCGGTTCCCGACCAGGACCAGGTCGTGCGGGTCCTCGCCCAGGAGCCGGAGCATCTCGTCGGCCGGCGTGCCCTGGCGGATGACGGTCTCGACGACCGTCTTGCCGAGCTTGTTCGCCTCGGTCTGCTCGAGCGCGATCGCCCCCAGGATCGGGTCGCCGACGTAGACGAGCGTGACCGACGCGCGGAGCATCACGGCTAGCTCGTACGCCTTGCGGGCGGCCTCCGTGGCGGTGGGTGAACCGTCGGTCCCGACCAGGATCCGCTTGTAGCCCGGGGCGCGGTCGTGCTCGTGCGCGGTGTCGACGACGAGTACGTCGCACGCGGCCTTGTGAGCGACCTGGTCCGCGACGCCGCCCAGGCCGAACCGCTTCGCCTTCCCGATCCCCACGTTGCCCACGACGATCACGTCGGCCGACAGGCGGGCGGCGATCCCGACGATCGCCTCGGCGGGCGGACCCAGCTGGGTCGCGGTCCGAGCCTCGACCCCCTCCTCGGCCAGCTCGGCCTGCACGCGGTCGACGAGCCGGCGTGCCTGGGCGGCGGAGACGCCCGGCGGCTCGTACGCCGTCGCGATCACCAGGTCCGCGCGGCATCGCTTCGCCAGCTTCGCCGCGGCGTCGACCGCCGTCCGCGCGGTCGGCCCCCCGTCGGTCGCGGCGACGATCGTTCGATATCCCATCGATGACTCCCCCGTGCTACGGCGACGACGAGGACGTCGGTGGCCCCGGCGATGACGACGGACCGCTCGCGCCGGCGACGACGAACACGCCCGTCATCTGCGTCGGATGGACGTCGCAGCGGAAGAAGTACGTCCCTGCCGGCAGCGCGGAGACCTGATACGTCGCCGCGCGCGGACCCGTGACGATGTCGCCGACGAACAGCGACTGCTTCGCCGTGTTGTCCGTGTAGATCGCGACGTTGTGCGTCCCCTGTGTGTCGTCGAACGCGATCTGGAACGGCGTGTCGGCCGGCGCCGCGAGGCACGTCGGATCGAAGCCGAAGTCGTGCGCGCTGACGCGAACCGTCGTGCCGTTCGGCTGGCACTGCCCCGAGCCCGTCGGCGCCGTGACGGGCGTCGCCATCGGCTGCAGCCCGAGCGTGGGCTTGAAGATCATCAGGTACAGGATCAGTCCGAGGCCGACGACCCCGATCCCGACGATGCTCCACGGCCGCGGTTCGCGGAGCACCTCGTCGAACTGCTCAGGCGTGACCGCCTGCGAGCCGCCCGCCATCGCCCGGGCGATCGTGCCGACCCGTCGGTAGTAGGGCTTCGCCATGAACTGCATCGCGAGCGTGGTGAGGATCAGCAGACCGAGCGCGGCCCAGATCCAACCGTAGCCCCACCAGTGGCCGGTGATGCCGGCGAGGATGCCGGTGACGATCACGGCGATCATCGACCCGTACATCGCGCGGGACGACGTCGCGGAGAGCTGCAGGTACGCGTCGATCTTGGCCGGGTCGCGCTCGGTCCGCAGGCGGAAGAGCATCGTCATCGACGCGCCGTGGGCGCCCAGGAACCATAGGACGCTGGCGACGTGCAGGAAGACCCACCAGTCCTGCATCGATCAGCTCCCCCCCGGGCACATGGGTCCGTATCCTACCGGCCGACCGCGGAGACTTCCGGTGGACATCGCCCCGTCGGATGTTCCACGATGGCACGGACCCGGAACGCCCCGACGGGCACGGCCGTGAGGAGCGAAACGATGATCGACGAGCTGCCGGCGGAGGTCGAAGCCCTCCGGAGGATCCCGTTCTTCGAGGACCTCACGTCCGAAGACCTCCAGCGCATCGCCAAGGTCGGGCACCGCAAGACGTTCGCGGCCGGCGACGCGATCGTGACGAAGGGCGGTGACGACCCGGGACTCTTCGTGCTGCTGTCGGGCACGGCGACCGTAGAGGCGGGCGGACGCAGCCACACGGTCAGGGCCGGGGACTTCGTCGGGGAGATGGCGCTGCTCGCCGGACGGCCTCGGACGGCGACGGTGGTCGCGACCGAGCCCGTCGAGGCCCTCGTCGTGAGCACGATGTACTTCCGCCCGTTCCTGATGGCGAACCCGAGCGTGGCGGTCCACATCCTTGAGGTCGTGGCCGCGCGCCTGCGGAACCTGCAGGAGGAGCTCGAGCGAGGAGAGGACGAGGGATGAGCGACGGAGCCGTCAGCTACGCGAACGACATCAAGCCGCTGTTCCGCGACAAGGACCGGGAGCGGATGGAGTTCGCGTTCGACCTGTGGAGCTACGACGACGTCAAGGAGAACGCCGACGCCATCCTGGAGCGCCTGGAAGACGGCGACATGCCGTGCGACGGCGCGTGGCCCGAGGAGCACGTGGCGCTGTTCAAGCGCTGGGTCGAGGCCGGAAGCCCGGCCTGACCCTCTGCTCGCCCTTCGAGTGCCCCGGTCCCGGGTCAGGCGACGGCTGCGCGGATCTCGTCCGTGAGGTCGGCGTACTTCGCCAGCGTCTCGGCGCGTTCGGCCTTGAAGCGCTCGACGAACCCGTCGTACTCGGCCAACCGGCCCTGGCGCTCGTAGAGCCTGCGCGGCCGCAACAGCTCGGGGTCGTCGATGCCGGGCACCTCGGAAGCGACCTCGTAGCCGAAGTCGTCGTCGGCGTCCCACTTGATCGTCTGCTCGGCGATCGCCTTCACGATGGCCGACGAGTGCGGGATCTTGACCTTCTTCGAGCGGTCGTCGTCCGCCTTGCCGCCGACGCGCCCGGTGTTCATGAGGTAGACCTCGATCGGGTGGGTGTCCAGCAGCTCGAGGAACCGGTTGCCCTGGAGCCCGTGCCGCAGCGGGAAGAACGGGTTCGTGCCTGGCACCCTGAGGAACTTGCCTTCCTCGGCGGCGCCGCCGGCGGAGGTGCCGGTGGTCTCCCCGAGCATGAAGTACGCGGCGGCCTGGGCGGGCGTCAGATGCGCGACCCCCGGGATGATGTTCTCGTTCCAGTTCAGGATCAGCAGGTAGTCGACGCGTCCCACGTTGCGGGCGTCGGCGAACCGGGCGAGGTCGTGCAGGGAGAACACGGCCCGGCCGTTCTTCGTGTAGGACTCCTCGAAGAAGTTCACCTTCCCCTGCTCGTCCTGGTAGACGTTCTCGAGGTACGAACCGGGCTTGCAGACAGCGTTGTAGATGTTCGGCTCGAAGTCCGGGTCGAGGGAGAACGTCTTCGCGAAGCAGCCGTCCTCGCTGGCGTAGACGAGGCCGCCGGGCATCAGCGCGACGAAGTCGTCCTGGACGGGCAACGAGTCGTTCTGCGTGGTGAACGTCGTCGTGGTCTTGCCCGTGCCCGAGAGCCCGATGATCAGGAACACCTTCTCGTCGCCGTTCGCCGGGATCACCTTCAGCCCGGCATGCAGGGCCAGGCCGCCGCGGCCGTAGACGATCGTGTTCCACATCCGAAGGCCGCCCTTCTTCGACTCGCCGAAGTAGTCGGACCCCATCACGCGCGTCACCCCGGCGTCGAGGTCCACGGCGATGCAACGGTCGTCCGGATAGCCCGGGACAAGGAGGTTCGGCGTGTAGACGACCTGAACTTCCGGATCCCCGCCCGCCCCGCCGCCACCGTTCGCCCCACTGTCGTAGTAGAGCTTCTGCTGCATGCCCGCGATGTTCGCGTTCGCCACCTCGATCGACAGACGTGCACGGGTGCGGAAGTCGGGGACGTTGCCGATGTAGCCGTCCACGACGGCCATCTCGCGCTCCGCGATGTAGTCGTCCTGGAGCTTCGCGAGGCGCGCGTACTCCTCGCGCGAGACCGTCTTGCCGTCGGTGATCGACGGGTCGTCGGTGGCGATGAACGTCGAACCCGCGCTGCGGGACGTGACCTTCGTCTGGACGTTCACGTTGCCGAACTCGGTGATCCGGGCGGTGGGCATGCGTTCGGTGAACGCGCGGAGCTCCTCCGCGGACGGGTTGTCGTGGATCGTCTTGGCACGCATCGACCTTGGCTCCTCTGCGGCGGATCGGGGGCCGGCGGACGGAGATTCTAGACGACCCGCCCGAGCCTCCGCGCCCCGTTCGACCTGGGCCGATGAGGTCGAACGCCCCACGTGAGGGACAGGCTCGGGCTCCCGGACCAGCCTCGGTGCTCCGCTCGCGGTTGGCGCCGGGGGTACACTCTGCCCCGATATGGGGAGCGTCGTCGGGCTCTTGATCGGCGTCGCCGGCGCGCTCGTGGTCTGGTTCGGACTCCGGCGCGACACGGCCTCGCTGAAGGCGGTCGGCTTGGTCCTGCTCGTCGGGGCCATCGCCGTGCAGGTCCTCGCGTACCGTTCGCCGCCCGGGACGACCAAGCCCATCACGTTCGTGACGGTCCCGTCGCCATCGTTCTCCCCGTCGCCGTCGCTCTCGCCGTCGCCGAGCACGTCGCCGACGCCGAGCACGTCGCCGTCGCCGAAGCCGTCGAAGTCGCCGTCGCCGAAGCCGTCGCCCTCGCCGTCACAGACCACGAACCCTCCGCACACGACGCCCCCTCACACGACCCCGCCTCACACGACGCCGCCGCACACGACCCACCCACCCACGTTCTCGTTCTGCCCGCCTCCCTGCACGTGATCCGCGCGTCGACGAAGCTTCGCGCGTGAACGAGGACGAGCTCGTCGCGGCGATCCGCCGGCTCCTCCCGACCGACCCGCCGGACGTCGTCCATGGCATCGGCGACGACGCGGCCGTGGTCCGGTTCGGCGATCGACTCGGCCTGCTGACGGTGGACATGCTGGTCGAACGCGTCGACTTCGACCCCGAGGTCACCGCACCTCGGGACCTGGGGTACCGGGCGATCGCCGTGAACCTGAGCGACATCGCGGCGATGGGCGGGAGCCCCCGCTACTGCCTCGTCGCCCTGGCGATGCCGGCCGAGACCGAGCCGGGGTGGGTGGTCGAGCTGTTCGGCGGCATGCGCGAGGCCGCCGACGAGCACGCCGTCACGATCGTGGGCGGGGACCTGTCCAGGTCCGACCTCGTCACGGTCTCCGTCACGATGACCGGCGAGGCGACGCCCGGCGGCGTCGTGCTCCGGTCGGGGGCGCGGGCCGGCGACCGGCTCGTGGTCACGGGGCGACTGGGCGCGGCGGCGGGCGGGCTCCGGCTGCTGGGGGCCGGGCCGCGCGCGGTCACTCGTGGACGCGCCGAGGGCTGGGGCTCCGACCTGATCGCCGCCCAACTCCGGCCCGCGGCGCGGGTCGGCGAGGGTCAGGTGCTGGCGCGGTGCGGCGCGACGGCGATGATCGACGTGTCCGACGGCCTCGCGAAGGACCTCACCCGGATGTGCGCGGCCAGCGGCGTCGGCGCGGCGGTCGCGCTCGGCCGGCTGCCGATCGCCCCGGGTCTCGACGACCTGCAGCAGGTCACGGGCGACGATCCGGTCCGGTTAGCGCTGGCGGGCGGCGAGGACTTCGAGCTCCTGGCGGCGATGCCAGACTCCGGCGTCGAGGAGGCCGCCGCGACGCTCGCCGAACGGTTCGGGACCCCGCTCACGGACGTCGGGGAGGTCCGCGCGGACGGACGGATCGTCACGGTCGGGCCCGACGGAGCCGAGGACGCGCTCGCGCCGGACGGGTGGGATCACTTCGCACGGTGAGCGGGTCATCCGGTGAGACGATGGGCCGCGTGGCGACGACGATCCCCCGCGCCCTGACGATCGCCGGCTCCGACTCCGGGGGCGGCGCCGGGATCCAGGCGGACCTGAAGACCTTCGCAGCGCTCGGCGTCTGGGGCATGAGCGCGGTCACGTCGATCACGGTGCAGAACACGATGGGCGTGACCGGGGTCGCCGACGTGCGGCCGCAGGTCGTCGGCGAGCAGATCCGCGCGGTGGCCTCCGACATCGGCGTCGACGCCGCGAAGACGGGCATGTTGTCCTCGGCGGAGATCATCGATCAGGTGGGCTCGGCCCTCACCGCTGAGGAGGTGCCGAACCTCGTCGTGGACCCGGTGTTCGTCTCGAAGCACGGGCACGCGCTGCTTCGGCCCGATGCGGTCTCGGCGCTCACGGCCGTCGTGCTGCCGCTGGCGGTCCTGGTGACGCCGAACCTGCCCGAAGCGGCCGGCCTGGCCGGGTTCGAGGTCTCCGACCGGGACGACATGCGACGGGCGGCGAGCGCGATCCTCGCCCTCGGGCCACGGGCGGTGCTGGTCAAGGGCGGTCACCTCGTGGGCGACCGGGCCGACGACCTGCTGGTCGACGCGCACGGCGAGGAGTGGATCGAGGGCGAACGGATCGATACGCCGAACACGCACGGCACCGGATGCACGCTGTCGGCGGCGATCGCGGCCTACCTCGCGCGCGGCGAGGAGCTCCGCGAGGCGGTCGTTCACGGGAAGGCGTTCGTGACCGAGGCGATCCGTCACGCGCTCGCGATCGGCCGTGGGATCGGACCGGTCAACCCCTCCTGGCGTTCGATGGGCGAGCCCGGCGGGACGGGCGGTGAGGCGGGGGGATGAGGATGGCGCGGGACGGGAGTGCGGGGTTCGCGTTCGGCGACGGTCGTGGTCGCTCAGCCGGCGCGGACCACGCGCCCGGCCTTGATGCACTTCGCGCACGCGTTCACGTGCTTCCGCGACCCGTTCACGAGGGCGCGGACCCGCTGGATGTTCGGGTTCCAGCGCCGGTTCGCGCGCTTGTGCGAGAACGAGACGCGCTTGCCGAAGCCGGGCGTCTTCCCGCAGATATCGCAGACCGCTGACATAGCCGACCGATGGTACCAGCCACGTCCCGACCCGCCGGGGGGCCTCGGCGTCAGGCGACCTTCGCGAGCGCGGCCCGGAGCTGGGCCTCGGTGATCGGGCCCGACTGTGCGAAGACCTGTTCGCCCTGCGCGTCGTAGAGCACCGTGACCGGCTGCGCCAGGAGCCCGAGCCCGTTGCGGACCTCGCCCTTCGGGTCGGAGACGCTCGGGAACGTCCAGCCGTACTTCGAGATGAACGCGCGCGCGTTCGAGGTCGTGTCCTGGACGTCGAGGCCGACGAAGGTCACCCTGCCCGCGTATTCGTGCGAGAGGTCGGCGAGGGCCGGCGCCTCCTCGATGCAGGGCCCGCACCACGACGCCCAGACGTTCAGCAGCACCGGCGTGCCGTGAAGCCGGGCCAGCATCCCGCGGAACTGATCGAGGTCGACGGTGGGCAGCTCGGCCGCCGCCGTCGGCAGCGCGGTCGGGACCCCGGCCGCGCCGGTCGGGCCGACCGGATGGGAGCCGCCCGTGCACCCGGTCAGCGCGATCGATGCGACGGCCGCGGACACGGCGAACGCGCGTGTCCCTCGGACCGTGGACCCCTTCGTCCTCATCACGCACAGGGTACGGTCCGGGACGGACTCCGTGTGATGCGACGCGAGGCCGTGGCCGCGGCATCCGCTGATATACTGCCGAAACATGCCCCTCTACCTGCGGAGATAGGTGTCCGCGCGCCTCGACGCCGCGACGCTCCGACGGGCGATGGCACGGTACCTCGAGGCACTCGAGGCGCATCGCGCGGAGCTCGATTCGCTGAACGTCTTCCCGGTCCCGGACGGTGACACCGGGACGAACCTCGTCCTGACGCAACGGGCGGTCGAGCGCGCTCTGACCGCCGTCGAGACGGATGCGGCCGCCTCGACCGGCACGGTCTGCGGCGCGATCGCCCGAGCCGCTCTGCTGGGTGCGCGCGGGAACTCGGGTGTGATCCTGGCGCAGGTGCTGGGTGCGCTCGCGACGACCGTCAGCGAGGGGGGAGACGGGGGGTCGTTCGCCGAGGCGCTCCGGCGCGCGAGCGAGGAGGCCTACGGCGCGGTGTCCGAGCCCGCCGAGGGCACCGCGCTGACGGTCCTGCGCGACGCTGCGGAGGCAGCCGTGATCGGCGCGTCGGGCGGCAGGGATGCGGCCGAGCAGTCCGATGCGGCGCTCGCGCAGGCCCTGGCGACGCTCGCGCGCACGCCGGACATGGTGCCGGCCCTGGCCAGGGCGAACGTGGTCGACGCCGGCGGCCTCGGGATCGCGCTGCTCCTCGACGCCCTGCGGGCGGCGATCCGGGACGCGGGGTTGACCGTCTCTGTCGGTCCCCTCGGCCCCGTCGGGGCCCGCGGTCTGGAGGCTCCGGCCACCGACCAGCGGTTCGAGGTGCAGTTCGTACTGGAAGCGCCGGACCGGGCGATCCCGGCGCTCCGCGATGAGCTGCGTGGCATCGGCGACTCGCTCGTCGTGGCGGGCGGGGGCGGCCTCTCGTCCGTCCACATCCACACGAACGACCCGGACGCGGCGCTCCGGGCCGGCCGCAGGCGCGGCACGACCAGCCAGGAATCGGTCGTCTCTCTGGAGGAGCGGATCGCGGCGTGCTGGAACGGGTCCCGCGCTCGCGCCGATGTCGTGCAGCAGGCGACCGGCTTGGTCGCGGTCGCCGACGGACCCGGCCTCGCACGCACCTTCCGATCGCTCGGAGCGATGGTGGTCTCCGGCGGACCCGGCCGCGACCCGGCGGTCGGCGACCTGGTCGCCGCCATCGACGCGGCGCCCGGCGAGGCCGTGATCGTCCTGCCGAACAGCGTCGACGCCTCGGCGGTCGCCGCGATCGCCGCGGACCTCGCGCACACGGCCACGGTGGTCGTTGCGACGCGGTCGGTCCCGGCTGGCCTCGCCGCAGCGACGGCGTGGAACCCGACCTCGACCGTGGAGGCGAATGCTGCCGCGATGGCGGACGCGGCGGCCGGGTGCATGACCGGTGAGGTCGGTGAGGCGCTGATCGAGGCCGCCACCCGGGCGGGGCCGGTTCGGCCCGGTGAGTGGGTGGCCGTGCGCGACGGGGAGGTCGTGGCCGTCGCAACGGACGCCTCGGGCGCGGCGCTCCGGCTCGTCGAGGCGCTCCGATCCGTCGCGTCGCGGCCCGAGGTCCTGACCCTGGTCCTGGGCGAGGACGTCGCCGAGCGAGATCACGATCCCGTGGTCTCGGCGATCCGGGGAGCCCACGGGGACCTCGAGCTGCAGGTCATCGACGGCGGACAGGCGCGGTTCCGGTACCTGATCGGGGTCGAATGAACCGCCTGACGCTCGATTCGTCGATCGACCAGATCGACCATCGCCTCGCCCAACGGCGATCCGGCTTCCGGACGAAGGGCGAACCGGCCGAGGACGTCCTGGCCTCGGCGTTCGGGATCCGCACGGTCCGCCAGCTGCTCCGGCACTATCCACGCCGGTACATCGACCGGTCGGCGACGGTACCGATCCGGGACGTTCGGTTCAACCAGCAGGTCACGGTGATCGGGAAGGTGGCGCGCGTGAACCAGCGCCGCACCCGTCGCGGCCAGGCGATGGTCACCGTGACGATCTACGACGGTTCCGGCTACATGGACCTGACGTTCTTCAACCAGCCGTGGATCGCGAACCAGTACAAGCAGGGGGTCGAGCTGGCCGTCTCGGGCCTCGCGCAGAGTTACCGCGGCCGCCTGCAGCTGGCGAACCAGGAGGTGGAGGTCCTCCGCGGCCTGGACGCCGAGACGGTGCACACGGGGCGGATCACGCCCGTGCACCCGGCCGCGGAGGGGATCACGACACGGACGATCCGTGAGCTCGTCTACCTCGCCCTCCAGGCCCTCGGCCCGATCCCCGAGCCCCTGCCCGGGGAGCTCATCGCGCCCGAGCGGATGATCGACGAGGACCTGGCGCTGCGATCGATCCACTTCCCGGACGACGACCGGGCGCTGGCCGCCGCGATCGAGCGGCTGAAGTTCGACGAACTGTTCACGCTCGAGCTCGGCGTCGCGTACCGCAAGCGCCGCCTCGAACGCGCCGCGATCGGCGTCGTGCAGGGCGACGACGCGCTGGTCGAGCCGTTCCTCAGCCGGCTCCCGTTCCGGCCGACCGGTGGGCAGGACACGGCGATCCGGGAGGTCCTGGCCGACATGTCGGCGACGAAGCCGATGAACCGGCTGCTGCAGGGGGACGTCGGGTCGGGCAAGACCGTCGTGGCGCTGGCCGCGGCGATGCGCGCGATCGGCTCGGGGCACCAGGCCACGATCATGGCGCCGACCGAGGTCCTGGCCGGACAGCACGTCCGGACCGCGACGACCCTGCTCCAGCCGCTCGGCGCGATCGACGCGCGCAGCGACGGGGCGCTGGCGACGCGGCGACGGAGCGTGGCGGACGAGCAGGGCAGCCTGTTCGCGGAGGGCGCGACCGGCGGGGAAGCGGAGAGCGACCAGCCGGCCGTACCGATCCCTGCGGAAGCTCGGCGGATCCGGTTCGCGCTGCTGAGCGCCTCCGTCACCGGCAAGGAGCGCCAGCGGATCCTGGACGGCGTCGCGGATGGCACGGTCG
This sequence comes from uncultured Actinomycetota bacterium, assembly GCA_963781595.1. Lineage (GTDB taxonomy): Bacteria > Actinomycetota > UBA4738 > UBA4738 > UBA4738 > JBEDUK01. The sequence continues at coordinate 2,621,156 of CAWAGG010000006.1, read as the reverse complement.
ACCTGGTGATCGGGACGCATGCGCTGGTCCAGGAGGGGGTTGCGTTCGCAGATCTCTCGCTCGCGGTGGTCGACGAACAGCACCGGTTCGGCGTGCACCAGCGGATCACGCTGAAGGAGAAGGCGTCCGCGACCGGCGCCGATCCCGACGTGCTGATCATGACGGCCACCCCGATCCCGCGGACGCTCGCGCTGACCTACTACGGCGACCTCGACGTGAGCGTCCTGGACGAGCTGCCCGCCGGCCGTCAGCCGATCGAGACGCTGGTCGTGCGGACGCCAGATGATCGCCGGGGCGCCTACGACCTCGTGCGGGCGCAGGTGGGGGAGGGCCGCCAGGCGTTCGTGGTGTGCGCGGCGATCGACGACGACAACCGCGCGGACGTCCGCGCCGCCGAGGCCGAGGCCGAACGCCTCCGGTCCAAGGTCTTCCCGGACCTCCGGATCGACCTCCTGCACGGCCGGATGCGCCCCGCCGAGAAGGACGCCGCGATGGAGGGGTTCCGCGCGGGCGACGCCGACGTGCTGATCGCGACCACCGTGATCGAGGTCGGCGTGGACGTGCCGAACGCCACCGTGATGCTCGTGGAGAACGCCGAACGGTTCGGCCTCGCACAGCTGCACCAGCTGCGGGGCCGGATCGGCCGCGGGTCCCACCGTTCGTACTGCGTGTTGTTCGACGAGAGCGGTCCGGAGAACCTCGACGCGCGCGAACGGCTCGACGCGATGGAGCGGACCACCGACGGGTTCGAGCTGGCCGACGTCGACCTCCGGCTGCGCGGCGAGGGGACGTTGTTCGACGTCAAGCAATCGGGGATGCCGGACCTGAGGCTGGCGCGACTTGCGGAGGACGCGGAGCTGGTCACGCGTGCCCGCGCGCGTGCGTTCGCGCTGATCGACGCCGATCCGGGCCTCGACGCGCACCCGGAGCTCGAGCGGCTGCTCCGGGAGACGTTCTCCGGCGACGCGATCGACTGGCTGTTCCACTCGTGAGGGTGATCGCGGGATCGGCGAAGGGGATCCGGCTCGCGCCGGTGGCCGACGGCACGCGGCCGCTCTCGGACCGGGCCCGCGAGGGCCTCTTCTCGAGCCTCGGGTCCGAGGTCGTCGGCGCGAGGGTCCTCGACCTGTTCGCCGGGACCGGTGCCGTCGGCATCGAGGCGCTCTCCCGCGGCGCGGCGACCGCCCTGTTCGTCGAATCGAGCGCCGGCGCGATCCGGACGATCCGCGAGAACCTCCGCCGGACGGGGCTCGAGGATAGGGGCGAGATCCGGCGCGCCCAGGTGATGCGCGTCCTCGGAGCGGGGGAGGGGGCCTTCGACGTCGTGTTCCTGGATCCGCCCTACCGGATCGCTCCGGGCGAGCTCGACCGGGTGCTCACGGCGATCGCGGCGGGCGCCGTCGCGCCGGGCGGCCTGGTGGTCCTGACCCGCGAGGAGGGGAGTTACATGCCTGTCGTTCCGCTAGAATGGGCGGCCGACCGGCGGCTTTCCTACGGTGACGCGCTGATCCTGGCGTACCGCGCATGAGGAAGTGACGCCACGAACCCGGCCGCAGACGCGCGACCGGAGATACGACCACAGACACGGGAGGACGGATGGGGCTCGCGGCCCTGTGTCCCGGGACCTTCGATCCCGTAACCAACGGACATCTGGACATCATCGTGAGAGCGGCGGGATTGTTCGATCCGCTGGTGGTTGCCGTGCTCGAGAACCCGGCGAAGTCGCCGCTCTTCACGCTCGAGGAGCGGATCGGGATGCTCAAGGACGCGCTCAGCGACGTCGACCACGTCGAGGTCGCGTCGTTCTCAGGCCTGCTGGTGGACTTCGCGAAGGCTCGCGGCATCCAGGTCGTCGTCAAGGGCATCCGCGCCGCGAGCGACTTCGACTACGAACTGCAGATGGCGCAGATGAACCGGCATATCGACGGGCTCGACACGGTGTTCGTCCCGACGAACCCGACGTGGTCCTACATCTCGTCGTCGCTGATCAAGGAGGTCGTTCGGTTCGGGGGAGACGTCTCCGGGCTGGTCCCGCCGGGGGTTGCGGACCGGCTGAGGGAAGCCCTCGCGTGACCGACCGATCGACGGAGGAGCACTGAACGATGGACATCCTTGCACGTCTCCAGCAGCTCGAGGACATCGCCCAGGAGGCGAAGTCGATGCCACTGTCCTCGAGCGTGCTGGTCAATCGCGACGAGGTCCTCGAGATCGTCGAGACCGCCCGCGGCGAGCTTCCAGAGGAGATCAAGCAGGCCCGATGGATCGTCCGTGATCGTGAGGAGCTGCTCACGAAGGCCCGACGCGATGCCGAGTCCATCATCCAGAAGGCTCACGAGGAACGCGCGTGGATCGTCTCCGAGACCGAGGTCGCCAAGACCGCGCGTGAGGAGGCCGAACGGATCCTCGCGGACGCCGAGGAGCGCGCGCGTCAGATGCGCCTCGAGGCCGAGGACTACGTCGATGCGAAGCTCGCCCAGTACGAGATCGCCCTCGACCGGACGCGGCTCGACCTCGAGCGCTCGATCGAACAGGTCCAGCGCGGGCGCGAGCGGCTCCGCGGAGGGACGGCGGCCGAGGAGGAGTTCGGCGGCGCCGCCGCGGCGGCGGCCGCCGGCGTCGATGACGAGGGCGTCGAACAGGATCTGTTCGACGACGCGGAGGAGGGCGCGGTCGGGTGAGCATCCCGCTCGACGTCCGTGACCTGGTCGGGCAGCCCGGCGCCACGCGGCACGTCCGCGTGGACGAGCCGGTCGAGGGACTGCGGACCGAGCTGGCCCGCGTGCCCGACGACCTCCCGCTGGACGCCGAGCTGCTCCTCGAGAGCGTCGTCGAGGGCATCCTCGCCTCGGGCGAGGTCTCCGGCACGTACGCGCTCACCTGCGCCCGCTGCCTCACGCCGGTCGAGCAGCCCTTCCGGCTGCCGGTCCAGGAGCTGTTCGCGGCGGACCCCCTGCTGGCGGACGCCGACGGATACCCGATCGCCGAGGGGCAGATCGACCTCGAGCCGATGATCCGCGACGCGGTCGTGCTCGCGATGCCGTACGCGCCGCTGTGCCGGCCCGACTGCCTCGGCATCTGTGAACGGTGCGGCGGGAACCGTAACGACGGCGAATGCACGTGCGCGCCCGAGGTCGACGAGCGGTGGGCGCCGCTCGCGACGCTGGTGCTCCCGGACGACGCGGCCGATCGCTTCCCGAACTGAATCGCTGCGAACCTCGAGAGGAGACGAAAGACGATGGCGACGCCGAAGCGCAAGACGACGAAGTCGAAGAGCCGCATGCGCGCGGCCGGCTGGAAGGCGAAGGTTCCGACCTACGCGGAGTGCCCGCAATGCCGCCAGCCGAAGGTCCCGCACCGCGTGTGCGGCAACTGCGGCTACTACGCCGGTCGCGAGGTGATCGAGGTCGAGTAGGTCGGGCGACGAGGGATCGATGGGGGGGTACAGGGCGGGCGCGATGCGAGACGCGGGGCCGGGAGCGGTCGACGACGACGCCGAGCGGACCCTCGATGCGGTCGAGGGTGCGATCGGCGTTCGGTTCTCCGACGCCGCGCTGCTCGATCTGGCCCTGACGCACACGTCCTACGCGGTCGAACAGGAACGTACGCCGGACGCCGTGGGCCAGGCGACGAATCAGCGCCTCGAGTTCCTGGGCGACGCCGTTCTCGCGCTGGTGGTTGCCGACCTCGCGTACCGCTCGTTCCCCGAGCTGCCCGAGGGCGAGCTGGCGCGGTTGCGCTCGGCGACGGTCAACCAGGCGGTCCTCGCCGAGGTGGCGCGCGAGCTCGGGATCGGCCAGCACCTGAAGCTCGGCCGCGGCGAGACGCAATCGGGCGGCAGGGAGAAGGAGAACATCCTGGCGGACGCGATGGAGGGGATCCTGGGCGCCATCTATCTCGATCGGGGCCTCGGGGCGGCTTTCGAGGTGATCGAACGGCTCTTCTGGCCGTGGATGCGGGCGTACGTCCGGGGAGGTGGGGCTAGGGACTACAAAGGGATGCTGCAGGAGCTGACCGCGGCCCAGGGACGGGGCGTGCCTCGGTACATGGTCCAGGGCTCCGGGCCGCCGCACGAGCCGCGGTTCGTCGCGCGCGTCGTCGTCGAGGGCGCCGAGCTCGGGTCCGGCGAGGGCCGGACGAAGAAGGAGGCCGAACAGCGCGCGGCGCGGCAGGCGCACGACCGGTTGTTCCACGGCTTCGACGGTCCCGCGGGCGGGGCGGAGGGGGAGGCGTCGTAGGTGGAGCTCCCCGAGGTCGAGGTCCTCCGGAGGGACCTGGAGCGCGACGTGGTCGGCAAGCGGATCAAGTCCGTCGAGGTGCGTCCGCAGCGCAACGCGATGCGCGCGATCCGCCGGCACGCGAAGCGCAAGGATTTCAGCGACAAGCTCGAAGGCAAGAAGGTCACGAAGATCGACCGGCGCGGGAAGTTCCTGCTGCTCGCCCTCGAGGGCGGCGACATCCTGGTCGTGCACTTCGGGATGTCCGGGCAGTTCCTCCGGGCGACGAAGCGGCAGACGCCGACCCAGCACACGCACGTCGTGATCGAGTTCACCCAGGGCGGTGACCTGCGATTCGTCGATCCCCGGACCTTCGGCCAGATGTTCGTCACGACGGTCGAGGAGGACGGGAAGGTCAAGGAGCTCGACCACATCGGCCCCGACGCGCTGTCGATCGGCGAGGTGTTCGTCGCCGAGCCGGAGGAGCTGGACGGCATGGCGGAGTTCGCCGAGCTGGGCATGGACCCGCTCGAGGACAACATGCCCTGGCAGTTCTTCTCCCAGGAGCTCGCGCGGCGCTCGACGAAGCTGAAGGCCCTGCTGATGGACCAGCGGTTCGTCTCCGGACTGGGGAACATCTACTCGGACGAGGTGCTGTTCGCCGCGGGGCTCCGCTACGACCACCTGAGCGACGAGCTGTCCTCGCAGGAGGTACGCCGGCTCTACCGCGCGATGCGCGAGGTCCTCCAGGAGGCGATCCGGTACCGGGGGACGACCCTCGCCGACGAGGCGTACGTGGACCTCTTCGGCAAGCCCGGGGAGTTCCAGAACGAGCTGAAGGTCTACGGCCGGCGTGGGTTGCCGTGCCGCCGCTGCCGCACACCGATCGAGAGCGTGAAGTTCCAGGGCAGGACGACGTACTACTGCCCGAAATGCCAGAGCTGAGACGCCGCATCGTATCCTGACGCGCCGTGATGAGGCGCACGCGGGTGATCGTCTCGGGATCCGTCCAGGGCGTCGGATTCCGATGGGCCTGCCGGGAAGAGGCGGACCGCGTCGACGTCGCAGGGTTCGTCCGGAACCTGCCCGACGGCCGCGTCGAGGCCGCGTTCGAGGGCGCGGACGGTGCCGTCGAGGCCATGGTCGCGTGGTGCCGGACCGGACCGGGCTGGGCGCACGTCACGGGCGTCGAGGAGGTCGACGAACCACCGACGGGTACCACCGGGTTCCTGATCACCCGCTGACACGCGAGGAGCGGGCTGACGTGTCGCGGGGACGACGCTCGAGGGCGCCGCGAAGTTCGGCACCGAAACTCGGGAATCGGTGGGCGCGGCTGGGTAGCATCCGGCGGACGTGTTCCTCCGATCGCTGACGCTGCGAGGGTTCAAGTCCTTCGCCGAGAAGACGTTGCTCGAGTTCGCACCCGGCGTATCCGTGATCGTCGGGCCGAACGGCTCGGGCAAGTCGAACGTCGCCGACGCGATCAGCTGGGTGCTCGGCGAACAGGGCCCACGCGCGCTCCGCGGCGCGCAGATGTCCGACGTCGTGTTCGCCGGGAGCCCGACGCGCCAGGCCTTGGGGATGGCCGAGGTCACGCTCGTGATCGACAACTCGGCAGGGCTGATCAAGGTCCCGGCGAGCGAGATCGAGATCAGCAGGACGATCTTCCGTTCCGGCGAGAGCGAGTACCGGCTGGGCGGGCGGCCGTGCCGGCTGCTCGACATCCACGAGATGCTCTCGGACGCGGGCCTGGGCCGCGCCCAGCATGCGGTCGTCGGGCAGGGCCAGCTGGACGAGGTGCTGTCGGCGCGGGCCGAGGAACGGCGGCAGTTCATCGAGGAGGCCGCGGGCATCGCGAAGCATCGCCGGCGACGCGAGCGCGCCGAACGCAAGTTGTCGGGGTTCGAGGGCGACCTGCGCAGGCTGCAGGACCTGGTCGGCGAGCTGCGCCGGCAGCTCAAGCCCCTGGAGAAGCAGGCGGAGATGGCCTCGAAGCACGAGGAGCTGACCGCCGAGGCGGCGGCGCTCTCGCGCATGATCGCGGCGGCCCGCCTTCGCGAGCTGTACCGCGACCGCGATCGCCGGAAGTCCCAGTGGGAGCGGGCGGAGGCTGAGGAGTCCGCGGCCCGCTCGGCCATGGACGCGCTGGACGCGGCGATCGTTCGCCTGGAACAGGAGCGGGCCGAGGCCGAGGCCGACGAGATCCTCGCGGGCGAGGCGCACGCCGCCGCGCAGAAGGCGAAGTCCCAGCTGGAGTCCGAGCTGCGGGCCTCGCTGCGCTGGGAGTCGGGGGCGAAGGAACGGCTGAACGCCGCCATGGCCGGCGTAGGGCGCCTCGTCGACCTGCGGGACGACCTCGAACGGACGACGGTCGCGCTCCGGGAGGTGGCGCGCGCGTTCGGCGAGCGGGAGGCCGAACTGGCCGTGGCCGAGGAGGAGTACCGAGCACAGGAGCGGGGCCGTCGGGAGGTCGAGGATCTCCGCCGGCGGACGGACGCCGAGGGCGCGGCGCGCAAGGCCGAGGCGGAGGCCCTGCAACGGTCGCTCGCGCACGCGGACGCGGAGCAGGAACGGCTGGCCCGAACGCTGGGTGAGATCGGAGGGAACGTCGCGAGATGCTCCGTTCGCGGCGACGAGCTGGCGGTCGAGATCGAACGCCTGGATGCTCGTTCGACGCCGCTGGGGGCCGAGGCCACCGTGCTCGACGCGGAGCGCTCCGAGCTGTCCCACGAGCTGGTGGGCCTGGAGGCGACCGAGCGCGGTCTCCTGGCGCAGCGCGAGGCGCTGGAGCGCCGCCTCGACGAGCTGTCCGAGTCCCCTGGCTCGGCGTTCGTGAAGCGACGTGGCGATCGTGCGCTCGGCGTGTTGAGCGACCTCGTCGAGGCGCCGCGGCACCTCGAAGCGGCCCTGCGCGGAGCGCTGGGAGCGTTCGCGGACGCGGTCGTGTACGCGACCGGCGAGGAGGCGATGGCCGAGACCCCAGCGGCGGACGGCGGCGTCGGGTTGATCCTTGCGTGCGCGACGGCCGACGTGCCCCGACCGACGCTGACGGGCGAGCGGTGGTTCCTCGATCTGGTCCGCGTCGACGACCGGGTCCGTGGGCTCGCGGGGTCGGTGCTCGCGGATCATTACCTGGTGGCGAACCTCGCCGAGGCAGCGACGAAGCACCGGTTGCACCCCCAGGCCCGGTTCGTCACGGAGGCCGGCGTCGTCGTGGGGCCGTCGTGGGTCCGTACGCCCGCTCGGGTCGGAGGGGGGACCGAAGGGGTTCGACGCGAGATCGGCGCGATCGATCGCGAGCTGGCGGGCGTCCGCCGGCGGATCCGCGAGGGTCGCGCGACCCTGGCCGAGCGAGAGGAGCGCGGCCGGATCCTGCGCGTCGAGCTCGAGGAGCTCGACGCCCAGATCACGGCGAGCGCCGACGAGCTGTCGTCGTGCAACGCCGAGGCGGCGTCCCTGCGGCGCGAGCAGCAGGTCGTGGGCGACCGCCTTCGGGCCGTGCTCGCCACGGCGACGGCGACCCGGGCGCGCCTGGTGACGCCCGCGGAGGATGCGGCGGGCGCCGCGACGGAGGTCCCGCCGCTCCCTCCCCGGCCCGAGCCCCCGATCGCGCTCCGGGTCGAGGTGGAGTCGCTGCGGCGCGAGCGGGGCCGCCTCGAGGCCGGGGCCCTGCGGCTGCAACGTGAGGTCGACGCGATCCGTTCCGAGGACGCGGACGCGCTCCGGGACGCGCTGAGCGCGGCCGCGGCGGAGCGCGCGACGCTCGAGGAACGGCTCCGTGCCCTCGAGGCCGAGCTTGCCGGCGTCGTCGCCAGGTACCGCGATGCGACCGAGGTCGCCCGGCGGGCGCGCGACCAGCACATGGAGACGAACCGGTCCTGGCGCGAGCACGCCGCCGCGATCGAACGGCTGCGCACCGAGAACGACGAGGAGAACCGCGGACGCGCCGAGCTGGAAGGTCGGATCGCCGACGGCGAGCGCACCCTCCGCGAAGGACACGGGGTCGACCCCGCGGAGACCGTCTGGAGCCTCGACGACGGCGACACGGCGGAGAGCCTCCAACGGCGGGCCGACCTGGTCGCGCGCCGCCTGTCGCTCATGGGCCGCGTCAACCTGCTCGCCTCCGGCGAGCTGTCCACGCTTCGCGAACGGCACACCTTCCTCGTCCGCGAGCTGGACGACGTGAAGGTTGCCCGCCGCGACCTCGAAGAGGTGATCGCGGACGTCGACCGGCAGATGGCCGAGATGTTCGACGCCGCCTTCGCGGACGTCTCCAGCGCCTTCGCCGAGCTGTTCGCGATGCTGTTCCCGGGCGGCGAGGGCCGGTTGTTCCTGACCGATCCCGGCGATCCGCTGGGCTCAGGGGTCGAGGTCGAGGCGAGGCCCGGGAAGAAGCGCGTGAAGCGGCTCTCCCTGCTGTCCGGCGGCGAGCGCTCGCTGACCGCGTTGGCGTTCCTGGTCGCGATCTTCCGGGCGAGGCCGAGTCCCTTCTACCTGCTCGACGAGGTGGAGGCCGCGCTCGACGACGTGAACCTCCACCGATTCCTCGACGTCCTGAAGGCCCTGTCCACGACCTCGCAGGTCCTGATCGTGACCCACCAGAAGCGCACGATGGAGATGGCCGACGTGCTCTACGGCGTTTCGATGGCGAACGACGGGACGTCCACGGTCATCTCCCAGCGCCTGGTGCTGCCGGACGGCGGGGAGGACGACGGGAACGCCGCCGCCTCGGCCGCGGCAGGATCCGACGGGGAGCGGGGCCGCGCGGTTCGAACCCCGGCCTGAACGCGGCGACGCCGCCGAGCCGCCGGCACTTCACGACCCGGGCAGGAGCACCCGGAACGCCGCGCCGCCTCCGTCACGATCCTCGACCCAGGCCTTCCCGCCGTGGAACCTCGCGAAGCTCGCCACGAGCCACAGGCCCAGCCCGGAGCCCGGGGTGGCCGCGGCATCGGGGCCACGGCGGAACGGCTCGAAGATGGCGTCCTTCAGCTCGGGTGGGATCCCGGGGCCCGCGTCCTCCACCGACAGCAGGACACCCAGGGGGCCCTCACCGTTGCCGCACGGCCGCGCCGCGAGGCAGATCGACGCGTCGCGAGGCGTGTGGACCGCGGCGTTGACGAGGAGGTTCAGCGCGATCCGCTCGGCGAGGACCGGGTCGACCGAGACGTTCCCGTCCTCGACGGCGCGCTCGACGTCCCTGCCGCCGAGGGCCTGCCATTCCTGGAGGATGCGGTCGACCAGCTCGCCGACGTCCATCGTCCGGCGTTCGGCGTCCAGCGGGCTCCGATCGAGGCGGCCGAGGTCGAGGAGCTCGGCCAGCATCCGTTCGAGGCGCCGGGCCCCGGAGACCAGGCCCGAGGCCAGCTCGCGTGCGACCTGGTCCTCGAGCGGCGGATCGGCGCGTGCGAGGGTCGCGGCCGAACCGAGGATCGCGGCCAGGGGCGCACGCAGGTCGTGCGCGACGGCGTTCAGGAAGACCATCCGGGCCTCGTCCACCGCTTGGAGGCGCGAGGCGCGCTCCCGCTCGCGGTCGAGGCGCTGCTCGGCCTCCCGACGCGCCGTGACGTCGCGGGCGGATACGAGGACCCGAGGATCGGCGCCGGCGATCGGCGCCACGATCGCCTCGGCCGTCACGACCGGCCCGGGCGCCATCGAGAAGCGCAGATCGAGGCTCCGGGAGGAGCCCGTCCTGCACGCCTGGGCGATCGCGATCGTCAGGAGCTCGGCGTCGCGCGCCTTGACCAGCGCGCCGAGCGGGGTGCCGATCAGCCCGTCGGTCGGCCGTGCCAGGACGCGCTCGAACGACGGAGAGGCGTACTCGATCGTCCCCTCCGCGTCGACGAGCGCGATCAGGTCCTGCGCGTTGTCGGCGAGCAACCGGTACCTGCGCTCGCTGTCGGCCAGGGCCTCCTGCATCCGAACGCGATCCGTGATGTCGCGCGTCATCGCCTGGAACCCCGCGACGCGCCCGCCCTCGATCAGCAGCTGGGTGTTCTGCCCGACCCACAGCTCCGAACCGTCGCGGGCGAGCACGACGAACTCCAGGTACGTGTTCGTCGTTCGCTCGCGGAGCTGGTCCTGGAGCGCCGTGCGGACCCGCTCGCGGTGGTCGGCCCGGATCAGCTCCTCGAAGTACATCCCGTTCAGCTCTTCCGCGCCGTAGCCGAGCAGCGCGGCGGCAGGCGGGTTCACGTACGTGAAGTGACCCCGGACGTCCGTGCAGAACACGATGTCGGTCGCGTCCTCGACGAGTCCCCGGAAGAGGGGGTCCGTCGGAAGCGTGCGCCCAACATCTCGGCGGAGCGGGAGGAGGGTGACGATCGAGCCCACCAACCGCACGTCGGACCCGGAGCGCACGACGGTGATCAGGTCATGGACCGGAAGCTGGGTCCCGTCCACGCACACGGCCGTGTAGGCGATCTCGCGGTCGCGCCCGGCGTCGATCAGCCGTGCGAGCTCGCCCCGGACCCGCCCGAGGTCGTCGGCACGGACGTGCCCTCCCCAGACCGAGGGCGCCGGATCGGTCGGCGAGCACCAGCCGAACAGCTCGGTGGCACGATCCGTGGCGAACGTGACCTGGAGGGACGTCGCGTCGGCTGCCCAGAGCACGACAGCCGGCGCGACGCCGGTGTCGCCAGTCCCCGGGGGCGGTTCCGACATCCGTTCGAGTGTATGGGCGGGTCGTCGCCGGAACAATGGCCCGCGCGCGGCACCGCCGGGCGCACAGCGGTAGCCTCTGGCCTCGTACCTGGCCTTCGAGATCTGAAGGAGCACTGATGGTGATCGGGATCGTCGCGTTGGTGGTGGCCGCCCTGCTGCTGATCGTGGTCGGCGTGGTCGTCCTCCGGCGCAGGTCGAAGCAACTCGCCGAGATGACCGACGGGCATCCCTCCCCCCGCTCGAGCGTCGACGCGACAGCACCTTCCCCGACGGAGGCTCCCGCCGGTATCCCCGTGTCGAGGGGCTTGGCCGATCGGATCCGTGCGGTGTTCGGCGCGGGCACGAGCGAGCAGACGTGGAAGGACCTCGAGGACACCCTGATCCGTGCCGACGTCGGGCCGAAGGGAGCGGCGGACGTGGTCGCCCGGGTTCGCGCGACGTACCGGCCGCCGGCGGACCCGGCGGAGGTGGTCCGGCGGGAGGTCGCGGCAGTGTTCGCCGGCGATCCATCATGGACGCCCCCCGGTCGCGCCGACGGCAGTCCGTCCATCGTGATGGTGGTCGGCGTGAACGGCGCAGGGAAGACGACGACGATCGGCAAGCTCGCGAAGCTCCTGCGCGACGGCGGTCTCTCCGCGGCCCTCGCGGCGAGCGACACCTTCCGGGCTGCGGCGGGGGAGCAGCTCGATACGTGGGCGGACCGCGCCGGCGCGTATCTCGTGGCGCAGGGCCGCGGCGCCGATCCTGGCGCGGTGGCCTTCGACGGATACCAGGCCGCCGCCGCGCGCGGCACCGACGTCCTGATCGTCGACACGGCCGGCCGGCTGCACACGAAGACCCCCTTGATGGAGGAGCTCAAGAAGGTCAAGCGCGTGCTGGAGAAGGCGGCCGGCCGGCCGGTGGACGAGGTGCTTTTGGTCCTCGACGCCACGACGGGCCAGAATGGGATCGCGCAGGCGCGTGCGTTCACGGACGCGGTGGAGGTCAGCGGCATCGTCCTGACGAAGATGGACGGGAGCGCCCGCGGGGGGATCGTGCTCGCGGTCCGCGAAGAGCTCGGGGTGCCCGTCGTGCTGATCGGCACCGGTGAGGGGATCGACGACCTCTCGCCGTTCGAGGCCGATCCGTTCGCCCGTCGTTTGGTCTCCTGACGGTTCCGGCGGGCTCTTCGAGGGTTCAAGCCCGCAGGCGCGGGCGCCGATGTCAGCAGGGAAGAACCAGAGCACACCGCGTGCGGCGCGACGAGGACGAAAGGGAGACCGCGATGACCGAGGGCATGTTCGATCCCGATCTGCTGAAGCCCGGGCCGAGCACCGGCGGGAACGGACGAGCGGGGCCCGACGACGGGGACGACCATCTGACCCAGTTCCTCGAGGACACGCTCGGCTCGGTGCTGCGGTCGGCGCGCGAGTCCGCATCCGATCTGATGGAGAAGGCCCGCCGGGCCAGCGAGGAGGAGGCAGCGATCTCCCGCCAACTCCGCGAGGAGGCCCAGCGAGAGGTCGACCGGATGGCGGCATGGAGCCTGCAGGTCGACCCGTTGGTTCAAGCCGCGTACCAGAAGGCCGAGGCGATCCGCGAGCGCGTCGCTGAGGCGCCCGGCCGGATCACCGAAGCCCTGGCCCCGGTCAAGGACGCGTTGGTGGACATGGATGAAGTCATGGCGCGGCTCACGGAGGCGCTGCGACCCCCGGCCACCGGTCCCGGCGGGAACGGCGGGCCATCCGGGCCGAACGGAGGGTCGCGCTCGTACGCGCCCGCTGAGGACGTCCCCGCCGAGCCGGTCCGCGAACGCGTGAGTGCCGTCCGCGACGCGGGCGACGACGACGCCGACGCCGGCGACGAGTTGGAGCCCGCCGAGACGTCCGCGATGAACGCCGCGGCCGAGCCGGTGGCGATGCACGCCGTCGAGGAGCCGGAGCCTGAACCCGAGCCGACCGAGGTCCCGCAGGCGGAAGCCGACGAGGTCCCGCAGGCGGTAGCCGACGAGGTCCAGCAGGCGGAGGAGGTCGAGGTTCCCCAGGCCGCGGTCCAGCACGACGACGTCGTGGCGACGCCGACGTCCAGATGGGTCGATGCCCCGTCGGACGACGACCGCACCGAGCCCGAGGCCGCCCCTGCAGCGGAGGCCGACGCGGGCCAAGCGGATGCCGGGTCGATGGACGCGGCCGACGACGACGACGCGCTCCTGTCGACGACCACGCAGCTACGCCGCGTCGCCGAGATCGACTGGCACGACCTGCCCAGCGTGTCGAACGGGTAGGACCCGACCCCACCTCGGGATCGCCGGTGCGCACCGGGCGGACAGCCCCGGTGCGCACCATCCATGCGAGCACCGTGTCGTAGCCTGTCTCCCGACATGTTCGACACGCTCACGGATCGCCTGAACGGAACCTTCCGCAAGCTCCGTTCCCGGGGCAAGCTCCATCCGAAGCAGGTGGACAACGCCCTGGAGGACATCCGGACCGCGCTGCTCGACGCCGACGTCTCGCTCGACGTCGTGGACGACTTCCTGAGCCGCGTCAAGGCACGCGCCCTGTCCGATGAGGTCATGCGCTCGCTCACCCCGGCGCAGCAGGTCGTCAAGATCGTGCGAGACGAGCTCCAGGTCACCCTCGGCGGGGAGCACACGCCGTTCACGCTCCCCGGCGCGAACCCGGTCGTGATCATGATGGCGGGCGTCCAGGGCTCGGGGAAGACGACCCATTCGGCGAAGCTGGCGCTGTACCTGAAGGAGAAGGGCCGCCACCCGCTCCTGGTCGCGGCCGACCTGCAGCGCCCCGCCGCGATCGAGCAGCTCTTCACCCTCGGCGGCGAGATCGGGATCCCGGTCACCAGCGACGGCAACCGGCCCGAGAAGGTGGCGAAGAGCGCGCTCCGGCAGGCCGAGCGCGAGGGCCGCAACGTCGTGATCGTCGACACGGCAGGGCGTCTGCACGTCGACCCCGACATGATGCGCGAGGCGCGGCGCGTGAAGGAGGCGATCCGCCCGCACTTCGTCCTGATGGCCTGCGACGCCATGACGGGGCAGGACGCGGTGCTGCAGGCGCGCGCGTTCATGCACGACGTCGACCTGAACGGGTTCGTCCTGACGAAGCTCGACGGCGACTCCCGGGGCGGAGCGGCGCTGTCGATCACCCATGAGACCGGGCGGCCGATCTACTTCGCGGGCACGGGGGAGAAGCTGAACGCGCTCGAGCCCTTCTACCCGGACCGGATGGCGTCCCGGATCCTCGGGATGGGCGACGTCCTGACCCTCATCGACAAGGCCCAGAAGGAGATGGATCAGGACAAGGCGCGGGAGGCCGCCGAGAAGATGGCCGACGCGCGCTTCACGCTCGAGGACTTCCTCGAGCAGATGAAGGAGGTCAAGAAGCTCGGCCCCCTACAGGACATCCTCGCGATGATGCCCGGGCTTCCCGGCGCGAAGAACCAGCTGAAGGACCTCGAGGTGGACGAGGGCGACCTGGCCAGGACCGAGGCGATGATCTATTCGATGACCCTGGAGGAGCGCCGGAACCCCGCTATCATCAACGGCAGCCGCCGGCTGCGCATCGCGCGCGGCTCGGGGACGACCACCCATGAGGTCAACGACCTGCTCAAGCAGTTCGCGCAGGCCCGGAAGATGATGCGAACGATGATGGCGATGGCCGGCGGGCCGCGTGGGCGCAGGATGAGCCCGCCGGGTGGCGTCCCGGCCGGTGGTCCCCGGAAGGCCGGGAAGCGCCGGTAGCGATCGACGAGGAGAGCGAACCGAACATGGTCAAGATCAGGTTGAAGCGCTTGGGGGCCACGAAGCGGCCCTTCTACCGGGTCGTCGTCGCGGACTCGCGCAGTCCGCGGGACGGCCGGTTCATCGAACAGATCGGCAAGTACCACCCGCTCGAGGATCCGTCGCTGATCGAGATCGACGGCGATCGCGCCCTCTACTGGCTGAACAACGGCGCACAGCCCACGCCGCAGGTCCGCAACCTGCTCACGATCCAGGGGGTCTGGGCGACGTTCGAATCCTCGCGCGCGCCCGCCGCGAAGGCCGGCAAGCCGGCGAAGCGCGCGAAGTCGCCGAAGGGCGGCTCGGCGAAGACGTCGGACACGGCCGCGGCCATCGACGAGGCTCCCGCCGTATCGGCCCCAGCCGAGGCGAAGGTCGAGTAGCACCCGCGCGAGGAGGCCGGCGTGAAGGAGCTCCTGGAGTTCATCGCGCGGAACATCGTCGACGATCCGGACGCCGTGCGCGTCGTCGAGGAGCGCGAGGCCGGGACGATCTACCTCCGGCTCGAGGTCGGTCCCGACGATGTCGGCAAGGTGATCGGCCGAGGTGGTCGGGTCGCGCGGGGCATCCGCGCGGTCATGCGCGCCGCTGCGCTCCGGTCGGGCACGAACGTGAACGTCGAGATCCTGGGGTGATCGAACCCCTATCGCGGATCGCCGTCGGACGCATCACGCGTGCGCACGGGGTGCACGGCGCCGTCATGATCCTCCCGCTCTCCGAGGTGCACGAGCGATTCGACGCGGGCTCCCGGCTGTTCGTCGGCGAAGAGGGCGATCGGTGCCTCACGGTCGTCGAACGACGGGGTCAGCGCGACCGGCCCCTCGTCCGCTTCGAGGGGGTCGACGACCGGACGACCGCGGAGTCGCTGGCCGGGACCTACCTGTTCGTCGCGGCCTCGGACTCCCCGGAGCTCCCCGCCGGGGCGTTCTGGCCGCACGAGCTGATCGGTCTCGAGGTCGTGACGACGTCCGGAACCTCGCTCGGGACCGTCCGCGAGGTGCTGCGGAGCGTGGCGAACGACGTGTGGGTGGCGGTCGACGCCGAGGGCCACGAGACGCTGGTCCCGGCGCTGAAGGACGTGGTCCTGAGCGTGGATCCATCCGCGATGCGAATCTCCGTGGCGGAGGTCCCCGGACTCACGGTCGCCGACGGCGGGACGCCTGAGCGGGAACCCCCCGCCGGGCCGTAGCCTGCTCCTGTCATGAGGATCGACATCCTCACGCTGTTCCCCGGGTGGTTCGCGTCGCCGCTGCGGGAGAGCCTGCTCGGTCGCGCGATCGACGACGGCCTGCTCGACGTCCGCGTCCACGACATCCGCGAACGGGCGACCGATGCCCATCGCACGGTGGACGACTACCCCTTCGGAGGCGGACCCGGGATGGTCATGAAGCCGGGTCCGATCGTCGACGCGGTCGAGGCGCTCGGATCGGGCGACCGTCGCGCGATCCTGCTGTCGCCCGCCGGCCGGCGGCTCGACCAGCGGCTGGCACGCGAGCTGTCGGGCGAGCCGTGGCTCGTGCTCGTCTGCGGCCGGTACGAGGGCGTCGACGAGCGCGTGGTCGAGGGCCTCGCGCTCGAGGAGATCTCGATCGGCGACTACGTGCTCTCCGGCGGTGAGGCGCCGGCGTTCGTGCTGCTCGAGGCCGTCACGAGGCTCGTCC
This sequence comes from uncultured Actinomycetota bacterium, assembly GCA_963781595.1. Lineage (GTDB taxonomy): Bacteria > Actinomycetota > UBA4738 > UBA4738 > UBA4738 > JBEDUK01. The sequence goes on along the minus strand of CAWAGG010000006.1, from coordinate 2,604,846 downwards.
CCGGGGTGCTCGGCAACGAGGGTTCGCTCGGCCCGGAGTCGTTCGAGCAGGGCGTCCTCGATCACCCGCACTACACACGGCCCCGGGAGTTCCGCGGGATGCGCGTGCCCGACGTCCTGCTGTCCGGTGACCACGCGCGCATCGACGCGTGGCGCCGGACCGCCGCGATGGAGAAGACGGCCCGGAACCGTCCGGACCTGCTCCCGCGCGGTGGGGGAGAGCCGCACGATGGTTCGGCGGCGCCATGACGGCTTCGCCACGTTGGCGGAAGGGATGCCGGGAACCGGGCCGTGGCGTATGCGGTGCTATCATGTCGCACCGTTCTCCCCGACCGACCCGGGATCTCGTTGGCATGAACAGAGTTGACCTCGTAGAGAAGCCGCGCATGCGCGATGACCTGCCTCACTTCGCGCCCGGAGACACGGTTCGCGTGCACGTCCGGGTGGCCGAGGCAGGCCGCGAGCGCATCCAGGTCTTCCAGGGTGTCGTGATCAGCCGCAAGGGCGGTGGCCTGCGCGAGACCTTCGCGGTCCGCAAGATCTCCTTCGGCGTGGGCGTCGAGCGAACCTTCCCGCTGCACTCTCCGACGATCTCCAGGATCGAGATCGTGACCCGCGGCCGGGTGCGTCGCGCGAAGCTCTACTACCTGCGGGAACGCCGCGGCAAGCGGGCACGGATCCGCGAGCGCCGGGAACCGGTCTCCGCTCGCGCGGCCGCGTCCGGCTCGGAAGCCGTCGAAGAGCAGGACTAGCGGTGTCGTCCGGTCCGTCGACCGAGCGCGGCGTCGGGTCCGAGCCGACCGTACCCGTCCCATCTGCGGGATCGGCCGACGGCCCCGAACGGCTCGCCCGACGGCCACGGGGCGCCGGCCGAGCCCGTCACGACGCGCAGGCGCTCCGGCGGGCTCTCGTTCCTCCAGGAGCTTCCCTTCCTGCTCGTGGTCGCGTTCGTCCTGGCGCTGCTGATCAAGACGTTCCTGGTCCAGGCGTTCTACATCCCGTCCGAGTCGATGGACCCGACGCTGAAGGTCGGCGACCGCGTCCTGGTCAACAAGCTCACCTACCGCTTCCACGACCCACGACGCGGCGACGTCATCGTGTTCCAGGACCCGCATCCCACGGCCCACGCGCACCGCAACCCGGTGTCCGCGTTCGCGCACTGGCTGGGCGAGGGCCTCGGCCTGTCGACGAGCCCGGACAAGGACTTCATCAAGCGCGTGATCGGTCTGCCGGGCGACACCGTCGAGGTCCGCGTGGGCCCGGAAGGCACGGGGGTCGTCTACGTGAACGGGAAGCCCCTCCACGAGCCTTACCTCAGCCCGATCCGCCGAGACCCGGAGGTACACGAAGCAGGTCGTTCCGGAGGGCGAGCTGTTCGTCATGGGCGACAACAGGACGAACTCGAACGACTCCCGGTACGGCCTCGGGATGATCCCCATGGACAAGGTGGTGGGGAGGGCGTTCGTGATCATCTGGCCCCCGTCGCAGATCCGATGGCTCTCGGGGATCCACTACCCGGGCTTCTGATCGACCGCTTCGAGCGGCGGCTGCGGGCCGAGGGTTTCCGCCTGATCGCCGGCGTCGACGAGGTCGGCCGCGGCGCGCTCGCCGGACCGCTCGTGACCGCATCCGTCATCCTGCCTGACGATTTCGATCCGCACGGCCTGAAGGACTCGAAGGAGCTGACGCCCGAGCAGCGCGAGCGGTGGGACGAACGGATCCGTGCCCGCGCGCTCGCGATCTCGGTCTGCCGGGCCTATCCGGCCCGGATCGATCGGCGCGGCCTGCACGTGACGAACCTCGCCCTGTTGAAACAGGCGGTCCGCGACCTGCCGGTCACGCCGGAGTTCGTCCTCACCGACGGGTTCGCGCTCAAGGGCCTGCGGCTGCCCGCCCTGTCGGTTCGGAAGGGCGATGCGACGTGCGCGTCGGTCGCAGCCGCGTCGATCGTCGCGAAGGTCGCACGGGACGGCATGATGGATCGGTACCACCGCCGGTATCCCGTGTACGGTTTCGACCGGCACCGGGGCTACGGCACGGCGTCGCACCGGGCGGCGATCGCTCGCTTCGGGCCGTGTCCGATCCACCGGAGGTCGTTCAAGGGCATGGACCTCTACGAGAACGACCCCGAAACCTACGTCCGCCTGTACGCGCGGGACGACCTCCTGGCGCGATACGGCGTGGAAGGCGAGAGGTGAGATGAGCGACGAGGACATCGAGCGCTTCGAGGACGACATGGAGCTGCAGCTGTGGCGCGAGTACCAGGTCGTCCTGCCGACGTTCGCGTATGTGGTCGAGACCGAACGCCGCTTCTACCTGGCGAACCAGGTCAAGCTGACCGAGCACGAGGGCCCGGGCGGGCCGTGGTTCGAGGTGGAACTCTCGGACGCGTGGGTGTGGGACATGTACCGGCAGAACCGGTTCGTGACCAGCGTGCGCGTCGTGACCACGCTCGACGTCAACGTGGAGGAGCTCGCGCAGAAGGAGCCGTCGGCCGCCGACGCGATCGCGTCGCCCGGCGGTCCCGACGACCGGGTACCGTGACGTCCCCCGGCGAAGCCGTCGGGGTCGGCTGATCCCGCCCCGCCCGCCCGGTTCGGCCGGGTCTGTCGGTGCCGCCTGCGATGCTGGCGGCGTGGCGGCGGATACCGGTCAGCTGGGCCGGATCGGTGAGGACGCGGCGTCGGCCGAGTACCTGGCGCGAGGCTTCCGCATCGTCGCGCGGAACTGGCGGTGTTCGCTGGGCGAGATCGATCTGATCGCGCGGCGCGAGCGGCTGCTGGTGGTCTGCGAGGTGAAGACGCGGCGGGGGAGCGCGTTCGGGGGTCCGTTCGACGCGGTAACGGCCGTGAAGCAGCGGCGGATCCGATCGCTGGCGACGGCGTTCGTCGCGGAGCTCGCCCCGGCGGCGACCGACGGTCCGGATGGGTTCGACGTCCGGTTCGACGTCGCCAGCGTGGCGCTCGACGCGACGGGCCGGCCCCAGGTTCACCTGTTCGAAGACGCGTTCTGAACCGATCACCGCAGGTCGGCGGCGGCGGGGTCGGTCGATGTCGGTGCCTCGTCCTACGGTTCGACGCGATGTACGGGCGCGTGTTCGGGGTGGCGATCGTCGGGATCGAAGGGCACGTGATCACCGTCGAGGCGCACGTGGGACGGGGGCTGCCGGCGCTGGTGCTCACGGGGCTTCCGGGCACGGGGGTCCAGGACTCCCGGGAACGCGTCCGTCCGGCCGTCGAGAGCTGCGGCCTGACGTGGCCGCTCCGCCGTGTCGTCGTGAACCTGTCGCCGGCGAACGCGCGGAAAGAGGGGCCGGGGTTCGACCTCCCGATCGCCCTCGGCGTGCTGGCCGCATCCGGACAGGTCCCGACGACCCGGCTCGGCGGGTTCGCCTTCACCGGCGAGCTGTCGCTACGGGGCGAGCTCGTCCGGACACCGGGCGTGCTCGCGGTGGCGATGGCCGCGGCGTCAGCCGGCCTCGACGGGGTGGTGGTACCCGAGGCGAACGGCCCGGAGGCTGCCCTGGTCGACGGGCTCGAGGTGGTGGCCGCTCCGACGCTTTCGGACGTGGTCGGGTTCCTCCGCGGCGCCTGGGAGCCGTCCGCGATCCGCCCGACGCCCTCGGCCTCGGGCCCGACGGAGGAAGCGATGCCTGACGCCTCGTACGGTGCCGACCTGAGCGAGGTGCGCGGCCAGGGTCAGGCGCGCCGAGCCCTCGAGATCGCCGCCGCGGGAGGACACAACATGCTGTTGCTTGGCCCGCCGGGCGCCGGGAAGACCATGCTCGCCCGGCGCCTGCCCACGATCCTCCCGGGCATGACCCGTCAAGAGGCCCTCGAGGTGACCAGGCTCCATTCGGTCGCCGGGGTCCTGGACGGGACCGGCCTGGTCCGCGCGCGCCCGTTCCGAGCCCCCCATCACACGGTCTCGCCGGCCGGTCTGCTCGGCGGCGGCAGCGGGTTCGTGCGGCCGGGCGAAGTCAGCCTCGCGCACAACGGTGTCCTGTTCCTCGATGAGCTGACGGAGTTCCGTCGCGACGCGCTCGAGGGTCTTCGTCAACCGGTCGAGGACGCTCGGATCGTGGTCTCTCGCGCCGCGGGCGCCGTCGAGTTCCCGGCCCGGTTCACGCTGGCGGCGGCGTCGAACCCATGCCCGTGCGGGTTCGCCGGCGACCCGCGCCGCCACTGCCGATGCCCTCCGCACCGGATCGACGCGTACGAACAGCGCCTGTCGGGGCCGCTGCTCGACCGGATCGACATCCGGCTCTCCGTGCCTCGGCTGACGCGCGCCGAGCTCGTCGGCGCGCAGACGGCTGAGACATCCGCCAACGTGCGCGAGCGGGTCGAGCTGGCGCGGCAACGCCAGAGCGGACGCTTCGCCGGGGCGGCCTGGTCGTGCAACGCGCGGGTGCCGGGGTCGATCGCTCGGCGCGCCTTCGAGGTCACGGACGGCGCGAACGCGAAGCTCGGGCGCGCGGTCGAACGCTGGGCGCTGTCGGGCCGGGGGTTCGACCGCGCGTTGCGGGTCGCCCGGACCATCGCGGACCTGGACGGGAGCCCGCGGATCGAGGAGGACCACGTGGCGGAAGCGCTCAGCTTCCGGCCGCGCCCGGCCAGGGAGGCGGTGATGCAGGTGGGGTAGCGGAAGGGGGCGCCGACGCGGTCGCGGCGGAACCGGGACCTGCGTCGCGATGGCTGGCCGATGAGATCGCACGACCGCACACGCTGCGCCGGCCCCGTGACCTAGCCGCCGAGATCGCGGGATCGGGCCAGAGGTCCCCACGCGCGTACGGCATCGCGGCCGTGGACGATGGCGAACCGGCCGCGGACCGGTCGTGGCCGGATGGGTTCGCCCGTACCGACCAGGATCGCCGATCGCTGCTGGTGCTGATGTCGCTGGCGTCGCTGACGGCCCGCGGCCTCCTCGGTCTCGCGGCGAGGCATCCGACCGCGACGGGTTGCCTGGAGGCGGTTCGACGTGGCGAGGGCGCCAGCCGCAAGGATCAGGGCAAGGCGCGTACGCTCGAGCCCGACGCGGTGGAAGCGGCCCTCGCGCCGGTCGAGGGTCGACTGATCGTCTCCGGCGACCCGGAATATCCGCCGCGCCTCCTCGACCTGGCGGACCCTCCCGTCGCGCTGTTCGCTCGCGGGCGCCCGTTGGACCCCGCGCCGCGCGTGCCGCCGGTGGCGATCGTCGGGAGCCGCACCTGCAGCGCGGCGGGCGCCGAGATGGCCGGCGTGCTCGCCGGAGCCCTCGCGGTCGCCGATTCGTGCGTCGTGAGCGGCGGCGCGTTCGGCATCGACGCGGCCGCGCATCGGGGCGCCCTCCACGCCGGTGGGCACACCGTCGCCGTGCTGGGGTGCGGGATCGACGTCGTGTATCCGAAGACGAACCGCGCGCTCTTCGAGCGAGTGGCGGGGGAGGGAACGGTGGTGTCCGAGTATCCACCGGGAACGCCGCCGGAACCGTTCCGGTTCCCCGCGCGGAACCGGGTCGTAGCGGCGCTGTCGGCCGCCGTCGTGGTCGTGGAGGGTGCGGAGGGGAGCGGCTCCATGATCACGGCTGAGCTGGCGTTGGACATCGCTCGTGAGGTCTATGCCGTCCCCGGCCCGGCGACGAGCGACCTGTCGCAGGCGCCGCATCAGCTGATCCGGGACGGGGCGACGTTGATCAGGGGACCCGACGACCTGCTCCGGGACGTGGGCATCTCCCCGGCCCCCGGCTCATCCGGAGCGCTCCCGACGGCACGTCCGAGCGGCCTGGAGCTCCCCGATGGCGCCGCGGGCATCCTCGCTGCGATGACGGGATGGACCGCGCCGGATCGGCTCGCGAACGAGCTCGGCATGCCGCTCCGGCGGCTCCTCGCGACGCTCATGGAGCTCGAGCTCCTCGGTCTGGTCCGCTCCACCGGTGGCAGGTTCGAGCGGACCCTCGCGTCCGGACCTGAAGGCTCGTTACCGGAACGATGTTGACCTTCGCGCTCGGTGTGCTACAAGGAGCGGTCGGGGCGGGCGGATCGCAGGGGTCAACGGAGGCGCATGAGGACGGGAAGCGATGTGCGCGGGGATCGAGGGCAGCCGGGGTCGCGTCCGGCGGCACCTGGCCACCGCGGCGACGACGACATCGCTCACGGCGACGACGCGATCCTCGGCGCGTTCGAGGACCACCTCCGCTTCGGACGCGTGCTGTCGCCGAACACGGTCGCCGCGTACCGACGAGACCTCCGCGGCCTGGCCGCGTTCGCGGAGCGGAACGGGTCGCAGCTTCTCGGCGTCACCTACCCGACGCTGCGGCGGTGGCTCGCGCATCTGTCCACCCGGGGCTACGCACGTTCCAGCATCGCTCGGAAGGCGGCGGCGGCTCGCACCTTCTACGCGTGGGCCGAACGCCGGGGGCTCGTCGCCGCGGATCCCGCCCATCGGCTGAAGGCGCCCGCTCCGGTCAACCGGCTCCCGACGGTCCTGAAGGCATCGGAGGTCGGCGCACTGGTCGAGGCGCCCGGCGACGACCCCGTCGGTGTGCGCGACCGCGCGATGCTCGAGCTCCTGTACGGCTCGGGACTCCGCGTGGCCGAGCTCGCTGCCCTCGACCTGGACGACGTCGACCTCGTCGCGCAGCGCGTGCGCGTTACCGGGAAGGGTGGCAAGCAACGGGTCGTCCCCGCCGGCGACCTGGCGACGGACGCGATCGGGCGGTACCTGGTGGTCGCCCGTCCGACGCTCGTGCTCCAGCACGCCTCCGGGGGTCCGTCCGCGCAGCCGGAGGCCCTGTTCGTCAACCATCGGGGCGATCGCGTATCGACGCGGGGCGTGCGCGCGGTGGTCGAGCGATACAGGGGTGCCCTCCTTCCGGGTCGGAGCGTCAGCCCGCACACGCTGCGTCATTCGTTCGCGACCCACATGCTCGAGGGCGGCGCCGACCTTCGGGTCGTGCAGGAGTTGCTCGGGCACGCCTCGCCGTCGACCACCCAGCGTTACACGCACGTGTCGAAGGGACGGCTGTTCGATGCGTACCGTCGGAGTCACCCGAGGGCAGGATGACCGACGACGCAGCGGAGGAGCTCGAGCGGCTCTGGGGCCGGTACAAGCGCGATGGCGCGAAAGACGCACGCGACATCCTGATGATCCACTACTCGCCGCTGGTGAAGTACGTCGCGAGCCGCGTGGCGACGGGACTCCCGGCGAACGTCGAGCAGGCCGACCTGGTCTCGTACGGGATGTTCGGCCTGATCGATGCCCTCGAGAAGTTCGAGCCGGCTCGGAACATCAAGTTCGAGACCTATGCCATCCCGCGCATCCGGGGGGCGATCATCGACGAGCTCCGCTCGCTCGACTGGGTCCCACGTTCGGTGCGCTTCAAGCACCGGGAGTTCGAGAAGTCGGTCGGCGAGCTCGAAGGGAAGCTGAAGCGAGCTCCGACCGAGCAGGAGATCGCCGACCACATGGGCATCTCGCGGGAGGAACTGCACGATCTGGTGACGCGCATCTCGTCGCTGACGGTGCTCGCGCTGGACGAGCCGGTGGCCGGCGGCAAGGATCGCGGCGAGACGGTGTCGTTGATGGACACCCTCACCGACTACGCCTCGGGCGATCTGATGGCCGGGCTCGAGGGCAACGAGACGAGGGCGCTCCTGTCGACGTCGATCAACGCGCTCACCGACCGCGAGAAGGTCGTCATCACCCTTTACTACTTCGAGGGCCTGACCCTGTCCGAGATCGGCGAGGTCCTCGGGGTCACCGAGTCGCGCGTGTGTCAGATCCACACGAAGGCCGTCGGCCATCTCCGCGAGCGGCTGATCGACGGCGACGAATGAGTCGCTCGCGGAAAACGGCCCGAAGGGGTCCAGAACTTCTCCTCGATGTGACCGATGTCATTGGTGGCACCGCGCGGCGCCGGTACGGTCGTGGCGCTGACCTCCCGCGTCCTCGAGGAGGTGGGGAACATCAGACGCGCTCTCGCCATCGTGTTCTGCGCGACATCGGTCGCGCTGGTCGTGTCCGCTGCGCCCGCGCGTGGCGACCCTGGGGGAACGGACGGGTGGCCCTCGGACGGGAACGGCACCGAGGGCGTGGTGCCCGGTTCGTACACCTGGCCGGTCGCCGGGCCGGTGATCCGGAGCTTCCTGCCGCCGGACGATCCGTACGGTCCGGGACATCGGGGCATCGACATCGCCGTGCCGTTCGGCTCCCCGGTGCACGCCGCGAACGACGGGGTCGTCGCGTTCGCGGGGTACGTCGGCGGGTCGCTCTTCGTCTCGATCGACCATCCCGACGGGGTTCGAACGACGTACTCGTGGCTGTCCGCGGTCTCCGTCCGCAAGGGCCAGATCGTTCGCGCGGGTGACGTCATCGCCTCGACCGGCCACGGGCACCCGGAGGTGCCGACGCCCCACCTGCACTTCGGCGCTCGGATCGGGAGCACCTACATCGATCCGATGATGCTCCTCGGCGGGGCCACCGTCGTCGATCTGATCCGGCTCGCCCCGCTGTCGGGGCAGCGTCGGTGATCGACGCGCCGTTCGCAGCCACATCTCCGTGAAGCCGGCGGAGCAGGGTTCGCGGAGGGTCGTTCGCCGTGCTCGGACCGACCGCGTCCCGCCCCTCACCTAGAATGACCGGGCTTTGCAGCCCTCCACGACGCTCGTCGCCACGCGATGTGGTCCGACCCGTAGGCGGCGGCGACCCTGGGTGCGGTCCTCTGCGGTCGCGCTGTCGATCGTGGCGCTGGCAGGAGGGTGGGTGGTCAGCGGCGGGAGCCGAGGAGCGCGTGCGCAGACGGCGGACACCTGGACGTCGTTCCAGGCCGGGCCGGAGCACCTCGGGGTCGGCGCCGGAGCCCCGCCCCCGGCGCTACGCGCCGTGTGGCGCTGGCCCGGCCCGCGTCCGACGGACACGAGGTCGAGTGCCTCGGCGCCGGTTGTCGCGGGAGACCTCGCGATCGTGGTCATGCTGGATCAGGTGGTCGCCGTCGACGCCGCAACCGGGTCCGTCCGGTGGCGGCTGCGGCGCGCCCCGGGTACCCTCGACGCTCCAGCCGTCGACCTGGGGACGGGGACCCTGGTGTTCAGCCAGGGTCGGCCTCCGGCAGGAACGACCGTGATCGCGGTCGACCTCGCGACGCGATCGCAGATCTGGCGGTTCCCGCAGACCGGTTCGATCGCCGAACCGTTGTCGGGCGCGGCCGTCATATCGGACGGGGCGGTGTTCGTGGGAGGCTCGGACGGGAAGCTGTACGCGATCGACGCGACCTCCGGCGAGGCACGATGGACCTTCCAGACGGGGGGAACCGCCCTGCCGTCGCCGGCGGCCGCCGACGGCATGGCCTACGTGGTTGGCCAGGACGTGGCGTCCGGCCGCGCGACGCTGTTCGGGATCGACGTCGCGACCGGCAAGGAGCGCTGGTCCTACTCGCCCTCGCCCGGCTCGGTGAACGCGAGCGCACCGACCGTCGCCGACGGCCAGGTGTTCGAGGGATTCGGGGACCGAACCGTGCGCGCTCTCGACGCGAAGGACGGCGCCCTGGAATGGACCGGGCACGTGCTCGGACCGTTCAGCCCGCAGAACGGCCTCGCGTACGCGGCGGGGGCCGTGTACGCCGTGGACGCCACGGGCGCGCCCACCACCATCGGCGCGACCCTGTACCGTTTCGACGCTGTCACGGGAGCACGAACGTGGGACTACCAGTTCGAGGTCCGGAGCGTGGGTGGGTCACCGCTCCTGGCCGGGGACTTCGCCTACGTCGGGCTCGACGACGGGACCATCGCGGCGGTCGACGCGCGGACCGGGGAACGCGTCTGGACGACGCGACTCGCGGGCGGATCTGTCGGTGGCCTGGCCGCCGGCGATGGCGTGCTGCTCGCCCCGTACGCCGGCACGGGTGGCGGGCTGGTCGGGCTTCGGCATTCGGACGACCCACTGGAGCCGGTCGGATCGACGACCGTGCCGCACCCGGCGATCGCCCTCGGCAACTTCGCCGTGGCGTTCGCGCTGACGCTGGCGTTGCTGCTGGTGGTCTTCAGGGTGGTCGCGCGAACGAGGCGAGAGCCGACCGAGCCGACCGCACCGACCGAGCCGGATCGGACGCTCGATGGGCGCGGCCATGGATCGGCGGACGGGAGGGCCACGTGACGTCCAGGCGCCGCCGCAAGGGCCGGGGTCGCGATCGCAACGCACCACGTTCGCTCCGCGGTTCGTCGGGTGCCTCGTCGGGTGCATCGACGTCCGGGTCCGCCACGGTTGACGGCGCCTCGACGAGGGGACGGCCTAAGGGCCGGCCCGGCGGAGGATCCGCCTCGGCGGCGAAGGCACAGGGCCGTGCCGCTCCGTCTCCGGGGCCGATGTCGCGTGGCAGCCGTCCCGACGCGGCGGAGGATGCGAGCGGAGCGCCCGGCGTGGTGCAGCCCCGGGCCCTCGTGTCCTTCGCGCGGGGCCTCGGCGCCGTCGGGGCGTCGCCCGTGATCCTGGTGACGGTCTTCCTCGCGGTCCTGGTCCTCTGGGCCGCGATGACCGCGTACGCAGGGCTGGTCGCATCCACCAGCGGCAACCTCGCGCAGCTGATGGCGCTCCCGCCGATCCGCACGTTCCTCGACATGGGGATGCTGACGCCCGGGTCGTTCGGCATCGCTGCGGCCCTGGGGTTCGGCGCCGCCCTGCTGGTGTTCCGCGCGTTGCTGACCGCTTTCCTGATCGGAGCGATCGACGCGACCCTCAGGGGTTCGCCGGGCTGGCGGAAGGTCCTCGCGGTCGGGGTGACGCGGATGCTCGCGTCGTTCTGGGTGGTCTTGACCTTCGAGGTCGGGTTCGTCGTCAGCGTGCTGGCGACCTCGCTGGCGTTCTTCTTGGGTCCGCAGGCCGGGACGATCCTCTCGGTCGCGTGGCTGATCGGGGGTCTCTACTACTTCACCTACTGCGAGGTGATTGCCGTGGTCGAACGAGCGTCGGCGCGCGACGCTCTCGTCTGGGGCTTGCAGGCCGCGCGCCTGCCCGGCCGGGACCACGCGCTGCTCGTGCTCGCGTACGCCGTGTTCGCCCTCCTGGTGCCGAACGTCGTCGCCGGACGGGGCGTGTTGAGCGCGACGCCCTCGGTCGCGGTCTGGGGGTACGCGCTGTTCCTCGCGTTCCTGAACGTGAGCGTCCTGGCGGCGTTCACGTGGCGATGGGAGTTCCTCTCCGAACCCGTTCGCGCGGGCGACGGCGCCCGCAGCCCGCGCCAGCGCCGGCCGTCGATCCTCGGCACGTTCGGGGTGCGATCGTGAACCGCCGGATCCGACCCGACCGCCCGGCGGAGGGCTCCGGCCCGCGCCGGCGCATCCCGTAGCGCGCGTACCCCCTGGTAGACTGGCCGGACGCCCGGGCCGAGGCTCGGGCGAATACGCACGCCCGTCGACCCGAGCCGGGGTCCCCGAGATCACGGGGCCGGCGTGGGGATGAAGCGGGCGGAGGCCACGAACCGAGGAGGAGGAACACCCATGCCTGTCGTCACGCGACGGGAACTGCTCGAGGCCGGGGTCCATTTCGGCCACCAGACGCGCCGCTGGAACCCGAAGATGCGTCGCTTCATCTTCGGCGAGCGCGCGGGGATCTACATCATCGACCTGGAGAAGTCCCTGGTCGGGATCGAACGTGCCCACGACACGCTGCTCGACATCGGGCGGCGGGGGGGCAGCGTCCTGTTCGTCGGGACCAAGAAGCAGGCGCAAGAGATCGTGGCGGCGCAGGCCTCCCGGGTCGGCATGCCGTACGTGAACACCCGCTGGCTCGGTGGGATGCTGACGAACTTCCAGACGATCTACCGGCGCCTCCAGCGTCTGAAGGCGCTGCGCGAGATGGAGCGGTCGGGGATGTTCGAGTTCCTCCCGAAGAAGGAGGTCATCAAGCTCCGGCACGAGAAGGGGAAGCTCGAACGCAACCTCTCCGGGCTCCAGGACATGGAGCGGCTGCCCGACGCGCTGTTCGTGATCGACACGAAGAAGGAGCACATCGCTGTCACGGAGGCGCGCAAGCTCGGCATCCCCGTCATCGCGATCGTGGACACGAACGCCGATCCCGACGAGGTGGACTACCCGATCCCCGGCAACGACGACGCGATCCGGGCGTGCACGCTGATCACCAGGATCGTCGCGGACGCCCTGCAGGAGGGCCAGTACCTCGCGTACCAGCAGCTGCAGACGCGCGCCGAACCCGAGTTCGAAGAGGAGCCGGCCCCGGAGGTCGCACCAGTCGTGACGGCGGAGGCGGAGGACGGTCGGCCGAAGGTGCAGCTGTCCGCCGAGGAGGCCGCATTCCTGGGCACCAGCGTCGACGACTCGGCCTCGACGGGTGAGGGTGAGGCGATGGAGGCTCCCGCCGCCACCGACGCGACGGATGCCGAAGCGTCGACCGAGATCGCGACCGAGATCCCGGCCGAGCCGAGCCCGCCCGGAGCGCCGGACGCATCCGCGGACGCTGCGGTCGAGGTTCCGGTCGGCGAGGGGTCCGTCGAGGCCGGCGCGTCACCGTAGGAGACCACGAACGAACGGAGTCTTGAGGAGGTACGAAACCGATGGGAGGAGCGAACGTCCCGGCCGACCGGGTCAAGCAGCTGCGTGACCTGACCGGCGCCGGGATGATGGACTGCAAACGAGCCCTCGAGGAGACCGACGGCGACCTCGACAAGGCGCAGGAGGTCCTTCGGACGAAGGGCCTGGCCGGGGTCGAGAAGCGCAAAGGTCGCATCGCGAGCCAGGGCATGATCGAGGCGTACATCCACGCGGAGGGCCGGATCGGCGTGATCGTCGAGGTGAACACCGAGACAGACTTCGTCGCCAGGACCGACGAGTTCCGCACGCTCGCGCACGAGGTCGCGCTGCAGGTCGCCGCGAGCGACCCGCGGTGGGTGGCCCGCGACGAGGTCCCCGACGAAGTGATCGCGTCCGAGCGGAAGATCGCGGAGGAGAAGGCTCGCCAGCAGGGCCGGCCGGAGAACGTGCTGGAGCGCATCGTCGACGGCGCCGTGGAGTCGTTCGTGAAGCAGTTCGTCCTGCTCGAGCAGGCCTACGTCCGCGACCCCTCCAGGACGGTTCGCCAGCTCGTCGAGGAGACGGCGGCCAAGGTGGGCGAGAACGTGGTCGTTCGGCGCTTCACCCGCTACCAGCTCGGCGAGGAAGCGTGACGGAGACCGGCGCGAACGGCGGCAGGGCCGAGGCGAGCGACCCTCGCGCGCCGACGCCGCTCACCGGTGAGCCCGTCTACCGGCGCGTCCTGTTGAAGCTCTCCGGCGACGCGTTCGCGCCGCCGGCGGGGTTCGGGATCTCCTCTGATGCGACCCGCGTCCTCGCGCGGCAGCTGCGCGACGTGCTCGAGCTGGGTGTGCAGGTGGCGGTCGTCGTCGGCGGGGGCAACATCTGGCGCGGTCGTCAGGCCCCGGAGATCGACCGGAGCCGGGCCGACTACATGGGGATGCTCGCCACCGTGATGAACGCGCTGGCACTGCAGGACGCGCTCGAGAAGATGGGCGTCGTCACCCGCGTGCAGACGGCGATCCAGATGGCCCAGATCGCCGAACCGTACGTGCCGCTGCGCGGGATCCGGCACCTCGAGAAGGGCCGGGTCGTGATCTTCGCCGCCGGCATGGGCACCCCGTACTTCTCCACGGACACGACGGCCGCGCAGCGGGCGCTCGAGATCCGCGCGGAGGCGATCCTCAAGGGGACGAAGGTCGACGGGGTCTACGACGCCGATCCGAAGGAGAACCCGCAGGCGAAGCGGTTCGAGACGCTCGAGTACATCGAGGTCCTCCAGCGCGGCCTCGGCGTGATGGACGCGACGGCGATCTCGCTGTGCATGGAGAACCGTCTCCCGATCCTGGTGTTCGACCTGTTCACCGAGGGGAACATCAAGCGAGCCCTGCTCGGCGAGCCGATCGGGACGCTCGTGCACGCGGGGGAGCCGCCGGCCGTCGTCCTGGAGGGAACCGAGCCGGCGCCGGCGAGCGTGGCCGACGGCCCGAGTGGTGCTGCGGACGCGCGTTGAGTAGGCTTCCCCCGAGGAGCCGGTCGGACGGCCCAGCGGGCGCGCGGAGGCTCGCGTCGCCGACGGGGAGGCGAGGGATCGGCGGATGACGGTCGAAGCGACGCTGCGGGACGCGGAGCAGAAGATGAAGGGCGCCGTCTCGCATGCGCAAGATCAGATGGCGTCGCTGCGCAGCGGCCGGGCGAATCCGCGTCTGCTGGACCGGATCACCGTCGACTACTACGGCAGTCGTGTGCCGATGAACACGCTCGCGGCGTTCTCGGTGCCCGAACCCCGCCTCCTCGTGATCCAGCCGTTCGACCGGGCCGCCATGCCGGCGATGGAGAAGGCCATCATGTCCTCCGACCTGGGCCTCACGCCATCGAACGACGGCGCCGTGATCCGTCTGAGCTTCCCGCCGCTGACCGAGGAGCGGAGGCGCGACCTGACGAAGATGGCCCATCAGCGGGCCGAGGAGGGGCGAGTGGCCGTGCGCAACGTCCGTCGCCACTCGAAGGAAACGCTCGAACGGCTCCGCCACGACGGCGAGATCTCCGAGGACGACACCCGGCGCGCCGAGAAGGAGCTCCAGCGACAGACCGATCACTTCGTCGCCGAGATCGATCGGATCCTCGAGAACAAAGAGCACGAACTGAGGGAGGTCTGACGGTGGCCGAGGGATCCGACCGAGGGCGCGGCTCCGGAGATCCGTTCGAGGAGCTCGACGACTTCTTCGCGCCGATCGAGGGCGTGGAGTGGCCTGAGGATCAGAGCCAGCGTGCGGCGGGCGCCACGTCTGCCGAGCCCCCCGCGGCGAGCGGCGGCGCCTCGGACGAGCGGTCGCGGGCCGCGGCCGGCGCGGACGGAGCCGTCGACGAGGGTGCGACACGTGAGATGACACGCGACGAGTGGAGGCGCCTGCGGGACGTGCTCGGGGACGATGCGCAGAGTGTTGAGTTCCCCGTGCAGGGGTCGACGACGCCGGTCGAGCTCGAGGACGGAACCGGGTTCGACCTCGATCGCGGGTTCGTCAGGGTACCTGACGAACCGGTGCGGGCGACCGCCTCGGCCGGACCGGGGCCCGGCGCGTCGACGTCCGGGGGAAGTGGTGGCGATCGAGAGCCAACCGACGCCGGCGACGCACACGGGAGCGGCGTCGGCGGGGACAGCGGCGACCCGATCGAGCCGCCTCGACGCGAGCGCGTCCGTTCCGCCCACTCGCCGAGCGCCGACGACCTGTCGGGAGGCGAAGACCTCACCGCGGCCTGGCCCGAGCCGGAGGTCGTGGACGAACCCGGCGAGCTGACCCTCGAGGACCTCAAGAAGGCGCCACCCGAGTACCAGAACCTTCCCGGCCCGCGTGACGCGGAGGCCGCGACGCCGGCGTCGGCAGCTCGGCCGGCGCCACCGCCATCGCGGCCGGCCCCGATCCAGCCCCGTGAGACCCACGTGCAGGTCTTCGGGGGCGCGCCCGAAGTTCCGCCGTCGCTCGCGGAGGTCGAGGCGATGGCCGAGAGCCTGGCGAAGGAGTTCCGCTCGGGTCCGGAGGAAGGCGTGCTCGAGCCGGGAGCGGCTCCCTCTGCCGGCGGGCCGGCCGCAGCGGCCGCCGCCGGCGCGGCCGTTGGCGCGTCCGTCGGACAGGAACCGCCGGCGTTCGACGACGACCTCGTGGGCCAGTTCGAACCGCCGGAACCCCCCGAGCCGCCCGCGCCCAGGAGCGCGCCGCGCACGATCAAGGTCGGTGCCCCCGAGGACCTCACGGGCCCCTCGTGGGAGGACCCGACGTCCCGGACGGTGACCCGCGACCAAACGCCCGCGCCACGCCGGGGCGAGGATCGGGACCTCCCGACCGCGGTGATCACCGCGGCGATCCTGATCGCGGCCGCGCTCCTCGCGATCGCCTTCAAGCCGATCGCCTTCGCGATCGTGGCCGCGGTGGTGATCGTGATCGCGCAGGCGGAGTTCTACGCGGCGACGCAGCGCCAGGGCTACCACCCGGCGACCCTGCTCGGGCTCGTGGGTGGGGCCATGGTCGTCGCGGGGGCGTACTACCAGGGCGAAGCCGGGATCTTGCTGATGGTCGTGCTCGCGCTCGTGGCGACGTTCCTCTGGTACATGGCGACGCCCGCTCGCGCTCGCAACGACGTGATCGCGAACGCCGGCGTCACGATGTTCGGCCTGCTCTACGTGCCCGTGACCGGGAGCTTCTTCGTCGTCATGCTGGTCGCGACGCAGAGCCGCGGGCTGATCTTGGCGGTGCTCGGCCTGACGTTCCTCTACGACGTCGCCGCGTTCTTCATCGGTCGCTACTGGGGTCGCCGGCCGCTCGCGCCGACGATCAGCCCGAAGAAGTCCTGGGAGGGGTTGTTCGGCGCAACCGTCGTGACGGTCCTCGTCGCGAGCGTGCTGCCGCGGTCGCTCGAGCCGCTGACGAGCGAGTTGAAGCTCGTCGGCCTGGGCCTCGTCGTGGTCATCTTCGCTCCGCTCGGTGACCTGGTGGAGTCCCTGCTCAAGCGCGACCTGGGGATCAAGGACATGGGGTCGATCCTGCCCGGTCACGGCGGGATGCTTGATCGGATCGACTCCGCGCTGCTGGTCGCACCTGCCGTGTACTACTTCCTGCGCGTGATCGCCTGACGGGCGGTCCGCCGGAGCCCCTCCCTCGCAAACGGGAAACACCGGGGTACCCTCTATCCATGCGCTCGATCGTCGTCCTCGGCTCGACCGGCTCGATCGGCACGCAGGCCCTCGAGGTCGCGCGCCGTCATCCGGATCGGTTCCGCATCGTGGGGCTCGCTGCCGGCGTGAACCGGCTCGAGCTGCTCGTGGGACAGATCAGGGAGTTCATGCCGCCGCTGGTAGCGGTCGCCGACCAAGGGAGCGCCGACGAGGTCGTCCGTCGCCTGGGGGCCCTCCGAGGGGTGGAGGTGCTCGCGGGCCATGATGCGGCGGAGCGGCTCACCGGCAGCTCGGACGCCGACATGATCCTCAACGCGATGGTCGGCGCGGTCGGGTTGGGACCGTCCTTGGCGGCGCTGCAGTCGGGCAAGACGCTGGCGCTGGCGAACAAGGAATCGCTGATCGTCGGCGGCGAGCTGATCATGGACCTCGTGAAGGGCGATCCGGAGCGGTTGATCCCGGTCGACTCGGAGCACTCCGCGATCGCCCAGTGCCTGCGGGGCGAGCGACGAGACGACGTTCGCAAGGTCATCATCACCGCCTCCGGCGGGCCCTTCCGCGGATGGAGCCGCGACGAACTGGCGAAGGCGAGCGTCAAGGAGGCGCTCGCCCACCCGACGTGGAACATGGGCCGCAAGATCACGATCGACTCCGCGACGTTGATGAACAAGGGTCTCGAGGTGATCGAGGCGCACTACCTGTTCGGGCTCGACTACCGCGAGATCGACGTCGTCGTCCATCCCGAATCGATCGTCCACGGGATCGTCGAGTTCGACGACGGCAGCGTCATCGCGCAGCTCGCGAACCCCGACATGAGGCTGCCGATCCAAGTGGCGATGGGCTTCCCCGACCGCATGACGTCCGGCGTCCCGCGCCTGGACCTCGCCAAGCTCGGACGCCTCACCTTCCAGCCCGTCGATCGCGACCGGTTCCCATCGCTCGATCTGGCCTACAGGGCCGGCCAGCGCGGGTCGACGTATCCAGCGGTGCTGAACGCTGCGAACGAGGTGGCCGTGAACGCGTTCCTGGACGAGCGGATCCGGCTGACGACGATCCCCGAGATCGTCGCGGCGGTGATGGACGAACACGACCCGGCGCCGACGGTGTCGGCGGTCACGCTGGATCGGGCGGATGCGTGGGCCCGGAGGCGAGCCGCCGAGATCGTCGACGAGATGCGCTCGGGATCGACGGCGCGACCCTCGTGAGCTGCGTGGGCGTCCGAGCGCGCGTCCAGGAGGGACGCTAGATGTCGACGACCCTCGGCATCACGCTGTTCGTCCTGAGCCTGATCCTCGTGATCATCGTGCACGAAGCCGGCCACTTCACCTTCGCCAAGGTCTTCGGCATGAAGGTGGAGGAGTTCTTCCTCGGGTTCGGCCCGCGCCTGTGGTCATGGCGGCGCGGCGAGACCGAGTACGGCGTGAAGGCGGTCCCGCTCGGCGGTTACGTCCGGATCGCGGGCATGAACCCGTTCCAGGAGACGGCGCCGGAGGACCTGCCCCGGACGTACGGCGCGAAGCCGGCGTGGCAGCGGTTCCTCGTGGTGCTTGCCGGCCCCATCACGCACTTCGCCATGGCGTTCGTCGTCCTGGCGATCTATTTCGCCGCGGTGGGGACGCCGAACTATCGACCGGTCGTCGGCCAGGTTGACCGGGAGCTCGTCTCGACGGCCGGCGTGAAGGCGCCCTCGCCCGCGTACGTCGCGGGTCTGCGTCCCGGTGATGTGATCGTCCGCGTCGGCAACCTGGAGCGGCCGACGCAGGACGCGTTCATCGCGTACACCCGCGCCCACGTCGGCAGGCCGATCGATCTGACGGTGCAGCGAGACGGCCGAACCTTCGACGTCACCGTCACACCCGTCCTGAGTCCCGTCGAGGGCGAGAAGCCCTACGGGCGCATCGGGATCCAGCTGGGCACCGGAGCGGTGGTGAGCCGCGATCGGACGAACCCGTTCGTCGCGATCGGACGCGGAGCGCGGACGATGGGAGATCTGACCGTCCAGCTCTTCCGGAGCCTGGGGGCCGTGTTCGGCCCGGCCGCCATCGGCAGGATCGTCCATCTGCTCGGTGGCGCCCAGCGGACCGTGACGGACCCGAGCGGCCTCGTCGGTGGCGCCCGGCTGGCGGGCGAAGCCGCGCAGGCGGGTTCGTGGGACACCCTGTTCCTGCTGTTCGCCGAGTTCAACATCTTCGTCGGGCTCCTCAACCTGGTGCCCCTTCCGCCGCTCGACGGCGGGCACCTCGCCGTCGTGGCCTACGAGAAGGCGGCCCGGCGGCGGGTCGACCCGCGGAAGCTCGTTCCGGTCGCGGCGGTCGTCGCCTGCTTCCTCGTGGTCCTGACCGTCAGCCTGCTCTACCTCGACATCGTGAACCCCGTTCCGAACCCGTTCCGGTGAGCGTGAACGCGGCCGGCCGTCGGCGCCGGGCCGTTCGTTCCGGTCCGCACCACAGGTTCTCAACATCGCTCGAACCGGGCGGCCACGCCCACACGGCTACGATTTGCGACGTGAACGCGCCTGTGAGGTGGATCGACGCTGCCGGGAACGCACCCATGGAGTCGGAGCGATGAGCCCTCGGTCGATCCTGGTCGTGGAGGACGAGGAGGCGATCGCGGAAGCCGTGCGCGCCCGGCTCGTCAGCGAGGGCTACGACGTCCGCGTGGTCCACGACGGACCGCAGGCGATCGCATCCGCGCGCGCGACGCGACCGGACCTCGTCGTGCTGGACCTGATGCTCCCAGGGATGGACGGGCTCGAGGTGTGCCGCGAGATCCAGCGCGATGACTGGGTCCCGGTGCTGATGCTCACGGCCAGGACGGACGAGGCGGACAAGGTCGCGGGGTTCGCCGTCGGCGCCGACGACTACCTCACCAAGCCCTTCAGCCTGCGGGAGCTCACGGCGCGCGTACGCGCGATCCTCCGCAGGATGGAACGGATCCAGCGCGCGGCCCCTCAGGAGCCCGAGATCCGTTTCGACCTCTCGATCGATCCCGCCCGTCGCCGGGTGACGAGGTCCGGCGACGAGATCACGCTGACGCCGCTCGAGTTCGAGATCCTGCTCACCCTGGCCAGGACGCCCGGCGTCGTGATGAGCCGCGATCAGCTCATGGACCGGGTGTGGGGGTACCGCGACTACGCGGGCGGCCGCGTGGTCGACTCGCACGTGGCCCGTATCCGGCGCAAGCTCGGCGACGAAGCGGCCGAGCCGAGGTACATCCGGACCGTCCACGGCGTCGGGTACGCGTTCCGCGAAGACGGAGCCTGATGGACCGGCCGGCCCTGCTGCGGCCGCTCGATCGACTCCCGTCGATCAGGGCGAAGCTCGGCGCGGTGATCGTCTTCGCGGTCGGCGTGACGATCCTGCTGATGTACGTCGCGATCGGGCTCACGTTCCGGACCCAGGACCGGCAGAGCCAGATCGAGGAGCTCACGAACGAAGCGAACACGATGGCCGCTGCCGGCTTCAGCAAGGACGGCGCCAAGACGTCGGCGCTCGATCGCGCGATCCGCGAGATCCATCAGCACGGAGCGGAGGTCGTGGTGCTCCTGGTCGGAGGCCGGGTGATCACGAAGGAGTTCGAGCTGCCGCCCCACGCCGACCAGGTGCTCGTCACGGGCGCACAGGTGAGCGGCACCTACGGCAAGCTGTATTACGCGGGATTGCCGGTCTATCGCAACGGAGGCGTCGTCGGGGCCGTGTACCTCGCCCACCGGGGGAGCGGGAGCGGGTTCGTCGGGACGCTGAGAGGAACGCTCGGGGTCGTCCGCCGGAACAAGTGGCAGCTGCTCGCAGCCGGCGCGGCGTCGTCGGTGATCGCCTTGCTCCTGGCCCGGCTGCTCGCCCGCGGGATGACCCAGCCGGTCCGCGATATGGCGGGCGCTGCCGAGCGGCTCGCGCGAGGCGACTACTCCGAGCGCGTACCGGTCACCTCGCGCGACGAGCTCGGGCGCCTCGCGGAGACGTTCAACCGCATGGCCGCCGAGCTGGAGAGCGTCGAGAGGCTCCGTCGCGACCTGGTCGCGAACGTCTCCCATGAGCTCAAGACGCCGATATCGGCGCTGCGCGCGCATCTCGAGAACCTGCTCGACGGCGTGGAAGAGGCGAAACCCGCGACGATCACGGTGATGCTCGAGCAGTCCGAACGGCTCGGGCGCCTCGTCGAGCAGCTGCTCGATCTGTCGAAGCTGGAGTCCGGCGTGGTCGCCCTCGAACGCGAACCGGTGAGCCTGGAGCGTGTCGTCGATCGTGTGATCCGTGAGGTGCGCATGGGCCGCGACGGTTCCGTACGCGTCGAGAGCACGGTCCCGGCCGACCTCCCGAACGTCCTGGCCGACGAGGAGCGGCTCCATCAGGTGCTGTTCAACCTGCTGGACAACTCGCTCCGGTTCACGCCGGCTGGCGGCTCCGTGAAGGTGTCGGCGATCGCGCAGGGGGACCTGTGCGAGGTGTCGGTCGAGGACACGGGCCCGGGCATCCCGCAGGAACACCAGCCGTTCGTGTTCGAGCGCTTCTACCGCGTTGACCGGTCGCGATCGCGGTCGGACGGCGGTACCGGGATCGGGCTCACGATCGCGAAGTCGGTCGTCGAGGCACACGGCGGGAGGATCTGGATCGACCGCCCCCTGGGAGGCGGGGCGGCGTGCCGGTTCACACTGCCGTTGGCGACCAGTCAGGCAGCTCAGGGAACCGCGGGAAGCGCGGCCCCCGGATCGCCACCTTCGGAGGTCGTGCCCGAGCGCGCCGCCTCGGCCGGGGTCCGCTCTTCGGGCGTCGGCACGCCCACAGGCTAGCGTCGAGGAGGAGGGGGCAACGTGAAGGCGACCACCCAGACCATCCAGGTCCGTCCGGCGAAGCGACTCGACGTCGTCGACCTGACCGACGATCTGCGTCGCGCGATCAAGGACTCGGGCGTGACCGACGGCTGCGCCGTGGTCTTCTCCTCGCACACGACGTGTGCGCTGCTGATCAACGAGTGGGAGGACGGCGTGCTGGACGACCTGCGCGCGCGGCTCGAGCTGATCGTGCCGGGCGACGTCTACTACGCGCACGACGACCTGGACCGCCGAACGCAGAACCTGCAGGAGGCGCACGAACGCGAGAACGGTCGTTCGCACGTCACGCAGATGATCGTCGGTGGTACGTCGCACGCGATCCCGGTCGGCTCGGGCGAGCCGATGCTCGGACGATGGCAGCGCTTGCTGCTGCTCGAACTCGACGAGCCGAAGGACCGGGACATCGTCTTCCACGTGTTCGGCGGATAGGCTCGCTCCGAACACGCTGACGGGATACTCGAAGGTGGTCATGCTCGCCGAACGACGGACGTCCAGGAAGCTCCGGGTCGGCTGGGTCGACGTGGGAGGTGACTCCCCCATCTCGATCCAGTCGATGACCACGACGAAGACCTCCGACGTCAACGCGACCCTGCAGCAGATGGCGCGGCTGGTCGCGGCGGGCGTCGACATCGTCCGTGTGGCGGTCCCGCACTGGGAGGACGCGCGAGCCCTGAAACAGATCGCCGAGCATGCGACCGTTCCCGTGATCGCCGACATCCACTTCCAGTGGAAGTACGCGATGGAGGCGCTGGAGAACGGGATCCAGGGCCTGCGGATCAATCCGGGCAACATCAAGTACCAGGACAAGGTGCGGTTGATCGCGCGCGAGGCCAAGGCCCGCGGGATCCCGATCAGGATCGGCGTCAACGCGGGTTCGCTCGAGAAGCCACTCCTGGCGAAGTACGGGCGGCCCACCCCTGAGGCGCTGGTCGAGTCGGCCCTGAACGAGGCGAGGATCCTCGAGGACGAGGACTTCACCGACATCAAGATCAGCGTCAAGCATTCGAACCCGGCCGTGATGATCGAGGCGTACCGGCTGCTCGCGCGAGCGTGCGACTACCCTCTGCACCTCGGGGTCACCGAGGCGGGGCCGCTGCCTGCCGGTGGCGTGAAGTCCGCCGTCGGGATCGGGACGCTGCTGGCCGAGGGCATCGGCGACACGATCCGCGTCTCGCTCACCGACGATCCCGTCGAGGAGGTCAAGGCGGGGACGTGGATCCTGCAGTCCCTCGGCTTGCGGAAGCGCGGCCTCGACCTCGTGGCGTGCCCGTCGTGCGGCCGCGCCGAGGTGAACGTCCTGAAGCTCACGAAGGAAGTCAACGAGGGCCTCGAGAAGGCACAGCTGAAGGCCCCGATCCGCGTCGCGGTCATGGGCTGCGTCGTGAACGGCCCGGGCGAGGCGCGCGAGGCCGACATCGGCATCGCCTCCGGGAACGGCTTCGGCCACCTCATCATCGGGGGTGAGGTCGTCCGCAAGGTCCCCGAGGCGCAGATCGTCGAGGTCCTGGTCGAGGAAGCGACCAAACTGGCCGCCTCTCGCGAGCTGGAGCCGGAGGCCGTTCCCTCGGGATAGGCCGAGGACTCAGCCGGTCATGGAAGCGCGTCGGCGACCGCCAGGAAGTTCGCGATCAACCTCGGGCCTGTGGGCGTCAGGATCGATTCGGGATGGAACTGCACCCCGAACCGGGGGAGCTCCCGGTGGCGGAGCCCCATCACCAAGCCGTCCGGGGTCCTCGCGCACACGGTGATGGCCGGCGGGAGCGAGGCTTCGTCCACGATCAGCGAGTGGTACCGGCCGGCGTCGAAGGGATCCGGCAGGCCGGCGAACAGGTCCATCCCGTCGTGATGGATCGGCGACGCCTTCCCGTGCACGGGCTCGGGCGCGCGGATCACCGCGCCGCCGAACGCCGTCCCGATCGCCTGGTGACCGAGGCAGACGCCGAGGAGCGGGGTTCGATCGTCAAGCAGCCTTACCAACTCGACGAAGCAGCCCGCGTCCTCGGGCCGTCCGGGGCCCGGCGAAAGGATGACCGCGTCGGGGCGCATCGCCGCGAGGTCGCGCGCCGTGGCCGCATCGGAGCGGACGACGGTGGCCGGGAAGCCGTGCGCCCCGACCAGCTGGACGAGGTTGTACACGAACGAGTCGTAGTGGTCGACCACGAGGATCACGGCGCCGCCGTTCCCACGGCCGCGAGCACGGCCGACGCCTTGGCTTCGGTCTCGCGGAGCTCGGCCTCTGCGTCCGAGTCGAACACGATCCCGGCACCCGATTGCACGTGCAGCGTGCCCGCGATCGACACGGCGGTCCGGATCGTGATACAGACGTCGAGATCACCGGCGAACGTGACGTAGCCGACGGCGCCCGCGTACGGGCCGCGCGCGACGGGCTCCTGGTCCGCGATGATCTCCATCGCCCGGCGCTTCGGCGCGCCCGTCACGGTTCCGGCGGGGAAGGTCGCCGCCAGCGCGTCGAGCGGCTCGAGTCCGGGGCGGAGCTCGCCTTCGACCGTGCTGACGATGTGCATCACGCGGGAGAAGCGTTCGATCTCCATCAGCTCGGTGGGGTGGACGGTCCCCGGCGTGCAGACGCGCCCGAGGTCGTTGCGCGCCAGGTCGACCAGCATCGCGTGCTCGGCCCGTTCCTTCGGGTCGTTGAGCAGGTCGCGTTCGTGCCCGAGGTCCTCCTCGTGCGTCGAACCCCGCGGCCGCGTCCCGGCGATGGGACGCGAGGAGACCCGCCGGCCCTCCACCCGGACGAGCGGTTCCGGAGACGAGCCCGCGAGCTCGAGGGCACCGGGCATCCGCAGGAAGAACATGTAGGGAGCGGGGTTCGTGACCCGTAGGCGCCGGTAGACGCCGAACGCCCCGTCCGGACCGGGTCGCGAGAGCCGGCGGGAGAGGACCACCTGGAAGATGTCGCCTGAGAGGATCCGTTCCTTCGCGCGGCCGACCGCGTCGATGAAGTCGGTCGGCCCCATCGACACGGCGAAGGGTTCGTCGCCGGCAGCGATCTCGATCGGCTCGGGTGGGGGAGCCGGGACGCTCGTGAGCTCGCCCGCGAGCTCCTGGAGCGCATCGCATCCTCGCCGGTACGCATCCGGGCCGCCCGACGGCACGTGCACGACCAGGAGCAGCCGCTGCCGCCAATGGTCGAAGACGACCGCGCGGTCCACGACCTGGAACGCGATCGCCGGGCAGGGCCCCGCCCGACCTGGGTACGGATGTCCGTCGAACAGGGCCGCGGCCTCGTAGGCGACGTACCCGACGAGGCCGCCGGCGAGCGACGGGAGGTCCGGGAGCCGCGGCGCGCGCAACCCGGCGGCCGCGGCCTTCAGCGACGAGAGCGCGTCGAGCCCGCGCCATCGATCGGGCTCGAAGCCGAGGTCGCGCTCGACGTCGATCGCCTGGAGCTGGTCGCCATCGTGGACGAGCGTCGCCGCGGGCCTCCCGGAGACGAAGGAGTAGCGACCCCAGCGTTCCGATCGTTCGACGCTCTCCAGCAGCGTTCCCGGGCCCGCGCCGGCCAGCGACGCGAAGGTCCCGACCGGGGTGGAGACGTCGGAGAGGAGTTCGGCGTACATCGGAACCATCGGCCACGACTCGGACAACCGCGCGAAGGTCTCCGGCCGTGGGTGGGCCGAGGGGCCCGTGTCGATCCGCATCTCCCACCTCCTCGCGCCCGGGCGATCCCCGAGGCCGGTGGGAACAGGAAGGCCCTGGGTCCTGCCCGAGGCCTGTCCGCTGCCGTGTCGTGTGCTGCGATCGCTAGACGACGTGCGCGGCCGCCGGGCCGTTCGACGGCCACCGCCACCAGCGCATGCCCACATGATCGCTCATGAGGCGCGAGATGGTGTCAGGCGGACGCTCACCCGTCAACCCATCGCGCAGGGCCTCGCGCGACGGCCGCGGCCCCGACGGTCTATCGTGCGGTTCGATCCCGGACGACGGGTCTCCGGGCGATGGGAGGAGGTTCGGATGCTCGCGGATGTGACCTTCTGGGGCGTGATCTGGTACGTGGTCGCCGGCCTGGTGATCGGCGTGATCGCCAGGGCGCTGATGCCCGGAAAGCAGAACATGGGGTTGATCGCGACCATCGTGCTCGGCGTCGTCGCGGCGCTGATCGGCGGCTTCCTCTGGAACGCCATCTTCCCCAACAACGACGGCATCGCGTGGATCGGTTCGATCATCGTGGCGCTCGTGCTCCTGTGGCTCTACGGGATGGTCGCGGGCCGGCGGGGTCAGGCCGCCCCGAGGTCCTGAGCCGGGCGGTCGCTCGCCTCAGTACGCCCGTGCCCAGGTCGCCTCGTCCGCGCCGGGCTCTCCGCACACGATGCAGGGTCCCTCCGGCCTCACGGGCTCGAGCGGGAGGGAGCGGATCGTCGCCTTCGTGTCCTCCTTGACCTTCGCTTCGCACGCCGGCCGGCCGCACCAGGGCGCTACGGCGAACCCACCCGTGGCGTCGAGGAAGCCGCGCATCTCCTCGTAGTCGGAAGGGCGGATCGTGTGCTCGTCGGTGAACGCCACCGCGCGAGCGAGGAGGCCGGCTTGGATCTCGTCGAGGAGTGACGCGACCGCAGCATCGAGGGACGTCAAAGGAACGGGGGATTTCTCGGTCAGGTCTCGACGGACGACCGTGGCCTGCTGAGCGTCCAGGTCACGGGGGCCGAGTTCGATCCGCACCGGGACGCCCTTGAGCTCCCACTCGTTGAACTTGAACCCCGGCCGATAGCCCTCGCGCGCGTCGAGCCTGGCGCGCACGCCCGCCGACCGAAGCCCGTCGGTCACCTTCGTCGCGGCCTCCAGCACGCGCGCCTGCTCGTCGTCGCGGTAGATCGGGACGACCACGGCCTGGATCGGCGCGAGGGCGGGTGGGAGCCGCAGACCCCGATCGTCGCCGTGCTGCATGATCAGCCCGCCGACGAGGCGCGTGCTCACGCCCCACGAGGTGGCGAACGCATGCTCGAGCTCGCCGCCCGTGTCGAGGAACCGGACGTCGTACGCCTTGGCGAAGTTCTGCCCGAGGTAGTGCGAGGTGCCGGCCTGGAGGGCCTTGCGGTCGCGCATCAGCGCCTCCATCGTCAGCGTGTCGACCGCGCCGGGGAAGCGCTCGCTCTCGGTCTTGCGGCCGAGGAGCACGTGCATCGCCAGGACGTCGCGGACGGTCGCGTGGTAGACGTCGTGCAGGATCATCCGGGCCTCCGCGATCGCCTCGTCCGCGGATGCGTGCGCCGTGTGACCCTCCTGCCAGTAGAACTCGGTCGTGCGCAGGAACAGGCGTGGGTGCATCTCCCAGCGGACGATGTTCGCCCACTGGTTGTACAGCAACGGCAGGTCGCGCCAGGACTGCACCCAGCGGGAGTAGGCGTCCCAGATGATCGTCTCGGAGGTCGGCCGGACGACGAGCGGCTCCTCGAGCTTCTTGCCGCCGGCGTAGGTGACGACGGCGACCTCCGGCGCGAATCCCTCGACGTGTTGGGCCTCCTTCTCGAGCAGGCGCATCGGGATGAACATCGGGAACATGACGTTCTCGTGCCCCGTGTCCTTGATCCGGTCATCGACCTCGCGCTGGATCCGCTCCCAGATCGCGGTCCCGTACGGCTTGACGACCATCGTGCCGCGCGCGAGCGAGTTCTCCGCAAGGTCGGCGCCCTTCACGACCTCCTGGTACCAGGCGGGGAAATCCTCGGCTTGGGTGGGGAGCGCCATGGGCGCACACGATAGCAACCCGGTGGGGACGCCCCGGCTGGACGCCAGTCCGACGAGGGCCGTAGGCTCGGAACCCGGATGAGCGCGAAGGCACAGAACGAGGCCGCGCGACGGTTCGCCCGTGACCACGGCGGCGCCGGAGCCGTCGACGCCGTCGTGCAGCGGATCGGCCACGAGACCTGGGACCTGATCCTCGTCGACGCGGACGGCGCGTGGGACCGGTGGGTCTTCTCCTCCGACGCGGCCGCGCGCGCCGCCGCCGAGGCCGCCGGCGCGTTCGTGCACGACGGTTGGACCGACGAGCTCTCCCAGCGGGTCACCCGCCGGGACGAATGGCGAACGCCGGGAGGCACGCGTAGGGCGCTCTAGCTAGCGGTCTCGACGGCGGCGCACGGCGGTGCCGTGACCCTCTTGGGGAGAAGTGCCCCCTTCCAGCGAGGGCCGAAAGATGGCCGGATGGCCGTGTCCGCAGCCTGCGTTCCGCCGCTATCCTTCCCGCTCCGGCCCGCTCGAACGGAGGAAGGTTGGTGACGGGCGCGCCGGCGCGTGACGGGGGACGGGATGAGGGATCGCAGCATCGATACGGGGGGCGACGGGGTCCGGCGCCTATCGCGGTGGGCGGCGTGCGCCGCGCTCGTGCTCGCGACGGTCGGCTTCGCGGTGGTCGCCACGTCCGCCCGAGCCGAGGCCACACCATGCGACGTCGGGACCGCCACGATCGTGTGGGACGGCGGGGGCGGAACGACCTCGTGGAACGACGCCGCGAACTGGAACGACGTGGTCACCGACCAGGACCGGCTTCCGACCGCCGGCGACGACGTCTGCGTCGGGACGGGCGGGGTCACCGTCGTGTTCGTCGGAGGCTCGACCTCCGTGTCGTCGCTCGAGGTCGTGACGGGCTCGGCCCTGCTCGTGTCGGGGGGCTCCCTCAGCCTGGACGGACCCGCTCCCGCCTCCTCGGTGGCCACCCTCACGCTGTCGGGCGGCTCGCTCGGCGGGTCCGGCGCCCTGGACGTCGCCACGTCGTTCACCTGGACCGACGGCGACCACATCGGCTCGGGGATCACCACGGTCGCCTCCGGCGCCACGTTCTCGATGGACACCACCGTGTCGAACTCGACCCTCGGCGGGACCCGCCAGGTCGTGATCTCCCCGGGCGCCACGGCCCAGATCTCGGGCAGCGGCGTCCTGTACGGGTCCGGCACGATCGTGAACGCCGGCCCCCTCACGCTGCCCGGCGACCCCACGCTCTACGCCACGATCGCGAACACCGGCACGCTCAGCACCGCCGGATCGGGGACCACCACCCTGGCCGGAGCCTTCACCAACGACGGCACGGTGCAGGTGAGCTCGGGCACGCTCACGCTGGGCTACCCGATCGGCTCCTCGGGCGGGTCGTTCCAGGTCGCCGGCGGCGCGACGCTCGCGTTCGCCGGTGGTTCGCCCACCTACACCTCGTCGTCGTCGTTCACCGGATCGGGCCAGGTCAGGCTCGACGGCGGCGACGTCACGGTCACCGCCGGGGCGACGTTCTCCCCGGCGGCGCTGCTGGCGACCCACGGCAGCCTGTCCCTCGATGCAACCTCCTCGGTGGCCACCCTCACGCTGTCGGGCGGCTCGCTCGGCGGGTCCGGCGCCCTGGACGTCGCCACGTCGTTCACCTGGACCGACGGCGACCACATCGGCTCGGGGATCACCACGGTCGCCTCCGGCGCCACGTTCTCGATGGACACCACCGTGTCGAACTCGACCCTCGGCGGGACCCGCCAGGTCGTGATCTCCCCGGGCGCCACGGCCCAGATCTCGGGCAGCGGCGTCCTGTACGGGTCCGGCACGATCGTGAACGCCGGCCCCCTCACGCTGCCCGGCGACCCCACGCTCTACGCCACGATCGCGAACACCGGCACGCTCAGCACCGCCGGATCGGGGACCACCACCCTGGCCGGAGCCTTCACCAACGACGGCACGGTGCAGGTGAGCTCGGGCACGCTCACGCTGGGCTACCCGATCGGCTCCTCGGGCGGGTCGTTCCAGGTCGCCGGCGGCGCGACGCTCGCGTTCGCCGGTGGTTCGCCCACCTACACCTCGTCGTCGTCGTTCACCGGATCGGGCCAGGTCAGGCTCGACGGCGGCGACGTCACGGTCACCGCCGGGGCGACGTTCTCCCCGGCGGCGCTGCTGGCGACCCACGGCAGCCTGTCCCTCGATGCAACCTCCTCGGTGGCCACCCTCACGCTGTCGGGCGGCTCGCTCGGCGGGTCCGGCGCCCTGGACGTCGCCACGTCGTTCACCTGGACCGACGGCGACCACATCGGCTCGGGGATCACCACGGTCGCCTCCGGCGCCACGTTCTCGATGGACACCACCGTGTCGAACTCGACCCTCGGCGGGACCCGCCAGGTCGTGATCTCCCCGGGCGCCACGGCCCAGATCTCGGGCAGCGGCGTCCTGTACGGGTCCGGCACGATCGTGAACGCCGGCCCCCTCACGCTGCCCGGCGACCCCACGCTCTACGCCACGATCGCGAACACCGGCACGCTCAGCACCGCCGGATCGGGGACCACCACCCTGGCCGGAGCCTTCACCAACGACGGCACGGTGCAGGTGAGCTCGGGCACGCTCACGCTGGGCTACCCGATCGGCTCCTCGGGCGGGTCGTTCCAGGTCGCCGGCGGCGCGACGCTCGCGTTCGCCGGTGGTTCGCCCACCTACACCTCGTCGTCGTCGTTCACCGGATCGGGCCAGGTCAGGCTCGACGGCGGCGACGTCACGGTCACCGCCGGGGCGACGTTCTCCCCGGCGGCGCTGCTGGCGACCCACGGCAGCCTGTCCCTCGATGCAACCTCCTCGGTGGCCACCCTCACGCTGTCGGGCGGCTCGCTCGGCGGGTCCGGCGCCCTGGACGTCGCCACGTCGTTCACCTGGACCGACGGCGACCACATCGGCTCGGGGATCACCACGGTCGCCTCCGGCGCCACGTTCTCGATGGACACCACCGTGTCGAACTCGACCCTCGGCGGGACCCGCCAGGTCGTGATCTCCCCGGGCGCCACGGCCCAGATCTCGGGCAGCGGCGTCCTGTACGGGTCCGGCACGATCGTGAACGCCGGCCCCCTCACGCTGCCCGGCGACCCCACGCTCTACGCCACGATCGCGAACACCGGCACGCTCAGCACCGCCGGATCGGGGACCACCACCCTGGCCGGAGCCTTCACCAACGACGGCACGGTGCAGGTGAGCTCGGGGCGTCTCGACCTCACCGGGCCGTTCGCGAATTACGAGCAGACGCCCGATATCCTGACCGGGGGGACGTTCGAGATCGCGGGGACGCTGCGGTTCGTCGGGGCCGACATCGTTTCGCTCAACGCCTCGATCGTGCTCGACGGCGCGTCCTCGAGCGTCCAGGACCCATCCGGTAACGACGGGCTCCGCGACCTCTCCTCCATCGGGCCGTCCGGCAACCTCGGGATCGTGGACGGGAGGAGCCTGAGCCTGGCCGACGCGCTCGGGAGCGCCGGAACGCTGTCCGTGGGATCGGGCAGCACCCTGAGCGCCCCTGCGCTCACGCTGACCGGGGGCACGCTGTCCGGGAACGGCACGGTGGCCGCGCCGGTGACGAACAGCGGCGGCGAGGTTCGACCCGGCTCGTCGCCGGGTGTCCTGTCGATCGCAGGGAACTACTCGCAGGGCTCGGCAGGGACCCTGACGGTCGACGTCGCGGGCACCACGCCGGGGGCGGGGTACGACGTGCTGTCCGTGGCGGGTACGGCGAACCTCGACGGAACGCTCGCGATCGCGACCGCCCAGGGGTTCGGTCCGCTCGCGGGCGACTCGTTCCCGGTCGTGACCACGGCGTCGAGGACCGGAACGTTCGCGACGGTGAGCGGGCTGGACCTGGGAGGCGGGGAGAACTACCGGGTCGACTATGGGCCGGGAAGCGTGACGCTCGTCGCGCAGGCCGCACCGGCGATCTCCGTCTCCGACCGCTCGGTCACGGAGGGCGACGCCGGCACGACCCCGGCGACGTTCGACGTGACGCTCTCGGTTCCGAGCAGCCTCCCCGTGACGGTCGAGTATGCGACGGCGGACGGGACCGCGCAGGCCGGTTCGGACTACGAGGCAGGTGGCGGCATCCTGACCTTCGCGCCGGGCGTGGTGTCCGAGCAGGTCACGATCGACGTGATCGGCGACACCGTCTTCGAGACCGACGAGACGTTCACGGTCGGCCTGTCGAACCCATCGAACGTCGGGGTCTCCGACGGGATCGGTCTCGGCACGATCCAGAACGATGACCCGCCCGCGCCGACCGTCACCGGCTTCAAGCCGCCCGCGCAGGTGGTCGGCAAGAAGATCTCGGTGCTCGGGTCCGGCTTCACCGGTGCGACGGGCGTCTCGTTCACGAAGGCCGGCGGCGGGACCGTGACGGTGTCGACGTTCTCGTCGATCTCCGATGGGAAGATCACGCTGAAGGTTCCGCCGGGCGCGACGACCGGGCCGCTGTCCGTGACGACCCCGTGCGGGAGCGGGATGAGCGCGATCGACTTCAAGGTCAAGCCCAAGATCAAGAAGTTCAAGCCGCCGTCGGGGCCGGTCGGGACGCTCGTCACGATCACCGGATCGTCGTTCACCGGCGCGACCAGCGTCACGTTCCACGGTGTGGCCGCGACATCGTTCACCGTCGTGTCCGACGGCAAGATCACCGCCACGGTGCCGGCCGGCGCGACGAGCGGGAAGATCTCGGTGATCACCGCGGGAGGCACTGCCGCGAGCAAGAAGTCGTACACGGTGACGTAGCACACCAGGGGGGAACCGAACCCTCGCGTACGGGATGCCGAGCGCGGCCATCGCTCGCGGGGGCGGGTCGCGGCCGGGCTGCTTGCGCGCTTGTGAACGGTGCTATACTGCGTCGGTAATAACCTGTTGGGCAGTGCCGAGAAGTGGGCTCGCGCCCACTTCTTTCGTGTTCGGCGGGGTGGCGCGAGGAGATGGATCTGGAAGCGATGATCAAGCCGGCGGTGGAGCAGGACGGCCTCGAGCTCGTCGAGGTCTCGTTCGGCCGCGAGTCGGGCCAGCGCGTCCTCCGGGTGACCGTGGACCGGGAGGGCGGGCTCGACCTGGACGCGATCGCCGCCACGAGCGAGCGGATCAGCCGGCGGCTCGACCTGGAGGGGTTCGAACCGGGGCCTTACAGCCTCGAGGTGAGCTCGCCCGGCCTGGAGCGGCCGCTGAAGGCGCCGAGGGACTACGCGCGCCGGATCGGCCAGCGGGTGAAGGTGCGCGTGGCCCGGCCGGGCGCGAGCGCCGAGACGATCCTCGGCAGGATCGCTCGCGCCGGCGAGGGCGACGTGACGATCGGCACGGACGCCGGTGACCGCACGATCGCCTATGCGGACATCGTGAAGGCGCGGACCGTGTTCGAGTGGGATGACGCGAAGGATGCGCCCGGCGGGCGCGAGAAGGTGTGAGCGGTGAACGAAGAACTGATGCAGGCGCTACGTGAGCTGGAACGCGAGAAGGGGATCTCCTTCGCGACGATCCTCGCCGGGCTCGAGGAGGCGCTGGCGTCCGCGTACAAGGCGTGGATGCGCCAGCACGATCCCGACCTCGACGAGGAGGCCGTCGGTGTCCGCGTGGTCCTCGACCCGGAGTCCGGGGCGATGCAGGCCTGGACGCAGGAGCTGGACGTGGAGACGGGCGAGGTGGTCTCCGAGGAGCCGGCCGAGGTCCCCGAGGATTTCCTGGGACGGATCGCGGCGCAGACGGCCAAGCAGGTGATCTACCAGAAGCTCCGCGACGCCGAGCGCGAGATGACCTACGAAGAGTTCGCCGGCCGCGAGGGCGACATCGTCACGGGCATCATCCAGCAGGAGTCGCACCGGTACACGCTGCTGGACCTGGGCAAGGTCGAGGCGCTCCTGCCGCAGGCCGAACAGGTTCCGAGCGAGCCGTACCACCACGGCGAACGCCTCAAGGCGTTCATCGTCGAGGTCCGCAAGACGACGAAGGGCCCCCAGATCATCGTGTCGCGGACGCACCCCGGGCTGCTCCGGCGGCTCTTCGAGCTGGAGGTACCCGAGATCGCCGAGGGGATCGTCGAGATCAAGGCCGTCGCGCGGGAACCCGGCCACCGGTCGAAGGTGGCAGTGACCTCGCACGAGCCCGGCGTGGACCCGGTCGGCGCCTGCGTGGGCGCGAAGGGTTCGCGCGTTCGGATGGTGGTCAACGAGCTGCGCGGCGAGAAGATCGACGTGGTGCAGTGGACCGAGGACCCGGCGAAGTTCGTCGCGAACGCCCTCGCGCCCGCGAAGGTCAAGGAGGTGCGGGTCGACCCGGCCGGTGGCGTCGCGCAGGTCATCGTCCCCGACTACCAGCTCTCGCTGGCGATCGGCAAGGAGGGCCAGAACGCCCGGCTCGCGGCCAAGCTGACGGGCCTGCGGGTCGACATCAGGAGCGAGACCCAGGCGGTCGATGACGATCGTGGCCGGCCCGAGCCGTCGCCCGCGCCGGTCGCTTCGGGAACGGCCGCGCCGGAGGCCGAGGCTGGACCTCAGGCTGTCGCAGCTGGGGAGACGGTCGCCACGGACGCCACCGAGGGTCCCGAGGGTGTCGACGTCGAGGTCGATCGGGTCGAAGCCGGAGCCGTCGAGGCCGCGCCCGTGGCGGAGGCGGACCCGGTCACCGACCGGGTCGAGGTCGATGGCACGAACGGCGCCCTGACGGGTTCCGTCGGGACCGCGCCGGAGGCAGTCGGGACCGCCGCGGACGGGGCCCCGACCCCCTGAGGCGCGGATGGCGAACGCGCGCCGCCTCCCCGAGCGGACGTGCGTCGGGTGCCGCACCAGGGGCCCGAAGGTGTCGTTCGTCCGGGTGGTCCGAGGGCCGGACGGTCGACCGTCGATCGACCCGTCGGGGCATGCGCCCGGCCGGGGGGCGTACGTGCATCCGGAGGCCGGCTGCGTCCGGTCCGCGCTCCGCCGAGGTGCGCTCTTCCGGGCGCTCCGGACGGGCGCGGACCCTGGGTGGGCCGCTAGTCTTGTCGAGGGATGGGGAGTCGATGGGCCCACCGAGCCGGGCCCGGAGGCTCGCGAGCGTGAAGGGTAGAGGAGCGGTTTGAGGGTTCACGAGCTATCGCGCGAACTCGGGGTCCCGAGCAGGGACATCCTCGAGTCGCTGTCAGCCATGGGGTACGAGGGTCGCACGGCATCTTCGACCGTGCCCGACGAAGCCGTCCCGCGCCTGCGAGCGTCCGGCGGTCGCGTGAAGCCCGGCAGCAAGCCGCGCACCGCGACCGAGGAGCAGGTCCCCCGTCGGCGGGCCGCGGTCAGAGCCGCGCCCCGACCCGACGCCGACGGCCGGCTGGACGGCCAGGCCGCGGACGCGAGCCTCGAGGTCGACCAGCCTGACATGGTCGTCGAGATCCCCGAGGCGGTCGCGGAGCCGGCTGCCGAGGTCGCCGCGCAGGCGTCCCCGTCCCAGGCGATCGTGGCCGACGATGCGGGCGCGCCGGCCGCGTCACCGGGGGCGGCCGTCCGTGTGGGGCGCGGAGCGACGGCCCAGGAGCTGGCCGAGAAGCTCGACGTCTCGGCGGCGGACGTCGTCAAGACGCTCTTCGCGGCCGGCGAGATGGTCTCAGTCACGCAATCGCTCTCCGACGCCGCGATCGAGCTCGCCGCGGGCGAGCTGGGTCGCGCGGTGCAGATCGTCGGTGTGGAGCAGGGAGCCACCGAACCGGACGAGGCGGAGACCGAGCCGGTGGACGAATCGCGGCTCGTCGCTCGGCCCCCGGTGGTCACCGTCATGGGGCACGTGGACCACGGCAAGACCCTTCTGCTCGACGCGATCCGTCAGACGGACGTGGTGGCGGAGGAGTTCGGCGGGATCACGCAGCACATCGGCGCGTACCAGATCCATCACGGCGACCGGACGATCACGTTCATCGACACGCCGGGCCACGAGGCGTTCACGGCGATGCGGGCCCGAGGGGCCCAGGCGACCGACATCGTGGTCCTCGTCGTCGCCGCGGATGACGGCGTGATGCCGCAGACGCTCGAGGCGCTCAGCCATGCGAAGGCGGCCGGGGTGCCGATCGTCGTGGCCGTGAACAAGATCGACAAGGAGGAGGCCGATCCGCAGCGCGTCCGCCAACAGCTCGTCGAGCGCGGCGTCGTCCCGGTCGAGTGGGGGGGCGAGTACGAGTTCGTCGACGTCTCCGCGAAGAGCGGCACGAACCTCGACACGCTCCTGGAGACGATCGGGCTGGTCGCCGACCTGCTGGAGCTGAAGGCCGATCCCGAGACGCATCCGCGTGGCGTCATCCTGGAGGCGCATCTCGACAAGGGCCGCGGGCCGATCGCGACCGTGCTGGTCGAGCGCGGGACGCTCCGCCCGGGGGATGCCGTGGTCGCCGGGACGGTGTTCGCCAAGGCGCGGGCGATGTTCGACGAGAACATGCAGCCCCTCGAGGAGGCCGGGCCGGCCAAGCCCGCGCAGGTGCTCGGGTGGTCGCACGTCCCCGAGGCGGGCGACGAGTTCCGGTGGGTGTCGGACGAACGCGAAGCCCGTCACATCGCCCAGGAACGAGAGACCCGGTCGCGTGCGGCGGAGCTGGCGTCGGCCCGCCAGGGTGCCTCGCTGGCCGACCTGTTGATGCGCGCCCGAGAAGGCGAGCTCGCGACCCTGAACCTGATCATCAAGGCCGACGTCCAGGGTTCGCTCGGCGCGATCGAGGAAGCGCTCGGCAAGCTTCCGCAGGACGAGGTCCGCATCGACATCCTCCACGGCGGCGTCGGAGGCATCAGCGAGAACGACGTGGCGCTGGCGGCCGCCTCGAACGCGATCGTCGTGGGATTCAACGTTCGTCCCGATCCCAACGCCCGCGAGCTGGCGGAGAAGGAGGGCGTCGACCTCAGGCTGTATCGCGTGATCTACCAGGCGCTCGACGACATCAAGGCGGCGCTCTCCGGGCTCCTCGCGCCGGACGAGCGTGAGGTCGAACTCGGCCGGGCCGAGGTGCGGGCGCTGTTCCGGACGCCGCGGGGCGTCGTGGCAGGGTGCATGGTCACGCAGGGCACGATCACCAGGGGTTCCTTGGCGCGCCTCGTTCGCGACGGCACGATCGTCTGGACCGGTCGCGTCGGCTCGCTGCGCCGCTTCAAGGACGACGTACGCGAGGTCACGGAGGGCTACGAGTGCGGGATCAGCCTCGAGGGCTATCAGGACGTCCACGAGGGCGACGTGATCGAGACGTACGAGGTCCGCGAGACCGCGCGCACGATCGCGTAGGGAGACGTCGGCGTGCTGGCCGCGGTGTGCCGGTTCGACCTGCGCATCCCAGGGGTGCGGTCGCTGAAGGAGAAGCGTCACGTGGTCAAGTCGCTCACCGGATCGCTCCGTGCGCGGTTCAACGTCTCCGTCGCGGAGGTCGATCACCACGACCTGTGGCAGCGGACCGCGATCGGGGTCTCGGCGGTGGCCCCGGACGGCCATCAGCTGCGCCGCATCGTCCACGAGGTCGAGCGGCACGTCGGGTCGTTTCCCGGGGTCGAGCCGATCGACGTGACGACGGCGTTCCACGGGCCGGAGGACTGATCGCCGTGAGCGGCGGGCAACGGACCGTCCGGGTCGCGGAGGAGATCCGCGAGGTCCTGGCGGAGGAGATCCCGAAGCTGAAGGACCCTCGGGTCGGCTTCCTCACGGTGACGCACGTCGAGGTCACGCCCGATCTGCGCCGGGCGATCGCCTTCTACACGGTGCTCGGCGAGGCTCGCGACCGCACGGGGACCGGAGCGGGGCTCCGTTCGGCGACGTCCCGGCTCCGATCGGTGATCGGACGAACCGTCCGGCTCAAGTTCACGCCGGAGCTGGAGTTCCGGGAGGACGTCGGGCAGGCGAACGTCGACCGGCTCGCTGGGCTGATCCGTCAGGTCGAAACCGGCGAGACCTCCGAGGCCGCCGCGGACGGGGTCGAGGGGCCGTGACGGCCGAGTCGCGGACGGCCGCAGCGGCCGGCGGCGTCGCCGATGCGATCGCGCGGGCGGCCGAGGCCCTGTCGTCCGCAACGAGCGTCGCTCTCGCCGGCCACGTCAATCCCGACCCGGACGCGATCGGATCGATGCTCGGCCTGGCGACGTTCCTCCGCTCGCGAGGCCTCACCGTGGTCTGTTCGTGGCCGAACGAACCGCTCGAGCTCCCGCGCTGGCTCGAACCGTTCACGGACCTTCCCCCGATCGTGTCCGTCGCTCGGTTCCCGAAGGAACCCGCCGTGATGGTGGCCCTCGACACCGCCTCGCCGGACCGGCTCGCGACGTTGCTACCGAACGCCGAGCGCGCCGGGCTCCTGATCGTGCTCGACCACCACGTCTCGAACCCGGGGTTCGGCGACATCCTCGTCCTGGATCCGACGGCGACCTCGACCGCAGAGGTCGCGTACCGGGTGATCCGCGCGATCGGAGGGCCGATCCCCGACGACGCCGCGGCGTTCCTGTATGCGGGCTTGATCACCGACACGGGGCGGTTCCAGTACCAGGCGGTGACCGCGGAAACGCTGAGGTTCGCGGCCGAGCTGCGGGCGTTCGACTTCGATCACGCGCGGCTCGCGCGAGCCCTCTACGAGGACTCGTCGGTCGCCGCGCTCCGCCTCTCGGGGCGGGCGCTGGAGCGTCTCGAGCTGGTCGAGGAGGCCGACCTCGTGTGGACGCACCTGACGCAGGCCGACCTGGCGGCGACGGGCGCCAGGCTCTCCGACACCGACGACCTGATCGACGCCGTTCGGATGGCCCGTGAGGCCGACGTCGCGTGCGTGATCAAAGAGCAGCGGGACGCGAAGCTGAAGGTCAGCCTGCGATCCCGCGGCGCCGCGGACGTCGGCTCCGTCGCCGTGAGCTTCGGCGGCGGCGGACACAGATTGGCGGCCGGCTACACGTCGAGGGTCGGGTTGGAGGAGACGGTCCGCGCGCTCGCGGGCGCGTTGCGCGCTTCGCGGGACACGCGGCAGGAGCGCGGATGAGCGTGGGCCGCCCCGGGGCCTCGAGCCAGGGCGGCGGCCAGGACGGGCTGCTCCTGATCGACAAGCCCCCCGGCATCACCTCCCACGACGCGGTCGCCCGGGTCCGGCGCGCGCTCGGCACGCGGAAGGTCGGACACGCTGGCACTCTCGACCCCATGGCGACCGGCCTGCTCGTGATCGGCGTGGGGCGGGGGACGCGGCTCCTGCGGTTCCTGGGCGACCTCCCGAAGTCCTACGTGGGCGAGGGGCTCCTGGGGGTCGAAACCGACACGCTGGACGCGGAAGGCCGGGTGGTCCGATCGGCCGATCCGGGTGCGGTGACGGCCGGGGCGCTCTCCGCCGCGATGGAGGAGCTTGCCGGCCCGATCGAGCAGATCCCTCCGGCGTACTCGGCGGTGAAGGTCGGTGGAGAGCGCCTGTATCGCGCCGCCCGCCGCGGCGAGCCGCTCCGAGCCGCCCCGCGGAGCGTACGGGTCGACGGGTTCGATCTGACGTCCTTCCCGTCGCCCCGCTTCGGGTTCGAGGTGCGCTGCTCCAGCGGTACCTACGTCCGCTCCCTCGTGGCCGACGCCGGGAGCCGGCTGGGCTGCGGCGCACACCTCACGTCCCTCCGCCGTACGGCGATCGGACCCTTCGCGGTCGAGGACGCGCGCGTTCCCGACGATCCCGGGGTGCCGCTGCCGCTCGAGCTGGCCGTCTCCCACCTCCCTGTGCTGGACCTCGACGAGCACGAGGCTCGGGCAGCTCGCCATGGGAGCATCCTCGGGCCCGCCGGGCTTGCCGGCGCCTATCGTGTCCACGATCCGGAGGGGCGCTTCATCGGGATCTACCGCGACGAAGGGGCGAAGGCCGTCCCGGAGGTGATCGTGGCGTGAGTGGCCGGGCCGCGAGGTCGGGGAGCCCGTGATGATGGACCGCTACCGGGCGCTGGACTACGCCTACGCCGGCAGCCGCTACCTGCTCGGGTACGGCGTGAACTTCTTCGGCATCTGGGTGCGCGGGACGGGGGGATCCCCGCTGCGGATGTTCCCCAGGACGGACCAGGGCTGGGCGCAGGCGTGGACGGAGTTCGAGCAGCTGGAACCGGACGCGATCCGGCTGACGCACGGGACGCCGCTGCCCGAAGCCGAGCCGGAGAAGCCACCGAGCGAGGCGCTGGAGCCCGGCGAGACCAGCGCGGTCCTCGCGACCCCGATCCGCCGCCTGTGGGCCGGCCTCCTGGACGTGTTCGTCCTCTCGGTCGTCGTGCTCGGGATCCTCGCCGCGACCGACCGGTACCCGAGTTCGCTGTCGGTGGGACAGTCGGCGAAGCTGTTGAGCGGCGTATGGTGGCTGGTCCTCGTCTCCCTCGTGTACACGGTGCCGCTGACGGCGACCAGGGGTCAGACGGTGGGGAAGATGGCGCTGCGGATCCGCGTCGCCGCGCTCCCGGACGGCGGGAACCCGGGGCTCGGCCGGGCGTTCGTCCGCTGGCTCGTCCCCGTCGTGATGAACATCGTCCCGGGGCTCGGCCTCCTCTCCTACCTGCCGATCCTGTTCGACCCGATGCGACAGAGCCTGGGGGACCGTGCCGCGTCGACGGTGGTTGTGACCCTCGATGGGGTGCGGGTCGGCCCGCTGGGCCCGAGCGCGCCGGAGCCGAGATGAGCGAAGGCCCCCTCAGTGAGGGGCCTTCGTGTGGGGAAGGGAGTCCAGGATCTCTCGTCAGGATCTCACTGGTGTCCGACGGTTGGCAACGCGGCGACCGGTCGCCGCATTCCCGTCGAGTAGCCTTGTCACGCGATGAAGGTGCGCCTGCGGAACCCGGAGCGCGAACTGGTGGTCGAGGGGCGTCGCCAGGTGAAGGACGTCCTGGGCGAGCTCGGGGTCGATCCGGACACCGTCCTCGTCATCCGTGATCGGACGCTGCTCACGCGAGACGAATGGCTCGACACGATGGACGAGGTCGAGGTCCGGCCCGTGATCTCGGGGGGCGCCGGCGCGGGACGGGGGAAGGGCTCGCCGATGCGGTGCAAACGATGCCGCGGGACCGCGGTGATCGAGCTCCGGCGACACAACGCCGCGTTCTGCCAGGACTGCTTCGAGCACTACGTCCGTGGCCAGGTCGAACGCGCCATCCACGACCACCGGATGTTCGAACCGGACGATCGCATCCTCGTCGCCGTCAGCGGCGGGAAGGACTCGCTGGCCCTGTGGGACCTGCTCCTCGACATGGGGTGCCGGACGACCGGATTCTACCTGGGCCTCGGCATCGACGGCTATTCGGACCGGTCGGCGGTGGTCTGCAGCACGTTCGCAGAGAGCCGGGGCGCGGAGCTGGTGCACGTCGACCTCACCCGCGAGTACGGGTTCGACATCCCGATGGCCAAACGGAAGGGCTCGCGCTCGTCCTGCTCGGTCTGCGGGTTGTCCAAGCGGTACCTGTTCAACCGGGTCGCGCTCGATCGCGGGTTCGACGTCGTGGCGACGGGCCACAACCTGGACGACGAAGCCGCGACGTTGCTCGGCAACACCCTGCGCTGGCAGACCCCGTTCATCGCCAGGCAGTTCCCCGTCCTGCCGGGCCGCGACGGCATGGTGAAGAAGGTGAAGCCGCTGTACCGGCTGTCCGAGCGCGAGACGGCCGCGTACGCGTTCCTCCGCGGGATCGACTACGTCGTGGAGGAATGCCCGCTCGTGGCCGGGAACACGCAGCTCAAGTACAAGGACGCGATGAATCACCTCGAGGCTGGCTCGCCCGGCACGAAGGCATCGTTCTACCTCGGGTTCGTCGAGCGCGCCGCGCACCTGTTCCGCGGCGAGGACGATCCCGAGCTGACCGAGTGTGAGCGCTGCGGCCAGCCGACGACGGGGCGATTCTGCGCGTTCTGCCGGGCGGTCGCACAGGTCACGGGCCGCCGGCTCGACGTGGTCCCGATCGAGGCGCCGACGGCCGATCGCCAGGTCTCGAGCGAGGTTTCCGACGAGGTCCTGCCCTCCGAGATCTACGGGCGATGAGTCCGAGCGCCCCGGGGAACAGGCGAGCGCGTTCGATGCGGGGGACCTTCGAGCCGGGTGAGCGCGTGATGCTGATCGATGCGCGCGACCGGCGGTACCTGATCCGGCTCGATGAGAGTGCGACCTTCCACTTCCACGGCGGATCCGTCCCGCACGAGGCGCTGATCGGATCGCCGGAGGGCGTCGAGGTTCGTTCGACGTCCGGAGCGCGGTTGATCGCGTTCCGGCCAACGCTGGCCGACTTCGTGCTGAAGATGCCGCGCGGCGCGCAGGTCGTGTACCCGAAGGACCTCGGCGCGATCCTGATGCATACGGACATCGCGCCGGGAACGCGGGTGCTCGAGGCCGGCACCGGCTCGGGCTCGCTGACGATGGCGCTTGCGCGGGCGATCGGGCCGGACGGTGCGCTCGTGTCCTACGAGGCTCGCGACGACTTCCACGCCACCGCGCGGTCGAACCTGGAGGTCTTCTTCGGAGCGCTCCCGGAGTGGGTCGACCTGCGGTGCGGCGACGTGCGCCGGGCCGGTGCCACCGGCGAAACGTTCGACCGCGTCGTCCTCGACCTGCCGGAGCCGTGGGCGGTGCTGCCCGAGATCACGCGGGCGCTCCGTCCCGGGGGCATCCTGTGTTCGTATCTCCCTACGACGAACCAGACGAGAGAGGTCGTGTTGGCGGTCGAGCGAGCCGGATACGCGCGGGTCGAGACCTTGGAGGTGCTGGTCCGGCACTGGCACGTGACCGATCGGAGCGTTCGCCCGGATCACCGGATGGTCGCCCACACGGGGTTCATCACCACGGCTCGGCGCGGTCCGCGGGAGTGACCAGCGCGCTCCGCCGTGACTGAAGTCGCCCTCCGAACGTGCCGACAGCCCTGGGAGGAGGTCGGACGATCCGTTCCGGAGCGAACGTCAGACCGCGGGCTATAGTGGACCGCAGGGCGTTCGCGGGCATCACCGAGCCACGGCGGACCCCGGCAGCGGGTGCCGCGGGCACAGGGAGGGGTCGAAGGACGAGATGACCGGCAGGGATCGGAGCGAACCGGATCCTCGGGAGCAGGTCGAGCAGTACGAGAAGCTCGTCCACGAGCTCCAGACCCAGGTGAAGTTCCTGGAGGACGAGACGACGCTCCTGCGCCGCCGGCTGACGAACTCTCCGCGCCAGGTGAAGATCCTCGAGGAACAGTTGCTCCAGGCGCGCACCGAGGTCTCGCGGGCCATGGCGCAGAACGAGAAGCTCGCGAACGTGCTGCGGACCGAGCGAGACCGGCTGTCCGAGCTGAAGGAAGAGGTCGAGAAGCTCACCCGTCCGCCGGCGACCTTCGGCGTGTTCCTGCGGAACGTGGCGGAGGACGCCGTCGACGTGTTCACCTCAGGGCGGAAGATGCGGGTCAACGTCGACCCGGCGCTCGACCGGGGGAGCCTCCGCAGGGGCGTCGAGGTCATCCTGAACGAGGCGCTGAACGTCGTCGAGATCCTCGACGAGGACGTCACGGGCGAGGTCGTGTCCGTGAAGGAGCTGATCGGAGAGGACCGAGCCGTGGTGCTGGGCCGCGGCGACGAGGAGATGGTCGCGATCCTGGGGGCCAGCGTGCTGGGCCAGGTCCGTGCCGGTGACCCGGTTCTGTTCGACCCGCGCAGCGGCTACGCGCTCGAGAAGCTGCCGAAGGAGGAGATCGAGGAGGCGATCCTCGAGGAGATCCCCAGCGTCACGTACGAGGACATCGGGGGTCTCGGCGGGCAGATCGAAGACATCCGCGACGCCGTCGAGCTGCCGTTCCTGTACGCGGAGCTGTTCCACGAGCACCAGCTCAAGCCCCCGAAGGGCATCCTGCTCTACGGGCCTCCCGGGTGCGGCAAGACGCTGATCGCGAAGGCCGTCGCGAACTCGCTCGCCAAGCAGGTCGCCGAGAAGACCGGCGTCGCGGCCGCCCACTCCTACTTCCTGAACATCAAGGGTCCTGAGCTGCTCAACAAGTACGTCGGCGAGACCGAACGCCAGATCCGGGTGATCTTCCAGCGCGCGAAGGAGCGCAGCGCGGAGGGCTTCCCCGTGATCGTCTTCTTCGATGAGATGGACTCGCTGTTCCGGACGCGGGGGAGTGGCATCTCGAGCGACGTCGAGAACACGATCGTGCCGCAACTGCTGTCCGAGATCGACGGCGTCGAGACGCTGAAGAACGTGATCGTGATCGGGGCGTCGAACCGCGAGGACATGATCGACCCGGCGATCCTGCGCCCCGGCCGGCTGGACGTGAAGATCAAGATCGAGCGGCCAGACGCGGACGGCGCGAACGACATCCTGTCGAAGTACCTGACCACCGAGGTCCCGATCCACCCCGAGGAGCTGCGGGCGGCCGGCGGAGACGCCCCGAAGGCGGTGGCGCGCATGATCGCGGTCACGACCGAGCAGATGTACGCCGACTCCGAGGAGAACCGCTTCCTGGAGGTCACGTACGCGAGCGGTGACAAGGAGATCCTGTACTTCAAGGATTTCAACTCCGGCGCGATGATCGAGAACATCGTGGCTCGCGCGAAGAAGACCGCGATCAAGCGGTTCCTCCAGACCGGCGAGAAGGGCCTGAAGGCCGACGACTTGACCTCGGCGATCCGCGACGAGTTCAAGGAGAACGAGGACCTGCCGAACACGACGAACCCCGACGACTGGGCACGCATCTCGGGGAAGAAGGGCGAGCGGATCGTGTACGTCCGGACGTTGATCGGCGATGAACGAGGCGCCGGACGCCAGGTCGAGCGCGTTTCCGCCGGACAGTACCTGTAGGCTTCCCGCCATGGCGATCCCGAAGGTCATGGGGATCGAGACCGAGTACGGCATCTCGGCCCCCGGTACCGCGGAGTTCAATCCGGTGCTGTCGTCGTCGTTCCTGATCAACGCGTACGCGGGGTCGTTGCGCCGGATCCGGTGGGACTACGAGCAGGAATCCCCGCTGCGCGACGCGCGCGGGTACGAGCCGGTGCAGGAGCGCCAGCCCGTCGAGGAGGACCTCGGCATGGCGAACGTGATCCTGCCGAACGGCGCTCGGTACTACGTCGACCACGCGCACCCCGAGTACTCGACGCCTGAGTGCGCGACCCCGCGGGACCTCGTGATCCACGACAAGGCGGGCGAGCGGATCCTCGAGGCATCGGTCGAAGCGATGCAGCGGATGATGCCGGATGGCGGCCGGATCGCCATCTACAAGAACAACTCGGACGGCAAGGGGAACTCCTACGGGACCCACGAGAACTACCTGGTCGACAGGAAGGTCGCGTTCTCCCGGATCGTCCGCGATCTGACGCCGTTCTTCGTCACCCGGCAGATCTTCACTGGTGCGGGCAAGCTCGGGATCGAGGGATCGCGCGCCCAGGGCCGCGGCGTCGTCTACCAGCTCTCGCAGCGTGCCGACTTCTTCGAGGCCGAGGTGGGGCTCGAGACGACCCTCAAGCGCCCGATCAT
This sequence comes from uncultured Actinomycetota bacterium, assembly GCA_963781595.1. Taxonomy (GTDB): domain Bacteria; phylum Actinomycetota; class UBA4738; order UBA4738; family UBA4738; genus JBEDUK01. The sequence continues at coordinate 2,560,188 of CAWAGG010000006.1, read as the reverse complement.
CAACACGCGGGACGAGCCGCACGCGGACCCCGAGAAGTACCGGCGCCTCCACTGCATCATCGGCGACGCGAACCTGTGCGAGGTCGCCACGCTCCTGAAGCTCGGGTCCACCGGTCTGATCCTGAAGATGATCGAAGACGAGGTGCTCCCGGACCTGTCGCTCGACAACCCCGTAGCAGCGTTGCACGAGGTGTCGTGGGATCCGTCGATCAAACAGACGGTCCGGCTCCGGGACGGCGGGCGGGTGCGACCGCTCGAGCTCCAGTGGGAATACCTGGACCTGGCGAAGACCTACGCGAAGGAGCGCGACCCGTCCGCGGCGAACGCCGAGGTCCTGGACTGGTGGGAACGGATCTTGGCGGGCTTGGACGACGAGCCGCTGTCGATGCACCGCGAGCTCGATTGGGTGGCGAAGTACCGCGCGATCGCCGCGTATCGGGAGCGGAGCGGGCTCGACTGGCGCGATCCGAAGCTCGCGATGATCGACCTGCAGTACCACGATGTGCGTTCCTCGCACGGCCTCTACAACCGATTGGCGGCGACGGGGAAGATCCAGCGCCTTACCACCGACGACGAGGTGTTCGCGGCGATCTCCGCGCCGCCCGAGGACACGCGGGCGTTCTTCCGCGGCGAATGCATCCGGCGCTTCCCGGGCCAGATCGCGGCGGCGTCCTGGGATTCGATCATCTTCGACACGGGCAAGGAGACGCTCCAGCGCGTCCCGATGCGCGAGCCGCTCCGAGGGTCGAAGGCGCACGTCGAGGGGCTCCTCGAGGCGGCCGAGGATGCCGCCGCCCTGATCGACGCCATCCAGAGCTAGGAGCGACGCCGACGCATTTCAATGACCCGCGGGCACCGCGGGTTAAGCAATCCTCCGTTCAGACCTTCGTCCCATTGCAAACAGCTCGGTCGGTCATCCTGGCTCCCGTAGCCACCTGCGGCGCACGCGTCTCGGCGTGGGAGGTTCGTGATTCCAAGACGTCTAGCGCGCCATGACAATGATTCGGTGTCGCTCGCCCGCCAGCCCGTTGACGCCGTAACGGAATCGGGCGTATGGTTTCGGTGTGATTGGGCAGCGGTTGCTGCGCAGTGCAATGCTCCTCGTCGTGGTTGCGACAGTCGTCGGCATAGGTCAACCAGCGGGCGCGGTAGAGGATGCGAGCTGCACCGTCGAGGAGGCGATCTTCTACGGCGGGCATGACGCCGGCGGCTTTGTGCTCACAGCTCAGGGGCAGTGGACGCTGAACAAGCTTTCCTTTCGAGATGTGAATGACACCTGCACCGGGCGGCCGAACGTTGCTGGGTCCGCCGCTCACCTCACGCACACTGCGTCAGTGCTGTCCGACTTTGTCGGGGTGGGGTGGGAGCTTGACGCCGATCATAGCCTTCGGTGGTTCGCAGAGCGGCTCTTCAACAGCGTCCCATCCACGCAGGGCGGGTTCTTCCCGACGGGATGCGGACCATTTCCATTCAACCAGTACTACGAGTGGAGGCTTACCTACGATAGTTCTGGAAACGGGTTTTCGCACCTATGTGAAGTGCCCGGGAGACAACACCTTCACGCAGTTGGGTGTCGAATTCAGTGGGGCTTCTTTCAGCCAGGGCATCCCTGAAACCGAGACGTTCAGGCGGGGTGGTACGAAGACCGGGATGGCCGACGACCACCAGTCTCTGAAGTATCGCAATGGCAGTTCAGCGTGGAACTCTTGGCCAGGGAACTCGTGCAACGTGAACACGGCGTCGAACTGGACGGGTAACCAATCGAGCCTCGCCGATCGAGTCACGATTTACAAGGCCACACCGACATGCTCCTGAGGGCGAGGCGATGCATGAGCGTCTGAGGATGAAGGGGCGCCCTGGTCGGGGCTCAACCGCCACGGCGTTTGCTATTGCGCTTGTCACTCTAAGCGCTTGCGCTCAGGCCGGCTCACGGTCGACGAATGGAGGCGCGCGGACCGACACGTCGCCGGCACCTAGCGGTTCCATCGACTGGGCTCATCCGCTGACCCATGGCATCGCTGTGGACAGCATTGAGGACGCCGCCCAGTACGTTACCTTTCGTGTTGTCAGCCCAGCAGGCTTAGGCGCCCCGGTCGCGGTGTACGTTGACGATCCAAAGGAGATATCGGGCTACGGCGCCATCATGGCGTTGGTGTACGACGACCCGACCTATGGAACGTTCTGGCTGACCGAGCAGAACCCCTCGCCAACGGCCGCGAGTTTCGCGGATCAGATCAAGGCGTGCCAGGAGGTTCCCTGCGATGGCGATCCCGCGATCGTCCAAATACAAGGGGATCAGCAGGCGCTGGTAGTTAGCGCACAAAGCACCGGTGTTACGGGCCTGACGTGGATCGATGGATCCGTTCAGATCATCCTCAACGGGCCAGCCAGCGTATTCACGCGGGAACTCGCCGTCGACGCAGCCAACCAAATCTAGCCGCGCTTTGGGCCAAGCGTCTGGCTCGAGGCGCCAATGCCTTCGGTTGAAGCCAGCAGACTCGCGGCCGAATGCCGGCCGGGCGTTCACCGCAACGATGAAGCTGGGCTGGAGTCCTTGGAGCTCCACCGCACCGGGCTGCGCTAGACCGACACATCAGGCGGTCCGATGGGATTGCTGGACAAGCAGTGGCGCGGCCGGTACAGGAGGTGGGTGGCACGTGGGCCGGAAGGCCGAGGGCGAGTTGAGTTCGTGGGAGAAGAGTGCTGCTGAGCGCCTGGTTCTTCCTTTCAAGCTGGGCGATGGTCCGCGCTTCTCGCTACTCACGCTGGAACGCCACGATCGGCGGGCAGCTGGTTCAGAACCTGTGCGAGTGACTCTGGAGCGACGAGGACGAGGACGAGGCGTGGCATGGCCAGACACTCCCTAGAATGTTCCCGGAAGGAATAGCCACTACGGAGGAGCGTGACGGCGAGTGCCACAGGAGCAGGAGCAGAAGCGGACCCAGAAGCGCGAGGGCGGTGGCCAGGCCGAGGAACAGGCCGACACCACGGCCAAGGGTCAGGAGCTCAAGGACGAGATGGACGAGATCATCGACGAGATCGACTCCGTCCTCGAACAGAACGCCGAGGAGTTCGTGAAGTCCTACGTGCAGAAGGGCGGGCAGTGAGCGACGCCCCCGCGGGGCTCCCTGGACGCGGCCTCGGACCCACGTCGAGCTTCCTGGACGTCCTGCGGGCCGTCGCGCCAACCGCGACTCCGGATGCCGGCGGCGACCGGCCGGCGGACCTGAGCGTCCCGCACGGCACGACCGTCCTGGCGCTCCGCTTCGCGGACGGCGTCGTCATGGCGGGGGACCGTCGGGCGGTCGAGGGCTTCCAGATCGCCGACGAGCGGATCGAGAAGGTCTTCCCGGTCGACGAGTACGCCACCGTCGCCATCGCCGGGGCTGCCGGACAGGCGACCGAGATCGTGCGGCTGTTCCAGACCGAGGTCGAGCACTACGAGAAGGTCGAAGGCGACCACCTGTCGCTCGAGGGCAAGGCGAACCGGCTGGGCCAGATGATCCGTTCGAACCTCCCCCAGGCGATGCAGGGTCTCGTCGTGGTTCCGCTGTTCGCGGGGTTCGACACGCAGTCGGGTGAGGGCCGGATCTTCCGCTACGACGTGACCGGCGGACGGTGGGAGGAAGCGGACTATCACGCCACCGGCTCCGGCGGGCTCTTCGCTCGGGGCACGCTGAAGAAGCGGTGGCAGCCCGGTATGGACCGATCCGCCGCCGTGGCCGCCGTGGTCGAGGCGTTGTTCGACGCGTCCCAGGAGGACGTCGCGACCGGCGGGCCGAACGTGCGCATGGGCCTGTACCCGAGCGTGAAGGTGGTGACGGCGGCGGGCATCGAGGTCGTGGCCGACGACGAGATCCGCGGGGCGTTCGAGTCGATCCTCGAGGCCTCGGCCGAGACGTCGCATTGGGTGGCGTCGAGCCCGGCGCGCGAGACCCACGACGTGCCGGGCGCGTCCGGCGCGAGCGATGACGGCGGAAGCGAGGCCTAGATGGGCTTCACGCCGTACGTCCCGCCCGAGCAGCTGATCAAGGACCGGTCCGAGTACGCGCGCAAGGGGATCGCGCGCGGCAAGTCCGTGATCGCGCTCGAGTACGTCGACGGCATCGCCTTCGTCGCGGAGAATCCCTCGGCCACGCTGCACAAGATCAGCGAGATCTACGACCGGATCGGTTTCGCCGGGGTCGGCAAGTACAGCGAGTTCGAGGAGCTCCGGATCGGCGGGATCCGGCTCGCCGACGTGCGGGGGTACACGTACGCCCGGGAGGACGTGACGGCGAAGAACCTCGCGAACGCGTACTCGCAGGCGCTGTCGACCATCTTCACGACCCAGATGAAGCCCTACGAGGTCGAGATCCTCGTCGCGCAGGTCGGCGCGGCGCCGGCGGAGAACGCGCTCTTCCACATCCTGTTCGATGGGAGCGTCACGGACGAGCAAGGCTACGTCGCGATGGGGGGTCGTTCCGAGGAGCTGACGACGAAGCTGGAGGAGGCCTTCGAGATGGGCCTCGGGCTGGATCGGGCCGCCCGGGTCGCCGTCGACGCCCTGTCGGCGGTCGAGGAGAAGACCTTCCAGGCGGACCGCCTCGAGGTCGCCGTGCTGGATCGGACCCGCGCCCGGCGCAAGTTCCGGCGGCTCGCGGAGGAGGACGTCACGTCGATGCTGACCCCGCCGAAGGGCGGCTCTGGCTGACGCGCGCCGCCCCGGGACGGTTCGCCCGGTAGCAGTCGACGACCCATCGGACCGCCTCCTCCGCCGAGTCCGCGATCGTCAGCAGGTCGAGGTCGTCGGGCCGGATAAGGCCCTCGGACCGCACGCGACCGTCGATCCACGCGAGCAGGCCCATCCAGTGCGCCCGCCCGAACAGCACCACCGGGAAGTGTTCGACCTTCCCGGTCTGGATCAGCGTGAGCGACTCGAACAGCTCGTCGAGCGTGCCGAACCCCCCGGGGAACACGACGAACGCCTCCGCGGCCTTCACGAACATCGTCTTGCGCGCGTAGAAGTGCCGGAACGTCAGGGACACGTCGAGGTAGTCGTTCGGCGCCTGTTCGTTCGGCAGCTCGATGTTGAAGCCGACCGAGAGCCCTCCCGCCTCCTGTGCGCCGCGGTTCGCCGCCTCCATGATCCCGGGGCCGCCGCCGGTGACGACCGCGAACCGCTCGTGGGCGAATAGGGCCCCGGTTCGAACCGCCGCCCGATACGAGGGGTCGGCTTCGCCCACGCGGGCGGAGCCGAAGATCGTGACCGCCGGGCGGTCGAGCGCGGCGACCGCCTCGAACCCCATGCGGAACTCGTGCGCGATCATCTGGACGTGCCGTTCGACCTCGCCGTCGTGCGTGGCGAGGATCCGGCGGTCCATGGCGGCGTCGGGCGATCGTTCGGACATCACGCGGACATCACGCCCGGCAGTGTCGTGGCTGCCAGGCTGTTCGGCAACCGCGGATAGACTCGGGTGGTGGAGCGCCGCATCTTCGGCCTGGAGAACGAGTACGGCGTGACGTGCACGTTCCGCGGGCAGCGGCGACTGTCGCCCGACGAGGTCGCCAGGTACCTGTTCCGCCGGGTCGTCCACTGGGGTCGTTCGTCGAACGTGTTCCTCGAGAACGGCGCGCGCCTGTACCTCGACGTCGGATCGCACCCGGAGTACGCCACTCCGGAGTGCGACCAGGTCGCCGACCTGGTCGCGCACGACAAGGCGGGGGAGCGGATCCTCGAGGCCCTGCTCGCGGCGGCCGAGGTCCGCCTCCACGAGGAGGGGATCTCCGGCGACGTCTACCTGTTCAAGAACAACACCGACTCGGCGGGCAACTCCTACGGCTGCCACGAGAACTACCTCGTGGCGCGCCAGGGCGAGTTCGCGCGGATGGCGGACATGTTGATCCCCTTCTTCGTGACGCGGCAGATCTTCTGCGGCGCGGGCAAGGTGCTGCACGGGCCGCGCGGCGCGCAGTTCTGCATCAGTCAGCGGGCGGAGCACATCTGGGAGGGCGTCTCGTCGGCGACGACGCGCTCGCGCCCGATCATCAACACGCGCGACGAGCCGCACGCCGACGCCGAGCGGTTCCGGCGCCTCCACGTGATCGTCGGCGATTCGAACATGAACGAGTTCACCACCTATCTGAAGGTAGCCGTCACCGACCTGGTCGTGCGGATGATCGAGGAGAACACCGTGATGCGCGACCTGTCGCTCGAGAACCCGATCCGGGCGATCCGCGAGATCAGCCACGACGTCAGCTGCACCAAGCAGGTTCGGCTGGCGAACGGCCGGGAGCTGTCGGCCGTCGACATCCAGCGGGAGTACTTCGATCGCGCGGTCCGTTTCATCGAGCGTCGGGACGGCGACGCCCTGTCGCGGCAGGTGCTCGAGGAGTGGGGGAACGCGATCGAGGCGCTCGCCTCCGGCGATCTCGACGGCCTGGAGCCGAAGATCGACTGGGTGGCGAAGATGGCCCTGATCGACCGGTACCGGGCTAAGCATGATCTCCCGCTCACCCATCCGAAGGTCGCGCTGATGGACCTGACCTACCACGAGGTGAACCGCGAGCGCGGCCTCTACTACCTGCTGGAGCGGCGTGGGCGGGTCGAGCGCGTGGTGACCGACCGGGCCATCCAGCGCGCGATGCGCGAGCCACCGCAGACGACCCGCGCCCGCCTGCGGGGCGAGTTCATCCGGCAGGCGAAGGCGAAGCGTCGCGACTATACGGTCGACTGGGTGCACCTGAAGCTGAACGACCAGGCCCAGCGGACGGTGCTGTGCAAGGACCCGTTCAAGAGCCACGACGAACGTGTGGAACAGCTGATCGCCCACATGTGACGGCGCGGCGGGCTCGCCCGCTCGTCGGTCGGCGCGCTCACGGACCCGAGGACGGACCCTCCCCCTGCCCGGTCGGCCCGTCTGCCGCCGATGCCCAGGTGCGGTTGCCTTCGGCCATCCGCCCAGCCAGGATGCCGGCCGCCCCTGCGGCGAGGAAGAACGCAGGATCGTCGGCGGGGCCCCGACCCATCGAGCGTTGCTCGATCCCGCGCTCGTCGAGCAAATCGAGCGCCGGGCGGCCGTTGGCCTCGACGATCCGATGACGCTCCTCGATGCGCGCGTCCCGCAGGGCGTCCCAGACGGTCCGTCGCTGCACGTCGTCGTCGAGCGCGGGCACGGCGACATGGATGGATGACAGGGCGACGCGTTCGAGGACCGTCAGCGAGTGGTGCGAGACGCCCCGATGCTGGGGCCGAGGGTCGGCGAAGCTCACGCGCAGGGCGGCGATCGGTTCCCCGTCGAGGATCGCGGCGCCGTTGATCGACATCGCCGACCAGACGTTCGACGCGCCCCACCTCGTCCTGGTGCCGGTGTTCCCCGGGCCGTCACCGATCACGATGACGTCGGCTCGTGAGACGTGGCGCGCGGCGAGGAGGCCGGAGAACGCGTTCACCGCCTCGAGATCGCCGCCGAACGCCTGACCGCAGGAAACGACGTCACCGAGCAGGCCGCGGTCTCGGAGCCGCCGCGCGAGCCGCGAGAACGGCGCGGGGAGCGCCGCACCGTCGGTCATGACGTACGCGACCGACCGGGCTCCGGCGGCGACCGCGCCGGCGACCACGGGCCCCAGCATCGAGTGCAAGGCGATCCAGACGACGGGGGTGTGTTCGAGGGACCCGGCCTGCGCCATCGCCGCTCCGTGCGGCCCGTCGAGTTCCTCGACGCCGTGCACGGCGACCTGCTCGGGCGTGTAGCGAAGCTTCATGAGGTGGCCTCCGGGCGGGACCTCCCCCGATCCGGCACCCTCGGCCCCCATCACGAAGTGCCATCCCCCTGTGCCCAAGCCGAGCGCGACCGCGGTCGTGTTCAGCAGCACCGTATCGCCGGGGCCGACGGGCCCGACGATCGCCGGATACGCGAGGGCCGGCTCGGCGTCGCCGTCCACGTCGACCGCCAGCTCGACGATGCCCGGACGTTCGTCGAGCACGCGCAGGACGACACCGCGGCGGATCCTGATCATCTGGGCCCCATCATGCCGGGCCGGCGCCCGGCGCGTCGGCACTATCATCGCCGGGATGCATCCGCTCGAACGGCTGGTGAACCTGACCGCGCTGATGCTGACCGCGCGCCGGCCGCTCACGTTCGACCAGATCCGTGACCGCATCGAGGCGTACCAGCACGGGGACAGCGCCTCGGCCAAGCGCATGTTCGAGCGGGACAAGGACATCCTGCGTGAGATCGGCGTCCCCGTGGAGCTCGTCCCGACCGACGCGTGGGAGGTCGAGAAGGGCTACCGGATCGTCGAGGAGGAGTACTACCTGCCGGAGATCGCGTTCACGCACGAGGAGCTGTGGGCGCTGTTCGTCGCCGCGCACGCGCCCGGCGAGGACGCGGAGGCCGAGCACGCGTTCCGCAAGCTGGCCGTCGGCGCGGACGAGGACCTGCTGGAGGCGATGGCCGGTCGGCGCCCCGCACCGGGGATCGACGTTTCGGGGCCCCACCTCGGCATGGTCGCGGAGGCCCTCGCTGGCCGGCGCCGGATGCGGTTCCGGTACAAGCCCGTCCAGGGTCGTGCGGGGATCAGGCACGTCGATCCGTACGCCCTGCTGTGCCGAAGTGGGATCTGGTACGTGGTCGGCCGCGACGCCGCTCGGGGCGACATCCGCTCGTACCGGCTCTCGCGGATCCGCTCGGAGGTCGAGGACGCCGGCGAGGCGACCCCGCCCCCCGACGGGTTCGAAGCGGCGACCCACCTGGAGTCCGGGCCGCTCGGCGACGGCCGGGTGGACGCGTCGAAGGTCGCGCGCGTGGCCTTCACCGACAAGCTCGCATGGCTCGTGGTCGCGACGACGAGCGGCGCGCGATCCGTGCGCGCCGGGCCGGACGGGTGGGTCGAGGTCGACATCCCGACGGAGGATCCCGAGGGCCTCGCGCCGTGGGTCCTGTCGTTCGGGCCGGACGCGAGGGTGCGCTCGCCCAGGGCCCTCCGGGACGAGGTCGTCCGCCGGCTGGAGACGCTGGTGGCGACCGGGACGCTCGCGTAGCGCGTGGCCGGCACGACGTCGAAGCGGCGAGCTCGCGGAGCCCGCGTGGAGCGAGGCCCTGCGACGGCGGCGTCGCGCCTTCGCAGGGTGCTCGCGATCGTGCCCTACGTGGTGCGTCATCCGGGGGTCCGGGTAACGGACCTGTGTGCGCTCTTCGGGCTCGAGGAGGCCGAGCTGGCACAGGACCTGAACATGCTCTTCCTCTCCGGTCTCCCTCCCTATGGCCCGGGGGACCTGATCGACGTCGAGATCGACGAGGGGAGGGTCTGGATCGGCATGGCCGAGTACTTCTCGCGGCCGCTCAGGCTCACGCGCTCGGAGGCCATGGCGCTGTACCTGCGTGGGAAGGCACTGGTCGGGGCCCCCGGCCTGGATGAGGCGGAGGCGATCGCGTCGGCGCTTGCGAAGATCGAGGACGGCCTCGGTCCCGAGGCGCTCGGGGCGCTGACCGGGCGCGTGGCCGTGGGTTCGCCGGGCGGGGCGGCCGCCTCGCTCGCGACGCTTCGGCGCGCGGTCGATGCACGGCGGACGGTCCGGATCGAGTACTACGGCGCGGCGCGCGACGAGCTCACGACCCGGGAGATCGACCCGGAGCAGCTGTTCAGCGCGATCGGGAACTGGTACGTGGTCGCGTGGGACCACCGGTCCGAGGACGAGCGCACCTTCCGCGTTGACCGGATCAGGTCGGTCGAGGAGACCGACGTCCCGTTCGAGCCGCGCGGACTCGTCGGGGCCGGGCGCCCCCTCTACTCGCGGTCCGAACGCGACGTCGCCGTACGCCTGCTGCTCGCCCCCGGCGCGCGCTGGGTGGCCGAGTACTACGTCACCGGCTCGACGAAGGAGCGAAGCGACGGCCGCCTCGACGTGGTGTTGCCGACCCGGGACCTCGAGTGGGTCGTGAAGCTGGTCCTTCGGCTCGGGGGGGACGCCGAGATCGTCGACCCGCCGGAGTTCGCCGAGCGCGTGCGCGAGGCCGCGGCGGAGACCCTGGCGGGATACGGACGGGCCCGGCGGGGAGGCTGACGGGACGCCAGACGGACCCGTTCCGACGGCGGCCTTCAAGCCGTCACGCCGCCGCGCCGATAACTCCGCCATGACAACGATCCGAGCACGATGCCCGCACTGCGGCGAGGTCGACATGACCCCCGACGCGATCGAGCTCGCGGTCCGCGGGGACACGGGGACCGGGTCGTACCGCTTCATCTGCCCCGCGTGTCTGACCCTCGTGCAGAAGCGAGCGGACCGTAAGATCGTCGACCTCCTGTCCTCCGTCGGGGTCAGCGTCGCGCCGACCGTATCGCCCTCCCTGCTCGATGAGATCGACCGGCCGAACCCGGGATCGTCCCCGATGTTCGAGATGCCGTACGAACCCTCCACGCCGCCCGAGGCCGGTCGCTCGCCGTTCACCTACGACGACCTGATCAGCTTCCACTTCCTCCTGGAGGACGACGACTGGCTCGCCGAGATGATCGGCGGAGCTGCCCCCGCGCCGGGGCGTCGCCGCCGTCCTCGGCGGGGCTGAGGCGACGCCGCGGGTCCCATCCGGCCGAACGCCACCTGCTAGGCTCGCCATCATGTCGGCGGCAACCTGGGGCGTTCTCGTCATCCTCCTTGCGAGCTTCACCGTCCTGGCGATCGCGCTCGTCGGCACCGTTCGACAGCTGAAGGGCTTCGTATCGACCATGACGCGTTTCCAGGACCGCATCCAGCCGCTCGCCGAGCGGATCAACCGCGACGGGGCCGTCGCGCAGGAGCGGATGCTGGACGTGTCCGCGGCCGCGCAGGCGATCTCCACGCGGTCGGTGAGCCGATCGGTGACCGTCCACGGGAGCCGACCCTCTCGAGCCGGTGCGCGGGACGGCGACTGACCTGACGAGCGGGGCGAACGGTTGAGCATCAGTCAGCGCGTCGGCCGTGTGGTCGGACGGTTCCGCAGCCGTAGGGCGAACCCGACTGGGTCCATGACCCTGATGGAGCACCTCGGCGAGCTCCGGACCCGGATCATCATCGTCTTCTGCGCGGTCGCTGCGGGCGCCGTGATCGGGTGGTTCCTCTACCCGCCGGTGTTCACGTTCATGCAGAAGCCGTTCTGCACGATCATCCACGACCACCCCGACCTGGCGCTCAAGCCCGGCTCGTGCCAGTTCGTCTTCCAGACGCCGGTCGAACCGTTCTTCATCAAGCTGAAGATCGTGACGTTCATCGGGCTCGCGATCGCCCTGCCGGTCGTCCTGTGGCAGCTGTGGCGCTTCGTGACCCCGGGGCTGCAGGGGCGCGAGCGGCGGTACGCGATCCCATTCGTCGTCGCGTCGATCCTGCTGTTCGGGCTCGGGGCGGCCTTCGGCATCTTCGCGCTTCCCAAGGCGCTGAACTTCCTCCTCGGGTTCGCTGGCCCCGGGCTGGTCGCCACCCTCAGCGTGTCGAAGTACATGTCGTTCGTGTTCTTCATGATCGCGGCGTTCGGCCTGTCGTTCGAGTTCCCGGTCGCGCTGATCGCGCTCGTGCTGGCCGGCGTACTGAACAGTCAGAAGCTGCGGAGGTGGCGCCGCGGCGGCATCGTGGGCATCGCGGTGTTCTGCGCGGTGATCACCCCGACGCAGGACTGGTACACCATGACCCTGATGATGGTGCCCCTGATAATGTTCTACGAGATCTCGATCCTGATCGCCCGGTTCGTGCTGAAGCGATGAGCCGGCCGGGCCGCCGAAAGGTCTGAATCAACGCATGGCGATCAAGGGCAAAGGGAAGACGCGCGGCAGGAAGGCAGTTGCGCCGGCGCCGAGACCCGTGCTGGTGACGCGCAAGCCACCGATCTGGCGCCGCAAGTGGCTGATCTCCTCGTTCATCGTCGTCCTGGTGCTCGGGACCGGCTACGCGATCTACGCCACCGTTCACGCGTCGAGTCAGCGGTCGTTCGACGCGAAGCAGCGGGCCGCCGTGTCGACGTTCACCGAACGCGTGACGTCGAACGTCCCGGCGCAGGGGACCTCGGTCGGCGGGTCGACCCTGTTCCTGTTCCCGGACGCGTCGACCGAGTTCGACGACCTCGCGAGCGGCAAGACGGCACCGGCCGACTCCCTCGCGACGGCGAAGGACTGGGCGGGGCAGGCGAAGACCTCGGCGGACGCGATCGAGGCGATCCCGGTCGATCGGCTCATCCCGGCGGACCTCACGGTGGGTAGCGGCGCCCAGCGCGCGGCGGGCCTGACCCGGGCCGCGCTGTCCAACGCGCAGTTCCTCATGGTCCAGGGCCTGCGGACCTACGAGCACGCGTTCGCTGTGTGGCAGACGGCCGCGGGGCCGGACGTGCCCAAGGCGACGCGCGCGTCGCTCGCGCACGAGGCCTCGCAGCTCGCGGACACGGCCAGCGCGCTGTTCTCGAAGGGATGGACCGAGTTCGTCACGGTCCGGCACCAGGTCGGCCTGCCGACACTGGGGAGCTTCAGCCCGCCGCAGCCGTCACCGAGCCCATCGGCTTCCGCGAGTCCGTCGCCGACGGGATCGCCCTCGGCCAGCCCGTCCGGCTAAGCGGAGCGGGCGATCCACCCGGCTGCGTTCGCGTCACTCGGGCTGACCTGCCCGGCAGCGAACCTACACTTGGCGTCGTGACGTCCCCGGAGCGGTTCGCCAAGCGCTACCCCTTCCCCCTGGATGGCTTCCAGCTGCGCGCGATCGAGGCGCTCGACGCGGGGGAGTCGGTCCTGGTCGCCGCCCCGACCGGCTCGGGGAAGACCATCGTGGCGGAGTTCGGCGTCGAGCGCGCCCTGTCGCGTCGACGGAAGGCCTTCTACACGACGCCGCTCAAGGCACTGTCGAACCAGAAGTTCACCGACTTCGGCCGCCGGCACGGGGTCGAGCGCGTCGGGCTGCTCACGGGGGACAACTCGATCAACGGCGAGGCGCCGGTCGTCGTGATGACCACCGAGGTCCTGCGCAACATGCTCTACGAGGGCAGTCCGACGCTCGATCGTCTGGACGTCGTCGTGATGGACGAGGTCCATTACCTCCAGGACCCGTACCGCGGCGCCGTGTGGGAGGAAGTACTGATCCACCTGCCGCTGACGGTGGCCGTCGTGGCGCTGTCGGCGACCGTGTCGAACGCCGAGGAGTTCGGCGAGTGGCTCGGGGCGCTCCGCGGTCCCACGCGCGTGGTGATCGAGGAGCGACGGCCCGTGCCGCTGGAGAACCTGTACATGGTCGGGCGCGAGCTCCACCCGATGCACGTCGAACAGGCCGGCCGCCCGATCGCGAACCCGTACCTGGTCTCCCTCGATCAGAAGGAGCTCCGGGTCCATGAGTTCCGGCGGCGCGCGGATGGGCGCCGGTACGAGACGCGCCGCGCCCGGCCGAGGGAGGGGCACCGGCGCTTCTACGTCCCGCGCCGCGAGGAAGTGGTCGAACGTCTCGCAGAGGAGGGGATGCTGCCGGCGATCGATTTCGTCTTCAGCCGAACCGGCTGCGATCGGAGCGTGGACTTCGTGATGGACGCCGGGGTCCGGCTGACCAGCGACGACGAGGCCGCGCGGATCGTCGAGGTCGCCGACACGCGGGTCGCCTGGGTGGACGAGTCGGACCTCGTCTCGCTCGGCTACTACCGGTTCCGTGAGGCGCTCGCGGCGGGGATCGCGGCGCACCACGCGGGCATGCTGCCGCTGTTCAAGGAGACGGTCGAAACGCTGTTCGCGTCCGGTCTCGTCAAGGTGGTCTTCGCGACCGAGACCCTCTCGCTCGGGATCAACATGCCCGCGAAGACCGTCGTCATCGAGGACCTCTGGAAGTTCTCGGGTGAGCGTCACGAGTTGCTCACGCCGGGCGAGTACACGCAGCTCACGGGCCGCGCCGGCCGGAGGGGGATCGACGAGATCGGGTACGCCGTGGTGCTGCTCCAGCAGCAGGTTCCCTTCGAGCGCGTGGCGGGGCTGGCGTCCACGCGCACCTACGAGCTGCGGTCCTCGTTCCGTCCCTCGTACAACATGGCCGTGAACCTCGTCAGGAACTACTCGCCCGACGAGGCGCATCACCTCCTCAACTCCTCCTTCGCGCAGTTCCTCGCGGACCGCGGGGTCGTCTCGCTGGAACGCCAGCTCGAACGCGACCGCGCGTTCCTGGACGGCTACCACCGGTCGATGGCGTGCGACCGGGGTGACTTCGTCGCGTACTGGCGCCTGCGCCAACGGGCGAAGCGGATCCGTGAGGATGCGCGCCGGGCGAGGGCCCGCGGCGCCGAACAGGACACCAGGGACGCGCTCGCCCGGTTGCGTCCCGGCGACGTGATCCTCCTGCCGTCCGGACGCCGGCGTGGGCTGGCCGCGGTGACGAGCGTGCGCGAGGGCCGCCCGACCGTGCTCACGGAGGACCGGCGGTTCTTCCGAACCTCCGCGGCGGACTTCGAGTCGCCTCCGCAGGTGGTGGCGAAGGTGGACCTCCCGCGGTCAGGGAGCGCGCGGAGCGCGCGGTTCCGCCGCGATCTGGCGTCCGCGCTGGCGGCACTGCGCGTCGAACGGAGGGGTTCGTCGTCGCACCGGCGGACGCGGCTCGACCCGGAGGCGGAGGCCCGGGCCGTCGAGCTGGAACGCGAGGCGGCCGCGCACCCGTGCCATGCATGCCCGGACCGAACGCAGCACGAGCGGTGGGCCGAGCGGGCTTCGAAGCTCGAGCGTGAGATCGCCGGCCTCGACCGCCGGATCCGCGGTCGAACCGAGACCCTTTCCCGACGGTTCGACCGCGTCCTCGCCGTCCTGCGGGAACTGGGCTACGTCGATGGCTTCTCGCTGACGGCGAAGGGGGAACGCCTGCGCAGGATCTACGGGGAGGGCGATCTGCTGTTGGCGGAGGGCCTGTCGCAGGGGACGTTCGACGGCCTCTCACCGTCCGAGCTCGGCGCGCTCGTCTCGACGCTCGTGTACGAGGGGCGCGAGCGCCAGCCGGCACGGACCGACCTGCCGACGTCCGTACTCCGAGACCGGTACCGGGGGCTGAACCGGAGCTACGCCGCGATCCGCCGCGTCGAGGAGGCGCACCAGGTGGAGCTCACGCGGGACCTCGACCCGGGGTTCGCCGCGACGATCTTCGACTGGGCGGAAGGGAAGCATCTCGACGACGTGCTCCGGGCGTCGGCGATGGCGCCGGGGGACTTCGTGCGGAACGCGAAGCAGCTCCTGGACCTGCTGCGCCAGATCGAGGAGGTTGCCGGGCCCGCCGTCGCGTCGGCAGCCGCCGAGGCGCGTGGGCGGATCAAGCGGGGCGTGGTCGCGTACACGGGTATCGAACCGGGCCTCGAACCGGACGCCGAGCCCTCCGGCGGGCGGTGAGGCGGGCGGTGGGGCGGCCGGTGGACGGGCCGCCCCCGTCCCCGACGATCGTTGCGGACCTGGCGTGCGGGGCATCGGAGGCGACGCGCCGGCTCGAGATCGCGGACGCGACGCTCCGTGCACGAGGTGTGGAACCGGCGCTCGTCGCGGTCCGCGGCCCAGCGGAGGTCCACCGATCGCTCGGCGCGATCGAGGCGAACGGGTTCCCGGTGATCCTCGGCGACGATCGTTCGATCCGGGCGGCGGTCGCTGCGCGGATCGCCCCGGGGCTCGTGTCCGTCGGGGGGAACGGCGCCGCCAGGGACCGGACCGTTCGGCCGCTGCTCGGGGTCCTGGCCGGGCACCCGC
This sequence comes from uncultured Actinomycetota bacterium, assembly GCA_963781595.1. Classification (GTDB taxonomy): domain Bacteria; phylum Actinomycetota; class UBA4738; order UBA4738; family UBA4738; genus JBEDUK01. The sequence continues at coordinate 2,544,507 of CAWAGG010000006.1, read as the reverse complement.
AGGTGGATTTCGTTCGAACGTTCGGCATCCCACCCGACCAGCCCGCGTTCGCGGCCGAGCGGCTGCTCTCCGCGCCGCCGTACCCGATCGATGTCGTGGAAGTAACGTACGTTGACGATTCGGGGAACGAGCGGACCACCCACTTCGCCGGGCTGGCCGAGGTCGGGTTCGGCGGGGCGGCGATCCGGCGAGAGTCCAGGTCGCGGGTCCATCGAACCGCGGCGTTCACATCGTTCTGGCTGACCCGCCTGACGTTCCGAACGCCGGTCCTGCGGGTGGTGGGGGAGCGCCGGGAGGAGTCCGGGTCGGCGCACGACGTGATCGTGGCGAACGCGCAGTACGGGCGTCACGGGATCAGGCTGTCGCCGCGCTCGTTCCCCGGTGACGGGGCGCTCGACCTCCTGATCATGACCGGACCGCGGTCGCAGCAGGTCCGTCTGCTGCCGAAGATGTTCCGGGGCGAGCACGTGCCCGACGATTCGATCCTGGAGTTCCGAGCCCGGCACATCGAGGTCGATTGCGACCGGCCGATCCCGCTGCACGCGGACGGCGCGTACCTGGGCACGACGCCGGCGCGGTTCGAGCTCGTGCCCGAGGCCATCACCCTGCGGATCTGAGGTTACCCGCTCGACCCGACGGATCGGACGGCGGGTATCATCGCGACGCCGTGGACCACGACCATGCATCGAGGATCGAACGGGCGTCCGCCGCGCTCGGCGAGGCGGGCCTGACGGCCCTCGTGGCTGCGCCCGGCCCCGACCTGATCTACCTCACGGGCTACGATCCACCCCCGCTGGAGCGGCTGACCGCGTTCGTCGTCAGACCGGATGCCGACCCTGTGCTGATCGTGCCGGAGCTGGAGCGACCGCGGGCCGAGGACGCGGGCGTCGGCGCGATCGCCCAGATCACCGATTGGCCCGACGGTGACGATCCCTACGAGCTGCTCGCGGGGCTCCTGCCGGATCTCGACGGCGACGTAGCCGTGTCGGACCGGCTGTGGGCCGTCCACCTCCTAGGCCTCGAAGGCGCGGCGGACTCGGCCCGGCTCCGGTCCGCGTCGACGTTGCTCGCCCCGCTGCGCGCGGTGAAGGATGCCGGGGAGGTCGAGCTGCTGCAGGTCACGGCAGCGGCGGCGGACCGGACGTTCGATCGCGTCGTCGCGCTGCGCTTCGCGGGACGGACCGAGCGGGAGGTCGCATCGGATCTGGCCGCGATGCTCGTCGAAGAGGGTCACGACGTGCCGTTGTTCACGATCGTCGGCTCCGGCCCGAACGGCGCCTCGCCCCACCACGAGCCGACGGACCGGGTCATCCAGGTGGGTGACGCGGTCGTGATGGACTTCGGTGGGCGCCGCCTCGGGTACTCGTCCGACATCACGCGCACGGTCTTCGTCGGCGAGCCCACCGACGAGATGGCCGAGGTCTACGACGTGGTCCGCAGGGCGCACCGCGAGGCCTTCGAGCTGGCGGGTCCCGGGGTGGCGGCCGAGGACGTGGATCGTGCGGCCCGGGACGTGATCGCACAGGCCGGGTTCGGTGACCGGTTCATCCACCGGACGGGACACGGGATCGGGCTCGAGGAGCACGAGGACCCGTACATCGTGTCGGGGAACCCGGAGCCGCTCCGGCAGGGGAACGCCTTCTCGATCGAGCCGGGCGTCTACCTGCCCGCGCGCTTCGGTGTCCGGATCGAGGACATCGTGGTCGTCACCGACGACGGGGTGCGTTCACTGAACCGCGCGACGCGCGATCCGGTCGTGGTCACATGAACGAGCCCGACGACGCCGGCTGGCTCGCGGTCCTCCCGGCGAACGACCTCCCCGTCGGGAAGGCGGTGCTGGTGACGGTAGAGGGACAGGGCATCATGCTCTACCGCCGCGGCGAGCGGATCTACGCGATCGCCGACCGGTGCACCCACGCGGGCGGCCCGCTGCATCGCGGCCCGATCGGATCGCTGAGCGGCGAACCCACGGTCACCTGTCCGCTGCATGGGAGCCTGTTCCGCCTGTCGGACGGGCGGGTGCTCCGGGGGCCGGCGACGCGCGCCGAGCCGGTGTTCGAGGCGCGCGAGTTCGAGGGTTCGATCGAGATCCGCGATCCGAGCTGACGCCCGGCCCCCGTCCGCGGCCGGCGGTGCTAACCTACGGATCGGTAACCTACGCTTCGGTAGGTTCGCCGCGTTGCCGATGTTCCTCGTGAAGGAGGTACGAGCCGTGCCGATCGCGATCCCGCAGGAACTGATCGATCTCCGGGAGTCGCTCCGCGACTTCATCGACCGGGAGGTCCGTCCCGTCGAGGAAGGCTACCGCCAGGAGATCCAGGAGACCGGGACGTTCGAGGCGTACAAGGACGAACGCGCGAAGATGCGTCGGCGGTCGGCCGAGCTGGGCTTCTTCGGGCTGCACATGCCGGAGGAGGTCGGGGGCGGCGGCCTGTCCTACCTCGGACAGGTCCTCCTGCACGAGGAGGTCAGTCGCACGGGCCTGCTGCTTGCCATGTTCGAGTCGGTCTTCCCGGTGGTCACGGGCCCGACGCCGATCTACATGGACTGCACCGAGGAACAGCGCGAGAAGTACCTGTACCCCCTGATGTCCGCGGACAAGACGACGTGCTTCGCGCTGACCGAGCCCGGGGCGGGCTCGGATGCGCAGCGGATCCAGACGAAGGCCGTCCTCGACGGCGACGCGTGGGTCCTGAACGGCCGGAAGCATTTCATCACGGGCGGCGACACGGCGGACTTCGCGCTGGTGTTCGCGGTCACGGACGCGGAGAAGAAGGCGCAGGGCGGCGTGACGGCGTTCTTCGTGGACGCCGACACGAAGGGGTACGAGGTCACGCGCGTGCAGCGGACGATGTCGCCGTGGCAGAACCCGGTGGAGCTGACGTTCACCGACGTCCGCCTCGGGCCAGGACAGGTGCTGGGTCAGGTCGGGTTCGGCTTCTATTCCGCGGTCCGCGGGATCAACGGCGCGCGGCTGCAGATCGCCGCGAGCGCGCTCGGGATCGCCCAGCGGATGCTGGACCAGGCGCTCGAGTATGCGACGACACGCGTCGCGTTCGAGCGTCCGATCGGCAAGAACCAGTTCGTCCAGGGGCACCTGGTCGACTCGTACGCGGAGCTCGAGATGACGCGTCTGCTCGTGTACCGCTGCGCGCAGGAGATCGACGAGGGCGCGGACGGCCGTCGGCAGGCGGCGCTGGCGAAGCTCGTCGCCACCGAGATGGTCGGGCGGGTCGCGGACCGCGCGATCCAGGTCTACGGCGGGAACGGGTTCATGACCGAGATGGGCCTCGAGACCTGGTACCGGGACGTACGGGCGATGCGCCTCTACGAGGGAACCAGCGAGATCCTCCGGGCGAACATCGCCAAGACGCTCGGACTGTAGCCGGCGCCTTCCGTCGCGTGGTTGCCTGGACGGCGGGCGAGGCTGCGCCGTAGGCTCCGCGGGTGGCAGGGGTCGGGGCACGGATGCGCCCGCGGGCGAGCGTTCCGAACGCGGCCGCCCGCCCGCACGTCGCGCACGTCCAGGCGCTGGACGGTCTCCGCGGGATCGCCGTGCTCCTCGTGTTCCTGTTCCACCTGAACGTCCCCGGCGCGGGCGGCGGCTTCCTCGGCGTCGACATCTTCTTCGTGCTCTCCGGTTTCCTGGTCACGAGCCTGCTCTTGACCGAGGTCGAGCGGACGGGGAGGATCGGGGTCAGCGCGTTCTGGGCGCGGCGGATCCGCAGGCTGATGCCCGCGCTGATCCTGTTGCTGCTCGTCGTGGCCGCCGTGACCCACTTCACGGCGACCGCGATCGGCCGCAGCTCCGTTCGAGGCGACCTGCTCGCGACGACGACCTACGCGGCGAACTGGCACCTGATCGCCTCGAGCAGCTACTTCGCGAACGCAGGGACCGTCAGCCCGCTGCAGCACACGTGGTCGCTCGCGATCGAGGAGCAGTTCTACCTGGTGTGGCCGCTGGCGCTGGCGCTCATCATCTTCATCGCGCGACGTCCGCGGATGGCGATCGCGGCGCTCGCCGGCGGGGGGCGATCGCGTCGGCCGTTGCGCTCGCGGTGCTCTGGTCGTCGTCCGGGGCGGACCGCGCGTACATGGGCACGGACGCGAGGATCCTGGAGCCCCTGCTCGGCGCGCTCGGCGCGGTCGTGGTCGCCAGCCCGCGTGGGCGGGCGCTCGTGGGTCGCATGGGTCCGCTGCTCCTGCCGGTCGGCGTCGTCGGAACGATCGCCGCCGTCGCGGCGCTCCGGGCCCAGGCTTCCTGGTACTACCTGGGAGGCGCCCTCGCCGTGTCGATCCTCACCGTCTCGGTCGTGGCGCCGCTCTGGGTCGGGTGTGGGCGGCGCCTCGGCTCGGTCTTCGCGTTCAGACCGCTCGCGTGGCTCGGCGTCATCTCGTACGGCGTCTACCTGTGGCACTGGCCGCTGATGGTGTGGTTCGGGGTACCGTCGGCCGCCGGATCGGACCGACTGCTGCGCGGCGGGCTGGTCGTGGCGCTCACGATCGCCGCGGCGACGCTCTCGTACCACCTGGTCGAGCGCCCGATCCGGCTCGGGCGACCGGGCGCGAAGCGGGTGCGATGGAGCGACGCGTGGCGGCGCCGCGCCGTGTTGCTGTCGGTGCCCCTCGCGATGATCGCGACGGTCGGCACGTCGGTTGCAGCGACGGCCGTGCCGGCGCCCCCGCCCGGCGTGCCGGTCGTCCTGGTGGCCGGCGACTCGGTGCCGCTGCGGCTGGAGGCTGCCCTCGAGCGAGCGGGCGCGGCGCGTGGGTGGCGGGTCGCCTCGGCCGCCGCGGGTGGGTGCCCGGTGTCCGGGGAGGTGACGACGTGGGCGGGGAACCCGCCGGAGGTCATCACGGCCTGCCCCGACGTGGTTCACCGCCAGGACGACGCCGTCCGGAAGCTCGACCCGGACGTCGTGCTCTGGTGGGATCGCTGGTCGCTCTCGGATTTCATCACCGCCGAGGGTGAGCACGTGACCGTCGGGACGCCTCGGTTCTGGGGACTGCGGACGGTGTCGCTCAGCCGAACGGTCCGCCGCTTGACCGCCCGCGGCGCGATCGTGGTCTTCGTCGCGACCGAGCCCCCGGGGGAGGGGGCTTCGACGCACTGTCCGAAGGGCTGCCGGCACTGGGTCGACCTGCGGATCGGCCACTACCGCGACATCACGGTCCGCTGGAACGAGATGCTGCGCAGCTACGCCGATCGGCATCCCGACCTGGCCGCGTTCATCTCGATCACCGACGTCGTATGCCGGTCGGACACCGCGCCGTGCGACGACCGGGTCGACGGGGTGGTGGCGCGGCCGGATGGGACGCACTACGAGGGCGTGGGGGAGCGGCTCGTCGTGGGCGCGTTGCTGCGTCTGGTCGCGCCGATCGTCGCGCGCTCGGATCGCTAGACCACGAGGGTTGGCGGGCGGCGGTCAGCTTCGACGGCGAACCTTCGTGCCGTCCGGCGTATCCATCACCTCGTACCCCATCTCGGTGAGCTGGTCGCGGATCGCGTCGGAGGCCGCGTAGTCCTTCGCGTCGCGGGCCGCGTCCCGGCGCCGGACCAGGTCGAGGACCTCGGGCGGAAGCTCCGAGCCCTCGCGGACGAGGCGATCCAGATCGAGGCCGAGGACCTGGTCCCACGACCGGATCAGCTCGTGCTTCTCGCGCGGCCCGACCTCGGGGTCGGAGACCAGCTCGTTCAAAATCACCAGCGCATGCGGGAGGTCGAGGTCGTCGGCGACCGCATCGCGGAACCGCCGGTCGAACAGCTCGACCGTGCCGGTCGGCGGTCCCGAGCGCTCTTCGTCCGACGCCCAGTCCACCATGCGCCGGCGGATCGTCGTCAGGCGCGCGTGGGCCCCCTCGAGCGCCTCCCACGAGAAGTCCATCTCGCTTCGGTACCGGACCCCGAAGCACAGGAGTCGATAGGCGAGCGGGTCGATCCCGTTGTCCGCGAGATCCTGCACGCGGTAGATGTTCTTCGCCGACTTCGCCATCTTCTGCCCGGCCATCTGCAGGAACCCGCCGTGCACCCAGATCGACACGACCTGATGCCCCACCGCGCCCTCCGACTGCGCCAGCTCGTCCTCGTGGTGCGGGAACTTGTTGTCGTTGCCGCCCGTGTGGATGTCGAACCGCTCCCCGAGGTGCTTCATCGACATCGCGGAGCATTCGATGTGCCATCCGGGGAACCCCTCGCCCCACGGAGAGGGCCACTTCAGGACACGATGGTCTCCGGCGGCCTTCCACAGGGCGAAGTCCTCCGGATGACGCTTGTTCGGGTCGGCGACCGTCTCGCGTGCCGCGCCACCGGCGCGGAGCTTGTCCAGCGTGTTCCCGGAGAGCTTCCCGTAGTCGGGGAACGTCGTGACGTCGTAGTAGACCGTGCCGTTCGCCTCGTACGCGTGGCCGCGCTCGATCAGGCGCCGGATGATCGCGATCATCTCGGGGATGTGCTCGGTCGCGCGCGGGTAGAGGTCGGCGCGCTCGATCCCCAGGAGGTCGGCATCCTCCATGAAGGCACGCGTGTATTTCTCCGCGATCTCCATCGCGGACAGGCCCTCGTCCGCCTCGGCGAGCTCCATCTTGTCCCGTCCCGTGTCGGAGACCTCGTCGGTCATGTGTCCCACGTCGGTGATGTTCATGACCCAGCGCACGTCGAGGCCCTCGGAGCGCAGCGCCCGTCGCAGCGCGTCGCCCAGCATGAACGAGCGCATGTTGCCGATGTGGATGTACCGGTAGACGGTCGGTCCGCAGGAATAGATCTTCACGGTCCGCCCGTCCACGGGCACGACGTCCGTGAGCTCGCGCGTCAGGGAGTCGTACAGGCGCATGGCCGAACAGGATACCGGCAGCGTCGCCCGCCACCGCCGCGCGTAGGATGCCAGCCGTGGATCGCGACTTCGGCCTGAACGATGAGCAACGCCAGATCGTGGGCGCCGTGCGGGACTTCGTCGCCGAACGGGTCGCGCCGACGGTCGCCGGATCCGAGGAGCGCGCCGAGTTCCCGCGGGATCTCTTCGACGGCCTGGGCGCGATGGGGCTCGCCGGGATCCCGTTCGACGAACACCTCGGCGGTGGCGGCCAGCCTTACCTCACGTACGCCGCCGTCCTCGAGGAGATCGCCACCGGCTCGCTGACCCTCGCCGAGGCGTTGTCCGTGCATCACCTGAGCGCCTCCGGCGTGGCGTGGTACGGCTCCGACGATCTGAAGGCCCGCTACCTCCCGAAGCTCCTGTCGGGCGGGTGGCTCGGGGCGTACGCGCTGTCCGAGGCCTCGAGCGGGAGCGACGCGGCCTCCCTGCGGACCCGGGCCGTGCGGACCGACGACGGCGAGGCGTTCGTGCTCGACGGGACGAAGCGGTTCATCAGCCAGGCGGGTGAGGCGGAGTTCTACCTGGTGATGGCCAGGACCGGCGAGGAGGGGCCGAAGGGGATCAGCGCGTTCGCCGTGGAGCGAGGCTGGGATGGCTTCGGGTTCGGCAAGCTCGAATCCAAGATGGGGTGGAGCGCGTCGCCGATGCGCGAGCTGATCTTCGACGGGTGCCGGGTCCCCGCGGAGAACCTGATCGGTGAGGAAGGCCAGGGGTTCACGATCGCGCTGGCGGCGCTGGACGGGGGCCGCCTCGGGATCGCCGCGTGCTCGGTCGGCCTGGCACAGGCGGCACTGGACGCGGCGATCGGCTTCGCCGGCGAGCGTGCCCAGTTCGGCCGCCCCGTGATCGAGTTCGACGGACTGCGCTTCATGCTCGCCGACATGGCGACGCAGGTCGAGGCCGCACGCCGTCTCTACCGGGAGGCCGCTCGGTACAGGGACGCGGGGGGCGACCCGAGCCTCGGGGCGTCGATGGCGAAGCTGTTCGCGTCGGACGTGGCGATGCGGGTCACGACCGACGCCGTGCAGGTGCATGGCGGGTACGGCTACATGCGCGAATACCCCGTGGAGCGCTACATGCGCGAGGCGAAGGCCCTCCAGATCGTGGAGGGAACGAACCAGATCCAGCGCCTCGTCATCGGCCGTCGGTTGGCCAAGGGCTGAAGGGGACGGTTCGAGCCTCGGCCGGTCGCGGATGTCCACGAGTGGCGGGCCGGTGCGTCACCGTCGCGGCGCGCCCATCGCCCGGCTCATGACGGGGAGGCGAAAGACCGATGCATAGGGGGTGCAGCGCCTCTGGGCTCGCGCGTGGATCGCGTACCTCGCGGCGGGAGTCCTCACGACGACCGTCTACTTCGCGCTGGGCCCGGTCCCCGCGCAGAACGTCATCTACGACGCGACCGCGCTGTCGTCGGCGGTCGCGATCTTCGTCGGGGTCCGTCGGTGGAAGCCGGCTCACAAGACCCCATGGCTCGTGCTGGCCGCGGCACAGGGACTCATGTTCCTGGGAGAGCTCTTCTATGACTGGTACGACCTGGTCCGGCACGTCGACGCGCCCGTACCGTCGCTGGCCGATGCCGGCTTCCTCATCGCGTACCCGTTCCTGATCGCCGGCGTCGTGATGCTCACGCGGGACCTCTCCCCGCGCAGCGACCGAGGGACGGTCGTCGACGCGACGATCGTGGCGACCGGGCTCGGGCTCCTCTGGTGGATCCTGGTCGTGCTACCGACCACTCGAGGCAGCGTCGGCTCGGCCACCGAGCAACTGACGACCCTCGCGTACCCGCTGATGGACGTCCTGCTCCTGTTCGTCCTCGTCCGCCTCGCGTTCGAGCGAGGTGTGCGAACGCCGGCGTTCCGTCTGCTGACCCTCAGCATCATCGCGACCCTCGCGGCGGACGTGGCCTACGCCCTGACGAACCTCGCCGGCGGGTACACGGACGGGAGCCTCATGGATCTCGGGTGGATGGCCGGCTTCCTCCTGATGGGCGCGGCCGGGCTCCATCCGTCGATGGGTGTCGTCGCCGGCCCGGACGTCGAGGAGGGCTACCGTCCGCGCTTCGGTCGGGTGCGGATCGCGATGCTGTCGGTGGCGTCCCTGATGGCCCCCGTGGCCCTGGCGATCGTCGCCGTCGAGCACGCGTGGGATGCGGTCCCCGCGATCGTGGCCGCGTCCGCGGGCCTCTTCGGTTTGGTGGTGGTCCGGATGTCGGGCCTGTTCCGCGACGTGCAGTCGACGGTCGAGGAGCTGGACGCGCGAGGCGCGGAGCTGGAACAGGCGGAAGCCAGGTACCGCACGGTCGTCGAACACATCCCGGCGGTCACGTTCATCGAGCAGGTCGAGCGCGCGGATCCAGCGAGCGCGCACACGGTCTACGTCAGCCCGCAGGTCGACGCGATGTTCGGGTACTCGGCGGAGGAGTGGATCCGAGACCACCCGTGGTCATCGCTGATCGAGGAGGATGACCGCGCCCGCATCCTCGAGGCCGACGAGCACCGGATCAGGGCGGGCGAGCCCCTCCGCGAGGAGTATCGGATCCGATCGCGGGACGGACATCGCTCGTGGGTGCACTCCGAGATCGTGCCAGTCGGAACGGCGCCGGACGAGCGCCAGATCTGGCAGGGGGTGATGTTCGACGTGACCGGGCACAAGCTCGCGGAGCAGACGCTTCGCAACGCCCTCAGCCGTGAGCGCGAAGCGGCCGCTCGGCTCCGGGCGCTGGACGAGATGAAGAGCACGTTCCTCCATGCGGTCTCGCACGAGCTGCGCACACCGCTCGCAGCGATCATGGGCGCGGCCCTCACCCTGGATCGGGACGACCTGACGCTGCCTGCCGAGGATCAGCGCGACCTCCTGCACCGGATGGCCGCGAACTCACGGAAGCTGGACCGGCTGCTCGCCGACCTGCTCGACCTGAACCGCCTCGACCGTGGGATCGTCGAGCCGGATCGGCGGATGACCGACGTCGGCGCGTTGGCCCGATCCGTCGTCGCCGAGTACGAGGCGCTCGGCGATCGGCGGGTCGAGGTGCACGCGCCGCCGGGATCCGTCGACGTCGATCCGGCCCAGGTGGAACGGATCCTCGAGAACCTGCTGGCGAACGCCGTTCGGCATACCCCGCCCGGCACGCCCGTCTGGATCAAGGTCTCGCTGGAGCGCGACGGGGTCCTCCTGGCCGTCGAGGACTCGGGCCCGGGCGTGCCGCGCGAGCTCCGGGCGACGGTGTTCGAGGCGTTCGCCCAGGGGCCGTCACTCAGCCGTCACTCGCCGGGCGTCGGCATCGGACTGTCCCTCGTCGCGCGCTTCGCGGAGCTCCACGGTGGGCGGGCGTGGGTGGAGGAACGGGATGGCGGCGGCGCGAGCTTCCGCGTGTTCATCCCGGGCCGCGTGCGGATCGGGTCGGCTCCGCTGCACGAGGAGGTCGGCACGCCGCCACCGGCGGCCGACCCCGTCGGTCGAGGCGCTCATCCGAGAGCGTTCGAGCGAAGCTCCGCGGCCCTCGGCCGCCCGGCCCTGCGCGCGCGATGAGCGGCATGAGGCTGGCTGGGCACGCTTCCAGCCCGCAGCACATCATCGGGTCGGCACCGCCCGGGGCGCCGGTACCCGGCGCGGCCCGATCGTCGGGGATTCGCCGGTCCATCACGCTCCACGCCCAGGTCCGGGCGACGATCGAGGCGTGCCGTGCGGCGGTCCTGCTCGACGGTCGCGAGGTGGCCCGGCTCTCGGCCACGGAGCGGATGGTCGATGTGGCGGCCTTGGGCGAGCGCAGGCTGGTACGCGCGGTCGAGGTCCGCGAGGCCGATGCGATCGTCTACCGATGGCTGACGCCCGGACTGCCGTTCGTCGAGGAACGTTTCAGCTTGATCGAGCTCGACGAGCGCACGACCGAGGTTGCCTACGAGGCCCGCCGCGATCCGACGACCGGTGTGCGCGAGCGCATCGGATCGGCCGTCCTGATGATGCGGCTGCGCCGGAGCGCCCGGATGCGGCTCGCGGGCCTGTCCGCACTGGTCGGCAGCCCACTGTCCCCGGGGCTCATGGAGCGCAGGCGCCGACCTCGGGGGCCGGTGCCCGCGCAGAGGTTACCGCTTGGCTCCGTCGTGCTGCGGAGCGGGTCCAGGCGCGACGACGGCGTCGGACCCAACGCCCCGTCGCGGTGAGGTGGCGCCGCGCCGGCTCAGTCGCGCGGGCGGTCGGCGACGATCGGGCGGTGTTCGAACGGCGTGGAGAGGACGACGGTCGTCCGCGTATGGACGCTCGCCTTCTCCCGCAGCCGTCGGAGGAAGTCCTCGAGGTCGCTGGTCGTGCGCGTTCGGACCTTCAGGACGTAGTTCTCCGCCCCGGCGACGGAGTGACAGTCCTCGACCTCCGGGAACTCGATGAGGCGCTCCGCGAGGTCGTCCGGCTGTCGAGCGTCGAGCGGGGTCGCAGAGACCAGCGCGGTGACGAACAGCCCGAGCGCCTCGGCGTCGAGCTCGGCGCGGTAGCCACGGATCACGCCCATGGCCTCGAGCTTGCGGACGCGCTCGTGGACGCTGGACGGCGCCAGGCCGACCTTCTTACCGATCTCGGCGAACGTGCTGCGTGCGTCGTCCTGCAGGGCCGTCAGGATCGTGAGGTCGCGGTCGTCAATCACCACGATATCCTAGCGCATGACCGAAGGATATCCGGCCGTTCGACGTGCTTGCCGAACGGACCTCGGTCGAAGTACGCTATAGACCGCGGTTCGTTCCGACGCCGGAGGATCCGCGTCGCAGCCTCCGGGCCGACGCGCCGAGATGTTCGCGGGGTTCGCCATGGACGACACAACGGGGACGTTCGACGTCGAAGCGGTGGCCGAGCGCGCGCAGGACCGGCCCGGCCATCGCGAGGCGAAGGCGCACGCCGCCGACCAGCCGTTCGAGTACCCCCTGAAGCGACCATTCGTCGAACCCGACTGGACGCGCCTTCCGGGGTACCGGGCCGTGAGCGCGGCCGAGTGGGAGAGCGCCCAGTGGCAGCGGGCGCACTCCGTGAAGAACCTCAAGGAGTTCCGAGAGGCGTTCGGGAGCTTCGCGACGGACGACCTGATGGCCGACATCCAGCACGACCAGATCGAGCGAGCCACGATGTCGATGCTGATCCCGCCCCAGATGATCAACACGATGGACGAGCGCGACCTGCGCACCGACCCCGTCCGCCGATACATGGCGCCCGCGCTCAGCGAACGCGATGCGGAGTGGCCGTCGCATCCGTATTCGACGAGGGACTCGCTGCACGAAGCCGACATGTGGGCGGTCGAGGGGCTCACGCACCGGTACCCCACGAAGGTCCTCGCCGAGATGCTGTCCACGTGTCCCCAGTATTGCGGGCATTGCACCCGGATGGACCTCGTCGGCAACTCGACGCCCCAGGTGGCGAAGTACAAGTTCGAGATCAAGCCGCAGGACCGCTACGAGCAGATGCTCGGCTACCTCCGGCGGACCCCGTCGGTCCGTGACGTCGTGGTCAGTGGCGGCGACATCGCGAACCTCCCGATCAAGCGGCTCGAGGGATTCGTCCTGGAGCTGCTGGACATCGAGAACATCCGCGACATCCGACTGGCGACGAAGGGCCTGATGGGGCTCCCGCAGCACTTCCTGCAGCCGGACGTCCAGGAGGGGCTCGCGCGCATCGGCGAGAAGGCTCGACGGCGCGGGGTGAGCGTGGCGGTCCACACCCACGTGAACCACGCGAACCAGGTCACGCCGCTCGTGGCGAAGGCCACCGCGCAGTTCTTCGACTGGGGGTACCGCGACGTCCGCAACCAGGGCGTGCTGCTCCGCGGCGTGAACACGTCCGCGAACACCCTGCTCGAGCTGTGCTTCACGCTCCTCGATCGGGCGCGGATCATGCCGTACTACTTCTACATGTGCGACATGATCCCGAACGCGGAGCACTGGCGCATCGCCGTGTGGGAGGCGCAGGAGATCCAGCACGCGATCATGGGGTACCTGCCCGGTTTCGCGACGCCGCGGGTGGTCTGCGACGTCCCGTTCGTCGGCAAGCGCTGGGTGCATCAGCTCGCGGAGTACGACCGGGAGAAGGGCATCTCGTACTGGACGAAGAACTACCGGACGGGCATCGAGTTCGACGATCCCGACGCGTTGACCCGGACCTACCCGTTCTACGATCCCATCTCGACGCTGCCGGCCTCCGGGCAGGCATGGTGGCGCGAGCACGCACGCGAGATCGCGCACGGGCAGGACGAGCTCGTCTCGACCCCTTGATCGTAAGGTAGCGTTACCATCGTGGCGATCCGCACGGACTCGTTCACGGTGGGAACCGGGACCGATCTGGTCACGGACATCACCGATCGCGTCGCGGCGTTCGCGTCGGAGGGCGGCGACGGATTGCTGAACGTGTTCCTGCCGCACGCGACCTGCGGGTTGGCGCTGATCGAGACCGAGAGCGGATCGGAAGCCGATCTGGCCGAAGTGGTCGAGCGGCTCGTCCCTCGCGACGACCGCTACCGGCACCGTCACGGGTCGACCGGCCACGGCGGGGACCACCTCCTCCCGGCGTTCGTGTCGCCGTCGTTGACCCTACCCGTGGACGCCGGGCGCATCGTCCTCGGCACGTGGCAGAGCGTGGTCATCGTCGATCCGAACCGGGACAACCGGTCCCGCACCGTCCGGCTGTCGTTCGTGGCCGGCTGACCCTCGGCGGAGCCCTCGTGCTCCCTATACTTCGGCGCGTGAGGACCCTGTACCGTGCCCGGCGCGTCCACACGCTCTCGTACCCGCCGGTGGGGGAGTGGCTCCTGGTCGACGAGCGCCACGTCGAACGCGTGGGGATCGGCGAGCCGCCCGTCGCCGACCGTCTGGTCGAGCTGCCCGGGGCCACGATCGTTCCCGGGTTCATCGATTCGCACGTCCACCTCACCGGCACCGGGCTCTCCGGTGTCGGCATCCCGATCGAACGCGCGCGCTCGGCCGGGGAGCTGCTCGGCCTCGTCGCCGAGGAGCTGACCCACGGGCCGACCCGCGTGCTGGCGCACGGGTTCGACGAGACCCAGTGGGAACGCCCCGACCTCCCGACGCTCGCGGAGCTGGACGAACTCGGCGACGTGCCACTCATCCTCGTGCGGGCCGACGGGCACCTGTCCCTCGCGAACTCGGCGGCGCTGATGGCGTCCGACGCCGAGGATGAGGAGGGGGTGGAACGCGACGAGGGCGGACGCCCGAGCGGGGTCGTCCGCCGCGCCGCGAACCACCGGCTGCAGCGCTGGTTCCACGAGCTGCTCTCGGACCACGAGCTCCGCGAGCTGCAGCTCGAGGCTGCCGCGCTGGCGGCGTCCCGGGGTGTGACCACGGTGTACGAGATGGCGACCCCGGCCTCGCGCGGCCGGCGCGACGTCGAAGCGCTCCTGTCGCATCGGCGGCGGCTCCCGATCGACGTCGTCCCGTACGTGGCGGAGACGGACATCCCGTACGTGATCGACCTGGGGCTGGAGACGATCGGTGGCGACCTGTCGCTCGACGGGTCGATCGGCGCGAGGACGGCGGCGGTCAGCGAGCCGTACGACGACGGGTACGGCTTCGGCGTGCTGTACCGCGATGCCGAGGAGCTCACCGGGTTCTTCCGTGACGCCCACCACGCGGGCCTCCAGGTCGCGGTCCACGCGATCGGCGACGCCGCGATCGTCCAGGCGTTGGACGCGTGGGAGCGCGTGTACGCCGATCTGGAGTCGCGCGGGCGGCGCCATTTCCGGGCGCGGCGCAATCGGATCGAGCATTTCGAGATGGCCACGACCGAGCACGTCGAGCGCGCAGCGATGCTGGGTCTCGCGATCTCCGTCCAGCCGACGTTCGACCTCGAGTGGGGCCACGCCGGGGCGATGTACGAGCAGCGTCTCGGGGAGCAGCGGTCGTTCGGGATGAACCGGTTCGCGGAGCTCGCCGCGCGGGGCCTGACGGTCGGCGCCGGGTCCGACGCTCCGATCACCGACCTGGACCCGATGCTCTGCCTGTGGGCGCTCGAGTCGCACCACGATCCGGAACAGCGGATGACGCGCGAGCAGGCGATCCGGCTCTGCACCGTCGGCAGCGCGACCCTCGGGAACCTCGAGGAGAAGAAGGGACGGCTCGAACCGGGGATGCAGGCGGACTTCGCCGCCTTCGACCTCGACCCGTTCACGGTCGAGGATCCGCGCGGACTGCGTCCGGTGCTGACCGTGTCCCTCGGTCGCGAGGTGTACTCGGCCTGACGCGCCGCTCGCTGCTCAGATCGGCGAGAGGTGGACCCGACTGCCGCGCGGGGACTTCTCCACCTCGATCCGGGGGAACTGTTCGGCCAGCTCACGGACGTGCGTGATCACGCCGACCAGCCGCCCGTCGCCGGCGAGCCGCTCGATCGCGTCGCAGACCGTGCCGAGGGTGTCCTGATCGAGGGTCCCGAAGCCCTCGTCCAGGAACAAGCTGTCCAGCCTGGCGCGGTCGGTGGTGGACAATGTGCGGACCTGGTCGGCGAGCGCGAGGGCGAGCGAGAGCGAGGCCACGAACGTCTCGCCGCCGGAGAGGGTCCTGGCGCTGCGTGCCTCCTCCCCGTTCCACGTGTCGACGACCAGGAACTCGTCGTCGTCGTAGAGGAGACGGTAGCGCCCCGCGGAGAGGTCGGCCAGGCGCTCGGAGCCCGCCACCGCGAGCGATCCGAGCGCCTCGGCCTGCAGGAACGGGATGATGTGGCGGGCGTCGAGCTCGCTCGCGAGCGCCTTGAACAGCGCGCCGCGCGCGGCCGACGTTCGGCCGTCCTCGGCGAGCGCCGCCTTCCGCTCGAGCCTGGCGGCGAGGTCCTCGACCCGCTTGGCGGCGGTCGCGACATCGGCCGTGGCCGAGCGGTACGCCTCGTTGGTGGCAACGGCGACGCCGTCGAGGGTCGCGGCGGCGAGATCGACGCCGAGGTCGAGGTCGAGCCCACGGAGGTCGGCCACCGCCTCCTGGAGGAGCGCGGTCCCGACCTCGGCGCGGTCGTCCGCTGCACGGAGGAGCTCCTCCGCGAGCGACCCGAGGGCCGATGAGAGCGCGTCGGCGTGTTCGCGGAGCACGAGGGCGTCACCGGGGCCCGGGGTACCCGGGAGCTCCGAACGGATCTGACCGCCCGTCGCACGGCGGGCGCGTTCGACCAGCGGGCGATGATCGACGGCGAGCCGGTCCCGCTGCCGTTCGATGTCGGACCTGATGCGGTCGAGTTCGCCATCCGCCTCCAGGACGAGCCGGGCGGCAGCGGCAGCGGCCTGGGTTGCCGCGCGCTCGGCCTGATCCAAACGCTGGCGCTCCGCGATGCGGCGCCCGATCTCGGTGAGGGGATCGTCGGGCAGCGGGGTGCCGAGCAGGGATACCAGCGCGGCCCGCTCGACCGCGCCGGTGCGGTCGAGCCGCTCGAGTTCGCCGTCGATGCGGTTCCGATCCCGGGCGTTCGCCGACAGATCGCGTTCGACGTCGGCGATCGCCCGTTCCGCGGCCGCGACGCCCTTGACCGCGTCGTCGTGACGTCCCGTGGCCAGGGAGACGGCGGCCTCGGCGCGGTCGAGCGCGCCGTCGGCGGGGGCGGCCGGCGTCGCCTGCAGGGCGACACCGCATACGGGACAAGGGTCGCCGATCGCCAGGCCGGCGGACACGGCGACGACCAGGTTCGCGTGCCGAACGGCTTCGAGCGCGGCCTCGGCGTCCCGAAGTTCCTCCTGCGCGACCGCGGCGCGTGCCTGGAGCGGCGCGAGCTCGGCCCGGAGGCGTTCCGCGGCTGCGGCCAGCTCTTGAGCGGCCTGCGCGACGCCCACCAGCTCGGCCGCCGAGCCCGCCCGGTCGGCCTCGATCCGGTGGATCCGGTCGGCGGCGATCCGTGCGTCGGCGAGCGCCTCGGCGGTCCCGAGGTCACGGTCCGCGTCGCGGAGCGCCGACCGGGCGGCGCCGAGCGCTGCGTCGGCCTCCCGCGCGGTGACGGCGTGGCCGGCGGCTTGCGCCGTAGCCGCGTCGAGCGCCTCGGCCAGCTCCGCGAGGCCGCGGGCAGCGATCCGGATCCGGTCGGCGGCCTCGGTTGCCTCAACGGCGCACGCACGGAGCTCGTCGCCCGCACGCTGCGACTCGGTCCACCGCACCTGGAGCACGGTCATCCGGTCCGTCGCGAGGGCGAGGCCGCCTTCGCGGGCCCGCGCGTCCTTCTCGGACCGCCGAGCGTCCTTCAGGGCGGCCGGGGTGGCGTCCCCGAACTCCGTATCGAGCATGTCGGCCGTCCACTTCGCACGATCCACCGCTTCCCTCGCGATCGCGCTCGCCCGCTCGGCCATCTGCCTGAACAGCGAGAGCCCCAGCAGCTCGGTCAGGATCTCGCGGCGCTTCTTCGCGTCGCCGACGAGGAGCTCCGCGAACCTGCCCTGCGGGAGCATCACCGAGCGCGTGAAGCCGTCGTAGGTGAGCCCGATCGCCCGGGCGATCATCGGTTCGACCTCGCGGACGCGGTCGGCTCCATCGCCGGCCTGCTCCCAGCCGCCGCCGAGGAGCTCGCGCTCCAGGAGGATCTTCGTGGCGCCCTTGGTCGGGGTCGAACGCGTCACGCGATAGCGTTCGTGGCCGACCTCGAACTCGAGGGTGACCACCATCCGTGGCTGTCCCTGGCTGATCAGCTGGCTCACGCGGTCGCCGACGCGTTCGACGCGGCCGTAGAGGGCGAACGTCATCGCGTCGAGGAGCGAGGACTTGCCCGAGCCCGTCGGCCCGCTGATCGCGAACACGTCGAGCTGGCTGAAGTCGAGTTCGACCTCCTCGCGGAACGCCGTGAAGCCCTTGAGCGAGAGCCGGAGGGGCCGCATGGGCGATCAGGCCGCCCCGTGCGCGAGCTCGTCGAGGATCTCGTCGAACGCGCCCATCAGGTCCTCGGGGACGGCGTCGACGCCGTGCTGGTGCGTGTAGTACGAAACGAACCGATCCCGCGGTTCGAGCGACGCGAGCGGTCGCGCTTCGTCCGGATGTTCGACGCGCTCGTACCGGAGCGACACGTCGACCGCGTTCGGCAGGGCGTCGCGGACCCGTTCGCCCATGCCGGGGACGGGCCCGTCCGTGTGGACGAACACGCGCAGGTGCGCCTGCGGGAGCCGCTGGCCATCCGCGACCACCTCGTCGAACGAACCCTCCAGGTCGATCAGGGGACGGCCGACCGAGAGGGGGACCTCGCGGACCTTGGCGGGCTTCCCGGCGGCGACATCGACGATCGTGACCGACTTCGATTGCTGCTGCTCGCCGAAGTCCAGCTGGAGCAGCGAGCCCGCGTAGCGCGTCGGGGACGGCGCGCCGCGGACGGGCTGTGGCCGGTGGACGTGTCCGAGCGCGACGTAGGACGCCGTCGGCGGCAACCGGGAGGGAGCGATCGCGTACTCGATCCCGATCGTGATCCGGTGCTCGCCACCACCCGGGATCGCGCCATCGGTGAACAGGTGCCCCATGAGGACGTTCACGCGGTCGGCGCGGAACCCTGCGGTCATCGCCGCCAGGAGTGAGGCCATCCCGTCCGCGTACGACTGGTACCAGGTCTCCGTCGCGTCGAACAGCGCCGCTGCATCACCGAACCGCCGCGGCGGGACGAAGGGCACGCACGCGATGAGCGCGGCTTCGTCGCCGCGCCTGGACGGAAGCTCGACGAGCGAGCCGGCGGCCGGGGGGACGACCCGCGGGACCATGGTGGTCCCGATCGGCGCGAGGAGCTTGGCGAGCGCCTCGAGCCGGACCGCGGAGTCGTGGTTGCCGGGGATCGCTACGACCGGGACGCCGGCCTCGAACAGGTGGATCAGCGCATCGAACACGATGGAATCGGCCTCGGGCGACGGGGCGCGATGGTCGAAGATGTCCCCCGCCAGCAGGAGGGCATCGGCGTCCTCCTGCGCGGCGATCCCAACGACCTGATCGAGAGCGTCGGCGAACTCGCCGGCTCGCGAGCGGCCGCGGATCGAGCGGCCGACGTGCCAATCGGCGGTGTGCAGGAACCTCACGGGAGGAGCCTACCGCCCCGTGCCGCCGGGAACGACATCGATGTGATTCGCTCGCGCGAGGAACGAACGTGTCGGGCGAAAATCCCTGCGCGACTGGATCACCCGGGTCGTATCGGTCGTATCGGGATATCCTTATCACCCGGCGGATCGTGACGATCCGCCCTAGGGGGGATATATGGGAGCCTTGGCCGAGCCCGCGCGGGGCGGTCCGTACCCTCGCCATGGGAGCGGATCATGACGAGACGTGCCGCGGCTCGCGCGGAGGTGGCACCGGTCGCCGGTTCGAACGGCGACGGTCGCCGTCCCGGTCGGCGGCTCGACTGGGTGCCGGAAGAGGTTCGGATGATCCTCGAGATGTCGAGGGCGTTCGCCTCGACGATGGATCTGGACGAGGCGACGACCGCGACGATCCGATGGATGCGCCGCGCGGTCGGCCGCGACGAGGCGACCGTTCGACTCGCGCTTCCCGATGCGAACGGACGGCTGCGCATGGTCGCCGCGGAGGGTTCCCTGCGCGACCGCGGGCGCAAGAGCTCGGCACGGCGACGGGCCGCGTTCGACGGCAAGCGTCCGATCCTCGCACGCGCGAAGGACCCGCGGACCGCCAGCATGGCGGCCATCCCGCTGATGTGTCGCGGCCAGGCCGTCGGCGTGGTCGAGGTCCTCGCGTGCGCCGAGGACCTGGACCGTGGGTGGTCGAGCCTCGGATCGGCCGCCGGCCAGGCCGCGATAGTGTTCCGCAACATCAAGGCACGGACCGAGCTCCTGCAGGCCGCCGAGGCGCTGGCGCTTTCAGCCAGCCTGGCCCAGAGGATCCTGAAGGCGCCCTCCGACCGCGTTGCCGTGCGGATGACGGTCACGTTCTGCCACAAGCACCTGAAGCTCCCGATCGCGGCGTGGTTGCCGGACACCCCGGGCGGCATCCCGACGCTCGTGCACGTGGCGGGCGTCCCCCGACGTTCGTTGCCGGAGTTCCGGCGCAACGAGACGGCGCTTCCCGCGTGGCGGCTGGCCTCGGACGAGAGCAAGCGGCGCCGGGCGGAGACGCTCGGCTCGTACGTGGGAACCTCAGCGGTCCAGTTCCGCGAGGCGCGCGAGGCGATCGTGTTCACCGCGGATGGTTCGCGACAGGCGCGGGAGGCCCTCGACCGGCTGATCGCGCTCCTCGGGGATCTCCTCGAGCAGCGCTCGACGGTCGATCGCGCGCGCAAGCGCAACGAGGAGCTGGAGATGGCGCTCGCCTGGACCGCGCACGAGCTCCGGGGCCCGATCACCGCGGTTCGCTCGGCGATCGAGCACGCGCTGGCGGTCGAGCCCGACGGCCCGTCACGTGCCAACGGAGCGAAGGGCCCTGGATCGTCCACTCGTTCCTCGAACGAGGTCCTGGAGCGGGCGCGCCGGGAGCTCGACCTCCTCGCCGAAATGGTCGACGATTCCTTGAAGTGGGCGACGGGACGGGGGATCGTCAGGCGGCGCCCGACGGACCTAGCAGCGATCGTCGAGGAGGCGATCGACGCGTGCACGATCGACGAGGACGAGGACCGGATCCGCCTCGAGCTCCGTTCGCAGGTGTGGGTCACGGCGAACCCGGGTCAGCTCGCGCGCGCGATCGCGAACGTCGTCAGGAACGCGCTGGCGTACTCGCCTCCGAACCGGACGGTCGAGGTCACGGTCGGGACCGTCGAGGGCGCCGCGCGCGTGACGGTCCGCGATCATGGGCCGGGCGTCGCGCCGGACGAGCTGGGATCGATCTTCGATCCCTTCGTCCGCGGGACGGCGGGTCGTTCCTCACGCGCGCATGGGAAGGGCCTCGGCCTGTTCATCGCGTCGAAGATCGTCGAAGGCCACGGGGGGAGCCTGTGGGCCGGATCCGTGGACCAGGGCGCCGTGTTCCATATCGACATGCGTGCGCACGGATCGCCGTACGACGCGCCTGAACCGGATCGGGTGAGCGACGTCGCCGCGGAAGCGGGACGGTCGGGTCACCCATCCGACGTAGCTGAACTACGTCGGAAAGGGGAAACCTCTGCACCGGCCGGCCCGAAATAGCCGAACGGTCCCCCTTTCAGGCATTGACGTACCGACGGCGATGACCCTAACGTTCGCTGGAACTCGTCCGTGCTTCGTGGGGGGGAGCCGGGGGCGTGGTCGGCGTCGGACGCATGGAGGTCGCACGTGAACAGGGGTGAACGGATCGGTCCTGATGGGACCGATAGCGGCGCGGACCCCGCGTCCGATCGGTCGATGCTGGCCGGCGTGCGCGTCGTGGTCGTGGACGACCACGTCCTGTTCGCCCAGGTCATGAGGTCGTTCCTGCTTCGGGAGGGGGTCGCGACAGTGGAACTCGTCGCGAGCGGCTACGCCGCGCTCGACCTGATCGACGCGGACCCTCCCGACGTCGTCCTCGTCGACCTGGGGCTCCCCGATCTGGACGGGCTCACGCTCGGCGTGGCGATCCGGGAACGCCACCCGGACGTCACGATCGTCGCGGTCACCGGGGTCAACGATGCGAGGATCGTGCGCGACGCGGTCCGCGCGGGATTCAACGGGTACCTGACGAAGCAGACCCCGGTGCGACGGTTCGGGGAAGCCCTCGCACTGATCCTCGGCGGGCGACCCGTGTTCCCGGATCACCTCTCGGCTGTGGACGACGGGGCCGAGCGCCGGTCGGGACGCGCGGCGGCGATGATGGCCTCGAGTCTGACCAACCGTGAGCGGGAGGTCCTGGGGCTCCTGGCGGATGGCCTGAACAGCGCGGCGATCGGACGGACGCTGGGGATCGAGCCGAACACCGTCCGTACGCACGTGCAGCAGGTCCTCACGAAGCTCCAAGTGAGCTCCCGGCTCGAGGCCGTGACGTACGCAACCCGCAACGGGATCGTCGACTGAGGACCGATCCCGGACGGATGGGTCCGAACGTGTTGGCGCCTCACCCGTCTGCCGTAGTTCCTCTACGCCGTTGGTGCGGTGAGGTGCGCGAGCGCGCACCGGTACGGTGATCGGGTCGGGCCCGCCGTGGGCCGATAAGGCCGATGGGGGGAGGAGCGTGCTGGCGCAAGAGGGGATCGTCCGGGTCCTCCTTGCCGACGAGCACTCGCTGTTCCGCGAGGCGGTGCGCGTCGCGATGGAGGCCGAGTCCGCGATCGAGGTGGTCGCCGAGGCGCGGAGCGGTCGTCAGGCGGTCGCGGAGGCGGTCCGAACCCGGCCCGATGTCGCGATCCTCGACGCGAGCCTCGAGGACCAAGACGTCATCCGTACGATGGGCTCGATCCGGACCGAGGCGCCGGAGACCCGCATCCTCGTCGTGGACGGCGAGGAGGACCAGAACACCCTGTTCGACGTGCTCGAGGCCGGTGCGAGCGGGTACATGACGAAAGGATCCCCGCTCGCCGAGCTGGTCAGCGCCGTGCACGCGCTCGTGTGTGGCGACACGCTCGTCCCGCCACGGATGCTCGGAGCACTCCTCGACCGGCTGATGCTCAGGAAGAAGGAACAGGCTTTGGCGGTCCGCCGGATCGGTCAGCTCACGCGGCGTGAGCGGGAGGTCCTTGCCTACCTGGCCGAGGGCGGGAACAACGACACGATCGCGCAGGCGCTGATCATCAGCCCCGACACGGCGCGTACCCACGTCCAGAACGTGCTGTCCAAGCTCGGGGTGCATTCGCGCCTCGAAGCGGTGGCCTTCGTCCGCCGCAGCGGCATCCTGCGAGACCTGGAAGCCGGCCGGAACGACGAAGCGTCCTAGGCCGCTGCGGCAGAAAACCCCTCAATCTGACGTAGGCGACTTACGTCGTCTACTCGATGCGGGCGCACCCCACGTCCCGAATGCTACGCGTACCCGTTCAGCACGCGTGAACGGGGACAGGGGGAAGGGCTCATGCGTACGAAGGACTCGTTCGCCGACGGCGACGAACGGCCTGGACGGTTCCCGGCGGCGATCGTCGCACGTCTGCGCCGTGACGTTCCGCTCGCGATACTCGATGTCGCGGTGCTGGTTTCCGCATATGTGCTCCCGCTCGTGCCTTCGGCACTCAGGAACGGCGGGTACCTCGGCCACCCGTACTGGGGCCACCTCCCCGTCTTCCTCTTGATCGCCACCGCGGTCCAGCTAACCGTCAACAGCGCCATGGGCCTCTACGAGCAGATGTGGCGGTATGCCAGCGTCGAGGAGGCTCGCAGGGTCCTCCTCGCCGTCGTGATCGGCTACGTCGTGATGCTCGTCGCGTGGCTCGTCCTCGGTGCCTCTCCGTTCCTCCCGATGTCGGTGATGGTGTTCGGCCCTCTGCTGACGCTGATCGGGTTCGGCGCGATCCGGTTCCAGAGCCGCCTGTTCGCCTTGCGTCGCCGCGCGGTGATGGGGACGGAGGCCCGGGTCCTCGTCGTCGGGGCCGGCGACGGGGGCGCCATGGTCCTGAAGGACATCGTCCGCAACCCATCGGTCGGGCTGGAGCCTGTCGTGATCGTCGACGACGATCCGTCGAAGGTGGGCCGGACCCTGTTCGGCGTCCGCGTGCGGGGGACGACGAAGGACATCCCCCGGCTCGTCGCGCGCCTCGAGATCGACCAGGTGCTCCTGGCGATCCCGTCGGCGGGTCGGGACGTGGTCCGATCGGTCGCGGCGCTCTGCGAGGAGGCGTCCGTGACGCTGCGCGTGCTTCCGTCAGTCCACGAGGTGGTCAAGGGCAGGGTGGCCGCCAGGGACATCCGTGACCTGCAGATCGAGGACCTCCTCGGCAGGGAGCAGGTCGAGACCGACATGGAGGCCGTGCGCAGGATCGTCGCGGGCCGGCGGGTGCTGATCACGGGCGCCGGAGGCTCGATCGGCGGGGAGATCGCCCGCCAGGTCCTCGCCCTCGAGCCGGCCGCGCTCGTGCTGCTCGATCACGACGAGACGCACCTGCACGACCTCTCGACGGCGCTCGACGGCGCCGGCGTGGTCAGCGCGCTGGCCGACGTTCGCGATCAGGCGAGCATGCTCTCGACGTTCATGGCCCATCAGCCCCACGTCGTCTTCCACGCGGCCGCGCACAAGCACGTCCCGCTCCTGGAGACCCACCCGGAGGAGGCGGTGCGCACCAACATCGTCGGGACCGCGAACGTCGTCGACGCCGCCGCGATCGCCGGCGTGGAGCGGTTCGTATTGATCTCGACGGACAAGGCGGTGCACCCGGTCAGCGTGATGGGGTCGTCGAAGTGGTTCGCGGAACAGATCGTCCGCAGCCAGCAGGACGGCCCGGGCATCCTGTGCGCCGTCAGGTTCGGGAACGTCCTCGGGAGCCGGGGGAGCGTGATCCCGACGTTCCTGCGGCAGATCGCGAGGGGCGGTCCCGTCACCGTGACCGACCCGGCGATGACGCGGTACTTCATGAGCATCGAGGAGGCGGTCAGGCTGGTCCTGCAGGCCGCCGCGATGTCCGAGGGCGGTGAGGTGTTCACGCTCGACATGGGCGAGCCCGTGAACGTGCTCGAGCTGGCGCTGAACGTGATCCGGCTGTCCGGGCACATCCCGGGCCGGGACATCCACGTGGAGATCGTCGGTCCGCGGCCCGGCGAGCGGCTGATGGAGACGCTCGCCGCGCCGGAGGAGGGGCTCCGCCCGAGTGCGCACCCGGCGATCTCCGTGTCGCGACCACCGCAGCCGGACCCGATCGCGCTGCGCCGCGCGCTCCGCGAGCTCGAAGGCCTGATCCGCGAGGCTCGGCAGGATGAGCTGATCGCCCGGCTCAAGGCCACGTGGCAGGAGCAGTCCGTGCTCACCGGGGGAACCCTGTGACCCCACGGGCTGTCGTCGTGGCGCACGGCGAGGTGATGGTCGCGGAGGGCATCGCGGCCGCGCTCGCGCGTTTCCCCGCGATCATGCCGATCGCGATCGCCACCACGGCCGCCGACGGCGAGCGTCGGGGGGAACGAGCGGACGCGGTGGTGCTCGACCATCGTCTGCCCGGCGCCGATGCGGCGGCGGTGCGCCTGCGGCGCAAGGGCGTCCGTGTCG
Source organism: uncultured Actinomycetota bacterium (assembly GCA_963781595.1). Taxonomy (GTDB): domain Bacteria; phylum Actinomycetota; class UBA4738; order UBA4738; family UBA4738; genus JBEDUK01. Next base: position 2,519,645 of record CAWAGG010000006.1, on the reverse strand, counting down.
TGTTCATGGGAGGAACCGCGAAGGAGGACGAGGGGTTCCGGGTCACCACGAAGGAGCCGGTCGCCTCGTTGGCGGCGGCGCTCGCGCCGAACGCCGCTCCTGAGCGGTCCGTCCCCGAGCTGACGGCCCGTGAGCGGCAGGTCATGGCGCTCGTGGCGCACGGGCTCCCGGCCAAGCAGGTCGCCAGGCATCTCGGCATCAGCCCGCGCACGGTCGAGCACCATCAGGAACGGATCCGTCGCAAGCTCGGAGCGCCGAACCAGGCGGCGGCCGTCCGGATGGTGCTCTCGTCAGGTGGAGGGATCGAAGCGTGGGAACCAACGAGTATCTGAGAGCGATCCGCCGTCGGTGGCGCGTGATCGCGGCGGCGACGGCCGTAGCGCTCGCGCTCGCCGGCCTCTATGTCGCGGTGCGCGGGGCCGTGCGCCAGCAGTACGAAGCGACGACCGTCCTGCTGAACTCGGGTCAGATCTCCGACCCGACCGGCACGACCGCGCTGAACATCCCGACCCTCGCGGCCCTCGTGACACTCGGCGAAGTCCCGGAGCGGGTCGCTCAGGAGACCGGGTACGGCATCGGCGGCGGTGCTCGCCTCGATGGTGACGGCCGCGCCGGATACGACCACGGGCCTGCTGAAGATCACGGTCACCTCGACGGACCCGAAGAAGGCGGAGACGCTGTCGCTCGACTTCGCGAACGCGCTCTTGGCGTCGGTCGATGACCGACAGGCGCGTGTCGCTCAGGGTCTTCGGAACGACATCGCTGACCTCACGGCCCAGCGGGAAGACATCGGGGTCAGCTCAAGGCCGCGACCGGGAGCGGACGCGACGATTCTGCAGTCCTCACTGATCACCGTGGGGGTCCAGATCCAGCAGAAGAACGATGAGCTGTCGCGCGTCTCGGGCCTCGTCGGCTGGTTCCGGCCTGATCATCTTCCAAAAGCCGGTCGCCGTGCCCGCATCGCTGAGCCCCGTCCGTATCCCGACCAGCACGGCGGGCGTGCTGGTGCTCGCGCTGATCGTAGGCCTTCTCGCTGGGTCCGCGATGGCGTTGGTGATCGAACGTCTGGACCCCAAGATCCGGACGAAGGAGGCGGCCGAGAACGCGTACGGGTATCAGGTGCTTGCCGAGATCCCTTCGATGTCCGCAGCCCGCCGCCGCGGCCCTACGCTCGACGGGAGCGAGTCCGCGACGACCGACGCGTTCCGGCTGCTCGGAACCGGACTGCTGCCTCGCTCCGAGCGCCGCTTCGATCGCAGCCGCGCGTCCGGGCAGAACGGGTCGGCGGCTCACGGGCCCGGCCAGAACGGCGGCGACGCGAAGCGCGGGACCGCGATCATGGTGACGAGCGCGGATGCCGGCGAAGGCAAGACGACCGTGGTCGCCAACCTGGCCGCGGTCTACGCGGAGGTCGGCAAGCGCGTGCTGGTCCTTTCGTGCGACTTCCGTCGCCCGGCGATCCACCAACTGCTCGGCGTTTCCGAGGGCCCGGGCATGACCCAGGCGATCGCGGCGTCGAGCGGACGGCCGATGCTCAAGGGGCATATCCGCGAGACGCGACTGGATGACGTGAGCATCGTCACCTCGGGCGCGGGGCGGGGCGGGACGGTCCGGCCCTCGGCCTCGGACCGGCTCAGCCGCGCGATCGACGAGGCGCGTTCGTATGCGGACGTCGTGCTGATCGACAGCGCGCCCGTGCTGGTCGGGAGCGAGGCACCGGAGCTGGTGGCTGGCGCCGACTCGGTCCTGGTCGTCGTCCGCGCCGGGAAGTCGGATCCGGAGCTCGCCGGCCGTGCCGCTGAGGTCTTGCGTCGATTGGAAGCCCCGGTCGCGGGGATCGCGTTGAACGCGAGCCGCGAGGCGGTCGTGCCGCACGCGTACTACCGCGCCAACCGGCACGACGCGGTGAAGGTATAGGGGATTTCACCCTCTGGCGTGTCACTCGAGGGTGCGGCAGACTAGAAGATGGGAGAGGTCTATGCTGGCCACAAGCGGGGACGTGATCCGGTCGCTCGTGACCTACACGGACTGGTGGCAGCCCAGCTCGACGTCCCTGATGCAGATCGGCGCCGCGCGTCGGAGCAGCGACGTGCCCGAGGGCTTCCGCGCCGGACTGCTGGAGAACCTGCCCGACCGGATCGAATTGAGCCGCCGCATGCGTCGCGTGAGCGACCGGGACCGCCGTCTGCTGTTCCTCTGGTACGTGCAGCAGCTCGAGGTCGCCGACATCGCGAAGGCCCTCGGGCTCTCGAGGCGACAGTGCTTCCGTCGCAGGGCCCAGGCCGTGCGAGCGCTGCTGGACGACGAGATCGAACCCGACCGCGAGGACGTCGCCTAGCACCGGCGTCCGTACGTTTCAGCCACGTCACCTCGGAGGTTTCCCGCCCGATGAAGAACACCGCCCGCCTACGCCAACGCATCCTATCCAGAGCCGCTCGGATCGGCGTCGTCGGTCAAGGGTACGTTGGCGTCTCGCTCGCCTGCGCGGCCGCGGAGGCCGGCTTCCAGGTGGTCGGCATCGACCTGGACCAGCGTCGCGTGGACGGGCTGGCCGCCGGGGAGCTGGTCGTTCCCGGTGTGCCGGAGCGCGCGTTCCGCGCCGGCGTCTCGACCGGTCGCGTGCGCTTCACGACCGAGCATGCGGAGGTCGAGGACCTCGACGTGGTGCTGATCTGCGTCGCGACCCCGGTGCGCGATCACACACCCGACCTGTCCCAGGTCGAACGCGCCTGCAAGGAGGTTGCGTCCCATCTCACGCCGGGCAAGCTCGTGATCCTCGAGTCGACCACGTACCCGGGCACGACGGACGAGGTCGTGAAGCCGGGGCTCGAGACTTCGGGGCTGCTGTGCGGCCACGACTTCCTCCTCGCGTACTCGCCCGAGCGGATCGACCCGGGCAACGAGGAGTTCCTCTTCCGCAACACGCCTCGCATCGTCGGCGGCATCACGCCTGAGGCGACGGGCATGGCCCGGCTCTTCTATTCGCAGATCGTCGAGCAGGTCTCCGTGGTGTCGTCGAGCCGCGCGGCGGAACTGGCGAAGCTGCTGGAGAACACGTTCCGCCACGTCAACATCGCGCTGGTGAACGAGATGGCGATGCTCTGCCACGAGATGGACATCGACGTCTGGGAGGTGATCGATGCGGCGGCGACGAAGCCGTTCGGCTTCATGGGCTTCCGACCCGGACCGGGGGTAGGCGGCCACTGCATCCCGCTGGACCCGATGTACCTCGCCTGGCAGGTGCGCCGGGACTCGGGGCATCAGTTCCGGATCCTGGAGCAGGCCCAGGACGTCAACGCGCAGATGCCCACGTACGTGGCGAGCAGGATCGGCGACGTGCTGAACGACGCCGGCCGGGCCGTCAAGGGCGCTCGCATCATGATCCTGGGCGTGAGCTACAAGCCCGATGTCGGGGACGTGCGCGAGTCACCGGCGATCAAGGTGATGGAAGCGCTCCACCGGCGAGGCGCCAAGATCTCGTTCAACGACCCGCACGTCGGGAGCATCCGCATCGATGGCGCGGCCCTGATGGGCACGGATCTGACACAACGGTCGCTCTCGTGCGCGGACTGCGTCGCGCTGCTCACGCCCCACACGTCGTTCGACCTCGACTGGATCGCGTCGCACGCGAACCTGGTGTTCGATGCCACCAACGCGTTCGGGGTCCGGCACCTGACGACGAACGTCGTGCGGCTCTAGCGGCCCGGATCTCGAACCAGTTGCCACGGAACGGAAGAGGAGAGATGCACATGGGACCCGTTGGGATCGTCGGACTCGGGGTCGTCGGCCGCACGACGCTCGATGCGTTCGTCGCGAGCGGCGTCACGACGGTCGGGTACGACCCGTACCTGGACGTCGGCGCGCCGGGCGACCTGGCCGCGTGCCATGCCATCTTCGTCTGCGTGCCGACGCCGAGCACGAGGGGGGGTGGGTACGATCTGACCGAGGTGTGGGCGGCGGTCGAGAACATCGCCGCGAACGCGCGGGCCGCGACGATCGTCGCGATGAAGTCGACGGTCCCTCCCGGGACGTCGGCGCGTCTCGCCGAGCGGTACCCATCGTTGCGGTTCGCGAGCGTTCCGGAGTTCCTCGTGGCGACCGATCCGGAACGGTCGTTCCTGAACCCGGACCGCATCGTCATCGGGACGGACGAGCCTGCCGCGGCCGACGTCCTCGAGGAGCTGATGACCCGCGTGATCACCGACGCGCCCGTGGCTCGGCTCCGCACGATCGAAGCCGAGCTGGTGAAGCTCTGCGCGAACGCGATGCTCTCGGCGAAGGTGGCGATGGCGAACGAGCTCTCCGAGGTCTGCGCGCGGTACGGGACGGAGTGGCCGTCGGTCCAGGAGGTCGTCGGGATGGACCACCGGATCGGGCCTTCCCACCTGGGCGTGACCCCGGAACGCGGGTTCGGCGGCGCATGCCTGCCGAAGGACCTGGACGGCCTGATCGCGGCCGCGCGCGCGGGCGGCTACGAGCCCACCCTCCTCGACCGGATCGCGGGGTTCAACCGCTGGATCCGCGCGGCGGCGACGACGGAGGGGTTCCCTTCCGACCCGGACGACGCCGTCGAGCCGGTGATCGCCCGATGAGCTCGGCCGCCGACGCGGCGCTCGGCCCCCCCGCGAGCCTTCGCTACCGCCGACGACTGGGGCCCCGCCGGGCCATCACGGACCTCTGGCGTTCGCGTGAGCTCGTGTGGACGCTCGCCGAGCGGGACATCCGTGCGCGGTACAAGCAGGCGGTGCTCGGCTTCGCGTGGGCGCTGGTGACGCCCCTCGCCTTGATGGTGGTATTCACCGTCGTGTTCCAAGCGGTCGGCCACATCGATACCGGAGCCGTCCCGTACCCGCTGTTCTCGTACATCGGGCTCCTGCCGTGGACGTTCTTCGCGACGACGCTCTCCCTGGGTGGGTTGAACCTGGTGACGAACGCGCCGCTGCTGAACAAGGTGCAGTGCCCGCGTGAGGTCTTCCCGCTGGCGAGTGAGTGCGTGGCGGGCACCGACGCGGTCATCGCCGTGGGCGCGCTCGGCGTGCTGTTCCTGTGGTTCGGATTCGCGCCGAAGATCACCTCCCTGTGGGTGCCGGCGATCCTCGTCCCGCTGCTCGCCTTCACGACGGGCATCACGGTGCTGACCTCGGCGATCATGGTGTACATGCGCGACCTGCGGCACGTGATCCCGATCGTGCTGCAGATCGGGCTGTTCGCGACCCCCGTCGCGTACCCGATGGACCAGATCCCGGCGAAGTACCAGGTCCTCTACGTGACGCTGAACCCGCTGGCCGCCGTGATCAACGGGCTGCGTCGGACCGTCCTGTACGGGCTGGATCCGGACTGGCGGTTGATGGTCCCGGCGACCATCTCGTCGCTCGTAGTGCTGATCGGCGGGTACGTCCTGTTCAAGAAGCTCGAGACGGGGATCGCCGATGTTGCCTGACGGCTCGATCCGCACGGAGCAGATCTGGAAGCGGTTCCGCGCCGACTTCCAGCGGATGCTCGGCAGGGATCGGCTCGCCCGGGTCCTGCATCCTCGGCGGAGCCAGGGTTGGCGATGGGCCCTGCGCGACGTGTCGATGGTGGTCGAACCGGGCGCGGCCGTCGGGCTCGTCGGCAACAACGGGTCCGGCAAGACCACGATGCTGAAGATCGTCGCCAAGGTGATGCACCCGTACGCCGGCCGGGTCGACGTCCAGGGTCGGATCGGCGCGTTGATCGAGGTCAAGGCCGGGATCCACCCCGATCTGTCCGGCCGGGAGAACATCGCGCTGCAGGGTTCGCTCCTGGGGCTGCGCCGCAAGGAGGTCATGCGGCGCTTCGACGAGATCGTGGCCTTCGCTGAGCTCGAGGACGCGATCGACCGCCAGCTCAAGTTCTACTCGAGTGGGATGTGGACCCGGCTCGGGTTCGCGATCGCGGCGTTCCTCGAACCGGACATCCTGCTGGTCGACGAGGTGCTGGCGGTCGGGGACGCGTCGTTCCAGCAGAAGTGCCTGGACCGCATGCGGACGGTCCTCGGACAGGGGACGACCGTCGTGTTCGTCTCGCACGACCTGGCCGCGGTCGAGTCGCTCTGCTCGCGCGTGATCTGGCTGCGGCAGGGGCTCGTGGAGCACGACGGCCCCGCTCGCGAGACCCTGACCGAATACCGGCGGGTGATCGAGGAGGCCGCCGAGTATCTCGCGGAGGGCGAGGGGATCGTCCGACTGGTCAAGGCCGAGGTGGTGCCCGCGGAGGGCCACATGGTGCGGACCCAAGGCGCGATGGACATCCGCGTCGTCGTCGACAGCCCCGGGCCGCGCAGCGGCATCTGCTACGTGGGCGTGAGCGAGGGCCCGGCGACACCGATCTTCGTACTGTCGAAAGACGTGCACCTGGCGGCCGGCGAGACCGAGATCCGGTGCTCGGTGGCGCGGCTCCCCCTGCCGCGGGGTCGCTACTACGCGTGGGTGGGCGTGTTCGCGACCGGCACCGGTTCCGAGTTGCTCTCGTGGCACCCGGCGGCGCACTTCGACGTCGCCGGCCCGAACCTCGACGGGGGGCCGCTCGCCGTGGTGCGCCTGGCCCCGGTGCACGTCGAGGCGTCGTGGGAGGCCAGCCGGCTATGAGGACCGCGTTCCTCCTGCGGTTCGACGACCTGTGTCCGACGATGGACCTCGAACGCTGGGAGCCGGTCGAGCGTCTGCTGGTCGACGCCGGCGTGCGGCCGATCCTCGCGATCGTGCCGGACAACCGGGATCCGCACCTCGAGGTCGCACCCGAGGACGACGGGTTCTGGGAGCGGGCGCGGGTGTGGGCGGCCCGCGGCTGGACGGTCGCGATGCACGGGTATCAGCACGCGACGGTGACGGACCAGCCCGGCGTGCTCGGGCTGCATGGTCGCAGCGAGTTCGCCGGGCTCACGCTGGAGGAGCAGACCTCGAAGGTACGGGCAGCGATGGCGATCTTCGAGCGAGAGGGGCTCCGGCCGGAGGTGTTCGTCGCGCCGAACCACGCGTTCGACCCGGCGACGCTCCGGGCCTCCAGGTCCGTCGGGATCGATACCGTCTCCGACGGGTTCGGCTTGGCGCCGTACGTCGACCCCGACGGGATGCTCTGGATCCCTCAGCAGCTGTGGCGGTTCCGCGCGACCCCACCCGGCGTCTGGACGGTGTGCAGCCACACGAACGCGTGGGACCCCGCGCGGCTCGCGGCGTTCCGTCGAGGGCTCGAGGGCAATCGGCGTCGGGTCGTTGACGTGGCCTGGGTGCGGCGCACCCACGGGGGGCGCCGGCGCCCGTGGTGGGACGCGGCGGCCGGATCCGTGCTGGCGACGGCGACGCGAGCCAAGGCCCGACGGCAGAGCGCGACGGGCCCGGACCTCGCGGCGGTCACTTGATCGTCAGGACGTCGGAGATCGGGAGCCCGTCCGGCTGGTAGTAGTTCGTCTGGCACCCGGAAATCTTCGGGCTGGTGCAGATCGACGGGGTCGAGCCCTGGCCGGGCGGCGGCGGCGGGAAGCCGGGCGCGAGGCCGAGCACCATGCCGTACTTGGTGACGCCGTTCCCGATGACCGTCGGCCGCGTGAACAGTTGCGGGCGTGAGTAGTCCTTGACCGACTGCGAGTGGACGAGGAAACCGGCGTACCCGTTCTCCTGCACGATGGCGTCGGAGTACTGGTAGGAGTTGACGTAGGCGCCGTGCTCGATGCCCGCCTTGCCGTTGCGGTAGCCGATGAACCGTTCGACGTCGTGGATCTTGTCGGTGTTCTGCCACGTGAAGATGCCGTCCATCACGTTGTTGTGACCCACGCAGTCCTGGTGCACCCAGACGCCCTCGTTGTCCTCGTCCCAGATGAACCCGGAGGAGTTCACGTCGCCCTGGACGCCGACGGCCACGCACTTGATGCACCGGTTCGAGCCCTGCCGCGTGCTCGGGCCCATGACGAAGCCGGCCAACCGGTAGACCTCGGTTCCGGAGAGGACCTTGGCGGCGACGCAGTCCTGGTACAGGAGGCCGTCGGAGGGGGTCCCGTAGTCCCACCAGTACGCGTCCTCTTGGGTGTTGTAGCTGATGCACCGCTTGAACGAGATGCCGTTGCTCATGTGGGGCACGAACGCGTGCGACCCGGTGTCGCGGACGACGACGCCGGTGACCATCGAGCCGGCGCTGCCGTTGTTGCACATGTGGAAGTGCACGCCGTAGCGGCCGAGCACGACGGTGCCGTTCTTCCGCGGACCGACGTAGCGGAAAGCGACGCGGCGGATGTGCTGAGGCTGGTTCGAGAGGATGAACACGTGGGCCCGCCCGTTCGGCGTGCCCTCGATCCGCACGTTGCGGGTCAGGTTGAGGACCTCGGCGGCAGGCATCCCGGGTACCTGTGGGACCTGGGAGCCCGCCTTGAAGGACTTGAAGCCCGAGTAGTCGCCGACCGCCGTCGGCGTGAGGATCAGCTCGTCGGTCGGCAGCCATGTGGCGCTGTAGCCGAGCCGGTTCCAGGGCTGGCGGCGGGGGCCCGCGAGGTCGAGCGCGCCGTTGTTCATGACCCACAGGCCCACGTCGGTGTCCAGGACGTCGATGCCGCCGCCGACGAACTTCGACTCGTCGATGTTGAGGAACCGGATCGTGTGGACGACGTCGGTCGAGGCCGGCTTCATCTCGAGCCGGCCGTAGACGACGAGGTTGCCCGTCAGCTCGACCGTCGTGTTGGCGTTCGGATCGAACCGCAGGACCGTGCCGGGATCGACGACCATCTTGTTGCCCGAGACGTAGCCGCTGATCGTGTGGACCTTGTCCTTGGAGGGGGTGAGCTCTGCGGAGCTCTTGCGGCTCTGGTGGCTCTGGGTGCCACCGCCTCCGGGACGACAGATGAACGCGCCGGCGCCGGTCAGGCCGGCGACGCGGAGGAAGTCCCTCCGGGTGAGTGCCGAGTGTTGCGCTTGAGCCTCGGTGGTGCTGCTGGGCTCGTTGTTCATCGTTCGAGTCCTTTCGTCCGAGGTTGTGCGACGAGAGCGCTATATGAACCATCGGTCGGTAAGGGCCCCGCATTTAAGTACTTGAGTGGAACCTTTGAAGTAACTCTGTGATCGACGAGGACTACGGGAAAGGAGACGAACGATGAAGGTCACCGTCACCGGAGGGGCCGGGTTCATCGGCTCTCACATCGTGGATGCCCTGGTCAGCGAGGGTGCGGACGTGTGGGTCCTCGACGATCTGTCGACCGGGTCCGAGCGCAACATCCACCCCAGCGCGAACCTGGTTGAAGCAGACATACGGGATGAAGCGGCGCTTGCCCGCGCGGTGGAAGGGAGCGAGCTCGTCTTCCATGAAGCGGCCCATCGAGCGGTGCTCCGGTCGGTCGAGCACCCCCTCGAGACGGACCGGGTGAACGTGGCCGGAACGCTCGGGTTGCTCGTCGCGGCGCGCGATGCGGGCGTGCGGCGGGTCGTGTTCGCCTCGTCGTCCTCGGTCTACGGCGGGGCCGAGGTGATGCCGACCAGCGAGTCGGAACCGCTGTCGCCCCGTTCGCCGTACGCGGTCACGAAGGTCACGGGCGAGCAGTACTGCCGGGTCTTCACGGAGCTGTTCGGCCTGGAAACGGTCGCGCTCCGGTACTTCAACGTCTACGGGCCGAGGCAGCATCCGGAGAGCATGTACGCGGCGGTGATCCCCATCTTCATCGATGCCCTCCGGCGAGCGGAGCCGCCCGAGATCCACGGTGACGGGCGCCAGACGAGGGACTTCTCCTACATCGAGGACGTGGTCCGGGCGAACCTGCTGGCCGCACAGGCACCCGCGAGCGCCTGCGCCGGGAAGGCGTACAACGTCGCCGGGGGCCGGTCGTACTCGCTGATGGATCTGCTCGACATCCTCCGAGGGATCATCGGGGTGGGCGTCGACCCGATCCACACCGATCCGAGGCAGGGCGATGTGCGCGACACCTGCGCCGACATCTCGGCCGCCGCGACGGACCTGGGGTTCGACCCGGCCGTGGACTTCGCCGACGGTCTCGAGCGGACCGTCCGGTGGTTCGAGGGGCTCGGGTCGGCGACGTCGAACGGCGCACGGGCGGCCGGGTAGCGATCGTGCAGGTCCTGTACCTGATCGACAGCCTCGCGGCAGGTGGGGCCGAACGGTCGCTCGCGGCCATGGCGCGCCACTACACGGCGGCCGGGGTTCGCTTGGACGTTGGCTACCTGCGGGAGACGCCGGGCGTGCACGATGAGCTCCGAGACGGCGGCGCCGGCGTCCTGCCCCTGGTGGCCGACGGGACCCGGCTCGGGTGGCTGCGCGCGAGTCGCGACGCGATCCGGTCGATCCGGCCCGACGTCGTCCACACGACGCTCTTCGACGCCGACGTGATCGGCCGGGTCGCGGCCCGTTCGTGCGGGGTGCCGGTCGTCTCGAGCCTGGTGAACGAGGCCTACGGCGCCGAGCACTACGGTGCGCCGGGGATGCGCCGCTGGCGGTTGGACGCCGCGCGGGGCGCCGACGCGATCACCGCGCGCCTCGTCCGGCGCTTCCACGCGGTCACGGAGCAGGTCGCCCGCGCGATGGTCGAACGGCTCCGGCTGCGGCCAGGGCGGATCGAGGTGATCCCGCGCGGTCGGGACCCGAAGGCGCTCGGGGTCCGCACGGCCGAACGGCGGGCCGACGTCCGCGAGCGGCTCGGCATCGCGCCCGATCGGCCGATGATCCTCGCCGCCGCGCGACACGAGCACCAGAAGGGGCTCGACGTCGCGGTCGAGGCGATGCCGGAGGTGCTCCGTCGCCTTCCCGGCGCGACGCTGCTGATCGCGGGCCGCGACGGCGGCGCGACGCCTGAGCTCCGTACGGCGATGCGCGGCCTTGGCGTCGAGGGGAACGTCACCCTGCTCGGAGCGCGGTCCGACGTCGCGGACCTGCTGGCAGCCGCGGACGTGTTCGTCCTGCCGTCCCGGTGGGAGGGATTGCCCGGGGTGGTCCTCGAGGCCATGGCCCTGGAGGCGCCGATCGTGGCGACGGACCTCCCGGCGGTCCGGGAGGCGGTGGGCGGGTCCGAAGGCGCCGCGCTCGTGCCCGCCGGCCGGCCGGACCTGGTGGCCGCCGGCGTCGTGGGGACCGTCGCCGACCCGTCGGCGGCGGCGCGACGAGCGGCCCGGGCGCGTTCCCGGTTCGAGGAGCGCTACACGATCGACCGCGTGGTCGAACGGATGCTGGCCTTCTATCGCACGGCCGTGGCGTCGCCGCATGCCGGCGGCCACGAGGTGGTGCGAGCGCATGGGTGAGGGGACGCCGCTGCGCGTGCTCCACGTGGTATCGACGAACGAACGTCGGGGCGCCGAGATGTTCGTGGCGGACCTGATCCGCGTCATGGACGACCCGGGGATCGAGGAGCGCGTCGCGGTGATGCGCGACGCCGGCAACCCGCCGGCTCCGTTCGGCGGAGCCACGGCCTTGACCGGGCCGAACGGCGGCCTTGTGCCGTTCCTCGGTGTGAACGTCCGCACCGGGCTCGCCCTGCGCGACGCGATCCGCTCCTGGCGGCCCCACGTGGTCATGGCCCATGGGGGCGAGGCGCTGAAGTACTCGGTGCTGGTCCACGGCGCGGGGAGGCTCGTCTACCGGCGGGTCGGAGCGACCCCGGCCTGGATGGCTGGCCGAGCCCGGCGGCGCGTCTATTCGGCGCTGATGCGCCGCGCGGACCTGACGATCGCCGTCGCCGAGACGACCCGCAATGAGGCGATCGAAGCGTTCGGCCTGGATCCCCGGCGGACGCTCTCGATCCCGAACGCTGTCGACCACCAGCGCGTGACGGCGGTGCGCAGCCGGGCGGAGACACGCGCGGCGTTGGGCATCGCTGCCGACACGACGATCGTGCTCTTCGTCGGGGCGCTCAACGACGAGAAGGACCCCGGCGCCGCCCTGACGATCGCCAGGCGCGCCATGGGGGTCACGCCGGGCGGCGCGGTGTTGGTCATGGTCGGCGATGGCCCGCTCCGAACGGATGTCGAGGGTCGTGTGCGTGCGGATCCGACGGCCGGCCGGGCCCTGGTCCTCGGGTCGCGATCGGATGTGGGGGACCTCATGGCTGCGTCGGACGTCCTGCTGGTGACGAGCAGGACCGAGGGCATGCCCGGGTGCGTGATCGAAGCCGGCATGTCGGGGCTGCCCGTCGTCGGCTACGCGATCGGAGGCGTTGCGGAGGTCGTGATCGACGGTCAGACGGGATCGCTCGCGGCGCCGGGCGACGAGCATGCCCTCGCTGATGCATTGGGGCGGGTGCTGGTCGATGCGGCGTCCCGCCGGGCGATGGGCGACGCCGGGCGGGCGCGATGCCGTTCGACGTTCGACGTCCGCGCGGTCGCGCCGCGGTACGCGGAGCTCTACCGGACGCTTGCGGGCGAAGCAGCCCTGATCGCGACGGGGGGCCGGCCGTGAGCATCACGATGGATCGACGGGGCCTCGAGCCGCGACCGATGGGCGGCGGCGCGGGCGCGGAGCGTCCGTTCGTGTCCATCGTCATCCCGACGTGGAACCGGGCGCGAACCCTCGACGTGTGCCTCCGGAGCGCGATCGCGCAGCGATACCCGTCGGCGCGCTTCGAGGTGATCGTCGCCGACGACGGGTCGTCGGACGCCACCGGCGAGGTCGTCGCGGCGGTCACGGCGGTCGCACCGTGCCGGGTCGAGTACCTACGGCTGCCGCACCGGGGCGCAGCGGCCACGCGCAACGCGGCGGCGCGTGCCGCCCGAGGTTCGCTGGTGACGTTCATCGACGACGACGAGTCGATGCCGGAGGACTACGTCGAGCGCGTGACGCGCGCGCTGACCGCGGATCCAGCCCTCAGCGGGGTCGGCGGACCCTACCGCGGGGTTCCCGGCGACGCTCCGAGGACCTGCGAGAGATGCTCGTTGGGAGACGCCGAGGTGGTGCCCGCGCCCGACGGCACGGCCGAGGCGCTGCTGGGCGGAAACATGACGGTTCGACGTGAGGCGTTCGACGCGGTGGGCGGCTTCGACGAGGCGCTCGTCGGGCGGGGAGAGGACACCGACTGGTTCCTGCGCGCTCGGGACCTCCGGTTCGCGTTCGATCCCGAGCTGTGGGTCGCGCATCGCAGGGCGCAGCGAGGCGTGCGTGCCCTGACGGCCACCGCGTTCCGTCAAGGGCTCGGGGTGCCCCTGTTCGGGGCGAAGCACGGGGTCGACGTTCGGGCGCATCCCGGCAAGGTCGTCAGGTTCACGGCGCACGCGGTGCGCCGTCGCTGTTGGAACGGCGTCGTCCGCGCCGGGCGGGAGGCAGGGATCTGTGTGGGGTACGTGCGCTTCTCGCTGACGTCCCGCGGGGCTGAGCGGTCGTGACGATGGGGACGATGCTTCGATCCGTCGAAGCCGCCCGCCGGGCGTCGCCGGCCGTGTCCGTCATCGTGCCGACCCGCGACCGGGCAAGGGTACTGCCTCGCGCCCTGCGGACCGTGCTCGATCAGACCTTCACGGACCTGGAGGTCCTGGTCGTCGACGATGGATCGACGGACCCGACGCGGGACGCCGCGCTGTCCCTGGGCGACCCGCGGGTCGTCTACATCCGCCAGGCGTCGTCCGGGGTCTCGGTGGCCCGGAACAAGGGTGTGGCGGTCTCGACGGGGCGGGTGGTGACGTTCCTGGACAGCGACGACGAGGTCAGGCCGAGGTGGCTCGAGCACCTGATGTCCGCGCTCGACGATCCCGAGGTCGCGGTGGCGACCTGCACGGCGGCGAGCCTCGGTGACGACGGTGCGGTCACGGGGTTCCGAACGAGTTCGAATCACGGGTTGCCGACCCACCCATCGAGCGTCTTCCTCGCCGGCACGTTCGCCGTCCGTCGTGGGGTGTTCGAGGCGGTCGGCGGGTACGCACCGGGCCTGCAGCACAGCGAGAACACCGACCTGGGGCTGCGACTGGTCTCCTATTGCCGCGCGACCGGCTGGGGGATCGTCGCCTCGGACGATCCGCTGCTGATCGTCCACGTGCCCGATGATCGTCGTGACTACTCGTCGGTCCGGCTGGACGCGACCCGGTACATGCTCGACCACCACGGCTCGATCCTGGCCACCCAGCCGAAGATCGTCGCCGACTACATGAACGTCGCGGGGGTGTGCGCGGCCCGGATCGGCCGGTTCGGCGAAGCGCGTCGCTGGTTCCTCGAGGCGGTGCGCGTGTACCCGCAGGGACGCAAGAGCTACGGGCGCCTGATGGTGTCGCTGTCGCCGCGGGCCGCCGAGCGGGTGTGGGGCCGGGTCGCTCCCGTCGCGGGATCGGACCGGTCATGACCAGGGTCCTGCACCTCTTCAAGGGCCTGGGGCGCGGTGGCGCCGAGCAGATCCTGGTCAGCTCCGCGCGGTACCTGAACGAGGACGGCGCGGCGCACTCTGTCGCGTACCTGTTGCCGTGGAAGGACGCCCACGTGAAGGGGCTCGAGGAGGCCGGCATCCCTACGCGGTGTCTCGATGGGGCGCGCGGGATCGCCTGGGCCGAACGCCTCCGGCGGCTCGTCCGGCGGGAGCGGATCGACGTCGTCCACGTGCACTCGCCGTACCCCGCGGCCGTGGCGCGCGCGGCCCTGCCGCGCAGGAGCGGGCCGAAGATCGTCTACACCGAGCACGGCTCGTGGGGACGCCAGCACCCGGCCACGTACTGGGGGAACCTCCTGACGTTCCCGCGGAACGACCATGTGTTCGCGGTCTCCGAGGAGGTCACGTCCTCGATCAGGTACCCCTCCGCCCTGCGCCGCATGCGCATGCCCGAGGTCGAGACGCTGTACCACGGGATCGACCTCGCGGAGGCCGAACGATGGGCGGCGCCCAACGAGGTCCGCGCCGAGCTCGCGATCGCGCCCGGCGTGCCGATCGTCGGAACCGTCGCGAACTTCCGGGCGCAGAAGGGGCACCGGTACCTGCTCGACGCGGCCGTGATCGTCGGTCGCGCGGTGCCCGAGGCTCGCTTCGTGCTCGTCGGACGGGGGCCCGACGAGGCGGAGACGCGCGAGCGGGCATCCCGCCTGGGCCTCGGCGACCGTGTCCTGTTCGCCGGGTTCCGCGAGGACGCCACCAGGGTCGCGTCGGCGTTCGACGTCTTCGTGCTCCCGTCCCTGTTCGAGGGCCTGTCGATCGCGCTCGTCGAGGCGATGGCGCTCGGCAAGCCCCCCGTCGTAACGACCGTGGGGGGCAACCGGGAGGTCGTCCGCGAGGGCGTCAGCGGCCTGACCGTCCCGCCGCGCGATCCCGAGGCGCTCGCTCGGGCCATCGTGACGCTGATCGAGGACTCGGCCCTGCGGAGCTCGCTCGGCGCCGGGGCCCGCCGGCGGGCTTCGGACTTCGACATCCGATCCTCCGTCGAACGCCAGCGGCGCGTGTACGAGGAGCTGTTGGCATGAGTGCCAGGGTGCAGGACGCGGTCGTGACCACGCGGCGGTTCCGTCCCGAGGACGGATCCGCGGTGCTCGAGCTGCTCCGGGCGTCCCTGGGCGAGGGGCCGGGAGGCGATCGATCGGCGGCGTTCTTCCGCTGGAAGCACCTGGAGAACCCGTTCGGATCTTCGTTCATGCTCCTCGCCGAGGCGGACGGCCGGATCGTCGGCCTCCGGGCGTTCATGCGCTGGCGGTTCGAAGCGGGGGGCGTCTCGATCCCGGCGGTCCGCGCCGTGGACACCGCGACGCATCCGGACCACCAGGGGCGTGGGATCTTCTCCCGCCTGACGCTCGAGGCGCTCGACGCGCTCCGGGAGGACACGGCGATCGTGTTCAACACGCCGAACGAGAAGAGCCTGCCCGGGTACCTGAAGATGGGATGGGGGACGGTCGGACGCGTCCCGATCGGGGTGCGGGTCCGGCGCCCGGCGCGGTTCCTCGCGGCCCGGGGCGGTCGAGCCGTGCGAGCGCCCGAGATGGACGAACCGATCGAGGTCGGGGCGGCGCCGGCGGGTCGGGTGCTGGCTTCCGCGGGCGACCTTGACGGCCTGCTCGCCGTGTCCGGCCCCGCGAGCTGGTCCGGGAGTGGCGCGATCGCCACCCCCAGGACACGGCGTTACCTCGAGTGGCGCTACGGCGAAGCGCCGCTCCTCGACTACCGGGCGATCGTCGAGGAGGGGGCGCACGGGCCGGATGGTCTGGCGATCTTCCGCGTGCGTCGCCGGGGTTCCCTGCGGGAGTCGACGGTCTCCGAGGTGATCGTGCGCGCCGGCGACCGCGCGACGGCCGGCCGGTTGCTGCGGCGCGTGGGCCGGGCCGCTCGGGTCGACCACGTGGCCTGCGCGTTCCCGATCCGGAGCGTCGAGCGCGCGGCGGCCGTCCGGTCCGGGTTCCTCCGCTCGCCGGGCGGCATGCTGCTGGTCGCACGCCCGCTCGGCGACGGGCTCGTGCCGGACCCGATGGACCTGCGTTCGTGGGCGCTGACGGTCGGCGACCTCGAGGTGTTCTGACGTGCGTTCCCCGGTCGAAGGCGGTCCCGAGATCCCATGAACCTGACGACGAGAGCGCGCCACATGGCCCGGTCGACGGGCATCAGGGACCCGTGGGTGGTCGCCGCCATCGGGCTCGGCATCCTCGTCGGGTACCTCGGCCTGCTGTTCTTCCTGATGGGCTCCAGCACGTACGACACGTGGGGAGGCCTGATCGTCGGGCCGGTCCTCGTGCTGCTCGCGCTGCCGGCGATGGCCCGTCAGGCGAAGCGCGAGGAGGACCGGACCGTCTTCTGGCTCCTGCTGGCGGGGCTCCTGGTCCGGTTCGGCGGCGCGCTCGCGAGGCAGTTCGTCGCGTTCGACGTGTACGGGGGCGTCGCCGACGCCTCGGGGTACCACGACGCCGGGGTGCGCCTGGCGGCGGGGTTCGCCCACGGGAACTTCGCGACGGACCTGGCGCCGATCACGGGAACGAACTTCGTCAAGCTCGTGACGGGCGTCCTCTACACGGTGACCGGACCGACCAAGCTCGGCGGCTACCTGTTCTTCGCGTGGCTCGGCTTCTGGGGGATCTACTTCTTCTACCGGGCGTTCACGATCGGGGTGCCCGACGGCCGGTGGCGCTCGTACGGGCGGCTCGTGCTCTTCCTCCCGTCGCTGGTCTTCTGGCCCGCGGGCCTCGGCAAGGACGCCTGGATGGTCTTCGGTCTCGGGATCGCGGCGTACGGGGGGGCGAAGCTGCTCACGGGCAGGGTGGGGCGCGGGCTGCTCGTGTGTGGCCTGGGGATCTGGATCGCGTCGATGGTGCGGCCGCACGTCGCCGGCATGATCGGCCTGGCGATCGTGGCGGGCCTGGTGCTCCGACGGCCGAGCGAGGGGTTCGGCCTGACGGCGCCGATCGTGAGGGTCGTGTCGCTCCTGGCGGTGGCGATCGTGGCCTGGCTGTTCGTCTCGCAGGCGAACGAGTTCCTCAAGGAGTCGCAGCTGAACGTGGACAACGGGGTCAGCTCGGTCCTGACGACGATCGCCACACGAACCTACGAGGGAGGCTCGGAGTTCACGCCGGCGATCGTGCATTCGCCCGTGCAGTTCCCGGCTGCGGCGCTCCAGGTGCTGTTCCGGCCCTTCGCGTTCGAGGCGCACAACGTCCAGGCGCTGGCGATCGCGGTGGAGGGGACGTTCGTGCTGGTGTTCTCGCTGCGGCGATGGCGATCGCTGGTCGGCGCCGTGCGAGGCGCGACCGGGCGACCCTACATCGCCGCAGCGATCGCCTATTCGGTGTTGTTCATCATCGCGTTCTCGGCGATCGCGAACTTCGGCATCCTCGCCCGAGAGCGCGATCAGCTCTTCCCGTTCTACTTCGCCCTGTTGTGCCTGCCGGTCGGGGGTCGCCGATGACCGAGACGGGACCACCCCGGATCAGCGTGGGCATCCCCGTCTACAACGGCGCGCAGCTGCTGCCGCGTGCGCTCGATGCGCTGCTGGGACAGGACATCGAGGACTTCGAGGTCGTGATCTCCGACAACGCCTCGACGGATCGAACGGAGGAGGTCTGCGCCCGGTACGCGGCGCTCGACCCCAGGATCCGCTACTACCGGAACGCGGAGAACGAGGGCCTCGCGCGGAACTTCAACCGCGTGTTCGAACGCGCGCGGGGCGAGTACTTCAAGTGGGCGAGCCACGACGACTGGGTCGCTCCGAGCTTCCTCCGGGAGTGCGCGGAGGCCCTGGACGCCGACCCGGCCAGCGTGCTCTGCGCGCCGTCGGTCGTGATCGTGGACGGCACGGGCCGGCGGGTAGGCGACTGGCACCCCGTCACCGACCTCCGCGCGCCCGAGGCGTGGGTCCGCATGCATCGCCTGCTCTGGTCGCTCGGCGAACCGCACGCGCTCTACGGCCTGATGCGTGCGAGCGCGCTCCGCAAGACGCGTCTCCTGGGGGGGTTCCTGGGGGCCGACCGCGTCCTGCTCGCGGAGCTGTGCCTGCTCGGGGGGATCCATCAGCTCCCGTGCGACCTGCACTACTACACGGTCGACCAGGGGGTTCGCACGGGGCGGCGGTATTCCCGGATCAACGACCCGGCGACCAGGCACCGCGTCCCGCTCCGGACGTGGCGGCTCTGGGGTGAGCACGAACGGCTCGTGCTGCGCTCGAACCTGACGCTGCGTGACAAGGCGCTGCTGGTCGCCGACGTATCGGCGAGGTTCGGGCTCAAGGATGCGCGGCGGCTCGCCGCGGAGACCTACCACGCGGCCCGCTCCCTGGCCCGCGAGCCGGCCACGCTCGCGGTGGCGGTCGCGGCCGTCGGCGTCGCGGCGCTGGCCGACCTGTGCCCGTCGACCTGAGCCACCGGCCCGGGCCGGGCGCCGGAGCGATCGACCTGGCCGGCGCCGGGCTCGCGGTGGCCCTGATGTGCTGGACCTGCGCCGCGGCGGTGGTGGGCGGAGGCGATCCGTGGTCCCGGATCGGTCTGGTAGCCGCGTGCGTCGGCGCGTTCGTGGCCGGGAGGGCCGCCCCGGCGCGACGCGAGCGGCTCGTGCCGGCCCTGGTCCTGGGCGGGATCGCCGTCATCGTTGTGGTCGGCTGGCTGGGCTGGTCCGGGTGGTTCGCGGTCTTCGGGGTATGGGCGTACCCGAACGGGGCGGGACAACTCTTCGTCCAGGGCGCGATCGCCGGCGCCATGGTGCTTGCGATGTCTCGCACGACCGGCGCGAGCCTCGCGGGCGGGGTCGCCGCGATCGCGTGCGCCGTCGCGGCCCTGCTGACCCGGTCGGTCGCGGCCGGGGCGCTCGCCGTCGTGGCCCTGGGGGTCGCGGGCGCTGCGCGGAACGCCGGGCCGCGTGCCGTGCGGACGGTCGCGGTCGGCTGCGCGGGGGTGCTGGTGATCGCGGTGAGCGTGCCGATCGTGCTCGGCCTCGGGTGGCGGGCGGGACCTGACGGGGCGCTCGAGGGGGTATCCGCCGATGCGCTGTCGGGCCGGCGCCTGATCCTGTGGCACGAGGCGGTGACCCTGATCGAGCGCGAGCCGCTCTGGGGGGTCGGGCCCGGTCGGTTCGCCGACGTCCGGGGGTTCGCTCGGACCGACCCGGACGCACGGTGGGCGCACGACGCGTTCCTGCAGCAGGGGGCCGAGACCGGCGTCGCCGGCGCGCTCCTGACCGTGCTGCTGTTCGTCTGGGCCCTGGCGGCGGTGGCCGCCGGAGGAAGGGTCGGGGCCGTCCCGATCCTCGGGCTGATGGCGGTCGCGGCCCTCGGCGTCCATGCATGCATCGACTACGTCCTGCACTTCGCGCCGAACGCGGTCGCGGCGGCGGCGCTGGCGGGGGTGGCCTCGCGCGCGCCGGGAGGTTCGGACCTGACGGCACCGGGCGAGGCACGAGCGAGGGGATCGGGGGTCGAACGATGAGGGTGTTGGTCACGGGACACGACGGCTACATCGGGACGGTGATGGTCCCGGTGCTCCAGGAGGCCGGCCACGACGTCGTCGGGATGGACTCCGGCCTGTTCGCGGGGTGCACGCTGGGTCCCGAGCCGGCGGCCGTGCCGTCCATCTCGCGCGATCTGCGCGACGTCGCCCGGAGCGACCTGGAGGGGTTCGACGCCGTGGTTCATCTGGCCGGGATCTCCAACGATCCGGTCGGCAACCTCGATCCGGCGCTGACCTACCAGGTCAACCACGAGGCGAGCGTCCGGCTCGCCCGACTGGCGCGCGACGCAGGGGTCCCGCGGTTCCTGTTCTCCTCGTCGTGCAGCCTCTACGGCGCGGCGGGGGAGGACGACGTGCTCACGGAGGCTGCAGCCTTCAATCCCGTGACGGCGTACGGCGAATCGAAAGCGCTCGTCGAGCGCGATGTGACGTCGCTGGCCACCGACGGGTTCTCGCCGACGTTCCTCCGGAACGCGACCGTCCACGGCGTCTCGCCGCGCCTGCGCGCCGACCTGGTCGTGAACAACCTGGCGGGCTGGGCGTTCACGACGGGACGGATCCTGATCCAGAGCGACGGGACGCCGTGGCGGCCGCTCGTGCATGTCGCCGACGTGGCGGCCTCGTTCCTGGCGGTCCTGGAGGCGCCGCGGGACCTCGTGCACGCCGAAGCGTTCAACGTGGGCCGCACGCAGGAGAATTACCGCGTCCGCCGGGTCGCCGAGATCGTCGCCGAGGCCGTGCCCGGGAGCCGGGTCGAGTTCGCCCCGGGCGGCGGTCCGGACACGCGGTGCTACCGGGTCGACTTCTCGAAGCTCGAGACGACGTTCCCGGACCTCCGGTTGCGGTGGGACGTCGCAGCGGGCGTGGCCGAGCTGCTCGAGGCGTACCGGTCGGCCGGCCTGACGTACGAGACCTTCGCCGGGGACCGCTACACCCGGCTGGATCACGTGAGGGTCCTGATGGAGCGCGGGGCGCTCGACGAGCGGCTCCGGTGGCGCGGGGATGGGTCGCGGGACGGTTCGCGTCCCGCGGCGACGATCGGAGCACCGGCAAGGGGGAACGATGGATACGACGCTTGAGGCACCACCGACGCGACCGGACGCATCGCAGGATCGGGACGATCCGACCGCCCGCTGCCGGTTCTGCGGGACGCCGCTGCAGCACACGTTCGTCGACCTGGGCCTCTCGCCCCTGTGCGAGACCTTCCCGGCCGCAGACGAGCTGGACCGGATGGAGCCGTTCTACCCGCTGCACGTGAAGGTCTGCGAGCAGTGCCTGCTGGTCCAGCTGCGCGAGTACGTGCAGCCGGACCGGATCTTCAGCGACTACGCCTACTTCTCGTCGTACTCCGAGGACTGGCTCGCGCACGCGCGCCGCTACGTCGACGAGATGGTCGAGCGGCTCGACCTGACGGGTGACAGCCGGGTCGTCGAGGTCGGCAGCAACGACGGGTACCTGCTGCGGAACTTCGTCGATCGCGGGATCCCCGCCCTGGGGATAGAGCCCGCCGGCAACGTCGCCGCGGTCGCCGAGGAGCACGGCGTCCCGACGATCGTCCGGTTCTTCGGCCAGGCGCTCGCCGAGGAGCTGGCCTCGAACGGTCAGCGGGCCGACCTCGTGATCGGGAACAACGTCCTCGCCCAGGTCCCCGACGTGAACGACTTCGTCGCCGGGCTACGCACGATCCTGGCGCCGGACGGCGTCGTCACGCTCGAGTTCCCGCACCTGATGCGCCTGGTCGAGGGGAACCAGTTCGACACGATCTACCACGAGCACTTCTCGTACTTCTCGTTCGCCGTGGTCGAGAAGATCCTCGCGGTCGCCGGCCTCCGGGTGGTCGACGTCGAGGAGCTCCCGACCCACGGCGGGTCGCTGCGCATCTACGCGCGGCTCGCGGTCGCGGGATCGAACGGCGTCCGCCCCCGGGTCGAGGAGCTTCGCCGCCGGGAGGAGGCGGCCGGGATGGATCGCCTCGACTACTACCGGTCGTTCGGACCGAAGGTCGAACGAACGAAGCACGAGCTGCTCGAGCTGTTGATCGGCGCGAAGCGCGAGGGACGGTCGATCGTGGGATACGGCGCGCCCGGGAAGGGCAACACGCTGTTGAACTACTGCGGGATCCGGACGGATCTGCTCGAGTACACGGTCGACCGCAACGTCCACAAGCAGGGCCGGTTCCTCCCCGGAACGCACATCCCGATCCACCACCCGGACCGGATCCGGGAGACGCGGCCCGACATCGTCCTGATCCTGCCATGGAACCTGCGCGACGAGATCGTTCGCCAGCTGTCGTTCATCACCGGGTGGGGCGGCCGGTTCGCCGTCCCCATCCCGCAGCCGACCCTGCTGTGAGCCCGGGGCGCGGGGGAGTCGCGCCGACCGAACGGGAAGGAGCCCAACGATGAAGGTCGTGCTGTTCTGCGGTGGCCTGGGGATGCGCCTCCGGGACTACTCGGAGGAGATCCCGAAGCCGATGGTGCCCATCGGCTACCGGCCGATCCTATGGCACCTCATGAAGTACTACGCCCACTTCGGGCACAAGGACTTCATCCTGTGCCTGGGCTACAAGGCCGATGTGATCAAGAACTACTTCCGGACCTACGACGAGTGCCTGTCGAACGACTTCGTGCTCTCGCGCGGCGGCCGGCAGGTCGACCTCGTCAGCAGCGACATCGACGAGTGGCGGATCACGTTCGTCGACACGGGGCCGGCGGCCTCGATCGGCCAGCGGCTGATGGCCGTGCGGCCGTACCTCGAGGACGAGGAGGTGTTCCTGGCGAACTACGCCGACGGCCTGTCGAACCTGGACCTCGGCGCGTACACGGACGCCGTCCTTCCGCTGGGACGCGTTGCGAACTTCGTCGCGGTCCGGCCGACGCCGACGTTCCACCTGGTCGACCTGGCCGAGGACGGCGCCGTCAACACGATCGTCCCGGTGGCCGAGTCCGACATCTGGGTCAACGGCGGCTTCTTCCTGTTCCGCCGCCAGATCTTCGACTACATGCGTCCCGGTGAGGACCTGGTCGCCGAGCCGTTCGAGCGGCTCCGGCGCGACGGCGCCCTGCACGGACACCGGTACCGCGGGTTCTGGAGCGCGATGGACACGTTCAAGGACAAGGATCGCCTCGAGGCGATGTACGCGACCGGCGAGGCCCCGTGGGAGTTGTGGAAGTCGAACGGGAACGGCGGCGGCCGCGTGGAGACGCTCCGGGTCGCCGGTTCGGCCGGAGCGACGGGCCCGTAGATGCGCGGGTTCGACCTCCGCTCGTTCGCGCGCTCGATCTCGACCGTGCTGTGCGTGGGCGCGCATCCCGACGACATCGAGATCGGGGCGGGCGCGACGGTGATGGCCCTGCTCGACGCGAACCCCGACCTGGCCGTGCGCTGGGCGGTGCTCTCCGCCGCGGGCGTCCGTGCCGAGGAGGCGCGCTGCGGTGCCGAGCGCATCCTCGGCCGCGGACCGAACCGGTCGGTCGAGGTGTTCGACCACCGCGAGTCGTACTTCCCGTACGACGGCGGCGCGGTCAAGGAGACGTTCGACGGGCTCGGCGGCGGCGCGTCGCCCGACGTGGTCCTGACCCATCACCGGGCCGACCTGCATCAGGACCACCGCCTCGTCGCGGAGCTCACATGGAACACGTTCCGCGATCACCTGATCCTCGAGTACGAGATCCCGAAATACGACGGCGACCTCGGCACACCGAACCTGTTCGTCCCGATCGAGCGCGGGGTCTGCGACCGGAAGGTGAGCGTCCTGATGGAGACGTTCACCAGTCAGCGCTCCAAGCCGTGGTTCACCGAGGAGACGTTCCGGGCGACGCTGCGCCTCCGCGGCATCGAGAGCCGCTCGCCGTCCGGGTGCGCCGAAGCGTTCCACGTCCGCAAGCTCGTCCTGAGCTGACCGCGCCCCCGTCCCAGGGGCCGCCGAGAGGAACCGCCCGATGATCTTCACCGAGACCGAGCTCCGCGGTGCCTATCTGATCGACCTCGAGCCCTTCGAGGACGAACGGGGATGGTTCGCCCGGACGTGGGACGCGCGCGAGTTCCGCGACCGCGGCCTGATGCACGCGCCCGTCCAGACGAGCGTCTCGCACAGCGGCGTCCGCGGCACGCTGCGCGGGATGCACTACCAGGCCGCGCCCTTCGAGGAGGCGAAGCTCGTCCGCTGCACGCGCGGCGCGGTCTACGACGTCATCGTCGACCTGCGACCGGACTCGGCGACGTACCTGCAGCACGTCGGGTTCGTCCTGTCCGAGGACAACCGGCGGATGCTCTACGCGCCCGAGGGGTTCGCGCATGGGTTCCAGACCCTCGAGGACGGCTCCGAGGTCATCTACCAGATGTCGCGCGAGCACTCGCCCGAGCACGCCCGCGGGGTGCGCTTCGACGACCCGGCCTTCGCGATCCGGTGGCCGCTCCCGGTGACGGTGATCTCCGAGCGCGACCGGACCTACCGGGACATGAGTGAGCTCCCGATCGACCGGCGACCGGACACCGGCGGCGAGCTCGACCCGGTCGGCGAGGAGCTGCACGCGCTGATCGAGGACCTCTACCCGATCTGTCGGAGCATCACCGGCGACGGCGTGCGCGAGACGCTCCGCGGTCTGGCGAAGGTCGCGCCGATCGAGATCCACGAGGTCCCGACCGGGACCCCGGTGTTCGACTGGACCGTTCCGAAGGAGTGGAACGTCCGGAACGCCTGGATCGTCGCGCCCGACGGCACGCGGATCGCCGACCTCGCGACCTCGAACCTGCACCTGATGAGCTACAGCGTCCCGGTCCGGGCGCGGATGCCGCTCGCCGAGCTGCGCGGGCACCTCCACAGCCTCCCCGAGCAGCCTGACCGGATCCCGTACCGGACCTCGTACTACCGCGAGGACTGGGGGTTCTGCCTTCCGCACCGGGTCGTCGAGGGCCTCGCGGACGGCGAGTACGAGGTCCTGGTCGACTCGACGCTCGAGGACGGCCACCTGACGTACGGCGAGTGCTTCCTGCAGGGCGAGACGGACGAGGAGGTCCTCATCTCCGCGCACTGCTGCCACCCGTCGCTGGCGAACGACAACCTGAGCGGCGTCGCGGTGGCCGCGTACCTGGCGAAGGAGTTGTCCGAGCGCCGGACCCGCTACTCCTACCGTTTCCTGTTCGCGCCCGGCACGATCGGGGCGATCACCTGGCTCGCGCTGAACCGCGACCGGACGCCGGACGTCGCCCACGGCCTCGTGCTGGCCTGCGTCGGGGACGGGGGCCCGTTCACCTACAAGCGGAGCCGGCGCGGGAACGCGACGGTCGACCGCGCCGTCGAGCACGTCCTGGGGCTCGGCGGGATCCCGCACCGGGTCAGGGATTACGCCCCGACCGGCTACGACGAACGGCAGTTCGGTTCGCCGGGCTTCGACCTGCCGATGGGCAGCCTCTCGCGCTCGGTCCACGGGGAGTTCCCCGAGTACCACACCTCGGCCGACGACCTGAGCTTCGTCACGCCGCGCGCCCTCGCACGATCCCTGGACGCGTGCCGGTCGGTGGTCGACGTGCTCGAGCGGGATCGGCGGTACCGGAACCTGAAGCCGGAGTGCGAGCCACAGCTCGGCCGCCGGGGCCTGTACCACGCGGTCGGCGGGGTCGACAGCAGCGCCGGCGAGCTCGCGATGCTCTGGGTGCTGAACCTCTCCGACGGCGAACACGGCTTGCTGGACGTCGCCGAGCGCTCCGGGCTGCCGTTCGCCGACGTGGCGACCGCGGCCGACCGGCTGCTGGAACACGGGCTCCTCGCGCCGGTGGACGCCGCCCTCGGTGCCCACGGTGGCGCCGAGGTGACCGGCGACGGTGACGAGCACTGGTTCGAAGGACGGTTCGCGTGAGCGGGAGCTACGAGGGCCTCCGGGTCGCGGTGACGGGCGCGTCGGGGTTCATCGGCTCGCGGCTCGTCGAACGCCTCGGCGAGGCTGGCGCGGAGGTCTACGGGGTGGCGCGGGGCCTGCCCGGGCCCGCGCGCGAGGACCGCTGGTGGCGCGCCGACGTCAGCGACCCGGAGGCGCTGGGCCTGGCGTTCGACGCGATCCGACCCGATGTCGTCTTCCATCTGGCCGGGCTCGTCACGGGGGAGCGGGCGAGCGAGCTCATGCTCCCGATGCTCCGGACGAACCTCGTCGGCACCGTGAACGTCCTCGCGTGGGTGGCCGAACGGGGGTGCGCTCGCGTGGTGATCGCCGGCTCCATGGAGGAACCGGCACCGGACGCGACGGGGACGGTCCCGGCCTCGCCGTACGCGGCGTCGAAGGCCGCGGCCAGCTCGTACGCGCGGATGGCGCACGCGCTCTACGACGTCCCCGCGGCGGTCCTGCGCGTCTTCATGACGTACGGACCGGGCCAGCGCGACGGAACGAAGCTCGTCCCGTACGTGACGTCGTCGCTGCTCCGGGGGGACGTTCCGAGGGTCACGAGCGGCGCTCGGACAGTGGATTGGGTGTTCGTCGACGACGTCGCTGACGCGTTCGTCGCCGCGGGCCGGGCATCCGGGATCGAGGGGACCACGCTCGACGTCGGCACCGGTCGGGGCGTCCCGGTCCGCACGGTCGTCGAGATGCTCGCGGGCCTGGTCGCCCCGGGCGCCCGGGTCGCGTTCGGCGCGGTCCCCGATCGCCCGCTGGAGACCGAGCCCGTCGCCGACGTCGCCCGCTCGACGCAGGTCCTTGCCGGCTGGCGACCTCGGGTGCGGCTCGAGGTCGGCTTGGCACGAACCGTGGCGTGGTACCGGGAACGGGTCCCGACGCAGGGGGTGGCATCGTGGCGGTGACGGCGCTGGTGCGCAAGGCGTCGAAGGCGGCCGTCCTGCCGCTCGGCGTGGGGACGCGTCGCAGGACCGGTGATGCGGTCATCCTGCTTTACCATCGCGTCGGCGCGAGCGACCGGGAGATCGACATCCCGGTCGAGACGTTCACGCGGCAGCTCCGGATGCTCGCGGACGAGGGCAGCGTGATCAGCCTCGCCGACGCGGCCGCCGGTCGGTCGGGCGGGGTCGTCCTGACGTTCGACGATGGCTTCGCCGACTTCCACCGGACCGTGGTGCCCTTGCTGGTTCGGTTCGAGCTCCCGGCGACGCTGTACCTGGCCACCGGTCTCGTGCAGGGGGAGCGCGACGCGCCGCCGAACGGCGAGGCCCTGACGTGGCCCCAGCTCGAGGAGGCCGTGACGACCGGTCTGGTGAACGTGGGTTCGCACACGCACGGTCATGTAGACCTCTCGCACGCGCCGGCCTCCGTGATCGAGGACGAGATGCGTCGCTCGAAGGATCTGATCGAACAGCGACTCGGCGTGCCGTGCCCGGACTTCGCCTACCCGTGGGCGGTCGGCTCGGACGAGGCCGACCGCGTCGCGCGAGGGATCTTCCGGACGGCGGCGCTCGACGCGTGGCGCACGAACCGCAAGGGGTCCGTCGACGCGTTCCGCCTGGGACGGGCGCCGGTGCTCCGCAGCGACGGTCTGGCGTTCTTCCGCGCGAAGGCGCACGGGTACCTCGACGGCGAAGCGCTCGTCTACCGGGCGATGCGCCGCGGTCCGTGGGGCCGGCCGTGACCCGGCCGGTCCGGGTCGCTCACGTCACGACGATCGACCTCACGCTCCATGCGTTGCTGCTCGGGCAGATGCGGCGCCTCCGCGACGAGGGGTTCGAGGTCACCGGCATCAGCGCGCCTGGGCCGTGGGTGGCCGAGCTCGAGGCCGAAGGCTTCCGGCACGTGCCATGGCCGTCGGCCACCCGGTCCTGGGATCCGGCGTCCGACGCTCGGGCGGCGCGCGAACTGGTGGCGATCCTGCGCCGGGAGCGGTTCGACCTGGTCCATACGCACAACCCGAAGCCCGGGATCATCGGCCGGGTGGCGGCCCGAGCGGTCGGGGTGCCGTGCGTGGTGAACACGGTCCACGGGCTCTACGCCACGCCGGAGGACCGGGCCGCGCGCCGCGTGCCGGTGCTCGCCGCGGAAGCGTTCGCTTCGCGGTTCAGCGACCTCGAGCTGTACCAGAGCGAAGAGGATCTGGCCTGGGCGATGCGGGCGCGGGTCGTTCGTGGGCGCAAGGCCGTGCTCCTGGGCAACGGGACGGACGTGGCCGCGTTCGCGCCCGGGCGATTGTCGCCCGAGCGCCGCGCGGCTCTGCGGGCGGAGCTCGGGATCGGGCCGGACGCGGTCGTGGTCGGTGCGGTGGGTCGCATGGTGGCCGAGAAGGGGTACCGGGAGCTGTTCGCCGCGGCGACGGCCGTGCGGCGCGCCGAACCCGGCACGACGTTCCTGGTCGTTGGCGGGTCGGACCCGGAGAAGGCCGACGCCGTCACCGAGGACGAGATCCGGGCCGCCGGCGACGACGTGAGCTTCGCCGGCTGGCGTGCCGACGTGGCCGACCTCATGGCGGCGATGGACGTGTTCGTCCTGCCCTCGTGGCGGGAGGGCGTGCCGCGCTCCGCGATCGAGGCCGCGGCGACGGGACTGCCGCTGGTGGTGACCGACATCCGGGGATGCCGCGAGGTCGTCCGCGACGGCGTCGAAGGGATCCTGGTGCCCGTGCGCGATCCGGCGCAGCTGACGTCGGCGATCGCGCGACTGGCCGGTGACCCCGCGCTCCGTGCGCGGATGGGTGCGGCCGCCCGAACGCGCGCCGTCGAACGGTTCGACGAACGCCGCGTGATGGACCTGCTCGTCGACCGGTACGGAGAGCTCCTGCGGCGTAAGGGCCTTACCGGAAACCCGCTCGCTCGACCGGCGTCCTCCTCGCGGAGCGGGGCTCCAGGGGCGGCGAACGGTCACACCGGCGCGAACGTCCGCCTCCGCGCCGCGGGTCCAGCCGATGCGGCGGCGCTCGCGCGGCTCCATCGCTCCGGCCTGCCGGACGCGTTCCTCCCGACCCTCGGCGAGCCGTTCCTGCGACGGCTGTACCGCGCGCTGGCGAACGATCCGGCCGCCGTGACGCTGGTCGCCGAGGACGGCGACGGTGTCGTCGGGTTCGTCTCGGGGGTGACCTCCGTCCGTGGGTTCTACCGGAGGTTCGTCGTGCGGCACGGGGTCGGCGCTGCGCTGGCGGCCTCGCCGGCACTGATCCGGCGCGACGTCTGGCGCCGTGTGCTGGAGACCGCGAGCTATCCGGCCCGGTCGCGTGCGGCGCGCGAGGGTGGGGCGGCACCCAGCACCGCCGATCCCGCCGCGGCGCTGCCGGACGCGGAGCTGCTGTCGATCGCGGTGTCGCCCACGAGCCGTTCGAACGGGGTCGGGCGCGCGCTCGCCGAGGGTCTGATCGAGGAGCTCGAGCGCCGCGGGGTCCCGGCCGTGAAGGTCGTGGTCGCCGAGGACAACGGGCCCGGGAACGCGCTCTACGAGCGCGTGGGGTTCTCGAGGGCCGGCGACATCGCCGTTCACGACGGGACCACGAGCGCGGTGTGGGTGGCGAGTTGCGCTTCCTGATCGCGCTCGCGTTCGGGGTGGTCCTCGTGCCGATCGCGCGGGCCGGTGGCCTGGCGCTCGGCGTGGTCGATCGCCCCCAGGACGATGGGCTGAAGATCCACCGCCGGGCCGTATCCGTGCTCGGCGGGCCGGCGGTGGTCGCCGCGACCCTCGCAGCCGTGGCCGTCACCGGCGCGTGGCCCGGCTGGGCGGTCGCGGGATCGATCCTGGCCGCGCTCGCGGTAGGGGTGGTCGACGACGTTCGGCCCCTGCCCGCATGGGTGCGGGTGATCGCGCTCGCCGCCGCGGGCGGGGTGCTCGTGAGCGGCGGCTGGACCCTGGGAGTGGACGGGCCGGTGGGCGCGGCGGCGCTGATCCTGCTCGTGCTGGTCACGTGCAACGCCGTGAACCTGATGGACGGCCAGGACGGACTGGCCGGCGGTCTCGGGGCGATCGCTGCAGCGGGGCTCGGTGTCGTTTCGTTGATCGTGGGCACGGGGGGAACCGACGGCGCCATCGCGGCCGCGACGGCGTTCGCGGCGGCCGGAGCGCTCGTTGCGTTCCTGCTGTGGAACCGGCCCCCGGCGCGGATCTTCCTGGGGAACGGGGGGGCGTACGGGCTGGGCGCGCTGCTCGCGGGTCTCGTCGCGATGGCGACGGTCGGGGCCGGCCTGCGAGGCCTCCTGGCCGCGGGCCTGTGCCTCGGCCCGTTCGCGTTCGAGCTGATCTTCACGGTGGTGCGGAGATTGGGCACCCGCACCTCCCTGGCGACGGGCGACCGGGAGCACTCGTACGACCTCCTGGCCGCGCGGGGCCTCAGCAGGCCGGCGGTGACGCTCGTGAGCTGGGCGGCCGGGGCCGGGTGCATCGGGGTCGCAGCGATCGTCGCGGCGGCGCCGGCCCAGGTCGGTGTCGGTCTCGTCGTCGCCGTGGCGCTGGTGGCCGCCGTCGGCGGGATGTGGCTGTACAGGGGGAGGACACGCGGGTCGGTCGCAGGTTCGGACGGACCCGCCCGGATGCGGCTCGACGAGCCGATGAGGAGGAGCTTCGATGAGCACAGCGCCTGAACGGGTCGGCCAGGGGTTGCCGGCGATGTTCGGTGGAACGCGGCTGTTCCCCGAGGGACTGGCGTTCGCACGCCCGGCCGTTCCGGAACCGGAGGAGGTCATGGACGGCGTCCGCGCGATCCTCGAGAGCCGGATGTTGACGAACGGCCGGTACGTCCACGAGCTGGAGCGGACGGCCGCCGAGTACCTGGGCGTCCGGCATTGCGTCGCGGTGTCCTCGTGCACCACGGGACTGATGCTGCTGCTGAGGGTCGCCGACCTGTCCGGGGACGTCGTGCTGCCCTCGTTCACGTTCGCGGCGACCGCTCATGCCGTGGCGTGGAACGGGCTGTTGCCGATGTTCGCCGACGTCGACCCAGACACGCTGACGCTCTCGGCGGAGGCGGCCCGTGCCGTGATCGGCGTGCGCACCTCGGCGATCCTGGCGACCCACACGTTCGGGACGCCGTGCGACACGGAGGGCCTCGAGGAGGTGGCGCACCCGAAGGGCATCCGGCTCTTCTACGACGCCGCTCATGGGTTCGGCTCGATCCACGACGGCAAGCACGTCGGGTGCTACGGCGACGCGGAGGTCTTCAGCCTCTCGCCGACGAAGGTGCTCGTGGCAGGGGAGGGAGGCATCATCGCGACGAACGACGACCTCCTGGCCGAGCGGTGCCGGATCGGTCGCGACTACGCGAACCCGGGCGACTACGACACGAGGTTCGTCGGGTTGAACGGACGGATGTCCGAGTTCCACGCGCTGATCGCGCTGCACTCGCTCCGGGACCTGGACGAGCGGATCGAGCAGCGGAACCGGCTCGCCAAGCGGTACGTCGAGGAGCTGCGGACGATCCCCGGCGTGTCGTTCCCGGTCGTCCGGGACGGGGATCGGAGCACGTTCAAGGACTTCACGATCCTCGTCGACCCGGCGCGATTCGGGATGGGAGGCGAGCGGTTGGCAGCGGCCCTCGAGGCGGAGGGCATCGCGACGAAGCGCTACTACGTCCCGCCGGTCCATCTCCAGCGGGCGTACCGGTCGAGCCCTGGCGCCACGCGGAAGCTGCCGGTCACCGACGCGATCACCGGGAGGGTCCTGACGCTGCCGATGTGGTCCGAGATGTCGATGTACCAGGTGGTCGGCGTCGCAGCGGCGGTGCGCCGGACCCAGCGATACGCGGCCGGCCGCTGGGCGACGGAGGGGGTCGGCGCCGCGCACCTGCCGGTCGGCCCGACGGCATCGATCGAGTGAACGGGGGAGGCGCAGCGATGGATCCGATGGGTGAAGCGACGGGAACGACGGCGGAGGCCGACCTCGGCCCCGTCACCTACAACCGGGCGTTGACGTCGATCGTCCAGTGCGGATCGCACCTGCGTCGGGCGCAGGACGAGCTCCGGCTGGCCGTTCAGATCCTGCGGCGCCTGGACGATCCGGCGGCGCCATGGCCGCGGCAGCCGGGGCGCCGGGCACACTTGCTCCGGCCCCTGGAGGAGTTCCTCGACGGGCTCTCCGGGTCGGAGACGCAGCTCAGCGAGGCCGCCCGGGCTACGAGGGACGACGGCGACCCGGCCGCGGGCGACCGGCTCCGGAGCGCCTGAGGCCCGACCGACCCAGCGAGCGACCGCCGGCCCGCCGGACGGGCCGACCGTTCCGACGAACACCAACCGCATACCGAGTACAAGGCATGACGACCCCCGGGGGAACCTTCCCCGGGGGTCGTCGCGCGTCCGGCTTCGGTCAGAGCCGCAGGACGCCGAACGTGACGCGCACGAAGCTCGCCTTGAAGGTCTTCGGCTTCGACCCCGCCACGATGTCGTGGCTCTGCGCTCCGTGATCCGACCACGCGGCGAACCCGAAGGTCTTCTTCTTGGTCTGCGGCGACGGCGCGAACAGCGAGTTCTGCGATCCGACGATCACGGTGCGGGTGAACGGGGCCTTCGCTGCCTCCCCGTCGACGACGAGCTGCAGGTGCTTGTTGCCGGTCGACTTGAACGTCAGCACGACGGTCTTGGGGTCGAGCTCGACGGTGGTCGTGGCCTGGAGCCCTCCGGCGTCGGTGGCCGTGAGGACGAGCTCGAGGTGAGAGGGGTACCCGTGATCCGGCGCGGCGAACGAACCGCCGTCGGTACCGGACCACGTCTCGATCGTGTGCGTGTGGCAGTCGGACGGGCAATGATGGAGCACCAACGTCCAGGACAGGCGCCAGGACGGTTCGGGACCATCCTCGGCATCGTCGGCCGACCCGGCGAAGTCGATCTGCTGCCCGACGACCCAATCCAGGCCTCCCGTGGGCGCCTCGATCGTCGGGACCGGCGGGGTGTTGCCGGGAGTGATCGTGATGGGCGAGCTGGTCGCGGTGCCGCCCTGATCGTCGCTCACACGGAGCCGCACCTGCACGGGCCCGGGGTCCTGGTACACGTACGTCGGGGTCGGTGACGCCGAATCGCCGTACACGCCGTCGCCGTCCAGGTCCCACGAATAGGTGATGGGGTCGCCGTCCGGATCGCTCGAGCCGGTCCCGTCGAAGTGCACCGTCAACGGCACAGGCCCGTCGGTCGGGTCGGCCGTCGCGACTGCCAGCGGGGGCTGGTTCGAGCTGAAGTACACGATCTCGTGGATCGTGCCGTCCTCCATGTCGACGTAGAACAGGTCGCCGTTCGGGCCGACCTCCAGGTCGACGGGGTGCGAGTTCGGATCCTGGACGAACGGCTGGATGTTCGCGGGGTCCGGGTCACCGTTCGAGCCGGGGAGCATCACCCAGATGCAGTTGCGGGAGTGGTCGCCGAAGAACAGCGCCCCCTGGTACTCCGCCGGGTACTGCTGGGTGTCGGCGAACGCGAGCCCCGTGATCGAGGAGCTCCCGACGCTGCATCCCTCTCCGGGCACGATGTTCTGGTAGTGGTTGTAGGTGAAGTACGGGGGTGTCTCCGGATCGACCTGATCGGCGTAGAGCGCGGTGCACATGTCGAGGCCCGCGTACCCCGCCTGCCGGACGGGGCCCTCGTAACAGGGCCAGCCGAAGTTGTCGGGTGTGTCCAGCGGGTTCGCGAGGCGATCGATCTCCTCCCAGTCGCCCCACCCGACGTCCCCGATCCAGACCTCGTCCGTCCCGGGCCGTATCGTGAAGCGGAACGGGTTCCGCAGGCCGTAGGCGACGATCCGGCGGGCGTTCGCATCCGAGCTCCAGGCGAGCGGGTTGTCCGGTAGGCCCTTGCCGTCGGACGGGTCGACGCGCAGGATCGCGCCGTTCAGCAGGACCGGCTCGCCGGCAGGGCGCCTGAGGCTCTGGCTGCGCAGGGCGCCGCCGCGCGCCGTGGGTGGCTGCTGGTTGCCGCCGATGCCGGTCGGGGGGTCCCCGCATGGGTTCTTCGGCGTCGGTGTGCCTGGGAGGCTGCCGCCGCCTTGGCCGTAGTCCGCCCAGTCGAAACTGGCGCCCTCGCCGCCGCTCACGTACAGCGCGCCGTCCGGGCCGAAGGCCAGGTGACCGATCGAATGGCTCGGGTACTGCTGGCACCAGCTCTCGATCAGGATCTTCTCGCTGTTGGAGACCATCGTGTCCGTCGCGTCGTCCGCGGTCAGACGGGACAGCCGCGCGCCGATCACGCAGCCGTCGGTCTGGGCGCCCGGCGGCGTCGAACAGTTGTCGTTCCCGGCCTGGTCGTGCCAGACGGGCGGCTGGCCCCCGATCGGCGCGTTCAGCGAGTAGAGGACGTAGACGTAGGGTTTCGCCGGGAAGCTCGGGTCGATCGCCAGGCCCAGGAGCCCACGGTCCCAGTAGTCGTGCACCGCGGGGGAGAGGTCGGCGAACCGCGTCGGCGTCTGGTCGTTCGGGCCGTCGAAGACCTCGATGACGCCGCTCTTCTCCGCGACGTAGATCTTGCCGTTCGGCGCGAAGGCGAGCGCGAGGGGGTTCGTCAGCCCCTGGAACGCGATCTGGTCCTCGAACCCGTCCGGGAGCGCCCGCGCGTGCGCGGGGTGTGCCGAGCCATGGGTGCCGGGGCCGAACAGCTCGCCCCCCGCGCGGGAGGCGCCCGCCTGCGCGGGCTTCGACCCGTACGAGGGCAGCGAGCCGGCGGCCAGCAGGCTCACGGTCACGATCGCGCCGGCGACCAGCGGCCGCCAGCGGTGGTTCCCCGTGCTCACGTTCCCCCCTTGCGATCTCGTACGGGCAGCGATGATGACGTAGCGGACGTCATGTCGTCACGATGTGCATGTCGTAGTTCGTCTACGCGGTCCTGGGGGTTCACGGGACATCTGTGGCAAGATGCCGGCATGCGCATCCTGGCCGGGACCGACGACGGCCTCCACGCGTTCGATGCGGGCGGCGGGGTCGGTTCGGTGCAGCTTCCCGGCCGCAGGATCACGGCCCTGGGACCGGAGTACCCGGCGCTCTGGGCGATCGTGACCGCGAGCGAGGTGTGGCGGAGCGACGGGGCGGACGACTGGGTCCTGCGGGGGACCGTCGAAGCGCTCCGCGCGACCTGCATCGCGGACACCCGGGCCGGGGTCGTCGTCGGGACCTCCGAGGCGCACCTCAAGCGGGTGACGGACGCCGGCCTCGAGGCGGTCGAGGCGTTCGACCGGGTCGAAGGCCGGGACTCGTGGTACACGCCCTGGGGCTCGCCGGCGGATTCGCGTTCGATCTCCGAGGACTCGAACACGGTCTACGTGAACGTCCACGTCGGCGGCATCGTTCGAACGAAGGACGAGGGTGCGACGTGGGAGCCGACGATCGACGTGGACGCCGACGTCCATCGCGTGTGGGCGGACGGCAGCCGCGTGTTCGGCGCGTGCGCCCGGGGCCTGGCCGTGAGCCGGGACCGCGGCGATTCCTGGACGATGCGGACGGACGGCCTCCACGCGACGTACTGCCGCGGCGTGGCCAGGTGCGGGGAGACCGTGCTCGTCTCGGCGTCGACGGGGCCCGGTGGCAGCCGGAGCGCCGTGTACCGGGGCGGCGTCGAGGACGGTTCGTTCGAACGATGCCGGACCGGCCTGCCTGAGTGGTTCAACGACAACGTCGACAGCCCGTGCCTCGACGCGGCGCCGGACCAGGGCGTGGCCGCGTTCGGCACGGGCGACGGCCGGCTGTTCGTCTCGACCGACGAGGGCTCGACGTGGTCTCAGGTCGCCTCGGGGCTCCCGGACATCCGGTGCGTCACCGTGATGCCCTGACCGTCGGATGCGATGGCCGCGGAGGACGCCGAGCTCGAGCGACGGGATCCTGAACGCATCTGGCCGGTCGTCGGAGACGAGACCGGTGATCGGACACGAGGTCGAACGCTATCCGAAGCTCTGGAGGACGGCGAGCGGCGACGGATCGACGAAGAGGCGCTCTTCCGGTCGGCTCCGTTCCCGCTGTACGGGCTCCCGCGGTGGTATGAGGGGCATCGGTACCTCGGAGGCTCCTACGCCTCCGGGATGGATGCGGTGGCGCTCTCGCTGTTGCACGGCTCGAGGCATGAGGGCGAGCCGGCTCTCGATGTCGAGACCAGCCGCTTGAAGAAGGGCCACGGAGGTGGCCCGATGCGTGTGCTGGCGGACATCTACTGGGACATACGCGACGCGGACCCGGTGGCCATCGCCGACCGCCTGAGGGCGATGGATCTCGAACCGGCCTCTCTGGACGACGTGTCGCGCTCCTCGGAGCGGATCTCGGTGGATGGTGCGACGAGCGCGTTCGCCGTGATCTCGCGTGACGAGGACTGGGTGGCCAGGACCGAGGTGGACGGCCGATTGCTCACGATCGACGGCTGGGCGTTCCCGCTTGCGTCGGTCGAGCTGGTCCGGATCGATGATGTGTTGCCGTATGTCGAAGGGTCACGCCTCCGCGGTTAGCCGTGCTGTCGCGTGAGGGGTCGCTCACGCATGCCAGGGCTTCATAAGGTCACATGAAGCCGCCGCCGTACATGACGCTCGTGGTTAGATCCTCGGACGCGTGAAGCTATTGGAGGCTAGGACTGACGGTGATCGTGCATATCGACGACGTGCCGGTGAAGGACCACGCCGCCCTGGATTGGTGGACTGGCGCGCTGGGTCCGTATCGATCGGTTCGGGGATGGATCCCCGACGGCTTCGATGGCTACGCGAGAGTGCTTCACCCTGCACGCGTGTGTGGGGAAAGAACGCGCAGCAGGCCGGACGCGACGTATCGTGGGCCGAGATCAGCGCGTGGAGCGGCAAGCCGCTTCACCGAGCCTCGTCCATCTACGACCTCATAGTTCGAGCCGACGGCACCTCGTGGCATGGACGCGGATCGAACCGTCCCATGGAGGGGCAGTTGGTGCGCGCATACGTGGATCGGCTGACGGACATCCTCGCCGAAAGCCACTGCCACGCCCGAGGAGCTCTGGCTGCTCGTCTGGCGTGGCTACCTCGGGGTGAACGGACAGGACCTCGATCGAGACGCCCTCGTGAACGTCGCCCCGAGGGATACGTGCTACCTCCACAGAGGATGGATGGAGGAGTCGGCTGGCAACGGTCGCGGGCGGGCGCTCGATGCTCCGCCGAGCTTCTGGTGGCCGGCCGACCGGGCATGGTTCGTCTCGACGGACATCGACGCCTCCTCGACCTACGTCGGCGGTTCGAACGCGCTTGTCGAGCAGCTGATCGCGGAGTCGACTCTGGAGGTGTTCCGCGCCAATCTCGACGACCCATACGACGGGCCATCGTTCAACCCGTGATCCCAACGGCACCTACCCAGGCGAGATGTCGATCGGCCTGCCAGCGTGGGATAAGGTCACTGGCAGCAACGCGACGGCTCGCCACGCTCCGCAAGCCTCGGCGGGCGGGATGAGCGCGTGTAACCTCCGCGAACCGGGAGCGGGCAGAAGAACGGATGGGGAGGTGGCATGCGGCGCACGATTTCGGTCCTCGCGGCGCTGGCGATTGCCGTAGCCCTCACGTTGACGGTGCCCTTCGAGGCCACCGCCGCCCCGATCCACGTTCAACATCCCTGCGTGAAGGTGCGGGCAAAGGTCAGGCCGCGTCACGCGCGTGTCGGCGACGACATCTGGGCTCGCGCGTCGTACCGAGGGTGCGGCGAGAGGTCGGTCTACGTCCAGTATCGCTTCGTCTTCACCGGACCATGCATCGACGGCTTCCGCGATCATCACCACGCGAGGGTGAGCCGAGACGTCAAGGTGACCGTCCTCACGCCCACGTTCCCGGCGTGCGCGGGGACGTACCGGGTCACTGCGGAGGCGTACCATGACGGCCGGCTCGTGGACCGGATGAGCCGAAGGATCCACGTTCGACCCTGACTCGGCGTCCCCGCTCGGGCGGAAGCTCGCGTGTCGAGGGACAACCCGTTTCGCCTGCCAGTGCTCCGGAATGTCACCCGGCGGCGGATGCGCTTGCGGTCGATGAGCGAGTGCATGTGCGTCTTCTGCGGCCGTACCTTCAGAGAAGGTCGACTCGATCCGTGCCAACTTCAGTTGGTCGTGGCCGCAGAGCGGGAGCTCGCGCCAGAACGAGCGGCGACGTACTGGTGTCATGCCGAATGCTTCAAGCAGCGCCTAACCGTAGCGTGCCGCTCTACGTCCTGGCCGAGTCGGAGTGCGGAGGGGCTGTCTACGGGGAAGCCGACGACGCCTAGCGACGCGCCGGTCCACCATGCGGGGGTGCGGGCATGTCACGAAGCGCGCCCTCGGTTCCTTGTCCGGCATCAGATACCCTCGACTCTGGATCACGCTGGGCGAAAGGCAGAAAGGTGAGCGATCGGTCGGCGGCTCGGCCGGATGGCATAGCAACACGCAGCGTGATCGAGCGCCGTCGCGACTGGCGCTCGGCGCGGTCGGTTCAGACGGCGCCGACGGCGCCGTCGGACGCCACCCGTGGAGAGAGGAACTGGAGGGGCTGATGCGGGCGCTTATCGCCGGTGGAGGCATGGCGGGTCTGATGACGGCTCTGGCGCTGCGGGAGTCGGGCGCATTCACGGCGATCGACGTCTTTGAGCAGACCAGCGCGCCGAGCACCGCGGGAGCGGGGCTGAACATCCCCCCGAACGGCGCGCGGCTGTCGCGCTGGCTGGGCGTCGACCTCGACGGCGGCGACCCCAAGGGCCCCGACGGCGCGATCGACGGCGGCAGGGCGGCGATCCTCAGCGAGACGCGGATGGTCTGGGAGGACGGCCACATCACGCGCAAGCCGCTCGACCACAACACGTCGGCCGGCGACAACGCCGGCTTCCACCACATGCACCGCATGGACCTGCTGATGTGCCTCCACAAGCGGGTCCTCGAGTTCGCGCCGGAGACGGGCGCCAACTGCCCGATCCAGGTCCACGTGGGCAAGCACCTGGATTCCGTCAGCCAGGACGAGGAGTCCGTGACGGTGACGTTCTCCGACGGCACGACGGAGACCGGCGACCTGCTGATCGGCGCCGACGGGATCAACTCCCAGGTGCTGGAGGCGGTCTGGCCAGGCGTGTCGACCAAGCGCTGGACCGAGGTCGTCGTCTACCGCGGCCTGGTCCCGCGAGACAAGGTCGCCGCCGCGCGCAAGCCCGACGGCAGCCCGCTCGACTTCAACCCCATCGAGACGATGTCGATGGACTCCCGCGAGACCCCGACGGCGCAGCATCTCACGTACTGGGTCCGCGGTGGCGAGCTGCTCAACGTGTGGCTCGCTTACTACGAGCCCAACGCCGACGAGTTCGAGCGCGAAGAGGGCGACTGGTTCCCCGCCGACCGCGACGAGATGGTCGGCAACATGAGCAAGGCGTTCGCGGGCGACCCCCGTCACGACGACGTCGTCGCGCTCACCAGCCTGATCGAGAACCCGACGAAGTGGGGGCTCTACGACCGGGACGCGCTCGAGAGCTGGACGGAGGGTCGCGTGGGCCTGGTGGGCGACGCCGCTCACCCGATGCTGCCGACCTATGGCCAGGGCGCGGCGCAGGCCTTCGAGGACGCCGCGGCGCTGGGCAAGAGCTTCGAGCTCCACGGCACGGACATGTACCGCGCGCTGCTGCACTACGAGCGCGTGCGCTACTACCGCGCGACGCGCTTCCAGTTCGCGTCGAAGTTCCTCTTCAAGCACCTCGAGCCGGCGGACTCACCTGAGCGGCGGGCGATCCTCGCGGCGGTCAACGAGCGCGACTACCCCATGTTCGATCACAACGAGCGCGCGGGCACCGACGACTCCTGGATCTACGCGTTCGACGCGCGCGCGATCGGCGACAAGCTGCCGATCCGCAAGCTCGGGCCATGGGACTTCCGGTCCCGGGAGAAGGCGCTCATCAGCGCCCGCAGGCAGGTCGCCACCAACCTCTGGAAGCCGGCGAAGCCATGGACCGGCGACCGGCAAGTCACACGCGAGGAGCTCGCACAGCACACGACGTTCGACGACTGCTGGGTCGTGATCCGCGGCAAGGTGTACGACTTCACCGAGTGGAAGGACCACCACCCGGGCGGCCCCTTCGTCGCCCGCATGTACGGCGGCAAGGACGCCACGGCGGAGTTCGGCGAGTTCCACAGCCGGCTCGCCGAGCGGCACATGGAGCACTTCTGTGTCGGGCCGCTCGTCGGAGCCCCCGCCGAGCGCGCCGGCGACGCCGTGGAGGTCGAGTCGGCCGGGACCTGACCCGTTGCTGTACGACCTGACCTTGTGGGTGACCGTGTCCGTTGATTCCGTTGGCTGCCGCTGCCCCTCGGTCTTGGCGCTGGCGGCTTCGGCGGACTGTGGTGCATCCGGCTCTTCTTCATCAGGCGGATGGATCATCCCGCCTTACCTGCGCACGGTGTATCGGCGACGCTGGACGAAGGCGTTCGGACTTCCATGGTCCTGCATGCTGTCGGAAGAGGAC
The DNA here is from genome assembly GCA_963781595.1 of uncultured Actinomycetota bacterium. Taxonomy (GTDB): domain Bacteria; phylum Actinomycetota; class UBA4738; order UBA4738; family UBA4738; genus JBEDUK01. The sequence goes on along the minus strand of CAWAGG010000006.1, from coordinate 2,479,547 downwards.
TTCGCCGCACTGGTCTGGAGGCTGGCGTTCGTCTGGCTTGCGTTCGGAGGGCTCCTCGTCGTCCTCGCAGTCGCCGGTCGGGTCAACTAGGCGATCCCTTTCTGGCGTGGTCCTGTTGACTCATGCCAGTGTCTCCAAGTGTCACCAGAAGGACGGAGGCCGGTGAACCGGAGCGCGCGGCGTATCCTGAGCCGGTGATCGGACGGCGCAGCTATCTGTCCTCCGTTGGCGGGACCGCAGCAGGTGCGGCAATCTTCTGGCTCTTCGCATATCGACACGCGAACGGGACCGTGAATCCGGCGGGTCCGCGATCGCTCGGTGTGCACGTGTGGTGGATGTTCGGGGTCAGGCCCGGCCCTTGGTTCGCCGTGATGGGCGCAGTCGCCGCCGCGGGATGCTGGCTCGCCCTTCGGCTGAGCGGCCGCGACATCCGGTTCGCGACAGCGTCGTCAGGACGGCGATGAAAAGGAATGGCGAACGTATGAGCCCACGCGCGAGGGGCGCGCTGTTGGTGGTCGGGATAACCGTGGCCGCCTTGGCGGCTCTGTACGTTCTTGTGCGTCCTCGAACCGCTGCGACCCTGCCGCCGAGGATGACCGCGATCGTGACCCCGATCTCACCGATGGACCAGCGGGATTGCGAGAGGGAACTGAGCACGAAGGGGTTCGGCGGCGGTGGCCCCGGTGGGTGCAAGGGCGGCATCGGCCGCGTGTGGTTCCATGCCGAGGTCACGAATCATGGATCCGCTGGCGGGGTGCCGGCGTGCCGCATCCAAGCGTTCGATGCCAACGGAACGATGTTCTTCGTGGGGTGGTTGACGAGCCCACGAGACGTACCGGGGGAAGGGGTCGAGATTGGCGGGAGGAGTGCCACCTCGTGGGATTGGTACCTCGGTGTGGGTAATCCTCCTGCCGGCGTAGAACGATACGTGGTGCTCCGCTGTTCGTCCCACCCGGTTCAGACAGCCGTCGGGTAAGCGCAGGCTGAACCAGGCGACCGCGCAGAAAGGTCCGACGATCCTGATCGTCCCCGCCTCCTCGTCCGGCCAGCGCGACCTAGGGTTCCCTGCAGGGCCGGCATCGGCCGGGGAGCGCAGCGACCGGGGAGCGGCCGATGCTCTGAGCCGGACCTGCAGGGGGTCGCGGCGGGGACCAGGAGACGAATGCGGGCATCCGCGGGGACCCGCGGAGCTACTGCACCGCGGGGACCCGCGGGGTCGCATCGACACCTGGATGGCGGCGCGTCGCCTGGTGATCGGTGCAGCAGCCACGGAGCGCACGCCTGCGGCACGTTACGGGTTCATGGTGCCGCAGCGTACTTACAGCCGTGTGATTTCCAGCCTTTCGGCCGATGCGCCGGCAGCGCCGGCTCGCCTACCGTGGCCGCCATCTGGATAGTTCGACCCCGGCACGATGGACGCATGCGAGTCGCTGGTCTGTGGAAGTGCCGGGACTCCTTCCAGTGAAAGAGGGTAGGCGGAAGCAGCGCTCGCTCGGGTGCGCCGATCGTCGTCCGGGGCCGTGAAGGGCCACGGGAACGGCGCGGTAGGCACCGGAGTGGCGAGTGGATGCGCTCCGGCCCGCCGACGTGGTGGGGTGAGGGCGAGGAGGCCCCGGAACACGTACCACGTACGGGACCTGTGAACAGCGACTCCTGAGCGGCTATCCAGGCCGGGCGCTTCGGCGTCCGCCGGCTCAGGAGGTGCGCGGTGCGGGTGGTCCGCTCTTCTTCACTTGACTCTGCAACGAAAATCGTCCGGTCGGGCCGGGCGTACTGGCGCTTCACGCTGTGCCCTGCGGCCGGTGAGGGCGGAGGGTCGGCGAACGGCCTGAACCGTCTGGGGACGCTCACCTACGCCGGCGAGGGGTGCTTCGATCCCCGGGCGTTCCGCGCCGACGTCTCAGCGTTCTTCCGCCGGTTGAAGCGCGAGTTGACCGAGCCCTTCCCGTACATGTGGGTCCCGGAGTGGCACCCTGGCGGCCACGGCCTGCACGGGCACTTCGCGGTCGGCCGCTACGTCAAGCGGGGGCTCATCGAGCGGGCCTGGGGTCACGGGTACGTTCACATCAGCTGCTCGGCCATCTCCCGGTCGGCTCGGGCCGGTTCGAGGAGGCACGGACCGGCGCGCGGTACCTGGCGAAGTACGTGGGCAAGACCTTCGACGGGGCCGAGCGGGTCGCGGGCCTGCACCGCTACGACGTGGCCAGAGGATTCGTCCCGGCCACGGTGCAGCTGGCGGCGTGGCGGGTCGAGGACGTGCTCGGACCAGCGGCGGTGACGATGGGCGGGCCGCCCTCGGTCGTGTGGCGCTCGGAGACCGAGCAGGACTGGGCCGGGCCGCCGGCGGTGTGGGCGTCATGGAGCTGAACGGCGATCCGCTCGCGCAGGCGGCCCGGGCCTGGGCGGAGGCGTCGGCTCGCGCGCAGGGCCTGCCGCCGAAGGTCACGGACCGAGCCGTCATCGACCGGGTGGTGACGCTGCTGGGGACGGCCGGGGCCGCGGCTAGGCCTTCCAGACCGCGCTCAGCCGCGAGCCGTCGAAGCGGTTCCGACCGCGGACGGCCGGACCGATCGTGACATGATCGACGACCGCGGCCACGATGGCCTGCTGACGCGACAGGTCGAGGTCCGCCCACTGGGTGCGGAGCACACCGGTGCGCCCGAGGTAGTCGGACAGCACCGTGGTCCTGCTCACCCGGGAGAGGTCCCGGCGCAAGGCCTCGATGCGGGCCACGATCGCGCGGCGGGCCGTGAGCCACTCGCGCATGCTGATGGCCTGCTCGGCGTAGGCGCCGGCCAACTCGTCGGCCTGGGCGAGGGCATCGTCGAGGTCGGCCTGCAAGGCGGCAGCGGCCTCGTCGGCGGCGATCTCACCGCGGAGCGCCGCCTCCAGCTCCGGGCTGTCCAGACGGTGCAGCACCGCCTCGACGATGGTGGCCTCGACCGGTGCGGCCATGATCGCAATCTTGCCGCAGCCGGCCATGCCCGGGCCGGTCGCGCAGACGTAGCGTCGCTCACCGTCGGAACGCGGACGGGAGACCAGCGTCGCACCGCAGAGGCCGCAGCGGAGCATGCCGGCGAGCAGGTAGCGCCGCGGGGGTCGCGTGCGCCGGCGCGACGGATCGGCGAGCAGGCCGCGGAGCCTCGCCGTCTGGGCGGGGGTGATGATCGCCGGCCACACGGCGGGGCCGATGATCTCCCCGTGGTGCTCGCGCTGGCCGCTGATCCGGGCGGAGGTGAGCATCCGGCTGAGGGTGCTCGGCGTCCACTGGTTGGCCTTGACGGTGGCGATGCCGCGATCGTTCAGGCTGGCGCAGACCGAGCGCAGGCTCTCACCGGCGAGGATGCGCTTGGCCGCATCGCGGATGACCTTCGCCTCGGGGGCCCGGACCGTCAGGCGGTCCTCGGCGTAGCCGTAGGGCCGGGTCCCGCCGCCGCTCACCTGGCCACGCTCGGCGAGCTCCAGGTGCTTGCGACGGATCCGGCGGCGCTTGTCGTTGCTCTCCTGTTGGGCCACGGCCCCGAGGATGCGCACGATCGTGCGGTTACTGTCATCGGCGAGGTCGAAGTTCCCGGTGACCGAGGCGAGGTCGGTGACGCCGGCGGCGTCGCAGACGTCGAAGAACTCCTCCAGCTCTCGGGAGAGCCGGACCAAGCGGTCCTGGTGGTAGACGACGACGGCATCGCGGGTCCCCTCCTTGAGGTCTCGGAGCATGCGCCGGTACTCGGGTCGCGGCTTGCCGGAGTAGGCGCTCACGTCGTTGTCGACGTAGACCTCGGCGACCGGCCATCCCTTGCGCTCGGCCAGGCTCAGGCAGTCCTCGCGCTGGCGTGCCACGCCGAGCTGGCGACCCTCGCGGTCATCGGAGATCCGGCAGTAGACGGCGGCAGCGCGCGGCATACGGGGGAAGGATACATCGCTCTGATGACACTCACACACACTGGCACATGCGAGCGTGATGTCATCCGGGTTCTTTCCCGAACGGTCAGTCGCCGTCGAACCGTTCGAACACGGTCTCGGCAGCGACCGACGGCTCGGCCTCGTCCGCCCGGGTCGCCCAGCAAGGGAACGGGAACCGGATCTGCAGGGGCACCGGCACGTGCGGCTGCTGCAGGATCATCGACCCTGGCTTCAGGATCGACGCCCGCTGCCGCGTCACCGCGGGTAGGAACCCGTACTCGCTCCGGCCCGCCTCCGCGGTGTCCAGGCGCCCGACGACCCGGAACGCCGAGTTCGCGATCACGCGGCGCTCGACCTCGGAGGCGGTCTGTTCGGCCCCGATCAGGATCATCCCGAGCGACCGGCCGCGTTCGGCCACGTCCAGCAGGACCTCCTTGATGGGCGTGTCGCCGTCGCGCGGCGCGTACCGGTTCAGCTCGTCCAGCACCAGGAACGCGAGCGGCTCGCGCCGGCCCATCCGCTCCTTGTGTTCGAACATCCGCTTGACCACGACGCCGGTGACGAACCGCTTCGCCTTGTCGTGCAGGTTGTGGATGTCCACGACCGTCACCTGATCGGCGTCCCACGACACCCGGTGCCGCGCGGGGTCCTCGGATTCGCGCCCCCAGATCAGGCGGTGCCGCGACAGGTGGAACCGAGCCGCGTCCAACCGCCGGACGAACGCCGCCACGGTCGCGTCGGACAGACGACCGCGCCACGGGGACCCCTCGTCCTCGACGTTCGCGCGGATCACCTCGCAGAGCGCGTCGAAGTCCCTGATCGGGTAGCCGCCGAACACGACCGTCGCCTCGTGGTCGGGGTCGTCCTCGCACTCGCGGTTCAGGTACGACTCCACGCGCGCGACCAGGTCGGCGATCTGCGAGCGTTCGTTCTCCGCCTCGGCGAACATGAACCGCAGGAACCCCTCGCGGACGAAGTCCCGGACGGTCCAGTAGTAAGCGGTCACGCCGTCGCTCCGGCCCTCGACGTACGGGACCGGCGCGGCGCCCGACGACGACCCGACCGGCCGCGGCGGGGCCCATAGCCCGACGCTCTCGAACGGACCCGCCGGCAGGCCCAGGCGTTCGTACTCCTGGCGATCGCCGTCCGTCAGTTTCGCGTTCGGCCGGTCGAGCCACATCAGGTCCTCGCCCTTGACGTTGAACACGATCGCCTTCGTGTTCACGCCGTACGGCCCGAGCGCCGGCGAGTGGAACAGCGCGTACAGCAGGAACAGCGCGTACGTCGTCTTCGTGGCCACGCCCGAGATCCCGCTGATGTTCACGTGCGCACCCCGGGTCCCGTCCAGGAAGTCCAGGTCCAGGTACATCGGTTCCCCGTCCCGAGACAGCCCTGCCGGCACGCGGCGGGCCATCTGGTCGAAGTACATCGCCTGATCGCGGTCCGCGCCGCGCGCCCGCAGCGCCGGCAGCCCCGGCATGGGCGGCACGAACAGCTCCGGTTCGAACCGCGTCGCGACCACCTGCGCCGCGACGGCCGTGTCCACGGGGAGCACGCCGCGTTCGACCAGGAACACGTCGGTGTCGAACGACGCGCCCTCGTGCCGCGCCCGCACGTCCTGGACGATCCCGCACACGCGCAGCGGGCCGCGGCCGGGGACCTCGGTGTCCACGATGACGGCGTCGTCCAGCTGGAGGTAGGCGTCTGGCGCGACCGCGACCCAGAACGTCAACGGCGTCGAATCCTCCGTCCCCAGCACCATGCCGACGGGTTCGCTCCGCTGCGGTTCGTCGTTCGTCGCGATCGGTCCCACGGTCACAGCCTCCCGGCCAGATGCGTCAGCAGCGAACGACGGATCATCCGCGCGTCGCCCATCCGGTGCCGGAGCCACGTCTCCAGCCCGGCGACCGGCGCGAGGTTCTGCGGCGTCCTGGGGTCGGCGGGCCGCCCGCTGAACGTCGGGAGCAGCGCCGTGACCCGGTCGGCCATCCCGACCGCCGCGTCCAGGCCGAGCGAGGCGCGAACCTCGCACCGCAGGACGCCCGCGTGGTCATGCCACGGACCGACGAGGTCGGCGACGCGCGTGTACCACGAGTAGCCACGGGTCGCGCGCTCCTTGTCGAGCAGCGCGAACACCGGCGTCCGTTCGCCCGCCCGCAGATGGCCGAGGAGGCGGTCCTCCGCGGGCTCGAGGTAGCGCCGGACGAACCGCTTGATGGCCCCGACGATCGGTCCCTCGATCGGCTCGCCGAGCCGGAGCGGCCCGTCGACGATCACGAGCGGCGTCCCGGACCCGGCCAGGCGCGCCGTGAGCGCGTTCTCCTCGTCGCGCATCAGGTCCTGCAGCCGGGCGAGCGGCGCGTCCGGGTCCGAACCGGGTTCGCTGACGCCGCGGTACGACAGGCACCCGTGGCCGGCACGGACCTCAGCGTCCTCGGCCCGGAGGCCGCCGCCGACGACCAGCGCGCGCCCGACGCGGTGCTCGTCGAAGGCCGCACGCCCGTCGCAGCGTACGGCGCCGACCGCGAACGACCCGAAGAGCCCCGGCGCCCGCGCGTCCCCGTCGTCCGCCAGCACCCGGAGTTCGACCCGCCGGACGCCGTCGACGAAGCAGACGATCCCCGGCGCGCTCACGGCTGGGGGGGCGATCGCACGGGACCAATCTGAGGTCTCGACCGAGACATCCGCCGCGACGAACGGCTCGTCGATGCGGACCTCGAAACCCATGCCGTACTCGGGCGCCCAGGGGTCGGCTCGCAGGACCGTCATCGCTTCCGCAGGATACCCTCCAGCACCGACGCGGACCGTGAAGGACCCTCGCGGAGCCCCGTGAGCAAGCCACAGCCTCAACGGGAGGTCGAGGGTTCGCCCGGCACCGGCTCGGAAGTTGACACCGGTCGCAACCTGGACGTACAGTCAGGCCGCCTGAGGCCCTCCGGGGCACCGGGCCGGGGGAGGGCCCGAGAGGCTGAGTAGAGAACGCGGCGCCCCGGCGCCGCGGTACCAAAGGTCCCTCGGGCCCTTCCCCATCCCCGCACCTACCCTGCCGGTCCCGTCCAAGGAGCCGTACGGCGTGCCTCAGCGCCCGGTCCCACGGGAACAAAACCTGCACCTGCAACCGTTTGCGCGTGGGCGAAGGCGGGTACGCCCGCCCGTCGCGGTATAGGATGCGGCCCTCGCGCGTGGGTTCGAAGCCCCGGACGTCGAGGCCGGTCACGGGTTGATCGAGCCATACGAGGAGTTGAACGACGTTGGAAGACGAAGAGGAGTTCCCCGCCGAAGAGGAGGAGGAGTTCCCCGAAGACGTCCCTGAGGGCGAGCTGCCGGAGGAACCCGCCGAGGAGCCCGCAGCCGAGGCGAGCGACGAGAGCCTCGAGGACATCCTGGCCACCCGGCCCGAGGAGCGGGTCGTCGTCACCGAGGAAGAAGAGGAGGAGACGATCCTCTCGCTCGATCGGGAGGAGCGCCTGGAGACCCTCTCGGTGCACGTCGTCCCGAAGCAAGAGAGCGAGTTCGTGTGCCAGAAGTGCCACCTCGTGAAGCCGATCAGGAGCCAGCTGGCAGACCGCAAGCGCATGTACTGCCGGGACTGCGCCTGATCCACTGCCGGCGCCCGCTGGCGCTCGGCGTCGCGCTGGCGGCGCTCGCGGGGGCGCTGACGTGGCTCGCGAACCCGCCGGCCGATCTCGGGCTCCTCGCGCTCGTCTCGTTGATCCCGCTGCTGTTCGTCCTGCGCGGGGCGAACCCGTCCCGCGGCGCCCTGATCGGGTTCGCGTTCGGTGTCGCGTTCTTCGGGCTGCTGCTCAGGTGGCTGACGATGTTCGGCTGGATCGCCGAGTGGCCGTTGGTGGCGGTGCAGGCCGCGTTCGTCGCGGGCTTCGGCGCCGTCGCGGGACCGATCCTGCGGCGGTTCCGGGGCATCCCGGGCACGCTCCTGGTGGCGGCCGCCTGGACCGCGACCGAATGGCTCAGGGGCATCTGGCCGCTCGGCGGGTTCACGTGGGGCGGGCTGGGCTACACGCAGCACGCGAACCCGACGGTGCTCCCGCTCGCGTCGGTGACGGGCGTCTGGGGCGTCACGTTCGCGGTCGTCCTCGTGAACGGCCTCCTGCTCGAAGCGGGCATCCGGGTGATCGCGATCGTCCGGGCACGGCGCGGGCGCGATCGCGAGCGGACGCCGTCGGCGGGGGAGTGGGGGAGGGCGCTCCTGCCGATCGCTGTTGCCGCGCTCGCGATCGGCCTGCCCGCCGCGCTGCCCGTGCCGGCGCCGAACGGACCGCCGCTCGACGTGGCCGTGGTCCAGGGGAGCGTCCCACGGTCGCTCGCGCAGGACCGGCTGCTGCAGACCTCGGCGGTCGCCGCGAGCCACATCAGGCTGAACCGGACCCTGGCGAGCGATCCGCCGGACCTGGTGGTGTGGCCGGAGAACGCGCTCGCCGAGGACCCGACCGTCGATCCGGTCCTCGGCCGCGAGGTCGCCGCCTCGATCCGCGCGGTCGGCGCCCCGACCCTCGTCGGCGCGGTCTCGGCGCTCCCCGACGGGCGCTATTCGAACCAGACGCTCCTCTACGGCGGCGACGGGCGCATCCTCGGCCGGTACACGAAGGTGCACCTGGTCCCGTTCGGCGAGTACGTACCGTGGAAGGGACTCCTCGGATGGACCGAGCGCTACCGCCGGGGGAACGTCGACCTCGTGCCAGGCTCGGGGATCCGTACGTTCCCGATCGACGGCATGACGGTCGGCACGCCGATCTGCTTCGAGAACACGTTCCCCGACCTGTTCCGGCGCTTCGTCTCCCGCGGCGCGAACGTGATGATCGTGACGACGAACGACTCCTCGTTCCTGTTGACCGAGGCGTCCCGCGAGCACGTGATCTTCAGTCAGCTGCGGGCGGTGGAGACGGGCCGCTGGGTCGTGCAGGCCGCGGTCTCCGGCGAGAGCGCCATCGTCGATCCCCACGGGCGGATCGTCGTTCGGACCGGACTGTTCGAACGAACGATCCTGCGGGCGTCGGTCCCGACCGGCACCGCCCGGACGGTCTACGTCCGGCTCGGGGACTGGTTCCCGCTCGCCTGCGCGGTGGCGACCCTCCTCGCGATCGCGTGGATCGTGGCGCGCCGGAGGTGGGGGCGAGGGGACGATCCCGGCGAAGCGCCCGCGGCTCCGGCTCCCCCGGCGGGGGAGGGCCGTGAGCTCGCGCCGATCTCCGGCGCAGCCGAACCGCGCGTGCTCGTCGTCCTGCCGACCTACGACGAGCGCGCGACGATCGCCACGGTGCTCGAGCAGATCGCCGCCCTCGGGCCGAACATGGACGCGCTCGTGGTCGACGACGGCTCCCCGGACGGGACCGGCGACATCGTCGCGGGCATCGCCGAACGCGACACGCACGTCCGTCTGCTCCGACGCGAGGGCAAGCGCGGCCTCGCCAGCGCGTACCTCACGGGCTTCGGCGTCGGGCTCGCGGACGGCTACGACGTGATCGTCGAGATGGACGCCGACCTGTCCCACCGGCCGGAGGACCTGCCGAAGCTGATCGAGGGCAGCGCGCGCTTCGACCTCACGATCGGGAGCCGCTACGTCCCCGGCGGAGGGGTGACGAACTGGAGCCGCTCGCGCCTGGCCCTGTCGAAGGCGGGCAACGTCTACGCGCGCGCGATGCTCCGCATCCCCGTCACCGACGCGACGAGCGGGTTCCGCGCGTACCGGCGCGAGCTGCTCCGGGCGCTGGTCGACGCCGGCGTCACGTCCGAGGGCTACGGCTTCCAGATCGAACTCGTCCGCAACGCAAGCCGGATGGGTTTCCGGATCGGCGAGGTACCGATCACGTTCCGGGAGCGCGAGCACGGCCATTCGAAGATCTCCCGCGCGATCGTCGTCGAGGCGCTGGTGAAAGTGACCGGCTGGGGCGTCGAGGACCGCCTATCGCGACTCCGCGTTCGCCCATAATCGACATTATGACAAGCACGCTCAAGGGTGAGCGTTGAGCGGCGGTGACCTCGAGCGAACCCGCGCCGTTAGCCGAATCCGGGCAGGAACAGCTGCTCTGGGGCCACGAGCGGGCCGGTACGCCGATCGAGCCGGCGTTCGCGCCATGCCGCCAGCGTCCGCTGGGCCCACCGTTCGGCCTGTACCTCCGAGCGGCGGACGCCGTCGCGGAACTGCCGGATGTGGAGCGCTTCGTGGGCGGCCAGCGCGACGAGGCGTTCGTGCCAATCCTCGACCGTGATCCACGGGGCGGTCCGGAGCCCGCGGTACCGGTACGTCACGGGATACCCGCGGTTGCGCAGCATGGACGGGAGCATCAGCCTGATCAGGTACCGGCTCCCGGGCTCGGTCCGCGGCCGCGAAGGCAGCTGCGGGTACGCACGGCCGGTGAACGTCATCTGGCGGCTCCGGGCCCGCTCCAGATGGACCTCCACACCGTCGGGATCCACGCCCTCGAACGCCGACCGTACGAGGCCTCGGAGCGTCTCGTGGTCCCCGCGGAGCTCCTCGCTCACGACGATCCGCACCCTGTGAAGCCTACCTCGCCGACGGACGGAATCACATCGATGTGAGGCGCCGCGAAGAGCACGTCCGGCGACCAGGCGGCGACGGCCACACCCGACCTGGCGTCGGTGCGACCTACCAGCGCAGCTTGAGCTCGCGCGCCGCCTTCGCCTCGTCCAGCCTGCGCACCGGGGTGGTCACCGGTGCGTCGTGGAGCAGATCCGGATCGGCCTGCGCCTCCTTCGCCACCCTGTGCAACGCCTCGGCGAACGCGTCGAGCGTCTCCTTCGACTCGGTCTCCGTCGGCTCGACCATCATCGCCTCCTCGACCACCAGCGGAAAGTAGACGGTCGAGGGGTGGAACCCGAGGTCGATCAGCCGCTTCGCGACGTCCATGGCGCGGACGCCCGACCTGCGCAGCGGCTTCGCGGTCGAGACGAACTCGTGCATCGGCCGCCCCTGCGGGTAGGCCAGCGGGTACGCCTCCTTCACGAGCTCGGCGAGGTAGTTCGCGTTCAGCACCGCGCGCTCCCCCACCGCCTTCAGGCCGTCGCGACCATGCGCGAACACGTACGCGTAGGCGCGCACGAGGATCCCGAAGTTCCCGTTCCACCCGTGCACGCGACCGATCGAGTCGGGCCGATCGTGATCCCAGGCGAACCCACCGCCCGCCCCATCGTCAACCTGCTTTACCATCGGCGAGGGGAGGAACGGCTCGAGGCGTTCAACCACCGCGACCGGACCGGCGCCCGGCCCTCCCCCGCCGTGCGGGGTGGCGAACGTCTTGTGCGTGTTGATGTGGACGACGTCGAAACCCATGTCCCCGGGCCGCGCCTTGCCCAGGACCGCATTGAGGTTCGCCCCGTCGTAATAGACGAGCGCGCCGACGCCGTGCAGCGCGTGCGTGATCTCGCGGATGTCGACCTCGAACAGTCCCAGCGTGTTGGGGTTCGTCAGCATCAGGCCGGCGACCTGGTCGTCGACGAGCCGGTGCAGGGCGTCGAGGTCCACCAGGCCACGCTGGTCCGCCGGGACGTGCACCGGCGTGTAGCCGGAGAGCGTGACGCTGGCCGGGTTCGTGCCGTGCGCGGCGTCGGGGATCAGGACCTTCGAGCGGGGGTCGCCCCGTTTCGTGTGGTACGCGCGCATGATCAGCAGGCCGGTGAGCTCGCCACTCGCGCCGGCCGGGGGTTGCAGGGTGGCGCGATGCATGCCGGTGATCTCGCAGAGGGCGCGTTCGAGCCTCCACAGCAGTTCCAGCGCGCCCTGCACCGTCTCGTCCGGCTGCAGGGGGTGGAGGCGTTGGAGGCCGGCCAGGCCGGCCACCTGCTCGGCCACCTTGGGGTTGTACTTCATCGAACACGAGCCGAGCGGGTAGAAGCCGGTGTCCACGCCGTAGTTGCGCTGCGACAGCCGGGTGAAATGGCTCACGAGGTCCCGTTCCGCGACCTCGGGCAGTCGGACGGGCGTCTCCCGCTCGTGGCCGGACGCCACCGTCGCGGGCGGAACGTCGAGCTCCGGCAGCGTCCATGCGTGCCGGCCGGGCCGGCTCAGGCCCGAGAGGGTCGTCGCGACGGGTGGTCCCCCGCGCCGCAGCGGCGCGCCGGTGCTGCTCATGCGGCCGACCCCTCGAAGGCGTCCACGAACGCGTCGATCTCGTCTCGCGAGCGGCGTTCGGTCACCGCAACCAGCAGCACGTGGCCGTCGGCGCCGGACGGCCCGACCTCGCAGACCGGGCCCGCCAGGAACCCGCGTTCGACCAGCCCGCGCTGGACCTCCGTGGGATCCTTCGCGGTCCTCAGGGCGAACTCCTTGAAGAACGGCGCCTCGGGGAACGCCAGCTCGACGCCCTCGACGCCCGCGAGCCGTTCGGCCGCGTAGCGCGCCTTCGCGTGGGCCTGTCGGCCCAGCTCCTCGAGCCCCCGAGGCCCGAGCCACGCGAGGTAGATCGCGGCCGCGATCGCCATGAGGGTCTGGTTCGTGCAGATGTTCGACGTCGCCTTCTCGCGGCGGATGTGCTGCTCCCTCGCCTGGAGCGTCAGGACGTAGCCGATCTCGCCGTCGACGTCCAGTGTCTCGCCGACGATCCGGCCCGGCATGCGGCGAACGTCCTGCATGCGCGCCGCGAGGATGCCCAGGTACGGCCCGCCGTACGCCAGATGGTTGCCGAGGACCTGCCCCTCCCCCACCGCGATGTCGGTGCCCAGCTCGCCGGGCGGCGCGAGGGTCCCCAGCGACAGCGGATCGAACACCTGGATCGTGCGCGCGCCGGCCGCGTGCGCCGCTTCGAACATGCCCCCCACGGGCTCGAGGTTGCCGAAGACGTTCGGATGCTGCAGCACGACCGCCGCCACGTCGTCGGCGAAGGTGGCCTCTCCGGTGATCCCGCCCTCGGCGAGGACGGGCTCGGGCTGGAAGCCTGATCCGCGCCCGTACGTCCGAAGCGTGTCCCAGAACCGTGGGTCGACGGTCTCGGAGACCAAGACCCGGTCGCGGCCGGTCGCGTGGCGCGCCATGTTGACGGCCTCCACGAGCGCGGTCGCGCCGTCGTAGAGGGACGCGTTCGACACCTCGAGCGCCGTGAGGTCGCAGATCATCGACTGGTACTCGAACAGCGCCTGCAGGACGCCCTGCGAGACCTCCGGCTGGTACGGCGTGTACGACGTGTACAGCTCGGAACGGCCCGCCAGTGCCCAGACGACCGCCGGGACGTAGTGGTCGTACGCGCCGCCGCCGGCGAAGGAGACCATCTCGTCGAGGTGCCGGTTCTTCGATGCGAGCCGGCGGAGGTCCGCGACGAGCTCGATCTCGGAGAGCCCGAGCGGCAGGTCGAGGTCGCGACCCAGGCGGACCTCGGCGGGGATCTGGTCGAACAGTTCGTCGAGTGACGACAGGCCGAGGACGGCGAGCATCTCCTCGACGTCCGGCTCGGTATGTGGTGCGAAACGCATGCGCCCGCGAGTCTATCGTCGCCCGCTGGAACGATGGTTCCGCGACCGGGTGATGCTCACGAGGCCTTCGCGCCGGAACGCGTCGGCGCGGGGACGTGCTGGTCGTCCAGCCCGTACTTCGTCACCAGCGACAGGTAGTCGCGCTGGTAGAACACCTTGCATTGGACCTCGGGATACAGCTCGCGGAGCTTGCGCACCTTCCGGTTCTTGCGCGTCACGAGCTTCTGGTTCAGCGTGGTGATCTCGATGTAGAGGTCGTACGCGGGGAGGTAGAAGTCGGGCGTGAACCGCTGCACGACGTTGCCGTCCTTGTCCCATTCGAGGTCGAACGACCGCGGTTCGTACTCCCAGTCGATCTGGTAGAAGTCGAGGAGGCGCGCGAACTGCCGTTCGGATGCGTGGGCGAACCTGACGTCATCGGGTCCCGCCGGAGCCGGTGACGTGTCCGGGTCCGGGTCCGGGGCGTCCTTCGGGCCCTCGGGCTTCGGGCTCACCGGCCTCCCGTCGCCGCGAGCGAGAGCTGGGTCGGGCCCGCCTTCGCCGCGCCGGCTGCGGGCTCCCTCAGCGAGCCCTCGAGCTCGTCGCGCACGGCGTCGAGCGCGATCCCGAAGACGCCCTGTCCGCGCTTGAGGACGTCCATGATCTCGCCGGGCGAGGAGCATGCGTAGATGCTGGTCCCGTCCGACATCAGCGTGATGCCGGAGAGCTCGTTGCCCTCGTTCTCGCGGAGGTACTCGATCGCGCGACGGATCTGCTGGAGCGAGACCCCGGTGTCGAGGAGGCTCTTGATGAGCTTCAGCAGCACGAGGTCCTGGAACGAATAGAGCCGCTGGGTCCCGGAGCCCCCGGCCTCGCGGATGCTGGGCGTCACCAGCTCGGTCCGCGCCCAGTAGTCGAGCTGGCGGTAGGTGATGCCCACCACCCGACACACGTCCGGCACGCGGTACCCGTTCACCTCGGCTTCTGGCATGACAGCTCCGTAATTACGTCCGGGTCACGAAGGCTATCACCGCCGGATGGCGTGTCAACGACCGGGTGCCATGCCTATGCGAAGTCGTCGGGGCTGACCTGGTCGAGGAACTCGCGGAACTTCTCGACCTCCTGCTCCTCCTCGTCCGGGACGTCGATCGACGCCTCGGCGAGCACCTCCTCGGCGGCGTAGATCGGGACGCTGCTGCGCACCGCGAGCGCGATCGCGTCGCTCGGGCGCGACGAGACCTCGAAGCTCGAGCCGTTCTTCGACATGTGGACCGTCGCGTAGAAGATCCCGTCCCGGAGCTCGGTGATCGAGATGCGTTCGACGCTGACCCCGACCTCGTCGAGCAGGTTCTTCATCAGATCGTGCGTCATGGGCCGCGGGGTGGGGATCCCCTGGAGCGCGATCGCGATCGCCTGGGCCTCGTTGACGCCGATCCAGATCGGCAGGTAGCGCTTGCCCTCGCGTTCGCGCAGCAGGACGATCGGTTGGTTGCTGGGCAGCTCGACTCGGACACCGACGAGATTGAGCTCGATCATCGCTTCCTGACTGTACCCACGACCGCTCGGGTAGGCAACAGTCCCCGTCTCCGCGGGCTCAGGAGGGGTTCGGGGTCGGCCGATCGCGCTGGGCGGCGGGTCGAACACCCCGGACGCCGAATCCCTGCAGCAGCTCGGGATGCAGCTCCAGGGTCGCCTGGCGGTCGATCGCGACGATGTACGGCAGGTTGCGGTAGCGCTCGTTCTGATCGAGGCCGTAGCCGACGACGAACACGTCCGGGATCTCGAACCCCCGGTACCGGATGTCGAGCGTCGGGATCCTGCGGACGGTTCGGTCCAAGAGGGTGCAGACCTCGAGCGTCGCGGGGCGTCGCGCCCGCAGCGTCGTGAGCAGGTACGAGAGGGTGAGCCCGGTGTCGATGATGTCCTCGACGACGATCACGTCCCGTCCGCCGACGTCCTGGTCCAGGTCCTTCAGGATCCGCACGACGCCGGAGGCGGCCGGGATGGGTTCGCTCGCGTCGGGCTCCCCCGCGTACGTCGAGACCGACATGAAGTCGACGGCGAGCGGGAGGTCGATCGCGCGGATCAGGTCGGCCAGGAAGATCGCCGCGCCCTTCAGGACGGACACGAGGACGGGCGCGCGCCCAGCGTACTCGCCGCGGATCTCCCGCCCGAGCTCGGCGACGCGGCGCGCGAGCTGCCGTTCGTCGAACAGGACGCTCGCCTCACCCGTCACCGCACGCGGATTATAGGGAGGCGCGGGTTGCCGCTCCCGCGTCACAGGATCGGGCCGAACGTCGCCCGCAGGAGCGTGGCGACCAGATCCAACGGCCCCGGCGGGTCGGGCGCCGGCGGTGGCTGCGTCGGGTCGGGCTGACTCGGCGCGGCCGTTCCGCGGGCCGCGATCGCCGGGACGGACCCGAGCGTCATCCCGGGGACGCGGACCACGGCCCGGCCGATCGGGTCGCCCTCCGCCACGGGAAGCGTGAGGCCCGCTCGTGGCGCGACGGCGATCGAGACATGGCCGGACCGGTCCGATGGGACGAGCGCGATGAGGCGTGCCCCCGCGACCGCGTCGACCGTGACGCCATCGACCGTGACCGAGCCGAGCGGATCGCCCGCCCGGACGACCTCGGACCGATCGAAGCCCGTGAAGCCGTAGTTCAGCAACTCGGCGCTGTCGTCGAAGACCCGGTCGCCGACGTCGCCGAGCACCACGGCCACGAGCGTCCGCCCGTCGCGGGCCGCGGCCGTGATCAGGCACTGACCCGCCTGGGAGGTGAACCCGGTCTTGATGCCGAACGCGCCCGGGTAGAGCCAGAGCATCGCGTTGCGGTTCTGGATGTGGCGCGCAGGGCCGTCGGGGTTCGCGATCACGGCGAACTTCGTCCGCATGATCCGGACCAGCTCGTCGTCGGCGATCGCCGTTCGCGCGAGCGTCGCCAGGTCGGCCGCGGAGGAGTAGCCGCGATCGTCGAGCCCGTTCGGGCTGGCGAAGCGGGTCGCCGACATGTGCAGCTGTCGCGCTCGGGCGTTCATCCGGGCCACGAAGCCGTCCGTCGTCCCGGAGATGTCTTCGGCGAGGGCGGTCGCGGCGTCGTTCGACGACTGGAGCAGCAGCGCGAACAGCAGCGATCGCACGGAGATCCGTTCGCCCGGCTCCAGGCCGAGGGTCGACCCGGACTGGCGCGCCGCCTCGTCGGTGGCGGTCACCGTACGCGACAGCGCACGAGCCCGGACGGCGATCGTCGCGGTCATGACCTTCGTGAGGCTCGCGATCGCACGGCGCGCGCCGGGATGCTTCGCGTAGAGGACCTGCCCCGTCCCCGCGCTCACCAGGACCGCGGCGGCAGCGTGGATGCGGGGAACCTGGGACGAAGGGCGCGGGATGTGCAGCTCCTGTGGGTACGGCGACGGCGAACCGGAGGGCGGGACGGGCGTCGGTGGCGGACCCGCCGGGCCGGCGAATGCGCCGATGCCAGCCGACCCAACGAGCAGGACCCCGCAGATCAGGCCGGTGAGCGCGCTCCCCCGGAGGACCGCGGGCGATCTGGGATCGCGACGAGCATGCCGGCCACGCCGGCGGGATAGGCGCACGGTCGCTCGTGGATCCCTTCCGGTCTTCGACGCCCTCCGGGCGCTAGTCGGTATCGAGGTACTGCCGGAGGTTCGACCGTAACAGGGCCTGCTTCAGCTTCCGGGACGTCGCGGCGAGTTGGACGAGGCTGTCCCCCGCTGCGCGGCGCGCGTCCGGGTTCTTCTGCAGCAGCATCGGCATCACGATGCCCTCGAAGAACGTGGCCTCCCGCTCGGCGAAGTGCCGGTACATCGACAGGTGCCGAGGCTCGACGCCGAAGCGGAAGAACTCCCGCACGATCGAGAGGATCACGAACGCCTCACCGTCGTAGTAGGTCTCGCCGTTCTGCGACTGGGTGACGATCAGCCCGTAGGACTCGAGCTCGCGGATGCGCTCGCGATCCACGCCGGTCGCGGCGGAGAGCTCCTCCATCGACATGTGGAACCCGGAGGGAGGTTCCGCGACGTCGTCCTCACCGGCGGTATCGCTCGCGACAGCCTCCTCGGGCGCGAGCGGGTCCTCGTCGAGCTTCGCGAGCCGCTCCTTGATGACCTTGAGCGGGAGGTACTCGTCGCGTTGCATCCGCAGGATGTACCGGAGTCGCGAGACGTCGGGCTCGTAGAACTTCCGATACCCGGACGGGGTCCGCTCGGGATCGATCAGACCCTCGCCCTCGAGGAAGCGGATCTTCGAGATCGTGACGTCCGGGTACTCGGTCTTGAGGGTGACGAGCACCTCGCCGATCGACATGTAGCTCCGCGTCGCCACCGTCATTCCCTTCCCTCGTGTCCGACGTAGACGACCAACTTGAAGCGCCCGACCTGCAGTTCGTCCTCGTCGGCGAGCTCGGTGTCCTCGACGCGCTGGAGGTTCACGTAGGTGCCGTTCAGGCTGCCGGTGTCATGGATCGAGAACCGGCCGGCCTCGCGACGGATCTCGGCGTGCCGACGCGAGACGGTGACGTCGTCGAGGAAGATGTCGCTCTCCGGAAGACGTCCCACGGTCGTGACGTCGCTGTCGACGAGGAACCTCGACCCGGCGTTGGGACCTCGCTGGACCACGAGCAGCGCCTGTCCCGACTGGAGGTCACGCTGAGCCGAAGCCAGGTCGTCGTCGGCGTCCTCACCCGGCTCTATCGGAGTGAAGCTGAGGGTGGTGTCATCCTCTAGCACGGTTCCACAGTTCGCGCAGAACCTCGCGCCGTCCGGGTTTCGATGTCCACAGTGGGTACAGAACACCCTCGTTCTCCGATGGAGACCCCGCTCCTGCTGAGGTCGAGACTTGCGTGGGTCTGGAACTCTACCTCAGGCATGAAGGTTGGGTCAAGACTTCAGCGAGGCTCGACACGAGTCTGAGTGACAAGGATCGGAGAAGATGCCTGGCGCATTCGACGTCCGGTGGACGCTCTCCTCGGGTTGAACGGGAGGAGGATGCTGGGCGTACGGCGCTGCGACCTGCGGGTTCAGGCGTCGACGGGAGGTCGACGGGCGGAACAGGGCGATCGAACCGTATGACGAACGGGATGGACCCGGCTGGCGCTCAGGCTTCCTCGTCAGCGCCTTCCTCGGTGAAGGCCTTGTAGGCCGCCGGATCGAGCAGCGCCTGCAGCTCGGCAGGATCCGTGAGCTGGATCACGACCATCCACCCTTGCCCGTAGGGCTGGTCGTTCACGGCGCCGGGCTCGTCCCCGAGCGCATCGTTGCGCTCCACGACCGTGCCGGACACGGGCGAGAACACGTCGGACACCGACTTGGTGGATTCGACCTCACCGAACGGCTCACCCGCCCGGACCTCGGTGCCGATCTCCGGGATGTCCACGTAGACGACGTCGCCGAGGGCATCCTGGGCGTAGTCGGTGATGCCGACCCTGACCCTGTCGCCGTCGATCACCTGGACCCATTCGTGCTCCTTCGTGTACGACAGCGTGTCCGGGAACTCCATATCCGTCCGTCCTCCTCATCGATCGCGCCGTGTCCGGTGGGCGCCAGTACAACCGACGGCGTGGGTCTCGTGCAACACGCGGCCTCAGCGCCGCTCGCTGCGCGCGACGGCCCGCCGCATGTCCACCGCGTACATCGCCGCGGCAGCGTAGTACAAGACGATCCCGATCCCGTACGAGATCCACGCGGGGATCACGATCAGGTCGCCGAGGGGCAGGTCGAAGTTCGCCCACGAGATCGCCGGGATCGCGCACATCAGGAAGAGCGTCGCCGCCTTGCCGATCCACCGCACGTCGATCCGGACCCGCCAGCGGGCCGCGATGATCGCGCCCGCGATCAGGACCGCGGCGTCGCGGACGAGGATCAGCAGTGCGGCCCACAGGGGGAACCCACCCGCGATGACCAGCGCGATCAGCCCCGCCGCGATCGCCAGCCGGTCCGCGACCGGATCGAGGACCTTGCCCAGGTTGGAGACCTGGTGGGTCCGGCGGGCGATGTAGCCGTCGACCCAGTCGGTCGCCAGGGTGAAGGAGAGGAGCAGCAACCCAGCGGCCTGCGTCCCGTCGCCCAGGATCAGCGCGACGAAGACCGGGATCAGGAGGATCCGGATCGCCGACAGCAGGTTCGGCACGGTGACGATGCGATCCACCGACGGGTCTGCGGGCTCGGCCGGCGCGATGGGCTCCGGACCCGGTGCGCCCGGCTCGCTCGGGCCTGCTGAGGTCACGCCGGCATCATAGGTGCGCCTCGATCCACGACCTGAGGTCGAACCGAGTCGGGCCGGCGGGATTCGAACCCACGACCTCTTGACCCCCAGTCAAGCGCGCTACCAAGCTGCGCCACGGCCCGTCGCCACCCATCCTACCGGGCGCGGCCCGGCTTCCTCGGCTCCTTGGGCCGGAACGAGATGCGGATCGGGGCGCCGTCGAAGCCGAAGTCGCGGCGCAGCGAGTTCTCCAGGTAGCGCCGGTAGGCGGCGCCGGGGTCCGGGATCCCGAAGACGACGAACGCGGGGGGACCCGTGCCGACCTGTGTGCCGTACCGGATACGACCGAGTCCGCGCGGAGGTGGGTGCTTGCCCTCGTAACGCTCGAGCGCACGGTTCACCTCAGCGGTCGAGGCCCGCCGAGCCCAGTTCGCGCGCACCTCGACGAGCGCCGGCACGATCCGCCGGATGCCGGTGCCGCGGACCGCGGACGTCCGCAGGACCGGCGCCCCGGGGAACCTCCTGAGCTCGCCCTTCAGGTACTTGAACAGGTGCTCGCGCTCGTCGGGGTCAACCAGGTCCCACTTGTTCAGGGCGATCGCGAGTCCCCGGCCGGCGTCGGCCACGTCGGAGGCGATGCGCTCGTCCTCGGCCGTCAGGCCCTTGGTGGCGTCGATCACCAGGAGGACCACGTCGGCGCCCTCGATCGCGCGCTCGGTGCGCAGCAGGCCGTAGAACTCGACGCCCTGGGCCTTCGTCCTGCGCCGCAGGCCCGCGGTGTCGACGAACCGGACGATGGCGCCGTCGACCGAGATCAGCGAGTCCACGGCGTCACGGGTGGTCCCCGCCTCGTCGTGCACCACGGACCGCTCGTCCTCGACCAGGCGGTTGAACAGCGACGACTTCCCCACGTTGGGCTTCCCGACGATCGCGAACCGAGCCTCATCCTGAGGTCGAGGTTCATCGATCCGGGGGAACGCCGACGCGATCCGATCGAGCAGGTCACCCGTCCCGCGGCCGTGGAGCGCGGACACCGCCACGGGTTCGCCCAGTCCGAGCGAGACGAACGCCGCAGCCTCCGTCTCCTGACGATCGCCGTCGACCTTGTTGGCCACGAGGATCGCGGGCACGCGGGACCGGAGGATCCGCCTCGCGAGGGTCGCGTCCTCCTCCTGGATGCCGACCGAGGCGTCCACGACCAGGAGCACGAGGTCCGCTTCCGTAGCGGCGCGCTCGGCTTGGGCACCGACCGACGTCTCGACCCCGCTCGCGCGGTGGACGAATCCGCCCGTGTCGATCAGCACGAACGAACGACCCTCCCAGGTCGCCTGGACCTCGAGCCGGTCGCGCGTCACTCCGGGCGTCTCGTGCGCGATCGCGATCTTGCGGCCGAACAGCCGGTTCAGCAGCGTCGACTTCCCGACGTTCTGGCGACCGACGATCGCCACCCGGGGCGTCGGGTGCTGAGCTCGCGAGGGCGCGCGACCGCCACCGCCCGGGGCATCCACGTCGGCGTCGCCGTCGGCGTCGGCCGTGCCCGGCGTGTCGGCACCGGGGACCAGCTCGCTCGCGACGAGCGCCATCGCTGCGTCGAACACCTCGTCCGCGTCGAGGACGGTGGTGTCCAGCACGTACGCGCCGGGCGCCGGCTCCAACGGGTTCGTGGTCGCATCCTGCCGGTCCCGGGCGTCGACCGCGTTCCCGACGTCACGGACGGCGCCACCGGCCCCGCGCTCCTCGGCCCGCCGCTCCGCGCGGACGCCGAGTGGCGCGGCCAGGAAGATCTTCAGGTCCGCGTCGGGGAACACGACCGTCGCGATGTCGCGACCCTCCATCACGGCGCCGCCCAGTCCCAGTGCGCGTTGCGCGTCGCGCATCCATGCCCTGACCGCCGGGTGCCGCGCGGTCCGGGAGACGATCGCTTCGACATCGGGCGCCTGGAGCTCGTCGCCGGGCCGGCGGCCGTCCACCACGAGATCGGGAGGATCGGTGTCGCCGAGGTCGAACGGGGTCCGCTCGAGGACCTCCGCGAGGCCGCCGGCGTCGTCGGGGTCGATGCCCTCATCGACGGCGCGCCGCGCGAGGGCGCGGTACATCAGGCCGGTGTTCACGTAGGGCAGGCCGAGCGCGGACGCGAGCCTGCGCGCCAGGGTGCTCTTGCCCGATCCGGCCGGGCCGTCGATCGCGATGACGGTCCCCCACCGGTCGGTCGCCGGGACGTCGCCATCGGGTCGGATCGATTCGCTGCGCTCGTTCATCGCGCGCAAGCATCCCACGTCAGGGACGCGCGACGGCCACAAGCGAGCCTCGATGCGAACGAGACGGTGATGGTCGCGACGGCATCGCACGGGGTTCCCGCCCGCGTCGGTGGGCGCCTGGCTCAGAGCCTGAGGTCGACGTTCGCCTCAGCCCCGCGCTCGGGTGGAGCCACGGCCCGCCTTGGCGCGCCGCAGGCGGGTCAGCCTGTACAGCGCCATCACCTCGGCCGGTTCCAGAGGTCGAACCTCGCCGGGCCCGAGCCGCTCGAGGCGGACGGGCCCGACCCTCACCCTCACGAGACGCCGCACGGGGTGACCGAGCGCCTCGAACATCCTGCGCACGATCCGCTTCCTGCCCTCGGTCATCACCACGGGAACCGCGGAGCGCCCGCGCACCCGCTGGACCGGCCCCGCTCGGGCGGCCCGTGCAGGGCCGTCGGCGAGCTGGACCCCGCGTTGCAGCCGTCGCACCGCGCCGTCGGAGAGGCTTCCCTCCACCTCGACCAGGTATTCCTTCTCGATCCCGGTGCTCGGGTGCTGGATCCGGTGCGACAGTTCGCCGTCGTTCGTCAGCAGCAGGAGCCCCTCGGTGTCGCGGTCCAGACGGCCGACGGCGAACACGCGGGGACCAGCCGGGAGGTACGGAGCCAATGTCCGTGTCGCGTGCGCGTCGCGCATCGTGGTCGTGACCCCGGCCGGCTTGTTCAACGCGAAGTACCGAAGCGTGGGGTCCGCCGGGATCGGGACGCCGTCGACCGCCACCTGGTCGCGTTTCGGGTCCACGCGGTCCCCGAGGGACGCCTCCCGTCCCTTGATCGTGACCCTCCCGTCTCGGATCAGCTCCTCGGCCGCACGCCGCGAGCCGAAGCCGGCCCGTGCGAGCACCTTCTGGAGCCGTTCCTCGCGTTCGTCGTCGGCCCGGCTGGGCCCACGGCCGCGGGTCTCGGACCGCTTCGAGCCCGTCGCCGGCTGGGACGGCCGGCCACGGGTCGCAGCACCGCTCGGCACCGCCCCGCGGGCGGTCGACGCGCGGTCAGTCGACTTGCGACCGCGCGGCGTTCGATCCGCCATCCGCGTCTGCGAGGAGCGGGGCGATCGGGGGCAGATCGGCCAGGGACGAGATCCCGAGCCGCTCGAGGAACTCCGGCGTCGTCCCGTAGAGCACCGCGCGACCGGGGCCCTCGTCGCGGGCTACCTCCTGCACGAGCCCGCGATCGGCCAGCGCGCGCAACACCCCCTCCGAGTTGACGCCGCGGATCCCGGAGACCTGATGCCTGCTCACGGGCTGCTTGTACGCCACGATGGACAGGGTCTCCAGCGACGCCTTCGTCAGACGGGCATGACGCGAGGACAGGACGAACCGCTCGGCGTACGCGGACACGTCCGGATGCGTGAACAGCCGCCATCCCCCAGCGACGCGGCGCAGGATCAGGCCCGAACCGCGCCGGTCGTAGGACTCCGCCAGGTCGACCAGGAGGTCGTCGATCTCTGCCCGCGGTCGATCGACGACCTGGGCGAGCGAGGCGGCGGTCACCGGTTCGTCCGCGAGGAAGAGCAGCGCCTCGAGCGCCCGCGTCGTGTCGGGCTCGATCACGCGTGGGACTTCGTCGTCTCCGCTCACCAGACCCCCTCCGCGGGGACGTGAACCTCGCCTGGAACGTCGGGCTCTCCCTGCCATCGGACCTCGATCTCGCCGAACAGCCGCGCCTGAGAAAGCTCGACCTTGCCTTGACGGTGAAGCTCCAGGAGGGCCAGGAACCGCACGACGACGTGGATGCGCTCGGGGTTGTCGGCCAGCAGTTCGCGGAAGCTCGCCATCCCCGCCGACGAGACGCGCGCCTGCACCAGCGCGATCGCGTCGCTCAGGGACACGCGGATCGGCGCGACGTGGGAGAGGTCCACCAGCGGGGCGGGGGCCAGGGCGCGTGCGGCCAACTCGGCCAGTCGATCGCCCGTCACGCCCTTCATCACGTCCGGATACAGATGGGCGAACTCAGCCGGCGGCCCGACGCTGCGCGGGTGCATCGTCGCGGCCTCGGCCAGGAGGGCGTCGATCGCGTCGGAGACCTGCCGGAACGCTGCCAGCTCACGGCTCCTCGCGTACAGCAGGTCCGGTGAGACCGCTCCGAGCAGGTCCTCCTCGGTGTCCACCGGCGGCCGCGGGAGCAACCGTCCGACCTTCAGCTCCAGCATCGTGGCGCAGACCGCCAGGAACCAGGTCGCCTCCTCCAGGGTCCACGTCGCGGCCCGCTCACGCCCCTGCTGCAGGTACCGATCGGTGACGCGGGCGACGGGCACGTCGCAGACGTCCATCTTGTGGTCGAGGATCAGCTCCACGAGCAGCCGGAACGGTCCCGAGAAGACCGGGAGCTCGACCAGCAACTCGTCGGAGGGAGCCGGCATCCGGGGCGCGGCGCTCACGCGCGTCGTCTCCTGCCCGGACGGGAACACCGGAACGACCGGGGCCGCCCCGCCCCGGTCACGGCCATCGTCGACGAAGCGCACGGACCCTCGATGTCCGGCATGCTATCGGCGCCCGTCGGCCGGTTCAATCACCAGGGCGGTCGGAACGAGCACCGACGGGCGGCGTTCAGGCAGTCACACGCAGTTGAACCCGGCCACGATCTGGCAGATCCCTCCGCCGACGGCGCCGACGAACGCGTTGATCGGTCCGGGGAGGATGAAGAAGATCAGCAGGATGAACAGGGCTCCGTACTGCTGGAGGTTCGTGTAGACCTCCCGCGCCTTCGGCGGGAGGAAGCGCGCGATGATCCTCGAACCGTCGAGCGGTGGGATCGGCAGCAGGTTCAACACCCCGATCACGATCGCCGTGTACAGGCATGCGACCAGGAAGACCGAGACCTCGCCGAAGTCGGCGACGCGCAGCATCAGCCCGATCACGAACGCCAGCACGATGTCGGCGACGGGTCCCGCGATCGCGACCAGCATCGCGTCGCGGTCCGGCTTCTTGAAGTTCCACGGGTTCAGCGGCATCGGCCTCGCGTACGCGAACGGCAGGAAGGTGACGCTCCCGAACAGCACCGGCAGCAGCAGGATCCCCGGCAGCAGCAGCGTCCCGAACGGATCGACCATCGCCCGGAGGTTGAACCGCATCCAGCCCATCCGCTTCGCCGAGAGGTCTCCCAGCCGTGCCGCGGTGGCCGCCTCCGCGTACTCGTGCACGCCCAGCGCCAGGAAGATCCCGACCGCCAGGTAGAGCGTGTTCAGCACGTTGCGCATCAGGCGTGCACCTCGACCGTCGCTCCCGCGAACGACGTCCCCTCGAGGCTCCAGGCCACGCCGAGCGCCGCGGCCACGGTCGCGCCGAGGTCGGCGAACGTCGAACGCGTGCCCAGATCGACCGGTCGGTCGTTCCGGGTGCCCGCCACGAGCACCGGCACGAACTCGCGCGTGTGGTCCGTCGACACGTCGGTGGGGTCGCATCCGTGGTCGCCCGTGACGAACAGGACCCCGGCTCCCGGCACCGCGACCGGGCGCGGCGGGTCCAGTCCGAGGGCGCCGAGCAGCTCCGGGATCCGACGGTCGAACCCCTCGATCGCCGCCGCGTAGCCCGCCGGATCGTTGCGATGACCGTACTTCGAATCGAAGTCGACCAGGTTCACGAACGTGAGCGACGGCCCGGGCCGCCCGAGGAACTCCAGCGCGATGTCGACGCCGTCGTCGTTCGAACGCGAGTACCGCGACTCGCTCAGACCCTGCCCGTCGAAGATATCCCCGATCTTGCCGACGCCGTAGACGGCGATCCCGGCTCCGCTCAACGCGTCGAGGAGCGTCGGTCCCGGCGGCGCTACCGAGAAGTCCCGCCGGTCCGGGGTCCGGACGAAGGCGCCGGGCTCGCCCGCGAACGGTCGCGCGATCACCCGCCCCACCCGATGGTTCCCGTCGAGGATCCGGCGCGCGGTCCGACACCAGTCGTAGAGCTGTTCGAGCGGCACGACGTCGACATGGGTCGCGATCTGGAAGACCGAATCCGCGCTCGTGTAGACGATCGGGCGGCCGGTCTGCACGTGTTCCTCGCCCAGCTCGGCGACGATCTCCGTGCCGGAGGCCACGACGTTGCCCAGGACCCTCCGGCCGATCGATGCCTCGAATGGTTCGATCACCTCGGGCGGGAAGCCGTCCGGGTACGTCGGGAACGGCTGGTCGAGGACGATGCCGGCCATCTCCCAATGTCCCGTCGTGGTGTCCTTGCCGGCCGAGCGCTCCCGCATGCGCCCGTGCGCCGTGCCCGGGACCGGCGCGCACGGCATCCCCTGCACGTCGGTCACGCACCCGAGGCCCAGACCGCCCAGCCAGGCGGCGTCCAGGCCACCGACGGCCGTCGCGGTGTGTCCGATCGTGTTCGAACCCGCATCGCCGTACGCGGCGGCATCCGGCGCCTCCCCCACGCCGAACGAGTCGCACACGACGATCGCGACCCGGAGGCCGGGCGCCGCGGGTTCAGCCTGCGTCACGCGTGCCCCTCCGTTCGGGCCGCCGAGCGCGCGGGTGGGCCGTGAAGTACTCCTCACGGAGACGGTCGTTCGTGACGAGGGTGTAGATCTGCGTCGTCGAGACGGACGCGTGACCGAGGAGTTCCTGCACGACCCGGACGTCCGCGCCGCCCTCGAGGAGATGCGTCGCGTACGAATGCCGGAGCACGTGGGGCGTCACACGCGAGCGGATGCCCGCGAGCCTGGCCGCCCGCGCGAGGATCAACGTGACGCCCTGCCGCGTCAACCGCCCCCCCCGCTGGTTCAGGAACAGCGCCGAACGCGTCCGGGTGCCCGCCATCGAGGGTCTCCCGCGGCGTCAGGTACGCGGCGACGGCCTCGGCGGCGAACCGGCCGAGCGGGACCTCCCGCTCCTTGCTGCCCTTGCCCATGACGCGAACGCTCCCCTCCTCCAGGTCGACGTCGTCCACGTCGAGGCCGACCAGCTCGGAGACGCGCAGGCCGCCGCCGTACAGCGTCTCCAGGAGCGCCCGGTCTCGCATGCCCGGCCGGCGTTGCCGCATCGGGTGCCGCCAGGATGGCTTCGACCTGTTCGATCGACAGCGGCCGCGGGAGATTCATCGGAACCTTCGGCCGATCGACCCGACGGGCGGGGTCGACCGCCGGCCTCGCCGTCGCTCAGGAGGAACGCGTGGAACATGCGGACGCCCGCCAGCGACCGCGCCACCGAGGACGAGCGGTACCGGCGGCCGTCCTCGAACTCCGCCCGCGAAAGCCATTCGACGAAGCCCGCGACCGTGGCCTCGTCGACGATCGTCGCGTCGGTCACACCACGCTCCGCGAGGTAGCGCCGGTATTTCGTCAGGTCCCGGCGATAGGCATCGACGGTGTTCCGCGAGAGCCCGCGTTCGACCGTCAGGTGGTCCAGGAAGCGGTCGGCCTGACCGCCGAAGGGCGCGGGCGGCTCGAGGGAGGCGTCGGCCGGTGTGGTCGCTCCCGCGAGAATCCCAGGCACGGGTCCCTCTACAAGCCCGGGATCGCCGCGGACAGAGCGACCGATCCCAGCCCGCACGCCTCACCCACGGGCCCGTTCGTGAGCTTCCCGTCGAAGGTGTTCAGCCCGCATGCCAACGCGGGATCGGCCCTCAACGCGCCGTCGAGGCCGTTGTTCGCGATCGAGATCGCGTACGGCAGCGTCACGTTCGTGAGTGCGTACGTGGAACTGTTCGGTACTGCGCCGGGCATGTTCCCGACGGCGTAGTGCACGACGTCGTGCACCACGTACGTCGGGTCGGAGTGGGTGGTCATGTGCGACGTCTCCACCGATCCGCCCTGGTCGATCGAGATGTCGATGATGACCGAGCCCGGCCGCATCGAGGCGACCATCGCTTCCGTCACGAGCTTCGGCGCCCGCGCTCCCGGGATCAGGACCGTGCCGATCACGACGTCGGATTCGCGAACGCGCTGCTCGATCGTGAGCCGGTCCGAGGCGAGCGTCATGATCCGCCCCCGCATCACCATGTCGATCTGGCGGAGCCGGTCGATGTTCTTGTCGATCACGACGACCTCGGCCTCCATCCCGGCCGCGATCCAGGCGGCGTTCGTCCCCGCCATCCCGGCGCCCAAGACGAGGACCTTCGCCGGCCTCACGCCGGACACGCCCCCCATCAGGATCCCGCGCCCCCCGTACTCCTTCTCGAGCAGCCGCGCGGCCACGTGGGGGGCCATCCGGCCTGCGACCTCGCTCATCGGAGCCAGGAGCGGTAGCCGTCCGTCGGGAAGCTGCACGGTCTCGTAGGCGACCCCGGCGACCTTGCGGGCGAGCAGCGTTCGCGTGAGCTCCTCGTCGGCCGCGAGGTGCAGGTACGTGAAGACGATCTGACCTTCCCGCATCCGGTCGTACTCGATCGGGACCGGTTCCTTCACCTTCAGGATCATGTCGGCCTTCGACCAGACCGCGTCGGCGTCCGGCAGGATCTGCGCGCCCGACCGGATGTATCGGTCCTGGGGGATGTTCGAACCGTCGCCCGCGCCGTCCTGCATGAGGACCGTGTGGCCATGGTCGGCCAGCTCGCGCGCACCCTCGGGCGTGAGCGCGACCCGGAACTCGTTGTCCTTGACCTCGGTCGGAACGCCGACGATCACGGGTTCGTCTCCTTCTGGCCCGGGGCTCCCCCTCGCGAACGGCCGGGTAGAAGGATACCCGTGCCGTGGTCGCGCAACGCCGGTTCGAGACTCGCTTCTGCCATGCTGCCGGCTCGCGAAGCCGCAGGAGGAAGGGAACCAGCCGGGTGGTGAACTGGGACGGGACGGTCGTCGTGACGACGCCGCGGCTGCTGCTACGGACGTTCCGGCGCGACGACCTGCCGCACTACGCGGCCCTGAACGCCCATCCCGAGGTCGTCAGGTACCTCGGCGGCGTCCCCCTGACCCGCGAGCACTCCGACGAGCTGGCCGCGTGGGCCCAGGAGCGCTACGCCGAGGAGGGGATCGGTCTGCTCGCCGTCGAGCGCCGCGATGACGGCGTGTTCCTCGGGATGTCTGGGCTCCACCACCAGTCGTCGTACCCCGACGACGTCGAGGTCGCCTGGCGCTTCGCGTACGAACACTGGGGCCACGGGTACGCGACGGAGGCGGCGACCGGGTGGCTCGATCACGGGTTCGCGACGCTCGGGCTCCCGCGGGTCATCTCCATCACGGAGGAGGCGAACGTCCGGAGCCTGGCGGTGATGCGCAGGCTCGGGATGGTGTTCGACCACGAGGGCAAGGTCGAGGACGAAGGTGAAGTCTTCGACGCGGTGGTCTACGCGATCACGGCCGAGCAGTGGCGAGCGCGTGCCCGGCCCGGGGCGTGACGCTCAGGATCGGGCAGGCCCTCAGCTCGGAGCGCCGTCGTCGCCGCCGAACACGGGAGTCGCGGGATCGGTCGCCGATGCGGGCGGAGGCGGCTCGCCGATCCCGGCCCAGTACGTTCGACCAGGATCCGATCGGGGCCGGATGAAGACCCTGTCGGTTCGTGCTCGCGCCCAGGTCAGTGCCCTCAGAGCGGACGTTGCGGCCGGCATCTGCTCCAGTACCCGGCCCGGCCCGCCTGGACCGAGCTCCCAGTGCCCCGCGTAGCTCCCCTCGTCCCACGACACGTAGACGGTTCCGCGACCCACGTGCTCGGCGGGATCACCGGTGCCCGCGACGCGGAAGCGTTCGATCTCGAAGGCCACATCGCCGCCCGAGACCGTTCGCAACACGACACCGGTCTTGGCGTCGACGCAGAGCTCGAACGACGATCGGTCGTACTGATGAAGCCCGACGGCTCGGACCTCGTGGCAGCGTCGTCCGGCGACGCTCGTCTCGCCGAGCACCTGGATCGACGCGGCCTTCAGGTAGGTCATGTTCCCCAGGCCCACGTGGACCTTCACGTCGTTGTTGATGGCGCCGGGCGAGCCGTCGAAGGCCTCGACACCCGACTCCTCTACCAGGATCGTGTGGTCGTCGTTCCTCAGCTCCGTCCTCGAAGGTCGGTCGATCAGGGACGTCCCGTGACCGTCGAAGATGACGCGGAACGCCACCGGTTCGCCGTCGCGGTACGAGGTCCCCTCGGCAGCGAACGCCGGTTTGGGCGCACGGATCAGTCCTTTGATGTCGACCTCGGCGTTCGCCATCGCGCCTAGGGTAGCGCGGGTCGATCCGCCGCGATGAGCAGCGCCGCCGCCGTCTTCGCATCCGGGATCTCGCCGTGGTGCACGGCTTCGATCGCGCTCGACAGAGACATCCGGACGACCTCGATGCCCGCCTCGATCGGTTCAGCGACCGCATCTCGGCTCGCCTCTGCGACGAAGAGGTCGATCCGCTCGTTGGCGAAGCCTGGCGAGGTCAAGATCGAACCCAGCGACCCGATCGAGAGCGCCTCGTGGCCCGTCTCCTCCAGCAGTTCACGCGCGGCGCACTCGGCCGCCGTCTCGCCGTCCACGTCACGGATCCCGGCCGGGAGCTCGAGCAGTTCGCGCCGGACGGCCTCACGGAACTGCCTGACCAGGAGCACATCACCGGAGGGCGTCAGCGCGACGACCGCGCACGCTCCCGGGTGGTGAACGACCTCGCGGTCCCCCGCCGGCCAACGTTCGACCCGAACGTCGATCAGGTGTCCCGCGAAGACCGAACGGGAGTCGAGGGGCTCGGGCGTCACGGAGCGCGAACCGCCGGCTCAGCCGGTGAGCGACGACGCCGGCGCCGGCTCGGGGAGGGGCACCGCATCGGGCTCGCTCCGTCCGCCGCGCTTCCTGGCCAGTGCCGCTCCGATGAACTCGCGGAACATCGGGTGCGCCGGCCCGGGCCGCGACCGCAGCTCGGGGTGGAACTGCCCGGCCATGAAGAACGGGTGATCGGGCAGCTCGATGATCTCGACCAGCCGGCCGTCCGGCGACATGCCAGAGAACACCATGCCATGTTCCCGCAGCACCTCGTGGTACGCGGGGTTCACCTCGTACCGGTGCCGATGCCGCTCGTGCACGACGTCCGCGCCGTATGCGGCCGCGGCCTCGGTCGAGGGCGTCAGCACGCACGGGTACGCTCCCAGACGCATCGTCGCGCCCATCTCGACGACGCCGTGCTGCTCGGGGAGCAGGTCGATCACCGGATCGGGCGTGGCGGGTTCGAACTCCGAGGAGTTCGCGCCGGGGAGGCCGCACACGTTCCGGGCGAACTCGATCACCGCGCACTGCAGACCTAGGCACAGCCCGAGGAACGGGATGCCGTGCTCGCGGGCGATGCGGATCGCCTCGACCTTGCCCTCGACGCCGCGGACGCCGAACCCGCCCGGCACCAGGATCGCGTCGGCGCGTTCCAGCACGTCGCGCGCTCCCCCGTCGTCGATCAGCTCGTCGGAGGCGAACCACCGCATCCGGACCTTCGCCCCGTGGAACGCGCCTGCGTGCCCGAGCGCCTCCATCACCGAGAGGTAGGCATCGTGCAGGTTCACGTACTTGCCGACGATCGCGACGTCGACCGTCTCGGTAACGCCGTGGATCCGTTCGACCATCGCCCGCCACTCGGTGAGGTCCGGCTCGCTCTCGGGCAGTCGCAGCAGCTGGATCAGGTAGTCGTCCAACCCCTCGTCGTGGAGCAAGAGCGGCACGTCGTAGATCGAATCGGCGTCGTGTGCGGAGATCACCGCTCGGGTCTCGACGTCGCACAGCAGCGAGATCTTCTCCTTGAGGTGCTGGGAGATGGGCCGTGCGGCTCGGCACACGATCGCGTCGGGCTGGATACCGATCGACCTGAGTTCCCGTACGGAGTGCTGGGTGGGCTTCGTCTTCACCTCGGCCGTGGGCCCGATGTACGGCGTCAGGGCCACGTGGACGAACGCGACCTTGTCGCGGCCGACCTCGTTGCGGAACTGGCGGATCGCCTCGAGGAACGGCAGGGACTCGATGTCACCGACCGTGCCGCCGACCTCGACGATCGCGACGTCGGCGCTCTCGCTCTCGGCGTGGGAGCGGATCCGGTCCTTGATCTCGTTCGTGATGTGCGGGATGACCTGCACCGTCTTGCCGAGGTAGTCGCCGCGGCGTTCTTTCGCGATCACGCTCTGGTAGACACTGCCGGCCGTGACGGATGCGCCGCGATGCATCGATTCGTCGGTGAACCGCTCGTAATGGCCCAGGTCGAGGTCGGTCTCGGACCCGTCGTCCAGGACGAACACCTCGCCGTGCTCGAACGGGTTCATCGTGCCGGGGTCGACGTTGATATAGGGGTCGAGCTTCTGGTGCGTGATCCTGAAGCCCCGGGCCTTGAGCAGTCGGCCGATCGACGCGGCGGTGATGCCCTTGCCGAGCCCGGAGGCGACGCCGCCCGTGACGAACACGTATGTCGGTCGCTCACTCACTACGGGACTTGACGATAGCAGGTGGCGCCGACGCGATCGGTCGTTCGGGTCACGGATCCGCGCCGACGGCCGGTGTTTCCGGTCCCGCGAGGCGCCCGAGGCGGTCGAACCACCGCAGCGGCGGCGTCGCATCGATGATCCGGGACAGGGTGACGGTCTCGGAGACGACATGGATCGCCAGGATGACGGCCAGGGCGATCGCCAGCCCCCCGGTCCCGAGCGTCTCGAACAGACCGACCCCGATGACGAAGCCCAGGACGTTCGACCCGGCATCGCCGAGCATCGCGACCTCGCGCAGATCGGGCTGCAGCGCCACGATCGAGCCCGCCGCGAAGTAGATCAGCAGCGTCTGGGCCTCGCGGACGGTCGTGATCAGGGCGATCGGCACGGCCGCGACCAGGAAGAACTTCAGGCAGCGCCCGGGCCGGACGTCCAGCAGGTTGAACACGTTCGCCGAACCGGCCACGACCAGCGTGCCCAGGACGAACCTCGCGCCCCGGGCGCCGAGGATCCAGCACTCGACCGCCGACACGGCGACGATCACGACGAGCTTGACGAGGCCGGGCGTGACCTGTCCTCGCCCGAGCGCCGCGATCTGGCGAACGACCCCGCGCGCTTGGGTCGGGCGCGAGTCGTCGTACAGGCCGGCCGCGCAGACGACGAACGCCCCGAGCACGATCCAGGCCAGGTGCCGGCGCCACGGCGCCAGCCCTCCCGTGGCGATCCGGGCGGCCGTGTCCATCGCCAGGAGCACCGATCCCACGGCCGCGGTGAGGAGGACGCCCAGCCACACCCCCACCCTGCGTCCGCGATGGTTCGTCGCAGTGGGGAACCGCCCCGCGACCCGGCTCCAGGCGCCGCTCACCGCAGGCCGACCCGCCGGACCAGGCCCGCGGCGGCGATCTGGACCCCCTGGCGCCCCCGATGCACGAACCCGGCCAGGTCTTTCCCGGTCGGGCGGTGACGCATCTCGACGCCGATCTCGACCACCCGGTAACCGAGCCGAACCGCGTCGATCGTCATCCCCGTCTCGATGCCGAACCCCCGGGCGAGTGGCCGGCACGCCTGGAGGACCTCGCCGCGGATCGCCCGCTGGCCGGAGATCGGTTCCTTCGGGTCGAACCCGGACGCGCCGTGGATCAGCCCCGCCGCCATCCGCTTCACGGCGCCGAATCCCCCGACCGTGGCCCGCGGCAGCCGGCCGATCGCGAGGTCGGCCTCGCCGTCGCACACTGCCGCGAGGAGCACGCCGGCCTGGTCCGCGGTCTCACCGACGTCGGCATCGACCAGGACGTAGACGTCGGGCACGGGGAGACGGCCGACGGCCGCTTCGACCGCGCCCCCCTTCCCGACGTTCCGCGAAGAACGGAGCACGGTCGCCCCTGCATCGAGCGCCGCCGCGCTCGTCCCGTCGGTCGAGCCATCGTCGACGACCACGACCCGTTCGACGAGCGGCAGTTGGTAAAGCGCCTTTACCGTATCTGCGATCCGTGCTTCCTCGTCGTGCGCCGGAACGATGGCAAGGACGAACCCCGAGCGTCGCAGACCGGTCGGGTCGGACACGGTCAGGGCGCCGGGAACGGGGCCGACGCGCCGGGCTCGCGCCCGTAGTTCGTCCCCTGGCCCGGGTCCTGGATCAGCTCCTGCATGCCGACGGCGACGGCGAGCTGCCCGAATACGCTGTCGACATCGTCGACGGTGACGAGCTTCCGGTTCATGTCGCTCGTCCGTATGAGGCCAACGAACGGGTAGGAGGTGTCCGTCGGCTGCGCGGCCACGACCGGCGTCACCGGGATGCGATCGACGAGGCTCCTGATCATGGGCAGGAGGAAGGTCGCAGGATCGACGGCGGGTGGCTTCGTCCCGCCGGCCACCACCGTGACCGTCTGCCCGGGAACGCCGATCGACGCCGGGGTCGCCTGCCCGAAGATCCTGATGAACCTCTCCGACTGGAGCGTGACGAGCAGATCGGTCGAGCCCACGGCCGGTGCCTGCACCAGGCGCTCGGCGAGCTCCTGTGCCGCCCGGGTCGGTAGGTCCGCCGGAGGGAACGCCGCGGGCACGCCAAGGGCGGTCGCGAGCGCCTCCTGATCGGCAGGGTCCGTCGAAGCCATCTTCGCGGTCACTTCGATCGTCATCAGGTCGCTCACGCCGGCCTGCTCGAGGGACTGACTCGCGGCCTGAACGGCGGACAGGTCGACGCCAGCGGTCGTCACGAGAGCGGCCGGCACGCCCGTGAGACGACCGGCCAGGAAGTTCGGGAGGTAGGCGGCGACGAGGTTCGAGACCTCGTCACGTTCGGTCTTGAGCTCGGTGATCTGGCTCTCCCGCTCGTCGACCCGGCTCTGCAGCGCGTCGAGCCGGTTCTCGAGGTCCTTCGTCAGCCCGGTCGAGAGCAGCGCGCCGCCGAGCAGGATGCCGACCGTGAGCGCGACGAACACCGCCACGATCGTCACGACGTAGAACCGGAAGGAGATCATGCGAGCCCCGCCACGGTCGGCGGCGCGGGTCGGACCCTCACAACCCGCTCTTCAGGTTGAACACGAACTCGCGGAACGATTCCCACACGAGCTTGACCTCGAGCCGCAGCGCCGGCGAGAGGAGGATCACCACGACGAACAGCGCGACGACCGCCGCGACGAGGATCCAGGCGTCGCGCGCGCGCGCGGCTCCGCGATAGAGGCGAGACACGCCTTTCGCGTCGACGAGGATGTCGCCGACCCGGAGCCGCGCGAGGAACGTGCTGGCCATCCCCAGGCGGCCCTTGTCGAGGAACTCGCGGAGGGTCCCATGGCTCCCGACCGCCACGATCAGGTCGGCGCCCTTCCCGTGCGCCATGAGGAATGCGGCGTCCTCGCTGGTCCCGGACACCATGAACGTTCGGAACGGAACGCCGAGCGCCGTCACGCGCTCCGCGCCGGGCGCGAAGCCGTTCGTGTACGCATGGACCACGATCTCGGCCCCGCAGCGCAGGGCGTCCTCGGTGATCGAGTCCATGTCGCCCAGGATGATGTCGGGCGTGTAGCCCTCTTCGAGCAGCGCGTCCGCCCCGCCGTCGACGCCGATCATGACCGGCCGAACGTCGCGGATGTAGGAACGGAGCGCCGCGAGGTCCTGCTTGTACGTCGTCCCGCGCACCACCACCAGGGTGTGACGGCCCGACAGGTCGTGGTCCAACTCGGGGAGGCCGAGCCCGCCGAACATCAGGTCCCGCTCGCGGGCCATGAAGTCCATCGTGTTCGTCGCGAAGCTCTCGAACTGATCGGCCAGACGCTGCTGGGCGGCCTCCATCGCGTGCTCGACGGACGCCTGCGTCTGGCGGATCCCGACGGCGACGAGCTGCTCGCCGACGAACACGCGATCGCCCTCGAGCCGGACGGTGTCCCCCTCCCGGATCTTCGACATCAGGAGCGGGCCGACGGAGTCGATCAGCGGGATCCCCGCCTCGACGAGGATCAACGGGCCTGGGTTCGGGTAGCGCCCGCTGATGGACGGCGCCGCGTTCACCACGCCGGAGACCCCCCTCGCCACCAGCTCGTCGGCCGCGACGCGATCCAGGTCCTCGTGATCGATGACCGCGACCTCGCCGGGCTGGACCCGCCGGAGTAGGTTCTTCGTCCGCGCGTCGACCCGTGCGGCGTGGAGGCCGCTCCTAGTCCGACGCTTCGTGACGCGCAGGGCCAAGCCGGTTCACCTCGATGTGGACGTGGGGGATGCCGGGTCCAATGTAGTCGTTCACCTGCGAGGAGAACGGGAACACGCGCGGGATGCCGATCGGCGTCGAGCCCGCGTCGACGCGGTCGCCGCGGTGGACGAGGACCCGGTCGACGTGGATGATGACGACCTCGACCCCGCTCACGCCGTCGGGGCGGATCGAGATCCGGACGTCGCGGTATCGCCCGTAGAGGCGGTAGGGCTTCGCGCTCGTGACCACACCTGTCGCCGGCGACAGCACGGTCGTCCCGCGCGGGAGCGCTACGTCCGCTGCGGACGTGGCGGGCTGGCCCCGGCCACGGGATGACATCACGATGTAATCGGGCCCCGGCGTCGGCGGCGGCTTGGCGAACTTCGTCCGGTTGAAGTCGCGCAGGCACGTGCCGAACGGCGCCATCGCGAGCGCGACCGGATAGGACGCCTCGTGGTACCCGATGCGCACGACCCGGTCCTCGCCGGCGGGGAGGTACAGGACGATCCCGCGGACGGTCGCGAACGCCGGGGTCGACGGCGTCGGCGGCCTCCACGGCGGAGCGGTCGGCGTCGCCGCCGGTGGGGTCTCGGCGCCCGCGGGCGGGACCAGTCGAAGGGCGCCTCCTCCGCCGAACGGGCCGGTGCCCGTGATCCCGAGTCCGATCGAGACGGCCGTGACGGTCAGCGCGGCGGTGCACGCCAGGACGAACGCGCGACCGCGGCGACGACGCCCGGCGTGTGGGGCCCCGCCGTCTTCGCTCCCGTTCGGCACCCCGAAGCCGGCCGTCACGCCCCCTCGGATGCCGGGCCCGCATCGCCGGCGTTCGCCGCGCCGACGGTCATGAGCTCACGCGCGTGCGCGAGCGAGATCTCGCTCACGTCGCCGGAGAGCATGCGTGCGAGCTCCGCCGACCGCTCGTCGCCCTCGAGCGCTTCGATCCGCGTCGCACCGGCGTCCTTCGACACGCGGAAATGCCGGTCCGCGTGCGCGGCGATCTGCGCGAGGTGGGTGACGACGAGCACCTGACGTCGCCGCGCCAGGCGGGCCAGCCGCTGACCGACGGCGGCGGCTGCGACGCCCCCGATGCCGGCGTCGACCTCGTCGAACACGAGCGTGGGGACGTCATCGAGGTCGGCCAGGACGCTGCGGCATGCGAGCATCGTCCGCGAGAGCTCGCCACCGGACGCGACCTTCGAGAACGGCTGGAGCGGCTGGCGGGGGCCACCGGCGAACCGGAACTCGACCGTCTCCGCCCCGCCGGGCCCCGGCTCCGTCGCGGGCACGAGGTGGACCTCGAACCGCGCTCCGGGCATGCCCAGCTGGTGAAGCTCGGAGGCGATCGCGTCGGCGAGCGGCGCCGCAGCCGCCTCCCGGCCGGCGGAGATGCGCGTGGCGAGGTCGCGGGTCGCCTCCTCGAGCCGCTCGACGGTCGAGAGCAGGCGCTCGCGCTCCTCGCTGTCGCCACCCAGCTCGTCGAGCCTCCGTCGTGCGTCCGCCAGGTAGGCGTGGATCCCCTCCTCCCCGTCGCCGTACTTGCGCTCCAGCGAACGGAGCAGGTGGATGCGGTCCTCGACCCCGGCGAGGCGCGCGGGATCGGCCGACGCCCGCTCACGGTAGACGCGAACGTCGGTGCCCAGATCTCGGACCTCCGCCAGTAGGGCCCCCGCGCGCGCGGCCAGGTCGACGGCCGCCGGGTCGAGCGAGGCGGCCGAGGCCAGGCGCGAGGCGGCCTCCCCCACGGAATCGGCCCCGGCACCCTCGTCGGAGAGGGCGCGCTCCGCGCTTGCTGCCAGCTCGTGGAGCCGTTCGGCGTTCGTCAGGCGTCCCTCCTCCTCCGCGAGAGAGGCCAGCTCGCCGGGTCGAACGTCGGCCGCCGCGATCTCGCGGACCTGGTAGGCGAGGAGGTCCTTCTCCCGCTCGCGCTCTCGCGACGCGTGGTCGATCGCGTCGAGCCCCTCACGTGCTGCCCGCAGCTCGCCGAACGCGATCCGATGGCCGTCCACCGCGGCGGCGTGTTCGGGCCCCTCGTACCGGTCCAGGAACGCGAGCTGGGTGCTCGCGAGCAGGAGCGGTTCGGCCTGGTTCTGCCCGTGGATCTCGACGGCCTGGGTGCCAACGGTCGCGAGCGTCGAGACCGGCGCGATCCGTCCGCCGATCCGACCCGCGGACCGGCCGTCGGCCCGCACGGTTCGGGCGAGGATCAGCTCGCCGTCCTCGGCCCAGCCCGCGAGGCCCGTTCCGAACGGCTCCT
This sequence comes from uncultured Actinomycetota bacterium, assembly GCA_963781595.1. Lineage (GTDB taxonomy): Bacteria > Actinomycetota > UBA4738 > UBA4738 > UBA4738 > JBEDUK01. The sequence goes on along the minus strand of CAWAGG010000006.1, from coordinate 2,441,472 downwards.
CGGCGCCACCCACCGCGTCATCCCCGATGCGGAACCGGGCCTCGACGGACGCCTCGCGGGAGCCGCCCCGGACCAGATCGGAGCTGGCTCGCGCGCCCAGTGACAAGGAGAGCGCGACCGCGATGAGGGTCTTGCCCGCCCCCGTCTCGCCGGTCAGGACGTTCAGGCCCGGCGCGAACACGAGCGTCTCGTCCCCGATGATCCCGAGGCCGCTGACGTGCAACTCCTCCAGCACCGGTCACATCCTATCCACGCATCCGGCCCGGGGAGGCGAAGGCGGTCCGACGGATCGGATGGTAGTGCGGGGCACCGACATCCGCACCGACATCGCGCGCTCGGGCGGTCCAGCTCGCTCCTGGCGACGGATTCAGGCCTGCGGGCGCCGTGGCTCCGGGCCGTGCGGCGCCTGCCCCGCCGGCAGCGCGAACTTCTCCCGGAGCACCGCGTAGAAGCTCGGCGAGTTCTTCCGGCGGACCAACCGCACCGGTCGGGGGGCCGCGCGGACGCGGACGCGCGCGCCGACGGGCAGATCGAGCGAGGGACGGCCGTCCGCCGAGAGCAGGCCCGGTTCGTCCCCCAGGATCTCGAGGTCGACGACCTCGTCCGGGGCGAGCAGGACCGGCCGGTCGAACAGCATGTGCGGCGCCACGGGCGTCAGGAGCAGGCACGCGAGCCGTGGCGAGACGATCGGGCCGCGCGCGGAGAAGGAGTACGCCGTGGAGCCGGTCGGCGTCGAGACGATCAGCCCGTCCGCCGAGTACGTCGTGAGCGGGGTGTCATCGACGGCGGACGCGATCGTGATCAGCCGATGCCGGGCCCGCTTCTCGACGATGATCTCGTTGAACGCCCATTGAGAGCCGGTCCACGGAGCGCCTTCGGGGTCGGCCATCAGCGCGAGACGCTCCTCCACGACGACCTCGCCGGCGAGGAGCTCGTCGAGGGCGTCGAGGGCGTCGTCGGGTCCCACCTCCGTGAGGAACCCCACCCGGCCGACGTTGACGGCGAGGAGCGGCACGCCGCCGGCCTCGTCGGCGAGCCGGGCCGAGCGCAGGAGCGTTCCGTCTCCTCCCACCGAGACCACAAGGTCGATGCCCTCGGCGAACGCTTCGCTCGTGCGGACCTCATCGGCTCCGGCGGGCTGATCCAGCGAGCGGCTCGCGATGCCGGCCTCCCGCAGCCTGCCGGCGAGCGCCTCCGCGACCTCCAACGCCCGTCGGCGCCCGTAGTGGACGACGAACCCGACCCTATCCACGGGCCGTCGACCCCAGCTCGAGCGCCTCCGCGACGGCTTGCGCCAGGGCGCCGTCGAGGTCGAAGCCGCGGGGGCGCGGTGGTCGGCTGGCGTGCAGGAAGAATTCGACGTTGCCCGCCGGCCCGACGAGCGGGGAGGCCATGAGCCCGGCGACGACGAGCGCGTTCCGCTCGCAGCTGTCGGCGACGCGGGTGATCGCGCCGGCCCACACGTCCGGGTCACGCACGACCCCACCGTCGCCCACGTCATCGCGGCCCGCTTCGAACTGCGGCTTGACCAGCAGGATGGCATCGACGCGATCGGCGCCGACGCTCGTCAGGACCGGAACGATGAGCCGCAGCGAGATGAAGGACACGTCCGCCGTCACCAGGTCGGGCCTGAAGGGCAGCATCTCCGGCCGCAGGGTCCGCGCGTTCGTCCGCTCGAGCACGGTCACCCTCGGGTCGGTCCGCAGCGACCAGTCGAGCTGACCGTACCCCACGTCGACGGCGACCACCTCGGCCGCGCCCCGGCGCAGCAGGGCGTCCGTGAACCCGCCGGTCGACGCGCCCACGTCGAGCGCGTGACGGCCGGTGGGATCCACCCCGAACCGGTCCAGGGCGGCGGCCAGCTTCGCGCCAGCGCGCGAGACGAACGGACGCGACCGTGGCGTGAGCGCGAGCGGCTGATCGGGAGCGACGAGCGTCGCGGCCTTGAACGCGGGCCGTCCGCCGACCGTCACCAGCCCTGCGCGGATCGCGTCGGCCGCGGCCGAACGTGACTCGAGCAGCCCGCGGCGGACGAGTTCGGCGTCGAGGCGGCGGCGCATGTGCCGGAGCATACGACGCACCCGGGGGGCGCAACCCCCGCGGGTATACTTCGGCCGCTCTGGCCGGTTCGCTCGGCTCGGAGTGCTCCGCACGAGGGACAGGACGAGTCGGCCCGCGTGTATGGGCGGCCACGAGGGGCACCGTCGTATGGCTACGAAGCGCGAGGTCGAGGCGAAGCTGCGCGAACTGATCGCGCGACTGGCCGATGCGGACGAGGCGCAGGGCAAGCTCGCTCGCACCATGCCGGAGGACCGCGTCATCTCCGTCCGGGTGCCGGACCTCGACGCCGACTACTGGACCGTGATGCACGACGGGCGCATGGACCGCCTGCACCGGGGTGCGCCCGATCGTGCCGACGTGAAGATCCGCGTGGACGCCGACGATCTGGTCGCGATCGTCGATGGGAAGAGCTCGCTGTTCTCGGCGTTCGTGTCAGGACAGGTCAAGATCGAGGCGAGCGTCTCGGACCTGCTGCGCCTGCGCAAGCTCGCCTGACGGCCCGCGGCGCCGGTCCGCGGTGGCGGGGTGGACCGGCGTCAGGCGCGAGCTTCGAGGCGCATCGAGACGCCCGACGATCCGCAGCCCTGATCCTCGGCGATGCGCAGGATGGCGGGAGGCGCCTCCTCGCGCTGCACCGGCTCGAACCCCAGGCGTTCGAACAGCCCCATCGCATCGTCGGTCACGAGGAACGCGGGGGCCGTCGGATCCGCGAGCCGGAGCGCAGCGGCCGTGGCGAGCAGCCCGAGGCCCTGGCCGCGCACGTCCGGTCGAACCGCGACCGAACGCAGGTACGTCGCACCCTCCACCGGAACCACCGCCGCCGTCGCGACCGGTATCCCCGTGGCGTGGGAGCCACCGTCTGGCGCGGAACCACCGGAACCGGGAAGGATGACCGTCCGCCCGAGGCGATCCGCCACCCCGTCAACCGGCAGCCCCGCGGAGGCGAGGAGCGCCGCGATGCCGTCGACGTCGTCGAGCGCGGCCATCCGAGGACGCGCCGCGGTCCGGGGGTGCAGGAGCGCCTCGACATCCGATGCGACGTAGGTCGGCAGCGCGACGGCCGGCACCAGGTCGACGGCTCGCGTCGTGCCGGACAGCACCAGGAGCGAATCCCAGCCGACCCCAGCCGCGCCGGCGACGTCGGTATCGAGCCTGTCGCCGACCATCAACGGGCGACGCGCACCGGCCTTTCGCGCCGCGGCTTCGAACATCGGCCGGGCGGGTTTCCCGACGACGGTCGCGTTCGCGCCGGTCGTCGTCGTGATGGTCGCCAGGAGCGCTCCCGCTCCCGGCCAGAGGCCATCGGCCGCAGGGAACGAACGGTCGGCGTTCGTCGCGACGAGACGTGCGCCCCGCTGGACCAGCAGGGACGCCGTCCGGAGCTTCGCGTAGTCCGCGGACCGATCCCAGCCGACCACGACGAGGTCGGCACGCGCAGGTTCGCCGTCGAGCACGCGGACGCCGGCCGCCACGAGCGCGTCACGGATCCCGCGCTCGCCGACCACGAACGCCGTCCTGCCGGCGACCCCCTCGCCTTCCAGCATCGAGGCCGTCGCCAGCGCCGACGTCACGACCTCGTCCGGGTCCGCGGGCAGTCCAAGGTCCGAGAGACGGTCGGCGACCTGTTCCGGCGTCCGGGACGAGTTGTTCGTGAGGAACACGATCGGCACGTCACGCTCCCTCGCCCGCGCGAGGACCGCGGGAGCGCTCGCGACGACCCGGTCCCCACGGTGCAATACGCCGTCGAGGTCGAACACGATCGCGTCGTAGCGTTCGAGGAGGGGGGTCGGATCGCGCGTCGCTGGCGGTGCGTCGAGGCCGGCTGGGGCTGGCTCGGAGTGCGCGGTCACGCGGTCAGCCGGGCCAGCGCGACCCGGTAGTCGTCGACATCGGGGTGCATCGCGATCGCGAGCTTCAGGTGGGCGACCGCGCGCGACCGTTGGCCCGTCTTGGCGCACGAGAGCGCCAATCCGAAATGTGCGTAGTCGTTCACCGGGTCGATCTGGATCGCCTTGGCGAACTCCCTGCGCGCCATCGCGTTGCGGCCCGTGAGGTACAGGGCCCGGCCGAGCGCCTCACGGATCGAACCCTTCTCGGGCTCCAGCAGCTTCGCCCTGCCCAGCAGGAGCGCAGCCTGATGGGGATGACCGCGGCGCAGGAAGTCCTGCGCGCGCTGCAGGAGCTCGTACGCCTCGAGCGCGCGGCGACCCTGCCTCGAGGGTCCCGCAGACGTCCCGTCCGCGTCCGGCACCGGGGATCCGCCCGCCGCATGCCCTCCTCCGTCCTCTATAAAGGTCACGTGCCGAGGATACGACCCTTCGTCGGTCTGCTCTACGACACCGCCGTCGCCGGGCCGTTGGATGCGCTGACGACGCCACCGTACGACGTGATCGACGAGACGGATCGGGATCGCTACTACGACGCGAGCCCGTTCAACGCGATCCGTCTGATCCGGGGTCGCCACCTCCCGGGCGACGATGAGACGACGAACCGGTACTCGCGGGCCGCGACCACACTGCGTGAGTGGCGAAGGGAGGGCGTCCTCACCCTGACGCCGGGTCCGGCCGTGTACCCCTACGAGTTCGGCTTCACGGACCGCGGCCGCGAACGCACCGTCCGCGGGGTGATCGCGGCGGTCGAGCTTGAACCGTTCGGGACCGGGGTGATACCGCACGAGCGAACGATGCCCGGTCCCGAACGCGATCGGCTCGCCCTGCTCCGCGCCGTGCGCGCGAACCTTTCCGCCGTGCACGCGGTGTATCCGGGCCCGTGCCCGGCCGCCGTCGCCCTGATCGAGGCCGCCGCGGCCGGGCCGCCGGCGCTCGAGACGACCGACGAGGCCGGCACGCGCCACAGGCTGTGGGTCAAGGGGGACGGCGAGGCTGCCTGTCGGGCGCTCGGCGAGCAGGCCCTGATGATCGCCGACGGCCACCACCGGTACTCGGTCGCCGCCGCGTACCAGCGCGAGATGGACGCGGCCGCGGGGCCCGGGCCGTGGGACCGGATGATGATGCTGCTCGTCGACGCCACGTCCGAGGACCCTCTCGTGCTCCCGATCCATCGGGCCCTGCTCGCGGGTCGACCGGTCGCCGGTCCGGACGCCTTGCCCGATGTATCGGACGTGGCGGGCATCGGCGACCCCGTCGAGGACCTCCCTGCCTTGTTGCGTCAGCTCCGGGACGATCGTCTCACGGTGGGCGTCATCCGCCTCGAGGACGGCATGCCCACGTATCGGGTGGCCGTCCTGGACGGGGCCCCGCCGACCGTCCGGACGCTGCACGAGCACGTGCTCGCCGAGGTCGAGCACGGCGACCTGGCCTTCGTCCACGATCCCATCGCCGCCGAGGCGATGGTCCGCTCGGGTTCCGCCTCCGCGGCGTTCATCCTGCCGCCGACCCACGTGGAGACGGTCCACGCGGTGATCAGCAGCGGTGAGACGCTGCCGGAGAAGTCGACCTACTTCTGGCCGAAGCCCCGAACCGGCCTGGTCATCCGTCCGTTCGACCCCTGACCCACGCGGGCGCGACGTCCTCTTGAGCGTGCCGTGGCACGGATCACGAGCCGCTACCGCTACCGGTCTGGATCCGGACGCTCGAGCTTCTTCACCTCCGTTGCCACCACCTCCGTGACCGACCGGCCCCCGCCCCCGTCCCGGAAGAACCGCCGGATCAGGTGTCCGCGGACCAGCACCTCGTCCCCCTTCGTCAAGGGCTCGCAGGCGCGGCGCGCGATCCTGTCCCACGCGGAAACCGGGAGAGGGAGCACTCGCTTACCGGCTTCCGGAACGTGGAGGCGGAACCTGGTCACGCTGTCACCCGACGGCATGGTCTTGACCTCGGGCGTGTCGGACAGCCGTCCGGCGAGGACGACCACGTTGACCGCGACCACGGCTCCCTCCTTCCATCGCGGCAACGGTAGACCGTGCCACCGACATCGAGGTTCGACACGCCGGCCGGGGAGGCCCGGCGGGTACACTCCCGCGCGTGCCAACCGCAACCTTTGAGGTGGCTCCGGGGATCACCGGGATCGACACGATGATGGCCGGCACGGCCCGGATCACGGCCGCGTACCTGGTCCGCGCCGAGCGACCCGCCTTGATCGAGACGGGTCCTGGAAGGTGCGCACCCGCGGTGTGCGAGACCCTCGGAGCGCTCGGCATCGGTCGGGAGGACCTCGCGCACGTGGCGGTGTCGCACATCCACCTCGACCACGCGGGAGGTGCGGGCGCGATCGCCTCCGCGTACCCACGTGCCACGATCTGGGTGCACGGCCGCGGCGCACCGCATCTCGCCGACCCTGCACGGCTCGTCGCGAGCACGATCCGGACGTACGGCGCCGACCACGTGGCCGCGACCTTCGGCGCCGTCGAACCGGTCCCGAACGATCGCCTCCAGGTCATGGAGGAAGGAACCGTGATCGACCTCGGCGAACGAACGCTGCGGGTCATGGAGGCCCCAGGCCACGCGAGCCACGAGGTATTCCTGATCGACTCGGCCACCGGTGCGTTGTTCACGGGCGACGGGCTCGGCACGTACCTCCCCGAGCTGGCGATGCTCAGGCCGGCGGCGCCGGCTCCGGAGTTCGATCTCGAGCTGGCGGTCCAGAGCATCCGACGCGCCCAGGCGGTCGAACCGCCCTGCCTCGTCTTCAGCCACTTCGGGCCGGCCCCGTCGGTCGAGGCGACGTGTGAGCTCGCGATCGAGCGCTTGTACGCCTGGACGGCGGCGGTCCGCGAGGCGCTGGAGGGAGGAACGCCCCCTGACCGGATCGAGTCGAGCCTGCGGACCGCCACGGCCTCCGAGACCGAGTCGGCGGCCTCCGCGGGGGTCGAACCCGCGCGCTACGAGTTCCTGTCCAGCTACGGCCCGAACGCCGCCGGCATCATCCGGTACCTGTCCAAGCATCCGGGGCGAGCCTGAGGGCATCCGGGCGCGCATCGTCGCATCGGCGCGGTGGTCGACACCGATCGCGGGGACGACGAAGGGCTCCCCACGTCGGGGAGCCCTTCGTCGTACGAAGTCTCGGCGGCGACCTACTCTCCCACCCCGTCACCAGGGCAGTACCATCGGCGCTGGAGGGCTTAACTTCCGGGTTCGGAATGGAGCCGGGTGTCTCCCCTCCGCCATAGCCACCGAAACGCTATGAGGGTGCGAGCGAGCCTCGGACCGGGACCACGGCGTCGGAACGCCGACGATCGTCGGACCGGGAACTGGATAGCGAGCGCGAGCAAGAGTCAAGTCCTCGGCCTATTAGTACAGGTCGGCTGAACACGTTGCCGTGCGTACACCTCCTGCCTATCTACCTCGTAGTCTTCGAGGGGCCTTACTCCTTGCGGATGGGAGATCTCATCTTGGGGCGAGCTTCGCGCTTAGATGCTTTCAGCGCTTATCCCTGCCGAACGTGGCCAACCAGCCGTGCCGCTGGCGCGACAACTGGCACACCAGAGGTCCGTCCGCCCCGGTCCTCTCGTACTGGGGGCAGCTCCCCTCAAATCTCCTGCGCCCACGGCGGATAGGGACCGAACTGTCTCGCGACGTTCTAAACCCAGCTCGCGTACCGCTTTAACGGGCGAACAGCCCGACCCTTGGGACCTGCTCCAGCCCCAGGATGCGACGAGCCGACATCGAGGTGCCAAACAGCGCCGTCGATATGGACTCTTGGGCGCTATCAGCCTGTTATCCCCGGGGTACCTTTTAGCCGTTTAGCGACGGCCTTTCCACGAAGCGCCGTCGGATCACTAGGCCCTGCTTTCGCACCTGCTCGACACGTCTGTCTCGCAGTCAAGCTCCCTTGTGCCCTTGCACTCGACATCCGATTGCCAACCGGATTGAGGGAACCTTTGGGCGCCTCCGTTACAGTTTAGGAGGCGACCGCCCCAGTCAAACTGCCCACCAGGCGCTGTTCCTGACCCGGATCACGGGTCGAGGTTAGAGTCCCACTACGCGAAGAGCGGTATTTCAAGGTTGACTCCACCCGAGCCAGAGCCCGAGCTTCGCAGTCTCCCGCCTATCCTACGCAACGCGTACCAAAACCCAACACCAAGCTGCAGTGAAGGTCCCGGGGTCTTTCCGTCCTGCCGCGGGTAACGAGCATCTTTACTCGTAATGCAATTTCGCCGAGTCCGTGGTTGAGACAGTGCCCAAGTCGTTACGCCATTCGTGCAGGTCGGAACTTACCCGACAAGGAATTTCGCTACCTTAGGACCCTTATAGTTAGGGCCGCCGTTTACTGGCGCTTCGGTTCGGAGCTTTGCCGTGGCCGAAGCCACGACTAACCCCTCCCCTTAACGTTCCAGCACCGGGCAGGCGTCAGTCCATATACAGCGGCTTGCGCCTTCGCATGGACCTGTGTTTTTAGTAAACAGTCGCTTGGGCCTGGTCTCTGCGACCCCTTCGGGCTGCGGGACGCGAAGTCCCTCACCCTACCGGGGTCCCCCTTCTCCCGAAGTTACGGGGGTAATTTGCCGAGTTCCTTAACCACGGTTATCTCGATCGCCTCGGTATTCTCTACCTGCCCACCTGCGTCGGTTTGGGGTACGGGCACCTCGACCACTCGCTAGAGGATTTTCTAGGCAGCATGGGATCAGTCGCTTCGCCTAAGACGGCTCGGCATCAGGCCTCAGGAACGCGGTCCGGCGGATTTGCCTACCAGACCTCCCTACACCCTTACCCCAGGAACGACCATCGCCTGGGTCGACCTACCCTCCTGCGTCCCCCCTTCGCTTCCCTACTACCGAGCGGGTCGGTAGCCCTCCTCCAACGAGGAGGAGGGTTCCCTTAGCAGCTCGGGCTTGGGATTGGCGCGATCGAGGTGGTACCGGAATATCAACCGGTCTTCCATCGCCTACGCCTCTCGGCCTCGGCTTAGGGCCCGACTAACCCTGGGCGGATGAACCTTCCCCAGGAACCCTT
>CAWAGG010000006.1:0-2427500 GCA_963781595.1 uncultured Actinomycetota bacterium | reverse complement strand
TAGCAGGTGCCCTCGGGGCCACCGGACTCGGGGACGAACCTCGGACCCGGGACGAAAGTCTCGGCCCCTACCGGCCGAAAGTACGTGGATGGTCCGAACGACGGGCCTCCCCGAGATGCGGTCGACCTCAACCTATACTCGTCCGGCCATGAAGCGCCCCTTCCCCGCGGCGGCCGCCGCCGTGGCGTTGTCGGTGGTGGCCGCGGCCTGCGCGATCCCGCATCCGCACCTGCGAGCGCCGGTGCCGACCCTGCCGCCGCTGTCTCAGACCTCGCTCGTCTTCGACCGGCACGGCCGATCGATCGATGAGCTGCACGCCGGCGAGAACCGGACGGTGGTGCCTATCTCCGACGTGCCCGCCGAGGTCCAGCAGGCCGTGATCTCGATCGAGGACGCCCGCTTCTACCAGCATCGAGGCGTCGACGTGAAGGCGATCGTCCGAGCCGCGGTCGCCGATGCCAAGGCCGGCACGATCGTCCAAGGTGGCTCGACGATCGAGGAGCAGCTCGTCAAGAACACGATCACCGGCGATGCCAAGACCTTCGGCCAGAAGATCCGACAGGCTGAGCTCGCCTATGCGCTGGAGGACAGGTACACGAAGCCGCAGATCCTCGGGCTGTACCTGAACACCGTCTACTTCGGCGAGGGCGCCTACGGCATCGAGGCCGCCGCGCAGACGTACTTCTCGGCGCATGCGAAGGACCTGACCCTCATCCAGGGCGCGATGCTCGCCGGCCTGATCCAGGCGCCATCGTCCTACGATCCGCTGTTCGACGCGGCCGCAGCGCTCCGGCGCCGCAACGCCGTCCTCACGCGGATGGAGGACCTCGGGTACATCGACCCGATGACCCGGCGGGAGTCGATGGCGGCTCCGCTCGGGCTCCAGACGTCAGATGACCAGCGACCGTATCCGGCGGCGTATTTCATCGAGTACGTGAAGGACTGGTTCCTCGACAACCCGCGCTTCGGCGCCACCCGCGCCGAACGCTACGACCTGCTGTTCAAGGGCGGGCTGCGGATCCACACCACGGTGGACCTCCACACCCAGGCGCTCGCCGAGCAGGCCGTGCGCAGCATCCTGCTCTCGAAGTCCGACCCCCACGCGGCGATGACGGTGATCGACCCCTCGTCGGGCGAGATCCGGGCGATGGTCGGCGGGCGCGGGTTCTTCTCGAAGGATCCCGTCGCGAAGGTGAACCTCGCGAGCGGCCAGGGTGGGACCCTCTGCCAGGCCCCCGAGGGAGGGACGTACTGGTGCGGACGGCAGCCCGGGTCGTCGTTCAAGCCGTTCACCCTGGTCTCGGCCCTCGAGCACGGCATCTCGCCCCAGCAGGTCTATCCAGCGCCCCCGACGATCGAGATCCCGCAGCCGAGGGCGGCGCCCTGGGACGTCACGAACTTCGAGGGGCAGAGCTTCGGCTCGATGACGCTCGAGCAGGCCACCGTCAACTCGGTCAACACGGTCTACGCGCAGGTGATCGAGCAGATCGGGCCCAAGAGCGTGATCGCGACGGCGAAGCGGATGGGGATCCAGAGCCCGCTCGAGGCGGTGCCCTCCCTCACGCTCGGGACCGAGGAGGTCAACACGGTCGAGATGGCCTCCGCGTACGGCACCCTCGCGGCGATGGGCTATCACGCCCCGGTCACGTCCGTCACGAAGATCACCGACGCGTCCGGCCACCTGATCTACCAGGCGAACGAGACACCGCGCCTCGTCGTGGACCCCGGGATCGCGTTCTCCGTCGACCGGATCCTCCAGGAGGTCGTCCAGCAGGGAACCGGCGTCCAGGCGAACATCGGTAGGCCGGCCGCCGGCAAGACGGGCTCCACGCAGAACAACTGGGACGCCTGGTTCGTCGGGTTCACGCCCCAGCTCGTGGCCGCCGTGTGGGTCGGGTACCCGCGCGGCCAGATCCCGATGGTGGCGCCCCGCACGCGGATCCCGGTCGTGCTGGGCGGCACCTGGCCCGCCGAGATCTGGCACGCGTTCATGGTCAACGCGACGAAGGACATGCCCGTCCTCGACTTCACCTCTCCCTCTGCGAAGTACGTGACCGTGGTCATCGACGTGACGCGGGGATGCCTGCCGAACCAGTACACGCCGCCGCAGGATGTGCAGCCGATCCGGTACGTCGCGGGAACGGAGCCGACGGCCGTGTGCACCGAGCCGGATTCGCCCCAAGAGGTCGCGGTCCCGCAGGTCACCGGGATGGCCGAGGACCAGGCCAGGGCGGCGCTCGAGAGCTACGGGTTCCGCGTCGTGGCCGAACCGGTCCAGGCGCCGGGCATGGTCCCCGGGACCGTCCTCTCCCAGTCCCCCGCCTCGGGCTCGCAGGCCTATCCCGGCGAGACCGTCATCATCGTCGTCGTCGCATCGACCTGAGACACCGAGAGCGCTACGCGGAGCGCGTGCTGCCGGCTCGAACCGCGGGCGATCGAGTCCCACGGGTCCCACGAGCCCCACGCGTCCCGGAGACGAACGGATCGGCCCGTGCGGCGAAGCGCCATGCCCGATCGCGTGCGAGGCTGATGCCGATCCTCGGTCCGACCAGCACGTCGTGGGCCGGCATCGGCCGACCCGACGCGACCCAGAGTCCCGAGGCGCGGCCGAGGCGGATGCCGTCCCATCCGCGATCGACGCCATAGGCCTGCGTCAGGCGAGCCGGACCCGAGCAGAGCGACCGTGCCTCCTCGGTTCCGCGCCGACGCGCCATCTCGGCGAGTCCCTCGAGCGGCTCGACCGCGCGCAGGAGCACCGCGCTCCCCTCGCCGACCGCTCCCGTGACGACGTTCATGCAGAAGTGCATGCCGTAGGTGAAGTACACGTACAGGTGCGCGGCGGGACCGAACATCACGAGGTTCCGCCCCTTCGGACCACCGAACGAGTGGCTGGCGGGATCGTCCTGCTGGTACGCCTCGGTCTCGACGATGCGCCCGACGAGCACCTCTCGAGCGCCTGCCGGGCCACGCGTGACCTTGACCAGGTGGCGTCCGAGCAGATCGCGCGCGACGACCGGCGACGGCCGGGCGAAGAACCCGAGCGGCAGGAGCGGCGTTCGACGCGTCGAACGGTCGCTCAGGGCCGACCCTTCCGGAGGAAGTCCCTGAGCCGGTCCAGCGGCCACGCGTTGATCACGTCGTCGGCCGTCAGCCAGCCGCGCTGCGCCGTGCCCACCCCGTACCGGAGGTACGGCAGGTGCACGGTCGAATGCGAGTCGGTGTCGACGGAGAACCTCACCCCGTGTCGCTTCGCCCACAGGATGTGTTCGTCGTTCAGATCCAGACGGTCGGGGTAGGAGTTCACCTCGAGCGCGGTCCCTGTCCTCGCGGCGGCCTCGAACACCGCGTCGAGGTCGTACTCGATCCGGTCGCGCTTGCCGATCAGCCGCGCCGTCGGGTGGCCGATGATGTTGACGTGCGGGTTCTCGCAGGCGCGCACGATGCGCCTGGTCATGTCGTCCTTCGACTGGTTGAAGTGCGAATGGACGGATGCGACGCACACGTCGAACCCGTCGAGGAACCCAGGGCCCCAGTCCACCTCGCCGTCGGCGTCGATGTTCAGCTCGGTGCCGTGGAGCAGGACCATGCCGCCCGCGCGACCGGAGGCGGCCAGCCGCCGGACCCGCTCGCGCTGGGCCAGCATCTTCTCGTCGGTCATCTGCTGCATGTACAGGTTCGGCGCGTGGTCCGTGATCGCGTAGTAGGCGTAGCCGCGGGCGGCGGCCGTCTCGACCATCTGCTCGAGCGGCGAGAGCCCGTCCGTGAGGTCCGTGTGCGTGTGCAGATCGCCTCGGATGTCCGCCTCGTGGACCACCTCGGGCAGCGCGTGCTTCAGCGCGGCCTCGACCTCGCCGCGGTCCTCACGCAGGGTCGGCGGCACCCACTGCATCCCCAGGCGTTCGTAGACCTCCTCCTCGGTCTCCGCGACGATCAGCTCGTCGGTGTCCGCGTGGAAGAGCCCGTATTCGGAGAGCTTCAGCTTGCCCCGCACCGCGAGCTCGCGCGTCTTGATGTTGTGCGCCTTCGACCCCGTGAAGTACTGGAGCGCCGCGCCCCAGCACCCCGGCGGGACGACCCGCATGTCTACTTGCAGCCCCTCGTCGGTGCGGATCGAGGTCTTCGTCTCGCCACTGGCGATCACCTCGGCGACCTGCGGCAGGCCGGTGAAGGCCTTCACGATCGGCTCGGCCTTCGTCGATGCGACCAGGATGTCGACGTCGCCGATCGTCTCGGCCATCCGTCGCAGCGAGCCCGCGTACGTCACGCGCTTCGCGGCCCTCAGCTGGGACAGCTCGGCCACGATGCCCTCTGCGACCTCCATCGCGGCACTGATCAGCACGCGGCCGCGTGAGCGCCGCATCAGGTCGATCCCATGGAGGATGTTCTCTTCGGTCTTCGTCCCGAACCCCTTCACGCCCTGCAGCCGACCGTCCCTGATCGCCTCCTCCAGGACGCTCACGTCGTCGATGCCGAGGTCGCGGTAGAGCAACATGGCCTTCTTCGGACCCAGGCCCGGGATCCCGATCATGCGATGAACGCCCTCCGGGATCGCGGCTCGGAGCTCGTCGAGCGCGGCGAAGGAGCCATGGTCGACGATCTCCTGGACCTTCCCCGCGATCGACGCCCCCACGCTCGGGATCTCGACGAGCCCTTTCGCATCGAGGGCCGAGACGTCGGCGTGGTAGCCGCCGATCGATCGCGCGGCCTTCTCGTAGTTGCGGACCCGGAACGGATCGCCGCCGGAGATCGCGAGCAGGTCCGCATACTCCTGGATCAGGCCCTCGACGATCTCGTTCGCGCGCGGCATGCGTCCCTATCGTAATGACGGCCGCCGACGCCGGGACCGTGTCCGTGTGTCGGCGTCAGTCCAGACCGAGGAGCCAGAGCAGCAGCGCCTTCTGCGTGTGCATCCGGTTCTCGGCCTGGTCCCAGACGACGGACTGCGGACCGTCGATCACGTCGTCGGTGATCTCTTCGCCGCGGTGCGCGGGGAGGCAGTGGAGCACGATCGCGTCGGGCGCAGCCAGGTCGAGGAGCGAACGGTCGACCCGGTACGCCTGGAACACGAGGCGGCGCTCCATCGCCTTGCTCTCCTGTCCCATCGACGCCCAGACGTCGGTGTACAGAGCGTCGGCGCCGGCCGCGGCCTCCGGCGGATCGTTCGTCACGGCGATCGCCCCGCCCGTCTCGGCGGCGATCTCCTCCGCCCTGCCGACCACCTGCGGGATCGGTTCGAACCCGCGGGGGGTCGCGACGCGCACGGTCATCCCGGCCTTCGCGCCGGACAGCAGCAACGAGTGGGCGACGTTGTTCCCGTCGCCGACATAGGCGAGCGTCTGGCCGGCGAGGTCGCCCCGGTGCTCCCGGAGCGTGAACAGGTCCGCGAGCGCCTGGCAGGGGTGCTCGAAGTCCGAGAGGCTGTTGACGACTGGCACGGAGGCCCCGCGAGCGAGCGCCTCCAGTCGTTCCTGTTCGAACGTGCGCAGGACGATCGCGTCGACGTAGCGCGACAGGACGCGGCCGGTGTCCTCGATCGTCTCGCCGCGCCCGAGCTGCAGCTCGGAGGACGAGAGCGCGAGCGGGTGGCCCCCCGCGGAGGCGACGGCCACCTCGAAGGAGACCCGGGTGCGGGTCGAGGGCTTCTCGAAGATCAGCGCGACCGACCTCCCGTGGAGCCTGCCCTCGTAGTCGCCCGGATGCGCCTTGACCTTCGTCGACAGGTCGAGGAGGTAGGTGAGCTCGTCCGGGCTCAGGTCGTCGATCGACAGGAAGTCGCGGTCCACGGCGCGGAGTGTATCCCGGGGCTGGGAGGCGGAGCGAACCCGACCGACCCAACCGGCCGCGGCGCTCCCGCGAACGCCTCTTCAGGCCGTGCGCAGCTCACCGCGGTGAGCATCGCGCACGTGCTGCGCGATCGCCGCCACCGCTCCCCCGACCTCGTCGTCGGTGAGCGTCCGGTCCGCGGCACGGAACTCGACCGAGAACGCGACGTTCTTCTTCCCATCGGGCAGCGGCGGGCCCTCGAAGACGTCGAACAACGATGTGTCCCCCACCAGCCCATGTCCGTGTTCAACGATCGCGTCGCGGATCGCGGCGACCGGGAGGGAGCGATCCACGACGAAGGCGAGGTCGCGCCGGACCGGCGGGAACCGCGGGATGTCGGCGTACCCGGCTTCGCCCGACGATGCGACGAGCGCGCCGACGTCGAGCTCGAACACCACGGCCGGCCCGCCGAGATCGAGGTCTCGGGTGACCCGCGGGTGCAGCTCACCGAACACGCCGATCCGGACATCCCCCACCGCGACCGCCGCCGCCCGGGCCGGATGCAGGGACGGCTGGGCGGTCCTCAGCTCCTCCGGTTCCCATGTCCCCGCGTCGAACGCGTCCATCAACGCCTCGACGGTGCCCTTCGCGTCGAACACGTCGAACGCGCGCCGTGGCTCCCACGCTCCCCCACCCGCCGAACCCGCGAAGACCCCGGCCACACGCTCTCGCTCGTCGACCGGCTGGTCGCCGTCGCCCGGCGAGAAGATCCGGCCGACCTCGAACAGCGTCACGGTCCGAACCTGCCTCGAGAGGTTCAGGCGTGCGGCGCGCAGCAGCCCGGGGATCAAGCTGGTCCGCAGGAACCCGTCCTCCGCCGACAGCGGGTTCCGCACCGGGACGGCACGGACGTCGCCCATCAGGTCGAGCTCCGCCTGGGATGCGAACGAGTACGACACGGTCTCGCGGAGCCCGGCCGCCGCGAGCGCGGCCCGGACCCGTCGCCGAGCGGTCCGCGCGGGCGGCACGGCCCCGGCCTGACGGATCGCCGGCAGCGTCTCGCCGACGCGATCGTAGCCCTCGACGCGGATCACCTCCTCGATCACGTCGACCTCGCCTTCGAGGTCCACGCGCCACCCGGGGACCTCCACGTCGATCGCCGAACCGGCGAGCTCGCCCGAGATGCCGATCCGGGACAGGGCATCCGTGATGTCCTCCGTCGAGACCGGGAGGTCGAGGAGCCTGGACGCGCGCTCCGGACGCACGACCACGTGCCGACGGCTCGGCGCCCCACCGGCTTCGACGGAGCCGGCGAGCACGGTTCCCCCCGCCCATGCCGCGATCACTGCGGCGGCCCGCGCCGCCGCTCCCGGGACCCCTTCGGGGTCGGTCCCGCGTTCGAACCGGTTCGACGCCTCGGTTCGAAGGTCGAGCCGCCGGGACGTCCGGATGATCCCGCTGCGCTCGAAGTGGGCGCTCTCCAGCAGGATATCCGTCGTCTCGGCGCCGACCTCGGCCAGCGCCGAACCCATCACGCCGGCGATCGCGACGCCGCGTTCGAGGTCGGCGATCACCAGGTCGTCGTCGGTCAGCACGCGGTCGACCCCGTCGAGCGTCACCAGCCGTTCCCCGGGGGCCGCGCGGCGAACGACGATCCCGGGGCCCGCGAGCTTCGCCAGGTCGAACGCGTGCAGGGGCTGCCCGAGCTCGAGCATCACGTAGTTCGTCGCGTCCACGACGTTCGACAGCGGGCGCATGCCGGCCGCCGTCAGCCTCGCCTGGACGGCGATCGGCGACGTCCCGCTCGTCACGCCCCGGATCACGCGTGCGAGGTACCGGGGACAGCGCTCCAGGTCGACGATCTCCACGGTGGCCGCCGCGGACGCCGGCTCGGGTCCTTCCTCGACCGAGCGGTCGGGCAGGCGGAACGGCACGCCGGTCGCCCCCGCGGCCTCGCGCGCCACCCCCACGATCGACAGCAGGTCGGGGCGGTTCGACTTGACCTCGATGTCGAACACGACGTCGTCGAGCCCGAACGCCACCCTGACGTCGGCCCCCACGACCGAGTCGGGGGGCAGGATCAAGATCCCACCGTGGTCGGCCGAGAGCGCCAGCTCGTGCGGCGAACAGATCATCCCCTCGGAGGGTTCGCCACGCAGGTTCCGGGTCGTGAGCGCCTCCGCGAGCGCCGGCACGCGTGAGCCCGGCGGGGCGTACGGCACCAGATCGCCGACGTTCCAGTTGGCCACACCCGCAGCCACGCTCGCTTCGCCACGGCCAGTGTCGAGGCGCGCCAGCGTGAGGCGATCCGAGTTCGGATGCGGGCGCTTGGCGACCACCCGGGCGACGATCACCCCGTCGAGCCCGGCCCACGGCCGCTCGACGCCTTCGACCTTCAGGCCGCGCGAGGTGAGGACGTCGGCCAGCTCGTCCGGTTCGGCTTCGACCGGCGCGAACTCGCGCATCCACGACAGGGGAACCTTCACGGGTGATCCCTCACGAGGCGGCGCCGAAGCGAGCGAGGAACCGGACGTCGCCCTCGTAGAACAGGCGGATGTCCGGCACGCCGTGCGCGAGGAGCGCCACGCGTTCGATCCCGATCCCGAACGCGAACCCCGTGTACCGCTCCGGGTCGTAGCCGACGTTCTCGAGCACGTTCGGATGGACCATGCCGCAGCCGAGCAGCTCGATCCAGCCGGTGCCCTTGCACGTCTTGCACCCGACGCCCCCGCACGCGATGCACGAGACCTCGACCTCGGCGCCGGGCTCGACGAACGGGAAGTGGTCGGGGTTCAGGCGGACGCGCTGATCCGGGCCGAACATCGCCCGGGCGAACTCGTGGAGCGTCCCCTTGAGGTCGGCGAACGTGATCCCCTCGTCGACCGCCAGGCCCTCGACCTGGTGGAACACCGGCGTGTGGGTCGCGTCGGCCGTCTCCTTGCGGAACACGCGGCCCGGGGCGATCACGTAGACCGGGGGCTCCTGCGCCTGCATCGTCCGGACCTGCATCGCCGATGTCTCGGTCCGCAACAGCAGATCGGGATGACCGCGGACGTCGAGGTAGACCGAGTCCGTGACCTTCCGCGCGGGGTGGTCGGCCGGGATGTTCAGCGCGTCGAAGTTGTACCACTCGGTCTCGACCTCGGGTCCCTCGACGACCCGGTAACCCATCCGTGTGAACACGTCGACGATCCGGTCCTCGATGACCGTGAGGGGATGGATCGACCCCGGCCGGGGGCGGCGCCCCGGGAGCGTCAGATCGATCCGTTCGGCTTCCAGCATCGCTCGCTCGCGCTCGGCCTCCAGCGCGCCGCGCCGATCCTCGATCGCCCGCTCGAGGGCATCGCGAACCTCGTTCAGCCTCCGTCCGACGTCGCGACGGTCGCCGTCAGCGAGCGAGCCGAGCCCGCGCTGGACCTCCGCGATCGCCGAGCGACGGCCCAACGACGACACCTGGCTCGCGTCGAGCTCGTCCAGCGACGCCGCGCCGGTGACCGCGGCGACCCCGCGTGCCAGCTCGTCGTCCAGGGTCCGCAGCGCGCTCGTAGCGTCGACGGTCTCGGCCATGGTGACGGGCTAGTGTAGCGACCGCCCCCTGGGGGCCCTGGGTCATGAGCCGGTCTCGCGCTGGCGGGCCGCTTCGAACAGGACGATGGTGGCGGCGGCGGCGAGGTTGAGCGACTCGGCACGGCCGCGGATCGGGATCCGGATCCTGGCGTCGGCCAGCGCGAGGACCTCAGGAGCCAGCCCGTGCGCTTCGTTGCCGAACAGGACTGCCACCGCGCCCGTCAGGTCGGCTCGGTGGACCGGCACCTCCCCGCCCGTGTCGGCCGCGAGGACGCGGAAGCCACGCCCCCGGAGCGCCGTGATGGCCTCGTCCGGCCGCACGTCGCGCGCGACCGGGAGATGGAACAGCGACCCGGCCGAGGATCGAACGACCTTCGGGTTGTACAGGTCGACGCTCGCCACCGTCAGCACGACGCCGGCGGCTCCGGCGGCGTCGGCCGACCGCAGGACCGTCCCGAGGTTCCCCGGATCCTGCACCTCCACCAGGACCGGTACGAGCCCGGCCGGGACCGCCGACAGGTCCGCGTCGGCGTCGACACAGACCCCGACCACGCCCTGGGGGGTTTCGGTCGTGGCGAGCGCCTGGATCACGTTCGCCGTCACGGGGATGCAGGCGATCCCCCGGTCGACGGCCGTCGCCACGACGTCGTCGACCGCGGCGGCCGTCTCACCCCACAGATAGAAGACCTCGAGCACCGGGGCGGAGGAGGCGAGCGCCTCGGCGAGCACACGTGGTCCTTCGATCAGGAACCGCCCCAGCCGCTCGCGGTGCTTGCGTTCACGGAGCCGGCGGGCCGCAACGATCCTGGCGTTGTCGCGGGATGCGATGACCGGGACAGGGCTCCGGTCCGACACCTCGAACCCTGGCGTGGAGGCCGGCGCCCTCAGGCCGTCGCTTCGGCGGCCGGGAGCTTCAGCGCCGTCCGCGCGGCCTCGGCGATCGAGCCGAACGCCGCCGGGTCGGTGACCGCAAGGTCCGCGAGGATCTTCCGGTCGAGTTCGATCCCCGCCTCGTTCAGCCCGTGGATCAGCTGTGAGTACGAGAGGCCGTGCAGCCGGGCTCCCGCGCCGATCCGCGTGATCCAGAGCCTGCGGAACTGACCCTTCTTGTCGCGGCGGTCGCGGTACGCGTACGCGCCGGAGTGCATGAGCTGCTCCTTGGCCACCCGGTAGCGGCGCGAACGGGCGCCGTAGTAGCCCTTCGCCTGCTCGAGGACCTCGCGGCGCTTCTTCTTCGCGTGGACGCTGCGCTTGATCCGGGGCATCTACCGGCCACCTCCGCCCGCCAGGAGACGCTTCACGTTGCGCGCCTCCGGCCCGACCTCGGCCATGCCCTCGACCCGGCGGCGGCGGCTGCTGCTCTTCTTCGTCAGCATGTGATTGCCCGTGGCCTTCCGGTGCAGGACCTTGCCGGTCCGTGTCACCCGGAACCGCTTCGCGGCGCCACGGTGCGTCTTCATCTTCGGCATCGCTTTCGAGCCCTTTCGCCTGGTGCTACGCGCCCTGGTCGGACGCGGGAACCTCGCCGTCCGCGGCGGGCTCCTCGACACGATCCTCCGCGCCCTCCGCGCCCTCCGCCTTGGCTTGTGGCCGCTTCACGGGCGCGAAGACCATCACCATGTTGCGCCCGTCGAGCTTCGGATAGGTGTCTACGGTACCAAGTTCCTTGAGGTCATCGGTCAGCCGATCGAGGAGCTTGCGGCCGAGTTCGGTGTGCGCCATCTCCCGGCCGCGGAACATGATCGTCACCTTGACCCGCGCGCCGGCTTTCAGGAACCGCACGACATGACCCATCTTCGTGCCGTAGTCGTGCGGATCGATCTTCGGGCGCATCTTGATCTCCTTGACCTCGACGCGCGATTGCTTCTTGCGGGCTTCCTTCATCCTGACGTCGCGCTCGTACTTGAACTTGCCGTAGTCCATGATCCGCGCGACGGGCGGGTTGGCCTGCGGGGCGACCTCGACGAGGTCGAGGTCCTGGTCCTGCGCCCGGCGCAGGGCGTCCTGCGTCGAGACGATGCCGATCTGCGTGCCGTCCTGATCGACCAGGCGCACCTGGGGAGCCCGGATGCGATCGTTGATGCGTGCGTCGAGAGAGACTCGGGATCACCTCCTACGGGAACGGTCGACGGCCGGCGTGCGTCACGGTTCGGGCTAGGAGCACGTCGTCGTCGAACGCGGGGACATCACACCGCTCGTCAAGGCAGTGAAGTATAGGGCCACGCGACGACGCGGTCCACGCTGCGACGTTCGGTGGCGATCCGGATCGGTGCGGGGCGACGCGACTCGCGTCACAGGGGACGGACGTTCGCGGCTTGCTTGCCCTTCGGTCCGTCAACGATGTCGAACTCGACCGACTGACCCTCGGCGAGGGTGCGGTAGCCGTCGCCCTGGATCGCGCTGAAGTGCACGAAGACATCTTCACCATCGGGACGCTCGAGGAAGCCGTACCCCTTCTCGTTGCTGAACCACTTGACCGTGCCTTGCGTCAACACGTACCTCCTTGCGCTGCCCCGGACCCCCTCGGCGCCGGCGACCGGGCCGGAGCGTAGCACGGGCGATTTGCCCCGACAATGAACGAACGGCCCTCACTTCCGGCGGGTCCGCCGGCCCGGTCATCCGCCCGCGGCGGACGGGCTACCCCGGCCTTCTTCCGCGAAGCCGTCAAGCGTCCTTACCATCTGCAGCGCGGCGAGCGCGCTGTCCCAGCCCTTGTTCCCGTGGTTCCCGCCGGCGCGGTCCATCGCCTGCTCGAGCGTCTCGGTGGTGAGGACGCCGAACGACACCGGGAGGCCCGTACGCAGCGCCACCTCCTGGATCCCGCGAGCCGCTTCGCCCGCGACGAACTCGAAGTGAGCCGTCTCACCGCGGATCACGACGCCCAGGCAGACGACCGCGTCGAAGCGCCCGGTGCGGGCCGCGCGGTCCGCCGCCAGCGGCAGTTCGAACGCGCCGGGGACCCATGACACGGCGGTGGCCTCTGGCGTCACGCCGTGTTCCGCCAGGCACGCCGTCGCGCCGTCGACCAGACGCTCGACCACGCCGCCGTTGAAGCGCGCCGCGACGATCGCGACCCGCATCCCCGTCGCGTCGACCGCTTCCGGCGACGTGGCGGCGGGGGCGTGCATCCGTGGTTCGGTCACGTCGTCGCCTGGTCCCCGCCGAGGGGTTCCTCCTCGAGGTTCCCGAGCATGTGGCCGAGCTTCTCGCGTTTCGTCGTGAGGTACCGGAGGTTCTCAGCGGTGGGCTCGGTCTCGAGCGCGACGCGCTCGACGATCGACAGGCCGTAGCCCTCGAGTCCCGCTCGCTTCGCCGGGTTGTTCGTCAGCAGGCGCATCGTGCGCACGCCGAGGTCGAACAGGATCTGCGCACCGATGCCGTAGTCCCGGGGGTCGGCCGGAAAGCCGAGCTCGAGGTTCGCCTCGACCGTGTCGCGCCCCGCTTCCTGCAGCTCGTAGGCCTGGAGCTTGTGCGCCAGCCCGATCGCCCGGCCCTCGTGGCCGCGGATGTACAACAGCACACCGCGGCCCTCCTCGCCGATCTTGCGCAGGGCGTCGTCCAGTTGCGCGCCGCAGTCGCAGCGCATGGAGTGGAACACGTCTCCGGTCAGGCACTCGGAGTGCACCCTCGTCATCACCGCCTGGCCGTCGCCGATGGCGCCGAGCACCATCGCGACGTGCACGCGGCCGTCCACGGCGCTCTCGAACGCGTGCACCCGGAAGCTCCCGTACTCGGTCGGGATCGTCGCTTCCGCCACCTGACGGATCAACCGCTCCCGGTGACGACGGAAGTCGATCAGGTCGGCGATCGAGACCAGCTTCAGGCCGTGCTCACGCGCGACGCGCCGGAGCTCGGGGAGGCGGGCCATCGTGCCGTCCGGGTGCATCACCTCGCAGATCACGCCCGCGGGGAGCAGGCCCGCCATGCGCGCCAGGTCCACCGCGGCCTCGGTGTGACCGGCGCGCTTGAGGACACCGCCCTCCTGGGCCCGGAGCGGGAACACGTGGCCCGGCATCTGGATGGCGGAGGCCGTGGTGGCCGGGTCGCAGACGGCGCGGATCGTGGCGGCTCGGTCGTAGGCGCTGGTGCCCGTCGTGGTCCCGTCGCGCGCGTCGATCGAGACCGTGAACGCGGTCTCGTGCGAGCCTGGCCGGCTCGCGACCATCAGCGGGATCCCGAGCTCGTCGAGCCGCTGGCCGATCGCCGGGAGGCAGATGATCCCGCGGCCGTGCGTGGCCATGAAGTTGACCGCCTCCGGGGTCACCTTCTCCGCCGCCATGACGAAGTCGCCCTCGTTCTCGCGATCGGCGTCGTCGACGACGAGCACGATCCTGCCCGCCCGGATGTCGGCGATCGCGTCCTCGATCCGGTCGAAGGTCGCGTCCTCTTCGCCGATCTCCGCGACGTCGACGACGTCCGCGGGTCCCGCTCCGAGCTCCACGCTCGCTGTGTCCACCACGACCTCCTCACCCATCGTCGATCCCCGTCCTCGTCCCGATGGACGAACCGTCCGGTCCGTCACTTCCTCCCAGGAGGAGGCGTTCGAGGTACCTCGCGACGACGTCCACCTCGAGGTTCACCTCGTCGCCCTCCACGCGTTCCCCGAGCGTCGTCTCCTGCAGCGTGAACGGGATCAGCGCGGCGCCGAACGTGTCCCCCTCGACGCCGGTCACCGTGAGGCTCACGCCATCGACGGTGATCGAACCCTTCTCCGCCACGTACCGGGACAGCCCCGGCGGGACGCGGACCCGGATCTCGCGGCCCGTCTCGACCGCCCTGACGTCCGTGACGACCCCGATCCCATCCACGTGCCCCTGGACCAGGTGCCCGCCGAGCCGCCCCTGCGCCACCACCGGGCGTTCCAGGTTCACCCGGTTCCCGGCGTGCAGCCGGCCGAGCGACGTTCGCGACAGCGTCTCGTCCGCGAGATCGAACGCCAGCACGATCCCGGCCCCGGAGCCCGCGCCGGGGGGGCCCTGCTCCACGACGGTCAGGCAGACCCCGCTGACCGCCACCGAAGCACCCGGCCCGGCGTCCTCACCCACGAGCTCGGCGCGGATGCGCAGTCGCCGTCCGGTCTCGACGACGACGCCGGTCTCTTCGACGATCCCCGTGAACACCTCACACCTCCCGGACGCCCGCCGGGCGCGCGACGACCTTGAGGTCCGCACCGACGCGCTCGACGCGCTCGACCTGGACCTGTAGGGCATCGGCGAGCGTCGCGATCCCCGCGCCTCCGAGCGCGGACGGGGCGGCGCTGCCCCCGATCAACGTCGGCGCGACGTAGAAGACGAACCGGTCGACGATCCCTTCGGCGGCGGCCGACCAGGCGAGCGTCGCACCTCCATCGATCAGGATCGACCTGAGCGGATGCTCCAGCGCGGCCCACGCTTCGAGCATCGGTCGAAGCGCGACGGGCCCCGGCTCCGGAGCCATCCACACGCGGGCTCCCGCTGCCTCCCAGCCGGTGCGGACGTCCTCGCCGCTGTCGGCGCCGGTGGCGATCCAGATCGGGGCCGAACCGTCGAACACCCGCCCATCGACCGGCACCCGGCCGGAGCCGTCCATCACGATCCGGACCGGCTGCCTGCCTCGATACCCGTACAGCCGCACGGTGAGCGCGGGATCGTCGGCCAGCACGGTCCCGGCGCCGACCATGATGGCGTCGTGGCGCGCCCGCAGCCGGTGCGCGTCCTGGCGGGCTTCCTGACCCGTGATCCACCGGGAGGAGCCGTCTCGCGCCGCGACCTTTCCGTCCAGCGACATCGCGAGCTTCAGCGTCACGAACGGCATGCCCGTCGTGACGGCCTTCGCGAACGCCTCGATCAGTTCCTCGCCCTCGTCCTGGAGGACGCCGACCTGGACGTCGACGCCGGCCTCCCGGAGCGCCCCGAAGCCCGCGCCGTCGACGAGGGGGTTCGGGTCGCGGATCGAGGCGACGACACGCGCCGCGCCCGCCTCGACGATCGCCGGAGCGCACGGTGGCGTGCGACCGCGATGGATGCACGGCTCGAGCGTCACGTACAGCGTGCCTCCCCTGGCGCGGGGCCCGGCCTCGCCGAGGGCGAGGATCTCCGCGTGGGGCGTGCCCGGACCGGCGTGCCAGCCGGTGCCGACCACCGCACCTGCGGCGTCCGCCACGACCGCGCCGACCATCGGGTTCGGCGACGCGAGGCCGACTCCGCCCAGCGCCAGGTCGAACGCCTGCCGCATGCGGACCTGGTCGGCGGCTCCCGGCCCCGACGTGGTCGTCGGTGGCGGGCTCGGTGGGGTCCGCACCGTCGTGGTGCGGCCCATCACGGCGTCCTGGTCGTTCCCGTTCGCGTCCACGGCTTCCTCCCTCGGGACGCGACGGAAAAGGGAGAGGGGGCACACGCACCAGGCGTCCGCCCGTCGTCTTCTCCCATCCCGACTCTCACGGTCGGTCCCGGAGTTCCACCGGGTCAACCCCCGCGTGGCTCGCGGAGGGTCGCGGACTGTCACCGCCGGAGGGGATTTCCACCCCGCCCCGAAGACGAACTTCCCGGCGAGTATACGGCGGAGGCGCCGACGGAAACGACCCCGATCACGGTCGAACGAGGTGGGCGCGGAGCGGACGGGGAAGGCTCAGGTGGACCGGCGGTCGAACGCGCAGGACGAACCCGGCGTCCGCTTCGCCACGAGCTTCATCTCGGAGGCGATCTCGACGACTTCGCCGAAGTGCTCGAAATGCCGCTTGTCGGTCGTCACGCCGCCGATCGAGACCGACAGCAGCGGGTACCGCTGCGGCATCCCCTGCCGGTCGTCGACCTCGACGTAGCCGCGCTCGTGATCGAGGGGGTCGTACAGGCGCGGAACCTCTTCGTCGAACCGCCGGCACAGGGCTTCCGCGGCCGCCTCGGCTTCGTTCGCCGGCACGATGATCACGAAGTCGTCCCCGCCGACGTGGCCGATGAACGCGTTCTGTGCGCCCATCTCGTTGACGACCTCGGCGATCAGCCGCGCCGTTGCCTGGATCGCGCGGTCGCCGCGGACGAAGCCGTAGTGGTCGTTGTACGCCTTGAAGTTGTCCAGGTCGAGGTAGAGGACACCGAACGCCTGAGGGTCCTCCCCCACCAGGCGCCGGATCTCCTCCTGGATGCGGATGTTCCCCGGCAGGCCCGTGAGCGGCGAGAGCGCCCGCATCTCCCGCGCCCTGCGCAGCGTGCCCTTGACGCGCGCGAGGAGCTCCACCGGGTCGAACGGCTTGATGATGTAGTCGTCGGCGCCCGACGACAGCCCGAGGACCTTGTCCGCCGAGAGCGCCTTCGCGGTCAGCATGATGATCGAACACGAGTTCGTCCTGGAGTCGCGGCGGAGGCGCTGCGCGACCTCGAACCCGTCGAGCTTCGGCATCATGACGTCCAGGAGGATCAGGTCGGGCCGGATCTCGACGGCCTTCGCGAGGGCCTCCTCGCCGTCGGACGCGACGTGGACCTCGTATCCCGCGGCACGCAGGTTCACCTCGATGAACCGCGCCACGTCCGGGTCGTCATCGACGACCAGGATCACCTCGGCCACACCGTCACCTCCGAACGGCTCGAACCCGCCTCACCGGGCGACCGGCGGGGCGGCGACGGGCCGCGTTGTCCGTTCGACGTCTAGGGAGGACGTCGGCACGCCGCTCGGTGAGCTTTACCTGATCGCCGCGATGCCCGAACCGGGCGGATGACCGGCACGAACGCCTGCAGCGGCCACGCGAGTGGGTTCGTCCCCCATGCGCGGTCGCATCCTACCCGGGCCACCACCCCGTCTGTGGAGGCCGGCATAGAACATCCCATCCGTCCCGTGTCGGTGCGGCCACAGCCGGTGCGCCGGAGCGGCTCCGTCCGGGCCCTGCACGTCCAAGGGTTCGAAGTCCTTCCGCTTCGTGAGGAAGGCCCGGACCACGGCGTCCGTCTCGGCCCTGGGGAACGTGCACACCGAGTACACGATGCGTCCGCCGGGTCGGACCAGGTCGGCCACGCCGATGAGGATGGCGACCTGGAGCCGGGCGAGGCTCGACAGGCGGTCCTTCGGCACGCGCCAGAGCAGCTCCGGTCGCCTCCGGGTGGCCCCGAGCCCCGAGCAGGGCGCGTCGACGAGCACCGCGTCGAACGTCGCCGCGGCCAGTGCCGGGCTCCGGGCATCCTGGACGACGGTGGGGATACGCAGGCCGAGCCGCTCGGCGGCGCGGGTCACCAGGCGGGCACGGGCGTCGCTCGCGTCGGCCGCGACCACGGATCCGCCAGGGCCGACCGCGACCGCGAGGGAGGATGCCTTCCCGCCCGGCCCCGCACAGGCGTCCAGGACCCGCTCGCCGGGGCGAGCGGCGAGCGCCGCAGCGACGATCGCCGAGGCCTCGTCCTGGACGACGAACCACCCCTCTCGGTAGCCGGGCAGGGTGGCCGGGGTCGCCGACGGGACCCGCACGACGTCCGGATCGTGCCTTCCCGGCATCGGGTGGTATCCGTCCGCGCGCAGCGCCGCGATCACGCGCTCGCGGGTGGCGCGGGCGTGGTTCACCCTGAGCGTCAGCGGGGCGGATGCGGCCATGGCGGCCGCGGCGGCCTCGACCTCGCCTCCCGGGAGGACCCGCCGCAGCTCGCCGACCGCCCACGGAGCCAGGCCCGCTCGGTCGGCGATCGCCCCGTCGTCGTCGCCGTCCCGCGATGCCGGGGCTGGCGGACGGGCCGCGAGGCGCCGGAGCACCGCGTTCGCGAACCCCTTCGACCGCACGGGCGCGGCCGCGACGGTCTCCGACACGGCCGCGTGCGCCGGCACGCGCGTGAACAGGATCTGGTACGCGCCCAGCCGAAGCACCGAGAGCGTCTCGGGGTCGATCCGGTCGAGCGGCCTGGTCGCGACCAGGCCGATCGCCGCATCGATCGTCCGCATCCGTCGCAGCGTGCCGTAGGCGAGCTCCGCCGCGAAGCGCCGGTCGCGCGCGTCGAGGTTCGATGCGCCGAGCTCGCTCGCGAGCGTCAGGTTCGAGTACGCGCCGTCCTCCACGACCCTGCGGATCACCCGGAGGGCCACGCCGCGCGCGGTGGCACCACGAACGCGGTCAGTCGAGGCGCTCATCGGGACGCACCCGCGCGCCGCGGGCGAACGCCGCACCGCTCATCCGCTTCCCCCCGGCCGGCACCACCTCGACCAGGGCGACCACCTCCCCGTCGCCGGAGGCCGCCACGAGCTCCGGGCGGTCCCCGACGGCGACCTCGAGCAGCGTCCCGGGCGAGGCGCCCCGCGCCTCCTTGGCCTGGGCGTCGCCAAGCTCGGCGCGCAGGATCTTCAGCCCCCGACCGCGGAAGCTCGCCGTCGCTCCCGGCTCCGGGCCGAAGGCGCGAACGAGACGCACGATCTCCGCGGCCGGCCGCGACCAGTCGATGATCCGTTCCTCCCTCCTGATCTTCGGTGCCACCGTGGCCATCGCGTCCTCCTGCGGGACCTCCTCCAGCGCCCCGACCGCGAGGCGGTCCAGCGTGTCGACGAGCAGAGCGCCGCCCTTCGCTGCGAGCCGCGCGCCCAGCGTCCCGGCGTCAGCTTCCCCGATCGTCTCTTCGACTCGACCCAGGATCGGCCCCTCGTCGAGACCCTCGGTCATCCGCATCGTCGTGACCCCGGTGACGCGATCGCCGGCGAGGATCGCCCGCTCGACCGGCGCGGCCCCGCGCCATCGGGGAAGCAGCGAGAAGTGGACGTTGACCGGCAACCGTGTCGGGACCCCGAGGACCGCCGCGGGCAGGATCTCTCCGTACGCGACCACCGCGACCGCGTCCGGCTCCGCGGACCTGAGCCGGTCGAGGCCCTCGCCCGTCGCGACGGTCGGTACCTCGATCAGGGGAACGCCGAACCGATCCGCGGCCTCCGCCACGGCGGTCCGACGCGGCCGATGTCCCCGGCCGGCCGGCCGGGCGTCCCGAGTGACCACGAGGACGACGTCGTGTTCGCCCTCGACGAGCGCCTCGAGCGACGGGACCGACCGGTCCGCGTTGCCGAGGAACGCGACGCGGAGCCGCGGGGTCACGCGAGCCATGTTCAGCCGCGGCGGAGCAGGTCGCGCTCGCGCAGAGCGGCCATGGCCTGCTTCCGTTCGTGCTTCCCGAGGCGATCGAGGTAGAGCAGGCCGTTCGTGTGATCGGTCTCGTGCTGGAAGATCCGGGCCAGCAGGTCCTCGCCGACCAAGGAGATCGGGTTCCCCCGCACGTCCCTGCCGTCCAGATGGACGCGCATCGCCCGCGACGTCGGGTAGTAGAGCCCCGGGACCGACAGGCACCCCTCGTCCGAAACCTGTTCGCCCTCCTGGTCGGTCAACACGGGGTTCGCCACGACGCCGCGCTCGTCCTGCCCGTCGTCGTAGACGAAGAGCCGGATCGACAGGCCGATCTGGGGCGCGGCGAGACCGACGCCGGGAGCCGCGTACATCGTCTCGAACATGTCCTCGGCAAGGCGGGCCAGGGTGTCGTCGAACCGCTCCACGTCGTGCCCGGGGACCTTCAGCACGGGGTCGCCGAGCGTTCGGATCGGGATCAGGCTCACGGCTCTCGACGGCTCCTCGTGCCGGTTCGGCTAGACGGACGGTTCGGCCTCGACGCGCGTGACGATGCCGCTCGCCACCAGGTCGAGCACCCCCGCGCGGAACCCCGGAAGGGATCCCGGCTGGACGGCGACCAAGCATACCGTCCCGGTTCGGGCCGGTGACTCGAGCAGCGTCGTGACGCCCAGGTCACGCAGCGCCTCCCCGAGCCCATCGCCCGGGACCCCGTCGAGGCGGAACGTCGGGTGACCGGCCGGGAAGCCCGCACGTGCCCGTTCGTCGGCCACCGCGCCGAGGAACCGCAGCGGATCCCAGCGCACCAGCGCCTGGACCGCCGCCGACCACGGGTGCCGCGTCTGCAGGAGGACGCGCCCGCCGCCGGCCTTCGGCCCCGCCCACGCGGCCGCCTCCATCCAGATCGCGAGCGCCTGCTCGCCCGCCGGGATGTCCGAACGGGCGAGCGCCCGGTCCGGGTCGAGGATGCCCACCACGTCGAGCCGCACGGGGCCGAGGTCCTCGACCGTCGTCACCGTTCCCACCACGATCCGCCCCGGGCCGGGCGTCGTGGCAGGGCCGGCGAGGCCGCTCCCGTGAGGCGCCACAGTCACCGGCACGGTCGCCAGCCGGCCCGCCCACTCGCCGACGCGTTCGACCCCTCCTCGCTCGACGCCGAACGCGACCCCGCCACACCGCGCGCAGCGGCCGGGGGCCCCACAGGCCCGGCAGGACGTCGCGCCGCCTTCGACCACGAGCGCCCCGCCGCATGCGGAACACGCCGCCGCGGCGCCGCACGAGCGGCACACCCGGGCGACCCCGTAGCCCGCGCGCGTGACGATCAGCGCCCCCGAACGGGCTCGCCGGATCAGCCCCGCGAGCCGGGTCGAACGGTCCTCGGCCTCGGGTGCCGTGGTTTCGACCAGCGGTGCGGCGGCGCGTTCGACCTGCCGGGGCGATCGCCGCACCAGCACCGCCCCGGCGGCGATCCCGGCGGCCGTCACGACCGACGGCGAGAGCGAGGCCAGGACGCATGCGGCGCCCTCGATCCGGGCACGCTCCGCCCCGACCTCGCGGACGTGGTAGTAGGGCGCGCGATCCTCGCGGTGAGCCGGATGCACCTCCCGCGAGATCCAGATGAGGCCGAGACCCGCGAGCGGAGCGAACACCGCCGGACGCGTCCCTACGACGACGTCGAACCGCCCACGCAGGATCTGGAGCCAGGTGCGGTAGCGCTCGCGGCCGTCGCCCCCGAGGAAGCCGACCGCCCGCTCCCCGAACGCCTCGAGGACGGCACGTGCCGTGAACGGCAACGGTTCGGCCTGCGGGACCAGGACGATGGCGCGGCGGCCCGCGGCGACGCAGGCGCGCATCGCTTCGACGCACGTCATGGCCTCCTCGTCGGGCAGCGGCCGGAACCACGTCGTGCGGGCGGCGGCGAACCCCGCCACGTCGCCCGTCGCGGCCGCGCGGGTCGAAGCCGGGTCGAGGGGGGCCCGCTGGGCGAGCTCACGCTCCTCCCCCACGACCCGGGGTGGATGCGACCGTTCGATCACGGTGGCGAGCGGCGCGATGTACCGATGGGAGACCCAGCGGTAGAGGTCGAGCATCCAGGCGTCGAAGAACCGGACCGGCGAACGGACCTTCCGCACCGGCAAGAGCCGTCCGGGAGGGACCATCTCGGCCGGGCCGAGCACCCAGCCTCGCACCGTCCGCCCGTGGAACGGGACCGACACGAGGCTCCCGGTCCCGGCGCCCGACGACTCGGGCATCAGATACGTGAACGGACGGTCCAGCGACAGCTTCGGGACCGCGACGCAGACGTCGACCGGCCCCGTGAGCTCCCCTCCCCCGCCGGCAGGATGCTCCCGCTCAGCGACGGGGTCGCTCGGGACCGTCACCGTGGTCCGGGGCTCGAGGGCTCTTACCCGAACGTCCGGCGGAGGTCCTCCGCCCGGTCGGTCTCCTCCCAGGAGAAGCCCTTGCGACCGAAGTGACCGTACGCGGCCGTGTCACGGTAGATCGGCCTGCGGAGGTCCAGGTCCCGGATGATCGCCGCCGGCCGGAAGTCGAAGAGCTCGCCGACGACGTGCCTGAGCTTCACCGGATCGACGTGCTCGGTCCCGAACGTGTCGATCATGAGCGAGACGGGCCGCGCGGTCCCGATCGCGTACGCGACCTGGAGTTGCACCCGGTCGGCCACGCCGGAGGCGACGATGTTCTTCGCCACGTAGCGCCCCATGTACGCGGCGGAACGGTCCACCTTCGTCGGGTCCTTCCCGGAGAAGCACCCCCCACCGTGGGGCGCCATGGCGCCGTAGGAATCGACCATGATCTTCCGGCCCGTGAGCCCGGTGTCGGCCTTCGGCCCGCCGATCTCGAACCGTCCGGTCGGGTTGATCAAGTGCCGGTACCCGACGTGCTCGATGCCCAGATCGGCGAGTTCGGGGTCGATCACCGCCTCCTTGATCTCGGTCGTCAACCGGTCCATCGACACCTGCTCGTCATGCTGGGCCGAGACCACGACCGTGTCCACCCTGATCGGCGCGTCGCCCTCGTACCGGATCGTGACCTGCGTCTTCCCGTCGGGCCGCAGGTACGGCAGCGCTCCCGCCTTCCGTACGGCCGCCAGGCGCTTCGCGAGCCGGTGCGCCGCCGCGATCGGCAGCGGCATCAGCTCCTCGGTCTCGCTGCAGGCGAACCCGATCATCATGCCCTGGTCGCCGGCACCGACCTCGTCGAGCGGATCGCCGACCCCGGCGCGCGCCTCGAGGGCGCGGTCGACCCCCATCGCGATGTCCGGCGACTGCTCCTGGATCGAAACGATCACGCCACAGGTGTCCGCGTCGATCCCGAACGTCGCGTCCGTGTACCCGATGCTGCGGATCGTGTCGCGCACCACGCGTGGGATGTCCACGTAGGTCTCTGTGCTGATCTCTCCGGCGACGAGCGCGAGCCCCGTGGTCACGAGGGTCTCGCAGGCGACGCGGCCCAGCGGATCGTGCTCGAGGATCGAATCCAGGACCGCGTCCGAGATCTGGTCGGCAAGCTTGTCCGGATGGCCCTCCGTGACGGATTCGGACGTGAAGAGGTGGTTGGGCGTCATCGACCGGGCATGATACACGGGGTGACCGACCCCCCCACCCGGCGTTCGAGCGGTCGGGACTCGGACCGGACCGGGTGCGGGCGCCTCACGGGCCGCCCCGGAGGAGGGCCGCGACCCGATCGAGGAGCGCGCCCGCGAGTTCGTGCTTCGTCCGCTCGGACAGGGGATCGTCGTCCCCGGAGGCCGCCAGGATCGCGGCGCGGTTCGTGTCCGATCCGAACCCCGTCCCGGCCCGCCCGACCTCGTTGACGACCAGCAGGTCGAGGCCCTTCGCCTCGAGCTTCCTCCGGCCCTCGGCCACGAGGCCGTCCGCCACATCGTCCGTCTCGGCCGCGAACCCGACGAGGATCCGCGCCGCCTCCTCCTCGCCGATCTCCGCGAGGATGTCCGGCGTCGGCACGAGGTGCAGCTCCGGTGGCCCCGCCGACTTCTTGATCTTCCCCGCGGCCGCGGTCTCCGGGCGGAAGTCGGCCACCGCCGCGGCCATGATCACCACGTCCAGCGCCTCGAGCCGTTCGAGCACCGCGTCGCGCATCTCCGAGGCGGTCTCGACGCGAACGACCTCGACCCCCGCCGGGTCGGGCAACGCCACCGGGCCGCGCACCAGCGTGACGGCGGCGCCGCGACCCGCCGCTTCGGCCGCGATCGCGAACCCCATCCTCCCGGTCGAACGGTTCCCGATGAACCGCACCGCGTCGATCGGCTCGTGCGTCGGTCCGGCCGTCACGAGCACCCGTGCGCCGGCGAGGTCGCTCGGGCCCACGGGCAGGCCTGCGCCCGACGTGGCCGATCGAACGGCATCGGCGATCCGTTCGGGCTCGGCCATCCGGCCCACGCCCTCGTCCCCGGCCGCGAGGGCGCCCGCGACGGGACCGACGACCGTGACCCCACGCTCGGTCAACGCCCGCAGGTTCGAACGCGTCGCCGGATGGTTCCACATCCCGGAGTGCATCGCGGGCGCGATCACCAATGGACAGGTCGCCTCCAGCAGGGTCGACGTGACGAGGTCGTCCGCGAGGCCCAGCGCCAACTTCGCGAGGACGTTGGCGGTCGCCGGCGCGACGACGGCGACATCGGCGTCGTGCGCGAGTCGCACGTGCGCGACGGTCTCGGGCCGTTCGAACAGGTCCGTGTGGACGGGGTTGCGCGTGAGCGCGGCGAAGGTATCTGGGCCGACGAACCGGGTGGCCGTCGGGGTCATCAGCACGGTGACGTCGGCGCCGTCGGCGACGAGGAGGCGGCCGAGGCTCGCCGCCTTGTAGGCAGCGATCCCGCCGGTGACGCAGAGCAGGATGCGACGGCCGCCGAGCGCTCCGTTGCGGCCTTCCACCGCGGATCCCTACTCGGTGGTTTCGGGATCGGTTCGCTCGTAGACGACCTTGCCCTCCGCGATCTCTTCCAGCGCGATCGCGAGGGGCTTCGAGTCGAGCCCCCCCTCGACGAGCGGCGGCACGAACTCGCCGCGACCCTCGCCCAGCTGGCTGTAGTAGGAGTTGATCTCCCTCGCGCGTTTCGCTGCGAGGATCACCAGCGTGTACCGCGAATCCACGTGCGTGAGGAGCTCGTCGATCTTCGGTTCGATCATGTGCCGCCGTCTCCTTCGGTGCGGGCCTGCGATCGTCGTCGCCGGTTCGCGTTCATGCGAACGATGGTCGCGGAGGAACCGCTGGTCAGTGGGACCGAACGATGATATCAGCCACCGCCTGCGCGGCCCGGTCCGCATCGTCGTTCACCACGACGTGGTCGAACCACGCCCGGTCCTCCATCTCCCGGTCCGCGCCGGCGAGGCGGCGCGCCAGGTCCCCGTCGTCCTCGGTGCCACGCCGGCGGAGCCGCCGTTCGAGCTCGTCACGCGACGGAGGGAGCAGGAAGATCAGGATCGCGTCGGGCCGCCGCCCGCGCACCTGGGCCGCCCCGGCCACGTCGATCTCCAGGAGCACGTCGCGGCCGGCCCGCAGCTCGTCGTCGACGGGCCCCGCGAGCGTCCCGTAGCGGCGTCCGAACACGTCCGCGTGCTCGAGGAACGCGCCCTCGCGGGCCCATGCATCGAACGTTTCCGCCGAGACGAACCGGTAATCGGCGGCCTCGCGCTCGCCGGCCCGCGGCGGGCGGGTCGTCGCCGAGACCGAGTAGGCCACCTGCGGGAGCAGCGCCCGGACGGTGCGCACGACGGTCCCCTTCCCGACGCCGGAGGGACCCGCGAGGACGAACAGCTTCCCGCTACGAAGGGACCCGGGCTCGCCCGGGTCGCCGTCCGCCGCGTCGGCGGCCGCGGTACCCGCCGTCAGCGGCCGGAGAACTCCTCGAGGAGGGCGTCGCGCTGCTTCGCGCCGAGCCCTCGGACGCGGCGGCTCGTGGAGATCTCGAGCCGCTCCATGATCTTGCGGGCGCGAACCTTCCCGACCCCCGGCAGTGCCTCGAGCACCGCGGACACCTTCATCTTGCCGACCACGTCCTCGCCCGATCGCGCGAGGACGTCCTTCAGCTTGACCGTCCCGTTCTTGAGCTGTCCCTTCAGCTCCGCGCGAGCCTTGCGAGCGACGGCGGCCTTCTCGAGGGCTGCCTTGCGCTGCTCTTCGGTGAGGGTGGGTAGGGGCATGGTCCGCTCCTTCGCTCGGGTCCCGGGGGGAAGTCCGGGGATTATAGGCATGCCCCGCGAGACACCGCAATGACGCGGGCGTTCGGCGCGAGCCGTGAACCTCCGGTTGACGGTGAGCCGTGCGCACTCGCCGTCACCCGGTTCATCGCCGCGCCCGGTGCCCGGGCGCGCCGCAGGTCAACGGAGGTGGCGCGACCCCGGAGCCTCGGGCTCCCCGCCCGCGGCGCACATCGGACACTCCTCGGTGCTCCATGTGCCGGCGTCGATCCGGACCACGGCGCGCAGGGGGAACCCCGGCTCGGCGTCCGTGCGGTCGATCAGCGCCGCGACACCGACGGCCTCGCCGCCGAGCCCGCGGACGGCGGCCCACACCTCCCGCGCCGATGCCCCGGTGGTCACGACGTCCTCGACCACGAGCGTCCGCTCGCCCGGTCCCAGCTCGAAGCCGCGTCGAAGGGTCATCTCGCCCTCCTGGCGTTCCGCGAACAGCGAACGCGCGCCCGAGGCGAGCGCGACGGCGAACCCGAGTGGGATCGCGCCGACGGCCGGCGCGACGACGGCGTCGATGCCCCCGTACCAGGAGGCGATCGTCCGGGCCACCGCCATCGTCTCCGCGGGTCGCTCGAGGATGCGCGCCTTCTGGACGTAGACGTCGGAGTGTCGCCCCGACGACAGCAGGAAGTGTCCGTGGAGCACGGCGCCGGTGCGTTCCAGCAGCTCACGGGCCTCTTCGGGTGCGAGGGTCTCGCCGGCGAACGTCGCATCCGCGCGCCCGCTCACGCGGCGCCCACCTCGCGCAGGATGGCGGATGCCGCGGCGACCGGGTCGCGCGCCTGCGTCACCGGGCGCCCGACGACGATCAGGTCGGCCCCACGCTCGAGCGCCGCCGCCGGGGTGAGCACCCGGGCCTGGTCGTGGCTCGGCGAACCGGCGGGCCGTATCCCGGGGACGACGACCAGCGGCCCCGGACCGAGCACCTCCCGCACGGCGCGGACGTCCTCGCCCGAGACCACCACGCCGGAGGCGCCGGCGGCCACCGCCTCGTCGGCGAGCGACGCGGGCGACGCGAGGCTGTCGCCCCCGAGGCTCGACAGGACCGTGACCGCGACGACGGAAGGCGCCTCGACGCCCGCCTCCGCCGCTCCCAGTGCCGCGCCCCGCACCGCGCCCTCGACCATCGCCGGACCCCCGAGCGCGTGGACCGTGAGCAGGCCCACGCCGAGGCGCCCGACGTTCGCGGCCGCCCGCTCGACGGTGTTCGGGATGTCGTGCAGCTTCAGGTCCAGGAACACGGGCGCGTGGATGCGGACCCGGCGCACCGCGTCCGGCCCGCTCGCCGTGAACAGCTCAAGGCCGATCTTCACGAACGCGACCCGATCCGCCAGGCGCGCCGCGAGCTCCTCGGCTTCCGCTGGGTCGGAAACGTCAGCGGCGACGACCAGCGGGTTCCGCGACATCGTCAGCTCCCTTTACCAACTCCCGCAGCTCGGCGGGCGACGCGAGGCCGTGCGTCCGGAGGAACTCGAGCACGCCGTCCGCGATCTGGATGGTCGCGGACGGGTCGAAGAAGTTCGCCGTGCCCACCTCGACAGCCCACGCTCCCGCCATCATCAGCTCGATCGCGTCGCGCGCGTTCGTGACCCCACCGATCCCGATGATCGGCACCCCGGGGAGGGCCCGCGACACCTGCCAGATGCAGCGCACGGCCACCGGCCGGATCGCGGGACCGGACAGCCCGCCGGTGATCGCGCCCAGCTTCGGACGGTGCCGTTCGACGTCGATCGCCATGCCGAGGAGCGTGTTGATCAACGAGAGCCCGTGAGCGCCGGCCCGCATGCACGCCTCGGCGACCTCGACGATGTTCGTCGTGTCGGCGGTCAGCTTCGCGAACACCGGGAGCGATGTGATCCGGCTGATCGCGCCGATCACCTCGGCAGCGAGGTCCGGATAGCAGGCGAAGACCAGGTTCCGGCGTTCGACGTTGGGGCAGGAGATGTTCGCCTCGATCGCGACGACGTTCGGCACCTGCCGAACGTCCATCGTGACCTGGAGGTACTCCTCGACGCTGCGCCCGGCGATCGAGGCGATCACGGGGCAGGGGGCCTGGGTGATGAACGGCCCGTCCTTCGCGAGGAACTCCTCGACGCCCGGGTTCTGCAGGCCGATCGCGTTGAGCATCCCCGAATCGGTCTCGGCCATCCGCGGCGTCGGGAGCCCCTTCGTCGGACCGAGCGTGATGCTCTTCGTCACGACGCCGCCGAGCCGTGAGAGGTCGATCAGCTCGGACATCTCGCGCCCGGAGTTGAAGCACCCCGAGGCCGCGAGGACGGGCGTCGGGAACCAGACGCCGTTCAGGTCGACGTCGAGCGTCGGCTCGGGCGGAGCCTCGTCGCGGGGATCACCGTCACCGTCCGGCGAGGCGTGGCCGTCGGATCCGAACGGCTCATCCCAGCCGCCGGGCTCCGTGTCCGCCCCTTCCGGGATCACCGGCTCGCCTCGGCGACGTCGTGCGGCTGGGCGCCATCGACGTCCGCACCGGTCGCCTGCGTCTCCAGATCGAGCGAGGGCGCTCCATCCGACGAGGATCCGGGGGCCGCGTCGACGACCGGCTCCGGCTCGCGTTCACCGAGCCATTCGTCCCACCAGACCCGGGCTCCGTTGAACACGGGCCCCTCGACGCAGGCGCGCACGTTCCACCAGCTCGAACCGTCGGCCGACACGAGCGGCACGGCGCAGGTCCAGCAGACGCCGAGCCCGCAGGCCATCATCTCCTCGACGGCCACCTGGCACGGCAGCTCGACCTCGGCGCAGAACTCCGCGACCGCCCGGAGCATCGGGTTCGGGCCGCACGCGTAGATCACCTCGGCCTGAGCGCGGGCGATCATCGCCGGCAGCACGTCGGTCACCCGTCCCCGCTCACCGAGCGTCCCGTCCTCGGTGGTGATCGAGAAGATGTTCGCGAGGCGCTTGCTCTCGACCGGCTTGAACACCCGCTCGTGGTCGCGGGCGCCCACGACCATCGAGACATCCTTGTCGTGCGCCCGCAGCTCCTCGGCCAGGAAATGCAGGGGCGCCGCGCCGTAGCCACCCCCGACCAGCAGGCACGACCGCAGGCCCTTCGGGTACTGGAACGATCGTCCCAGCGGACCGATCACGTCCAGCACCTGGTGCTGTTCGACCTCCGCGAGCCACGCGGTGCCGGGCCCGACGACGTCGAAGACGATCTCGAGGGTTCCGGCGAAACCACCACGGCGCGAGGCCTGATGGATCGAGAACGGGCGGTTCAGCAGGATGTTGCGGCCGTGTGGCACCGAGATCTCGACGAATTGCCCCGGGCGCGCGCGGTCGGCGATGTCCGGCGCGACGAGCGTCAGCGAGTGGTACACGCCGGTCCGCTTGACCGAGAGGACCTCGCAGTTCGAACGGATCACGCCGTTCCTCCGTCGCTCGGCATCGAAGCCGAGGCTATCAGCGTCGGGTCGGCTGCGCCGGTCCCGGCGTCCTCGGTCGATGCCGGCGCAACCCCGACCGTGTCGAGCGACCTGGTGCCCGGACCCGGACGGCCGGCGCGAGCGTCGTCGTGCAGCTCCTGGAGGGACCGCGGCTCGCCGGGGCCCCGGGCCATGGCCTCGATGCCCTGCACCGCCGCGATCAGGCCTGGGATCGTCGTGATGCACGGGACCCCTGCACGGACGG
Organism: uncultured Actinomycetota bacterium; assembly: GCA_963781595.1. Classification (GTDB taxonomy): domain Bacteria; phylum Actinomycetota; class UBA4738; order UBA4738; family UBA4738; genus JBEDUK01. The sequence goes on along the minus strand of CAWAGG010000006.1, from coordinate 2,398,238 downwards.
CGGCGGTCCGGATGAAGTACCCGTCGGTCCGGGCGCCGCGCCCGAACGGGGTGTTGATCACGAGCTGCACCTCGCCGGCCTCGATCAGGTCCGGTGCGTTCGGGCTCCCCTCGGAACGCTTCGGGACCGCGCGCACGGGAACGCCGGCCCGCCCGAGGACCGATGCGGTTCCCCTCGTTGCGACGATGCCGAACCCCATCTGCGCGAGACGCGACACGGGAAGCACGATCGAACGCTTGTCGCGGTTCGCCACCGAGACGAACACCGAGCCCGCGGTCGGCAGCGCCGCGCCCGTCGCCTCCTGCGTCTTCGCCAGCGCCGTGCCGAGGTCGGAGGACACGCCCATCACCTCACCGGTCGAGCGCATCTCGGGCCCCAGGACCGCGTCCGCGCCGGGGAACCGGCCGAACGGCAGCACCGCCGCCTTCACGGCCACGTGCTGGAGTCCCCGGTAGTTCGGTCCTCCGGCCGGGATCATGCCCTCGTCCCGGAGCTCGGTGAGCGTCGCCCCCGCCATGACGCGCGCGGCGATCTTCGCCAGAGGGAGCCCCGTCGCCTTCGAGACGAACGGCACGGTCCGCGACGCTCGCGGGTTCGCCTCCAGGACCTGGGCGACGTCGTCGCGGATCGCGAGCTGCACGTTGAGGCACCCGCGGATCCGCAGGCGTCGGGCGATCGCGGCGACCGCGCCCTCGATCGCGTCGAGCTCCTCATCGGAGAGCGTGGCCGGCGGGATCACGCACGACGAGTCCCCGGAGTGGACGCCCGCCTCCTCGATGTGCTCCATCACCGCGCCGACGAACACCCCGTCCCCGTCCGAGACGGCGTCGACGTCGACCTCGATCGCCCCCTCGAGGAAGCGGTCGATGAAGACCGGGTGATCCGGGCTGGCGGCGGCGGCGGACCCGACGAACCGATCGAGGTCCTCAGGGACGTAGACGATGTCCATCGCCCGGCCCCCGAGGACGTACGAGGGCCGGACGATCACGGGATAGCCGATCCGATCCGCCACGCCCTCGGCCTCCTCGACCGACGTCGCGGTCCCATGGGCCGGCGATGGGAGACCCAGCTCGGTGAGGATGGCGCCGAACTTCCGGCGATCCTCCGCCAGGTCGATGCCCTCGACCGCCGTGCCCAGCACGCGCACGCCGGCACGCTGGAGCTCGGCGGCCATCGCGAGCGGCGTCTGGCCCCCGAGCTGGACGATCACCCCGACCGGGCGTTCGGCCTCGCAGACGGCGAGCACATCCTCGACCGTCAGCGGCTCGAAGTACAGGCGGTCGCTCGTGTCGTAGTCGGTCGAGACCGTCTCGGGGTTCGAGTTCACCATCACGGTCTCGAACCCCGCCTCGCGCAGCGCGAACGCCGCGTGGACGCACGCGTAGTCGAACTCGATCCCTTGCCCGATCCGGTTCGGCCCGGCGCCGAGGATCACGATCCGGGGCCGGTCGCCCGCGCGGACCTCCGACGACTCCTCGTAGGTCGAGTAGTGGTACGGCGTGCGCGCTTCGAACTCTCCCGCGCACGTGTCCACCGTCTTGTACACGGGGACGACCTTCCAGTGGCGCCGGGCGGCCCGGACGTCGCGTTCGCGGGCGCCGGTGAGCAACGCGATCCGGCGGTCCGAGAGGCCCGCCCGCTTCGCCGAGCGCAGCCGTTCCGCGGTCACCAGCGCGAGGGACGTACCTCGGAGCGACTCCGCCGCCTCGGCCGTCCGCGCGATCTGATCGACGAACCACGGGTCGATCCGGCTGGCGCGGGCGACCTCGTCCACGGCGTGCCCGTCGGCCAGTGCGCGTTCGACCAGCTGGAGGCGATGCTCGGTCGGGCGCGCGACGCCGGCGAGCGGGTCGGCGAGCTCGTCGAACGTTCGCTGGGCCGACAGCGCGTCGGCGCCCAGCGAGAACTCCGGGCGCTCCAGCGCGCGGAGGGCCTTGCCGAGCGCCTCGGCGAACGTCCGGCCGATCGCCATCACCTCGCCGACGCTGCGCATCGTCGTGGAGAGCTCGGGGTCCGCCTCCGGGAACTTCTCGAACGCCCACCGCGGGACCTTGACCGCGACGTAGTCGAGCGCGGGCTCGAACGCCGCCAGCGTCTCACCGGTGATGTCGTTCGCGATCTCGTCGAGGCGGAACCCGACCGCGAGCTTCGCCGCGATCTTCGCGATCGGGAAGCCCGTCGCCTTGCTGGCCAGCGCGGAGGACCGCGAGACGCGCGGGTTCATCTCGATCAGGACCATACGGCCGTCGGTCGGATGGATCGCGAACTGGACGTTCGACCCGCCGGTGTCGACCCCGATCGCGCGGATGCACGCGAGCGCCGCGTCACGCATCGACTGGTACTGACGGTCGGTGAGCGTCATGGCCGGCGCCACGGTGACGCTGTCGCCCGTGTGGACGCCCATGGGGTCGACGTTCTCGATCGAGCAGATCACGACGGCGTTGTCCGCGCCGTCGCGCATCACCTCCAGTTCGAACTCCTTCCATCCGGCGACGGACTCCTCCACGAGGACCTCCGTGATGGGGCTCGCCGCGAGCCCGTCCGCCGCGATCCAGGCGAGCTCGTCGGGATCGGCGGCCATCCCGCTGCCGCGCCCGCCCAGCGTGAACGACGGCCGGACGATCACCGGATAGCCGACGCCGGCGGCGACCTCAAGCGCGTCGCCCAGCGAGTGCGCGAAGCCGCTGCGCGGGAGCGGGAGACCCGCCTCCTGCATCGTGCGGACGAACAGCCGACGGTCCTCCGCGCGCCGGATCGCCTCGAGCCCGGCGCCGATGAGCCGGACGCCGAGCCGATCGAGGTCGCCGGACTCGGACAGCGCCACGGCGAGGTTCAGCGCCGTCTGACCGCCGAGCGTGGGCAGGAGCGCGTCCGGCCGTTCCCGTTCGATCACCGCGAGGACCCGCGCCGGCGTCAGAGGTTCGACGTAGGTCGCATCCGCGAACTCCGGGTCGGTCATGATCGTCGCCGGGTTCGAGTTGACGAGCACGACACGGTAGCCCTCGGCGCGCAGCACCTTGCACGCCTGCGTGCCCGAGTAGTCGAACTCGCACGCCTGCCCGATCACGATCGGGCCGGAGCCGACCACGAGGATCGTGTGGATGTCGTCCCGCCTAGGCACGCGCCATCAGCTCCCGGAACGCCTCGAACAGGTGCGACGCGTCACGTGGGCCGGGTGCCGCCTCCGGGTGGTACTGCACGCTGAACGCCGGTGCCTCCAGGCATCGCAGGCCCTCGACGGTCCCGTCGTTCAGGTTCCACTGGTTCAGGACGACCGGGCCGAACGCCGTCTCGACCGTCGTTGCCACCGGTGGCGCGGCGCCCGGCGGTTCCTCGGGTCCGTCGGCCGTCCCGCCGCCCCAGCCGGCGGCGTCGACGGCGAACCCGTGGTTGTGACTGCTGATCTCGATCCGGCCCGTCTCGGCGTCGAGGACCGGTTGGTTCACGCCGCGATGGCCGAACTTCAGCTTGTACGTTCGTCCTCCCAGCGCCGCCCCCATCAGCTGGTGTCCGAGGCAGATGCCGAACATCGGGATACCCGCGCCGAGGAACGTCCGGGCGGCCTCGATGCCGTACGTCGTCGCGGCGGGATCGCCGGGTCCGTTCGACAGGAACACGCCGTCGAAGTTCTGCGAAAGTACCTCGTGCGGAGGCATTCTCGCGGGAAAGACCGTCGTCGCGCAACCGTGCGCCTGGAGCAGACGGAGGATGTTCCGCTTGATGCCGAAGTCGTACGCGGCGACGCGGAACGCCGGTCGGGCCGCCGACGCCGCCGCGTCCCCCACGCCCCCCACGACCTCGATCGCCTCGTACGGCTCCGCGCAGGAGGCGTCGGCCGCCAGGTCGGCCCCCGCCATGCCGGGCTGAGCCCGGACGCGCTCGGCGAGCGAACCCGGGTCGAGGTCCACCGTCGAGATGGCACCGCGCATCGCCCCGCCTCGCGTATCCGCAGGGTCAGCCGGCGCGTGTCCACCCCGTCGATCCCGACGACGCCCGCGCCGGCGAGGTACGCACCCAGCGTCGGCGAGGCCCGCCAGGATGAGACGCGCCGGCTCGCCTCGCGCACGACGAACCCCGCCACCTGCACCACGGACGACTCGGCGTCCTCGGGATCGACCCCGTAGTTGCCGACGTGGGGCGCCGTCATCGTCACGATCTGGCGGCGGTAGGAGGGGTCGGTGAGCACCTCCTGGTATCCGGCCATCGCGGTGTTGAACACCGCTTCGCCGAAGGCCTCGCCCTCCGCGTCCGAACGCCCGCCCCCGGAACGCCGTACCGTCCTCCAGGACGAGCAGCGCGTCGGGACCGTCCTCGCGTCGATCACCGCGTCGGCTCGCCCTCCCACGACCGTGGGTTCGCCGCGGAGCATCGTGGTCTGGACGCGGCCGCGCAGCCGGCGGCCGAGGAACGCGCTGTTCGCCGCCATCGAGTGTCCGGGCCGCTCGCCGACGACCCACTCGGCCGAGGGGTCGAACACCACCAGGTTCGCCGGCCGTCCGGGCGACACCGGGCCGCCGTGCTCGTCGGCGGCCGAGGATCCGCGCGGGCGTGGTGGAGAGGCACCGGACCGCATCCGCCAGGGAGAGGATGCCGGGCTCGACCAGCTCGGTGAGCACCACCGCCAGCGCCGTCTCGAGCCCCGTCGTCCCGGGCGGGGACCTGGTCGAACTCCTGCTCCTTCTCCTCGAGCGCGTGCGGCGCGTGATCGGTGGCCACCGCGTCGATCGTCTCGATCCGCCAGGCCCGCTCGCAGCGCCTCCCGGTGCTCGGTCGGTGCGCAGCGGCGGGTTCACCTTCAGGTTCGGTGTCGTAGCCCGACGAGCGCCTCGTCGAGCAGCGCCAGGTGGTGCGGCGTGACGTCGGCCGTCACCCGCACGCCGCGCCTCTGCCCGCGGCCTCACGAGGTCGACCGATCCCGCGGAGGACAGATGGGTGAGGTGCAGCCGCCCTCCGGTGAGCCGCGCCAGGGCCAGGTCACGGGCGACGATCGACCTCCTCGGCCTCGGCCGGGTATCCGGCGAGGCCGAGGATCGCCGAGTAGTAGCCCTCGTGCATCTGCCAGCCCTCGCGTCAGGTCCTCGTCCTGGGCGTGCTGGAAGATGACGACGTCGAAGGCGCTGCGCGTACTCGAGCGCCAGCCGCATGACCCGGGCCGAACCGCACGCTCCGGCCGTCGTCGGTGAAGATCCGGACGCCCGCCTCGGCCATCTCGCCGATGTCGGTGAGCGACTCGCCCTCCAGGCCCCGGGTGATCGGCGCCGGCCGGGAACACGTCGCACAGGCCCGCCTTGTCCGCCAGGGTCGCGGACCTCGGCGACGACCGCGACGTTGTCTGCCACCGGGTCGGTGTTCGGCATGGCGCAGACCGCCGTGAACCCGCCGGCCGCCGCGGCCCGCGAACCCGTCTCGACCGTCTCCTTGTGCTCGTACCCGGGCTCGCGCAGGTGGGCGTGCAGGTCGACGAGCCCCGGCGCCATCACCAGCCCGTCGGCGTCGATGACGCTCGGCGCCGGTCGCCTCCGCCCCGGACCCGACGCCTGCCACCAGCTCGTCCTCGACCAGCACGTCGGTGACCGCGTCCGTGGCCGGAGGCCGGGTCGACCAGACGGACGCCCCTGAACAGCGTCCGCCTAGGCACGCCGGCACCACCGCCTCGCGCCCGGCTGATCCTCCGGTCGCCCGCCGTCACCGCCCAGGATCAGGAAGAGCAGCGCCATCCGGACCGCGATCCCGTTCGTGACCTGGTCGGCGATCACGGCCCGCGGAAGGTCGGCGACGTCCGAGGCGATCTCGACCCCCCGGTTCATCGGCCCGGGTGCATGACCAGTGCGTCCTCGGGGAGCGCCGTCCACCCGGCGCGATCCAGGCCCCACAGCCGCGAGTACTCGCGGACGCTGGGGAAGAACTGCTGGCGCTGGCGCTCGCGCTGCACCCGGAGCATGTAGCAGACGTCCAGCTTGGGCAGGACCCCGTCGAGGTCGTGCGACACCTCCGCGCCCCACGCGGGCGCCTCGGGCGGGATCAGTGTGGGCGGCCCCACCAGCGTCACCTCGCCGCCCATCTTGGTCGCGCGCCAGCGTCAGCGACCGGGCCACCCGCGAGTGGCGCACGTCGCCGACGATGGCCAGGCGGCAGGCCCTCGAAGGAGGGGAAGTGCTCGCGGATCGTGAACAGGTCCAGCAGCGCCTGGGTGGGGTGCTCGTGCGTCCCGTCGCCGGCGTTCAGGATCGATGCCGGGACCCACTGCGAGAGGGTGTACGGCGCCCCGGACGAGGAGTGGCGGATCACGATGGCGTCGGCGCCCATGGCCTGGAGGGTCAGCGCCGTGTCCTTGAGCGACTCCCCCTTCGCGACCGACGATCCGCTGGTCGAGAAGTTGATGACGTCCGCGGAGAGCCGCTTGGCCGCCAGCTCGAACGAGATCCGGGTGCGGGTCGAGTTCTCGTAGAAGAGGTTCACGACGGTCCGGCCGCGGAGCGCCGGCACCTTCTTGATCACGCGGGTTCCCACCTCGCGGAAGCTCTCGGCGGTGTCGAGGATCCGCGTCGACGTCCTCCCGCGAGAGCTGCGTTGATCGGACAGCAGATGCTTGATCATGCCGTCGGTCACCCCTCTGCCTTCTCGCCCAGGCACGACGGCGTCCTCGCCGTCCACCTCCGCCAGCCGGACCTGGACGTCCTCGTCCTGCCGGGTCGGGACGTTCTTGCCGACGAAGTCCGCCCGGATCGGCAGCTCGCGGTGACCGCGGTCGACCAGCACCGCCAGCTGGATCGCCGTCGGCCGGCCGAAGTCGACCAGCGCGTCCATCGCCGCACGGATGGTCCGCCCCGTGAACAGCACGTCGTCGACCAGGACGACGGTCGCTACCCGTAGATGTCGAACGCGATCCGGGTCTCGTGCACCTCGGGCGCCTCCGCCCGCAGCCCGATGTCGTCCCGGTAGAAGGTGATGTCGAGGGTGCCGACCGGGCACCGCGACGTCCCTCGATCCGCTCGATCTCGGCGGCCAGCCGGCGGGCCAGCTCGTCGCCGCGGTTCGCGATGCCGACCAGCGCCACGCGCTCCGCGCCCTTGTTCCGCTCGAGGATCTCGTGGGCGATGCGGGTGACGGCCCGCCGGATCTCCGCGCTCGTCCATCAGCCGGCGTCCGTTCGACGAAACCGGTCACGGGCAGCCGCCGGATACGGAGAAACGCCCCGCGCGGGTCGCGCGAGCGTTCGGGTTCGTCATGCTGTCGTTCTCCCTTCCCGGCCTCTCGGGACCGGTCCTTAAAGGGGAAGCTCGTTCGGCGCTGAGGATACCCGGCGACGGCGCAGCGGATCGAGCAAACCCGCGCGGCAGGTAGCCTGTCTCGGCGGGAGAGATCCGCGGCGATCGCGTCGTCGGCGCGTCCTGGGCTGGCGCTCGGCGACGCGCTGGGGGCGCCGTTCGAGTTCCGGCGGGCGCACGACATCCCCGCCCCTGCCGGCGTTCGAGCTCGCCGTGGATGGGTCACCCGCCGGGAACCACCACCGACGACACGGCGATGGCCAGGAACCTGGTCGCGAGCCTGGCCGGCCGGGGCGGGTTCGACCCCGACGATCTGATCGCGCGCCATCTGGCCTGGTTCCGGTCCGACCCGCCCGACGTCGGGACCCTCACCCGTCGGGTGCTCCGCACGCTGGACGAGGAACCGGGCGCCCGGCCGCGGGCGATCGAGGCTGGCGCGCGAGGTCTGGGAACGGCGGGGTCCGGAGGTCTCCGCCGGCAACGGCTCCGTCATGTACTGCGCGCCGCTGGGCGTGGCCTACGCGAACCGCCCGGAGATCGCTGTTCGACCTCGCGCCCCGCGCTCTCCGCGCTCACCCATCACGACGAACGGTGCCGGACCGCGACGCTCGCCGTGTCCCTGGCCGTCGCCGCGCTGGTCCGGGGCGAGGCGGCGCTCGCCGGCCGCCCGCGCGGCCGTCGGTACCGCGCTCGACCGGCCCGGCGGAGAGGAGCTCGAGTTCCTCGTGGAGGCCGTCGGGACGTCCCGGCCCATCGATGGACCGGACCAGGGGTTCGTGCTCTACGCGGCCGCGGCCGGCCTCCAGGCCCTCGTCCGAGGCGGGACGTTCGAACGGGAGCTCCGCCGCGTCGTCGCGCTGGGCGGTGACACGGACACGAACGCCGCGGTCGCCGGCGCACTCGCTCGGCGCGCGCGACGGCGTGAACGGGCTTCCCGCCCGCTGGCTCGATCGCCTGGCCGATCACGAAGGGATCGCGGCCGCGGCAGCGGGGCTCGTGCCGCTGGCCCGGCGCACGTGAGGGGCGGGCCCGTTCGGCGGGTCAGGCCGACGCCGGCGCCGGCGCCGGCGGGGGTGGTTCGGCCTCCAGCTCCCGGGCGATCGCGCCGAGGACCCCGTTGACGAACCGCCCGGACGCTTCGGTCGAGAGGCTCTCGGCCGCCTCGACCGCCTCGTTGATCGCGATCGGCGCCGGCACCCCGGCGAGCAGCTCGTAGACCGCCGTCCGCAGGATCGCGCGATCGACGACGGACATCCGGGCCACGCTCCAGCCCTCGGAGTGCACGCCGAGCAGCCCGTCGATCCGGTCGCGCATGGCCGAGACGCCCTCGATCAGCTCCAGCGTGCGCTCCGGGACCTCGCGGCCGGCTTCCTGCCACGACCGGGCGACCTCGGACGTGTCCACCCCGGAGATGTCCGCCTGGTACAGGATGTCGACCGCGAGCCGGCGGGCGCGGCGACGCTCCGGGTGCCCGCCCCTGCGCGGCGAGGACCGCTGCCGGGGCTCCGCCACCGCGTCCGCCTCGCCCTACTTCTCGCGGGTGATGTAGTCGCCGCTGCGCGTGTCCACCTTGAGGCGGTCACCCTCCTCGACGAACAGCGGCACCTGCACGACGTATCCCGTCTCCAGCGTCGCCGGCTTGAGCGCGCCCGCGACCCGGTCACCCTTCACCCCTGGATCGGTCGACGTGACGGTGAGCACCACGGATGCCGGCAGCTCGAGGGACAGCGGTTGCCCGTCGTGCAGCGCGACCGTCGCGGTCGCGCCCTCGGTCAGGAAGTTCGCGGCCTCGTCGACGACCTCGGCGGGGATCCGCGTCTGCTCGTAGGAGCCCGTGTCCATGAACACGAACTCGTCCCCGTCCCGATAGAGGTACTGCATCTCGCCGCGCTCGACGGTCGCGACGCCGACGCTCACGCCCGCGTTGAACGTCCGCTCGACCACGCCTCCGGTCCTGACGTTGCGCAGCTTCGTCCGGACGAAGGCGCCGCCCTTGCCTGGCTTCACGTGCTGGAACTCGATCACCTGGTACAAAGTGCCGTCCAGGTCCAGCGTCATCCCTCGCTTGAGATCGTTCGTCGAGATGCTCATCCTATGTCCCCGCTCGTCGGTTGCGAACCTTCCGCGTGTCGCGCCCAGCGCTACACGACGATCAGCTCCTTCGGTGACGACGCCATCACCCGCGGGCCCTCGGCCGTCACCTCGACCATGTCCTCGATCCGGACACCCAACGACCCCGTCGAGATAGATCCCCGGTTCCACCGTCACGACCGTCCCGGCCGCGAGCCGCCGCTCGTTCCCGATCCGCAGCGACGGAGCCTCATGGATCTCCAGACCCACCCCGTGCCCGAGGCCGTGGGTGAACGCGTCCCCGAAGCCGGCCGCCCCGATCGGGTCCCGGGCCGCCGCGTCGACCGAGCCCGCCGTCGCGCCCGCGAGCGCCGCGGAGACGCCAACGGCTTGCGCGGCCCGGACCACCTCGTAGACCTCCCGGGCGCGCGCGGAGGGTTCGCCGAACGCGACGGTGCGCGTCATGTCCGACCGGTACCCGTCCACCACGGCACCGAGGTCCCATTCGACCAGGTCCCCACGCGCCAGCCGGCGGTCGGTCGGCGCGTGATGCGGCTCGGCCGCGCCTGCGCCGAACGCCACGATCGTGTCGAACGCGACGCGCTCGGAGCCGGCGTCGCGCATCGACGCCTCCAGCTCGAAGGCCACCTCACGCTCGGTCATCCCCTCGTTCAGCTTCGCGAGGACGGCGCCATGCGCGTGATCGACCGCATCCTGCGCCGCCTGGATCGCCCGGATCTCGTCGGCGTCCTTGATCTCGCGCAGCGCCTCCACGACCCCGCGGGTCGGCTCGGTCCGAACGCCGGCCGCGACCAGGTCCTCGTGGGCCTGGACCGTCAGCGCCTCGGCCTCGAACCCGATCACCGCCGCGTCGAGCCGCCGGGCCGCGCCGGCGACCGCGGCGCTCAGGTCGGTTCGATAGCTCGCGTGCTCGAGCCCCGAGACCTCGTGCTCGGCCTGCGCGACGTACCGGCCGTCCGTGACGAAGACGCCGCCCTGCGCGCCCACCAGCAGGTACCCGTTCGAACCGGTGAAGCCGCTCAGGTACCGGACGTTGGCCAGGCTCGAGACGTAGAGCGCGTCGACCCCGAGGCTCGACAGACGCTCGCGCACGCGGGCGCGCCGAGCGGAGTGATCCATGACGGCCGATGATAGCGCCCGGCCCCTCGTCACCGGGCGGCGCGTGCGGCCCGGTCCGGCGTCACTTCCCGCCGGAGGTGCAGAGGGTGAAGCCCTCGTCTCCGAACACGAAGTGCGCGCAGTCGGCGCTCGGGAAGGAGACGAGCTTGAAGTTGTCGTCGAAGCTCTGGCCGGCCGCGACGGTGTAGACGGTCCCGTCGACCTCGACCTGGGCCTTCCGGACCCCGCCGTCCGAGACGAAGATGTCGTCGAGCAGGACCGAGTGGCCGCCGATGTTCGTGCCGGAGCCCGAGTTGCCTCCGGGGTTCGTGTTCCCGCCTCCGCCGGAGGGTGGCGTGCTCGAACCGCCGCCTCCGCCCGAGGGCGGGGTCGTCGAACCGGAGTTCGTCGAACCGCCGGTGCCGGTCGGCGTCGTGGTACCGCCGCCCGGGCTGGCCTGGAACAGGTCCTGGAACGGGTCGCGGCCGGAGAACAGCGGGATCGTCTCCGGGGTCGGCGACACCGATGGGCTCGGCAGCGGGACCGGGTTCCCGGGCGGGTTCGTGGTCGTCGTGGCCGTGGGCGAACCGCCGCCACCGCTGAACGTCATGAACAGGACCACCGCCAGCACGACCGCGGCGAGGCCGCCCAAGATCCAGAGCTGTGTCCTTCGATCCCTGAGTGAAAGCGCCATCGGTTCCTCCTACCCGGCCTGGGTCTCGCCCGGCGTCGGCACGGAGCCCGCCGGCGGCGGGGTCGACCCGCCGGCGCCGGTCGCGGGGGCGCCGCCGCTCTCCTGGGACCCCGGCGCGGAGCCGGGGCCGCTGCTGACGTCCGTCGTGTAGAAGTTCGCCGACAGCGTCAGCGCGAGCGACGGGTATCCGTCGGAGCCCGTCGCCAGCGAGATCGTGGTCACCTTCGAGAGGCGCGGCAGCGTCTCGAGCCGGAACAGGTACTCATCGATGGCGAAGTACGAGCCCTCGATCTGGATGTTCAGCGGCACGATCGAGATGCCGACCGGCAGGGCCGTCGAGCCGCTGACGCCATCACCGGCGACCGAGTTGTCGACCGGGACGGGCTGCGACGGCGCGAGGGACATGAAGTCCACGCCCGACTGGTCCGCCGTGTCGTTCAAGGTCCGGATCAGGTCCGGCAGAGCGGCCTCCGAGGGCACCGCAGCGTCGAGGAGCGCGAGCTGGGTGCGGATCTCCTTGGCGTTCGCCTCCGTCGCCTTGAGCTGCGCCAGCTCCGCCTCGAGGACGTGCTGCTGCGCGACGGCCGCGTCCAGCAGGTCGTTCGTGTCCCTGATCTGGCCGAGCTTCGGCACGATCAGGAACGCGATCACGAGGATCGCCGCCAGCGCACCGATGATCCCGGCGATGAGCGGTCCGCGTTGCCTCATGGCGCCACCCCGTTCGTCGCAGCCTCAGGCCCGAGGTTGACCGAGCCCGTGAAGTTCACGCCCTCCGTGCCCGTGGACCCGGAGCCCTCAGCCGGCGCGTTCGCCGTGACCGTGCTGACCCACGCGTCGTCCCAGCCATCGACCTCGCCGAGCCGATCGAGCCACAGGGCGACGTTCGGGTAGTCCAGCGAGGTGCCGCTGAACTGCATCGAACCGATCAACCCGTTGGCGTCCGGGGCCGTCTCCCATCCGTTCGGAGCGAGCTGGATCGAGCCGGTGAAGCCCGTGAGGAACACGTCGCTCGGGATCACCATCGACAGGTCGTGCAGGGTGCTCGACCACATGACTTCGCCCTGCTCCAGGTCGGTCACGAGCACCGTCTTCTGGTCGAGCTCCCGCTGCAGGTCGGCGAACCGCTGCAGGCTGGCGATCTGCGTCTCGAGCGCGGCGTTCTTCGCCTGCTGCTCGGTCAGGCTCTGCTGGACCTGCGACAGCTTGATCGTCTCCAGGAAGAAGACGACCAGGAGGAGCAGGACGACGGCCGAGGCGATGACCACGACCTGGCGCGTCACCGAGCGCGAGCGCTGGCGCCGCCGGAGTTCCGGTGGGAGGAGGTTGACCTCGGTCATGCCGCACCTCCCGGGATCGCGAGGCCGACCGCCACGGACAGCAGCGGCTCGGCGGCCTTCATCGCCTCAGGGACGAGGTCGGCGGCCGGCGCCACGCGGCGGAACGGGCTCCCGTGGATCACGTCGCACGGCATCTGCGACCCCATCTGCTCCAGCAGGCCCGGCAGCACGGAGCCGCCGCCCGTGATCACGACGCGCTCGATCCGGGAACCGGGCGACTGCGCCGTGTAGAAGTCGAGGGACGAGCGCACCTCGTCGATGAAGGCGCCCATCCGCGTGCGGACGATCGCCTCGGCCTGCGTGCGGACGTCGTCGCTGCCGACGGCCTCGCCGCGCTTGAGCTGTTCGGCCTCCTCCGCGCTCACCGGGAGCGCTCGGGCGATCGCCTCGTTGATCTCGCGGCCTCCCGAGGGCAGCATCCGGACGAACCTCGGAGCGCCCTTCGAGTGGACCACGATGCTCGTGACGTCCGAGCCCACGTTGACGACGGCCTCGTCGCCTGCGCCCTCCTCGAGGCCCATGCCGTCGACGTCCCCGACGGCGCGGACGATCGCGAAGGGCACGACGTCGACGCCGACGGCCTGCAGCTTCGCGGCCTCGACGGCTTCGACCAGGGACAGGATCATCGCCTTCGACGCCGCGACGAGGAGCAGCCGGACCATCCGCCGACCCTCCTGCTCGACCTCCTCCAGAACGTGGTAGTCGAGCACCGCCTCGTCGATCGGGATCGGGACGTACTCCTGGACCTGGAACGGGAGCGAGCTTCGCAGCTCCTTGTCCGGGAGCCACGGCAGCGTCACTTCGCGGACGACCACACGCTGGTTCCCGATGCCCAGGTGGACCTGGCGTCCCTTGAACTTGCCGAGCGACCACAGCTCGCTGAGCGCCGCCCCGACCGCCTGCGCGTCGCGCACCTCGCCGTTCTCCACCGCGCCTTGCGGGAGACGGACCTGCGCCACGCGGACCAGCGTCGGTGGGTTCAGCCGGAGTTGAGCCGCTCGCACCGCGGTGGCGCCGACATCCACGCCGATGCGCCCGCGGCGAGAGAGAGAGGGGAAGGAAAGGGCCATGGTTGGTTCATCCGCCCTTCGGCATGTCGGCGCGGACCGATCGATCCGCGAGGAACTGCTGGACCTCGGTTCGGCGCAGCCGGTAGTTCTTCCCGACCCGGATCGCCGGGAGCTCTCCGCTCCTGATGAGTCGATAGACCGTCATGTTCGAGACCCTCATCGTGTCCGCCACTTCTGCGACCGTGAGGAGGCGGTCCTCGAGATCCGGGACGTACGACTTCCGTCTACCCATCCCACGCTCCCTGGCGCCTCACTAGCCACACCACTACCTCTTGGCTCGTGTGGCCCCAACTCTTCACTCGAACCGACACGCTGCTCGGGGGCCACGTACCGTAACAACGTCCTCATATGTCGGTCAACACCTGGGATATCGAACCGTTCGGTACCCACCTTGAACGTAGGAGACAGATATTCTTCGAGGATCTCCGGGGACCTTTCTGGCGCCCCGTTCGGGCCCCTTCCAGGCAGAAGTCGTCACCCGTCGATGGAGGCGCTACGCCGTCCGACGTGCCGCAGCCGCGGGTCTGGACCGTGCGGAACCGAGCTAATGCGCGAGCCCCAGGTACCAGCTCGACAGCGTCGATCCGAAGAGGGCGGCCACCATCGCGCCGGCCGCCAGGTAGGGGCCGAACGGGATCGTGGACTTCCGCCCGCGGCCCATCGCGAGCGCGACGATGGCGCCGATCCCACCGGCGAGGACGGCCAGGAACGCCGCCGCCGCGACGTACCGCAGGCTGATGGCGCCCAGGACCAAACCGATCAGCGCCGCGAGCTTCACGTCTCCCATCCCCATCCCACCGGGGCTGATGAGCGCGACGATCAGGAGCCCCCCACCGTAGGCGAGCAACCCGATCCCGGCGCTCACGATCGAGAGGCCGCCGGCGGTCAGGGCGATCGCGACGATCGCCACGGCGAAGGCGCCCAGCGACGCGTACGTGAGACGGTTCGGGATGATGCGGTGCCGCAGGTCGATCAGCCCCGCCGCCAGCAGGACGCCGAGGAACGGCGCCACGACCGCCGCGACCCAGACGGGCCGGACCAGCAGGCCGGCGGCGACGAACAGCGCGCCGGTCAGCGCCTCCACGATCGGATACTCCGCGGAGATGTGCGACCGGCAGTTCCGGCACTTCCCCGCGAGCAGCAGGTACGAGAGCACCGGGACGTTGTCGCGTGCCGACACCGTCGCGCCGCAGCCCGGACACGCTGAACGGGGCGCCACGATCGACTTCCCGGCGGGGAGACGGTAGACGAGCACCGTGATGAAGGAGCCGAACACCAGACCCGTGACCGCGAAGATCACGCCGATGAAGGTCGCCACGCTCGCATCGTAGGGCGCGCCCACGACGCCTCCCGTCACGGCGTCGGGTTCGGGTTCTGCTCGGCCCAGGTCACGACCTGCCACGCCGACGCCACCGGGTCGATGAAGTGCGGCGGCTCGAGGTACTTCAGACGCTGGTCGTAGACGTAGGCCTTCGTGTACCCCGTGTAGCAGGAGTTGCCCGAGAACGTTCCGACGATCCCGCGGTACTTCTGCGCGATCGCGCCCAGGATGTTCAGGTTCCCGAGGCAGCTCCCGCCGCTGTAGTTCTGCACCCGGACCGAGTGCTGCACCGACAGCATCGCAGCCTGGATGATCGGGTCCTGGAACTTCGAACCGTTCTTGCGGTTCAGGTTGCACGAGCTCGAATTGTCGTTCGTGCAGCTCACCGGGTGGAAGACCTCGACGTAGTTGTTCGCCACCAGGCCCAGGAGGTCGCTGCCCGCGACGCCGGAGTTGTACTTCGTGTGGTCGACGACGACCACGTTGTGCTCGGCGGCGATCGTGAGCTGACCCTTGAGGGTGCCGGAGACGAAAGCGTCGCCGTCCCGCCAGTTGTACGTCGTGATGTCGTTCGTCACGGGAACCGGCAACCCCGCCGTCGGGTGCGGGTACGTGTACGGTGAGTTGCTGCAGAACGTCGGCGACGTCGTCGGGCACGTGGCCGAGTAGTTCGGGTCGCTGCTCAACGACGGGATGTTCTGGACGTATACGACGCCGTCGGGCGGCAGCGTGAGGTTGTTCCCGGTCAGGCAGTTCCCCGACTTCGTGAACGGGCTGACGACGTTCATCGTGCCGGTCGCGTTCAGCGTGATCTGCGTCGGCCCCGTGTAGAGGCAGCCCGTCCCGCCGATCCGCGGGTCCGTCTCGGCCTTGATCGCGTCGTTGCTCGGCGGCAGCGTGAGCGCAGCCCGGTAGGCCGGGTCGCCGGCGTTCGCGAAGTGCGGGTTGCAGCTGGCGCTCGGCTGGCAGACCCACCGCTTGTTGTTCGGGTCCTTCCAGCTCGTCGACACGGCGCCGTTGAACGTCGGACCGCCGCTGATGTTGATCGCGTCGTTCGAGTGCAGCGGACCGTTGATCACGTCGCGGTCGTAGAAGTAGATCAGCACGCACGCCGGGTCGCGGTTCTCGTAGTAGTGGAGCGCGCACTTCTGCTGCGCCTGCGCCGGCGTGAACTCGCCGTTGCCCGTGTACAGCGCCGGGTCCTTCGTCTCGTAGTCCGTGAAGTAGAGGTAGTCGATGAACGTCCGGCGGCGGAGCGTGACCCTGACCGTCCTGATCACGTTGTGCACCTTGCCACTCACCAGCATCTTGACCGCGCCGTCCGTCTTCGTCGTGGACGAATCGATCGAGTACCGGAACTGCGCGCCGGTGTTGCTGTTCGGGACCGTCACCCATTGGATGTACGCCGTGTTCCCGTCCGGCGGGAGGTTCGTCTTGTCGTAGATCCAGTAGTTGTGATCGTTGTTGATCCGGTAGATGTAGTCGTCGACCGCCGCGTTCGCCGCAGCCAGCGCCGCGTTCCAGTCCTGATCGTGACGGGAGTTCGGCTGCGAGCCCAACCCGTACGCGATGCTCGCGATCAGCAGCCCCATCAGCACGAAGCTCACCATCATGACGGTGACGAGGGCCACGCCTCGCTCGTCGCGCCAGGTCCGCATCTGGATACGTCGCATCGCAGTCCTCACTAGGGCGTCGGGATGGGATTGAAGTAGACGTTCGGAAGGTAAACCGTGTTTACCAGTGTCGTGTACGGAACGTTCGAGGCGTTCTGCTTGCGGATCATGTACGTGATGCTGACCGACGTGACGGCGAGGCCGTCGGCGTTGGACAGCGGCACGTTGGTCATCTCGTTCCCGGTCGCATCGTAGTAGTGGAACAGCGGGTTGCTCCCCGGGTTCGCGACGTACCGGCCGACGAACCGCACCTTCGGTGCGCCCGTGTACGAATACAGGGGCGGCTGCGACCCGCTGTCGGCCGGGGTCGCGTTCTCGATGAGCTGGTTGTTGCTGTCCACGTACAGGCGGATCAGCTGCGGCGCGCTCGTCGTGTCGAGGTTCGCGTAGAACTTGACCTCGCGCTTATCGGCGACGACGAAGGGCGATTTGTCCGCCTGCAATCGCGTCGCGGTCCGGATGTCCTTCGCCGTGGTCGCCATGAGGATCCGCGCCTCGTCGAGGTTCTGCAGCCTGACCTCGTTGCCGTGCGCGACGTTCTGGAAGGACAGGAACCCGCGGAAGATCGTCAGCATCACGATCGACAGGATCAGGAGGACGGCGGCGATCTCGACCATCGACATGCCGCGTTCCTCACGAAGACTTGCGGCGAGCCGGGCCAGACGATGCGAACCGGGGCGACGGACCCGCAGCTTCACAGGATCACCGCCGAGACGAGCGTCGCGCTGGTGTCCAAGGGCGAGAGGACCTGGACGGGCCACGACCCGTTCGGAGTCTTGCCGTTCACACTGAACTGCCACGTGCCGTACGGGAGCGCGGCGGTCACCTGTCCGTTGACGTCCGTCGTCCCGACGTTGAAGGCCGGCGTGTTCGCGCCGGTGCACCCGCTGTCCGTGACCGCGTGCAGGGCCTTCACGCTGACGCCCACCTGCGGCACGCCCGCCTTCGTGACCGTGATGATCGCGGTCGCCATCGTCACGGTCGCGGTCGACGTCTGTCCGGGCAGGACACCGACCGGTGTGTCACGCGACGCCCCCGGATAGTAGGCACCCGAGCCGTCGGTCTTCTGCGCCTGCGGGTCGGCGTCGAGGCACCGCCCGGCCCAGACCTGGTACCCGTCGACGAACGGATACAGTGAGGACACGGTCCTCGGGTTCGTGTTCGTGCTGCACCCGTTCGGCACGCACGCCTTGGTGCCGTTCGGCAGCAGGTGCGTGTTGCCGTAGGCGAGGCCGAGCTTGTCCGGGTTCCCGCTCAGAGGCACGGCGCCGCCGAACTTGCCCACCAAGGTCAGGTCCAGGGCCGATGCCTGCGCGTAGTTGAACTGGATCGAGGAGATCGTCCCGACCGTCACCGCGACCGCCTGCGACGGGTTCTGCACCCCCTGGTCGCTGACGTAGCCGGACGTGTTGAGGGATACGGTGTACGTCCCCTCGCTGAGCTGTCCGATGAACGCGCAGCCGTCGACGTCGGTGACCTGGGTGTGGCCCCCGGGGCTCGCGGTCACCGGGATGCCGACGAGTCCGGCGCCGGTCTGATCGAACACCTTCACGCCGATGTTGCCGCTCTCCGGGTCGAACGTCCCGACCGGTGGCGTCAGGACCGTCTGGCTCCGGACGAAGGCCGTGTCGCCCATGTTCGGCCACGAGACCCGGATCCTGACCGAAACCTCCGAGTACGCCTGGGATTGGCTGCTCCCGTCGCACGGGCCCGCGTTCGGGTTGTTCGTGATCCAGGCGTCCGTCCTGCGGACCGTGTACGGCGTCCCGTCCACGGTGACGGTCGTGGTCGTGGTCCCGATGGCCACCAGATCGAAGTTCTGGATCGCGACCGCGCGGACCTTGTCCATCTCCTGGCTCGCGAGGTTCGCCGCGACGCTGCGGCTGCGGTCGTCCCGGGTCAGCCGGAACGCCCCGCTGAATCCGATCAGCGCGCCGCCCATGATGATCGCGAACAAGGACGTAGCGACCATCAGCTCGACGAGCGTGATGCCTCGCTCGTCGAGCCGGGCCGCCCGCATGCGGCGGGCGATGGAGCCGATCAGGCCTGTCCCCCTCATCACCATCCTCCGGTGCACTCCGCCACGGTGTCGACCTGCGAGAAGACCGGTGACCCGCCGCGGTCCGTCACGGGACTGTTCGGCTGCTGCGAGATGCACCAGTACGTGTTCGTCTTGCTCTGCGCGATCAGCAGGAGGTACCAGCCGTTCGCCACCTGGACGTCGATCTGGCCGTTGACGGGCGTCGTGGCCGTGACCCAGGTGAGGCCCGGCTCGGCGGCCTCGGCCGCGACGTCGTCGAACCCGTTGTAGGTCCCGCTCTCGGAGAAGTACGTGAGCCCCGCGGCGAGGGCGGTTCGCAGGTCCTCCTGCGTCGCCCGGTCGGAGGCCCGCTGGCGGGCGCCCGCGTAGATCGGCAGCGCGATCGCGATGAGGATCCCGATGATCAGCACGACGACCATCAGCTCCACGAGGGTGAACCCTCGCTCCTCGTTCGCCCTGCGCATCTGCGCTCGCATCCGCACGTTCATCTCGTCACGTCCATCCGTTCCGTTGGAAGGGCTCGGGGGCGGCCCGTCCGGACCGCCCCCGAACCGCTTCGTCCTGCGTGGTAGCTATGTCGGTACTACCAGCCGTTTTGGCAAGTTGCCACCGTGTTCACATCGCCCTCGGCCGTGCCGTGCCCGAAGGTCGTTCCGGGGCCGGTCGCGACGTCCGCGATGCAGTAGAAGTTGCCCGAGTCGCTCTTCGACACGAGCACCAACTCGGTGTCGGTCACCACCGCGATCTCCACCTCCGTGGGACCGCCCGGGGCGTTCCCGGCGGCGAGCCACGTCAGGGAAGGCTCCGCGCTCTTGGCGGCATCGGTGTCGAACGGGGTGTACGTGTCCGTGTCCGTGAAGACCGTCTTCGCCGCGGCGATGCCGTTGCGAAGGCTGGACTGCGCCGCCCGGTTCTGAGCCCGCTGCCTTGCCCCAAGGAAGGTCGGCAGAGCGATGGCGATGAGGATGCCGATGATGAGAACCACCACCATCAGCTCGATGAGGGTGAACCCCTCCTCCTCCCGGTTCATCTTGCTGGCGATCTTTCCGATCATATCTGTCGTTCACCTCCCTCCCTCAAGACCGATGGGATCGCTTCGTTACCCCAGTGATTCGGCCCTGCGCAGCCGTAGCTTGAGCACGGGAACGGCCGTTTTGTGCCCCTGACCTCGACTACGCCGAAAGCACGACGGGGATGCCGCAACCTGGGGAAGCCGCGCTCGCTGGGTGCCGGCGACCGCCGACGGGACGCTCCGGTTCCCCGCCCCGTGCTGCAGATCGATCCCGTCATGCTCGCGCTCCCGGTCGGTCCGTCCCATGAACAGAGCCCGCGGGTGCCGGCTCTGTCGGTCATGGAACCGATTGTCCGGCGCGATCCGGGCTTCCGAATCGGGCGCGCGGTCTAACTTCTCGCCCCGGGCCGCGTACGACCAAGGAACGAGCCTCGTCCCCTCATTTGATGAGGTTGATGACGTTGAACATCGGCATGTACAGGGCGATGACGGCGATGCCGACCATGCCGCCGACGATCGCGATCATGATCGGCTCGATCAGCGAGGTCAGCTGGTCGACGGTCGCCGTGACCTCGTCGTCGTAGAACGCGGCGATCTTCTCGAGCATCGTGTCGAGGGCGCCGGTCTCCTCGCCGACGGCCAGCATCTGCACCACCATCGGGGGGAACACCTTGTGCGCGCGCAGCGGGCGCGCGAGGCTCTCGCCGCGCTTCACCGAGTCCTGCACGTCCATGATCGCGTTCTTGATCATGCGCGTTGTTGACCGTCTCGGAGGTGACCTCCAGGCTCTGCAGGATCGGCACGCCCGACCGGTTCAGGACGCCGAGGGTCCGCGTGAACCGCGAGAGCGCGGTCTTCAGGAACAGCTGGCCGAAGACCGGGACCTTCAGCTTGAACCGGTCCCACTGCATGCGACCGCGCTCGCTCTTCTTCCATCGCTTCAGCGCGAAGACCAGCCCCGCGATCACGAGCCGCCACGAGCCAGAACTTCGTCCGGACGACCTCGCTGACCGCGAGCAGGATCCGGGTCAGGAGGGGCAGGGTGCCGTGCAGGTCGGCGTAGATCGCCTTGAACTGCGGCACGATGAACACGAGCATCGCGATCAGGATCATCCCCACGAACCCGAGGACGACGATCGGATAGGTCATCGCCGAACTGGATCCGATTGCGCAGGGATACGTCCCGCTCGAGGTTGTCCGCGAGTCGCTCGAGGACCGAGTCCAGGACGCCGCCCATCTCACCCGAGCGAACCATCGCCACGTACAGGCGGTCGAAGATCTTCGGGTGCTTCGCGAGCGCCGCCGACAGCGAGGAACCGCTCTCGATGTCCGACGCGGATGTCGGCCACGGCCTTGCGCAGGAGCACCGACTCGGTCTGCTGCTCCAGCACCGAGAGCGCCTGCAGGATCGGCAGTCCGCTGTTCACCATCGTGGCGAACTGGCGCGAGAACACCGCGAGGTCCTTCATCTTGACCTTGCGCTGCAGGTTGATCTCCCGCTTCATCGTGCGCTGCGTCCGGACCTGGACCGGGGTGTACGCCCATCTCGCGCAGGCGGGTCATGACCAGGCTTTCGTTGTCCGCGACGACCGTGCCGGAGACCAGCTTGCCCCCTGTGTCCCGGCCCTTGTAGAGATACGTGTCAGGCATCGGACCCTCCCGGTGATCGCCCGGCCGCACAGGCGAGACAGCTCGCTGTGGGTCGTGGCACTGCTGGACGGCCAGCTCGATCGTGATCTTGCCGGCGCTGACGAGCCCGGCGAGCGCCTGGTCCATGGTGCGCATGCCGTGACGGCCGCCGGCCTGCATCATCGACATAGATCTGGTGCACCTTCGCCTCGCGGATCAGGTTCCGGACGGCCGGCGTCGCGATCATGACCTCGGCGGCCACGACCCGGCCCTTCCCGTCCCACGTCTGGAGCAGCTGCTGGGTCACGACGCCCTGCAGCGTGCTCGAGAGCTGCACCCGGATCTGCTGCTGCTGGTGCGGCGGGAACGCGTCGATGATCCGGTCGATCGTCTGCGGCGCGTCCTGCGTGTGCAGGGTCGCGAACACCAGGTGCCCGGTCTCGGCCGCCGTGATCGCGGTCTGGATCGTCTCCAGGTCGCGCATCTCACCGACGAGGATCACGTCGGGGTCCTGCCGCAGGACGTGCCGCAGGCCCTCGGCGAACGAGTGCGTGTCCGGGCCGACCTCGCGCTGGTTGACGATCGCCCGCTTGTGGCGGTGCAGGTACTCGATCGGGTCCTCGATCGTCATGATGTGGCAGTCGCGCTCGGTGTTGACGATGTCGAGCAGCGCCGCGAGCGTGGTCGACTTGCCCGAGCCGGTGGGCCCGGTCACGAGGACGAACCCGCGCGGCAGCCGGGCGAAGTCGACCGACCTGCGGTCGGCAGCCCCAGCTCCTCGAGGGTCCGGATCCGGAACGGGATGAACCGGAACGCCGCCCCGATCGACTCGCGCTGGAAGTAGACGTTCACGCGGAAGCGCGCCTTCCCGGGGAGCGAATAGGAGGCGTCCAGCTCGAGGTCCTGCTCCAGGCGCTCGCGCTGCTTCTGCGTCAGGATCGCGTAGATCATCCTGCGCAGACCCTCCGGTTCGAGCATCGGGTACTCTCGAGCCGCTTGAGGTCCCCGTGCACGCGAACCGTGGGCGGCGTGCCCGTGGTCAGGTGCAGGTCGCTCCCGTCCATGTCCAGCGTCACGCCCAACAGCTCCTGCACCGAGACCTCGCGCTCGCCGGTGGGCTCCAGCAGCGGGATCGGCGTCGCTTCATCGCCCTGCGACATCGGCGACGGTTCGTCGGGGCCTCGGAACGGCATCACTTCAGCGCTCATAGCTCTCCCCTATCGGCACGTCATGCCACCACCCGTAGCACCTCTTCGAAGGAAGTGACGCCGTCGCGGACCTTCTCCAGGCCGTCCTCCCGGAGGCTGATCATCCCGTCCGCGCGAGCCGAGCGCCGCGATCGCCACGGACGAGGCCCGCTCGACGGTCAAGCGCTCCATCTCCTCGTTGATCGGCATGACCTCGTACAGGCCAACACGACCCCGGAACCCGGTCTTGGAGCACGCCGCGCATCCGACGGGTCGGAACAGCTGCTCGATCTCGCCGAACTTGTCCTCCGTGTAGCCGGTCGCCGCCAGCTCCGCTGGATCAGGCCGGAAGGCCTCCCGGCATTTCATGCACAGCTTGCGGACCAGCCGCTGGGCGACCACGCAGTCGATCGCGCTCGCGACCAGGTACGGTTCGACGCCCATCTCGATCAACCGCGGGAGCGCCGACGGCGCGTCGTTCGTGTGCATCGACGACAGGACGAGGTGGCCGGTGAGCGCGGCCTCGATGGCGATCTGGGCGGTCTCGTGGTCGCGGATCTCACCGACGAGCACCACGTCGGGGTCGGCTCGCAGGATCGATCGCAGCGCCGAGGCGAACGTCAGGCCCGGCGCGCGGGTGGACCTGCATCTGGTTGATGCCCGGGAGCCGGTACTCGACCGGGTCCTCGACGGTGATGATGTTGCTGGTCCGGCTTGTTCACGATGTTCAGCGTCGCGTACAGCGTCGTGGACTTCCCCGAACCCGTCGGACCCGTCACCAGGATCGCGCCGTAGGGCTCGCGTGAACGCGGACTCGTAGCGCTCGAACGCCTGCGGCAGGAACCCGAGGTCGTCCAGCTTCAGCAGGACGGAGGTCTTGTCCAGGATGCGGACGACGACCTTCTCCCCGTAGACCGTCGGCAGGGTCGCCACACGGAGGTCGATCTGCTTGCCGGCGACCTCAGGCCGACGCGTCCGTCCTGGGGGACCCGCCGCTCGGCGATGTTGATGTCGGCCATGACCTTCATGCGGCTGATCAGGCCGGCCTGGATGTTCTTCGGCGAGCGCATGACCTCGTGCAGCACGCCGTCGACGCGGTACCGGATCCGAACGTCCCGCTCGGTGGGCTCGATGTGGATGTCCGAGGCCCGGTCGCCGATCGCCTGCGTGATGAGGAGGTTGACCATCTTGACGATCGGGCCTTCGTCGACGGCGATCGCAGCCGCTCCGAATCGAAGAAGTCGTCGTCGGCGGCCAGCGCGGCCTCCGAAGCCATCTCCTCGACCGAGCCGTCCATATGGCCGTGCTTGCGGATCGCAGCGTCGATGTCGGCGGCGGTGGCGACCATGGGCTTGATCTCCATGCCCGTCATCGTGCGGATGTCGTCCAGGGCGAACAGGTTCGCCGGATCGGCCATCGCGACGAGCAGCTTGCCGTCCTCGTCGTAGCCGATCGGCAGCGCCCGGTACCGGCGGGCGACGGTCTCGGGCACCAGCGCGGTCGCGGTGGGGTCGATCTGGAAGTCCGTGAGGTCGACGAACCCGAAGCCGATCTGCTTGGCTAGGGCGGCGACCAGGTCCTGCTCCTTGACCAGGCCCATGTCGATGAGGATCCGGCCGAGCCGCCGTTCGGTGCGACCCTGCTCGACCAGCGCCATCTCGAGCTTCTCCGGCTCGATCAGGCCCTCGTCGATCAGGATCTCGCCGAGTTGCTTCGTCTTCTTGGCAGCCGCGTCCTCGGCGGTGCCCCTCGAGCCGTTGCCCGCCACTCCTCCGCCCCCCTCGCTCACCTACGCCGACCCGTCTTCGCGCTCGCTCAGCAGCCCCGCGAACTCTCGGGCGAGCGCGATGATGTCAACCTGGCCGGCGGGGCTCCCTTCAGGCGCAGGTGTCGCCGACTCCGTGTCGTCGGTCGCATCGCCCGCGTCCTCCGGCAGGGCCGCGGCATCCCGTGCGGGCTCGGCCTCCGCGGCCACCTCCTCCGCCGCGGCCTCCGGCTCCGGGGCAACCGCTGCGTCGGCCGCGGGCTCGGCCGCCTCCATCTGGGTCTCGGCGGCGATGGCCTCGGACTCCGGGGCGCCGTCCTCCGGCGCCACGGATCCGCCCACGACTTCCGGCTCCACGGCGACGGCCTCTGCCTCGACGTCCATCGCCATCGGCTCAACGGACACGACCCCGCCGGCCTCGAGCTCGGCGACCGCCTCCACCTCGGCGGCGACGCCCTCCGCCTCGGCGATCACGGCTTCCGCAACGCCTGGCTCAGCCTCGGGAACGACATCCGCGACGACCGCATCGGCGACGACGCGGTCGGGGACGTCGACGGTCGGTTGCGCCTCGACGACGGCCGCGTCCGTAGCCGCGCTCTCGACGTCGCCCACCGGGATGACGTCCGGAACGTCGGGCGCGACGAGCGTCGCCGCGGATGCTTCCATCAGCTGTTCGGTGACCGCCACGACCTCAGGGCCGGGCGGGTCATCCACCGCAGGTTCCTCGACGCGGGGCTCGAGCGTCTGCGCCGCGACGCCCGCGGCGCCGATCGCGGCCGCACCCGCCTCCGAGCCGTCGACGGACACGAGCAGGTCCGCCGCCAGCGCCTCCGCGATCGGGTCGAGATCGGGCGATCGATCCTCGCGGTGCAGCGGCAGACGGAAGCGACGTTGCGAGGGGCTCCGCGGCTCGCGGACGTCGGTCCTGCGATCCGCACCGCCGGCGAGCACGGCCGCCGCGGCGGCCTCGGTAAGGGCCTGGTCCGCGAGCTCGAGGACCTGGCCGGGCCGCACCGAACGGTCCGCCAGCACCAGCGCGCCGTACCGCTCACCCTGCACGAATGCCCACACCTCCGTGCGCACCGTCACGAATCCCCGGGATATCTCTCCCAGGGCGCTCAACCGGGTCCACAGCCCGATCACCGCTTCCTCCTCGGCCGGTGGATGGACCGCGAGGGGCAGTCCGTCAGCCGAGACGACCAGGCATGCCCGAACGCCTGGGATGCCCAGGACGATCGAACCAGCAACGGCCGCGTAGTCCACGCTCAATCGACGTCTCCCGAGGACTTCGGCACCACACCCGAAATGCTTGAGCCTGGCGCGGCCTTCGCCTGAGCCCGGCGTGCGGGCCGGAACGCCTCCGATGCCCTACGGGGCGCGCGCCTTGAGGCGCAGGAACTCGTCGTAGGAGGCCGTGAACGCCTCGTGCCCGGCCGCGTCGATCACGACGTAGTAGAGGAGGTCGCCGGTCGCCGGGTTCGCCGCGGCCCGCAGGGAGTCCTCGCCGGGGTTCGAGATGGGCCCCGGTGGGAGCCCGACGTGCGTGTAGGTGTTGTACGGGCTCTTCGACCGGTAGTCGGCGGCCGTGAGCTTGCGCCCGAGCTTGCCGACCGCGTAGGCCGTCGTCGCGTCGATCTGCAGTGGTGTGCCCTTGCGGAGCCGGTTGTAGATCACCTCGGCCACCCGAACGCGGTCCTTCTGGTACTTCGCCTCCTCCTCGATCATCGAGGCCACGATGACCACCTGGAAGGGCGTGAGGTGGAGCGCCTTCGCCCGCTCAGTCAGGTGCAGGTCGCCCGCCACCTTCTCGAACTGACCGAGCTGGACGTCGATCACGTCCTTCGAGGTCGCGTCGTCGAAGAAGAAGTACGTGTCGGGGAACAGGAACCCCTCGACGGTCTGCGTTCCCGGCGGGAGGTAGCCGGGCACCTCGAACGACCCGCTGGTGGCCGCGGTCCGGAACGCGGCGGCGGGGATCCCGAGCACGCTCGAGACGCGCTGGGCCGTCTGTTCGACGTCGAACCCCTCGGGGATCGTCAACCGGACCTGCGGGACGACCGGCGGCTGCTCGAGCGCGGTCAGCGCCTCCGAGGCCGTCATGTTCGTCGTCATCTCGTAGCGCCCGGCCCGGAAGGCGCTCGAGTGCTTGACGCGGGCCAGGATCTTGAACCCGAAGGCCGAACGGATGACGTGGCGCGCTTGGAGCAGGTCCGCCACCTGGGCCCCGGTCGCGCCCTCGGGGACGTCGACCACGACGGCCGTTCGTGGGCCCGAGGCTCCCGTCGCCCAGGAGTAGAACCGGCTCATGCCGAAGGCCGCGAGCACGAGCACGACGATCAGGATCGGCAACACGATCCGCCCGATCTTGCGGTCCTTCGGGGGGCCGTCCGGGGCGTCGGTCTCCGGTTCGATATCCAGCATCCGGTGGGAAAGGATACCCGGGGTCTCAGCCCGAGCGGCCGAGCCCGTCGAGGTACGCCTGGAGGATCACGGCGGCGGCGGACCGGTCGACCACCCGCCGGCGCTCCCGCGCCGACGCGCCGGCCGCGCCGAGCCGACGTTCGGCCTCGACCGTCGACAGCCGTTCGTCCTGGAGCACGACGGGCACGCGGAGAGCATCGCGGAGCACCGCCGCGAAGGTCTCCGCTCGAACGGCCGCGTCCCCGCGGTGCCCCGACATCCGCAGCGGCAGACCGACCACGACCTCGGTGACGTCGTTCTCGCGGACCAGCGAGCCGATCGTCTCGACGTCCGCCGGCGGGCCGGTCCGAACGGTTCCCATGGGAACGGCCATCCGGCGATCCGGATCGGAGATCGCGACCCCGATGCGCGCCTGCCCGAGGTCGAGCCCGAGGACGCGACCCTGCGGGTCCGCTCGCCCCGGCTCCGGGCCATCGGAAGGATCGGCGGGATCCGTCGTGCCGCCCGGATCAGGCACCGGCCAGCAGCGCTTCCAACCGCCCGAGCGCCGCCGCCTCAGCTGCCGCCAGCCCGTCGGCCTTCGGACCGCCGGCGAACGCGACCGGACCCTTGCCCCCGGCGCCGCCGCCGATCTCCTTCGCCGCGCCCTCCAGGAGCTCGGCGGCCGTCACGCCGCGCGCGGCGAGCTCGTCCGTCGTCGACGCGACCAGGAGGGCCTTGCCATCGTTGCGGGACCCCAGCACGGCCGCGGCCGGGCGCCCCGAGAGGCGGCCGCGCAACGCCAGCGCCATCTCCCGCAACTCGTCGGCCGAACGCCCCTCGTACCGCCGCGCCACCCACCACACCTGCGCGCCCGGGACCTCCGTGGCGGCCGCCACCAGCGCGTTCACCTCGCGGTCCTGTTCGGCCCGGCGGATCCGTCCCAGCTCGCTCTCGAGCTGCTTGATCCGGCCGATCGCCTTGCGCGCGCGCTCGGGCGCCTGCGACGGATCGCCCCCGCCGAGGGCGTCGGCGACCTCCTCCAGGAGGCGGCGCTCGATGTTGACCCGCCGGACCGCGTCCGCCCCGACCAGCGCCTCGAGGCGCCTCAGGCCCGAACCGATACTGCCCTCCTGGACCAGCCGGATCAGGCCGATCTGGCCGGTGTGATGGACGTGGGTCCCGCCGCACAGCTCGATCGAATAGTCGCCGACCTCGACGACGCGCACGAGGTCGCCGTACTTCTCCTCGAACAGCGCGATCGCGCCCTCGTTCCGCGCGAACTCGAACGTCGTCTCGTACGCGCGGACCGGGTCGTCGTGAGCCAGCCGCTCGTTCGCGACGTACTCGATCTCCTCGAACGCGTCCCGAGGAACGGCCTCGAAGTGCGAGAAGTCGAACCGCAGGTCGCCCGGCCTGATCAGCGAGCCGGCCTGGCGCGCATGTTCGCCCAGCATCTGACGGATCGTGTGGTGGACGATGTGGGTCGCCGTGTGCGCCCGCGCGGTCCCTGCCCGGAACTCGCCGTCCACCTCGGCGTGCGCTTCATCGCCTTCCCGCACCTCGCCGGACTCGACGACCCCGCGATGCACGATCGTGCCGCCGGGGCCCGGCTTCGTCTCCTCGACGCGCACGACCCCGGTCGCGGTCCTGATCGTGCCGGCGTCCCCGACCTGGCCTCCTCCCTCCGCGTACAAGGGGGTCCGGTCGAGCACGACCCGCACCTGCTGACCCTCTCCGGCGACCTGCGCCAGGGCACCGTCCACGAGCAGCCCCGCGATCGCCCCGTCCGCCTCGAGGTGCTCGTAGCCGACGAACTCCGTCTTCCCGACGCCGGCCGCCAGTTCGCCGAGCGCGCCCTCGGCGAACTCGCCTTTCGTGGCAGCGCGCCGCGCGCGCTCGCGTTGTTCCTCCATCAGGCGGGCGTAGGCATCCGTGTCGACGGCCAGGCCCTCCTGCCCCGCCAGCTCGAGCGTGAGCTGCTCCTGGAAGCCGAACGTGTCGTGCAGGCGGAACACCGCCTCGCCCGAGAGCACGCCGGTGCCGCCGGCCTTCGCGCTCGCGACCTCCTGCTCGAACATCGTCATGCCACGGTGATACGTGGCGAGGAAGTGCTCCTCCTCTGAGGCCGCGACCTGCTGGACGAACGCGGCGTTGGCCCTCAGCTCCGGGTACGCCTCGCCCATCCGGTCGATCGTCGCCGCGACCAGCGCGTCCATGACCGGGCGCTCGACGCCGAGCCGCCGTGCGTACGTCACCGATCTGCGGATCTCGCGCCGCAGCACGTACCCGCGTCCCTCGTTCGAGGGCAGCACGCCGTCGGCCATCAGGAACGTGGTCGCCCGGCCGTGCTCGGCCATGATCCGCAGCGCGACGTCACCGCGTTCGTCGTGCCCGTACCGGTGGCCGGTGAGGTCCTCCGCGACGGCCACGAGGGGACGCATCAGATCGGTCTCGAAGACGGTCGGGCGGTCCTGGAGGACCATCGCCACCCGCTCCAGGGACGATCCGGTGTCGATCGACGGCCTCGGCAACGGCCGCAGGACCTCGCCGTGTTCGTCGCACTCGTCCTGCATGAACACGAGGTTCCAGATCTCGCAGAACCGTTCCTCATCGACGTTCGGACCGCCGTCCGCACCGTAGCGGGCGCCGCGGTCGACGAAGATCTCCGAGCACGGCCCGCACGGTCCCGCGACGTGCATCCACCAGAAGTTCGCCGGCTCGCCCTGCGCGTCGAACCTCCCGCGCCGGACGATCCGCTCGGCAGAGAGGCCGACCGCGTCGGCCCAGATCGCAGCCGCATCGTCGTCGTGCTCGTAGACCGTCACCCACAGACGATCGGGCTCGATGCCGTAGCCGTTCGTCACCAGCTCGAACGCCCAAGGGATCGCCTTCTCCTTGAAGTAGTCGCCGAAGGAGAAGTTCCCGAGCATCTCGAAGAACGTGAGATGCCGGTCGGTGTGACCGACGTTGTCGATGTCCACCGCGCGGAAGACCTTCTGTGACGTCGTCGCCCGCGGGTAGGGTGGCTCCTGCAGCCCGAGCAGGTACGGCTTGAACTGGTTCATCCCCGCGTTCGTCAGCAGGAGCGTGGGGTCGTTCGGGATCAACGACGAGGACGGCGCCACTCGGTGCCCACGCTCCTCGAAGAATCTCAGGAAGAGGCTGCGGATCTGGTCGGCCTGCATCGCGGGCTAGTCTACCGGCGCATGGTTGCCGGGCATGTTGGCGTCGACGTGGGCGGGACCTTCACCGACGTCGTCGTCGCAGGTCCGGAGCCCGGCGACGTCCGCGTCGCGAAGGTCCCGACGACCCCGTCCGACCAGTCGGTGGCCGTGCTGGCCGGCCTCGGCCACGCGGGCGTCGGCCCGGCGGACATCGAGCGGTTCGTCCACGGGACGACCGTCGCGACGAACGCGGTGCTGGAGCGGCGCGGCGCCAGGACCGTGTTCGTCGTCACCGAGGGCTTCCGCGACCTCCTGGAGATCGCGCGCCAGACGCGCCCGAAGCTCTACGACCTGTTCGCCGACCGCACCCCGCCGCTGGTGCCCAGGGAGCTGGTCGTCGAAGCGCGCGAACGCGTCGCCGTCGACGGGGAGGTCGTGACGCCGCTCGACGACCCGGCGGCCGTCGCGGCGTCGGTCCGCGCGCTGGAGCCCGAGGCCGTGGCGATCTGCTTCCTGCACTCCTTCATGCGACCGGAACATGAGCGCTCGGTGGCCACGGCCCTAGCCGGGGCCACGGGCGGCATCGACGTGTCCGTGTCCTCGGAGGTCCTCCCGGTGTTCCGGGAGTACGAACGCGCCTCGACCACCGTGCTGAACGCGTACGTCACACCGGGCATGAGACGGTACCTCGACACGCTGGCTGACAGCTTGGCCGAGCACGGCCTCCCCGGGACGGTCCAGGTGATGCGGTCGGGAGGCGGGACGTTCGACGCCGGGCTGGCGGTCCGGTTCCCGGTGCACACCCTGCTGTCCGGCCCCGCCGCCGGCGCGTGGGGCGCCGCTGCCGTCGCCGCGAGCTCGGGCTTCCCCGAGGCGATCGGCTTCGACATGGGCGGCACCTCGACCGACGTCTCGCTGATCGAAGCCGGCCGGCCCGGACGCACGGCCGAGGGATCGATCGGCGGGCTCCCGTTCGGCGTGGCCACCACCGACATACACACGATCGGGTCGGGGGGCGGCAGCGTCGCGTGGCGCGACGAGGGCGGCTCCCTGCGCGTAGGCCCACGCTCCGCCGGCGCCACGCCCGGGCCCGCCAGCTACGGGCTCGGGGGTGTCGAGCCGACCGTGACCGATGCGTTCCTCGTCCTCGGGATGCTCGATCCGTCGTCGCCGCTCGGCGGCTCGCTCGCCCTGGACCGACGCCCGGCCGCCGACGCGATCGCCCGCCTCGCGGTGGAGCTCGGCCTCTCCCTCGAGGCGTGCGCCGGCGGCATCGTGCGGGTCGCGGAGGCGCAGATCACGCGGGCGCTGCGCGTGGTCTCGGTCGAACGCGGGAAGCATCCACGCGCGTTCGCGCTGCTCGCCTTCGGCGGCGCCGGGCCGCTCCTGCAGGGCCCGCTGTCCCGCGCGCTCGGGTGCGGCGCGGTCCTCGTGCCCAGATCGCCGGGCGTGCTCTCGGCCATAGGGCTCCTCACGGCACCGGTGGCGGTGGACCTGGCGCGCACCGGCCTCACGGACCTCGCGAGCGCCGATCCCGCCGCCCTCGACCGCCGTTGGGCGGAGCTGAGCGACGACGCGCACCGGTCGCTCGCGGGCCAGGGGTACGCCGCCGCCCGCACCGAGCGGTCGGCCGGTTGCCGGTACGCCGGGCAGGCGTTCGAGCTGGACGTGGCGACGCCCCAGGCGGACCCCGCCACGATCGTCGAGGCGTTCCATCGGACGCACCTCGAGCGCTACGGCTACGATCAGCGCGGGACGGCGGTCGAGCTGGTCACGATGCACGTGCGCGCCGAGGGGCCATCGTCGGGCTTCGAGCTCCCCACCGTCCCACCGGGTCGTGGCGCCGCGGCGGCCCTGGCCGGTGAGCGCACCGTGGTCATCGGCTCCGAGCGGGTCCCGTGCCGCGTCTACCGGCGCGACGCGCTGGGGGCGGGCGACGCGCTGGCCGGGCCCGCGATCGTCGGAAGCATCGATTCCACCTGCGTCGTCCTGCCCGGCCAGCGGGGCGAAGTGGACCCGATCGGCACGCTGATCCTCCGGGAGGCGTGATGCCGAACGCGCCTGACGTCGACCCGATCACCCTGGAGGTCACGCGCCACGCCCTCGTCGGGATCGCGGAGGAGGCGGGGGTCGTTCTACGCCGCACCGCGTCGTCGCCGAACATCAAGGAGCGGGTGGACTGTTCGACGGCGGTGTTCGATCCGGGCTGGCGAGCTCGTGGCACAGGCCGAGCACATCCCCGTCCACCTCGGGTCGATGCCGGCGTCGCTGCGCGCGGCGCTCGAGGCGTTCCCGTCCCTGGAGCCCGGGGATCAGGTGCTCCTCTCGGATCCGTTCGCCGGGGGAACGCACCTGCCCGACTGGACGCTCGTCGCGCCGATCCATCGGGACAGCCTGCTGCTCGGCTACGCCGTCAACCGCGCCCACCACGCGGACGTGGGTGGGTCGGCGCCCGGATCGATGCCGGCCGGCGCCACCGAGATCTTCCAGGAGGGCCTGCGCATCCCCCCCGTACGCGCATGGCGGGGTGGCGCCGAGCAGCCCGACCTGGTGGCCCTCCTGCTGGCCAACTCCAGGACGCCGGACGAGCGCACCGGCGACCTCCGGGCCCAGGCCGCCGCGAACCACCGGCCCTCGGCGCGCCTCGGTGAGCTCTGCGACCGGCTCGGACCGAAGCTGCTGTTCGACGCGATGCGCGCCACGCAGGACCACGCCGAGCGGTCGATGCGGGCCGCGATCGGCCGGATCCCGGACGGCGTCTTCCGTGCCGAGGACGTCATGGAGGGCGACGGCGTGGTCGAAGCGGACCTCCCGATCCGCGCCGCGGTCACGGTCGACGGGGACACCGTCACGATGGACTTCGACGGAACCGCGCCGCAGGCGCTCGGCAGCGTCAACGCGCCGTTCGCCGTCACGGTCTCCGCCTGCTCGTTCGTCCTGCGCGCCGTCACCGACCCGGACATCCCGGCGAACGCGGGCGCGCACCGGCCGCTCACGGTCGTGGCCCCGGTCGGATCGCTCGTGAACCCGCTCCCGCCGGCCGCCGTGGCGGCCGGCAACGTGGAGACGTCGCAGCGCATCGTAGACGTCCTGCTCCGGGCGCTCGCGACCGCGCTCCCCGACCGGATCCCGGCGGCGTCGCAGGGGACCATGAACAACGTGCTGATCGGCGGCCTCGACCCGCGTTCGGGCGCGGCCTTCTCCTACTACGAGACGCTGGCCGGCGGGCAGGGCGCGCGGCCCGACCGGGACGGGATGAGCGGCGTCCACACCCACATGACGAACACCCTCAACACCCCGATCGAGGCGCTCGAGGCCGCGTACCCGCTGCGCATCGTCGAGTACCGCCTGCGCGACGGCACGGGCGGCGCCGGCCGATGGCGGGGCGGTGACGGCGTGCGCCGCTCCTACATGGTGCTCACGCCGAGGGCGGTCGCGTCGCTGCTGACCGAACGCCGCCGCCACCCGCCGTGGGGGTTGGCGGGCGGAGAGCCGGGGGCGCCGGGGCGCAACACCCTCATCCGCAGCGACGGGAGCCGGGGAACCGACCTCCCGGCGAAGGCGACGGTCGAGCTCCTCGAGGGCGACGTCCTCGTCGTCGAGACGCCGGGCGGAGGCGGGTGGGGCCCGCCCGACAGGCCCGACTGACCGGCGCCGACGGGCTTCAGTCGTCCAGGCTCTCGCGGAGCTCGGCCTCTCGCCGGGCCGACGCCGCTCGGTACTCGTCGAGGAACTCCGAGACCATGGATCCGAGGCCCGAGACGCCGTCACCGGCCCGCTGGGCGAGGCTCGCAGGGGACAGCTTCTCGCGTTGACGCCGCGTCCAGCGCGACAGCTGGATCGCCACGGTCACCCCCATGCCGACGCCGACCGACAGCCAGAACAAGCGCTTGAACACCGGCTACTTCTTCCTGACCTTCTTCGAGGCACGCGAGAAGCCGTAGCCGGCTGCGGCGAGCTTGATCAGCGGGCTCGAGACCGTCTGTTCGACCACCTGACTGACCCGGTCCGCGGAACGCGCGACGTTGGCCGCGGCCTTCGTCGCGCCGGCCACCTGTTCGAGGTTCGTGTTCACGGATGTGACCGTCACCGTGACCTCGGAGAGGAGCGGGACCGTCTCGTCCGTGAGCCGCTCGATCGTGTTCTTCGTCTCCTCCAGCACGCCCCAGAGCTTCACGAGCGCCAGCGCCATGAAGAAGACGAGCACCGCCCAGAACGCGGCGATGACGAGCGCCGCGATGCCCCCCAAGGTGACCCCTGCGATCATCACGCTCCCCTTTCGTCCTCCACGGGCTCCCCGGCCCCGTCGACCGGTGGCGCGGGGACAGAGCCCGAATCATAGTCGTCGCGGTCTGCCCCGTTCTCCGGCGCCGGCGCGTCCGCCTCCTCGCCCATGCCGGACGGTTCGTAGTACCGGCGGCCGGCGAACCGAGCGGGGCGGTACTCCTGGTCGACGACGTGACCGGGGTAGTCGTGCGGGTACTTGTAGCCCTTCCCGAACCCGAGCTTGCGCAGCGCCGGGTGTCCCACCTCCTTCAGGTGCAGTGGGACGGGGTCGCTGGAGGCCGCGTCCTCGAACGCCCTGCCGAGCGCCACCTTCACGCTGTTCGACTTGGGGGCCCGGGCCAGGTAGATCGCCGCCTCCGCGAGGTTCAGGCCCGCCTCTGGCAGCCCGACGTACTCGACGGCGTGGGCCGCGGCGTTCGCGATCAGCAGCGCCCGAGGGTCGGCCAGCCCGACGTCCTCGGAGGCGTGGACGACCATCCGCCGCGCGATGTAGCGAGCGTCCTCCCCGGCCTCGATCATGCGGGCGAGCCAGAACAGCGTCGCGTCGACGTCGCTGCCCCGGAGGGACTTGATGAAGGCCGAGATCACGTCGTAGTGCGCGTCCCCCTGGCGGTCGTACACGACCGCCTTCTGCTGCACCGCGTCGGCGGCGATGTCCCGCGTGACCTCGGACGCCCCGAGCGCGCGGGCGGCGAGGACCGCGGCGTCCAGCCCGGTGAGCGCCACGCGCGCGTCACCCTGCGCGATGTCGACCAGGTGGTCCAGCGCCTCGGGCGTCACGTCGATCGGCTCCTTCCCAAGCCCGCGCTCCGGGTCGGCCAGCGCCCGTTCGAGCAATGCGCGCAGGTCCTCCCCCGACAGGGGATCGAGCCGAAGGAGGAGGCACCGCGAGAGCAACGGCGAGACCAGCGAGAAGTACGGGTTCTCGGTCGTCGCGCCGATGAACGTGATCGTCCCGTCCTCGACGGCCGGGAGCAGGACGTCCTGCTGTGCCTTCGACCATCGGTGGACCTCGTCGACGAACAGCACGACCGGGATCATCGAACCCCGCCCCCGTTCGATCACCTTGCGGGCGTCCGCGACCCCCGAGGCGACGGCCGAGAGCTGTTCGACGTCGCCGCCGACCGCGCGCGCCAGGAGGTGCGCCAGCGTCGTCTTCCCGCTGCCGGCGGGGCCCCACAGGATCATGGACGGGAGCCGTCCCGAGCGGACCAGCTCGGCGAGCGGCTTGCCGGCGCCGATCAGGTGCTGCTGGCCGACGACCTCGTCGAACGACCGCGGGCGCATCCGGGCGGCGAGGGGCTCGGCCATCAGCTGCAGACTCTAGGCGAACCGAGCCGCCCGAGCCGAGGCCCACGGGACCGCGGCCGGGCCCCGGGGGAGCATCCGGCCCGGCATCAAGCCGGAGACCGCCGTTGCCGACGACTACTCACGTCATGGCGACCCTTTCGGAGGCCGCGGCCGGGGAGACCGCGGAGCGCCTCGATCCCCACCCGTGGCGCGCGACCATCTGGCTCACCGTCCTCACGATCGCGACCGGCATGGCCTGGTCGCTGTGGTTCGAGCCGTGGATGCACCACTCGCCCTACTGGCTGCCCTCGGACGACGTCTGGGTGCCGATCCAGCCGGCGCAGTACGTCGCGAACGGCGCGCTCGGCTACCTCTACGAGGCGACGCCGTTGTTCGTCGCGCCACCGCTCATCGCGATCGTCCTCGCGCCGGTGGCCCTGGTCGGTCAGATGTTCGAGATGACCTCGAACACCCCGTTCCCGATCCCGCATCCAACGCTGTGGCTCGTGTACGGCCCCGCCGGCTTGGCCCTGACGGCCGTGCTGTTCCACGCCGTCCG
The DNA here is from genome assembly GCA_963781595.1 of uncultured Actinomycetota bacterium. Lineage (GTDB taxonomy): Bacteria > Actinomycetota > UBA4738 > UBA4738 > UBA4738 > JBEDUK01. The sequence goes on along the minus strand of CAWAGG010000006.1, from coordinate 2,362,349 downwards.
GTCCGTCGCTGTGGAGCTGCGGATCGGGCGGCCCATCCTGCTCCAGCTCGTCGCCCTCGCCCTGGTGGCGGGCCCGGTGGCGATCCGGGCCGGACACTTCGAGGACGTGCTCGCGCTGGCCTTCGTCCTCTTCTTCGTCCGCGAGCGCCTCCGCGGTCGTCCGATCCGTGCGGCGCTCATGCTGTCGGTCGCGATCGCCTTCAAGCAGTGGGCACTGCTCGCCCTGCCGCTCGCCGTCGCGACCGCGCCGCGGGGGCGTCGCGTCAGGACCGCGGCCTCCGTGTGCGCGTTCCCGGCCGTCCTGGTGGCGTTCCCCCTCGCCGTGGACGCGAAGCACGCGGTTCCCGCGCTCGTCGGGGCGCGCACCTGGCCGTGGCTCGGCCATCCGGCCCCCTGGGTCTCCGACCCCCATCGCATCCTGGTGGGGACGCCGGCCCGGCTGGGCGCCATCGCCGTCGCGCTCGTCATCGCGTGCCTGGTCCGCGACCGTGCCGACGCCTCCACGCTGCTCGCCGGCCTGGGCCTGGTGTTCCTGGGGCGGATCGTGTTCGAACCGACGCTGTACGCGTACTACCTCGCCCCGGGGATGATGCTCCTGGTGCTCCACGCCACTCCGACGCCGGCTCGGTTCGCGAGGGCCGCCGTCCTCGCGGGGGCGGCCCTCGCGATGTTCCTGGTGCACGTCCCGCGCGACCTCTGGTGGGCGCTGGAAGCGGGGCTGTGGGTCGCGCTCGCCTGGCCCGCCGGACGAGAGGTGCTCTCGCGCGCGCGGGTCCGGGCGCCCGCACAGCCCGACCCCGACCCGCAGCTCGTCGGCGCGGACGCCGTCGTCGCGGGGTAGCGGCTCAGGAGGGTTGGGCGCCGGGTTCTCCCGGGCGGTCCGGATCGCGGGCCTCCCGCGTCGCCGGCTCCAACCGGATCCCGAGCTGCGCCAGCTGCTCCTTCGACGGCTCGCTCGGAGCGCCCGTGAGCGGCTCGATGCCCGAGGATGTCTTCGGGAACGCGATCACGTCACGGATGTTGTCCCGGCCGGTCAGGAACATCACGACCCGCTCGAGACCGAACGCGAACCCGGCGTGCGGCGGCACGCCGTAGCGGAACGCCCGGAGCATGTGGCCGAACTTGTCCTCGGCCTCCTCCGGCCCGATGCCGAGCACCTCGAAGACCCGGCGCTGCAGGTCCGGGCGGTGGATCCGGACGCTCCCGCTCCCCAGCTCGATCCCGTTCAGCACGATGTCGTAGGCGCGGGCCCTGGCGGTCCCGGGGTCCAGGTCGTCGGCGAGCGGCGCGGTGAAGGGGTGGTGCATCGCGACCCACTTCGCCTCCTCGTCGCTCCACTCGAACATCGGGAACTCCGTGATCCACAGGAAATCCCAGCGTCCGCTCTCGACCAGCCCGAGGCGGTCGGCCATGAGGCGCCGGAGCCCGTCGAGCGCGACGGCGACGCGGTCCGGCCGGTCCGCGACGATCAGGGCCAGTGCGGCGTCGCCGGCGCCGGTCGCCGACGCGATCGTGGCGAGCTCCTCCTCGGACAGGTGCGAGATCACCGGCGACCTCGCCTCCGCACCCGTGTACGCGACCCAGACGAGGCCCTTGGCGCCCCGCGAGGTAGCCTCGTTCACGAGCCCGTCCAGCTCCTTGCGCGACCACGACGCGGCGCCCGGCGCGGCGAACCCCTTGATCACCCCGCCCTCTTCCACCGCGCGCGCGAACGCGCGGAAGCCGCTCCCGCGGAACGCCTCCGTCAGATCGGCGAGCTCCATCCCGTACCGTGTGTCGGGCTTGTCCGAGCCGAACCGGGCGATCGCCTCGTCGTACGTCAGCCGGGGCCACGGGCGCGCGACCTCGACGCCGAGGACCTCGCGCCACAACGCGCCGAACATCTCCTCCAGCTCGTCCTGCACGTCCTCTTCCGTGGCGAACGACATCTCCAGGTCGAGCTGGGTGAACTCCCAGTGCCGATCGGCCCGCAGATCCTCGTCCCGGAAGCAGTGCGCGAGCTGGTAGTAGCGGTCGATGCCGGCGACCATCAGCAGCTGTTTGAACTGCTGGGGCGACTGCGGCAGCGCGTACACGGTGCCCCGCTGCAGCCGCGACGGCACCAGGAAGTCCCGCGCACCCTCCGGCGTGCTCTTCGTGAGCATCGGGGTCTCGACGTCCACGAACCCCCGCTCGTCGAAGAACCGCCGGATCGCGCCGGCGATCCTCGCACGGTCGCGCAGGATGCGGGTCATCTCCGGGCGGCGGAGGTCGAGGTACCGGTATCTCAGGCGGAGCGTCTCGTCCGCCTCGACCCGGTCTTCGACCGGGAAGGGCGGCGTGTCGGACCCACTGAGGACGTCGATCGCGGTCGCGGCGACCTCGACCTCACCGGTCGGGATGTTCGGGTTCACCGTTCCCTCGGGCCTCGAACGGCACCCTCCCCGGACGACGACGACGGACTCGCCGCGGAGCTCCTGGGCGGCCGCGTACGCCTCGGGCTGATCCTCGGGATGCGCGACGACCTGGACGATGCCCTCGCGGTCACGCAGGTCGAAGAACATCACCCCGCCGTGGTCGCGGCGGCGGGCGACCCAGCCGGCGAGGACCACCGCCTCGCCGTCGTCCGTGGCGCGCAGGTCGCCGCACATGTGGGTCCGGCCGCCCGGCAGGCTCACGTGTCGTCGCCCCGCATCCACGCGATCGCGTCGTCGAGCGCCAGCTCCCGCTGTTCGCCGTCGCCCATCCGCTTCACCGACACCGTCCCCGCGGCGAACTCCCGGTCACCGACGATCACCGTGTACCGAGCGCCGACCCGAGACGACGTTCTGAGCGCGCGCTTCATCGGGGCGGGATCGAACAGGCGGTCCGTGCGCAGGCCGTTCGCCCGGAGCTCGCCGGCGATCTCCACCGAACGCGCCCGCGCCTCGTCCCCCACCGCGACGACGAAGCAATCGACGTCGTCGCCCTCGGTCGAGGGAACAGCTTCATCCGCCAGCGCGAGCGTCACACGCTCGAGGCCGAGGCCGAACCCGACGCCTGGGAGGTGCGGACCGCCCAGCGCCTCCGCCAGGCCGTCGTAGCGACCACCGCCGAACAGCGTCGCCTGCGCCGCCGAGAGCCCCGTGCTCACGAATTCGAATGCCGTCCGCGTGTAATAGTCAAGCCCCCTTACCATCGTCGGCGTCAGCGTTGGCTCGACCCCCTCGGCGCGCAGCCCGGCGAGCACCGCGTCGAAGTGCGCGCGGCAGGCGTCGCAGAGGTGGTCGGTGATCCTCGGCGCGTCCGCGGCAACGGCCCGGCACGCCTCGTCCTTGCAGTCGAGGAGGCGCAGGGGATTCTCGGCGAAGCGCTCGCGATGCTCATCTCGGAGCTCGCCGGCTCGCGCGCCCAGGTAGGCGACGAGCAGCTCCCGGTACGCCGGGCGACAGTTCTCGTCCCCGATCGAGTTGACCTCGACCCGGTAGGCCGAGAGCCCCAGCTCACGCAGGAACCGGTTCCCGACGGCGATCACCTCGACGTCGGCCTCCGGGGCAGCTTCGCCGAAGATCTCGATGCCGAACTGCCGGTGCTCCCGGTACCTGCCGGCCTGTGGGCGAGCGTACCGGTACATCCGCGTCAGGTAGAACGCCTTGAACGGCAGGGCCAGCTCGTGCTGCCGATGGAGGAACGCCCGCATCACCGGCGCGGTGCCCTCGGGCCGAAGCGTCAACGAGCGTCCACCTCGGTCCTCGAACGTGTACATCTCCTTCGAGACGACGTCGCTCGTCTCGCCGGACGTCCGAGCGAACAGCTCGGTCGACTCGAACACCGGCGTTTCGACGTAGCGGTAGCCGTAGAGGCCCGCGAGCCGCGCCGCCCGCTCGTACAGCGTCCGGAGCCGTCCTCCCTCGGGCGGCAGGACGTCCAGGGTCCCCTTCGGCGGCTGGAAGTCCACGACCGAACCTCTAGACCAGCTGCAGCAGGAACGGGTTCGTCGCGCGCTCACGCCCGACGGTCGTGGTCCGCAGGTGGCCGGGCAGGACCTCGACGTCGTCGGGCAGCTCCAGGAACCGCCGCAGGCTCACGAGCATCGCTCCGCCCGAGGAGTTCGGGAAGTCCGAACGACCGATGCTCCCGGCGAACACCAGGTCCCCGCTGAACACGGTCGAGTCGAACCGGAAGCACACGCTGCCCGGGGTGTGCCCGGGCGTGTGGATCGACCTCCAGCTCGAACCCCGCCTGCGAGATGACGTCACCGTCGCGCACCGTCCGCGTGTCGGTGGGCCGGCCCGGCGGGGAGCCGGGGAAGCCGGCGCCCCAACCAGCCGGATCGGTGAGGGCGAGCTCGTCGTCGACGTGGATGAACATCGGCAGCTCGCTTCCGCAGAACTCGGCCGCGGCGCCGACATGGTCGCTGTGGCCGTGCGTCGCCAGCGCGGCGACCGGGCGCTTGCCCGCCGCCGTCAGCAGCGACCGGACGCGGGCGGCCGAGAAGCCGGGGTCGACGACCAGCGCCTCGTCGCTCCCCTCGCGCGCGAGCAGCCAGCAGTTCGTCGCGTACGGGTTGTCGGCGAATGCCTCGAGGTAGTCGGACATGATGGCGGGCAATCGTAACAGCGCCCCTGCGGGCGCTTCGCTCGACGATCGCCCCGGGCCCTCTCCTCCGACGAGGTCGCGTCCGGACCGGGAACCGCTGGAAGGAAGGTGCCGCTAGCCGGAGTGGCGGCCCTGGATGTCCTCTTCGCCCTCGTGGACCTGGAAGGCGCCGCCGTACATGTTGCTGAAGGCCTCGCGCTTGGTGTACGCGGCCTTCTGGGCGTCCTCGATCGTGCCGTCGTGGAGCTCGGCCTTGATCCGTTCGACCTCCGCAGCATCGAGACGCGGGTCGGCCTCGGCGTCCCCGGTGGCACCAGCGTGAACGGCCTCGGCGTTCGCGTAGCCCGTGCCGTCCTTGGCCGCGTAGAGCTGGCCCAGCTCGTTCGCCTCCGCGTCGGACAGGCCCGGACCGGCGGCCTGCGCCTCGAGCTCCGCGAGGCGTTCCTGCTGATCGGCGTCCATGGCCTGCCTCCTCTCGCCAGCGTCACCGAGGGTGGCGACGCCGCTCGCCTCGCCATCGTAGACCAGGGGACACCCGGACGGCGACGCCCGCGCGCCCCGTCAGACTGCGTCCTTGGCACCGTCCAGGATCAGCGTGACGGGTCCGTCGTTCACCAGCTCGACCTCCATGTGCTCCCGGAACGCGCCACGGCGGACGCGAGCGCCCCGCGCCTCGAGCGACAGGGCGAACGTCTCCACGCGCTCGCGCGCGACCCCTGCGGATCCGCCGCCTTGATCCACGAGGGACGCCGCCCCCGCGACGTGTCCCCGTAGAGGGTGAACTGGGGAACGACGAGGACTTCGCCCCGCACGTCGGAGAGCGACCGGTTCATCTTGCCCTCGTCGTCGGCGAAGATCCGCAGCTCGTGCACCTTGCGCGCCAGGGCTCCGGCCTCCGCCGGCGAATCGTCCGCGCCGACGCCGCAGAGCACGAGCAGGCCGGGGCCGATCTCTGCGACGGTGATCCCGCCCACCCGGACCGCGGCGCGGGACACGCGCTGGACGACGAGCCGCACGAGCGATCACCTACCGCGGGACGATCCGATAGGCCTCGAACACGCCCTCGACCCGACGGACCGCGGCCAGGATGCTCGCCAGGTGGGTGATGTCGCCGAGCTCGAACGTGAACCGCAGCGTCGTGATCCGGTCGCGGCCGACGTGCGAGGACGACGAGAGGATGTTCACCTGCATGTCCCCCAGGACCGTGGTCACGTCGCGCAGGAGCTTCGTACGGTCCAGGGCCTCGATCTGGATCGACACGGCGAACGAGCTCGCGACCCCCGCGCGCCAGGCGACGTCGATCATGCGATCGGGCTCGCGCCGGAGCGTCTTGACGTTCGGACAGTCGGCCCGGTGCACGCTCACCCCGAGGCCCCGGGTCACGAACCCGACGATCTCGTCGCCGGGCACCGGCGTGCAGCACTTCGAGAGCTTCACCCAGACGTCGCTGCGCCCCTGAACCATGATCCCGCTCGTGTCGCGCCGCTCGATCTTGACCGGCCGGACCGCCGGGATCTCCTCGCCTTCTTCCTCCGCGTCCTCGGAGACCAGACGGGTCAGGCGGGAGACGATCGACTGCGGGGACACGTGCCCCTCTCCGATCGCGACGTACAGCGGATCGAGGTCCGGGTACTTCAGGTCCGCGGCCATCTGCCGCATGAGCGCGTCGGACGTGACGGCGCACCGCGGGCAGCGACTGCTTGCGGAGAGCTCCGCTGCAGCAGATCCCGCCCCGGTCTCGAGCGCGTCCTCCCGGCGCTCGCGGGAGAACCACTGCCGGATCTTGTTCCGGGCGCGGGGCTACTTGACGATGGACAGCCAGTCCGCGCGTCGGCGCCGCGTCCTGGGCCTTCGAGACGATGACCTCGACGGTGTCGCCCGTCTGCAGCTCGTAGTCGAGCGGCACCAGGCGGCCGTTCACACGGGCCCCCATGCACCGGTGCCCGACCTCGGTGTGGATGGCGTAGGCGAAGTCGATCGGCGTGGCGCCGGCCGGGAGGTTCACCACGTCGCCCTTCGGGGTGAACACGAAGACCTGGCCCTGGTACAGGTCGATCTTCAGGCCCTCCATGAACTCCCGCGGGTCGGACATCTCCTGCTGCCACTCGATCATCCGGGACAGCCAGGCGAGCTCCGCCTCTCGTCGCCGCGTCGTCCTTCGACCCCTTCCGACCGTCTCCTTGTATCGCCAATGGGCGGCGATGCCGTACTCGGCGGTCCGGTGCATCTGGTGGGTCCGGATCTGGATCTCGAGCGGCCGGCCCGCCGGGCCCGATGACGGTCGTGTGCAGCGACTGGTACATGTTGAACTTGGGCATCGCGATGAAGTCCTTGAACCGTCCGGGGACGGGCTTCCACAGGGCATGCAGCGCACCCAGCGCCGCGTAGCAGTCGCGGACCGAATCGACCAGGACCCGGATGCCCACCAGGTCGTAGATCTCGTTGAACTCCTTGCCCCGCAGGACCATCTTCTCGTAGACGCGAGTAGAGGTGCTTCGGGCCGGCCCGCCACCTCCGCCTTGATCTTCACCTGGCGGAGCTTCGCCTGTCACGGCGTCGATCGTGGTCTCGACGAACTCCTGGCGCTCGCCCTCCCGCTTCTCGACCAGGCTCTGGATCTCCTCGAACCGGTGCGGGTACAGCGCCTGGAACGACAGGTCCTCGAGCTCCCACTTGATCGCGGTGCACGCCCAGCCGATGCGCGAGCGGCGCGTAGATCTCGAGGGTCTCGTTCGCCTTCTCCTGCTGCTTCTGGCGCGAGAAGACCGACAGGGTCCGCATGTTGTGCAGTCGGTCGGCGAGCTTGATCAGCAGGACCCGGATGTCGCGGGCCATGGCGATGATCATCTTGCGGACGTTCTCGGCCTGCTCCTGCTCGCGGGAGCGGAACCTGATCCGGTCGAGCTTGGTCAGCCCGTCGACGATGGCCGGCGACCGACTCGCCGAACTCCGTCGCGGACGCGGTCCAGCGGGATCGACGTGTCCTCGACCACGTCGTGCAGCAGCGCCGCCTGCAGCGTGGCCAGGTCCATGCCGAGGTCCGCGAGGATGATCGCGACCGCGAGCGGATGTTCGACGAAGTCCTCGCCGGTCAGCCGCTTCTGGCCGGTGTGCGCCTCCTCGGCGAACCGGTAGGCGCGCTCGAGGTCGCGCAGGTCCGCCTTCGGGTTCCGCGCGCGCACCGCTTTGGCCAGCAGATCGAAGCCGGTCGGGTGCGGCATCGGACGGCCTGAACGGGAGACGGGATAGCAGCCCGCCCTTGCGTTCGATGCGGACGTCCTCGCGCTGTTCCAACGGCGCTGACCATCATACGGTCACGGGTGGTCGCGTCGGCGGGTCCCGCTCGCGGGTCGCCGCCCGATGGACGACGTAGCGTCAGTACGTGATCAGGCTGAAGAATCGTAGCTGGGGAGCTGCTCGCGCCCGCCCAGGAACCCCAGCTCGATGAGGCGCGCGATGCCGATGACCTCGCCGCCCAGCCGCTCCACCAACGCGGCGGTCGCCCTGGCGGTCCCGCCGGTCGCCAGCACGTCGTCGACGATCAGCACCCGTTCACCTGGGACGATGGCGTCGGTGTGGACCTCGAGCGTCGCCGATCCCGTACTCGAGCTCGTACTCCTGGCGCTCGGTGGTCCACGGGAGCTTGCCCTCCTTGCGCACGGGGACGAACCCTGCCCCGAAGTGATATGCGACCGGCGACGCGAGGATGAACCCGCGCGCCTCGATCCCGACCACCTTGTCGATGGTGCCCCGCCCGTAGTTCACGACGATCAGATCGATCACGGAGGAAAACGCGCACGTCGTCGGCGAGCAACGGCGTGATGTCCTTGAACACCACGCCCGGCTGCGGGAAGTCCGGCACGTCCCGTATCAGCGCCTTCGCGCGCTGGACCGTCGCCTCGTTCACGCCGCTGACCATATGCCGGGCTCAGCGACGGCGGCGCTTGGGTTTCGACTTGCCGCCCGATGACTTCTTGCGCGACGAGCTGCCGGACCCACCCGAGCCGGAGGGTCGGCTGGACCGCGACGCCGGCGGCCGCGCGGGCTGTGGCCCGTCGACCAGGCCGTCGCCGTCCGGAACGGCGCCCAGCGCCGTCGCCTCGCCGTTGCCAGCGGCAGCCGCGACCGCCGGTCGAGTGGCCCGCGGAGGGGTCGCTCGGGCCGCACGTTGCGCCTGCCGGGCTTGCAGCGCGCGGTACTTCGGCTCGCGTTCCTTGAACAGCACCAGCACCGGCGACGCCACGAAGATCGACGAGTACGCGCCGATCGCGACCCCGACGAACAGCGCGAAGGCGAAGTCCTTCAGCGTGGGTCCGCCGAACAGCAGCAGGGACCCGATGGGGAGCAGCACGACGAGGGACGTGTTGACCGAGCGCATCACGGTCTGGTTCAGCGACATGTTGACGACGCCCGCGTAGGTGTCGCGCGCGACGAGTGCCTGGTTGTCGGTGTTCTCCTTGATCTTGTCGAAGATCACGACGGTGTCGTACAGGGAGTACCCCAGGATCGTCAGGATGCCGATCACGGCGGCGGGGGTCACCTCGCGGCCGACCAGCGCGTAGATCCCGGCCGTGATGATCAGGTCGTGGCCCAAGGCGATCAGCGCCGAGAGCGCCATCTTGGGTTCGAACCGCAGCGAGATGTAGGCGCCCACGAGGACGATGAACAGCAGGAGCCCCTGGATCGCCTTGGCCGAGATCTGGCTCCCCCACGTCGGGCCGACGTCCTTCTCGTTGATCTCGTCCGAGGAGATCCCCGCGACCTTGGCGAGGGCGTTGCGGACGTCGTCGCCGACGAGGTGCGTCTGGGGGCTCGGCGTGGTGAGCACGGGCGACGACGCGCTCGCCGACGGCGTGGCGCCGGAGGCGGACGCGCTCGGACCCGGCGAAGCGGTAACGCTCGGCGATGCCGTGACGCTCGATGACGGGCTCGCGACCGACGCCGACGCCGACGCGGATGGCGTGGTCGTCGAGGTCTCGGTGGCGGTCGTCAGGCTCTCGGTCCTGATCTGGACCTGGTTGCCGTTGATCAGCTCGACCGTCGAGCCCTTCAGGTCGAACGAGCCGAGCGTGGCCTGGTACTCGGTGATCGACGCACCGCTCCGGTTGTCGAACGTCAGCAGCGCCCCGCCCGTGAAGTCGATCGAGAACTTCAGCCCGACCACGAACAGCCCGAACAGCGACAACGCGATCAGCACGCCGGAGACGATGAACCAGCGGTTCCTGTTGCCGACGATGTCGAACCGCGGGACGCGGTGCCCGCGGAACGTCGACACGGCGCCGCGGAAGCTCATCGAGCGCCCCCGACGGCGGCGCGGGCGTGCGGCGTCTCATCCTCGGCCATGGCGCTGCGGAGCCCGATCGCCGGCATGTCGGTCAGCCGTTCGCTCCGCGCCATCAGGAACACGGTCGGCCGCTTGAAGAACCACACGACGAACAGGTCGAGCAGCGTCGACAGTCCCAACGTCAGCGCGAACCCACGCACGGATCCGATCGAGACCACGTAGAGCACCGCGGCCGCGATCGCGGTCACGATGTCCGCGGCGACGATCGTCTTCCACGCGCGCTTGAACGCCGGCTGCACCGCCGCGCGGATCGTCTTGCCGTTGCGGTCCTCGTCCTTCAGCCGTTCGTAGAACACGATGTACGAGTCCGCGGTGACGCCGAGCGAGACGATCAGGCCCGCGACCCCCGCGAGCGTCAGCGCGTACCCGGCCGTGCGTCCGAGCAGGGACACCAGACCCAACGCGAGGATCGCCCAGATCGCCATCCCGAGCCAGGTGACCACGCCCAGGAGGCGGTAGTAGAACGCCAGGTAGATCATGAGGGCGAGCAGCCCGACGAGCCCCGCGATCACACCCTGATGCAGCGACTGCTTGCCCAGCGTCGGGCTCACCGTCTGGACCTGCAGCCGCGTCAGCTCGACCGGCAGCGCGCCGGACTGCAGCAGGACCGCCAGGTCCTTCGCGCGCTGTTCGGTGAAGTTGCCGCTGATCGTTCCCCGCCCGTTCGTGATGGCGGACTGCACGACAGGCGGCTGGCCCTGGATCACCCCGTCGAGCAGGATCGCGAGCTCGTTCTGGGGTGCGGTCTTCGTCACGAGGTCAGTCGTCGCCGCGGCGAACTTCGTCGCCCCATCCGCGTCGAGGGTGAAATCGACCTGCCATCCCGTCTGCGCCGTGTTGCTCGACGAACCGGAGACGAACACCGCGGTCGCCTTCGTCAGGTTCGCCCCCGTGATGACCACCGGTCCGAGCTGGTAGATCGGCTCGGTACCCTTGTCGAACTTCCCGTTCGTGTTCTGGTCGAGGTACGTGTAGATCGTGTCCCCTGTCCGCACCGTTCGGGTTCACCTTGACCGTGTTGTACTCGTTCGTCGGATCGCGTCGACGGCGTGATCACGGCCAGCACCGGGCGCTGGGTCAGCCGGGCCGTGCGCCCGATCAGGTCGAGCACCCGCTGGATCGCTCAGCTCCTTCGCCTTCGCCTGCGCGACGGCCTCGTCGCTGTAGCAGGAGAGCTGCTTGCCCTGCGGCGTGTAGACGCAGAAGCTCCCGCCGACAGCCTTGACCGTGCCCTGGCCGCCCAGTCCGGGCAGCTGGACCTGGATCGTGTTCGAGCCAAGGAGGCTGATGTCCGGCTCCGCGACACCGAGCGTGTCGACGCGCTGCCGGATCTTCTCGAGCGCCAACTCCATGACGTCCTTCGGCGCGTTCGCCGGCCCCTGGAGCACGACCGAGACGCCGCCGGTCGAGATCCAGGCCGAGCAGCGGCTTCAACCACCCGGTCGCGAATCCGACCAGGGTCGCCAGGACGAGGACCCCGACCATGACCAGCGAAAGGACCAGGTTGCGCGTGCCCTTCACAGCAGCGCGGCCCCGTTGATCGTCAGCTTGAACGTGCAATCAAGCCGTCTCGGCCGCCCTTCGGCACATCATCATGCGGCCGAGGAAGATCTCGAAATACTCCATGACCTGACTGATCTCCGTATCGATCGTGAGCTCGAGCGTGACCGTGCGAGCACCCGAGTCTACCCTCAGGAACGACTGCTCGGCCGCATAGTTGACGCGGTCGTGGATGTCGAATCCGACCGTCGCGGCCTTCCGAACCCTGCTCCGGTGCACGTCCGACTTGTCCGCGAGGATCACCGCCGCCGCCACCGGTCCGACCGCATCTCCGTACTCCTCCTCGTGGTTCCCGACCGCCGCCATGACCTTCGCCAGGTCGGCCATCGGCATCCGGTCCTTGAGCGCGTCGTAGACGAGCAGCGCACCGATCTGGCCGTGGTTCACCCGGGACACCATGTTGCCGACGTCGTGCAGGTACCCGGCGATGCACCCCAACATCGCCGTGCGATCGTCGACGTCCAGGCGGGTCAGCACGTTGAACGCTATACGCGCGGTGAGGTTCGCGTGCCGGAACCCGTGCTCGGTGTATCCGAGGCCCTTCATCACGCGGTCTGCGCTCGCGATGAAGGTCGAGAGGGTGGGGTCCTGCTGGACCTCCTCGAGCCCGATGGAGGGTTCGATCCCCGGCTCATCGGGCCGGTCGCCTCGGTCGTTCGCGCCGGCCGGCTGAGCGGCGTCGCTCACTTCGTGTCGTCCGCTCCTTGCTCGGTGCCACCCTTGGCGGCCGACCCGGTCCCGTCGGCCGGCTTCGGCTCGTCATCGAACACCAGCTTGCGCGAGATCGCGCTGCGGACGAAGCGCACGAAGACGCCGTCGGCGATCTCGAGCACCACCGTCTCGTCGTCGACCTCGGTGACCTCGGCGTAGATGCCACCGATCGTCACGACCTCGTCGCCGACGTCGACGCTCGACTGCAGCGCCCGCTGCTGGCGTTGCTTCCGCTGCTGGGGCCGGATCATCACCATGTAGAGCAGCCCGATCATGACGACCAGGAACGCGATCGACAGGAGCCCCGAACCACTCGAACTCTGGGCGGCCACGATGGATGCGAGCACGATGTCCTCCTCCGCGGCGAGGCACCACTCGCGACGCGCCCGGCATGCTCGACGCGTCCCGAGGTTGGGGCCCCCCCGAAAAGAACGGCGGCCACTCGGCCGCCGGATGGTGCGACGCCGCTCAGTGTATGGCCGCCCGCGGCCGGGTCGCAACCGAACGGGCTCGGGTCACCGCCGGAAGAACAGGTTCGCCATCACCGTCAACGCGACGGAGATGACGATCGAGAGGCCGACCGGGATCAGGACGCGCACCGGACCCCGGCCGAACGAGAGGGTGCCCGGCATCCGCGGCAGGACGCCCTTGCCCATCAGCAGGAGGAGCGCGCCGAGCACGGCGAGGACCACGCCGAACACCACCAGCGCGCGGCCGATGGCGGACAGATCCATGGAACCGATGGTACGCGTGAGGGCGCTTCAGAACAGGCCGGGGTCGCGCGGGGGCGTCGCGCCCAGGTGCTCGTAGCCCGCACGCATCGCGACGCGTCCGCGCGGCGTACGCTTCAGGAACCCCAGCTGCATCAGGTACGGCTCGTAGACGTCTTCGATCGTGTCCTGCTCCTCCGCGACCGCCGCCGCGAGCGTGGAGAGCCCAACGGGCCCGCCGTGGAACTTCTCGATGATCGTCCGGAGGATCGCCAGGTCCAGCTTGTCGAGGCCGCGTTCGTCCACCTCGAACAGCTCGAGCGCCGCGTGGGCCGAGGCCCGGCTGATCCGCCCATCGGAACGCACCTGCGCGTAGTCCCGCACGCGCCGGAGCAGACGGTTCGCGATCCGAGGCGTCCCGCGCGAGCGACCGGCGATCTCGGCGGCGCCATCCGCGTCCACGGGAGCCGACAGGATGCCCGCCGAACGGATCACGACGCGCGTCAGATCCTCGGGCGCGTAATAGTCGAGGCGCGGCGAGAAGCCGAACCGCTCCCGTAGCGGCAACGTGATGAGCCCGGGGCGGGTGGTGGCCGCGATCATCGTGAACCGAGGCAGGTCCAACCGGATCGACCTGGCCGACGGACCCTTGCCGATCACGACGTCGAGCTTGAAGTCCTCCATCGCCGGGTAGAGCACCTCCTCGACCGGGCGCTTCATCCGGTGGACCTCGTCGACGAACAGGACGTCGCCCTCCTCGAGGTTCGTCAGGATCGCGGCCAGGTCGCCCGCACGCTCGAGCGCAGGGCCCGACGACGGCCGGAAGTTCACCCCCAGCTCGTTCGCGACGATCCCTGCGAGCGTCGTCTTGCCCAGGCCGGGCGGCCCGGACAGCAGCACGTGGTCGATCGGTTCGTCCCGCCCGCGCGCGCCGTCGATCAGCAGCTCGAGCTGCTCCTTGATCTTCGGCTGGCCGACGAACTCGCTCAGCCACTTCGGCCGGAGCGCCGCGTCGAACTCCCGCTCCTCGTCCTGGAGGTCCGGTGCCACGACGCGCAGGTCGTCCGCCTCGTCCGTCACGTTCCTCATCGTCCCACGCCCCGCAGCGCCTCGCGGAGGAGGTCCTCCACGGGCCGGTCGCCGTCGGGCGGGATCGCCGAGAGCGCCTCGCGCGCCTCCTCCGGCGACAGACCGAGCGCCAGGAGCGCCTCGCGGACCTCGGACATCGGGCCGCTCACCACCTCGTCGCCGCCGAGGCCCAGCGAATCCTTCAGGTCGAGGATGATGCGCGCCGCGCCCTTCCTCCCGATCCCCGGCACCTGCGTCAAGACGGCGACGTCACCCGCGGCGATCGCCCGTCGGAACGCGTCCGGCGTCAGGGCCGACAGCACCGCCAGCGCGAGCTTCGGACCGACCCCCGTCACGGTGACGAGATGGTCGAACAGCGACCGCTCGTCCGAGGAGGCGAAGCCGAACAGCGTCATGCCGTCGTCCTTCACGACGAGCCGGGTGAACAGGCGCACGGGCTTGCCGACCGAGGGAAGCGTGGCGATCGCGGGCGCCGGGACGAGGAGCTCGTAGCCCACGCCGTTCACGTCCACGACGACGCGACCGGCGCCCTTCTCCGCGAGCGCGCCGTGGACGAAGGCGATCACCGCGCCGAGGCCTCGCGCGTCAGCCGGCGCATCCGGGACTGCTGCAGGTGACACACGCCCACCGCGACCGCGTCGGCCGCGTCCGGCTGGTCGGGGACGTTCGCGGCGCCGAGCAGGAACCCGAGGCCGCGCCGGACCTGTTCCTTCGAGGCGTTCCCCGCGCCCGTGATCGCCATCTTGACCTCGAGCGGCGCGTACTCCTCGACCGGGATCCCGGCCTGCGCGGCGGCTGCCATGATCGCGCCGGAGGCGCGCGCCACCTCCATGGCGGACCCGACGTTCTTGTTCCACAGGAGCCGCTCGATCGCCATCGCGTCGGGCCGGTGCTCGGCGATCGCCTCGCGGACGGCTCCGGCCAGCCGATGCAGGCGCTCCGCCGCCGGCGTGGAGGACGAGGTGCCGACCGTGTCGGACCAGATCACCACCGGTCGGACCGCCCCGCCGCCGGCGACCACCGCCAGGCCGAGGGCCCGCGTGCCGGGATCCACGGCCAGGACCGTTCGCTCGAACATACGTTCAGGAGCCTACGCGGCCCCGGGAGGGGGTGCAATCATCCCGAGCCGGGGACGGCGATCCCCCAGGACCGGCAGCCGGGGGCCGGTTCACCCGACCTGAGCGAGGATCTCCTCGGGGATGTCGAAGTTCGCGTAGACCGCCTGGGTGTCGTCGAGGTCCTCCAGCGCCTCGTAGAGCCGGAGGACCTGGCCGGCCCGCTCGCCGTCGACGGGTACGTCGTTCTGCGGGATCATCGTGAGTTCGGCCGAATCGACCTGCACGCCGGCATCCTCGAGCGCCGCGCGGACGCCCCGGAGACCCTCGGGTTCGGTGACGATCTCCCACTGCTCACCCGCGTCGCGCAGGTCGTCCGCGTCGACCTCCAGGATCAGCTCGAGGATCCGCTCCTCGTCCGGCGCCGTCGCCTTGTCCAGGACGATCAGACCCCGGCGGTCGAACTGCCACGCGACGCTCCCCGGGTCGGCCATCGTGCCGCCCCCTCGGGTGAACGCGTGCCGGACCTCCTGGCTGGTCCGGTTGCGGTTGTCCGTCAGCGCGTGCACGAGGAACGCGACCCCGCCGGGACCGTAGCCCTCGTACGTCACGTCCTCGAACCGCGCGGCGTCCGCACCCTCGCCCGAGGCGCGCTTGATCGCCCGCTCGATGTTGTCCCAGGGAACCGAGTTGTCGCGCGCCTTCTCGACCGCCGCCGCCAGCGTCATGTTCGCGTCGACGTTCGGGCCTCCCTCTCGCGCGGCGACCTCGACGGCGCGAAGGAGCTTCGCGAACATCTGGCTGCGCTTGGCGTCCGCGGCGCCCTTCTTGCGCTTGATCGTGCTCCACTTGGAGTGCCCGGACATGACCGCCCGAGGATAGCGCGTCGCCTATCCGGCCATCTCCAAGGTCAGGCGGTGCAGCCGGGCCTCGCCCGCGATCTCGGGGTGGAACGCGGCCGCGAGGACGGCACCCTGCCGAACGAGGACCGGTCGCCCGTCGTGAACGGCCAGCACCTCGACGCCATCACCGACGCGCTCGACGACGGGGGCGCGGATGAAGACTGCCCTCACCTCCCCGATGTCGCGCACGTCCACGTCTGCTTCGAAGCTGTCCACCTGCCGGCCGTAGGCGTTGCGCCGCACGGCGATGTCCATCACCCGGAGCAGCGGATCGCCGTCGATCACGTCGTTCGCCATGACGATCATGCCCGCGCAGGTGCCCAGGACCGGCATGCCGGCCGCGATGCGTTCGCGGAGCGGTTCGACCAGGCCGTCCCGGCGGGCGAGCTTCGAGATCGTCGTGGACTCCCCGCCGGGGATCGCCAGCACGTCGACCGCGGCGAGCTGCTCGACCGTCCGCACCTCGACCGGCGTGGCCCCGCAGGCGGCGAACATCGCCGCATGCTCACGGAAGTCCCCTTGCAGCGCGAGAACGCCCGCCTTCATGACGCGAGCGATGATACCGGCGTCGGGGCCACCGGCCGCCCGCTCGCGGGGCGGCCGAGGCCACCGAGGGGCGCCGCGCTCCCGCGAACTACACCGAGCCGGCCGCCGCCGAGTCGTCGCGCTGATGGACGCCGAAGATCGTCCCGTCCGGATCCTTGCAGTACGCCTGGTACCCCACGCCCGGGATGGTCTGCTTCGGCAGCACCACCTGGCCGCCCGCCGCCTCGACCTTCGCCACGGTGTCGTCCACCGAGTCCACGTCGATCGTGACGATGGTCCGCGCGGAGTCGTCCATCGACCGCATGAACCCGCCGTCGATCCCCGTCTCCCCCAGCGAAGCGCTGTTCACCAGCCAGTACTCAGCCGGTCCGTCCCACTTCTGGATCTCCCACCCGAACAGGTCGGCGTAGAACGCGGACGCCCGGTCGGGATCCGGTGAGCTGAACTCGAAGTGCACGACACGGTTCACGGTGCGCTCCTCCCCTCTGAAGCCACGGCCGATGGTAAAGACGCGTTACCAACCGCGGTTCTGCATGATCTCCGACTCGGGGATCGAATCGAGCGCGAGGCCCTTCATCGGCTCGCCGAGCCCGCGGGAGATCTTCGCCAGGACGTCGGGGTCGTTGAAGTGCGTCGTCGCCTCCACGATGGCCCGAGCCCGGGCCGCCGGGTCCTCGCTCTTGTAGATGCCGCTGCCGACGAAGTTCCCGTCGCAGCCGAGCTGCATCATCAGCGCCGCGTCCGCGGGCGTCGACAGGCCGCCGGCCGAGAAGTTCACGACGGGCAGCTTCCCGGTGGAGGCCACGTGACGGACGAGCTCGAGCGGCGCGCCGAGGTCCTTCGCGGCGCGGGCGATCTCGTCCTCGGAGAGCACCGTCAGCGCGCGGATCTGTGAGGTCACCTTCCGCATGTGGCGAACGGCTTCGACCACGTTGCCCGTCCCCGGTTCGCCCTTCGTCCGGATCATCGCGGCGCCTTCCGCGATCCGCCGCAGCGCCTCGCCGAGGTCGCGGGCGCCGCAGACGAACGGCACGGTGAACTTCCACTTGTCGATGTGATGCTCCTCGTCGGCGGGCGTCAGCACCTCGGACTCGTCGATGTAGTCGACCCCGAGCGCCTGCAGGATCTGCGCTTCGACGAAGTGTCCGATACGAACCTTGGCCATCACGGGGATCGAGACGGCCTCCATGATCTCCTCGACCTTCGTCGGGTCGGCCATCCGCGCGACGCCACCCTCCTTGCGGATGTCGGCCGGCACGCGTTCGAGCGCCATGACGGCGCATGCGCCCGCATCCTCCGCGATCCGCGCCTGATCGGCGGTGGTGACGTCCATGATCACGCCGCCCTTGAGCATCTCGGCGAGGCCCGTCTTGACCCGCAGGGTCCCGGTCTCGGTCTGCATCGTGTGCCTCCTCGCCCCTCCGGCGGGGGGATCCCGCCCGGCTCCGCCTGGCACTCAAGTCTACCCGCGGGCGCGAGTAGCTCCCGGTCGAAAGGCCCCGGCGGCCCGGATCGGCGCGCTCCTTGGAGGCGTGTCGAAACGTCACACAGGGTCGGTACGCCGCGGCACGGAGACGGGGAAGGGGCCCGATCTACCGTCGCCCCAGAGCGCTGCACGCGAGGCAAGCGCCGAGAGGCCGGGACAGCCATGACGACGATGCGCCGGACCGCCGCCATCCTGCTGGTGGGTGCGGTCGGCATGGCGGTCGGGATCGGCTCGACCGCGCTCGCTCAGGGCCGGGGCCATCCGCACGGCCGGTGGTCGGTCGACGTCTACGGCACGGGCGGGATCGCGGGCAAGGACCTGGCACTGGGATCGTCCGTCGCCGGTGCCGCCCGTGATGTCCAGGCGGCCCGCTCCCAGGAACTGGTCGACGCGCTGAACTCCGGATCCATCGCTCCTCCGGTCGCGAACCCCACGATCCAGGCACCGACGGTGTTGTCGGCCCCGATCAAGTCGCCGATCGACACCTCCGGGTACCGCTGGGCGGTCGCCCTGCTCAGCGTCCTCCTCGCGTTCGCGTTCGCGATCGCGTTCGGCATCGCCGGGTCGCGTCCCAGGACGCGCCCGGCCGCGGTCGCCTGATCGTCGGCGCCGGGCCGGCCACGGCCAGGGGAAAACGCGAACGGCCGCCGTGAGGGCGGCTCTTCGCGCACGTCGCGTCTCGGGGTCAGGCGTCGACGCCTCTGCTAGCTCACGCTCACGTGAACGGTGTTCGGGACGACTTCGACCCAGCTCTTCCCCGGCGTCAGCGGGATCACGTCGCCCTGCGCGTCCTTGAACACCGTGATGTCCGACAGGGACGGCCTGCTCCACGTGCCGCTGATCACCGAGCCGTTGCGCAGGATGTAGGCGGCCCCGGATCCGGTCGCCACGACCTCGGGCGAGTGCACGCCGTTGACGTCGGTGATGCCGGTCATCTTGATCTTGACCATCTGGATCACGACGTTCGGCGTCGACATCTGCTCTCCGTTCGAATACGTCGCCGGGGTCGAGCCGTACGAGCGCATCCACGCGGACTTCGACGCGCTCCAGCTCCAGACCACGTCCGAGTAGGGCGAGAACGGCACGTGGACGGTCGAGGCGGGCGTCGCGGTCGCGGGCAGGTCCTTCGCGTAGTCGAACAGCGGCTGCGGGATCCCGCCCGTCCCATCCTTGCCGGCGGCCGCGTAGAGCTCCGCCGAGCTCGTGTACAGGTTGTGCGGGGCGGGCCTGGCGGGATCGCGACCGTAGGCCTGCGGCGCATTGTTGAAGTTGACGTCGATCAGGCCCGCGGCGCGTACGGCCTTCAGCACGGCCGGCACCCCGCCCGCGTAGCCGAAGACGGGTCGGCCGAGTTGAACGAGGATCAGCGGATCGGTCAGCCGACCGCTCCGGACCGGCTCGATCCGTTCGGCGTCCTGGCACTGGTACACCACGATGAAGCGGGTAATCGACGCCTCGACCGGCTCCTCGTAGATGATGTCGGCCCACGACAGACCGGTCTGCGGCCGCGCGGCGGGCAGGTTCTCGACCTTCACGGCCAGCGCGGGGCGGTTCGGGACCGTTCCGTGCGGTGCGCGCTTGCCCGTGAGCGGGCAGGTCCGGAGCACCGGGCTCGGTGAGGCGGTGGCGCTGTCGCCGGATGCGCCGCCCTGAACCTTCGAGCCGTCGCCTCGGGCGCTGGTGAACAGCACGCCCACGACGACGGCGATGACCAGGGCGACCGCGCTTACGCCGACCAGCGATCGGCCGCGATTGGTGAGAGCCATGATCGAGGAAGCCTCCTGAGATTGGAAGGGTCGTGCGGTGTCGAACCGCGCTCGACGCTACCAGCGGCCCGGGGTCGGCTCAACGACCTCGTCCCGATTTCACACGTCCTCAACCCCCGGGGGGGGCGTCTACATCTCCTGGAGGCGGCGGATCCGTTCCTGGATCGGCGGGTGCGTGGAGAAGAGGTTCTCCCACCAATGGTAGCCCTCGCCCTGGACCCGGGACGGCTGGTTCAGCCACAGGTGGGCAGTGGCGTTGTTCGCGTAGCGCATCGGGGTCGCGTCCCCGGCGATCTTCTGCAGCGCGGACACGAGGCCTGGCGGGTACCGCGTCAGCATCACGCCCTCGGCGTCGGCCTGGTACTCGCGCTGGCGCGACATCGCCATCTTGATGGCCTGCGCCACGATCGGCGTGATGAGGGCGACCACCAGGCCGATCGCCGCGACGATCGCGAACCCCTGCCCCCCACCCTCAGACCTGCTGCTGCGCCGGCCCCCTCCCCACCAGAACCAGCGGAGCATGAACTCCGAGAGCAGGACCACCGAACCGATCAGGGTCGCCACGACCGTTCCGAGCAGGATGTCGCGGTCCTTCACGTGCGCCATCTCGTGGCCGATCACGCCCTCGAGCTCGACACGGTTCATCGCGTCCAGCAGCCCCTGGGTGACCGCGATCGAGGAGTGCTCGGGGTCGCGTCCGGTCGCGAACGCGTTCGGCGCGGCCTCGGGCACGATGTAGACCGCCGGCTTCGGCAGTCCGCCGGCGATCGAGATGCCCTCGACCACGTTGTGCAGCCGCGGCTCCTCCTCGGCGGTGACCAGCCGGGCCCGCGAGGCCCGCAGCACCACCCGGTCGCCGTAGCGGTACGACCAGTAGGAGGCGAACGCCGTGATCGCCAGCGCGATCACCAGGGCGGTGACGGCCGCGGTGAACGAGGCCCCGCCGATGATGTACCCGAAGAGGTACCCGACCGCACCGGCGAAGACCAGCGCGAGCACGATCACGAGGATCGTCTTGCGGCGGTTGCTCGCGATGCGCTCGTACAAGGCCTAGAACTGGACCGCGACCGGGCCCTTCGCGGGGTCGTCGATGTCGAAGAACTCGCGCGGCATGAATCGGCCGAGCCTGGCCATGATGTTCGACGGGAACGTCCCGATCAGCACGTTGAGGTTCGCCACCTGGTCGTTGTAGAACTGCCTCGCGAACGCGATCCGCGACTCGGTGCCGGTCAGCTCCTCCTGCAACGCGAGGAAGTTCTGACTGGCCTTCAGCTCCGGGTAGTTCTCGGCGACGGCGAACAGCTGGCGGATCGAACGCGTGAGCTCGTTCTCGGCCTCTGCCTGCCCCTGGACCCCGGTCGCGTTCTGCGCCTGCGCCCGGGCCCTCGTGACCTCCTCGAAGACCTCTCGCTCGTGGGTGGCGTAGCCCTTCACCGTCTCGATCAGGTTCGGGATCAGGTCGTACCGGCGCCGGAGCTGCACGTCGATCTGCGACCACCCGTTGTCGACGCGGACGCGGGCGCGGACGAGTCGGTTGTAGGTCAGGATCGCGTACAGGACCAGCAGCACGAGCAGACCGACGAGGACCCAGACCCAGAGCATCGGTACGCGATGTTACAGGGCGCCGAGGGCGCTCACGAACGTCGTCGAACGCCCCGCGCCGAGCGCGCGTCCGCGTACGCGGCCTCGATCCGGGGGACGACGGCACGCCACGAGAAGCCCTCGGCGCGGGCCGGGCCCGCGGAGCGGAGCCGCGTCGCCAGGTCGCCGTCGTCCAGCACCTGCGCGATCGCGTCGGCGAGGGCGCCGTCGTCGCCGGGCGGGACCAGGAGCCCGTCGACCCCGGCCCGGATCACCTCACGGTATCCGGGGATGTCCGAGGCGATGACCGGCACACCCGCTGCCATCGCCTCGACCAGCACGATGCCGAAGCTCTCCTGCCCGAGGGCAGGGCCTACGAACGCGTCGGCGCCGGCGAGGTACCCGGGGAGACGGGCGTGCGGCACCGACCCGAGCATCACGACCCGCCGGCGGACCTCGGGCGCGATCCCGGCCAGCGCCGCCCGGTCGGCACCGTCGCCGGCCACGATGAACCACAGGTCCGCGCGGTCGCGCACGAGCCGGGCGAACGCTCGGAGCGCGACCGGGAAGCCCTTCTGCGGGTCGATGCGGCCGACCCACGCGAGACAGCGTCCGGCCGGCAGTCCCGCGTCCGGCGTGGCTCCGGCGAACGCGTCCACGGCGCAGCCGTTCGGGATCACGCGGACCTCGCCGTCGAAACGTTCGCCGACGAACGTCGAGGCCGCCCCGGACACCGCGATGCGCACCGCGAGCCGCCGCCACGCCGGGCGGAGCGCGGGAGCGAGGACGCTCAGCGCTCGCGATCGTTCGGCGAACGCGTGGAACGTCCCGACCACGGGCGCCGGCGAGGTGAGCGTCGCAGCGAGGCCGACGACCGGGACGAACGGCTCATGGACGTGCACCACGTCGGGTCGCAGGCTCCGCAGCGTCGACCGGACCCGTGCCGCCGCGGCCGGCGACAGGCACACGGGGGCGACGGTCCCCTGGTACCGGATGCCGACCACTCGCCCGACCGAGACGATCCCCGGTCCCTCCCGGCCGCCTGGCGCGAGCACGGCGACCCGATGCCCGCGCGCGCGCAGCTCCCGCGCGAGCTGTCCGACGTGCACCTGGACACCGCCCGGCCGGTCCCACGCGTAGGGACAGACGAGCGCGATCCTCACCGGGAGGTTCCGGCGAAAACGTCCGCCGTGGACGAGCCCCGCGTGCGGCTCGACGGGTAGGGCTCGTCCCACGCCGCTTGGAACATGTGCCAGTCGGCCGGCGCGGCCGAGATGTACCGCTCGAACGAC
Source organism: uncultured Actinomycetota bacterium (assembly GCA_963781595.1). GTDB lineage: Bacteria > Actinomycetota > UBA4738 > UBA4738 > UBA4738 > JBEDUK01. Next base: position 2,339,750 of record CAWAGG010000006.1, on the reverse strand, counting down.
CGCGCAAGGATCCGCGTCACCGCCGCGACGTCGGCGCGCAGGTCGTCGGTCCGTTCGATCTCGAGCGGCGGCTCGATCAGCGTGTGCCAGCCCTCGGGGGTCGTGAAGACGGCGCACGGCAACAGCGGCGAGCCCGTCAGCAGCGCCAGCATCGCCGGTCCCGACGGCAGCTTCCGCATCTCGCCGAACATCTCGACCTCGACCCCCCGTCCCGAGAGGTTCCGGTCCGCGAGGAGCGTCAGGATCCGGTTGTCCGCGAGCACCCCGGTCAACAGCTCGGCGACCCGCCTACCCTCCGACAGCGGGACGATGTCCATGCCGAGCGCGCGCCGGTGCCGGTAGAAGAGGTCGAACACCTCCTTCGGCTCCAGCTCCTCGGCGACGGCGGTCATCCGGTAGCCGTTGATCGCCAGCCAGTGCCCGGCGGCGTCCCAGTTCCCCATGTGCGGCAGCGCCATCACGACCCCGTGTCCGGCGGCGATCGCGTCGTCGATGTGCTCGCGCCCCGCCAGCGAGAACCGCCGGTTCACCTCCTCGGTCGGCATCGTCCGCAGCGCGAACGTCTCGTACCAGTAGCGCCCGTACAGGTCGAAAGCATCGCGCGTCGCCGCCTGAACGAGCCCCGAGTCCGGCGGGTGACCGAGCACCCTGGCGAGGTTCGCCGCGACGGTCTCCCGCTGGGACGGCGACCGGCGGAACTGCGCCCGCATGAACGACCGCGCGGTCGCGATCCCGGCGCGACGCGGGAGATGCATCCCGAGCCATTCCGCGCCGCGCATCGTGAACGTCGCGAGCCGGTCCGAGGCAGCGGTCACGGGATCGCCCTGCGCCCGGCGCCGGGCTCGGTCCGGACCGACGCGACCTTCGCGCGGCGATGCTGTATCGAGACGTTCGCCGCCCGAACGACGACCGCCGATCCGGCGAGCGCGATCAGCAGCCAGAGGGCGATCGCGAGCTGGTCGGCCAGCAGCCCGACGGAGATCAGCGCGACCCGCGCGGCTCGGTACCCGACGCTCTCGAACGTCCGGAACCCGAGCGCGTCCGCGCGGGCACGCTCGTAGGACGCGACGTAGCACAGGCCCAACGCGACGAGCGCCAGGACCGCCACCGTGGGTTCGGCCTCTCGCGATACCCATGCGACCGACGCCAGCAGCGCGCCGTCGTACAGGGGGTCGACGAGCATCGCGAGGAACCTCGACCGCGGCCCGCCCTCCCCCGTCGCCAGGTACCAGCCCCACACGATGACCGCGCCGCCGGCCAGCGCCAGCGCGCCCGCCTGGCGGGGGAAGGAGAGGAGGATCAGCGCGGTCGCGCCCGCCGTCAGCAGCGTCGCGACGGCCAGCACCCACGTCGCGCTGAGCGCCCGGCCTCGCCTCTCGTCGCGGGTGCGACGGGCGCGTGCGGTCCGTGATCCGACCATCGGCGCGACCGAGCCTACCATCGTCGGACCGGCCGCCAGACACGCGCGAAGCCCTGGCGGGCGGTCGTGACCTGGACATATAGGATGGGCACCTCACCGGGCGAGCCGTGGAGCCACGGCGTCGGGATCGGCCGCGGACGCCCGCCAGGTGGACCGACATCGAGCGAGGGAAGGGACCGATGAACGTCTACGAGCCGGGCAATATCCGCAACGTCCTGCTGGTCGGCCATAGCGGCGCCGGGAAGACCACCCTGACCGAGGCGATGCTCTTCGCGTCGGGCGCGATCACGCGGATGGGGAAGATCGAGGACGGGAACACGGTCTCCGACCACGATCCGGAAGAGGTCCGGCGCGGCATCAGCGTCTCGCTCGACATAGCGCCGATCGAAGTCGGACGCCGTCAAGATCAACGTCCTGGACGCCCCCGGCTACGCGGACTTCATCGGCGACGTCCGCGCCGCGATCCGGGCGGCCGACGCCTGCCTGTTCGTCGTGTCGGCCGTCGACGGGGTCGAGGTCCAGACGGAGGTCGTCTGGGAACTCGCCGCGGAGGCCGGGCCTCCCCCGTGCGATCGTGATCAACAAGATGGACCGCGAACGGGCGTCGTTCGAACGGACGCTGGACGGCCTGGTCGCCGCGTTCGGCACGCAGGTCGCGCCGATCCAGCTCCCGATCGGCGAGGAGCACGACTTCCGGGGGATCGTCGATCTGCTGTCGCACCGCGCGTACCTCTACGAGGGCGGGGCGAACGTCGGCGCCGAGGCCGCCTGGCCCGAGGACGTCGCCGCGAAGGCGGAACCGCTCCGGGAACGCCTGATGGACGCCGTCGCGGAGGCCGACGACGAGCTGCTCGAGACGTACCTGGAGACCGGTGAGCTGGACCGCGAGCAGATCGTCCGCGGCGTCCACGCGGGACTCGCCGGGGCACGGTTCGCGCCCGTCATGGTCGCCTCGGCGTCGCACGCGATCGGCGCGGACCGGATCACGGCGTTCGTCGCCGACGCGTTCCCGTCCCCCTTGGAGCGCGACCCCGTGGCCGTCACGACGAAGGACGGCACCGAACAGGAGCGCCCCTGCGACCCGGACGGCCCTCTCACCGCGCTCGTGTTCAAGACCGTCTCGGACCCGTTCGTCGGCCGGATCAACCTGTTCCGCGTCTACTCGGGGAAGGTTCGGCCCGACTCCTCGATCCACAACGCGACCCGGAACACCGAGGAGCGCGTCGGCCAGGTGTTCGCGATGAAGGGCAAGGACCACGTCACCGTGAGCGAGGTGCCGGCGGGCGACATCGGCGCGGTCGCGAAGCTCGCGCACGCCGCCACCGGCGACACGTTCACGGCCAAGGGCGACACCGTGACGCTCCCGCCGATCGAGCTGCCCGAGCCGCTCCTCGCGATCGCGATCTCGCCGAAGACGCAGGCCGACCAGGACAAGCTCTCGACGGCGATCCACAAGATCCGAGAGGACGACCCGACCCTGCGCGTCGAGCGCTCCGAGGAGACCCACGAGACGGTCCTGTACGGGATGGGCGAGGCGCACGTCGACACGATGATCGAGCGGATGAAGCGCAAGTTCGGCGTCGACGTGACGACGCGGCCCGCGAAGGTTCCGTACAAGGAGACGCTGAAGAGCCACGCGAAGGCGCAGGGGCGGCACGTGAAGCAGTCGGGCGGCGCCGGTCAGTACGCGGTGTGCTGGATCGAAGCCGAGCCGCTCCCCCGTGGCTCCGGCTTCGAGTACGTCGACAAGATCTTCGGCGGCTCGATCCCGTCCCAGTACATCCCGAGCGTCGAGAAGGGCATCCTCAAGCAGCTCGAGACCGGCGTGGCAACGCCGAACCCGATGGTCGACATCCGCGTGACGCTCGTGGACGGGAAGTACCACACGGTGGACTCCTCGGACATGGCGTTCCAGATCGCCGGGTCGCTCGCGATCAAGGAGGCGGCGCAGCAGGCCGGCATCTCGTTGCTGGAGCCGGTGATGGAGGTCGAGGTCGTCGTCCCCGAGACGATGACCGGTGACATCATCGGCGACCTGAACTCGAAGCGCGGCCGGATCCTGGGGATGGAGGGGACCGGCGCCGGGAAGCAACGCGTGCGCGCGTTGGTTCCCCAGGCCGAGATGGCGCGCTACTCGATCGACCTGCGGTCGATGACCGGCGGTCGTGGCATCTTCACGATGCGGTTCGACCACTACGACGAGGTCCCCTCGCACCTGGCCGACAAGATCATCGCGGAGCAGAAGCGCGAGAAGGAAGAGGCCCACAAGTAGTCAGGTAGGTTGACCATCAGCGCCGAAGGATCCGGCCCGAACGAGCGCGCGTCCTCGAGCCGTCCACCCGACGATCAGGGCGAGGCCGCCTCGATCGACTCCGACACGGGTCGCCTGGAGACGTTTGCCGACGGCGTCATCGCGATCGCGATCACGCTGCTGATCCTCGAGGTCAAGGTCCCGGAGCCGTCCACCACCACCTCCCTCACGGCCGCCCTGCTGCGACAGTGGCCGAGCTACGCCGGCTACGCGGTCAGCTTCCTCACGATCGGCGTGATCTGGGTGAACCACCACCACATGTTCAAGCTGATCGCGCGCACGAACCACGCGTTCCTCATGATGAACGTCGTGTTCCTCATGGCGATCGCGTTCCTCCCGTGGCCGACGGCGCTCGTCGCCGCGTACTTCGAGGAACCCGGCGGCCGCTCGGCCGCCGCGTTCGTCTACGCCCTCACGATGGTGGCGATCGCGGTCATGTTCAACGTCGTCTGGCGTTACGCCGTCGCGCGCGGCCTGCTGAGGCCCGGCCTCGACGAGGAGGCGGTCGCGCGGGCCGGCAGGAACTACCTGACCGGGCCCGTGACGTACGGCGCAGCGACGCTGATCGCGATCTGGGCGCCCCTCGTGACCCTGGGGATCTGCGGCGCGCTGGCCGTGTACTGGCTCCTGCCTGGCACCGGCCCACGGGCGGCATTGCTCCGACCGGTGCCGCCTGGGACCTGACGGCTCTCCACCGGCGGCCCCTCGCCGACCTGTGCGTCAGAACAGCGGGCGGAGCCGCGCGTACGTCTCGGCGAGGAGCTGCGGGAGGACCCGCGTCTCGCCGACGATCGAGATGAAGTTCGTGTCCCCGGTCCAGCGCGGGACCACGTGCCAGTGCAGGTGATCCGGGATGCCGGCGCCGGCGGACCTCGAGAGGTTCATCCCGATGTTGAACCCGTGCGGCGCCTCGCCCTCGCGCAGGACCCGCACGCACTCCCGCAGGAGGCGGTCGATGTCCCCCATCTCGTCGGACCCGAGCGACTCGAAGTCGCCCGTGTGCCGGGCCGGCGCGACCATGATGTGGCCGGGGTTGTACGGGTAGGCGTTCAGCAGCGCGAACGCGCGCTCGGCGCGCGCGAGGATCAGGTTCGACGGGTCGTCGTCCGCCTCGAGGCGCTCGCAGAAGATGCACGCGGAGGCGTCGTGGACCCCCTCGATGTACTCCATCCGCCACGGGCTCCACAGGTACTGCATCGAGCCCGTTCCGCCGTCCGGCCCTTCGCGCACGCCGGACACTTTCTCACGTCGTGCCGCTGCGAACCTCCGCCGAAACCGGAGCCCGGTGCGCGACCCGCGGTTCGTCGCCGACCCGCTTGGCGATCCCCTGCCACCCCACAGGGCGTTCGTCGTCACGCAGCGCGATGAGCCTGAGGTCGACGGGGACGAGCGACCCGTCGGCATCGAGCAGGTCGATCCGGTCGCTCGGCCGCTCCCCCCGGCCCGCGGCGTCGATGATCGCTTGCAAGGTCGGGAAGCTCTCCCGCGCCACGATCGTCTGGAGCGAGACGCCGAGGACGCGCCCCTCCCCGCGCCCGAGCATCTCGTCCGCGGCCGCGTTCACGGCCGTGATCACGCCGCTGCGGTCGCAGGAGAAGATGAGCTCGTCCACGCCGTCGACGAGCTCCCGATACCCCGCGAGCGCGTGCTCGAGCGCGCGGGTTCGATCGGCGACGGTCCGCTCCAGGTCCTCCGCGTGACGCTGCAGCGCCAGCCGCGACTCCTGCAGGGCGTCGTTCATCTCGACGACTTCCTCGGCCTTCGCGAACAGCAGCTCGACGATCTGGCGCTGGTCGGCGGTGATCGACACCTCGCGGCCGTTCCAAGAGAGGCCGATCGGCTCGTCCGGGGACCCGTGCCCGCGCAGGTCCATGACGTAGAGGATTCGCCGGACGCGTTCGAGCAGGTGGGATGGCTCGAACGGCTTGCTGATGAAGTTGTCGGCCCCCGCGAGGAGGCCGTCGAGGATGTCCGCCGGGTCGCTGCGGCCGGTGAGCAGGATGAAGGGGATCGACCGTGTGGCTGGGTCGGACTTCATCAGCTCGCAGAACTCGAAGCCGTCCATCTCGGGCATCACGAGGTCGGAGATGATCAGGTCCGGGGGTTCGCGGCGGGCCTGCTCGGCGCCCTCGCGGCCGTTCGACACGACCGAGACCTCGTAGCCCTCGCGCTCGAGGAGGGCGCGGATCACCAGCGCCTCCGTGCGCGTGTCCTCGGCGATAAGGATCGACCTCGTCATGCGATGAGGTATCGGCGCGTCGAGCCCGCGAGGTAACAGGCGCGACCTACGTCGTGGGGACGACGCGTCTGCCGTATCTGCGGGAGACGAACCCCCGGTCAGGCGCTCGGGACGAGCTGCTGCAGGTCGATCCCGGCCAGCGAACGCGTCGCCGCTTCCTCGGCCGCCGCGGCGGCGAACGCGTCCGGCGGCAGGCCCCGGACCTCGTTCCCGGCGCGGTCCCGCACGGCGATCGTGCCGGCGTCGATGTCGCGGTCCCCGACCACGATCGAGTACGGGATCTTCATCAGTTGCGCGTCGCGGACCTTCTTCTGCATCCGTTCGCGGCTGGCGTCGACGCCGACGCGAAGGCCGCGCGCGCGCCAATCCTGGGCCAGCGCCTCGCAATGCTCGGCGTGCCGGTCCGCGACCGGGATCAACCGGACCTGTTCGGGCGCGAGCCAGAGGGGGAAATCCCCCGCGTAGTGCTCGATCAGCACGCCGGTGAACCGTTCGAGCGTGCCAAGGATCGCCCGGTGGATCATCACGGGGCGGTGACGTTCGTTGTCCTCCCCCGTGTACTCCATGTCGAAGCGTTCCGGCAGCGCGAAGTCGCATTGCACCGTGGTGAGCTGCCACAGGCGGCCGATCGCGTCGCGGGCGTGGAAGTCGACCTTCGGCCCGTAGAAGGCGCCCTCGCCTTCCGCGAAGCTGTAGTCCAACCCGCTCTCCTCCAGCGCGTTCCGCAGGTACTCGGTCGCGTCGGCCCACATCCCCTCGTCGCCGATCGCGACGCCGGGCTTCGTCGACAGGTTGATCACGAGCTCGGTGAACCCGAACGTCCGGTGGATCTCCAGGGTCAGGCGGAACGCCCGCAGGATCTCGTCGACGAGCTGGTCGCGCCGGCAGATGATGTGCGAGTCGTCCTGTGTCCCGCCGCGGATCCGCATCAGCCCGTGCAGCGTCCCCGCGCGCTCGTGGCGGTAGATCGTGCCGAGTTCGAACAGCCGCATCGGCAGGTCGCGGTACGAGCGGGTGCGGCTCTTGTAGACCAGCACGTGGAACGGGCAGTTCATCGGCTTGACGTAGTAGTCGACGTCGTGCTCGTCGTGCATCGGCGGGTACATGTTGTCGGCGTACTTCGCCAGGTGGCCGCTCGTCTCCCACAGGATCGACTTCGCGATATGCGGGGTGAACACCGGGGTGTACCCGTGGTCGCGATCCAGGTGGATCTCTCGGACGAAGTCCTCCACCGCCCGGCGGAAGATGCCTCCGCGAGGGTGCCAGACGAGCAGCCCCGCGCCGAGCTCGTCGGGGAAGGAGAAGAGGTCGAGGTCGCGGCCCAGCTTGCGGTGGTCCCGGCGCTCGGCCTCCTCCAGCCGGTGAAGGTACGCCTCGAGGTCCGCGTCGGTCGGCCACGCGGTGCCGTAGACGCGCTGCAGCTGCTGGTTGCGTTCGTCGCCCCGCCAGTACGCGCCCGCGAGATGCGTCAGCTTGAACACGCCCATGCGATCCGTGGACGGCACGTGCGGGCCGAGACAGAGGTCGGCCCACCCGTCGTTGCGATAGACGGAGACGACCGGGCCGGTGGCGCCCTCGGCGGCTTCGGCCCCCTCGATGATCTCTCGCTTGTACGGCTGCTCGGCGAACCGCGTCAGCGCCTCGTCGCGCGAGAGCTCCTCCCGGACGAACGGCTGGGCCGCCGCCACGATCTCGCGCATCCGCGCTTCGATCCTCGGCAGATCATCGGGCGTCAGCGGCTGGGACAGGTCGAAGTCGTAGTAGAAGCCGTCCTCGATCGGCGGGCCGATCGCGTACTTCACCTCGGAAAACAGGTCGCATACCGCCTGCGCCATGACGTGCGCGGTCGAATGCCGGAGGACGTGCAGCCCGTCCGGCTCGCCCGGGAGGATCGGTTCGACGCGCGTCCCGTCGGTCACGGGCCGCGCGAGGTCGACCGGGACGCCGTCGACGCGCGCGGCGACGGCGTCGGCCGGCAGCACCTGCGAGAGGAGCGCGCCGGCTTCGATCTCCAGCGCCGAACCGTCGGAGAGCGTCAGCGTCGGCATGGTCCGACAGATGATAGGTGCCGGTGCCCGCGGTCGCGGCTCGGGGCCCCGGGTTCTCCCTCGCTCACGCGCGCCCGACCGCGGCCCGGGGACACGCGTCCGCGGTCCGTTACCCTCGGCGGGTGGCTCCGTCCTCGGTGAGCGCCGACGGTCTCGAACGCTTCCGCGACGTGGCCGAGCGCGCTGCCCGGGTCGGCGCGGGCGTCGTCGCCTCGGCTCGGCGCCCCGAGGCGGTCGACGCGAAGGCCGCCGGCGACTACGTGACCGAGGTGGACCGGGCGAGCGAGGACGCGATCCGCGCGTTCCTCGCCGGGGCGACGCCTGACGTGCCGATGCTCGGCGAGGAGTCGGGCGGATCGAGCGATGCCCCCGTGCACTGGGTCGTCGACCCGCTCGACGGCACCCGGAACTTCGTGATCGGGCTCCCCATCGTCGGGGTGTCGGTCGCGGCGATCGAGCGGAGCGGCCCGCGATCCGAACCGATCGCCGGCGCCGTCGCCGCGCCGTTCCTGGGCCTGGAGTTCTCCGCGTCGTCCGGCCAAGGCGCCTGGTCCGCGGGCCGGCGCATGCAGGTGAGCGACCGCGAGCCCCGGGAGGCGATCGTCGCCACCGGGTTCCCGTTCCGCGCGAAGCACCTGCTGCCGCGCCACTCGGCCGCGCTCCGGCAGGTGCTCGAGGAGGTCGAAGACGTCCGGCGCGCGGGCGCGGCGGCACTCGACCTGGCGTGGGTCGCGGCCGGCGTGTTCGACGGGTTCTTCGAGCTCGGGCTGAAGGTCTGGGACGTCGCCGCCGGCGCGCTGCTGGTACGCGAAGCCGGCGGCATCGTCACCGACTGGGACGGGAGCGACGGGTTCCTCGGCGGTGACATCCTGGCAGGCTCGACGGCGACGCACGCCGCCCTGCTGCGGATCGCACGCGGCTCGGGCACGGTCAGCCTGGTTGACGGAACCTACGACCCGCGGCCGGGCTGAAGGTACCGACGGGTAGGATGCCCCGGCATGAAGAGAGCGGGGCTCCTGGGCGCGCTCGCGTTGGGGATGATCGGCATCCGAGCGCTCCTGCGGCGCCGCGAGCCGGTCACCGCCGGCACGGCGCCGGTGCGGCGGATCAGTTGGCTCGGCCGGGCGCTGGATCCGTACCGGGCCGAGCCCGATCACGGCTTCGTCATGCCGAAGCTGCCCACCGCGGAGATCGTGCCGATCCCCGGACGTGGGGAGATGTTCGTCCGCCGCGGCGGTCGATCCGACGGAACGCCGGTGCTCCTGCTCCACGGCTGGATGGCGACCGCCGACCTGAACTGGTTCCTCCTGTTCGAGACGCTCGGGGCCCGGCACCCGATCGTCGCGGTCGACCACCGTGGGCACGGGCGCGGTCCGCGCTCCCCCGGCACCTTCTCGCTCGAGGATTGCGCCGACGACGCGGCCGCGGTCCTCCGGCACCTCGGGATCGAGCGGGCGATCGTCGTCGGCTACTCGATGGGCGGACCGGTGGCGATGCTCGTGTGGCACCGGCACCGCGATCTGGTCGCCGGTCTGGTGCTCGAAGCCACCGCGCTCGAGTGGAGCGCGACGTGGCAGGAGCGGCTCCTCTGGCGGACGATGGGGTCCGTCGCGTTCCTCCTGCGCTGGCCGACGGGCCGGATCGCCCTGCTCCGGATGCTCGGTCAGGCCGAGGAGTTCCCGCGGGACCTCCTCGTCTACCGGGCCTGGGCCGAAGGGGAATTCCGCCGGAACGACCCCATGGAGATGGCCGAGGCCGGTCGCGCGCTGGCGGCCTTCGACGCGACGCCGTTCGCGAACGGCGTCGACGTGCCCAGCGCCGTGGTCGTCACGACGCGCGACCGGCTGGTCCCACCGGTTCGACAGCGCGCGCTCGCGCGAGCGATCGGCGCGAGCGTGTTCGAGATCGACGACGATCATTCCGCGGTCGCGCTGCGGCCCGACGAGGTCGCCGACGTCACGCTCCTGGCGATCGCCGCGATGGACGTCGGCCTGGCCGCCGAGCGCCCCGCCACCTGACGGGTACGATCCGTCAGCGTCGCGCGCGCAGCGGGTCTGGGATCGTCAGTGCCACGCAGGCGGCGGCGATCGCGAGCAGGACCACGAACACCACCGCGCCGGAGAAGTCTCCCTGTGCGCTCTTCAGGGCGCCCATGATGCCGACGACGACGGCGCCGCCCAGGTTGCCTGCCAGGAGCATCACCCCGACCGCGGTGCTCCCGACCTGGGGACCGAGGGACGGGTCCTCGGAGGCCGTCGCGATCGACACCGGGAGCGCCGCCAGCAGGAAGAACCCCAGCACGAACGCGACCGCGACCAGGGCGCCGAGGGAGTCCAGATGCCCCAGGAGCCACAGCGACGGCGCCGCGACGACGCCGGCCAGGACGATGAACGGCGTCCGGCGATGGATCCGATCGGACAGCGCGCCGAGCGAAACCGATCCCACCATCCCGGCGATCGTGATCATCCCCGCGACCAGACCCGCGCCCGACGCCCCGATCCCCTTCGGCTTCAGCATGTCCTCGAGCCACGTCGTCGTCCCTAGGTAGAGCCCGAAGCCGAGGAACAGGGCGGCGGAGAGCTTCCATTGGGTCGCGCTGCGCAGGACGCGCGCGAGCGCCTGGCGGACGGACAGCTCCTCCGGCGCGATCAGTCGCTCGGGGACGCGTCGGGGCACGACCAGGAAGAACACGGCCAGCGATACCACCGAGAGCGCCGCGTAGACGACCTGGCTCCCGCGGATCCCGACGGCGTCGACCAACGGCGGCGTGGCGACGAGCCCCACGGTGATCCCCAGGAAGATCGCCATCGTCCCGAGGCCGGTCGCGGTCGCGGCGTCGCGCTGCGGGAAGTGCCGGTTCACCACGTCGGCGACGGCGTTGATCAGGAACGGCTGGGGAAGCAGCAGACAGATCGTCAAGAGCAGCAGGACCGGGAAGCTCGCGGCACCGAGCCGAAGGATCGCGAAGACCGAGGTGGCTAGGCCCGCCCATAGCAGCGGCGTCCGGTAGCCGTACCGGTCGGCGACGACGCCGCCGGGGATCGACAGGAGCGCCGAGCACAAGGGACCGACCGACACGAGCAGTCCGATCGAGATGTCCGTCGTTTGGAAGGTGGCCGCGGCCTTCGCCGTCACGGTAGCGAACGAGATCCACAGCACGTGGCTCGTCGCGACCAGCGCCATGTAGGCGGCCAGGACGCGCCACGCACCCGGCCTCGGCTCCTCCGCATCGGATGGCTCGCCGCTGACGCCCACGTCGGATCGATCCGCCACCTCGACCCCGCCTCCTTCGTCCGGCCCGACGCACATCGCACGGGCTGCGGCGCATCGTACCCAGTCACGGCGGTTCGCCGGAAGGTCGGTCGACCCGACCCGAAGCGTCGACCCGCGCGTCCCGGCGTCGGGGAGACCGTTCCGCCCGGTGGACGGGGGCCTGACGGCCCTTCGCGCGCGACCGCCGGCTCCGTACCGTCACCGACGAGGAGGCCGGAACATGGCGAAGTGGATCGAGTTCCGACAGTGTCCCGGGTGCGGCTTCGACATCGGGACCGGCGAGGGCGAACGCGGCTGTTCCTGGGGCGAGTGTCCCTACCTGCCCGAGGCTCTCGACGTACGCTGCGAGAACTGCGGCTTCAACTACTTCACGCAGGAAGGGAACCCCCCGTGCGCAGACCCGATGACGTGCGAGCACGCAGCGGTACCCCTCTCGCACGTCGAGAACTACCGGCACTGGGTCTCGAGCCTGCAGGGGGTCGAACCCCTCGGCGGGCCCGCCGCACCGGAGGCGGGCGTGCCCGCCGACGGGCGGTAGGCCCGAGCCGAGCCGGCGAGCATGGGAGGCGACGGCACCGTCGCCGAGCGAGGAGGGTTCATGGCGCACGCGGTGCAGGTATCGGGACGGGATCGGTCGTTCTTCCTCCTCGAGACCGCGACGACCCCGTATCACGCCGCCGGACTCATGACGCTCGAGGGTCCCCCGATCACCCAGGAGGAGCTGCTCGCCGCGGTGGGGCGCAAGCTGTCGTTGCTGCCCCGCTTCCGCCAGCGCCTCGAGTATCCGGCGCTGACGAACCGGCCGGTCTGGATCGACGACCCGCACTTCGACCTTGAGTTCCACGTCCGGCGAACCTCGCTGCCCGCGCCGGGCACGGACCCCCAGCTGAAGCACGCGGTCGCGGAGCTCATGGAGGAACACGTCAGCCGTTTCCGCCCGCTCTGGGAGCTGTGGGCGATCGACGGGCTGGCTGATGGCGGGACCGCGCTCTTGCTGAAGGTCCATCACTCGATGGCGGACGGCGTGACCGGCGCCCACGACGTGATGACGCTGTTCGACGAACGCCCTGAGGACGGGCTGCGGGGTCACAGGGCGCCGTCGACCCCGGCAGCCGACGCGTGGACGCCGGAGCCGCTACCAAGTCCCGTGCGCCTGCTCGCCGACTCGGCGCTGCGGACGGCGACCCGGCCGGCCGCGGCGCTGGGGGCGTTCGCGCGGGTCGCGCGCGAACCGTCGCGTCTGGTTGCCGGCGCGCTCGGGTTCGCCGAGATCGCGGTCGCGGCGATCCGGCCGGCTCCCCGTTGTCCGATCAACGCGCCGATCGGGCCGAACCGCTCGTTCGACACCGCGACGGCGTCGCTCCAGGACGTGAAGGCCGTGAAGGACACGTTCGGCGGGACGGTGAACGACGTGGTGGTGGCGGTCACGGCCGGAGGTCTCAGGCACTGGCTGCTCTCCCTCGGCGGATCCGTCGCCGGCGTCGAGCTGCGCGCGCTCATCCCCGTCTCGTTGCGCCGCCCCGGAGCGGGCGACGGTGACTCGGCCGGCAACCTCGTCACCGGGGTGCTGGCGCCGCTCCCGGTCTACGAAGCCGACCCGGTCGAGCGGCTGCGGACGGTCAGCATGGCGATGACCCACGCGAAGCACTCACGCCAGGCCCTCGGCGCGTGGGCGCTGCTGAACCTCCCGGCCTTCGTCCCGCCGGCGCTGGCGCGTCGCGTCGCCGCGGTCCAGCGGGTCCAGCGGTTCTTCAACCTGTCCCTGACGAACGTGCCCGGTCCGCAGGAGCCCCTGTACCTCGCCGGCCGGCGGCTGGTGGGCATGGTGCCCGTCCCGCCGCTCTCGGCGAACACCGGCCTGATCGTCGGGGCGTTGTCGTACGCGGGCACGATGTCCTTCGGCGTGGTCGGTGACCCGGAGACCGTGCCGGACGCCCACCTCGTCGCCGAGGGGATCGACCGCTCCCTGTGCGAACTGATCGACGCGGCCCGGGGGCTCGCGCCCCGCCGGGCAGCTGCAGGAGGTGTGTGATGAGCGCGATCGTCGCGTCCAAGCTCGAGGTGACACCCGTCACGTCGCCGTCGGACCGCGACGCGTTCGTCGACCTGCCGTTCCGCCTATACGCCCGCGATCCTGTCTGGGTCGCTCCGCTGCGTCGCGACCTCCGCAAGCGCCTCGACCGCCGCTCCAACCCGTTCTTCGACCACGCCCGCGCCGCGTACTTCCTCGCCCGGCGGGAGGAGCGCGTGGTCGGCCGGATCTCCGCGCACGTCGACGACCGCTACAACCGCTTCCATGCGACCGGCCGCGAGCCCGCCGCGACCGGGTTCTGGGGGTTCTTCGAGTGCGAGGACGACGCCGGCGCGGCGCACGCCCTGTTCGACGCCGCCGGGGCGTGGCTCGGCGCCCGGGGGATGCGGACCATGGTCGGGCCCGCGTCCTTCACGCTCAACGACGACGCGGGCCTGTTGGTGGACGGCTTCGCGCTCCCGCCCATGATCCAGATGACGTACAACCCACCCTTCTACCGAGACCTCGTTGAAGGGGCGGGCTTCGAGAAGGCGCAGGATCTGTGGGCCTACCGGCTGGACGCATCGGCCGAAGCGCCCGCGGAGCTGGTCGCGTTCGGTCGCGAGGCGGCGGAGCGGTTCTCGTTCCGGACCCTCCGGATGCGCGACTTCGATGCGGAGATCGACCGCTTCCTGCGCGTGTACAACCAGGCATGGGAACGCAACTGGGGCTTCTGCCCGATGACCGAGGCGGAGATCCGCGGTCACGCGAAGGAGCTCAAGCCGATCATCGACCCGTCACTGGTGATCGTCGCCGAGGACGGCGACGAGGTCGCCGCGGTCGGACTGACCGTCCCGAACGTCAACGAGGCCATCATCCGGATGCACGGCAGGTACGGTCCGGTCGCCACGGCTCGGTTGCTGTGGCAGGCCAAGCGGCGCCGATGGGAAGCGTGCCGGGTGTTCGCCCTCGGCGTTCGTCCCGGATACCGGGAGAGCGGGATCGCCGCGCACCTCTACGTCGAGACGCTGGCCGCGGCACGGCGCGGCGGGTATCGGTGGGGCGAGATGTCGTGGATCCTCGAGTCGAACGATGCGATGAACCGCGCGATCCGGCACATGGGCGGAACCGTCTACAAGACCTACCGGATGTACGAACGACCGGCCGGGTGAGGCTCACGCCGCGTCATCGCAGCGCGAACGCGTAGAGGTGCTTGTCCTCCGAGCCGATGAACACCATCCCGTTCGCCACGGCCGGTGAGGAACGGATGATGTCGCCGGCCCGGAAGCTCCACAGCTTCGTCCCCGTCGAGGCGTCGAAGGCGTAGACGCGCCGGTCGAGCGATCCGACGTAGACGACGCCGTTCGCGACCGCAGGCGACGACAGGATCAGGTTCCCGGTGACGAACCTCCACAGCCTCTCGCCCGTCCCGGCGTCGAGGGCGTACAGGCCGTGATCGCCCGATCCCACGTAGACGACCCCGTCCGAGACCGCCGCCGAGGAGAATACGGGGTCGCCCACGGACATCTTCCAGAGCTTCGCGCCCGTCGTGGCGTCGACCGCGTACACGTGGTGATCGAACGACCCGACGTAAACGATCCCCTCGGCCACGGCCGGGGACGCGTAGAACCCGTCGGCTGCGAAGCTCCAGCGCTCCTCGCCGGTGGAGGCGTCCAGCGCGTACAGGTCGTGGTCGTACTCCCCGACGAAGACCGTCCCGCGCGCCACGGCCGGCGACGAGAAGACGGGGAAGCCCGTGGGGAAGCTCCACCGCTCGGCGCCGGTGGAGGCATCGAGCGCGTAGACCGAGCCGTCGAACGACCCCACGTACACGACGCCCTTCGCGACGGATGGGGAGGACTCGATGGAGGCACCCGTGCAGAAGCTCCACCGTTCGGCGCCGGTCGATGCGTCGAGCGCGTGGACGGTGCCGTCGTAGGAGCCGACGTAGACCATGCCGGTTCCCACCGCCGGCGACGAGAAGACCTGGCTGCCGGTCGCGAACGACCACGTCACCGAGCCGGTCCTCGCATCGAAGGCGTAGAGGTGGCCGTTCGTCGATCCGGCGTAGACGAGCCCGTTCGCGACCGCCGGGGACGAGAAGCGCACCTGGAGCGGCGCGGCCCACGCCACGTGGAGCTTCGAGACGTTCCCGGTGTTCAGCACGTTCTCGTAGGGGTTCGATCCGGAGTTGCCGAGGTCGTAGCGGAACTTCGCCCAGTCGGTGCGCACGAGGAAGGTCGCGCGGGCCGAGCGCCCGCTCGCGGTGCCCGAGGCCTTCACCCGGTGCCTGCCGGGTGAAGCCTGCGCCGGGACCTCGATCGCCGCCGAGAACGAGCCCGATCCGTCGGTGGTGGTCTCGCCGACCTCGGTCGGACCGAACCGGAGCGCGACCCGCTCGGAGGCCCCGAATCCGGTGCCCGCGACCGCGACCTGGGTCGTGGGGGGACCGACCACGGGATCGAGCGAGATCCTCGCGGCGGCGGCGACGGCCAGCGTGCGCGGCGCCGGTGCGAGCAGGCCGACCGCGATCACGGCCACGGCCACGGCCACGCCCACGGCCCGGCGTCGCGGCGGACGCCGGATGCGGCGCCCTCGGATCCGTCGGAGTGACCGGCCGGGCATCCGCGGCTCAACCGCCGGCGAGGACCGGGATCAGGAAGAGCTCGTCGCCGGAGCGCAGTTCGAGCGACGAGGTGTCGTGCACCACCTCGTCGCCGAGCACGAGGGCGAAGCCACTCGCGACGCTCCCGGACTGATCCAGGACGCGGGCGGCGAGCGCGGGGAACCGCTCCCGGATCTCCCCGGCCACCTCATCCCACGATCCCCCGCCGAGCGCGACCGACCTCGGGCCGGGGGGGCCCCGCCGTCCTGCGACGGCACCAGGCGCCGAAGCGGAGCCGAGAGGGTCAGCTCAACCACGTCGCCCCGTCTCCGCTGGCCACGCGGAAGCCCAGATCCGCAGCGTGGAATCCGGCGGGTTCGTGGAACCGGTACCGGGTACGACACATCTCCGCGAGCGCGAGCGCGCTGCCGCCCCTGCAGACCTTGTGGTCGCCGAACGCATCTACCGCGGGCACGTGACCGGTCGGATCGACCCGCGCGGGATCCGCGTACGAGTCCTGGTCGAATCCGTCCTCGCACCACTCCCACACGTTGCCGTGCAGGTCGAACAGACCGAGGCCGTTCGTGTCGAGCGTCCCCACGTCGTGGACCTCACCGCCAGCGTTCTCGCTGTACCACGCGTACCGGTGCAGCTTCCGCTCGTCATCGCAGCACCATTCGCCGTCAGACCCGGCCCCGCACGCGTATTACCACTGGGCCTCGGTCGGGAGGCGACAACCCATCCACATCGCGAAGGAGCGAGGCATCGAACCACGTCACGTTCACGGCCGGCTTCCTCCGCTCGCGCGCCGGCATGTCGAGCCGGGTCGGATCGAGGAGACCGAACAGCTCGTTCGTGATCTCGAACCGCGAGATCCGGAACGGTGACAGTTCGACCAGATGCTGGGGCGATTCGCCGATGAAATGCCGTGCGCCGGATCGATCGGATCCCATCCTGAAGAGCGCACCGTCGAGCCGGCACATGTGGGGGGCGATGTGCTCCCGGTACCGGATCCGTCGGTCGCGTTAGAACCCGTCGAGCACCAGGTCCTGCACCAGGGCGCGATCGCCCCATCGCCGAACGTCGCCGATCGCCGAGAGGATCGCCGAGGCGTCACGGCAGCACGGGCGGCCTCCGCCGTCGAGCCGGAGGACCTCCCGCGCGTGAGCGACGATGGCATCCTTCGTCGGCGCGAGCTCTCGCCGGGTCGATCGTTCAGGGGACGCACGGCCGGTGACGACAGGGAGCTCTCGAACCGCTCCCTCGGATGCGACGAATGCCCGGATCTGCGCCAGCTGGGGGTTCCGCATCGACACGATGAGATGCCAGAGCTCCGGAGACCTCGCCACGTGCATGTCGAAGTCGATCTGCGAGAGATTGCCGGGGTGGCGCCGATGACTGTGGAAGACACCGACCTCGTACATGCCTCGCGCCCAGATCTCCTTCTGCCGTCGCCACGATTCCTCGGGCGTGGCGACGAACCCGGCGTCCGGATGGTCGACGAAGTACCGGCCGTACGCCTCGAACGGGGGTCTCCAGCGAGGATCGTTGCGAACGTTCTCGTCGAACAAGACGAAGTCGGTCGGTGTCCGGGGGCCGGTATCGGACACCAGGTACCCGAACGACTTCCGCGGGAGCCGCGTGCGGATCGTCGTCACCAGGGCGTCGCGCAACGCGCCCGGCACCACGATGGCTCCTTCGTTCGACACGCCCTGCGCTACCTCTCCTCCGCGCCGGTAGGAACCACGCACGCACGGCCCCCCACGACCGAGCCACGGTACCCTCCCGCGATCCGCGATGCATGCCGCCGTTCGCTCGGCGAGGGCGAACATCAGCGACGCCTTGCCGGGCACGACGACGGTCAGCCCGCGAACCCCGAGCGCATCCTCATCGAACACCGCCATCCCCTGCGCGCGCGATCCCATGCCGGCGACCTCCGTCTTGACGGCCGCGCCCACCCGCGCCACCCGTACGGTCCTGCGATCGACGCGGGCGAACGCCGATCCCGCGTCGCCGCGCAGGGCCTCCGCCAGATCCGGATCGACGGACACGTCGTCGCCGTCGGTCGCGGGAACCCGGCGCTCATCGCCGACCAGCGTCGTCCCTCGGAACGGCACCATCACCAGCAGCGGAGGTCCGAGGCGGACGGTGAGCCGCGGCACGAGCTCGCCGGGAAGCGTGAGGATGTGGGTCTTCGACCGCACCACGGGAACGGAGACGCCGACGGGTCCGAGGAGCTCGGGGGTCCAACCGCCGGCGGCGACGACGCAGTGCCGGGACCGGACCAGCCGGCTCCCGTCCGCGCCCTCGACCAGGACATCGATCCGGTCGCCGTCGGGGACGAGGCGGGTTCGGAGCGCGTTCGCCTCCACGCGTGCGCCGGCCGCGACCGCTTCGCCGAGCGCGTCCTCGACGACGGCTGGATAGTCGATCAGGCGATCCGGCGTCGCGACGGCGACGGCCGGTGCTCCGCGCGCGGCCGCCGGCAGGGGTCCGGCCAGGCGCTGGGGCGCCAGACGGAACGGGATGCCCGCTTCCGACCACCGCGCCAACACGCCGTCGAGGTCATCGCGTCCGACGAGGAACGTCGCGCCCCGCGGGCGGAGATGGGCGCGCTCGAGGGCGTCCATCCGCTCGAAGGCCGCCCAGAGTCCTCGAGCGGACGCGACCTCGCGCTGCATCGCCCCCGAGTGCTTGATCCGGTGGTTCCGAGCGGTGCTGCTCGGCGTGCCGGCGAGGTCGACGATCAGGACGCTCCGTCCCTCCCGTGCGAGCCGCCGGCCGATCACCGAACCGCAGCCGGCCCCCAGCACGATGACGTCGTACCGCTCGTGCATCTCGGTCATGACGTGCCGTGCCAACCTCTCGAGATGCGCCGGAGCGCCCGCCGGTAGCGCGCCCCCAGCTCGGCAGGGTCGGCGGTCAGCTTCCGGAACACGGCCGGGTCACGGACGCACACGACCCATCCGCCGAGCTCCAACGCGCCGAACCTCCCCAGCTCCTTGCGTTCGGCGGTGTACGACGCGAACTCCTCCTCGGAGCTCGAGGCCCTGAAGTGCATCAGGACGCGGAGCTCATCTCGCTCCCATCGGTAGCTCAGGTCGAACGTGCCGCCACCGTCATGGCATGTTCGAGCTTCCGATGCGACGGCGGACGCCACCCGTTCGGGATCGGCACCGGCGAACATCGAACATCGGCTCGGCCAGCCGACGACGTCTGCGCGCCAGTTCCCTTCGGCCGACCGTCGGAGACCGTCCAGCCTGACCGCTCCGGAAGCCACGGCTCGCCACAGCGGGGTGGATCCTCGAAGAGCTGGGCGTGGAACCTGTCGTCGGTCCGTCCCCCGACGTTGAAGGCGCCCGTGTACGAGCCGCCGAGCGCGCGAGCGAGCGAGAACGCGACCCGGAGGAGGAGGGGGGGGTCCGCCTCCTGTGGGGGGCACCCGGATGCGAGGAGCAGCCCCTGCCGCGGCGCGTACGGGAGGTGGCGCGCGATCAGCCTCAGTACGTCGTCTCCGTACCGAACATCGAACAGGACCCGGGGTCGTCGTGCTTCGACCCGACGGGTGCCTGCTGACGGCGGCGGGGGTACAGGGTGAAGATCGCTTCGAGCCCGCCGCCCATCGGGACCGGCACGCTCGCGGCGGATCGCAGGAACGATGGATCGACCGCGGCCTCGCCATCCCGGAGCGTGCGGGTCATGCGCTGGTAGGCGCGCTCGTACGTCGTGGCGAACCAACCGGCCGGCGCATCCCGCTCGAGCGAGATGCGCTCGTTCGCCTGCGCTTCGAGCCGAACGCGACCTCCGTCGTCGGGTGTGATGCCCTCTCGATACGACGACGCGCGGTCCGTGGTCGCTGAGGGCACCCTCGGCCGTCGGAGCTCTTCCAGGTCCAGATCTCGTCCTCGTCAGCCAGCATGCCGTGGGGGGAGGATGAACCCACCTGCCCGAGCCGGTTCGATCGGGTGACGACCGGCCGGGGTCAGCGTACACAGGCGGTCAAATCGGGCGATCTCGACCGTCGCCCGCCGCCGAAGCACTCGGCCGGCGGGTTCCCGAGGACACAGGGTGGGCGCGGCAGGTTTTGAACCTGCGACCTCATGCGTGTGAAGCATTTCAGGGGCCTTCCGGCCGCATGGGCGCTGAGCAGGTCAGATGCTCGTTTCGCCAGGTCAGGCGCCGTTTCGAGGGCCTCTCGGCCGGTCTGCTGATGCCCCTCTGATACCCCCGGTTCTGGCGGGTCCGGGTGCCGATTGGGTGCCTGTTTCTCCGGGCGATGGTCAGGCGACCTTACTAGTTACGGGGCCAAGGCACCCGTTCTGCCAGGGCTGGGATGCGCGAGCGTTCGGCTATGTCGCCTGTAGGCGCGTGGCTTTCTGATGGTGGCCTGAAACCAGGGGGACGACGCCTTACGCGCCGACGAAGTCGTCCGCGCACGAGGGCTGCCTGGCGCTCGCCGGACTCAACGATGATCGACTCATCCTTGCCTGACGATATCGACCGAGATCTCCACCGCCGGAATCGTTCCCTTGTTCTCGAGCCAGTGGATCGTGTTCCGATCTTCGGGCCAGCCCACTCCCGGCCCATAGTCCGTAGCGACCTCGTTTCGATGGTCAGTGATCGTTCCCTGCAAGATGTAGACGATGCCTGGTCTGCCTCTATGGTCGTGAACCGGGCCGAAGGTACCCCCGGCTCGATCGTCACCATACGCATTCGAAGTTGGTGCCCTGCCATGCCTTCGATCTCGCGGGCAAGGTCAACCGTTGCTAGTACCTTCACCGCGACGCCTCTCGTCTCAGGTGCCACATGCTCGATGTTCATCGCGTTCTCCTCTCTATACGCCCAGGTGGCCGAGTATTGGCAAGTGTCGCCGGAAGCTAGACGGTCTCCGGTGCCGGCGTGAGGCTCCCGGACCCAAGATCGAGCCTCATCGCTCTCACCACGTCCACTCGCTCGGCCTCCATCAGCGCGCTGAACGCATCAATCACGTCGTCCCGAGAAGCGTACCGGCCAGACAGCGCCGCGGTGACGTCCCTGCCGTTCGCCTTGTCGAGGTACGCCCTCGCCGCGCGACCGACAGCCGGCGACGCTATGACCTGCAGCTCAGTCGTCAGATCGTTGAGATGCCTCTTACGCTCGGTGAAGTCCGTGATATGCGCTCCGGGCGTAGGGGGCTCGTCGAGGTAGTAGAGCCACCTTGCCGCCTTGAGCCACTCGATGTAACAGCTCACGGCGGCTCCGGATCAGCGTGTCGATCAGTGCGGCGGTCATGCGCGCCACCTCCCAGGTGTTGCTGATGTGCTGCGGCAGAAGTTCGGCGGGCGGAGCTTCGCCAACGCGCGGACGACCGCGACGCGTCCGCCCGTTCGATCGCGGTCGTCGTCTCATCGTCCGATCCCAGGAGCCGGCGCGCGTACGGGCCGAACAGCTCCCGGGCGCCCGCCGGGTCGCGGTAGGTGCCGGCGTCCTTTCGCCTCGACCTCGCGCGCGTGCCGCTCGGCGTCGTGCTTGAAGCGGAAGGTCTGCGAACGCGCCCGCCCGAGAGGATCCTTCCAGTGGACCTGGTACCGCCGCCTTTCGTGCCGTCCCGCTGCTCGATCCTGGCCACCGGACGCTCCCTCGGGTCTGTTGCTAGCCGTGGGAGGCCATCATTTCCGGGTGCTGATCCGGTGTTGTTTCCTTCCGGAGTCTCTGGTCGGAAGGTGTTCCCCTGGTCAATGGTGGGCGCGGCAGGTTTTGAACCTGCGACCTCATGCGTGTGAAGCATGCGCTCTCCCACTGAGCTACGCGCCCGTGTCGCGCGTCGATTCTAGCGGGGAGCGTCGGCCGGCTCACCCAGGGCCGAAGAGCATCGCGCGATCGGCGAGCGAACGACGCCGAACGGATCGCGTCCGAACAAGCGAGCGGCGGCGCGTGCCCGCTTCGCGCCGCCGCTCTCGCCCAGGACCTTCCGGTCCGGACGCTCGGGTGACGGGCGCTGCCCGCCCCCTGGAGGGCCGTAGTCTCCCATCGCGCGGCGCATCGATGCAAGGGGCACCGAGCCGCGGTTCCGCGCGTGCGCTCGCTCCGTCAGAGTCCGCAGAGCTGCGAGTCACCCGACCACGGCGACCAGCCGTAGTGCACAACGGTCCAGGCGGCCGTCGCGACGTTCGCCTCGGCTTCGAACGCCGAGTGACCTCCCCATCCCGCAGCCTGCGAGAGGCCGGGCCAGACGCTCGGCATGAACTGGAACACCCCGGCCGCGCCCGTGTACCGGTTCTCCGCGTTCGGATCGAAGTGGGACTCGTGGTACGCGACGCACAGGGCCCGCCGGACCTGGATGTCGCCCATCGGCGCGAACCGGTCCGCGATCATCTGCTGGACGTCGCCGCCGCCGGGCGGAGGGGGGGGTGGTGGTGGCGGGGGTGGTGGCGAACCTCCCCCGCCACCACCATCCCCTCCCCCGCCGGAGCCTCCGCTCCCCTTCGCGGCATCGTTCAGGCGTTGGTGCGCCATCTCCCGCTGGCGCTGTGCAGCGAGCTGCCCGACGAGCGCCTCGGCCGACGCTCGCTCTGCGTTCAGCTGATCGACGGCCCGCTGCTGCTCCGCGAGCTTCGCGTTCATGCTCGCCGCGGACGAGTTCAGATCGCGAAGGACCGCCTCCAGTCGCGCCTGCAGGTCGCTGAGCTCCGCGCGGCGCGCCGACACCCAGTTCTGATCGGTCGCCAGCGACGCGATGAGGTCCGCGTCGGTCCGGCTGGCGGCGCCCAGGAACTCGAGCCGCGCTTGCAGGTCGGCGACCGACCCGGATTCGAACAGCGCGAACAAACCTCCCGTCGGGCCCTGCGTGTACGCGTCGACGGCCCGTCGGTCCACGGCACCCTGTTCCAGCGCGATGGCCGCCGCGAGCCGTTCGATGCGCGCCTGTACCTCGCCGATCTTCCGCCGGGCTCCCTCGAGCTGGCGGCGACCCGCGTCGATCCGGGCGAGGACGCTCGCCACCTGGGTCTGCACCGCGTCCCGCTCGCGGGCCGCGGCCTGCACCTGCGCGGTCAGGCCGTCGAGCTGCGACCGCGCGCTGCGGAGCTGCGAGGCCGTGTCCGCGTGCGCCGGCCCGACACCCGGCGCGTACGCCGCGCAGATCGCCAGCAACACGCTGGCCACGGCCGAGCGACGCGGCCATGCGGAACGAAGGGCTCTCGTTGAGGGAGACATGCGAGGGCCTAGTCCTACAGGAAGAGCGTCCGAGATGTCAACCGGAGGTCGAGGGTTGATCCGCTGGGACGGGCCCGCGCTCGGTCAGCTGGGCAGGAACCGAGCGATCGCCAGGTGGCCGCCGCAGGCACCGGCGACGACCGCCAGATCCTTCCCCTGGAGCGCCACCGCCATGGCCGGCTGTGCGCGGCCCTTCCGTCGGAGCTGGATCGTCTCCGTCCCGCGGTCGCCGTAGGTGCGGTCGAGCGAGCCGTCCGTCTCGTACCGCGCGATGCCCCAGACGAACAGGTTCCCCAGGCCGGCGCGGCCGACCGCCAGGATCCTGCCGTCGCCCTGCAGGGCGACCCCGTACGCCCGGTCGATGTGTCCGCGGAAGTCGGTTCGCACCAGGCCGCCGACCCCGAAGTCGAGGTCGAGGGTTCCGTCGTCCTGGTACCGGGCCAGGGCGAAGTCGGCGTCGCTCCCGTTCGACGCCTCGCCCGCCGCGACGATCGACCCGTCCGGCTCCAGCGCGAGCGCGTGCGCGACGTCGTCGCCCGACCCGAAGTCGGTTCGGACCAGGCCGCCGAGGCCGAAGCTCGGGTCGAGGGTTCCATCGTCCAGGTACCGCACGAGCGCGAAGTCGACCCCGCCGCCGTTCCGGGTGGACCCGGCGACCACGATCCGGGCGTCCGGCTGGATCGCCACGGCCATCGCCGTGTCGTCACCACCCAGGTTCGTCACCACGCGACCGCCGATCCCGAACGTCTGGTCGGGCTTCCCGCCCGGGGTCAACCGCGCAACCGCGATGTCGCCGTCCACGCCGTTCGATGCCACGCCCGCGACGACGATCCGACCGTTCGGCTCGATCGCGATCGCGTTCGCCCGACTGGGGCCGGATCCGAAGTCGACGGTCGCCTCGCCGTCATGGCTGAACGTCGGATCGATCGAACGATCCTCGTTCCGGCGCGCCACGAGGAACCGCGAGTCGGTCCCGTCGGACGTGTACCCGGCGACCACCGGCTTGCCGTCCGGCTGGACCGCCACGGCGGTGTCGGCCCACCCGCAGCAGAAGACACCGCGGCGGCCCGGCGCGCGCCGCGGATGGCCGTCCCGGTCGAACTTGATCAGGAAGCCAGAGCTCTCGGGGACGTCGCGGCGGTAGTAGGATCCCGCGGCCCAGATCCGTCCGTCGGGAGCGATCGCGACGGCGTTGGCGACGTCGAACTCGTCCTTGTAGCCGCGCAGGTGGTTGCCCAGCTTCTGGATCCACGACCCGTGGTGACCGAAGCTGAGGTCCAGTTGACCCGGATCCGCGGCCGCCGTTCCCGCGCTGGCGACGACCAGCGTCGCGAGCGCGAGCGAAGCGAGGGTCCGAACGGATCGGCGTCGTCGAGCTGGAGCCATGGGGATCGTGGGCGCTAGAGGATTTGAACCTCTGACCTCTTCCGCGTCAAGGAAGCGCTCTCCCCCTGAGCTAAGCGCCCGAACGCAGCCCATCCTACCGCACGGCCGCTGAGCGACCTCGGGACCCCTGGAGACCGCCGGGTTGATACCGGCCACGCATATCTGAACCGTTGACCAACCGAAGGCGCTGGCCTATGCTCCGGTTGACGGCCACCGTGGACCGAACCCATCGGTCCGCAGCCCGCGGGACGCCGCTGACGGATGGGGGGTGGTGTTCCATGAACGACCCGGCCAGCAACCCCGCAGACAACGGTTCCGGAGGAACCGAAGCGTCGTCCACGTGGTTCCGTTCGCTGTTCTCTGGTCGCCGCCGGCGATGGGTGGTCGGCATCGTCCTGATCAACCTCCTGGCGGTCCTGGTGCTCGCGGGCATCGGGTCCGCTCACGTGACCGAGTGCGGGGGGTTCTCCGGATACTCGGGCGGCGGCGGGAACAACTGTCACGCCGACGTCTCGGTCGGCCAGTACGCGGCGCCGTCCCCGGCCAAGGTCGGTCAGAAGCTGATCTACCTGATCACGATCCGTGACCGCGGGCCGGACCGATCCGGTTCGATCGAGCTCACGGTCCGCCTGCCGAAGGGCGTCCAGGTGAACTGGTACATGGCGTCGCAGACCGATTACAGCTACTGCCAGTACCAGAACCTGGTCGTGCAGTGCTACTACTACGGCGGCGTGAACAAGGGCGGATCGGTCGCGGCGACGGTCGTCGTGGTGCCGTTGCAG
The DNA here is from genome assembly GCA_963781595.1 of uncultured Actinomycetota bacterium. Lineage (GTDB taxonomy): Bacteria > Actinomycetota > UBA4738 > UBA4738 > UBA4738 > JBEDUK01. The sequence goes on along the minus strand of CAWAGG010000006.1, from coordinate 2,314,481 downwards.
AAGGGAACCCTGCGCACGGTCGCCACGGCACACGGGTCGTCGAAGGATCCGAACAAGAAGAACAACACCAGCACCCTCCTGGTGACCGTGAAGGGCTGAGCGCAGCGACCCGAACGCGGGACGGGGCCCGCCGGCGCCCGCTCGGCTCGATCGCGCTGGTAGGCGCGGTCGCCGTCGCGGTCCTCGCGTTCTACCTGGTGACGTACCTTCGCCATCGCTGGGCGGTCCCGCTCGGCTGGGACTCCCCCGGTTACGCGTGGCGCACGCGCATCGCTCAGGCGACCGGCCTAGGGTCCCTGCCGGAGTCGATCCCGTACCCGGGGCCGGTCAACGCCGGACGCACCGGCTTCCTCGTCGTCGGTGGCGTCGCGACCGCCCTCGCGGGCACGGACCCGCTCCGAGTGGTCGCCGTGATGCCGGCGGTCATGGCGGCCTCCGCGGCGCTGACCTGGGGCGCCGTGGCTCGAACCGTCCTCGGCATGCCGCTCGGACGGGCACTGATCGTCGCGCTGTTCGTCGGCACCTCGCCGTTCCTCGTGCACGCGATCGGCGTCGAGGGGTACCAGGATGCGACGATGGCGCTCGCCGTGTTCTCGGCCGCCGCGATCCCGGTCCTCATCGCGACCCGAACCGGACGCGCGGTCCTGCCAGCGGCCGTCCTCATCGGCGCGGTCGGGACGATCCACTGGAGCTTCCTCCCCGTGGTCGAGGCCGTCCTCGGCCTGACGGCGCTCGCGTTGCTTCCGGCCGCGCTGCGCGAACGACGTGCCGATGGCGGCTCGCTCTGGTGGTCGGCCCCGGCGCGGATCGTTTCGATCGGCCTCGCGGGCGGCGCGATCGCGGCCCTCTGGATCGTCGTGCTGGTCCCGGCCGGGCTCCCACAGGCGATGCTCGTCGCCGGCCAGCTCTTGGAGAAGCTTCGACGTGACCTGCCACAGCTCGGGCTGTGGTTCGTGATCCCACTCGCCGCGGTCGGCGCCATCTGGCTGGCTGACGACCGGGATCGTGACGCGTCCGGCATCCCTCAGCGGGACATCGCGGGCGCGCGCGCCGCGTTCCTGCCGTTCATGATCGCATGGAGTGAGGTCGCGCTGCTGGCCGTGGCCGCCGTTTGGGCGTTCGGGCTCGCGGTCCCGGGCCATCGCGTGCTCGCGTTCTGCCTCGCGCTACCGACGCTGGCGGCCGTGGGGCTCCTGTGGCTGTCCGACCGCGCCGCAGGCGCGAAGGAAGGCGGCGTCGACGGTGCACGCGGCGCCACGAACGGCGTCCGACGATGGCTCGGGGTCGGAGTGATCGTCGCCGGGCTGGCGCTCTCCGCGTGGTGGGCGCAGCGCACGTGGCTCTCCTACCACCCGGTCATGCGCGCGGCCGCGCTGTCCGAGGCGCGAACCGCGGCGGACGCGTTGGATCGAGCGGGCGTGCCCGCCGGACGGCCCGTGATCTTCGTCCTCGACGACCGAGGACGATACGCCTGGTCCCGAGCATGGATCACCGCGCACACGATCCGCGCGGGACTGCCGGCCGGCCGGATCCCGAACACGTACTTCTTCGTCGGGCCACCGGCCGACCTCCTGGCCGGGCGATCGTCGGTGCTGCCCCCCGGCGCCGGCTCCGGGCCGAACCGCATCGACCCCGACACCTATGCCTCGCTCTCGTCCGCCTACTTCGCGGCGGCCCGGCCGGTGCTCCGGAGGAACCCGGTCGCCCTGATCCTGGCATCGTCGAACCCCTCGTTCGACGCATGGGCGGATGCGAACCCATCGAGCGTGCTCGGGCCCGGCGTGGCGGAGGTGGAAGGGTCGCTGGCGGGTGTGGGCGCGATGCCGTCGCGGCCGATCGAGGCACCGTCGCCGTTCGCGATCGTCGGCGTCGCCGTGCTCCTCGTCTCGGTGATCTCCGCGGTAGGTGCTGGGTGGACGATCACGCTGCTCGGACGATGGCTGGACACGGCATCGACCGCGGCGCTGGCCCCCGCGATGGGTACCGCGATGCTGGCCCTCGGTGGCATCCTGCTGGGACGGTTCGGGCTTCGGCCTAACACCGGGGGCTCGGCCGCGATGGTCGTGATGCTCGCGTTGGCGGGCCTCGTCGCGCCGATCGTGAGCGCCCGGCGCGCGCGTGTGCCCGGCCGCTGAGCCTCGGACCGGCTGGCGCTACTCGGGCTTCGCTTCTCGAACCGCGCTCCGCAGAGGCCGCAGAGGCCGCGCTCGGGGCTCAGCATCGTCCCCCGTCGGGACGAGCGCTCAGCGGTGGTCCTGGACCGCCACCTCCCGCACGATACCCAGGCGTAGCGTCAGGGCGTGCATCGGATCGCAAGCGGGCCCCGACCGTCGCTTCCATCCGCGCGGGTTGTCTACCTGCGGTTTCGTCTGAGGCGGGGACCGGAATTGAACCGGTGTGCGAGGTTTTGCAGACCTCTGCCTAACCACTCGGCCACCCCGCCGACACGAACGCCGGGACGCAGACGCCCCGGCGTTCGACGGCCTTCGCCGTTCGAGCGGACGACGGGATTCGAACCCGCGACCCCCACCTTGGCAAGGTGGTGCTCTACCAACTGAGCCACGTCCGCGAGGTACTCATTCTACCCCGCTCAGCGTCCGGTCGAACCGAACCCCCCCTCCCCGCGCTCCGAGGCGGGCAGCTCCTCGACCCACGTCGGCGCCACGACGGGGAGCGCGACCACCACCAGCTGCGCGATCCGGTCCCCCCGCTGGACCCGAACGTCGCGCTCGCGGTCCATGTTCACCACGACGCAGATCACCTCTCCCCGGTACCCCGCGTCGATCAGGCCCGGTGCGTTCGCCAGCGTCAGCCCCTCCCTCGAGGCGAGGCCCGAGCGCGGGAGGACCAGACCAGCGTGGCCCTCGGGGATCGCGACCGCGACACCGGTCGGGACCGGGACCCGCTGCCCGGGCGCCACGACGACATCGACCGCCGATGTCAGATCGAGCCCTGCGTCACCCGGCTGCGCGCCGGACGGCAGCGGGGCTCCCTCCGCCAAGCGCTTGAACGGGAGGTCCATGCGCGACGCAGCCGAGCCGGTCCTCAGGCCGTCGCCTGCGCGCTGCCGGCGACGAGCCGCCCGTCCTTGTAGACCGACGAGATATGGTCAGGTAGGTTGACGAAGTCGAACGGATCGCCGTCGACCACGACGAGGTCGGCGCGCTTCCCCGGTTCGATCGTGCCGAGTTCGTCCTGCAGCCCCATCAGCTCGGCGGCGCGCGCCGTGGTCGCCACGAGGACGTCGGCCGGATCCATCCCGCCGTCGGCCATCAGCGCCAGCTCCTTCAGGTTCTCGCCGTGCGGCGTGACCGCGCTGTCGGTTCCCATCGCGACCCTCACGCCCGCGGCCACCGCGCGCTTGAACGAATCCCGGTGTGCGTCGACCACGTCCCGGGCCTTCTGCACCATGTTCTCCGGGATCGAGACGCCCGCCTCGGCGGCCTCGATCACCCCGTTCGGCGCCACCAGCGTCGGGACGAGGAACGTCCCGCGTTCGAGCATCATCTCGATCGCCTCGTCGTCCAGGTACACCCCGTGGTCGATCGAACGGATCCCCGCCCGGACCGCGGCCTTGATGCCCGGAGCGCCCTGCGCATGGGCCATCACCCAGATGCCGGCGGCCGCCGCCTCGCTCACCAGCACGTCCAGCTCGTCGGCCCGGAAGTGCGCGTGCCGGGGATCGTCGCTCGGGCTGAGCACCCCGCCGGTCGTCGCCACCTTGATCACGTCGGCACCGTTGCGGATCAGCTCGCGGACCTTCCGCCGCATCTCGTCGGGTCCGTCCACCAGGTTCGACGGCATCCCGGGGTACGGGGGGAAGAAGCCCGGGACCGCGAAGCCGCACGGCATCCAGGGATCGCCGTGCCCACCCGTCTGGCTGATCATCGCCAGTGAGATCTGCATCCGGGGTCCGGCGATCAGGCCCTGTTCGATCGCGGTCTTCACCCCGAGGTCGGCGCCGCCGGCGTCGCGCACCGTCGTGATCCCTCTGTCGAGCGTCAGTCGCAGGTTGCGCGCGCCCTCGTAGAAGCGCAGCGAGAACGGGGTCGTCAGGTCCTTCAGCAGGTCGAGCCCGCTGAACATCATGTGGACGTGGCAGTCGAACAACCCGGGAAGCAGCGCTTTCCCAGCGACGTCGACCTGCTCGTCGCCGTCGAGCCCCGAACCGACGTCGCTCACCCGGCCGTCCTCGATCGCGACGTCGGCCACGGCGAGCGGGGAACCCGTCCCGTCGAACACCTGCCCGCCGGTGAACACGATCCTCCTCATCCGCACCACCTCCTGTTCGGACCGAACACTACCCGGAGCGGGGTCGTTCGATCCGTTCGATCAGCTCGATCCGGTTCCCGAAGGGATCGCGGACGTAGCACCGGTCGTAGCTGTCCAGTTCGACGCCCTCGGCGACCTGCACACCCGCCGCGGCCAGGCGCTCGCGCAGTGGCGTGAGCCCGCGGACCACCAGGGCGGGGTGCGACTTCTCGCCGGGACGAGGGTCGCCTTCGACCCCGAGGTGGACCTCGACGCCGGGCCTGCGGTACCAGCGCCCCCCTCGACCGGCCAGCGCGGCCGGCTTCGGCACAGGCCCGAACCGCAGGACGTCCACGTAGAACGCGTCCGCGGCCGCCTCGGCCCGGGAGCCCGGCGGCATCGCGAGCTGGACGTGGTGGAACCCGGTCGGGACGCCGTCGCCGAGCGCCCGGAACCGCGTTCCCTCCGGGAAGGACAGCCCGAACCGGTCCGCCAGCGCCTCCAGCACGGCCTGGTCGTCCGCGAGAACCGTCCGCGTGACCGAGCCGTCGCGCCGGTCGACGGACAGGTCCCGATCCCGCAGGATCACGCGTTCGTCCACGCCGGATCGTTGAGCCGTGAGCGTCGTGACGAACTTCGACGCCGGATGCGTCGACGTGTAGTGGTTCGCCAGGACGTAGTCGATGTGGGGCGTCGGCTCCTCGGTGAACGCGTAGAGGTCGCTCCACTCCCCCCGGAACGGCGCCTGGAGGACCCACTCGCCGCCCGGCTCCTGCACCAGTCGATACGACCAGCCGTACAGGTCCTTCGGGTCATCCTCGACCAGTCGCAGCGGGCCCATCGGACAGTCGCCGCCGAACCCGACGTCGGTGACCCAGCGTTCGCCGTCGAGGTCGACGGCGAGCAGCATGTGCGTGCGCGGCGTGACCTCGGTCGTGCCGAACCGCACCCGCGCCGACAGCGGCGTGACGTGGAACCCGATCTGCCGCAGCGCCGCCATCAACAGGTTGTTCTGTTCGAAGCAATATCCGCCCCGGCGACCGGCGACGAGCTTCGCCTGCAGGCTCACGACGTCGAGCCGGATCGGGACCCCGAGCTGGACGTCGAGGTTCTCGAACGGGACCGACGTCAGGTGGGCGAACTGCAGCGTTCGGAGCGTCTCGAGCGTGGGAGCGATCGGCCCCACGTGGCCGATCCGCTCGAGGTACGCGTCGAGGTCGAACCCGTCAGCCGTCATCGCGTGCGCAGGATACCGGCGCCGCGCGTGCGACGGCTCCCGCGCCCGGTCTCGCGCTCCGGGTCGGGACGGTCGTCGCTACGAACAGCCGCTCGTCGAGCCGCAGGCGGTGCACACGTAGCACGAGCCCGCCGGCTGCATCTTCGAGCCGCACGAGTAGCACAGCGGCGCGTCGGTCGCCTTCGCCGACGGTGCCGTCCCGGAAGCCGACGCCGGCGCCGACCGCATCGTCGGCGCCTCGACCGCCTCGGGCGCGGACGCCGTGGCGGGCGCGGCGTGTCCGTTCGTCGCCGCTGCCGCCTCCTCCTTGCGCTCGGAGATGGTCTTGATCCCCAGCTCGTCGCGCCGATCCTCCGGCAGGTACTCGAGCGCCAGGCGGCGGAAGATGTAGTCCACCAGCGACGACGCGAACCGGATGTCTGGGTCGTTCGTCATCCCGCTCGGTTCGAACCGCATGTTGATGAACTTCTCCACGAACGCCTCGAGCGGCACGCCGTACTGCAGGCCGAGCGAGACGGCGATCGCGAACGCGTCCATCACGCCGGACAGGGTCGAACCCTGCTTCGAGACCTTCAGGAAGATCTCGCCGATGCCGTCATCCGGGTACTCGCCCGCCGTGATGTACCCCTCGGACTCGCCCACCCGGAACGACACGGTCCTGGCCGGGCGGGAGGCCGGCAGGCGCTTGCGCACCGGGCGTTCGACGACCACCACCTCCTGCTCCGACGCGGCGGCTGCGGCGCCCGTGCCTCTTCTTCTCCGCCGACAGCGGCTGCGCGACCTTGCAGTTGTCGCGGTAGATCGCGACCGCCTTCAGCCCGAGCTTCCAGCCCTCGACGAAGAGCTGTTCGACCTCCTCGACCGTGGCGTCCTCGGGCATGTTCACGGTCTTCGAGATCGCGCCGCTGATGAACGGCTGGACGGCCGCCATCATCCGGACGTGGCCCATGTAGTGGATCGCCCGCTCGCCCATCGACGTGTCGAACACCGGGTAGTGCTCGGGCTTCAGGTGCGGCGCGCCGCCGACGGAATTGTGCTCGGAGATGTAGGCGACGATGTCGTCGGCCTGGTCGTGCGTGTAGCCGAGCTTCGTGAGCGCGCGCGGGACCGTCTGGTTCACGATCCGCATCGTGCCGCCGCCGACGAGCTTCTTGGTCTTCACCAGCGCGAGGTCGGGCTCGATGCCCGTGGTGTCGCAGTCCATCATGAAGCTGATCGTCCCCGTGGGCGCGAGCACGGTCGCCTGCGCGTTGCGGTAGCCGTGCTCCTCGCCCAGCGCGATGGCCTCGTCCCAGGCGCTCTGCGCGGCGTGCAGGAGGCCCTCCGGGACCAGCTCGGCGTCGATGTCGTCCGCGGCGGCCCGGTGCTTACGCATCACGCGGAGCATCGCGTCCCGGTTCGGCGCGAACCCGGCGAACGGCCCCGTGTGCCCGGAGATCGCGGCGCTGGTCGCGGTAGGCAGCGGCCGGTCATCAGCGCGGTGATCGCCCCCGCCCACGCGCGCCCCCCGTCGGAGTCGTAGGGGAGCCCGCGGGCCATGAGCAGGGCCCCGAGGTTCGCGTACCCCTGGCCCGAGCTGGCGGAAGGCCTTCGCGTTGCGCTCGATCTTCTCCGTCGGGTACGTCGAGTTCCCGACGATGATCTCCTGCGCGGTGAACATGACCTCGACCGCGTGCTTGAAGGCGGGCGACGTCGAAGCTCCCCTCCTCGTCCATGAACGTCAGGAGGTTCAGGCTGGCGAGGTTGCAGGCGCTGTTGTCGAGGTGCATGTACTCGCTGCAGGGGTTCGAGGCGTTGATGCGCCCGCTCGCCGGAGACGTGTGCCACTCGTTGATCGTCGTGTCGTACTGCATCCCGGGGTCGGCGCATTCCCACGCGGCCTGGGCGATCTCGCGCATCAGGTCGCTCGCGCGCACGGTCTCGACCGCCTCGCCGGCGAGGACCGCCTTCAGCTTCCAATCACGGTCGTCCGTGTAGGCCTGCATGAACTCGTCGGTGACGCGAACGGAGTTGTTCGCGTTCTGGTACTGCGTCGAGTACGAGTCCTTGCCGTCGAGGTCCATGTCGAACCCCGCGTCGCGCAGGACCCGCGCCTTGCGCTCCTCGACGGCCTTGCACCAGATGAAGTCGCGGACGTCGGGATGGTCGACGTTCAGCACGACCATCTTCGCCGCGCGCCGCGTCTTGCCGCCGGACTTGATGGTCCCGGCCGAGGCGTCGGCGCCGCGCATGAAGCTGACGCGGGCCGCTCGCGGTCCCGCCGCCGTGCAGCTGCTCCTTCGACGAACGGAGTGAGGACAGGTTGATGCCGGAGCCCGAGCCGCCCTTGAAGATCGTCCCCTCCTCGCCGTACCAGTTGAGGATCGAGCGCATGGTGTCCTCGACCGCGAGGATGAAGCAAGCGGAGCACTGCGGGTGCTCCTCGGCGCCGACGTTGAACCAGACCGGCGAGTTGAACGACATCCTCTGGGGGACCAACAGATGGGTCAGCTCGTCGGCGAAGATCCGCGCGTCCTCGGGCGTCGCGAAGTACCCGTCCTTGACGCCCCATCCCGTGATCGTGTCGACGACGCGGCCGATCATCTGGCGGACGCTCGACTCGCGCTCCGGCGTCCCGAGCTGCCCGCGGAAGTACTTCTGCGCGACGATGTTCGTCGCGTTCTGCGACCAGTCCTTCGGGAACTCGACCCCGCGCTGCTCGAAGGCGTTGCCGCCCTCCTTGTAGTTCGGGATCACCGCGTCGCGCGTCTCCCACTCGACCTCGTCGAACGGGTGCACGCCCTCCCGGGTGAAGTACCGCTTGAAGCGTCAGCCCGCCGACCGCCGGTGATGTCCTGCTGCCTTCGTCGCCACGTCCCCTCCTCGCCGCCCCTCGGGTGGAGGACCCCGGTGCACAAGCCTGTGGATCGTGTGGGGAAGAATGACACCCGTGTGATTCGAGGCTCGTATCCTGCCCCGCGGGGGCGATCATGTCAAGAGGATGCCGCCAAAGAAGTCTCCCACATCTTGTGGGATGCGCCTCGGAGTCGGCCCGTCACCACAATATCTTGTGGTCCCGACGAGCGGCCTCGCGCCGCCGGCGACGATGAGGATCGCCGCGCTACGGAGTGCGCCTGCGCCCGCTCCCCGAGCGTTCCGGCTCCCGCTTCTGCAGCAGGAGCCCGAGCTCGCGCTCGAAGTCCGTCAGCTCCTGGAAGTCCTTGTAGACGCTGGCGAACCGCAGGTAGGCGACGTCGTCCAGCTTGCGGAGCAGCCGCCAGGACCTCGATCCCGACCTCCTGCGTGGTCACCATGGGTCCCTTCCGCCGGAGCTTCTCCTCGACCCGGTCGCGGCCAGCCGCTCGACCTGCTCCTCGGTGACCGGGCCGGTTCTTGATGGCCTTGTCACGCCGGCGGCGACCTTGGCCCGGTCGAACGGCTCCTTGGTGCCCGTCGCGCTTGATCACCACCAGGCCGGCCTGCTCGAGCGCGCTCGAAGGTGGTGAAGCGCCGCTCGCAGTGCAGGCACTCGCGCCGCCGGCGGATCGCGGAGCCGCCCTCGGCCGCACGGGAGTCGACCACCTTGTCTCGCGCGTCGCCGCACCATGGACATCGCACGGGAAGGGCCCTCCTGGCCGGTCACGCCGCCACCACAACATGTAGTGGTTCGGCGAAGCCTAGCCACAACCCGATACGGGGGTCAACCCGTGGGTCGTCAGGCGGCGGGGACGACCAGACGCTCGCCGGCCGTGATCACGCCGTCGGCGAGATGGTTCCGGGCGACGATCCGCTGGACCATGGGCCGTGGATCGGCGGATGGCCCGACGGCCCCGCGCGCGATGGTCCACACGGTGTCGCCGCTATGGACCACGACCACGTGCGCGGGAGCAGGATGCGTTCCGCTGGCCGACGCACGCCCGCCGAGGAATCCGATCCCGATCGCCACCGAGAGGGCTACCGCGATCGCGCCGAGTCGGCCCCTGCGAACGTGTGTTCGAACCATGCCCGGCATTATGCCGAACGTACGTTCGGGTGTCAAGAGGTTCCGTGCGGCACGGTCTCAGGCGGTTCGAGGCCGGCCTCCGGCGAGCGTCAGATCCGGCCGTCCAGCTGGGCGAACACCCGCCGCGCGACCTGCTCCCCGTACGCCCGCGGGAACGCGATGGCCGCCGCAGCGTCCGCCTCGCTCCCGCCCTCGGCGTGCACCGACGTGGCGGCGGCCGCGGCCGCGGCGATCTCCTCCGCTTGGGCCGAAGCGAACGCTCGATCGACGACGGCCCCATGGCCCGGGACCACCGGCCCCCGGGCGAGCGCGACGGCGGCTCCGAGCGTCGCCGGCCATTCCAGTGGGAAGCTGTCGCCGAAGGACGGTGGCGAGCCCTCCTCGACGAGATCGCCGGCGATCAGGACCCCGGCGTCGGGGACCACGATCACGATGTCGTTGTCCGTGTGCCCACGGCCGAGGTACCGGAGCTCGACCGGCCTGCCCCCGACGGTCACCGTGGTCGCCTCGAGGAAGGTCCGGTTCGGCGGGACCACCTCCACCTCCTCGAGCGCCGCCGCCAGGTCGGGCTGCTCGGCGGCCACCCGCTCGAGCTGCGCCCTCCCCTGGGCCCGGAGCACCTCCGCGCACCGCTCGTGCCCCCAGATGTCCGCTGGGAGGAACAGCGCGTTGCCGTCCGTGTGGTCGTAATGGTGGTGCGTGTTCGCCACGACCCAGGGGTCATCGGTCAGGGTCCGAAGCTCGTCGATCAGCTCGCGGGCGTGGTCGTACGTGGTCCTCGTGTCGACGACCAGCACCTCGCCGTCGCCGCGCACGGCCACGATGCTCTGGTCGTAGAACGCGTACCTGCGGACGAACGCGCCCTCGCCGACCTCTCGCCACACCGACATCCGTGCGAACCCTACGCCGCCGGCCGGCCGCGCCATCCGCGCCGCCCCTCGACACTCGAACATGTGTTTGATTCGCTCGAACGTGCGTGCTAGCGTCGCCGCGGAGGAGGAGACGACATGGACGAGGTCACCGCCCGGCAACGACGGATCCTGGAGTTCATCAAGCGAACGGTGCAGGAGCGCGGATACCCGCCGACGGTCCGCGAGATCGGCGAGGCGGTGGGGCTCACTCCAGCTCCAGCGTCCACGCGCAGCTGGCCAACCTCGAGCGGCGCGGGCTGCTCCGCAGGGACCCGACCAAGCCCAGGGCGATGGAGCTCCAGGGCGTCGGCGCGCCATCGGCCGGCGGCGGTCACCGTCCCGGTCCTCGGGCGCATCTCCGCGGGCGCACCGGCCCTGGCCGACGAGGACGACGTCGAGGAGTACCTCGCGCTCCCCATCGGACTACGCCGGCGACGAGGCCCGGCACTTCGCGCTGCGGGTCCGCGGCGAGTCGATGATCGGCGCGGGCATCCTCGACGGCGACATCGTCGTGGTCCGCAGCCAGGACGACGCCGGCGACGGCGACATCGTCGCCGCGCTCCTGCCGGGATCGGCGGAGGACGAAGCCACCGTGAAGCGCCTCCATCGGCGTGGCGGACGTGCGATGCTGATCCCGGAGAACCCGACGATGGATCCGTTCCAGCTCGGCGACGGCCGCGTGATCGGCAAGGTCGTCGCGGTCCTTCGCAAGCTCTGAGCCCTCGGGCGCGGATCCTCGGAACGCCTCAGGCGCGGACCCGGCCAGCTTTCGGAGTCTGGACGAGCCCAGCCAGGTCCTTCCGGAGACGCTCGTCCACACGAGCCTCGACCCTCGTCGCCTCCGGTCCGACGTCCGTCGACAGCACCTCGCCCTCCCGATGGAGCCTCGCGATCACGTCGGCTCGATCGAACGGTATCGAGCAGGACCAACGCGACGGTTCCGGCCTGGAGGGCCTCCGCCATCCGCTCCCCCAGCTCCTCGAGCCCGTCCCCGGTAGGGCCGACACCGGCACGCCGTCGGGGAGCCGGCGGCCCAGGCGCGCCCGGCCGGCTTCGTCCACGCAGGTCCCACTTGTTGAGGGCGAGCACCTCGGGGATCTGCGCCGCCCCGATCTCGCCGAGGACCTCGCGGACCGCCGAGATCTGTTCGTCAGGTCCGGCGCCGAGGCGTCCGCCACGTGCAGGATCAGGTCGCCGAGCGCAACCTCCTCCAGGGTCGACTTGAACGCCTCGACCAGCTCGTGCGGGAGCTTGCGGACGAACCCGACGGTGTCCGACAGCGTCGCCTGACGGCCGCCGGGCAGCGTCAGCCGGCGTGTCGTGGGTCGAGCGTCGCGAACGGCTGGTCGGCGACCAGCGCGTCCGCCCCGGTCAGGGCGTTCAGCAGCGTGGACTTCCCCGCGTTCGTGTAGCCGGCCAGCGCCACCTGCGGCAGGCCCGACCGCTCGCGGCCCGCGCGCTTCACGCGGCGCGTGCGTCCCAGGTCGGTGATGTCCCGCCGCAGCTTGGTGATCCGTCCGGCGGATGTGCTGGCGGTCCATCTCGATCTTCGTCTCGCCGGGGCCCCGGGTCCCGATCCCGCCGCCCAGCCGCGACATCGCCTCGCCCCACCCGCGCAGGCGCGGCAGCAGGTAGTTGAGCTGTGCCAGCTCCACCTGGGCCTTGCCCTCGCCGGAGCGCGCGTGCAGCGCGAAGATGTCCAGGATCAGCGCGGTACGGTCGAGCACCTTCATCCCGAGCCGCTCCTCCAGGTTGCGCAGCTGGCCGGGCGAGAGCTCCTCGTCGAAGATGACCGCGTCGGCGCAGGTCGCGTGCACCAGGTCCTGGACCTCCGCGACCTTCCCCTTGCCGACGAACGTCGCCGGGTCGGGCGCGTTGCGTACCTGGACCACCCGCCCGACGGGCTCGGCGCCGGCCGCACGCGCCAGGCGGTCCAGCTCCTCGAGGACCTCGTCGTCCGAGACCTGTGCGAGACCGACCAGGATCGCGCGTTCCCAGACCGACGGCCGCCAGCTGGCCGACAGCGGAGACTCCGACGCCGAGCGATCAGGTGCGTGCGAGCCACGGTCGCGCGGCTGGCGCTGGCCGGCACTCATGCGGTGACCCGTTCGGTGACCCGCCCCATCGCCTCGCGGAGTCGGTCGTCCGCGACCGTCAGCGAGATCCGGATGTAGCCCTCGCCGTGCGCGCCGTAGCCCGTGCCCGGGGCGACCACGACCGCCGCCCGTCGAGAAGCTCGGTGGCGAACCCGGCCGACGTTCGGCCCGCGGGCACGGGCACCCAGACGTAGATCGAACCGAGCGGCGGGGGGAGTTCGATCCCGATCGCCCGGAACGCCTCGACCACGATGTCACGCCGTCCCCGGTAGATCTCCCGCATGCGCTCGACGTGGTCCTGCGGGCCGGTCAACGCCGCGATGCCGGCCCCCTGCACGGCGTTGAAGATCCCCGAGTCGACGTTCGTCTTCACCGTCGCCAGCGCGCCGATCGCCTGGGCGTTCCCGACCGCGTACCCGATCCGCCACCCGGTCATGTTGTAGGTCTTCGACAGCGAACCGAACTCGATCGCGACGTCCATCGCGCCCGGCGCCTCCAGCACGCTCGGTGCGACGTAGCCGTCGAACGTGATCTCGCAGTACGCGGCGTCGTGCGCCAGGAGCAGATCGTGCTCGCGGGCGAAGCGTACGGCGCGATCGAACGTGCCGGACCCCGCGACCGCCGCGGTCGGGTTCGTCGGGTAGTCCAGCCACAGCATCGTCGTGCGCTCGCCGACGTTCCCGGAGAGCGCGTCGAAGTCCGGAAGGAAGCCGGTCTCCGCGGTCAACGGCACGAACGACGTCGTGCCCGCCGGCCAGCCTCGTGGCGATGTCGTAGACCGGGTAGCCGGGATCCGGCACGAGCGTCTCGTCGCCGGGATCGACGAACGCCACGGCCAGATGCGCGAGCCCTTCCTTCGAACCGATCAGCGGCTGCACCTGGGTGTCCGGGTCGAGCTCGACGCCGAACCGCCGTTCGTAGAACTCCGCGATCGCCTCGCGGAACGCAGGGAGCCCGTAGTAGGACGGATACCGGTGGGTGGCCGGGTCCTCCGCGGCCTTCTGCAGGGCCTCGACGACGTGCGGAGGCGTCGGCAGGTCGGGATCCCCGACGCCGAGCGAGATCACGTCGGCGCCCTCGGCCCGCTTCGCCGCGACGCGCTTGTCCAGTTCGGCGAACAGGTACGGCGGCAGGTCCTGGACGCGCTTCGCCAGCCTCACGTCGGCGCCCCGACCGCGGCTGCGGCTCGCACCGACGCCAACCACGCATCGGACAGCTCGCCGTCGAACACCCACGTCGCCGGCCCGGTCATCCGGACCTGGTCGTCGGGCCGCCAATCGATCGACAGTCGCCCGCCGGGCAGGTGGACCTCCGCCGTCCGGCCGGTCAGCCCGGCCAGAGCAGGCCGCCGCGACCGCCGCGCACGCGCCGGTCCCGCACGCCATCGTCTCGCCGACGCCACGCTCCCAGACCCGCATGTGGACGAGCGTGTCGTCGACCGCATCGACGAACTCGACGTTCGTTCGGTTCGGGAACTCCGGACGTCGCTCGATCTGTGGCCCGATGCGCCGCCACGTCGAACGCTTCCGAGGTCGTCGTCGGGCCCCAGGAACAGCACGAGGTGCGGGTTCCCCATCGAGACGGCCGTGGCCGTCCACGTCCGGCCGTCCGCCTCGAACGGCCGCCCGACGAACGTCCCACCGGCCACGCCGGACATCGGGACCTCGTCGACGTCGAGGATCGGCGCGCCCATGTCGACGGTCACGCGTTCGACGAGGCCCGCCTCGACGTCGAGGACGAGGTGTTTCATCCCCGCTCGGGTCATCACGTCCAGCTCGATCGGCGGCCGTCAGCCCGCGGTCGTAGGCGAACTTCGCCAGGCAGCGGATGCCGTTCCCGCACATCTCGGCCGCGCGCCCGTCGGCGTTGTAGTGAGTCCATGAAGAAGTCGGCGCTCGAGGCGTCGGGCCCGGTGAGCCCGGCTGCGACCGCCGCAGCTCCGCGCACGATCCTGATCACCCCATCCGCACCGACGCCGCCGCGCCGGTCGCAGACGGCCCGGATCAGCTCCGGCGTCAGCACCGTGAGACCGTCGGGGTCCCCGATCAGCACGAAGTCGTTCTTCGTCCCGTGGTACTTCGAGAACCGCATCTACGCCTCCACGCGCCCCGCGGCTCGCCGCAGGAACGCGGTGAGCTCGTCTACGATCGCGACGGCGCCCTCCTCGTTCGCGGGGAACCAACGGATCCGCGGATCCCGGCGGAACCAGGCGAGCTGCCGCCGCGCCAGCGCCTTCGTCCTGGCGATCGTCCGCCGGCGTGCCTCGTCCTGCGAGAGCTGACCGGCCGCGAGAGCCAAGGCTTCAGCGTAGCCGATGGCCTGCGTCGCGGTGAGGAAGCCGCCGAACCCCGCCGAGCCGAGCGCCTCCGCCTCGCGGACCAGCCCGGGGAAGATCAGGTCGACCCTGCGCTCGATCCGCCCGTGAAGGACGGCGCGAGGGAGCTCGATCCCCGCGACGAGCACACCACCCGGCGGATAGCGCGCCCAGTCGTCGGCGAAGCTCGAGAACGTCCGCGCCGTCACGGCGGCGACCTCGAGCGCGCGGACGACCCGGCGGGCGTTCGTCGGTTCGATCCTGGCCGCGGCGGCTGGGTCGAAGCCGCGCAGCCGGCCATGCAGCCGCTCGGGCCCGATGGAGACGGCCTCCGCCTCCAGCAGCGCGCGCGTCCCGGGCGACGTGCCCGGGAACGTGAGGTCGTCGACGACCGCCCGGAAGTACAGGCCGCGATCCGCCGACGAGCAGGGCCTGTCTCCCCCTGCGTTCGATACCGTCGATCGCGGTGCGCGCGAGCTCCTGGAAGCGGGCCACCGAGAACGGCGCCGAGGGCAGGGCGACGTCCAGCAGATGGTGCGGCACCCGCGCGCGGTCGGCGAGCGTCGGCTTCGCGGTACCGACCTCCATCCCCCGATACACCTGCATCGAATCGATCGAGACGATCTCGGCGCCGAGGGTCTCCGCGACGATCAGCGACGCCTCGGTCTTGCCCGACGCCGTCGGCCCGACGAGGGCGAGCAGCGGCCGCCGGCTCATCTCGGGGCGGCGGGGACCGGGGTGAGGGGTTCGCCGTCGAGGTGGTGCGGGTGCGCCGCGGTCACGACGGCGTCGATGAACGATCCAGCCGCGGCGCGCCCGTCGACGTGCACGAGCTTGTTCGTCCTCGTTCGCCCCTTCAGGTTCCCCTTACGCCCGTCGCCTTCGATCAGGAGCTCGACCCGTCGGCCGACGAGCTCCTGGTTGCGTTCGAGCGAGATCCGCTCCTGCAGCTCGACGAGCCGTTCGAAGCGCTCCTGCACGACGGCCTTCGGGACCTGTCCGTCGAGGTCGGCGGCGACCGTCCCCGGCCGCGGCGAGTACTGGAACGTGAAGGCAGCATCGAACCGCGCGCGTTCGACCACGCGCATGGTGCCGTCGAAGTCCTCCTCCGTCTCGCCCGGGAAGCCGACGATGATGTCGGTGGTGACGGCGACGTCCGGCACGGCCTCCCGGATCCGGTCGAGCCACGCGAGGTACCGGTCGGAACGGTACGAGCGGCGCATCTCGCGCAGCAGCCTGTCGGAGCCCGACTGCATGGGGAAGTGGATGTGCTCGCAGACGGCCTCGCCGTCGGCCATCGCCCCCAGCACGTCGTCGGTGAAATCGTGCGGATGCGGGCTGGTGAACCTGATCCGCCGGACCCCGTCCACCTCGTTCACGGCCCGAAGCAGCTCCGCGAACCGGGACCGCGGGCTGGAGCCCGGGACGGTCAGATCGCGGCCGTACGTGTTGACGTTCTGCCCGAGCAGCACGACCTCGACGACCCCTTCCCGAGCCAACGACTGCACCTCGGCGAGGATGTCGCCGAGGGCTCGTGAGCGCTGCGGGCCGCGGACCAGCGGAACGATGCAGAACGTGCACGCGTTGTCGCAGCCGACGCTGACGCTCACCCACGCGTGGAACGGCGAACCGCGCCTGGCCGGCAGGGCGCTCGGGAACGTGTCGGTCTGCTCGGCGACGTCCATCACTGGACCCTCGGCCTCGGAGCGCCGGATCAGCTCGAGCAGGCCGCGCAGGGCGAACGTCCCGACGACGACGTCGACCCAGGGCGCGCGCCGCTGGATCGTGCTCTGGTCCTTCTGCGCGAGGCAGCCCGCCACGACGATGCGCATCCCCGGGTTCGCGTCCTTCAGCGGCTTCAGGTGCCCGAGCGAGCCGTACAGCCGGTTGTCGGCGTTCTCGCGGACGGCGCACGTGTTGAGGACGACGACCTCGGCGTCGGCGGCGTCGGTCGCCGGCGCGTACCCGTCCCCTTCGAGCAGTCCGGCGATCCGCTCCGAGTCGTGCTCGTTCATCTGGCACCCGAAGGTGCGGATCAGGTAGCCGGCCACGCGGGCGAGCGTACCAGGGCTATTTGGCGAACTCGATCGCCCGTGTCTCCCGCACCACCGTGATCTTGATCTGGCCCGGGTACTGCAGCTCCTCCTCGACCTGCTTCGCGATGTCGCGCGCGAGCACCTGGGCGCCGACGTCGTCGAGGTCGTGCGGCTTGACGATGACGCGAACCTCCCGGCCGGCCTGCATCGCGTACGTCTTCTCCACCCCCGGGTACGAGGTGCAGATCTCCTCGAGGCGTTCGAGCCGCTTCACGTACGTCTCGAGCGACTCTCGGCGCGCACCGGGCCGGCCGCCCGAGATCTGGTCCGCGACCTGGGCGAGGACCGCCTCGATCGTTCGGGGTTCGACCTCGCCGTGGTGCGACTCGATCGCGTGCACGACCTCGGCCGGCTCCCTGAGGCGACGCGCCAGTTCGGCACCGATCAGGGCGTGCGAGCCCTCGACCTCGTGGGTGACCGCCTTGCCGATGTCGTGCATCAACGCGCCGCGCTTCGGCATCCGGGGATCGATCCCCAGCTCGGCCGCGAGCGCCGCCGCGATGTGGGCGGATTCGACCAGGTGCCGGAGCACGTTCTGCCCGTACGAGGTCCGGTACTGCAGGCGCCCGAGCAGCCGGATCATCTCCGGGTGCACGTCGGTGATGCCCGCCTCGATCAGGGCGGCTTCCCCGGCGCGCTTGACCTGCTCCTCCACCTCGGCCCCGGCCCGCTGGAACATCTCCTCGATGCGCGCAGGGTGGATGCGACCGTCCGAAACGAGCTTCTCCAGCGTGATCCGTGCGATCTCGCGCCGGACCGGATCGAAGCACGAGAGCACGACCGCCTCCGGCGTGTCGTCGATGATCAGGTTCACGCCGGTCACGGCCTCGAACGTGCGGATGTTCCGGCCCTCGCGACCGATGATCCGGCCCTTCATGTCCTCCGACGGGAGCGGGAAGACTGAGACGGTCGATTCGGAGGTCTGCTCGGAGGCCACACGTTGGATCGCGATCGTCACGATCTTGCGCGCGCGCTCCTCCCCTTCCTCCCTCGCCCGCTCCTCCAGCTCGCGGACCGTGGCCATCGCGTCGCGCTTCGCGTCCTCGATGACCCGCTTGGCGAGCGCCTCCTTGGCCTCGCTCGAGGTCATCCCGGCGACGCGTTCCAGCTCCCGCCGTTGCTCCTCGCCGGAGCGTTCGAGCTGCGCCTTGAGCCGCGCCAGGTTCTGTCCGACGGTCTCGAGCTCCTCCTGATGCTTGCGGAGCTCCGACGCGCGCGTTTCCACGCCCGACTCACGGCGGTCCAGCCGCTCCTCGATCAGCTTGACCTCCTCACGACGCGAACGGAGGTCCTCCTCCGCCTCCCGGCGCATCGCGGCGATCTCGTCCTTCACCTCGGCCAGCGAGGATCGGACCTTCGTCTCGGCCTCGAGCTCCGCGTCGGCGACCAGGCGCTCCGCGCGGGTCTCGGCGCTCTCGACCCGCTTGGTGGCCATCGCCTTCCGGGCGACCAGCGTCACGACCACGCCCACGAGCAGGGCGACGATCGCGACCAGGATCGTCCCCGCCATCGTTCCTCCTCACACTGCGTCACGGTGCATCGGTATCGGCGCAGCGGCCGACCACAGGCCACCGTGCGGCGCACGCGGAACTGACGCGGGAACGAGGGCTACGGGTCGCCTGGATCCGGCGCCCGGCCCTCGCTAACTGCTCTGACGATCGGGTTCGGCTGTCTCGTCGGGTGAAGGTCCGCGTTCATGATCTCGTGGTCCATCGTTCGCCGTTCGGTTGGGTTCCGTTTTCGACCGTTCCGTATCCACAATCTACGGCCGAACCCTCGAACACGCAAGGATAGGGTGCCCCTCGCCGGCCCCGGAGTGTGCCCTGGAAGCGCTCGGGTTAGCCCGCGTCGGCGTCCGGGGCGATCTCGGCGTCCACGGCCTCGGGTCGATCGGCGAGCGCGCGACGGGCCGCCTCGAGGGCGACCGACGAGCCGTACCCGCGCCGCTGCAACATCCCAACGATCCGCCGGTGCGCAGCCTCGCGCGGGAGGTCGCGCAGCCGCATCGCTTGGCGCGCCGCGAGTTGGATCGCGCGGTCCTCTTCGTCTCCCGCTCCGGCGAGCGCCCGTTCGATCTGATCGCTGGCGACGCCCTTCAGCCGGAGCGCGTGCCGGATCGCGCGATCAGCGGAGCGCCGCCGTCCGACGTGGTCCTTGACGACCTCCCGGGCGAAGCGCTCGTCGTCGATCAGGCCGACCCGCTCCAGATCGCCGAGCGCGCGGTCGACCTCGTCCTGTTCGAAGCCGAGCCGCGCCAGGCGGAACCTGAGCTCCTCTCGGCTGCGCCAGCGCACGGACAGGAGCAGGAGCGCCCGATCCTTCGCCGTTCCCCTCGGACCGCGGGGCGTCCGCGATGGGTCGCGGTCGGCGCCATCATCGAGGTCGTCCTCCGATCGCCTCCCGGACGATCGGGCCCGCCGGGATCCGGCCAACCCCTTCCCCTTAGTTGGCCGGTGTCCCGACGGGCTCGTCGATGGTGTCCGGGACCTGGATCGGCTCGTCGGCGTCCTCGTCGAACGCGACGAGGCCCACGGCCTCCCGGACCTTCCGTTCGATGTCGAGCGCGACCTCCGGGTGCTCCTTCAGGAACGCCCGGGCGTTCTCCTTGCCCTGCCCCAGCTGATCGCCCTCGTAGGTGAACCACGCGCCGCTCTTCTTGACGATCTCCATCGCCACGCCCACATCGAGGAGGCTCCCCTCCTTCGAGATGCCCTGGCCGTAGAGGATGTCGAACTCCGCCATCCGGAACGGCGGCGCGAGCTTGTTCTTCACGACCTTGACCCGGACCCGCGAGCCGACCGACCTCGGCGCCGTCCTTCAGGTTGTCGATCTTGCGCACGTCGAGCCGCACGGAGGAGTAGAACTTCAGCGCCCGTCCGCCGGGGGTCGTCTCGGGGCTGCCGAACATCACGCCGATCTTCTCGCGGAGCTGGTTGATGAAGATGCGCCGTGGTCTCGAACCGCGAGAGCGAGCCCGCGAGCTTGCGCATCGCCTGGGACATCAGGCGGGCCTGCAGGCCCACGTGGGTGTCGCCCATCTCGCCCTTCGATCTCGGCGCGCGGCACCAGCGCCGCGACGGAGTCCACGACCACCAGGTCCACCGCGCCGGATCGGACCATCATGTCTCCGATCTCGAGCGCCTGCTCGCCGTTGTCCGGCTGGGAGACCAGCAGCTCGTCGATGTTCACCCCGAGCGTGTTGGCGTACGTCGGGTCGAGGGCGTGCTCGGCGTCGATGAACACGGCGATGCCGCCGGCCCGCTGCGCCTCGGCGATGATGTGCAGGCACACGGTCGTCTTGCCCGACCCTTCGGGGCCGAACACCTCGACGATCCGGCCGCGCGGGATCCCGCCGATACCGAGCGCCACGTCGAGCGCGAGCGAGCCGGTGGGGATCACCGAGACACCGGCGCCCATCGGGTGCTCGCCGAGGCGCATCACGGCGCCCTTGCCGAACTGGCGCTCGATCTGCGTCAGCGTGACGTCCAGCATCTTCTCGCGCTCCATGCCCGGGACCTCCTCGATCCACCGATCGCCGGCGGGCGACCCACCGTTGCTCCTGATGTGACGGACTCTAGCGGTCGGGTCGGACATAACTTACACCCCTGTCATTCGAAGGACAGATGCGAGCGTATCCGAACGTGTGTTCGAGGTCAAGGACCCTCGGGGCGCTCGGCGAGCCGAACGTCGGACCCGCCGCCGAGCGCAACGTCGAGCATCGCCTCGTAGATCGCCCCGCGAGGCGAGAGTCGGCTCCGGTACAGCACGAGTCGATCCACCGAGAACGCCTCCGACCCGACCTCGGTCGTCAGGATCTCCGGGACGAACTCGCTCAGGCGGCGCGGCGGGGCGATCCGGGCCAACGTCAGGTGCGGCGCGAACGCCCGTTCCTCCGACCCGAAGCTCTCCGCAAGGGATCCGTCGAGCCGCCGAACGATCCGATCGAACGCCCCAGCCGCGCCGTCGAGGCCGGCCCACAGGACCCTGGCTCGCGCTTCGCTCGGGAACGCTCCGATCCGCGTCAGCCGCGTGTCGAACGGCTCGCTCGCCTCGGCCACGGCGCGCACGGCGGCCTCGACCTCGGGGACGAGCCGCGGCCAGGTGCGCCCGAGGAACTTCAGCGTGACGTGCCACCCGCCCTCGCGCGTCCACCGGGCGCCCGGCACGCGGTCACGGAACGGCGCCACGGCGGCGGCCAGGGCCGTCTTCACCGCGTCGGGGACGTCGACGGCGACGAACAGGCGGAGCGCCTTCTCCTGCGGCGTGGACGCGAGATCGTGGGCCACGGTGCGACGCGACCGAGCCGCTATCCGGATCCCGCCGCGGCCGACGGTCCCGCGAGCAGGTGGCGACGGATCATGTCCAGGGCTGCCTGTTCGGACCATCGCCGGACCTGGGCGCGATCGCCGGGCGCATGGAGCGTGCGCGAGGTCTCCGGACCGTCGAGACCGTCGGTCGCCAGGGCGACGCACACGGTCCCGGGCGTCGCGCCGGCGTGCGGCTCCGGGCCGGCCGCGCCCGTCAACCCGACGGCGAGGTCCGCGCCGAACAGGCGCCTGGCACCGCCGGCCATCTCGCGTGCGCACTCCTCGCTCACCACGCCGGGCCCGGAGGCGGCGAGCGTCTCGGGCCGGACGCCGAGCACGTTCGCCTTGGCGGCCACGCCGTACGCGACCACCGATCCCAGGAAGGAGTCGGACGCACCCGGGATCGAGGTGAACCTGGCCGACAGGCTCCCCCCGGTGAGCGACTCCGCCGTCGCGAGCGTCGCGCCCCGCTCGCGCAGCAGCTCGCCGACGACCTCCGCCAGGTCCCGTTCGTCGGCGGTGAACACCGCCCGGCCGAGTCGCGCCTGGACCTCACGGGCGACGGGCTCGATCAGGCGTTCGGCCTCCTCGCGCGTCGGCGCCTTGGCGGTCAGGCGAACCTTCGTCTCCCCCGACGACGCGAGGTAGGCGACGGTCGGGTTGGACGTCGAACGGAACAGGTCGTCCAGCCGCTCGGCGACGGCCGACTCCCCGACGCCGACCACCTTGAGGATCCTCGACGCGATCGCGGCGGGGCCCGCCAGGGCCGCCAGCTCGGGCAGGATCGTGTTCGTCATCATCTCCCGCATCTCAGCCGGGACGCCCGCGACCGCGTAGACGCGCTTGCCCTCGGGCGTCTCGATCACGAGACCGGGCGCCGTGCCGCGCTCGGGCAGGATGTACCTGGCCCCCTCGGGGACGTCCGCCTGCTGGAGGTTCATCTCCGGCATCGGCCGGCCGAAGCGTCGGAAGCGCTCCCGGAGGAAGTCCTCGATCTCGCCGTGACGGATCAGCGCCATGCCGAGCGCGTCCGAAAGGCCCTCGCGCGTGATGTCGTCCTGGGTGGGACCGAGGCCGCCGGTCACCAGCAGCACGTCGGCACGCGACAGCGCGAGCCGGAACGCCTCGGCGATCCGCGCGCGGTTGTCGCCGACGGCCTGGTGGTTCACCACGTCCACCCCGATCTGCGCCAGGGCTTCGGACATCCAGCGTGCGTTGTCGTTGCAGATCTGCCCGAGGAGGATCTCCGTTCCGACGCCGACGATCTCCGTTCTCACGCTCCGGTCCTTTCGTCCTCGCTGCGGCGGCCCCGCTGCCGACGGTTCCAGCGGACCGCCGAGACGACGTAATCCACGCCCGTCCCGACGGTCAGGATCACCGCGACGACCAGCACCACCAGTTGCACGGTCGACCACGCGTCCGCGAGGGGCAGGATGTACAGGAAGATGGCGGTGAGCTGCGCCAGCGTCTTCCACTTCGCGGCCCGGGATGCCGGCATCCCCTTTCCCTTCGATCCAAGGTAGATGCGCAGACCGGTCACGACGACCTCCCGCAGCAGGATCACGACCGCCGCCCACAGCGGGAACCGGCCGAGCGCGGCGAGCGTGACGATCGGCACACCGACGAGCAGCTTGTCGGCCAGTGGGTCCAGCCATGCGCCGGTGCTGGTCGAGACCTCCCAGCGCCGCGCGAGGTAGCCGTCCAACAGGTCCGTCCACGCCCCGACCGCGAAGACAGCGGCGGCGATCAGGTCGGCCGTGTCGGTCTGGGCGATGAGCAGGAAGAACAGGACCGGCACCAACAGGATCCGGAGGCCCGTGAGGATGTTCGGCCACCCCAGGCCGAGCGGGGTCAGCCGACGCTCGGACCGGGCGATGGTGTCCTCCCGAAATCGTTCGGCACGAACGTCGCCTCGTAGGGTTCCTTCGAGGAACCGGGCGAACCGACGCGGTGCCCGTTGACGGTGAGCGTGACGCTCGCCCCACGGTCGAGGCGGACCGTGATCGTGCGCTCCGCGTCCCACGACCCTCCCTCGCCGGCGCGAAGCACGCCGTCGAAGGCTCCTTCGCCGTCGGTCGTGATCGTCGCGTGGACGTCGACGGTAGCCTCGATCGCCACCGTCACCGTCGGCGACACCTCGGCGGGCACGGCGACGCCGGGCCCGTTCGCCGGCGGGGGCGCGGTCTTCGATCGCGAGAACCAACCCGCGGTCGCCAGGGCCGCCACGACGATCACCGCGACCGCGACCAGCACCGGCCAGTTCAGGTGCCACCGACCCGGCCCCGGCACCCGGATCCGCGGCCGTCGCCGACGGCGGCGCGCGCCGTTCACGGGCCGCCGGGTGGGGGGACGCTGCTCCGCGGCCGGCGCGGGCCTCGCCGGGAGGCCGAAATGATCGGTGTAGATCGAGACGACCTTGTCGGAGTCCAGCCCCAGGTAGCTCGAGTAGGAGCGCAGGAACCCGCGGACGTAGACCTCCCCCAGGAGGGCGTCGAACCGTTCCCGCTCCAGGGCCTGAAGGTACTCCGCTCTGATCCGCGTCTCCCGGCTGGCCTCCTCGATCGACTTGCCTCGGAGGAGGCGAGCCTTGCGGAGGGCCGGACCGATGCCGGTCGCGTTCCCCACGAGGGCCTCCGTCACGCCGTGGGCCGCGCCCGCGGCCCGGCCCAATATCCTACCGACCGGCCGCGTGCGGGCTCCGGACGATCGCGCGATGACGGCCCGACGTCCGAAAGTGCCATTTGTCACTCTTTCTGGCCCGGAAGGGCCGTTCCAGCTTTACAAGGCCGGCGCGTCCGGTCTATCGTGCGGGTGTCGCGGAAGACGGAACAGGCCCCTCGGGGCAGGTGACGGAAGAAGCGACATGGAGGGAGCGGGCCTTCGGGTTCGCTCCCTCCGCTTTTCCCCACGGCGCTCCGGCCTCGGCGCGTCATTCAGGAGCCGAGGCGCCGGCGGGCCTCCGACCATTCGTCCCAGGTCATGAGCACGTCCCGCGGCTTCGATCCGACGCTCGGCCCGACGATGCCACGCTCCTCCAACAGGTCCATGAGGCGGCCCGCACGCGCGAACCCCACCTTCAGCTTGCGCTGGAGCATCGACGTCGACCCGAGCTGGGAGCGGATCACCAGCTCGGCCGCCTGCTCGAGGAGGTCGTCGTCCGCGCTCATCCCGTCGTCGTCCTCGGCGTCCGCGCGGCCGACGCCGTCGATCATCGCCTGGAACGCCGGCTCGCGCTGCGCGCGGCACCACTCGACGATCCGCTCGATCTCCTGCTGCGTCACCCACGCGCCCTGGATCCGCACCGCCTTGGACACGTTCGCCGGCTGGAAGAGCATGTCCCCATGGCCGACGAGCTTCTCGGCGCCGCCGACGTCGAGGATCACGCGCGAGTCGGCCTGGGAGGCGGTCATGAACGCGATCCGCGACGGGATGTTCGCCTTGATCAGGCCGGTGACGACGTCGACCGACGGACGCTGCGTCGCCACGACCAGGTGGATGCCGACCGCCCGGGCCATCTGCGCGATCCGGCAGATCGCATCCTCCACGTCGCGCGGCGCGACCATCATCAGGTCGGCCAGCTCGTCGATGACCACGACGATGTAGGGCACGCGGTCGAACTCCGACTCGCGCCCGATCGGCATCCGCAGCGTGCCTTCGTCGAACGCACCGTTGTACGTCTCGATGTCGCGCATCCCGACGGCGGCGAACGTCTCGTAGCGGAGCTCCATCTCGCGCACGATCCACCCGAGCGCCTCGGCCGCCTTCTTCGGTTGGACGATCACGGGCGCGAGCAGGTGCGGCACGTCCGCGAAGTGCGACAGCTCGACGCGCTTCGGGTCGATCAGCATCAGCTTCACGTCGTCGGGCGAGGTTCGGACCAGCAGCGACGTGACGAACGTGTTGATCAGGCTCGACTTGCCCGCGCCGGTCGCGCCAGCGATCAGGACGTGGGGCATCTCGGCGAGGTTCACCATGAACGCCCGGCCGTGCACGTCCTTGCCGAGGCCCACGTACAGCGGCTTCGCGACCTCCTTCGCCGCCTTCGATCCCAGCACGTCGCCCAGCATCACGAAGTCCCGGACCTTGTTCGGCACCTCGACGCCGATCGCCGACCGGCCCGGGATCGGCGCGATGATCCGCACGTCGGGCGTCGCGAGCGCGTACGCGATGTCGTCGGCGAGCGACAGGACCTTGTTCACCTTCGTGCCGGCCTCGACCTCGACCTCGTACATCGTCACGGTCGGGCCGCGGTGCGCGTCGGTGACGCGCGCGGGCACGCCGAAGTTCCGGAACGTGCTCTCGAGGGCCTGGGTCGTGTGCTCGGCGTCGCGGGTATCCGCCTTCGACACCGGCGCGCGACGCAGGAGGTCCAGCGGGGGCAGCCGGTACGCGTCGCCCCGACCGGTCACGGGCAGGCGGATCTGCTTCGGCTCGGCGACCTCGATCGGTCCGAGCTCCGCGACGTCCGGCGACTCCATGCGCCCGGCCATCTCGGGCGACCGATCGTCGTCGGCGGCCGAGGCACGTGGTTTGCGCTGACTCGTCGCCTCGGGCGCGGCCGTGACGTCCTCGGCGGGCTCCTCGACGAAGAACCGCTTGATCGCACGGCCGACGGACGCGAGCGGTGTCGCGGTGAACACCAGGACGCCGATCAACGTGAGGCCGGCGGCGACGATGACCGCGCCGTAGACGGAGACGACCCGCGACAGCGGCCACGCGACCGCCGCGCCGACCACGCCGCCGGCGCGCGAGACCGCCTCGTAGCCCGCCACCGGGCTCGGGTTCCCACGCGCCAGCGACAGGAGCGCGAGCACGCCGAACGCCGTGATCCACAGGCCGACCAGCATCCGTCCGCGATCGTCCGGATGGGTGCCGCGGATCAGCACGAACGCCCACGCGAGCGCGACGATCGGGAACGCGTACCCTGCCAGGCCGAACAGCCCGAGGACCGCGTACCGGCACGCGCTGCCGAACGCTCCCCCGGCGCCGAACCACACGCCGAGGACGGCGAGGACCCCCAGGACGATCAGCGCGACCCCCAGCACGTCGGCCGCCCGCGGCGACAGATGCTTCGTCACCCGCGCGCCGGTCGCGCGGATCCGGCCCGGCCCCTCGCGACGCGGGCGCGAGCGCCCCGACGCGCCCTTCGACCGCGTCGCGGGCTTCCGCTTCGACGCCGACCTCGACTTCGTTCCCGACCTGGACGCCATGTGCCTAGACCTCCATCACGACGGGCAGGATCACCGGCTTGCGCTTCGTCGTCTCGAAGAAGTACTTCGAGAGCGCACGCCGGATCTGCTGCTTCAGGACCGCCGGGTCGGTCACCTCTTCCTCCGCGTACTCCTTCAGCGCCAGCACCGTGCGGTGGCGCGCCTCGTCGAAGATCGGGCCCGCCGTCTCGTCGGTGATGAAGCCGCGGTTGATCACGTCCGGGCCCGCCAGCAGCTCGCCCGATCGCGCATCCACCGTGACGACCGCGACGACGATCCCATCCGCCGAGAGCTTCCTGCGGTCCCGCAGCACGAACTCGCCGACGTCGCCGATCCCCATCCCGTCGACGAACGTCATCCCCGCCTCGACGCGTTCGCCCCGCGTGACCTCCTCGCCGAGGACCAGCGTGTCGCCGTCCTCGCAGATCAGGATCCGCTCCGCCGCGATCCCGACCTCGAGCGCGAGCTCCGCGTGGTGCGACAGCAGCCGCCGGTCGCCGTGGACCGGCACGAACCACCGGGGCTTCACGAGGTTCAGCATGAACTTCAGCTCCTCGGACGCCGCGTGGCCGGACACGTGCACGGCCGCGACCGGCAGGTGGAACACCGACGCCCCCGTCCGGTACAGCCCGTCGATCGTCCGGTAGATCGCGGACTCGTTGCCCGGGATCACAGAGGACGACAGGATCACGGTGTCCTCGGGCCGGAGCTTCACCCACTTGTGCTCGCGCGCCGCCATCAGCGAGACCGCGGACAGCGGTTCGCCCTGCGAGCCGGTCGAACACACCACGACGTCGTGCGGGTCGAGCCGTCCGAGCTCCTCGATCGGCACCACGTCGCGGTCGTCGATGTCGAGGTAGCCGTGCGCCCGCGCCGCCGCGACGCTCTGGTGCATCGAGCGCCCCAGGAACGCGACCACGCGCTGCGCGCGCCGGGCCGCGTCCACCACCTGCTGGATCCGGTGGATGTGCGAGGCGAAGCACGCGACCACGACGAGCCTGGGCGCGTCCCGGATGATGTCGTAGAGGACCGGCCCGACGCTGCGTTCGCTCCCCGCGAACCCCGGGTCCTCCGCGTTCGTCGAATCCGACAGCAGCAGGTGCACGCCGCGCGCCGCC
This sequence comes from uncultured Actinomycetota bacterium, assembly GCA_963781595.1. Taxonomy (GTDB): domain Bacteria; phylum Actinomycetota; class UBA4738; order UBA4738; family UBA4738; genus JBEDUK01. The sequence goes on along the minus strand of CAWAGG010000006.1, from coordinate 2,286,959 downwards.
TCGCCGGCGATCCCCTGCAGGTCCGTCACGCGCCCGTCGATCGGCGTCGCGTCGAGCTTGAAGTCCCCCGTGTGGAGCAGGGTGCCGTTCGGCGTGTCGATCGCGATCGCGCACCCGTCCGGGATCGAGTGCGAGACGCGGTAGAAGCGCGCGCGGAACGGGCCGACCTCGACCTGGTCGCCGGGCGTCACCTCGTGGAAGGTCGCGCGCTCCCGGACGCCGTGCTCCTCGAGCTTCCCGGTGATCAGGGCGAGCGTGAGCTTCGTCGCGTAGATGTCCAGGTGATCGAGCTCGCGGAGCAGGTACGGCAGCGATCCGACGTGGTCCTCGTGCCCGTGGGTGAGCACGACGCCCTCGATCCGGTCGGCGTTTTCCAGCAGCCAGCCGAAGTCCGGCAACACGAGGTCGATCCCCGGCATCTCCGCCTCGGGGAACGATAGCCCCGCGTCGATCATCAGGATCCTGCCGCCCATGTCGAGCGCGGCCATGTTCCGTCCGACCTCGCCCAGGCCGCCGAGGAACACGAGACGCGCCCTCTCGGGAGCGCCGGTCCGTTCCGCCCCGTCCGGCTCGTCGAGCCCCGCGCGGGGCGCCTCAGAGGACGCCTGAATCCCCCATCGCTTGCAGGATGCCGGACGCCCCCAGCGCGTCGAGGATCGCCCGTCGCTCCTCGACGGTGGCCGGCACCAGCGGCAGGCGCGGGTCGCCGATCGGGTGGCCCGCCATCGCCATCGCGGCCTTCAGCGAGATCGGGTTCCCCGCGACGAACAGTCCTCGGTAGAGCGGCTGCAGCTCGTCGTTGATCTTGCGCGCGGTCCCCAGGTCGCCCGCGGTCGCGGCCCGAACCATCTCGTTCATCCGTTCTCCGGCGAGGTGCGAGGCCACCGCGATCACGCCGGTCGCGCCGACGCAGACCAGCGGCAGCGTGTCGTTGTCGTTCCCCGACAGGACCTCGAAGCCCTCCGGCGCGTCGCGGATCACACGGACCGCGGTCGCGATGTCCGCGGTGGCGTCCTTCACCCCGACGATGTTCCCGACCTGATGCGCCAGCTTCAAGAGCGTCTCGGGCTCGATCAGCGTCGCGGTCCGGCTCGGGATGTTGTAGAGGATGTTCGGCAGGTCGGTCGCGGCGGCGACGGCGCGGAAGTGGGCGTCCAGGCCGCGCTGCGGCGGCTTGTTGTAGTACGGGGTCACGACCAGCGCGGCGTCGCACCCGACGCCCGCGGCCTCCTTCGTCAGGTGGATCGAGTGCGCGGTGTCGTTCGTGCCGGTCCCGGCGATCACCGGGGCGCGGCCGGCGGCCGCCGCGACCACGGCCCGCCACAGGTCGACCTTCTCCACGTCGGACAGCGTCGCGCCCTCGCCGGTCGACCCGGCGACGACGAGCCCGTCGGAGCCGTGGTCGAGCAACCAATTCGCCAGTTCCTGCGCCCGGTCGAGGTCGACGTTGCCGTCGCCGTCGAACGGGGTCGCCATGGCCGTGATGACCGAACCGAACCTACCGCCCATCGGAAGCCTCCTCGCGTCGCGGTGCGCTCGATGCTACCCCCACCGACCCGCCGTACACGGCATCGGGGGCGTCGGAGGTCCGCAAGCGCGCTCGCACACGCGTTCGGTGACCTTATCACCCTCGATCAGGAGCGCTCAGCAGCCACAACGTCAACATCCGCGAACCGCCGGGACCGGACGGCTATCCTGTCGCGCGGTGGTGCGGATCTACACGAGGACCGGGGACGACGGCACGACGGGCTTGCTGTACGGCGGCCGGATCTCGAAGGCCGACCCGGCCACGGAGGCGTACGGGACCGTCGACGAGGCGGTAGCGGCGCTCGGTGTCGCCCGCGCCGCCGCGGACGACCCCGAGATCGCCGGCTCGATCCTTCGCCTCCAGCGCGACCTGTTCGTCGTCGGCGCGGACCTCGCGACGAACCCGGACGAACGGAACAAGCTGACCGCGGGCGTGTCCCTGGTCACCCCGGAGATGGTCTCCGAGCTCGAGCGGACGATCGACGGGCTCGTCGAGGCGCACCCCCTGCCGAACGCGTTCGTCGTCCCCGGCGCAACCCCCGTGTCCGCCGCGCTGGACGTCGCCCGGTCGATCGTGCGCAGGGCCGAGCGTCGCGTGGTCGACCTGGAGGCCGCGGGACGAACGGCGAACCCGGACGCGAGGCGCTACCTCAACCGGCTCTCCGACCTGCTGTTCGTGCTCGCCCGCTCGGTCGCGGGCGACGGAGACGTGCCCAGCCGCGAGCGCTGAACCGCGGACTCGGTACGATGACGGCTCCACGTCGTTCGACGCGAAGGAGCACCCATGGTGCGGGTCCACATCTGGGTTCGGAAGCGAGACGACCTGTCCGACGAGGCGTTCGCCGATCACTGGCTGAACGTCCACGCGCCGATCGCGCGCGACGGATACGAACACCTCGCGGGCTACACGGTCACGCTGGTCACCAGATCGCCGGACGGGCAGGAGCGCCCGTACGACGGCGTCGCGGAGCTGACGTGGGCGGATCGCGACGGGTTCAAGGCAGACATGGCGAGTGAGGCGAACGCCCGCGCCACCGAGGACCTCGCGAGCTTCGGATCGGCGTTCGGCCTGCTGTTCGTCGGCGATCCCGAGACCGTGAAGTAGGTTGACCATCTCACCGGCCGGTGGGCCGTTCGCGCCCGAGCTCGCGTTCGCGAACGAGCTCGCCGACGCCGCCGCGGAGATCGCGCTCGAGGTGTTCGCGCGCGGATTCGAGGTTCGAACGAAGCCCGACCTCTCGCCGGTGACCGAGGCCGACCTGGCGATCGAGGCCCGGCTGCGGGAGCTGCTGGCCGATCGGTTCCCCGACGACGCGGTGCTCGGCGAGGAGGGCGGGCTGCATGGTGCGCCGGACGCCGGGCGCACGTGGGTCCTCGACCCGATCGACGGCACGAAGAACTTCGCGTCGCGGATCCAGATCTGGGCGACGCTCATCGCACTGACGATAGACGGCGAACCGGTCCTCGGCCTCGCCTCGGCGCCGGCCATCGGCGAGCGGTACCAGGCGGTCACCGGCTCCGGGGCCACGCTGAACGGTCGCGCGATCCGCGCGTCGGCCGTGGCGGACCTGGCGCAGGCGACGGTGTGCGCGAGCGGCATCCATTCGTTCGTCGACACCCCGCTCGAGGCGTCGTTCCTCGGGATCGCCCGCCGCGCCTACCGTGCCCGTGGGTTCGGCGACTTCTGGGGCCACATGCTGGTCGCGCGGGGCTCGGCCGAGGCGATGATCGAACCCGAGCTCAGGGTCTGGGACTGGGCGGCGGTCGCGGTCATCGCCCGCGAGGCCGGGGCCCGCGTGACCACGTTCGACGGGTCGCCCCTCGCCGACGGCTCGAGCGTGCTGACGACGAACGGCCTGCTCCACGACGAGCTGGTCGCTCAGCTCTCCGGCTGAAGCGGCCCAGAAGCGGTGATCACGCCGCCCTCCACGCGGGCGGTGCCGAGCGAGGGATCGCTCGCCTCGGGTATCGCCTCCAGGCGACGGACGCCGGACAGCAGCGGCGGCAGGAACGCGCAGATCCCCCCCGCGGCCGCGATCCACAGCGTGGGGACCAGGCCGAGCCGGTCGCCGAGCACACCACCGAGGAACGATCCGAGGGGGATCGTCCCCCACACGACGAACCGCATCGTGGCGATCACCCGACCGAGCATCCGCTCGGGCGCCACCGACTGCACCAGGCTCCGGGCGTTCACGTTGTAGATCACCGCGGCGAAGCTCCCGAGAAGGCCGAACCCGATCAGAAGCGCCGGAGCACGCCCCCGGGCCGCGAGCGGAACGAGCACGGCCGCGAGCCCGATCGTGAGCGGGGTGGCCACCAGCGTCCGGCCAAGGCCGAGCGCGCGGGACGTTCGCTGGGCGACGAACGCACCGATCAGGAAGCCCACGTTGCCGATCGCCAGGATCAACCCGATCTCGCCAGGGCTCATGTTCAGCTGGTCGACCGCGAACAGCAGGAGCACCGCCTGACCCATCATCGAGAACAGGTTCAGCGTCGCGGTGCACGCCGCGAGCGGACCGAGCAGCGGATGGCGGACCACGTACCGGAGCCCCGCCGCGACCTGCCGGCGCATCGGCTCCTGCTCGACCTCCGCGGCCGGTGGCGCCTCCCGCGACCGGATCAGCAGGAGGGAAGCCACCGAGCACAGGTAGCTGATCGCGTCGGCCAGGATCGCGAGCGGGGCGGAGAACGCCTGGACCAGCAGGCCCGCGACCCCGGGCCCGGCGAGCTGCGCTCCGGAGCGCGAGATCTCGAGCTTCGCGTTCCCGTCGACGAGCTGGTCGCGGCGCACGACGGCCGGCAGGTACGAGCCGTACGCGACGTCGAACAGCACCGTCAGGATGCCCGAGACGAACGCCACCGCGTACAGCTGCGCGATCGAGAGCACGCCGAACGCGTCGGCGCCCGGGATGCTCGCCAGGGCGACGAAACGCCCGAGGTCCGTCCAGATCAGGAGGGGTCGCTTGCGGACGCGATCCACCCACACCCCCGCCGGGAGGCCGAACAGCAGGAACGGCAGGAATTCGACAGCCCCGAGCACACCCACCTGCAGCGCGGATGCGTGGAACAGCAGGATCGCGGTCAGCGGGAGCGCCACGACGGTGATCTGGGACCCGAGCAGGCTGATCGTCTGCCCCGTCCACAGCTTGAGGAAGGCTTCGTTCCTCCACAGCGATGGCCCGGAGGCGGTCCGGGAACCCTCGCCGGCGACCGTGGGCTCGGCGTTCATCGACGCACCGTACCGCGGTCGGGGACTCCGGCGCCGCCGCTTCGTTCGGCGGCGGTTCGGGTGCGAGGGACGAGAGCGGTCGAGGCTATGACAGCCCGAGGAGTGACTCGAGCCCGATCGTCAGGCCAGGCCGTCCGGCGACCGCCTTGATCGCGAGCACGACGCCCGGCATGAACGACACGCGGTCGGTCGTGTCGTGGCGGATCGAGAGCGTCTGACCGGTCGCACCGAAGAGGACCTCCTGGTGGGCGACCAGCCCGGGGAGCCGGACCGAGTGCACCCGAACCCCGTCCGCGTCGCCGCCGCGCACGCCGGGCACGCGCTCGTCGGCGGGCCCGAACCACGGCTCGGAGCGCGCTGCCGCGATCCGAGCCGCGGTCGATAGGGCCGTCCCGGATGGCGCATCGAGCTTGCCTTCGTGGTGGAGTTCGATGATCTCGGCGGCGGGCATGTGGGGCGCGGCAAGCTCGGCGAACCGCTGCATCAGCACGGCGCCGATCGCGAAGTTCGACGCGACGATCGCGTTCGCGCGGCCGCCCGTCGCCTCCGTGGCGGACCGGATCTCGGCCAGATCGGCGACCGTGAGGCCGGTCGTCCCGACCACGGCGTGGATGCCGTGCTCGATGAGCCAGCGGACGTTCGTCATCACGGCGTCCGGCTGCGTGAAGTCGACGCCCACCTCGGCACCGCCCGCCAGCAACGCGTCGGGCTCGCCGTCGACCGTCAGATCAGTGACCTCGTCGCCGGCCAGATCCGCCACGCGCGCGCCCGCGTGCGCGGGGCTCACGGCCGCGACCAGGTCCAGCTGGGGATCGTCGAGCACGGCTCGGCAGACCATCCGGCCCATCCTGCCGGCGGCGCCGAGCACGCCGACGCGGATCACGGCGGCGCTCCGTCGAAGTCCCTCGGCCGGAATGGTCCGACCACGGTGAGCGTCTTCGGATGACCGAACACCTGCGCGGCGACCGCCCGCGCCGCCTCGGACGTGACCGCGTCGATCCGGTCCAGCACGTCGTCGACGGACAGGATCTCGCCGTGCCCGATCTCGGACTTGCCGAGCCGGCTCATGCGACTGGGGGTCTCCTCGAGCGACAGGACGAGCGAGCCCTTGAGATGGCCCTTCGAACGCTCGAGCTCGTCGGGGTCCAGGCCGTCCGCCGCGATCGCCTCGAGCTGACCGCGGACGATCGACAGGACCTCCTTCGCCCGGTTCGGCATCGTGCCCGCGTACACGCAGAAGAGCCCGGTCTCCGCGAACTGGGAGTGGTACGAGTACACCGAGTACGCCAGGCCGCGCTTCTCTCGGATCTCCTGGAACAGGCGCGACGACATGCCTCCGCCGAGCGCCACGTTGACCACGCCGAACGCGAACCGGTCCGGGTCGTTGCGGGCGAGCCCGGGCGTCCCGATGCACAGGTGCGCCTGCTCGGTCTTGCGGTTCGACACGAGGGTTCCACCCGGGGCTTGCGGCGCGCTCCCCCCGGTCCGAACCGCGTGGGCGCCGTCGCGCTCCGGGAGGCGCGCGCCCGTGTCCATGCCGCGCTCGAGCAGGGCGCAGAGCTCCTCGTGCTTCACGCTGCCGGCCGCGGCGAGCACGAACCTGGCCGGCCGGTAGTTGCGCCGGTAGAACCCGTTGACCTGCTCGCGCGTGATCGCGTTGATCGTCTCTCGGGTCCCGAGGACCGGGCGCCCGAGCGGGTGACCCCGCCACAGGGTCTCGGCGAACAGGTCGTGGATCAGGTCGTCCGGCGCGTCGTCACGCAGGCCGATCTCGTCGAGGATCACCCCGCGCTCGCCGTCGACGTCCGCCTTCGCGATCGTGGAGTTCCGCAACATGTCGGTCATGTGCTCGACCGCCATCGGCAGATCGCGGTCGAGCACCCGGCAGTGGTAGCACGTGTACTCCTTCGCGCTGAACGCGTTCAGGTCGCCGCCCACCGCGTCGAAGGCCTCCGCGATGTCCTGCGCGGTCCGGGTCTTCGTCCCCTTGAACAGCAGGTGCTCGAGGAAGTGCGACGCGCCGGCGACCGAGGGCCGCTCGTCGCGCGAGCCGACGTCGACCCAGGCGCCGAGGGTCACGGATCTGACCGCCGGCATCTCCTCGGTCAGGACCCGCAGGCCCGAGGCGTATCCGGTCCTGCGCAGCGTGGTCGTCGATCGCCGCCTGGCGCTCACGGCGCCATCATGACCGTTCGGCCCGCCGGTCGCCTCAGGCGTCGGACGAGCCGCCGTCGCCGGAGGACTGTGGACGCCGGTCCCGGTCGCGGTCGCGCGGCCGGCGGTCGCGCCGTTCGCGATCGCCGCGGTCCCGGCCGCCACGGTCGCCGTCCCGCCGCTCGCGGCGCTCGTACCCGCCGTCACCGCTCTCGTCGCGCGGCCAGCCGCCCTCCGGCGGGTCCCAGCCCTCGCCGACAGGCTTCAAGCTGATCTTGCCGGCGGGATCGACCTCCTGGACCTCGACGGTGAGCGGGTCGCCCTCCTTGACCGCCTCCTCCACGGAGGCGATGCGCTTGCCGCGGCCGAGCTTCGAGATGTGCACGAGGCCGTCGCGGCCGGGCAGGATGTTGACGAACGCCCCGAACGTCGTCGTCTTGACGACCTTGCCGTCGAAGCGCTCTCCGACCTGCAGCGGGCGCGGGTTCGCGATCTGTTCGATCATCTCGATCGCCTTGTCGGCGCCCTCGCCGTCCTTCGAGCCGATGAAGATCCGGCCGTCGTCCTCGATGTCGATATCGGCGCCGGTCAGGGCGATGATCTCGTTTATCCGCTTGCCCTTGGGGCCGATCACCTCGCCGATCTTGTCGACCGGGATCTGGATCATCATCACGCGCGGCGCCTTCTCGGACAGCGCCTCGCGCGGCCCGGGGAGCGTCCCCGCGATCACGTCGAGGATCGTCATCCGCGCCTCGCGCGCCTGGTGGAGCGCGGCGCGCAGGACGTCGGCGGGCAGGCCCTCGACCTTCGTGTCCAGCTGGAGCGCCGTGACGAAGTCCCGCGTTCCGGCGACCTTGAAGTCCATGTCGCCGAGCGCGTCCTCGGCGCCCAGGATGTCGGTCAGGGTCACGAACTTCCCGTCCTCGGCGATCAGGCCCATCGCGATGCCGCCGACGGGCGCGTGGATCGGCACGCCGGCGTCCATCAGGGACAGCGTCGAGGCGCAGACGGACGCCATCGACGTCGAACCGTTCGACTCGAGGACGTCGGAGACCAGGCGCAGCGTGTACGGGAACTCGTCGTCGCCCGGGATCACCGGGATCAGCGCGCGCTCCGCGAGGGCGCCGTGGCCGATCTCGCGGCGCTTGGGCGAACCGACCCGGCCGGTCTCACCGGTCGAGTACGGCGGGAAGTTGTAGTGGTGGATGTAGCGCTTCGAGTCCTCCGGATCCAGCGTGTCGATCATCTGGTTCATCCGGAGCATCCCGAGCGTCGTCACGTTCAGCACCTGGGTCTCTCCGCGCTGGAAGAGGCCCGAGCCGTGGGCGCGCGGGATCAGGCCGACCTCGGCCGAGAGCGTCCGGATCTCGGTCGGCGTCCGTCCGTCCATCCGGATGCCGTCGTCGACGACGCGGCGCCGCATGGAGCGCTTCTGGAGCTCCTTGAACGCCGGCGAGATCTCGCCCGACGCCGCGAGGAAGGCCTCCTCACCCCAGGCCTCGAGCAGGTGGACCTTCAGCTCGTCCTTCAGCCGGTCGAGGTTCGCGTCGCGCTCCTGCTTCGCCGGGACCAGCGCGGCCGGGAGCTTCGGGCCCGCGAACGCCTCGACCGCCCCCCAGGTCAGGTCGGAGTAGGCCCTGCGCGGCTCGAACGGCTTCGCTGGGACGTCCGCCTGGGCGAGGACCTTCCGCTGCAGGTCGATCGTCGAGGCGATCGCGGCCTTCGCGGCCTCGAGCCCCTCGGCGACGACGTCCTCGGTCGGGGCCGGCTGGCCGTCGGCGACGCGTTCCCACGTGCCGTCGGGCGCCTCGCCCTCGACCATCAGGATGTCGACCTCGCCGCGGTCGTTCATACGGCCGGCGACGATCATGTCGAAGATCGCCAGCTCGAGGTCCTGGTACGTGGGGTTCACGTGCCACGTCCCACCGATCAGGCCGACGCGGGCGGCGGCCACGGGCCCGTGGAACGGGAGCCCCGCGAGCGACACGGCCAGGCCTGCGCCGTTGATACCGGGGATGTCGTACGGGTTCGCCAGGTCGGCCGACAGCACCGTGACGACGACCTGGACCTCGTCCTTGTAGCCGTCGGCGAACGTCGGACGCAGCGGCCGGTCGATCAGCCGCGCGGTCAGGATCGCGGTCTCGCCGGGCCGGCCCTCGCGCCGGAAGAAGCTGCCCGGGATCTTGCCGGCCGCGTACATACGCTCCTCGACGTCGACGGTGAGCGGGAAGAAGTCGATCCCCTCGCGGGGGTTCGAACTGGTGCAGGCGACGAGGACCTGGGTCTCGCCGAGCGTCACGACGACGGATCCGTCCGCCTGTCGCGCGAGCTTGCCCGTCTCGAACGTGATGTCGGACGAGCCGATCGTTGCGGTTTCCTTCGTGATCAACGTGGTTCCTCCTCGAACCAGCGCGCGGGTGCCGCGCGTGTCAACAGGTGTCGGCTCGAGGAGCGGTTCGGTGCGGGAGGGTCAGTTCTCAGTGGTGGGCCTCGGGGGGATCCGGGTTCGGCTCTCGTATCCGTCCGGGGTCCGCAACTGATAACTGACCCGCTCTCGCCGCTCGCTCCTCGGGTCTCGTTCGGGTCCGGCCTGGTTGGCCTCCTCCTATGAAGAAGGGCGACCCCTCGGCCGCCCGTCGTGTCCTTCGCGTCCTAGCGCCGAAGACCCAGGCGCTGGATAAGGTCCCGGTAGCGTTCGATGTCCTCGCGCTTGAGGTACTCGAGGAGCCGGCGGCGCTTGCCCACCATCTGGAGCAGCCCGCGGCGCGAGTGGTGGTCCTTCGCGTGCGTCCGCAGGTGCTCGGTCAGCTCCTGGATCCGCGTCGTGAGGACCGCGACCTGCACCTCCGGCGAGCCGGTGTCGGTCTCGCCGCGGCGATAGTCGCTGATGAGCGCAGCCTTCGATTCCTTCGTCAACGCCATGGGATCCGGACAAGGGTAGCAGACGGATCCGCCGAGGTTCCCTCGCCGGGAAGGTCGCGATGACCCGCCGACCGGGCTCAGCGGAGCACCGGGTGGCCGGGCGAGGCGATGTACGCGGGAAGCATCCGCCCGCGGAGACGTCCCTGCGGGCTGACCCGGACTTCGGCGACCGCGGTCGTGGCGCCGGCGACGGAGAAGTTCGGCCAGACGAAGTTGCCGAGGCTGTAGAAGATCGGCCGGTCGCTGTGGTTCCCCATCGGCTGGAGGCGATGCGCGTGGCCGCCGAAGATCATGTCCGCACCGGCCTCCACCAGCCGCTTCCCAAGGATCACGTCGTCCGCCCGCGGGACCGTGTCGAGCTCGACGCCCCAGTGGATCGCGACGATGACCAGGTCCGCTTCCTTCTTCGCCGCGGCGGTCGCGCGGACCATCGCGTCCAGGTCGTGCCCTGCCGCCGTCCCTGGGTGGCCCGGCCGGGCGATCGCGGTCGGGTACGGATCGACGACCTTGTCGAACCCGACGACGGCGATCGTCCAGCCGTTCCGCTCGAACGTGGCCGGTGCCAGGGCCGCCTTCGGTCCGCTGCCGGCGCCGACCGGCGCGATCGCGTGCCGCCGGAGGTTCGCCACGGTGTCCACGAGCGCCACGGGGCCGTAGTCGTAGGCGTGGTTGTTGCCCAGGTTCGCGACGTCGACGCCCGCGGCCTTCATCGCGGGCAGCGCCGCCGGGTCGCCGCGGAAGTTGAATTCCTTCCCCGGGTAGGCGGAGCCCTCGTCGGACACCGCGCACTCGCAGTTCACGAGCGTGAGGTCGTCGCGTTCGAACAACCCGTCCAGGCCGGTCCACGCGTGCTCGTAGCCATAGGTCCGGAGGGCCGGGATGTAGTTCGGGTCGAGGTTCGTGTCTCCGCCGGCGTGGATCAGCAGCGACCCGCGCCTCGGCGTCGGCGTCGCGGTCGGCGCGGGCGTGGCGGTCCTCGCGGCCGACGCCGACGACGATCCGGCCGTCCGGGAGGGGGTTCCCCCTGTTCCCGCCGTCGTCCCGGCCCCGTCGCCGGCCCCGAGCGAGCGCGCCACGACGACGCCGGCCCCGGCCACCGCGGCGGTCCCGACCAGCGCCAGGAACGATCGCCTGCTGAACCGAGGAGCTGCCCGGTGGCCCACCGTCACCCCGTCGCGCGACCCGCGACCCGGGCCCCGAGGATCGCGCGCGTCCGTTCCACGTCCTCCGCGATCCGGCGCACCAGGGCGTCGACCGAGTCGAACCGCTCCTCGTCGCGCAGCCGCTCCAGGAATTCGACCGACACGGCCAGGCCGCGGAGGTCGCCGTCGAAGTCCAGCACGAAGGCCTCGACGTGGAGCGGTTCGTCGCCGAACGTCGGGTTGGTGCCGACGCTGATCGCGGCGCCGTGGACCTCGTCGTCCCGGCCCGATCGGAGGCTCCCCGCGTAGATCCCCCGGCCCGGCAGCAGCATGCCCGCGGGCACGTCGAGGTTCGCCGTCGGGTACCCCATGCCGGCGCCTCGGCCGGCCCCGGCCACCACGCGCCCGTCGACGGCGAACGGGCGGCCGAGCGCTTCGGAGGGCCAGGCGAGCTCGCCGGCGGCCACGGCCTGCCGGATCGAGGACGACGAGACGGTCCGACCGTGGAGCTCGACCAGCGGGACGCCTTCCGTCCCGAACGCGAGCCGTTCGCCCATCTCGGTGAGCACCGGAACCGTCCCGAGCGCCCGGTGGCCGAACGTGAAGTTCTCGCCGACCACGACGCGCACCGCGTGGAGGCCGTCGACCAGGATCCGGTGGACGAAGCGCTCGGCGGGCCACGACGCGAACGCGCGGTCGAACCGCAGCACCACGAGGACGTCGATCCCGAGCGCCTCGATCAGCGCGGCCTTGCGCTCGGGGGTCGTGATCGCGGGTGGCACGGAGCGCGGGCTCAGCACGACCGTGGGGTGCGGCTCGAACGTGACGGCGACGGCTCGCACGCCGAGGTCGTGCGCGGTCCGCACCGCGCGGCCGAGCACGACCGCATGGCCGCGGTGGACGCCGTCGAAGACCCCGAGCGTGACGACCGAGGGTCCGTCCAGGCGCAGCGACGGCCCCGGTCCGTGCAGAACCTCCATCGTGGGCAGGGTACAGGACCTCCGTCGGGAGCCCACCGAACGGCGTTCCGCCAGCGGTGGGCGACGGCCGCCGCGCCACGGAGGACCATCGTGGTAGCGTTCGCGCCAGCACACGCGTCGCGGAGGCGAAGCCGGTCGGAAGCCGGCGCTGTCCCGCAACTGTAGGCCCGGAGCGCACCCACGCGGCGCGCTCCACCGGGCGAGTCAGGCCGCCCTGCGCGGCGCAGGGGCTGAACGATCCCTCGCGGTTCGGGGACGTCGGCTGCCGGGCTCGCTCCTGCCGCCCGCGCGCCCACTCCTCGCCAGCGATCGGGTCGTTCCGGCAGGGCGCGAGGACGCCCAGGAAGGAGTCGCCCGATGGGCCGGACCCTCCGGCGGGTCGCCGTTCCCCTCGTTTCCATGGTCGCGCTGGTCGTGTGGCTGCCGACGGGCGCCCAGGCCATGAGCGACGCCAAGCGCGCCAAGCGCGGTACCGCCTACCTCGTCGCGCAGCAGCAGCCGGACGGTTCGATCCCCGCGTTCTCGCCGATCGGCTCGACCTCGGACGCCGTGCTCGCGTTCGTCGCGTCCGGGGTCGGCGGCAAGGCGATGAAGAAGGCGATCGGGTATCTCAAGGTGCAGACCCAGGCCGGCAACGTCGACACCGTCGGCCTGCGTGCGAAGGTGGTCCTTGCGCTCGCCGCCGCGGGGAAGGATCCCGCGAACTTCGGCGGCCACGATCTGCTCGCGGAGATCGGACCGAGCGGCGGCGACGGGCGCTACGGGACCTCGGGCGTCTTCGACGACGCCCTGGCCGTCCTCGGTGTCGCCGCGGCCGGGCTCGTCCAGCCCGCGGCCGTCGCGAAGTGGCTGATCGACGCGCAATGCCCGGACGGCGGGTGGGCCTACGACGCGCCCTACGACCCGAAGCACGACGACGCCCATTGCCACCGCGGGCCGAACGACTTCTTCGATTCGGACTCCAACACCACGGGCTACGTCGTGATGGCGCTCGAGGCGCTGTCGATGCCCTCCTGGGGCGCCGATCCGTTCGCCTTCTTCGCCACGGTCCGCGATCCGGTCCACGGGGGATGGAGCTACGGCGCCTCGTTCCTGGCGACCGACACGAACTCCACCGCGCTGGTGATCCAGGCGTACACCGCGGCCGGGCACCCGGTCCCGCACGGAGGCATCGGGGCGCTCCGCCACCTGCAGCACACGAAGTGCGGCGCGTGGGCCTACACGTGGAACGGCGACGCGATCGGCGACCCGGACGTCGGCGCGACGATCGCCGCGGTCCCGGCGATCCTGCTGGACCCGCTGCCGATCCCGCCGGGTCCGGTCGCGAAGGGCGCGCCGAACGTGCCGGCGTGCCGCTGACGGAGGATCGCGCGGTGCGGCGTCGACGGCTCCGGACCCCGGTCCTCGGGCTGGCGTTCGGCGTGGCCCTGGCCGGCGCGACCGTGCTCCCCGCCGCGACGGGCGCGGCGACGGCCTGCGCGGCGCCGTCGAAGGCTCCGCACGCCGGCCTGGTCGTCGACAACGGGAGCCGAACGACGACGTACTGCGTCGCGCTCGACGCGCAGAGCGTCAGCGGGATCCGCCTGATCGAGCTCGCTTCGGCGCAGTACGGCCTGCAGTACCGGCTGGGGTTCGGCGGGAAGGCGGTCTGTCAGCTCGACGGCGTCGGGCCGGACGGGGACGACTGCTTCGGCGAGTTCCCGTACTTCTGGGGCTACTGGCACGGCGACGGTGGGACGGGATGGGACTGGGCGAGCTCGGGCGCGGGCTCGTCCAGCGTCGCCGACGGCGACCTGGACGGCTGGAGCTGGGGCACCGGGATGAACGGCGACACGCACGCGCGGCCGCCGGCGCTCGGCTTCAACGACGTGTGCACGCAGGGCTCCCCGTCACCGTCCCCATCGCCGTCGCCGTCCCCGTCCCCCCGGCCGTCGCCGCGGCCCACGTCGACGCACCCACCCTCGCCGTCCACCCCGCCGCGCGGCGGCGGCGGATCCGGCGGCCCGACGGACACGTCGGCGCCCGGGTCCGAACGGCCCGCGACACCGTCGACCCGCCACGGCGCAGGCGGCTCCTCCTCGCCCGCGACCTCGGTGTCCTCCGGCCCCGAGGCGACCTCGCCACCGACAAGCGTGGTCCGAGCGGTCGCCGTCGGGTCGAGCGCGGCGGCCGGCGGAGGCGGACCCTCGGCGGGCGCGCTGGTGGCGGTCGCCGCCGCGGTCGCCCTCGTCGCGGCCGGCGCCCTCAGGCTGCGGGCCGGCCGGGAGCATCGCCGAGGGCGGACGGCCCGATGAGGCTCCATCCCGTCGCGTGGATCACGTGGGCGACCTGCGCCGGGATCGTCGCGCTCACCACGACCGACCCGTTCTACCTTGCGCTGCTCGTGGCCGTGGCCTGGTTCGTCTACGCTACGCAGCGCGTCCCGGGCCCGACGGCGCGGTCGTTCCGAACGTTCGCGCTCGCCGGGCTCGTCGCGATGGCGCTGCGCACGGCGCTCGCCTTCCTCGGAACGGTCGACCCGGGGAACGTCGCCTACGCCGCCCTCGAGGGCGCCCGGCTGGCGGCGCTGCTGGTCGTGTTCGGGACCTTCAACGCCGTGACCGACCCGTTCGGCGTGGTCCGGCTCGCGCCGCGCCGATTCCACGAGCCCGCGCTGGCGGCGGCGCTGGCGTTGTCGATCGCGCCGCGCACGATCGCGATGGCCGGGCGCGTGCGGGAGGCCCAGCGTCTGCGCGGGATCGAGACGGCGCGCTGGCGATCGCTGCCGTCCCTGGCCGTGCCGGTCCTGGAGACCGGGATGGAGGAGGCGGTCACGCTCGCGGAATCGATGGACGCCCGTGGCCACGGGCGCGGGCGACGGACCCGGTACCGGCCGGAGCGCTGGACGATCCCGGCGGCCGTCGCGACCGTCGCGGCCGTGCTGGCCGCCTCGGCGTTCGTCGTCGCCTCCTGGGCCGGCCGGGGCGGGCTGCACCCGTCGACGTCGCCCCTGGAGTGGCCCGCCGCCGACCCGTGGCTGATCGTCGCGATCCTTCTCCTCACGGTCCCCGGGTTCCTGCGCCGTCCGGCTCGGGAGGCGCGGCCGTGACCACCGCGGCGCTGCGCTTCGACGCGATGTCCTTCCGGTACCCGGACGCCCGACGCCCCGCGCTCACGGACGTCACGCTGGACATCGACGAGGGGACGTTCGCGCTCGCCGTCGGACCGACCGGGGCGGGGAAGTCCACGTTCCTGCGCGCGGCGAACGGCCTGGTTCCCCACTTCACCGGCGGGACGTTCGCCGGGCGGGTCACGGTCGCCGGTCGCGACACGCTCGCGCATGCCCCGCGCCGCCTGGCCGACGTGGTCGCGTTCGTGCCCCAGGACCCCGGAGCCTCGTTCGTGCTCGATCGTGTCGAGGACGAACTCGCGTACGGCATGGAGAACCTCGGGGTCGACCCTGCGCTGATGCGGCGGCGCGTCGAGGAGATGCTCGACCTGCTGGACATCGAACCGATCCGCGACCGGAGCGTCCGCCAGATCTCCGGCGGCGAACGTCAGCGGGTCGCGATCGCCGCCGCGATCGCCGCCGGACCGCGGATCCTGGTCCTGGACGAACCCACGAGCCAGCTCGACCCGCAGGCCGCCGAGCACGTCATCGCGGCGCTCCAGCGGCTCGTTCACGATCAGGGGCTCACGGTGCTCCTCGCCGAGCATCGGATGGACCGCGTCGCGGGCGCGGTCGACATCGCCGTCGGTTTCGACGAGGGACGTGTGTCGATCGGACCACCGGCCGACGTGATCCGCCGGCTCGCCCACGGCCCGCCCGTCGCGCGGCTCGGACGGTTGATGGGCTGGGATCCCGTCCCGCTCACGGTCCGGGAGGCCCGCCGGATCGCGGCGGGCCTCCCGGCGCCCGCTCCGGCGACGACGGGGCGCCGATCATCCGGCGAGCCGCTCGTCCGCATCCGGCGCCTGCGCGCAGACCACGGTCGGATCCCCGCACTGAACGACGTGGAGCTCGGCGTGGCAGCGGGCGAGGTCGTCGCGGTCATGGGGCGCAACGGCGCCGGAAAGACGACGCTCCTGCGGGCCATCGCGGGGGTCCACACGCCCTCGAGCGGCGAGGTTCGCGTCAAGGGCCACATCCCGCGGCCCGGCGTGGACGCCGCGCTCTGCCCCCAGGAGCCCGAGGCGATCCTGTTCGCCGACACCGTGGCCGCAGAGGTCCGCGTGACGCTCGAGGCGCGCGGCCTCGACGACCACGGGGTCGAACCGGTCCTCGCCGCGCTTGGGATCGACGATCTGGCATCGGCCCATCCCCGCGACCTGTCGGCCGGGCAGCGCCTCCTGGTCGCCACGGCCGCCACGGCCGCCGGCGGCGCTCCGGTCCTGCTCCTGGACGAGCCGACGCGCGGCCTCGACCCCGAAGCGAAGGAGCGGCTCGGACGGTTCCTCGATTCGCACGCGGCCGCGGGAGGCGCGGCGCTGTTCGCGACGCACGACGTCGAGCTCGTGGCGGCGGTCGCGACCCGCGTCGTGATGCTCGCCGGCGGCGAGGTGATCGCCGACGGCGATCCGGCCACGGTCCTCGGCGACTCGCACGTGTTCGCCCCGCAGATGACGCGAGCCTTCGGGCCGGGCTGGCTCACGCCGGAACAGGTCGCGGAGGCGCTCGCATGAGCACGGCGACCGACGCCACCCCCGCCGGCCGAACCTCCTCGGCGTCGATCGCAGACACGCGCCTGCGCACGGCGGTCCTGGTCGGCGTGAACCTCCTCGGCCTCCTCGCGTTCCTGTGGCCCTTCGTCCTGCCGCTCGCGCCCGGGCTGGACGAGAACCACCGCGCGGACGGTCCGGTGATCCTGGCGACGCTCCTGATCTGTCTCGGAGCCGTCCTCTTCGTCGAACTCGGCCGCGGCGGGCTCGGGCCGAAGGCCGTGGCCCTGTTGGGCGTGCTCGCCGCGGCCATGGTGGCGCTCCGTCTCCCGGGCTTCGTCGCGGGATTCAGCGCGATGTTCATCGTGGTGCTGCTGGCCGGCAACAGCTTCGGTCCGGGGTTCGGCTTCCTGCTCGGTGCCGTGGGGACGTTCGCGAGCGGCCTGTTCATCGGCGGCCTGGGGCCGTGGCTCCCGTTCCAGATGGTCGCGGTCGGGTGGGTCGGTCTCGGCGCCGGCCTGCTCCCGCGGAGCGGCGTGGCGACGCCGTGTCATCGCGCTCGCGGCCTACGGGTTCGCGGCCGGCTACCTGTTCGGCGCCGTCATGAACCTGTGGTCCTGGCCGTTCCTCACGGCTGCCTCGTCGCTGGGGTGGGACCTGTCCGCGTCGGCGTCGACGAACCTCCACCACTACGCGACCTACTACCTGGCGACGTCGTTCGCCTGGGACACGTTCCGCGCGGTCGGCAACGCCGTCCTCGTTCTGGTCCTGGGTCGGCCGGTCCTCGCGGCCCTCGACCGGGCGGCCCGCCGGATGCACCTCGACGTCTCGGACCGAGCTGATCGATGAAGACCGAGCTTGCCGAGGACGCCGGCCGAACCGGCGATGGTCGCGAAGGCCATCCGGAACGGGCATGATGCGCGCGTGCTCCTGCTGACCCGCGACGACGTCGAACGCCTCCTCGACCCGGATCAGCTCCTCGATGCGATCACCGCGGCGCTCGTCGCCCTCTCGGCCGGCGACGCATCGATGCCCCTGCGCATCGGGGTCCCTGGAGAAGCCGGCGGCTCGCTCGCCGTGATGCCGGCGTTCGTGCCGTCGATCGGCGCGCTCACCACGAAGCTCGTCAGCGTGTTCCCGGGGAACTCGGGCACCGAGCTCCCCACCCACCAGGCCGTGATCGTCGCGTTCGATCCGTCGACGGGACGCGTGGACGCGGTGATGGACGGGACGGCGATCACCGCGGCGCGGACCGCGGCGGCCTCGGCGCTGTCCACCCGTGTGCTCGCGCGCGAGGACGCATCGGTACTCGCGATCGTCGGTACCGGGGTCCAGGCGCGGAGCCATCTCCGCGCGGTTACGAGGGTCCGCTCGTTCGAGGAAGTCCGGATCGCGGGACGCGATCGTGCCAAGGCCACCGCTGTCGCCGAGGATCCGTCAACCACCCTTACCATGACGGTCGCGGTCGCCCCGTCCGTCCGGGACGCGATCGCCGGTGCCGACGTCGTGTGCGCGTGCACGCATTCGCCGACCCCCCTGGTGGAGCGGTCGTGGCTGGCGCGCGGCGCGCACGTGACCTCGGTCGGCCTGCATCCCGACGGGCACGAGGTGGACCTCGACACGGTCGCCGACGCGCTCGTCGCTGTCGAGTCCCGCGCGTCGGCGCTGGCGCCGTATCCGGCGGGGGCGAACGACCTCGCCTGGGCGATCCGCGACGGCAGGCTCACGGAGGACCGGGTCGTGGAGCTCGGCGAGCTGGTCGCGGGGACGCGGACGGGGCGCGGGGACGCGGGCCAGCTCACGCTCTACCGGTCGGTCGGCGTCGCGGTCGAGGACGGCGCGGCGGCCGCCCTCGTGCTGACCCGCGCCAACGAGGGAGGGGTCGGCCGGAGCGTCGAGCTGTGACCGCGCGAGCACGCGGCCGCACCGGGACGCGCAGCCGGGAGGTAGGGTTCGCGCGTGACCGATGACCTCGCGGACCTCGACGCGACCGCTCAGGCGGAACTGGTTCGAACCGGTCAGGCCTCCCCGCTCGAGCTGGTCGACGCCGCGATCGCGCGGATCGAGGCGCTGAACCCGCAGCTGAACGCCGTGATCCATCCGCTCTTCGACCGGGCGCGTGCGACCGCCGCGGCGCGGGATCTGCCGGACGGTCCGTTCCGCGGCGTGCCGATGGTCTTGAAGGACCTGATGTGCCACACGGCCGGCGACCCCTTCCACGAGGGCATGCGGTTCCTCAAGGACCGTGGCTACACCGCGACGGCCGACACGTACCTCGCGGCGAAGTTCCGGCAGGCCGGGTTCGTCTTCGTGGGCAAGACGAACACCCCGGAGCTCGGGATCCTCCCGACCACCGAGCCCGAGGCGTACGGACCGACCCGCAACCCGTGGGACCTCGCCCGCTCGACGGGCGGGTCGAGCGGAGGGTCCGCCGCGGCCGTCGCCTCCGGCATGGTCCCGGTCG
The DNA here is from genome assembly GCA_963781595.1 of uncultured Actinomycetota bacterium. Taxonomy (GTDB): domain Bacteria; phylum Actinomycetota; class UBA4738; order UBA4738; family UBA4738; genus JBEDUK01. The sequence goes on along the minus strand of CAWAGG010000006.1, from coordinate 2,267,903 downwards.
CGCACGCGAACGACGGCGGCGGCTCGATCCGGATCCCGGCGAGCGAGTGCGGGCTGGTCGGGCTGAAGCCGACCCGCGGGCGCGTCTCGCAGGGCCCGGACCTCGGCGACATGATGGGCGGCGTCGTCGTCGAGGGCGTGGTCACGACCAGCGTCCGCGACGCGGCGGCCGTCCTGGACGCGATCTGCGGGGCGATGCCGGGCGATCCGTCCCCGGCGCCTCCACCCACACGCCCATACGGCAGCGAGGTCGGCGCGGACCCTGGCCCGCTCCGGATCGGGATCTTGACCGTCGCGCCCGGCGGCACGACGGACACGCACCAGGACTGCGTCGCGGCGGCCGACGACGCCGCCTCCCTCCTCGCGTCCCTCGGTCACGTCGTCGAACCCTCGGCGCCGCCCGGCCTGGACGATCCCGAGTACGTCGCGCGGTTCATCACCCTGTGGGCCAGTGGGCACGGGTGCAACGTGGACCGCTGGTCGCGCACGACGGGGGAGCCGATCGGAGAACGCGACGTCGAGCCGCTCACGTGGGCCCTCGTGGAGATGTCGCGCGCGTACACCGCCGCGGACCTCCTCTCGTCGATCGAGTGGCTCCAGTGGATGAGCCGTTCGATGCAGCGCTGGTGGGCGTCGGGATTCGACCTGCTGATCACCCCGACGATCGCCGAGCCGCCGCCCCTGCTCGGCGAGTTCGGCACCGACCCCGACAACCCGCTGCAGCCCCTGTTCCGCGCCGCCGGGCTCGTCCCGTTCACGCCCCTGTTCAACGTGAGCGGCCAGCCCGCCATCTCGCTCCCGCTGTCATGGAACGCCGACGGCCTGCCGATCGGCGTCCAGCTCATCGCGGCGTTCGGCCGTGAGGACGTCCTCGTCCGGGTCGCGGCGCAGATCGAGGCCGCCGCGCCCTGGGCCACGCGCCGGCCTCCGGTGCACGCGGCGGCCTCCGCCCGTCTGACCAAGGCCCCCGGCCACCCGGCCCGGCTGGGTCGCCCCGAGCCTGAGGATTAGGCCGTTCGCCCCATGTCCGAATCTCCCGCTCTGGGGTTCACGGATGGCCCTTTCGAGCCGATGAACCGAAGGACGAGTCATCACCGACATCGGCCTGAGGCGGGCCCGGGGGAACCGCCGGTCGTCGGGGAGCCTCGAGATGAAGGTCGAACGCAGGCAGATGCATCCGACCGCGGCCGACGAGCCGTTCGATCGGGCTGCGCTCTTCCGGTTGGTCGGCCCCCTGATCGCGGTGTTCCTCGCGACGCTGCTCGCCACGGCTGGCGGAGCCTCCGCGAGCGATCCGACGGCCGTCCTGTCCGCGGCGCTGCTGATCGTCCTGACCGTCGCGGTCACGGCGTTCGCGCCATGGGAGCGGATGCCCGAATACCTGCGAGCCCTCCCCGCCTTCGCGTACCTCGTGAGCGCCTTCCTCATCTCCATCGCGACGCGTGGACGGCTCGATTTCGGCGAGATCGCGCTCCTCCCCGTGGTCTGGTTGGCGGTCTACGGGACGCTGGGAGAGCTGGTCGCGTTGCTCGTCGCCACGGCCCTGATCGGGCTCGCCCCCCTGTCGATCCCCGGCGAGGCCAGCGGCACGGGTACCCGTCTCGTGTTCCAGATCGCGACCGCGACGATCCTCGGCGTCGTCGTGCATCAGGTGGTCGAACAGGTCCGCAGCCAGGCCGGTCACCTGCGGTCGCTCGCTCGACGGGACGACCTGACCGGGGTGGCGAACCGCCGGGCATGGGACGAGGAGCTCTCCCGGGCGGTCCGCGGCGCCGGCCAGGGCGAACCGCTCGCGGTCGCGATCCTCGATCTCGACGACTTCAAGGCCTTCAACGACCGGGCCGGCCACCAGGCCGGCGACCGCCTGCTGCGCGAGATCGTGGCGGCGTGGGGCTCGCAACTCCGAAGGTCCGACACGCTCGCCCGGATCGGCGGCGACGAGTTCGCCGTCCTGCTCCGCGACTGCCAACCGGAGGCCGCCGAGTACGTGATGGAGCGCCTGTGCGCGAGCATCCCCGACGGGATCACGTGCTCCGCTGGCCTCGCCGCCTGGGAGGACGGCGAGCCGCCACAATCCCTGCTGTCTCGCGCCGACGCGGCTCTGTACCGTGCCAAGGCCGCCGGCCGCAACCGGGTCGAGGTCTGGCGCGGGAGCCGCCGTCTCGTGCGTCCGGGTGAGGCTGGCCTCTCGCGCTGCTAGCCTTGGGGCTCCGGGCGCACGGACGCACCTGTCGTTCGCCCCGCCCTGACCGCTGCGCACGATGGGAGGAAACCCGATGGCCGAACACCGTGAGGTCCGCTACGAGCACCTGTACCTCAGGGTCCCGAACAGTGACAAGCTTCGCCGGACGGCTGCCGGGCGCCTGAAGCGCCTGATCTCCGACGGCTGGCGCGAGGTCGAGCGCGTCCCGGCGCCCGACTACCTCACGGTGCGGCTCGAACGCACCGGCCACGCACCCCTGATGACCCACCTTCCGGTGATCCCGCCGCAGCAGGGCCGCCCGCCCCGCGACGGGCAACGGGGGTTCGGACGGGGAGGTCCCCGTCCCGGAGGCTCTGGCCCGCGCCGGTAGCTCGCCGGGATCCTCCCGGAACGCGAGGAGGCCCCGGCGGCGGATCGCCACCGGGGCCTCCCTCTCCGTAACCTTCGGAACGCGCACCTCCGCTAGGCGGAGGCGGCGGCCCGGACGTTCGCAGCCTGCGGGCCCTTCTGGCCCTGGGTGACCTCGAACTCGACGCGCTGACCCTCCTCGAGGGTCTTGTACCCCTGCATCTCGATCGCGCTGAAGTGCACGAACACGTCGGGGCCGTCGTCCTGCGAGATGAAGCCGTATCCCTTTTCCGCGTTGAACCACTTCACCACACCGGTTGCCACGTGCATCCCCCTCCTTCCCGGCCGGCACGGCACCTCGCTGGGACCGACGGCCTCCCGGACTCCCACCGAATGGGGATCGTGGCGGGGCCGGGTGAGGGTACTGCTCGTGACTCACGGTGCTGAACCCTCGCGGCGAATGCTAGCAGCCGATACCCCCAGCGCGTCGAACGCCGCAGGGGGCCGGGAACGTGCCCGCGACCGGTCCCGGAGGCCCTGCGGACCGGCGTTCGGCGCGTTCGGCGACCGCGGACCCGGAAATCCGCCGAATGGAATCGCCTTCGGGACTCTATCCCGCGGGCCTTTCGGCCGATACACCTAGGACAGCCTTGTGGAGGGAGATGGAACGAGGGCGATGGTCACCCCCGTGATGCGGCCGCCCGATACCAGCTCGGCCGACCGGCGATGGATCCCCGTCGCCCGGTTGGTCGCGGCCGGGGTGCTCGCCGGAGCGATCCTGACCGCGCATTGGTTCCCCGGCCCGGCGGTCCCGAACTGGGCGCGCATCGCCGGCCTCGGGGTCGCTGCGCTGCTGGCTGCGGTCGCTCTGTTCCAGTTCGCCGCGGGGTCCAGCTCGTCGAAGGGCTTGGCGATGGCCGCCCTCGTCCTGGACGCTGCGGCTGCGGTCTTCCTCCTGTGGGCGTACTCGTTCGACCCCGCTCACGCGCTTGCGCCACTGGCGCTGTTCGTCGTGATCGAGGCGACGCTCCTGGCGGGGGCGCGCGCGGCCCTGATCGCGTGGGCGGTGATCGCGGGCGGGTTCGCCCTGTCCGAGGGCTGGATCGCGCTGCAGTCGCACGACTGGCCGAACCCGCTGCCGCTCGTCCTGCTAGCGATCGCGGGCCTGGCGATCGCGCTGCTCGTGAGCCGGATGGCCACCCAGCTCGCGGCGGAACGCAACGCGCGGATGATCGAGATCGAGGGCCAGCGGCGCCGCTTCCACGACATCGTCTGGGACCTCGACGCGATCGTGTGGGAGTCCGACACGGCCGGGCACCAGTTCTATTTCGTGAGCCACCCTGCGGAGCGGATCCTCGGCTACCCGGTCGACCGGTGGCTGACCGAGCCAGGCTTCCGCGCGAAGGTGATCCACCCGGAGGACCGCTCGAAGGCCATCGCGAAGTACAGCGAGGCGGCCGGCGCCGGCAAGCACGGGCAGTTCGAGTACCGGATGATCACCTCGGAGGACAACGTCGTATGGGTCACCGACCGCGTCACGCCCGTGCGCGACCCCGACGGGCGGGTCCGACAGCTTCGGGGCGTGACCCTCGACATCACCCGCCGCAAGCAGGCCGAGGAGGGCCTGCGGAACAGCTTCGGGATGCTCTTCGCGAACAACCCGCTGCCGATGTGGGCCTACGACCGCGACACGCTGCGGTTCCTGGCGGTGAACGACGCGACGGTCGAGCTGTACGGCTACACGCGCGACGAGTTCCTCCAGATGCGGATCACGGACGTGTTCACCCCGGAGGAGGTCGACCGGCTCCTGATCGACATGCTCCGGAACCGCGGCGCCTTCGAACGCTCGGGCGAGTGGCGCCACCGCGCCAAGGACGGCACGGGGATCGACGTCGAGATCACGTCTCACACGCTGGAGTTCGACCGGCGCAAGGCGTCCCTGGTGATGGCCGAGAACATCACCGAGCGCAAGCGTGCGGAGAAGCAGCTGCGCGAGGCCGAAGTCCGCTTCCGCACCTTGGTCGAGCAGATCCCGGCCGTGACCTACGTATCGAACATGGACACCGAGCGTTCCGCGGTCTACATGAGCCCGCAGGTCCAGGAGCTGCTCGGGTACTCGCAGGCCGAATGGCGGACCGAGGCGAACCTCTGGACGAAGCTCCTGCATCCCGAGGACCGCGATGACGTCGTCCGTGAGGCCGGGAAAGCGAACGAGAGCGGTGAGCCGTTCGTCGTCGAGTACCGGATGCACGCGCGCGACGGCCGCACCGTCTGGGTGCGCGACGAGGCGATCCAGATGCTCGACGAATCCGGCCAGCCGCAGTTCTGGCAGGGCGTGATGGTCGACATCACGGACCGCAAGCAGGCCGAACGCGAGATCGCGTTCCTCGCCTACCACGACAAGCTGACCGGCCTGCCGAACCGCGCGATGTTCCAGGAGGTGCTGGACCTGTCGCTGTCGCGCGCGCGCCGGCAGGCGCTCTCGTGCGCGGTGCTGTACCTCGACCTGGACAACTTCAAGCTGGTGAACGACAGCCTCGGCCACGGCGCCGGCGACGAGCTGTTGCGGCAGATGGCGGGGCGCCTGCGCGACACGGTCCGCGAGAGCGACCTGGTCTCGAGGGTGGGCGGCGACGAGTTCCTGATCCTGCTCTCGGACCTGGAGGCTACGGCCGAGGACGCGCGCACGGACAGTCGCAACTCGGCCCTGCTGGCAGCCGAGGGCCTCGCGCGACGGATCCAGGATTCGCTCCGCGTGCCGTACGTCCTCGAGGGCGACGAGGTCTACGTGTCGGCCAGCATCGGGATCAGCGTCTTCCCGCTGGATGCCGAGGACGGTTCGACCCTGCTGAAGAACGCCGACGTCGCGATGTACCGGAGCAAGCGCGAACGGCCCGGGGGCTGCATGATCTTCGCCGAAGAGGCGCGCGCGAACCTGCCGGACCTGTCGTTCGCCACCCGGCTCCGCAAGGCCGTCGAGGGGCGGCAGTGGGTGCTCCATTACCAGCCGATCGTCGACCTGACGTCCGGACGCACCGTCGCGGTGGAGTCCCTGGTGCGGTGGCAGGATCCCGACCAGGGGCTGATCTACCCGAACGACTTCATCCCGCTCGCCGAGGAGCTCGGGCTGATCAGCACGATCGGCGATTGGGTCCTCGAGGAGGCCGTCCGCCAGCGTCGGATCTGGCGCAACGAGGACGACCTCGCGATCGACGTCACGTTCAACCTCTCTCCGCGCCAGCTGTGGGAACCCGACCTCGTCGACGGCATGATGTCGCGCCTGCGGGCCGAGGGCGTCGAGCCCTCGTCGGTGGTGGTCGAGATCACCGAGTCCGCGGCGATGACCGACCTCGCCCGCAGCCAGCCGATCCTGTGGGAGCTGCACCGCAACGGCTTCCGGCTCGCGATCGACGACTTCGGCACCGGATACTCATCGCTGTCCCGGCTGCGCAACCTCCCCGTCGACCTGCTCAAGATCGACCGGGTCTTCATCGGTGACCTCCCAGACGACAAGGACGCCCGGAACATGGTCGAGGCGATGATCCGCATGGCCGCCGGCCTCGGCATGCAGCCGCTCGCCGAGGGGATCGAGACCGAGGCCCAATGGCGGTTCCTCGCCGACAGCGGCTGCCACCTGGGCCAGGGCTTCCTGTTCAGCCGGCCTCGTCCCGCCCAGGACGTCAGGCCGTACCTGGTCAACGGACACGCGTTCGCGGCCGGCCACTGATCAGCCAGACCCTGACCCCTCGGAGGGACGACCGCTCCCGTCGATCGTCGCTTGACGCCGACGCAGCGCGTTCGATAGAGTTCGAACCTCTCATACGAGGAGTATCGAATCCCATGGTTGCGAGTCCACGCGTCCTCGACCTCGCCGGACGGACACGCACGACGGCCGTCGAGGTGACAGCCTCACCCCTGACCGAGCTCCTCGTCGGGCTCCAGACCTTCCAGTTCGAGGAGGCCGCCCACACGTTCGACGTCGGGCCGGAATGGTTCGACCGTGTTCGAACGCAGGCCTCCGGTGAGCTCACGTCCGCCCTCGCGCGGCTCGGTCCGGTCCTCGGCTGGGGGAGCTTCCTCGGGCAGGCGCTGGCGGATGGCTGGGCGCGTGACGTCCCGCGCTTCGTCGCGCGGCTCGAGGCACAGGCCGCTCGCGAGCTCTGGCTCACGCTCGCCGGGTACCACGTGGCCCCGTTCGCCGGACGGACGGACCCGGAGGCCTTCCGCCGTGCCGCGGATGGCGACCGCGGCGCGCGAGCGGACCTCGCCGGGATCGCGCGCGAGATGTTCGGCGACAAGGAGGACGAGAGCAGCATCTGGTCGCTCGGCGCGGACGAGGCGCGCGACCTGGTGATCACGGCCCTCCGAGCCTGGTACCGGGACGTGTTCGCCCCCGAGGAGTCCGCGACCGTCGCGATCCTCGAGCGGGACGCCGGGGCGAAGCGGCGCCTCCATCGCACGACCTCCGACGAGAAGCTGATCGAACTCGCCACGAACGGGATCGAATACGTCGCGGAGGCGTGGGTCCGAAGGGTCATCCTCACGCCGCACCTCGCGATGCGCCCGTGGAACGTGACCTGCGCGTACGAGGACGTGTACCTGATCTGCTACCCGGTGGCCGACGAGAGCCTGGGCATCGACCGGTCGGCGCCGCCTTCCCACCTCGTCCGGCTCCACAAGGCGCTCGCGGACGAGAAGCGGCTGCGGATCCTCAAGCTCCTCTACGCGTCCGACCTCACCCTCCAGGAGCTGAGCGACGCCGTCGGCCTGGCGAAGTCGACCGCGCACCACCACACCGTGATCCTGCGCGCGGCGGGTCTGATCAGGACCAGCACCGAGCTGGAGCACCGGTACAGCCTCCGCCGCGAATCGCTCGTCGAGGCTGGGACGACGTTCACGGCCTTCCTCGAGGAAGGCGAACGATGAGTCATCTGGCGACGAACCGCGCCGAGCCAGGCCGGAACGGTTCCGCCACGAGGACCCTGTGGCACCACGCCGACTTCCTGAAGCTGTGGTCGGCGGAGACGATCAGCCAGTTCGGCACGCAGATCACGATGCTGGCGCTTCCGTTCACCGCGATCAAGATCCTGCACGCGAACGCCTTCGAGGTCGGGCTGCTGACGACGATGGAGTTCCTCCCGTTCATCCTCGTCGGACTGCCGGCCGGGGTCTGGGTCGACCGCCTGTCCCGCCGGCCGATCCTCATCATCGGCGACCTCGGGCGGGCGGTCATCCTGGGTTCGATCCCGCTGGCGTACGCGCTCGATGTGCTCCACATGGGGCAGCTCTACGTGGCGGCGTTCCTCACGGGCATCTGCACGGTCTTCTTCGACGTCGCCTACCAGTCCTACCTCCCGTCGCTCGTGGGCCGTGACCAGCTCATCGATGGCAACGGGAAGCTGGAGATCAGCCGGTCGGGGGCGCAGCTCGCCGGGCCTGGCATCGCCGGCCTGCTCATCCAGGTCCTGAAGGCGCCGGTCGCGATCCTGGTCGACGCCCTGTCCTACCTGTGGTCCGCCTCGTGGATCTTCTTCATCCGGACGAAGGAACCGCCGGTCGAGGTGCACACCGAGGGCGCCCCGCGGATGCGCACCCAGATCGCCGAGGGCCTCCGCTACGTCTGGCGGCACACGCTGCTGCGCCCCATCGCGCTCTGCACGGCGAACTCGAACCTCTGGAGCTCGATGGCCATGGCCGTGACGTTGCTCTTCGCGGTGCAGACGCTGGGCCTCTCGGCCGGCGCGATCGGGCTGATCTTCGCGATCGGGAACGTCGCCGTGCTGCTCGGCGCGTTCCTGGGCGGACGCATCGCCGAGCGCATCGGCCTGGGCCCGACGATCGTAGGGTCCGCGGTGACGTTCGGCATCCCCGGCGTGCTGATCCCGCTCGCGACGCCCGAGACGGCGTGGCTCGTCCTGATCTCGGCGTTCATGATCTTCGGGTTCGCCGGCGTGATCTACAACATCAATCAGGTGAGCCTCCGCCAGGCGATCACGCCCGCCCGGATGCAGGGTCGGATGAACGCCTCCATGCGCTTCATGGTCTGGGGCACGATGCCGATCGGCTCGTTCATCGGCGGGATCCTGGGCAGCACGATCGGCCTGCGACCCACCCTGTGGGTCGCGGCCATCGGGGGCCTCTTCTCCTTCGTCCCACCGCTCCTCTCCCCCGTTCGATCGCTCGAACGGATCCCTGAGACGGCCAGAGCGGGGTCGCCCGAGCCCTCCTCCGACGTCATCGCGGCCCTGGGTGCCGACGAGGACGGGGTCGTGGAGCCCGGCCAGGTCCCGCACGCCTGATCCGAAGCGACCGTACCGGCTACGCACGACCGCTCGCGCCGGCGCCCCAGGTGCCATCATGGTATGCCGTGAGCATCGCCACACCGACCACCGCGCCCGTCGAGGTCGACCGCCCCGCCGACGAGGACGACGTCCGGCCGGACCGACCGTGGCTCGTGATCGTGTGGAACGACCCGATCAACCTGATGTCGTACGTGACGTTCGTCTTCCAGAAGCTGTTCGGGTACAGCCATCAGAAGGCCACGAAGCTGATGCTCGACGTCCACCACAAGGGCAAGGCGATCGTGACGAGCGGACCGCGAGAGAGGGCGGAACTCGACACGTTCCGCCTGCACCAGCACGGGCTGTGGGCGACGATGCAACAGGACGCCTGATCCGTGGACCGCGCGTGAGCCGAACGTGAGCCCGATGCGCCGGCCGAGCGCCAGGATCCGCCGTGTGCGCCGGAACACCTTCCAGGTCCGCCTCTCCACCGAGGAGCGCGACGTGCTGCGCGCGCTCTGCGCCGAGTTCCGTGATCTGCTCGCGCGCGAGGATCCGTCGATCTCGCGCCTCTATCCGCCCGGCTACGGCGAGGACCGCGACGCGAGCGAGCAGTTCGACCGGATGGTGCGCGACGACCTGACGGCCGGCCATCTCGCGGCGATCGGGTCCGTCGAGACGACGCTCGACGCCGCGCGGCTGGACGAGGAGCAGATGACCGCGTGGCTCGGGGCCCTCAACGACCTCCGTCTCGTCCTCGGAACGCAGCTCGACGTCACCGAGGAGCTGTACGAGCGGGGCGTCCCGCCGGACGACCCTCGGGCGCCGAGGCTCGCGCTCTACGAGTACCTCGGCTGGCTGGAGGAACAGACCGTGCAGGCGCTGGCGGCCGGGCTCGATCCGCACGGCTCGGAGCGCGCGCCGACCTGAGGCCCGGACCTAGACCTGGGCCGGCTGCGGGCCCTTCACGACCTCGCCGCCCTTCATCACGAACGCCACGTCATCGAAGGTGCTGAGGTCCCCGAGTTCGTCACCCGGGACCGCGACCACGTCTGCGAACCGGCCCGGCTCGAGCGAACCGACCCGGTCCTCCCAGCCCATGAGCTCCGCCGCGACGACCGTCGCCGACCGGATCGCCTGCATCGGCGTCATGCCGAACCGGACCATGTACGGGAGTTGCTTGCCGTTCCATCCGTGCGGGTACACGCCGCTGTCGGTCCCGTAGGCGAGCCGGACACCGGCGGCCACGGCCTTGCCGAACCCCTCGCGCTGCGCTTCGGTCGTCATGGCGGCCTTGCGCATCGTCTCGGCCGGCCACCCCCGCCGAACGCCCTCCTCGGCGATGAAGTCCCCGTCGTAGATGTCGGCGACCAGGTACGTGCCGCGTTCGACCATCAGCGCGATCGCCTCGTCGTCCATCAGCGAGCCGTGTTCGATCGAACGGACGCCCGCCCTGACGGCTCGCTTCATCCCCTCGGCCCCGTGTGCGTGCGCCGCGACGAACGTGCCGTACTCGCCCGCCGCCTCGACCGCGGCACGGAGCTCGTCCTCGTCGAACTCCGGCACGCCGGGGTTCGTCCCGAGGGTCAACACCGCGCCCGTCGCGATCACCTTGATGAAGTCCGCTCCCCCGTTCAGCAGCTCGCGGACGGCGCGGCGGACCTCCACGGCCGAGTCCGCGACCCCGAGCCGCATCGCCCGAGGGACCTCGATCTCCGGCGCGAGCCCTGTGATGTCGCCGCCGCCTGTCGTGCACGTGATGTACGCGCCCGCGCATGCCATCCTGGGGCCGACGACGACGCCGTCATCGATCGCGTCGCGCAGCGCGCAGTCGATGAACGCGCGGAACGTGCCGACGTCGCGGACCGAGGTGAACCCCGCCATCAGCGTCTCGCGGGCGTGCCGGACCCCGAGCAGCGTCTCCTGGGCCGCGCTCGCCTGGATCGACGGGATCCCGGAGAGCTGCACCTCCCCGACGAGGTGGGTGTGGCAGTCGATGAGCCCGGGCACGACCGTGTGCCCGGTGAGGTCGACCACCCACGTCCCCTCCTCCGGGCTGGCCGCAGCGTCGGACGGCCGAACGGCGACGACGCGATCGCCCTCGATCTCGATCTCGTGATCCGCGAGGAGACCGCCGCGAACCACGTCAACGATGCGTCCCCCGCGGATGAGGATCCGACCAGACATCCAGGCGCGGATGATACCGGCGCGGGCGCGGCGGCGACGTGGACGCCGGGGCTGAGCGCCCCGGCCGGCTCAGGCTTCCTTCACGTACGCGTACCAGACACGCTCGGCCGTCGCGACGATGCGGTCGCTGATCCTGGAGAACCGCCGGTACAGTTCGCGCCGGCCCATGACCTCGCGCAGGTCGGCCACGTCGAGGAGCGCGGACATCGCCTGGCGGTACACGCGTTCGACCTGACGCTGCGCCTTGACGGCCGCGTCGGCCTCGATCGTAGGATCACCGCCGTCGCCCGCCCTCCGCCGAGCGCTCGGCGCGAGCAGCTCGAAGGCCTTCGCCAGGTGCTGGACCCCGGCGGTGAGGAGCCCGGTCATGGCGACCACGTGCTCGTCGGGGGGGATCGCCATGACCTCGGACTCCCGCACCGCGTCCTTCGCGTCGTTGATCACCTCGTCGGTGAGCGACGACAGCGTGTAGATGTCCTCTGCATCGATCGGCGTGGTGAACGCGACCGTGAGCGCCATCCGCAGCGTCCGTTTGGCGTGGTCAGCGCGGTGCTCGGCGTCGCGGAGCGTCTCGGCCGCCCCGTCCGCACCGGTCGCCCACGACCGGAGCGCCTCCATCCCCTCGACCGTGATCGCGGCCTGCTCCCCGAGCATGCCCATCACGTCCGGGGCGTCGGGCAGGAACCACCACTTCTTCGACGTCTCCGCGTTCTGGCTCACGATATCCACCTCCAGAGGGGAAGGAGCACGGCGGCCAACAGCGCCGTCGCCGGCAGCGTCGCGACCCATGCGACGACGATCTCCTGGACCACGATCCATCCGACGTGGCGATAGCGCCGCCGTCCGAACCCGACGCCCACCACCGACGAGGACACGACCTGGGTCGTGCTCACGGGGGCTCCCACGAACGACGCACCCATGATCACGCCGGCCGAGCTCGCCTGGCTGGCCAGGCCGTCCAGGGGCCTGACCCGGAAGATCTTCTGCCCGATCGTCTTCACGATCCGCCAGCCGCCCAGCGCGGTGCCCAGCGTCACGACGGCCGCGCACGCCATGACCACGGTCTTCGGCACGGCGCTCACCGAGCCGACCGTGCCGTTCGCGACCAGCAGGGCGGCGATCACGCCGACGGTCTTCTGCGCGTCGTTCGCGCCGTGGCTGAAGGCCAGCCACGACGAGGTCACCCACTGCCCACCCCGGACGGGCGACTGGAGCCGGACCGTCGCGCGCCGGAAGCTCCGTAGGAGCAGCCGCTCGATCAGCCATGCGGCGAACAGGCCCAGGAACGGCGAGATCGCCAGCGCCAGGAGGACGCCGATCACGCCGTTCACGTGGAGGCCTTCGAAGTGACCCCAGTTCACCGCCGAGATCGACCGTGCATCGACGATCGCCGCCCCGACGAGCCCGCCGACGAGCGCGTGACTCGAACTCGACGGGAGCCCGCGCGACCACGTGAAGAGGTTCCACGCGACCGCCGCCGTCAGCCCGGCGCCGATCACCGCGATCGTGTCCGACGACGGGACCTGCACGATCGAGGCGATCGTGTTCGCGACCGCCGAGCCCAGCAGGAGCGGCCCGAGCATGTTGAACACGGCCGCCAGCAGCACGGCCGGGCCGGGCCGGGCCACCCGGGTCGCGACCAGCGTGGCGATCGCGTTCGCCGCGTCGTGGAACCCGTTCGTGAAGGCGAACGCCAGCGCCATGGCGATCGCGAGCGCGAAGCCAGCGTTCATCGCACGAACCCCGTCCGTTCATCGGTCGTTCACGTTGGGCGCATGATATCGGTGGGCCACCGCGACGCGGAGCGACGGTGTGCTCGCAGCCCATCCGCGGGTGCGCTCCCGGATACGGCACCCTGACCTGGTACCCTGATGGCACGGACGGTCACCCGATCGTCCCGTGAGGGTTCACTTCCCTGTTCCTCCTTCAGGCGGTTCGGCGGCAGAGAGACCTCGCCGGAACGTTCCGCGCGCTGCGAACGCACGTCGCGCAGAAGGAGTTCGAACATGTCCGTACAGCCCCTGGCTGAGCACGACCTGCCCGACCATGGGACCAGGGCCGCCGGCTTCACCGACCTCGGCGTCACGGCGTCCGTGATCCAGGCCCTGTCCCGTCGCGGCATCCATGCCCCGTTCCCGATCCAGCGCCTCGTGATGGCCGACGCCCTCGCGGGCCGTGACGTCCTCGCGATGTCCCGGACCGGCTCGGGCAAGACGCTCGCGTTCGCGATCCCGATCGTCGAGCAACTGCAGCCGTCCACGTCGGCCCGGCCGGCCGCCCTGATCCTCGTCCCCACCCGTGAGCTCGCCTCGCAGGTCGTCGAGGAGTTCGAGGAGGTCGCCCGGGCACGCGGCCTCCGCGTCGCCGCCGCGTACGGGGGGGTGAGCATCGGCGAACAGGCGAAGGCCGTCCGCCACGCCGACATCCTCGTGGCGACCCCCGGCCGGCTCGAGGACCTGGCCACCCGAAGGATGGTCCGGTTCGACGCCGTCCGGATCCTGGTGCTCGACGAGGCCGACCGCATGCTCGACATGGGCTTCCAGCCGCAGGTCGACGCGATCGTCCGCCGCCTGCCGAAGGACCGCCAGACGATGTTCTTCTCCGCGACGCTCGATGGCGCCGTCGGACACCTCGCGGCCGCCTACACCCGCGATGCCGCGCAGCATCGGATCGAAACCCCGAAGCAGACCGTCGAGGAAGCCGACCACCGGTTCATCCCCGTCGGCCAGCACGACAAGGTCGAGGCGCTGGTGAAGGTCCTGCAGGACGAACCCGGCATCTCGCTGGTGTTCGTCCGGACGAAGCGCGGCGCCGACCGTCTGGTCCAGCGGCTCCGCGCGAAGGGCATCGAGGCCGTCGCGATGCACGGCGACCTCACGCAGAACGCCCGCGAGCGCGCGCTGGCGCGGTTCGAGGCCGGCAAGGTCACCACGCTCGTCGCGACCGACGTCGCGGCCCGTGGGCTGGACGTCGACGGGATCACGCACGTGATCAACTTCGACCCGCCGGCCGACGACAAGGGCTACGTGCACCGCGTCGGCCGGACCGCGCGCGCCGGGAAGACCGGCAGCGGGATCACCCTGGTGACGCCCGACCAGCAGGCCGACGTCAGCCGGATGGCCGCGCGGCTGAAGCTGCACGAGGAGTTCGAGCAGGAGGGCATGAAGGTCGCCCCGCCGCGGCTCGTGTTCTCATCGAAGGGCCGCCGCTCACCGATGCGCCCGCGCTCGCGCCGTCGCGTCTGAGCACGTCCCTCGCTAGGGCACGATCTTCGAGATCGGCAGCTCCAGGATGTCCGAGGCGCCGTGCGCCTTGAGCAGGGGGATCAGGGTGTTCACGGTGGCCTTCTCGACGACGGTCTCGATCGCGTAGTTGCCCTCCGTCGCGAGGGGCGCGACGGTCGGGGCCTTCATCGCCGGCAGCACCCCGAGCAGCTCCTTGAGCCGTTCCTCGGAGACGTTCAGCTTGATCAGCGCGCGGCCCTGCGCCCCGAGCGCCCCCAGGATCAGCGTCGTCAGGTCCTCCATCGCCCGCCGGCGGTCCGTGTCCGCCGCTGACGCCCGGTTCGCGATCAGCCGGACGTCGGACTCCAGGAGCGTCTCGATCACCTTCATGCCGTGTGCGCGCAGGGTCCCGCCGGTCTCGGAGACGTCCACGATCGCGTCGACGATCTCGGGGACCTTCGCCTCCGTCGCGCCGTACGAGGGGAACACGCGGACCGGGATGCCCAGGCGCTCGAAGTAGGCGACGGTGAGGTTCGGGTACTCCGTGGAGATGCGCGTGCCGGGCCGAACGTCCGTGGCGCGCTCGGCCGGGTCGGTCGCCGGCACGGCCAGCACGATCCGCACGGTCCCGACGCCGCTCTTCGCGTAGGCGAGCGAGGCGAGCGTGTCGACCGTCGCTCCAGTCTCGATCACCCAGTCCCGGCCCGTGATCCCGATGTCGAAGAACCCCTCCTCCACGTAGCGCGGGATCTCCTGCGGTCGGAGCAGCGAGACGCGGTCGATCCGTTCGTCCTCGATCCGGCCGTGGTAGTCCCGGGTCGAACCCCGCCGGACGCGGAGGTCCGCGGCCTCCAGGAGCTTCAGCGTCTGTTCCTCCAACGAACCCTTGGGGATCGCGAGCTTCAACATCGTCAACCCTCCTTACCATCGGATGAGGGCACCGGCGCCTCGAAGCATGTGAGGGTGCCCGTGTGACAGGCGACGCCGGGTCCCTCGGGGTCCACCAGCACCAGCAGCGTGTCGGCATCGCAGTCCGCCAGCACGCGCCGAACCCGCTGCACGTTCCCCGAGGTGTCGCCCTTCGCCCAGAGACGCTGGCGCGACCGGCTGAAGAACCATGTCCGCCCCTCTGCGAGCGTCCTGCGCAGGGCCTCGGCGTCCATCCAGGCCACCATCAGCACGTCCTTCGTGGTCGCGTCCTGCACCACCGCCGGCACCAGGCCGCGATCGTCGAACCGCACGTCCCGCACGGCGACGTCGCTCGGCACCGTCCGGAAGGCTCCCGTCGTGGTCCCGTGCCCGCTCATGCGAACCGCACCGGGATCCCTCGATCGGCCAGCGCGACCTTCACCGACGCGATCGACAGCTCGCCGAAGTGGAAGACCGACGCGGCGAGCACGGCATCGACGCCGTCCACGGAGAGCGCCGCCGCGAAGTCCTCGAGCCGCCCGGCCCCGCCCGACGCGATCACGGGCGCGGGCACCGCGTCCGCCACGGCGCGCAGCAGGTCCAGGTCGTAGCCCGAGCGCGTCCCGTCCCGGTCGAACGACGTCAGCAGGATCTCACCGGCCCCGAGCTCCTCGGTCGCGCGGCACGCCCATGCGACGGCATCGATCCCGGTGGGGGTCCGTCCCCCATCGATCAAGACCTCCCACCCGCCGTTCGACCGACGCGCGTCGATCGCGATCGACACGCTCGGGTGGAACCGCTCCGCGGCCCGGCCAAGCACGCTCGGGTCCCGGACCGCGGCGGTGTTCAGCGAGACCTTGTCCGCGCCGGCGGACAGGAGGGTCCGCACGTCCTCCACGGAACGGACGCCGCCCCCGACGGTGAGCGGGATGAACACGCGATCGGCGGTTCGCGCGATCACGTCGAGGGTGGCGGGACGGCCCTCGGGCGTCGCGGTGATGTCGAGGAACACCAGCTCGTCAGCGCCCTCGCGGTCGTACCTGGACGCGAGCTCCGGCGGGTCGCCGGCGTCGCGCAGGTCGACGAACCTCGTCCCCTTCACGACGCGCCCGGCGTCGACGTCGAGGCACGGGATCACCCGCTTCGCCAGGGTCACCTCGGTTCCGCCCTTCCGCTCGCGACCGGCCCGGCCATCGCGCCGGCGGTGATCGCGTCAGGCAGGGCCAGGGCGCCCTCGTACAGCGCTCGGCCGACGACCGCCGCCTCGACACCGCAGGCCGCGAGCGCGCCGATGTCGGCGGCGTCCCGGATGCCGCCGCTCGCGATGACCGACCGGTCCGTGAGCGCCCGGATCCGTTCGTACAGTGGAAGCTCGGGGCCGCCCATCGTGCCGTCCGCACTCACCGCCGTCACCATCAACCGCAGCGCCCCGGCGTCCACGAGCGCCGGCACGATCCGTTCGACCGGACCGGCCGGGGCGCGCCAGCCGTCGACCATCACCGTGTTCGCCTTCACGTCGACGGCCACGACGATCCCGTCGCCCCATCGCGCCGCGGCCTCGGCGACGAACAGGGGCTCGGATGCCGCGGCGGTGCCGAGGACCACCCGCGTGTCCCCCAGCCCGATCGCCGCCTCGATCGCCTCGGACGTGCGCAGTCCGCCGCCGACCTGCAGCGGGACGTCCACGGCCGCGCGGATCGCGCGGACCGCGTCGCCGTTCGAACCCGTGCCGAGCGCGGCGTCCAGGTCGACCACGTGCAGCAGTTCCGCGCCGGCAGCGACGAACCGGCGGGCGACGGCGCCGGGGTCGTCGGCGAACACGGTCTCCACGGTGGGGTCGCCCCGCCGGAGCCGGACGCACCGCCCCGCCCGCAGATCGATCGCAGGGATCACGAGCACGCCGACACCTCCTTCACGAACGCCTCGTAGATCGCCAGGCCGGCATCACCGGACTTCTCCGGGTGGAACTGCGTCGCGAACACGGACCCCGATGCCACCGCCGCGGCGAACGCGGCGCCGTGCTCGGTCACGCCCACCGACGTCGTCCCGGGGTCGGTCGCGAACGAGTGCACGAAGGAGAATCGGGTCCCGTCCGGGATGCCGCGCACGAACGGGTGATCGCGCGTCCAGCGCACCTCGTTCCAGCCGATGTGGGGGACCCGAACCGTCGGCGGCAACCGCCTCGCGCGTCCGCCGAGGAGCCCCAGTCCGGGCTCGCCGCCCTCGTCGCTGCCCTCGAGCAGGACCTGGAGCCCCAGGCAGACGCCGAACACCCACCGGTCGTGCGCGACCGCGTCGCGGACCGCGCGGCCCAAGCCGCTGTTCCGCAGCGCGCGGACGCACGTGTCGAACGCGCCGACACCGGGCAGGACGAGCGCGTCGGCCGCGTCGGCCCCGGCCGGGTCGGACGTCACGGTCGCGCGGCCGCCCACGCGTTCGACCGCTCGCACGACCGAGCGGAGGTTGCCGATCCCGACGTCGAGGACCGCGATCCGCGCCGGCCGTTTCGTCCGGCCCGCCCCGCCGCTCACAAGCTCCCCTTCGTCGACGGCACGCCACCCCGCCCGGTCCGCGAGCACGCGTCGGCGAGCGCGCGGGCGAGCGCCTTGAAGGCGGCCTCCACGATGTGGTGCGCGCTCCGGCCCGAACGCATCCGCACGTGGAGGGTCATGCCGGCGCCGTTCGCGAACGCGCGCGCGAAATCCTCCGTGAGGCCCGGGTCGTACGTCCCGAGCGGCAACGCGGGTGAGGGGATCTCCACGTCGTACACGACGAACGGCCGACCCGAGAGATCGAGGACGACCTCGACCAGCGCCTCGTCGAGGGGAACCGCCGCGAACCCGAAGCGCCGGATCCCCTCCTTCGTCGCGAGCGCCGCGGCGAACGCCTCACCCAGCGCCAGCCCGACGTCCTCGACCGTGTGGTGCGCGTCGACCTCGAGGTCCCCCGATGCGCGCACCGTGAGGTCGAACCCACCGTGCGGCCCGAGCTGGCGCAGCATGTGGTCGAAGAACGGGATGCCGGTGTCCACCTCCGCGGAGACAGACGTGGACGTGGGCACCGCGCCGTCGGCGTCCAGGCGGAGGACGACCTTCACGCTCGTCTCGCGCGTCGTGCGTTCGACCGTCGCCTCGCGCGGTTCGATCATCGGGCGCCCTCCTCGATCGGCGCGCTCGCCACGACGTCACGGAGCGCATCCAGGAACGCGCCGGTCTCCGATGGGGTCCCTGCCGTGACCCGCAGGCACCCGGGCACGGCCTCGGAGACGTCTCGGACGCAGACCCCTCGCTCCACCAGCCTCGCCCACGCGTCGCCGGGAGCGACGGGCGTACGGAACAGCACGAAGTTCGCGTCCGACGGGTAGGCGGTCACGCCCGGCATCGCCTCGAGCTCCTCGACGATCCGGTCCCGCTGGCGACGGATCGCGTCGACCAGGGCGTCCACCTCCGCGGCGTGGCGGAGCGCCACCATGCCCGCGGCCTGCGTGAGCGCGGACACGTTGTACGGGAGCCGGACCCTGCGCACGTCCTCGATCACGTCGGGCGACGCCAGGCAGGAGCCGAGCCGTGCGCCCGCCAGCGCGAACGCTTTCGAGAACGTGCGGACGATCGCGAGGTTCGGGGTGGCGTCAAGCGCCTCCAGCGCGGACGCGCCGCCGAACTCGATGTAGGCCTCGTCGACGACGATCAATGCCGTCGGGAGGCGGCGGGCCAGCTCCGTCGCCACCTCGACCGGCCGCGCCAGCCCGGTCGGGTTGTTCGGCGAACACAGGAACACGACGTCCGGCCGGGTGGAGGCGGCGGCCTCGACGTGCGTGGGTTCGACGTCGAACGGCGACGCGAGCGACACACGGACCACGTCCGTGTGGGTGGCCCAGGCCAGCTTCGCGTGCAGCGCGTACGTCGGCTCGAACACGAGCGCGCGCCGCGCCGGGCCACCGTAGGCCAGCAGCAGCTGCTGGATCACTTCGTTCGACCCGTTCGCGATCCAGACGCCGTCGGGCGAACGGCCGGCGCGCCGGGCGAGCGCCGACCGCAGGGCCGAGGCCTCGCGGTCGGGATAGCGGTTCAACTGGAGCCGGCGGATCTCTTCGGCCACCTCGGCGAGGAATCGCGCCGGAGGCGGATAGGGCGACTCGTTCGCGTTCAGCCGAACCGGCACGTCCGGGTGAGGCGCCGCGTACGCCACGACGCGCCGCAGGCCGGGGCGCGGGACCGCACCGGTGGGCGTCGCCGGGGTCGCGACGGCGAGGGGGGACGAGGGTGCTGCGTTCGCGTTCACGTGGGACCGCTCCTAGGTGCGACTCGAGAGGGGGAGAAAGGGAACGACCCCCCGGCTCAGCCGAGAGGTCGCGTGGCGTCCGCGGGACCCGTTGGGTCAGCGGACGCGATGATGATGGACGTGGCGACCGGCCGCTCTGCCGGCGCCGGGTGCGCGTTCGCTCCGACCGTCCATCATGGTCGCGAGATGGTCCCAGAGGCTCGGGGTCGCGTCAACCGCGCCGATCCTCCCCGCGCCATCACGACGCGGGCCACCCTCCGGACGCCGCGTGGGATGATGCCCAGACGATGGACGGATCCGAGTCCCGACCCGATGGCGGCGGGGACCGGGGCCCAGACGCGGTCGACCCGGCCGACCGGCACTTCGGGGACCCCAGCCGCCGGACGTACTTCGCGGAGGAACGGACGCTGCTCGCGTGGTGGCGATCGAGCCTCGCGGCGATCGCCGTCGCGCTGGCGGTCGGCCGTCTGTTCCCGGCGCTGACGGACGCCCCGGCCACGCCGTTCGTGATCCTCGGCGTCGGGTACGGCCTCGTGGCGATCGCGTTCATCGTGTACGGATCGGTGCGCCAGCGGGTCGTCGATCGAGCCCTGGCCCATGGCCGGTTCGAGCCGCTCGACAACCGCGTCGTCGCGGCGCTGACGGTCCTGCTGGTCGCGCTGGCGCTCGCGACCATCGTGCTGATGATCAGTGAGTGACGCGGCGCTCCGCGGAGCGGTGGCCGCCGCGGTCACGCCGTTGCGGGACGGCGGCGCGTCGCTCGACGAGCCCGCGTTCGCTCCGCTGACCCGGTTCCTCGTCGACGGCGGGCTCGACGGGATCCTGGCGCTGGGAACCACGGGCGAGGGCGTCATGCTGTCGCCGGACGAACGGCGGCTGACCGCCGAACTGTTCCTGGACGCCGCGCCGGACGGGTTCGCCGTCGCCGTGCACTGCGGCGCGCAGACGACGGCGGACACGGTCGCGCTCGCGCGCCACGCCGTGGCAGCGGGCGCCGACGCGGTCGCGGTGATCGGCCCGCCGTACTTCGCCTTCGACGAGCGCTCGTTGCTCGACCACTTCGCCGCGGCGGCCGAAGCGAGCGCCCCGCTCCCCTTCTACGTCTACGAGTTCGCGGCGCGCAGCGGCTACGCGATCCCGCTGGGCGTGATCGGCGCACTCAGGGAGCGTGCGCCGAACCTCCGGGGTCTGAAGGTCTCCGATGCGCCGTTCTCCGCGGTCGAGCCCTACCTCCTGGACGGGCTGGATGTGTTCGTCGGCCTGGAGCCGCTCGTGCTCGAGGGGCTCGAACGCGGCGCCGTCGGCGCCGTCAGTGGACTCGCGACGGCGTTCCCCGAGGTGGTCGCGGCGTTGGTGCACGAGCGCTCGGTCGCGGCGCACGATCGCGTGATCGAGCTGCGTGACGTGCTCGGGGCGATGCCGTTCCACGCCGCGATGAAGGAAGCCATCGCGAGCCGAGGGGTGCCGGTGCGACCCGACGTTCGGAACCCCCTGCGCCAGCTCACCGCCGACGAGCGTGACCGCCTGGCCGGCCTCCTGCGGCCGTGATCGCTCGCTAACGGAAGCTCCACACCGAGGAGCGGTGGCCGCGTCGTCGCCGCTCGTATCCTTCCGTGGCCGTCCCTCGAGCCCAGGAGCCCCCCCGAGTGATCACGTACGTCCAGGCGATCGTCATCGGAGCGATCCAGGGCGTCACCGAGCTGTTCCCCATCTCCAGCCTCGGTCAGGCGGTCATCCTGCCCACGATCTTCGGCTGGGACGGCCTGGTGAAGGCGCAGTCGCAACCCGAATCGTTCTTCCTCGCCTTCGTCGTCGGGCTGCACGTGGCCACGGCGACCGCGCTGTTGATCTACTTCTGGAGCGATTGGCGCGGGATCATCGCGGGCCTCTTCCGAACGCTCGGCGAGGGCGCGCGGCAACGGAAGGCGCCCTGGCGCACGATCCGAGGAACCGACGAACGCATGGCCTGGCTCCTGGTCGTGGCGACGATCCCCGCCGCGCTCACCGGGCTCGTCTTCGAGCACCTCTTCCGGGTGACGTTCGCCAAGCCGCTGTTCGCCGCCGTGTTCCTGATGGTGAACGGCGTGATCCTCCTGCTGGGCGAACGGCTCCGCCGCCGCGCGGAGGTGCGCGCCCTCGCGACGGAGCACGGGACGTACGAGGGAACCGAGGCCCGGCGGCTCGAGACGCTGGAGTTCCAGGAGGCGTTGCTGATCGGCACGGCGCAGATCTTCGCTCTGATCGCCGGGATCAGCCGGTCGGGCATCACCATGGTCGCCGGGCTGCTCCGAGGCCTGTCCCACGAGGACGCGGCCAAGTTCTCGTTCCTGCTCGCGACACCGATCATCTTGGCTGCCGGCGTGTACAAGCTCCCTGACCTGTTCGGCACCCTCGGGCAAGGGATCCGGATGCAGGTGCTGGTCGGCAGCGTCGCCGCGGGGATCACCGCATACCTCTCCGTGCGGTACCTGATGAAGTACTTCGAGACCGGAACCCTCACCCCGTTCGCCGTGTTCTGCTTGGTGGAGGGCGCGATCTGCACGGTGGCCTTCGCGGCCACCGGGCATACGTTCTGAGGGTTCGACGGACCGGCTCTCCCCTACCCGCAGGTTTCGCCCGGCCTGGACGAGCCCGATGTGGGCTGGATC
Source organism: uncultured Actinomycetota bacterium (assembly GCA_963781595.1). Taxonomy (GTDB): domain Bacteria; phylum Actinomycetota; class UBA4738; order UBA4738; family UBA4738; genus JBEDUK01. The sequence continues at coordinate 2,245,823 of CAWAGG010000006.1, read as the reverse complement.
CCGGCGAACGGGGAGAATGGTGGCCGGCATCAACCCGAGAGGAGTCCGTGTCATGCGGATACGTCCGATGATCCTGGCCGCCCTGACGATCGTGACGCTGTTCGCTCCGACCCTACCGACGGCGTCGGCCGTGCCGGATGGGCCGCGAGGGGCCTGCGTCCTGCGGATCACGCGGTTCGTGTTCGTGCCGAGCCGTGTCCACCCGGGGGAGTCGTCGAAGCTCGTGCTCAGGGCGCGCAACTGCACCGACGGGACGCTCGATCTCACGCAGGTCGGATACGGCAAGCAGATCCCGCCCTGTCCGACCATCGACCCGATCGGGCATCCGGTGCAGCTCGGGCCCTACGAGCGCTACGCACCGAAGCCGTTGCGGCTGATCGCGCCGGACTGCGCGGGCGTCGAAGTCATGGTGGTGAGATTCACCGATCGGAACGGGAGGATCGTCGCACGCGACACCGCCAAGCTCCACATCGGGCGAGGCCGATGAGGATCGCGATCGGGTATCCGGCGATGACGGGCAAGGTCTCGCTTTCAGCGAAGCGGGCTCCCCTCCTAGGATGGGTCGGACATGGACCACTCCGTCACGCCGGGTGCACGGGGCTCTCGCCGGGCGAAGCCGATCCAGGGCGTCCCAACCTCGATCACGGGCTTCGTCGGCGCCGCCTCCTCGGGTCCGACGGGCCGTGCCGTCCGGGTCTCGAGCTTCCCCGACTACCTGAGGAGGTTCGGTGACCTCGACCCCGCGTCCGATCTCGGGTACGCGGTCCTCCAGTTCTTCGCCAACGGCGGGTCCGACGCCCGCATCGTCGCCGTCCCACCGGGTGGTTCGGTCACGGATGCGCTGGCGGCGCTCGATGACGTGCGAGGGTTGGCTCTCCTCTGCCTGCCCGGCGAAGCCGATCCCGAGGCCCTCCGCGCGGCGCTCGCGTACGCGGAGCGCCGGCGGGCCTTCCTGATCGTCGACCCACCCGGTCCGGACCCGGACGCGGCCGTTGCGCTGGCACGAGACCTGGGGAACACCGGCATCGCGAACGGAGCGCTGTATTTCCCGTCGGTCCTGATCGCCAGCTCGCTCGATCCCGACGGCACCAGGACGTCGCCTCCGAGCGGAAGCGTCGCCGGCGTCTACGCACGGACAGACGCGACGAACGGCGTATGGAAGGCTCCTGCGGGAAACGACGCCGTGCTGCTCGGTGTCGAGGACGTCGCGGTGCACCTGGACACGCGCGGGCTCGAAGAGCTCGTAGCGGCGGGAGTCAACCCGCTGCGCCTCGTGGACGCGCGTGGCTCCGTGGTATGGGGAGCCCGAACGATCGCGGGCGCGGACGGTTCGGGATCCGAGTGGAGATACGTACCGGTCCGCCGCCTGGGCATGTACCTCGAACGCTCCATCGAGCGGGGTACGCGTTGGGCGGTGTTCGAACCGAACGACGAACCGCTCTGGGCGTCGATCCGGCTGGCCGTGGGTGACTTCCTCCACGGGCTCTGGAAACACGGTGCCTTCGTCGGCACGACGCCAGAGCAGGCGTACTTCGTTCGATGCGACCGGTCGACGATGACGCAGAACGACATCGACAACGGTCGCCTGATCGTCGAGGTCGGCGTCGCGCCGGTGAAGCCGGCGGAGTTCGTCATCTTCCGGATCGGTCGGTGGACGGGGGCGAGCGTCACGGAGCAGCTCGGCCCGGCATCGGGCGAACCGGGTGCAGCCGTCCGGCTGGCGCGTCGACCGGTGTCGCGGGCCGGGTTCGTCCTGCAGGTCGAGGGTCGGTTCGGGTGGACGAACTGGAGCGTCGTGGACGAACTCGACGCCGCCGCCGCGGACGCCGCCGTGTACGTGCTCGACGCGGAGCAGGGGCTGATCACGTTCGGGGACGGCGTTCACGGGGCGATCCCGGCGACCGGCGCGGGGATCGCGGCGAGCTATCGGCACGGCTCCGGCCGTCGGTGACGCGCCTCGTGGGCTGGATCGGGAACGCATCAGCCGACCGCGGGCGTCTCATCGGCATGCGAAAGATGGTCCTCGGCACGGCGGTCCTCGCGGCGCTCCTGACGGCGGGCTGCGCTGGCGGGACGAGCGTGACGACGTCAGCGGCCCCGTCGCCCCCTCCCGCGTGGCTATCGGAGCTCGCGTGCCGCGCGGCGGTCTCGCTGCACGATCCCAGTCCCTCCTCGGCCGCCTACGTGCAGGGGGGCCACCAGCAGGCTGAGCAGGTCGCCAGCGGAGACATCATCTACGATCCCGACACACCGGTCTACCTCGTGGTCCTGATCGGTGACTTCGTCGGTGCCCAGGTCGGACCCGCGTCCAACGAGATCGTGCCGACGGGACACGTCGCCACGTTCACGGTGGCACTTGATACGCACAGGGTGCTGGACGCGGGGATCCAAGACGCGACCCCGGACCTGTCCCCGCTCGGGACGCCACGGACGCTCCCGACGTCGTGCGGGTAGCCCCTGACGGGCTATCGGCAGCCCGACTGCCGTCAGAACGAGATCTCGGACCACGGATACCCGGCCCCGGCTGCAATCAGCAGGGCCAGGACGACCGCGAGCGCGAGCAGTGCTGCCAGAGTGCGCTTCATGGACAACCCCCCATCGAAGCTTCGTCGACCGCCTCAGCATTTCAGCCCGCGTGCGTCGGTGACAAGCGCGACCCGTGCCGGAGGGGGGATCTCTGAACCTCCACCGGCTGTGCGCCCACCGGGCCCCCGAACCTCGGGACCCTGGCCGAGTGAAGGCGACGCGGACACAGTCACAGAGCGTGCGGCCGGTGGTCTTCGGCTCCCGTCGGCCGTCTTTCACCACCGGCGGCCTGGCCGAGCCGCTGCGGCGAGAGCGCCGACCAGGATCGTGCCTGGCGACCGGGTCACCCACTTGGTCTACGACGTGTGCACGGGATAGCGCAGATGCGTGACACCCACACCGGTGACGACTGTCGGATCCCCGAGGACGACCGGTGTGTTCGCGAGGTGGTCGAACAGCCGCACTCCCGCGCCTAGCAACACGGCAGCCAGGTCGATGTGGATCTCGTCGAGCAGCCCGGCGTCCAGGCACTGCTGGATCGTTCGGGCGCCGTGCACTCCCACGGACCTCGGGCCGGCAGCCGATCTCGCTCGAGCAACGGCGCTCTCGATGCCGTCGGTGACGAACTGGACCGTCGAGCCGGGCCGTGGCCAGCCCTCGGGCACGTGGTGGGTGACGACGAAAACGGGCACATCCCACGGGTGCTGGCCGTCCCAGCCGCCGGCGACCTCGAACGTGCGCCGACCGGTGAGCATGGCGCCGACCTCCGCCTGCAATGCCCTCAGGTGCTCGGCGCTCGGGGCCGAGGCGTGGAACGTCATGCCCATCGTCGCGCTGGCTGTGGGGACCTCGACGTCGCCCGAGAAGTACCAGTCGAACACTTCGGCGACCCCGTCGTTGGCGTCGGCGACGTACCCGTCGAGAGACATCGACATGATCGCGACTCCGGACCGCCGTCGACCACGACCTCCTTCAGGACGATCCCGGCCTCGGCGTAGGAGGGGACCACGTCGCGCTCGAGGAACGCCGCGGCGGCCCACTCTACGTGGGCACTACGCGCTAGACCGGCTGGACGGCATCGCCTGAAGAGTGGGCGACATATGGGCGACATCCCAGTCTGCAATGACGGAACGGCTCCCGATCGTTCGGGAGCCGTTCGTCCAGCTACATCCCAGGCGCGTAGCTTGTCAAGCGGCGGCCTTCGCCGCGTTCGGCCACGCGACGTCTTCGGAGTAGAGCGCTCGGTGCTGGAGACAGCCGTGGAGGATCCCGACCCACCGGTTGGCGAGGGAACGCGGGGCTCGACGATGTGTCTGGCCCTTGGCCCGGTGGGCGTCGTAGCACCGCCGAGCCCCTTCCGAACGGCTGATCGAGCAGAACGCCCACATCTCGAGGGCGTCGGCCAGCCGGTGGTTCCTGGCGAACCGAGCCAGAGCCACCTTCGATCGGCCCGAGGCTTTGGTGATGGGTGAGGTCCCCGCGTAGTTCTTCCGTGCTCTAGCATCAGCGTAGCGGGTCGGGTCATCCCCGCACTCCGCGAGCACCCGGGCGCCGAGGACGACGCCGAGTCCGGGAAGACTGCGATAGATCTCGGCGTCCGGGTGTTGCTCAAAACGTGCTTCGAGCTCGCGGGCGAGCGCTTCGATTTGGACGGTCATCTCGGCCACGATCCGCACCGTGGAGCGGACCACCTCGCCGTAGGCGCGGGACAGGACCTCTGGGGCTTCCAGCTGGGACGAGCGCAACGCGGTCTGGATCTCCTCGGCCCGCTCATCGATCCGTCGGCGGCGCCCTGCCTTCTTCAGGGCCGATCCGATCCGAGCTACCGAGAGCGACCTGCCGGCGGCTGGAGTGGGAGCCATCCCCAGGACCGCGAGGGCATCGCCCGAGGCCAGATCGGTCCCGAAGGCCACCAGGGCCGCCGGGTAGAATTCCCGCAGGGCGCTCCGCATCTGGTTGAGGTGTCGCTGGCGGGACCAGATCAGGCTCTGGTGGGCCCGGGCCAGCACCTTCAGCCCTTCGGCTGCCTCGGTGTCGCCGGCCACCTGCCGGTGCTTGTGTCGGTCGGTCCGAACGAGGTCCGCCAGGACCATGGCATCCCCGGGGTCTGACTTCGCTCCCGAGACCCGGTGGCGATCCCGGTAGCGGTCGACCGACAGCGGGTTGATAGCGTAGGTGGCGTAGCCTGCTGCCACCAGGGCGCCGACCAACAGGCCCCGGTCGATCTCGATGCCAATCATCACCTCCGATGGATCGCCGGCGTGCTCGGCGATCAGTTCATGCAGCCTGGCGAGGCCATCGACCCCCTCGGACACTCGCCCTTTGGCGAGCACCCGGCCCTCGCGGTCGATCACACACGCGTCGTGGTGGGCCTCCGCCCAGTCGATCCCCACGAAGATCACTCGCTCCCCCTCTCTCTGAGGACTTCGAGCCTGGAGGAGTGCGCGGCGTCCTAATGGATCAGTACTCTATCGGCACGACATCCCATCAGCCGTCGGCTCCTCGCCGCCCGGCGGGGGCACGATCTAGCTTTAGGGCTCGCGATGCCCTGGTCTCTTCAGTGCTCACCCGCCGGTGGCTCGGAGAGCAGCATCGACCATCAGCTGCTCCGGAGCCATTAGACCTCGGTGTCGGAGGGGGGATTTGAACCCCCACGGGCTATGCGCCCACTAGGCCCTCGATCCTTTACGGCTCATGTAGCCGTCTGTCGTCCACCGCCTCTAGCGCCCTGACCTGGAGCTATAAGCAGAAGTTGTGGATGGGGGATCTCGAAAAGAAGGCGGCGTACCCTTCACGCGTCCTGAACGCAGATCGCCGGGTGGAGCCGGCGAGAAGGAGTACGCCTGATGCTCACGATAGCGCATGACCCCTCGACAGGCGAGGCGGGCGGCCCGGAAGATCTGGCCATCGGCCTGGACGAGCTGTGCCGGCTGGCGGCCAGGCAGATGCTCGCCGTCGCCCTCGAGGCCGAACGACGCGCGTACCTGGACGCCCACGCCGAGGTCCTGGACGAAGCCGGCCGGCGCCTCGTGGTCGGCAACGGCTACGCTCGGCCCCGCACCGTGACGACCGCCCCCGTACATGCGCCGCTCCCCGAAGGTCGCCGAGGTCCTTCCCATCCTGTACCTGCGGGGCCTGTCCACGGGGGACTTCGCCCCGGCCCTGGAGGCGTTCTTCGGCTCCGGGGCGAACCTGTCCGCCTCCACGATCTGCCGGCTCACCGAGTCCTGGCAGGCCGAGCACGAGCGGTGGTCCACCCGCAGCCTGAAGGCCGTGGACTACGTGTACTGGTGGGTCGACGGGATCCACTTCCGGATCCGCCTGGAGGAGGACCGGCTGTGCTGCCTGGTCATCGTCGGGGTCCGACCCGACGGGACCAAGGAGCTGGTGGCGATCGCAGACGGGTACCGGGAGTCCACCGAGTCCTGGGCAGAGCTGCTGCGCGACCTCAAGGGCCGAGGTCTGGCCGCGCCCGCCATCGCAGTCGGCGACGGGGCCCTGGGGTTCTGGGCGGCGCTGCGAGAGGTGTTCCCCACGGCCGCCGAGCAACGGTGCTGGGTGCACAAGACGGCGAACGTCATGGACGCCCTGCCCAAGCGCCTGCACGCCCAGGCCAAGGCCGCCCTGGTCGGGATCTACACCGCGAGGACCCGTGCGGATGCCCTCGACGCCGCTCGCGCCTTCGCAGAGGACTTCGCCTCCCATCCCAAGGCCACCAGGAAGATCGCCGAGGACCTCGACGCGCTGTTCGCCTTCTACGACTTCCCGGCCGAGCACTGGATCCATCTTCGGACCACGAACCCGATCGAGTCCACGTTCGCAACGGTCCGCCTGCGTCAGCGGGTGACCAAGGGCGCCGGCTCGAGGAGGGCCGGGCTCGCCATGGCGTTCAAGCTGATCCAGACCGCGCAGGACCGGTGGCGCCGCGTGAACGCGCCTCACCTGGTGGCACTGGTGCGGGCCGGCGCCGTCTTCACCGACGGTCAACTACAGGAAAGGAGCGACGAGGCAACCCCGGAGGGCGCCGCCGCGTGAGAACTCATCCACAACATTTGACAATTGCTCCCTGACCTGCAGTGTTACGCACACCCTGGTAGACCTCGCGGCACCGTGCGGACCCCTCCGCGCACGGCGTGGGGGACTCTTGGGGGACTGGACGACCCCCAGACCGTCAACCTGGTTGACGATTCACCCCTCCCCTACCACACCCCCACTCGACCGGACGGGGCGCCACCCGTCAGCGTCCGGCTGGTCCCTCCGATGCCGGCGGCGCGGGACCGGCGGGCGCCAGTCCGCGTCGCTGATGAGCCCGTCGGCGACCTTCCGGTGATAGGCGCAGTACGGATCCGCCGGGCTCCGCCTGCAGCTCGATGGCGGTGTCGGAAGGGGGGATTCCAACCCATTTGGCGCCCACTCAGGACCGTCCCGCCGTGAGAAGCTTCTGGCAGATTGTCGGATCCGGGGCGAGTGGATCGTAGATGAGGTGAGAGGCGGCCGGAGCAGGCCGCCGGAACAACGGAGTGATGGGATGACGCGGTACTTGATCTCGTTCGCTGACGGCGCGATGGATCACATCCCCGACGAGGAGATGCCCGCCGTGGGCAAGGCCGCACACGCGGTGGTTCAGGAGGCCGTGAACGCCGGCGTGTGGGTTTACGGTGCCGGACTGGAAAGCCAGAGGGCGAGCATCGTGGCCACCGACGGGATGGTCACCGACGGCCCGTACCCGGAGACCAAGGAGGTCATCGGCGGGTTCTCGCTCATCGAAGTGCCCTCACGCGAGGAGGCGCTGCAGTGGGCTGCCAAGATCGCCGTCGCGTGCCGCTGTGCACAAGAGGTACGGGAGCTCATGCCCGACCCCGAACAAGACGCGATGCTCCGCCGGGCTGACAGGCGATGGTGACGCGGCCTCTCCTTGCGGCGGGGGCTCGTCGTTCGCACGTGCCACGGCGGATATCTACCTCCACGACAAGGAGTCCACGGCCCGAGGAGCGGCCGACCTCGTCGAGGGTGTGATGGGCGACGACTCGAGCGGAGGCGAGTTTCCGGGAGGATCTTGGGAGAACGACGCCGCCACGAAGATCGCGAGCGAGCGCCGTGCGAGAGCGTTTCAGCAGGTCAGAGGCGGTGTCGGAGGGGGGATTTGAACCCCCACGGGCTATGCGCCCACTAGGCCCTCAATGTAGGAAGGCCGTCCCAAGGGTTCCCAATCCGTCCCAACAGTGCTGCTCAGTGCCGGTGTGACAAGATCGTGGCACGTTCTCCCTGCTCAGAGTGGGCAACATATGGGCGACATCAGCCAGGCTGCATCGTCGCCGGTCATCGGGAGACCCCCGACCCGTGGCCGCTTCCCGTCAAGCCACGGAACACCCCCGACGTGACCCTCAGCCCCCAATCTCGGGATGGTCAAGCGGCAGTAGCGCGTCGATGAGGAACGCCGCGACGGCCTGGTCCTCGGGCGTATGAGAGTCGGCCAGGATCTCGTCGAGCGATCCGACGGGCCTCCCCGTGCTCTGGCGCGCCAGGAACTCGTCGAGGACCTCCCGCCGGTAGGCGCGGACCGTTGCAGCATCGAGATATGCCTGGGGCATGCCGGTGGGCAGGACGACGCCGCCGGCAGCTGCCAGCTGGTCCCGGAGGTCTCGTTCAGCCTCGGCCAACTGCCGCCGGAGTTCCTCCAGATACTCGATGCTTCGATCCATCAGATACTCGATGCCTCAATCCATCGCTGCTTCGGCGGAAGCATCCTGGGTCGCCTCGACGGCCTCTAGTCGACGGGGTGCATAGCCTCCCTGAGACGGTTGAGGAGAGAACTTGCCGCAGTTCAGAACGTCCACTCGGCGCCGCAGTTCGTGCAGCTGGCGCGGGTGACTAGCTCCTTCCGGGACAGGCCGGTCGCCAAGAGCGAGACACCCGCCGAAAGGACTGCGGCGGTCGCCTTGCCGCCGCTGACCCCTTTCTTGGCCTTCTCCTGGCGCGTGTAGACGCTTCCCTTCGTCTGGCAATGGGGACACACGATCTCGGCGTTGCGGCGGGCCGCAGATCGTTCACCGGAGACCGGCTGGGATTGGTCCGTGACCTCGGGCGGGGCCTCTCCTGTTGGGATGATGATGAGATCGGCATGATACCGAGCCAGTTGCGCCCGGGCAGCCTCGGCGACCTCGCGCGTGACGGCTTCCAGCACCATGTCCCAGTTGTATGGCTGGCCGCCAGAGTCCTTGAGTTGCTCACCCTGAGGGTCCTTCCTGATCATCTTCGCGATGTTGTGCTTCTGCCCGTGTGCCTTGCTCACTCGCTGCATCTCTAGTCCAAAGGCCATTCCGGCCCTGAACGATCCGGGCGGAGCCTTCTGTCCCTTCGGCGGCGGCAAGACACGAGCGAGCAGGTCGTAGATGCCCGGATCATCCTGCTCGGGAAGGCGATTCAGGAACTCGCCGCAGTACCGGCACTTGATGGCCTCGTCCTGAATCTCTTCAGCACAGACAGGGCACTTCTTCATGCGATTGACCTCGCGATCCTCACAGTACCCGTGGCGGGGCTCCGTACCCCGCTTCCGGAGCTGCTCCGGCACGCGGAGTATCGCGCACGGCCGAGGCTGCCGTAAATCTGAAGGCCGAGGCTCGCTACCGCAGCCGCCGCTCGGCCTCCATCCCTTCGACCCGGCGGTTCAGGTCCTCGAGCGCGGCAAGGACGTGGAGGAGCGCATCGGACGTCGCCATCGCTACCCGCTGCGCCTCTACTTCGGTCCCGAAAACCTTGGCCTCCTGCGCGATCGTCGAGATGGTCGTCGTGAGCTCGCGCAGCTTCGACAGGTCGTTCTCGATGGACACGCGCGAACGCTACCGGCGAGCACCGACGTTGCGCGTCAGGGCCGTGCTCGGCCTCGAGGTGCTTCCCGCGAGGTCCCCGGCATCCCATAAGCGATTGAGGTCCAGGCTTCGCTCGTCGCGGCGTCTGGACGACGACGAACGCCCGCGTCATCATGCCGCGGTGAAGAAGTGCCTCTACTGCGCTGAGGAGGTACAGGAGGAAGCGACCCTGTGCCGCTACTGCGGGAAGGCGCTCCCGATCGGCATGCTGGCCGTCACGGAGCGCGGCAGCCGCTACGCGATAGGACCGGCCGACGAAGAGGGCAAGATCGGCGTCTGGGACATGCGGAACGGCGGCAGCGCGCTCGCCCTGTACCCCGAGGAGAGCGGCTGGGGAGAGGCGCTCGCGGACTTCCAGGAGCGGGAGCGGACCGGCGGAACGCCGGCCGCTCCGGGCTCGACCCGATACGCGGGCGTGACGCTCGTGATCCTGGGCGGGGCGCTCATCGCGATCGGGTCGTTCCTGCCGTGGATCGTCTTGAGCGCGCCGCTGGTCGGCACGCTGACCAAGAGTGGCATGGAAGGCGGCGACGGGATCTGGACGCTGATCCTCGGCACCGTGACGGTCGTCATCGGCGTCGTGAAGCTCACGGCTTCGAGGATGCCGAGCCTCCTGCAGTCTTCCCCCATCGTCACGGGAGCCATCTCGGCCGTCATCGCCGGCGTTAACCTCGCGGACATCTCAAACCGGGTCGATGCCGCGCGGGCGGCGAGCCCTCTCGTTGCCGGTTCGATCGGAGCAGGGATCTGGTCGATCCTCGTCGGGGCCGCATTGGCGATCGTCGGCGGGTTCGTCCTGTACCGCCGGTCGTCTCAGTGAACGGCGGGGTTCTACCTCTACCCACGGCGGGGAGCGGATGTATTCCTCACGCCGTTCGCGCGTGGAGCACCTCCGCCGCGATTGCGTCGACCTCGTCCGGATCGAGGTGTTCGCGTTCGTGTAGCGCGCGCGTCAACGGCACCGAGAGGCGCCCGAACGCCTCGCAGCTCACGAGCCGAGCGGTCCTCTCGAGGACGCGGTCGACGAACCCTGCCCTCGCGTCCGGCGAGGCTTGGCGACGCCATCCGATGATGCGTTCGATGTCCGCGCGACCGGCGACCGGACCGACGAACCAGGGCCCGCTGGCGCTGATGACGGCTCGCGTCTCGCAGTAGCGATCCCACGGGCGGCCGTCGGGCGGCCCGCCCATGCCTTCCGGGAACGGTTCGCGGTCGATGACGCGGCACCATCCCGGCGAACCGGCGCTCAACTCGACCGCGAGTTCGGCGCCGAAGCCTGTGAGCATCGCCGAGGTCGCGTGCGCCGATTCGTGGCGTGCGACGCGCTCCGGGTCGAACGGATTCGGCACCGCCCGATCACCGAGTCGGTCGGCGAGCAGTTCGACGCAGAACATCTACCAGCACGTCCGGCGCGACCGTCTCACCGGTGCCGCCCGGGCCATCTCGGAGGCCCTCGATGTCTGAGTGGGCGACATATGGGCGACATCCGGCCCCGGAACGACGAACGGCTCCCGATCGCTCGGGAGCCGTTTCCGCAGGTCAGGTACGGTGTCGGAGGGGGGATTTGAACCCCCACGGGCTATGCGCCCACTAGGCCCTCAACCTAGCGCGTCTACCAAGTTCCGCCACTCCGACGAGACCGGCCGATTATACCGGTGGCCGGAAACGTCCCCGGCGCGACGTCATGGCAGGATCATCTCCCCCCCATCGGCGAGCGAGATCCCGACCGCCACGATCGCGTCGATCCCCGGCATCACCCGGATCGGTACCTCGGGGCCGACCCACCGCAGGATCCGTTCCTCGTCGCCGCTGAGTTCGACCCAGGCGATCCCCGTCACGGCGACGTCGTGCGAGACCGCCATCGCTGACGGGTGCAGCGCCGGCGGCACCCGCCATTCGATGAAGAACGGCAGGCACGGCTCCCACCTGCCCTCCTCGAACCCGGCCGTCCGCCAGCGCAGCACCGTCCCGTCGGGGCGCTCGCGGCTGCCGTCGCTGACGCGCAGATCCAGCCGGGTCGCCTCGGCCGACACGTCGTCGACCCCGAGCGCCCAGCCGATCAGCACGTCGCGCTCCCCGACGTCATCGAGGAGGAACCGGCCGAGCACGTCGTCCGCGGCCTCGACCGGATCGACGACCCCGATGATCTCGAGGTAGCCCGAACCGAGCGGCACGATCCGGTTCGCCGTCCCGCGGCCGGGGTGCCGACCGCCCTCCACCGAAGCCAGGCCGAACCGTTCGCGCAGCCTGGCTCCCGCGCGGTCGAGGTCACGCGATGCCAGGAGGACGTGGTCGATGCGACGGGCGGCGGACGGACCGGATGCGGGAGGTGGGGCCGAGCCTACGTCCACTGCCAGGACAGCCAGAACGTGGCCAGTCCCCAGACGAACGCGCAGATGACCGTCAGGCGGTCGAGGGTCTTCTCCGCCGACGTGCCGCCCGAGAGCCCGCCCCCGCCGCCGAACATGTCGGAGAGACCGCCGCCCTTCCCGCTGTGCAGCAGCACCAGCAGGATGAGCAGAAGCGACGTGAGGATCTCGAACCCGATCGCGACGGCGTTGATCATGAGGCCCCATTCTAGGGGGTCGGTCGAACTCCCCCAACCAGGCGCGACCCTCGGCGCGGCCGAAGGCTCAGAGGCCCCGGAGCGCGCCCGCGGTGTTGATGATCGACATCTCGGCCGTCGCGTAGAAGTCCGACGTGCACGCGTCGATCGCCCGGTTCGGGATGCCACAGCTCGCGTACGCCTCGACATCGGCGCGGGTCCATCGGTACGCGGTCAGCGGCACCGGGTCGGGGCTGCCAACCACCTGGACGTCCGTCAGCACGACGATGTACGAACCTAGCGAGGCGTCCCCGGCGAACTCCCGGAACACGGTGCGTTCGGCCGGGAACATGACCTCGCCCCAATGATACCCCGGCGGCGAGACCTCCACGAAGTGAACCGCCGCGGTCCCCGGCCCGGACGGGAGCGCGTGCACCTGTAGCCGCTTCCGCGAGCCGAGCGAACCCGCCAGCGCGGCGCTGCCCGGTTGGATCTGCGGCTCGGCCGTCGGCACGCCGAAGATGAACGCCGCGATGTGGAGCGGAACCAGGTCGACCCCGATCGTGGACGGATCGGCGGGACTCGCCGGCAGGCCATTCGGCTCCCCGATCGAGCCGGGCTCGACGATCTCGACCCCCTGGTCGTTCGACGTCGAGAACCCGGGAGCGCTGCACGCGGCCGCAGAAACGAAGACGAACACCACCGCGATCCGGATCCGGCCCATCGCCCACCTCCGCGGGTCCGCGTCAGGGTACACCCGTCCTACGCGAAGGGGAACGCCTCAGTCGAGCAGCGGCACCAGCCTCGGCAGGATGTCGACGCCCCGCATCACGCCGAGCCGGCCGTTCCGCGCGGCGCGTTCGCCGAACGTCTCCACGCCGTCCGGCCGCACATCACCGCCGGTCACCAGCAGCGGCACCGGCTCGGCGGTGTGGGCCTTGCGGACGCACGAGGTCGAATGATCGGCCGTGACCGCGACGATCACATGCTGCGGGTCGATCCGCGGGAGCAGCTCGCCGAAGAACGCCAGGTCGATGTCCTCGCACACGTCCCGCTTGTCGAGGAAGCGACCGTCGTGCGCCGGCACGTCCGGGCCTTTGATGTGGATGTACAGCGCGTCGTACCCGCCGAGCGCGTCGACCGCCAGCGACGCCCACGCCGAGTACTGGTCGCGCCGCGGCAGCCCGGTCGGAGCGTCCACGGGCGACATGCCCAGCGCCATGCCGATCCCGCGTTCGACCGGCATCTCGACGAACATGCCCCAGGACGGGCCGAACCGATCCCGGATCGGCTGCAGGTGCGGGACGTGGTCGCCGCCGTCGCGGGTGAGGATCAGGTTGGCGGGCAGGCGACCGTCAGCGCGACGGCGGCGGTTCACCTCGGAGGCGTCGAGGATCCGTGCCGCGCCTTCGACGAAGGTGTTCGTCAGCTCCGCCGAACGACGGGCCTCGTCGCTGTCGTCCATCGGCTCGGCCGTGGCGACGCGGTTCTCGAACGTCTCCAGCGCCACACCCAGCGAGCCCTCCTTCGCGTAGGCGGGGTCGGTGTTCGATACGCTCGCCGAGAGCGCGCCGTCGTCCGCGCGGATCACGAGCGCGCCGCGGTGCTCGACGGTCGCCAGCAGCTCGATCGACGCGCCCGGCAGCTGCAGCCCGGCGTTCACCTCGTCGGCCAGGGCCCGCGCCTCGTCGGACGGCAGGTCGCGACCGACGCGACGGTCGACGATCTCGCCGTGCTCCTGCGTGGCGAAGTTCACGCGGTACGCGAGATCGCCGTCGGCGAGGCGCATGCCGCTCCCGAGCGCCTCGAGGACGCCGCGGCCGGGGTGCTCGTCCCGCGGGTCGTACCCGAGGATCGCGAACACCGCGATGTCGGACTCGGGCGCGATGTCCTCGCCCACGGTGTGGACGAGCCCGGACGCACCACGCTTCGCCATGCCGTCCATCACCGGCGTCGCCGCGGCTTCGAGCGGCGTTCGACCGTCGAACTCGGGGATCGGATCGTCGCCGAGACCATCGAGACAGACGTACAGGAGTTGCTTCACATCGCCTCCCGTGTCGTTCGAACCCAGTAGATGCAGGCTTCCTACCCCTGGTACTTCACGATCAAGGCGAAGTCATCGGGTTCGAGGCTCGCGCCGCCCACCAGCGCGCCGTCGATGTCCGGGTGCGCCATGAACTCCCGGATGTTCCCGGGCTTCACGCTGCCCCCGTACTGGATCCGGATGCGCCCGGCCGCGTCGTCGCCGAACATCGCGCCGAGCCGCCGGCGGATCGCCGCGATCACCTGACCGGCGTCCTCGGCCGTCGCGTTCCGCCCGGTCCCGATCGCCCAGATCGGCTCGTACGCGACGACCGTCGTCGCCGCCTGCGCCGGCGTGAGGCCCGCGAGGTCCGTCTCGATCTGGCCGAGCACCTTGTCCTCGGTCCGGCCCGCGTCACGCTCCTCGAGCGTCTCGCCGACGCACAGGATCGGGGTCATCTCAGAGCCGAAGACGGCCTTGACCTTGCGCGCCACCGCGGCGTCGGTCTCGCCGAACAGCTGGCGGCGTTCCGAGTGCCCGACGATCACGAAGTCCACCTTCAGCGCGGCCAGCATCTCGGCCGACACCTCGCCGGTGAACGCACCCCTTTCCTCGAAATACACGTTCTGCGCTCCAAGGCCGTACGGGAGCCGGTCGCTGTCGAGCAGCGTCTGCACGCTCCGCAGCGCCGTGAACGGCGGGGCGATCACCACCTCGACGCGTTCGGCGTCCTCCTTCGCGAGCAGGTACGAGAGCTGCTGCACGAACTGGATCGCCTCGAGGTGCGTCTTGTGCATCTTCCAGTTCGCCGCGATGATCGGCCTCCGCTCTCCCGCCATCCCCGCTCAGGCCTCCTCCATCAGGATCGCGATGCCGGGGAGCTCCCGGCCCTCGATGAACTCCAGCGACGCTCCGCCCCCCGTCGATAGGTGATCGACCGAGTCGGCCAGCCCGAGCGCACGCAACGCGGCGACGCTGTCGCCACCGCCAGCCACCGTGAAGGCCGGGGCGGCAGCGACCGCTTCCGCAACCCCACGCGTGCCGGCCGCGAACGGCGGCAGCTCGAACATACCCATCGGTCCGTTCCACAGGACCGTCTTCGCGTCGGCGAGGGCACGGCCGAACGCCTCGACGGTGCGCGGCCCGATGTCCAGGCCGATCATGTCGGAGGGGATCCGATCGGCGGGAACCGTTTCCCTGGGCGCGTCGGCCTTCGGGTCGGTCGCGGCGACCACGTCGTCGGGGAGCACGATCGGGACGCCTCGCTCACCGGCCTTCGCGAACGCGGCGCGCACCTCCTCGTACCGGTCCGGCTCGACGAGGGACCGCCCGACCTGCCCGCCCTGAACGGCCAGGAACGAGAACGCCATCGCGCCGCCGACGAGCAGCGCGTCGACGCGATCGAGCAGCGCGTCGACCACGCCGAGCTTGTCGCTCACCTTCGCGCCGCCGAGGATCGCGACGAACGGATGGTCGGGTTCGTCGCGGAGCTTCGACAGCACCTCGACCTCGCGCTGGAGAAGCCGGCCGGCCGCGCGGTCGCGCACCCGCTCCGGAACGCCCACGACGGACGCGTGCGCCCGGTGCGCCGCGCCGAAGGCGTCGTCGACGTAGACGTCGGCGAACGACGCAAGCGCGTCGGCGAAGGCAGGATCGTTCGCCGTCTCGCCGGGTTCGAACCGGAGGTTCTGGAGCAGCACGACGCGCTCCGCCGTCGCCGCCCCGACCGCTTCGCGCGCGTCGGGCCCGACGACGTCGTCGACGAACAGCACGTCGCGGTCCAGCAGGTCGGCCACCCGCTGCGAGACGGGCGCCAGTGAGAACCTCGGGTCGAACGACCCCTTCGGCCGGCCGAGGTGGCTGCACAGGACCAACGCGGCCCCGGCCCCGAGCAGCTCGGTGATGGTCGGGAGCGTCGCCCGGATCCGGAGGTCCTCCGTGATGTTCCCGTCGGGGTCCAGCGGCACGTTGAAGTCGCACCGGACCAGGACGCGCCTGCCCGCAACGTCCTCCAGCGCTTCGAGCGTGCGCAGCCGGCGGCTCAAGGCTGTCCGGCTACAGCCTCGACGCGACGAGGTCGACGAGGTCGACGAGGCGGTTCGAGTAGCCCCACTCGTTGTCGTACCAGCCGACGACCTTCACGAGGTTGCCGATCGCCATCGTCAACGGCGCGTCGAACGTGCAGGACGCCGGCGAGCCGACGATGTCGGAGGACACGATCGGGTCGTCGGAATAGACGAGCTTCCCGGCGAGCGACCCTTCCGTCGCGGCGGCGCGGAAGGCCTCGTTCACCTCGTCCTTCGACGCCTCACCGGCGAGGATCGCCACCAGATCGGTCACGGATCCGTCCGGCACCGGTACCCGCAGCGCGAACCCGTCCATGATGCCCTTCGCCTCGGGCACGACGAGCGCCGTCGCCTTCGCCGCGCCCGTCGAGGCCGGGACGATGTTGATCGCCGCCGCCCGCGCGCGCCGGAGGTCCTTGTGCGGGAGGTCGAGCAGGTTCTGGTCGTTCGTGTACGCGTGCACCGTGGTCATCATCGCCCGCTCGACGCCGAACGCGTCGAACAGCACCTTCGCCATCGGGGCGACGCAGTTCGTCGTGCAGGACGCGTTCGAGATCACGTTGTGCTCGGCGGGGTCGTAGTTCCCGTCGTTCACGCCCATCACGATCGTGATGTCCTCGCCGGTCGCCGGCGCGCTGACGATGACCTTCTGGGCTCCAGCCTCGAGGTGCTTCTCGGCCTTCTCGCGCGCGGTGAACAGGCCCGTGGACTCGATCACGACCTCGGCCCCGAGCTCCTTCCACGGCAGGTTCGCCGGGTCGCGCTCGGCCATCACCTTGAGCTTCACGCCGTCGACGATCAGGCCGTCGTCGTCGTGCGAGACCTCGCCGTCGAAGCGTCCGAACACCGAGTCGTACTTCAGCAGGTGCGCGAGCGTCCCGGGGTCCGTGATGTCGTTCACCGCGACGATCTCCACGTCGGCGCCCTTCGAGCGCGTCGCGCGCAGGAAGTTCCGCCCGATCCGTCCGAAGCCGTTGATCCCAACCTTCACGGTCATGCCGCCGCCTCCCTCATCACCCGTAGAACGGGAACGGGTCCGCGCGTGCGCGCAGAGCCGAACGTCGAACGTGGCTCCATCCTAGCGGTCGGGGCCGGCGGGCCCCGCGGCCGAAGTACCCTCGTGAGCTTCGCCGAACGGACGTTCCCGCGCTACTCCCGATCGATATCGCGGTGCTCGATGCTCGCCGCGAAGCCCTTCTTCGTGAAGTACGCGACGAGCGCGTCGGCGACGACGACGGACCGGTGCCGGCCGCCGGTGCAGCCGATCCCGAGGGTCAGGTAGGACTTCCCCTCGTCCACGTAGCCGGGCAGGGTCACGTCCAAGAGCGCCCGGAGCTTGCGCATGAACTCCCCGTACTTCTGCTGGCCCGTGACGTAGCCCTGGACCTTCGGATCGGTCCCGGGCAGGGGCCGCAGCTCCGGGATCCAGTAGGGGTTCGGCAGGAACCGGACGTCGAAGACAAGGTCGCAGTCGCGCGGGACGCCGTACTTGTAGCCGAACGACACGATGCTGACCTGCAGGGTCCGTTCGACCTGGGCGCGGCCGAACGCGTCCCAGATGCGGTCGCGGAACTCGTGCGGCGACAGGTCGGAGGTGTCGAGGATCAGGTCCGCGTCGCCCTTGAGCGTCTGCATCATCTGACGCTCCTTCCGGATGCCCTCGACCACGCGGTCGGCCGGGGCCAGCGGATGCCTGCGGCGGCTCGCCTCGTAGCGGTTCACGAGGGTATCCTCGGAGGCCTCCAGGAACAGGATCCGGTACGCGATGCCGAGGCGCCGCAGGTCCTCGAGTCCCTTCGACAGCTCGCCGAAGAAGACCCCACCACGGACGTCGGCGACGATCGCGACGCGTTCGGGCCCGCCGGTCGCCGCGGCCAGTTCGGCCATCTTGCCGATCAGCGCCGGCGGGAGGTTGTCGACGACGAAGTACCCGAGGTCCTCGAGCGACTTCGCCGCCTGCGAGCGGCCGGCGCCCGAGAGCCCCGTGATGATGGTGAAGTCGACGGCGCCGTTCGCCGCCGGGCGCTCGCGCACGCGCCGCCCGGTGCGGCTGGTGCTCGCGGGCGTCGGCGCCGGGCTCTCGGCCGCGGCCCTGGGCGCGCTCTCCGCCGCCGTCGCACTTCCGTCCGCCACCGTCATCCCACTCTCCGTTCCACCCCGATCGGCTGCGGCACGTGAAGACGCTCGTCGATCTCCCGGGCGAGCGCCGGACCGATCCCCGGCGTCGCTGCCAGTTCGTCGACGCTCGCCTCCCGGATCTTCGCGAGCGAGCCGAACCGCTTCATCAGCGCCTTCCGCCGCGCCGGCCCGACGCCGGGGATGTCGTCCAGCTGCGAGTGCAGCGCGCGCTTCGCCCGCTTCTGCCGGTGGTAGGTGATCGCGAACCGGTGCGCCTCGTCGCGCAGGTGCTGCAGCACGAAGAGCGCCTCGGACCCCCGCGGGATGTCGAGCGGCTCCGGCTGACCGGGCACGAAGACCTCCTCGAGCCGCTTCGCCAGCCCGATCACCGGGATGTCGAGCCCACGCCGGGAAAGAACACGCTCCGCCACCCCAAGCTGCCCCTTCCCACCGTCGACGACGATGAGCGAAGGCGTGTACGCGAATCGACGAACGGACCTGCGACTCCCATCCTCAGCGATGGGGCCGGGGCGGAGGGGACCATCTGGGCCGAGCGAGGAGCCTCCATCGCCCTCGGCGGGACCGTCGTCGTCGCGCCGAACGAGGGAAGCGGTCCCCGTAGCCCCGACCTCATCGCCCTCCGCCCCAGCCCCAGCGCTACCGTTGGGTTCGAGGCGGCTGAGCCTCCGCTCCAGGACCTCTTCCATACTTGCGAAGTCGTCCTGGCCGAGGACGTTCTTGATCTCGAACTTCCTATAGTCCGAACGTTTCGGAAGGCCGTCTTCGAAGACGACCATGCTGGCGACCTTGTCGGTAGGCCCCAGGTTCGAGATGTCGTAGCACTCGATCCGCAGGGGGGCGACGGGCAGGCCGAGGACATCGCCGAGCTCGGTCAGCGCGCGGGACCGGGCGCCGAAGTCCGAGGCGCGCTTGAGCTTGTGCCGCAGGAACGCCTCCTTCGCGTTCTGCGTCACGGTCATGACCAGCTTGCGCCCGTCCCCACGCTGCGGCACCTGGATCCGGGCCTTCGACCGGGCGCGCATCCGCCCGAGCCACTCCTGCAGGATCTCCGCGTCCTCCGGCTCGCACGGTACGAGGATCCGAGGCGGAACCTCCGCGTGGCCGCGTTCCATGTACAGCTCGCGGACGAAGTTCGCCAGCAGCGCCGCCGGGTCGATCGCCTCGACCTTGTCAACGATGTAGCCCTTGCGGCCCATCACCCGCCCGCGGCGGACGAAGAACACCTGGAACGCGGCCTCCAGGTCGTCCTCGTCCAGCGCGATCACGTCGAGGTCCTCCTCACGGCGCAGGACCATCTCCTGGTGCTCGATCGCCTTTCGCGCCGCCGCGAGCTGGTCGCGGAGCTTCGCCGCGCGTTCGAACTCCAGCTCCTCGGCCGCCTCGCGCATCTCGACGTCGAGCCGATCCAGCACGGGGCGGTAGGTCCCCGAGAGGTAGTCCGCCATCGCGTCCACCTGGGCGCGGTAGCCCTCCTCCGTGACGCCTGTCATCGACGGCACGCACGGGCCGGCGCACCGGCCGATGTCGAAGTAGAGGCACGGCCGTCCGGCCCGCTTGCGTCCGTCGAAGAACGAGTCGGAGCACGTTCGGACCGGGAACACGCGCGTGAGCGCGTCCAGCGTCTCGCGGATCGCGTACGCGTGACCGTACGGCCCGAAGTACCGGACCCCCTTCCGCTTCGCGCCGCGCATCACGCGCGCCCGCGGCCAGGTCTCGGAGACGGTCAGCGCCAGGTAGGGGTACGACTTGTCGTCCCGGTACCGGATGTTGAACCGCGGCACGTGCGACTTGATCAGGTTGTACTCGAGCATCAGCGCGTCGACCTCGGTCGCCGCGAGGATCCATTCGACGCTCGCCGCCGCCGCCATCATCGCCTGCGTCCGCGGGTGCAGCGGCCGCCCCCAGTACGACGCGACCCGCTTGCGGAGCGACTTCGCCTTCCCGACGTAGACGACCCGCCCGTCGCCGTCCCGGAAGAGGTACGCGCCGGGAGCGTCGGGGATCTGCGAGGTATCGGGCCGGGGGACGCTCACGCCGAGTTCGATTCTATGGTCGGGCTCCGACCGCGCGGCGATAGCGGTGTGACGAACCTGCGAACCGCGAACGAACGCGGAGGCGCGGCTACGGTGACGACGTCGGGCCCGGCTGCGGGCTCTGACCGGCCTTCGCCACGATCAGCTCGCCGACCATCGTGGTCGGGTGCACGTCGCAGCGGAAGTAGTAGGTGCCGGCCGCGAGCGCGTTCACCTGATAGGTCGTCGAACCCGGCGCGGTCACGACGTCGGACGGCGCCGTCGCGCCGCCGACCAGCTTCGCGTACGCGGGGTCCTGGTACAGGGCCCAGTTGTGCGGCGTCCCGGCCGAGTCCTGATTGTCGAACGCGACGCTGAACGCCGTGCTCGGCACCACCGCGAGGCAGTTCGTGTCGAACCCGCTCCCCGCCGCGCCGACCGGCGCGACGATCGACAGCGCGGTGGCGTCGGATGTCGGCGAGCACGCCGGCCCGGAAGGCGCCGTCGCCGGCGGGCTCGGCGTCGGCGACGGCACGCCCAGCGCGACGCCGGTCGCCGACGGGACGGCGACGGCCAGCTGATGGTTCGGGCTGTCGTAGAACGGCAGCGCCAACGACTTGCCGTCGGCCGAGACGGCGAGCGTCGGGTTCTGCCCTCCGATGCTCTGGGGAACCGTGTCCACCTGGAGCTTCGCGCCGACCGGCCCGAGCGCGGCCTTCACGACGTTCGCCACGGGGTCGACCCAGTCGATGTAGATCTTGCCGCCGTCGTCGGTGCCCACGCCGGTCGACCAACCGGTCATGTCGGCGGTGGGCGGTGCCCCCGTCGTCGTCGCGACCGGCTTCACGGCCCACGACGTGGCGCTGGCAGCCGGCCCCGCTGAAGCGGCCAGGTTCACGCTTCCGTCCTTCGTGTAGTACGCCGCGTACCCAGTGCCGTCCTTGCCCAGCGCGAGCGAGATGCCGAACCCCCCGGTCCCGAGCGAGGACTCCAGCAGCGCCTTCCCCTTGATCGCCTGTACGACCGCGGTGCTGCCGTCGGTATACGCGACCACGGGCGTCGTACCGTCGGCGAGCTGGATCGCGGTCCGCTCGGGCGGGCATGACGAACACGACACGGCCTGCGCGATGACCTGGGTGGTCCAGTCGCCGTTCGCCTTCCCCTTCGTCGCCAGCGTCACAGTGTCGCCGTCGTAGTACGCGACCCACGGCTGTCCCGCTTCGTCGACGGCGATCGACCCGCCGCGGGCGGCGTCTTTCGTGACCGGAACCGGGTCCGCGTACGCGCCGCCCTGCGTGTCGTCCGTGTAGAAGAGCCCGCTCGGCGTCGCCCAGATCACGTGCGTCTTGCCCTGGCCGTCGACGGCCACGCCGGTGTTCACGCCCGGCAGGTACTTGCCGTCGCTGGTCGCGATCGTCTCGTCGTTCCCCTGCGCCTTCGAGTAGTCCTGCCCCGACGCGGACGAGCGGGTCCAGAAGCCCTGCTGCGCGGCGAACGTCGCCACGACGACGGCCGGCGGCTGCGGCGAGTTCGGGATCACGGCCGGGGCCACCTCGCCCTTCTTGAGCGTCGGCGTGAGCAGGAGGTACGAGACGAACGGAGTGCCGTCCTTCGACATCGCGACCCCCGCCCCGCGTCCGGCGTCGTTGCCGGAGGCGATGATCTGGGTCACGAGGACGTTGTCGAAGTTGACCGGCTGCGTCGGCGGGTTGCTGGCCGGCGCGCACGCGACGCCGATCACCGCAGCGCCGCAGACGGCGGCGGCGATCCTCACGGTCCGGCTGATGCGGTGGGCTCCGGGCACGGCGGGCAGCATCCTAGCAAGCGAGGGCGCCGCTACGGGTCAACCCGGGTCAACCGGCCCCGCCCCGACCGTCAGGCATGCGCCTCGACCGGCTCGCGGCGCCGACCCCGCGCGACGACGCCCAGGACCGCGGAGAGGAACTCGCCCGTGAACGAGCCAGCGTGGGCCGCCACCTGCTCGGGGGAGCCGGCGACCACGACCGACCCGCCCGCGTCCCCGCCCTCGGGCCCGAGGTCCACGATCCAGTCGGCCGTCTTGACCACGTCCAGGTTGTGTTCGATCACCAGGACGGTGTTGCCGGCGGCGACGAGGCGCTCGAGGACCTGGAGGAGCTTGCGGATGTCGTCGAAGTGCAGCCCCGTCGTCGGTTCGTCCAGCACGTAGAACGTCCGGCCCGTCGCGCGCTTCGACAGTTCGCTCGCGAGCTTCACGCGCTGGGCCTCGCCGCCGGAGAGCGTCGGCGCCGGCTGCCCGAGCTTGATGTACCCGAGCCCGACGTCGCTCACGGTCTGGAGGTGGCGCGCGATCACCGGGATGTTCTCGAAGAACGCCAGCCCCTCGTCCACGCTCATCGCCAGCACGTCGGCGATCGACTTCCCCTTGTACTTCACCTCGAGCGTCTCACGGTTGTAGCGCCTGCCCTTGCAGACCTCGCACGTGACGTAGACGTCCGGGAGGAAGTGCATCTCGATCTTGATCTGCCCGTCACCGGCGCACGCCTCGCACCGTCCGCCGCGCACGTTGAACGAGAACCGACCCGGCTTGTAGCCGCGCATCCGCGCCTCGGGCAGGTGGGAGAACAGGGTCCGCACGTGATCGAACACCCCGATGTACGTCGCCGGGTTCGAACGCGGCGTCCGTCCGATCGGCGACTGGTCGATGTCGATCACCTTGTCGATGTCTTCCCAGCCGGTGAGGCGCTTGTGCCTGCCGGGAACCTCGCGGGAACGGTTCACCTTCGCGCGCAGCGCCGGGAGCAGGACGTCGCCGACCAACGTCGACTTCCCGCTCCCCGAGACGCCGGTGACGCAGACGAACGCCCCCAGCGGCAGCGCCACGTCGATGTTCTTCAGGTTGTGCTCGCGCGCCCCGACGACCTTCAGCCACTTGCCGGACGGCTTGCGACGGACCTGCGGGGTGGGGATCGCGCGGCGGCCGGCGAGGTAGGCGCCGGTCATCGAGTCCTCGGCGTCGAGCAGGCCCTCGACGTCGCCGCTGTAGACGACGTGACCGCCCAGCTCCCCCGCCCCGGGCCCGATGTCGACGACATGGTCGGCGGCCCGGATCGTGGCCTCGTCGTGCTCGACCACGATCAGCGTGTTCCCGAGGTCCCGCAGCCGTATCAGGGTCTGGATCAGGCGTTCGTTGTCGCGCTGGTGCAGTCCGATCGAGGGCTCGTCCAGGACGTAGAGGACGCCGACCAAGGCGCTGCCGATCTGCGTCGCTAGCCGGATCCGCTGCGCCTCTCCCCCGGCCAGCGAGCCGGACGTCCGCGCCAGCGTGAGGTACCCGAGCCCGACGTCCAGGAGGAACTGCAGCCGCGCCCGGATCTCCTTCAGGAGGCGGTCGGCGATCAGGTGCTCCCGGTCGCCGAGTGCGAGATGGTCAAGCGTGTTGACGATCTCGACGATCGACTTCGACGTCAGCTCGAAGATGTTCAGGCCACCGACCGTCACGGCCAGCGACTCGGGCTTCAGCCTGGCGCCACGGCACGCGCGGCACGGCACCTCGCGCATGTACTGCTCGAGGCGTTCGCGCTGCGCGTCCGAGTCGGACTCGGCGTACCGCCGCTCCATCACGGGGATCACGCCGTCGAACGTCGTCGTGTACGACCGCAGCCGCCCGTAGCGGTTCCGGTAGCTCACCTGGACCGGCGACGGCGAGCCGTACAGCACGACCTCGTGCGCGGCCTTGCCCAGCTTCCGCCACGGCGTCTCCGTGGAGAAGCGCTCCGCCTTCGCGACGCCCTCCAGGAGGCTGTCGTAGTACTGGAGGCGCGAGCCGCTCCAGGGCCCGATCGCCCCCTCGGCGATCGAGAGGTCGCCGTCCGGCACGATCAGCTCGGGGTCGACCTCGAGGCGCGTCCCCAGACCGTCACACGTCGGGCACGCGCCGTACGGCGAGTTGAACGAGAAGTTCCTCGGCGCGAGCTCGTCGAAGGAGATGTTGTCGAACGTGCACGCGAGCTTCTGGCTGAACGTCACGATCTCCTCACCGTGCTCACCGAGGACCGACAGGGACACGAGCCCCTCCGCGAGCTGGAGCGCGGTCTCGACGCTGTCGGCGACCCGCCGACGGATGTCGGGGTTCGCGACCAACCGGTCGACGATCACGTCGATGTCGTGCTTGTAGTAGCGGTCGAGGCGGATCTGTTCGGTCAGCTCGTGGACCTCGCCGTCGATCCGCGCGCGGGCGAACCCCTTGCGGCCCAGATCGGCGAGGAGCTTCTCGTACTCCCCCTTCCGGCCGCGCACGATCGGAGCGAGGATCTGGAACCGCGTGCCCTCCGGGAGCTGCATCACCTGGTCGACGATCTGGTCGGGCGTCTGGCGACCGATCGGCCGGCCGCACTTCGGGCAGTGCGGATGCCCGATCCGGGCGTACAGGACGCGCAGGTAGTCGTAGATCTCGGTGATCGTGCCGACGGTCGAGCGCGGGTTCTTCGACGTGCCCTTCTGGTCGATCGAGATCGCGGGCGAGAGCCCTTCGATGAAGTCGACGTCGGGCTTCTCCATCTGCCCGAGGAACTGGCGCGCATAGGAGGACAGGCTCTCGACGTACCTGCGCTGACCCTCCGCGTAGATGGTGTCGAACGCCAGCGAGGACTTGCCGGAGCCGGACAGGCCCGTGAACACGACCAGCGCGCCCCGGGGAAGGTCGAGCGTGATGTTCTTCAGGTTGTGTTCACGGGCGCCGTGGATGACGAGACGGTCGGTGCCCACGCGGCCATTCTACGAACGGGCTGTGACAAAGCTCAC
Source organism: uncultured Actinomycetota bacterium (assembly GCA_963781595.1). Classification (GTDB taxonomy): domain Bacteria; phylum Actinomycetota; class UBA4738; order UBA4738; family UBA4738; genus JBEDUK01. Next base: position 2,220,861 of record CAWAGG010000006.1, on the reverse strand, counting down.
GTCGGCACGTCGAACTGCGACCGGCCCCAGCCGCATGACGCCGTCGCCGTACGTATGGCGCCGTCGGGATGGCGACGGCGGGGTCTGGGGGGAGGCCCCCCCGCGCCGAGGCTGCGGAGCGGCGCTGCTAGGCTTCGAACCGCCGATGCCCACGTTCGAGGAACTCGACCAGCTCTCGTCCAAGGAGCTGCACGATCGCGCCGTGAAGCTCGCGCGGCACCGCGCGGACGTGAAGTGGATGTGGGGGCTGATGCGCACGGTGCCGGAGGCCGAGGTCGCCGCGGGGGACGATGATCGGGCGTTCGAGGACCAGTGGCACGTGTTCACGACGCTGATCCACGACACGACCCACGCCGACGAAGGCAAGCTCGCCGACGCGCTCCGACCGATGTACATCGACTACCTCATGAAGCACGAGAAGGACTGACCGAGGGCGGGAACGTCAGCCGGCTCGGAGCGCGGCCAGGTCGGCCAGCACACCGATCCCGTCCCGGACGTCGCGGAACCGCGTCGTGAGCGGGGCCAAGCCCAGGCGGATCCCGTTCGGCTGCCGGAAATCGGGGATCACCCCTCGTTCGATCATCGCGGAGCAGAGGTCCCGCGCGTCCGCCCGCGTCACCGTCACGTGCGATCCCCGGCGCAAGGCATCTCGGGGTGACGCGAGGTCGAAGCCGAGCGGCGCGAGGAGCGCGTCGAACAGGTCGACCGCGAACGACGTGAGGGCCTCGCCCTTTGCGCGCACACGGTCGATCCCCGCCTCGATCAGCATCCGGACGCCCTCCTCGATCGCGGCGAGCGAGAGCACCGGCGGCGTTCCCGTCAGGTTCGACCGGATCCCCCGCGTGGGTTCGTAGCCCTGTTCCATCTCGAACATGTCGCGCCGGCCCCACCAGCCCCAGATCGGCTGACGGAGCTCGCCCTGGAGCTCCGAGCGGACGTAGACGAACGACGGCGCTCCCGGGCCGCCGTTCAGGTACTTGTACGTGCAGCCGACCGCGAGGTCGACGCCCGCCGCCGTCAGGTCGACCGGGACGGCGCCGACCGAGTGGCAGAGGTCCCACAGTGCGAGCGCGCCGGCTCCGTGGATCGCCGCCGTCGTCGCCGCCATGTCCGCGATCGCGGCGGACCGGTAATGCACGTGGTCGAGGAGAGCGAACGCGACGTCCTCGTCCAGCGCCCGGACGACGTCCGCCGGCTGCGGTCCCTCGACCGGGTCGGCGTCGATCCATCGGACCGCCGCCCCGCGCGCCGCGGCGATCCCCTCCACCACGTATCGATCCGTCGGGAAGCTGTCACGGCTCGCGACGACCACCGAGCGCCCGGCCCGCGCGTCGAAGGCCGCGACGCTCAGCTTGTAGAGGTTGACCGTGGTCGAATCGGAGACGACCGTCTCACCCGGCTGCGCGCCGAGCAGCCCCGTCCCGATGAGGTCGCCGACCCGGACGGGGAGCTCCATCCACCGCTCGTCCCACGACCTGATCAGCCGATCGCCCCACTCCCACTCCAGAGCGCCGCGGACGCGGTCGACCGTCGAGCGGGGCAGGCGTCCGAGCGAGTTCCCGTCGAAGTAGATCAACGACGGGTCCGAGATGACGAACCGGTCCCGGAACGTCGCGAGCGGGTCGGCGACATCGAGCGCTTCCGCGTACGCGCGTCCCGTCGGATCGCCGTCCATCGCTCGGGACTGTACCCGGTGACGGGGGGTCGGATCGGACGGGCTCAGCGGACGCGCCGGCCGCGCGACAGGACGAAGACCACGTCATGGAAGGCTCGCAGGTCGTCGAACGGGTTCGCGGCGAGGCCGACGACGTCCCCCGGTTCACCGACCTCGAGCGCCCGCGACGTCATGGCGCGGAGGATCGCCTCGGGCTCGAGGCCCCCTCGCGCCAGGAGCCCAGCCTCGCGCGCATCGATGCCGGCGGGGATCGGGCCGTTGCCCAGGTCGGTCCCGTACCCGACCCTGCCGCCGGCGGCGGCGAACCGTCGCAGGTTGTCGATCGCGATCGCGAGCTCGGGCGTCTCGCGGCCGTAGGAGTGGATATCCAGCGTCGAGACGATCCGGGCCCGGGCCGCGGCCGCCTCGATCAGGTCGTCGGAGAGACGTTCGGACCACGGACAGTGGGCGAACTCGTCGACGCCGGCGCCGAGCGCGCGCTCGACCTGCCCCGGTCCCTGGGCGTGCACCGTGACGATCGCGCCGGCCGCGTGCGCCGCGTCGCAGATCGCGACCAGCTCGTCGTCCCGGAGGACCGGCCCCGCGTCGGCGTTCAGCGCCACCTTCACGACGGGTGTCGTGTTCCCCGCGAGGATCGTTCGCACGGCCTCCGCGGCAGCCTCGGGTCCCGTGACCTCGTGTCCGGTCCCCGGCGGCGCCCACGACGCGCGGGTCGGGTAGCCGCCGCGACACGTGATCATCGGCCCGACCGAGCGGATCATCGGGCCGTCGAACGACGGGTCCTCAGACGCCCGCGCCAGCGGATGGACGACGTCGGGCGGCCATCCCAGATCGCGAACCGCGGTCACCCCGCCGCGGAGCACGTCGCCCAGATCCGCCAGCCCGACGTGAACGTGGCGGTCGGCCACGCCGGGCATCACGAACCCGTCGACCTGGTACACCTCGTCGGGCTCGGGCAACCGCGCGGCCGTACCGGGCCGCTCCCGGACGCCCCCTGCCCACGCCACGGCACCGCCGTCGATCACGATCAGCACGTCCGAGACGAGGCGACCGGGCCCGAGCCACCCGAGCGGCGCGCGGACCACGACCACCGGCGCCGTCAGCCGACCCCCGCCTCACGCATCGCAGCCAGCTCGCGGCGCAGCTCCTTCACCTCGTCGCGCAGGCGGGCGGCGTACTCGAACCGAAGGTCCTTGGCCGCCTGGTGCATCTCCTCCTCGAGGCCGGCGATGAGGCGCTCGAACTCCTCGCGCGGCAGGCCCTGGTGCTCGGCCCGCTGACGCCGTCCGCGCCGTGGCGCCGTGGCGGGCTTCTGCCCGAGGTCCAGCGACAGCAGGATGTCGGAGACCTGTTTGCGGATCGTCTGCGGGTCGATCCCGTGTTCCACGTTGTGCTCCATCTGGATCCGCCGCCGGCGTTGGGTCTCGGAGATCGCGATACGCATCGAATCGGTGACGGCGTCCGCGTACATGAGGACCTTCCCGTCGACGTTGCGCGCGGCGCGCCCGATCGTCTGGATCAGGGACGTCTCGCTGCGGAGGAAACCCTCTTTGTCGGCGTCGAGGATCGCAACCAGCGAGACCTCGGGCAGGTCGAGGCCCTCGCGCAGCAGGTTGATCCCGACCAGCACGTCGAACTCCCCCAGCCGGAGGTCGCGCAGGATCTCGATCCGCTGCACCGTGTCGACCTCGGAGTGGAGGTACCGGACCCTGATACCCAGCTCGAGCAGGTAGTCGGTCAGGTCCTCGGCCATCTTCTTCGTCAGCGTCGTCACGAGGACGCGCTGGTCGTTCTCGGCCCGGTCGCGGATCTCGGCGATCAGATCGTCGATCTGGCCCTTCGTGGGCCGCACCTCGACCTCGGGGTCGATCAGGCCGGTCGGCCGGACGATCTGCTCGACCACGTTGTTCGACACCCGCAGCTCGTAGGGGCCGGGTGTCGCCGACATGAACACGACCTGCTGCACGCGCTCGGTGAACTCGTCGAACCGCAGCGGACGGTTGTCGAGCGCCGACGGCAGGCGGAAGCCGAACTCGACCAGCGTGCCCTTCCGCGACATGTCGCCCTCGTACATGCCGTGGAGCTGCGGCACCGTGACGTGGGATTCGTCGATCACGCAGAGCCAGTCGGACGGGAAGTAATCGAGCAGCGTGTACGGGGCGGTCCCGGGCGCCCGGCCGTCCAGGTGCCGCGAGTAGTTCTCGATCCCGCTGCAGAACCCCACCTCGCGGAGCATCTCGAGGTCGTAGTTCGTCCGCATCCGCAGGCGCTGCGCCTCGAGGAGCTTGCTCTCGGACTCGAGCTTGGCCAGACGCTCGCCGAGCTCGGCCTCGATCGTCCCGATCGCTCGCAGCATCTGATCGCGCGGCGTGACGTAGTGCGTCGCGGGGAAGATCGTGACCTCGGACGGCTCGCCCAGGACCTCGCCGGTCAGCGGGTCGAGCACGAGGATGCGCTCGATCTGGTCGCCCCACCATTCGACGCGAACCGTGCTCTGCTCGTAGGCCGGCATCACCTCGAGGGTGTCCCCGCGGACGCGGAACTTCCCCCTGGTCAGGTTCACCTCGTTGCGTTCGTACTGGATGTCGATCAGCCGGCGCATCGCGAAGTCCCGGTCGGTTGCGACCCCGCGGTGCACGCGCAGCAGCTGGCCCTCGTACTCCTGCGGGGAGCCGAGGCCGTAGATGCAGGACACCGACGCCACGATGACCACGTCACGACGGGAGAGCAGGGCCGAGGTGGCCGAGTGCCGGAGGCGCTCGATCTCGTCGTTGATCGACGAGTCCTTCTCGATGTACGTGTCGGTCTGCGGCACGTACGCCTCGGGCTGATAGTAGTCGTAGTACGAGACGAAGTACTCGACGGCGTTGTTGGGGAAGAACTCGCGGAACTCCTGCGCGAGCTGGGCCGCGAGCGACTTGTTCGGCGCGATCACCAGCGTCGGCTTCTGGATCCGCTCGATGACCCCCGCGATAGCGAACGTCTTGCCCGTGCCCGTGACGCCGAGCAGCGTCTGGTAATCGTCCCCGCGCAGGACGCCGGCGGTCAGCGCGTCGATCGCGGCAGGCTGATCGCCCGAGGGTCGGAAGCTCGAGACGAGCTCGAAACGGCGCGGTTCCGGCATGGTGGCCAACAGCTTAGAACGGGCCACCGACATGCCAGTCTGCGGCCCGCCAGGCGGGAGGTGTCAGCCGAACCGGTTCGATCCTGGGGCAATCCCGGTCGTGCTTGCCTTGCGTATCCCGCCATGGAGATAATCCGTCGGCCGACGCATGCCGCAGAAGGCGGCCGTCGGGGGGAGAGGAGAGGAGGATGCGCATGCGGTTACGTTCGTCCGCGCGCATGATCGCCCTGGCAGGGGTGATCGCGGTAGGCGCGGTGGCTTGTGGAGGAGGGGGCAGCTCGTCGAGCACCACCTCCGCGGGCGGAGGGGCCTCGGGTTCGCCGAAGGCAGGCGGAACGGCGATCCTCGGGGCGGAGCAGTGGCCCCAGTGCCTGAACCCGATCACCGACTGCGCGGCGGCGTCGTGGTGGGCCTGGACGATCCAGGTGTACGCGCTCCCGCGCCTCGGGCAGTGGACCCTGGACGTCCAGCAGGAGAACAGCGACCTGACCACCGAGGTCCCGAGCGTGGACAACGGCGGGATCACCCAGGACCCGTTCACCGTCACCTGGAAGCTGAACCCCGCCGCCGTGTGGTCCGACGGGACGCCGATCACCTGCGACGACGTCGACTTCACCTGGAAGGCGATCAACAACACCACCGGCGCGTACGGGACCGTCGGCTACACCACCGCGGGCGGGGCGGCGGGGGTCGAGAAGGTCGAGTGCCCGGACCCGCAGACCGTGAAGCTCGACTTCAACAAGGTGTTCGTCGACTGGTTCGACCTCTTCGGCGGGACGTTCGGCTTCGTCCTGGAGAAGGCCGCGTTCCCGACGGCGGACCCCGACAAGCCCAACCTGAAGTCCGAGATGAACGACAGCCTGCCGTTCTCCGGTGGGCCGTGGGTGATCAAGTCGTGGAGCCAGGACCAGGAGATCATGGTCCCGAACGACAAGTACTGGGGACAGAAGCCGTACCTGACCCAGGTCACGTTCGTCCCGCGTGAAGACCAGGCGACCGAGGTCAGCTCGATGCTGTCCGGCGACGTCGACGCGGTCTTCCCGCAGCCCTCGAACGTTCCGTTCCAGGACAACTTCAGGCAGAACCCGGACATCATGGCCGTGGGCGGCGACGGGAACTACGTCGAGAACCTCTGGATCAACACGACGAAGGCCCCGCTGAACGACCCGACGGTCCGGCAGGCGTTCGCGTACGCGATGAACCGCGAGGCGGTCATCAAGGGCGTCATCGGGCTGAACAACCCGTCCGCCACCGTGAACGACTGCGGCATGTGGATCCCCGGCCAGGGGCCATGGTGCGCCGACCCGCTCCCCTGGGCCCAGTACACCTACGACCCCGACAAGGCCGGCCAACTGCTGACGCAGGCCGGGTACAAGCAGAACGCGGACACGGGGTTCTACGAGAAGAACGGTCAACCGCTCACGATCACCGTGTCGACCACCGCCGGCAACGTCCGCAGGGCGACGACCGTCTCCCTGCTGCAGCAGGGCGCGCTGGCTGCCGGGATCAACCTGCAGATCAAGACCTACGTGGCAACCGACCTGTTCTCCAACGTCGCTCCCAAGGGCGATTTCCAGGTCTGTCTGTTCGCGCAGGGCGCGATCATCGACCCGAGCGTCACGGCGACGTTCAGCAGCGACCAGATCCCCACGGCCGCCAACGGGTACGGGCCTGCGAACTGGACGCACTTCTCCAACAAGCAGGCCGATACGCTCATGGCGCAGAGCGACCAGGAGCTGGACGTGACCAAGCGCGCCGACCTGATCCACCAGATCGGCAATATCCTCGCTGCGCCGGAGAACCTGCCGATCGTGCCGATCGATGTCCTCCCGAACATCGCGGCATGGAACACGAAGAAGCTCGCGGGGGTGGATCCGGCGAGCGTGTCCTCTCCGTACGGCTTCTTCTTCGGCGTCACTCAGTGGTACGCTCCGTAGCCAGCGACACCATCTGAGCGAACGAGACCGACGGATCGTCGGGGTGGACCCGGGAGACCGGGTCCACCCCACGGTCGATCGGTAGGAGGACGTGAGGCCCGCTCCATGGGCCCCCCAGCCTGCGAGCGGTCGGGAGGGCGCGGATGCTCCGATACGTGATACGTCGACTGCTCTTCTCGCTTCCGGTGCTCATCATCGCGAGCATCCTGGTGTTCGTCGTGATGCGCGAAGCGACCGACCCCACGGCAGCCCTGCGGCTCAACCCGCGGATCAGCGCTGCCAACATCGCGAGCCTCCGGCACATCTACGGCCTCGACAAGAGCGGCGTCGAGCAGTACCTCACGTGGGCGAGGAACTTCTTCACGTTCAACTGGGGGATCTCCGTGGTCTCCCAGCAGCCCATCTCCGGTCAGATCCGGACGGCGCTGGTGAACTCCGTGATCCTCGGGCTGACCGCCACCTTCTTCTCGCTGCTGATCGGTGTTGCGATCGGCGTCTACTCGTCGCTCCACCAGTACTCGAAGCTCGACAATACGTTCACCACCGCGGCGTTCGTCGGCATCTCGATGCCGAACTTCTGGTTCGCCATCATGCTGCAGCTGTTCTTCGGTGTGTACCTCGTCCGCTGGCTCCATCTGAGCGAACCCTGGTTCAACGTCGCCGGCATGACCACGCCCGGGTCGGAGGGGTTCAACCTGATCGACCGCGCCCGACATATCGTGCTTCCAGCGATGGTGCTGGCGGTCCAGATCATCGCCGTGTACAGCCGCTACATGCGCGCGAGCATGCTCGAGGTCCTGCACAGCGACTACCTGCGCACCGCGCGGGCCAAGGGCCTGCGAGAGCGCCGCGTGGTCTTCCGCCATGCCATGCGCAACGCCCTGATCCCGATCACCACGCAGCTCGCACTGGACGTCGGGGCGATCGCCGCCGGCCTCATCATCACCGAGCAGGTCTTCCAGTGGCCGGGGATGGGGCCACTGTTCATCAGGTCGATCGACACCGGGGACTACCCGTTGGCGCTCGCCTGGGTGATGGTCACGGTCTTCGCCGTGGTGGTCTTCAACCTGCTCGCGGATATCATGTATGCGGTGCTCGATCCGAGGATCCGGTATGCCTGACGGTCAGGACGTCGCCACGGCTCCGGACGCGCTCCCGACCGACGTCGGGAACGGCGCGTCGTCCCCGGCGACCACGACGATCGGCGTGCCGGCGGAGATCGGCCCCGCCGAGCCACTGGGCGCTGCGGACCGCGCCCTCTCCACCCGGCAGATGGCCTGGCGCCGATTCCGCCGCCACAAGCTCGCGATGATCAGCGCCGGCATCCTGATCCTGCTCGCGTTGGTCGCGATCTTCGCCAAGTTCATCACGCCCTACACGTTCCGCGGCACGATCAACGATCTCGCCTCGGCGTACCAGAGCCCGAGCGCGAAGCACTGGTTCGGCACCGACGAGCTGGGTCGCGACGAGTTCACCCGCGTGATCTACGGGGGCCGGATCTCGCTCATGGTCGGCCTCTCGGTCGCCCTCGTCGCGGGCTTCGTCGGCGCGGTCGTCGGTGGCATCGCCGGGTACTACGGCGGCTGGCTCGACAACGTGATGATGCGCGTGACCGACCTGTTCCTCTCCATCCCGTTCTTGGTCATCCTGATCATCGCGTCGAAGGCGCTCGGGACCAGCACGCTGGACATCGTCGTGATCCTGTCGCTGTTCTTCTGGATGGGTGACGCCCGTATCGTCCGCGGCATGTTCTTATCGCTGAAGGAGAAGGAGTTCGTCGAAGCAGCGAGGGCGTCCGGCGCCAGGGACCGGAGGATCATCTTCTACCACATCCTCCCGAACGTGACCGGGCCGATCGTCGTGAACCTGACGCTGCTCGTGGCGGCCGCGATCCTGACCGAATCGGCGCTCTCGTTCCTCGGGTTCGGCATCCAGCCGCCCACCCCGTCGTGGGGGAACCTGTTGTCGAACGCCCAGAACCAGATCTTCACCGCGCCGTGGCTGATCTACTTCCCGGGCCTGTTCATCCTCATCACCGTGCTGTGCGTCAACTTCCTGGGGGATGGCCTGCGCGACGCGCTCGACCCGCACGGGAAGATCACGGAGGCCGTGTGACGGCCCACGGGCGGCGAGACCGGCGCGGGGCATGACCGAGCCGATCCTCGAGATCAAGGACCTGAAGGTCCACTTCCCCACCGATGATGGCTTGGTGAAGGCGGTCGACGGCGTCTCCCTGACGCTGTCCCCCGGCGAGACGCTCGGCGTGGTCGGTGAGTCCGGCTCCGGAAAGAGCGTGACATTCCTGACGGTGATGGGCCTGGTCACCAAGAAGGAAGCTCGCATCTCCGGGGAGGTGATCTTCCAGGGCCAGGACCTGCTGAAGCTGCCGCCGGATGAACTGCGTCAGGTGCGGGGCGACAAGGTGGCGATGATCTTCCAGGATCCCCTCACCGCGCTGAACCCCGTGCACCGGGTCGGGAACCAGATCGCCGAGGTCTTCGAGGTCCATCGCGGCATGTCTCGCAAGGACGGGGTTCGTGAGGCCGTGAACCTCCTCGGCATGGTCGGCATACCGAAGCCGGAGGAACGGGTCCGGCAGTACCCGCACGAGTTCTCGGGCGGGATGCGCCAGCGGGCGATGATCGCCATGGCGCTGGCCCTGAACCCCGACCTGCTGATCGCCGACGAGCCGACGACGGCGCTCGATGTCACCGTCCAGGCGCAGATCCTGGACCTGATCGACCGGCTGCAGGAGGAGTTCAAGGCCGCGGTGGTGCTGATCACCCACGACCTGGGCGTCGTCGCCGAGCACTGCGACGACATCATGGTGATGTACGCGGGGAAGCCGGTCGAGTTCGGCGACCGCTTCGACATCTACAGCGGGGCGCATCACCCGTACACGTGGGGCCTGCTCCAGTCGATCAGCCGGATCGACCTGGACCGTGAGGAGCGTCTGCGGCCGATCAAGGGCGCGCCACCGTCGCTGATCAACGTCCCGCCGGGCTGCCCGTTCCATCCTCGCTGCCCGTACGCGATGGACGTGTGCCGCACCGAGGTTCCCCAGATGGTGCCCGCGAACGGTCACCACGCGTCCGCGTGCTTCCTCTCCCTCTCGGAGAAGGATCGCATCTTCGCGGAGGAGGTGAAGAAATGAGCGTCAGCGTGAGCGAACCCGCCCCCGCCGAGCCGAAGGTCGCCGCCTCGCCGTTGCTGAAGCTCGAGGGCATCAAGAAGCACTTCCCCATCTCGCGGGGCATCATCTTCCAGAAGAAGATCGGCGCCGTGCACGCGGTCGACGGCGTCGACCTCGAGATCTACCCCGGGCAGACCGTGGGCCTGGTCGGCGAGACGGGGTGCGGGAAGTCCACGCTCGGTCGCGTGATCATGCGCCTGCAGGAGGCCACCGAGGGCCAGATCCTTTTCGACGGCCAGGACATCACGCACGTGAAGGGCAAAGGGCTGCGGGACCTCCGTCGCCAGATGCAGATGATCTTCCAGGATCCGTACGCGTCGCTGAACCCGCGCCACACCGTCGGGAACATCATCGGCGAGGCGCTGCGCAACTTCGGCGCCGTGCCTCGAGGCAAGATCAAGGGTCGGGTCCAGGAGATCATGGAGCTCGTCGGACTCAACCCCGAGCACGTGAACCGGTACCCGCACGCGTTCTCCGGCGGCCAGCGGCAGCGGATCGGGATCGCACGGTCGCTCGCGATCCAGCCCAGGCTGATCGTGCTGGACGAGCCCGTCTCGGCCCTCGACGTGTCGATCCAGGCGCAGGTGATCAACCTCCTGGAGGACCTGCAGGCCGAGTTCAACCTGACCTACCTGTTCATCGCCCACGATCTATCGGTCGTGAAGCACGTGTCGGACACGGTTGCCGTGATGTATCTGGGCAAGATCGTGGAGCAGGCTCCCGGTGCGACACTGTACCTGTACCCCAAGCACCCGTATACGGGTGCGCTCCTCTCGGCGATCCCGATCGCCGACCCGACCATCGCCTCCGCGAAGAAGCGGATCATCCTGGAGGGCGACGTCCCCTCGCCGATCGACCCCCCGTCCGGATGTCGGTTCCACCCTCGCTGCTACCGAGCGCAGTTCCCCAAGTGCCGCGAGGACGACCCCGAGCTCACGCCCCACCACCCCGACCAGGTCGCCGCGTGCTTCTTCCCGCTCCAGGACAAGGCGATCATCGACGAGGCGGCGATCGAGGCGGCGAAGGCCGCAGCAGCCGACGCGCCGCCGTCCAGCTGACCTGACCGAGCCCGGCGCGGAAGAACGGGGAGACGCCGTGTCGGCCGGCCCGCTGATCGCGCAGGCCCAGATCTTCGGCGCCGACTGGTTCCGGACGAACGGTGTCGTGATCGCGATCGTCCTGGTGAGCGCCATCGTCATCTCGCGCATCGGCACGCTGGCCGTGCGCCGGTACCGCAAACGCCTCGAGGGCTCGGCACACGACACGGGCCCGCTCGAGGCGCGACGAGCCGCCACGATCGCCGGGACGCTCGTCGCGACGATCAGGATCTGCGTCTGGACCGTCGCGACCCTGATCGTCCTCGATCAGCTCGGTGTCGACATCCGCCCGCTCCTCGCGAGCGCCGGGATCGCCGGCGTTGCGCTCAGCTTCGGCGCCCAGAGCATCGTGCGTGACTTCCTCACGGGCTTCTTCGTCCTGGTCGAGGACCAGTACGCGGTGGGCGACGTCGTCGAGCTCACGATCACCAGCGGCCAACCCCTGTCGGGGCGGGTCGAGTCCCTGACCCTGCGCTCCACGGCCGTCCGCTCCCCCGACGGCACGGTGGCCACCGCCGGGAACGGCGCGATCGTCGCCGTGCGGAACCGGTCCCGCGGAGAGGGTGAGCTACGGGTCGAGCTCGAGGTCCCGAACGTCGGCGACCTTCCGGCGGCGCGTCGCCGCCTCGAGGCGGCGGTCGCCGAGCTGAGCGCGGACGCGAAGCTGCAGGCGCTCCTGTCCTCCGGCCCGGTCGCCGTGGACGTCGTCCCCACCGGCACCGGCAGCGGCGTCGCGATCGTCACCGCCCAGACGGCGGCATCGAGGAAGCGACGCGCCGAGGAGTTGGTGAAGCGCGAGCTCGCGAACCGGCTGCTCACGCCCGAAGGAGACACCGCCCGGAGCGCCCACGACGGTTGACGCTCGCCGCGTGGCTCGGCGCCGCCGCCGATACCGCCGCGGGCGACCGTCCAGACCGAACCGCCTCCGCCGCAGACGCTCCTACATACGGCCGGCTTCGATGATCCGCTGCAGGAACTGCTGGGTCCGAGGGTTCGTCGGCGCGGAGAAGATCTGCTCCGGCGGCCCCTGTTCGAGGATCGTCCCGGCGTCCAGGAAGCACACGCGGTTCGAGATGTCCTTCGCGAAGCCCATCTCGTGGGTCGCGATGAGCATCGTCATGCCGAGCGAGGCCAGCTCGCGCACGATGTTCAACACCTCGGCGACCAGCTCGGGGTCGAGCGCGCTGGTGATCTCGTCGAGGAGCATGATGTCGGGTCGCATCGCGAGCGCTCGAACGATCGCGACCCGCTGCTGCTGACCCCCCGAGAGCCGATCCGGGAACTCATCGCGCTTGTCCGCCAGGCCGAACCGCTCCAGGAGCTCCCCCGCTTCGCCCTCCGCCTGCTCCTTCGAGAGCTTCAGCACCTTCCGGGGCGCGAGCGTGATGTTGCGGATCACCGTCATGTGCGGGAAGAGGTTGAACGCCTGGAACACGATGCCGATCTTGCGGCGGATCCGGTCGACGTCGACGCCGTCCGCGGTGATCTCCTCGCCCTCCACGATGATCCTGCCCCGGTCGATCGGCTCGATCAGGTTCACGCACTTCAGGAGGGTCGACTTCCCGGAGCCCGAGGCACCGATCAGGCAGATCACCTCGTGCTCAGCGACCGTCAGGTCGATCCCCCGCAACACGGGCGCGTCTCCATAGGATTTGTGCACATCCTCGAACCGCAGCGCGACCCCCTGGGCACCGGGTTCGGAGAAGAGCTGCTTGTCGATCACTGGACCGCCCCGGCGCGCCGCCGCTTCTGATCCTTCGCGATGATGTGGTCGAGGAACCGCGCCAGCGGGATCGTGACCAGGATGAACAGCATCGCCGCGGCCACGTAGCTGGTCAGCGTCGCCTCCGTCGTGGCGAAGTCCTGCGTCGTACGGACCGCTTCGACGAGCCCGATCACCGAGACCAGGGCCGTGTCCTTCTGAAGCCCGATGAAGTCGTTCAGCAATGGCGGGATCACGCGACGGACCGCTTGGGGGAGGATCACGTACCGGAGGGACTGCGATCGGGACAGCCCCAGTGACCGGGCGGCCGCCGTCTGGCTCTCGTGGATCGACTCGATCCCGGCGCGGTACACCTCAGCGACGTACGCCGAATACACGAGCGTCAGCGCCATCACGCCGTAGAGGAAGATCGACAACCCGGACAGGACGGGCAGCTGGAGGGACGGGAGTCCGTACCCGACGATGAACAGGACGAGGAGCAGCGGGACGCCGCGGAAGAGATCGATGTAGACGATCGCGAGGACGCGGACCGGGAAGAACACCGGGCCGGGGAGGGTCCGCAGGACGGCCAGGATCAGCGCGAAGATCAGGATCAGGACCTCGGCGATGAGGAACATCCGCACGTTGATCAGGAAGAAGCGCGCGACCTCAGGCAGCGCCTGTGCGAACTTGTGCGGGTCGAAGAACGCGTGTCGCACGACCGCCGCGTTGGGCGCCGTGTACAGGACCAAGACGATCAGGCCGACGAAGACGAGCGTGCTGATGATCGCGACGACCGCGGATCGCCCGCTGTAGCGCTTCGGACGGCGATGTTCGAGCTGGCTGGGGACCAGCATCGTGGGCCGCTCCCACGCGGGATCCGAGGGCGGTGGCGCATCGAACACCGGCTCCCGGTCGGTCGTGTCGCTCATGACCCGTTCACCGCCCGATCACCGATCCGCCTGGCGGCCCGCGTCGGGGGGCTAGCCCGAGATCGTCGGCACCTCGGTGATCCCCGGGAACCACTGCTCCTTCATCGCGTCGAGCGATCCGTCGGCCGTCAGCTGGGCGAGCACCTGGTTCACGCACGAGACGAGCGGGTTGCCCTTCTTGAAGAGGATCCCGTACTTCTCGTTCGTGATGAACTGCCCGATCACGGACGTGCCTGCGTACTGCGGTTCCTTCGTCAGCCCGATCACGATGGGAACGTCCATCACGAACCCGTCCATGGACTTGGCCAGGACCAGCGCGTTCGCGGCGGTCGTGATCGTGTCGAACTCGAGCGGCGCCTTGTCCGGCTCGATCGTGTCCTTGATGTAGGCGAGACCCGTCGTGCTCGCTTGGCTCCCCAATTGGTACTGCTTCAACTCGTCGAGCGTCGTCGCGCTCGCGATCGGCGTGTCGTTGCGGACCATCAGGCCCTGGTTCGCGTCGAAATAGGGATCGCTGAAGTCGACCACCTGCGCGCGCTCGTCGGTGATCGTGATCTCGTTGATGTCCAGGTCGAACGGTGGCACCAGACCGACCGTGACCGCGCGGGTGAACGGGAAGTTCTCCCACTTCACCGTCGGGATCTCGAGCCGCTTCGCGATCTCGTTGACCAGATCGACCTCGAACCCGGTCGGGTTCGACAGCGGCGGGATCTCGAATGGCGGCGCGGGGAACTCGGCGCCGACCAGGAGCACACCGGCCGTGTTCGTCGGCGGGTTCGGGCACGGGTTCGTTGCGCCGGAGGCGGTGGCCGTCCCGGTGCTCGTCGTGGGCGGCTGGGTCGTCGACGATGTCTCGTTCGACGAACTACAGGCCGCGAGGATCAGCATCGACAGTGCCGCGCCGATCGCCAGGAATCGCGTGGGCATGTTCGTCATCCCGCTCCCCTTCGCCTCATCTGGAAGGCCAGACCCCTCATCCCCGGAGCCGGGCGACCTGGGCCGCCACGGCGGTACCGGAGCCTACCATGGCCCGTTCGCCGTTCGGAAACCGCCCGGCTTGGCGGACCCTACCTGCGCGGTTCCCAGGAGAAGTACCGAGCCGCCAGGAGCAGCCCGGCGAGCCCCCACAACGCCACCACGAGCACGTCGTTCCAATGGAACGGCGTCCCCAGGAACCCCGCGCCCATCCCCTCCGCGAAGTGCCGCACCGGGAACACCTTCCCGGTCCACCTGATCCACGCCGGTGCGTCGTCGCCGATCGTGATGAAGATCCCCGAGAGGAACAGCAACGGCAGGATGGTCGCGTTCACGATCGCGGGCGACGAGTCGGCGTTCGGGATGATGGCCGTCACGGCGAGGCCCAGCGCGCAGAAGCTCGCGGCGCCGACGATCAGCATGATGAGGAAGTTCACCAGCGTGGCGCCGGTCGGGATCGTCGCCCCGTACGCGACCTTGCCGAACACCGCGCAGATCGCGACCAGCAGGATCGCCATCAGCACCGCGTGCACGACGCGCGCCAGGAGGTACGCCCAGCCAGGCAAGGGCGTTCCTCGGGTTCGCTTCAGGACGCCGGAGTCCCGCTGGAACGTCACGCTGATCGCGATGTTCGTGTAGCACGCCGTGATCGCCGCGAAGGCCGCCATGCCGGCGACGTAGTACGTGGACGTCTTGATCGCCTTCCCCCCGATCGTCACCGTGTTGTTCCCGAGGAGCGACGTGAAGATCACCAGGAACATCAGCGGGAACGCGAACGTGAAGAACGCCGAGGCCGGGTTCCGCCAGAACGCCTTGTTCGTGAACCGGACCTGCCGGGCGGTCAAGGCGAGCGTGCTCACGACTCCCCCTGTTCGCCGCCGGTCAGCTCGAGGTAGATGTCCTCGAGGGACGGCTTGTGCGCTTCGAGCAGCTCGAAGCGCACATCCCGCTCGAGCGCCCAGCCGGTGAGGTCGTGCAACAGGCGCGTCGGTTCCTCGGTGGTCACCGTGAGCGTCCCGTCCGACCCGTTCGTCTGGCCGAAGTCGGGCAGGTCGACAGGCCTGCCGTCGGCGACCCGGAACGAAACGATCGTCGCGGCCGTCGTGCGTCCCCCCAGCGTGCTCGGGGGCCCCTCGGCGACGATCCGTCCGTTCGCCATCACGGCGACGCGGTTCGCCAGGTACTGCGCCTCGTCCATGAAGTGCGTCGTGAGCAGGACCGTCTTGCCCATCGCCGCGAGGTCCTTGACGATCTCCCACGCGTTGCGACGAGCGCTCGGGTCGAATCCGGTCGTCGGTTCGTCGAGGAACAGCAGGGTCGGGTCGCCGGCCAGCGCGATCGCGACGTCCAGTCGCCGCTGCTGACCCCCGGAGAGCTTGTTCACCCGGGCGTCGCGCTTCTCCTCGAGCCCGACGAGCGCGATCACCTCGCCGAGCGCGCGCGGGTGCGGGTAGTACCCCCGGTAGAGCTCGACGGTCTCGGCCACCGTCAGGTAGGGGTCGACGCCGGTCGACTGCAGGACGATCCCGACCTCGGAACGGAGCGACCGATCGCGCTGGGACGGATCCTGCCCGAGGACCGTGACCTCGCCTGAGGTTCGATCCCGGAAGCCCTCGAGGATCTCGACCGTGGTCGTCTTGCCGGCGCCGTTCGGCCCGAGGAGCGCGAAGACCTCGCCCTCCTCGATCGACAGGTCGATCCCCTTGACGGCCTCGACGTCCTCGTAGCGCTTGACGAGCCCTCGGACCTCGATCGCAGCGCCGCCCATGCCGTCGGTGAGTCTATCCAGGGGCGACCCGGCTCACACCGGCCTGCGGCCCGAGAACCCGGTCTCGGGGCCGTGCCAGAACGCGACCCGGTCCTCGCCCAGTCGCCAGCACAGGAAGACGTCGCGACCGTCGATCCGCGCGGGGAAGTCCAGGAGCCCGAGCTCGGGATCGCGCAGGAGGATGTCGCGTTCGGCGAGCGCCTGGACCTCGCTGCGGAGCGTCGCGAGCGCCTGCCAGTACTCGGCGCCCGGCTCGCCGCCGCCGTTCGACGGCGCGTTCGCGCGGATCAGCTCGCTGCGCGAGAGGACCAGCTGCCGTGCCACCCTCATCCGCTCCAGCGCCGGGATCAGCTCGGGCAACAGCGCGGTCGCCTCCTCGGCCGTGTAGCGCTTCGTCCCGCGGGCCATCTTCAGACCCGGCCCGTCGCGGCGCTCGCCGGGCTGAGCCCGATCGCGGCCGGCAGCTCGGACAGCGACGTGATCCGGATCCCGGGCCCCCGGTGATCGGGGAACCGCCCCCGCCGATCGATCAGCACGCCGAGCATCCCGAGCGCCTCCGCCGGATCCGTGTCGAAGGCCGGGCTGTCACCGACGTAGACGCTAGCGCTCGCCGGCAGCCCGACGCGTTCGAGCGCCAGCTCGAAGATCGCGGGGTCTGGCTTCTCGACGCCCTCGATCCCGGAGATCACCTGGACCTCGAACAGGTCCGCGACGCCGAGCTCGTCGAGGAGCCGTTCGAGCCACTCCTCGAAGTTCGAGATCACGCCGAGCACCAGGTTCGCGTCCCGCAGCGCACGGAACGCGGGCAGGACGTCGTCGAAGAGCCGGTAGTTCGACAGATCGGTGAACGCTCCGTAGAGACGGTCGGGAAGACCTCCGTCATCGGGCAGCCGGAGGCGTCCGAGGAACTCGCGGTACACGCCGAGCCAGAAGGCCCTCGAGGCGTGCGGCGAGGTCGTCCACAGCACGCGGTCGTCGGAGGCGCGGGCGAAGTGCTCGGCGACGAGGGACACGCCCTCGCGGACCTCGATCGGATCTACCGTGAACCCCTCCTCCGACAGGACGGCCACGAGGAGCTCGGGGAACGACGGGTGCGGGTGGACGATCGTCTCACCGGCATCGAAGAACACCGCCCGGTACGTCACGGCCGACGAGGATAGCGGCCGACCGGCGCGAAGGTGGTCCGGCGACCAGGGAACCGCGGGTGCGTGGTCAGGACGCGCGGGCGCGGAGGTCGCGCCAAACGTCATCGACCCCGCGCTCCAGATCCTCGAGGCCCGCGTCGTTGCGGATCACCACGTCCGCGATCGCTTCGCGCTCTTCGTCCGTTGCCTGCGCGCGCATCCGGGTCCGCGCGTCCTCCTCGGCCATACCCCGGTCGGCGGCGAGCCGGGCGCTCCTGGCCGCCTCGTCCGCGGAGACGGCCACGACGACGTCGAACCCCGGAGCGGCGCCGGTCTCCACGAGCAACGGGATCTCGTAGACCACGATCGCGTCGCTCCCCCGGTGGCGTTCGAGCTCCTCGATGAGGAGCCTGGCGACCTCGGGGTGAACGATGGCCTCCAGGTCGCGCCGAGCCGCGTCATCGGCGAACACCACCTCGGCGAGCGCCTGTCGGTCTATCGAACCGTCCGACGCACGGACGCCTGGACCGAATCGGTCAAGCACCTTTACCATCCCGGCGGAACCGGATCGCACCGCACGGCGCGCGAGCGCATCGGCATGGATCACGACGGCGCCCCGGTCCGCGAGCATGCGCGCGACGGTCGACTTGCCCGACCCGATCCCGCCCGTCAGGGCCACCAGCAGCATGCGCGGATGCTACCTGCGGAACCGGCCCGGGCTCAGGGCTCCGACGCGGAACGGCGAACGTCAGTCCGAACGGCCCTCGCGGCGCCGCAGGTCTTCGAGGATCGCCTCGAGGGAGATGTCCTCGTCGCCCTCGGCGTCCGGAGCTTCCGCCCCCGCGGCGCTGGCGGCCGGCTCGGCCGGCGCTGCCACGGGCTCGAGCTCCTCCACCGGGGCCTCGGTCTCGACCGCCACGGCTGCGAGCGGAGGGGGTTCGGCCGCCTCGGCTTCGGGCGTCTGGGCCGTCATGGCCTCGGCGGGGACGGCGGACCCGCCGACGTCTGTGACATCGGCGTCCTCCACGATCTCGACGACGTCGGGCGCCCCGGCGACCGAGTCGTCCGCCGCGAGACCCTCCTCGGGCGCGATCTCGGCTTCGATCTCGGGCTCGACGACGAGCCCCGCCTCCAGATCGCTCACGCGCTTGATCGACAGGCTGATCCGTCGACGCGGGACGTCCACATCCACGACCTTGACCCGTACCTGCTGGCCGACCGACACGACCTGCTCGGGTGATTCGACGTGCTGATCGGCCAACTCGGAGATGTGCACCAGGCCTTCGATCCCCTCACCGACGCGGACGAACGCGCCGAACGGCACGAGCTTCGTCACGACGCCGGGGATCACCTCGCCCGCCTGGTACTTGCGTTCGAACTCGCGCCATGGGTCTTCCTGCGTGGCCTTCAACGACAGCGAGACGCGCTCGCGGTCGAGGTCGACGTCGAGGACCTCGACCTCGACCTCCTGGCCGACCTGCACGACCTCGCTCGGGTGGTCGACGTGTTTCCACGACAGCTCGCTCACGTGGACGAGCCCGTCGACGCCGCCGCCGAGGTCGACGAACACTCCGAAGTTCACGATCGAGGAGACCGAACCCTTCCGGCGTTCGCCCTTCTTCAGGGACTGCAGGAACGCCTTGCGGCCCTCGCTCATCGACTCCTCCAGGAACGCCCGGCGCGACAGCACCACGTTGTTCCGGTTCCGGTCCAGTTCGATGATCTTGCACTCGAGCTCTTGGCCGACGTACGGGTGGAGGTCGCGGACCCGCCGCAGCTCGACGAGCGACGCCGGGAGGAACCCGCGCAGGCCGATGTCGAGGATCAGCCCGCCCTTGACGACCTCGATCACGGGACCCTTGATCGTCTGCCCCGACCGCATCACCTCTTCGATCCGGGTCCAGGCGCGCTCGTACTGCGCCCGTTTCTTCGACAGGATCAGGCGGCCTTCCTTGTCTTCGGTCTGCAGGACGAGCGCCTCGATGTGGTCGCCGACGTGCACGACCTCCCCGGGATCGACGTCGTGACGGATCGACAGCTCCTTCGCCGGGATCACGCCCTCGGACTTGTAGCCGATGTCCAGGAGGACCTCGTCGCGGTCCACCTTGACGACGACCCCCTCCACCAGATCCCCGTCGTTGAAGCTCTTCAGGCTCGCCTCGATCGCCTCGACCAGTTCCTCGGGCGTCAGGTCGCGAACCGCGGTGCTCTCGTCAGCTTCGATCGTGCATCCACCCCTTCATCCATCCGGCGTTGGATTCATGCCCCGCCATCCGATCGACGAGCCGAGCCCCGATGGGGCTGGACACGCTGGGAGAACCGGGCGTGCGCCGGAGGCAAGAGTGTATCGGCGCCCTCGGAAACCCGTCAATCGCCGGGACGCGAGCGCGGGGGCGCCACGTGCGGCGCCAGGATCGGACCGCGGTTCGCCTCCGGGGTTCCCAGGCGGTCGAGCACGCGTCGCGCCTGGGCGAGGCTCGACCGCGCCCGGCCGGGCTCCCGACCCTGTCGCTGGGCCGTCGCCAGCAGCGCGAGCGACCGAGCCAACCAAACGGTCACGCCTAGGCCCTCCCAGTTCCGGACCGCGGCCGCGAAGGCGCCGGCCGCTGCGACCGGGTCGGTCCGACCCAGCGCACGCAGGCCCTCGTTCTCATCACGGATCGCCAGCACCTCGCCGTCCGCGTGCGCACGCCGGCCCTGCGGCCGCTCAGGTCCACCGGTCAACAGTCGCGCCTGCCGGAGCGACGCTTCGGCCACCGCGAGGGTGCCGTCCGCCCCCGTGGCCCGCCCGAGGCGCACGGCCGTCTCCAGATCCGGGATCGCCGCGTGGATCTGGCCGGCCGCGATCGCCGCCCTGCCCTCCAGGAGAGGGCCGAGCGGTTCGAACAGGCTCCACCCGGCCGCTCGTGCCGCCGACGAGGCCCACTCGGTCGGCCGCCGGACCCTGCGCCAATCCCCGCGGTCGAGGGCCATCCCGGCCGCCGCGAACTCCACCTCCAGGAGCTCCGCGCGGGGGTGTGGCTTCGACATGAGGGCCCGCGCCTTGCCGAGCTCCCGGGTCGCCCTTGCCGGCTCGCCCGAACGCACGGCGGCGCGCGCCGCCGCGACGAGGCTCATCGCCGCGATCCGCTCGGACTCGACCTCTCGGGCGAGTCGCGCAGCGTCGCGAGCCAGCAGGGTGGCGTCGCTCGGTGAACCCAGGACCGAGCGAGCGAGCGCCTCGATCACGAGCGCGTCCGCCTCCGCGTACCGGTCCCCCGCGTCGGCCGCGAGCGGCATCGCCTTCTGCATCGCCCGGATCGCCTCGTCATGCTTGCCGGCGTAGTACGAGTAATACCCCCACGTCCGCAGCAGCGAGGCGCGGGCCCGGAGATCGTCGTCGCGGACGACGAGGTGCCTCGCCTCCCGGAACCACGTCCGGAACTCCGTGCCGCCGACGGTGCTCAGCAGGTACGCGAGGTCACGGACGATCGTCGCGCGCCCGGGGCGATCGTCCGCGAGCGCGAACCGTTCGTACGCCATCCTCATGTACTCGAGCGAACGTGGGTAGTCCTCCTCGGTCCACGACTCGGCCAGCCGGTGGAGCGCCATGCCCTGGCCGGAGAGGTCCCCCTGGATCTCGAGCCGGGAGAGGGCCTCGGAGAGGTGCCGTCGCGCCGGGCGCAGCTCGCCCAGGTCGGATTCGATCCGTCCCAGGGACAGCAACGAGCGAGCCGCCAGCTCCCCTTCGCCCGAGCGCATCGCCATCGACCTGGCCCGGGCCGCGCAGTCCCGAGCGGCCGCGTGGCGGCCCAGGTCGATCAGGCTCTCGGCCCGCCCGGTCAGCAACCGCGCCACGGTTGCGGGTTCGACGGCGCCCGGCACCTGGTCGCCGATCGCGAGCGCCCGCGCGTAGAGGGCCTCGGCGAGGCGGCTCTGGAACGGGAGCGTGTCGTCGGCCCACCGGCCGAGGTACCGCACCGCCTCGCGGCCGACCCGTTCGTCCGCCCTGCCGCCGGTCCGGGTCCGCGAGAGCTGCCACGCCTGCTCGTAGTGATGGGCGAGCTCGGCGACCGGTTCCGGGCGACGGCGGGTCTGGCTCCGGAGCCACGTCGCGACCGCCAGATGGAGCGCGGCTCGGTCCCGGCGAGGCAGGGACTCGTAGGCGACGTCCCGGATGATGACGTGCTTGAACGCGAGCTCCGTGGCTCCGGGCACGACGGAGCGCCTCCGCCGACGGAGCAATCCCCGGTGGACGAGCCCCCTGACTGCGGACCGAACGCCGGCGGAGCCGGCGAGGTTCGACAGGAGGCGATCCCATGTGACCTCGCCCGAGACGCTGGCGGTCTGCAGCATCCGCTTCTCCTCGGGGGGGAGGCCGTCCAGACGGGCTGCGATGAGGGTCCGCATGGACGGTGGAACCCGTTCCAGGGCGTCGGGTTCCGCGATGCGCCATCGACCGGACTCGCGGACGATGGCGCCGGCCTCGACGAGCATCGCCAGGCTCTCCTCGAGGAACAGCGGGTTCCCCCGTGCGCGGCTCACCAGGCGCTCGAGGTCGTTCGCCTCGATCCCCGGTCGGAGCGCGCGCTCGGCGATCGCTCGCAGATGCCGCTCGGGCATGGCCGCCAGCCGGAGCGTCGGCACGTCGCGGATCCCGTCCAGCGCCTCCGGGCGGGACAGGCCGAGGAACAGGATCGAGCCGGACCAGGGCCGCCGCGCGCAGGCCCGGATCAGTTCGACCAACTCCGGATCCGCCCACTGAAGGTCGTCGATCGTCACGACGACCGGATCGGCGGAGGCCAGCCCCTCGATCACCGTTCGGAGGTCGTCGATGGCAGCCCCCAACGCCGCGCCCGGGTTCCAGTGCATCCCCATGTCGGCCGACGCCCGCACCACCGAGCGCATGGCACGACCGATCTCCCGGGCGCGCTCCGGATCGGCGACGTAGCGCGTCATCGCGGCGGTCGGGGGCGCGCGGCGCGACGCCGACCACGTGGTCGTCCCGAGGAGCTCACTCAGCGGGACCGCGATCGGTGATAGGGGCTGCTGCTGGCCGTACGCGACGCACCGGCCGGCGATGGAGATCGCCTCCGGACGGAGCTCGGAGAACTCCTCGACGAGCCGCGATTTCCCGGCGCCGGGCTCCCCGGTGATGAGCAGGACCCGGGAACGGCGGTGCTCGACCGTCCACCGCAACTCGGACGACAGGCGTTCGAGTTCGCGCTCCCGGCCGACGAACGCGAACTCGACACGAGGGCTCGGCCGACCGGCCGGCAGCGGGTTCAACGCCTCCCGGGCCTCGTACGCGGCGATCGGATCTGGCTTGCCTTGCGCGCGGAGCTCCTGGCGCCTCCCGTACCGGATCGCGTGTCGCGTCCGCGCCACGGTGCCTGCCTCGACGAGCACGATCCCCGGTTTGGCGAGGTCCGACATCCGTGATGCGGTGTTGACGACGTCGCCGACCACGGAGAACCCGGCCGCTTCGTCGGCGGGAGCGACCATCACCTCGCCGGAGTTCACCCCCGTGTGCACCTCGGGGAGCGGCGGCCCCGACCTGCCGGCGTTGAGCTCGCGGATGCGATCGCGCACGGCGAGCGCCGCCCGAACCCCCCGCTCCGCGTCGTCCTCGTGGGCGACCGGGACGCCGAAGATCGCCATGAACCCGTCGCCGAGGACCTGTGGCACGGTCCCGCCGAAGCCCTCGACCGTGCGCTGGAGGTCGTCCATCGCGGGCCGCACGAAGGCGTACACCTCCTCGGGATCCAGCGAGGCGGCAAGCGCCGTGTAACCCGTGAGATCGGCGAACACGAGCGTGACGACCTTGCGCTCGGTCGGCGTCTCGCGCGCGGCCCCGGCGCCCCTCGTCATGGCGAGCGATCCGCCGGCCGGCGCACCGTCACGGTTCCCTCCTCACGACCGCCGGCGTGAGCATGCGGTCCTTCGCGAACGGCGCGCCGTCTCACGGCCGCGGCCGGTCGTTCGCCCCGATCATCCCTCCCTCTGGATGTAGCCGATCGCCGTCGTCAGCTCCTCCACTTCCTCGCGGTCCTGCGCGAAGGCGCGGATCGCACGGACGCTCATCAGCATCGGCTTGAGCTGATCCGCGTCGGCGCCGAGCTCCACGAGCATGTCGAACTTCCCGTAGACCGTGGAAGCGAAGAACAGCAACTCGTCGCTGATGCCGCTGATCAGCTCGCCGATCGCCGCGACCAGGTCGTGCGGATCGACGTTCGGTATCAGCGTGATCCGGAGCAGGGCGAGATGCGGCGGCTTCGGGCTATGACGGATGGGGCCCATCGGGCGGAAGTTGTTCCCCGTCGTCGTCAAGACGGACTCCTCCACCGCGTGTTCCGAATGGACACCCGCCTCCCAGAGCTCGTCGCCGATGAAGTCCTGGATGTCACCGAGCGTCGGTGCCGAGAGATGGATCACCGCGCGGAACTCGCCGATCGTCTCGGACAGGAACACGATCGGTCCCTCGTCGTGCTCGCCGAAGTCCACACGCAGCTGGCCGATCACCTCGCGGAGGCTCTTCGGAGGCTCGACCTCACGGACGAACACGAACGCATCCACCCTGTCCTCGGGTTCCTCGTACTGCTGGGACTGCTCGGACCGGATGACCGACACGCTCCACCTCCCCTTCCATGCGGGCGCCGCTGCTGCCACCGAGGCCGCCCACCGAGGCGGCCCACCCGACGGCCAGAATCTACCGTGCGGGGCCCTGCGCGCGCAGGCCGTGCATACCGGCATCTTCCAGGACGAACGCGGACTTCCCGGGCGCCGATCCGGCGCGGCCGGCGTCGTTCAGTGACCGGCCGGCGCGGCCTCGGCCCACGTCTCGCCCCAGCCGAGGTCCGCCTGGAGCGGGACGGACAGCGGGTAGGCCCCTTCCATCGCCTCCCTCACGGCCGCGCCGGCCGGTTCGACGTCCGAGGCGTCGACGTCGAACACGAGCTCGTCGTGGACCGTCAGGACCATCGTGCAGTCGAGCCCGCTCGTTTCGAGGTCGCGGGCCACGCGGATCATCGCGAGCTTCAGGATGTCGGCGGCGCTTCCCTGGATCGGCGCGTTCAGCGCCATCCGCCGGCCCATGTCGCGCACCCGGGGGTTCGACGATTGCAGCTCGGGGAGGTAGCGGCGGCGCCCGAGGATCGTGGCCGTGTACCCGTCGCGCATCGCCCGGGCGACCTGCTTGTCGAGGAAATCGCGGATCCTCGGGAACTGTGCGAAGTACGCGTCGATGAACTCCTGGGCCTCGTCGGGCGCGATCCCGATCCGGCTCGCCAGGCCGTACGCGTTCATGCCGTAGGGCAGGCCGTAGTTGATCTGCTTCACCCGGCTGCGCATCGCGCCGTCGACCTGGTCGAGCGGGACGTCGAACACCTTCGCCGCCGTCGCGGCGTGGAAGTCCTTGCCGGCGGCGAACGCCTCCGCCATCGCCTCGTCGCCCGACAGGTGCGCCATCACGCGCAGCTCGATCTGCGAGTAGTCGGCGACCAGGAGGAGCCGTCCGGGCCCGCCGGCGACGAACGCCTTGCGGATCTGGCGGCCGGTCTCGCCGCGCACCGGGATGTTCTGCAGGTTTGGGTTCACGCTGGACAGGCGGCCGGTCGCGGCACCCGTCTGGTTGTACGTGGTGTGGATCCGGCCGTCGACGCCGACGAGCGGGGGCAGGGCGTCGAGGTAGGTGGACTTGAGCTTCGACAGCTCGCGGTGATCGAGGAGCGCGCCGACGATCGCGTGCCGGTCACGGAGCTTCTCGAGGACGTCCGCGTCCGTGGACGGCGCGCGGCCCTTCTGCGTCCGCTTCAGGATCGGCAGCCCCAGGCGCTCGTACAGGACCACCGCCATCTGTTGCGGCGACCCGAGGTTGAACGGCTCCCCGGCCAGCTCGAAGATCTCCTTCTCGAGCGCGTCGATCCGTTCACCGAGCTCCTCGGACATCTCGCGCAGGTACTCCACGTCGAGGCGGATGCCGGCGGCCTGCACCTTCGCGAGCACGCCGGCGAGCGGGAGCTCGACGTCGCGCAGCAGCTCGCTCAGTTCCGCCTTGTCGATGCGCTCCTGCATCACCGGGACCAACAGCGCGACCGCCGCGGCGGCGGCCCCGACCCGTCGGGTCGGGTCGTCGAACAGCTGCCCGGTCTCGCCGGCGCCGGCCTCGACCTCCGCGAGCACGTCCAGGCCGAGGTAGGTCCGGCACAGCGCGTCGAGCGGGTACTGCGCTTCGGCCGGGTCCAGGAGGTATCCGGCGAGCACCGTGTCGAACGCGACGCCCGCCAGCACGTGGCCGGCGCGCCGGAGCCGCGTCTCGGCCTCCTTCGCGTCATGCATCCACTTCGGCGCGTCGGGATCCGCGAGCCAGTCGCGGAGCGGCTCGGGGAGGTCGCGGACGACCGCGGCCACGGCCTGCCCACCGCCCGCGGAGGCGCCGACGCACTCGATGCCGTCCTCCCCGGCGAGGTGGATCGCCTTCGGCCCTGGCGAGCGGACGGCGTCGACGAGCTCGTCCACGGAGCCCGACCGGACGTCGAGCTGCGCCGCTTCGACGACCGGCTTGGTCGGACGGCCGACCTCCTCGAGCCGATCGAGCAGCGTGCGGAACTCGAGCGCGTTGAACAGCCGACGAACCGCGTCCGTGTCCCACTCCCCCATCACCAGGTCGCCGGGCTCGACCGGCAGGTCGAGGTCGGTCACGAGCCGGACCAGCTCCTTGTTCCGAACCAGGGTGTCGCCGGCCTCCTGGACCGACGCGCGGAGCTTGGGCTGCTTGATCTCGTCGGTCCGGCCCAGCAGTTCCTCGACGCTGCCGAAGTCCTGGATCAGTCTGGAGGCCGTCTTCTCCCCGACGCCGGGAACGCCGGGGATGTTGTCGGAGCTGTCGCCCTTCAGGGCCACGTAGTCGATGTACTTGGACGGCGGCAGCCCGAACCGCTCCTCCACGCCCCCGACGTCGTACCGGACGATGTCGGAGATCCCGCGCCGGTTGAACAGCAGGTACAGGTTCGGCCGGACGAGCTGGAAGAAGTCCCGGTCGGCGGTGACGATCGTGGCCTCGATGCCGCGGTCGACGGCCCGGATCGCGAGCGTGCCCAGCGCGTCGTCGGCCTCGTGGCCCTCGACCTCGACGATCGGGATCCGAAGCGTCTCCAGGACCTCGCGGATCAACCCCAGCTGCTGACGTAGGTCGTCGGGAGTCTCCCGGCGTCCGGCCTTGTAATCGGCGTACACCTCGAGCCGGACCGTGGGCTTTCCCTTGTCGAACGCGACCGCGATCAGGTCCGGGTGCTCCTCGCCGAGGAGCTTGATCAGCATGGAGGTGAAGCCGTAGACCGCGTTCGTCACCTGTCCGCTGGTGGTGGCCAGATCGGGAGGCAACGCGAAGAATGCGCGGTACGCCAGGCTGTGCCCGTCGAGGAGGAAGAGCCGCTTCGGCTTCCCGTGTTCGGCCGGCCCGGATGTGCGGGTCGAAGCGCGTTCGGAGGCCACCGCCTGCATCGTACACTCGCGCGATGACTGCCCGGTTCGGAGCCTCCTCCGACGACTACCTGGCCGCGATCTACGAGATGACGGAGGAGCGGATCCCGACCGTCCAGGCGCAGATGGCGCGGTGGATGGGCGTGAGCCCGCCGTCGGTCTCGGAGGCCGTCAAGCGCCTCCGACGGGACGGTCTGGTCGCCGCCCAGGGACGCGAGCTCCGCCTCACGCCGGCGGGGCACGAGGCCGCGGAGCGGATCGTGCGCCGCCACCGTCTGGCCGAGCGCTTCCTCGTCGATCACCTCGGGCTCCCCTGGCACAAGTCGCACGGCGAGGCGGAGGTCTGGCAGCACGCGATCTCCGACGACGTGGAGGAACGGATCGTCGCGATCCTCGACGATCCGGGCACATGCGTGCACGGCAACCCGATCCCGGGCTCGAGCCACCCCGTGGATCAACGCGGCCTCGAGCCCCTCCACCGCTCGGGCCCCGGCGCATCCGTCGTCCTCGAGCGCCTGACGGAGGACCTCGAGCTGGACCACGACGTGATGCGGTTCTTCGAGGAGAGCGGCCTGATGCCGGGAGCCGTGATCTCCGTGGTCGCCGTGGCGCCCGACGGCACGATGAACCTCCGGATCGGCAGACGCGCGATCGGACTCGGCCCGCACCTCGCCGACAACGTGTGGGTGCGCGCGCGCTGATACGGCCCACGCGCCTCGGCGCCGGTGACGCCCGGGCGCGTCACCTCCGGGGAATCCATTCACGCTCATGAACCCGACGCGTTAGGGTTACCTAAGAGATGACCACCTGGCAGACGATCCTCCTGGGCGCGTTCGCCGGCGCGACCGTGTTCATCGGCCTGCCCATGGCGCGGATGCGCGGGCTCTCTTCGGGGGCGCGCGCGTTCCTGAACGCGTTCGCGACCGGGATCCTGCTGTTCCTGCTGTTCGACATCCTCGCGAACGCGATCGAGCCGCTGGAGAAGGCGGTCGAGCAGGCGGGCGCGGGATCGGGCGGTTGGGGGACGGTCGCGGCGTTCGCCGCAGCGTTCATCGCCGGGCTCTCGGCAGGACTGCTGTCGCTGTTGTACCTGGGCAAAGCACAGCTCGGGAGGGACGAGCGCGGCGTCGGCCCGGGCGCGATGGCCGTGGCCGAGGCAGCGTCGTCCCGCCGGGCGCTGCAGCTGGGGGTGTCGATCGCCGCGGGGATCGGGCTGCACAACTTCTCCGAAGGCCTCGCGATCGGACAGTCCGCGACGGCCGGTGAGCTCTCGCTCGCGCTGCTGCTGGTGGTCGGGTTCGCGCTGCACAACGCGACGGAGGGCTTCGGCATCGTCGGGCCGCTCGCGGCGGCGGGCGTCCGGGCGTCCTGGAGGTACCTCCTGATCGTCGGGCTCATCGCCGGCGGGCCGACCTTCGTCGGCACGATCGTCGGCACGGCGTTCACGAGCGAGTACGTGTTCGTGTTGTTCCTGGCGCTGGCCGCTGGGGCGATCATCTATGTGATCGCGCAGCTCCTGCACACGGGACGGCGCATGTCGTGGGAGATCACCGTCTGGGGCCTGCTAGCCGGGTTCCTCGCCGGCCTCGCCACCGAGCTCGTCCTCGTCGCGGCCGGAGCCTGAGCCGATGACGACGATCGATCCCGGTTCGCTCCCGGCCGGCGCTGCGGGCCCCCTCATGGAGCGGATGGGCATCGAGTGGATCCAGCTGTCGCCCGACCGCGTGGCCGCACGGATCCCCGTCGAGGGGAACACCCAGCCGTACGGGCTCCTGCACGGCGGCGCGACCGCCTCGCTGTGCGAGACGATCGGCTCCTTCGGCGCGGCCGTCCGCGCCGGGCCTGACTCCATCGTGGTGGGCATCGAGCTGAACGTGAACCATCTCCGCTCGGCCACGACCGGTCACATCACGGGGGTCGGGACGCCGCTCCATCAGGGTCGAACGACCGCGGTCTGGAACGTCGAGGTTCGGGACGACAGGGGCCGGCTCGTCGCGGTGAGCAGGCTGACCCTCGCCGTGCGCCCGGCGCCGCCGCAGTGAACGATCGACCACCCGCACGGCCCGCGGCGGCCCCGTCCGGATCGACGTCTTTCTTTGTCACTCTCCGATCCGATCGGCCCGACCGGCGAGGTCCGCGACCTGCGGATTCCTGTAGAACTTACTGTGGCACAGGCATTTCCGCTCGGTTGACATGGCGCACGCGCCCTTGTTACCTTTCGCGCCGGTCCCAAGCGGCCGCCGGGACCACCGGGAAGGAGCCCGGTTCAGCCGGATCCTGGAGGGCGATCCTCGGGGGGTGCGAACCCACCTGATGATCGTCCGACGGAGGCTCCGTGGGTGCGAACCCAGGGAGCGCCGGAAAGGGAGCCGGAGGGACCGCGACACCGATCCGGGGGTCGCGTGAGGGTCGCTTGGGACCACCTTTGAGCGGGTCCGACCACCGAGTAGACAACGCTCGCGTATGGGGAAGGCGCGAGCGGCTCCAAAGGCGGTCGGACCCGCTCAATGCTCTCCGCGTCGGATCACGATGCGGTCTCCCCGATCGGTGAGGCCCCACATGCGACCGCGTTCGTCGGCCGCGCGAGATGGCTTCCGCACGCGAAACGCCGCATGATGGGCCTGAACCAGGGATGAGAGCGGAGGTGCATCGATGCGGACGAGGGAAGCGCGGATCGGCGCGTTGCGGAAGGTTCCCCTCCTGGCCTGTCTTCCGAGGCGCGACCTGGCTCGGATCCTCGACCTGGGGAAGGAGCAGGAGTTCCGCAAGGGGGCGGTCATCACGAAGGCGGGCAACCAGGCACGCGATTTCTACCTGATCCTGGACGGCCAGGCGCAGTGGTCCGCGCCCGGCCGCAGGACCGCGCTCCTCGAGCCGGGCGACTACTTCGGCGAGATGTCCGTGCTCGCCGGCGGGCCCCGGACGGCCACCGTGGTCGCGCTCACTCCCGTGACCGCGTTGCGGATCGGGCGCTCGCAGTTCCTGGCGATGCTCGATGCCTACGGCTCGGTCGCCCGCAGGATCCTGGTCGAGATGAGCACGCGTGCCAGAGTGGCCGAAGGCTCGCGAGCCCCGCGCTGATCCGAGGAGCGAGCCCCGGCCGGTGGGCGCTACAGGACCTTGGAGAGGAACTGCCGCGTCCGCTCGTGCTGCGGGTCCGCGACCATGTCGCGCGGGTTGCCCTTCTCCATGATGATCCCCTCGTCCATGAACAGCAGCGCGTCGCCGACCTCGCGGGCGAACCCGATCTCGTGGGTGACCACTACCATCGTCATCCCGGACTCGGCGAGCTCTTTCATCACGTCCAGCACCTCGCCCACCAGCTCAGGATCCAGCGCTGACGTCGGTTCGTCGAAGAGCATCAGCTTCGGCTCCATGCACAGGGACCGAGCGATCGCGACGCGCTGCTGCTGACCTCCCGACAGTTGCGCCGGGTAGTTGTCGGCCTTGGGTGCGAGGCCTACGCGGTCCAGCAAAGCCTCGGCGCGTTGCCTCACCTCGCCCTTGGGCTCCTTCTTCACCTGGATCGGCCCGAGCATCACGTTCTCGATCACGGTCTTGTTCGGGAACAGGTTGAAGCGCTGGAACACCATCCCGATCTCGGCGCGTTTCCGGGCGACGTCCTTCTCTCTCAGTTCGTAGACCTTGTCGCCCTTCTGCTGATAGCCGACCAGCTCGCCGTCGACGGACAGCCGGCCAGCATCGACCTGCTCCAAGTGGTTGATGCAGCGCAGGAACGTTGACTTGCCCGAACCCGACGGACCGATGATCACGACGACCTCTCGGGGCAAGACCTCGAGGTCGATCCCCTTGAGCACCTCGAGGCGACCGAACCGTTTGTGGACGCCCTCGGCCTTGACCATGGGCACGGCCATCGCCTACCCGCCCCCCGGATCTCTCGTCGGCCGCAGCTGTGACAGTCGCCGGCGCAGCTTCTGGATCGGCGTCGGGGGCAGGTTCCGCGTCGCCCCCCGGCCGTAGTATCGCTCCACGTAGAACTGGCCCCCAGTGAGGATCGAGGTCAGGACCAGGTACCAGATGCTGGCTACGATCAGGAGTGGCATCGTCTGGTACGTCCGGTTGTAGATCTGCTGGACCGAGAACAGCAGCTCGGCCAGCGTGATGACCGAGGCGAGTGAGCTGGTCTTCAGCATGGAGATCGTCTCGTTCCCGGTCGGCGGGACGATGACTCTCATCGCCTGCGGCAGGACGATCAGCCGCATCGTCTGCAGGCGGCTCATCCCGATCGACTGCGCCGCCTCCGTCTGGCCCTCGTCCACGGAGATGATCCCGGCGCGGACGATCTCGGCCATGTAGGCAGCCTCGTTCAGGCCGAGGCCAAGGACCGCCGCGGTGAACGCCGTGATGAACACGTTGGTGTTGAACGAGAAGAGGGCGATGTGCGTGAAGGGGATCCCGACCGTGGGGTGGTTACCGATCAGCGCCGCGAGGTAGAACCAGAAGAACAGCTGGACGAGCACCGGGGTGCCGCGGAAGAACCAGATGTAGACCCAAGCGCTGCTCGAGACCACCGGAGCTGGCGACAGCCGCATCACAGCGAGCACGACCCCGAGTGCGATCCCGATCGCCATCGCGAGAACCGTGATCTCCAGCGTGACGACGAGGCCGCGCAGGACGGGCTCCGAGAAGAAGTACTGCCGGACGACGTTCCATTCGAACCGCGGGTTCGTGAAGACCCCGTACAGGAACCACGCCGCCAGGAACAGGACAGCGGCGGTCGCGATCCACCGGCCCGTGTGGCGGGCGGGGATCGCCTTGATCCGCTCCGCCGGCCGGGGGGATGCCGCTGGTGGAGCCACGCTCGTCTGCGGTGGATCCATCGGCGCCTCCTTCGCTCTGTTCCTCCCTACGCGGCCGGGTTGATCGCCGGGTCGTTGATCGCGCCGCCCTGGACGCCCCACTGCGTCAGGATCTGCGTGTAGACGCCGTCAGCCATGAGCTTCTTCAGGGCATCCAGGATCGGCTGCGCCATCCCGTTGTCCTTGAGGGACGCGGTCCCGTAGGGCGCCTCCCCGTACGGTTCTCCGGACACTTCGAACTGACCGTTCGACTGTTGCACGGCGTACGCGGCGACAGGCGAGTCCGCCATGACGGCCTCGACCTGCCCCGCGGACAGTGCCAGGTTCGCGCCGTTCTGATCGCCGAAGACCTTGACGCTCACGCCCGGCTTCCCGTCGCTCGTGCACGTCGTGTTCTGTGCGTTGGCGTCGTCCAGCTGCGTGGTCCCGCTTTCGACGCCCACGCTGTGACCGCACAGGGTGTCGAGCGACGTGATCCCTGTGTTGCTCCCAACCTTCACGTAGAACGAGGTTCCGGCGGTGAAGTAGCTCACCATGTCCACGACCTGCTCGCGCTCGGACGTCACCGAGAACGAGGACATCCCGATGTCGTACTTGCCCGACTGCAGCCCCGGGATGATGCCGGAGAACCCGACGTTCTGGAACTTCCAGGTCACGCCCATCACCTGGCCGAGCGCCTGACCGAGCTGGACGTCCCAGCCGGTGACCTGGTTGCTCGCGTCGACGAACTCGTTCGGCGCGTAGCTCGCATCCGTCGCCACGATGATGGTGCCCCTCGCGGCGATGGCCGGTGGGACCTCGGCGGCGATCGTCGGGTCCTTCGCCACCGCCGCCGGACTTCCGGACGAGGTCGAAGCGGACGTGGTCGTGGTGGTCGTGCCTCCGCTGCTCGAAGTGGTCGACTTGGCGCATGCGCCGGCGATCAACGCCGCGACCGCGACGAGCGCGACCGCCCCCACCCCGCGGATCCTGCGCGTCCCATGATCGAACATAGAGCCTCCCAGACCCGTTTTGGCCTGTATCCTACGCGCCTGCGGCATCGCGTGGGCCAGGGACGGATGCCCCCGGCCGGGCGGGACCGTCGTGCCTGCGCGCGCGTCTGCCGCAGCTGCAGGGCTCCATGTCTCATTCCTCGCCGAGGTAGGCCTTGCGCACCTGATCGTTGCCCAGCAACGCCCTCGCGTCGTCCTCGAGGACGATCCGGCCGGATTCGATCACGTAGCCGCGGCTCGCGATCGACAACGCCATGTGCGCGTTCTGTTCGATGAGCAGCACGGTGGTGCCCTGCGCGTTGATCTGGCCGATGATCTCGAAGATCTTCTCCACGAGGTTCGGCGCCAGCCCCATCGAGGGCTCGTCGAGCATCAGGATCGTCGGCGTCGTCATCAGCGCCCGGCCGATCGCGAGCATCTGCTGCTGGCCCCCGGAGAGGGTGCCGCCCAGCTGAGCCCTCCGCTCGTTCAGGATCGGGAACAGGGCGTAGACACGCTCCAGGGCGTCGGATGCCCCCGCCGCCCCGCTGCGACCGCTCGCGTAGAGGCCCATCTCGAGGTTCTCACGGACGGTCATCCGGCCGAAGATCCGTCGTCCCTCGGGCGCATGACCGATCCCCTTCTGCACGATCCGGTGCGCCGGCACCGAGTCGATCCGCTCGCCGCGGAAGGTAATCGACCCCCTCGACGGTCGCTTGAGCCCCGAGACCGTCTTGAGGGTCGTGGTCTTCCCGGCCCCGTTCCCGCCGATCAGGGTCACGATCTCGCCTTCGTTCACGGTGAGCGAGATGCCCTTGACGGCCTCGATGCCGCCGTAGTGGACGCGGACGTCGAGGAGATCAAGCAGGGCCATCGCCGTCCGCCTGTCCACCGTCGCTCGCCTGTCCGCCATCGGTCGCTCTTCCACCCTCGGTCGGCTCGCCCGCCGCATCGCCCGATGCGCGTGACTCGGCTCCACCCTTCCCGATCGACGCCGCACCGGCGGCGCCGCTGCCGAGGTATGCCTCGATGACCCTCGGATCGCGCTGCACGTCCGTCGGCTGTCCCTCGGCGATCTTCTGGCCGAAGTCGAGCACGGCGACCCGATCGGAGATCCCCATGACGACCTTCATGTCGTGTTCGATCAGGAGCACGGTGATGCCCTGGTCGCGGACCTGCTGGATCAGGCGCATCAGCGCGCCCTTCTCGGCCGGGTTCATCCCGGCGGCCGGTTCGTCGAGCAGCAGCAACGACGGGCTGGTCCCCATCGCGCGGGCGATCTCCAGGCGGCGCTGGTCGCCGTACGCGAGGTTCTTCGCCAACTCGCTCGCGTACCGCTCGATCCCGACGAACCGCAGGAGGTCGGCCGCCCGGCGCACGGTCGCGTCCTCCTCCCGGCGCTGGGCGGGCGGCTTGAGCATCGCGCCGGCCACCCCCGCTTTGTTGTGCGCGTCGATGCCGACCATGACGTTCTCGAGCGCGCTCATGTCGGCGAACAGCCGGATGTTCTGGAACGTTCGCCCGATCCCCAGCCGGGTGATCTGGAACGGCTTGCGGGTGCGTCGGCTGCCCCGCCCACCGCCCCCGAGCAGGTCCTCGCCCCTGAACCGGATCGACCCCGACGTCGGCGGGTAGATCCCCGTGATCAGGTTGAACATCGTGGTCTTGCCCGCCCCGTTCGGCCCGATCAGGCTGTAGATCTGGCCCTCTTCGACCTGGAACTCGACGTCCGAGACCGCCCGGAGGCCCCCGAAGTCCTTGCTGATGTGTTCGACGTCCAGGAGGACCGTCACGTCAGTGGCCTCCCCGGTCGATCTCCTGGACCTCGAACATCGTGGTGTCGTGGACGTCCCCGCCCTTCAGCTCGGCGGCGCGCCGGCGGCTCGGGATCAGGCCCTGCGGCCGCAGGATCATCACGATCACCAGCGCGGCGCCGAAGACCATCAGGCGGCCATCCTGAAGGAAGCGGAAGTACTCCGGGAGGAAGATGATCAGGGCCGCGCCGACGATCGGCCCGGCGATCCCGCCCATCCCGCCGATCACGACCATCGCCAGGATCGTCACGGAGCCGAAGGACACGTTGAACAACGAGAACGTATCCGGCGAGATGAAGCCGACCTGCGCCGCGTACACGACCCCGCCGAGCGCCGCAACCGCGGCCCCGATCGCGAACGCCATCAGCTTCAGGCGCACGGTCGGGATCCCCATCGCGGCCGCGGCGAGCTCGTCCTCGCGGATCGCCGCCCACGAGCGGCCGATGCGCGAATCGTTCAGGCGTCTCAGGAAGAAGATCCAGATGATGATGATGCCCAGCAGCAGGTAGTAATAGGGGATGTTCGCCAGGAGGAACTTGTAGCCGAGGATCTCCGGGTGGGGGATGCTCTGCACGCCACGCGGTCCGTTCACGGTCGAGTCGGAGTTGTTCGCCGTGACCCGGACGATCTCGCCGAACCCGAGCGTCACGATCGCCAGGTAATCGCCGCGTAGCCGCAGCGTCGGCGCGCCCAGCAGGATGCCCGCGATCACCGCGATCGCGATCGCCGCGACGAAGATCAACCAGAAGATCGGCCGCCATCTCGGCAGGTAATCGAGCGCGCTGATGCCGTGGACCTTGCCGGAGGACACCTCGTACTGGACGACGGCGAACTTCGCCGCTCCCGAGAGGATCGCGAAGGAGTACGCACCGACCGCGAAGAACGCGACGTACCCGAGGTCGAGCAGTCCAGCGAACCCGACCACGACGTTCAGGCCCAGCGCGAGGAGCGCAGCCGTGCCGATCTTCGTCAGGATGAACGTCCAGTAGCTCGCCTGCGCCGTCAAGTACGGCAGGATCTGTGGCAGCAGGGCGGCCAAGGCGATGACGGCCAGGATCACCGATGTCTGCACCGCCTTCGGCGCGTGGTCGTACCAGGTCCGCACGGCCCCGAGCCCGTCCCGGATCGGCTGCGTCGCCCGGCGGTACGCGGATCGCGGTCCCCTGTCGCGGGGACCCGGCGTCTCGGCAGCCGACGCCTCCTCGACGACCTCGAGCTGGCTATCGAATTCGTCCGACACGGCTCAGCCCTTCCCGACCTGCTCGCCGAGGATCCCGGTCGGCCGGAACATCAGCACGCCGACCAGCACGATGAACGCGATCACCTGCTGCCACCGGATCCCGATGCACGCGACGCCGACGTTCTCGGCCACGCCCAGCACGAGGCCGCCCAGCATCGCCCCTCGGATGTTCCCGATGCCGCCCAGCACGGCCGCGGTGAATGCCTTGATCCCCGGGATGAACCCCATGTTGAACTGGGCCTGCGCGATGTAGAGCCCGTAGAGCAACCCGGCCGCACCGGCCATCAGGCCGCCGATGAAGAACGTCATGACGATGATCCGGTCGACGTCGACGCCCATCAGGAGCGCCGTCTCCGGGTCCTCCGCGACTGCCCGGATCCCCTTTCCGGCGCGGGTTCGGCGCACGAACAGATCGAGTGCGACCAGCATCGCGATGGAGATGCCGAACACGAGCAGGTCGGTGTTCTTGATCGAGACGCCGAAGATCGTGAACGCGGTCTCCGGGTTCATCACGTTCGGGTACAGCACCGGCGACGCGCCCGCGATGTTCGGCCACACGAACGGCAGCCCGAGGTGCTTCTTCCCGTCCATCAGGAAGAACAGGTTCGACAGGAACAGCGACGCGCCGATGGCGGTGATCAGGTAGTTCAGCCGTGACACGCCGCGCCGGCGGAGCGGCCGGTACGCGACCCGCTCGAGGCCGACCGCCACGGCACCGGCTGCGAGCGCGGCGAGCACCAGGCCGACGGCGAGCACGAGGATCAGCTCGAGGCCACCGACGCCGTTCGAAACGTTGTGACTACCGATCCCGAAGATCTTCGACATCGCGTAGAGCCCAGCGAACGACCCGATCATGAAGACCTCGGAGTGCGCGAAGTTGATCAGCTGAAGGACGCCGTAGACCATCGTGTAGCCGAGCGCCACCATCGCGTAGAGCGCTCCGAGGCGCAGGCCCGTGATGAACAAGGAGACCCAGGCGGTGAGGCTCTGCTCGCAGACGCCGGACCGGATCCCCATGACCAGGAGGACACCGACGGCGATGAGCGCGACGGCCCCGCCCACCGCCTGGGGTCGCGTCCACCATCGCGGTCGGCTCTCGGACTTCAGCTGGGTCGTCGCCACGGTCCCCTCGCCCTGCCATGAGGCGTCAGAACGGCCGCATCATCGAGTGGGGCGGGCCCACCGGAGTGGACCCGCCCCGTTCGATCGTTCCCCCTGCTCCTCCTCGACTACGTCCCCTGCAGGATCTCGTCCGAACGCCCGAGGAAGTTCCACACGGCGCTCACGTCCTGGTAGAAGTAGATCGAGACGGAGTGCGGATCCAGCTCGCCGCTGGGCTGGAACGTGAAGCTCTTCGTCAGCCCTGCGAACCCGTTCAGACCGCTCACGAACTCGGTGATCGTGGCGGGGGTCGTCTTCCCAGCCTTGAACGCAGCGATGTAGATCTGCATGATGTCCCACGCCTCGGGCGCGTAGATGCCCGGCGGGGAGCCGTACTTCGCCGTGTAGTCGCTGATGAACGATGTGGCGGCGGAATCGGTCGACGACGAGATATCGGCGCACGGGCATGCCGCGACCGTTTGGTCACCGGAGGCGCCGGCACCCTGCAGGAACGTGT
Organism: uncultured Actinomycetota bacterium; assembly: GCA_963781595.1. GTDB lineage: Bacteria > Actinomycetota > UBA4738 > UBA4738 > UBA4738 > JBEDUK01. The sequence continues at coordinate 2,183,412 of CAWAGG010000006.1, read as the reverse complement.
CGTCCTTGACGCCGTCACCAGTGACCATGATGGCCGTCACGCCAGCCTGCGTGAGCTGGCTACGGAGCGGACCTGCCTCGGGCGAGTACCCGCCGTAGAAGATCACGTTGCAGCCCGAGCTCTTGATCTTCGTCACGAGCGCCGGGAAGTCCTTCTGCCCCGTGTGCACCGCGCCCTTCTGCGAGTTGACCTTGATGCTCTGCCCGGTCAGCGTCTGGTCGACGATGTCCGCGAGACCCTCGCCGTAGGTGCTGTCGTCGCTGGCGACGACGACGCAGCTCGGGTCGAGCTTCTGGGCGATGTAGGCCGCAGCCGCCGGTCCCTGCGAGTTGTCGTTGCCGACCCCGCGGAACCAGTGCGTCCATCCGTTCTCCGCGACCGTCGGGTTCGTGGCCGACGGCGTGACGAACGGGAGGCCGGCCGCGTCGAGCTTGCCGCCCGCTGCGTTCGACTCACCCGAGAACGCCGGGCCGACGACCGCGACGAACGACGGGTCGTTCACGATCTTGTCTGCCACCGCGGGCGCCTGGTCGGGGCTGCCCTGGGTGTCCTCGCCGACGATCGTGATCGTCACCGGAAGGTCGCCGAACTTGCCTTGGTTCGCCTCATCGGCGGCCAGCTGGGCTGCCTGGTATCCCGGGATGACGAGCTGCGCCGCGTCCCCGGTGAGGGCACCCATGTAGGCGATCTTCACCGCCTTCTTGCCACCGCTCGTGGTGGCCGCCCCGCCGGACTCGGTCTTCTTGCTGCACGCGGCACCAAGGACCACGAGCACGGCCATGACGGACAGCACGCGTACCGTGCGTTTCGTCAGCAAACCGCTCCCTCCTTCCCTTCCCCTTGCTCTCATGCGACGGATCGGACTGTCGTGTATCACATGGAGCGGCTCGGCGCCACCCGCTCGCGACCCGGCTCGCCCGACCCCCCGTCGCTTCCCGACGTACCTCCCCGAGTTGTACGCCCGCACCGGTGGAACGGGCTTGTTCGTCGATCCATCAGGGTTCCATCGCCCGCGGGCGCGCGTAACACTACCCCAAGCGAACGGCGCCATGGCGGAACCGGAAGACGCGACGGCGGGGCTGCGTTCCGACATCCGTCGCCCTCGTGGTCTCCTCGCCGAAGGCTCGGATATCACGGCGGGTCCGGTGCCCGCTCGCGTCTCCTCGGGGCCGGTCCACGCGTGCGCCCCGCCGGCCCAGGTTCGTCACCCAGCACCTCGTGAACGACCGCCCGCTTCCCGCTCCGCTTGACGCCGTACATCGTGCGGTCCGCGTGACCGAGCATCGCGTCCACCGACACCGGCGGTCGCACGAAGGTGGTGGCCCCGACGCTGATCGTCACGTCCCAGTGACGGGCATCGAACGCCGCCGCCATCGCGTCCCCGATCCGCTCGGTCAGACGGCGCGTACCGTCCGATGAGGGATCGACCGTCAGGATGACGAACTCATCCCCGCCCAGCCTCGCCACGAAGTCGCTGGCGCGAGTCTCGACCGTCAGGGTGGATGCGACGCACCGCAGCACCTCGTCGCCGACCGCGTGACCGTAGAGGTCGTTCACCCTCTTGAAGTCGTCGATGTCGAGGTAGAGGACCGTCATCGGAGCATCCGTCCGCCGGGAACGGACCAGCTCGCGCTCGGCGGCCTCGAAGAACTCCCGCCGGTTCGCGATCCCCGTGAGCTCGTCGCGCCTCGCGAGCAGACGCTCGCGCTGCCACGAGGCCTTGAGGGACGAGAGCAGCAGGACGATCAGGACGTAGATCCACGCACGAGCTACGGCGCTGACCGCGATCGCGGCCGGGTTCCCCCGATTGAGCGAGACGTCGCTGGCCAGGGAGGCCAGGGAGGCGGCGAGCGCGATCACGAGGCCGACCGAGGCGCTGCCGAGCCAGGCAACCAGCGCCACGGGGAGGACGTACAGGATCGGCAGGGTGACGGTCGGACCGAGCGCGTAGTCGGCGATCGTCACCAACACGACGAGCGCCAGACCGATCGACATCGCCCCCCACCACGACATGCTCGGCTCCGACGTGCGCGGGTCGAGCCAGGCCCAGCGAGGACCTCGCCGTGACGGCGACGCGCCAGGCTCCGACCCGTGCTCGCCGTTCGACCCGCCGTCCACTCGCCGCATGCCCGACAAGCCCCCGCACTCCGTTCGATCGCGGCTCGTGCCGCGTGCCCGCGATCCGTCCTGCCATCGTCGACCCGGTCGGCAACCTCGGCCGGTCCGATCGATACCGTGAACCACCGGCCTCATGGTGGCTCGGGGCCGCGGCTCGCGCTTCGCGTCCGGCGGCGGGTTCGCGGGCTTCCTGGACCGGAGTGTATCTCCCCAGGTCAGAGGTACCTAGCAGGGATGGCAGAACCGGCAGTGGCGCCGGCTCTCGCCTCGCCTCCTGATCCGACGCAACCCGCACCCACTCGTTCCCCGAGTCCCCCGGATACGGACTCAGGGTCCGTGGTGAGGAACGCGAGCGTGGGGTCCAACCGTAGTAGCCTGAGAGAGCATCTCCGCAGGTCAGGGGTAGTACGCCGGGATGGCGGAACTGGCAGACGCGCCGGACTCAAAATCCGGTGCCCGCGAGGGCGTGAGGGTTCGACCCCCTCTCCCGGCACTACGTCTCACGTGCGGCGATGCGACCCGGCCCGTCGGCGCTCGAACCTCCATACCCGACATCGCTGAGGCGAGCCGAGACGCGGTGCCGATGCCGGAGCTTCGGACCTGGGTGAACGACAAGCGGAGACGAGCGATGATCGAGACCTGTGGATGACATCCCCGGCGGGGTGACGTCCTCATGACACGGACACCGGTGCTTCCGGTGCTCGTCACCGGAGCGACCGGCCGGGTTGGGCGCGTCGTGGTCGACCTCCTCATCGACGCGGGCGTGCCGGTCCGCGCCCTCACGCATCGCTCCGAGGCGGCGCCGACGCTGCCGGCGAACGTCGAAGTCGTCACCGGCGACATCACCGTGCCGGGATCGCTCGACGCAGGACTGCGAGGTGTCGGTGCCGTCTTCCTCGTCTGGACCGCCCCGCCGACGACTGCCCCGGCAGTGGTCGAGCGTCTCGCAACCTACGCGCGGCGAGTCGTGTTCCTCTCAGCACCGCACCGAACCCCGCACCCTTTCTTCCAGCAGCCGAACCCGATGGCGGTGCTCTACGCCGATATCGAGCGGCTCATCGCGGCCGCCGGGCTCGAGTCGACGATCATCCGGCCGGGGGTGTTCGCGTCGAACGCGTCGCTCTGGTGGGCGTCCGCGATCCGCGCCGACGGTGTCGTGCGGTGGCCGTACGGCGCTGCCGAGACGGCACCCGTCGATGACCGCGACGTGGCAGCCGTCGCGGCGCGGACCCTGTATCAGGACGGACATGCTGGAGGCGACTACGTCCTCACGGGCCCCGAGTCATTGAGTCAGGCAGAGCAGGTGAGCATCATCGGTAACGTCGTGGGGCGCCGGATCACGTTCGAGGAGCTGTCGCCGGACGAGTTTCGAAGCGAGACGGAGGGGAGCTGGCCGCGCCCGGTCGTGGACATGCTGCTCGCCGCGTGGGGCGCAACCATCGGAAGGCCGGCGTTCATCACCTCTTCGGTGTTCGACATCCTCGGATCGGCGCCGCGGTCGTTCCGCCAGTGGGTCGCCGATCACTCCACCGCGTTCATGGACGGCCCAACCCCATCGGGTTGACCTTCGCCACGGTCAGGCACCGACCAAGGTACTCGAGGCAACCCAAGCCGCCGACGACACCCCTGTTCAGTCGCCGCTGCGGACACAGCTCCGATGGTCGAACGCTGGAGCAGGCTGCGGTGGTGTCGCTCGAAGCCCGATCCCCAGGGGGTCGATCAGCATGCGCCCGGTTCGAGCGTGGGGTCGCTGACGCTGATCCTCGCGCTGTCGTCCTCGATGACGAGTTCGATGTAGCCGACCGGCTTGCATGTGGTCTCGAAACCGACCAGGCCGTCACCGGCCGTGCGCGGGTCCACGGCCTCCGGGGTAGGTGAGAAGCAGGCGGGGGCGAACGAGTGCTTGCCGACGATGAGGGATCGGTAGCGCCAAACATACTGGTAGGCCTCCGTCGACGTCGCGTTCTCCATCGTGGTCTTGAGTGAGACCTCCCATCCGTGGTCGTGCGCACGCCATCGGGCGTCCTTCACCGTGAACACGAGTGACCCGTTCGGCGTCGTCTCCTCGCCGACCGGGTCGTTGCCGAGCACGATCGATCTCCAGCCCGCGCCGTTCGGGGGCGCGCAGGGAGGCGGTTCGGCGCTCGACCCCGCCTGGTCGTTGCCCGGTCCGAACCACCACACGGCGGCGGCCGACGCGAGCAGCACGACGGCCACCGATCCGGCGACGAGCCAGCGGCGTCTCCCGGTCGACGGAGCCTCGGGCTTTCCGCGGAGCGATCGCAACAGCCCCTCGACATCCTGGTGCCAGGTCGCGTCGTGCAGCACGACGGCCTGGCGCTGGGCGAGCTCGCCGAGCTCGTCGGGCACGTCGCTGGCCGCAGGTAACGATGCCCCGCCGACGAGGACCGGGACGACGGGGATGTTGCGGTGGAGCGCCCTGACCAGCTCGAGGCGCACGTAATCGTCCGTCTCGAACAGGCGGGGGCCACCCTGCGGCGTCGACGCGCCCACCCAGTTCGGGCCGATCACAGCCAGGACGGCATCACAGTCGTCCAGGGCGCGATCGATCACCTTCGTGAAGTCCTCACCCGGAGCGATGTCACGCACGTCCTGGAACACGCCCTTCGCGCCCAAGCGCTGCTTCAGCGCGTCCGACAGGCGCCCGGCGTATCCGCCCACGTCACCGCGCCGGTAGCTCAGGAAGACATGCACGGCACGCTCACTATCGCAGGGACGGAGCCTGCGTCGCCACCGATCGACGACCGTCGTCGCCGGGCGACCGACGGCCCCGTCAGGACCGGGGCAAGGCGCCCCGGAACGCCGCGGCGCGGCGAAGCGTCTCGTCGCGGTCGCCGGTAAGCAGCGGTTCGACCAACGCGGTGCCCACGATGGCGCCGTCGGCGAACGACCCCGCCTCGGCGGCGTCCTCCGGCGTCGAGACGCCGACGCCGATCAGCAGCGGAGTGTCGGTCAGCCCTCGGAGCGCCGCGACCAAGGGCCGAGCGGCGTCTCCCGACCCTCGGCGCTGGCCGGTCACGCCGAAGGTGGCCACGCAGTAGACGAAGCCACGGGACGCGGCCGCGATCCTCGCGAGCCGGGCGGGTGACGAATTCGGCGCCGCGAGCAGCACGGGCGCCTGGCCGTTCGCCGCGCAGATCGCGAGCCAGCCATCGGCCTCGTCGACCGGCAGGTCCGGCACGATGAAGCCGGTCACGCCCGCGGCCGCGGCATCGGCCGCGAAGCGCTCCTGCCCGTAGGCGAGCACGGGGTTCACGTAGGTCATCAGGGCCACAGGCACCCTCAGGTCGGCGAGCGCGACCACGTCCAGGATCGCCCGGGGGTTCGCGCCGGACTCCAGCGCGCGGCGCGAGGCCTCCTGGATCACCGGGCCGTCCATGACCGGGTCCGAGAAGGGCAGGCCCACCTCGATCGCGTCGGCGCCGGCGCCCTCGAGTTCCCGGAGGAGGTGCTCGTCGACGCCCGGGAACCCACCGGTCACGTACGGGACGAACGCCTTCCCCCCCGAGGCCCTCACTGCAGCGAGGGCGTCGGCGAGCCGCGACGTCACCCGCCCGCCCGAGGGTGCGCGTCCAGCCAGGCCCGGACCGTCTCGAGGTCCTTGTCCCCGCGGCCCGAGAGGCAGACGAGGACGGACGAACCCTGCGGGAACGGACGGCCGAGCAGCCATCCGATCGCGTGGGCCGGCTCGAGGGCCGGGAGGATCCCCTCGGAGCGGGTGAGCGCCATGAAGCCGGCGATCGCTCCGTCGTCCGTCGCGGAGGTGTACTCGGCTCGCCCCGACTCCTTGAGGAACGCGTGCTCCGGGCCGACGCCCGGGTAGTCCAGGCCCGCCGAGATCGAGTGCGTGGGGGCGACCTGGCCGTTCGCGTCCTGCAGGAGGTACGACGCCGTCCCGTGCAGGACTCCGGGGCTTCCGGTCGACAGCGTGGCGCAGTGCTCGCCCAGGGTCGCTCCACGCCCGCCGGCCTCGACGCCGATCAGCCGGGAGCGCGTCGGCACGAACGCGGTGAACGTCCCGATCGCGTTCGAGCCGCCGCCGACGCAGGCGACGACCGCGTCCGGGTCCTCCCCGCCGTTCGCGCCGCGGAACTGACCGAGCGCCTCGTCGCCGATCACGCGCTGCAGGTCGCGCACGATCCACGGGAACGGGTGCGGCCCGACGACGGACCCGAGCACGTAATGGGTATCCGCCACGGTCGCGGCCCAGTCACGGAGCGCCTCGTTCACCGCGTCCTTCAGCGTGCGGGAGCCGGTGGTGACCGTGACCACTTCGGCCCCGAGCAGCCGCATGCGCTGGACGTTGACCGCCTGCCTCACGGTGTCCTCCTCGCCCATATAGACGACGCACGGCAAGCCGAACAGCGCGCACGCGGTCGCCGTGGCGACGCCGTGCTGGCCCGCGCCCGTCTCGGCGATGATCCGACGCTTCCCCAGCCGCGACGCGAGCAGGGTCTGCCCGACCGTGTTGTTGATCTTGTGCGCGCCCGTGTGGGCGAGGTCCTCGCGCTTCAGCCAGATCCGGTAGCCCAGCTCGCGCGAAAGGCGCGCCGCGAACGTGAGCGGGGTCGGCCTGCCGACGAAGTCCGCGAGGATCGCGTCGAGGGCGGCCCGGAAGCCCGGATCCTGGCGCTCGCGATGCCACGCCGAATCCAGCTCGTCGAGCGCCGGGATCAGGACCTCGGGCACGTACCGGCCGCCGAACGAGCCGAACCTACCTCGATCGTCCAGCGTCCCTCCGCTCGCATCGTCGCCGCGCTCGCCCCCGAGCGTGGAGGCTCCGACGCCCGCGCGCTCAGTGCCGGATGCACTCAACGCCCGAGCAGCTCCGTGAGCTTCGCCACTGGGTCCGGGGCCCGCATCAGCGCCTCACCGACCAGGACGGCATCGACCGCGGCATCCGCGGCTCGCACGACGTCGTCGCGGGTCGAGACACCGCTCTCCAGGACCCGCAGGATGCCGGACGGCACCCGCGGCAGCAGCGAGAGCGCCCGGCCCAGATCCACGCGGAGCGTCTCGAGATCGCGGGAGTTCACGCCGACGATGCGCGCGCCCGCGCTCGCGGCCCGCTCGATCTCCTCGGCCGAGTGGGCCTCGACCAGCGACGCCAGGCCCAGGTCCGCAGCCGCCGACGCGAGGTCCACCAGTTCGGCGTCCTGCAGGGCCGCGGCGATCAGCAGCACGGCATCCGCGCCGGCCGCGCGCGCCTCCTCGATCTGCCGAACGTCCACGATGAAGTCCTTGCGCAGGATCGGGAGGCCGGTCGCCGCCCGCGCCGCGACGAGGTCGTCGAGCGATCCGCCGAAATGCCGTGCGTCCGTCAGCACGGACAGTGCCGCCGCCCCGCCGCGCTCGTACGCGGCGGCCAGGGACCGGGCATCGGCGTCGGCGTCGGCGATATCGCCAGCCGACGGCGACGCGCGCTTGACCTCGGCGATGATCGCCACAGGTGCCGACGCGAGGGCTGCGCCGAAGTCGAGCGGCGAGGCTGTCTGGTCGAATGCCGGGGGTGCGGCGGGCCGCGCACGCAGATCGGCACGGACGGCCTCGACCGCCTCGGTCAGGAACCCCACGGGGAGCGGCGACGGCCGGTGCTCGGGTCCAGGATCACCCGGGCAGTGTATCCACGCCCGGCTGGGCCGGCGGCTCGGGTCCGTTGCGCGGCGGAGGAGGGGCCTCAGGCGCCGGCGGCGCGGGAGCTGGCGGCGCAGGAGGTGCAGGTGCTGCCGGAGCCGCGTCGAACCCCCCCGTCCGCGGAACGGGGGGCCGGCGCTCCATCGCCGCCATGGCGCCTCCCACGATCGCGGCCACCCCGCCGAGCGCGGCGAGGTACACCCCGAAGCCGAGGGACACCGAGAAGCCCAGTCGCGACAGGATGTCCTTCAGCCGCGAGAACTCCGGGTCGCTCAGCGTTCGGCCCGAGCTCGCGCCGAAGGCGTCCCGGATCACGTGATCGACGCGAGCGGCCTTCGTCGTCATCTCGAAGATGGCGAAGGCGGTCACGACCGCCCCGGCGACGATGGCGAGCAGGCCGAAGACGTTCCGGAGCCTCCGCGGGCCGAGCGCGATCAGGAGGGTCGCGACCACGATCGCGACCGCGCCGAGGACCGCGACCTTGCCGTAGACGTCGGCGTCCCAGGCGTTCGCCCTGATCGTCCGCGTCGCGCTCTGGACGAGGATCGAGATCCGCCCGAGGTCGGCGACCAGCCACGGGAGGAGGCAGCCGACGACCGCCGCCACCCCGCCGAGGCCGGTGACCATCCACGGGAGGCGCGGCGGCCAGGGCCGCGCGTCGTCCTGCGACCCTTCCATCGACTCAGCCCCCTCCCGCCGCGATCGCCTCGGCCAGCGTGAACGCCCCCTCGGTGAGCGCGCGGCCGACGATCGCCCCCGCCACCCTGGGCGCGTGGACCGCGAGCGCTCGAAGATCGTCGGTGGATCGGACCCCCCCGGATGCGATCGCCGGCAGCCCGGTGCGGTCGGCGATCGCCAGGAACGCGTCGACGTCGAGCCCCTCGAGCGATCCGTCGCGCGAGACGTCCGTGATCACGGCCACCGGCGGCTCGCACGCCAGGCCGGCCAGCCACTCCAGGACCGGTTCCAGCGGTTCGCCCGGAGTCCGTCCGCCCCGAGGGGCCAGCTGATCGCCGAGCACGTCGAGCCCGACGCCGACCCGGCCCGGGTGCTCGGCGATCACGCGAGCGGCCGCCCGCCGGTCGCCCAGCGCCCCCGCGCCCAGCACCGCGCGCGCGGCGCCGCGGTCGAGCGCCGAGACCACGTTCCGCGGGCTCAGGCCCCCGCCCGCCTGAACCCGGACCGGCAGGGTCGCGATGCGTTCGAGCGTATCCATGTTCGCGGCATCGCCACGCACCGCAGCATCCAGATCCACGACATGGAGCCATCGGGCGCCGGCCTCGACGAGCGCGCCCGCGACCTCGAACGGGTCACCACCTCGAACCGTGAGCGTCGCCGGATCGCCCCCGCGCATCGATGCGATGCGTCCGCCTCGGATGTCGATCGCCGGAAGGACCTCGAACCCCACGTCGTGCAGCGTACCGGGGGCTGTGGCCGGCGGGCCATCCTCATCCGCCTGCCTGGGTGGGCCCCACCGTGGCGAGCTCCGCGGCGTCGGCCAACCGGACCGACGCGGGCCCGAGCAACCGCCGGAGCTCGGAGAGGAGCGCGGGCGAGCCGTCGACCGTGAACTCGCCTCCCAACCGGAGGCGCTGCGACCGCCCATCCCCCTGCAGGTTCACCAGCACCGGGAGCCGACCCGGGTAGGCGGCGAGCGTCGACTTCAGCCGGTTCAGCAGCCCGCCCGTGCAGGAGCGCGCCGGGATGTCGACGACCACGGGGTCGCTCGGTGGGTGCTCCACGGGCCCGCTCGGCGAGCCGGCGCCCAGGTCGGGCTCGAACACCTCCAGGGCAGCGAGCTGGAGCTCCCGCCCGCGCAGGTCGATCCGGCCCTTGACCATGGCGATCCGGTCGGGCTGGATCAGGTCGCCCGCCTTCTCGAACACGTTCGGGAACGCGACCACGCCGACACCGCCGGTGAGGTCCTCGAGCCGGAACACCGCGTAGGGCTCGCCGCGCTTCGTGTACTTGCGTCCGACGAGGCCGACGATGCCAGCGACGGTCACGACGTCCCCGTCGCCCCGCCCGGGCAGCTCGCTGATCTCCATGTCCGACAGGGCCGCGAGCCGCTCGCGGATCGGCAGCAAGGGGTGATCGGTGACGTACTGCCCGAGCATCTCCTTCTCCCACCGGAGGAACTCGCGCTTGTCGAACTCCTCGCCCGCCAGCACGAGGGACTCGTCGATGTCGAGCGCCGGCCCGGTCTCCCCGCCGAAGAACGACTCCTGGCCGACGGCCTCGGCCCGACGGTCCGCCAGCACCGGCGTCGTGATCTTCTCGTAACCCTCGAACAGCGATCGCCTGGTGTACCCCAGCGAGTCGAACGCCCCCGAAAGGATCAGCGACTCGAGGCATTTCTTGTTCAGCACGCCGGGTTCGACCTTCCGGCAGAAGTCCGTGAACGACTCGAACCGCCCCTTGTCGTTCCGGGCTGCGATGATCGCCTGCACCGCGCCGACGCCGACGTTGCGGACCGCCGCGAGGCCGTAGCGGACCCGACCCTCGGACGGCGTGAAGTACAGCGCCGAGTCGTTCACGTCGGGCGGCAGCACCTCGATGCCCATCAATCGCGCGACGTTCAGGTAGAACGGCTTGCGGTCCTTGTCGTCGCGGACGCTCGTGAGCATCGCCGCCATGTACTCCACCGGGTGGTGCCCCTTCAGGTACGCCGTCTGGTACGCGACGAGCCCGTACGCGCACGCGTGCGACGCGTTGAACCCGTAGTCGGCGAACGGCACGATCAGGTCGAAGATCTCCTCGGCCTTGCGTTCCTCGTAGCCGTGCGCCACGGCGCCCTCGACGAACTTGCGCCGGTGCGGGATCGAGCTCCTCGCGGATCTTCTTGCCCATGGCCCGGCGGAGGCTGTCGGCTTCGCCCATCGAGTACCCGGCCATCCGCACGGCGATCTGCATGACCTGTTCCTGGTAGACGATCACGCCGTACGTGCTGCCCAGGATGCCCTCGAGATCGGGGTGCGGGTACTCGACGGGGCGCCGTCCGTGCTTGCGTTCGGCGTACTCGATGTGCTGGCCCATCGAGAGCAGGCCCGGCCGGTACAGCGCGACCAGCGCCATCAGGTCCTCGAACCGGTCGGGCGCGAGGCTCTTGATCAGCTGGCGCATCCCCGGGCCCTCGAGCTGGAACACCGCGTCGGTGTCTGCGGCCTGGAGCATCTCGTAGGTTCCGGCATCGTCCAGCGCCACGTTGTCGATGTCGAGGTGCACGCCCTGTGAGCGCAGCGTCGTCACCGTGTCCTCGATGACCGACAGGTTCCGCAGGCCCAGGAAGTCCATCTTCAGCAGGCCGAGCTTCTCGACGCCCTTCATGTCGAACTGCGTCACGATCCGCCGGGAGTCGTCGCGCGAGTCCTTCGAGAGCTTCAGCGGCAGGTAGTTCACCAGCGGCGCGTCGCCGATCACGACGCCGGCCGCGTGCACGCTGTCCTCGCGGCGCAGGCCCTCCAGCGCCTTCGCCGTGTCGACGATCTCGGCGGCCTCGGGCTCCTTCTCGTAGGCCTCCGCCAGCTCCGGCGAGAGCTTGAGCGCGTTCTCGATCGGGTACTCACGGCCGAGGAGCGCCGCCGGGTACATCTTGCAGAGCCGGTCCCCCATCGACGCCGGGAACCCCAGCACCCTGGCCGCGTCGCGGATCCCCTGCTTGCCCTTGATCGTCTGGAACGTGACGATCTGCGCGACGTGGTCCGACCCGTACTTCTGGGCGACGTACCGGATCACCTCGTCGCGGCGGCGTTCGTCGAAGTCCATGTCGATGTCCGGCATCTGCCTGCGCTCGGGGTTCAGGAACCGCTCGAAGATCAGCCCGTACCGCAGCGGGTCGAGGTCGGTGATCCGCAGCGCGTACGACACGACGCTGCCCGCCGCGCTCCCGCGCCCCGGGCCGACACGGATCCCGCGCTCGCGCGCGAACCGGATCAGGTCCCACACGATCAGGAAGTACCCGGCGAACCCCATCGGGACGATGACGTCCAGCTCCTCGTCGATCCGGGAGCGGATCTCGGGGGTCATCGTTCCGTACCGCGCGGCCGCGCCGTCGTCCACCAGCTCGCGGAGGTAGGCCTCCAGCGAGCCGCCCGGCGGCGCTTCGAACCTCGGCAGGTGGAACTCACCGAACGACAGCGACAGCTCGCACGCCTCGGCGATCTCGAGGGTCGCGTCGCATGCCTCGGGGACCTCGGCGAAGAGTGCCCGCATCTCCTCGGCGGACTTCAGGTAGAACTCGTCGGAGTCGAACTTCAGCCGGTTCGTGTCGGTCTGGACCTTCTGCTGCTGGATGCAGAGCAGGACGTCGTGTGGACGGGCGTCCGTCCGCTCGGTGTAGTGGAGGTCGTTGGTCGCCACGAGCGGGATCCCGAGTCGCCCGGACAGCTCGATCAGCATGGGGTTCACCGGTCCGCTGCTCGGCGAGGCCGTGGTCCTGCAGCTCGAGGTAGAACCCGTCCGGGCCGAAGATGTCCCGGTAGGTCGCGGCCACCTCGTCGGCCTTCGCATGCTGGCCGGCCAGGAGCAGTCGGTTCGTCTCCCCGGCGAGGCACCCCGAGAGGCCGATCAGCCCTTCGCTGCGTTCGGCCAGCAGCTCCTTGTCGATCCGCGGCCGGTGGTAGAAGCCCTCGAGGTGCGCGTCGGTCACCAGGCGCAGGAGGTTCCGGTACCCGCCCTCGTTGCGGGCCAGGATCGTGAGGTGCCGGTACTTCTCCTCGTTCTCGCCGCGCTCCCGGTCGAAGCGCGACCCCGGCGCGACGTACGCCTCCACCCCGATGATCGGCTTGATGCCCGTGGCCGTGCGCGCCGCGTAGAAGTCGAGCGCGCCGAACATCACGCCGTGGTCGGTGATCGCGACGGCCGGCATGCCCAGCTCCGCCGCCTTGCCGACGAGCTCGCGGACCCGCGACGCGCCGTCGAGCAGCGAGAACTCGCTGTGCGTGTGCAGGTGGACGAAGCTCGCGTTCCGGCTGCCGGCCGTCTTCATCGCCTCCGTTGGGGACCGCCTGGGGAAGGCGCTGTGGAAAACTACATGCTTGTGATTCGACCCGGTTGGAATCTACACTCGCCCCCGAGGCGGTGCAAACGACCAGCGAACGCGCGGGTTCGGCACGGGAGCCGCGGCCGACGGGCGGCAGGCGGCTCTCCTATTCGTCCATCTCCCGTACGAGCGCTGCCCGCAGGCGTACAAGTTCCAGTACGAGGACCGCCTCCCCACGACGTCGTCCCCCGCGCTCGCCTTCGGCGACAGCCTCCACCGCACCCTGCACCGGTTCCACGACCGCCCGGTGCCCGTCGCGCCGCCCCTCGAGGAGCTCAACGAGATGCTGGAGGGCGAATGGGTCGCCGACGGCTACCGTGACGCGTCCGAGGAGTCGCTGTACCTGGACCATGCCCGCCAGGTCCTGGCCGACTACCACCGCGAGAACGCGCCGTCGTTCCGGGTCCCCGCGGCCCTGGAGTTCCGGTTCACGATCGAGGTCGAGGGCGTCCAGCTCTCGGGCGTCATCGACCGGATGGACCGGATCCCCGGCGGCGGCTACGAGATCATCGACTACAAGACGAACCGCCGACTCCCGCCCCAGATGCGGATCGACCAGGACCTGCAGCTCTCCGTCTACCACCTCGCAGCGAAAGAGATCTGGGGCATCGAACCCGAGCGCCTCACCCTCTACTACCTGCTCCCGGGCCAGCGGATGTCGACGGCCCGGACGGCCGCCGACATCGACGACACGCGCCGACGGATCGCGACGGTCGCCGAGCGCATCGACGCGGGGAAGTTCGAGCCGCGCGCGAACCCCCTGTGCGACTGGTGCGACTACCAGGCTCGCTGCCCGCTGTTCCGGCACCGGTACGAGAAGGAGGAGGGCGACCCGGCGCCGAACATGACCGCCATCGTCGACGAGTGGATCGCGATCAAGCGCCAGGTGCGCCAGGCCTACCGGCGTCTGGACGAGGTCCAGCCCCTGATCAACGCGTTCTGCGACGAACACGGCTACCGGCGGTTGTTCGGCAGCGACGGCGCCGCCGTCGACCGCCGGCCGATGCACCTCACCGAGCCCGATCCGGTCGCGATCCGCGCGATCCTCGAGCCGCTCGGGCTCTGGGAGGAGGTCCTCGCGATCGACCCGGGCCGCTTGTCGACGTTGGTCGAGAGCCGTCGCCTGTCCCCCGACATCGAGGACGCGCTGCTCTCGTCCCGCGAGGAGACGCGCGTCCAGCACGCGCTGTACCTCAAGGAAGACCGCGCCCGCTCCCGGCGCTGAAGGTCTGACGAACCGGGGCCGACTCGTACTACTCTCTGTCGGCGATGGGGCTGAACAAGGTCTACTTCATGCTGTCCGCGCAGGACATGGACCGGGCGGTGCGCTTCTACCAGGACGCGTTCGGCATGCAGACGCGGTTCAGCAGCCCCGAATGGAGCGAGCTCGCGTTCGGTGACGCGATCGTCGCGCTCCACGGCGGCGGGAGCGGCGAGCCGGCAGACACGGGCCTCGGGTTCGACGTCGACGACGCGGGCGCCGCGTGCCGCGCGGTGGTCGAGGCGGGCGGGACGGTGATCAAGCCGCCCGAGGACCGGGGAGCCGAGCGGATCTTCCTGGCCCTCGTGCAGGACCCCGAGGGCAACCGCTTCTCGATCTCGCAGCCGGTCGGTCAGCCCGCCCGCTAGCCTCCCCGCGCGCGGCGCATCGCCTCCGCGAGGTCCTCCGGCAGCGGATCCTCCAGCTCGACGCGTTCCCCGGTGATCGGATGGTCGAACGCGATCCGCCACGAGTGCAGGAACGGCCTCGCCAGGCCGAGCCGCGCCGACCGGTCCCCCGCTCCTCCGTAGGTCCGATCGCCGAGCACCGGGTGGCCGACCGCGGCGAGGTGCACCCGTATCTGGTGCGTGCGGCCCGTCTGCGGTCGCGCCTCGACCAAGGTCGAACCGTCCAGACGGTCAAGCACCTTTACCATCGTCACGGCGCGCTTGCCCGTGCTGGCGCGCGCGGTGATCCGTGCCCCCCGGCGTTCGAGCGGCGCGTCGATGAGGACGTCGTCGTGCTCGGGCGCGCCGCGAACGAGCGCCAGGTACCGGCGTTCGACCTCGTGCCGGCGGAACATCTCGGCGAGGAGCGCGTGCGTTCGGTCGTCCTTCGCGACCACGATCAGGCCGGACGTGCCGACGTCGAGCCGGTGGACGATGCCGGGCCGGTCCTCCCCGCCGAGCGTCGACAGCGGAACGTCGAGGGCGAGGAGACGGTTCACGAGCGTTCCGGTCCTGCGGGCCGACGTCGGATGGGTCACCAGCCCGGCCGGCTTCGACACCACCAGCAGGTACGGATCCTGGAGCCGAACGGCGAGCGGCCCGGGCTCGGGTTCGAGGCCTTCGCTGGGGCCGTCGACGTCCGCGTCGACGGCCTCGCCGCCCGTGAGCCGGAAGGACTTCGGCCGGGTCGTCCCGTCGACACGGACGCGGCCGGCGGCGATCGCGCGCTGCACGTCCGTTCGGGGAACCCCGAGCGCCGCGGCGACAACCGCGTCCAGCCGGCCGGGCTCGGCGACGAAGGAACGGTCCATGCGGTAGGTGGCCCCTCCCGCGCCGATCTACTCGGGGCGTTCGGCGGACGCGCCCCCGGGCCCGGCGGATCGCCGGTCCCGCGCCGAGCTGACGAGGCTCGAGGCCAGCAGCACGATCGCCCCGATCACGATGCACGAATCCGCGACGTTGAACGTCGGCCACAGGTGCAGGTGGATGAAGTCGACGACCTGGCCGGAGATCCCGGTGCCGCGCGTGACTCGGTCGGTGAGGTTCCCCACGGCACCGCCGAGGATCAGGCCGAGGCCCACCGCGTTCGCCGCGGAGGTCTGCCGGAACGAGAGCCACACGATCCCGGCCGAGATGCCGATGCTCGCGACGAAGAACACCCAGGGCACGCCGGTGAACAGGCTGAACGCGCCGCCGGAGTTCGTCGTGTACGACAGGTCGAGGGCCCCCGGCACGAGCACGATCGGCGGACGCAAGCGGAGCGATCCCTCCGCCCAGAGCTTCGTCACCCGGTCCAGCAGGAACGCGGACGCCGCGACCGCGTACAGCAGGACGGCGAGCGACGTCCGGCGCGACCCTGCCGTTGGAGCGGACACCGGTGCCTCGGCCGCCCCTCGAGCGCCGGGTGCGCCGCTCAGCGCAGGCGCTCCTCGGCCTGCTTGTCGGCCAGGCAGAGGCTCGCGTACGGGAGGGCCCTGATCCTGGCCTTCTCGATCGGCTTGCCGCACCGCTCGCAGCGCCCGTAGGTTCCGTCGTCGATCTTCGTCAAGGCCCGCTCGATCCTGCTCTCCAGGTCGAGGAGGTTGTTCGAGATCGACAGCTCCTTCTCGCGCTCGAACGTCGAGGTCCCGACGTCGGCGCTCTCCTGGTCGTTCTCGCCCCACGACTCGGACTGGTCCGGGGAGAACACGGTCTCGGTGATCTGCGCCTTCTGGGTGCGAACCTCGTCCAGCTCGGCCTGGAGCCGCTCGCGCAGCTCATCGAGCTCCTTGGGCGTGAAGAGGGCTTTCGGACTCACGATCCGCTTTCGGTCGGGGTCGGGTGAGGGTCCGGCGCTCCCCCGGCGCGGGACGGGCGCGACTATATCACCGGGGGGTCAGCCGCATGCCGAGCTCAGCCTGCGTTCGGCCTCGTCGGCGGGCACGCCGTCCACCGCGAACACCTTCCGTCGGCCCCGCGCCCCCGAGCGGAGCGCGACCGCCGACGGGGCGATCCCCAGGGCCGCCGCGAGCGCGCGCCGGGCCTGTTCGGTCGCGCGCCCGTCGGCCGGCGCCGACGCGACCGAGATCGTCAGCACGCCGTCCGGCGCCGCGATCCCGGGCCGGGAGCGGGGCCGAACCCGGAGGCCGATCAGCGACCCGGTGGGCGTTGCGCGCACGTCCACGCGCTACACTCTCGCACCAACGGCGACGACGGGAACGAGTAGCGGGGCCGTTCGGCGAAGAGCGAGCCGGGGACGGTGCGAGCCCGGCGGCCTGATCCTCGCGAAGATCCTCCCCGAGCTGCCGCCCGAACGGCACGGCCCTCGGAGGCCGAACGCCCAGTAGACGCGGCCGGGTACCGCCCGTGACAGCGGCCGGCTGTGCGCGGCGCAGCCGATGAGCGGGAGCGTTCCGCGAGGAGCGCACCAAGCAGGGTGGTACCGCGGGGCACACGCCTCGTCCCTGGCAGACGGGACGAGGCGTTCGTCGTCTCCGGGCGACGATCGAGGAGGGTAGGCGATGCCGAGGTACCGGCCGGTCGAGGCCAAGGCCGACTTCCCGCGGATGGAGGAACGGATCCTCTCTTTCTGGCGCGAGGAGGACGTGTTCGCGAAGAGCCTCGCGATGCGCGAGGGCGCTCCCGAGTGGGTCTTCTACGACGGTCCGCCGACGGCGAACAACCGTCCGCACATCGGCCACGTCGAGGCCCGGACGTTCAAGGACCTGTACCCGAGGTATCGCGCGATGACGGGACATTCCGTCGCCCGAAAGGCCGGATGGGATTGCCACGGCCTCCCGGTCGAGGTCGAGGTCGAACGCCAGATCGGCACCCGCTCGAAGCGCGACATCGAGGCGTACGGCATCGCGGAGTTCGTCGAGCTGTGCCGCACGAGCGTCAAGCGATACGTCGAGGACTGGCGCGCGATGAGCGAGCGCCACGGGTTCTGGATCGACATGGACGACGCGTACTGGACGCTCTCGCCCGAGTACGTGCAGAGCGTCTGGTGGGCGCTGAAGGAGCTGCACGGCCAGGGCCTGCTCGTGCAGGACTTCAAGGTCACGGCCTACTGCCCGCGCTGCGGCACGGGCCTGTCCGACGCCGAGGTCGCGCAGGGGTACCGGCAGGTCGAGGACCCGAGCATCTACGTCCGGTTCCCGGTCCTCACCGGGCCGCTCGCGGACGAGGGCACCGACCTCCTCGTGTGGACGACGATGCCGTGGACGCTGATCACCGCCACGCTCGCGGTGGTCGGCGAGGGGATCAGGTACGTGCTGGCGAAGGGCGGCACGGCCGGCGACCGTCCGGTCGTGCTCGCCGCGAACCGCGTCGACGAGGCGCTCGGCGAGGGCGCTGCCCTGGTCCGCGACGTCGCGCTCGACGAGCTGGTGGGCGCCCGGTACCGCGGACCGTTCGACTTCGTCGGGCCGGGCTCCGTGGACGATCCGGAGGGCGACCCGGCGACGTGGCGGTTCGTCGTCGTCGGCGACTTCGTCCGGGTCGACGAGGGAACGGGCATCGTGCACACGGGCGCGGCCTTCGGCGAGGATGACCTGCGGACCGCCCGCGCGCACGGCGCGCCCGTGATCAATCCGGTCGACCCGGAGGGGCGCTTCGACGAACGCGTCCTGTCCTACGCGGGCATGTGGGTGCGCGAGGCCGACCCGAAGATCATCGACGACCTGCGGAGCGCCGGGCTGCTCCTGTCCGTCGAGCGCTACTCGCACACGTTCCCGTTCTGCTGGCGGTGCGACACCCCGCTGATCTACTATGCGCGGCGCTCCTGGTACGTCCGCACCACGGCGCGCAAGGACGGGTTGCTCCGCGCGAACGAGGGCGTGCACTGGTACCCCGATCACATCAAGGAGGGCCGGTTCGGCGACTGGCTCCGGAACAACGTCGACTGGTCGCTGTCGCGAGAGCGTTACTGGGGCACGCCGCTGCCCGTGTGGCGATGCGACGTCGAACACGACACCGTGGTCGGCTCGCTGGCCGAGCTGTCCACGCTCGCGGGCCGCGACCTGACGGACATCGATCCCCACCGGCCGGTGATCGACACGATCACGATCGCGTGCCCCGTATGCGGCGCGGAGGCTCGGCGCGTCCCCGAGATCATCGACGCGTGGTTCGACTCCGGCGCGATGCCGTTCGCGCAATGGGGGTACATGGGTCCGGATTCGCCTGCGGCACAGGTGTTCCGGAAGCGGTTCCCGGCGGACTTCATCGCCGAGGGGCTCGACCAGACACGCGGGTGGTTCTACTCGTTGATGGCCGAGGGGGTCCTGCTGTTCGACGAGAAGCCCTACCGCAACGTGATCTGCCACGGCTTCGTGGTCGACGCCGAGGGCCGCAAGATGTCGAAGCGGCTCGGGAACGTCGTGGAGCCGATGGAGACCTTCGAGCGGGTCGGCGCGGATGCCGTCCGCTGGTACATGGTCGCGGCCGGCTCCCCCTGGTCGAATCGCCGCCTCACCTTCGACATCCTCGACGACGTCGTGCGGCGGTTCCTGCTGACGATCTGGAACGTCTATGCCTTCTACGTCACCTACGCCAACCTCGACGAGCCGTCGCTCGCGGATGCCCCGGCCCCGTCGGACCGCGCGCCGCTCGATCGCTGGATGCTGTCGCGCCTCCACGGGACCGTGGCCTCCGTGCGGGAGTCCCTGGACGCGTACGACGCGACCGGCGCGGCCCGGCGGATCGAGTCGCTCGTCGACGACGTGTCGAACTGGTACGTGCGACGCTCCCGGCGGCGGTTCTGGGACCCGGCGCGATCGGAGGTGGATGCGGGAGCCGGCGGCGGCGAATCGTCATCATCCGCGGACAAGCTGGCCGCGTACGCGACCCTGTCCGAGACGCTCACGGTGCTCGCGCGGCTCCTCGCGCCCTTCACCCCGTTCATCGCCGATGAGCTGCACCGCAACCTCGTGCTGTCCGAAGACCCTGGCGCGGCCGCGTCCGTGCACCTCACCGACTACCCGGCCGCCGAGGCGGCCCTCGTCGATCCAGCCCTCGAGGACGCGATGACCGTCGCCCGTGCCCTGGTCTCCCTGGGGCGGACCGTCCGCAGCGACGCGAAGGTCAAGGTCCGCCAGCCCCTGTCGCACGCGCTCGTGCACGTGCCGGGGAACCTGGACGCATTGATGCCGGTGCTGCCGCTCGTCGCCGAGGAACTGAACGTGAAGGACGTGATGCTGGCCGGGTCCGCGGAGGAGCTCGCGGGCTGGCGCGCGAAGCCGAACTTCCGCGTGTTGGGACCACGACTCGGGCCGCGCGTCCAGGAGGTCGCCGCGGCGCTCGCCGACGACGACGACGGACGGATCGCCGCCGAGCTCGCCGGCGGCGGATCGGTCGACCTCAGCCTCCCGTCGGGGTCCGTGACCGTCGGCCACGACGACGTCGAGCTCGTCCAGCAGGGACGGGAGGGCTGGGCGCTCGCGACCGACGGTCCACTCGCGGTCGCGCTGGAGCTCGAGCTGAGCGACGGACTGCGTGTCGAAGGCATGGCACGTGAGCTGGTCCATCACATCCAGTCGCTCAGGAAGGCGGCGAACCTCGAGTTGACGGACCGCATCGATGCCGCCGTGGCGATCGACCCCGGTGCGGGCGACGGCCTCGGCGCCGCGATCCGGGACCACGGGACGCAGATCGCCGCGGACGTCCTCGCGACCGAGCTCCGATCCGGGGCGATGCCTGATGCGGATGCGTCGGCCGACCTGCTCATCGACGGCGCGACGGCGTCGGTCGCGATCAGGAGACGGACCGCGGCTCGCTGAAGCCGCGAGCCGCGCCGTCCCCGCGCCGCGGCTCGACGATCCGAGCGGTTCGGCCCTCAGTCCTCGCCCCAGAACAGCTCCCGGAGCGAACGGCGGTCGCGCTCGCTCTCCTCTTCGTCCCCCTCCGGGACCGCCGTGACGCCGTTCTCCATCCAGCGACCGAACGATCCCGGCGGGGGCGGGGCCCCGGCTCCGCGCGACGCGGCGGTGTCGACCCGCACCGAAGCCTCGGACCGAGCCCCGACGCTCGCGGTCTCCGCCTCCTGCTCCGACGGCGATCGACCCAGGTCACGCGCCTCGTCACCGAGCGGTTCACGCGTGCGGGTCACGGCGGCGACGGTGGGCGCCGCGGTGGCGTCCAGAGCGCCGGAGCCGCCGCGGGGGTCCTCCGGGCTCGGATCCTGCGCGGTCTCCTGGCCCGCAGATACCCCGTTGCGTGCGAACCCGGCGGACCCCTGGGCCGACGTGTCGGTCCCGGCGGAGCCGGTCGCCTGCGCCGGCCGTTGCGGGATCCAGGGCGGTGGTTCCTCCGCGTCGCTCTCCGTCCGTGCGGGCTCGGCACCGCCCGGCACGGCGCCGTCCCGTGTGCCCGGCTGCTCGCCGACCGGCTCCTCGGCCTCGGCGGCGTGCTCGGTCGGGGATGTCGCGGCCCGCGCGGTCGACCCCTCACCCGACGGCTCAGCCGTCGGTTCGCCGGAGGCCGTCACGACATCGTCGTCGCCCTCGGCCGACCCCAGGTCGAGGACCGGCGCCGCGCCACCCGGCTCGGATCGAGGCTCGTCCATCCGGCCCGTGACGACGGGCTTCGGCTGCGGATCCCACGAAGGCGCCTCGACACCGGTCCCGACCGCGGGCGTCGATCCGATCGGGCCGCCGGGCCGCGGCGCGTCGGTCGACGCGACGGGCTCGACCGCCGTCGCGGCCACGCCAGGACCGACGCCCGAGGAAGTCGCGGCGGCGACACCCACGTCAGGGCTGGTGGCGGTCGCGGCGTCGGGTGGTCCCGACGCCGCCGCCTGGCCGGCCCCTTCGTCGACGCCCTCGGCGCCGTGGCCGCCGCCCGCGACCGGCGAAGCACCGCCGGAGGCGTCGCGCACGCGCTTGAGATCCTCCCGGATCGCCTCTGCATGGCCCTGGATCAATCCGGCGAGGCTCTGCAGGAACTCTCGCTCCCGGTGGATGAAGTCTCGATCGGGCCCGGCAGCCGGGCTCGTCGCCACGTCCGTCGCCACGACCGCTCCGGTCGCCACGACCGCTCCGGTCGGCGCGCCACCCGTCTCGACCGCGGCCCCACGGGTGGCATCGGCCTCGGCGCGCGCGGCGTCGAGCACGGCGACCGCCTCACCGCGCGCCTCCGCGAGGACGTGCGCGGCGTCGTCACGCGCTTCGGCGAGGATCCTGGTCGCCTCCGCCCGAGCCTCCTGGACGACCTCCTCGGCGCTCCCAGCTTCGGAGCCGAGCTGGGCCGTGGGACGCATCTCCGCGCGCTCGACCTGCTCGCGAAGGCTCTTGTTGTCAGCGACCACGCGCGCCAGTTCCTCGGTCACCTCGTCGAGGAATCCGTCCACCTCGCGCTCGTTGTAGCCGCGGAACGACGGCTTGAACACGCGCTGCTGGATGTCGATCGGGGTGATCCTGCCGCTCTGCGGCGGGGGCGCCGAGCCAGGCCCGAACCCGACGGCTGAGGACGCAGCCGCGCCCTCCGTCGCCGTTTCCGCTTCTTCGTTCTTCTTCTTCTTCCTGCTCATGATCCCATCGCCTCCCGAGGCTTCCTCGGTCCCCCTAATGACAGATCGCTCGCTGCAGCACGACGATGACGATGAACGCGATGATGGGCGACAGATCGAAGCCCACGGCGCCTGCCCGCATCGGAGGCAGGATCCCGCGCAGCGGTCGGAGCACCGGTTCGGTGGCGACGTGGAGGAAGTCCCATACGGGCCGCAGCGGCCCCGACATCGGCCTCGGGAACCACGACGACAAGACCCTGAGGAGCAGGATCAGCCAGTAGATGAGGAGGAGATAGCAAACCAGGCCCCTCACGTGGCTGCCGCCGCTGTCGAACGCGGTCCGCGCAGCCGATCAGAACTGGTTGTAGAAGCCACCCTCGACGATCTTCTCCCGCTCCTCGGCGGAGACCTCCATGTCGGCCGGCGTCAACAGGTACACACGCGAGGCGACCATCTCGATCTTGCCGCCGAGGCCGAACACGAGGCCGGATGCGAAATCCACGAGACGCCTCGCCACGGCGTCGTCGGTGCTCTGGAGGTTCATGATGACCGGGATCCCGCCCTTGTAGCGGTCGCCGATCTCTCGAGCGTCGTTGAACCGCTTGGGCTCGGCCCGATGGATCGAGGCGAGGGCAGGGGGACGTGCGTGTGGCATCGTCCGGACCACCGCCTCCGGACGGGCCGTCTCGGTGGCGACCGCCGTGTCCTGGCGGTAGCGCCGGCCGGGCGCGGCCTCCGGGACGGCGTCCTCGTGCTCGGCGTCGATGTCGTCGTCGTCGTACTCCTCATCCTCGACGAGCCCGAGGTATTGCATCGTCTTCTTCCAGACCCCTGCCATCGTCCCCTCCGACGTCAGCACTCGGATCAGCGGTTCGGCGGACGCGGCCCGAACAGCGCCGTGCCAACGCGCACCATCGTAGCGCCTTCCTCCACCCCGACCTCGTAATCAAGCGACATCCCCATCGATAATTCTGCGGCGTGCGGTCGGTCCCTCCGGAGCCGTTCCGACAGCTCGCGGAGCCGCGCGAAGTACGGACGCGCCGACTCCGCCTCGGCCGCGAACGGGGGCACCGTCATGAGGCCGATCAGGTTCAGACCCGGCGACGCGTCGACCTCGGCCCCGAACGCGAGGACGTCCTCGGGTCCGACACCCTGCCCGCGGCCGGTGAAGTCCACCTCGATCAAGACGCGGATGGAGCTGCCGGCGGACGCCCGCCTGCGCGCGAGGCGCTCGAGCGCCGTGCCCGGCTCGCCCGAGTGCACGACGTGCGCGTGGTCGGCGACGTGTCGGACGGTCCCCGACTGGAGCTTCCCCAGGAAGTGCCAGGTCGCGGGCACCGCGCGAGCCTTCGCGGCCAGGTCGACGGCGTGGTTCTCGCCGAAGTCCTCGACGCCGGCGCTGCGCGCGGCGCGCACCATCGCGACGGGATGCATCTTGGTCACCGCGACGAGCCGGACGTCGTCGGGAACCCTGCCCGCGCGCAGCGCGGCCGATGCGATGCGCGCGCGGACGGTGTGCACGGCGTCCGCCACGCGGGCCTGCACATCGTCGCCGGGCCGGGTCTCGTCCGTCACGGAGCGAACGTAGGCGAGCGGCGCGACCCGCACAAGCCTCCGGCGACCGCCGACGTCGTCAGGAACGCGACGGGCGCCTCCGCGAACGCGGCGGCGCCCGTCTGGTCTCCCGAAGAGCGGACGCGGGCGGAACGATGTCCCGGAGGCGGGGGAAGGGCGCCTGCAGGATCCGCTCGGTCCGTCAGGGCCGGGGAACCCCTAGCTCTTCAGGAAGTCGGGGATGTCCAGGTCCTCCTCGGCGTCGAAGACGACCGTCTTCTGCGCCGGCTTGAACATCTCGTCCTCCTCCTCGAGCAGCGACGGCGCGGGCGAGGGCTCGCGCTCGGCCGGCTGGTCGGGCCTCGCCCCGGCGCTCCCCAGCATCCGTTCGGCCTCGAGCACGCGGGCGAGCTTGCCGCCGTTCTTCGCGTTGCCGAGCTTGTCGAACCCGGCGGCGATCACGGTGACCCGCACCTCGTCGCCGAGCGCGTCGTCGATCACGGCGCCGAAGATGATGTTCGCGTCGGGGTGCGCGACCTTCGTCACGGTCTCCGCCGCGCGGTTCACCTCGTGCAGCGCGAGGTCGCTCGGCCCGGCGATCGAGAGCAGTACGCCCTTCGCGCCCTCGATCGAGGACTCGAGCAGCGGCGAGGAGATCGCCGCCTTCGCGGCTTCCTCGGCCCGGCCCTCGCCGGACCCGTGCCCGATCCCCATCAGCGCCGACCCGGCGCCGGTCATGACCGCCTTCACGTCGGCGAAGTCGAGGTTGATCAGGCCGGGGGTCATGATCAGCGACGTGATGCCGTCCACGCCCTGATAGAGGACCTGGTCGGCCATCCGGAACGCGTCGACCATCGGCGTGCCGGCTTCCGAGACCTGCAGCAGCCGGTCGTTCGGCACAACGATCATCGTGTCGACGGCCGACTTGAGCTCGCCGATCCCGATGTCGGCCTGCAGCGCGCGCTTGCGTCCCTCGAAGGAGAAGGGTCGCGTGACCACGCCGATCGTGAGCGCGCCCAGGCTCTTCGCGATGTCCGCCACGATCGGGGCGCCGCCCGTGCCCGTGCCACCGCCCTCGCCGGCCGTGATGAACACCATGTCGGCGCCCTTGATGATCTCCTCGATCTCGGTGCGGTGCTCCTCGGCCGCGCGCTTGCCGACCTCGGGGTCCGAACCCGCCCCGAGCCCACGTGTGGTCTCGCGCCCGATGTCCAGCTTGACGTCCGCCTCGGACATCAGGAGCGCCTGGGCATCGGTGTTCATCGCGATGAACTCGACACCCTTCAGCCCGGACTCGATCATCCGGTTCACCGCGTTCGTGCCGCCGCCACCGATCCCGACGACCTTGATCACGGCAAGGTAGTTCTGCGGAGCCTGCATGTTCCCTCCTGCGGTCCGGGAGCCCGTCAGGTCGCCGAGCCCTACTACCTGGGGAAGTGCCGTTCAGAGCCTTCCGTTCATCGACCTCTACTCTAGGCTGAGAGTTATGTAAACCTCATCTACAAGGCGAGGAGACTACCGCACGCCCGCCGAACGGTCAACCCCCCTTTTCGCGCGCCAGAGGCCGCGAGGAGGGAACGGTCGACGGGCAGCGCCGCGCCGCTCCAGCCTCGGCGGCGAGCGCGGAGGTTCAGCCCCCGGTGCCGGGAACCGCGGCGATCCGCGCGCCGTCGACGACGCTCGGCTCGCCGGGGATGCTCGCACCCCGCCCACCTGCGGGAAGGACCGCCGGGGCGGTGGGCGCGCTGACGTCGACGTAGACGGCTCCAACGTGGTGCTGCTGGATCCAGACCAGCACGGCTCCCAGCGCGCTCCCCTTCGCGGCCGGGTCGCTCGCGTCGCCGTAGATGACCCGAACCCCGTCCCTCGTCTGGAGCTCGATGCCTTCGCGACCCAGCTCGATCGTCGCGATCCTCCCGACCAGGCCCCGCGGGAACCCGGCCGCGACGCGGAGCGCCGGGGTATCCGTCGACACCCTCGACCCCAACTGGAGGGTAAGACCGCTCGGGAGCTGGACCTGCGGGAGCCGGGCCCCTTCCGAAGCTGGCCCGAGCACCACGCCGTCCGTCGAGATCAGCATCCGCCGACCGGTCGCCGTCACGCCCACCGCCACCGGCTGACGCTCGCGTACGGTGACGGTGACGGTGGACGGGAGCGACCTGGAGACGGTCGCGGACGCGATCCACGGGCTCGCCAGCAGCCGCCGTTCGGTCGCGGACGTCGACAGCCACACCACGTTCGTCCGCTCGGACAGGCCCGCGAGCCGCGCGATCCGCTGATCCGAGAGCTCCCGACCCCCGACCACGCTGAGTCGCTGCAGCGAGAAGATCGATGAGCGCGAGACCGCGATCGCCCCGAGGGCGACCAGGACGACGCCCACGATCGAGACCGCGATGCTGCGCCTCCGGCGCCTCCGGGCCTCGATCCCGACCGGACCGCGGAACCGCGTGATGGCGTACTCAGGCGACGGCCGGGTCGAAGTCGCCGACAAGTTCCACCTCCGTCTCCAGTTCGACGCCCGAACGCTGGCGGACCCGGGCCTGCACCTCGCCGATCAGGCGCAGGACGTCCGCGGCCCGCGTCCCGGGTGCGGCCACGATGAAGTTCGCATGCTTCCGCGATACCGTCGCGCCTCCCACCGACAGACCCTTCGCCCCGGACGCCTCGACGAGGCGGGCCGCGTGGTCACCTGGCGGGTTCTTGAACACGCTCCCGCAGTTCGGCTCCGCGAGCGGCTGCGTCGCCCTGCGCCACGCCCTGGCCTCGTCCATCAACGCGCGGATCGCGGTACGGTCGCCGGGCGCGAGCTCGACCGTGGCCCCGATCACGAGCGTGCCCGCGGGGAGGCGCGAGGTCCGGTAGGCGAAGCCCGCGTCTGCGACGGGCACGGCGCTCCGCGAACCCGCCTCGAGCGAGAACAGGTCGACGCGTTCGACGACGTCCTGCATCGAGCGCCCGTGTGCGCCGGCGTTCATGTGCACCGCCCCGCCGAAGGACGCGGGGATCGCGACGCCGAACTCCAACCCGGCGAGGCCGTGCGAGAGCGCGACGCCCGACAGCGCGGGCAGCGGCATCGAGCCGCCCGCGCGCAGGCGATCGCCCTCCCGCGCCGCCCAGCGGAAGCCCTTCCCGAGCCGGAGCACGAGGCCCGCGAAGCCACGGTCCCCCACGAGCATGTTCGAACCCTTGCCGATCACGATCCACGGGATCCCCGTCGACCGGACCGCCTGGCCGGCCGCGGCCAGGTCCGCATCGGCCTCGGCGTCGACGAACAGGCGCGCCGGTCCGCCGATCCGGAAGGTCGTCAGCGGTGCGAGCGGGTAGGCCGTACGCAGCCGCGGCCCGATCGCGGCGAGGAGGATCCGCTCGGCCTCGGCGAGCGGCGCGTCCGCCTGCCCGATCACGACCGGAGCGCCTCCAGCTCGGCGATCCGCTCGAGCGTCGGCGGGATGATCTGGTTGATATCGCCGCAGCCGAGGGTGACGACGAGGTCGCCCTCGCCCACGTCCCGGGCCAGGAACTCGATCAGCTCGGCGCGCTTCGGCATGTAGACGATCCGCTTCCCCGGAGCGGCCTCGGCCAGCGCATCGACCACGAGCTTGCCCGTCAGACCGGGGATCGGCTGCTCATGCGCGTCGTAGATGTCGGTGATCACGGCGACGTCGGCGCCGATCAGGCTCTCCCCCAGGTCGCGCCACATGAGCTGCATCCGCGTGTACCGGTGAGGCTGGCACACCGCGATGATCCGCCGCCTGGGCCGAACGCCCCGCGCGACCGCAAGCGCGACGGCGACCTCGGTCGGATGGTGGGCGTAGTCGTCGATGAACGTCGCGCCGCGGGCCGTCCCCCGGCGTTCGAAGCGGCGGTGAACGCCGGTGAACGATCCGACGCCGGCGGCGGCGGTTCCGAGGTCGAGCCCGAGCACGAGGCCCGTGCCGATCGCCGCGGCGGCGTTCGGGAGGTTGTGGCTCCCCGGCACGTTCAGTCTGACCTCGACCTCACGTCCATCGTGTTCGAGGATCGCTCGCGCCGACCCTGACCCCAGTTCGACGTCGCGGATCCTGAGGTCGACATCGAGGTCGACGTCACGTCCATACCTCAGCACCCCCTCCGACCTGCCGGCGAGCGTCCGCCGGACCCCGGGGTCGTCCCAACACGCGACCACGACCTCGGCGCGTTCGATCCACGTCGCGAACGCCGACTCGATGTCGGCGCGGTCGCGGAAGAAGTCAAGGTGGTCGGGTTCGACGTTCGTGATGACCGCGATCTCGGGGTCGAGGAGCAGGAACGTACCGTCGCTCTCGTCAGCCTCGAGGACGAAGAGGTCCCCCTCCCCCGTCTCGGCGCCCGACCCGCTCTCGTTGAGGTCGCCACCGATGATGTACGTGGGAGAGAGGCCGGCCCGCTGGAGCATCACGGAGATCATCGACGTCGTCGTGGTCTTGCCGTGGGTTCCCCCGACAGCGATCAGCCGCGTCCCGCGCGTCAACGCGGACAGGACCTGCGCCCTCGCCAGCACCGGGATCCCGAGCTCCGCGGCGCGGCGAACCTCGGGATTCGACGCCGGCACCGCCGTGGACACGACGACCGCGTCCGGCGACCCGAGCTGCTCGGCGCGGTGTCCGGCGAACACGGTGGCGCCGGCTTCGCGCAGGCGCCGGAGGTTCGGCGAATCCTTCAGGTCCGAACCCGTGACCGTGATGCCCCGGGCCATCAGCAGTCGGGCGATGTTGCGCATGCCGGCCCCGCCCACACCCACGAGGTGGAGCGTTCGCCAGGCCGCGGCGTCCGGCACGGGCAGGGTTGGGATCGTGCCGGGACGGGCCACGAATCGAGCGGGAGGCGCGGTCGCCTCGTCGTCGCGCCCGAGGGACAGGACGCTCGTCGGCGGTTCGCCGCGTCCGGGACTCACCGCCGAGCCACCTCCTCGACGAGGTCGGCCAGCCGCGCGGCCGCGTCGGGGCGGCCGAACACGGCGGCGCCGGCGCGCATCGCCGAGCGTCGCTCCGGCCGATCGATCAGGTCGGCGATCCCCTGTGCCAGCCCCTCCGCGGTCACGTCGCGGTCCAGCATGACGATCGCACCACCCGAACGCTCCAGGGCGCGGGCGTTCGCCTCCTGCTCGCCGGCGGCAGCGTGCGGGTACGGGATCAGGATCGACGGGATCCCCAGCGCCGCGATCTCTGCGACCGACGACGCGCCCCCCCGGGCGACCACCAGATCCGCGACCGCGTAGACGACCTCCATCCGATCGACGAAGGCCGCAGTCCGAACCACGAGCGCGTCGCCGGTCGGAGATGACGCCGGGGGCAGGGCGCGGCGGACGTTCTCGAGGTGGTCGGGTCCGGTGATGAGCACCACCTGCAGATCCGGGCGCCGGAGGAGGATCCGGCAGGCGCCGACGGCTGCGCGATCGATCTGGAGCGCTCCGAGGCTGCCGCCGAACACGACCACCGTCTCCCGATCGGCCTCGAGGCCCAGGAGCGCCCGGCCCTCCGCCGCGAGCTCGCTGCGCTCACCGAGCACCCGGAGGATGTCCCCGCGGACGGGGTTGCCGGTCATCACGGTCCGAACGCGGGGTGGGAACCGGCGCGCGGCCTCGGGGAACGACACGGCTACGGCCTCCGCCACCCGCGACAGCGCGCGGTTCGCCAACCCCGGGATCGCGTTCTGTTCGTGCAGGACGATCGGGATCCGCTCGCGGCGCGCGGCCAGCACGCCCGGCAGGCTCGCGTATCCGCCCACCCCAACGACCGAGGCCGCGCCCCGGACCCACGGCCGGCACGTGGCCACGGCCCGACCCGACCCGATCGGCGCCCGGAGCGCGTCGAGCGACACCGTGCGCGCGAAGGGACGGCTGGGCGCGACGTGCAACGGGAAGCCGGCCGCCGGGACCATCCGGACCTCGACCCCACGGTCGGTGCCGATGAACGAGACGTCGTGCCCGCGCCCGACCAGCTCGCCGGCGAGCGCCAGACCGGGCGTCACGTGCCCGGCGGTCCCCCCACCGGCGATCACGACCATCATCGTGGCCGGGCCGGCGTGCCGTTCGCCACCGTGCCCGCCGTCCGGGACGAGGAACGCGAGGCGGCGGTCGCGCGGTTCCCGGCGCCACGCTCCTTCGGACCGGCACGGCGCCGACGCTCCCGCGGCCACATGCCCGCACGGCCGATCGAAGCCAGGACGCCGATCGCGCCCATCGTGACGACCAGCGAGGACCCACCGTAGGAGAGCAGCGGCAGCGGGACGCCGGTGATCGGCAGCATCCCGGTGACGCCACCCAGGTTCACGAGCGTCTGCACGGCGAACCATGTCACGATCCCGGTCGCGAGCAGACGACCGAACACGTCGGGCGCCTTCATGGCGATCCGGATCCCCGCGTAGATCATCGCGCCGAACAGCCCGAGGACGACCAGTTCGCCGACCAGCCCGACCTCCTCGCCCATGATCGCGAAGATGAAGTCCGTGTGGGCGTTCGGCACGTACATCCACTTCTGCCGGCTCGCTCCGAGCCCGACGCCGAGCAGGTGGCCCGAGCCCAGCGCGATCAGGCTCTGGACGACCTGATAGCCGGACGTCATGCGGTTCGACCACGGATGGAGGAAGGCCTCGAACCGCGTGCGCATGTACGTCGTGGACATCGCGACCATCAGCCCGCCGCCGATCGCGACCGCGGACCACATCGCCAGCGTCCGCAGGCGGATGCCGACCGCGAAGAGCACCGCCGCGACGATCGAGCAGACGATCATCGTCGTGCCCAGGTCGGGCTGCAGCAGGATCAGGAAGGCGACCGCGCCCGCGACGGTCGCGATCGGCACCACCATGCGCAGCGGCTCGGACAGGTACCGGTGGTTGCGCGTGAGGAGCGCAGCACCGGCGACCGCGACGGCGAACTTCGCGATCTCCGACGGCTGCAGGGTGAACGACCCGAGCGGGATCCAGCGCGACGAGCCGCCGGCGGTCGTGCCGAAGCGGGTCAGCACGAGCGCCAGCAGCGCGAGCGAGATGGCGATCAGGAGCGGCCAGAGCCCTCGCCACACGCGGTACCCGACCCGATAGGCGAGCAACGCCGCGATCAGCCCCACGAGGGCAGCGACGACCTGACGCTGGAAGTACCAGAAGCTGTTCCCGAACTGCGCGTAGGCGCGCACCGAGCTGGCGGACAGGACGAACACGAGGCCGATCACGACCAGGGCGAGCGCCGGCAGCACGAGTGCGGCCATGACCCGCCGCGCCGTGCGCTCGGCCCGCATCGCCGCGACCTCCGGCGGAACCTCACCAGGCTGCACGACGTGCAGCCGTGGACGCCTTATCGCGGCCTCAGCTCGCATGCGACCGCCCCACGCGCAACCCGAGCTCCCGGACGGCCGCCGCGAAGCGCTCCCCGCGGTCCTGGTAGTCGCGGAACATGTCCATGCTGGCGCACGCCGGCGCCAGGACGACCGTCCGGTCCGGTCGCGCCAGCTCGAACGCCTCCCGGACCGCCTCCTCGATCGAACCGGCCAGTCGGACGGGGACCAGGCCCTCGAAGACCCTCCCGATCGCCGTGGCGGCCTCCCCCATCGCCACGACGCCGTCGAGGTGCGGCGCGGCTGCGGCGAGCGGCGACAGGTCGACGCCCTTCGCGAGGCCGCCGGCGATCAGCACCGCGTGGTCGAGCCCTCGCAAGGACGCCAGCGCGGCGTGTGGGTTCGTGGCCTTCGAATCGTCCAGATACCTGACCATCTCGATCTGCCCGGCCAACTCCCCGCGGTGCGGGAGCAGCTCGTACGTCGCGAGCGCGTGGCGTATCGCGTCGGGGTCGACGTCGAACGCGAGCGCCGCCGCCGTCGCTGCAGCGGCGTCGGCCAGGAACCGGGGTGCATCGAACCTCGGCGTCCCGAGCGACAGGTCGTCCCCGTCCGGTCCGGGCGGCCTCACCACGACCGCGCCGCCGACCACACCGACCTCGCCAGGATCGGGCTTGCCTTCGCGGAACCACGCCACCCGGCACGGAGCACTTGCCGAGACGGCCGAGGCCTGCGCGTCGTCGGCGTTCCCCACGTGGGTATCCGTGCCCGTTTGGTTGGCGAAGACACGGGCCTTGGCAGCCGCGTACGCGTCGAACGATCCGTGCCAGTCCAGGTGATCCGGGGCGAGGTTCAGCAGGACCGACACGCGAGGATGGAACGACGGCGCGAACCGCAGCTGGAACGACGACGCTTCCACGGCCAGCGCGTCGAACGGCTCGCGCGCAGCGGCCGAGAAGGGGTAGCCGACGTTCCCACACGCCCTCGCGTCCAGCCCGGCGGCGCGCATCGCCGCGGCGATCAGTTCGACCGTGGTCGTCTTGCCGTTCGTCCCGGTGACCGCCACGAACGGGACCTCGCAGATCCGCGCCCCGAGCTCAAGCTCGCTCCAGACCGGGATCCGGCGCTCGCGGGCCCACCGCAGCACGTCGGCCCGTTCGGGCACGCCGGGGCTGGTCACGACCAGGGTCGCGCCCTCGAGGTGCTCGGGCCGGTGCCCGCCGGCCAGGACCTCGGTCCCGGCGGGGACGTCCGAGGCGTCGATCGCCGCGGCGGGCTTCGCCTCGCTGATCCGGACCTCGGCGCCCTCGGACACCAGCGCCTCCGCCGCCGCGCGCCCGCTCGTCGCGAGCCCGATCACGACCGCGCGTTCGCCCGCGAACCGCCCCGGGAGGCTCACGTGATGCCCCCCTGCCGCAGGAAGTCTGCGTAGAAGACCCCGAGCCCGATCGCGACCGCCAGGCCGCAGATGATCCAGAACCGGACGACGACCGTGAACTCCGGCCAGCCGAGCAGCTCGAAGTGGTGGTGGATCGGCGACATGCGGAACACGCGCCTGCCGGTCGTTCGGAACGACGCGACCTGGATGATGACCGACGTGACCTCCAGGACGAACAGGCCACCGAGCACGAGGAGCAGGAGCTGCGTCTCGGTCATGATCGCGAGGCCGGCGAGGAGGCCGCCGAGCGCCATCGACCCGGTATCGCCCATGAAGATCCGGGCCGGGGCGGCGTTCCACCACAGGAACCCGGCCGTGGCACCCATCCCGCCGGCGGCGACCAGCGCGACGTCGAGGGACTGGCCGAGCTCGAGCGGGTAGCACGCGGGCCCGCTGATCGGGAGCCCGCACGTGTGCCGGAACTGCCAGAAGCCGATCACGACGTAGGCCGCCAGGACCAACGCGCACGACCCCGACGCCAGCCCGTCGAGCCCGTCGGTGAGGTTCACGCCGTTCGCCGCCGCCGCGACGATCAGGTAGACCCAGATGAAGAAGAAGAGCCCGAGGTTGATCCCGGTGTCGCGGACGAAGGTCAGGGTGGTCGGGATGTTCGCCGCCTTGACCGCGACGAACGCGAACAGCAGCGCGATGACCAGCTGACCGAGCAGCTTCGCCGTCTTGTTCAGGCCGAGGGAACGGCGCCGCCGGATCTTGATCAGGTCGTCCGCGAAGCCGACGACCCCCAGCCCGATCATCAGCCCGATCACGGCCATCCCCGCGGCGGTGAATTCCCCGCCGAGCGCCAGCCGCGCGACGACGTAGGCCGCCGCGACCGAGCCGATGATCACGACGCCGCCCATCGTCGGCGTCCCCATCTTCTCCATGTGGCCCTTCGGGCCGTCCTCACGGATGCGCTGGCCCCATCCCCACGCGCGGAAGACGCGGATCGCGACGGGGGTGCCGAGGAGCGATGCGAAGAAGCCCACGGCCGCGGCGATCAGGACGTTCCTCACGCGCCAGAGCCTCCGTGCCCTGTCCCGAACGCGCCCACGCGGGCCGCCCCCGACGCCCCGGCCGGCGCGTCGTCGTCCTGGCCGGCGACGATCCGGGCGATCCGTTCGAGGCCCGCGGCCCTCGACGCCTTCACGAGGACGAGGTCACCTGGTCGGACGATCGCCGTGAGCGCCGCCACCGCGTCCTCGACGCCCGAGGACCGCACGATGCGGTCGGGTTCGACGCCCTCGCGCTCGGCGGCCGCGGCGATCGGTTCGGCCTGCGCTCCGACGGTGACGAGCACGTCGATCCCCAGCCGAACCAGCAGCTCGCCGACGCGAGCGTGCTCGTCGTCGGCGATCGGGCCGAGTTCGGCCATCCACCCGAGCACGGCGATGCATCGTCCTGCGCTCGCCATCGCCCGCGCGGCCTTCAGGGCGGCGGCCATCGACGCGGGGTTCGCGTTGTACGCGTCGTCGATCACGCGGACGCCGTCGGCGGTCTCGAACACCTCCATCCGGCCCACGGACATCTCCGCCGAGCCCAATCCGGCCCCGATCTCCTCGGGCCCGAGGCCGAACGCATGCCCGACCGCGGCCGCGGCCAGTGCGTTCGGGACCATGTGCTCCCCGGCCACCGGGAGCGTGACGGGCGAGGAACCCAGCGGCGTCCGGAGGACGAACGACGCGCGACCGGAACGTGGGTCGGCCTCGATCCGTTCGGCCCGAACCGTCGCAGGATCGGACGCGCCGAACAGCAGCACGTGCGCCACGGTCCGCTGCGCGTACGCACGCACCGTGGGATCGTCCGCATTCAGCACGGCCGTGCCGGTCGCGGGGAGGGACTCGGGGAGCTCGGCCTTCGCGTCGCGGATCGCCTCGGCGGTACCGAACAGCTCCATGTGGGCCACCCCGACGTTCGTGACCACGCCGATGCCGGGGCGGGCTACGTCGCACAACAGCTTCACGTGACCGCGGCCCCTGGCCCCCATCTCCAGCACCAGGGCCTCCGTGCCTGCGGGCGCGGACAGGACGGTGAGGGGCAGGCCGATCTCGTTGTTGAACGACGCCGGGCTGCGCACGACCCGCAGCCGGGTCGCCAGCACCGCCGCGGCGAAGTCCTTGGTGCACGTCTTGCCCGTCGAGCCGGTGATCGCCACGACGTCAGCCGATGAGCGTGCGCGTTCGTCCGCGGCAAGGTCGAGGAGCGCGCGAGCCGGGTCCGGGACGCGGATGAGCGGGACGGTCTCGGGGACGGCTCGGTCGGTCGCGACGAGCGCCGCCTTCGCCCCGGCGCCCATGGCGTCGAGCACGAAGTCGTGCCCGTCGACGCGGTCGCCCGCGAGCGCGACGAACAGCTCGCCCGGGGCGACGGCCCGGCTGTCGATCGACACCCCGCCGACCTGGGCCGAGGCATCGGCGCCTGCCGGCACACGCAGCTCACCGCCGACCACCCGCGCGATCGCCACCAGCGACCGCGGCCTCATGGCGCTCCACCCGTGATCGCCCGGCGTTGCTCGGCGCCGGCCGAACCCCCGATGCGAGCGGCGATCTCCTCCCCGGCGACGATCCGGTCATCGAACGGGATCGTCCGGTCGGCGAACTCCTGACCGCCCTCGTGACCCTTGCCGGCGACCACGACGACGTCGCCCTCGCCCGCCGTCTCGACGGCGATCCGGATCGCCGCCCGCCGGTCGGGCTCGACCACGAACGCCCCACCACCCGCCTCGGCACCCGGGAGGATCTCCGCGATGATCTCCGACGGATCCTCGGATCGTGGGTTGTCGCTGGTCACGATCGTCAGGTCGGCGTTCGACGTGGCCGCCTCACCCATCAGGGGCCGCTTGCCGCGATCCCGGTCGCCGCCGCACCCGAACACGACGATCACGCGGCCCGTGGCGAGGGGCCGAACCGCACGCAGGACGATGTGGAGGCTGTCCGGCGTGTGCGCGTAATCGACGAAGACGGGGAACGGCTGCCCGCGCTCGACCGGCTCGAGGCGACCCGGCACGTCGCCGAGGGTCGCGATCCCGTCGATGATCGCGCGATCCTCGATGTCCAGTCGACGTGCCACGACGACCGCGCCGAGACAGTTCGATACGTTGTGCAAAGCCCTCAGCCTCGACCGTACCTCGAGGCCATCGACGCGGAACCGGATCCCTCCGGCCGAGACCTCCACGTCCGTCGCGACCACGTCGGCGCCGGGTTCGAGCCCGAACGTCACGATGGGGATCCTCGCCGCGGCTGCCAGCCTCCGTCCGGCGGGATCGTCGACGTTGACGACGCCGCCGCGCGAGAGGTCGGACGTGAACAGGCGGGCCTTCGCGGCATAGTAGCTCTCCATGTCCCCGTGGTAGTCGAGGTGATCCTGGGAGAGGTTCGTGAACAGGGCACATCCGAAGTGGGTGCCGTCGACGCGATACTGGTCGAGCCCGTGCGAGGACACCTCCATCGCGACCCCGCGGACGCCGCCCTCGTCCATCCGCGCGAGCAGACGCTGTAGGTCGGGGGCCTCGGGCGTCGTCCGCTCGAACGGCAGCGGCGTCCCTGCGATACGCACGCCCGTGGTCCCGATGACGCCGGGCACGATCCCGGCGGCGTCGAACACCCGCTCGAGCAGGTACGTCGTCGTGGTCTTGCCGTTCGTCCCGGTCACGCCGACCATCGACATCCGCTCCGACGGCCGGCCGTAGAAGGCAGCCGAGATCGGTCCCATCGTCGGCCGGACGGCGCCGGCGCGGACCTGGACGACCTGCAGCTCGTCGAGCCAGCGGTCGACCACCAGGGCCGATGCGCCCGCGTCGATCGCGGCGCGTGCGAACCCGTGGCCGTCGGTCCGCTCGCCCGGGACGCAGAAGAACAGCGATCCGGGCCCGACCTCGTCCGACCGGTAGGCGACCCCTCGGATCGCGACTCCGGCGTCGCCCCGAACCTCGACCGACCCTCGCGGCAGGGCACCCAAGAGGTCGGCGAGACGGGCGCGGGAGAGGACAGGCGAGGTCGGGTCGGCTCGATGCACGGGGTCGTTCGGCGTCGGGGTCGGAAAACGGCCCCCTGACGTCTCGTCGGGGGGCCGGTCCGTGGAGTCTAGCATGGCGGTCGTCGGCACCTATCCCACCCGGAGGGCGTGCTCGGGGACGGGGAGCTGTTGCGCGGGCGGCACCCGCAAGCGGGCGAGGGCGAACCGAGCCACCTGCTGGAACAGTGGCGCGGCGGCCGAGCCACCGAAGTTCGCCGTGTCGTTGATGACCGCCGCGACCACGATGGCGGGACGAGCCGCGGGCGCGAACCCGACGAAGGAGGCGTGGTAGGTCCCGACCGAGTAGCCCCCCTCAGGCAACGGGATCCGCGCCGTGCCGGTCTTGCCGGCGACCCAGTACCCGGGGACCTGCGCCTCCTTCCCGGTCCCGACGTCCACCGCGTAGGCGAGGAGCTTCGTCACCGTGGCCGCCGTCGCCGGCGCGACGACCTGCCTGGTCAAGGGTGCCTTCACCGGGTGGAACGTGCCGTCCGACCCGATCGTGCCGCGCACGAGGCTCGGCTGCACCCACACGCCGCCGTTCGCGATCGTCGCGTACACCGCCGCCATCTGCAGCGGCGTGACCGCGATCCCCTGCCCGATCGGGATCGAGCCGATGCTCGTGCCGGACCAGGCGTCGACCGGCGGGAGGATGCCCGCCGCCTCGTTCGGGAACCCGACCCCCGTGATCGCGCCAAGCCCGAAACGGTGCAGGTAGGAGGCCAGCCGATCCTTGCCGAGCATCTCGGCGACCCGGATCGTCCCGATGTTGCTGGAGTAGGCCAGGATGTCCGCCAGGCCCATCAGCTCGGTCGGGTGGGGCTCCGCATCGTGGAACTCGTAGTCGGCGACCTGATACGCGTCCGGAACCGTCAACCTCCGGTGGAGGTCGATGATGCCATCCTCGAGAGCGGCTGCGGCGGTGATGACCTTGTTGACGGACCCAGGCTCGTAGGTGTCGGTCACCGACCGGTTCGCGTACGCCGACGCCGGAGACGCCGACCGGTCGTTCGGGTCGAACGACGGGTAGCTCGCCATCGCGAGGATCTGGCCCGTGCGTGGATCCATCACCACGATCGACCCGCCCGAACCGTGGTTCGCGGCAACCGCCTGCGCGAGCGCCTGCTGCGCGCGGTATTGGATGTCCCGGTCGAGGGTCAGGACGAGGTCGACCCCGGGCAACGGAGGGGTCCGTGCCGCTCCTGCCTGCGGGATCACCGTCCCGTCCGAGTCCTGCTGGACGATCTCTTTGCCGGCCTCGCCGCCGAGCGCACGCTGGTACTCCTGCTCCACCCCCGCGATGCCCACCCCGTCGGTGTCGACGAACCCCAGGACCTGCGCGCCGAGCGCACCGGCCGGGTAGTCGCGGCGACTCTCGCTCACGAACCCGATGCCAGGGAGGTTCTGCTGCTGCAGCCGGTGAGCGAGGCCGAGCCGGACGCCCCGCGCCACCCAGGCGAACCGGTTCTGGTGGCCGTCACGCTCGCGGTCGGTGAGGGCCGTGAACGCCTGCTCGCGAGGGATCGCGAGGATGCGGGCGATCGTCGTCGCCTCGCCGGCGGGGTTCTCGACCAGACCCGGATCGGCGAACACGCCCTGTGCTGGCACGGACATCGCCAGCTCGAGTCCGTCCCGGTCGAGGATCGCGCCGCGCGCGGCCGGGAGGTCGATCGTTCGGCTCCGCTGGTCGATCGCCATCCCCTCCAGGGCAGAGGCCTGGTTGACCTGGAGCCACACCAGGCGGGCGAGGATCACGGCGAAGCCCAACGCGATGATCGCGAGCACCGCGACGAGCCGACCGCCGGGCGGGCGGGCCGCGCGGGCTCGCCCGCGACGGCTGGCCGTCGAGGGCGTGCGTCGCCTAGCCGAGGGGGCGTTCGCCGAACCGCTCGACCCGATCGGTGCCTTCGGTGCCTTCGGTGCCTTCGGTGCCTTCGGAACCTTTCGAGATCTTCCGGGCCTTCTGGGCCCTCGAGCCGTTCGAGCGCTTCGGCGAGGCGACGGGCCGACGAGCGGAGGACGAGCGGCCGCCTGCCGGGGCGGTGGCGGAACCGCCCCGGCGGCGACCACGACCGTCCGTGGTGCCGCTCCCGGGCGACACCTCCGGAGGGTCGTCC
Organism: uncultured Actinomycetota bacterium; assembly: GCA_963781595.1. Lineage (GTDB taxonomy): Bacteria > Actinomycetota > UBA4738 > UBA4738 > UBA4738 > JBEDUK01. The sequence goes on along the minus strand of CAWAGG010000006.1, from coordinate 2,144,999 downwards.
TGCGACCAGGAGCCGAAGCCCCTCGGTCGCGAGGTCCTCACGCCGTTCCCCTTGGCCGAGCGCGTCACGGGGGACGCTCCGCCCCACGAGCCGTCGCCGGCTTCCCGCCGGCCGCACCACCGAAGGATCCGGTCCGCGAGCGGACGGGCAGCACCTCGACGTCGTGACCGTTCGGGAGCCGGAGGCCGAGCCTCCGCGCTTCCGCCACGATCCGGTCCGGAGCGGAGAGGTCGGCTACCTGGAGCTGGAGCTGGACCACCGCCTGATGGGCGACCCGGGTCCGCGCCTGCAGCTCCTTCATCTTGAACGAGGTCTGGTTGACCAGCGCCTGCGTCGCCACGACCGCGACGAGGAGCCCGCCGACCACGACGGCGCAGACGAGGAGGAACGCCCAACGGCGCGGTCGCGGTCGTGGTCGCGACCGAGGCGCAGCGCGAACCCCCGGACCGCGCGACCGTCGCGGCCCCGGACCGGCGTCCCGGTCGGTCACACGAACCCGGGCGCCTCCCCCGCGCGTCGGCCGGCCGACCGGCTCGGGAGCCAGGAGCGTGCTCACGCGACCAGCCGATCCTCGTCGTCCCGCCGGGCCGCGCGGAGCTTCGCGCTGCGCGCCCTGGGGTTCTCGTCGGCCTCGGCGGGCGTCGGACCCACCGGCTTCTTCGTCAGCGTTCGGAGCCTGCGCTCGCCCGCGAGGTACCGCTTGACGATCCGGTCCTCGAGGGAGTGGTAGGAGATCACGACGACGGTGCCGCCCGGCTCGAGGAGGTCGGTCGCCTGGGGAAGGGAGGCGGCCACCTCCTCGAGCTCGGCGTTGACGGCGATCCGCAGCGCCTGGAACGTGCGCCTGGCCGGGTGGCCGCCCCCCGTGCGGCGCGGCACGGCGCCCGCGACGATCGCGGCGAGCTCACCCGTGGTCCCGATCGGCGCGCGCGTCCGAGCTCGGACGATCGCCGCGGCGATCCGCCGCGACATGCGCTCCTCTCCCAGCTCGAAGATCACGTTCGCCAACCGGTCCTCGGGGTAGGTGTTCACGATGTCGGCGGCCGTCGGCCCGTCGGGGCCCATCCGCATGTCGAGCGGGCCGGAGGACCGGTAGCTGAACCCGCGCTCGGGGCGATCGAGATGCATCGAGGACACGCCGAGGTCGAAGAGCACGCCGCCCGCGCTTTCGACGCCGGCCTCGCGCGCGGCGGCCTCGAGCTCGGAGAAGCGCCGTCGCACGCCGACGAAGCGGTCGCCGAACCGAGCGAGCACCGATGCCGCCGCCTCGAGCGCGTCGGGATCGCGATCGATGCCGACGACGCGCCGCACGCCGGCGTCGAGCAGCGCCTCGGCGTGGCCGCCCGCGCCCAGCGTGGCGTCGACGACCACATCGGCCCCCTGCAGCAACCCGACCACCTCGGCCACCAGGACTGGTCGGTGAGACCTAGCCGAAGGCACGGACGGCCAGGAGGGCGATGCCCATGTAGGCGCCGAGCACCACCGCCATCAGACCCATCAGCACGAAGCTCTGCACGACCTCGCCCCGCAGGGCGCTCTTCCCGTTGCGATCCACCGTCGGTCTCCTCCTCCTCACCGACGCCCGCGACGGCGTGGCCCGGTGAGCTCGCGTTCGATCCCTGACGTGTTCGGTTCGTCCCGCTCCTCGGCGTCCCATTCAGGTCGTCTCGTCCGGCCTCAGGCCTCCCCAAGCTCCAGCGCACCGCTGCGGTAGGCCATCGCGTTCTGCTCCTCGTAGTGCTCCCACGCGGCCGCGTCCCAGACCTCCAGGTGGTCGAACACCCCCATCACGACGATCTCCCGGCCGAAACCCAGATGGGCTCGGAGCCGGGGCGAGATCACGAGGCGGCCCTGCGCGTCGGGCGCGACCCGTTCGGCCGAGCCGAAGAACATGCGCGAGTACGCACGGGCGCGGGGGTCCGACAGCGGGCGGCTTCGGATCCGCTCGCTCTGCCGTTCGAAGTCCTCCTGGGGGAAGACCCACAGGCAGCCGTCCTGGCCAAGCGTCACGTACGCGCCCGCCTCGAGCGCCTCCTGATAGCGCTTGGGCAACGCGAACCGGCCCTTCGCATCGAGCTGATAGCGATGCTGGCCGAGCAGCTCAGCCACGGGGTCCACCCGTTCCATCCACCAAAGTTCCCCGTTTATGCCACCAACGTTCCCCCACGTCAAGAGCCAACCCGAACGAATCCCAGCGGCATCAGCGACAGGAGCGGGGCGGCTCAAGCCTCACTGACGGCTCGAGAGAGCGAGCAGCAACGAGATGCGTAGGGCTGTGACCAGCTACGAAGAAGCGGCGCGGAGCCTCCGGCGCAGACCCGCGCAGGCGCGGCGAGAGCCGCGCCGAGCTTGACGGAGCGTAGGAGGCCCCGCGCCGCCCAGGGCGGTGCGGTCAGACCAGCCGGATCTTCAGGAGAGGTACTTCTCCCACTCCGGCTCCACCCGCCCCAGCGACAGCCGCAGCCCGTCACGTGGCGCGAACGGCTTCACCCTGAGCGTCAGGCCCGCCTCGTGCGGGAGCCGGTTCTCCTTCTTCGAGTTGCAGCGCCTGCACGCGGCGACGACGTTGTCCCACTCGTGCGGGCCCCCTCGGGAGCGCGGGATCACGTGGTCGACGTTCTCCGCGGCGGCGCCGCAGTACTGGCACCGCCATCCGTCACGGGCGAAGACCGCTCGGCGCGTGAGCGTCGCGGTCGCCCGGTACGGGACGTGCACGAGGTACCGGAGGCGAACGACGGAAGGCGCGGCGATCTGCAGGTGCTCGGACCGGAACACCACCCCGTCCGCGTGGACGACGGTCGCCTTCTCCTTGAGGACGAGCACCACGGCACGGCGCGCGGGAACCACCGCGAGCGGTTGTTCGGTCACGTTCAGCACGAGCGATCTAGCCACGGCCTCGCGGCGAGTATAAGCAGGGCGACGGCGACCGCCGGGACGGCCCCGAACGCGGGCCGCGTGATCCCGATCGCGACCCGAAACCCGGGGGCGGTCCCTGCCGTATACATGGGTACTATGTCGGTCCGGCCCAGCGATCACGGAGGCAGCGTGGAGGCGCAGAGGACCACGGGCGACTGGGAGGCGTTCTCGACCTCCTTCTCGCGGATCGCGAACAACGTCGAACGGGTCATCCAGGGCAAGCACGGCGAGGTCCGGCTCGCGCTCGTCTGCCTGATCGCCGAGGGGCACCTACTGATCGAGGACGTCCCGGGCGTCGGCAAGACGATGCTGGCCAAGTCCGTGGCGCGCTCGATCGATTGTTCGTTCCGAAGGATCCAGTTCACCCCGGATCTGCTGCCGACGGACGTCACCGGCGTGAACGTCTACAACCAGGAGCGGAACGACTTCGAGTTCAAGCCAGGCGCCGTGTTCGCCAACATCGTGCTGGCCGACGAGATCAACCGGGCCAGCCCGAAGACCCAGTCGGCGCTGCTCGAGAGCATGGAGGAACGCCAGGTCACGGTCGACACGGTGACCTATCACCTCGGCACGCCGTTCATGGTCATCGCGACCCAGAACCCGATCGAACACGAGGGAACGTACCCCTTGCCGGAGGCCCAGCTCGACCGGTTCATGATGCGGCTGTCGATCGGATATCCGAGCGCGGAGGCCGAAGCCGGCATCCTGCTCACGCACGGGATCTCCTCGACGCTCGACGAGATCGAGCCCGTCACCGACGCGCCGGGCGTTGGTGCGCTCGTCTCGATGGTCCGGGAGGTCCACGTCGCAGACACCCTGCAGCGCTACATCGTCTCGCTCTCCGAGGCGTCGCGCCGCCACCCCGAGCTCTACCTGGGCGCGAGCCCGCGCGCATCGATCATGCTGCTCCGGGCGTCGCGCGCGCTCGCGGCCTCCGAGGGACGCGACTACGTCATCCCCGACGACGTCAAGGCGCTGATGATCCCGGTCATGGGCCACCGCGTGATCGTCGCCGCCGACGCGGCGATGAACGGCCGGACGCCGAACGACATCCTCGACGAACTCATGCACGAAGTCCCGGTGCCCGTGCGGGGGAAGACCTAGCGTGCCGACGAGGCGGGGCTGGGCGACGCTGGGCACCGGCCTCGCGATGTGGGTCGCCGCCCGCCTGATCGGCTCCCGCGACCTGCACATGATCGCGGTCGCCATCGCGATCCTCCCGCTGCTGGCCGTCGCCTTCGTCCGCTGGTCCCATCCGCGCCTCACCGTGCGGCGCCAGCTCTCGACCACGCGCACCTACCCAGGCGCCCGCGTCACGGTGACGCTCTCGGTGGAGAACCACGGGCACGCGACGACCTCCTACGTCCTGATCGAGGACGCGCTGCCGGCAGGGCTCGGCTCGCCGGCGCGCCTCGTGGTCACCTCGATCCCTCCGAGGAACGAACACAAGGTCACGTACCCGATCGTGGCGCGGCACCGGGGGCGGTACGCGATCGGCCCGCTGTCCGTGTACCACTCCGACCCGTTCGGCCTGGCGAAGACCAAGGCTCATACCGGGCCTGAGGCCGAGCTGGTCGTGTACCCGGTCGTCGAGGACATCGATGCCCGGGGGCTCGTGTCCCAAGGGGCGGGGTCCGGCGAGGCGGCCGCCAAGCGCTTGCACCGCGCGGCGGCGGAGTTCTACACGATGCGCGAGTACATCACCGGTGACGACCTGCGCCGGATCCATTGGCCGAGCGTCGCCCGAACGGGAACCCTGATGATCCGTCAGGACGAGTCCACCCGTCGATCGTCCGCGATCATCCTGCTCGACACGCGGAGCGCCGCGCTGGGCGCACAGGGGTCGCCTGGTTTCGAGGCCGCCGTCTCGGTGGTCGCCTCGCTCGGGCGGGCGCTCTCACGTTCGGGCTTCTCCCTGCGGATGGGGACGGTCGACGTCGCCCCACGGCCGGTCACCGAGGACGTGCTGCTCGACATGCTCGCCGGGATCGGGCCGTCGAGGACGAAGGGATTCGTGAACACGCTGGCGGGCCTGCGCTCCCCGGTCGCGGCGGACACGACGCTGGTGCTGGTCACCGCGCCGCCGAACGGCGCGGAGGTCGCCGCGCTCTCCCGGACGGGCGCGGCGTTCGGCCGCAGGCTCATCGTCCTCGTGTACCCGAAGCCTCTGGAGTCGCTCGCTCCCGAGGCGGCAGCCGAGATCGAGGGTAGGGCGACGGTTGCCCGTGGGTCGCTCCAGCGGTCGGGGTGGGAAGTCGTGATCATGCGGCCGGAAGGGAAGTTGGCGGAGACATGGCGACGGACGAAGACCCGGAAGCTCCAGGTAGCCGGCTCACTCTCCTGATCGGGCTGGTCGTCACGGGCCTCGCGTCGACGGCCGCGTTCGGTCGCGTGTACAAGGGAACGGACGTCACGATCCGGCTCTGCCTGATCTCGCTGGCGGCGACGGCGCTGGCGGCGCTCCTGGTCCGCCGCAGCATCCTGCTCGCGACGGCGGCGAGCGCGGCCGCACTCCTGGTCGCGATCGGGTTCCTGGTGTTCCCCGAGACCACCCGGTTCGCCCTGCCGACGCTGTCGACGCTGCGCGCGATCGGGGATTCCCTCAAGCACGTTGGTCAGGACGCCGATCTGACCGTGGCCCCAGCGCCGCCGGTCGCGTCACTGTTGCTCGCCGGCGTCACGGCCGTCTGGACGGCGGCCTTCGCCGCGCATTCGCTGGCGTTCCGAGCCCGGAGCCCGCTGCTCGCGCTCACGCCGCTGGCGGCGCTCCTGGCATTCGCCGGCGTGGTCGTCGAGGACGGGTCGCGCCCCATGTACGTCCTGGTGTTCGTCCTCGGATCCCTGATCGTCCTGTTCGGCGACGCGGTCCGGCGGCTGAGGCTGTGGGGACCGATCAGCGCGTGGCGGGGACGTCACGGGTTCGCGGCACGCTCCAGGTCATCGGCGCGAGGAGCCTGGCGCGTCGCGGCCGGGACGCTCGGGATCGCGCTGTTCCTCCCATGGCTCCTGCCTGGCTTCGGCGCTGGATCGATCCTCCGCCTCGATCAGGGATCGCCCCGAGGGTTCTCGGTGAACCCGATCGACGACATCCGGCCGCGCCTGATCGACAACCCGGACGTCGTCGCGTTCACGGTCCAGACGAACCACCCGACCTACTGGCGCACGAACACCCTCGACACGTTCGACGGGACCACGTGGCGCGAATCCGACGATCTGCACCGGAACGCGGTCTCGATCCAGGCGCCCGACGCGATCCCGAGGCTCGCCGCCGACACGCCGAGCCTCGCGAGCGACTCGGACCTCGTGCACGTCACCCAGCGCGTCCAGTTCCTGGGGCTCAACCAGCCGTCGATGCCGATCGCCGGCGCCCCCAAGGCGGTCCAGATCTCGAACGGGTCCCTCCGGTACGACCTGGCCTCAGGGACGCTCCTGTCATCCGAGATCTCGAGGCCGGGCGTCGAGCTGACGGCGGTCTCCGACGTGATCGTGCCGTCGCCGGAGGAGCTGAACGCGGTGACGTCGCTCGCCGCCCCGGACGACTTCTACACCCTGCTTCCGCCCGGGCAGGCGACGCTGCGGATCCGAGACATCGCGAGAGCGTTCGCCGCCAGCGGGCTCACGCCGTATCAGAAGGTCCTGGCGATCCAGCAGCGCCTCAAGGGCTGGCAGTACGACATCCACGTCCCGCCGTCGACGTCCGACGATGCCCTGCTCCGGTTCCTGCAGACGACGCACCGCGGATACTGCCAGCAGTTCGCCGGTGCGATGGCGGTCCTGCTGCGAACGCTCGGCTATCCGGCGCGGGTGGCCATCGGCTTCACGAGCGGCGTCTACGACACCCGCTCCCAGCGCTACCGGGTGACGCTCGGCGATGAGCACGCGTGGGTCGAGGTCCGGTTCCCCGGCTATGGGTGGCTGATGTTCGACCCGACACCGACCCGCGACAACCCGGCCGTCGCCAAGTACGACGAGCCGGCGCAGATCATCCGGACGTACCTGACGAGCGGCGAACCGACGAAGCGGGGCGATGGCTCCGATGCTGGGTCGTCCCGACCGGGCCTCAACGCGAGGCGGGGCGAGCTGGGCCTCGGGCAGCCGATCTTCAACCTGAAGCCCATCGAGCCCGTCCAACGGCATGATCGCGCGTGGATCCCGAAGGCGCTCGCTGCGCTCGGTGTCGTGCTGGTCGCCGCCCTGGTGCTGATCCCGATCGCGAAGCTCCTCCGTCGACGCTGGCCCCGCCGGCGGAACCGCCGCGATGGGCGCGTCCTCGCCGCGTACGTCGCGGTCCTCGAAACGGCCGCGGACGTCGGGCTCGGGCGCCGTCCCGCGGAGACTCCTCAGGAGTACCGGGAGCGCCTGACGCGCGCGGTCCCGTTCTCGAACGGTGACTTCGAGGAGCTCACGTCGCTCGCCGAGCGTGCCGCGTACGCGGGAGGATCGCTCGATCCAGGAGCGGGTGCCAGGGCCGCCGCGTACTCACGGCAGGCCGCGAAAGATGTGCGCCGCTCGGCCGGACCGTGGCGCACCGTCGCCGGCGCGTACCGGCTCCGAGCCACGGCCGACGACTGATCGGATCCGATCAGATGCCGAGCTTCGCCTCGCGCTGGGCCTCGCGCAGCGCCCGGACGAAGTAGTCCCGGTCACGCCGGAACTCGGCGACCTCGTCGGCCACCTGCCTGGTGACCTCGTCGATCGCGACGAAGAACGCCATCTGGCCCTGTCGCAGCGCGTCCATCACCTCGCCCTCGCGCCGGACCACGCGGAAGATGGACTTCCCGTCGGTCACGAGCTTGACCTCGGACAGATGGTGGTCCAGCTGCGCCTTCTCGTTCAGGAACTCCCACGATCGCCGCACGCGCTGCAACGACATCCCGCCGTCGAGGAGCGACTTCACGACGCGCAGCGCCACCAGGTCCCGGAACGAGTAGAGGCGCGGGACGCCCGGACGGCCCCCGGTCCCCTGGATCGACGGGCGGACGAGCCCGACCTGATCCCAGTACCTCAGCTGCCGCGGCGTGCAGCCGCTCAAACGGGATGCTTGATGTGCGGTGAATCCCTCCAACGCCCGCTCCGATCTGCTCCGTGTCGCCCGCCGTCGAGCCGGCCCCCGCCCGAGGGCTCGGGCGCCGGAGGGGAAGCGCGGACAGTTCTAGACGGTCGCGGCGAGCGTTGCAACCTAGCGCCCGGACCTGCGGAGACGGTTCGTTCCGAACGGCCGGTGAACGGACGCGGAGCGATCGGTGACGGTTCGGAGCCCGGATCGGCGGGCTGATCAGGAGTCGCGGCCGCCGGCCGGGGGCCGGCGGAACCGCTCGGTCCACCGGGCCAGCGCAGCGGTGAGGGAGAGGCGCCCGCCGCTCTCGAGCTGGCGCAGCTGATCCTTCCCCATCTGCTTGAGGTAGTGGTACACGAGCATCGCGGAGGTCACCATGATGGCGAACCCCGCCACGGCGATCCACACGGAGACGAAGAAGAGCATCAGCAGGAAGAACCCGAGGAAGAAGGCGAGCAGGCTCCAGCGGATCCGTCGCAGGAGATGGATCGTCAGCGAGGTCCGACTGACCGATTCGACCAGTCGCGGGTCCTCCTCGGCCAGCCGACGCTCGATCTCGTCGAGGATCCGCTGTTCGTGCTCGGAAAGGGGCATCCTGAACCTCTCGTCGGCCCTGCGCAGATTATAAGGACCCACCGGGGAGAGGACTATCCCCGGGGCCAGGTTGCATCGGTCCGGGAGCCTTCCGGCGGCTCGCCATGCCCATGAGCGCGGCCGGCACGGGGGCGCCGGCGCCGAACCGGCGCCCGGCGAGGTCCATCGCACGTTCCGCCTCGTCCCACGGTCCGGAGCGAACAAGGGTCACCTGCTCGCCGCCGGCGGGCGCGAGGCCGGTCGCCGCGACGCCGAGCAGACGGAACCGCCGCTTCCCGGCTGGGAGGCGTTCGAACAGCTCGGTCGCCGTTCGGAACAGGTCGGCCGCCGTGTCGGTGGCATCGGGCAGCGTCTTCGAGCGCGTGAGCGTCGAGAAGCTCGGGAGCCGGAACTTGACCGTCACCGTCCTCGCGCGGTACCCGTCCGCCCGCAGTCGCGCGGCGACCCGATGCGACAGGCGCAGGAGCTCGCGGGAGATCTCGCGCGGGTCCTCGAGGTCCCGCGCGTAGGTCTCCTCGCTGCTCACGGACTTCGGCGCCTCGAACGGGACCACGTGCCGGGGGTCGATCCCGTTCGCGAGCGCCAGCAGGCCCGCCGCCAGGTTCTCGCCGAGCGCCCGCTCCACGACGCGCCGCGGCGTCCGGGTGAGCTCCTCGACCGTGCGGATCCCCAGCCGCGACAGGGCCTCCGCGGTTCGCTCCCCCACGCCCCACAGCGCCCCGACGGGCAACGGATGGAGGAACGCGATGACGCCGTCGGCGGGGACCACGATGACCCCGTCCGGCTTCGCGAGCGCCGAGGCGAGCTTCGCGACGAACTTCGTCGGACCGACGCCGACGCTCGCGACGAGCCCCAGCTCCCCGCGGACCCGTTCGCGGATCCGACGCGCGATGGTGGGCGGAGAACCGAACAGCTTCACCGCTCCGGACACGTCGAGGAAGGCCTCGTCGAGCGACAACGGCTCTACGAGCGGCGTGACCGCGAGCAGGATCTCGCGGAAGCGGTTCGAGTACGCGCGGTAGGACTCGAAGTCCGGTGCGACGAAGACCGCATCGGGGCAGAGGCGCCGCGCGCGGGCGCTCGGCATCGCGCTGTGGAGGCCGCGGGCACGCGCCGCATAGGACGCCGACATCACGACGCCGCGCGGGCCGGCGGCGCCGACCACGACGGGCTTCCCGGCGATGCTCGGGTCCTTCAGCTCCTCGACGGAGGCGTAGAACGCGTCCAGGTCGACGTGCAGGATCGGCTCGGCCGGCCTGAGGGTCTCGTCTCGCTGGCGCTCCGGCGGTTCCTGTGGCATCGCGCGTCTCCGGTGCGGATGGTACCCGCTGCGCGCGACACGGCTCGCGTTGCGTCGGCCCATCGGGCGCGTCCACCCCCGGACGGTCCGCGCGGATTGCGCGAATCCGACTCATCACATAGGATTCATGAGGTCCATCATAGATGCATCGTTAGGCATACCTATCATCGCCGAGTGGACGGACACGGGTTCCCGGATGCTGCCAACGTTCGTGATCGCGCTCCGCGAAGGGATCGAGGCCTCGCTCATCGTCGGGATCGTGGCCGCGTTCCTCGCCTCGAACAGCGACCGGCGCGCGCTGCGGTGGATGTGGGTGGGCGTCGGCGCCGGCGTGACGATCTGCCTCGCCGCCGGCATCGGGCTCGACGCGCTCGACCGGAGCCTGCCGCAGGCGGGCCAGGAGCGCCTCGAGTCCGTGATCGCCCTGACCGCCGTGGCGATGGTCACGTGGATGATCGTCTGGATGAAGCGGAACGCGCGCGGCCTCCGCGCGTCGCTCGAGCACAGCGCCGCGGCGGCGCTCGCCTCCGGCACGGTCCTCGCGCTCGTCGGGATGGCGTTCCTCGCGGTGCTCCGCGAGGGGTTCGAGACGGCGGTGTTCCTGCTGGCAGCGTTCGACAGCTCCACCGACCCGGCTGCCGCGGGGATGGGGGTCATCCTGGGGCTCGCCGCCGCGGCCGCGATCGGCTACGGGATCTACCGGGGAGGGGTCCGGTTCAACCTCAGCAGGTTCTTCCGCGCAACCGGCGTGGTGCTGGTGCTCATCGCGGCAGGCCTCGTGTCGTTCGCGATCCACACGGCCCATGAGGGGGGATGGGTGTCGGCGCTCCAGGCCCAGGCGGTCGACCTCCACTGGCTCGTCGCGCCCGGGACCGTGCGAGCCTCGCTGTTGACCAGCGTGCTGGGCCTGCAGCCGCAGCCGACCGTCGCGGAGGCGCTCGGCTGGACCTTGTACGCGGTCCCGATGACGCTGTACGTCCTGTGGCCCGCGAGGACCGTCCCGGCGCCACGGCCGAGCCCGGCGCCTGCGCTCCCCGTCGCCGAGGTCCGGTGAGCCGGCGGTCCTCCGGCGCCCGCAGCGGACGCGTCCGGGCGGTGGCCGGTTCGGCCATGTGCGCCGCGGCGCTCCTCACGGCGTGCGGCTCCGCACCCGGGTCCCAGGGGACGATCTCCGGCGCCGTCGTCGCCGTCGACGTCGCCCTCACGCCTGGGGGCTGCGATCCGGCGTCGCTCCGGCTCGCGTCCGGCCCGACGACCTTCACCGCGACGAACCGCGACGCGCCGGCCGTGTCGGAGTTCGAGCTCCTCGACGGCGACCGCGTGCTCGGTGAAGCCGAGAACCTCACACCGGGTCTGTCGAGGAGCTTCACGCTCACGCTCGAGCCGGGGACCTACGAGATGTCCTGTCCCGGCGGGACGACGGACGCGGTCGGGGCCCTCACCGTCACGGGCCCGGCGGGCTCTCCGGCCGCCGCCGGGCCGTCGGGCGGACCGGCGGCCGATGCCGTCGCGGTCTACCGTGCGTACGTGGAACGGCAGGCCGACGCGCTCGTGCGGCGCACCCGGGCATTCACCGCCGCGATCCTCGCTGGTCGGATCGACGAGGCCAAGGATCTCTACGCGACGGCGCGCGCGCCGTACGAGGCGATCGAACCGATCGCCGAGTCGTTCGGCGGACTCGACCCGGCGATCGACGCGCGAGAGAACGACGTCGCGGCCGGCGAGGCGTGGACCGGGTTCCATCGCCTGGAGAAGGCGCTCTGGGTCGATCGCTCGCTCGCGGAGATGGCCCCGATCGCCCTGAAGCTCCGGGTCGACGTCGAGCGGCTCCGGGCGTCGATCCCGGACGTGGACCTCGAGCCCGCGCAGATCGCGAACGGCGCGACCGAGCTCCTGAACGAGGTCTCCAACTCGAAGATCACCGGCGAGGAGGACCGCTACGCGCATACCGACCTGTGGGACTTCCAGGCGAACGTCGACGGCGCCGAGGCCGCGTTCGCCGCGTTGGCCCCGCTCGTTCGGGCACGGGACGCCGCGCTCGCGGCCCAGATCTCGGAGCGGTTCGACGCGGTCGATCGAGCGCTCCACCCGTACCGGATCGGCTCCGGGTTCGCGCTGTACACCGCCCTGTCCGGCACCGACACGCAGACGCTGGCCCAAGCGATCGACAGCCTGGCCGAACCCCTCTCGCGCGTGGCGGCCACGGTGGTGGGCTCCGGATGACCGAACCGGCCGCGCCCGAACCGGCCGCGCCCGAACCGGCCGCGCCCGAGGCCGCCGGCGCCGGGTCGACGCCCGCCTCGCGCTTGCCCAGGTTCACCCGCCGACAGCTGCTCGGGTCGATCGGGGTCGTCGCCGCCGGCGCGGCGGTGGGAGGCATCGCCTTCGAGGTGGGGCAGGAACGAGCGGCCGACCCCGACCGCGCCGACCCGTCGGCAGGGGAGGCGATCGCGGCCCAGGTGGTTCCGTTCCACGGCAGCCATCAGGCGGGGATCGTCACCCCGGCGCAGGACCGGATGCACGCCGCGGCGTTCGACGTCGTCACCCGATCGGCTCCCGAGTTGATCGCGATGCTCGGTGCCTGGACGCGGGCGATCGAACGGATGACCGCCGGCGTGCCGATCGGCGCCGTGATCGGCGACCCGGACCTCCCGCCCGTCGACACCGGCGAGGCGCTCGGCCTGACCGCCGCCCATCTCACCGTCACGGTCGGGTTCGGCCCGACGCTGTTCGAGCAGAACGGTCGCGACCGCTTCGGCATCGGCGCGCGGCGCCCGCATGCGCTGACCGACCTGCCGGCGTTCCCCGGCGACGAACTGGACCCGGTGCGATCGGGCGGGGACATCCTGGTCCAGGCGTGCGCCGACGACCCGCAGGTGGCGTTCCACGCGATCCGGAACCTCACGCGGATCGGCCGCGGCGTGGTCGCGGTCCGCTGGAGCCAGCTCGGGTTCGGACGGACCAGCAGCACGACCCGGTCCCAGGCGACGCCGCGCAACCTCATGGGCTTCAAGGACGGGACGAACAACCTGAAGGGCGACGACGCGGCGCTCCTGCGGGACTTCGTCTGGGTAGGCGGTGACGACGAGCCCCCTTGGATGCGCGGCGGCACCTACGCCGTGACGCGCCGGATCCGGATGCGCCTCGAGGTCTGGGACCGTTCGTCGCTGTCCGATCAGGAGGGGACGATCGGCCGGTCGAAGGCGAGCGGGGCGCCGCTCGGGCGCGCGCACGAGTTCGACACCGTCCCGCTGACGGCTCGAGGGCCCGACGGGGAGCCCCTGATCGCCGACGACGCGCACATCCGCCTGGCGTCGCCCGTGTCGAACGGCGGCGCGCGGCTGCTGCGCCGCGGCTACTCCTTCACCGACGGGATCGACCCCGTCACCGACCAGCTCGACGCCGGGCTGTTCTTCGTCTGCTTCCAGCGCGATCCTCGGACGCAGTTCGTCGCGGTCCAGCGGCGGCTGTCGACGGACGCGCTGAACGAGTACATCGTCCACGTCGGGAGCGGCGTCTTCGCCGTGCCTCCCGGGGTGGGACCCGGCGGGTTCCTCGGCGAGACGCTGTTCGGTCCGTAGCTCCCCCCGTTCTTCTCCCCTCTTGACGACTCGAACGTATGTTCGATATAACGAGCGCCCATGATCGGCGAGCGCGAGGTGCGAACGAAACGGACCCGGAACCGGATCCGGGCGGGCGAACGGGCGGAGCGGCTCGCCCGGGTCGGCGGCGCGGTGCAGCCGGTCGCGCTCGCCCATGAACGGCTCCTGCCCGCGTCGGCTGGAGTCGCCCCGTTGCTCCCCGACGGCGGCCTGCGCCGGGGCTCGACGATCGCGGTGGCCGGGTCCACGTCGCTCGCGCTCGCGCTCGCGGCCGGGCCGTCCGCCGCCGGATCGTGGTGCGCGGCGATCGGGGCACCGGGTCTGGGGCTGGTGGCCGCAGAGGAACTCGGCATCGCCCTCGAACGCTTCCCACTGATCGCGGCCTCAGGGAAGTCCTGGGCCCGGGCGGTCGCGACCGCTCTGGAGGCGTTCGACCTGGTCCTCGCGTGGCCGCCGCGCGGCGTCCCCGCGGGGGAGGCCAGGCGGCTCTCGGCGCTCGGTCGGGAGCGTGGGGCCGTGTTCGTGCTCTGCGGGCCCGGGTGGCCCGAACGGACCGACCTCAGGCTCGAGGCGGTCCGGTCCGAGTGGGTGGGGCTCGAACGCGGCCACGGGCGCCTGCGGGCGCGTCGCCTGGAGGTGGAGGTCGGCGGCCGCGGGGCGGCATCGGCGGGCACGAGGATGGCGCTGTGGCTCCCGGCGGTGGACGGCGGCGTCGCCGTCGCCCCGGCCATCGACGATGCCGACGGGATCGCACGGGGCGCCGCGAGCGCTGGGGCCGCCGCGAGCGCTGGGGTCGCCGGGTTCGCCGCGATCGACGCCGGGCAGGGCGCACCGCGCTCGCTCGCGCGGGCCACCGGATGAACCGGTGGGCGTCCGAACCCTCGCCGTCTGGTGCCCCGATTGGCCCGTCACCGCCGCCGGCCTCGCTCAGGACGAACCGGTGGCCGTCCTGGCCGACGGGCGCGTGGTCGCGTGCTCCGAGGCCGCCCGCGCGGAGGGCGTGGCGCCCGGCCTCCGGCGGCGACATGCCGAGAGCCGGTGTTCGGGTCTCGTCGTCGTGGACGCCGACCCGGCCCGCGACGCCCGGGCGTTCGAGCCGGTCGTTGCCGCCGTCGAGACGGCCGCGCCCGCCGTCGAGGTGCTCTCCCCCGGCCTGTGCGCGCTCCCGGCGCGCGGGCCCGCCCGGTACTACGGCTCCGAGGCCGCGGCCGTCACGTGGGTGACCGAGGCGGTCGAACGGATCACGCGCCCAGGCGGATGCCGGGTCGGGATCGCCGACGGTCCGTTCGCCGCGTGCCAGGCCGCGCGCGAGGGCCGGATCGTCCCGGAGGGGGCGAGCCCGGCGTTCCTCGGCGAGCTCCCCGTCGACGCGCTGGACGCGCCCGAGCTGGCGGACCGGTTCCGCCGCCTCGGCCTGCGGACGCTCGGCGCCGTGGCCGCCCTTCCTCCGGCCTCGATGATCGAACGATTCGGGCACGAGGGCGCCAGGGCGCACCGGCTCGCCGGCGGTTCCGACGAACGACCGCTCCTGCCCCGCGTCCCCCCGCCGGATCTGGCCGTCGCGATGGGGTTCGACCCGCCGGCCGATCGCCTGGACGTGGTGCTGTTCGCGGCGCGGCAGCTCGCGACCGAGCTTGCCGAGCGCCTGGACGAACGGGTCCTCGGGTGCACGCTGCTCGCGATCGAGGCGGAGACGCCGGCGGGGCGAACGATCGTCCGGCGGTGGCGGCACGAGGACGGCCTCACGCCCGACGCGCTCGCCGAGCGGGTCCGCTGGCAGGTCGAAGCCTGGCTGGTCCGGTCCGAACCAGCGGGAGCTCAGCCGGGACCGGATGCTCCCCCTTCGCTCGAGGGCGGGTTCGCCCGGCTCCGGCTCGTCCCGGAACTGGTCCACCCGGAGCGCGGGCGGCAGCTCGGCTTCTGGGGCGACCGGCCCGCCGACGGCCGCGCCAGCCGGGCGCTGGTCCGCATGCAGGGTCTGCTCGGCGCCGAGGCGGTGGTCACGGCCGTGACGGGCGGGGGTCGAACGCCGAGCGCGCGGGTCCGGCTGATCCCGTGGGGCGAGGCGCGGCCCCGTGACGAGGCTCCGCCGAACGGGGCTCCGTCGAACGGGGTTCGCCGCCCTCGCTCCGGCCGTGCGCGTGAACGGTCCGAGCGGCCCGCGTGGCCCGGGCGGATCCCCGTTCCCGCCCCGGCGATCGTCCACCCCGACCCGCCGTCGGTCGCGGTCCTCGACGGCGCCGGGGCCGGCGTGATCGTCGACGAACGCGGTTCCGTGAGCGCCCCCCCGGCCATCCTGCGCCGCCCGGGGACGGCACCGGCAGACGTGCTCGCGTGGGCCGGACCGTGGCCGGCAGACGAGCGATGGTGGGACGGAGCCTCGCGGTGCCGGCGGACGCGACTGCAGGTCCTGACCGAGGCCGGGGGCGCGCACCTGGTCGCCTTCGACGGTGACCGATGGCTGCTCGAGGCCACGTACGACTGAAGCGACCCGGCGGCACACGGAGGGGACGCGGCACGATGGCTTGGAACAACCCATCGATCCCGTGGTCGGAGTTCGAACGTCGGCTCTCGGGTGGGCGCGCTCCGGACGAGCCACCGGGCGGCGACCGGGACGGTGCGTCGTGGTCGCGGCGCCGCCAGCCGTACCGACCACCGATCGACCTCGCGCGGCGCCGCGACCACGGGCCCGTGGAGGCGGTGCGCTACGCCGAGCTCCACTGCCATTCGAACTTCTCGTTCCTCGACGGGGCGTCGCACCCGGAGGAGCTCGCCGAGGAGGCCGCGCGCCTGGGTCTTTCCGCCCTGGCGCTGACCGATCACGACGGGCTCTACGGAGTCGTCCGGTTCGCCGAAGCCGCCCGCGCCGTGGGCCTGCCGACCGTGTTCGGCGCGGAGCTGACGCTCGAGCTGCCACGTCCGCAGGTCGGCGTCGCGGATCCGGAGGGCGCGCATCTGGTCGTCCTGGCCCGCGACCCGGACGGGTACGCGCGGCTGTCCCGAACGATCGCGAGCGCCCAGATCCGCGGCGGCGAAAAGGGGTTTCCGATAGTAAAGCTACCTGACCTTTCGGACACGCACGGCGGCCACTGGCTCGTGCTGACCGGATGCCGGAAGGGAACGGTCCCGTCGGTGCTCACGGGGCGCCGCGCGGGCGATGCGTCGAACGGGGGCTCCCCCGCCGCCCTGGCTCTCCGCGACCTGATCGACGCGTTCGGCGCATCGAACGTCGCCGTCGAGCTCTGGGACCACGGCGACCCATCCGACGGCGAACGCAACGACGCGCTGGCGGCGCTGGCGAACGCTCATGGCGTGCCGACCGTCGTGACGAACGCGGTGCACTACGCGACGCCGTCGCGCAGGCCGCTCGCGACCGCGCTCGCCGCGGTCCGTGCCCGGCGGTCGCTGGACGACCTGGACGGCTGGCTCCCGGCCGGCCCGGCCGCACACCTCCGGAGCCCGTTCGAACAGGCGGCACGGTTCGACGCCCGCTACCCGGGCGCGGTCGCGCGAGCGGCGACGTTCGCCGAGGCGTGTGCGTTCGACCTCTCGCTCGTCGCGCCGTCGCTCCCCCGCTGCGACACGCCGCCCGGCCATGACGAGATGTCGTACCTCCGGGAGCTCGCGTACGAGGGCGCCGCGCGCCGCTACGGACCGCGCGGGAACGAACGCGTCCCGGGCGCGCGCGCGCAGATCGACCACGAGCTGGACGTGATCGAGGCGCTGGGGTTCCCCGGCTACTTCCTGATCGTCTGGGACATCGTCGAGTTCTGCCGCCGCGCGGACATCTACTGCCAGGGCCGCGGTTCGGCCGCGAACTCCGCGGTCTGCTACGCGATCGGGATCACGAAGGCCGATCCGGTCGGGCTGAAGCTGCTGTTCGAACGCTTCCTCTCGCCCGAGCGCGACGGCCCGCCGGACATCGACCTCGACATCGAGAACGGCCGGCGCGAGGAGGTGATCCAGTACGTCTACGGGAAGTACGGCCGGCGGAACGCCGCGATGGTCGCGAACGTGATCACGTACCGGCCGCGCTCGGCCGTCCGCGACATGGGCCGCGCGCTCGGGTTCCCGCCGGGGCAGCTCGACGCGTGGGCGAAGCTCCTGGACGTCTGGCACCTCCGCGAGCTGGAGGAGGGCGTCGAACACGACGTCCCCGCGAACGTGATCGACATGGCCCGGCAGGTCGAGGGGTTCCCGCGCCACCTCGGGATCCACTCGGGTGGGATGGTCCTGTGCGACCGGCCGGTCGTCGACGTCTGCCCGGTCGAATGGGGCCGGATGGCGGACCGCAGCGTCCTGCAGTGGGACAAGGAGGACTGCGCCGCGGCGGGTCTGGTCAAGTTCGACCTCCTCGGCCTCGGGATGCTGACGGCGCTGCACCTGTGCGTCGACCTGGTGCGTTCGGCGCACGGTGTCGAGGTCGACCTGGCGCTGCTGGACCAGGAGGACGCGGTCTACGAGATGCTCTCGCGTGCGGACACGGTCGGGGTGTTCCAGGTCGAGAGCCGCGCGCAGATGGCGACGCTCCCCCGCCTGCGGCCGCGGGAGTTCTACGACCTCGTCGTCGAGGTCGCCCTGATCCGCCCCGGCCCGATCCAGGGCGGTGCCGTGCACCCCTACATCCGGCGGCGGAACGGCAAGGAGCCCGTGACGTACCTCCATCCCCTCCTGGAGCCGTCGTTGAAGAAGACGCTCGGCGTGCCGCTGTTCCAGGAGCAGCTGATGCAGATGGCGATCGACGTCGCGGGGTTCACGCCGGCCGAATCCGACCTGCTGCGCCAGGCGATGGGCTCGAAACGTTCGGTCGAACGCATGGAGCGTCTCCGCGACCGCCTCTACGAGGGCATGGCGCGCAACGGGATCCTCGGGCAGGTCGCGGACGAGATCTACGACAAGCTCGCCGCGTTCGCGAACTTCGGCTTCCCCGAATCCCATGCGGCGTCGTTCGCCTACCTGGTCTACGCGAGCGCGTGGCTGAAGCTCCACTATCCGGCGGCGTTCTGCGCGTCGCTGTTGAACGCGCAGCCGATGGGGTTCTGGGCGCCGAACACCCTGGTCGCCGACGCGCGGCGCCACGGCGTGGTCGCGCGCGGTGTCGACGTGAACGCGTCGTCGTGGGACGCGACGCTCGAATCGGACGCCGGCAGCACGGGCGGCGTGGCGGTCCGGCTGGGCCTCACGTCCGTCCGCGACGTCGGCGAGGACCTGGCGAAGCGCATCGCCGAAGGACTGCCGTACACCTCGCTCGAGGACGTGGTCCGCCGGAGCGGCGCCGGCCGGCCGGCGATGGAGGCGCTCGCGACGGCCGGGGCGTTCGGGTGTTTCGGCCTGGATCGCCGGCGCGCGCTGTGGGCAGCCGGGGCGGCGGCAGAGGGTCGAGCGGACCGCCTGCCGGGCGTCGTCGTCGGCGTCGACGCGCCGTCGCTCCCCGGCATGTCGCGGATGGACGAGGTCGCCGCGGATCTGTGGGCGACGAACGTCTCGACCGACGACCATCCGATCCGGTTCGTCCGTTCGCGGCTCGACGCGCAGGGTGGGGTGCGGATCGACGCATTGCCGGCGCTGGCGAACGGCGCTCGGGTTCTCGTCGGCGGCGTGGTCACGCACCGGCAGCGTCCCGCGACCGCGCAGGGAACGGTGTTCGTCAACCTGGAAGACGAGACCGGCCTGCTGAACGTGATCTGCCCGAAGGGCGTGTGGCAGCGCTACCGGCGGGTCGCTCGGATGAACCCGGCGCTCCTGGTCCGAGGGAAGCTCGAGCTGGTCGAAGGCGCGATCAACCTGTTGGCCGAACGGATCGAACCCCTCTCGCTCTCGACCGGGGCGGCCATGTCCCGGGACTTCAGGTGACGGAGGCTTCGACCCCTACCTCAAACCATGCGGGTTCGAACCAACGACTCGCGCAAGGATCCAGTCGAGCATCTCGATCAACTTGTCCCAGTTGAACGGATCTTCCAGGGCCTTCAACTTTACCGTCGGGTACCACTGCCGCCGAGCCACGTTCGCGGACAAGCCGTCCAGCCTGCTCCGAAAACTCGTCCTGCATGTTCTTTGCGTTGAACGGGTTGTATGCCTTCAGCCCGCTGAGCTTCATGACCACCGATCCACCGTTCGGATCGATTCCGAAGATCGCGGGGTGGATCGTGGCGCTCAAGCCCATCAGCCTCGCCTCGTAGGGATACTGTGCATCGCCCTCGGGTCGCGTCACGTGGTGAGCTAGTCGTTCCTGGGCGGAGGTCCAATCAACGAGGCGACGCGCGATGGACTCCGCTCCGGCGCCATGCGTCTGTCTGACTTCCTCGAGGAACATCTGGACCGCATCCGGAAGCTCCTGCTCGATATCCGACATCCCCGCTCAACCCCCTTAGTCAACCTGCGCATCGAGCGCGTCTGGTCGCAAGACTTCGACCATCTCCGCTACTACAGTTAGCTCATCCCCTTCGCTCGCCGCCAACTCGATCCCCTTGAACGACGGGTCCCACGAATCCGGATGAAGTACAACTTCGCCGCGACGGTCACTATCCTCAGCGTCGCCGGCCCGTTGGTACAGCTTGACCGTGTATCGCCCGCCAGTCTCCGGATCCAGCTGGTTCCGAAGCTGAACGAGAACCGTTCGGCCTGAACGCGCACCTTCGACCGGATGGCGAAAGACGCAGTAGCTGCCGTTCGGGATCCGGCGGTTCATCGATTCCCCGACAACTCGAGCGACGAACAGTCCTGGCCCGGGCTTGATGCGACCGTTCGGTGCCACCCAGGCTTCGGCTTCAGGGGCCTGGCCCTCGCTGAACTCACCAGCCGCAGCTTTGAGCGTGTAGAAGGGGATCGCGTTCTCGAACGGTCGGACTTCGGCATCGGGAACGACGCGGAACGGGAGCACTTCCCCGACAGGCTCGGGCGGCGACGGCGGTACCTCCCCCGACGCGACGAACTCGAACCCAAGCTGGACGGCCTGTTCGAGCACCGTGTCGGTCGCCCGCTTCTCCATGTCCGGCGGGTACCCGTGCTTGCGGAGGATCCGCTTCACCATCACGCGCAGGCGCGCGCGAGCAGACTCCTTCTGTGTCCAGTCGATCGTCGCGTTCTTCCGAACGCTCTCGGTCAGCTCCCTCGCGATCATCCTGAGCGTCTCGTCCCCCAAGACAGCGACGGCGCTGTCGTTCGTCTCCAGAGCGTCGTAGAAGGCCAGCTCCTCGTCCGATAGACCCAACTCATGCCCGCGCATCGCGGCGGCGCGCATCTCCTTGGCCAAGGCAATCAGCTCTTCGATGACCTCGACCGTCTGGATCTGTCGGTTGTGGTACCGCCTGATGGTCGCTTCGAGCATCTCTGAGAACGCCCGGGACTGGACCACGTTCACGCGCGTGCGCGTGCGGATCTGGTCCGCCAGCAGCTTCCGCAGGACTTCGACCGCCAGGTTCCGTTGCGGCAGCTCTCGGACCTCCGACAGGAACTCGTCGGACAGCAGCGACAGGTCGGGCTTCGGCAATCCGGCGGCTTCGAAGATGTCGATCACGCCCGCGGGAGCGATGGCATCCGACACGATCTGCCGCACGGCGTGATCCAGGTCCTCCTCTGCCGCGCCACCGCGCGCGCCCGCCTTCACGAGCCATGCCCGGACCTCCTGGAAGAACCCCACCTCGTCGCGGATCGCCATCGCTTCCTCGCGCGGCACCGCCAGCGCGAACGCCTTCGACAATCCAGCAACGGCCCGAACGAAGCGCTCGTCGCCATCGTCCTGCGCCAGGATGTGTTCGGCAGCGCCCGGCATGAGCGGGTAGCGGTCCTTCGGCGTCGCTGCCACCAATGCCAGGTGGTCGAACCCGTGGAAGAGCGCGCGGCAGATCTCGTAGCGTTCGAGCATCTGACGGACGGCTTCATCCTGGTCGATCGCCGCCTCCCCTTCGCCCCCGCTCTCGGTGTAAACGGCGAGCGCCCGCCGGAGGTCGTCGGCGATCCCGATGTAGTCGACGACCAGACCGCCCGGCTTGTCACGGAAGACGCGGTTCACACGAGCGATCGCTTGCATCAAGCCGTGGCCCCGCATCGGCTTGTCCAGGTACATCGTGTGCAGGCTCGGCGCGTCGAACCCCGTGAGCCACATGTCGCGGACGATTACGACCTTGAACGGATCGTCCGCGGCCTTGAAGCGTCGGGCGAGGATCTCGCGGCGCGCCTTGTTCCGGATGTGCTGCTGCCACGAGACCGGGTCCGATGCCGAACCGGTCATGACCACCTTCAAGGCGCCCTCGTCGTCCGCGTCACCGTGCCAGTCAGGCCGAAGTGTGATGAGCTGCTCGTACAGCTCCACGGCGATCCGCCGGCTCATGCACACGACCATCGCCTTACCGTCCATCGCGCTCAGCCTGTCCTCGAAGTGCCGGACCAGATCCTTCGCGACCATGTCCAGCCGGTGTTCGGTCCCGACGACGGCCTCGAGCTGCGCCCACTTCGTCTTCAGGTGCTCGCGCTGTGCCTCCTCGCCCTCGGTGACCTCTTCGAACTCCTCGTCGATCCGCGGCGCCTCCGACGGATCCAGGTCCAGCTTCGCCATCCGGCTCTCGTAGTAGATCGGGACGGTCGCTCCGTCCTCCACGGCCCGGCGGATGTCGTAAACGTCGATGTAGTCGCCGAAGACCGCTCGCGTATCCCGATCGCTCATCTCCACCGGCGTGCCGGTGAACGCCACGAACGTCGCGTTCGGCAGGGCATCGCGCATGTGGCGAGCGAAGCCCCTGATGAACCCGTACTGGCTCCGGTGCGCCTCGTCGGCGATCACCACGATGTTCGAACGGTCCGAAAGCATCGGGAACGGGTCACCCCGCTCATCGGGGATGAACTTCTGGATCGTGGTGAAGACCACTCCTCCCGAGGCCACCTGGAGCAATGAGCGGAGGTGATCTCGGTCCGCCGCCTGATCGGGCGTCTGTCGGAGCAGCTCGTGACAGTGGGCGAAGACGCCGAAGAGCTGGTCGTCCAGGTCGTTGCGGTCCGTGATGACGACGATCGTCGGGTTCGCCATCGCCGGGTGCAGGATCAGCTTCCCGGCGAAGAACGCCATCGTGAGGCTCTTGCCGGAACCCTGGGTGTGCCAGACCACACCGGCCCGATGGTCGGCCTCCGGTCGCGATGCGACCAGCGTTCGTTCGACCGCCTTACTCGTCGCGTGGAACTGGTGGTACCCGGCGATGATCTTCCGCACGTGCGCACCGTCGTCCTCGAACGCGACGAAGTGCCGGACCAGGTCGAGGAAGCGCGCCTTCTCGAACACGCCCCTGGTCAGGACCTGCAGCTTGTCCTCGGTCGGAGGCGCCAGCTCGGTGCCTTCGATGGTCCGCCACGGCAGGAACCACTCCTTCGGCGCGGTGAGCGATCCGATGCGCGCCTCGACGCCGTCGGACGCGATCAGGACCTCGTTCGATGCGAACAACGCTGGGATGTCCTGCTTGTAGGTCTGGAGCTGGGTTGAACGCCTTCCACACTGTCGCCTGCTCGTCCGTTGGGTCCTTCAGCTCGACGACCGCGAGCGGCAGTCCGTTCACGAAGATGACGACGTCTGGCCGGCGCCAGTTGACGGGACCCTGCACCGTGAACTGGTTGACGGCCAAGAAGTCGTTCTCGCCCGGGTTCTCATGGTCGAGTACCTTTACCAAATGGCCGCGGACGCCGCCGGGAGCCGGGACCTCAACCGAGACCCCGTCGACGATCAACCGGTGGATGCGCCGGTTCCTCGCGATCAGGTCGGGCGACTCGACCAGCAGCAACTGGCGGACGGCTTCGTCGATCGCGGAGTCGGGAAGACCGGCGTTCAGCCGTTCGAGAGCCGCCCACAGGCGAGCGGCCAGGACGGTCTGTCGATAGTCGTCGCGTTCGGCGAACAGTTCTCGGGGCGCGATGTCGCCGCCATGCCGAACCTCGTACCCGAGCCCATCCGGCCCGAGCCAGTCGAGCATCAGCTCCTCGACGACCGACTCGGTGATCCCGCTGCTCGGCACGCGTAACTCCCGTTCAGCTCAGGACGCTGCATAAATCTACTCAACGGATGGAGCGGACCGTCATAGGCGCGCGATCGACCAACCGCGAGCGCGACGCCGTCTCAGGCTGCCGAAGTAGCGTTGTCAGACCCGAGGTCTACCTTGACCTGGTGCTGCCGGAGAACTTCCAAGCTTTCGCCGCGGTCCTGCTCGCGATCGCGCCCGGCTACATCGCGACGGCGGTGTGGGCACGAGCCAAGACCTGGAAAGGCCCTTCGAGCGACTTCCGTACGGTCCTGCAATCGCTTGCGCTTAGCGCGGTCGTTCAGCTCCTAGTGTCGCCGGTCACACTGCTCTGGATCTATCCGGTCCGGAACGACCTCCTTGCCTATCCAGGCCGGGTCTTCGTATGGCTGAGCCTGACGGTGCTCATCGTTCCAGTGGCCGGCGGCCTACTCGCCGGATACCTGACCGACCGTCTGTTCCCACCGAAACACGCCCGGGTTGAAGGCACGTTCCGGAAGCGGTTCGCGCGGATCTGGCCCGCGCCGCCGCCGCCGTCCGTCTGGGACTGGCTCTTCACGACACGCCCACCCCACGGGTCGTTCGTGGTCGTCGAGTTCAAGGACGGCAGAAGGGTGGCTGGTGTCTTCGCCGAAGGATCCCTTGCGCTCACGTCCCCGGAGCCCCATGGCCTCTTCCTCGTGAGCGAGTGGCTCTTGGACGAGACCGGCGACATCGTCAGGGAGGTTGCGGACAGCGCGGGGGTTATCATCGCTGGGACGGACGACATCCGGTCCCTCCGGATCCTGAAGGAGAACGCCGATGGCTGAAGAGAGCGGTAGGAAGTCCGTGGTACTGGGTCACGGCAAGGTTCCGTCGCGTCCGCCGACCCCTTCCAGGGACGGAACTGGCGGCGGAACCCGCGGCGCGGTGCCCGGGCAGGGACCGGCGCCGTCGAGGCCGCCGACTCCCTCGCGACCCGCTACTCCCTCGGCACCGCCGAAGTAAGGGCAAGCAGCACAAGTTCCCGCGAGATCCGGCAGACCGTCCTCAGGGTCTCGAACATGAATCGCTGCATCGGATCATCGAGGTTGCGCGGGAGATAGATACGGGCGCCGAACTGCTCTTCAATCCCATGAAGCGTTCGACCATGGACCGTCTGGGATCTCAGGTCGTACAGCTTCGCCTTCTTGAGCTCGTCCAGCTCTTCCTGAGATGCAACCAGAGCTAGCGCCCGTCGAAACCGCGCCCCGCTTCCACCAACGAACTTGCACTCAGGACAGGCGTTCGGGAGGCCGCCAACTTGATCAGCGACTGGCGGCGAAGAGGCAACCGCTTCGATCGCCGCCGTGAAGGCAACGAACGCGAAGGACGGGTGCTGACGCATCAGAAGGATTCCCTGGTGCCAAAGGCTGAGCGCTGCTCCAAGCGCATCCGCTTCACCGAGCTTCAGCCGATCCCAGATCTGAAGCACGCGTCCGGGCAGAGGCTGGGGGTCACGCTGTTCCGTGCGCCGCGGCTCGTGCCAGCTCTCGGGCACCGCCGGCTCCGGTACCTCCACCGGGAGAGCGCGCAGGTCCGTAGGCGCGACCCGAATCTGCCACGGCTCCGCCCACTCTATTGCCAGCAGGGTACACAACCGATGCAGCGGCGGCAGCACCGATCCAGCGGCCTCGGCGAAGACCTGTCCCGACGACTCTCCTCTCACCACTATCGGCCAGCAGGAACGCTGAGACCAGCCCAGGTGGAGGCTCGGAACGTAGTCGATCAACTCTGTGGCGGCCGTGCGGATAGACAGTCCGCCGAATCGGTACTCACGATCAAGAGCACGCCACCTGTCGTGAGATACGGTGACCCAGCCAGTGGGTTCGTCGGTCGCGGTCGGCGCGAGCAGAGCCCACCACTCGGATCCGACGTCGCTATCGGTCATTCGCCGACTCTCGCTCGCGTAGAACGACTTCCCCACTCAGGAGTCGCGGAAGCAGCACGTCGCGGACCTCGGTAAGTGTCGCGCTCTCGCGCTCGTTCGCGCGCACGAGGCGATGTAGAGGGCGAACCAGATCCGAGTAGGCCGCCACGATCTCGGGCGGAGGGCACACTACGTTCTCCGCTAGGAAGGACGCCGGGGAGACACGCTGATGGCTACCGGATGTGCCTGTCACGAGCGTTCCGAGGCGCTCCGCGAACGACCGGGACGACATCAATCCGTAGATGAACTCCCGCGTCCACGGAGGCCGTGCCACACAGACGACGAACTCCGTCGATGCAATCCCCCTCCTGACGCCGGCCTCCTCCGGCAGCCAGACGCGGGATATTCGGGGGTTGAGCTTCGAGACGAGGACAGCCCCGACGGGAACGGCGACCTTGATGCTTTTTGATCCCCCTGCCAAGATCCGCGCTAGGTCGCCCTCCATTATCGAAGGCCGGGATGCTGTAGTGATTGAACACCTCGCCGGGAAAGGCCTGGGGGTCAACGACATCTCTCGTGATTGAGACGCCCATGCCCAACCGACACACAGTCCATCCATCCGGGATTGGCCTTGTCCTCGAATCGTCGAACGAGCCAGTTGGCAGCGCGGTCGTTTCGGCGGCCGCGCCTACCTGCCGGCCACCCATTGACTTGGCACGGGCTGGGTCGAAGTCCTCGAACCAAGACTTGAAGATTGCGCGGTCGGTGGCCTCGGCCGTGTCGCTCATTCGGCGGTTCAGCTCGATCTTGTGGTCGAGAGCACCCAATATCGAGGCAATCGCCTGCTGCTGAGCGAGCTGGGGGAAGCGGACACGAGCCTCGTGCAGGTGGTTCCGGTTAACGCCCGGCACAGCCGCTTTGTCCGAGTACGCATCGAAGTCGAACATCCGAAGGAAGTAGCAGACGAAGCGTGGGTCGTTGCCTTTGAAGTCGCATACGTAAAGGGTCGTGTTGAGCGGCCAGAAGTCCGCCTCGACGTAAAAGACCTCTCCAATCGTCCCATAGCGGCCCGTGACCACGCCGGGGCCGGGAACCTTTGCCACCGCGTGCCTACCTGTCACACCGGAGGACGAGACGATCGCAAAGGGCCCTGGACGGCGTTCTTGTCGGGGTAGGTCGTATCCACGCTTGAGCTCGATGACGTCGCCGAGCCGCACTTCAGGCCATTCGGAAGCAGTCATGTTTGAGAGAGACGTGACAAGTTCAATCTGATCTCGTCCTCAAGCCGGTCAGACTCGGCGAACTGGTCCTCGAGCTGCGCGACCAGGCGCTTCATCTTCAAGCCGAAGGGTTCGTCGTCGTCTTCGACGTGCTCGGCTCCAACGTACCTGCCGGGCGTTAGCACGAACCCGTGCTCGCGGATCTCGTCGACCGGGGTGCTTTTGCAAAAGCCAGGGACGTCAGCGTATTCGCCCGCTTCGAGTTCGCCGCGCCAGGCGTGGTACGTCCCGGCGATCTGCGCGACCTCCTCGCCGGTCAGCTCGCGATGTGTCCTATCGACCAGCGCACCCAGCTTCCGGGCGTCGATGAACAGGGTCTCGCCGCGACGATCTCGCATCAGCTGAACGCCAGGCGTCGGTTGGCCGCTTCTGTTCTTCGCCAGGAACCACAAGCAGGCCGGAATCGCGGTCCCGTAGAACAGTTGCCCAGGCAGCGCAATCATGCAGTCGACCAGATCAGCCTCGACCATCGAGCGACGGATGTCACCCTCGCCGGACTGGTTCGACGACATGCTGCCGTTCGCCAGCACGAAGCCCGCGATCCCGACCGGCGCGAGGTGGTGGATCATGTGCTCGACCCACGCGAAGTTCGCGTTGCCGGGTGGTGGCGCGCCGTATCGCCAGCGCACGTCGTCACGTAGGCGGTCGCCGCCCCAGTCGCTTAGGTTGAACGGTGGGTTCGCCAGGATGAAATCCGCCTTCAGATCCGGGTGCAGGTCATCGTGGAACGAATCCGCGTTCCGACCCCCGAGGTTCGCTTCGATCCCGCGGATCGCCAGGTTCATCTTCGCCAGGCGCCATGTGGTCGGGTTCGACTCCTGTCCGTAGATCGAGATGTCGCCAAGCCGGCCGCCATGCGCGCGGATGAACTCCTCCGACTGCACGAACATCCCGGCGGAGCCGCAGCAGGGGTCGTACACGCGGCCCTGGTACGGCTCGATCATCTCAACGAGGAGCCGGACGATGCAGCGCGGCGTGTAGAACTCGCCGGCCTTCTTGCCCTCCTTGCTGGCGAACTGGCCCAGGAAGTACTCGTACACACGCCCGAGGACGTCCTTCGCCTGGTCGTTCTCCTCGCCGAGCGCGACGGTCCCGATCAAGTCGATCAGCTCGCCCAGGGCGTGTCTTGTCCAGGGTTGGCCGGCCGTATGCTTGTACTCGGCGGCGTCCATGTGCCCGCGGAGCTTGTCGGCGGCGGCCCAGAGGGTCTGTTCGAACCCGAGCGTCGCCCCGTTCGACGCCTTCCCCTTGCGCGCCGTCGTTCCCTTCGCCATCGCGGCCGAAGGATAGTCGCCCTCACCAGCCGCGTGCGACTCGACCGGCGCTGCCTGGGTATGCTCCGGAGCGTCATGCCTTGCCGAGCATCGCTTCCGTACCGGTGCCTCCTCCGGACCTACCCAGGTCCGGAGGAGGTGGGGATGCGGAAGATGTACAAGCGGAAGCGGCGGTCGTGTTCGGTCTGCAAGCCAGGCAAGCGCGGCATCGTGAAGCGATGGAGCATCCGGGAGGAAGCTGAGCTGCGGCGGTTCGACCGCGAACGCCGCTGGTTCGAAGCTCGGGAACGCTGAGTCGACAGGAACGACCGCACGGATCCGCGACGCAGCGGTTGCTGTCAGATGCGAACGCCGACCTCGTCCAAGTGGCGGCGCAGGTCGGCCGGGTCCTCGTACACGCGATACGCGCCGGCGCGTTCGAGCTCCTCGCGCCCGTACCCGCCCGAGAGGAGCCCGACCCCAAGCGCCCGAGCGCGCCGTGCCGCCAGCAGGTCCCAGACGCTGTCGCCCACGACGACCGCGTCGGAGATCGCGACGCCGAGGCGTTCGGCCGCGGCCAGGAACAGGTCCGGGTCCGGCTTCGCGAACGGCACGTCGTCGCGCGTCACCATCGGGACGTCCTCGGGGACGTCCAGCAGTCGCAGCACCGGTCCCGCCGTCTCCACCGTGCCGCTCGTCGCGATCGCCCACGGAACCCCGACCAGGGTCAGCAGCGACAGCAGCTCGGGCGCGCCCGGCAACGCCCGGACCTCGCTGAGGCGTTGCGCATAGGACTCCGCGTGGACGCGCTTGAGTCGGTCGGCCGTCTCCGGCGTGACCTCGGTTCCCGTCTCGCGCAGGAGGGCGTTCATCAGCAGGCCGCCGCTCATCCCGATGCGGCGATGGATCCGCCAGACGGACAGGTCGATCGCCGCGTCGGCCAGGGCGTCACGCCACGCGAGCACGTGCTGGTACACGCTGTCGACGAGGGTTCCGTCCAGGTCGAAGACGAACGCCTGCCGGGCCGATGTGGTCCGTCCGTCGCTCATCCGGCCAGCTTGGCACGCGGATCCGTACGACGCGCGACGCGCGGTCCCTCTCCGTCGGGTCCGCCGCGAGAGGCGATCTACGCCGCTCGGCCCTCGTCCGCCGCGGCGGCCGCTGCGCGTGCGACCGCGTCACGGGCGCCGCGGACGCACTCGTCGTAGTCCTTCTTGCGGTGCGCCACGAGGAACTTCAGCGCCTCCACATGGCCGCGCTCCCCGGCCATGTGCTCGTACTCACCGCCGCAGCGCCGCACGAACAGCCGCTCGGCCTCGATCCGGATCAGACCTTCACCCTTGACGATCATCGCTTCACGCACCTCTGCAACTCGTTTCCGACGGCGTCGCCCGTGGTCGATCAGACACTGGACGCGCTGGCTTCCATAGCGAACAACGACCAAGCATCGAACGAACGTTCCCTCCGACGCCAGCGCTTCGCGCGAACGTCACAGGTTCTCCGTGACCGCGGGGCCTCCGGCTGGTCCCGACGGGTCTGTCAGGACGGATGACGAGCTATAAGCAGAAGTTGTGGATGGCGGGTCTCGAAAAGAAGGCGGCGTACCCTTCACGCGTCCTGAACGCAGATCGCCGGGTGGAGCCGGCGAGAAGGAGTACGCCTGATGCTCACGATAGCGCATGAGCCCGCGGCAGGCGAGGCGGGCGGCCCGGAAGATCTGGCCATCGGCCTGGACGAGCTGTGCCGGCTGGCGGCCAGGCAGATGCTCGCCGTCGCCCTCGAGGCCGAACGACGCGCGTACCTGGACGCCCACGCCGAGGTCCTGGACGAAGCCGGCCGGCGCCTCGTGGTCGGCAACGGCTACGCTCGGCCCCGCACCGTGACGACCGGCGCCGGGACGATCGAGATCACGCGCGAGGGTGGAGGATCGCCGCGACGGCGAGCGGTTCACCTCCGCGTCTGCCCCCGTACATGCGCCGCTCCCCGAAGGTCGCCGAGGTCCTTCCCATCCTGTACCTGCGGGGCCTGTCCACGGGGGACTTCGCCCCGGCCCTGGAGGCGTTCTTCGGCTCCGGGGCGAACCTGTCCGCCTCCACGATCTGCCGGCTCACCGAGTCCTGGCAGGCCGAGCACGAGCGGTGGTCCACCCGGAGCCTGAAGGCCGTGGACTACGTGTACTGGTGGGTCGACGGGATCCACTTCCGGATCCGCCTGGAGCAGGACCGGCTGTGCTGCCTGGTCATCGTCGGGGTCCGACCCGACGGGACCAAGGAGCTGGTGGCGATCGCAGACGGGTACCGGGAGTCCACCGAGTCCTGGGCAGAGCTGCTGCGCGACCTCAAGGGCCGAGGTCTGGCCGCGCCCGCCATCGCAGTCGGCGACGGGGCCCTGGGGTTCTGGGCGGCGCTGCGAGAGGTGTTCCCCACGGCCGCCGAGCAACGGTGCTGGGTGCACAAGACGGCGAACGTCATGGACGCCCTGCCCAAGCGCCTGCACGCCCAGGCCAAGGCCGCCCTGGTCGGGATCTACACCGCGAGGACCCGTGCGGATGCCCTCGACGCCGCTCGGCGCCTTCGCAGAGGACTTCGCCTCCCATCCCAAGGCCACCAGGAAGATCGCCGAGGACCTCGACGCGCTGTTCGCCTTCTACGACTTCCCGGCCGAGCACTGGATCCATCTTCGGACCACGAACCCGATCGAGTCCACGTTCGCAACGGTCCGCCTGCGTCAGCGGGTGACCAAGGGCGCCGGCTCGAGGAGGGCCGGGCTCGCCATGGCGTTCAAGCTGATCCAGACCGCGCAGGACCGGTGGCGCCGCGTGAACGCGCCTCACCTGGTGGCGCTGGTGCGCGCCGGCGCCGTCTTCATCGACGGTCAACTACAGGAAAGGAGCGACGAGGCAACCACGGAGGGCGCCGCCGCGTGAGAACTCATCCACAACATTTGACAATTGCTCACGGATGACGAACGCGCACCGCTGCGGACCTCAGGACGCGGTCTCGACCACGACTGCGTCGGTCAGCTTCCCGCCCTGCATCGTTCCACCGACCGTCACGGGGGGAGCCCACATGACCCCGGCGTCCGTGCTCGCGCCGGGCACCGTCGAGAGGTCGAGTCCCACGACCTCAAGCCCGTCACCGACGCATTGCGGCGGGATCGACATCGTCACCGCCTCGCAGAGCGTCGCCGCGGCGCCGTCCGGGGCGACCAGCCCGGCGGGCACGGCCACCGATGTCCCGTCGGCCGAGGCGAGCGCTCCGGCACCGATGGGCGAGGACGCTGGGCTCGGCGACTGGGTCCCCGGAGTACCCGTTCGAGCAGGCCGAGAGGAAGACGCCGATCGACGCGGCGACGATGAGCACACGGGATGACCGCACGACGACCGGAGCATCCTAGTCGGGGCGAGCCCCGGGCCGCCGCGACGGGGATCGCGGTTCCGCAACGACCGTTCCAGCGGGGCCTCGGGCCGCGGCCGCCAGGCTCGTGGACGGCGACGGAGTGTCGCCTCATGTCCCGCCGTCGGCGTCGGGCTCGCGCATCCGGTCCCAGGCGCATACAGTTTCGCCCGATGGCCCACGACGCCGGGATATCGCTCGAGGAGCTCCAGCTCGCGGCGCGGAACCACGGCATGCCGCTGGAGGCGCTCCACTGGACGATCACGCCGGTCGGGCTGCACTACCTCCTGATCCACTACGACATCCCCGCCGTCGACCCGACCGCCTGGCGTCTCTCGGTCGGCGGCCTCGTCCGGCACGAGCTGTCCCTGTCGCTCCAGGACCTCCTCGACCGGCCGCAGGTCCGGGTCCCGGTGACGTTCGAGTGCGCCGGGAACGGCCGGGCTCGCCTGGAGCCGCGACCCGTCAGCCAGCCCTGGCTCGCGGAGGCCGTCGGCACCGCCGAGTGGACCGGGACGCCGCTCGCCCCGCTCCTCGAGGAGGCGGGCGTGATGGACGACGCGGTCGAGGTGGTCTTCGCCGGGAGCGATCACGGCGTCGAGAACGGCATCGAACAGGATTACGAACGCAGCCTGACCATGGCCGACGCCCGGCGCGAGGAGGTGCTCCTGGCGTACGCGATCAACGGGCAGCCACTGCCGCCGCAGCACGGGTACCCGCTGCGGCTCGTCGTGCCCGGTTGGTACGGGATGACGAACGTGAAGTGGCTCACGCGGATCACGGCGATCGGCGAGCCGTTCGCCGGCTACCAGCAGGCGACGGGATACCGGATGCGGGCCGATCCCGCCGAAGCGGGCGCGCCGCTGTCGCGCATGATGCCGCGCGCGCTCATGACCCCGCCCGGCATCCCCGACTTCCTGACGAGGCGCCGGTTCGTCGAGGCCGGCCGGCACGTCCTGGCCGGCCGGGCGTGGTCGGGATGGGGAACGGTCCGGCGCGTCGAGGTCAGCACCGACGGGGGCGTGACGTGGTCCGATGCCGCCCTCGAGGACGGGCCCTCGCCGTGGGCGTGGAGCGGGTGGTCGTTCGACTGGGACGCGAACGAGCCGGGTGACGTCGAGCTCCGCTGCCGGGCCACCGACACCGCGAACAACGTGCAGCCGGACGAGCCCGGGTGGAACGTGGGCGGCTACGCGAACAACGCGGTGCAGCGGGTCGCCGTGACGGTCCGACCGGACGAGCCCGCCGACTAGCCCCCAGCGGCGAGACGCTCGCGCGCCTCGGCGATCACGCGTTCGGCCTCCTCGCGGTCGCCGAACCCGCCCGTGTCGACCTCCTTGCCCTCGAGGTCCTTGTAGACCTGGAAGAAGTGCTCGACCTCGTTGCGGAGGTTCGGTTGGAGGTCGCTCAGCTCCCGCACGCCGGACCACGTCGGGTCGCGCAGCGGCACACAGAGGATCTTCTCGTCCATCCCCTTCTCGTCCCGCATCCGGAACAGGCCGAACGCCCGCGCGCGGATCCGGCATCCGGGGAACGTCGGTTCGCCCAGGAACACGAGCGCATCGAGCGGATCGCCGTCCTGTCCGAGCGTCCCGTCGATGAACCCGTAGTCCGCCGGGTAGACCATCGAGGTGAACAGCGTCCGGTCGAGGAAGATCTCGCCGGTGTCGTGGTCCATCTCGTACTTGTTCCGCGTCCCCTTCGGGATCTCGACGACGACGACCACGCCGTCTCCGTTCGCGTCCATCGGGTCCGAACTCTACCCGCCGGTCGCGCCGATCAGGATGTTGATGGCGCCCTACCATCCGGCGATCGGTCGCCCTTGCGGACGCGGACGACTATCGCGACCGCACCGCCGGCGCCGGCCGTCACGATCCAGACGAGCCATCCGGTCGCGCCCCCGAGGCTTGCGCCGGCGCGCGAGACGACGGTTCCGGCCAGGATCAACGCGGCAGCGCCGACGGCAGGCGCCAGCCCGATCCGGACCGCCGCCGGTGCGCCCCACCCGGTGACGGCGAGCGTCCATCCGAGCCCCGCCGTCCAGAGGACGACCAGGAACGCGGCGGCCCAGATCGCCGAGCCGAGCGCGCCCGGGTACCCGACGGGCGGTTCGGGCAGCCGGCGCTGCTCCTGTGCGGCTCCGCCGATCGGGCCCCCTCCGCGAACCGCCGCGACCCCAGGCGCGACGGGTGTCGCGGACGTTGGAAGGGCGGCGAACTCCGCCGGCGCGAACGATCGCAGCACGAACGACGGCGTGTCCGGCCCGAGGCGCGTTCGCACATCGTCCCAGTACGGCAGCGTCGCGGCGTTCATCGCAGGGTTCGGCGTGAGCGTGCGCCGGCCGGCCGCGAAGTCCGCCAGGGTGCCGACGAACAGGTGGAGGCCCTCCTGCCGATCCGCGGGCAGGGCCGCGCGGATCGTCCGTTCCTTCAACGCGACCGACTCCGTGCCGGCCGGTCCGAACGGCGACACCAGCACGACGAACGGCGTCCCGGCCGGCAGGCGGTCCACCACCACCGCCGCCATCCACGTCGCTTCGCGGAGCGCCGCCGGGTCGATCCAGGGCTTCGGCGCCCCGCTCGCGTACCAGGCGGTCACGCCGGGGATCGCGAGGAGGAGCGCCGCCGCGACGGCGATGATCGCGGCGGCGAGGGCTCCCGAGCGCCCGCGGATCCAGGCCGCCAGCCAGGCGATGGCCTCGGCCAGCGCGACCGTACCGGGCACCACGACGAGCAGCTCGAGGAACCGGTGCGGCGGCAGGTCCTTCGTGACGACCCCGAACACGATCCCGCCGGCGGCGACCGCGGCCCACGCGGTCACGAGGGCGAGCACGACGGCGCGGCGCCGGGGCCACGGCCGTTCACCGTCAGACGCGAGCGCCCACGCGCCGAACGCGGCCACCGCCCCGAGCAGCCACAGGCGCAGCCGCGATGCGTCGTTCGCGAGCTTCGGCACGAACCTGCTCGGGTCCTCCTTCAGCTGCAGCGTGTTCGCCGGGGCCCGCAGGATGCCGAAGATCGCCACCGCCATCAGGGCGCCGGCGCCCACGCCGGCCGTCGCCAGCGTGCCGGCCTCCGTGTGCAGCGGGGGCACGCCGCCGGCGCGCTGGCGACCCGAGTGCCGCAGGAGCAGCGCGATCGCACCCGCGAGCATCAGCGCGAAGACGGCCAGGAACAGCCAGTGGGCAAGTCCCGCGGCCACCAGCAGGACGATCGACGCGACCACCCCCCGGGCCCATCCTCGTCCGCCGTCGGCCGCGGCTGCGACCAGCGGTTCGAGGGCGGCGACCAGCACGCACAGGAACAGGAGGGTCGCGACGTTCTCGTCGACGAGCCGCGTCCCGCCCAGCACCGCACCGCCGATCACGACGGCCCCGGCCCATCGCCACCGATCCTCGCCGAGCGACGACCATAGAAGCGCCCCGAGGGACAGCGCGAACACCCCCGCCAGAACCGGCGCCAACAGCACGGCGACCGTGAACGGCGACCTCCCGGTCACGGTCCCGAGCAGCGCCCCGAGCACCTCGGAGCCCGGCCTGGTCGCGGTCCCGACGGGCCCCATGCCGTGGTCGGCGACGAACGCCGCGCGCCAGACGTACCAGGGCGCGTCGAACCCGACGGGCAGCCGGAACCCCTTCGCCCGATACAGCCCCAGGTAGACCCCGGCGATCGCCAACGCGAACCCACCGCCCGCGAGCGCCCAGCGGAACGTCCCGCCGCCACGCGGCGGGTCCGTGTTGCGGGACGGTGGAGTCCCCTGTCGCAGCTTGTGGCCCATGTGAGCGTTCCGTACGATAGGACGTCTTCGCCGACCGGACGCGCCGGAAGCGTGGGCGCCCGTCCGTTCGGCGGAACACTTCCTCCGAACCGACCCACCGGCATCACCGACGTACAAGGAGCGACCATGCGGATCCTCATCCTCGGAGGCGACGGATACCTCGGCTGGGCGACGTCGATGTACTTCTCGAAGCGCGGCCACGAGGTGCACGCCGTGGACAACTACTTCCGCCGACATGCTCACCGCGAGCGCGGGACCGACTCGCTCACGCCGATCCTGCCCGACCTGCCTTCGAGGGCCGCGGCATGGAAGGACGTCAC
Source organism: uncultured Actinomycetota bacterium (assembly GCA_963781595.1). Taxonomy (GTDB): domain Bacteria; phylum Actinomycetota; class UBA4738; order UBA4738; family UBA4738; genus JBEDUK01. Next base: position 2,109,620 of record CAWAGG010000006.1, on the reverse strand, counting down.
CGGCCTGGAGATCACGGTCACCGAGGGCGACCTGTGCGATTGGGACGTCGTGGAGCCGCTGTTCCGCGACTTCCGCCCCGACGCGATCGTCCACTACGGCGAGCAACCGTCGGCGCCCTACTCGCTGATCGACCGGGAGCACGCCGTTCGCACGCAATAGAACAACGTCGTCAACACCCTCAACGTGCTGTGGGCGATGCGCGATCACACGCCCGACGCGCACCTGGTGAAGCTGGGGACGATGGGCGAGTACGGCACGCCGAACATCGACATCGAAGAGGGCTGGATCGAGATCACCCACAACGGGCGGAGCGACCGGCTCCCGTTCCCCAAGCTTCCCGGTTCCCTCTACCACTGCTCGAAGGTCCACGACTCGACGAACATCGAGTTCGCTTGCCGGATCTGGGGCATCCGCGCGACGGACCTCAACCAAGGCGTCGTCTACGGCATCGAGACCGAGGAGACGAAGCTCGACGACCGGCTCGCGACGCGGTTCGACTACGACGAGATCTTCGGGACCGCACTGAACCGCTTCTGCGTCCAGGCCGTGATCGGCCACCCGCTGACGGTCTACGGCAAGGGCGGCCAGACACGCGGCTATCTGAACATCGTCGACACGATGCGCTGCGTCGAGCTGGCCACCCTGAACCCGGCCGACGCCGGTGAGTTCCGGGTCTTCAACCAGTTCACCGAGCAGTTCTCGATCAACGAGCTCGCCGACATCGTCCAGCGCTCGGGCAAGGAGGTCGGGCTCGACGTACAGATCGACCACGTCGAGAACCCGCGCGTCGAGAAGGAGGAGCACTACTACAACGCGCGGCATACCAGGCTGCTCGACCTCGGGCTCGAGCCGCACCTGCTCTCGGAGACGCTCGTCGAGCACGTCTTCGAGGTGATCGAGCGGCACCGGAACCGGGTCATCACCCACGGCATCGACCCGGCCACGCGGTGGCGGCCGCTGCCGGCGGCGCAGCCGGTCGCGTAGCACACGGGACGGTGAACGCAGCGTGATCGCGCTCCGCGTCGTCGGTGGGTTGTTCGCCGTCCTGCTGTTCGTCGTCCAGCTCCGCCGGTACGGACGGCACAACGCGTCGCGGCTGAACCTGATCGTCACCGGCGTGATCTCCGCGCTCGTGCTCCTGCTGGCGATCCAGCCGAACCTCTTCAACCCGCTCCTGGAGAACTTCGGGTTCACGGAGGGCAACAACCAGCGGCTGATCGGCGTGCTGATGGTCGGCCAGATCATCCTGTTCGCGCTGATCCTGCGCGACTGGTCCGAGGCCGACGAGACGAAGCTCTCGGTCCGCCACCTCGTCGAGGCCCTCGCCGTCCAGTCGTTCGACTGGGAGGCCGCCAAGCGGCTGCCCGACGTCCCTCGGGTCGTCGTCGTGATGCCCGCGTACAACGAGGCCGAGAACGTCGGCGCGGTCCTGCATTCGATGCCCGAGGAGGTCGAGGGCCTGCGCGTCGTGCCGGTGGTGGTCGACGACGGCTCACACGACCGCACGCCGGAGGTCGCGCAGGCGGCGGGCGCATTGGTCGCCCGGCACCCGATCCGCCGCGGCGGCGGCCTGGCGATGCGCGTCGGCTACGAGATCGGGATCCGGCTGAACGCCGACGTCGTCGTCACGATGGACGCCGACGGCCAGCACGTCCCGGACGAGATGCCCCTGCTCATCAAGCCGATCGTCGAGGGCCAGGCGGACCTGGTGAACGGCTCGCGCGTGCTGGGTGAGTTCGAACGCGAGAGCCTCGTGCGCCACGTCGGCGTCCACTTCTTCTCGCGGATCGTGACGATCATGATCGGGACGCGGATCACCGACGTGTCGAACGGCTACCGCGCGGTCCGCACCGACGTGCTGAAGAACCTCCAGCTCGACCAGGACCAGTTCTGGGCGAGCGAGCTGTTGATCGAGGGGATGCGGCACCGCTTGCGCATCGTCGAGGTCCCGATCACGATCCGCGCCCGCCAAGGCGGGACGTCGAAGAAGCCGAAGAATGCGAAGTACGCCTGGAACTTCACCAAGGCGATCTTCAAGACGTGGCTCCGGTAGGCCGCCGGCGCCGGACCGGCCCGCGTCGGCACCGTCACACCTTCGCGAAGTGACGTTGGTACGGTAGGCCGCGACCCCATGCGAGCCTCCACCGAGACCCAGCCGTCGGACGTCGCGCAGCCTCCCCCGTCGCCGAAGTCCGGCGCGGTCGCTCGGCTCCGTCAGGTGCTCCCGTCGCTCGTCGTGGTGGCTGTCGCCGGCGGGCTGGTGGCCGCGTTCTTCCTGGGGCTGTACTGGGCGAAGCACTACGACATGCCGATCGGCTGGGACACGCCCAGGTACCTCGACCAGACGAACCTCGTCGCGGCCCACGGCCTGGCCGGCGTGCCGAACGAGCTCCCGCCACCGATCAAGACGCTGCCCAGCCGCGGCGGCACACCCGTCGTCCTGCTGACGCTGTCGAGCCTCTTCGGGGTTTCGACGTTCGCGATCGCCGCCGTCGTCCCGCCCGCGGCCGCGGCGGCCCTGGCGCTCGCCGCCGGGGCGGTCGTCACGTGGACCCTTCGGCGCGGCCCATGGTCACTGGCCGCGGTCGCGCTCCTGGTCGGGACGTCCGCGGTGGTGATCAGGCTGATGGCGCCCGAGACGTATGCCGACAACCTCTTCGCGGCCGCGATCCTCACGGCCGCGCTGGTGCCGGTGCTCGCGTCCGCCGTCGGCGGCGGCGGGTTCGTCGCCGCGGTGATCCTGATCGGCGCGGGGGCGATCGCGCACAGCCCGTCGTTCGCGGTCGTCGCGCTCGCGCTCGTGCTCGGCGCGTTGATGCTGCTGCCCGGGTCGGTGCGGTCGTGGCGGCGTGGGGAACTGACACCGCTCGCCACGCCGAGCGCGCGGATCGCCGGCGCGGTGGTCGGGGGCGGTGCGATCGCCGCCGCCGCGACCTTCGGCGTGCTCCGGGCCGCGCCCGACACGCCGAAGCTCTCCCGCGGTGAGCTGATCAAGAAGCTCCGCGACGACGTCCCGCTCTACCGGTACTGGCTCACCGTTCCGCTCGCCGCGATCGGCGCGCTCGCGCTGTGGCGAGCTCCATGGGTCACCGGCGGGAACGGCGACGTCCCCGAGGTCGGGAGCGGCGACGCCCGCCCGCGGCCGGAGCGCCCCCGGGCGGCGCGGATCCTCCTGCTGTTCCTGTCGTCCTGGGTCGCGATCGCGCTGGCCGGCGTCGCGCTGTACCTCGCCGGCCGGAGTTCGCCGGCGCACCGGTTCCTAGCGTTCCTGATCCCACTGCCGATCCTCGTCGCGGCCGGCGCCCTGTGGCTCGGCCGGCTCGCCGCGACCCGAGCCGGACGAGCGGTCGGGGCGGCCGTCGTCGGGGCGGCCGTGCTCGTGCTCGGGGGCCTCGGGTATCACGATCTCTACACGACCCTTGCAGGGCCAGCCCGCGGCGTCGAGTGGCTGGACGCCGGCAAGGTCCAGGACGCCGCGACCGCGGCAGCGTACCTCGAAGCCGCCGGGGTGCCGACCGACGCGCCCGTGGTGTTCGTGATGGACGACCGCGGGCCCAACCCTCTGTCGTACGTCCCGGAGATGACGTACATGCTCCGGGCGGTCCTGCCGGCCGACCGCGTGCCGCACGCGTACGTCTACGTGGGAGATCCGGCGAACTTCGTCGCGGGGAAGCCGACGTACCGCGCATGGCCACGGACCTACGACGCGAACGCGAACCGATTCTGGCCGACCATCCAGACGCTCCTGGCGGGCCGGCCGGTCGCCTTGCTGTTGTCCTCGTACAACCCCGCGTACCGGGCGTTCGCTGCCGCCCACCCGGATGCCATCGTCGCGCCGAACGTCGTGGCGCTCTCCGGGCCGAAGCCGCCGACGTCCGTGGCCGCCCCGCCGATCCCGCGAGGCCCACGTGGGGCGGCGCAGGGCGCGCTGCTCGGATGCGGGGTGCTGGTCGCCATGACGCTCGTCGGGCTCGGGTGGTCGTTCGGCTCAGCGCCGGGCGGCGTCCGTCCGTTCGAGGCGTTCGCGCTCGCGCCCGCGTTCGGCTTCGCGTTCCTCATCCTGGGCGGCATCGCGGCCGACGCCCTCGGCCTTCGCCTCGTCGGGCTCGGTGGAGGACTCACCCCCGTGGTCGTCGCCGTCGCCGGCGGCGCCTTCGCGCTCGTCCGCGCCCGCGGCCGTCGCTCGCTCGGGCCGGCGACGGCGACGCTCGATGCCGGGGTCGGCGGCGCCTCGTGATCGGTGCCCGCGAGCGCACGACGATCGTCCTGGAGGACGCGGAACCAGCCTCCCGGACGACGGGCCCGAGCGTGTTCGTCTGGATCGCCACCGCTGCGGTCGCGATCGCGGGAGCCGGCGCGTACATGGTCGCGTACGCGTTCCATCACATGCAGCCCGTGGGGTGGGACGTCTTCGGCTACGCGTGGCAGACGAACGCGATCGGCCACGCCTCGCTCGGATCCGTGGGCTCCCGACCCGGGATGCCGGCGCTCGCCTCGCTCCTGCGATCGGTCGCGCCCCTCCCCACGCTCCGCGCGCTCGTCGTGCTGCCGATCGTGCTGGCCGTCGCGCTGGCGCTCGCCGCCACGGCATCGGTTCGATCGTCGCTGCGGACGCGACCATGGCTCGTGCCCGTGTTGGTGGGCGCGACGCTCCTGTGGCCGGGGACCGCTCGGATGCTCGCCGGGTACGAGGCGAGCCTCCTGCTCCTGGTGCTGCTCGCCGCTGCGGCGGGACTCCTCGTGCAGGCGGGCGGCCGGCCGGTCCCGCTCGCCATCGTCGCGTCCCTGTTCCTCGCGGCCTCGCTCACCCACATCGCGATCTTCGCGGCGGGGGTGGTGGTGGTCGCGCTCTACGCGCTCCTGTCCCTCCCTGACTCGCTCCGAGCGCGCCGGCAGGGCGCCTCGCTCCTCGAGACCGACTCGGGTGCCGCCGCCGCGACGATCGTGGCCGGCGGCGCCGCTGGTGTGGGCCTGCTGTTCGGCGCACTGGGCTTCCGCCCGCGCGGGACGGTGAACGTCGGTTCGGTGAGCTTCCTGTTCCGGGGCCGAACGATCGCCGAGATCCGTCGGGCGCGCCCATGGACATCCGTCCCCGCGGCCGCGATCGGCGCCGTGGCCGCGTGGGTGGGCGCCGGCGGCCTTCGATCCGGCCTGCGGGACGGTCCTGCCCGCGCGATCGTCCGGCTGGGCGTGGCGTGGCTCCTGGTCGCGGGGGCCGGGGTGTTCGCCGGCCTGCTCGGGTGGCCCGTGCCCGGCGCGCGGTTCCTCCTCTTCGCGCTCCCCCTGCCCCTGCTGGCAGGCCTGGGGCTCGGCGCGGTCGCCTGGCTGGTCGCCGGCGCCTCGCGTTCGGGCCACGCCGGCGCCTCGCGCGGCTCACCCGGCTCCGTGATCCGGATCGCGGTCGCCGTGGCCGTGGTCGCGGGCGCGTCGTTCGGCCTCGCGCGGACGGGCTACCGCTTCATCCAGACGCTGTACACGCAGACGTCGGTCACCCTGACGGCGCAGCTCGGGGCCGCGGCCGCGTACGCGCGCGTCCTGCCCGGCCACCTTCCGGTCGTGATCGTCGTGGACGAACCCGGCCCGACCGGCGCGTACACGCCGAAGCTTCGCCTGAACGTGATCCGGGCGGCGATGCCGGCAGATCTGATCACGCGCACGTTCGTGTTCGTCGGGCGCTCCGAGGACCTGCTGGCCGGCCGCCCGACCCTGCTGCCGCCGTCCTCGCGCTGGCGGCGAGCCTACGACCAGGTCTCGCGGGACACGTTGGCGACCGTGCGACCGGCGCTCGCCGACGGTGCCGTCGTCCTGATGCTCGAGCGGTACGACCGCCTGGGGTTCGCCCGGCTGATGGCCGCCGATCCCACCCGCACGGCCGCCGACGGCGTCTACGTGGTGCGCGGCCCGCTGCTCCACGTCGCGCCCCCCATCCGGACGGGACCGTTCGAGGCCACCGAGGCGAGCCTCTCCGGGCTGTGGATGCTCCTCGTCCTTGGCGTCGCGGGCTGGGGCTACGCGCGAGCGGCGCTCCCGCGCGAGCGGGCGTCCGCGCTCGACGTGACCTGCATCGCGCCGGCCGTCGGGACGGGCGTCATCGTGCTCGCAGCGTTCGGGATCGCCGCGCTCGGCGGTGATCCGTCCGGGCCGCTCGGCATCGTCGCGCTCGTCGTCGTCGCAGGCGCGGGACTCACCCTCGGCATCCGGTCCGAGTGGGGGCGTGGTCGGGACCGGCCGTTCCCGACCGTCGACACCGACGCTACGGACGCGGCCGACGTCTTCGGCGCTGCCCCCGCGTACGGGCCGCAGGGAGTCGTCCCGCCCGCGGTCCCTGGGTGCGACGGCGACGCACTCCCCCCGCACCGATGAGCACACCGATCCCCCAGGCCGAGGCGCCGGTGCTGCTCGCTTCGGCCGACGTCCCCGCGGCCGGCCGGCCGCGCCGGTTCGCGGTCGCGATCGCCGGTCCGACGCTCATCGTCCTGGCGGTCCTGCTCGTGATGCGGACCTACGCGTTCCGCGGCATGATCACGACGCAGCACGGCGACATCCTCCCGCAGTGGCTGCCGTTCTTCGACTACCTGGGCCGAACGCTGCGATCGGGGCACATCCCCGGGTTCGACCCGTACTCGATGGCCGGGGTGCCGTTCGCCGCGGACCCACAGACCGGGTGGATGTACCTGCCCGCGATGCTGTTGTTCACGGCGCTGCCCTCGGCGGCCGCGATCCGCTGGTTCCTCGTGCTCCAGCCGATCCTGGCCGGTCTGGGCGTCTACTGGTTCCTCCGAGCCGAGGGGACGAACCGCTCGGCCGCCACCGCCGGCGGACTGGTCATGTCCCTCGTGATGGCCGACTCGTACCTCGGGCTCGAGATCCCGTTCGCCGGCGCGATCGCGTGGACGGCGCTCGCGCTCGCGGCCGCAGCCCGGATGGTGCACGCCGAACGCTGGGGCCCCCGACTCGTCTGGCTCGCACTGACGGCGGTCGCCTGGGGCCAGATCGCGGGTGCGCACCTGAGCCATGGCCTGGTCGCCGGGACAGGGCTCCTCCTCTTCTACCTGGCGTACCGGGTGCTCGGCTCGGCGGTCACGGGCGCGCGCACCTGGCCCGCGGCGCTCGGGCTGTTCGCTATCACGATCGTCGCGCTGCCGATCGTCAACCTCGCGGCGCTGCTCCCGAGGATCCTCTACCTGCCGAACACGACGCTCGGGCTCGGATACACCCGACTCAACGGCCTCGCCGACCGCCTCACGGGGGTCACGACCCAGGCGGTTCCCCACGGATCCATCACGGTTGGTGCGTCGTGGGTCCTCGGCCTCGCCTCCGCCCCTGGCGCATACCTCGGCGCCGCCGCGATGGCCCTCGCGTTCGCCGGCATCTGGTCGAAGCGCCACCGTGGCCTGGCGATCACGCTGCTGGCGTTCGGGATGGTCGCGTTCGTCGCCTCGTTGCGTGGACTGGCGGCCTGGCTCGCACCGCACATCGAGGGCCTCCCCCTCGCCGACTTCTACCTGCACGCCTCCGTCCGGTTCCGATCCGGGGTGATGACGGTCCTTCCGATCCTGATCGGCCTGGGCGTGCACGCGTGGTCGGAACGCGGTACGTGGCACCGTCGGGTGGCCATGCTGGCGCCCGGGGTCGGCGTGTGGTGGGTGCTGAACGCGGTGGCCGGCCGGCCGAACTCGTTCCCAGCGCTGTTCCTCCTAGGCTCGGTGGCCGCGGTCGCGGTGCTCCTGGTCACGGCCTGGCGGCCGTCGCTCATCTGGCTCGTCCCGGCCCTCCTGTTCCTCGAGCTCACCGCGAACGGGGTGTTCGGCGCCCGGCTGCCTCGCCACGACACCGGTTCCCCGTGGGGCCCGAACCTCGTGCCGATGGTCAACTCGGCTGACTACGTGCGGGAGGGCGCGCTCGCCCGGACGATCGCAGCGAGTGGAGACGGGCGCTTCGTGACCCTGAGCCCGTATGGCCAGGCGAAGGCAGGGCGGCGGCGCCTCATGACGCCCGCGGCGTGGGCCGCGATCGGCGACCAACGCGCGATCCTGTTCGGCCTGCAGGACGCCGGTGGATACAACCCGACCCAGCTGGTCCGCTACTGGCAGTTCGTTCGCGCGGTCAACCGGCAGCGGATCGCCTACAACGCGGCGTTCTTCATCCCGCCGGTACCGGCGTACGCGCTCGACCTCATGAACGTGCGCTGGGAGGTAGCGCCGACGGCGACCGGGCCCGGCGATCCGACCGCATCCCTGGTCGCGACCGAGGGTCCGTGGGCCCTGTACGAACGGGCACCCTCGCCGGAACGCGCCACGCTCCTTGGCGCCTGGCGCGTGGTGGACTCGGCCGACTCGGCGCGCGGCGCCGTGACGGCGCCCGGCTTCGACCCCTCCGACCAGGTCGTGCTCGAGCGGGACCCCGACCTGGGCGTCCCGTCCGGTTCGCAGGGGGCGATCGGGTCGAACGCCGGATCGGCCGTGTACCGGGACGAAGGGCCTGGAGCCGGATCGATCCTCGTTCGAGCGAACGCGCCGGGCGTCGTGCTGATCCGGAACCCGTTCGGCCCCGGCTGGCACGCCACGCTCGACGGGAAGCCGGTCCCGCTGCTCGCGGCCGACTTCGTCGACCAGGGGGTCGCCATCCCGGCGGGGTCGCACGTGATCAGGCTTGCCTACGACGACCCGTCGATCGGCTGGGGCGCGCTCGGATCGGGGCTCGCGCTCATCGTGCTGTTCGGCGCCGCCTTCGTGGCGACGACGCGGGCGCGGCGCCGTGAGGGCGTCGAGCTCGCCTCGATCGCCGAGCGGTCGGACGCGCCCACGGGCGCCCGGCGCCCCGACGATGCCCGGGGGTCCGGCGCGGCCGCCTCGAACGGGACGCCGTGAAGCCCGGCGCGCTGGTCGTCGGCGGTCCATCCGCGTCGGCCGAGTCGCGCGCGACCGCTCGCAGCATCGCGACCGTGGTCCTGGTCGCCGCGATCGTCCTCGCGTTCTTCGTGGTGCTCTACCCGGCGCTCGGCCTGCGGGTGCCGATCGGGTCGGACTCGCCCGTCTACGTGTGGTGGTCGCGGTACGCGGGCGCGGCGGGGATGGGCTCGTTCCAGGCCGGGTCCCGCCCCGCGGTCGTGGGGCTGCTGGCGTCGATCGTCGGGATCACGCGGCTGCCCGCGTCCGCAGCGACCGCGGCGCTCGGCCCGGTCCTCGCCGTCGCGCTCGCGTTGGCGGCGGCCACGTTCGCGGTCGCGTCCGTCCGGCATCCGCGGGAGCGGCTCGCCCTCACGCTGGTCGGCATCCTCGTCGGGGTCTTCCTCGGCTTCATCGTCCCCGGGTACCTGTCGACCCTCGCGTTCCTCGCGCCGTTCCTGGCGGCGCTCGCGGTCCTGGTGGTGGCGGCGGGGAGCCCCGGCGCGGGCGGGATGCTAGGCACAGGGTTCCTCCTCACGGCCGCGGGCCTGTCGCACCCGCTGTTCCTCCTGCTCGCCGCCGGCGTGTCGGCCGGGGCCGCCATCGCGCTCCTCCCGGAATACCCGGCGGGGCGGGCCGCGGGTGCCCCGTTCCACCAATCGACCATCGGACGGCTCGCGCTCGCCTGGGCGTTCGGCCTCCCGCTGATCGGGCTCGGGCTCATCGTCTCAGGCGCGGGGTCGGGGTCCGCCGTGGACACGTCCCGCGATGCGGTGCTGCGGCGCTCGGGCCTCGGCGCGCAGCTGCGCGCGTCCTACCGGCGCAAGCTGGCCCACGACCTTCCATGGTGGCGCTCGGTGGTCGCCGTCGGGCTCGCCCTCACCGCGATCCCGTTGCTGCCCGGCCGCGAGAGCCCCGCGTCCTCGCCGGGAGGCTCGCCCGAACGCTCGAGGTCGGCCGCATTCTGGGGCGCCATCGCGGCCTGGCTCCTCATCACGCTCGGAGGCGTGGCGCTCCTCGCCTTCGGCCTCTCCGCGGCTCCGGGCCAGCGCCTGGTCGACGTGTGCCTGCCCCTGCCGATGCTTGCGGGGCTCGGGCTGTCCGCGGTCGCGTTGCGGCGCCGCTGGCTGACCATGCTCGCGATCGCCGGCGGCGTGGCGCTGTTCGTCGCGTCGATCGGCTCGGCGTGGGTGGGCAGCCGGCCGCTCTCGACCCCGGAGCAGATCGAACAGGCGCGGTCGGTAGGCGTCGCGCTCGCCGGGACCGCGCCGGGCACGCCGCTGGTGCTGGTGATGGACGACCGGGGCGACAAGCCCGCCCTGTTCGTGACCCGCTACGCGAACGACCTCCTCGGGGCCGTCCCGGCGGACCGGATCGCGGACGTCCGGGTCTTCGTCGGAACGCCCGAGGATCTCGTGGCCGGTCGGCCCACGCTCACGGGGATCGCCGAACACGACCGGATGGCGCTCGACTACTGGCACCGGGTCCAACCGCTCCTGGGGCGCCATCCGCTGATCGTGGCCGTGCGCTCGTTCGATCCGGATCGGTTCCCTGCGGCGTCGGCGCTCCCCGGCGCCGTCCGGATCGCGCCGGGTGTGGTCGCCCTGCCGGGCTCGGACCCGCGGCCCGCGCGGCCCGCGGTCGTAGGCGCGGATCGGCCCGGGCAGGCCGAACCCGGCGCCGGCCCGCTGTCCCCGTGGCTCCCGGTCGGGCTCGCCGTTGTGCTGCTGATGGGATCCGTCCTGATCGGCTGGCCGTGGTCGCGCCTCGCGCTCCCTGGCGCCTCGGCCGCCGACGTCGGGGCCCTCGCCCCGGCGTTCGGGGCGGCCGCGCTGTCGCTGGCTGCGGTCGGGGTGGACGCCGTCGGCCTGCGGCTCTCGGGTCCCGGCGCTTACGTCGCGCTGGCCGTCGCCCTCATCGGGTGGCCCCTCAGGGCATGGGCGAGTGCCCGGACGCGGGGCAGTTCCGGATCGACGGAAGGGGATCCGGCGGGAGCGGTTCCTGCGTGAACGAGAAGTCGTAGGAGAGGTCGCTCGCGTTCGCGTCCCGCTCGGTCAGGTTCGTCAGGCCCCAGTTCTCCTCGATGAAGCGCAGCACCGACGAGAACTCACCCCAGTGGTGATCGATGTGCCCGCGCAGCGCGTACGGGGAGATCACCAGCAGCGGGACGCGGAACCCGAGGCCGAACCTGTCCACCTGCTGCGGCGCCACATGATCGTAGAAGCCGCCCCACTCGTCCCACGAGATGAAGATCGCGGTGTCCTTCCACATGTCGCTCTTCATGATCGCGTTGACCACCTGGGTGGTCCAGTTCTCACCCTCGCACAGCGACGTCTTGAACTTCGGATGGTCCGAATCCTCGAAGCGCGGCGCGACCCACGTCACGGACGGGAGCTTGTTCGCATCGATGTCCGCGACCAGGTCGTCGACCGGGAACACGTGCTGCGCCCACTGGTCGGAGTTCCGGATGTGCTCGATCGAGTTGTACGCCGACCAGATGTAGCCGTTCTGCGTCTCGGTCGCCGTGTACGACGCCCAGCCAACGCCCGCTTCCGTCAGCAGGTCGCCCTCGGTCTGGATGTCGAAGCACGGCGGCTCCTCGACCGCGTCGCCCTCCGGGTCGATCACGGGCACCGTCTCGCCCTTCGGCGCGTCGCAGCCCCAGGACTTCGCGTGGCCGTGCGGGCGCGGGAAGCGTGCGTTGGGCCCGTCGCGCGTCCCGGCCGAGTCGGCCGCGATCGTGAAGAGCCGGTTCGGGAACGACGAGCCCATCACCGAGGCGAAGAAGTCGTCGCCGAGGACGAAGTCCTTCGCCCAGCGCCAGTAGTTCGGGATCTGGTCCGCCTGGAATTGCGTGTACGCCGCCGCCGAGTCCATCCCGGCCACGTGATGGCCGAACCCGTCCATGTGGCCGCCGTTCCAGTCGGCGACCGCGTCGCTGTACGCGTGCGGGACATCAGTGGGAAGCACGTAGGACGCGCGCGCGAGCTTCACCTTCTTGCCGCCGTTCATGCCGGTCGTGGTCCCGTTCGCGCCCGGGAAGGTGCCGAAGAGGTGATCGAACGAACGGTTCTCCTTGACGATGAAGACCACGTGCTTGATCGGCCACTTCGTCTTCACGGTCGACGGCACCGGCCCGGCGCCCTGGTCCGAGCCCGAGCACGCGATCGCCACGAGGGCCACCGCAACGCCGGCGGCGATCGTGCGCGGGCCGAACGGCGTCGCACGCCGCCTTCCGCCTCGCCGTGACCACATGGGCGTCGAGCCTACCGTGCGCCGCCGCGGACGCCCCGGAGCGAAGGCAGGCGACCGCCGCCGGGGTCCCTCGCCGAGGGCATCTGGCCGCCTGATCGGCTCCGGGCAGTGGCCCCGCGTATACTCTGCCGCGGCCGGCCTCCGGGGAAGCGGACCGGCCTCACCGGGGAGGGATGACGGGCATGCGCACGACCGACGCCGTCCCGGCGACGGTCCAGGGGAACCGATCGCCGGATCGAGCTCGCCGCAGGCGATCGTTCGACGTCGCGATCGTGGTCGCGTTCGGGTTGCTGCTGCTCGGCCTCGCGTGGCCGTTCCTCTCGGACACCGCCAGGCTGGCGGTGACGAAGGACCCGGCCTGGTACACGTGGCGCGGCAAGCTGATCCTGGACGCGAACCCGTCCCTGCTGCTCACCAAACACGGCCCGTTCGGGATGCTCTCCGGCGGATACCGGATCACGACGCCCGTCCTGGGAGCGATGCTGAACCGGATCGCCGGCGTCGCTCCGCAACGCTTCACGATCCTGATGATGATCGGCACGCCCCTGCTCGCCAGCGCCGCGCTGGGCGCGTTCGCCTACCGGAGCAAGGGGCGACCGTTCCTGTACCTGATCACGATGATCGCGGGCGTCGGGCTGTTCCTCACGACCCCGTACCTCGGCTACCTCGACGACGTGACCTGCCTGTTCCTTCTGGCGACCGCGCTCCCGTTCCTGGCGCCGGCCCGGACCTCGTGGGGGGCGCGGTCGGCGCTGGCGCTGATCCTGTTCCTCGCGATGCTGACGCATCCGACCACGACCGGGATCTTCGTCCTCGTGCTGGTCGCGAGCACCGGCCTGCGCTGGCTCGCGTTCCGGTTCTCGATCCGCAAGACCCTCGAGATGGACGGGCCGATGCTGCTGGCCGCCGCCGCCGGCGTGGTCGCCGGCGCCGTGTACTGGAGGCTCGGGCTGTGGGGGGCGAAGGCCGGGTTCGGCGAATCCGTCCTCGCGCAGCCGTACACGTCGGCGTTCTTCCGCGCCCGCCTGGACAGCTGGATCCAGAGCATGCATCCGCGCGTGACGTTCGCGCTGGTTCTCCTGGCGGTCGCATGGATCGCCGCGACGTGGTGGCGGGGACGGCCGAAGCCTGTCGACTGGCACTCGCGGATGTCGCTGCTGTGGATGCTCCCGTTGCTGGGCGTCTTCGGCTGGCTCGGCGGGAAGGCGTACCCCTACTACCGGTTCATCAACCCGACGCTCGCGCCCATGCTGCTGGTGGGGCTGGGCCTCTGGACGATCGTATGGGGGACGCGACGCCTGGCCCGCCGGTTCCGCTGGAACGTCCAGGCGCTGACGGCCGTCGCCATGGTGGCGTCGCTCGCGATCGCCGGGCTCCTGTACCTGAAGCCTGGCTACCGTGCCTGGTCGAAGCAGGAGCCGTGGATCGACGACGCGACCCTCGTTGCGGTGTCCGGTGCCCGCGCGTACGCCGACGCGCTGCCGGGGACGCCGATCGTGTTCGTGATCAGCCCCGACCCCGCGAGCCCGACGGCGTGGGGCGCGGCGAAGCAGGCGATGAACACGACCCTCGGAGCGCTGTCCGGCGGCGAGGTCGCCCGGACCTTCTTCTTCGTCGGGACCCCCCAGGACCTGCTGGCGGGCAAGCCCACGGTTACCGGGAACGCGCTCTACGACCGGATCTCGCGCGGGTTCCTCGAGGACGCCGACGAAGTGACCCGGTTCAACGCGGATCCCGTCGTGATCCGACTGGACGCCGACAACGCCGACGCCCCACCCGCGACCGACGGCCTCCTGACCGAGGTCGCGCCCGGTGTCTCGGTCGTCGTCGGCCAGGGAACCGCGCCGTTCTCCCAGGAGGCCGCCGACGTGGCCGCGAGAACGGCCGCCGCACAGGCGCGGAAGCTCCGCTCCCCGACCGGGATCTTCGGGAACCCGGGCCACCTGGCTCGCAACGTGCTCGGCCTGTTCCTGCTGCTGGTCCTGCCCGGGCTGATCGCCGCCCGATGGTTCGGCCTGGAGGACCTCCCGACGAAGCTCGCGCTGGTGCCCGGGCTCTCGATCGCGCTGATCCTCGGCGCCGGCGTCGTCGTCGTGGCCGTCCATCGCGCGCCGTTCGGCGCGGCCGACGGCTGGGTGACGCTGGCGCTCGCGCTGGTGGGGGCCGCCGTCCTCGCCTGGCTCGCACGCAGGAACCCGCGTCTCGTCGCCTCGCCACCCCGCGATGTCGTCGTGGTGCCCGATGCCGGCGACGGGGTCCCCGCGTCGGACGTCGTGTCCGGAACCTAGTCCTTCGCGGCCTTCACCTCTGCGGGGCTCGCGCCGAGGGCATCCGCGGCGCCCGCCTCTTCCGGCGCGAGGATCACGTCGGGTTCGACCTCAGCCTCCGGCAGTGCGGCCTCGGCCTCGGCCGCCACGGCCTCGATCCGGGCGATGTCGGGCGCGACGGGCGGTGGTGGCGGCTCGAACGACGCCGGGTCCGCGAGGTACGCACGGAACGGCTTCAGCAGTTGCGAGATATGCCACCCGTCCGCGTACCGGTGGTCGATCGTCGCGGTGATCGGCAGGATCGGCCGGATGTCCACGCGGCCGTCGATCGCGACGGGTTTGTCCGCGATCTCGCCGACCAGGACCAGGAGCCCCATCTTGTAGAAGCGCGCCAGCGGCGCGAACCCGAGCGGCAGGCCGAACATCCCGACGCTCGTGATCATCGCCGAGCCGAAGGGGCTCCGCTTGACCGAGAACGCCTTCAGGTCACGGTCATGGTCGCCGGCGACCCATGCCGAGAACCTGAGGGAGGCCCGAAGCACGGGGACCGGCATCGCCTCCATCATCGACTTCGTCTTCGCGAAGTCGGGGTCGTCCCCCTGCTTCATTCGCGTCGCACGTTCGGCCAGTTCCGCGGCAACGTCGTAGACGGGCTTGTCGTCGGTGCGTTCGATCTTCACGCCCGAGAGCGACCGTCCGCCCTCGACCGCGGTGATGAAGAACACGTCCACGGTCTCGCGCGGGTACATCTTCCCGCCGCGGATCCGCATGTTGAAGTCCGGCACCTCGTGCAGCGCGTGGGCGACGGCGCGCCCGACGACGTGCGTCGGCGTTACGCGGTGGCCCGCCTCCCGGGCGCGCTCCATGAACGCGAGGATGTTCGTCGCGTCGATCTCCATCGCGCCGTAGATCTGCGGATCGTTCGGCGGACCCCAGAGCGAACCCGCGATCCTGCGCCATCCGGTCAGCTTCATGTGCTGCCCACCACCCCCTCGTCCACCAGGCGCATAGCGTGCCTCATGCGGGCGGTGTCCCACAAGAGCACGCACCGAACGGCCGCGGTCGGACGGCGGCTCGCCCCTCAGCGCTCCTTCGAAGAACGCCAGAGGCGCCGCGTCATCTCGGCGTCGCGTTCGGGCTCGCCGACCGGCGGCACGTACAGCGTCGCCATCGCGGTGACGGTAGTGTCCCCGAGCGCGTCGAGGCGGACCGACACGATCTCGGCGTCGCCGACGGGATACGAGGCCGCCTCGTAGAACACGACCTCGTGGCCGCCTCCATACATCTCGACGAGCCGCTCCGCCAGGATCCTGACGCCCTCCACGTTCGGCTCGCTCACCGTGTGCCAGGCGCCGATCATGCTCACCTGCCACAGGATCAGCGGCGTCGTCGTGTCGACGGCGCGCCGATGCATCAGGAAGTCGGTCGCCTCGTAGGTCTGCAGGCCGGTCTCGCCCGGATCGATGCCGAGGTCGGCGATCAGGCAATCCTCCGCGGAGACGGCCGGCAGCATCCTGGCCGGGTATCCGAGCTCGCGAGCGGCCGCGATCGCCTCGTGCGACGGGTTGACGAACACGCCGGGATGGCCGTACAGGGCGACGCACACATCGAGGCGCTGTGCGAGCGCATCCATGATCTCCGCAACCATGGCGTCGTACGCCTCTCGGCGCGGGCGCCCCAGCTCGTAGTGCCGTGCCAACGACCGTGACCCGGCCTTGATCCTCCGGATCCACGCGTCGGCGAGCGGATCGCTCGTCAGGTACAGGACCAGGTCCGCGCGCCGGATCGCCCGCCGCGCCTCGGGCGTCGTGTGCAGGCCGAACCGGATCCCGATCCCGACCACCGTGAGCGATCCCGCGACGCCCGCGGCATCAGGCATCGATGCGCTGGCCGGCTCGGCACGGAGCCAGAGGGCCTGCACACCGGGCCGTTCGTCGACCGCGAGGAGGAGCGCCGGATCATCGTCGATGCCTTCCTGTGCGCGGTCCAGGACCGTTCGATCCGGCTGCTGACGCTGGTCGGGGAGGCGGGGTTCGGCAAGACGCGGCTGGTGCGGGAGCTCTTCTCGTTCATCGACGAGCGCCTCGAGGTGACCTACTGGCGCGAGGCTCGGTGCCTCCCGTACGGCGACATCCTGACCTTCTGGCCGCTCGCGCAGATCGTGAAGGCCCATGCCGGGATCCTGGAGTCTGACCCGCCCGAGGTGTGGTCGGAGAAGCTCGACGCGGCCGTCCGTCCCGTGCCGCTCCCCCGCGCCGACCGCGACTGGGTCCGCGCCCGGCTCGGACCGTTGCTCGGTGAGGGAGGCCGCGAAGGCGCCGAGCCCGCGCACCAGGGCGAGTCGTTCATGGCGTGGCGCCGGTTCCTCGAGGCGGTCGCGTCGGTGCACCCGCTCGTGCTCGTGTTCGAGGACGTCCACTGGGCGGACGATCCCGTGCTCGACTTCCTCGAGTACCTCGTGATGGGGAACGCGGGCTCACCGATGCTCGTGCTGTGCACCGGCAGGCCGGCCCTGTTCGACCGGCGTCCGAGCTGGGGACGATGGGTGAACGGTTCCCTCCTGCGCGTCGGACCGCTCGACGACGAGCACGCGCAGGAGCTCTTCGAACCGGCGCTCGGCCCGGAGGTGATCACGCGCCTGGTCGAACGCGCCGGCGGCAATCCGCTCTTCGCGCAGGAGTTCGCCAGGCTCACCCGCGATCGGGCCGCCGACTCACTCGCCGGCGCCGGAGGCCACGCGACCTGGCCTGCGATCGAGCCGCTGCCGGGCGACATGGTCCCCGACTCCATCACGTCGATCATCTCCGCCCGGCTCGACGCGCTCCCCCCGGGTGTCAAGTCGGTCCTCCAGGACGCATCCGTGATCGGCAAGGTCTTCTGGTCGGGCGCGCTCGCCGCGATGGGCGGCATGGACGAACCCGCCGTACTGAACGCGCTGCGAGAGCTCTCGAAGCGCGAGCTGGTCAGCCGGTCCAGGAGCTCTCGTATGCGGTGGAACGAGGAGTTCGTCTTCTCGCACGTCCTCGTCCGGGACGTCGTGAACGCGCAGATCCCACGTGCCGCACGGGCCGTCAAGCATCGCGCCGTCGCCGGATGGCTCGATCGCGTCGCCGGCGACCAGAGGGACGTCCAGGAGCTGCTCGCCTACCACTACGAGCAGGCGCTCGAGCTGGCACAGGCCTCCGGCGCGTCCGTCGACGAGAAGCTCCGGGACCGGTTCCGAACGCCGCTCCTCGCGGCCGGCGATCGGGCCATGTCCCTGGACGTCGGTCGCGCGGCCGAGCACTACGGCCGGGCGCTCGAGCTCATGTCCCCAAACGACCCGGGGCGGCCCGGCGCGCTCGACGGGTTCGCGGACGCGGCCGTCCAGGTGGGTCGGTTCGAGGAGGCCGAGGCCGCGTTCCTGGAGGCGATCGACGCCTTCCTGGCCACGGGGAGCGATGCCCAGGCCGGCGATGCGATGAGGAAGCTCTCGAACCTCCTCTGGCACCAGGGCGACGTCACGCGTTCGGGCTCGGTCCTCCATGATGCGATCGAGCTGCTCGAACGCCTTCCGCCGGGCCGCGAGCTGGTCGAGGCCTGCAGCGAGACCGGCTGGGTGTCGATGCTCGACGGCGACCTCGAGGCCGCGGTCTCCTGGTCGGAGCGGGCGCTCGAGATCGCGGGTCGGGAGGGGCTCCGGGACCTCCGTCCCAGGGCGCTCGCGCTGCGGGGGCAGGCCCGCTGCCACGCCGGGGAGTTCGCCGGGACCGATGACATCCGCGAGGGGCTGGAACTGGCGATCGAGCTCGGCTTGAGTCGCGAGGCGGCGCGATGCAACGAGATCCTCGCCGAGGAGCTCATGGCGACGGACGGACCGCGGGGGGCGGCGACGACCACGCGCTTCGGCATCGCACTGGCCGAGGGACGCGGCGTGACCTACATGGCGATGGCCATGCGCGCGCTCTCGCTCCTCCCGGCGCTGATCATACGCGGCGATTGGGAGACGGCGCTCGCCGAGGCGGATGCCGTCGTCGCATGGTCGAACGAGCGTGGCGGTCGCTACTTCGGGACACTTGCCCTGACGCACTCGGCGCACGCGCGCCTCTGGCTCGGCGAGGAAGTCCTGAGCGGCGCCGAGGACGCGTTCCTCGACGAGGCGCGGCGGATCGGGGAGACACAGGTGCTCGTGCCGGCCCTCGCCGTGGCCGCGATCCTCCGGCACGCCGCCGGGCGGACCGAGGCCGCGGACGATCTCGTGAGCGAGCTCGCATCGTTCGACGGCGATCCGGGTGGATGGATCCGGGCGACGTACCTCCCCGACCTCGCGGCGATGTGTGTGCGCGCGCGACCGGACGTCGCGGACGCGCTCATCACGTCCGTTACCGGGCCGACCCGGCTGGCCGAGCTCGCGCGACGTACCGGACGCGGCCACATCGACGAAGCGGCGGGTCGGCTGGAGGCCGCGGCCTCCGGATACGCGGATGCCGCGGCCGGATGGGGGGCGTTCGGGGCCCCGGCCCTGCGCGCGAGGTGCCTGCTCGGCGAGGGGCGATGTCTGATGGGGCTCGGGCGGGCCGACGCGACCGGACCCCTGACCGGGGCGCGAGACACGGCCGCCGCGCTGCGCGCGCGAGGCGTCGAACGGGACGCGGTGGGCCTGCTCGAGGAGATGGAACGCTCGACGAGCGCGCTCTCGTGACCTGACCGGACCGGAACCGGAACCGACGTCGGCACCGGCGCCGAGGCGGGTCGTCACGCCATCAGCGACGATCGCAGCTCGGAGACGGCCCGCGCGGGATCGGTGGCCCCGGTCACCGCTCGGACCACCACGATCCTCGTGGCGCCGGCGTCGACGACGTCGCGGACGGTGGACGCGTCGATCCCCCCGATCGCGAACCACGGGCGCTCGACGGTCCGCGCGGCGCTTCGGACCAACTCCAGCCCGACGCCCGGGCGGCCGGGCTTCGTCGGCGTCGCGAAGAGCGGGCCCGCAGTCAGGTAGTCGGCATCGGCCGGCGCGCGAGCATGGTCGGCGGCGGAGTGACAGGAGAGCCCGACGATCGCGTCGGGGCCGACCACCCGTCGCGCCCACCCGACGGGAAGGTCGTTCTGCCCCACGTGCACGCCGTCGGCGCCGGCCGCGAGCGCCACGTCGGGACGATCGTTCATCGTGAACAGCGCGCCGTGGCGATCGGCCGCCGCCCTGAACGCCTCCGCCCACCGCAGCAGGTCACCCGCTTCGGCATCCTTCTCGCGCAGCTGCACGATGTCCACCCCTGCGCCGAGGATCGCGTCGAGGAACCCGGCCAGATCGCCCCGGCCGGTGCGGGCGGCGGTCACCACGTACAAGCGGCTGCGCGCCAGCCGGTCACGGCGCGACGTCCCCAGCTCACCCACCGGCCACCGCCCGGACCAGCTCCAGCCGGTCCCCTTCGGCAAGGACGGTTCCCGCGTAGCGCGCGCGCTCCAGCGGGTCGCCGTTGCGTTCGACGATAACGAACGCCGGATCCAGCCCGCGCGCCCGGACGAAGGCATCCACATTCGTCCCAGTGGGCACGGAGTACGACCTTCCGTTCGCCGTCACGGACACCGTCTCGTCAACCATGTTTACCAATTCGTCCAGAACAGCGCCTGCACGAGACCCGCCTGCCCGACGCCGAACGCTGCTTCCCGTCGCATCCGCGCTACCGCCGGCGCCGCGGCCACCGCGAGCATCGGGACCAAGTACATCCACAGGTGCTCGGTCTCTCCGCGCAGCGCACCGACCGCCGACGACCCGATCATCGCGACCCACAGGACGGTCTCGAGACCGGGCTCCCGTGCGCGCCATGCGCGCCACGTCTGGACGGCGAACAGGCTCGCGAGGCCCAGGCCGGCGCCGATCAGGAAGGCGAACACGTTCCCGCCGACCGTCCAGTACCGCCACGAGCGCCCGCGGAACGCGGCGACGTCGTGCTGCACCCTCGACGCGGTTCGCAACGACGCGAGGAGATCGATCCCCGCGTAGCGGTGGAGCAGACCGAGGGCGATGACGAAGGCCGTCGCGCAGACGCCGGCGCGGATCGCGATGCGCGTCGCGGACCCACGTCGCAGTGCCATCAGGAAGAACCCGGCCGCGACGACCCCAAGCGCCAGGAGGCCGTACGTGAGCGTGATCGCGCCCGCGGTGAGCGCGCCGCCGGCGACCGCGCACCACGTCGAGCGGGTCCCCCATGCCAGGAGCGCGATCGCGCAGGCCGCGACCGTCATGAACACCGCGTCGAACGCCGTCGCCGAGTACAGGAGCACGATCGGACACGCCGCGAACAGCACGGCCGAGCACCGAGCCGTTCGTTCGTCATCGTGCACCGCCCGCGCGAGGCCGTACGTCGGCACGACGGCCAGCGCGCCGATCGCGACGATGAGGAGCGCCACCCCGAGCGGATCGTCGTGCGCCGCGCCGGCCAGCAGCCATGCGGTCAGCACGGCCCCGGGCGGGTGCGTCCGAGCGCGGAGCGACATCCGGCCGTGCGTCGAACGCGACAGCCACGGGTAGCTGTGCGCGAACTCGACCGGCCCGTACCGTCGCACCACGGTCACGTCGCGCAGGTAGTCCGTACGACGTTCGATCGGCGCGGTCAGGACGGCGGTGAGCCCACCCGTCTCACCGACCTGGGAGAGGGTTCGCGGATGTCCGTCGGAGATCGCCAGCGCGACCGACAGGGCGAAGACGAACGCCACCAGCGCCGCGAGGAACCCGGCCAGACGCATCCGCAGGAGCGTCGGCACGCCCACGACGAACGCGACCGCCAGCGCGACCGCGATCGACGACCAGGGCGTGATCCGCGGCCGCCACCGCGCGAGCAGCGGTGGGATGTCGGACGGGAAGTGCGCCCGCGCCGCGGGCAGGAACCCGGACACGACGAGGGCCGTGACCAGCACGCCGACCGCGAAGAGCCGGACCGTCCGATCGCGCCCGCTCCGCGTCGCTGCGTTCGGTGCCACCGCGCACGCCTACCGGGACGGCCCGGCCAGCATCGACTCGGTCGCCGGCTGGACGGTGCTCCAGTCGGCCCAGACGGGCTCGTAGCCCATCGTCGTCAGCGCCGCCGCCACCTCCGCCGACGAACGGAGGTCCGCCACCTCGAACTGCTCCGTGGCCTCGTTCGGGTGCGTGTACCCGCCGGGTTCGGTCCGCGACCCGGCGCTCGCGTGCGTGACGCCCAGTCGGAACAAGCCGTCGCGCAGGGCCGGGCGCTCGCGCGTCGACAGCACGATCCCGGCATCCGGCAACGTGAGCCGAAGCGCGCACACCAGCTGGACCAGGTCGCGATCGCCGATCGGGTCGGGCGGCTGCCACCCGGCGGCCGAGGGCCGCAGCCGCGGCACGCCGAGCGTCACCTGCGTGCGCCAGTACCGGCGCGTGAGGAACCTGGCGTGCGCGGCCATCGCCAGCGCCTCGGACCGCCACTCGTCGTGCAGTCCCAGCAGCGCCCCGATGCCCACGCGACGAGCCCCGGCGCGCGCCGCGCGCTCGGGACCGAGCAGGCGCCAGTCGAAGTGCCGCTTGCGGCCCGCGAGATGCACGCGCGCGTAGGTCCCGGGGTGGTAGGTCTCCTGGTAGACGACGACGCCCTCGCAGCCGGCTCCGACGAGCCGGCGGTACTCGGATTCGCTCCAGACCTGCACCTCGACCGCGAGCGAGGGCACCTCCTCCGCGAGCATCGCGAGCCGTTCCTCGAGGAACCCGACGCCGGTGAGCCGTTCGTGCTCGCCGGTCAGCAGCAGGATCGATCGGAAGCCCTGTCGGAGCAGCGTGCGCGCCTCTGCCAGCGTCTCGTCGGGCGACAGCGTCGCGCGCGCGATCGGGAGCTCGCGCGCGAAGCCGCAGTACACGCACGCGGAGAGGCATTCGTTCGACAGGTAGAGCGGGGCGAACAGCCGGATCGTCCGGCCGAACCGCGCGACCGTGAGCCGGTGCGACGCCTCCGCGAGCGCGTCGAGCCGGTCGCTCGCCGCCGGTGACAGGAGCGCCGCCAGGTCGTCGAGCGTGCGAAGGAGCGGCTGCGTCGCGAGCGCGCGCTCGACCCTCGCCGGCGTCGCGGATCGGGCGGTCCCGAGCAGCCGATCGAGCGGCAGCTCGGCCAACGCGTCCGCGAACGTCACCCGAGGTTCGGGCGCGTCGAACCCCCGCCCGTGCCGGTCCGCAGGGTGATCGACCATCTCGAGGGCCGCGCGTCGCGCCGCAGCGGTCACGGCGACGTCACCGCCGGGTCGGCCTGCGAGGTCTGGAGCCGGTCGAGGAACCCGGTGAGCGGGCTCGAGGCCTCGGCGTCGACGCGCGCGGCGTCCGGGCCCGCGCTGTACGCCCGGCGCCCGGCGTCCACCCCGAGCGCGAACGCGCGCGCCATCCCGACCGGGTCGGCGGCCACCGCGATCGCGGTGTTCACCAGCACCGCATCGACCCCCATCTCCATCGCCTCGGCCGCGTGGGACGGTGCCCCGAGGCCCGCGTCGACGATCACCGGCACCGTCGCCTGTTCGACGACGATCTGGATCGCCTCTCGCGTCCGGACGCCACGGTTCGAACCGATCCAGGACCCGAGCGGCATCACGGCGGCGCACCCGACGTCCTCCAACCGCTTCGCGAGGATCGGGTCGGCGTTGATGTACGGCAGGACCGTGAATCCGTCGGCGACCAGCACCTCGGCCGCCCGCAGCGTCTCGACCGGGTCCGGCAGGAGGTACCGGGGCTCGGGAGTCACCTCGAGCTTCACCCACGTCGGCATCCCCGCGGACCGGGCCAGCCGTGCCAGCCGGACGGCCTCGGCGGCGTCGGCCGCTCCCGAGGTGTTCGGCAGCAGCAGGTACCGGTCGGCATCGATGAACTCCAGGATGTCGGGCCCGCCGGTGGCGTCCAGGTCGATCCGCCGCAGCGCCACGGTCACCATCTCGGTCCCGCTCGCGTCGAGCGCCTCGCGCATCACCTCGTGCGAGCCGAACTTCCCCGTCCCGACGATCAGCCTGGAGCCGAACGTTCGCCCGGCGATCACGAGCGGATCGAGGGGCTCGGTGCGCGGTACTGCCGCGGATGTCACGTCGTCTCCCTTCGCCGGCATTATCCGGATCAGGTCGCTGTACGGGTCGCGAGCGGCTTGCGCCGATGCGAGCTCGCCTCTCAGCCCGGTCGCCCCGAGCTCCCCGGTTCGAACGCGTCCTATCCTACGGCCCCCCGCTGATATGCTCCGACGGTCATGTTGCCCTTCCGGTAGGTATCGCGAGCCCTCCGCCTCCGTATCCGTGTCGCGGCGCACCGAGCCGTCCGGCGCATGCGCCGCCGCCGAACCGGGACATCCCTCGTGACCGCCCCTTCACGCGCCGCCGCGCGCCGCGTCGCCGCCGCGCGGCTCATCTCGCTGACCGGCTCCCAGGCCGCCTTCACGGCGCTGGTCGTCGCCGTCTATGCGCGAACCGGCGACGCGAGCTGGATATCCGCGGTCCTGCTCGTCGGGTTCTGGACGGCCGGCTTGGTGACCCCCTTCGCGGGCTCGCTCGGCGACCGGTTCGACCGACGTCGCGTGATGATCTACTCGGACCTGGCCGGTGCGGTCGCGTTCGTCGCGTTCGCCTTCGCCACGTCGCCGTGGGCCCTGCTCGTGCTCGCGTTCTTGGACGCCGCGGCGGCGGCGCCCTTCTTCCCCGCGGCCAGCGCTGCGGTACCGAACCTCGTCGAGGAGCATGACCTCGCGTGGGCCAACGGCACGATCGCGTTCGGCAGCAACGTCGGCTACCTCGTCGGCCCGGCGCTCGGCGGCCTCCTCGCCGCGACGATCGGCCCGACGGCGGCGTTCCTCGCGAACGCTGGTTCCTACCTGGTCTCGGCGGCCCTCGTCGCGTCGGTCCGCGGGCGATTCTCCTCGGATGAGACCCCCACAGCGACCGGCGACCGCGCGGGCATGTGGTCCGGGTTCACCTTCATCTTCCGCGACCCGGTCTTGCGGACGATGGCGTTCGCCTTCATCGCGTTCGCCGTGTCCGTCGGGAGCATCCTCGTCGCCGAGCTTCCGTTGGCCGATGCCTTCGGAACCGGGTCGTTCGGCTACGGCCTGCTCGCGGCGGCGTTCGGCGTCGGCGCCCTGATCGGGGCCTTGGCCGCGCGACGGATGAGCCCCTCGGCCGAACCGAGGATCCTCGTGGTCGGCTCGGTCGTCACGGGCGTCGGATTCGCGAGCGTCGCACTGGCGCCGGCGTTCGCCTTCGTCCTGACCGCGATGTTCGTCGCGGGGGCGTCGGACGGCGTCGTCGACGTCGCCGTCGAACTCACCTTCCAGCGCCGGTCCCCGGACCCTCTCCGGAGCCGCGTGATGGGCGGCCTCGAGGCGATCTTCCTCCTGGGCCTGGCGGTCTCGTTCCTGTTCGCGGGCGCGTTCGTCGGAGCGTTCGGGCCGAAGGCCGCGTACACGCTGGCCGGGGCCGGATGTGCCGTGACCGCGATCATGCTGCTGCCCCTCCTTCGGCCGAGCTTCGGCCACCCCGCGCAGACCCGCCGGTAGGATGGACCCGAGGGCGCCGCCGGCGCCCGCCGCGAGGTCCGACACCACCGTGGCAGTCATCGAAACCGTCGTCGCCGGCCGCTACCGCATCGTCGGCAGGGTCGCCTCCGGAGGGATGGGCGAGGTCTTCCGCGCTCACGACTCGGTGCTGGGGCGCGAGGTCGCGGTCAAGGTCCTGCACCCGCAGTTCGCCGGCGACCGTGGCTTCGTCGACCGGTTCCGGCGCGAGGCGCGCGCGGCGGCGGTCCTGAACCACCCGAATATCGTCGGCGTCTACGACTGGGGCATCACCGAGAGCACCTATTTCATGGTCATGGAGTTCGTCCGCGGCCATAACCTCCGGATGCTCCTGTCGCGGTACGGGCACCTCGAACCCGCGCAGGTCGCGGACATCACCGCACAGGTGCTCTCGGCGCTCGACCACGCGCACGGGCACGGCATCGTGCACCGCGACATCAAGCCGGAGAACATCCTGATCACCGGCGACGGGCTCGTGAAGGTCGCCGACTTCGGCCTCGCGCGGGCCTTCGCCGACGCGACCGTGAGCCAGGTCGAAGGCACGGTGACGGGCACGGTCCAGTACCTCGCGCCCGAGCAGATCCAGGGCGAGCCGGCCGACCCGCGCACCGACCTGTACGCGACCGGCGTCGTGATGTTCGAGCTCCTCACCGGAGCCACGCCCTTCTCCGGCGAGACCTCCGTGGCGATCGCCTACAAGCACCTGGCCGAACGCGTCCCCGCGCCGTCGACGCGCCAGGCGGCCGTTCCGCCCGAGATGGACGAGGTGGTGCTCCACGCGACCGAGAAGGAGCGCGAGGACCGGCCCGCCTCTGCGCGATCGATGCGCCAGGAGCTCACGGCCGTCACCGGCGCCTTCGAGCCGGCGCCGAGGGTCGCGGAGCTCGCGCGGCAGGTGCCGGCGACCGAGCCCGAGCCGGTCCCGCGCGCCCCGACCGTCACGATCCCGAGGGCGTACTCGCGGAAGGCTCGCCGGCGCAAGCGCCTGGTGCGGACGTTCGTCGTGCTGCTGACCGTGTTGGCACTTGCCGCCGGGGCGTGGGCGACGTGGACGTACGCGATCCCCCACTACGCGTTCGTCCCGAAGGGGCTCCTCGGCCTGCCGCCCACGCAGGTTCAGGCGAAGCTCGAGGCCGCCGGCCTTCGCTGGGTGAACGGCATCCAGCGAACGTCGCCCACGGTCGGGGCCGGCCTCCTGCTGGCGACCGATCCCGCCGAGGGCGCCAAGGTCCGGCGCGACCATCCCGTGACGCTGATCTACTCGTCGGGACCGGCGATCGTCGCCGTCCCGCGCGTGATCGGCAAGCCCCGCGACCAGGCCGCCGGGATCCTGAGCGACGCCCATCTGATCCCGCTCGTGAAGAAGCGCTACAGCGAGACCGCCCCGGCCGGAGAGGTCATCGACCAGGCGCCGGCCGATGGGACGCGGCTCCAGGAGGGCTCGACGGTCACGATCTTCGTCAGCCAGGGGCCTCGGCCGATCGTGTTGCAGGACTTCGCCGGCCAGCCCGCGGCGACGGTCGAGTCCGCGCTCCGCGACCTCGGCCTGGTCCCCAAGGAAGCGCACGGCTACTCGACGACCGTCCCGAAGGGTGACGTGATCGGCACCGACCCCGCGGCCGGGCAGGTCGTCCACCGCGGCGACGGCGTCACGATGGTGGTCTCGCTCGGGCCGAAGACGTTCGCGATGCCGAACGTGATCGGTAAGACGAAGGCCGAGGCGATCGCATACCTCACGTCGCTGGGGCTCGACGTGCGGACGGTGCAGCTCCCGGGGAGCACGAACGACCTGGTGACCGGCCAGACGCCGGTGCCCGGGACCACCGTCGCCCAGGGCGACCGGGTCACGCTCTACATCGGCGGTTGACCGGTCGACCTTGCCCCGTCCTCGGGCCCGCTGGTACGGTGGGCCTGCGCCCGTTCACGCATCAGCGATGGCGAGGGGGAACCCCCGGATGGCCGAGGAGCTCACGATCGATGGACAGCTCTACAAGAAGCGCGGCCCGCTGGCGGTGTGGCTCCTGAGCATCGTCACGCTCGGCATCTACGGGCTGGTCTGGTACTACAAGATCAACGACGAAGTGCGCAGGTACCTCGGCGACGACACGATCAGACCAGGGATCGCCGTGCTCGCGCTCTTCCCCGGGTCCCTCATCATCGTGCCGCCGTTCATCTCGGTCTACCGCACCGGCGAGCGGATCGACCGGATGGAAGCGCGGGCGGGGATCCAGCGGCAGGTCGAACCGGCGCTCGGGCTGCTGCTCCTGTTCCTGTGGAGCCTGTTCGAGGTCTACTACCAGGGCCACCTCAACGCCGTCTGGGACTCGGCGTTGGCCGCCGGCGCCCGGCCGAGCGCGCCGCCGACGCCTGCGTTGACATCGCCGCCGTCACCGAGCCTCCCGCCCGAGGCTCCGGCCGACGCGTCGGCACCGGCGACCGGTCCAGCACCCACCCCGTCGCCTCCGCCGTCGGCACCTGCACCGCCTGCACATGCACCGGCTGAACCTGCACCTACGCCGGCACCTCTCCCGGCCGAACAGACGCCACCCTCGGCGGCGCCTCCGCCACCGGCGGGCTGACGTGTTCGGAGCCCTCCACCGCTCCGGCCACGGACGGCTCCTCCTGGTGTTCGCCGCCGCGTCCATCGCGGCGGGCAGCATCGCCCCGCCAGCGGAGGCCGCGGCCACGGCCGCCTGCGGTACGACCTTCACGGTGGTTGCGACGCCCGACCCGGGCTCGGAGACGAACCAGCTCCAGGACGTGGTATCCCTGGGGACTGACGACGTGTGGGCGGTCGGATTCGCGGTCGACGGCACCGACCCCCCGCAACCCCAGACCCTCCACGCCGCGGGGGGCGTATGGACCGAGATCCCGAGCCCCGGCGCCGGTTCGCCGGAGAACGGGATCCTGGCCAGCGTCGACGGCGTGGCCACGAACGACGTCTGGGCCGTCGGCTCCTTCACCGGGAAGAAGGATCGCCTGCAGACGCTGATCGAACACTGGACCGGCTCGGGATGGTCGGTCGTGAAGGGCCCCAACGCCCGGAAGGCGAAGAACGGTCAGTTCGGCGGGGTGGACGCCCGAGCGTCCGATGACGCGTGGGCGGTGGGCTCGTACACGAACAAGCACGGCATCGAGCTCACCTTGGTCGAACGCTGGAACGGTTCGAAGTGGAAGATCGTTGCCAGCCCGAACCCATCCCCACCTGGCGCCCCGACGAACGGGGGACTGGCGGCCGTCCACGCGCTGTCGGCGACGAACGCGTGGGCCGTCGGCTCGTTCCTGGACGACTCCGCCCTCCCGCAACCGCTCGTCGAGCACTGGAACGGGAAGGCATGGTCGATCGTCTCCACGCCCGCCCTCGGTGCCGACGAGGCCGTGCTCGCGGACGTGACCGCAGTGTCCTCCACCGCCGTGTGGGCGGTGGGATTCCGCGACACCTCCACGCTCGTCGAGCGTTGGAACGGTTCGGCCTGGAAGGTCGTGGCGAGCCCGAACCCGGGCTCCCGGCACATCGCCAACCTCGCCGGCATCACGGTGATCAAGTCGGGCGACCTGTGGGCGGCGGGCTCCTACGTCACCGACACACCGTCGCTCGGCACGCTGGTCGAGCACTGGAATGGCTCCCAGTGGAGCGTCGCCGCGAGCAAGAACGCCGCCGGCGACGACTCGCTCGCCGCGATCGACGGGAACACGACCGAGGTCTGGGCCGTGGGGAACGTGCTGCCGCCGAGCGGAGCCGGCGCGAACCTCGCGCTGCACCGCTGCCCGGGCTGACCTCCGCGCCCGCCTACGGCTCGCGCTCGGAGTCCGTCGACTCCTGGTACGAGTACCGCTCCTCGCGCCATGGGTCCGCATGGACGTGGTAGCCGCGGACCTCCCAGAACCCGCGGTCGTTCGGGGCGGTGAGCTCGAGGGCGCGAAGCCACTTCGCGCTCTTCCACGCGTACCGCTTCGGGACCACGAGCCGGAGCGGGAACCCGTGCTGCGGCTCGAGCGGTTCGCCGCCGTGGCCCCAGGCGACCAGCACGTCGTCGTCCATCATCGCCTGGAGCGACAGCTCGCTCGTGTAGCCGTACTCACAGTGCGCGGTCACCCACGCCGCCTCGGACGTCGGCTTCGCCCGCTCGGCAAGGACGCGGAACGGCACGCCCTCCCAGGCGTTGTCCAGGGTCGTCCACCCCGTCACGCAGTGCATGTCGGCGGTGACCGAGGCGGGCCCGAGCGCCTTCAGCTCCTCGTAGGAGAGCGTCACGTCGTTCTCGACGAGCCCATGGAGGCGCAGATCCCAGTCGGAACCGTCCGAACGCGGAACCGGGCCGTAGTGCAGGACCGGCCACCCCTTCACGAGCCGGTTGCCTGGAGGCACGCGGCGGGCGATCTCCTCCGGGTAGCGCGGTCCACCGAAGAGCTTCATCGGGGCTCCCTTCGTCGGGTCGTCCGGGGCTTCTCCTACAGGCCGTCTGCGACCGGTCCCTTCCGACGGCTCAGGCGCCGGACGCCGCGCCCGGCTCGTCGGCGAGCCCCCGCCACACCGTGACCGTCTCGTCGACGTCCTGCCGCGTCACATCCAGGTGAGTGACGAGGCGCAGCTTCCCGGCCTCGGCGTTCGACAGCACACCGCGCTCGCGCAGCCGAGCGACGACGTCCCACGGCCGGATGCCCAGCCGCGAGACGTCGACGAAGACCATGTTCGACCCGACCTCGTCCGGATCGACCGACCCGGGCGTCGCGTCCGCGATCCCCTCGGCCAGGTGAAGCGCGTTCTCGTGGTCCTCGTGGAGTCGCTTCGGGCCCTCCTCCAGCGCGATCAGGCCGGCCGCGGCCAGGACGCCCGCCTGTCGCCATGCGCCGCCGAACAGGATCCGCGACCTGCGCGCCTCTCGGATGAACGCGGCGGGGCCGCACAACACCGAGCCGACGGGCGCTCCCAGGCCCTTCGACAGGCAGAACATCACGCTGTCCACCTCGTCGGCGTACTCCTGCACCGGGACGCCCGATGCGGCACTGGCGTTGAAGATCCGCGCGCCGTCGAGGTGCACCGCCAGGCCGGCATCGCGCCCGGCCTTCGCGACGGCTCGCAGGTCGTCGATCGGCCACACGGTCCCACCGCCGGCGTTGTGCGTGTTCTCCAGGGACAGCAGGTCGAACGCGATCGCGTCGAGCGGGTCCGGCGCCATGGCCTCCTCAACCTGCTCCGCCGTCAGGACCCCGCGCGGCGCCGGCAGCTGCAGCGGGACGATACCGGACAGGACCGCCGAGGAGTGCAGTTCGACGCTGGCGACGTGGGAGTGTTCGGCGCAGATCAGGAAGTGGCCCGAGCGAACGTGCTGATGCATGGCGATCTGGTTCGCCATCGTGCCGGTGGGAACGAAGATCGCGGCGTCCTTCCCCGTGACCTCGGCCGCGCGCTCCTGCAGGAGGTTGACCGTGGGGTCGTCGCCGTACCAGTCATCGCCGACTTCGGCGGCGGCCATCGCGCGCCGCATCGCCTCGCTCGGCCGGGTGACGGTGTCGGAGCGCAGATCGATCGGGCGGTCCACCCGCCCGAGTATAGGGGGAGCCCCCGGTTCAGCCGTAGTGCCGGAAGTCGCGCCAGACCGCCGGCCACGGCCGCCGCTGCTCCGTGCAGACGAGGATCGCGGTTCCGTCCTCGTCGTTCTGAACGCCGAACGGGCTCCGGTTGCGGCCCACCTCGCGGACCGAACCGAAGTACGGGGCAAGGTCGGCCGGCGCGAACCCGACCGCGATCGTGACCCCGACCGCCGGCGATGGAGCGCCCCACCACCAGTAGCTGTTGTGGCCGCTGTACGCTCGCGGGAGCCCGAGCGCGGGACCGTACCGATCGATCGCGCCCGCCTCGCCGTAGTTCGCCGTGACGATCGCCGTGACCGCACGATCGCTCGCCGGGAGCGAGCGGTAGGCGGCCGCGACGCGCTCCGTGAGCTGCGGCCAGCCCACGACCTCGCCGAGGTTGTAGTTCAGTTCCTGCAGCGGCACGGCGGCGAGCACCCGCGCGGACAGGATCGGCAGAGAGAGCGGGACGAACACCACGCCGAGGATCAGGACCCACGCGATCGCCACTCGTGGCGATCGCCATAGGAGCCGGCGGCGTGGCGCGCGGTCGGAGAGGAACCGCCGGGTGCCCGCGACGACCTGGGCGGTGACGATCGAGCCCGCCGCCAACAGCGTCGGGTAGAGGCCGGCGAGGTAGTAGGGCCGATCACCGACCAACACCAGCAGCAGCACGAACAGGACGCCGTACGCGACGGCGAACGCCCGGAACGCATGGAACCGATCCTCGCGCCACATGGCCCGGAGCCCGGATATCCATACGGGCGCGGCCCACCAGCCGGGCAGCAGCAGCTGGATCGCCACGAACGGGCCCCCGTAGCCGATCCCCGAGTGCTCGCGCTGCAGGTTGCGCGACATCTCGATCGTCGGCCAGCCGTGCTGCGCTTGCCAGACGAGGTTCGGGGACCAGAGCAGGAGCGCGATCGCGGCCCCGAGCCACAACCACTGGCTCCGGAAGACCCTCGTCTGGCGGTTGACCAGGAACCCGACGCACAGGCCGCCGGCGAGGAACAGGATCGTCTCCTTGGTCAGCAGCGCGACGCCGACGACGAGCCCGACGGCGAGCCACAGCCGCTCCGCGTCCGTCCGCAGGATCCTGATCACGAGCCAGGACGTGAGCGTCCACGCTGCGAGGTCGTAGATGGTCGGTCCCGCGAGGTGACCGGCGATCAGGAAGGGCGAGACAGCGACCACGAGTGCCCCGAGCGTCTGCGCGAAGCGCTCGCCCGTGAGTTCCCGGACGATCACCGCCGTCAGGAACACCGTCGCCGCATCAGCGAGCGCGGGGAAGAGCCGCAGCCCGACGAGGGAGTCGCCGAACAGCGCGTGGGACAGCCCGACCAACGCCACCGAGACCGGAGGCTGATCGACGTACCCGCATGCGAGGTGCCTCGACGCCTCGAGGAAGTACAGCTCGTCGCGGTGGTAGCCGGAGCCGCCAACCAGCAGCAACAGGGCGAGCGTCCCGAGCGCGATCGCCGCGACTCGCCCCGTCGCGAGCAACGGCAGCATCGACGCCGCGCGGTCCGACTCCGGCCGAGCCTCGCCGGCGACCGAGCCGTCCCCAGTCTCCGCTCGCGCCTCCCGCTACAACGAGATCGTCGCTGTGACCTTGGCCTTCGTCAGCGGCGCCGTGAGGCAGTCGCCGTTCACCGCGGCCAGCACGACGTCGGTCGCGGTGAGATCCTCACCGGCGAACTTCCCGCTCGTCACGGTCCCTGACAGGGACTGCAGCCCGAGGTCCACGTAGAGCGTCACCTTCGAGAGCTCGCCCGTGTTCCAGTGGGCCTTCAGCTTGACCTTGGCGATACCACTCGTGCAGCTGATGCTCCCTCGACCCATGCCGTGGAGCTTCGCGCTGGTGACGCCCCCGCCCACGCAGTCGGTGAGCCTGCCCATCGCCTTGATCTTCTCCTTCTGCTCCTGGCTGAGGTCCAGGCCGGGCTTGAACCGGGCGGTCGCGTTCATGCTGCAGCTCGTGGACTGCGCGCCGACGCGCGCCATCGCCGGCGCCGCCCACGCCAGGACCGACACCGCCATAAGACCGACCGCCAGACCCCCGACGAGGAACCGTCTCATGGAACAGCCTCCTTCCGACGCCGGACCGCCTCGACGCGGTACGTCTACCACGGCTGCGCGTCCAGCGCGAACCCCGGGCCCACGCCGAGGCTCGCGCCCGGTCGCGCACCCGCGCCGAGCGTCCCTCAGCCAAAGAACACCTCGGCCACCTCGTAGAGCCCCTCCGGCACCGTCTTGAGCGACGCGACCGCCTCGGAGATCGGGACCTCCACGACGCCGGTGCCCCGGAGCGCGACCATGACCCCCCACCGGCCCTCGGACGCGGCGTCGATCGCCGCGACCCCGAACCGGGTGGCGAGGATCCGGTCGAGCGCGGTCGGCGAGCCTCCCCGCTGCACGTGACCGAGGATCGTGACCCGAGCCTCGAACCCGGTCCTGCGTTCGATCTCCTGGGCGACGACGTACGAGATGCCGCCGAGCTTCGGCCGGCCGAACTGATCCAGCTCGTACTCCGGCGCCTCGAGCGTCCCCGCCTTCGGCACGGCGCCCTCGGAGACCACCACGATCGAGAACGTGTGGCCACGCGCGTGCCGGTTGCGCAGGTGCGCGCAGACCTCGTCGATGTCGAACGCGTGCTCGGGGATCAGGATCGCATCGGCTCCCCCGGCCATGCCCGCGTACAGGCCGATCCACCCAGTGTGCCGTCCCATCACCTCCAGGATCATCACGCGGTCGTGGCTCTCGGCGGTGGTGTGCAGCCGGTCGATCGCATCGGTCGCGATCTGCAGCGCCGTGTCGAAGCCGAACGTCAGGTCCGTTGCCCCGATGTCGTTGTCGATCGTCTTCGGGACGCCGACGACGTTGAGCCCCTCCTCCGCCATGCGGGCCGCGCAGGAGAGCGTCCCCTCGCCGCCGACGACGATGACACCGGCCATCCGGTAGGTCGCGAGGTTCTCCTTGACCAGCTCCAGGCCGCCGTCGATCCGGAACGGATCGACGCGCGAGGTTCCGAGGATCGTGCCGCCGCGATGGAGGATCCCTCGGGTGCTCTCGGGGGTCATCTCCACGACGTGCCCCTCGAGGACACCCCGCCACCCGTAGCGGAACCCGATGACCACGTTGCCCTGGTACCCGACGCCCTTGCGAACGACCGCACGGATCACCGCGTTCAGCCCGGGACAATCACCGCCGCCCGTCAGGATCCCGATCCGCGCCATGGAACCGCCTCCGCTGCCAGAAGAGAGCGATCGTTCAGTACAGGAACATCGGCTTGCCGGTGACGTGCCGGACCTTGGGGCGATACGCGGCGACGTCGTACAGCTCGTCGACGTCGACCCGCTTCACGCCCTCCCGCGTCACCCCGATCGGCACGCTCGTGTACGTGCCGCCGCGGAGCGCCACCATCCGGCCCGTCGCTCCCTCCAGCGCGAGGTCCGCCGCCATCACGGCGTAGTTCGTCGCCACCATCAGGTCGAGCGAATCGGGACTGCCCGACCGCATCAGGTACCCGAGCTGCTGGTACACGGTGCCGAACCCCGTGCGTTCCTTGATGAGCTCCGAGGTGAGCGCCCCGACCCCTCCGAGCTTCCTGTGCCCGTACGCGTCGGCCTCGCCCGAGAGCACCATGTCGCCGCCCCGCATCACCGCGCCCTCGGAGATCGTCATCATCGCGTACCGGCTCGGGTTCTCCTGTCGGTCCCGCACGAGCATCTCCGCCAGCCGGTCGATGTCGAACGGCACCTCGGAGATCACCGCCCGGTCCACGCCGGCGAGGTACGCGGTGATCAGCGACGTCTCCCCGCTGTAACGCCCGAACAGTTCCACGACCGCGATACGTTCGTGCGAGCCGCTGCTCGTGCGCAGGTTGTGGATGAACTCCACCCCCCGGGTCACCGCCGTCGAGAAGCCGATGCAGTAGTCCGTGCCGTGGACGTCGTTGTCCATCGTCTTCGGGATCGCGATGACCGGTACGTTCTCCTCGTGCAGCCGCAGCCCATAGGACAGCGTGTCGTCTCCGCCGATCGGGATCAGCACGTCGAGCCGTTCGCGCTCGATCACCCGGAGGACGTGCGGCGTGAAGTCGAACGGCCCATCGCCATGCGCCGCGTCGCGCAGGAACGCCGGCACGTCACGCGGCGTGACCTTCGCCGGGTTCGTTCGCGACGTGTGCAGGATCGTCCCTCCCGACCGGTCGATCGTCCGGACCGCGACCGCGTCGAGGGGCTCGAAGCACTCGTCGCGCGTCGACGGATCGTCGGGGTCGAACTGCAGCAGACCCCCCCAGCCGCGCCAGATGCCCACGACCTCGTGACCGGCGCCGGCGGCCCGGTTCACGACCGCCTTGATGCAGGCGTTCAGACCCGGAACGTCTCCGCCACCCGTCAGGATCCCGATGCGCATGGTCGCTACCTCCTCCGCTGACGCGTTGGCGTCACTGTAGCCTCTGCGCCATGCCACACGTCCTCGCGATCGACGCGGGAACGACCGGGATCCGAGCGATGGTGGTCCGGGAGGACGGGACGATCGCCGCCCGCGGCTACCGCGAATTCCCTCAGTCGTTCCCACGGCCGGGCTGGGTCGAACATGACCCGGACGATTGGTGGAGCGCGCTCGGCGCGTCGACCGCCGAGGCGCTGCGCGAAGCCGAACTCGCACCCAGCGCGCTCCGAGCGGTCGGCATCACGAACCAGCGCGAGACCACGGTGCTGTGGGACCGGGACTCGCTACGCCCGATCCACCCGGCGATCGTGTGGCAGGACCGGCGCACGGCCGCGGCCTGCGCCCGACTGCGCGACGAGGGGTGGACGGACCGCATCCGCGATCGCACCGGGCTCGTGATCGACCCGTACTTCTCGGGTACGAAGCTCGCCTGGATCCTCGACGAGGTTGCCGGGGCGCGGGAGGCCGCCGGCGCGGGACGGCTCGCGTTCGGCACGGTCGACAGCTATCTGATCGCGCGCATGACGGCGGGCGCGGTCCACGTGACCGACCGGACGAACGCGTCCCGCACGATGCTGTTCGACATCCACCGGCTGGACTGGGACGACGAGATCCTCGATCGGCTCCGGATCCCGCGCGCCGTCCTGCCGGAGGTCCTGCCCTCGAGCGGAGCGTTCGGCTCCGTCGACGCCGCCGCGTTCCTCGGGGCCGCGGTGCCGATCACCGGCGTCGCGGGCGACCAGCAAGCATCGTTGTTCGGCCAGGCGTGCTGGGAGCCCGGCTCGACGAAGAACACCTACGGCACGGGTTCCTTCGTGCTGATGCACACGGGCGACCGGCCGGTGCGCTCGGCGAACGGCCTGCTCACGACCATCGCCGCCGGCATCGGCGATGCACCCGCCTACGCGCTGGAGGGCGCCGTGTTCGTGACCGGCGCGGCGATCCAGTGGCTCCGGGACGGGCTCGGAGCGATCTCGGACGCCGCCGAGGTCGGGCCCCTCGCTGCGAGCGTCCCGGACACCGGCGACGTGTACTTCGTCCCGGCGCTCACGGGCCTCGGCGCGCCGTGGTGGGATCCGTACGCGCGCGGAACGATCGTCGGACTATCCCGGGGAACGACGGCCGCGCACCTCGCGCGCGCGACCGTGGAGGCGATCGCCTACCAGTGCGCGGACGTGCTGGACCTGATGCGGACCGACTCAGGACTCGAGCTGCCCTCGCTGAAGGTCGACGGCGGTGCCTCGGCGATGGACCTGCTGCTGCAGTTCCAGGCCGACCTGCTCGGCGTGCCGGTGCACCGTTCGGCGATCCAGGAGACCACGGCGATGGGCGCGGCCTACCTCGCGGGCCTGGCCACGGGCGCCTGGTCGGGCCCGGACGAGCTGAGCGGCATCTGGCGCGCGGACCGAGGGTTCGAACCCCACGATACGGCGACCGCGGCCGCCGGCCACGCGCGCTGGCTCGAGGCGGTGCGGCGGTCGCTCGCGTGGGCGGAGCCGGAACCGGGAGGGAGCGGCTAGGGGGAGCCCGGGCGCTGGTTGGCCGGCTGCTCCGCGACCGACGGGGACCCTTCGACGGCGTCCTCGGGAACGGTCACGACGTCCCCCGCGGCGGCGTCCGTCGCCGGAGCCGGCGTCCGGTCCCGCGACCCCTTGGCCCGCGCCTCGATCTCCTTCTTGACCCGGTCGCCGTACTCGTCGACGTACTCCTGGCCCGTCAGCATCATGATCTCGTACATGATCTCGTCGGTGACGGACCGGAGCACGAAGCGGTCGGTCGGGGTTGCGTGGTACCGGTCGAAACGCAGCGGCTCGCCGAACCGGATCGTCACGTGCCCCGACTTCGGCATCTTCCGCGTGTACGGCCACAGCTCGAACGTCCCGACCACGCCGACGGGGATCACCGGCACTCCGGCCTCGAGCGCGATGCGCGCCACGCCCGTCTTGCCACGGTACAGCCGGCCGTCCGGCGAGCGCGTGCCCTCGGGGAACAGCATCACGGTCCGGCCCTCGTGCAGCGCCTTCACCGCGGCGTCGATCGCCGCGCGGGACGCGGAACCACCGTCACGCCGGACCGGAACGCACCCGGCGGCCTCGAAGAACCACCGCGTGTACCAGTGGTCCCAGTAGTCGGACTTCGCGAGGATCGTGGCGCGCCGCCCCTTCAGCACGAGCGGCACCAGGAGATCGTCGGCGAACGAGAGATGGTTCGGAGCGAGGATCACGGGGCCGTCGGACGCGAGGTGCTCGAGCCCCTCTGGCTTCGGATGGAAGAACAACCGAAGGATCGGACCGAGGAACACGTACTTCATGAGCCACCAGAACACGCGCCACACCCCTCTCGCCGGCGCCCCGACGCGAGGCCTCGCCGACCGCTCTAGACTATAGGCTCGCACGGCGGGAAGGGCCAGCAGCGCCGCGAACCGCCGGATACGTCGGAGCCGGAAGCCTCGGGGGACGGGATGCTCGCGTACAGCGCGTTCCAATGGATCTGGGTGATCCTGCTCGTCGGCATGGTCGGGGTCGCCGGCATCTTCGCGGTGTTCGTGGTCGCCCAGCTCTTCCGGGATCCCACCCGATGACGGTTCCCAGTCGTGGACGGCGGCCGTGAGCGTCCACATCAAGCAGGGAGCCGAGGCGTTCAGCTTCGACGGTGGTCCGGTCGGCGCGCTCCTGCTCCACGGGTTCACCGGCTCGCCGGCGTCGATGCGCCCGCTCGGCGGGTTCCTCGCGGCGCACGGGATCGCGGTGGCGGGCCCACGGCTGCCGGGCCATGGCACGTCTCCCGACGACCTCGCGACGACCACCTGGGAGGACTGGCTCCGCGAGGCCGATGCCGCGCTCACCGAGCTCTCGTCGCGCGCATCGTCGATCGTCTGCGTCGGGCTCTCGATGGGGGCGGCGCTCTCCGTACGGCTCGTCGCCGAGCATCCCGACGCCATCCGCGGGCTGGTGGTCATCAACCCGTACGTCCACGACCCGCGGCTCGCGATCGCGCCGGTCGGCCGCCTGTTCATGAGGTCGGTCAAGGGCGTGATCAACGACATCAAGAAGCCCGGGCAGGACGAAGTGGGGTACGACCGGATCCCGACGCGCGTGCTGCCATCGCTCAACCAGCTCCTGAAGTCAGCCGTGGCAGAGCTGCCGAACCTCCGACTCCCGCTCCTGCTGTTCTCCTCGCCCGAGGACCACACGGTGAAGCCCTCGAACTCGAAGCTCTTCTTCGAGCGCGCCGGGAGCCCCGACAAGGAGATGGTCCGGCTGACGAACTCCTACCACGTCGCGACGCTCGACCACGACGCGCCGGCGATCTCCGATCGCACCCTCGGCTTCGCCGAGCGCGTCGCCGACCCGACGGCGTGACGGACCCCGGCCCTCGAGACCCCATCGTGGAAGGGACGGAGCCGGCCGAGGCTCCGACGCGAGGAGCGGCGGCACCGACGGACCGGCGCGGCGTCGTGACCGTTTCGCGGCAGTACGGGGCCGGGGGTGCGCGGGTGTCGAAGGCCCTCGCCGACGCCCTCGGGTTCCGCTTCGTCGACCGAGAGCCGGTGGAGCTGGCGGCCCGGCAGCTGGGCGTCGACCCAGCGTGGGCGCTCGAGCACGACGAGCGCGTGCCCGACGTGCTGGAGGACTTCGGGCGTGCGCTCGCCGCGGCGTCGCCGGAGTTCGGCGTCCAGGTGGCTCCGGAGCTCGATGACCGGGCCATGGCCGATGCGGTCCGCAACGTGATCCACTCGCTGGCCGACGCGGGCGGCTTCGTGATCCTCGGGCGCGGTGCGCAGGCGGCGCTCGCCGACCGCGAGGACGTCTGCAGCATCCTCCTGGTCGCGGACGTCGCCGACCGCGTGGCCCGCATCGTCCGCTGGCAGGGGGTCGACGAACGGGAGGCGCGCACGAGGCTGGACCGCGCGGATCGCGAGCGCAGTGCCTACGTCAGGCGCTTCTACGATGCGGACATCGCGGATGCGACGCTCTACGACGCGGTGCTGAACACCTCGCGACTGGACCTCTCGGGCGCGGCGCGGATCGCCGCGGCGGTCGTTCGGCTGAAGCTCGGGCTCTCGGGCTGAGGCCCCCGCGGCCGTCACGTCAGCTCGAGGTCGACGACGACCGGGAGATGGTCCGAGGCCGTCTGCGGGCCACGCCCGTCCGGCACCCATGCCCCCGTCGGCCGCAGGTCCTCCGTGACGAACACGTAGTCGATCCGGGCGGTCGGCCCCCTGGCGGGGAACGTGTTCCCCGGGAGCTCGCCGATGGCGGCGTAGGCATCGGTGAACGTCCCCGCGATCCTGCCGACCGCCGGGCCGCGAGCCTCCTCGTTCAGATCTCCGCCGAGGATCAGCGGCTGCCCGGGCGTGTCGAGCTTCTCCGTCAGCTCCCCGGCGTGCTCCCGGCGTTCCTTCGCGGTCAGGCTCATGTGCACCGACGCGACCGCCAGCCGCAGGCCGTGTGCGCGCAGCATGACGGCCACGTACCCGCGGGGTCTCGCGCCGGATCCCTGCGAGAACGTCTCCGCGCGGTGCTCGTCGATCTCCCACGGGACGGCGACGAGCACCGCGTTGCGCACCCGGCCGAAGGGGCGATGGGAGGAGACGGCCTCCATCCCGAGCTTCGCCCCGAGCCGGCCGAGCGCCCGGCGCGAGCCGCACTCCTGCAGGCACACGAGGTCGGGATGCGCGCGTGCGAGGACGTCCGCGACCGCGTCGAGACCTCCCCGGTACCCGTGCACGTTGTACGTGACCGCGCGGATCCGCATCGCCGAAGGCTACCGCCCGGGTGAAGGCGCGTTCGATGCGATCCGTCGCCGGCGAGGGCTAGAGCACCTTCGCCAGCGCGTCCGCGAGCGTCGGCGAGCCCTGGACGTCGAGGTCGTAGCGCACGCGCGTCGCCGGCTTGTCGATCGTGACCAGCGCGCCCAGGTCGATCGGGGTCGCGATCACGACCGCGTCGGCATCGGCCGAGTTGATCATGTGTTCGAACTCCCCCAGCTGCTCGTCCGAGTAACCCATGGCGGGAAGCACGGGGCCGATCGCGTACTTCGCGTAGACGTCCTTCATCGAGCCCGTCGCGAACGCGCGGGGGTCCACGATCTCCTCGGCGCCGTGCTGCCGGGCGGCGACGACGCCCGCGCCGTACTGCATCCCGCCGTGCGTGAGGGTCGGGCCGTCCTCGATCACGATCACCCGCTTGCCGGTGATCAGGCTCGGGTCCTCCGCGGTCACCGGGCTCTTCGCCATCAGCACGATGGCGGCCGGGTTCAGCTCGCGGGCGGACGCGAGCACCGCGTCGATCTGGTCCTGCGTGGCCGAATCGACCTTGTTCACGACCAACACGTCCGCCATGCGGACGTTCACCTCGCCGGGGAAGTACGTGGTTTCGTGGCCGGCCCGGAGCGGGTCGACCACGGTCAGCATCACGGTCGGCCGGTAGAACGGGAAGTCGTTGTTCCCACCGTCCCACAGCAGCACGTCGCATTCGGCCTGCGCCCGCTCGAGGATGGCGCCGTAGTCGACGCCGGCGTAGACGACGGTCCCGTTCTGGAGGTGCGGTTCGTACTCCTCGCGCTCCTCCAGCGTGACGTCGGCCTCGGTCAGGTCGTCGAACGTCTCGAACCGCTGCACCCGTTGCGCGACGAGGTCTCCGTACGGCATCGGATGGCGAACGACGACGACCCGCTTGCCGTGCTCCTTGAGCGTCTGGACGACCGCTCGCGTCGTCTGGCTCTTGCCGGAGCCGGTCCGGACCGCGCAGATCGCGACGACCGGCACGGCGGCATCGAGCATCGTGTCGTCGGGCCCGAGCAGGACCCACGACGCCCCCGCCGCCATCGCGGTCGCGGCGCGATGCATCACGTACTCGTGCGAGACGTCCGAGTAGGCGAACACGACCTCGTCGACACCCAGCTCGCGAACGAGGCGCGGCATGGCGGATTCGTCGTGGATCCGGATCCCGTCGGGGTACCGAGGGCCGGCCAGCTCGGGCGGGTACCGGCGGTCGTTGATGAACGGGATCTGCGTCGCGGTGAACCCGACGACCTCCGCGTCGGCGTCGTTGCGGTAGAACACGTTGAAGTCATGGAAGTCGCGGCCCGCCGCGCCCATGATCAGGATCCGTCGCGTCATCCCTTCGCCTCTCTCGAATCCGGCCCATCTCGGCCGCGCGAGACTACGGGCGCCGCACTGCACCGTCAAAGTGGACCCGCGGAGCCAGGCGCGAGGATACGGGCGGGACGGCTCTCACCTCCGAACGGCTCTCACCCAGGAACGGCCCGTCGTCGCGAGGCGTGGTTGCGGCACTCGGATCCTGCTCATCTGTAATGCCGTGGACCCTGGATCCGAGACCATCGGCGACGCCACCGTCGCATGTCACGATCGACGGCCGATCTTGGTGACGGATCCCTGGCTCGGTGGGGCGCCGCACTTCGGCAGCTGAACACGATCGCACGCGATCCCCCAAGAGCGATCGGAAGCGATCCGCCCGCGCGGTACGTCTCGGTTTCGCACGGACATCCGGATCACCTGAGCCTTTCCGGACTCCGCAGCCTCCGCGCGCAGCGGGTCCTGCTGCCCGACCACGTCCGCAGCAGGACCGCGTCCTTCCTTCGAGGGCAGGGCTACGACGTCGTCGTCCTGAAGGATCGCGTGCGGTACCGCGTGACCGACCGTATCCGGATCCTCTCGATCTCGGATCACAACCAGGATGGGATCCTGCTGATCGACATCGGCGGACGGCTGATCGTCAACCTGAACGATGCGTCGGACCGCGGGTGGGGAGGGGTCGTCCGCTCCATCGTCGGCAGGTACCCCATCTCCTACCTGTTGCGCCTGTCGGGCCACGGGGATGCCGACATGATCAACATCTTCGACGACCAGGGCGAGCGGATCCCGGCGGCCGCGGCCAAGCGCGAGTCCGTGGGGCGGCAGATCGGTCGGATGATGAGGGAGTTCGGTACCTCCCACTTCGTGCAGTTCAGCTCGATGCACCGGTACCAACGCGCGGACAGCGCGTGGGCCGGACGGCACACGACGACGCTGACGGACCACCCGATCGGGTTCGAAGGATCGGCGAACACGCTCCTCCCGGCGTTCCTACGCGTCGATCGCTTCGATGACCGGATCGACCCGATCGACCCTCCCGAGCAACCGGTGACGCTCCATGACCCGGAGGAGTTCGGCGACGACTGGTCCGAGGCGCTCGACACGGATGACGTCCCAACCGTCTCCGCGTGCGTCCGGTCCATCGAGCACCTCGAGCGCCATTTCGACCTCATCGATGTGAGGGTCGGGGGCGTCGACAACGTGATCGCGCTCGCGGGTCGGGGCTTCCGGAGGTGGCTAACCTTCGAAGTCCCCCGGACGTCGCTCATGGTCGCGGTCGAGCACGAGATCTTGGATGACCTGTTGATCGGGAATTCCATGAAGACAACGCTGCCCGGCAAGGCGGACCTCTACCCCTACTTCTCCCCTATGTCGCGAGATACGCGGACAACGGTCTAGGTCGAGCGAAGAGTCGCGAGGAACTCCGCCGCTACCGCTCGGGCTAGGCGAGGCGGGCGCCGTACGGATACCTCAGGGATCGCTTCGAGCGGCGCTCTCGAGACGTGGTCCGGTCGCTGCTGGCCGATCACGAGGGGATGTACCCGCATCGCAAAGACCGCCTACCGGCGGATCCCCTCCTGGTGATCGGGCGGAACACGTAGCCCGGACCTAGAGATCGGCGATCCGCTCGTTGCGGAACGCGTCGACGAAGAGCGTGTGATCGCGCCGAGCGATCGCTCCGTACCTCTGGCCGAACCCGACGATTCCCCCGGAAGAAGGCGAACGGCGGGTTCGCCATCTTGCGGAACTTCCCCCGCCACGCGTCGGGATCCGCGAGATCAGATCCGGGTACGTCTCGGTCAACGAGTCCGCGATCTGCTGCGCGCGCTCCCCCGGATCCATCGTCCCGAGCAGCTCGTAGATCGGTTGCGTCATCTCGACCCTCTCATCCGGGCGCGAGGGCGGCTCAGCAGAGGCGCTCGGTCAGGGTGGGCAGGACCTTCCACGAGCCGCAGGCCCCCACGCGGCCGGCAGCGATGGACCGTTGGGCCGGGACCACGGCGAGGAACGCCGCGATCGGCGCGACCGTTCCCGCCCATCGAACCTTCGCGTCGCTTCGCACGGCGTTGCAGGATACCCTCGCGGCGTGGAGCCGGGCGAGGAGGGATGTGACGTGGAGCGCGTGACGGGGATCGGCGGAGTGTTCTTCAAGGCGAACGACCGGGCCGCGCTGCTCGGTTGGTACCGCGAGCATCTGGGGCTGCGTTCGCTCCCGGACGACGACGCCGTCGTGTTGCGGTGGCGCGACGCCGATCGGCCGGCGCGGGTCGGCTCGACCACGTGGGCGCTGTTCGACGTGGACACGACGTACTTCGACCCGTCGCCCTCGCCGTTCATGGTCAACTACAGGGTCGGCGACCTCGACGCGATGCTCGACCAACTCCGCAGCGCGAGCGTCGAGGTCGACGACCGGATCGAGGACTCCGAGTTCGGGCGTTTCGGCTGGGCGATGGATCCCGAGGGGAACCGCTTCGAGCTGTGGGAGCCTCCGGACGGGATGTGAGCTGGCCGCGCCGGCGCTCGGCGCCGGTCGCGCCGATCACGCCACCGCCCACAGCACCCGATCCGCGACGAGCGCCCGTCGGTCCCGGGGCCCGGCCAGCAACAGGATCGTCCACGTCGCCCCCGCCCCGCCCAGCGCTGCGAGATGCTCCCGGAGCCGCTCCGCCGAACCCGTGAAGGTCGCCGGGTCGAGGCCCCGATCGGCGCGTGCCTCCGAGAGCCGTTCGGCCTCCGCCTCGTCCTCCCCCACGAGCGCGATGCCTCCCCATGTCGCCTCGACCCGACGCTCGCCCGCCGCTTGGTAAAGCAGCCTTACCTTCTGGGCGAACCGATCGACGGACAGGCCCCACCCGTTCCACCCGTCGGCGAGCCGGCCGGCCGATCGCACCAACGCGTCGGACGTTCCGCCGATCCACAGCGCAGGCCCGCCCGGATGGACCGGCGGCGGCACCAGGGGTCCCTCCAGCGACGGGACGAACCGCCCGCCCGGGTACCGTTCGCCGTCGAACAGCGCCCGCATCGCGGCCACGGTCTCCGCCAGACGCTCGCCGCGGACCACGGGCGGCTCGATCGGGAGGCCGAACGTCCGATGCTCGCCCTCGGACAGCCGGTCGCCGGTCCCGATCGCCAGGATCGCCCGGCCGCCGGTCACGTGATCGAGGCCGATGGCCTGCTTGGCGAGGATCCCGGGCGCGCGGAGGCCCACCCGCGTCACCAGCGTTCCGACCGCGACGCGCGACGTGACGGCGCCCACGGCGGCGAGCATCGTGAAGCACTCGAGCGCGGGCCCCTGCGGCGACCCGCCGATCGGGTACAGGTGGTCGGAGCCGAAGACCCCGTCGAAGCCGAGCGCCTCGGCCTCGCGGGCGGCGTCGAGCACCGCCCCGGCGTCCCTGGAGAACATCGGGAGCACGAGCCCGATCCGCGCCGCGTGGCCGGTCATGGCCGCGGTTCGTCCCGATCGTTGGGCACGCCACGGCACGCCTCGAGCGCGAGCGACGCCGCGCCGATCGCCCCGGCCGTCGGGCCGAGGTGCGCGACGACCAACCGGACCGGGGGGCGGTGCCTCGCGCCCTCGACGGTCCCCTCGTACGCCACCCGCGCCGGCCCGATCAGGAGCTCGCCCGCGCCGACCGCGCCGCCGCCCAGGAC
Source organism: uncultured Actinomycetota bacterium (assembly GCA_963781595.1). Taxonomy (GTDB): domain Bacteria; phylum Actinomycetota; class UBA4738; order UBA4738; family UBA4738; genus JBEDUK01. Next base: position 2,064,891 of record CAWAGG010000006.1, on the reverse strand, counting down.
GACGATGTCTGGGTCCAGCACGTTCACCAGGCCCGCGATCCCCTCGCCCAACCGTCGCCCGACGGTCGCCAGCACGTTGATCGCCATCGGGTCACCGGCCTTCGCAGCCGCGCTCACGATCCTGCCGGTGACGCGCGCGGGGTCGCCGCCGGCCAGCTTGGCCATCTCCGACTCGGGGTGCTCGCGCGCCGCGAGCTCCCCACCGCGATCGATCGCGCGGCCGGCCGCGACCTGCTCCCAACACCCTCGGTTCCCGCAGCCGCACAGCGGTCCATCGGGTTCGACGATGATGTGCCCGATGTCGGCGGCGAACCCGTTGGCCCCACGGAACAGTCGCCCGTCGGCGACGATGCCGCCGCCGATCCCGGTCCCAACCGTGACCATCAACAGGTGCGTCGAACCCCTTCCGGCGCCGAATCGGAACTCGCCCCATGCCGCGGCGTTCGCATCGTTCTCGACGATCGTCGGGAGCCCGAGGGCGCCGACGAGGCGCTCGCGGAGGGCGAACTCGCGCCAGGCGACGTTCGGGGCGAACCGCATCACGCCGTCGAGCGTCACCATCCCCGCCGCGCCAACGCCGAGCGCCACGACGTTCGGATGCTGCCCCGCGAGCGCGCTGGCCACCGTGACGATCGTGGCGGCCGTCGCCTCCGCGTCCCGGGCCGGCGTGTCCTGAACGACTCGATCGTGCACGACGCCACGCTCGTCGGCGACCACCCCGAGGACCTTCGTCCCTCCGGCGTCAACACCGATCGCCGACAACGGTTCCACGGACGAGCAGCCTACCCGGGTTCAGAACCGCAGCAGCGCGCCGATCCGCAGGGTCCCGTTCCGGTCGGCCGAGACCGCCTCGACTTTCGAACCTTGCCGGAGCGCCGCGCCGACGGCGCTCTCGACCACGTCCGGCACGCGCTCCATCGGGCCACCGCACGTCGAGCATGCACCCTCGTCGAGCGCGAGCCGCCCGCACGCCACGCACCGGGCGCCGGCGTGGGCCAGGTCGGCCCGAACGACCAGGGTGTCCACCCGACCGTCCCCGAGGGCGGACAGCGTCTCCGGCAGGCCGGTCACCGCGCCCCGGCCGGTGGCCGCGTCGGCGAGGAGCCGTTCGACGGTGTGCCGTTCGCGCTCGGTCTCCAGTCGCTCCTCGATCGCGAGCGACCGCGCCAGCACCTCGCCGGCGGCCGCGGACATCGCGAGCGTCTCCCGCGCGACGACGCGGCGTCGGAGGTAGTCGTGGAGGGTGCGCTCGAACTCCGGCAGCACGTCGTCCGAGCCCGCGATGATCAGGTGGTCGAACGGCCGTCGCCGGAACGCCTCGAGGAGCACGGCCGCCGTGTGTCGCAGGTGACGTTCGCCGACCTCCGCCGCGTGGCGCTGCAGCCGTGATTGCATCCGTCCGCCCTGCTCGTGATGCTTGGGCACCTCGTCCTCGACCTGGTGCTGCTCTTCGATCCGACCCAGCTCCGAGCGGAAGATGCGGGCGTGCGCGCGATCGACGAGCACCGTGCAGAACGATTCGTAGGTCTCGAGCATCACCTCGAGCGGCAGCAGGTACGGCTGCTCGGCGACCGCGGCGCGGTCCGCCAGCGGCCGCCAGGTCCGCACCACCTCCCACAGGCCGGCCGGCGCACAGGAGAACAGCGCGACGCCGCGGACCGATCCGCGATCGAACTCCCGCTCGAGGTAGAGCATGATCCTGCCCGTGTCGTGGCGGATCGTCCCGTCCGGCACGTCCTCGCGCTCGTGCGCCCTCGCGCGCTCACCCATCCGCTGACAGAGCTCCTGGGCGCGGCCGAGGTAGTCGCGGGTCCGCGGGTACACGCGGCCGTCGACGTTCAGGTACAGGCTATAGACGCGGGCGCCGGCGGTCTCCCATGAGGCGAGTCGTCGAAGGAGCTCGCGGTCCAGGTTGGGCATGCTTCGCCTCCTTGTCGTCGATGCGAGCCTGCCCCGGAGGCGCGCGGCCGGCTACGGCTGGTCGGACCTGTCGGGAGGGGACCGGTGGATTTGATCACTCGATCGAGATCCGCTCCAGACCGCCCGGCGCCGGCTGCGGTTCCTCACCCTGGAGCCGGGCGTCGATCAACACCTTCATCGCCAGCAAGAGCTCGCGGCCGGCGAGGAGGAGGTGCTCCGTCAGCTCCGGGCGGGCGTCGCCGAACGCGGTGACCAGGGTGCAGATCGGGCACAGGCCGACCGTGCAGACCACGCCGTGTGCGGGCGATCGCTGCTCGGCCGGGGAAGCCTGCTCGGGTTCGGGCGGCTCGGGCACGGCGTGCGGCCGCTGTTGGCGTTGGCGGTGGCGCTGGGCATCCAGGTCCGCCAGCAGAGGGTTCGACGGCGGCGTCCGCGATCCCGCACGCGCCGCCGCCGTCGACGTTCGCACGCGTGCGGAACCTCCCTGTCCCCCAGCCGTCTCGGTCACGGTCGCTCCCCCTTCGTGTTCAGGCACGCCCTCTCGAACGTTACCCCGCCGAGCCGGCGGCCTTCTCCGTGTCCTTCGCGAACAGGACCTCGAGCCGGTCGTCGACGAACGACGCCTCCCGGACGTCGAGGCGCTGCAGGATCTGCGGCAGAAGGAGGTTCCGCTTATAGGGCCCGACGCGGACGTAGAGTTCCTCGCCTTTGCGGAACACGTCCAGGTCGGTCCGGTCGACGAACGGCAGGCGCATCGACAGGACGTAGGCGGTCCCGCGCTTCCGGATCCGGATCGGCTCGTCGCGGTGCAGGATCTCCGTGGCGTCGTGGTCGCCGTAGACCTCCTCGCCCAACGACCCCAGGAGCGGGATCCCGACCATCTCCCGGTCGAAGAGACGCGCCGTGAGGATCGGCACCGGCGCGAACGACTCGTGGATCGTCGCGAGGTGCTCGGCCTGGATCTCCTTCCACTTGCCGAAGTAGGGGTCGTTCACCTCCTCGGGGATGATCCGGTTCACCACCACGGCGTCCACGCGGTACCCGAACAGCGAAAGGTACGTGTAGGTCCGGCGCGCCTCCGCGATCACCATCTTCTCGGGGTTCACGACCAGGCGGATCGAGGACATCCGGTCGTTGGTCAGCAACTGCCGGACGCCGTCGAGGTTGCGGTGCAGGCGCTCGACGGCCGCGAAGATCCGGTCGTCGGCGATCGGCATGCTAGTGAGCCGCGACAGCAGCGGCCGGATCGTCTTCACCACCCGGCGTTCGACCGGGAAGATCCGTTCGATGTACCAGTTCATCGCCTCGGGAAGGCTGAGGAGCCGCAGGGTCTCCGCCGTCGGCGCGCAGTCGATCACGAGCGTGTCGTAGCGGCCCGAGTCGACGTGCTCCTTGACGTCGGTCAGGCTGAAGATCTCGTCGAGGCCGGGGATCACGGAGAGTTCCTCGGCCTCGATCGCGTCGACACCGGCCCAGTTCAGGAACGCGATGACGAACTCCTGGATGTCGCGCCAGTTCGCCTCGAGCCGCTCCTGCGCGTCGATCTGCTCGGCCCACAGGTTCGGCGCGATCTCCTGCGCGCGCGCCGTCAGCGGCAGGTCGAACGAGTCCGCGAGCGAGTGCGCTGGGTCCGTGCTCATGATCAGCGTCCGGTGACCGGCCTGGGCTGATCGCGCGGCCGTTGCGGCGGCGACGGTCGTCTTCCCGACGCCGCCCTTCCCCGTGAACAGCAGGATCCGCACCACGCGTAGCCTACTCGCCGGGGCAGCGGCTTCGCTCCCCCGCTGGCCCGCCAGGCATACTGCACGGCACCGCGTGGCCTCGTTCAGGTCGCTCTCAGGCGACCCGCCGAGAGTCGCGCGGTCCTGACGAGATCCGAGGAGGAGCGACCGATGGCTGAGACGACCGGAACCGGTGCCGGCGGCACACGAACCGCGCACACGACGAGCCGCGTGCCGATCATCCTCGGAGCGGTCGCCGGCGCGCTCGCGATCGCCGGGTCGATGATCACCTGGGTGACGGTCGAACGCGGCAAGCTGACCACGCAGCTGCGGGGGACGGAGTTCGGCGTCGGCGTGCTCACGTTCGCCTGCGGCGTCGTGATCGTGATCGCGATCGCGGCGTGGGCGCTCGGCTCCGACTCGCGGCTGCGCGCCGCGATGGCGGCGATCGTCCTGGCCGCGGGCGCCGTCGTGACGATCGCGATCGGGTCGAGCATGGCGACCCGGGCCCTGTTCGATCAGGCGGCGCCGGCGGACGCCAAGCAGAAGCACGGACGCCACCATCAACAGAAGGGTGGCGGGCAGGACACGAACGCGACGCCCACCGCCAGCGCGACCGCCCTCGGGCTGGCGTACCGGCCTGACGTGACCGGTGGAACGACGCCGTTGCCGGGCATGGCGCACCAGCGGTCGTTCGCCGAACTCGGGGACGCGGCAGCGGGCGGGGGGAACCGACACGCTCGGAAGAAGGCCATCACCAGCACGCTCCAGCCCGGTGTGTTCATCGCGCTCGCCGGCGGCGTGCTCGCGATGGTTGCCGGGCTGTGGGGGCTCCTGGCGGGCCGCGCCGCCGCGCCTGCCTCCGGGGGGTCGGGAGATACCGCGACGGCGGACCCTCCCGGGGGGCCGCGGACCGAGCCGCCCGAGGCGCCCGGGGCGCCCAGAGCGCCCGGGGCGCCGAGCGAACCGTCGACGGAACCGATCGACCGGTCGGAGGCGCGTGCCGGCGGTCCGGCGGATGGCGTTCCCTGATGGAGCAGCCGGACGGTCCTTTCGTTCGCCGATCGCGCCACCGTTGAGGGCGGCGCCGGCCCGTCCCCGCGCAGCATAGCCCTGCCGGCCGGGGAGCCTACGCCGCCTCCACGCGTTTCTTCAGGCCACCCAGAGCCGTCCCGATCACCTGCTTCTCCGCCCGGCGCTTCATGAAGCCCGGCAACCCGATCGCGAGCTCGAGTGTCAGCCGGTACGTGACCTCCGTGGTCCCGTCGTCGTTCGGGTCGAGCACGTATTCGCCCTGGATGTCCTTGACCGCGCCGGAGGCTTCCTCCGTCGTCCACGAGATCCCGCGATCGTCCTCGAAGTACTCGTAGGACAGCGTGTAGGTGGCGTCGAACCCCATCTGCGAGATGGACATGCGCACCCCGGCCGGCGTGCCGTCCTCGTACTCGGACAGGATCTCGGCGGTCTTCACCCCGGCCCACTCGGGATACGCGTCGAAGTCGGTGATCACGGCCATGATCTCCGCCGGCGTCGCCTCGATCCGCGTCGAACCCTCCGTCTTCTCGGCCATCGCGCTTCCTTCCTATGCGCCTATGCCTACGCGCCTATGCGGCGTCCGGCACCTCGAAGGTGAACCCCTGTCCGTGCGCCTGGAAATGCCCGACGTTGACCAGGTCGGTGGACCCGATCGTCCCACGGGGCACGAGCGGATCGTGCACGTGACCGAACAGCGCGTACCGGGGAGCGTGCCGGCGCACGTACGCGATCAATCCGACGGACCCGGGCTCGAACTTCCGCGCGACGACATCGTAGGCGTAGCCCGGCAGGCGCGGCGGCATGTGCGTGCAGACGACGTCGACCGGTCCGATGCGTTCGAGCTTGGCGTCGTACTCCTCGTCGGAGACCTCGCCGGGGATCGCCAGCGGCGTGCGAACGCCGCCGCCGACGAAGCCGAAGGTCCAGCCTCCGATCGCCACCGCCTCGCCGTCGACGAACCGGATGCCCTCCGGCTTGACCGCACGCAGGATGTCGGGCACGTCGACGTTGCCGAAGGTGACGTATGAGCCGTCCGGGATCGCCGCGAAGACGCGCTCGTAATCGGCGCGCACGAGCTCGAGGAACCGCACGCGGAGCTCGGCCTCCTGCTCGGGCGCGACGCGGGACCGGAAGGCGCGGCGAGCCTCGTCGAACCGGCCCTCCGAGCGGAGGCGAGCCGCCTCCGCGACCGGCTCGCGGCCGAACACCTCCACCAGGATGCCGTCCATCGTCCGGTAGTCGAGCACGTTGATCAGATCGCCCAGCACGATCAGCACGTCGCATCCGGCCGCCACCGCCGCGATCCGGTCGGCCGCCCCGTGCACGTCGGAGATCGCCGTCACCCGCACCGCGCGAAGCGTACACGGGTGCCTCCCACCCCGCGCCGGCGCCCAGGGGTATCGTGTCGCGGGGGCTCGAGGAAGGAGCACGACGTGGACCAAGGGATGAACACTGGCGGCGCGGCCGGTCAGGTCGAACTGAGGCCGAGAGGAGTCGGCGAGATCCTCACGACGGCCTTCGAGATGTTCACGAAGAACTGGCAGGCGCTGATGTCGGTCGTGGCGGTCGTCGCGATCCCACTGTCGTTGATCGGGTACCTGATCTCGGACCAGCTGATCCGCAAGTCGGTGACGATCTCGACGACCACGACGACGATCAACGGCACGAGCGTCCAGGTGCCGGCGGTGTCCGGCAGCTTCTGGCGAGCCTCGCTCGCGTCCGCCCTCGTGGCGTTCGTCGGCATCGTGATCTCGCAGGTGCTGACCGGCGCGATCACGCGCGAGGCCGCTGGCGTCTTCGTCGGCCAGCCCCTCACCTTGGGTGGCGCCTACTCCTTCGGAATCGCACGCCTCTGGTCTATCCTGTGGGTGAGCATCCTGGTGGGTCTGATCGTCGCTCTCGGCTTCATCCTGTTCATCATCCCCGGGTTCATCTTCCTGACCTGGCTCGCGGTTTCGCTCCCGGCGCTGGTGATCGAGGACAAGCGTGGGACGAACGCGTTGAGCAGGTCCTGGAACCTCGTTCGTGGCAGGGCGTGGCCTGTGTTCGGGGTGATCGTCGTGGCCGCCCTCATCACCGGCGTCGTCAACGCGATCATCACCGCGCCGTTCGGGCACAACTGGTTCGTACGCGGGCTCTTGGCCGGCATCGCGTCGACCGTCACTACCCCGTACACGGCCCTCGTCGGCGTGCTCCTGTACCTGGACCTGCGCGTGCGCAAGGAGAGCCTGGACCAGGTGCGGCTCCAGAGCGACCTGGCCACGAGCGCGCCGTAGGGCCCGGCGCGCGACGGTCGAGGCCCCGTGACGACGGTCGAACCGGTCCGCGCGATCCTGTTCGACTACGGTCACACGCTGGTCGACTTCCGCCGCACCGAGGAAGCCCTCCTCGAGGCCTACCGGCGTATCCGTGAGCGCGTCGAGGCGGTCGCCTATATGCAGGTCCACGAGCTGCTTGATCTGGTCGAACGCGTCACCGGCTCGGTGGACCGCATGATCGAGGACTCGTACGCGCAGGGGCGGCTCGAGGAGCTGGACCAGGCGACGCTCCTTCGGGAGTCGTTCGCCGGGATCGGGTTCGACCTCCCTCCGGACGTGATCGACCATATCGTGGCGCTGGACCACTCGGCGTATTCGAACTCCATCACGGTCGAGCGGGCGACGATCCAGACGCTCCAGACGTTGAAGGACGCGGGGTATCGGATGGGGCTCGTGTCGAACGTGACGCTGCTCCCGCACCTCATGCGCGAGGACCTCGCGCGACTCGGACTGGACGCGTTCCTCGACGCGACGGTGTTCTCCAGCGAGGTCGGCCGGCGCAAGCCCGATCCGAGGATCTTCCTCGAGGCGCTCGACCGCTTGAGCGCCGACGCCGCCGAGACGGCGTTCGTCGGCGACCGGCTCGTCGACGACGTCGGCGGCGCGCAGGGCGTGGGGATGCGCGGGGTCCAGACGCGGCAGTTCCGGCAGGAGGACGAGCGCGAGGACATCCGGCCCGACGCGGTGATCGCCTCGATCGGGGAGGTCCCGGCCACGGTGCGCTCGTGGGGCGGGCTGTAGCTCCCGACGGTCGGCTCGCGGGGCCGCCCGACGGGCTGAGCGACGCGGAGGTCGCCGAGCGCGTCCGTCGAGGCCAGGTGAACGACGTCCCCTCGACCACGACCCGCTCCGTCGTGCAGATCGTCCGCGCGAACGTCCTCACCCCCTTCAACTTCCTCCTGGGGACCCTCCTCGTCGTGATCCTCATCGTCGGGCCGTACCAGGACGCCCTGTTCGGGTTCGTGTTGGTCGCGAACGCGAGCGTGGGGATCTACCAGGAGCTGCGGGCGAAGCGGACGCTCGACCGCCTGACCCTGCTGACGGCCCCGCGGGCGCGGGTGATCCGGGGCGGCCAGGAGGCCGACGTCGCGGTGAACCAGGTCGTACTGGACGACGTCCTCGCGCTGCGAGCCGGCGACCAGATCGTCGTCGACGGCCTCGTCCTGTCCGCAGACGGGATGGAGCTGGACGAATCGCTCCTGACGGGCGAGACCGACCCCCTCCGCAAGGGCCCCGGCGACGAGGTGCTCTCGGGCAGTTTCGTCGCCGCCGGCGCGGGCCGCTACCGGGCGACACGGGTCGGGGCCGAGGCGTATGCGACGAAGCTCGCCGAGGAGGCGAAGCGCTTCACGCTGGTCCGGTCCGAGCTGCGCACCGGCATCAACCGCATCATCGTGCTGGTCACGTGGGCCCTGATCCCCACCGCGATCCTGCTGATCACCAGCCAGCTCAGGGCGAGCGCCGACGTCCGGTCGGCCGTGCGGGGCGCGGTCGCGGGCACGGTCGCGATGGTACCGGAGGGGTTGGTGCTGCTCACGAGCATCGCGTTCGCCGCCGGCGTGGTGCGGCTCGCGCGCAGGCGGGTCCTCGTCCAGGAGCTGCCCGCCGTGGAGGGACTCGCTCGGATCGACGTGCTGTGCATCGACAAAACGGGCACGCTCACCGAGGGACGCCTCTCCGTCGAGACGGTGGATTGGCTGGGGAGCGACGACGCCGGCGCCCGCGCCCTGGCGGCGCTCGCTGCGTCGGACCCGGCGCCCAACGCGACGATGGCCTCGATCGCCGAGGCGTTCCCGGGAACCGAGGTCGAACCGTTGTCCCGGCCGCTGGCGACGGTGCCGTTCTCGTCCGCGCGCAAGTGGAGCGGCGCGACGTTCGACGGCCTGGGAACGTGGGTCCTGGGCGCCCCCGACGTCGTGCTGGCCGGTTCCGGTCCCGCCGTCGCGGAGGCCCGGGCGCGTGCGGCCGAGCTCGCCGGCACCGGCCGGCGGGTCCTGGTCCTGGCCCACACCGAAGCTGCCCTCGAGGGCGAACGGCTGCCCGCGGGTGCGCGCCCGGTGGGAATGGTGGTCCTGCGGGACCGTCTCCGGGTCGACGCCTCCGAGACCCTCCGGTACTTCGCCGAACAAGGCGTAACGGTCAAGGTGATCTCGGGCGACTTCCCGGCCACCGTCTCGGCGATCGCGTCGGAGGCGGGCCTGGTCGGAGCCGAGGACGCGGCCGACGCGCGCGAGCTGCCGGACGATCCTCCGGGGCTGGCGGCAGCCCTCGACGAGCACACGGTGTTCGGGCGGGTGACCCCGCAGCAGAAGCGCGAGATGGTCGGAGCGCTCCGATCGCGCGGCCACGTGGTCGCGATGACGGGCGACGGCGTGAACGACGCGCTGGCCCTCAAGGAGGCCGACATGGGGGTGGCGATGGGCTCCGGCAGCGCCGCGACCAGGGCGACGGCGCAGCTCGTCCTGCTGGATTCGACCCTCGCCTCGCTGCCCCCGGCCGTCGCCGAGGGCCGGCGCGTGATCGGCAACATCGAACGCACGGCGAACCTGTTCGTCACGAAGACGGTCTACGCGATGCTGCTCTCGCTGGCGGTGGGCCTTGCGGGGCTCCCGTTCCCGTTCCTGCCTCGGCATCTGACGATCATCAGCACCCTCACGATCGGGATCCCGGGGTTCTTCCTGGCGCTCGGGCCGAACACGCAACGGGCGCGGCCGGGGTTCGTTCCGCGGGTCCTCCGATTCGCGATCCCGGCCGGCGTGATCGCGGCCGTCGCGACCCTGTCCGCGTACATCCTGGTGCGCGACCAGGTGAACGTCTCGACGGCCCAGGACCGGACGTCGGCGACGATGGTGCTGTTCTGGATGGGCCTGCTGATCCTGGCGACCGTGGCGCGTCCGTTGAATCCGACGCGCCGGCTCTTGATCTTCGCCATGGCCTCCGCGTTCCTGGTGTTCCTCGCGGTACCGGAGCTCCGGGCGTTCTTCGACCTGGTCCTGCCGCCGCTCCTGGTGACCTTGGCGGGGTTCGGGATCGCGGCGCTCGGGGCATCGCTCGTCCAGCTGTTCGTGCCGGGGAGGGGGATCAGCGGCTGGTGGGTCCCGCCAGACGATCCGGGCCCGGAGGCGCCGGCGCCGCGAGGAAGTCCAGCACCAGGCGGTTGAACGCCGGCGCTCGCCGCATGTTCGGCAGGTGATCGGCGCCTTCGAGCACCTCGAGCCGCGCGCCGGCGACCCCGTCCGCGAGCGTGTCGGCGATCGTCCGCATCGCGGGCACATCGGCGTCGCCGACGATCACGAGCGTGGGGACGTCGACCTCGTGGAGCCGCCCGGCCGCGGGAGGATCGAGTCGGCGGCTCAGGCTCCAGTCGAAGCCGTCGACGTCCCGGTTGTCCATCGCGATGTCGCGGATCCGCCGGTCCACGCCGGAATCCGTGCGCAGGGGGCACCAGACCGCGAGCGCCAGGTCCACCGCCCGCGCGTGGTCGCCTGCCTCGAAGGCGGCCTCCGATGCCTCCAGCTTCATCGCCGTCTCCGGGTCGTCCGGTGTGTCGTCACCGCTCAGCCCGGCGCCGACCAGGATCAGCGCGTCGGCGAGGTCCGGCCGCTCCAGCGTGAAGTCCAGGGCGATCTGGCCGCCGACCGATGCGCCGACGATCGCGGCTCGGGGAACGCCCAGGTGCGCCATCAGGTCCGCGAGCTCCTGCCGGAACGAGAACGGCACCGTCGGAGGGTCCGAACGTCCGTACCCGCGGAGGTCGTACCGCAGGACCGTGAGCCCGGCCGCCACGAACGGCTCGACCTGCTGGTCCCAGATCCGCAGGTCCCATAGGCCCGCGTGGATCAGCACGATCGCCGGACCGTCGCCGGCGAGCTCGTAGTACAGGCGTCCGCCCTCGATGTGGGCGAAGCCCCTACGCATAGAGATCGTCGATCGCGCCCGCGTACTTCTCGACGATCGCACGCCGGCGCACCTTCAGGGTCGGCGTGATCTCTTCCTCCTCGACCAGGAGGTCGCGCGGGAGGATGTGGAACCGCTTGATCCCCTCCGCCGAGGAGAACTCCGCGTTCACGGCGTCGACGGCGGCCTGGACCTCGTCACGGACGGCCGCGTCCTCGGCGAGGGCGGTCGGGTCGCTCGCGTCCAGGTTCCGGTCCGACGCGAAACGGGCGAGCGCCTCGGGATCGAGCGTGATCAGCGCCACCAGGTACGGTCGCCGGTCCCCGATCACGATCGCCTGGGAGACGAGCGGGTGGTACTTCAGCCGGCTCTCGAGCTCTTGGGGCGCCACGTTCTTGCCCTGGGCGGTGATGATGAGGTCCTTCTTGCGATCGGTGATCGTGAGGTATCCGTCGTCGTCCAGGACGCCGACGTCGCCCGTGTACAGCCAACCGTCCCGCAGCGCCGCGGCCGTCGCCTCGGGGTTCCGGTAGTAGCCCTGGAACACGTTCCCACCGCGAACGAGGATCTCGCCGTCCTCGGCGAGCCGGACGTCGACGCCAGGGATCGGCGGCCCGACGGTCCCGATCTTCACCCGCTCCGGCGGGTTCAGCGTCGCCGGTCCGGTGTCCTCGGTCTGCCCGTACACCTCGGCGATCGGGACGCCGATCGCGTGCCAGAACTTCAGCAGCTCGGGGTTGATCGGCGCCGCTCCCGAGATGGCGAAGCGCACCTGGTCCAGGCCGAGCGCCGCGCGGATCGGGCCGAACGCCATCTGGTCGGCCATCTGCAGGGCCTGGACGTTCTCCTCGGTGATGTCCTCGCCCTCCTGACGCAGCTCGACCGCCGCGACCGCGAGCGTCAGCAGGCCCTCGAACATCTGGCGTTCGGCCTCGTCCCGCTCGGTGAGCTTCGCCATGATCCCGGCGTGGAACTTCTCCCAGACGCGCGGGACGGCGAAGAACACGGTCGGGCGGCAGTCCTGGAGGTCCTGCAGGAGGGTGTCGATGCTCTGCGCGAACCAGGTCTGGGCGCCGATGAATGCCTGCTGGAAGTGGCCCGTGATGCGCTCGGCGATGTGGGCGAGCGGCAGGTACGAGAGTCGCCGGCCGTCGTCGCCCTCGGAGAAGACCTGCAGCAGCGCATCGGCCGTCCACACGACGTTGCGGTGCGTGAGGATCACGCCCTTCGGCATACCCGTCGTGCCGGAGGTGTAGACGATCGTCGCGATGTCGTCCGGGTCGATCGCCGCGTCCGACGCGTCGATCGCCCCGGGGTCGGCGGCTCCGTGCTCGCGCCCGCGCGCACGGAGGTCCTCGAGCGACAGGACGAAGCCGTCCGCGGACGACTCCGCGTCGAAGGCGACCGCGTGCCGGAGGTCCGGCGCCTCGTCGCGCGCCTTCTCGACCTTCCGGAGCTGCTCCTCGCCGGCCACGAAGACGACCTTCGAGCCCGAGTGACCGAGCACGTACGCGACCTGCGCCGGGGCGTTGTTCAGGTAGATCGGCACCGTGCGGGCCCGCGCGCGCATCGAACCGATGTCCACGATGTGCCACTCGGGACGGTTCGGGCTGAAGATCGCCGCGGTGTCGCCAGGTTCGAGCCCGATCGACGCGAGGCCGGCCGCGACCTCGCGCGTGGACCGCCCATAGTCGGACCAGGAGATGTCTCGCCACTCGCCCGTCTCCGGGTCCCGGTCGCGCATCGCGGAGCGCTCACCGAGCCGCTCGACCTGGTGCAGGAAGTTCGAAACGATCGTTCCGTCGAACATGGGTCACCCTCTCTGCCTAGACCGATGTCTATCCTGCCCCGGGGAGCGGGCGGTCCGCCACCCGGTTCCCGTCATCCCGCCGCGGCTGCGAGGATCGCCGTGAGCCGTTCGGCGCGCTTCGTCCAGGTGAAGTCCGCCTCGACGCGAGCGCGGCCCGCCGAGCCGTAGCGCTCAGCGCGTCCCGGATCGTCGAGCAGGCTCACGATGGCCAGTGCCACGGCCTTCGGCTCACCGGGCTCGACGAGCAGGCCGGTCTCACCGTCGACGATGGCCTCCGCGGCCCCGCCGGAACGGCCCGCGATCGCCGGCTTGCCCGCGGCCGCGGCCTCGAGGTAGACGATCCCGAACCCCTCGACCTCGAGCCCGCCGAAGCGGGCGCGGCACGGCATCGCGAACACGTCCGCGGCGGCATAGTAGGCGGGGAGATCGCCGTCGGGCACCTCGCCCACGATCGACACCGATCCGCGCGGGGCGCCTGCCGCCACACGCTCGAGCTCCGTCCGGTACGGGCCCCCCCCGGCGATCAGGAGGGCCGCGTCCGGCACGAGCGGCACCACATCGGCCATCGCGCGGATCAGGACGTCGTGGCCCTTGCGAGGCACGAGCCGGGAGACCGAGACGACGAGGCGCCGTCCCTCCAGACCGTGGCGGCTCCGGACCGCGCCTCCGTCGACGGTGGGAGCGAACCGGCGCTCGTCCACGCCAGGAGCCAGCCCGATCATGGATCGCGTGAGGCCGAGCGACGCACGGATCGCGTTGCCCGTGTACCGGCTGACGGCGGTGACGGCCCGAGCGCCCTGGAGCGAACGGCGCATCGCACCGGCGACACCCGGGATGCACGCCTGCCAGAGCTCCGCACCGTGCGTGAGGACGACGTACGGGGTTCCTCGGCGCGCGAGATCGGCACCCAACAGCGGGAGCGGGAACCCGTGGCCGAACAGCACCACGTCCGCGCCGTGCTCCGTGACGAGGGATGCGACCCGGTCTCCCGCCTCGGCCGTCGGCAGCAGCGTTCGCGCCGGCCATCGATGGACGGCGAACGGCAGGCCGGCATCGTGCTCCCGTGCCCCGGGCCAGTTCGGCGCGAGGACGGCCACCCGGTCCGGGGGAAGGTTCGCCGCGAGGTTCGACACGTACTGCTGGACTCCACCGACGCGCGGCGGGAAGTCGTTCGTCACCACCAGCGTGCGAGGGGCGTCTGTTACCGGCACGGGCCATATCCTGCCAGGCCTGCGCCTTCGCCCGGCCCACATGGGGTCCCGACCCGCGTCCGATCGGGTCCGGAGCCGGCCCGGGATCGGCGGCGCGGACCGCGCCCGGCGGCTACGGTGGCGCGCGCCCATCATCGATCATCGAACCGTCCGGCCGCCGGAAGGTCGGGGCTCCATCCTCCATCGCGAGGGTGAAGCCTCGCTCGTGCACGAGCCGGTGGTGAGGACGACACAGCAGCACGAGGTTCGCGAGCGACGTCTCGCCGCCATCGGCCCAGTGCAGCACGTGGTGGGCGTCGCACCACGCGTGCGGCCTCCCGCACCCGGGGAACCTGCAGCCACGGTCGCGCACCACCACTGCGCGTCGGAGATGGGCCGGGACGACCTGCGTCCGCCGGCCGACGTCCAACGGCGCCGACGCGCCGTCCAGTACGACCCGCATCAGCGAGGCATCGCAGGCCAGCCGGCGGGCTGCGCTCGCTGGGACCGGCCCAGCATGGTCGAGCTGGCCCGTCCCGCGTGCCTCGCGCAGCGTCACCACATCGACCGTGACGGTCACGTGGGGACGCTCACCGCCGACGGACGGACGCTCGGGCGAGTCCAGGTACCGCTCGGCCATCTCCGCCAACGCATCCGCCCGACGTTGCGGCGGGGTGCGCAGGTCCCTCCCGCTCGACACGCGGAGCTCGGCATCGATGATGGCCTGCATCGCCGTGAGCACCGCCTCGCCGGCCTCGGGATCGAGTTCACCGTTCACGCGGACCATGCCGGCCTCGGTGGGACACGCATCCAGGTGTCGTCGTTCCCGCAGGCGCTCCGCTCGCTCGACGCCACCGTCGGCGTCCAGTTCGTGCGACCACTCGGTGAGCAACCGGCGGAGTTCGTCGGCCGAGCGGGCGAGCGCCTCACCCACGAGCGTGTGCTCGTCCTGGGCGAACTCCTCGGGGTGATCCTGCCATGCGGAGACGAGGACCTTCACCGCGGAGGACGAGACCGCGCCGGCCGCGAGCGCCCGCTGCACCCGCGGCATCGCCTCGAGCGCGGTTGCGGTCCGCACCTCGCGCTTCGCCGTGCCCGCCGCGACCCCGAACCGATCGCTCAGCCAGGCCGCCGCCGACAGGTGACCGTCCCGCCGGTACGCCGCTCGCCGGTCGACCTCGGCCAGCCACCGCATCCGCTTGGCGCCCAAGGCCTCGTACGCGCGGTTCAACGCCGCGAACCCGGACTCGAGCGCCTGGTCGTCGAGCTGGGTGGGGTCGTCGGGCACCGCGTCCAGCCACCCCTGCGCGTCGACGCTCAAGTCCTCGAACATGTGTTCGATGGTAGCCGCGCGCCGGCCGCGCGCCAGTGATCCTGCTCACACTTCGACGAAGTTCCCGCGCGGAACTTGCGCCCGCCGCCACCGGCCCGCCTGGCACCGGCACGCCCGGCACCGAGCTCGCTCAGATCACGCTTCCGGCGCGCAGCGTTTCGATGCGGTCCGTCGAGAACCCCGCTTCGCGGAGCACCCCGTCCGTGTGCTCGCCGAGCCCCGGCGCACCGATCAACGCCCGCGGTTCGAACCCTGAGACCTTGATCGCCGGCCCAGGGCCGACCGGCTCACCGTCGATCTCCGCGACCATGCGCCGCGCTCGAACGTGCGGGTCCTCGAGCGCCTCCCCCACCGAGTTCACCGGCGCGACGCACGCGTCGATCCCCTGGAGGCGTTCGAGCCACGCGTCGCGATCGTCGGTCGCGAAGACCGCCTGGAGCCGTGCGGCCACCTCGATCTGCCCCGGCGGCGGATCGAACTGCCGGCCCGTCAGCTCGTCCACGCCGAGCGAGGCGCACAGCGTCTCCCAGAACTTCGGCTCGAGCGCTCCGACCGAGAGGTACCGGCCGTCCCTCGTCCGGTAGACGCGGTAGCAGGCGAGACCGCCGCCGAGCGGCGCGACGCCCGGCGCGGGCTCGACCCCGCTCGCGAGGAACGATCCCGCGTGGACCGAGAGCCACGAGACCACGCCGTCGAGCATGGAAACGTCGACGAATCGACCCCGACCGGATACCCTCGCCTCGACCAGCGCGGCGAGCACGCCGATCGCGCCGAGCATCCCGCCACCGCCGAGGTCCCCCACCTGAACGCCGGGAAGTTCCGGTGGACCGCCGCCGGGCGGCCCGGTCATCGACAGCACGCCGCCGTACCCGACGTAGTCGATGTCGTGCCCGGCCCGATCCGCGTACGGACCGTCCTGCCCGTAGCCCGTGATCGCGGCGTACACCAGCCGAGGGTTCGCCTCCGAGAGCACGGCGAACCCGACCCCCAACCGGTCCATCACGCCCGGGCGGAACCCCTCGATCAACGCGTCCGCGCCCGCCGCCAGCCGCAGCAGCACGTCGGCGGCGCCTGGGGCCTTGAGGTTCAGCGTGATCGAACGCTTGCCCCGGTTCAGCGCGCGGTGCGCTGCGCTCACGCCGTCGACGAGCGGCGGGGTCCAGCGGATGTAGTCGCCCCGGCCCGGCTCCTCGACCTTGATCACGTCGGCGCCCAGATCGGCCAACAGGAGCGTGCAGTAGCCACCGGGCAGGAGCCGGGTCAGGTCGAGCACCCTCACCCCTGCCAGCGGCCCGTTCGGCATGGCCGACATCCTCGCAGACATCATGCGGCGAACCGATCCCGCCCGGCGGCGGACGCGGTGGCCGGCGGCGAGCGAGAACCTACCCCTAGTCGCGGACGGGCCGGGTCGATACGATGGAGCCTCATGCGCGAGACCGAGATCGACGTCCGCACACTGCCGGAGGAAGTCGCACCGCCCGACCACTGGCAGGATCGCTCGGCCTGTTACGGGCTCGACCCGGAGATCTTCTTCCCGACCACGGAGGAGGAGGCGGGCCTCGCCCTGTCGTACTGCGGCCTGTGTCAGGTTCGGGACCTGTGCCTGTCGTGGGCGGTCCGCAACGGCGAGCGCTACGGCGTCTGGGGTGGCACCACCGAGCAGACGCGGCGGCGGCTGATCCGCCAGGTCGCCTGACGCCGGGTCGTCAGTCCCCGATGGCCCCGTCGATCTGCTCGCGGATGATGTCCATGTGCCCCGCGTGCCGGGCGGTCTCCTCGATCATGTGGACGAGGATCCACCGGAGCGACCGTTTGGGCCGATCCCGACCGCGCACCTCGCGCACGTCGAGGCTCGGCGCCGACGCGACGACCTCCCGGGCGCGTTCGCACTGCTCCTGGTACCAGGCGACCACGCCCTCGACGGTCTCGCCGGGCTCGATCCGGAAGTCCGCGTCGGGGTCCTCGTCCGTCCACGGCACGTCGAACGCCTCACCGCCGATCCCCGACCGGAACCAGCCGCGTTCGACGTATCCGAGGTGCTTCACGACGCCGAGGAGGCTCGTGCCCGACGGCACCATCGGACGCGACGCGTCCTCGAAGGTGACGCCGGCCACCTTCCGCACGATGACCGCGCGGTAGTGATCCAAAAAGCCCTCGAGCGTCTCGCGTTCCGGCTCGGGCTCGGTGACGTCGGGCGGCAGCGGCGGCGGCTCGAACGGCATCGCGCCGTAGGATAGAACGCCATGGAGCGCGCGGTCATCGTCGAGGGCGCCCGGACCCCGGTCGGGAAGTTCATGGGTTCGTTCTCCGACCTCCCGGCCGTGGACCTGGGCGTCCACGCCACGAAGGCCGCGATCGCCCGTGCCGGCCTCGAGCCCACGGACGTCGACGAGCTGGTGTTCGGCCACGGCCGCCAGGCCGGCAACGGCCCGAACCCCGCGCGTCAGGTCAGCTACCGCAGCGGCCTGGGTGAGGACACGCCGGCCTTCACCGTGAACATGGCCTGCGGCTCCGGCACGAAGGCGATCCAGGTCGCCGCCGAGCAGATCATCCTGGGCAATGCCGAGGTCGTCGTCGCCGGTGGCCAGGAGAACATGACCCGTACGCCGTTCCTCCTGGACCGGATGCGGTCCGGTTACCGGATGGGCGACGCGACGGTCTACGACGGCATGTCGAAGGACGGGTTCCTCGACCCCCTCTGCGACCTGCTGATGGGCGAGACCGCCGAGAACCTCGCCCAGCGTTACGGGATCTCGCGCGAGGAGTCCGACGAGTTCGCGCTGGGGTCGCAGCAGAAGGCGGCCGCCTCCGAGGCTCGCCGCGCTCTCGAGATCGAACCCATCGAGGCGCCGTCCGGCCCCAAGGGCCAGACGACGGTGGTCGAGCACGACGAGCACATCCGGCCCGACACCACCCTCGAAGGGCTGGCGAAGCTCAAGCCGACGTTCAAGCCCGACGGGATCGTGACGCCGGGGAACGCGTCCGGCATCACCGACGGCGCCGCCGCGCTGGTCCTGATGAGCGAGGCGCGGGCCCGCGCCGAGGGCCGGGAGCCGCTCGCCCGGGTCGTCGCGTACGCCTCCGCAGGCGTCGACCCCGCGTACATGGGGATCGGGGTCGTCCCTTCCACGAAGAAGGTCCTCGAGACGACCGGCCTGGCGCTGCAGGACTTCGACGTGATCGAGGTGAACGAGGCGTTCGCGCCGCAGGTCCTCGCCTGCGACCGGGAGCTGAAGTTCGACCACGAGAAGCTGAACCCGAACGGCGGCGCCATCGCGCTCGGGCACCCGATCGGCATGACGGGCGCGCGGATCGTCCTGACGCTCGCGTACGAGCTGCGCGCGAAGGGCCTCTCGCTCGGCCTCGCGACGCTCTGCATCTCGGGCGGACAGGGCATGGCGATGGTGCTCGAACGGACCTGATCGGGCGCTCCCGCGTGGCTCCCGCGCCACGCGACCGATCATCGGCCTGATCTCGAAGCGTCCCCCGCCCATCCTCGACGCCCTGACCGTCACACCTGGCTGGTTCGCGCTCGTGTGGCAATATCCGGGAGCCCCATCAACGAACGACCGAGGGGAGGTGCCCTGAGATGGTCAACGCCGTCGTGCTGATCCAATGCGAGATCGATGCGATCGCCGAGGCCGCCGAGGCGATCGCCGGGATCGACGGCGTCACCGAGGTGTACTCGGTCGCGGGCGAGTGGGACCTGGTCGCGATCATCCGCGTGATGGAGCACGAGGACCTCGCGCGCGTGATACCCGGCGGGGTCGGCAAGGTCGAGGGCGTCGCCCGCACCGAGACCCTGATCGCGTTCCAGGTCTATTCGAAGCACGACCTCGAGGCGCTGTTCTCGGTCGGGTTCGACGAGAGCAGCGGCCTGTAACCGTTTCGGCGGCCGCAACCGCACGCCATGTCCGAGCCCGGACGCGACGACGCCGGCTTCCCGTTCGAACAGCTGGATTTCGTCTACACGCCGAGCGCGGACGTCCAGGGCGACCTGCGGTACTTCACCGAGGTGCTCGGCGGCCGGGCCGTGTTCTCCGTCGCGGGCATGGGCACGCGCGTCGCGATGGTCGACCTCACGGGCACCCCGCCCTACGTGCTGCTGACCGAGCACCTCGACGGCGAACGGCCCGTGCTCGTCTACCGCGTGGCGGACCTCCGCCGCGCGATGCGCTGCCTCGAAGCGCGGGGCTGGGAGCGCGAGACGACGTTCGAGATCCCCCACGGGCCGATCTGTTCGTTCCGAACGCCCGGCGGGCACCGGATCGCGATCTACCAGCTGACCCGGCCCGGTGCCGCGGAGCACTTCGTGGGTCGGTTCGATCCCTGACCGGGCCTCGGTTCGTCAGTCCTCTTTACCATCCTGGCCGGCGGCGACCGCGTCCCCGACCGCCACGGCCGCTGACGGGAGCGACGGCTCCTCGCGGTGGGCGAGCGCGCTCGGCGCCCAGATCGCGGGGCCGATCCAGAACGTGAGGGCCGGAACCAGGAGGGTCCGCACGATCAACGTGTCGAGCAGTACGCCGAAGGCCACGATGAACCCGATCTCCGTCAGCGGCACCAGCGGCAGGACGCCGAGCACGGAGAACGTGCCCGCCAGCACGATCCCCGCCGAGGTGATCACGCCGCCGGTCACCGCGAGCGCCTTCAGCATCCCGGGCCGCGTTCCCGCCTTGATCGTCTCCTCACGTGCGCGCGCCATCAGGAAGATGTTGTAGTCCACGCCCAGCGCGACCAGGAAGATGAACGCCAGGAGCGGAAGCGACGCGTCGATCCCCGCGAAGCCGAAGACGACGTCGAAGATAACCACGCTCGCCCCCAGCGCGGCGCCGAACGAGAGGATCACGGTCCCGACCAGCACCAGCGGAACGACCAGCGCCCGCAGCAGGAGCGCCAGGATGAGGAACACGACCAGCAGCACGAGCGGCGCGATGATCGCGAAGTCGCGCTTCGCCGCCGCGTTGACATCTCCCTGGATCGCGGTGGCGCCGCCGACGAGGGCGCCCTCCCCCGCGGCCGCACGGACGTTCGTCCGGAGCCGCTCGATCGTGGCCTGCGCCGCCCCGCTGTACGGATCGTCCGTGAGCACGACCTGGAACGTCGCCAGGTCGCCGGCCGTCTGGACCGCCCGCTCGTCGACAGACGCGACGCCCGGCGTGTCCTTCGTCGCCGCGATCGCAGCCTGCACGTTCGACGCCGGCTGGACCACGACGTCGGTCGGCGCCGTCGCTCCCTGCGGGTAGCTCTGCGCGACGAGACGTTGCCCGCGGACGGATTCGACGCTGCCGCGGAACGAGTCGAGGGAGCTGAGGTTCGTGTTCAGGCGCAGCAGACCCAACGACATGGCCGCCAGGATCACGATCACGACGACCGCGACCGTGCGGTACCGCGGGAGGATGTTCCTGCCCACCCGCGCGTAGAAGCCCGCGTCCTCCTTCGCGATCGAACCGAACCGCGGCACGAACGGCCAGAAGACGCCCCGGGGGAGGATCACGAGGAGGGCCGGGAGGAGCGTCAGCATCGCCAGGAGCGCGCATACGATCCCGACCGCGCCCACCGGACCGAGCCCGCGGTTGCTGTTCAACGACGCCGCGAGCAGGCAGAGCAGGCCGGCGATGACCGTGCTGCCGCTGGCGACGATCGCGGGACCGGCGCGCCCGAGGGCGTACTGCATCGCTTCGTGCTTGTCCTGATGCCTGCGCAGCTCCTCCCGGTAGCGAGCGACGATGAGCAGCGCATAGTCGGTCCCGGCCCCGAACACCAGGACCACGAGGATCCCGGACGTCTGCCCGTTGATCACCACCCCCGCCTGCGCGAGCACGTACGCGACGCCGCGCGCGAGGTTGTCGGCCACGAGCACCGTGAACAGGGGGACGAGCCACAGGAAGGGGCTGCGGTACGTGATCAGCAGCAGGATGGCCACGATCACGACGCTCCAGAGCAAGAGCGTGGTGTTGATGTTGCCGAAGACCTCGATCGCGTCCGCGGAGAAGCCGGCGCCGCCGGTGACCGCCACGTCGAGTCCGCCGGACGAGCCAGGCTCGACCTGGCCGCGGATCGCCTTCACGTCGTCGATCAGGATCTTGCCCGCGTCGGTGTCGTCGGCGATCTTGATCGGGACGATCAGCAGTTCCGCGTGACCGTCCGGTGACGGTGGTGACGGTGTGACGCCCAGGACCGTCTTCAGGCCGAGGGCCTCGATCGCGGCCGCGTCCGCGGCGATCTTCGCCCGGTCGGCTTCGGTCAAGCCGCCTTCACGGTGATAGACGATCACGGCCGGAACCGTGTCGGCGGTCGGGAACCGCTTCAGGAGGTCGAGGACCTTCGTCGACTCGGCGGTCCCGGGGAGGTAGCTCGACTGCTCGTTCTTCGTCACCGACTCGAGCTTGTTCGCGTACGAGGAGATGAGGCCGCCAACGAGGAGCCACAGCACCAGGACGATCCACTTCGATCGCCGGCCCGCGACGATCCCGAAGAATCGCTGCGCCCGCGCGTGCGGGTTCGTCTCCTGCCCGTCCCCGTCCGATGTCGGTCCGCTCGCGCTCATCCCGCACCCCTCGATCGATCTGGAGCGTCGAGCTTCGAGACTACCGAAACCGCATCGACCGACCACCCCCCGGTCCGATGGCGGAGGCTCGTCCATCCGAAGCCGCACCGCGCGGGTGCGCCGTCCCGGCCCCTCATGCGCGGTTCGACACCTCGACCCATCGCGCGAGGACGGCCGCCGCGCGCCCCGAGTCGATCGACTCGGCCGCCGCCTCCAGGCCCACCGCCAGGTCATCGGCGGTCCCGGCCACCGCGAGCGCCGCGGCCGCGTTCAACGCGACGATGTCTCGCGGCGGACCCGGCTCACCGCCGAGGATCGCGCGCGCCACCTCGGCGTTGCGTTCGGCGTCGCCTCCGGCCAGGTCGCCGGGCGCAGCGATCGGGACCCCGAGCGCCGCGGGATCCAGCTGGAACGCGACCGTCGCCCCGCCGGCGGCCTCGATCACGTGTGACGGCCCCGTCGTCGTGATCTCGTCGATCCCGTCGTCTCCGCGCACGACGTAGGCCCGCGTGCCGCGATCGGCCAGGACCCCCGCCAGGACCCGCTGCATCCGCGGATCGGCCACGCCGACGACCTGCGCCGACGGCCGGGCGGGGTTCGTCAGGGGACCGAGGAAGTTGAACACGGTCGGGATGCCCATCTCCTTGCGCGCGCCGGCAGCGTGCGCCATCGCCGCGTGGAAGACCGGGGCGAACATGAACCCGATGCCCGTCTCCGACAGGCACCTCGAAACGTCGTCGGGCGCGAGCGCGACCTTCACGCCGAGCGCCTCGAGCAGGTCGGCCGAACCGCAGCGCGACGAAGCGGCCCGGTTCCCGTGCTTCGCCACCACGGCGCCGGCTCCGGCGGCGACGATGGCGGCGATCGTGGACACGTTGATCGTCCCGGCCCGGTCGCCGCCCGTGCCGCACGTGTCGACCACCGGGCCCGGCGTCTCGACGGGCGGCGCGAACCCGAGCATCACCGACGCGAGGCCGGCGACCTCTTCCGCCGTCTCGCCCTTCGCCCGGAGCGCCACGACGAACGCCGCGACCTGGGCCGGGGTCGCTTCGCCGGACATGATGCGGTGCATGGCGGCCGCGGCATCCTCTCGCGAGAGATCCTCGCGGGCGAGCAGGCGGGAGAGCGTCCCCGGCCAGAAGTCGGTCACGTCAGCGGAGCGCCCAGACGAGGACCGCGACGATCATCGCGAGCCCGAACAGGAACATCGCGAGGTCCCCCGGCTTGACCTTGCCCGGCTGCATCGGGTTGAAGCCCATCACCCGTCCAGCCGGTAGTAGGAGCGGAACTTCTCCTCGGACAGCCACCCGAGGTGCTGGATCACGGTCGAGGCGTACGTCCGGGCTTCGGTCTCGCTCGAACAGGAACGCGTCGAGGCGATGACGCCCTGCGCGTCGAGGATGCGGACCTCCCAGCCGTGCTGGCCCCGTTCGACCTCCACCGCGAACGCGGGAGCGTCGGACACCGGGTCCAGCGCGGCCGTCACGTCGCTGCGCCCTCCGTGGCCGCGTTCAGACGATCGAGCCGTTCCCGGAGAGGCGCGAGGATCGTGTCGGGCTCGATCAGCATCGCCGGCGCCATGCCCGTGATCCGGTCGAGCGCGCTCTCCAGCGCGGTCCCGGCGATCTCCACCGCGGACAGCCCCTCGGCCAGCACGGCGTTGTACTCGCGCGTCAACGGCTCGCCGGTCCACGGGTTGTGACCGTGGGCCTCGATGACCTGGGCGACCAGGAACTCGCGCCCGCCCTTGGGGTCGTACAAGGTGATCTTCACCCGACCGCCTCCTCCTGCGTCGTGACCGGTCCCCGCATCGCCTCGCCCAGCTCGAACGGATCGACCGGCTTGACGAACCACGCGTCGGCCTTCGACCACTCGGCCAACCACGCGTCGGACGCGCGTTCGAGCAGGATCACGATCCGGCCGGGGAACGGCGGATCGGACCCCTTCAGGTCCATCGTCAGCGCGAACGCTCCCGCGCGCGAGGTGATCTCGTCGGCCACGACGATCTCCGGCAGGTGGCGCCAGGCGAGCGCCATCCCACGAGCGCCGTCGGCGGCCTCGAGGAGATCGAACGGCTCGTCCGCCCGCGACCTGCGGGCGGTCCGCGCCGCGAGCGCCATGCTCCGGCGAACCACGGGATCCGAGGAGACGACCAGGACCTTCATCTCGTGTGGAATCCTACCGGAGCCATGCCGCGGCACCGGCCGGATGCTCGACTAGGCTGTACCGGCGCGGCGACGCCTGGAGGCACCGGCCGACCGGCCGTGCCGGGCGACGACGGTACGACATCGCGCTCTCGAAGGGGAAAGGGGGAACGACACGTGAAGCGGATCGGTGAGCAGGTCATCGCGGAGTTCGTCGGAACCATGCTGTTCGTCTTCATCGGCGCCGGCTCGGTGGTGCTGTTCGGGCTGGTCGTCGGCCAGGGGAACCCGACGCTCGTCGCGGTGGGCCTGGTCCCGATCGCGCTCGCGACCGGGCTCGGGATGGCGGTCCTGATCAGCAATACCGGCCACATCTCGGGCGGTCACCACAACCCGGCCGTCACGATCAGCATCTGGGTGGCCGGGAAGATCGAGGCCGGACGCGCCGGCCTGTACATCGTGGCCCAACTCGCCGGCGCGGCCGCGGGGGCGTGGCTCCTTTCGGTGATCATCCCGAAGGGGCTCTGGACGCGGACCGACCTGGGGACCCCGCAGGTCAACACCCATCCGTTCGGGGCGTTCAGCTTCTCCCCCGGGCGGGCCGTCTTCATGGAAGCCGTGCTGACGTTCATCCTCGTCTACACGGTGTTCGCCACCGCGGTGGACGAGCGCGGCGCGTTCAAGGTGCTCTCCGGCCTGCCGATCGGCCTCGCGATCGGCGTGGACATCCTGGTCGGCGGCTTCTTCACGGGCGCGGCGATGAACCCCGCGCGGTCGTTCGGCCCCGCCCTCGTGTCGGGGACCTGGACCGACTTCTGGGTCTACATCGTGGGGCCCATCACCGGGGGCATCCTGGCGGCATCCATCTACTGGTTCGCGTTCCTGCGGAACCGGCCGGAGGCCCTGGCGCTCGAGGCCGCGGCCGCCGAGGAGACGGGCGGTGAGGAGGCGATCCTCGAGACCGTGGTCGCGTCGAAGGCCGAGAGCGCGATCGACGAGGCCGTCCTGGAGGCCGGCGCCGTGGCCGCGGCTGGCGCCGATACCGAGGCCGGCGGAACCGAGACCGGGGCGGACGTCCCAGGCGGATCGGAGCCGGTGGCGGCGGGCGACGACGAGGCCGCGACGCCATCCGGCGGACCCCCGGGAACCTCGAACCCGTCCTCCTGAGGCTCGGCCGGATCCCCGGAGCGACCCGCCGGCGATCGCGCCGGTGGTGGATGCCTCACGGGCGACCGTCAGGCGACGGTCGGTACCGTCATGACCTCGACGGGCGGGCAGCACCATCCGGCCGTGGGCGCGTCCGCAGGGATGATGGCGACCGGAACGCGGTAGCCGACGTCCGAGGCGCGGAACGCGGCCCACCCGCCGAGGTCATGCGCCAG
Source organism: uncultured Actinomycetota bacterium (assembly GCA_963781595.1). Lineage (GTDB taxonomy): Bacteria > Actinomycetota > UBA4738 > UBA4738 > UBA4738 > JBEDUK01. The sequence continues at coordinate 2,039,591 of CAWAGG010000006.1, read as the reverse complement.
GATCCACGCGCTGTCCGCCGACCACGACGCGGTGTCGGCCGACAGCCGCTGGAGCACGCGCCCACCGTCGGGGGCTGCTTGCACGGTCATGGGGGCCTGTGGTCCGTTGCCGCCGACCAACAGTTCGTGACCGTCGGGCGACCATGACAGCGAGGTCGGCGTCAGACCCATGCCGGCGACCGGCAGGTCGATCAGCGCGTGCGCCAATGGTTCGAACAGCAGCACGAGCTCGGGCCACCCCGGACCAGCGCCGACCGCGACCGCCAGCCAGCGTGCGTCGGGCGACCAGGCGAGGATCTTGACCGGACACGCGGGCCGCGGGACGAGGTCGCCGGGCCGAAGTTCGGGGAGGACGGCGAGCACGTGGCGGCGACCACCGCGTGGATCCATCACCTGGACGTGCTGGCAATCCCCGGCGAGGGTCGTGACCGGCGAGAACGCATAGCCAGACGCCGGCGCCCACGCCACCGGGCCGGTGCCCGGGAGCCGGAAGCGGACGCCGAGGTGGGTGTTCAGGACGACCCGCGCGCCCCACACACGGGCCCCCGGACCGGGGATCCGGTACGAGACGTAGGTATCGTCAGCAGACCATGCCGGATCGCAGCCGGTCACCGCAGGGAACAGCGGCCGCAGACCGTCTGCCACGACCCGGACCGTCAAGCGTGGTTCACGGCCGCCCGAGCACACGGCGATCCGGTCGCCGCTGTGCGAGAACGCGTAGCTCCGGATCGGTCCGCGGATGCGCGTGCCCTCGGGGAGCAATCTGAGCCACCCGCGATCGTCCTGTACCGCGACGTGCGAGCCGTCGGGACTCCAGCGGAACGATCGTGCGGATCTGCCGCGGAACGGCGACATCGGTGCCTGGCCGGTCACCACGAGGTGCAGTCCACCGCCCGGTCCACCATCCAGCCCCGCGGTGATGAACGCGAGGCCGGCGGGCAGCGGCGGCAGGACCTGCGTAGAGTCGCGTTGGGCCGTCGCGGAACCTCTGCTCGGAACGGTTCGAGGTGACCCCGGCGACGTCGGCGCGGGGCTCGTGAAGACGCTGGCGAGGATCGCAACCACGACGACCACGGGGACCGCTGCGGCGAGGAAGCGGATCGGGCGCCGAGATCGACCCAGATCCCGCCCGGGGTCCGCCGCCGACCCGGTGTCAGCGATGAGCATCGGGACGGGGGCCCGCTCCCTGACGATGTCCTCCGCACGGCTCGAGTCGGCCGCCGTCTCCACGTCTCCCGCCGTGGCGGCGCTCGGCGCACGCCAAGCCGGTTCGGCGGCCGGCGCGGTCGGTTCGGCCGGCTCGGTGGGTTCAGACGCCCGCGGTTCGTCGACGTCGAGGAGCGGTGTCCGGCATCTCGGGCACCGCGAGCCTGCCGAGGCTCCGACCCATTCGCACCGCGGGCACCATCGTTCGCGCATCGGTCCGCAACGGTACCGCGCGGGTCCACGCGTATCATGGCCTCGGCCCGACCAGCCCGCTGCGGGGTGGGCGGGCCGACCGACCCGCCCATGAGCGATGTGACCCCATCCGTCTACCTCGACGCGGCGGTCTCGACCCCGCCCCGTGAGGAGGCGCTCCGAGCGGCCGGCGAGGCCGGCGAACGCTTCGCCGATCCCATGTCTGCACACGCGCTGGCACGGGCGGCACGCGCGACGCTCGAGGGTGCCCGTGCGGCCATCGCGGATGCGTTGGGTGCCCAATCCGACGAGATCCTGCTCACGAGCGGCGGGAGCGAGGCGAACGCCCTCGCCGTGATCGGCTCGGCGAGGGCCCGTTCCGTCGCGGGGAACCGGTTCCTCACCACGGCGCTCGACCACGCAACGATCGTCGAGGCCGCGCGTTCGGCCGGCCTCGAGCCCGTCGAGATCGACTGCGACGGTGCCGGACGTATAGACGTCGACCGGTGGGCGGATGCGGTGGCCCAACCCGATGTCGCGATGGCGTCGGTCCAGCACGCCAGCCATCTCGTCGGTTCGATCCAGTCCGTGGCTGAGTGCGTTCGACTCGCGCGCGCGTACAGCGTGCCCGTCCTCGTCGACGCGTGCCAGACCCTGGCGACCCTACCGATCGACGTGGCCGCCCTCGGTGCGGATCTCCTCAGCGTGTCGGGCCACAAGGCGTACGGGCCACCGGGCGCCGGGGCGCTGTTCGTACGTCGTGGAACACCGCTCGCACCGCTCATCCCCGGCGACGGGCGCGAGCGCCGCCTGCGTGCCGGGATGCCGAACCTGCCGGGGATCGCGGGGATGGCCGCGGCCGTCCGGGCCGGGCTCCCCGGGCTCCCCGACCGAGCCGCCCACCTGTGGTCGCTGACCGACCGACTGCGCGCCGGCCTGGTCCAGGCGGGGATCGACGTCCTGGGACACCCGACGCAGCGGGTCCCTCACATCGTCACGTGGGTCGCGCCCGGCGTCGACGCGGAGACGCTGCTGATGACGCTCGAGGATCGCGGCATCCTAACGTCGATCCTTCCCGAAGCGCCGCTGGTCGCTGCGGGCCTGATCCGTACCGGAGCCGTCCCCGTACGGTTCGGCCTCTGGCCGGGGATCACCGACGAGGACGTCGATCTCGTCCTCGAAGTTGTGCCAGCGGTCGTCCGCGACCTGACCGCGATCTCGTACCGGCCGCCCATGGGGCGCGGCTAGCGCTCCCGACCGATCCGGTGGCTCCGGGGAGCCGCACGGCCCCGGCGACGGCCGATCGCGGCTCCCGCGGGGGCGAGGCCGGGTGCCTAGCTGCCCTCTGCGCCTGCGGGTATGTCCCAGGTATCCCCCGACCTGAGCAGCTGCTCCAGATCACCGGCGCCGAGACGCTCGGTGGCGCTCTCGATCTGGCGCACCATCGCGTCGCCGTAGACCGGGCGCTCGACATCCCGGAACACGCCGATCGCCGTCGGCTGCGTCGGTCCGGTCGACAGGTGCGCCAGCGCGAACGCGGGCGATGGCGTCGGGTGATGGGCGTCGTGGACGTAGATCTGCTCGGGAGGCGTCTCGGCCGTCGTCCGGATCGCCATCGAACCGTCGGGGAGCGCGACGACGCACGACTCGCCCTCCTCGCCGAACGTCGTCGGCTCGCCGTGACGGAGCCGGATCTGGTTCTTCTGCGCCCCGTGCGCCTTCTCACGCAGCAGGTCGAACGCCCCGTCGTTGAACACGTTGCAGTTCTGGTAGATCTCGACGAAGGCCGTGCCCTGATGGGTCGCGGCCTGCCGAAGCACCTCGGTCAGATGCTGCCGGTCGTTGTCCAGGGACCGCGCGACGAAGGTCGCCTCGGCCCCGACCGCCAGGGCGATCGGGTTGAACGGGTGGTCGAGCGAGCCGAACGGGGTCGACTTGGTCACCTTCCCCTGTTCGGACGTCGGCGAGTACTGGCCCTTCGTCAGCCCGTATATCTGGTTGTTGAACAGCAGGATCTTGAGGTTGACGTTCCGCCGGAGCGCGTGGATCAGGTGGTTCCCGCCGATCGACAGCGCGTCCCCATCGCCCGTCACCACCCACACGGACAGGTCGGGTCGCGCGCTCGCCAGTCCCGTGGCGATCGCCGGCGCGCGACCGTGGACGCTGTGCACGCCGTAGGTGTCCATGTAGTACACGAAGCGTCCCGAGCAGCCGATGCCCGTGATGAACGCGATCTTGTGCGGGGGGATCCCGAGCTCCGGGAAGAAGCCCTGGACGGCGGCCAGGATCGCGTAGTCGCCGCAGCCCGGGCACCAGCGGACCTCCTGGTCGCTCGCGAAGTCCTTCCGTGTCAGCGGTGCGTCGATCGCCATCTCGTCCTCACAGCTCCTTCAGGATCTCTTCCTCGATCTCGTGGGCGAAGAACGACTGCCCCTGGACCTTGGTGACGGCCTTCGCGTCCACGAGGAAGCGCCCGCGGATCAGCAGGGCCAGCTGGCCGAGGTTCGTCTCCGGGATCAGGACCCGCCGGTACCGCCGCACGACCTCGGCGGTGTTCTGCGGCAGCGGGTTCAGGTGCACGAGGTGGGCCCAGGCCACGTCCTTCCCACCCGCACGAACGCGGCGGACCCCCGCCATGACCGGGCCGAACGCCGAGCCCCACGACAGCACCAGGACCTCCGCCGAGCCGGACGGATCGTCGACGCCCAGCGCCGGGATGTCCCGCGCGATCCCGTCGACCTTCGCCTGGCGCAGGAGCGTCATCCGCTCGTGGTTCTCCGCGTCGTAGGAGATGTTCCCGGTGACGTCCGCCTTCTCGAGGCCGCCGATCCGGTGCTCTAGCCCCGGCGTCCCGGGCACCGCCCACGGCCGGGCGAGCTTGTCGTCGCGCAGGTACGGCATGAAGCCGTCGTCGTGGTTCGGCTCGGTGGCGAACCGCGGCTCGATCACGGGGAGCGAATCCACGTCGGGCAGGCGCCACGGCTCGGAGGAGTTCGCCAGGAACGTGTCCGAGAGCAGGATCACGGGCGTGCGGTAGGTGACCGCCAGGCGGACGGCCTCGATCGCCGCGTCGAAGCAATGCGACGGCGTCTTGGCCGCGACGATCGGCAGCGGCGACTCGCCGTGGCGCCCGTAGAGGGCGGGCAGGAGGTCGGCCGCCTCGGTCTTCGTCGGCATCCCGGTCGACGGTCCGGCCCGCATCACGTCGACGATCACCATCGGCAGCTCGAGGTTCACCGCCAGGCCGATCATCTCCTGCTTGAGGTCCAGCCCCGGCCCGCTCGTCCCGGTCACGCCGATGAACCCGCCGAACGAAGCGCCCAATGCGGCGCCGGCTGCCGCGATCTCATCCTCGGCTTGCAGCGTTCGAACGCCGAAGTTCTTCCGTTTCGACAGCTCGTGCAGCAGCTCGGAGGCCGGCGTGATCGGGTAGCTCGCGTAGTAGATCGGGATGCCCGCTCGCTCCCCCGCGGCGATCAGGCCCCACGCCAGAGCGGTCGCGCCGGCGACGTTGCGGTACGTGCCCGGCTCGGCAGGCGCGGGCGCCACCTCGTATGAGTTCGCGAACAGCTCGGTCGTCTCGCCGAAGTTGTAGCCGGCGCGGAACGCCGCGAGGTTCGCCTCCAGGATGTTCTGCTTGCCGCCGAACCGCGCTTCGATCCATCGCGTGGTGACGTCGGTCGGGCGTCCGTACATCCACGAGAGCAGCCCGAGGGCGAAGAAGTTCTTCGCGCGCTCAGCGTCCTTCTTCGTGACGTCCAGTCCCTCCGTCGCGCCGATCGTGAGCGACGTCATCGGGACCGGGTACAGGAGGAAGCTCTCGAGGCTGCCGTCGGTCAGCGGGTTCGCGTCGTAGCCGGCCTTCTCGAGGTTCCGCGCGATGAACGCGTCCTCGTTCGCGACGATCACGCCGCCGCGCTGGAGGTCACGGATGTTGGCCTTGAGCGCTGCCGGATTCATCGCGATCAGGACGGTGGGAGCGTCGCCCGGCGTCACGATGTCGCGGTCGGCGAAGTGGATCTGGAACGCCGAGACGCCCGCCAGCGTGCCGGCCGGCGCGCGGATCTCCGCCGGGAAATCGGGAAGCGTCGCGAGGTCGTTGCCCAGGACCGCCGTGGCGTTCGTGAATCGGTCTCCCGTCAACTGCATCCCGTCGCCGGAGTCGCCGGCGAACCTGATCACCACGTGGTCCTTCTGGAGGACGGTCTTCACTGTCTCGAACCAGCTCCTTGCGGTCGTTCGCGGTGGGTGCGCCGACTACTGTACGACCATCGTCCCGAACGGCCGGGGAACAGGCGAGAAAGGCGTGGAGAGTCCGTTGCGACCCGGCGACGAGCGGGGTCATGCGTGGACGCCGACCCGAACCACGAGCGCCTCGTTCCGCGCCAGCTCCGTCGGTCCGCCGACCCGCGTTCCTTCCCGTGCGATCGAAGACGCAACCGTGACCATCCCGTCCGGCAGGCTGATCGCCGGCGTCACCGGTTCGTCAATCATGTTTACCATCACGACGAGCTGCTCGGCTGGATCAGCGCGTCCGAACACCAGGTACCCCTCCCCGACCTCGAGCATCTCGAACGAACCGGCCTCGAGCGCCGAGGATGTCGTGCGGAGCTCGAGCAGCCTCCGGTAGAGGGCCAGGACCGAGTCACGGTCCGAGTCCTGGGTCGAGACGTTCGCCTCGGGTGGTTCCGACCCGACGGGGAGCCAGGGCTCGACGCCCTCGGGGCAGAAACCGGCGTTCGGGCTCGCGTCCCATCGCATCGGGGTCCGGCACCCGTCGCGGCCGATCCGGTCCCGGACGCGGTCAGCCGGAACGTTGCCGTCGGCCATGCCGATCTCGTCCCCTTGGTAGAGCACCGCCGTCCCCGGAAGCGTCAGCTGGAGGATCGCCGCGGCACGGACCGCGCGCTGGCCCCACCGCGTCGCCGGACGAGGCATGTCGTGGTTCGCGATGTGCCAGCAGGGCCACGCGTCGACGGTCGCCCACTCGCTCAGGACGTCCTCGATCACCGTGGCCAGCGCGCGTGCGTCCCACGGAGCGAACGCGAACGGGAACGGGAACGCCAGGTCGAGCTGGCCGGGCGCCAGGTACTTCACGACCTCCGGGAGGTCGAACAGCCATACCTCCCCGAGGAGGAGCGCCTCGGGCCCGACGGCCTCGCGGATCTCGCGCACGAACTCATGCGCGCGCGGACCGTTCTCCAGGTCAGCGCCCTTCGACAGGCGGTGGATCACGTCCAGGCGGAACCCGTCGACGCCGCGTTCGAGCCACCATCGCATCGCGTCCGTGACCGCGCGCCGGACCTGCGGGTTCTCCCAGTTCAGATCGATCTGCGACCGGTAGAAGCTGTGCAGCACGTGCTGGCCCGAAGCGGCGTCGGATCGCCACGCGGATCCTCCGAACCGCGACACCCAGGCGTTCGGGGGGCCGCCGTCGGCGGCGGGGTCGCGCCAGATGTACCAGTCTCGCTTCGGTGCGTCGCGCGACGACGCCGACTCGGCGAACCATGGGTGCCGGTCGGACGTGTGGTTCGGCACGAAGTCGAGCAGCACACGGAGGCCTCGAGCATGCGCGTCGGCGACGAGCCTGTCGAGCGCGGCCAGATCGCCGTAGACGGGATCGACCGCGACGAAGTCCGTGACGTCGTAGCCGGCGTCCGCGTCGCCGGACGGGTAGATCGGCGAGAGCCAGACCGCGTCGACGCCCAGCCGTTCGAGGTACCGGAGGCGCGAACGGATCCCCTCAAGGTCGCCCGTACCGTCGCCGTTCGCATCGGTGAACGTCGCCGGGTAGATCTGGTAGATCGAACTCGCGCCGCGCCACCAGGGTTCGGTTCGGATCATCGCTTCATCGCCAGCGTATCCAAGCACGCGATCCCGCCGAGCGGCGTTAACCTCTGGGCCGCCCGAGGCCTCTGTACGAGGAGATGCAGGTGAGCGCCGAACCCGGCAGGCCCCTCGCGCGTCCCCCCGAGCATGCGAGCGCCGGCGTCGATCTGGAGGCCGTGTTTCGGGCGTCGTCGGCGAGGCTGTGGCGTTCGATCTACGCGTACGCGGGCGGGCGTCGCGCCGTCGCGGACGACGCCGTCGCGGAGGCGTTCGCCCGTGCGATGGTCTACCGCGACACGATCCGCGACCCACTCCCCTGGCTCTACCGGACCGCGTTCCGCGTCGCGGCTGCCAAGCTGAAGGACGAACGGAGGTCGCCCGCCGCTTCCGGGGACGTCGTCGCGGCGCCCGGCGAGCCCACCGAGGTCGTGGAGGCCCTCCGAGAACTGTCGCCGTCGCAACGAGCCGCCGTTGTGCTGCACCACGTCGAGGATCTGCCGGTGAAGGACGTCGCGCGGCTGATGGGAACCTCGGTCTCCGCGGTCAAGGTGCACCTGTTCCGCGGCCGGCGACGGCTCCGCACGCTGCTCGGCGCCGACGAGGAGGTGGACGATGCCTGAACGCTGGGAGGCCGAGCTCCGACGCATGCGGTCCGTGACACCGACGGCCGACCTCTGGGAGCGGGCCGAACGCGGCCCGTCGCGTCCCGGCCCTCCGGGCGGGCCGAGCCGACGCGGACGAACGATGGCAGCCTTGGTCTCCGTCATCGTGGTCCTCGCCGCGGGGTTCGGCCTCTGGCGCGCGTTCGGCGTGACGGGCGCTCCCACGACCGCTGAACCCGGTCCGTCGCCGACCGTCAGCCCATCGGGCTCCATGAGCGGAGGCGGCCCCCTCGATGCGTTCGTCACCCTGCCCGACGAGCTCTCCGCGAGGCTGAACGGCGCGAACGGCTCGCAGCTCATCGCGACCGTCGTCGTGACCACGAACCTCCCCGACGGCACGGTTGCGTTCGTCGACAGCACCTACGTCGGTGGGACGGAGTCCGGTGCGGGAGAGCTCTCGGTCTCGAACGCGGTCCACGACGGCCAACTGCGGATCGACGTCGCGTGGGCCGTCTGTGACTTCGGGCAAGGGATCTCGCTGACGGTCGAGTTCCGGCCCTTCTACGAGGACTACACCGTGCCGGGCCCGCAGGGGAGCCCCTGGCCGCCCACGCAGCCCGACGAGATCCTCCAGGCGCTCGGCGAACACTTCCAGGACATCACGGGCGACCAGGTAACCACTGTGGACAGCTCGCAGGGGCCGATCAACCAGATCCACCTGGAGCGCGACTACCCGTGGCCCGATGCTCCGAGTGGCTTCACGCCACCACCGTGCCCGTCGCCGTCGCCCTCTGGGTGACGTGCGCGCCGCGGCGCCACCTCGCGGTCGGTCGTGGAGAACTCCGTGCCGGGCGGTGGGGACGACCCGGGGATCAGTGGAACGAGTTGCCGCAGGCGCAGCCGCCCTGTGCCTGCGGGTTGTCGATCGTGAAGCCCGAGGCCTCCAACGAGTCGACGAAGTCGATCTTCGCCTCGGACAGGTAGGGAGCGCTCATGCGGTCGACCACGACCCTGACGCCGTGCTGATCCTCGGCGACGTCGGAGTCCGCGACCTGGTCGTCGAGGTACATCGCGTAGCGCAATCCCGAACAGCCACCGGGCTGGACCGCCACGCGCAGCGCGATGTCGGCACGACCCTCCTGCTCGAGGAGCTTCTTGACTTCCTGTGCCGCGGATTCCGTGATGGCGATCATCGCTGTTCGACTCCTTGCCTCGGAGGCGGACCGAACCGCCTGGACCGTTCGCCCAGTATATCGGCGGCCGGGCGAACGTCGTTCAGCCCGAGCGGAGTCATCCCGCGGCGAGCTCCACGACGCGTCCGCCGCTCGCCCGGACCAGATCGTCCGGTGAGAGGCTGAACACGGCGTCCGGCGTGCCCGCCGCCGCCCAGACCTCGTCGTACACGAGCAGGTCCCGGTCGACCAGGACCGTCAACGGCCGGGGATGGCCGAACGGCGGCGTGCCGCCGATCGCGAAGCCGGTCGCGTCGCGGACCTGGTCGGCGTCCGCCCGGCGGACCTCCCGGGTGTCCAGCGCGGCGGCGAGCTTCGACGGATCCGCCCGGTTCTTGCCCGAGGTGAGCGCCAGGAACGGTTCGCCGTCGGCGACGAACACCAGCGACTTCACGATCTGTCCGACGTCGCAGCCGACCGCCCGCGCCGCGTCCGGCGCGGTGCGCGTGCCCTCCGGGAACCGACGAACCTCGACCGAGAGCCCAGTGGCGCGGGCCGCCTCCTCGAACCTGTCCACAGCCTTCGACATCTCAGCCCTCCTCGCGCGTGCGCGCCTGGCGTCCGTCGGCGTCCGTTCGGCCCCGTGTCTCGGCGAACCTCGCCGCGACCTCCTCGGCCAGCGCCTCCAACGACTCGCTCGGACGATCGAGCGCGGCCTCTGCGCCGAACCGGTCGACCATCGAGGCTACCCGGACGCCGGGCGACGGGACCGTCGCGACGCCGCAGAGCACGACCGCCGGGATGCGCGCCGCGCGCGCCGCCGTAAGCACCGCTCCCGGCGCCTTCCCACGAAGGGACTGTTCGTCGAACGACCCCTCGCCCGTCACGACGAGGTCGGCGCCGCGGAGCCTGGTGTCGAACCCAACCGCGCCCATCACCACGCCCGCTCCCTCCTGCAGCGTCGCGCCGAGGAAGGCCACGAGCCCGGCTCCCAGGCCACCGGCCGCGCCGGCGCCCGGAAGCTCACGGACGTCGACCCCCAGGTCGCGCCGGACGACATCGGCGAACCGCGCCAGCGCCCGGTCGAGGAGCTCGACGTCGTCGGGGCTGGCGCCCTTCTGGGGACCGTAGGTCGCGGAGGCCCCTTCCGGTCCGGTCAGTGGGTTCGTCACGTCGGTGGCGACGACCACGTCGATGTCCCCGAGGACGGGCTCGGCCCCGGAACCGTCGATCCGCTCGAGACGGAGCAGCTCGGCGCCGCCTGGCCGCAGGTCGTCTCCCGCGGCGTCGAGCAGGCGGAAGCCGAGGGCCTGCGCCATCCCGGCACCCCCGTCGTTCGTCGCACTGCCACCGACCGTGACGAGGATCCGCCTTGCGCCCGCGCGAGCGGCCGCGAGGATCAGCTCGCCGGTCCCCCGCGTCGTCGTCACCGTCGGGTCCCCCGCGCCAGGTGGCACCAGGGCGAGCCCCGAGGCCAGCGCCATCTCGACGATGCCGGTCCGCACGCCCGCCACGTCGACGAGGCCGAACCGGGCACGCACGGGTTCACCGAGCGGGCCGGCGACCTCCTCGTCGACCGCCTCGCCGTCGAGCGCGAGCAGCAGCACGTCGAGCGTCCCCTCGCCTCCGTCGGCGAGCGGGAGGGTGACCGCCTGGGCGCTGGGGTCTCCGCGCTGCCACCCCTTGGCGATCGCCGCGGCCGCTCGTTCCGCGGAGAGGGTTCCGCGGAACTTGTCCGGAGCCACCAGCACGCGCACGCGGGAACGGTACGATACGCGCCGACCGGCCGGGCGGTGCCTCCGGCCGGGTCCCAGCCCCCGAGCTTCGGAAGAGGTATGTCGATGGCGCTCGAACGCATTTGGCTCCTGGCGACGGCTCGCGAGGAACGCGAGGCCATGGGCCGCACGATCCAGTACACCGAGCCCGAGCGGTGGGACCAGCCCTCCGGGTGCGACGGATGGCGGAACCGCGACGTGGTGGCGCACCTCGCCTCGGCGGACGCGATCGCCGCCGCGACGATGAACGGCGAGTCCCTGAGCGAGATCGAGGCGTACGTCGGCACGCTCACCGACGGCACGGCCCCGACCGTCGACGGGTTCAACGCCTTCGCCGTCGCACGGCGCTCCGACGAGCCGATCCGCTCGGTGATCGGCGAGTGGGGCCGGGCCGCGGACGCCTTCCTCGTCCGCTGCGCCGCCGTGCCCGAGGATGAGTGGGGATCGAAGCGCGTCTACTGGATCGGCGGCCAGATGCGGGTCCCCTACCTGCTGCAGTCGAGGGTCATGGAGTGGTGGCTCCACGGCGAGGACGTCCGCGCCGGGGCCGAGCTGACGCCGCGCCGCGTCCACAAGGCGATCTATTGCGTGAACGACCTCGCGATCCGTTCGATCCCGTACGCGCTCTCGCTCGTCGGCCTGTCGTTCCCCGGCAAGACCGTACGGGTCCGCCTGGAGGGCGTCGGCGAGGGCACGTGGCTCTACGGCCTCGCACCCCGGGAGGTGCCAGCGCCGGATGCCAAGCCCGACGCGATCATCGAGGGCCGCGGCTACGAGTTCGCCCTGGTCGCCGGGCATCGCATGGCGCCCGAACGTGCCCTTGAGGAGGGAACGGTCCTGGTGGGCGGCGACGTGGATCTGGGCGAGACGATCGTTCGCACCATCCGCGCGTTCGCGTAGGCCCGCGTACCCCGGCGCCCGGTCGGACGCCACCACCCTGATCGAGGGACGAACCGATCGAGGTCGTCGTTCGTATCCCTTCCGGCGATGGGGGGCCGTACTCTTGCTGGCGTGGCGGAGGACTCCCGGTCGGACGTCGAACTCGTGCGCGCGTTCGCGCGGCGTGACGGCGCCGCGGCCGGGGAGCTGTACCGACGGTTCGCGCCGCGGATCTACGGGCTCGGCATGGTGATGCTGGGCAACCCCCCGCAGGCGGAGGACCTGGTGCAGGACACGTTCGTGAAGGTGTGGCGGAAGGCCGACTCCTACGAGGAGGCCCGCGGGTCGCTCGACACGTGGGTGCTCCTGATCGCGCGGAGCCTGGCGATCGACCTGCTGCGGCGTCGCGTCCTCGAGACGAGGATCCTGGCGGGACAGGAGCATCGCAGCGAGGCGAGCGAGGACCCCGGTCCCGAGCGCTACGCGGAGACGATGGACCTGGCCGACCGGGCGAAGCGCGCGATGAACGCGCTGACGCCGCAGCAGCGCGCCGCGCTCGAGCTCGCGTACTTCGGCGGGAAGACGTCGAGCGAGGTCGCCGAGCTGGAGGGGATACCCGTCGGCACCGCGAAGACGCGGATCCGGACCGCCCTGATCCGGCTCCGGGAGGCGCTGGAGGTGGACCGTGACGTGTGACGAGGTCCTCGAGCTGCTCCCCGACCGGGCGATGGGGACGCTTTCCGAGACCGAGGAGGCGGCGGTCCGACGCCACCTCCGCGGGTGCGGCGCATGCCGTGCGGACGCGCTCGCGCTCGACCGGGGGGTCGCGATGTTCGCCTCAGCGGCGCACGCGGCGGACCCGCCGCCCGAGCTGCGGGCGCGCGTGCTGTCGACCCTCAACGAGGAGTGGGCCGAACAGGATCGCGCGCGCGAGTCCCGCGGACGGCCCATGGCCGCGCGGTCCGCGTCGCGCGGTGGCTTCGTGCGATGGCTCGCGGTGGCCGCGGCCGTCGTGGCGATCGGTGCCGCGATCGCGTGGGGCGGGATCGAGCGCGCGAACGCGCGCGACGCGTCCGCGCGCCTCGCGGCCATCTCGGGCGATGCGGCCTCGTACCAGCGGTTCCTCCACGCGCTCGGCGGCAAGGAGGTGCGGGTCGGGAAGCTCCGGCCGACCACCTCGGTCCAGGTCGCGGGGACGGCGATCCTGTACGACTCGGACCGCCACGAGAGCTGGGGTCTGGTCGAGCTGACGGCCCCCGGGTACCGCCAGCCCCTCACCGTGACCCTGGTGTCCTCCAGCGGCGATACGATCCCGTTCCCCTTCCCCGTCCAGATCGACCCGGACGGGCACGGGACCGGCTGGATCGCGACGTCGGCCGACATCTCCACGTTCCGTACCGTGCGCGTGTCGGCGCCGGATGGGACGACGCTGGCGACCGGCGTCACCGTGGACTCGGGCCGGGACGGCTAGCGGGCGAGGGTTCGGCCGGGGTCCGGCGCGTGCCGGCCCGAACCACCGGGTACGCTGCAGCCCGTCGTGACGCTCGCCGAGGAGAAGCCCGAACTCCGCCGCCGCATGCGGCAGCTCCGGTCCGCCGTCCCGGAGGCCGAACGCCTCCGCCGTTCGGGCGTGGCGGCGGTCCTGCTCATGTCCACACCGGAGGCCGAACGGGCCGAGACCGCGTTCGTCTTCCACTCGTTCGGATCGGAGATCTCCACGGCACCGGTGATCGAGGAGCTCTCGGCGCGGGGGGTTCGGCTGGCCCTGCCTGTGCTCATCGACGGCGCGCTGGCGGCGGCGGCCTACCGGCCGGGCGATCCGCTGGTCGCGTCCGGGTACGGCGCGCTGGAACCGCGGGAGCGCGGGACGATCGAACCCTCAGCGTTCGACCTGATCGTCGTCCCCGGGCTCGCGTTCGACCCCGCCGGCCACCGGCTCGGCTACGGCGGCGGCTACTACGACGGGTACCTGCCGAGGACCCGCCCGGACGCCGTCCGGCTCGGGTTCGGATTCGAACTCCAGGTCGTGCCGGAGGTGCCGCACGACGCGCGTGACGAACGCCTCGACGCCGTCGTGACCGAGGATCGGGTGATCCGAACCGCGCGCGCCTGAGCCCGGACCAGCGCGTTCGGACGGCGGCGCCGATGGCATACTCCGGGGCGGCATGGACGTGGCGGCGTTCCTCGTCAAGCACCCGCCGTTCGACTCCCTCTCGCCCGAACGCCTCGCGCGGGTGGCCGGGAACGTGCGGATCGAGTACTTCCCGCAGGGCGCCGTGATCCTGCAGGAAGGGGGCGACCCCGCGCGGTTCCTCTACGTCGTGCGCAAGGGCGCCGTCGAGCTGGTCGAGGGCGACCAGCTCCTCGACGTGCTGATGGAGGGCGAGGCCTTCGGCCAGCTGTCGTTGTTCTCGGGACTCGGGCCGTCGGCCACGATGCGGGCGCACGAGGACACGATCTGCTACCTGATCGACGGCCACGTCGCAGAGCGGGTCCTCGGGACCGCGGGCGGGCTGGCATTCATGGGCTCGACGGCGCGGCGGCAGATCATCCGCCTCGAGGAACAGCGCGACGCGCTCCGCACCGACCGGAGCGCCGTCCAGGTCGGCAGCCTGATCCAGCGGCGGGCCGTGACGTGCGAGCCGGGGACCACGGTCCGCGAGGCGGCCAGCCTCATGGCACGGGAGCGGGTCTCCTCGCTGCTGGTACTTCGCGACGGCTCGTTGGGGATCCTCACGGATCGCGACCTGAGGACGAACGTCCTCGCTGCCGGGCTCGCCGCGGACACCCCCGTCGAGCGCATCATGTCGTTCCCAGCGGTGACCGTGCCGCCGGAGACGATGGCCGCGGAGGTCCTTTCGCTGATGTACGAGCGCGGCTTCCACCACTTCCCCGTGACCGAACGGGACGGGACGCTCGTCGGGATCGTGACCGACACGGACCTGATGCGCCTGGAGCGTTACTCACCCGTGGCGCTCAAGAGCGCGATCGAGCGCGCCCCGGACCGCGGGCGCCTGGTGGCCGCCGGCCGCGACCTTCCGAAGGTCGTGTTCGCCCTCGTCGACGCGCACGCCGATCCGGTCGACGTCGGCCACGTGGTCGGCGTCACGGTCGATGCGCTCACCGCGCGTTCGATCGACCTCGCGATCGACGACCTGGGCGACCCGCCCGCGCCCTGGGCGTGGATGGCGCTCGGGAGCGCGGCGCGGCACGAGCAGGCCCTGCATTCGGACCAGGACCACGCGCTCGCGTTCGACCCGCAGGATCGCGCCGTCGGTGAGATCGATCCCTACTTCGCCGAGATGACGAAGCGGGTGACGGACGACCTCGAAGCCGTCGGGCTGACGCGCTGCACCGGTGGGGTGATGGCGGAGAACCCGGACCTCCGCAAGACGCTCCAGGGGTGGGCGGAGGCGTTCGAGGGCTGGATGAGCGACCCTGGGCTCGAGGGCAGCATCCTGACCTCCATCGTGTTCGACTACCGGCGGGTCGCCGGGCCGCTCGACGTCGACCGCACCCTCGACGGCCTGATCAGGACGGCCTCGTCGCGGCCGTTGTTCGTCCGCCACCTGTCGCGGCGCGCGCTCGACGAGAGCCCCCCGACCGGGTTCTTCCGCGACCTGGTCGTCGAAGCACACGGCGAACACGCGGGCACGCTCGACGTGAAGCACCGGGGCATCACGCTCGTGACGAACCTGGCGAGGAACTACGCGATCTCGGCGGGGATCGCCGAGAAGCGAACGCTGGTCCGGCTCCGGGCGGCGCGGTCCGCCGGCGTGATCGACGCGGAAACCAGCGACGGACTGGGCGAGGCGTTCCGGATCCTGTGGGGCGTTCGGCTCCGCCACCAGATCCACCAGGTGCGCGACGGCGAGGCGCCCGACGACCACGTCGACCCGAAGACCCTGGGCCCGCTCGAACGGCGCCAGCTGAAGGACGCGTTCCGAGCGATCAGGCGTGCGCAGAAGGTCCTCGCGGCCGACCTCGGGATCCGCACGCGATGAGCGCCCCGGACGCCGTCGGGGCTGGGGGTGCTGCGGCGCCGGTCACGGGCTCGGCCAGGCGGCCGGCGCCGCCTTCCCGGACCTACCGCCGGCGGGGCTGGCGGAGCGTTCCGTTCGCCGCGCTGGATTTCGAAACCACGGGCCTGGACCTGAAGCGCGACTCCGTCATCTCCTTCGGCGTCGTGCCGGTGGAGGGCGGCCGCGTGAGCTTGGGTTCGGCGCTGTACCAGGAGGTCGCGCCGGCATCTCCCCTTTCGCACGGGTCGATCACGGTCCACCACCTCCGGCCGATCGACCTCGACGGCGCCGGGAGTCCTGACGAGGCTCGCGCAGCGCTCGGCGCGGCCGTCGACCGCCGGTACCTGCTCGTGTGGGTCGCCGAGATCGAGACCCACTTCCTCGGGAAGATGTTCCGCACCCGCAAGAGCCGGTGGTCGAGGCGCGCGGTCGACGTCGCTCGCCTCCACCTCGCGTACGACCGGCTGTCACGGGACGTGACCCGGCCCCGGCTGCCGTCGCTCGCGGAGGCGGCGCAGCGGTACGGCGTGCCGGTCGAGGATGCGCACCACGCGCTGGACGACGCGGTGATGACGGCGCAGCTCTTCCTGGTCCTCGCCACGAAGCTCGAAGCGTTCGGGTACGGTCGCCTCGCGAGCTACCTGAACGAGAGCACGCGGCCATCGCTGTTCGGCTGAACGCCTGGGCGCGAGACCGCAAGATCGAACCAGACCTCGTCAGGCATCCTTCCCCCTCGCTTCCTCTCGGGCGAACCTCCGCATCTGGCGGAGCTTCACGACCTTCGCCGCGATCGCGAGCGACAGCCAGTCCTCGTGTTCCAGGTCGAGGTCGGCGACGCGCTCGATCCTGGCCAAGCGCTGGCGGAGCGTGTTCGGGTGGATGTAGAGCGCGCGCGAGCTCCCGACGACGTTCCCGCGGCCGTCGAGGTACCCCTCGAGCGTCTGGAGCAGCTGGGTGCTCCGACGCCGGTCGTAATCGGCTAGGCGATCGAGCGCCTGCTGATACCGGTCGCGGACGCCGTCCTCCGCACCGAGGACGTACTTGTAGGGGCCGAGGTCCTCGTAGGTGAACACGCCCGAGGCGCCGCGGATCAACGCTCCGACCTCGGCCGCCGAATGCGCTTCGTCGAACCCTTGCGGGAACGACGCAGCGCCCCGACAGACGTTGGACAGCCCGACGGCGATCCCACCCCGGACGGTGACCCCGAGCTCCTCGTAGGCGCGTCGGACGGACTCGGCGGGATCGTCCTGGCCGTCGCGAACGCGGATCAGCGCGCGCACCGAGGTCTCCCGGCGGTCGAACAGCGCACCCGGGAGCAGCGATACGAGCCGCGCCTCGATCCGCTCCGCCAGGTCGCGCCAGGGGGCCTGCTGCGGCCCCTCGCCGGCGGGTCTACGACCGCGCTTGGTGGACGCCATCGCGACGCCTTGCCAGGGCCGAGCGTGGAGGACGAGGTGCGGCGCGTCGAGGTCGCACCCCAGGCGCGCGGCTGCCCGCTCCAGCCCGCCACCGGCGGTCTCGCCGCCCGCGAGCGCCTCGAAGAACTCCTTGACCAGGTTCTTCTCCTTCAGCCAATCGATCAGCTGGTGCTGCTTGAGCGCCACCGCGACGTGCGAGGCGACCGCCGACAGCACGTTCTGCGCATCGTCCGACGGCTGCGGCACCACGGCCGACAGCACCCCCAGCCGTTCCTCACCGACCGCGAGCGGGGCGAAGACCGGCGTCCCCGTCAGCTGTTCGCCCCACAGCGCCTCTGCGAGCGTCCGGGCCTCCTCGGAACCCGGGTCGGGCCTGCGCGGCGACGCGCCGTTCGGACCCAGGCCGAGCGAACCGATCCACAAACGCCGAGGGTCGAGCGGAACGCCCGGGCCACGCCGGGGACTCGCCGCGCGCAGGACCAGCCGTTCCTCGGGATCGAGCAGGTGGACCTCGCAGCGTTCGGCGCCCAGCAGCTCGCGACCGTCGTCCGCGACCATCGGGAGCAGATCGTCGACGCCGCCGGCCGTGGCGATCCGTTGTGCGAGCCGCGACAGGTCGGTCAGGAGCGCGACCCGGTGCGTCGCCTCCTCGTAGAGGCGCGCGTTCTCCACGGCGCCGGCCACCAGCGAGGCCGTGTG
Source organism: uncultured Actinomycetota bacterium (assembly GCA_963781595.1). GTDB lineage: Bacteria > Actinomycetota > UBA4738 > UBA4738 > UBA4738 > JBEDUK01. Next base: position 2,021,797 of record CAWAGG010000006.1, on the reverse strand, counting down.
CTCGAGGAAGTCCAGGTCGGCCCGCGCGAACTCGTGCGGAGCCTCGGCGTGCAGGCTCACCACGCCGATCACATCACCGCTGCGGGAGAAGATCGGGACCGAGACCAGCGACTGGAAGCGTTCCTCCTCGAACTCCGGGAAGTACCGGACCCGCGGGTCCTGGAGCGCGTTCTCCTTGATGAACGCCGACCGCCGCGTCTTGGCGACCCAGCCGCCGAGGCCCTCGCCGATCGCCATGCTCACCTTGTCCGCGAGGTGCCCGTACGGCGCCGATGCGCACCGCAGGACCAGGCGCCCGTCCTGGACGAAGAAGATCAGGCAGGCGTGGCAGTCCGTCGCCTCCGTGACGAGGCGAACGATCCCGCGAAGGATCGTCTCGAGGTCGGGCCCCGAGCCGATCGTCTGGATGATCTGGTAGAGGTAGGCCTTCTCGTCCGGGACGCGCCGGACCGCAGCGAGCCGGCGCGCGGTGCGCGCACCTCCCGATCGTCCGCCTGCCGCCTCCAACCCGTTCGGCCCCCTCTCGGCGCGCCGGGAATGGTCCGGACCATCGCGTAGTGAACGCGGAACGCGCGCGGGAAGTCAAGCGGGTTCGTGTTCAGATGCCACACAAGCGCGCGGTGATCATCCGCCCGTGCCGGGGTGATGCGACCGGGGGAAGGGGACTCACCCTGCGAGCCAGACGAGGCACGGCGCCTCATCCCGGATCGCTCGGGCGGCCCTCCGATACCGGCGCCCGGGCAACCGTCCACGCTCGGGACCGAACACGAGCAGGCCGAGCGCCCGCTCCGTCGCCACCTCGATGAGTGCCCGGGTCGGCCGAGGGGTCCTGACGCGGATGCGTTCGACCGGGATACCCAACGAAGCCGCAAGCTCGGCCGGAGCGCGGAGCGAATCCTCCATCTCCGCGGTGTAGTCGAGCTGGTCGTAGCCCATGATCACGGACAGCGGGAGCGGCGGGATCTCGACGACGTTCGCGACGATCAGCGGACGGCCAGACTCGACCGCTGCGCCGACGGCGATGACGACGGCCGAGGCGTCGAACGGGACGTCGAACGTGGCAAGCAGGACCGGTCGCGACAGGCCCTGATCGTGCCGAGCAAGAGCTGGGGAGATGGGGCCTCTGAGGCGGAGCATGTCAGTCGGGCGTCAGGTCCCAGGTCGGCAGCGAGCGGGCGGCGGCGCGCACCTTCCGCCTCCATTGAGGCATGTAGAAGATGAACCACAGTCCGAGTGCGACCGGAACCAAGAGGAAGAAGCGCTGGCCGACCGTCAGGCCGAGGGTCACGAACGTGGCGACGATCAAGCCGGCAACGCCCATCGCGCGGAACCGCAACCTCCGCTGTTCGCGCATGATGCCCCAGTACTCGTCCGCCGGAATCTGCGACGTGTTGAACCGTCTGCCGCATCGTTCGCACCGCCACGCTTCACCGTAGGGAACGTAGTGGACGTTCCCGCAGTCGCAGCGCACCGTGATGGGAGGTCCCTTCATCCCGCCGATCGTACCCCAGGCGCGGGCGCACGCTCCCGATCGACCCACCGGCATGTGCGGATCGCCCACCGGACGCTCCCCCGGCCGCTCGTGGGATGCCAGTTGCTTCACCCCTGACGGGGTGCTATACCGACGCCGGCGCCGTAGCCGACCGGGACACGAGAGGGAGGGGACGCGTGGCTCAGGCAGTGGTCGAAGAACGCCAGCTGCTCAAGTCGCTCCACTGGTACGACGGGTTCGTCATCGCGCTGTGCAACCCGGGCTTCCTGTTCGCCGGCCTCGGATTCGTGTTCGCTTCGGTCGGAGCGCTCGGCGCGATCGTCCTGTGGGGGATCTCAGCGGTGATCGGCCTGCTCCAGAACTGGATCTACTCGGAGAGCGCCGCCATGTTTCCGGACAAGCCGGGCGGCATCTCGCTGTATGCCTACGAAGGCTGGCGGAAGTACTTCTCCCTGTTCGGACCCATCGCCGCGTTCGGGTACTGGATCGGCTGGTCGGTCGTGCTCTCGATCTTCGGCAACCTGATCGGCGGGCTGATCCAAGCCGAGTGGTTCTCGGGCGTCACGTGGCACATCGGGCACTTCGGCCTGGCCCAGGCGATCGGGGTCGGCCTGGTCCTCGCGGTCTGGCTGTTCAACATCTTCGGCGTCAAGCCCTCACTGGCCGTGGGCTACGTGACCGGCGTCCTGCTGATGTTCCCCCTCTTCGTGTTCATCGTGCTCCCGTACTTCACCGGCACGTGGCACAGCTCGAACATCACGTACCTGACGACGCCCGGGCACAGCAACTTCAGCGTCTGGATGGTGTGGCTGTTCATCATGTGCTGGTCCGCTTATGGGATCGAGGTCTGCGCGAGCTTCGCGCCCGAGTACCACAACACGAAGCGCGACACGACGCTGGCGCTGCGGACGGCCGCGACGTTCTCGCTGCTCGTGTACGTGCTGCTGCCACTCGGCCTCGGCGGCGTGGTCGGTTCGACCGGCGACGCCGGCGGCTTCTACGTGACGGCATTCAAGGAGATCGCCGGCAACGCGTGGGGCGGTTTCGCGCTGATCTGCCTGATCGCCAGCCTGATCCTGTCGATGAACTCCGCGACGGCGGACGGTGGGCGCGCCCTGTACGGGATCGCGCGTGACCACATGACCGTCAAGCAGCTGTTCCACCTGAACCGGTTCCACGTTCCCGCCCGCGCGATGACCGTGGACATGGTCGTCAACGTCCTGCTGATCATCTTCGTGGCGAACAACCTGGCGATCCTGTACCTGTCGAACATCGGGTACGTGTTGTGCCACGTGCTCGCGTTGACGGCCTTCCTGCTCCTGCGGCGGGACCGTCCGGACTGGCCGCGCCCGATCAAGGTGAGCCCGATCTGGGTGCCGATCGCGGCGCTCTGCGCGCTCGCCAACTTCGTGTTCCTCATCTTCGGGGTGACCCAGAGCGATCTCGCGGCGCTGTTCGGCGGATACACGTTCAGCGGATGGCCGCTGTGGATCGGGGTGGGCGTGCTCGTCGTCGCGGTGCTGCTGTACTTCTATCGCCGCGCCGTCCAGGACAAGGCGCCGATCACGTTCCGCGACAAGGACATCTCCCCGATGCCGAACGAAGAGCAGATGCGGCTGCTCCACGAGGAGGAACTCCCCGGCTAGCCGCGCGGCGGCCTCGGGAGCCGATCGGTTCGACCGCGCCGGCGCCGGAACCTCGGGCGCCGGCGCGCTCGTCCTCGGGGCACGGCTTCACCACGACGCCGCGCGTGGATTACGATGCTGGCTCTATGTGAGGTCCGGACACACCGAACACGCGGAGGGACGGGTCGGATGGCGGACAAGATGTGGGGTTCGGAGCCCTTCTGGGGGCTCGGCTACGAGTGGGACCCGAACTGGGTCCTCACGGATCGCCAGCAGGAGCTGCGGGCCGAGCTGATCGAGCTGTGCGAACAGGAGATGCGGGCGAACGCGAAGCGCTCGGACGACGAGCTGCTGTTCCCCCGCCGGAACCTCGAGCTGCTCGGCGAGCACGGGTTCCTCGCCCTCACGGTCCCGGAGGAGTACGGCGGGCTCGGCCAGAACCACGTCGCCTACTCGATGGTCTGCGAGACGATCGCCCGGTACGGCTGCGCGTCGACCGCGATGTGCTACGTGATGCACATCGGCGCCGTCAACGCGATCATGCTGCGGGCGACGGACGCGCTGGTGGACAAGTACATCCGGCCGCTGAACTCCGGCAAGATCGGCACGCTGTCGTACTCCGACCCCGAGACCGGGTCGCACTTCTGGTACCCGATCTCGTCAGGCGCCGAAGCGTCGAACGGCGGCTACACGGTCCGCAAGAAGGCGTCCTGGACGACGTCGGCGGGGTTCGCCGACTTCTACGTCGTGCAGACCACCAGCCCGGACTTCAAGGGCTACGACGACCTCTCGGTGTTCGTGATCGACGGGCCCGACGCGCAGGCGCAGCCGGCCCTCTGGGACGCACTCGGCCTACGCGGCAACCAGTCCGGTCCGCTGACGATCGAGAACGTCGAGGTCCCCGGCGAGCAGCTGGTCGGCCCGACCGGCGACGGCGCGGCGTCGAACGACGAGTCGGTCGATCCGTGGTTCCTGGTCGGTTCGTCGTCGGTGTGGAACGGGATCGCGATGGGCGCGATCGACATCGCGAAGCGCCACACGACCCGCAAGCGGCACGTCGACGTCGGCCTGCGCGTCGCCGACTACCCGACGATCCAGGACTACGTCGGCGAGGCCGTCATGGACACGAACGCCTCACGGCTGTTCGTCCTGTCCGTGGCACAGGCGATGGACCGGGCGACCGACGACAACACGCGGCGGCTGGAGCCGGGCGAGTTCGCGCGCGCGGACTACCTGCACTGGGCGTGGCAGATCAAGTTCGAAGCCGCGAAGAACGTCGCCCACGTGGTCGACAAGATGCTGCACGCGTGCGGCGGTTCGGGCTACAAGCGCGACATGGAGCTCGAACGTTACCTGCGCGACGCGAAGGCAGGCTGGGTCATGGGTCCGACGAACGAGGTCCTGCGGCAGTTCGTCGGCAAGGCGGTCCTGCTGGGGTTCGACTCGCTCGACTACTGGAACCAGACGTTCAACCGACGCGCGGTCGAGAACGAAACGAAGAAGCTGGATGCCGCGGCGAAGCGTGAGCTCGCGGAGCAGCTGATCAAGGAGGCCGACGAGGCGGAGGCGAAGGCCCCGGCGGCGGCCACGTAGGGAAGGGAGCCGGAGCACCCGTGGCGACGCTCAGCCCCGACCGCCCGCGGCTGTTGCTGCCCGGGCTGAAGCCGCCGGACCCGTTCCTGGAAACGTACCTCGTCCGGCCCGGCGGCGCGACCGTGGTCTCGCTACGCGCCGGCGACCGCCTCACGGTCCGCGACCCGGACGGTGGCGGCATCGTCGAGGTCTCCGCCTTCGCGCCCGACGGCTCCGACGACGGTGGCGCACTCGGGTTCGGCGCCGACGCTCCCGCCACCACGCTGCGTTCGGTGCTGGGCTCGGACGCCGAAGGTGCCCGCGAGGTCGTCTCGGCCCTGAGCGCGCTCGGCCTCCGAGCGGAGACGGCGCGCGCAGCCACGCTGTTCGGCGGTGCGTCGCGGCCCGGCGCTTCGGAGTCGTTCCTCGCGGATCGCGACGCCGTGTGCGTGCTCGCCCAGCCGCTCGGTCCGTCGGTCGTCGAGGGCGGCGCGCCGCAGACCGATCTGGTCGTGGAGGTTCGACGCACCGCGGCGCGAGCGCTCGAGGGCGAGGCCGAGCTCCCGCCGCCCCTCGCCGACGCACGCCTGGACTTCCGGGTGGACCGCGCGACGGCGCTGTCGTACGAGGTGAAGGCCGGCGAGTACATCCAGGTGATCGACGTCGAAGGCCGGCAGTGTTCGGACTTCCTCGCCTTCCACGGCCACCGGCTGCAGGAGGGGATCGAACGCGGCCTGGACGCGACCGTGACGCGGACGCTCATGGGCAACGCCTACCCGACGCCGGGCCTGTACGGGAAGTTCTACGACCAGGACATGAACCCGCTGGTCGAGGTCGTGCGTGACACGGTCGGGCGCCACGACACGTTCGCCCTGGCGTGCACCGCGAAGTACTACGAGGACATGGGCTACCCGGGCCACGTGAACTGCACCGACAACTTCAACGTGCAGCTCGAGTCCTACGCGATCGCGGCGCGGAAGGGCTGGCCGGCGCTGAACTTCTTCTTCAACACGACGTTCAGCGCGGACAACATCCTGGTCACCGACGAACCCTGGTCCCGTCCCGGCGACTACGTGCTGCTGCGCGCTCTGACGGACCTGGTGTGCGCGTCGTCGGCGTGTCCGGACGACATCGACCCGGCGAACGCCTGGGACCCCACGGACATCCACGTGCGCGTGTATCCGGCGAAGGAGACGTTCAGCGTCGCGATCGCGCACCGCGTGACGCCGGACGCCGAACCCCGGCTGACCCAGGAGACGGGGTTCACCCCTCGGCTGCGCGAACGCACGTCACGGTTCGTCGACTACCGTGGCTACTGGCTCCCGTCGGGGTTCGACGACCAGGGCTCGCTGGACGAGTACTGGGCGTGCCGCGAGAAGGCCGTGGTGATGGACCTGTCGCCCCTGCGGAAGTTCGAGGTCCTGGGGCCCGATGCCGAGGCACTGATGCAGGCGACCGTCACGCGGGACATCCGGCGGCTGGCGGTCGGGCAGGTCGTGTACACGGCTCTCTGCAACGACACCGGCGGGATGATCGACGACGCCACCGTGTACCGCCTGGGCGCCGACAATTTCCGGTTCGTCGGTGGCGACGAGTACGACGGGATCTGGCTGCGCGAACAGGCCTCGCGCCTGGACCTGCGAGCGTGGGTGAAGCCGTCGACCGATCAGCTGCACAACCTCGCCGTCCAGGGCCCGTCCTCCCGCGAGCTGCTGACGCCGCTGATCTGGACCGCACCGACCCAGACGCCGTTCGACGCGCTGACGTGGTTCCGGTTCAGCGTCGCGAGGATCGGTGGCCCGCAGGGCATCCCGATCGTGGTGTCGCGGACCGGCTACACGGGCGAGCTGGGCTACGAGCTCTGGTGCCACCCTCGAGATGCGACGGCCGTCTGGGACGCCGTGTGGGAGGCGGGCGAACCGTTCGGCATGCGGGCGCTCGGCCTGGACGCGCTGGACACGGTCCGGATCGAAGCCGGCCTGATCTTCGCCGGGTACGAGTTCGACGACCAGGTCGACCCGTTCGAAGCGGGCATCGGGTTCACCGTCGGGTTGAAGACCATGGACGAGGACTTCGTCGGTCGCTCGGCGCTGGAGGAACGCGTCGCGCACCCGCAGCGGTTGCTGGTCGGCCTGGAGCTGGAGGGGAACGAACCCGCCGCGCACGGCGACTGCGTGCACGTCGGCCGCCAGCAGGTCGGCGTCGTGACCAGCGGGACCAGGTCGCCGATCCTGCAGAAGAACATCGCGCTGTGCCGGATGGCCGTGCAGCACGCGGCGCTCGGGACCGAGGTCGAGGTCGGCAAGCTGGACGGGCACCAGAAGCGGATCCCCGCGACGGTGGTTCGGTTCCCCTTCTATGACCCCGAGAAGACCCGCCCGAGGTCGTAAACCATGTTGACCGTTTCCCACCTTGACCGGTTCAGCGACGCGCAGGTCGAGGCCTTCCACCGGGACGGCTTCCTGATCGTGGAGGAGGGCCTCGTCTCCGAGCCCGCGCTCGAGCAGCTGCGCGAACGGTTCCAGCACGTGTTCGACGGCGACTACGAGACCGGCGTGAAGCCCGACGAGGTGAACTGGGTCCCGGGGCGCGACCCCGAGGACGTGACGCGCCAGGTCTGCAACGGATGGCGGGCGGACCCCGTGATCGCCGCGCAGGTCCTGGCCGAACGCACCGGCCGGCTCGTGTCACAGCTGATGGGCTGGCGCGGCGCTCGGATCCTGCAGGACAACATGCTGTGGAAGCCGCCGGGCACCCGGTCGATCGGGATGCACCAGGACGGTTCGTACGCCGACTACCTGGTCCCGCCCGAGATGACCACGTGCTGGGTCGCGCTCGACGACACGCAGGCGGGCGCGGGCACGCTCGAGTACGTGCGCGGTTCGCACCGGTGGCCCAAGGCCCCGCCGGTGCGTTCGCAGTTCCACGCGCCCGAGGATTGGCAGGAGGGCCTGCGCGCGTCCGCACCGCCCGGCGAGGAGGTGGAGATCGTGCCCGTCGTGGTGAAGGCCGGTGGGTGTTCGTTCCACCACAACCTGACGTGGCACGGTAGCGCGTCGAACACGTCCGCCGACGTCACGCGCCGTGCGCTGGTCTCGCACCTGCTGGCCGTCGAGACGCGGTTCCACCCGACGAACGCCGACCTGATCTACTCGCGGTACCGGCGCCACGGCGACCTGTCGATGGACGAGTCGTTCTTCCCGGTCCTGTGGTCCGCGGACGGTGGCCGGACCCCATGGCTCGCGGAGCTGCCGGACCTCGTGCACTGAGCCACCTGGTCGCGCCACGGTCTTCCACGCGGTAGGCTGTGGACCACAGTCTGAACGTGGTCCAGTGGAAAGGCCTTACGATGGCGAAGCGCAACATCACGGTGCAGGTTGAGGAGGATGTGATCCATCGCGCCAAGGTGGTCGCAGCCCGACGCGGCACCTCCGTGAGCGCACTCGTGGCGCAGCAGCTCGAGGACCTGATCGAGGCCGACGCGCGCTATGACGAGGCGTGGCGCCGCGCCCGCAAGTCGATGGGAGACGCGGTGGACCGCGGCGGCCGGACGTGGCGCCGCGACGAGCTCCACGAGCGGTGAGCCGCCGGCCGAAACGCGGTCCGGCGTTCGTTGACACCAACGTCCTGGTCTACGCCCAAGACCGCAGCGAGACCATCAAGCAGCCGATCGCGCAGGCACGTCTCGACGCGCTGTGGACCCAACGTTCCGGGGTCATCAGCACCCAGGTGCTGCAGGAGTTCTACGTGGTCGTGACCCGGAGGTTCGACCCGCCGATGCCGCCCAGAGCCGCTCGCGCCGTCGTCTCGGCATACTCCGCATGGCCGATCGTGCGGATCGACCTGGCGACGATCCTGGCGGCGTCAGAACTCGAGGAGCGCCACACGCTCTCGTTCTGGGATGCCCTCATCATCGAGGCTGCCCAGCGGGCGGGAGCCTCACGGGTTCTCTCCGAGGACCTCCAGACCGGCCGGCGGTTCGGCCGGCTCGTCATCGAGAACCCGTTCGAGCCCTGAGAGCCCTTCGCGGCTCCTGCACCGCGGTTCGTATACACTTCGTTTACACACGACGGATCCGAAGGAGGCCAGGCACATGGCGAGAGCAACTCAGGCGGGGCAGGGACAGGCGGAAGCGGGGGCACGGGGCGAGCGTGTGGAGGTTTACCGCTCCAAGACACCGCCCACGAGCGTGGTCTCGATCCGCGTGCCGAACGAGACGCTCGCTGCGCTCACCGATCGAGCGCGGTCGGAAGGGATCTCGCCTGGGAGGCTCGCGCGGAGCCTCCTCATCGAGGCTCTCGAGAGCGGAAGGACGCGCACCGCGACCGGTCTCACCGAGTTGTTCAGCCGATGGGTTGCCGACTACCTCTCGGCCGGACAGCTCGACCTGCGCATCACCGAGAGCCCGCAGGGATTCCTCACGACCTCGTGGTTCTCGGCGACGTCATCCCTCCCGGGGACCGGCCACCGGGAGGTCGCGAAGCTGCACTACGGCGGTCGCGCGGTGGCGGCGGAGTCCTCTTCGAAGCAGACCCGGCCCGCCCGGGGGGAAACGGCGGCCTGAATGGCGACGGACCGTCCTACCGATTGGGAGGTTACCGCTCTCCTGTGCGACGCCGCGCAGGTCGCCGACGGGAAGCTCTACGTGCTCGGTGGTGGCTGGTCCCTCTGCGGCCCCGGGCCGTTCGTCCACGCGCTCGCCATCAAGCTCGGCGTGCCATGGGACCGATCGAATCGGCCCCATCGACTGGAGCTCGTGATGGTGGACGAGGACAGCGATGAACCCGTCGCTGTCGGCGACCCACCCGAGCCCCTGCGGTTCGAGAGCGAGTTCGAAGTCGGCCGCCCGCCGGGTCTGCCCGCGGGCTCACTCCTCGACGTGCCCTTCGCGATCGGGTTCGGCCCCATCGCGCTGCCACCCGCTACCGGGTTCGCTTGGAGCGTGCGCGTCGACGCGGGTGAGATCGAACGGATCAGTTTCCGCACGCGGCCGGGATAGCGATCGCCGGGCGGCGATCGGTCTTGCCCTACGCGGCCGACTCCATCCCAGGCGTGTACGTCCCGTGCCGCGCGGCGCCGTTCAGCTTCGCCCGGTGGTAGAACGCCTTCTGCCCGGCCGCGAGGTTCGCGTCGTCGCCACCCCACTCCTTCAGCGCGGGTGCCTGGAGCGCTCGGCCGTACGAGAACGACAGCTCCCACGGGAGGCTCAGGCCCAACGCATTCATCGCGTTGAGGTTCGCCGTTGCCTGCTCGTCGGTCTGCCCGCCGGAGAGGAACACGATCCCCGGGACCGCCGCCGGCACGTGAACCAGGAAGCAGCCGACCGTCGCCTCGGCGACCTCGGTCGGCGTCGCCTGCTCGGCGCACTTCTTCCCGGACAGGACCATGTTCGGCTTGAGGAGGGTCCCTGGAAGGTCGACGCGCTGGTCGAACAGCTCGCCGTAGACCGCGTTCAGGGTCCGCGCCGTCGCGTCGAAGCACGCCGCGATCGTGTGGTCGCCCTCCATCATGACCTCGGGCTCGACGATCGGGACCAGGCCGGCCTCCTGGCACAGGGCCGCGTAGCGGGCGAGCGCGTGAGCGTTCGCGGCGATGCCGTCGTCGGTGGGCACGTGGGCAGTGACATCGATATTGATCACGGCGCGCCACTTCGCGAACCTCGCGCCCAGGCCGACGTACTCGGCGAGACGGTCGCGCAGGCCGTCGAGGCCCTCGGTGACCTCTTCGCCCGGGAACCCGGCCAGGGGCTTCGAGCCCGTGTCGACCTTGATCCCCGGGATCACGCCGGCGTCGTTCAGGATCTGGACGAACGGGCGCCCGTCGGAAGCCGACTGGCGGAGCGTCTCGTCATACAGGATCACGCCGCTGATGAACTCGGACATGCCCGGCGTCGTGAACAGCATCTCGCGGTACGCGCGGCGGGAGTCCTCGGTGGACTCCGTGCCGATCGAGTCGAACCGCTTCTTGATCGTTCCGGTGCTCTCGTCGGCTGCCAGGATGCCCTTGCCGGGCGCCACCAGCGCGCGAGCCGTTGCGGTCAGGTCTGCGCTCATGCGTCGCTCCTCCTTGTGTGTTGACTGGGTCGTCAGAGTCTCGCATACCCTCGCCGACGCCGACCTCGCCCGAAGGGGCCGAAGGTCACGCGAACGTGGGGTCGGGGATCCTTCGTTCGGGGTCGATCAGGCCGGGCTCGCTCGCGACGTACAGGTCCCGGTCGACGATCCGCCATCCAGCGCGAATCAGTGGAACCGTGGCCGGGTGCGGTCCAGGGAGCGACATGCCGAGGGTTCGGACGCCGCGGTCCGCGGCCAGGTCGAAGACAGCGGTAAGGGCTGCGACCGACCCGGCAACGTCCACGTCGGGCGCGACGCTCGCCGAGGCAATCCATAGGTCGGTCTCGATGGGTCTGTCGTCGGTGAGGTAGGCGAACCCGACCGACCGGCCGTCGTCGGTGATCACGATCGCTGTGGCCTGCCGCAGCTCGGTTCCCCAATACGTGTGCTCCTCTGGGCGCCAGGGGCCGCCCCACGACCGTTCCAGCTCGGCCAGCGCCGCGGGTTCGGCGTCCGGCTCGGCGGCGAACCGGCCGGGTGCGCGATCATCGAGCGCTGTCCTCGGGTCGCCTGCCACGTACAGGCTCGGCCACCGGGGGGCCATCCCGGCCCGGATGTAGAGCGGCAGCGCGTTCGGGTGCGCCGAGGAGAACGTCTGCCTCGGCCAGGTGTCTCCAAGCACCTCCGTCAGCAGCCGCGCGCCGATCCCGCGACCGTGCCAGTCGGGATCGACGAACAGATCCGAGACCATCGCCACGCCCCCTCGGACGATCGTCCCGCCCATCGCGACGACCTCTCCGTCAGGCCTCTCAGCGACCGCCATCCGACCGGTCGCCACCTCGTGTTCGAGGTATCGGAGCTGTTCGGGGTCGGTCGGGACGTCGGCGTCGCCGTGGTCACACCGCCACGTCACGGAGAACGCCGCAGGAAGGTCCTCGTCGGTCGCAGGCCGGATCCGGATGTCGGGGGAGGCGCCGGCGCGTTCGGCAGGGTCCCCGGAGGTCACGGTTCGCGCAGCCGGCCGGCGATCGCTTCGAGCATCGCCCAGGCGACGTCGGGGTCGGCCCTCAGGGTCTCCCGAAGGGTCTCGCGCGAGACGGTCAGGCACCGGACCTCGGTCGCGGCGACCACGTCCGCGCTCCTCGGGCCACCGTCCAGGACGGACACTTCGCCGAAGAAGTCACCGGCGCGGAGCGTCGTGATCATTTGGCCCGCGCGTTCGACCCGCACGTTGCCCTCCAGCAACAGGAACAGCAGCTGGCCCGACTCCCGCTCTCCGACGATGTGCGCGCCGGCAGCGAACGTCCGCTGCTCGCCCCGGGCCATGAGCGCCTGCTGGAGCTCGGGCGAGAGGCCGGAGAATACCGAGACCTGAGCGAGCGGGAGGCGTTCGTACTGGCCAGCATGGAACAGCAGCGGACGCCCCTCGCCATAGCGCGCGTACTCGACCTGGCCGAGGAAGAGCGAATGGTCGCCCCCCCAGTACGAACGGACGACGGTCGCGACCACGTGCGCGACGGCGCCGTCGACCAGCGGCGTCTCGTGGACGCTCTCGAACCGGTACTCGGGCGGCAGCTCGCGCACGCGCCCGGCGAAGTGGTCGGAGAGCGCGTCCTGCTCGGAGGAGAGCACGCTCACGCCGTAGCGCAGGCCCACATGTAGGAGCCGGTGCATCCGCGCACGCTTGTCGACGCTGATCAGCACGAGCGGCGGCTTCAGCGAGACGGACATGAACGCGTTCGCCGTCATGCCGTGGACCTGGTCGCCTTGGGCGACCGTGATCACCGTGACGCCGGTGGCGAATCGCCCCAGGGTCCTTCGGAACTCTACGGCCGGGTCGCTTTCGTCGCCGACGGTCGCGACCTCCAGCGGGGTGGGCGGCGGGGTCTCCTCCCAGGGAACCTCACCGATCCCGTCCGGCCCGCCGGTGATGAAGATCCCGCTCCGCGGAACGTCGAATTCGGGTACGGGTGGCAGCTCGGTGTCGGCCATGTCCGGCGACAGCCTACGTCCGAGCGCTACCGAGCGCCTCCGCCGAGTTGCCGATCCCACACGTCATGCGATGGACGATCCGCTGAAGACGAACCGCACGTTGGCGCCGAGTCTGGAGTTCAACCGCCCGAGGTGATGCTCGATCTCGAGGTCCGACACGGCGTCCCGGATCGGACGGGGAGCCAACCAGAGAGCGTCGGGATCACCAGTCGTCTTCCGGTCTCCAGCCAGTCACGATCATCTCCTTCAGCGCCGTGTCGTTGACCACCTGGTAGATCGGCAGCGACGCATCGTCCGTAGGGCCCAAGCGTTGGCGGACCCCACCAACCTCCGTGAACGCGACCCAGCCCATCTGTCTGTTGCCACTCCTCAGGACCGGAAACTCACGAAGGGGCGGTGGCACGGCGATCGGGCCGATCCGGGTGACGAGCTTGCGGCGAAGCGCCGATGCCAGGGGAAAGAACACAGGCCATCGCCACGCGCCGATCTCGCTCACCGCTTCGAGGTTCGGCTGCTCATCGAACGTCGGTTCGGCGATCCAGATCAGCGAGCCGATCTTTGGGACGTCATGAGTCATCAACCCGATGGCGAAGCCGACGTCGCATACGATAAAGAACGCGAGACCCGGCTGAGGTCGTGACGCCATCGCTCCCCGATGTCCCGCGTAGTGCTACGACCAGGGGAACGGCGAGTGGCTCACCGGGTGGAGCTTCCCTTGGGCGTACCTGGAGAACCTGAAGGGCTCGAGAAGGGACTGGGGTTCGCCCATCAGCTCCTTCGCGACCAGCTGGCCGATCCCGATCATCTTGTAGCCGTGGTTCGAATCCGCGACCACGTACGCGTTCTCGGCGAACGTGTCGAACACTGGGAACGAGTCCGGCGTGAACGCGCCGATCCCGCCGCTCGGGGCCTTGTGGTACACGGCGCGCTTGCCCTCGAACCGCTTCTGGCAGTGCGCGAGCGCCGAGGTCCACATCCGTTCGAAGTCCTCGGTCACCACGTAGTCCTTGCTGAGCGGCCCGTAGGGGTCGACCTTCACGTCGTCGGCCGGAACTTCGACGATCCACGGGGCCGAGCCGCCCTGGACGCCGTTGAAGTTGAAGTCCGGCTTGTAGTAGATCCCCCAGAGCTGATCGGTCACGAGCGACCCGTCGGTGTCATCGAACAGCGGCGCGTCGGTGTCCACGTGGATCACCGGCGGCATCCTGCCGTCGTTCGTCTGGAGGTAGCTCGGGTCGACGCCGAGCGTGCCCTCGGTGAGGCACCAGTACGTCCACATCGGCCGGTCGTACGTCTCGCCGTCCCGTCCGAGGACCGGGATCACCGACGGCAGGTCGAGCATGTGCCAGAAGTCGCGAACCCAGGGGCCGGCGGCTACCACGACCGTGTCGCACGCGATGTCGCCCTGGTCGGTCACCAGCGACGTGATCGCACCGGAGGCGTCGCGTTCGAACCCGGCCACGTGGACCGGCGAGACGATACGAACGCCGAGCGCCTGGGCTTTCGCCGCCAGGCCCATCATCGACGGCATGTTCTCGGCGTAGCCGCCGCGCTTCTCGTGTAGGACCGCCGTGATGTTCTTCGCCTGCCAGTCGTGGAACAGCTCTTGCATGTAGAGGCGGGAGTCGGCTTCACCCTCGACCAGGACGGACTCGTAGCCGATCGCCTTCTGCTGCTCGTAGATCGAGACGACGTCCTCGTGCATCAGTTCGGGCGCGAGCTGCATGTAGCCGACCGGGTGGTAGTGGAACGCCTCGGGGTCCGACTCCCACACGCCGACGCTGTGCGCCATCAGCTCGCGCATCGCGGGCTGGAAGTAATTGTTCCGCACGACGCCGCACGCCAGACCGGACGGACCCGCGCCGATCCCGGTCTTGTCCAGGACGATCACGTCGGCGCCGGAGCCCGTGCCGCGGGCCTCCAGCTCCGCCGCCAGGTGCCAGGCCGTCGACAGGCCGTGAACGCCTGCCCCGATGACCACGTATCGGGCGCTCGATGGAACCGAAGACATCAGCGGGTCACCTCTCCCTCGTTCGAGTTCGTCAACTCACCTTACTATCCTCTGGCGGGGCAGACGCAGAAGTGCATCCCCTGAGGGTCGCGCATCACGGTCCACGCCAGGCACCCGGGGTCGTTCTCCGGCGACTCGTCGACCTCCCACGCGATCGTCGCGCCCAGGCCCTGCAGGCGTTCGACCTCGGCGGCGGGGTCGTTGACCCGCAGGTCCAGGTGCACGGGCGTCTTGTCGCCCGTCACCGCGTCCACGCGCTGGATCAAGAGCCTGAGGCCACCCCAGCCCGGGCTCCCGTCGTCATCGACGGACCCGAGCACCGTGTAGGGCCCACGCGCGTAGAGCGCGTGGTAGCCGAGCGCGGCGGACCAGAACGCCACCGCCGCGTCGGCGTCGACCGCATCCATCGTCACCTCGATCGTCGCGGTCACGGGGCAACCGCCGGCTCGGCCGCAGGCGCACGGCGCGCGGCGCGTTCGCGCGCGGCGGCGACGAACGTCTCCCACAGCTCGAACGACGCCGGATCGTCCTGCCACTCCTCGTGCAGCTCCCATTGGACACCGAGGACGAACGCCTGCGCGCCGGGCATCTCGACGGCTTCGACCACGCCGTCCGGGGACCAGGCCACGGCCTCGACGCCGTCGCCGAGCCGGTCGATCGCCTGGTGGTGGTACGAATCCACGACCGCCCGGTCCCCCTGGTGGGCCGCTAGGATCGAACTCGGCTTCACCTCGACCGGGTGCGTCGGGTGCGGCGGCCTCGGGCGCCCGGCCAAGGTCGCTTCGACCAGCGCCCGCCATTCGTCCCACTTCGCATGCGGATGCTCGACGCCACCGCCGGGGAACTCGGACGCGTCTCCGTAAAGCGTTCCCCCGAAGGCGACGTTCACGACCTGGCAGCCGCGACACACAGCGAGGAGCGGGATCCCGCGGGCCACGACCTCGCGTGCGTACCAGAGCTCAAGTTCATCGAGGAACGGATCGGGCGCGCCCTGGAGCGGGTGCGGTTCGGCCCGGCCGTAGCGCCACGGTTCGATGTCGCGGCCGCCCGCCAGGACGAACCCGTCGACGCGGTCGAGCATCGCGCCACGATCGGCGGCGTCCTCGTAGAACGGGAGGAACATCGGCAGCGCCCCTGCGCGGAGGAGCGGACGGCCGTAGCCGAACCCGACGTAGTCCCCATAGTCGGCGAACCCGATCGACACGGCCACCAGCGAACGGCGACCCTCCATCCGTTCGACCCTCCGAGCCGCCGCCCTCAGTGGCCGGCGGGCTTCTCCCAGCCCTCGAGCACGGGCGCGTGATAGTCGGTCCCGACCGTCTCCGACCCGTGGACCCACGGCCCGAGCATCGGCTGGGGGAACTTCGCGTGCTGCGTCTTCAGCCGGATCCCGTAGGAGTTCCCGGTCACGAGGTGCTTCATCAGGACCTTGCGCGCGATCTCGTCCTCGCGTCCGGCCGGGATGTCGAAGTAGATCTTCAGGAACGAGTTCGAATACCGGTCGAACACCGCCGCGACGCCGTCCTCCTGGAGCAGGTGGATGTCCTCCAGCCAGTTCAGGTCCTCGCCGGGCGTGAGCGCCATGAGGTCGATGTCCTCGATCTCGGCGACGTCGTGCTGATACGAGAAGGTGTGTCCGGCAAGCTCTTCCGCGTCGATCCCGATCTTCGTCGAAAGGTGCGGTTCGGTCATCGCTCTCAGCGCCCCTCTCACGCCTGCCCGGAATCGGCCAGGTACTTCTCCAGCAGGCCCTTGATGTCTGCGAGCGTGGCCTCCTCGGTGACGCCCGGGATGTAGTTCGTCCCCGCCAGCGGGACCTTCGCCATCGCCGCTGCCTCGACCGTCAGCGCGCACAGGTCCTCGGGCTCGAGCGAGTGGACGTTCGTCTTCCCGCACGCCCGCGCGAGCATCTGCAGCTCCATCGTCATCGCGGTGAGGAGGTTGTAGACGCGGTTCGCTGCCTCATCGACGTGCAAACGCTTGCGGAGCTCGGGGTCCTGCGTCGTGATCCCCACCGGACAGCGGCCCGTGTGGCAGTGGTAGCACTGGCCCGCGGGGACCCCGACCGTGCCCTCGTAGTCCGTGACGCCCGGGATCTCCTTGTTGCAGTTCAGCGCCATCAGCGCGGCGGTGCCGATCGCCACGGCCGTTGCGCCGAGCGAGAGGCACTTCGCCACGTCGGCGCCGTTGCGGATCCCGCCGGCGACGACCAGGTCGATCTCGTCGGCGAGGCCCACATCCTCCAGTGCGCGGCGGGCCTCGGGGATCGCGGCCATCAGCGGGATCCCCGTCTCCTCGGTCGCGATGTGCGGCCCGGCGCCGGTCGAGCCCTCAGCACCGTCCAGGTAGATGATGTCCGGCCCGCACTTCGCAGCCATCCGCACGTCGTCGTACACGCGGGCGGCGCCGAGCTTCAGCTGGATCGGGATGCGGTAGTCCGTCGCCTCGCGGATCTCCTGGACCTTCAGCGACAGATCGTCCGGACCGAGCCAGTCGGGGTGCCGCGCTGGCGAACGCTGGTCGATCCCGGCGGGCAGCGAACGCATCTCGGCGACCTGTTCGGTCACCTTCTGCCCCATCAGGTGGCCACCCAGGCCGACCTTGCATCCCTGCCCGATGAAGAACTCGCACCCATCGGCCAGCATCAGGTGGTGCGGGTTGAACCCGTACCGGCTCTGGATGCACTGGTAGTACCACTTGATCGACAGGTCACGCTCCGGCGGGATCATGCCACCCTCGCCGGAGCACGTCGCGGTCCCCGCCATCGACGCGCCCTTCGCCAGGGCCATCTTCGCCTCCAGCGACAGCGCGCCGAACGACATGCCGGTGATGTAGATCGGGATGTCGAGCTCCAGGGGGTTCTTCGCAAACCGCGCACCGAGGACGGTCTTCGTCTCGCATTTCTCGCGGTATCCCTCGATCACGAACCGCGTCAGCGTCCCCGGGAGGAACATCAATTCGTCCCAATGCGGGATCGGCTTGAACATCGAGAACCCGCGCATCCGGTAGCGGCCCAGTTCGGCCTTCACGTGGATGTCGTTCATGACCTCCTGGGTGAAGATCCGGCTGCGGCCCAGCACGTTCTGCCGGGAGGGAGCGTCTTCGATCGCCACGGTCTGGTCGCCCCCTCTCGTTAGTGGATGACGAGCTTGCGCTCGGACGGCTCGAGGTTGTCGTAGTTGTACAGGACCTTCCCGCACACGAACTTCTGGAACTCCGGCGGCGTGCCCAGCCCGTAGATGCGGAACTTCCGTTCGATCAATTCGGTGTCCGCGTCGGTCCACTCACCCGGCACGCAGTCGATCCCGAGCGACTTGACCTTGCCCGCGACGTAGATGTCGCCGTCGTACATCGAGTCGCCCAGACCGGGACCGGCGTCGCCGCAGATGATCTGACGGCCCCGCTGCATCATGAAGCCGGTCATCGAACCGACGTCGCCGCCGACGATGATCGTCCCGCCCTTCTGGTCGATCCCGGTCCGGGCGCCGGCCTGGCCCTTGATCACGAGGTCCCCGCCCCGGAACGCGGCACCGGCGAGCGAGCCAGCGTTCTTCTCGATCACGACGACGCCGGACATCATGTTCTCGCAGACGGACCACCCGACCCGTCCGGTCACGACGATCTCCGGCCCGTCGATGAGCCCGAGGCCGAAGTACCCGAGCGAGCCCTCGAACCGGAGCCTGCATCGCCGAAGGATCCCGACGCCGATCGAGTGCTTCGCGCCGGGGTTCTGGACCGTCACGTCGTCGATGCCCCGCTCGTAGAGGAGCCACCGCAGTTCGAGGTTGATCTGCCGGATCGTCAGGCCGGCGGCGTTGAACGTCGCGGAGGTCCCGTCGATCTCGGAGATCTTCGGAACGTCGGCGACCGGTTCGGCCAGCCCTCGGGCGTCGTACGTGATCCGGCGCTCACCTACCTGGTCCATACGAGGACCTCCCGCTCGTACGGGTCGTACGTGTCGATCTCGCGGTCGATGATCGCCCGGATGGCGACCTCCTCGGAGGCCAGCGCGACCAACTCGTCGGATTCGTACAGGACCAAGGGCTTCGCGGCCATCTCGTCCTTCGCCACGCCGAGCGCGTCGACCGTCACGGCCAGGTACGTGAAGACGCCGTCCAGGTCGTCGAGCGACTGCTTCATCGCGGTCTGGAGGTCGTAGCCCTCCTGGAGCTTCTCGGCCAGGTACACGGCGATGATCTCCGAGTCGCACATCGACTGGAACCGGTGACCGCTGCGTTCGAGACGCCGCTTCCACTGCCAGTAGTTCGTCAACTGGCCGTTGTGCACGACCGCGACGTCGCTGAACGGGTACGCCCAGTACGGGTGTGCGCCGGAGATGTCGACGTCGGACTCGGTCGCCATCCGCACGTGCCCGATCGCGTGCGTGCCCCGGAACCCACCGAGGTTGTACTGCTTCGAAACCTCCTCGGCGTCGCCGAGGTCCTTGACGATCTCCAGGGAGTGCCCGAGGGACAATACCTCGCAGCCGGGAACGTCCTCCAGGTAGTCCGCCAGCGCCTTCAGGTCGCCCTCGAAGCGCACCGACGCGCGGTAGGCGTAGTCGGTCTCGCGGTCCACGCGGTCGACGGTCGCGCCGATCTTCGCGAGGCGCGCTTCGACCTCCATGCGGTGCCGCTCGAGCCGCTCCCGGAACTCGTAGTCGCGCTTGTCGTTCGCGTCCGCGAGCTTGAACCGGATCACGACGTGGTCGCTCGGCGGCCCGTACAGCGCGAAGCCGGTCGAATCCGGCCCGCGATGCTTCATCGCCTGGAGCATCCGGGTCACCTCGGACCCGATGTCACCGTCCCCGTCCCGATGGATGACGCCGGCGATCCCGCACATCTCCGCTCCCTTCCTGCGAAGCCGCGTGCCCTCGTGACTAGGGCAGCACGTCCAGGTACTGCTCGATGTCCCAGTCGCTCACCGTGGCGAGGAACCGGTTCCACTCGTCGCGCTTGTAGTGCATGAAGACCCGGTACATCTCACCGGGCATGGCCTCCTTGATCACGTCGTCCTCCTCGAGGGCGTCGAGAGCCTCCCCGAGGGAGAACGGCACCTTCTTGACGTCCTTGCCGCCCGCGATCGCGTCGTAGATGTTGCGCTCCTCGGGCGGGCCGGGGTCCAGCTTGCGCCGGATGCCGTCGGCCATCGCCGCGAGCAGCGCCGCGAACGACAGGTACGGGTTCACCGCCGAGTCGACGCTGCGGTACTCGAAGCGTCCGGGTGCGCTGATCCGCAGGGCCGTGGTCCGGTTCTGGAAGCCCCAGTCGGCGAAGACCGGCGCCCAGAACCCGGCGTCCCAGAACCGGCGGTACGAGTTCACCGTCGGCGCCGTGATCGCGGTCAGGGCGCGGAGGTGCTCCAGGACCCCGCCGATCGCCCAGAGGCCGATCTTGCCAGGCATCTGCGGGTCCTTCCCCTCCGGGAGGAACATGTTCTTGTCGCCCTTCCACAGCGAGATGTTGTGGTGGCAGCCGTTCGCGGAGACGCCCATGAACGGCTTCGGCATGAAGCAGGCGAACGCGTCCATCTCGCGGCCGACCTGCCTGCAGATCTGGCGGTACGTCGTCAGGCGATCGGCGGTCGCGTCGGCGTGGTCGAACATGAAGTTCAGCTCGAGCTGGCCCGGCGCGTCCTCGTGGTCGCCCTGGATCATGTCCAGTCCCATGGCGCCGCCGTACTCCATGACCTTGTGGATCAGGGGCTGGAGCTCGGAGAACTGGTCGATGTGGTAGCAGTAGGGCTTCGTCTTGCCCTCGACGGTCGGCTTGCCCTCGGGATCGACCTTCAGCCACATCATCTCTGGCTCGCAGCCGGCGCGCAGGTGCAGGCCGGTTTCCTTGGTGAACGTGTCGTGGATCCGCTTCAGGTTCCCGCGACAGTCCGAGGTGAGGAACGAACCGCCGTCGACCTCCTCCTCGCGGCCGCGGAACAGGGTGCAGAACACCCGCGCGGTCTTCGGATCCCAGGGCAGCACGTTGAACGTTTCCGGCTCGGGGATCCCGACCAGCTCGCGCGCCTCGGGTCCGTAGCCGATGTAGTTGCCGTCGCGGTCGATGAACAGGTTCGCCGTAGAGCCGTAGACGAGCTGGAACCCGCGGTTCGAGATGTTCTTCCAGTGCGCCGCGGGGATCCCCTTGCCCATGATCCGGCCGGTCACGGAGACGAACTGGTAGTACATGTACGTCACGCCCTCGGCGTCGATCCGCCGCTGGACGTCGTTGATCGCCTTCTGGCGTCCCGGCTGGCTCACGAACCTGTCGAGATCCGACTTCCCCGCCACTACGGCCCCCTCCTCCGGTGATGTCTCTTTAGAACAAGCCTACGGTCGTGCCATCCTCGTCGATGTCGACCTTCGTGAACGCCGGATCCCGCCCGAGCCCCGGCATCCGCTGCATGTCCCCGCACAGGACCACGACGAACCCGGCGCCGGCGGCGGGCACCACGCCGCGCACGGTCAGCCGGAACCCTCGGGGACGGTTCAACAACGTCGGATCGTGGGAGAGGGACAGGTGCGTCTTCGCCAGGCAGACGGGCACCGACCCGAAGCCGAGCGTCCCCATCCGCGCGATGTCCTTCTCGGCCTGCGGGAGGTAGTCCACGCCGTCGGCGCCGTAGAGGCGCGTCGCGATCGCCTCGATCTGGGCCTTGAGCGGCGCCCCGTCCGGCGTCAGCGGCGCGAACGAGCTCGGCGCCTTGGTCGCTTCGACCACGGCGTTCGCCAGCTCGATCCCGCCCTCCCCGCCCTTGCTGAAGCCGTCGTTCAGCACGACCCGCTCGGCGCCGACCTCCGTCGCGAGCTGATCGACCAGAGTCAGTTCGGCGTCGGTGTCGGTCGGGAAGCGGTTGATCGCGACGACGCACGGGAGGCCGTAGGCCTGGACGATGTCGATGTGCGCGGCGAGGTTCTCGGATCCGCGCTTGATCGCGTCCAGATCCTCGCTCGTCAGGTCCTCGAACCGCACCCCGCCGTGGGACTTCAGCGCGCGGACCGTCGCGACCAGGACGGCCGCGCTCGGCGCGAACCCGCCGAACCGGCACACGACGTCGCAGAACTTCTGGAAGCCGAGGTCCGAGGCGAACCCGGCCTCGGTGACGACGTAGTCCGCGAGCTTCATCGCGACCCGGTCCTCGATCACCGAGTTGTTCGCGTGCGCGATGTTGCCGAACGGCCCCGCATGGATCAGGACCGGCTGGCCCTCGAGCGTCTGGACGAGGTTCGGCTTCATCGCATCCCTCATGATCACCGCCATCGCGCCGGCGGCGCGCAGATGCTCGGCCGTGATCGGTTCGCCGGACCGAGAGTCCGCCACGACGATCCGCCCCAGGCGGGCGCGCAGATCCTTGAGGTCCGAGGCCAAGGCGAGGACGGCCATGATCTCGGACGCCGCCGTGATCACGAAGTTGTCCTCGCGCGGCGTGCCGTGGAGCTTGCCGCCGAGGCCGTCGACCAGGTTCCGCAGCTGCCGGTCGTTCACGTCCATCGTCCGCGGCCACGTGATCGTCGCCGGCGCGATGTCGAGCCGGTTCCCGTGGTAGATCGACGCGTCGAGCGCCGCCGACAGCAGGTTGTGCGCCGCCGTGATCGCGTGGAAGTCTCCGGTGAAGTGCAGGTTGATGTCCTCCATCGGGACGACCTGCGCATACCCGCCGCCGGTCCCGCCGCCCTTGATGCCGAACACCGGCCCCATCGACGGCTCGCGCAGGCAGAGCACCACGTTCGCCCCGATCGCCCCGAGGCCCTGAGTCAGGCTGAGCGAGGTCGTGGTCTTGCCCTCCCCCGCCTTCGTCGGCGTGATGGCCGTGGTGATCACGATCTTGCCGTCCGGCCGGTCCTGCAGACGAGCGAGCACCTTCGCGGCGTCGACCTTCGCCTTGTACCGCCCGTACGGCTCGATCTCGTCGTCCTGCAATCCGGCGGCTCGCGCGATGTCGGCGATGGGCCGGAGCGTCGCTTCCTGCGCGATCTGGAGTCCCGATCTCATGGCCCGAAAGCCTACAGAGCGGACCGGGCCGAGCGCTCCGCCGGACACGTCGCGGGAGGACACTTCGGGCGGCCCCGTGTGTAGGCTCTGGACAGGGTCGGCGCCACGACGCCCGTGACCGGGCCGCCAGGTCGCCGCGTCGATGTGTTCGAAGTGGACACGGCGCGTCGGCGGATACGGGGACGTTCGCACGACCGTTCGTCGTGGCAGCGGGGCGGTGAGCGCGCTAAGGTCCCGGGCGGCGCGGCCGGGCGCGATCGCGCGGACCGACGGGGAGAGGCGAGCACCGGACATGACGTTCTCCATCACGTGCCCGAACTGCGGGCTCCGATGCGCCGAGGAGTTCTCCTACGGGGGTGAATCCACGACGCGGCCCGCGCCGGACCGCCCGGGCGCCGAGCTCGCGCGCTACGTCTACTTCCGGCGCAACGTCGATGGCTGGCAGACCGAGTGGTGGTACCACCGCGACGGCTGCCAGCGCTGGTTCATCGCCGACCGGCACACGTCGACGAACGAGATCCGCGGAACCTACTGGCCGGGCGACGCACCCGGGACCGTATCGCACGAGCCGTCGGAGCCCTCCCCGTCAGGCGCGGAGGCCGTGTGAGCGCAGATCGGCTCCCCGAGCGCCGCGGCGAAGCGATCGACCGGAACGCAGCGCGCACGTTCTCGCTCGACGGCAGGAACGTCTCCGCCCTCGAGGGCGACACGGTCGGTTCTGCGATGGCCGGCGCGGGCGTCACGATCACGGGTCGCTCGTTCAAGTACCACCGTCCCCGGGGCCTGATGTGCATGGCGGGCGCGTGTTCGAACTGCCTGGTCAGGGTCGACGGAGTGCCGAACGTCCGCGCGTGCACCGAGCCCGTCCGCGACGGCATGCAGGTCGAGCGCCAGAACGGGCGTCCGAGCGTCGAACACGACGCCACGGGCATCGTCGACCGCTTCTCGTTCGGCCTGCCCGCCGGCTTCTACTACAAGATCTTCCACAAACCGAAGTGGCTGTGGCCCAGGGTCGAACCGATCATCCGGCAGCTCGCGGGCCTGGGGAAGGTCCCGTCCGAGCCCGACCACGGTCACAAGGAGAAGGTCCATCTGCACCCGGACGTGCTGGTCGTCGGCGGCGGCCCCGCCGGGCTGGCCGCCGCGATCGAGGCGGCCCGGGCGGGCGCGTCGACCGTCCTTATCGAGGAGGGCGTGGAGCCCGGTGGTCGTCTGCTCTATTCGAACGACACGGCCTTGGATCCGTTCGACGCGCCGGACGAGGGTGGCCGGCCGGTCGCCGCGGCAGAGCTCGCGACGCGCCTCGTCGCCGCGGCCGACGCCGCCGGCGTCCAGATCCTGGGTGCGACCCCGGCGTTCGGCGTGTTCGAGGGACCGCTGATCGCCGCCGCGGGACCGTCCGCGCTCTACCGGATCCGTCCGCAGCGGACGATCTTCGCGACCGGCGCGGTCGAGCAGCCGGCGGTGTTCCCGAACAACGACCTGCCCGGCGTGATGCTCGGTGGCGCGGTCGACCGGCTGCTGAACCGGTACCGCGTGCTCCCGGGGACCCGCGCCGTGGTCCTGGCGCTCGGGCCGAGCGCCTACGCGACGGCCTGGTCGCTCGCCGACGCCGGCGCGCAGGTCACGGTCGTCGACCCGGCGGATGCTCACGAACCCCCGCCCGCGCTCCCGGCCGGCGTGGCGCGCGTGTCGAACGCCACGATCCGGCGCGCCTACGGCAAGCGGCGGGTCACGGCCGTCGAGGTCGGCTCGCCGGACGCCGAGGGCACGAAGCACCCGTGCGACCTCGTCGTGATCGCCGGGCAGTTCGCGCCCACGACGAACCTGCTCGCCCAGGCCGGAGCCCGCGTGCAGTGGGACCAACCCGCCGGGGCGTTCCTGCCCGAGGAGTTGCCCGAGAGCCTGTTCGCGGCCGGGGAGGTCACCGGCGTGCGCGACCTCGATGCGATACTGGCCCAGGGACGGCTCGCCGGGCTCGCGGCCGCACGGTCCCTCGGCCTCGGCGACGACGCGACCGACGCGACGATCGACTGGCTCCGCGCAGGCCCGGCCGACGTCCCGGTGACGAACGCGCTCCCGCCGGCGCGCATCCCGGCCGCCGGCAAGCAGTTCGCCTGCTTCTGCATGGACGTCACCGACAAGGAGCTCCGGTTCGCGGTCAAGGAGGGGTTCGATTCGATCGAGCTGCTCAAGCGCTACACGACGCTCACGATGGGCCCGTGTCAGGGCAAGGCGTGCCTGACCAGCTCGGTCCGGCTGTGCGCGCTATCGACGCGCCGGAGCGTCCCGGAGACGGGTACCCCGACCGCCCGGCCGCCGTGGGTCGGCGTGCCGATGTCGGTCTTGGCGGCGGAGGAACTGGTCCCGCGCAAGGAGTCGGCGATGCACGATCAGCACGCCGACCTGGGCGCCGAGTTCATGTGGGCGGGCGACTGGCGCCGGCCGCACCACTACGCCGATCCGGCGGAGGAGGCCCGCGCCGTGCACGAGGGCGTGGGCGTGATCGACGTCAGCACGCTCGGGAAGATCCGCGTGAAGGGGCCGGACGCCGTCGCGTTCCTCGAGCGCCTGTACCCGAACAGGTACGGCGACCTCGCGGTCGGCCGGATCCGGTACGGCGTGATGCTGAACGACTCGGGCGTGATCCTCGACGACGGGACGGTCGTCAGGCTGGCTGACGATGAGTTCTTCGTCACGACGACCACCAGCGGCGCCGCGACGATCACCCGGTGGATGGAATGGTGGCTCGCCGTCTGGAACATGGACGTCCTGGTCGCGAACGTCAGCGCGAACCACGCCGCGGTGAACGTCACCGGTCCGGCGTCGCGGACCGTGATGGAGCGGCTCACGTCGCTCGACGTCTCCGCCGAGGGGATGCCGTACCTCAGGGCCGCGCAGGGCGACGTGGCCGGCGTGCCCGCGCTGATCCTGCGGATCGGGTTCACCGGCGAGCTCGGCTACGAGATCCACGTGCCCAGCGCGTTCGGCCAGTACGTGTGGGACCGGATCATGGACGCGGGGAAGGACCTCGGGATCCAGCCGTTCGGCCTGGAGGCGCAGCGGATCCTCCGCCTCGAGAAGCAACACATCCTGGTCGGGCAGGACACCGACGCGCTGTCCGATCCGTACGGCGTCGGGATGCCGTGGATCGTGAAGATGGACAAGGGGGACTTCATGGGCAAGCAGGCGCTCGCTGAGCTGCAGGACGAAGGCCCCCCGGCGGAGCGCTTGATCGGCTGGGTCGCGCCCGCCGGCACGGTTCCCCCGGAGGGCGCCGCGATCGTCGACGACGGCACCTGGATCGGACGGGTGACCTCGGCACGGAACAGCCCCGCGTCCGGCGGCGTGATCGGGATGGGCTGGGTGCCGGCGTCCTGGGCCGAGGAGGACCGCGAGATCCGGATCCGGTTCGGCGGGCAGACGCTCGGCGCGAGGGTTCGGCTCAAGCCGTTCTACGACCCCGATGGCGCGAGGTTGCGGTCGTGAGCAGCAGCGGCGCCGCCGAGGCGCCCGCGTTCGACCCGGTGATGCGCTCGCCGCTGCACGCACGACACCGGCGCCGGAACGTCACGTTCGGCCGGGACGGGGCGTGGGAGTACGCGGCCACCTACCCGGGCGACGCCGAGGAGGAGGGCCGCCGCGCGATGGCCCACGGCGTCGGCGTGGCGGACATCTCGGCGCGCGGCAAGATCGACCTCCGAGGCGCGATCGGAGGACTCTTCTCGCGGATCGCGCGCACCAGCGAGGGGTGGCGGCCGGGTTCGATCGTCGCGATCGAACCGGCCCCGAGCGAGGAGCACCCCGGCCTGATCGCGCCGATCTCCGACGTCTGGGCGATCCTGTTCTGCCCACCGGACTCCGTCACGACGCGCCTCGAGGAGCTGGACGAACCCGTCCCCGAGGGCCAGACGATGATCACCGAGGTCTCCAGCCAGTACAGCGGGATCGCGCTGACCGGCCCACGGACGTTCGAGCTGCTGGCCCGCGTGACGCCGTTCGACCTGGACGGACTGCCCTCCGGCGCGGCCGTGGCCACGCGCATGCTCGACATCAACGGCATGCTGCTGCACCGCGCGTTGGACGGCGACCGTTCGGTGGTGGAGCTGTGGGTGAGTTCGTCGTACGCCCGGCACGCCTGGGAGTCCATGATGTCGATCGGCGCGCGGCACGGCGCGGCGCCGGTCGGGCGCGACGCGCTCAGCGAGCAGGGATGGTGGTGAGATGGTGATCGGCCCACGGTACTTCAAGCCCTGGAAGATGTGGCGCTCGCCGGACCTCAAGCCGTCGTACGACTGCGTGATCATCGGCGGCGGCGTCCACGGCCTGGGGATCGCTTACGAGATGGCGAAGCGCGGCTTCACGAACGTCGCCGTCCTCGACAAGGCCTACATCGGCGCCGGCGGGAGCGGTCGGAACACCACGATCATCCGGGCGAACTACCGCACGCCCGAGGGTGTCGCGTTCTACCGGGAATCGCTGCGCTTGTACAAGCAGCTCGGCGTCGAGCTCGACTACAACCTGCTGCTGTCCGAACAGGGCCACATGACGCTCGCGCACAACGAGCGCGGGGTAATCACTATGCACGAGCGCGCCGAGGTGAACGCGACGCTCGGGGTCGACAGTCGCGTGATCTACCCGGACGAGATCGCGAAGCTCGTGCCGGAGCTCGACCTGTCGCAGGAGCCGCCGTTCCCCGTCATGGCTGCGCTGTACCACCCGCCGGGGGCGGTGCTTCGCCACGACGCGGTCGTGTGGGGCTACGCGCGAGCCGCCGACCGCTTGGGCGTCGACATCCATCCGTACACCGAGGTCACCGACATCTTCACCGACAAGGGGAAGGTGACCGGGGTTCGAACCACGAAGGGCGACATCGCGACGCCGATGGTGATCGCGTGCGTGGCCGGCTGGTCGAGCGAGGTCGCGCGGATGGTCGACGTCGAACTCCCGATCACGACCCACGTGCTGCAGGCGTTCGTGACCGAACCGCTCAAGCCGTTCCTGCACACGATCATCGTGTCGGGGACGCTGCACGTGTACATCTCGCAGACCGACCGGGGCGAGGTCCTGATCGGGTCCGAGATCGAGCCGTACACGACGTACAGCCAGGCGTCGACGCTGACGTTCCTTGAGGCGACCACGTCGCATTCGCTGGACCTGCTGCCGATCCTGGGCAGCGTGAAGGTGATGCGCTCGTGGGGCGGGCTGTGCGACATGACGCCGGACTACTCCCCCATCATGGGCGTCACGCCGGTCGAGGGGTTCCTGGTCGACTGCGGCTGGGGGACCTACGGGTTCAAGGCCGCGCCGATCAGCGCGGTAACGATGGCCGAACTGGCCGTCACCGGGAAGGTGCCGGACCTGATCGCGCCGTTCGAGCTCGAACGCTTCTGGCGGCGGAAGCCGGTCAGCGAGATCGCCGCGGCCGCCGTGTCGCACTGACCAACGACGCCAGCCCGCCCGCACGATCCAGTTTCGCGACGAGGGAACCAAGGCCGCGAGCGTCACTCCCCGCTGGTAGCCTGAGCGGACGCGTATCCCCCGTGGCACACGAGGAGGGGGAATGGACCTGATCCAGACGCTTACCAACGCGGCCGTGGTCGGTGCCGTGGGACTGGTGCTCGGCCTCACGGTTCGCGGACTCCGCGGCGAAGTCAGGTCTTTGCGGGCGGAATTCGGCACATTACGCTCGGACGTGCGCGGCGACGTGGCGCACCTCCGGTCCGACGTCCAGCGCGATGTCGGCTCGCTGCGCACCGAGCTCCGCGAGGACATCGGGTCTCTGCGGACCGAGGTTCGGGAGGGACTCGGCACCGTCCGAGAGGACATGGTGACCTTCCGGACGGAGATCCGGGAGGACATGGTGACCTTCCGGACGGAGATCCGGGAGGACATCCGGATCCTGCGGACGGACCTTCATGAGGACACCGTGGACGTCAGGCGCGACATCGGCGATCTGCGGCGAGAACTCGGCGAGGTTCGCTCCGACCTGACGCAGGTGGCACTCGCGGTCGGCGCTCGGCCGCGAGTGCGACGAAGCACCGGCACCGGGGACCGGTAGCGTCATCCATCCGCGCTCGATGCCGGCGAGCCGTCCTCGGGGGCGAGGCGAACCCCCGTGCTCGGCACATACGAGGCAGAGAGCTCGAACGAGGTCACGGGGCGAACTCCGCGGTTGGGCTGCCTCTCCCGACGCGAAGCGTCGCACGTATCGTGGGCTGATCGAGGAACCGCTGCGTCGACGGGCGCTCCCTGTAGGCTCGCGGGTTCGCGACGGATCACTGATCAGAAGGAGGCGAACCATGACCTCGAAGTCCGACTACACCGAAGAGGAATGGGCGGCGCTCCGGCGTTCACCGCTGGTTGCCGGCATGGCGATCTCCCTCGCCGACCCGGGCGGGCCGATCGAGCTGACCCACGAGACGATGGCGGCGCTGAAGGCGATGTCGAACCCCGGCAGCGACGCCGAGCTGCTCGTCGCCGTCTCGCAGGACGCGATGGCGATGTCGCAGCGCCACGAGAACCCGATGGGCGACTTCAAGCCGAAGGGCGCCGACGCCAGCCAGCAGATCACGGCGGAGCTCGAACGCGTGAACGGGATCCTGTCGGCGAAGGCCACGCCCGAGGAGCAGGCCGCGTTCCGCGCATGGCTGATGAACGCTGCGCAGGCCGCCGCGGACGCGGCGAAGGAGGGCGGGTTCATGGGCTTCCACGCGGTACGCGTCAGCGAGGGCGAACAGAAGATGCTCGATCAGCTGCGCTCGGTCCTCGGCGTCGCCGAGGGATAGAGGGAGCATGTCGGAGAAGGTCGAGAACGCGAGCGAGAGCGAGCGCGAGCTGTTCTGGCGCGCGTTCTCCGACGGATACGAGCGCCTAGCGAACGACCCCGCCGCGTGGGCCGAGATCGAGACCGAGCGCGAAGCGGACGCGCCATCGCTCCGCGACGGCCTCGATTGACGCCCTCGAGCCATCCCAGCATCCGAGCACCTCGCTCGTAGGCCGCGGGATAGACTCAGCCACAGCCACCTGCGAGGGGAGGTGAGTCCATGGCGAAGCAGCGGTTGGTTCGACTGACCCACCCCTGGGTCCGCGACGCGAAGGGAGCCGACCTCCGGCCCGCGACGTGGGACGAGGCGCTCGACCGCGCGGCGGCCGGCCTGCAGGCCGCGACGCTGCGGAACGGCGGCAACGGGGTCGGGATCTTCAGCTGCTCCAAGGCCACGAACGAGATGAACTTCGTCGCGCAGAAGTTCGCCCGTCAGGTCCTGGGCAGCAACAACATCGACAGCTGCAACCGCACCTGACACGCTCCCTCGGTCGTCGGTCTGGCGACGGTGTTCGGAGCAGGTGGCGGGACCAGTTCATACGAGGAGGTCGAGAACACCGACCTCGTGATCCTGTGGGGGTCGAACGCGCGCGAGGCGCATCCGATCTTCTTCCATCATGTGCTGAAGGGGATCCGGAACGGCGCGCGCCTGTTCGTCGTGGACCCGCGCCGAACCACGTCCGCGCAGTGGGCGGACGTGTGGCTCGGGATCGACGTCGGCACCGACATCGCGCTGTCGAACACGATCGCGCGCGAGATCATCGTCAACCAGCTTCACCATCAGCCGTTCATCGACCTGGCGACCGCCGGGTTCGACGCGTACCGCGACTCCGTCATGGACTGGACGCTCGACCGGGGCGCGCAGGTGACCGGCGTTCCGGCCGACGTGATCGCCGAGGTCGCGCACGCGTACGCGAAGGCAGACCGCGCGATGATCTGCTGGACGCTCGGGATCACCGAGCACCACAACGCCGTCGACAACGTCCTGTCCCTGATCAACCTCGGCCTGCTGACCGGCCACGTCGGCGTCTACGGCAGCGGACTGAACCCGCTCCGCGGGCAGAACAACGTCCAAGGCGGCGGCGACATGGGCGCCATCCCGAACAAGCTCCCCGGCTTCCAGGACATCGAGAACGACGAGGACGCGCGGGCGAGGTGTGGAGCGGCGTGGGGCACCGAGGTCGTGCCGAAGTACGGCTGGCACCTCAGCCAGATGTTCGAGGCGATGGAACGCGGCGACCTGACGTGCCTGTACGTGATCGGCGAGAACCCGGCGTCATCGGAAGCCGATGCGCAGCACGCGAACCATCTCCTCGAGACGCGCGACTGCCTGATCGTCCAGGACATCTTCATGACGCGGACCGCGGCCATGGCCGACGTCGTCCTGCCGGCGGCGAACTCCGCGTTCGAATCCGAGGGCACGGTGACGAACTCCGAACGCCGCGTGCAACGGGTCCGGAAGGCGCTGGATCCACCCGGCGAGGCCCGCGACGACATCTGGATCATCGCGCAGCTCGCGAAGCGGCTCGGGCGGGACTGGGGCGACATCACCGCGCGGCAGGCCTGGGACGAGTGCCGCTCGCTCTCCCCGATGCACCGGGGGATGTCGTGGGAACGCTTGGAGGAACTGGGCGGGATCCAGTGGCCCTGCCCGGACGAGTCGCACCCCGGCACGATGTTCCTCCACGCGAGGCTCTGGTCCGAAGACCCTGCCGAACAGGGCACGAAGGCGCCGTTCAGCGTCGTGATCGACGACCCGCCGGTCGACGAGGTGGACGACGAGTTCCCCTTGCGCCTGACGACCGGCCGGCGGCTCGACTCGTACAACACGGGCGTGCAGAGCGGCGGGTACACCTCGCCGCTCCGCCGGCCGGAGGCGATCGAGGTCTCGCCGGAGGACGCAGCGCGGCTGGGCATCGAACCCGACGAGCGCGTGATGGTGACGTCACGTCGAGGCTCGGTCGAGGCACCGGTGTTCGTCGACCCCGGCCTGCGGCCAGGCCTCGTGTTCATGACGCTGCACTTCCCGGACGAGGTCGAGACGAACGTCCTGACGATCGACGCGACGGACCCGAAGTCCGGCACCGCCGAGTTCAAGGCGACGGCGGTCCGGATCGACAAGCTGCCGTCGCAGGACGCCGAGCTGATCTCCCAGGGCGACGCCGGATGACGGGGGCCGCATGGACCTCCATCTGACCGACGCCGTCGCCACCGAGGATGAGCGCGGGGCCGTCGACGAGGTCCTCGGGCCGCCGGACACGGGGTGGGCCGGCGGCGGCCGCGACCAAGGTGACACCTACCGGGTCGCGCGAGGCGGCGCTGCGGCAGCCCAGGATCAGCGTCAAATGCTATTGCCGGTCCTGCACGCGCTGCATGGTCGAGTCGGCTGGATCAGCGAGGGCGGTCTGAACTACGTCTCGCAGCGGCTGATGGTCCCACCGGCAGAGGCCTACGGCGTGGCGTCGTTCTACGCGATGTTCTCGACGACGCCACAGGCGCGGACGGTCGTCCATATCTGCGACGACATCGCCTGCGCGCCGAACGGGGCCGAAGCGCTCTGCGCGGCCTTCGAAGCCGGCGTCGGGCCGGCGGGTTCGGTCTCCGAGGGCGGCGTTCCGTTCACGTGGAAGCGCTCGCCGTGCCTCGGTCTCTGCGACCGGGCACCCGCCGTGCTCTACCAGCAGGCGGGGGTCGGCGCGCGGGACTTCGTCGCCGCGCCCGCCGAACCGGAGCTCGCCCGGACGCTCGCGGCCGGTGGCAGGATCGCGATCCCCTCTCCGCCGGTCGCGGTGGGGACGCCCGTCCAGGAGCGCCGGCTGCTCCGGCGCGTCGGGGTCGTGGACCCGGACTCGCTCGACTCGTACCGGGCTCACGGCGGGTACGAGGCCCTCAGGCAGGCCGTCGCGCTCGGACCGACGGGCGTGATCCGCGAGGTCAAGGACGCCAAGCTCCTCGGCCGCGGCGGCGCAGCGTTCCCCACCGGCGTGAAGTGGGAGGCGGTCGCGCAGCAGCCGACCCGGCCCCACTCCTTCGTCTGCAACGCGGACGAGTCCGAGCCGGGCACGTTCAAGGACCGCGTCGTGATGGAGAACGATCCGTTCGCCGTGATCGAGGCGCTTACGATCTCGGGCTACGCCACCGCCAGCGAGCAGGGTTACCTGTACGTCCGCGGGGAGTACCCGCTTGCGCACGAACGCATCCGGGGCGCGATCGACCAGGCGCGCGCGCACGGGTTCCTCGGCGACGACGTGATGGGCAACGGGTTCGCGTTCGACATCGAACTCCGCCGCGGCGCGGGCGCATACATCTGCGGTGAGGAGACGGCGCTGTTCAACTCGATCGAGGGCAAGCGCGGCGAACCACGGAACAAGCCGCCGTTCCCGGTCACGCACGGGCTGTTCGGCAAGCCGACCGGGATCAACAACGTCGAGACGCTGATCAATGTGCTGGAGATCCTCGCGATCGGCGGACCCGCGTACGCGCAGATCGGGACGCCGGATTCGACCGGCCCGCGCCTCTTCTGCTTGTCCGGCTGCGTCGAACGTCCGGGGCTCTACGAGGTGGAGTTCGGCGCGACGCTCGGCCAGATGCTGGATATGGCCGGCGGGGTCCGGGACGGCAAGCGCCTCCGGGCGATCCTGCTGGGTGGCGCGGCCGGCGCGTTCGTCGGCCCCGACGCGCTCGACCTGCCGTTGACGTTCGAAGCCACGCGGGCCGCAGGCGTCACGCTCGGCTCCGGCGTCATCATGGTGTTCGACGAGGAAGTACAGCTACCTGACGTTCTGCTTCGGATCGCGCGCTTCTTCCGCGACGAATCCTGCGGGCAGTGCGTCCCATGCCGGGTCGGGACCGTCCGCCAGGAGGAGCTGCTGCACCGCCTCGCGAACGACGCGCCGCGCGGATCGCGCGACGACGAGCTGGCGCTGCTGAACGACATCGCGCAGGCGATGCGCGACGCGTCGATCTGCGGGTTGGGACAGACCGCATCCGGCGCGATCCAGTCGGCGATCAGGACGTTCGACCTGTTCCCCGTCAACGGCGGCGCCGCACGATGAGCACGCCGATCCCCATGGCTCCGCCGAAGCGCATGGTCGAACTGACCGTGGACGGGACCGCGGTCCGCGTTCCCGAGGGGACGACGATCCTGCAGGCATGTCGCGAACGGGGCATCGATACTCCCACCCTCTGCTACCTCGAGAACCTGACACCGGTGAACGTCTGCCGCGTCTGCGTGGTCGAGGTCGAGGGCTCGCGCACCCTGGTGCCGGCGTGCTCGCGGAAGGCCGAAGCCGACATGGTGGTCCACACGGACTCCGAACGCGTGCGGCTGAGCCGGAAGGTGGTCCTGGAGTTCCTCGGCTCGTCCGTGGACCTCTCGCTCGCCGGGCCGGTCGAGCCGAACGGCGACCTCGCCCGGTACGCCGCATCGTACGGCGCGGATCCCGCGCGCTACGGACCGCCCGGCGAGGCCCATGCCGCCGGCGAGCGCGACGCCGCCGAGCCCGGCCATCATCACGACCCCGATCCCGCCTCGGCGGCCACCGTCGCGCAAACCGTGAAGGTCGACAATGAGCTCTACGTCCGCGACTACGCGAAGTGCGTCCTCTGCTACAAGTGCGTCGAAGCCTGCGGCACGGACGCGCAGAACACGTTCGCGATCGCGGTCGCCGGCCGCGGGTTCGACGCCCGTATCTCGACCGAGTTCGCCGTGCCGCTCGGCGACTCCGCGTGCGTCTACTGCGGGAACTGCATCGGCGTGTGCCCGACCGGCGCGTTGATGTTCCGCGGCGAGCACGAGATGCGCGACGAGGGCACCTGGGATGAAGAGCAGCAGACGGTTACCCGCACGATCTGTCCGTACTGCGGCGTCGGGTGCAACCTCGACGTCCACGTCCAGGACGACACGATCGTGAAGGTCACCTCGCCGATGGATCACAGTGTGACGAACGGCCACCTGTGCATCAAGGGCCGGTTCGGGTTCCAGTACGTGCAGAGCCGCGGACCGAGCGACCGCGCAGGCGGGCCCGCCGACGGGACTGGCGTCGGTCCCACCTAGCTGCCGGGCGTCGGGCGCAGCGCCTCCTGTTCGCCGAGAAGCAACAGCAGGTCGCCGGGGTGGAGCCGCTGTTCCGTCGGCGGGTTCGGCTGCACCTGGCCGTCCACGTGGCGGACCGCCAGGACCGTCGACGCGCCCGCCGCGTCGGAGATCGCCTGGCCGACCATCGCCGAGTCGGGTTCGACCTGGACCTCCTCCAGGCGGAGCGGATGCGGCCCCGCGCGACCCACCTCGAGGTAGTCCACGACCCGGGGACGCAGCGACAGCATCGCCATGTGCCGTCCGCTGCTGACGAACGGCGACACGACGCGATCGGCGCCCGCCCGCAGCAGCCGGTCCGGGGAGTCGGGCTCCGAGGCCCGCGCGACGATGAACAGATCGGGGTTGATCGACCTGGCGATGAGCGCGATGTAGACGTTGGTCGCGTCCGAGTCCACGGCGCACACGAGCGACCGGGCCCGGGCCACCCCCGCCGCGCGCAGGACGGTCTCGTCGGCCGCCTCGCCGATCACGTAGACGCACCCGTCGCGTTCGAGCGACTCGGCGTGTTCCTCCTTGGCTTCGACGACGACGAACGGGACCCCCTCGTCGCGGTACGTCCTGGCGATCGTCTTCCCGACGCGGCCGTACGCGCACACGACCGCGTGGTCGCTCATGCTCTCGATCTCGCGCTGCATCTTCCTCCTCCTGTTGCGCCCGCCGATGCCGCCTTCGACGACCCAGCCGGCGACGATCGACACCGTGACCAGCACGAGGCCGACGCCCATCACGATCAGCGTGATCGTGAACGCCTTGCCGCCGCCATCGAGCGGCCGAACCTCCCGGAACCCGACCGTCGTCAGGGTGGTGACGGTCATGTAGATCGCGTCGATGAGGGACCAGTGTTCGATCAGCAGGAAGCCGGTGATCCCGTACGCGGTGACCGCGATCAGCAACACCGCCGGCCAGCGGAGCCGATGCCACAGGGACGAGGGGTTCGCCACGCGGCGATGGTATCCCGAGGCCGAACGCGCAGGAGGCCCGGACCGCGGTCGGTCCGGGCCTCCTCACGCTCGTTCAGCGTTGGGTCGCGTTCACTCCTGCTTCCGCGCGATGGCGGACACGTTCAGGTCGATCTGGATCGTGTCCCCGACCAGGACGCCGCCGGCCTCGATCGCCGCGTTCCAGTTCACGCCCCAGTCCTTGCGCTTGATCGCCGTCGTCGCGTGGACCGACGCGCGCGTGTTGCCCCACGGGTCCGGCCCGACGCCCTCGAAGTCGACATCCAGCTCGACCTCCCTCGTCACGCCACGCATCGCGAAGTCGCCCCACACCTTGTACGAGTCCTCGCCGTCGCCCTGCTCGACCCTCGTCGAGCGGAACGTGATCACCGGGTGCTGCTCGACGAACAGGAAGTCCTCGGACTTCAGGTGCCCGTCGCGCGTCTCGTTGTGGGTATCGATGCTGGTGGCGTCGATCTCGACCTCGACGTGGGAGTCCTCGAGGGTCTCGCCGACCGTGATCGAACCCGAGAACGAGTTGAAGCGGCCCCTGACGTTCGAGAGCATCGCATAGCGCGCGACCGCCTCGACGTTCGAGTGGGACGTGTCGATGTCCCAGGTCCCCACCAGCTCCGGTGCGATCGTCTTCGTCGCCGTCGACATCGCCTCCGACCTCCTCTCCCTCGCTTCCGTCCGGTCCTTCCGGCCGCTATGGTTCGGAACAACGAGTGACACCGTGGGGTTATTCCTATACGAAATATCCGTGTATGAATATTCCATGGACGAAGGACGGCCGCACGGTGGGGGTGGTCCGGATCCGCGGGCGAAGGTAGAGGCGTAGCGATGGTGGACACGGGTCGGGAGGGGCGCAGCGCGTGCGAGGGCGCGATCGAGCGGTTCGACGCACTGATACGCATCGCCGGCCAGGACCAGGACGCGAGCAGGCCGGTGATCGCGCTGCTGCGCGCCGACGGGCGCGTCGGGCGCGCCTTCGAACGGGCGCTCGGCGGATCGGGGGTCACCGAGTCGCAGTTCAACGTCCTGATGGAGCTCGCGGCGCACGACGGCGGGCTCGCCAGCTGTCAGCTGGCGTCGCAGCTGCTGAAGTCCCCGGCGAACGTGACCGCGCTCGTGGACCGGATGGAGCGCGACGCGCTGGTACGACGCGTCCGCGGCGAGCACGACCGGCGCACCGTGATGGTCGAGATCACCGAGCGGGGCTGGGAGGCGCTGAACGCGGCCGCGCCGGCCGTGTTCGCGGTGGAGCGGGAGATCCTCGGTCAGCTCTCGGACGCCGACCGTTCGCGGCTCGCCGAGCTGCTCGACCAGGTGGCGGCCGACCGGCCTCGATGAGGCTTTCGGTCGGTCCGCGGTCGGCGCACCAGGACGTTCAGAGCGCCCGTTCGAGCCTGACGGCAAGGACCTCGGCCCGCGCCCGAAGCGGCGGGCCGGGGACCACCTCGAACCCCTCTCGACGGTAGAAGCGGATCGCCGCGACGTTGTCGGGTCGCGTGTCCAGGGCGACGGCGCGCAGCCCGAGCCTCCGCCCGTCCTCGACGGCCATCGCGAGGAGCCGTGCCCCGATCCCACCGCCCCGGCACCCGCTCGCCACGGCGAGCGAGATCACGTACAGCGTGTCGTGTGGAAGGACCGCGGTCCCCCGCTCCAGACGGCGACCTCCCGTGATGAGCGCGGTGGCGTGCCAGGGCCCGGCACCGGCGAGCATCGTTAGCCCCGTCCTCAAGCGGATCACCGGCCACGCCGACGACGGGAACCGAGCCATGTACCCGACCACCAGACCGTCGCGTTCCGCGACGATGGCCCGTCGGTGACCGAACGCGGAACCCCCGGAGAGGAACGTCCGCCTCGCGATCCGGGCGGCCACCGAGCGGTCGCGGAACACACCTCGAAGCGCGCCCGACTCGAGGATCAACGACGCCGCCGCGCCGACGTCATCGGGCGACGCGCGACGCACGAACGCTCCGGCGGCCATCGATCTCACACCTCTCCCCGCGGGCCGGCTTCCGGTTCACGCTTCGCGCCGACGGCCATAATGCCGGTATGACGTCCGAGCTCGGAGCGGATGTCTCCACCACGGAATCGGTCGAAGACCTCGCGGGGCGTGAGGTCTTCGAGTCGACCCTCCAGACGACCTGGACCCGCGAGCAGGCGGCGGCTGCCAAACGTTCGCCGTTCCGCATCTACCTCGGGTCGGCGCCGGGCGTCGGGAAGACCTTCGCGATGCTCTCCGAGGGCCAACGCAGGAAGGACCGCGGGACCGACGTGGTGATCGGCATCGTCCAGACCTACGGCCGGCCCAAGACGGTGGAGGAGGCCGAGGGCCTCGAGGTCGTCCCGCCATGTCCGATCGAGTATCGGGGGTCGAGCTTCGAGGAGATGGACGCCGAGGCCATCATCGCCCGTCACCCCGAGGTCGCACTCGTCGACGAGTTGGCGCACACGAACATCCCGGGCAGCCGGCGAGCCAAGCGCTGGGAGGACGTGTTCGACATCCTCGCCGAGGGCATCTCGGTAATCACGACGGTGAACATCCAGCACCTCGCCAGCCTGAACGACGTG
Source organism: uncultured Actinomycetota bacterium (assembly GCA_963781595.1). Lineage (GTDB taxonomy): Bacteria > Actinomycetota > UBA4738 > UBA4738 > UBA4738 > JBEDUK01. Next base: position 1,983,625 of record CAWAGG010000006.1, on the reverse strand, counting down.
ATCGCCGACATCACCGGCGTCCGCCAGCAGGAAACCGTGCCCGACTGGGTGCTCGACCTCGCCGACCAGGTCGAGCTGGTCGACATGTCCCCACACGCGCTGCAACGACGCATGATGCACGGGAACGTCTACCCGGATCCACGCAAGGCCGACCTCGCGCTCCGTCGCTATTTCACGATGGAGAACCTGACTGCCCTGCGCGAGCTGGCATTGATGCGGGTCGCGAACCAGGTCGACGAGGAGCTGCTCGGGCGGTGGTCGAAGGACCGAACCCCGGAGACCCGCGAGCGCGTGCTCGTGTGCGTTTCGCGTCCCGAGGTCTCCGAGGACCTGGTGCGACGCGGCGCCCGGATCGCGCAACGCGCGCAGGGCGACCTCTTGGTCCTGCACGTCGGAGCGGACGAGCGCAGGTCGGATGCGAGATGGCTGGATGACCTGGACCGGCTCGTCCGCGAGCTCGGAGGCACCGTCGAAGCCGTTCGCGCAGACGATCCGGTCCACGGGGTGCTCGCCTACGCGTACCAACAGCACGTGACCCAGATCGTCGTGGGCGAGCCCCAGCGGACCAGATGGCAGCAGCTGACCCGTGGGTCCTTCGTCAACGACCTGATCCGCAAGGCGACCAACATCGACATCCACGTCATCGCCAAACGCGGCCGCTGACGCGGTCCGGCCAGGGACCGGGTGTGGCGCGGCTCAGCCCCGCAGCGCCTGCAGCGCGAGGTTGAGCTCCAGCACGTTGACCCGGGGCTGGCCGAGGATGCCCAGCGTCTCCCCGCTGGTGTGTTCCTGGATGAGGGACATCACCCGGGACAGCGGGATGTTCCGCTCGGCCGCGATCCGCGCCGCCTGGAACCGCGCTGCCGCCGGCGAGATGTCGGGGTCCAAACCGCTCGCCGAAGACGTCAGCAGGTCGACGGGGATCGCCGAAACCGTCAGCCCCGGGTGGTACGGACCTTCGAGCTCGATGATCGCCTTCGCCCGCGCCGCGATGTCCTCGGCGAGTTGCCGATTCGTCGGGCCGAGGTTCGAACCGCTCGACGTCGACGCGTCGTAGTCGATCGCCGAGGGCCGGCCGTAGAACCAGCCCGGCCCACTCCACGGCTGACCGATCATCGAGCTGCCGACGGCCGCGCCCTCGACGGAGACGATCGACCCGTCGGCCTTCGAGCGCATGACGACCTGTGCGAAGCCGGTCATCGCCAGCGGGTAGACGAGGCCGGTGAGGATGGCGAACAGGAGAACCGCGATCAGCGCGCGAACGAAGTTGCGCATCATCGTCACAACCCCAATCCCGGGTAGTGCAGCACGGTGAGGAGCATGTCGATCAGCTTGATGCCGACGAACGGAACGATGATCCCGCCGAGGCCGTAGATCAGCAGGTTCCTGCGCAGCAGGCCCTCGGCACCGATCGGGCGGTAGCGGACGCCTCGCAAGGCCAACGGGATCAGCGCCACGATCACGAGCGCGTTGAAGATCACGGCCGACAGGATCGCCGACCGTGGCGTCTGCAGGTTCATGACGTTCAGCTTGTCGAGGGCGACGTACGTGCCCGCGAACATCGCGGGGATGATCGCGAAGTACTTCGCCACGTCGTTCGCGATCGAGAACGTCGTCAACGCGCCTCGCGTGATGAGGAGCTGCTTGCCGATCTCGACGATGTCCATGAGCTTCGTCGGGTTCGAGTCGAGGTCGACCATGTTGCCCGCCTCCTTCGCAGCGGTCGTCCCCGTGTTCATCGCGACGCCGACGTCGGCCTGGGCGAGGGCGGGGGCGTCGTTCGTGCCGTCACCCGTCATGGCAACCAGCACGCCGCCCTCCTGCTCCTTCTTGATCAGCGCCATCTTCGTCTCGGGCGTGGCCTCGGCGAGGAAGTCGTCGACGCCCGATTCCTGCGCGATCGCGGCGGCGGTCAGCACGTTGTCGCCGGTGATCATCACGGTCTTGATGCCCATCTTGCGGAGCTGCGCGAAGCGCTCCACCAGGCCTTCCTTGATGATGTCCTTCAACTCGATCACGCCGAGGGGCGTGCGGTTGCGCGCGACTGCCAGTGGGGTCGCGCCGGACCGCCCGATGCGCTCCACCTCGGCGACCAGCTCCGGGGGCAGCTCGTGGCCGGACCACGCCGCGATCGCGTCGACCGCGCCCTTGCGGATCTGCGTCCCGTCATGGTCCACGCCGCTCATCCGAGTCTGCGCGGTGAAGGGGACGAACTCGGCGTGGACCTCCAGCAGCTCGCGTTCGCGCAGCCCGAACTGCTCCTTCGCGAGCACGACGATCGAGCGCCCCTCGGGCGTCTCGTCCGCGAGCGACGCGATCTGCGCGACCTCGGCGAGCTCAGCGTTCGAGACGCCGGGGGCGGGGATGAACGCGACCGCATGGCGGTTCCCGAGGGTGATCGTCCCGGTCTTGTCCAAGAGCAGCGCGGAGACGTCGCCGGCCGCCTCGACCGCGCGACCGCTCATGGCCAGGACGTTGCGCTGCACCAGGCGGTCCATGCCGGCGATCCCGATCGCCGACAGCAGGCCACCGATGGTGGTGGGGATCAGGCAGACGAACAGGGCGATGAGGATCGTGTCCGAGACCCGGTTCCCCGCGTAGATCGCGAACGGTTGGAGCGTCACGCAGACGATCAGGAAGATGATCGTGAACTTGACCAACAGGATCATCAGCGCGATCTCGTTCGGCGTCTTCTGACGCTCCGCGCCCTCGACGAGGCCGATCATTCGATCGAGGAACGACTGACCCGGGTCGGCGGTGATCCGGATCCGGATCCAGTCCGAGAGCACCTTGGTCCCGGCCGTGACCGCCGATCGGTCACCACCCGACTCGCGGATCACCGGCGCCGATTCGCCGGTGATGGCGGACTCGTCGACGCTGGCGATCCCCTCTTCGATGTCACCGTCGCCGGGGATCAGCTCGCCGGCGCTGACCATCACCAGGTCGCCGGCTCGCAGCTCGGAGGCCGGCACGGTCTCCTCGGTTCCGTCGGATCGCAACCGTCGGGCAACCAGGTCGGCACGGGTCCGGCGCAGGTGGTCGGCCTGCGCCTTGCCGCGACCCTCGGCCATAGCCTCGGCGAAGTTCGCGAAGACAACCGTGAACCACAGCCAGAACGCGATCGACAGGTCGAACGCGAGCGGCTCGCCCTGCACGATGTCCGCGATCAGCCGGATCGTCACGATGACCGAGACGATCTCGACGACGAACATGACCGGGTTCTTCCACAGCGTGCGCGGGTTCAGCTTGGTGAAGCTGTCGAGGGAGGCGCGCCGTACGATCGGCCCGTCGAACAGAGGCCGTGCCTTCATCGCCGGGGTGCCCTGCTGTTCCGGGGCCTGCGGCGGTGCCTGGGTGCTCATCCGAACAACCTCCCGTGGATCAGACTCTCGACGATGGGCCCGAGCGCCAGACCGGGCAGGAAGGTGAGCGCGCCGATGACGACGATGACGCCCGCGAGCAGGCCGCCGAACAGCGGCGTGTCGGTCCGGAGCGTCCCGGGTGTGAACGGCACGGTCCGCTGCTCGCTGAGACTCCCTGCGAGCGCGAGCGCGGCGAGGAGCGGGACGAACCGCGATATCAGCATCGCGATCCCGCCTGCGATCGCGTAGTACGGCCCGCTCGCGGTCAGCCCTGCGAAGGCGGAGCCGTTGTTGTTCCCCTGGGACAGGAACGCGTAGAAGATCTCAGAGAAGCCGTGCGGACCCTTGTTCGGGGCGGCCGCCACCGTACTCGGCGTGATCACCGCGATCCCGGTGAACACGAGCGCCACGAGGAAGGGCACGAGCACGGCGATGGCGGAGAGCTTGACCTCTCGAGCTCGGATCTTCTTCCCCAGATACTCCGGGGTTCGCCCGACCATCAGGCCGCCGATGAACACCGCGATGATGACGTAGAAGATCATCCCGTAGAGACCGCTGCCCACGCCGCCCCAGATCACCTCCCCGACGCCCATGTTGAACATCGGCGCGAGCCCCCCGAGCGCGTTGTACGAGTCGTGCATCGAGTTCACGCTGCCGTTCGACGCATCGGTCGTCACGACCGCCCACAGCGACGACGCGTCTGGCCCGTACCGGACCTCCTTGCCCTCCATGTTCGCCGCGGAGGACGACACACCCGCTGCCTGCATCGCCTGGGTAGCATGGAGCTCGCTCGGGACCGTCACGGCCAGACCGGCGACCATCAGCACCCACATGACCGCGAAGATCGTCCAGCCCTGCTTGAGGCTGCTGACCATCTTCCCGTAGGTGTAGGTCAGCGCCGCCGGGATCAACAGGATGCAGATCTCCTCGACGTAGTTGGCGAGCGGCGTGCCACCCTCGAACGGGTGGGAGGAGTTCACGTTGAAGAACCCACCCCCGTTCGTCCCCAGCTGCTTGATCGCGATCTGGCTCGCGACGGGACCCCGAGCGATCGCCTGCTTGAATCCCTGGATCCCGTGCACGACCGCGTTCGCCTGGAGCGTCTGAACCACGCCCTGGGTCATCAGGATGATCGCGACGAGGACGGACAGCGGCATCAGGATGTACAGGACGCCGCGAACCGTGTCGACCCAGAAGTTGCCGAGCTCCCCGGTCTTGGCGCGGATCAGCCCCCGGATCATGGCGATCAGGACCGCCATGCCCACGGCCGCCGACAGGAAGTTCTGGAACGTCAGCGCGAACATCTGGCTGAGGTAGGTCATGGTGGTCTCGCCGCCGTAGGCCTGCCAGTTCGTGTTCGTCGTGAAGCTCGACGCCGCATTGAACGACACGTACGGGTTCACCGCGCCGATGTTGTTCGGGTTCAGGGGAAGGTGCGCCTGGACGCGGAAGACGATGTAGATCAGGGTCATGCTGATCGCGCTGAACCACAGGCAGCTCGCGGCATACCTCCGCCAGGTCTGTTCGGCCCTCGGATCGATGCCGATGACCCGGTACACGAGCCCCTCGACGCGTCCGATCCGCTGGCTCCCGTACACGCGGTACATGTACGCGCCGAGCGGAGGTGTCAGGACGATCAGCAGAACCGCGTAGATGACGATGGCGGGCATCGTCAGAACCGTTCCGGGCGGATCAGGGCGTAGAACAGGTAGACGAGCATGGCGACGGAGAGCGCCAGCTCGGCAGCGTCGGCGACGGTCATATCCAGTCCAGCCACTTCAGTGAGGCGAACGCCAGGGCGAAGAACGCCACCGTGATCGCCAGCATCAGCAGATCGAGCATCTCCCTCACCGTTCCTTCGGGTCGGCCGTCATGCCTGTCACGCCGCCACGCTAAGCGCCGGGTCTAAGGGGCCTATCAGGACGAAGCCCGTTGGCGTAAGGGAAGTGTTCGGGCCCCGACGCGTTCCGACCGCGAGCCGGCCCACCGACCCGGACGGCTGTCAGACTGTCGATCACGACGGAGGAGCCACCGTTGGGCCATGAGCCATCGCACGAGGTAACCGGGGGATCAACGGGCAGGGCGGCGCAGCTTCGCGACTCGCTCACGCTTCGAAAGCCCCCCCACCAGACCCTCGCGTACGCGGTCGCCGTGATCGGGACCGCTGCGCTCACGGCGGTCCTCCTTCCGTTCCGTGACGACCTCACGCCCCTGTCCAAGGGATTCGGCTTCCTCGTGGTCGTCGCCGTCGCGGCCGCGATCGGTGGGCTGGGGCCGGGATTGGCCGCATCCGTGCTGGGCTTCGTGACGTTCAACTACTTCTTCATCCCCCCGTACGGCACGTTCACGATCGCGCGCCCGGAGTACGTGGTCGTGCTCTTCGTCTTCTTCGGCCTGTCGGTGCTGATCTCCGCGCTCCTGGCGCGCGCGAGTGATCGGGCGCAGGCGGCCGAGTCCCGCGAACGCGAGCTGCGGACGCTCCAGGAGCTGAGCGCGGGGCTCGTCGCCCTCAAGCCAGGGCCGGAGGGCTACGGATCCGTGATCGCGAACCTGCTCGCGACGTTCGACCTGTCCGCCGGCGCTCTGTACGTCAACGACCCGCAATCCCGCGAGCTCCACGAGGAGACGACGGTCGGTGCCGAACCCGGCGAGCTATCGCCGCGCTCGGACCTGGCGATGGCCGAACGGCCGCCGGAGCGGCTCCCGCTCTCCGTCGGGGGTCGGAACCTCGGCCTGCTCGTGCTGCGCGGTGAGCGGCCGCCCCTGACCCCCGAGGAGAGCCGCGTGCTGCGCGCGTTCTGCGACCAGTTCGCGCTCGTCCTCGAGCGCGATCGCCTCCTGCGCGAGGCGACGAAGGCGCAGGTGTACGAGCAGGCAGACGAGGTTCGCCGATCGCTGCTGGCGGCCGTCTCGCACGACCTGCGGACCCCGATCGCCTCGATCAAGACTTCCGTGACCGACCTGCTGTCGGAGGACAGCCCGCAGACGGGCGAGTACCTGAAGGACGCGCTCGAGAGCATCAACGGCGAGACCGATCGCCTCGCGACCCTGGTCGCGAACCTCCTCGACATGTCCCGGATCGAACGCGGCATGCTCCAGGCGAGGGTGCAAGGGGTGGACCTCACCGAGCTCCTCTCCGCGGCCGTCGACCGCGCTCGGCGTCAGTACCCGACGATCGACGTGCGCCTCGTCATCGAACCGGATGCGGCGATCGTTCGGGCCGACCCGGTCTTCCTCGACCGGGTGGTCAGCAACCTCCTCGACAACGCCGCGAATGCCGCCGCCGAGAGCGACCGTCCCATCCTCGAGATCGAGGCCCGACGAAGCGACGGCACGGCGGTCATCCGTGTGATCGATCATGGGACCGGCATCCCGTGGAGCGTCCGCGAGCAGCTCTTCTACCCCTTCTATCGGATGAGCGAGCGCCACCCGCGCCTTGGGACCGGGCTGGGGCTCCCGATCTGCAAGGGGTTCCTGACGCTTATGGAGGGCGAGATCTGGGTCGAGGACACAAAGGGAGGCGGCGCGACGTTCGCGTTCTCGATCCCGCTCGACGACCGGGGGACGACGAGCGCCGAGCGGATGACGGCCGGGACGGCGCGATGAGCGCGGGCCGGGTTCTGATCGTCGACGACGAGGAGGCGATCCGCCGCTCGCTCGCGCGGGCGCTCGGGGCGCGTGACTATCGGGTCGAGGTCGCGACCGACGGCGTCGAGGCCCTCGCCATCGCGGACTCGTTCGGACCCGATCTCATCGTGCTCGACCTGAACATGCCGCGGCTCGACGGTCTCTCCGTCTGCCGCGAGATCAGGACGAGGAGCTCCGTGCCGATCCTCGTGCTGTCGGTGCGCGAGGACGAAGCCGACAAGGTCGCGGCGCTGGACCTCGGGGCGGACGACTACCTGACGAAGCCGTTCGGCGTCGACGAACTGCTGGCACGTGTGCGCGCGCTGCTCCGTCGCTCGGGTGCGCAAGATGCTGCGGGAGTTCGGGTGTTCCGGACCGACGGGGTCGAGATCGACCTCGCGCAACATGCCGTGTCCCGTGATGGATCCCTCGTGCGCCTGACGAAGACCGAGTGGGAGCTCCTCGAGACGATGTCGGCCTACCCGGGGAAGCTCCTCACACACCACTGGCTCCTCGAGCGCGTATGGGGTCCCGGGTACTCGGACGACGTCGAGGTGCTCCGCGTCTTCGTCAGTCAGCTCCGGAAGAAGATCGAGCCAGAGCCCGCGCGGCCGCGCATCATCGTGACGGATCCCGGCATCGGCTACCGGTGGATCCTGCGGCCCGTCGAAGCGGCGAGCGAGGTGGGGTGATCCGAAGGTGAACGCCGAGGACCCGGGCGCCGAGGGCTCGACGAACAGGTCGCCGGACGAGGCTGCACCTGGCCCGATCGCGCTCCTGCGGACGAGCACGGCCCGGCGCGGACGCCGGCTGGCCGGCTACACGATCGCGGTCGCCGGGACCGGCCTGGCGATCGCGGTGTTCCTCCCGCTGCGCGACCAGATCGCGCCGCTCAGCAAGGGTTTCGGGTTCCTGGCCATCGTGGTCGCGGCCGCCGCCATGGGTGGCCTCGGGCCCGGGATCGCAGCATCGCTCCTCGGGTTCGTCGTGTTCAACTTCCTGTTCATCCCGCCATACGGCACCTTCCGGATCGACGAGCCGGCGGACGTCGTGGTGCTGTTCGTCTGCCTCGGCCTGTCCGTGATCATCTCCGTGCTGCTGGCGCGCGCGACCGAGCGCGCCGAGGTCGCGGAGGAACGGAGGAACGAACTGGAGGCGCTCCAGCGACTCAGCGCGGACCTGGTCGCGGTCCGTCCCGGCCCCGATGCCTATCGGCAGGTCCTGCGCAGCACCATGGTCACGTTCCAGTGTTCCGAGGCGACGTTGTCCCTCCAGCGCGTCGGCCAGTACCGAGGCTTGGAGGAGGAAACGACGGTGTCATCCGGCGCGACGCCGGGCGGATCGTTCGAGCGTCGCGAGCCGCTCTCGGTGGGAGGACGGATCCTCGGGCTCCTCGTCCTGCGTGGCGACCGCCCACCGCTGGTCCCGGCCGAGGAGCGTGTGGTCGCCGCATTCGCTGCGCAGCTCTCGATGATGCTCGATCGCGACCGGATGCTCGCGGCGACCGTCCGGGCGCAGCTCGAACGGACGCCCGGATAGTCAGGGCTGCTTTACCGTAACGCGTGGGCGGCTCCGCCCGCCGCCTCTCCGTCACCGGCCAGCGCGTCCTGCAGCACGTCCCATGCCAGGACCGCGCACTTGATGCGCACCGGGTACTTCACGACGCCCTTCAGCGCGACGAGGTCGCCGAACGTCGCTTCATCAGGTTCGATCCCACCCTCCATGAACGCGCGGAACTCCGAGACGAGGCCCAGCGCGTCGTCCACCGAGCGCTCCGCGACGGCCTCGGTCATCATCGATGCGCTCGCCTGGCTGATCGAGCACCCCGAGCCCTGGAAGGCGACGGCCACGAGCCGGCCGTCCTCCACGTGCGCCTTCACGGTGATCTCGTCGCCGCAAAGGGGGTTGTTCTTCGAGCACGAACGCTCGGCGTCGGGCAGGTCCCGCTTGTTCCTCGGATTCTTGTAGTGGTCGAGGATGACTTCCTTGTAGAGCTCCTCAAGCGCCAAAGAACGCCTCCGCCTTGATCAGCGCCGCCACGAGCGCATCGACTTCGTCCTCGGAGTTATACACGTAGAACGAGGCGCGGGCGGTCGCCGGCACGCCCAGGATCCGCATCAGCGGCTGCGCGCAGTGATGACCGGCGCGGATGCACACGCCGTCGGTGTCCAGCACCTGCGCCAGGTCGTGCGGGTGGATGTCGCGGAACCAGAACGACACCGCGCCGCCTCGGTGCTCGACGTCCGTCGGGCCGAACACCTGCGCGCCGGCCTCGGTGAGGCGCCCGATCGCGTACGCGGTGATCTGCTTCTCGTGCTCCCGTACCGCTTCCATCCCCAGATCGGTCAGGTAGTCGATCGCCGCCGCGAGCCCGATCTCCTGGGCGATGTTCATCGTGCCGGCTTCGAACTTCCCCGGGATCTCCTTGAACGTCGAGGACTCGAGCTCGACGCGCATGATCATCTCGCCCCCGCCGAGGAACGGATCCATCCGTTCCAGCAGCTCGCGGCGCCCGTAGAGGCCGCCGGAGGCCGTCGGCCCGAGCATCTTGTGTCCGCTCACGGTCAGGAAGTCGACGTCGAGCGCCACGACGTCGACCGGCACGTGCGGGACCAGCTGGGCGCCGTCGACGAGGATCGCGGCCCCGACCGCGTGCGCGGCGTCGGTCAGCTTGCGGATCGGCGGGAGGGTCCCGAGGACGTTCGACATCCCGGTCACGGCGACGAGCCTCGTACGCTCGTTGACCAGATCGCCGTCCAGGCCGGTGAGGTCGAACGAACCGTCGTCGGCGAGCGGGATGAACCGCAGCCGTGCGCCGGTCGCCTGCGCGGCGAACTGCCACGGCACCAGGTTCGAGTGATGCTCCGCCACCGAGAGCAGGATCTCGTCGCCCTCCCCGAGGATCTTCCGGGCGAACCCGTAGGCGACCAGGTTCGTCGACTCCGTCGTGCCCCTCGTGAAGATCACGGTCGCCGGATCGGGCGCGCCGAGGAATCCCGCGAGCTTCACGCGCGCGTCCTCGTACATCGCCGTGGCCTCCTCGGCGAGCGTGTAGACCCCGCGGTGGATGTTCGCGTTGTGCCGCTCGTAGAAGTCGCTCAGGGCGTCGAGCACCTGGCGGGGCTTCTGGCTCGTGGCCGAGGAGTCGAGGTAGACGAGCGGAACGTCGTCGTTCGGCCCGACGCGGCGTTCGAGGATCGGGAAGTCCTTGCGGATCCGTTCGACGTCGAGAACCCGACCACTCCCCATGCCGGTTACGCCTCCGCTCCGTCCTCCACGCCCAGCTCGGCCCGGAACCCCTCGTACCCCTTCTGCTCCAGCTCGTGCGCGAGCTCGGGGCCGCCGGAGCGCACGATCCGTCCGCCCATCATCACGTGGATGTGGTCCGGCGTGATGTAGTTCAAGATCCGCTGGTAGTGGGTGATGATCAGCACCCCGAGGTCGGGGCCGATCAGCTTGTCGATCCCCTGCGCGACCGAGCGCAGCGAGTCGATGTCGAGGCCCGAGTCGGTCTCGTCGAGGATCGCGATCGCCGGCTCGAGGACGGCGAGCTGCAGGACCTCGTTCTTCTTCTTCTCCCCGCCCGAGAACCCCTGGTTCACGTAGCGCCGGACCATCTCGTCCTCGACGCCGAGCAGGTCCATCTTCTCCTTCATGAACTTGCGGAACGCGAGCGCGCTCGTCGGTTCGCCCTTGACCGACTTGTACGCCGTCCGGAGGAAGTTCACTACCGAGACGCCGGCGATCTCGGTCGGGTACTGGAACGCGAGGAACAGGCCCATCTGCGCGCGCTTGTCGGGCGAGAGCGCGGTGATGTCCTCGCCGCGGAACCGGACCTCGCCGGCCGTGACCTTGTACGTCGGGCGCCCCATCAGGACGTTGGCGAGCGTCGACTTGCCGGAGCCGTTCGGGCCCATCAGCGCGTGGACCTCGCCCTGGCGGACCGTGAGGTCGATCCCCTTGAGGATCTCCTTGCCCTCGACCTCGGCGTGCAGACCCGTGATCTCGAGGGTCGCCACGTCGGCCCTCGCTTCGTTCGTCGTCGTCGTTCCGGCTGTCGTCATCGCGTCTCAGTCCTTCCCTGCATCCACGTCGATCAGGATGCGGTCGCCCTCGACCGTCACGGGGTAGACCGCCACCGGATGCGTCGCCGGGAGGGATCGCGGCTTGCCCGTCTCGAGGCTGAACGTCGAACCGTGCTTCGGGCACTCGATCGTCTCGTCGTCGACGTCGACCTCGCCGTCGGAGAGGTGGTAGCGCTCGTGGGAGCAGATGTCGCCGACGGCGCGGAACCCATCCGCGCCGAGGTTGACGACGGCGATCTCGTGGTCATCCACGATGAACCGTCGCGCCTCACCCTCGGGCACGTCGGTCGCGCGCGTCACCTCGCGGAGCTCAGGCATCGGCGAGCGCTCCGATCAGCTCGGGGGCGGCGATCTCCGCGGCGATCGCGGCCTCGACGCTGCGCTTGACCTCCGGGATCGTGACCCGATCGAGGACCTCCTGGAAGAAACCGAACACCACGAGCTTCTCGGCCTCCTCGAGCGGGATCCCCCGGCTCTGCAGGTAGAACAGCGTCTCTTCCTCGACCGGCCCGACGCTCGCCGCGTGCCCGCAGCGGACCGGGTCGTTCGACAGGATCTCGAGGTTCGGGATCGAGTCGGCCTTCGCGTCCTCCGAGAGCAGGATGTTGCGGTTCGTCTGGTACGCGTCGCACAGATGGGCGCCCGGCTGCAGGATCACGGTCCCGCTGTAGATCGCCCGCGAGGCGCCCTTCAGGGCCCCCTTGTACAGCAGATCGGACGCGGTCCGGGACCCCACGTGGTCCTGGATCGAACGGAAGTCGAAGTGCTGGTCGCCGTGGCCGACGTAGACCCCGAGCATCTCGGACGAGCCCCCGTCGCCCGTCATGTGGCTCTCGGCCTCCATCCGCGACAGGCTCGCGCCGAAGGCAACGGCCAGGGAACGGAGGTCGGCGTCGCGCTCGATCTCGGCCCGCTGGACCTGGACGTGCGTCACGCCCGCGCCCCAATCCTGGAGCGAGACGTAGCGGAGCTTGGAGTTCGGCCCGGCGTAGATCTCGACGATCGCGTCGGACAGCACGTCCGCCAGGTCGGGCGAGACGTAGCGGTCGATGAACGTCAGCTCCGCGCCTTCGTCCAGGACGATCACGGTGTGCGGGAACACCGCCAGGCCGTCCCGGTCGACGTACGTGATCGCCTGGAGCGGAAGTTGCACCCGGACGTCCTTCGGCACCGCGACGAACGTCCCGCCGCTCCGGAACGCGCCGTGGAGCGCGGTGAACCGGGTACGCAGCGTCGGGACGGCGCCGTGCAGGCGGCCCTCCAAGAGATCGGGCCGCTCGGCGGCGACGTCGTCGATCGAGGCGAAGACCACCCCGGCGGCTGCCGCCTCCGGATCGAGGTGCGCGGTCACCAACGACGAGTTGTGCTGGATCGCCAGGCCGGCCCGCTCGCCCAGCGGGCCGGCGGCCGCGAGGACCTCGGGTGCGACGTCGTCGAGGTTCTCCGCCCTCGGCTCGGGCGCGTACGGCGTGTACGCCCCCAGATCGAGGCCGCGCAGGTCCGTGTATCGCCACTCCTCGGTGTCGGGCGAGGGCATCGGCAGGGCCTCGAACGCGTCGAACGCCTCACGGCGGAGCCGCGCGAGGTGGCCGTTCGCGGACGCCTGCGCGATCGCCGTCAGGGTGTCCTGCGTGAACCCGCCGGTGATGGTCTCGGACATGCAGAGCGTCGCCGCCCTTCCTCCGGATCGCGCCCCGGCAGGATGCCGGGGTCCCGACATCGAATCCTATCAGCCGAGTCGGAATTACCGGATGGCGGCGGGGCAGCGCCGGAGGATCACGTGTCGCAGACGCCGGAGTCCGAGTGCCAGGGGTACCACCCGAAATGATCGACGATGTACGCCGCGACCGCGACGTTCGCGACCGGGTCGAACACATCGGCGCCATCCCAACCCGCGGTCGAGGAGAACCACGGCCAGAGGTTCGGCATGAACTGATACACGCCCGCGGCGCCGCTGTCCTTGTTGACCGCTGTCGGGATGTAGCGCGACTCACGCCAGCCGACGCAGAGCGCCGTGTCGAGGTCGTGCCGTCCCTGCGGGCCGAAGTAGTACCTGATCAGGTCGACGACCTTCTTCTGTTCGCCGTGCGGAGGCGGAGGTGGCGCGTCCTTGCCGCCCCAACGTGAGCGGTCGAGCGCTTCCTTCGCGAGCTCGCGCTGGCGACGGTTCTGTAGCGTCCTCAGCAGCGCCGCGATCCGGGCGCGATCCGCGTTCACGCGATCGACGACCGCCTGCTGCGCGCGGAGATCCGCCGCGAGCTTCACCGCGACCGTGTCCAGATCCTCCTGGGCTCCTCGCTTCTTGACGTAGAGGTTCTGGAGGGTCGTTTCGTCGCCGGACAAGCGCCGCTTCTGGGCGGACAGTCCGGCGTTGACCTCGATGCCGAGGTGGGATTCCGCCTCCAGGTCGGCGAGGCGTTCGGTCAGGTCCTGGAAGGTCGAGGCCTCGAGCATCGCGGCGACGTCGCCGCCCGGGCCCTGCATGTAGACCTGCGCGGCGCGTTGGTCGATCGCGGACTGCTGCTCCTGCATCGCGCCGGCGACGCCGCGGACCGTGAGCTGCGTGTCGACGATGCGCGCCTGCGTCGCCTCGATCGACCGTCTCCCGTCGTCCACCCGCCTCAGGAGGTCGGTCAACTCGCGCTGCAGGCGGTTGCGCTCCTTGACGGCGGCGTCCACGCGCTGCACGACTCGGGCCAGCTCGCTCTTCGCGCGCTGGAGATCCGATGCGGTGTCGGCACCGGCCGGTCGCGCGAACGTCGTCGAGGCCAGCACGGATAAGGCGACGATCAGCATCGCCGCCCGCTGAGAGCCGAGCCGTGCGGTCGCGGTCGTCCCGCCTCCGTTCCTCGTCGCTCCCGCCCGCGGTTCGCGGAGCCTAAACGGAACGTTCGACCGGTCAGGGACCGGGCTTGACGCGACGGGGCTGGGGTCTTCGGCGTAGGCACTCACGCGTCGTCGTCCTAGGTCGGAAGCAGGGGATCCGGGCGGATGGAGCCGGCCGCCTCCGACGCCGGTCCAGAGGGTAGGCTGCACCACATGGACACGATCGAAGCTTCGACGATGAGCACGAAGGTACACGGGTTGATGCCGGGGGTACGCGCCGACCTGGAGGCCCTGGTACGGATCCCATCGGTGGGGTTCGAGGGGTTCGACCCGGCGAACGTGCGCGCGTCCGCCGAGCTCACGCGCGACCTGCTCTCGGGCGCCGGAGCTCCCGCCCGGCTGCTCGATGTCGACGGCGCCCACCCGGCGGTCCTCGCGCACGTCGACGGACCGAACGGCGCGCCCACGATCCTGCTCTACGCGCACCACGACGTGCAGCCCGAGGGTGCGCCCGAGCTCTGGACGACGCCGCCCTACGAACCGGCCGAACGCGACGGCCGCATGTACGGGCGGGGCGCGTCCGACGACAAGGCCGGTATCGCGATGCATCTCGCGAGCCTCCGGGCCTGGGACGGGCATCCTCCTGTGGGCGTGACGGTGTTCGTCGAAGGCGAGGAGGAGTGCGGCTCGTCGCACCTGGGCAGGTGCCTCTCCGAATACCGCGACGAGCTGCGCGCCGACGTCGTCGTCCTCGCCGACGGGGGTACCTGGCGGACGGGCACTCCGGAGCTGACCTCGTCGCTCCGCGGCATCGCGGCCTGCATCGTCGAGGTCCGCGTCCTCGACCATGCCGTGCACAGCGGCGGGTTCGGCGGTGTGTTCCCGGATGCCCTGATGGTCCTCGCACGGATGCTGGCGTCGCTGCACGACGACATCGGCAACGTCGCCGTCGAGGGCCTGACGAGCGCCGATGCGGATCCTTTCGACCTGACGGAGGACGAGCTCCGGGCGTACGCGGGCGCGCGGCCGGGGTTGGCCTCGATCGGGGACGGCGCGCTCACGTCCAGGTTGTGGACGAAGCCCGCCATCTCCGTGCTCGGCATCGACGCGCCCGCCACGTTCGAGGCCGCCAACCGCCTGATCGCGTCCGCCCGCGCGAAGGTGAGCATGCGGATCCCGCCCGGGCAGGATCCGGGCGCGGCCATGGCCGCGCTCCAGGAGCACCTGCGGGCGCACGTGCCGTGGGGCGCGGACGTGTCGTTCGCGAGCGAGGACCTGGGGTCACCGTACGCGCTCACCTCGAGCGGCACGGCGTACGAGGCCATGCGTCGCGCGATGCGCGAAGCGTTCGGTGTGGACCCGGTCCCGGCGGGCAGCGGCGGCTCGATCCCGTTCGTGGCCGAGTTCGCCACGATGCTTCCGGACGCCACGATCATGATCACGGGCGCCGGCGATCCGCAGTGCAACGCGCACGCCGAGGATGAGAGTGTGGACCTCGCCGACCTGGAGAAGGCGAGCCTGGCCGAGGCGCTGTTCCTCGGTTACGTGGCCGGGTCGCGCGGCGCGAGCGCCACGTAGAGCGCCCACTCGCGGCCGTAGTACGTGGCCGTTCCCTCGTCCTTCATGCCGATCGCCTCCATCAGGCGACGGGCCGGCCGGTTGTCCGGTCCCGTGATGCCGATGATGCGCTCGAGCTCGAGGCCGCTGAATCCGGCGGCGAGCGCCGCGGCGGCCGCCTCACGCCCATAGCCCCTGCCCCAGTACGCGGGCGCGAACAGGAACCCGAGCCCGATATCCGGGCCGTCCTCGTATCGGAGCCCGACCATGCCGACGATCGCGCCGGTCGAACGCTCCTCGACCGTCCAGAGGCTGAATCCGTCCCGGTCCTGTTGCGCGATCTTGACGCGCAGGAGCTCGAGGGTCTCCCGCGCGTTCGGCATCGGGCGTGCCTGACCTGCGGGTCGCCCCAGACGCGATGCAGCGCCGGCGCATCGGCCTCGACGGTCGGCCGTATCGCCAGCCGGTCGGTCCGTATCGGGAACCTCAACCGTCGCACCCGATCACGCTACCTCGATGGCACGTGTTCTCTATGATTCGACCGTATGGTCATGGAGACCCTGCCGGTAACGGTCGATCGCAGCCACCTCATCGTGATCGGGGAGAAGCTCTATGCGCGGTCGCTCGAGCTGGTCCGCGAGCTGGTCAACAACGCCTACGACGCGGACGCCACCGAGGTCTCGGTTCAGGTCGGAGACGACGAGGTCCTCGTCCAGGACGACGGTCAGGGGATGGACCGCGAAGGACTGCTCCGCTACTTCCAGGTCGGCGTGCCCGACAAGCGGGAGAACCCGATCTCCCCGAAGCTGAAGCGGCAGCGGATCGGCCAGTTCGGGATCGGAAAGTTCGCGACGCTGGCCGCGAGCCGGCGGTTCGAGGTCTGCACACGGCGCGGCGGGTTCTCCGCGAGGGTCGTGTTCGATCGCGACGAATGGGAGCAGGGCGAGGGTGACTGGCACCTCCCGATGGAGATCGATCCCCAGCCCGGACGCAGGCGGGACGGGACGACCGTCCGGTTGACGAGACTTACGAAGAGGCTCGACCCCAACGCGGTCCGTGAGTACCTCGTGGAGAGCGTTCCGCTGAAGGCGCCGGAGTTCGCCGTCTACGTGAACGGGCTGAAGCTGGTCCCGCGGAGCCTCGCCGGGCGGCGGATCCCGTTCCTCGAAGGAACCACGTTCGGCATCGTTCAGGGTGAGGCCGTGATCCTCCCGGCGTCGCGCGCGGCCGGCGACTCGCTCGGCCTCGAGGTGAAGGTCCGGGGCGTGACGGTCCGGCGCGAGCTGTTCGGGATGCAGGCCTGGGGGAAGCTCGTCACGCGGGTCAGGGGCGAGGTGAACGCCGACTTCCTGCCCCTCACGGCCGACCGGAGCAACTTCGTGGTCGACTCCCCCGAGTACGCCGCGTTCGACGAGGCCATGCGAAGCGTGATGGGCGAGGTCGAGGCCGCGCTCCAACAGCTTGCCCTCCGGAAGGAGAACCGCGTGGCGCGCCGAGCGGTACAGGAAGCGCTCGATCGGCTCGAGACGGCGCTCCGGCGCCATCCCGACCTGTCCCCGTTCGGCGCCATCCCGATCGGCGACGAGATCGAGGGCGGAGGCGAGGCCGCGCTGGTGGTCGAACCGAAGGGCCTGAGCGGCATCGAGGGATCGGCTCCCGCCGACGGCGAGCGAGGTCCGGAGGATGGGGCCGCCGACGGGCTTGGCCCGGACGGGTCTGGGACCGTGGGCGACGTCGGGCCGGCGCTCGAGGCGGCCCGAGACCCGGTGCCGCGGGCTCGCCGGCTGACGCCGAACGCGGTGGTCCAGAAGGTCCGCATAGGCGAGAGCGGCCTCGCGTGTTGCATCGACCAGTTCGGCGAGGACGGCCCGGAGTCGTTCACGGAGGGCACGATCATCTACGTCAACCGGGACCATCCGTTGTACCGGCACGAGGCCGCGAAGCGGGAGACGTTCACACGGCACTTGGCCCGGCTGCTGACCCAGGAGCTAGCGCTGATGAACGAGCACGAGGACCCGCGGCGCGCGTTCCAGCAGCAGAGCCTGCTGCTCAGAGAATCGTTCGCCGATGAGGACTGACACGTCCCATCGGTGGAACCAGGGATATCGTCACCTGGGCTTCGCGCCATGCGGCCTTTGCCTTCCTGGGGTGACGATCATCGATCACGCCTGACCACCCTCATCCGAGACGCCTGACGACGAGTGGACGCACCTCTGAGATGCGCTCGTAGTCGGCGTCCAGGTGGATCACCCCGAGTCCGTGGTGAAGCGCCGTCTCGGCGATGAGGAGGTCCGGGATCGGCGTCCGATGCCACATCCCATGCTGATGTGCCAGATCCTGCTGCAGCGAGCGCGCGATCCAGGAGGTCCGATGGAGCGGCGATCACCTCGAAGCTCTCTCGCAGATCGGCCTTCAACTGGTCGTAGTCCTTGGCCGAGCGCGCGGAGTACAGTTGCTCGAGCTCTCCAACACGGCACACGAACAGCGAGCCCGCCAGCTCGCAGAGCTGCTCCGCCACCCGGGGTTCGCCCGACCTCGCCGCCGCTCGACCGCGCGGCCGGCGACCTTCGCGTCGTCCTTCCGGTCGGGCGGGTCGTCAGAGCCGCTGTGGAGCGCGAACCGCTGATCCCGCAGCAGGGCGAGCGCCTTCACCGCTCGCCACATGCTGCCGAACCACAGTTCGCCGTCCGTGAATCGCACCTCGATGCCGCTGATCCTGGGCGACCCGTCGCGGCGCAGCGTCGCGATCGTCCTGTGAACATGGGCATCGAACATCGACCGCGCGAGCCCGGCTAGTTCGGGTGCCTCGGCTTCGACGTCGCCCCAGCTCGGCATCGCCTGCGGATGCTACACGCGGTGGCGGCGCTAGCCGATCGCGCCTTCCATCTGGAGCTCGACCAGCCGGTTCAGCTCGATCGCGTACTCCATCGGGAGCTCGCGCGTTATCGGTTCGATGAAGCCGTTCACGACCATCGCGGTCGCCTCGGCCTCGGTCATCCCGCGCGACATGAGGTAGAACAGCTGCTCCTCGCCGACGCGCGAGACCGTGGCCTCGTGACCGAGCTGCGCCGACTGCTCCTCGACCTCCACGTACGGGTACGTGTCTGACCGCGACGCCTCGTCCAGGATCAGCGCGTCGCAGCGGACGATCGACTTCGCGTGATGGGCCTCGGGCTCCACGCGCACCAGGCCGCGGTAGCCCGTGCGGCCCCCGTCCTTCGACACCGACTTCGAGGTGATCACCGACGACGTGTACGGGGCGACGTGGACGGCCTTGCCGCCGGCGTCCGTGTGCATGCCCTTCCCTGCGAACGCAACGGACAGCACCTCGCCGCGCGCGCCCTTGCCCAGGAGGTAGATCGACGGGTACTTCATCGTGATCTTCGAACCGATGTTGCCGTCGACCCACTCCATAACCGCGTCCTCGTAGGCCGCGGCGCGCTTCGTCACCAGGTTGTAGACGTTCGTCGACCAGTTCTGGATCGTCGTGTACCGGACACGGGCGCCCCGCTTCACGACGATCTCGACCACGGCCGAATGCAGCGAGTCGCTCGTGTAGATCGGGGCCGAGCAACCCTCGACGTAGTGCACGTACGAGCCCTCGTCGGCGATGATCAGCGTCCGCTCGAACTGACCCATGTTCTCGGCGTTGATCCGGAAGTAGGCCTGTAGCGGGATGTCGACGTTCACGCCCGGCGGCACGTAGATGAACGACCCGCCGGACCAGACGGCCGAGTTCAGAGAAGCGAACTTGTTGTCGTTCGCCGGGATGATCGTCCCGAAGTACTCCTTCACGAGGTCGGGGTAGTCGCGGACCGCGCTGTCCATGTCCGTGAACAGCACGCCGATGTCGTCGAGCTCCTTCTTGATCTTGTGGTAGACGACCTCGGACTCGTACTGGGCGGACACCCCGCCCAGGTACTTCTTCTCGGCCTCGGGGATGCCCAGCTTGTCCCAGGTCCCCTTGATGTCCTCGGGGAGGTCGTCCCAGTTCGCCGCCTGCTTCTCGGTGGAGCGGATGAAGTAGAAGATGTCGTCGAACGCGATGTCGGACAGGTCCGCGCCCCACCACGGCATCGGGCGGTTCTCGAAGTGCTTCAGCGCCTTGAGCCGGTACCGGCGCATCCAGTCGGGCTCGTTCTTGAGCGCGGAGATCTCCTCGACGACCTGCGGGCTCAGTCCCCGCTTGGGCGTGAAGACCGCGTTCGACGGGTCGTGCCAGCCGAAACGGTAGCCCTTGGAGAGTTCTTCGAGATGTTCCTGCTGCGTGACGGCCATCGGATGCCTTCTTCCGGTCGAGGAGACCGGGCGCGGGGTGCCGGCCTCGTCCGTCAGTCTACACCGGAAACCCTACTCCACAGATAGGAATTCCGCCGCCCCGTGCCGCGGGTGCGCCCGCCCAGCCGGTCGCTGCACCGCGCCGGGACCTGGCCAACCGGTCAACCCCCGGACGTCGGCGGTCGATAGTACTTCCGCAGGTCAAGGGCCCACCGAAAGACGGCAGAGGGAGCTCGATCGGCCATGCAGGGCGACGGGTACGGCACGACCGGCGATCCGCGGGACGGACCGGAGACCACCGACCGGTCCGTCGACGCGTACCTGGAGAACTTCCGGGTCCTCGCCGAGCAGCTCCCGGTCGTGACGTACCGGTACGGCTTGGACGGCCTGACCGCCGTGTACGTGTCCCCCCAGGTCGAGGACCTGGTCGGGTACCCGGCGTCGGACTGGATGACCGACGGGGCACTCTGGGAGCGGCTGATCCACCCCGATGATCGCGATGCCGTGCTGGCCGAGAACGACCGGACGACGAGGACGGGCGAGCCGTTCGTGATGGAGTACCGGCTCGTTCGGCGAGACGGCGCCGTCGTCTGGATCCACGACGAGGCGCACCTCGTCCGCAGCGGTGGACTGGCGCCACGCTTCTGGCAGGGCGTCATGGTCGACGTCACCGAGCGCCGGGCGGTCCAGCAGGCCCGCCAGACCGCGGAGGCGAAGTACCGGTCACTCGTCGAACGTCTCCCGGCCGTGACGTACACGGTCGGCGATCCACAGCTCGCGCTCGACGCCACCGAGGACTACGTCAGCCCCCAGATCGTCGACCTCCTCGGGTGCACGCCCGAAGAGTGGCTCGCCCACCCCACCGCGTGGCGCGCGTTCGTCCACCCCGACGACCTCGGCCGCGTGGTCGCCGCGTGGCACGAGGCCAGCCGGCGCGGCGATCCGTTCGAGATGGAGTACCGGATGGTGGCGCGCGACGGGCTCGTCGTGTGGGTCCGCGACCAGGCCGCGCTGGTTCGCGACGACGCGGGAGGGGTGCATCTGTGGCAAGGGGTCATGACCGACGTGACCGAGCATCGCGCCGCACGGGAGGCGCTCGAGGCGACCGTCGAGCGTGAGCGGGAGGTCTCGTCGCGCCTGCGGGCCGTCGACGAGATGAAGAACACGTTCCTGGCGGCCGTCTCCCACGAGCTGCGGACCCCATTGTCGGCGATCCTCGGCCTGTCGCTCACGCTCGAGCGCGAGGAGCTCCAGCTCGAGCCCCAGGAGTCCCGCGAGCTGCTGCGCAGGCTCGCGGCGAACGCCCGCAAGTTGAACCGCCTCCTCTCGGACCTGTTGGACCTCGACCGATTGGCCCGCGGCATCGTCGAACCGCGCCGGCGCCCGACGGACATGGCGGCGCTCGTTCGCCACGTGATCGAGAACGCCGACGCGATGGACGTCCACCGCCCGAGGCTGGACCTGGAGCCACTGATCGCGAACGTCGACGGACCCAAGGTCGAACGGATCGTCGAGAACCTGGTGGCGAATGCGGTCCGGCACACGCCGGAGGGCACGCCGATCTGGGTCCGGGTGCATCCGGCCGACGACGGCGTGCTGATCGCGGTCGACGACGAGGGTCCTGGGATCCCGCCCGACCTCCGGCGCTCGATCTTCGAGCCGTTCCAACAGGTGCCCGGGAGACACACGCATGCGCCCGGGGTGGGGATCGGTCTGTCGCTGGTCGCCCGCTTCTCGGAGCTGCACGGGGGCAAGGCGTGGGTCGAGCCTCGCGACGGCGGAGGTTCGTCGTTCAAGGTCCTCCTGCCGAACGAGGAGCCCGAGGTGGCGGCCGCCTCGGCGTGACGGGGGGCCTGGCTGGTCCGGTTCGGG
The DNA here is from genome assembly GCA_963781595.1 of uncultured Actinomycetota bacterium. Lineage (GTDB taxonomy): Bacteria > Actinomycetota > UBA4738 > UBA4738 > UBA4738 > JBEDUK01. The sequence goes on along the minus strand of CAWAGG010000006.1, from coordinate 1,962,018 downwards.
CGCGGCCTTCAGAAGAACCCGAGCGAGGCCTTCGCCTCCTCGGACATCATCTCCGGCGTCCACGGCGGGCGGAAGACCATCTCCGCCTGCATGCGGTCGATCCCCGGGATGTCCGCGAGGAACCGCTGCATCTCCATCTCGATCATCGGACCGATCGGGCACGCGATCGTGGTCAGCGTGTACGTGATGTAGACCTGGTCCGAGTAGACGTCGACGCCGTAGACGAGGCCGAGGTCCACGATGTTGATCCCGAGCTCGGGGTCGTGGACGTTCCGCAGCGCCTCGACGACCCTGTCGCGCAGCTCGACCGCCTCCGGGTCGGTGCGGGGGGTCTCGTCGGGCCGAACGGGCTCCGCGGCCGGCGCGGGTGGCGCATCGCCCGGCCCCACGGCGCCTGCGTATCCGGGCGGCCCGGGCGGATCCCACGGCGAACCGCCCATCGGGTCCGGCGGTCGCACCGGCTCTTCCCACCACGCTCTGGCTTCGTCGCTCATCGGTTCGCCCTTCGTCCCCCCGTCCGTCCTTCGCCGGCGGCACTCCTGGGGCTATCCTACGCGGGACCCGGGGAACGGCGTTTCCCGGGACCGGCCGTGAGAGGGGATCGGTGCGCGTCCTGATCGTCGACGACCATCCGGTCACACGCGACGGCCTCCGTTCGGCCCTGTCCGGGGCGCGCGACCTCGAGGTGATCGGCGAGGCCGCGACCGGCGAGGAGGCGATCGCCGCGGCGGGCCAGCTCCAGCCCGACCTCGTGTTCATGGACGTGCGGATGCCGGGAATCGGCGGCATCGAGGCGACGAGGGCGATCCGGCGCGCGCACCCGCAGACGAAGGTGATCCTGTTCACGGTCGACGAGTCGCGCGCGGCGATCTCCGAGGCGATCCAGGCAGGGGTCTCCGGCTACCTGCTGAAGGACGTCAGCAGCGAGGACCTGGTCCGCGCCGCGCGGATGGCGCTGGACGGGAAGGCCGTGATCCACCCCGCCCTGACGAAGGCGTTCCTCGACGAGGTCCGGTTCATGCCGACGGACGAGGGTTCGCCCCTGTCGCCGCGGGAGGTCCAGATCCTGCAGCACATCGCGAGCGGTTCGTCGACCAAGGAAGTGGCCCGCGACCTCGGGATCTCTTCGCACACCGTCAAGACCCACCTCGAGCGGATCTTCGACAAGCTCGGCGCGAACGACCGCGTACAGGCGGTGGCCATCGCGCTTCGGATGGGGCTGGTGCAGTAGGCGAGCTGCCGGCACGGCCCGGGCACGCCCAGGCTCGGGTGGAACTCTCCGGTTCGGCTGCGTACACTTCGGACTCGGGAGGGACTGGGTGCGACGTCGCACGGCGGTCGGGATCGTTCTCGCTTGCGTGCTCACGGGATGCTCGCATGCCGTGGTCGTTCCTCAGGTCGCGCCCGCTGCGCTCCAGATGCGGCCGATCGACGAGCCCACCAGCCCGTCTCCATTGGTCGAGATCCAGGTCGGGAGCGTTCGCGGCGTCGTGCCGAAGGGGTGGGACGCACGGTTGCTACCGGATGCCCATCTCGCCCAGGAGGGGTTCGAGGCGTCGCCCCGGATCGGTGACTGGGAACGCGGCGTCCCGGCGATCCCGGGGATCGAGGCGTTCTGGATCGATATCGGGAAGCTCGGGATCCCCTCCGACTACTACTACCTCGCCGCGCGTTCGGTCTCGTTCAGCCGGATGTCGCAGGCCGACGACTGCGAATCCTCGCGCTCCCGCGTCGTCGCGAACCATCCCCCCGACCTCACCGGGCGTCACGACTCGCCGAGCGACTTCGTGGCCTCGGTGCACGGGAGCTGCACCGACGGTGACGGGCGAGCCACCCAGTGGGGCTACGTGGTCGCGGCCCCCGGCTACGGGCCGATCCGCAGCGTCGGGATCCCAACCTCAGGACTGTACGTGGTGATGGTGCAGGTCTCGGGGCCGCACGCCGGCGCCCTCCTGCAGGAGATGCTGTCCCGCGCCAGCTTCGGCAACACGACGATCCCCGAGATGGTCAACGTCGCGGGGCGGGAGCAGCACCATTAGGCGACCAGCCCCCTGGATCGTGGCCACGGTGGCGGTCGTGGCCGTCGTGTCGCTGACGGTCGTCGCGGTGCTCTCCTGGCGGGTCTCGCAGGCCGCGATCGGCGAGGCCACGACGCAGCCGAAGCCCGACCCGACGCCGGCCCCCGAGGCGAGCGATCCACCTGGCGCGACGTCCACGACCTCCGCGACGACGTCGCCCGCCTCGACGGCGGCCACGCCGCGACCCCTGCCGACCGACCCGACCCGATGGCCCGTCGTCCCGAGGATCGACGCGCCGATGAAGGCCCGACTGACAGCGATCTACCTCCAGGGTCAAGCCTCCGGGAACCGAGCGGAGGTGTTCGCCAAAGCCGGCGACAGCATCACCGAGTCCCAGTCCTTCCTGACCGAGATCGGGTGCGGGGCCGTCAACCTCGCGGGGCACACGGCCGTGCTCCACGCGATCGACGTGTTCTCGCGGCAGGCGCTCCCGACGTCCTACGCGTCCGCATGGTGCGGCGTCGCGAACTCGTTCACGCGCACCAGCCTGAGCGCCGGCGTCGGATGGACCGTCGGAGACGCCCTGCAGCCGTTCAGCGACACACCCCCCGACGAGCGATGCGCCGTGACGCCCTACGACGCGCCGTTCCCGTGCGAGCTGTACCTCCTGCATCCGAGCGTCGCGCTCATCATGTACGGGACGAACGACGTCGAGCGCTCGGGCGACCCGGCCACGTTCGCCCAGCAGCTCCAAGCGCTCGTGGGCGTCTCGGTCTCGCAGGGGGTGATCCCGATCCTGTCGACGATCCCGCCGCGCCCGGGCGACCCGGTGATGGAATCGCGCGTCGAGGCGTATAACGCGGCGATCGTGCGCGTCGCCGCCGCCCAGCAGGTCCCGGTCGTGAACTACTGGCGCGCCCTCGTCCAGGGGGACACGATCAACGAGGGGATCAGCAGCGACGGCATCCACCCGAACGTCTTCGGCGGGTGCGCGCCGCACTGCGGATCGGCGGACTTCAGCGCCGAAGGGCTCCGGTACGGCTACAACGTCCGGAACCTGACGTCGCTGCAGGCGCTCGAGCAGGTCCTGCGCGTCGTGATGGACGGCGCGCCGTCCGATGGAGCGCAGGGGTAAGGCCGAGCTCATGCTCGTCACGCCGGCGTGGCTCGCCGATCGCCTCGAGGATCCGGACCTGGTGCCGGTGGACCTGCGATGGCGTGAGGACGGTTCGGCCCGGGCACGGTACGAGGCGGGTCACGTCCCCGGCGCGATGTTCTGCGATTGGACGACCGACCTCGTCGACCCCGAAGATCGACGCGCGTTCATGCTGGCGCCACCGTCGCGGTACGCGGCGACCATGCGGCGACTGGGCATCGGCGACCGAACCACCGTGGTCGCCTACGCGGACGAACACGGCTCCGGGCCGTTCCGGCTCTGGTGGGCGTGCCGTGTCTACGGTCACGACCAGGTCAGGGTCCTCGACGGAGGGCTCGACCGCTGGGTCTCCGGCGGCCACGAGCTCGAGCGCGGGGCCTCGGATCTGACCCGTCGCCTGGGACGGTCCGCTGGGACGTGGACCGCGCGGGCGCGCGAGCCCCTCGTCGCATCGGCGGACGACGTCGCCGCGGCCGAAGGTGACCCGTCGATCCTGGTGCTCGACTCCCGGCCGCCGGAGCAGTACCGCGGCGAGGCGGTGTGGTTCGAGACCGGACCGGTCGCCGCCGACGCGGACGGCATCGCCCGAACCCCACGAGGCGACCTGCGGGCCGGGCACGTCCCGTGGGCCCGGAGCGTTCCGGCGGACGCCCTCTACCGGGCCGACGGCACCCTCCGGCCGCCGGCGGACCTGCGATCGCTCTTCGCTGAGGCGGGGGTGCGCGAGGGGATGCGGGTGATCACGTACTGCGGGGTCGGCATCTCCGCCTCGGCCCTCCTGTTCGCGTTGACGAGCGCCGGTGTCGGAGACGTTCGGCTCTACGACGCATCATGGGACGAATGGGGACGCGATCCGTCCTGCCCCGTCGCCAGGTAACGACATCGTTCCCGACCTGCGCGTTTGCCCGGTGGTGCCGCGAGGAGTAGGACCGTGGTCTAACCCCAGCTGGACGTGACGGGCCCGATGTGTCGCAGCGTCGCGGACGCGGCGACGTCCTGGGCGCCATCGTCGGGGTCGATCAGCGAGACCGTGCGACGAAGGACAGCAAGGGTCACTTCTACCGGGACTACACGCAGTTCCTCGACCCGAACGGGCTGCAGGGCGCCCGGATCGGTGTCTGGCGCGACGGCGTGTTCGGCATCTCACCCGAGGGCGACGCGATCGCCGACGCCGCGTTCGAGGCGATGGCGTCACTCGGCGCAACGATCGTCGATCCCACGGACATCCCGAACGTGAACGACGTGTTCGACCCGGAGTTCACGGTGCTGCTGTTCGAGTTCAAGCACGACGTGAACGCCTACCTGAAGGGCCTGACGAAGTCCGGCGTACGTTCGCTGAAGGACCTGATCGCGTACGACCAAGCGCACGCCGACAGCGAGATGCCGTGGTTCGCGCAGGAGATCTTCGAGATCGCCCAGGCGACGGACGGCCTGGACGACCCGGCGCACCTCCAGGCGCTCGACGACTCCGGGCCGGTGATGCGCGCGGCGATCGACGACACGCTGGCGGCGAACGGCCTCGACGCGATCGTGTCGCTGACGGGCGGCCCGCCATGGACGACCGACCTGGTCAACGGCGACCACTTCCTGACCGCCAGCTCGACGCCGGCCGCCGTCGCCGGGTACCCGAGCATCAACATCCTGGCCGGCTACTCGTTCGACGAACTCCCCGTGGGGATCGCGTTCATCGGCACCAGGTGGAGCGAGCCCACGCTGATCAAGCTCGCGTACGCGTTCGAGGTGAACATGGCGCCGCGGCATGCTCCGACCTTCATCCCGTCGCTCGGCGTGCGGGACTTCGTGCCACGGGCCGCGCAGGCCCGCGGGGTTCTGCGGCGAAAGGCGCGGTCGGCGCCCGGAACGCCCGGCCGGACACGCCCGGTGCGCGGATGGCCGGCCGGCTCTGACGACCGCGCGGAGAAGGTACGCCAGACTGACTATCGCGGGCTGGCGTCGACGAACGGCGGCTTGACGACGATCGCGTAGCCCCGGCGGCCGCGGATGTCGACCTCGACCCGGTCGCCAGGAGCGAACCGCGCGACGGGCGACAGGTAGGCGAGGGCGATCCCCCGCCGGAGCGTCGGCGAGAACGTCCCGCTCGTGGTCTCGCCGACCCGCTCCTCGGCTCGGAAGACCTCGTAGTGCGGCCGCGGGATCAGCCGGCCCTCCATCTGCAGGCCCCACAGGCGAGCCGGGACGCCCGCCTCGCGCTGGCGGACCAGCGCATCCCGTCCGACGAAGTCGCCCTTGTCGAAGGATACGGCCCACCCGAGGCCGGCCTCGAGGGGCGTTCGATCCGGCGAGATGTCGTTGCCGTGCAGCGGATAGCCCATCTCGGTCCTGAGGGTGTCGCGCGCCCCGAGCCCGGCGGGCATCAACCCGAACGGGATCCCGATGTCCAGGAGCGAATGCCAGAGGTCGATCGCCAGGGACGACGGGACGAACAGCTCGTAGCCGCGTTCGCCCGTGTAGCCGCTCCGGGACGCGACCGCGGGCTCGCCCTGCCACGTGCTCTCGGTGCAGTGCATGTACGCGAGCGGCAGCGCGTCGGGGAACAGCGCGCCGACCACCTCCGGCGAGCGCGGGCCCTGCACCGCGATCAACGTCCAGTCGTGCATCATGCCCGACTCCACGTCGTCGCCGACCTGCGCCGCGAACGACGCGTAGACCGTCCCCACGTTGGCGGCGTTCGGCACGACGAGGAAGCGCTCCTCGCCGAGCCGGTAGACGATCAGGTCGTCGACGATCCCGCCGTCGTCGTTCAGAGCCATCCCGTACTGGGCGCCACCGACCGCGATCCGCGAGATATCGTTCGTGAACGCTCGCTGCAGCGCCGAGAGCGCCCCTGGCCCCGACGCGATGAACTTGCCCATGTGCGAGACGTCGAACATCCCGAGCGCCTCGCGGACCGCGGTGTGTTCCGCGATCGTTCCCGTCGGATATTCGATCGGCATCAGCCAGCCGGCGAACGGACCGAGCTTCGCACCGAGCGCGCGGTGTTCAGACTCGAGCGGAGAGTGCTGGAGTTCGGCTCCCGAGACCTGCGTGTCCTCGGTCATCGTGTCGGAAAGCCCTCTCGCGAGCGGCGGTAGTATGGCCCGACAGCGTACCCCGACCAGGGAGGTTCGAGAGGGTGGCGGAGGACGGCTACGACCTGATCGTCGTGGGCGCCGGGACGGGCGGCTACGCGACGGCGCTCCGGGCGGCGGTGCTCGGCAGGCGCGTCGCGCTGGTCGACCGGGACGCGCGGCTGGGCGGGACGTGCCTGCAGCGCGGCTGCATCCCCTCGAAGGCGTTCCTCGAGGCGGCCCACGTGATGGACGTGGTCGAGCGCTCCGACGAGTGGGGGATCCGGGCGTCAGGCGAGGTGGACTGGCCGTCGGTGAAGTCCTACGAGGAGCACATCGTCGACAAGAAGGTCTCCGGCCTCACCGGCCTGATCAAGGCGCGGAAGATCGACGTGATCCAGGGCACGGCGCGACTGGTCGCCGGGCCTGCCGTCGAGGTTGACGGCCGGCGCGTTCAGGCGACGGACGTCGTGCTGGCGACGGGATCGTTCCCTCGGCTCCTGCCCGGCCTGGAGATCACCGAGCGGATCGTCACGAGCGACCAGATCTGGACGCTGCCCGCGCTCCCCTCCTCCGTGGTGATCATCGGCGCCGGCGCGATCGGGATGGAGTTCGCCACGGTGTTCCGTTCGTTCGGCGCGACGGTCACGGTCGTCGAAGCGCTCCCGCGCATCGTGCCCCTCGAGGACGAGGACGTCTCGAGAGAGGCGGCCCGCGAGTACAAGAAGCGTGGCATCACGACCGTCGCCGACGCGAAGGTCCTGGACGTCAAGGACGCCGGTTCGCACGTCGAGGTCACGTTCGAACCGAACGGCAAGCCGGCCGAGACCGCCTCCGCGGACCTGTGCCTCGTGGCGGTCGGCCGCGGGCCGATCACCGACGGCCTGGGTCTGGAGGACGCGGGCGTCGCGCTCGAACGCGGCTACGTGAAGGTCGACGGGCAGCTCCAGACGAACGTGCCGCACGTCTGGGCGGTCGGCGACGCGGCGTTCACCCCGCTCCAGCTCGCGCATTCATCGTTCCTGGAGGGGATGGCGGTGGCCGAGCGCACGGCGGGCCTCGACCCGCCCGAGATCGACTACGCGGGCATCCCGAAGGTCACGTTCTCGCAGCCCGAGATCTCCTCGGTGGGGCTCACCGAGGCCCAGGCGCGCGACCATGGGTACGACCTCGAGGTGAAGAAGGTCATGCTCTCGGTCCTCGCGAAGGCGAACATCATCGGCGAGGGCGGTTCGATCAAGGTCGTCGCCGATAAGGGCTCGCGCCAGATCCTCGGGGTCCACATGGTCGGGCCGCACGTCACCGAGCTCGTCGCCGAGGCCGAGCTCATGTACAACTGGGAGGCGACCGCCGACGACGTCGCGGCGCTGATCCACCCGCACCCGACGCTGTCGGAGGGCATCGGCGAGGCGATGCTTTCGCTCGCCGGCAAGCCGCTCCACACGATGTGAACGAACCGAACGGAGGCTGACGTGGCGACCCCGGTGACGATGCCCCAGCTCGGCGAGACCGTCGTCGAAGGAACGATCACGAAGTGGCTCAAGAACGAGGGCGAGACGATCGAACGCGACGAGCCGCTGTTCGAGATCTCGACCGACAAGGTCGACACCGAGGTGCCTTCCCCGATCGGCGGGACGCTCGTGAAGATCTCCGTGCCGGAAGGCGAGACGGTGAGCGTCGGCACGGAGGTCGCGCAGATCGACGCCGACGGCGCGGGCCCGGTATCCGGGGGGGGCGGCACCGCGGCCGCTGCCGCGGCCGCCGCGAGCGCGCCGGATCCGGCGGCCGTCCCGGCACCCGCGGCACCCGAGGCCGCGCCGCCCGCCACGGCGACACCGGGTGCGGTCGCGGCTCCGGCGGCCGCTCCGCCGGCGGCCGCTCCGCCGGCGGCCGCTCCGCCCGCGGTCCCTGCCGCCGAGGCGGGGCCGAGGAGCCAGATCCTCTCGCCCCTCGTCCGGCGCCTGGCCGACGAGCACGGCCTCGACCTGTCCTACGTCCCCGGCACCGGGACCGGCGGGCGCGTAACGAAGAAGGATGTTGAGACGTACATCGCATCACGCGGTGAGCAGCCGCAACCCGAACCCGCGCCGCGGCCCGAGCCACCCGAGCCGGTCCCCTCCCCCATCCCGATCCCGCAGCCGACCGCCCCCGGCGTGGCGGCCGGCCAGGCTGCCGCCCTCGCCGGCGCGGAGGAGGCGATCCCACTCACCCGGATGCGCCAGACGATCGCCCAGCACATGGTCGCCTCGATGCAGACCTCCGCGCGCGCGTGGAACCTGGTCGAGGTCAACATGGAGAACGCCGTCCGGGTCCGGGGCGCCGCGAAGGACGCCTTCAAGGCGCGCGAAGGGATCAACCTCACGTTCATGCCGTTCGTCGCACGCGCGGTGTGCGAGGCGCTCTTGGAGTTCCCCGACGTCAACGCCGAGCTCCGTGGCGACCAGCTGATCATCAAGCGCTACGTGAACCTCGGGATCGCCGTGGCGCTCGACGACGGACTGATCGTGCCGGTGGTGAAGGGCGCGGACACGATGAACGTGGTGGGGCTCGCACGCGCGGTCAACGACGTGGCGACGCGCGCGCGGACCAAGAAGCTGATGCCGGACGACGTCCACGGCGGGACGTTCACGATCACGAACCCAGGCCCGTTCGGTTCGATCATGTCGGTGCCGATCATCAACCAGCCGCAGACCGCGATCCTGGCGTTCGACGCGATCGAGAAACGGCCGGTGGTTATCGACGACGCGATCGCGATCCGGCACATGGTGTACCTGTCGATGTCATGGGATCACCGCGTGATCGACGGGGCGACGGCGGCGAAGTTCCTCGGGAGGCTGAAGGAGAACCTCGAGACGTGGGACTTCGGGCCGGAGGTCGGGCTGCCCGCCAGGGGCGCATGACGACGGTTGCGCCTACCCCGCGGGGGGGCGGCGGTTCCGCTCACGAGATCGTGGAAGTGGGCTCCACCGCCGCCCCCTCCCGGGCTATGGAGCTCATCCGGTTGCCGGGGCTGACGCCGTACTCCGAGGCGTTCGAGCTGATGCATTCGCTGGCCGAACGTCGGCTGCGCGGGGAGGTTCCGGACACCCTGATCCTGTGCGAGCACCCGCCCGTCTACACGGCCGGGCGACGGTGGAAGCCCGAGCACGTCGTGTGGACCGAGTCACGCATCCGTGAGGCTGGGGCCGAGCTCCACCTGATCGACCGTGGTGGGAGCGTGACGTTCCACGGCCCGGGACAGCTCGTCGGTTACCCGATCGTGGACCTCGGGGTTCGGCCCGACGCGCAGCGGTACGTGCACGACCTCGAGGAGGCCGTGATCCGGGCAGCGGCCGACGCGGGCGTGCACGGGCTCGGCCGGAACCCGGCGAACGCCGGCGTGTGGGCGGGCGACCGGAAGGTCTGCGCGATCGGGGTTCGGGTGATGCGGATGCGGGTGACGCTGCACGGGTTCGCGCTGAACTGCACGACCGACCTGTCGTGGTTCGACGCGATCGTGCCGTGCGGGCTGACCGACACGGGCGTGACCACCCTTTCACGGCTGGCGGACAGGCCCATACCCGTCGACCGGATGGCCTCGCTCGTCGAACGCACCTTCGGCGAGGTCTTCGGCGTGACCCTGCGCGGTGCGCCGGCGACCGCCGCGCGCTGAGCCGCGTTCCGCTCGCGATCCGCGCCCTGCCGCTCGCGTGCGGCCGAGGTGCGCGCGCCGCAGTACCCTCAGGTCCGGCGTCGCCCCGCCGGGGCGCGACGCCCCGGCCTCCCGCCCAGCTCGATCTCGCACGATCGTCCCGGCGCGAGCTCGACCACGGTGCCGGCCAGGCCGAGCGAGATCGGCAGCGACGTCCCCGGGCGCGCCGCGACCCGGAGCCGGCGACCCTCGATCTCGATGTCCAGGCGCTGCCCGCGATAGTGAAGGCTGAGGGCAAGCGCCGACGTCTGCTCCGGGAGCCGAGGGTCGAGCCAGAGCACGCCGTCGCGGATCTGCGCACCCGCGTACACACGCTGCACCAGATCGAGCGTGCCGGCCATGGCCCCCAGGTGGATGCCCTCGCGCGTCGAGCCCCCCTGCACATCCGAGATGTCGCTCTCGAGCGCGCTCGAGAAGAAGTCCCACGAGCGCCCCCGATCCCAGCGAGCGAGCACCCAGGCGGTGACCAGGCGCGACAGGGTCGATCCGTCCGAGGTGCGCCGCAGGTAGTACTCCACGTTCCGCGGGATGTCCGCATCGGGGGCGAACCGATACCCCAGGCGATCGAGCAGGTCCCTCAGCTCGTCGTCCGGGAGCAAGTAGAAGAGCATCAGCACGTCCGCCTGCTTGGACACCTTGTACCGGTTGGTGGAATCGCCCTCCGCCTCCAGGATCCGATCGAGGCGCTGGATGTCTCCGTACCGCTCGCGGTAGTCGAGCCAATCGAGCTCCTCCAGGTCGGCGTACCCGTCGAACTGACTGATCACCCCGTCGTGGAACGGGACGTACATCGCCCGGCTGACCCGTTCGAACAGGTCGAGCTCATCCGCGGAGAGGCCGAGGCTGTCGCGAAGCTCGGTCCGGTAGTGGTCGGGGAGGCCGTCGAGGATCTCCAACGCCCGGCAGAGCACCCATGCCGCCATCACGTTCGTGTACGCGTTGTTGTCGACTCCCGCTTCCTCGGCGCCGGGGTAGGAATCGTGGTACTCGTCTGGGCCCATGACGCCGCGGACCACGTATCGATCGAGGCCGGGATCGTGGGTCGCGATGCTGGCCCAGAAGCGGGCGATCTCGATGATCAGCGGAGCCAGGCGGAACCGGAGGAACTGAACGTCGCCGACGGCCTGCCAGTGATGCCACGCGTTGTACGCGATGGCGATGTTGATGTGCCGTTGGAGATGCGAATGGTCCGGAAGCCATCGGCCGGACCGCGGGTTGAGGTGCACGACCTGGGTCTCCTCCCTGCCATCGCTCCCGCTCTGCCATGGGAACATCGCCCCCCGGTAGCCGGCCTGCGCGGCCGCCCACCGAGCCTCCGGGAGACGCCGGTACCGGTACTCGAGCGGCATCCGGGCGAGGATGGGCAGACGGAGGTTCAGGTACGGCAAGATGAACACCTCGTCCCAGAAGACGTGCCCGCGGTAAGCCTCCCCGTGGAGCCCCCGGGCCGGAACCCCCGCGTCGAGCCCGATCGTGTTCTCGGAGACGGTCTGAAGGACGTGGAACGCATGGAGGCGGACGATCTCCTGCGATCGTGGCGGCCCTTCGATCCGGACGTCGAACCGGCTCCACAGCCTCGCCCAATCCTGGATGTGTGCCTCGAGCACCTCGTCGAACCGGCCGACGTGATCCACCCACACCCTGGCCTGGATCGCGGGCTCGTAGATCGCTGGGTCCCGAGAGGTGAACAGCGACACGAGCTTCTCGATCGTGACGGGGACTCCGGACTCGACCTCGACGCGCATCGCATCGACGGTGCGCCCCGGCTCATCGACGATACGCCGCTCGGCGCGTACCGGTTCGCCATCGCGGAACACCCGGGTCCGCGCGGCCTCCGCGATCCGGATGCGCGAGCCACGCGTCTCGGCCTCGAGCCATTGGATGTCCGGATCGACCCGTCCGGTGGTCACCCCGGTGAGATGGTCCCCTCGCAACGCCCGATACCGGGGAACCCCCGCGTTGCGGACCCCGCCGTCCAGGCCGGTGCGGACCTCGAGGCGCCCGGACCAGTTCTCGGGCACGATCGACATCTGGATCCCGGCGACGTGGGGATCGCGCATGCTGACCAGCCGGCGCTGGGTGAACCCGGTGAGCCGCCCATCCGCGTCCCCGAACCGGACCTTCCGGATCAGGATCCCCCGCCGCAGGTCGAGCTCCTGCCGGAAGTCCAGGACTTCGACATCGCTGAGGTCGAACCACCGGCCACCGGGGAGGCGGAACGTCAGCGGCAGCCAGTTCGGGACGTTGACCAGGTCCTCGTTCTCAACCGCCCGCCCCGCGATCCGGGTGGTCAGGCGGTCGTAGCACCCGGCGACGTACGTGCCTGGATAGTGCACATCGTCGGCGCTCGACTCGCACGCGGCTCCCCGCGTAGCGAAGTAGCCGTTCCCGAGCGTGCACAGCGACTCCCGCAGGCCCTCCTCCAACGGATCGAACCGGTCGTAGACCAGGGACCACTCGTTCATCGCCGCTCGCCCGCCAGCGTCGAGACGGCCTCGAGGAACACCCGGACCTCGTCGGGGTCGGCGAAGGCGAACTCGGCCACGGTGTCACGGTCGTCATCCTCTCCGTGGACCACCATGCCCAAGCCTCGGCCGGCAACGGCCCGGAAGGCGTCCTCGTCGGTTTCGTCGTCCCCCACGTAGATGGGCACGACCGCTTGGCCCCGTGCCACCAGATCGAGGAGCCACAGGAGCGCCGTTCCCTTGTCCCAATCGAGCGCGGGGCGCAGCTCGAAGATCTTCTTGCCACCGGTCACGCGGAGCTCGGGCCGGCCCGCCGCCACAACGCGGACCGCCCCTTCTACCTCGGGGATCCGGTCCGGAGGAACCTTGCGGAAGTGCACCGCCACCGCGTAGCGCTTCCGCTCGATCCGCGCGCCCGCGATCTGCGCGACCCGCCCCTCGAGCGCGAGCTCCGCGGCGTCCAGAGCCGGAAGGTACTCCCCGGCCCGCTCGTAGCGTTCGCCACCTGGGCCCGCGATGTCGAACCCGTGGCTCCCCGCGTACCAGATGCCAGGGAGCTGGACCATCGCTTGGACATCGGCCAGGTCGCGCCCGCTGAGCACCGCGACCGGGGCACGTTCGGCGAGCCGCGCGAGGACGAGGCGCGTCTGCTCGGGGAGGGTCGCGCGTGCCGGATCGTCCACGATGGGCGTCAACGTTCCGTCGTAGTCGAGGAACACGGCCGGCTCCATGTCTTCCAGCCTTCGGGAGATGGTCCCGAGCGCATCGAGCGCTCGTGGGAGGTCCCGGATCGAACGCGCGCGGTCCGCCCCATGCGGCAACAACTCGCCCAGGTCCCGCACGACCACGTCAGCTCCCGCCTCGCGCAGCGCCTCCGGATGGCCGGACCGATCCACCCCGATGACCAATCCGAACCCTCCCTGGCGGCCGGCCTCCACGCCGGCGAGGGCGTCCTCGATCACGGCCGCTCGGCCCGGTTGAACGCTCAGTCGCGCGCTCGCTTCGAGGAAGATCCCGGGGTCGGGCTTACCGGGGAGCCGCAGTTCGTCCGCCACGACCCCGTCGACATCCGCGTCGAACAGGCCGTGGACCCTGGCGGCGTCCAGGACCTCGTGCATGTTCCGACTGGCCGAGATGATCGCGGTCTTGATCCCGCGGGCCCGGAGCGCGCGGATGAGCAGGAGCGTCGAGGGGTACGCCCGCACGCCATGCTCGCGCAGCGCGGCGAGGAACGCTTCGTTCTTCCGGTTGCCGAGCCCGCACACGGTCTCTCGCTCCGGGGGATCGGAAGGGTCACCATCGGGGAGCTCGATCCCCCTCGAAGCCAGGAAGCTCCGCACACCGTCGTACCGAGGCTTCCCGTCCACGTACGCGCGGTAGTCCGCGTCCGGATCGAACGGGACGAACGGATCGCCGGTTCGCTGGCTCCGGCCGGCCAGGTAGGCGTCGAAGAGCTCCTTCCAGGCGGCGGCGTGCGCGCGGGCGGTGTCGGTGACCACGCCGTCCGTGTCGAAGATCGCCGCGTCGAGATCGAAGAGACTCGCCGCTGAGGATCGAGCGACATCGCTCATGACCCAACGCTCGCGGCCGCCGATCCCGGCCTCACTCGGCGAATCCTACCCATTCATCGTCCGAGGCATCGACCGCCGGTGAGCGGCCGGCGTCCAGGGCGCACAGGCACCGGACGTCACCGAGGAGCGTCCGCAGCGCCGGGCGTTCGTCGTACGCGTCGTTCCCGTCGTACCCGTCGTCGACTCGCTCCACGTGGCGACCCGCTCCGCGATCGAGTCGTGGAAGCGTCGCGGATGCTCGACGAGGGGGTCGCCGTCCACGACCGGTCAGACGCAGTCGACGAACTCGATCTTCGTGACCTTGTCCGTGCCGCAGTCGACGTCGGCGGTGTCGCCGTTCGCTCCGTCCGGGCCGCCGTTCACGACGTCCTTCGCACCGTCGCCGGCGTAGATCGTGTCGGAGCCACCGCCGCCCAACAGCCGGTCCTTCCCCAGCCAACCGGTCAGATCGTCGTCGCCCATCATCCCGCGGATCCGATCGTTGCCCGCCCCGCCGTCGATCACGTCGTTCCCCGAGCCGCCGTTGATGTCGTCGTCACCGCCCGAGCCCTGGATCGAATCGTCGTTCATGCCGCCCACGATGAGGTCCCCGTGCCCGCCCGTGTCCCCGACGATCACGTCGGGCCCGTTGCCGCCCCGCAGGGTCGCCGCGCCCTTGCCCGCGACGATCAGCGCGACCTTCGGGAAGGCGCCGCCGGCGGCCCCGCCGCCCGCGGCCGAGAGCACGTCCCCGTCCACGTTCCCGCCGTGCAGCTCGCCCCTGGTGACGCCCGTGTACGTGACGACGGTGCCGTTGATCACCATCGCGGCCTTGCCCAGCCTGATCGTGTTCACCTGGTTCGGGATCCCGCGGCCGATCAGCACGTTGCTCCCCGCGCCGAGCCGGGCGTCGATCGGAGGAAGCGAGCCGGCGAAGTCGGGCTGGGACTCGTCGACCGCGAAGTAGTCGAAGTCGCTCGTGCCCATCACGACGACGTCGGTCGCGCTCGAGATCGTCGTCCCGCAGTCGACCGCGCCGTCCTGATCGAAGATCAGCTCACCGCCGTCGGACGGGACCTGGTAGAGCGACGCCTCGATGCCGAACCCGCTCCCCGGATCGGCGAAGGTCGCGGTGACGGTCGAGCCATCGAACGAACAGGTAGGGCCCGCGACGGTCACCGCAGCCCGAGCGGAGCCGGCTGCGGTCGACGTCCCGCCCACGCTCGCCGGCAGCACCGACGTCGTCGCCAGCACTGACCTCAGGCGCATGTTCCGCCGAAACTACCAGAGGGCGTAATCTCGACCACACAGCACGGGCAGCACCGCGCGACACGGAAGGGACGACCACGTGCGAGCGTTCGACGCGTTCAAGGACCAGCGGCCGGACACGGACCCGGCCGAGACCGACGAGTGGATCCAGGCGCTCGACGACCTGATCGACGAGAACCCGGGCCGGGCCGAGTTCCTGATCCGGAGGATCCTCTTCCACGCGGCATCCCGCCGCGTAGCCGTCCCGTCGATGGTCTCGACCCACTACATCAACACGATCCCACCGGAGGACGAGCCGTACTTCCCGGGCGACGAGGACATCGAACGCCGGATCCGCCGCCTCGTGCGATGGAACGCCGCGGTCATGGTCAGCCGCGCGAACAAGCTCCGCGAGGGCATCGGCGGGCACATCTCGACGTACGCCTCCAGCGCGAGCCTGTACGAGGTCGGGTTCAACCATTTCTTCCGCGGGAAGGCCGATCCGGGCGGCGGCGACCACGTCTTCGTACAGGGCCACGGCGCCCCCGGCATGTACGCGCGCGCGTTCCTCGAGGGAAGGTTCGACGAGGCGAAGCTCGACCGGTTCCGGCAGGAGGCGCTGCTGCCGGGCCTGTCCTCGTACCCGCACCCGCGGCTGATGCCCGAGTTCTGGGAGTTCCCGACGGTCTCGATGGGCCTGTCGCCGCTCAACGCGATCTACCAGGCGCGGTTCAACCGGTACCTGGAGAACCGCGGGCTGAAGGACACCTCACGCCAGCGCGTGTGGGCGTTCCTCGGCGACGGCGAGATGGACGAACCCGAATCGATGGCGGCGCTGTCGCTGGCCGCGCGCGAGGGCCTCGACAACCTGATCTTCGTCGTGAACTGCAACCTGCAGCGGCTGGACGGCCCGGTCCGCGGCAACGGCAAGATCATCCAGGAGCTCGAATCGATCTTCCGCGGGGCCGGCTGGCACGTCCTGAAGGTCGTCTGGGGCCGCGAGTGGGACGAACTGCTCGCGCGCGACACGGACGGCGTGCTGGTCCACAAGATGGACACGACGCTCGACGGCGAATTCCAGCGGTACTCCGTCGAGTCCGGGGCGTACATCCGGGAGCATTTCTTCGGCCCCGATCCCCGCCTCCAGACGATGGTCGAGCACCTCTCCGACGACGACCTGCCGAAGCTCCGGCGCGGCGGCCACGACTACCGGAAGCTCTACGCGGCGTACGCGACCGCGGTCGACCTGCGCGACCAGCCGACCGTGATCCTCGCCCAGACGATCAAGGGCTGGACCCTCCCCGGCGCGTTCGAGGGACGGAACGTGACGCATCAGATGAAGAAGCTCTCCGACGAGGAGATGCTCAAGTTCCGCGACCGCCTCGAGCTGCCGATCCGCGACGAGGCCATCTCCGGCGGGATGGCGCCCTACTACCATCCGGGTTCGGATGCGCCGGAGATCCGGTACATGCTCGCCCGCCGCGACGCGCTCGGCGGCTCGATCCCGCACCGATTGGTCGCGACGAACCCGATCGACCTTCCGAAGGACGCGGTCTACGACCAGTTCGCCGCGGGCTCGAAACAGGCGGTCTCGACGACGATGGCGTTCGTCCGGCTGCTCCGCGACCTGATGCGCGACAAGAAGATCGGCCGCCGGATCGTCCCGATCATCCCCGACGAGGCGCGGACGTTCGGCATGGAGTCGCTGTTCCCCGAGTTCAAGATCTACGCGGCGCACGGGCAGCTGTACGACCCCGTCGACGCGAAACACCTCCTCGCGTACCGCGAGGCGCAGGACGGGCAGATCCTGGAGGAAGGCATCACAGAGGCCGGCTCGATGGCCTCGTTCACGGCGGCTGGTACCTCGTTCGCGACGCACGGCGAACCGATGATCCCGTTCTTCGCGTTCTACTCGATGTTCGGATTCCAGCGGATCGGCGACCTGATCTGGTCGGCCGGCGACCAGCGCGCACGCGGGTTCCTGCTGGGCGCCACGTACGGACGGACGACGCTGAACGGCGAAGGGCTGCAGCACGAGGACGGGCACTCGCTGCTGATCGCGACGACGAACCCGGTCTGCCGCGCCTACGACCCGGCCTTCGCCTACGAGGTCGCCACGATCGTCAAGGAGGGCCTGGCGCGCATGTACGGCGCGGGCGACGGATCGGACGAAGCGACCCGTGAGGACGTCTTCTACTACCTCACCCTCTACAACGAGAACTACGCCCAGCCCGAGATGCCAGCGGGCGTGGAGGACGGGATCGTAAAGGGGCTTTACCGATTCGCGGACGGACCTGCGACGCCGAACGGCAACGGGGACAAGCCAGTGCGCGCGCAGATCCTCGCGTCGGGCCCGATGGTCCCCCAGGCACTCCGCGCGCGGGAGCTCCTGGCCGACGGGTTCGACGTCTCCGCGGCCGTGTGGAGCGCGACGTCGTTCCAGCAGCTCCGCGTCGACGCGTTGGGATGCGAGCGATGGAACCGGCTGCACCCGACCGAGCCCCGCCGCGAGCCGTACGTCGTTCACGCTCTGGGCACGCAGGAGGGCCCCGTCGTCGCGGTCACGGATTCGATGCGGGCGGTCGCGGACCAGATCGCGCGATGGGTTCATCAGCCGTTCCTCTCGCTGGGGACCGACGGGTTCGGACGTTCCGATCAGCGCGAGGCGCTCCGACGGTTCTTCGAGATCGACGCGGAACACATGGTCGTCGCGGCCCTGGCGCAGCTGGCGGAGATGGGTGAGGTGAAGCCGGAGACCGTCGCCGAGGCGATCGCCCGGTTCGGGATCGAGCCCGACCTGGCCGCCCCCTGGCTCAGCTAATTGACCGCCATCGAGGGTCTCGACATGCGACGAGTGGCGGCGACCGCAGGGCCTGAACAGGCCGAGGACGGAAGGGGAGCAGACCGGGCCAGAGCGGACGTCGCGTGGGTTGGGCGCGAGCGGCGGAAGGGCATCTGCCGATGCGACGTGGCACGATCTCGCAGGTGACCAGCAGACCCGCCGCGGTGCAGCACCTGGGCGACCTCGCGGTTCTGCGCCGCGTCCGCGACCGGATCGACCGGGAGTACGCGCAGCCGCTGGACGTCGAGGCGCTCGCCCGCGGCGCGCACATGTCGGCCGGCCACCTCAGCCGCCAGTTCCGGCTCGCCTACGGCGAGTCGCCGTACGCCTACCTCATGACGCGGCGCATCGAGCGCGCGATGGCGCTGCTGCGTCGTGGCGACCTCAGCGTCACCGAGGTCTGTTTCGCGGTGGGGTGCTCGTCGCTGGGCACGTTCAGCAGTCGCTTCACCGAACTGGTCGGTGTGCCGCCCAGCACCTACCGGCGTGACCAGGCGCGCGCGACGGCGGGGATGCCGTCATGCGTGGCGAAACAGGTGACCAGACCGGTCAGGAATCGAGAAGCGCCGGTCTCGAGCCGCAACTAGAGTGGCGGCCATGGACATCACCATCCACGCCAGCTTCCTCCCGCACGACGACCCGGACGCCTCCCTGGCGTTCTATCGCGACACGCTCGGTTTCGAGGTCCGCCTCGACGTCGAGTACGGTGGGATGCACTGGATCACGGTCGGCCCCGCCGACCAGCCCGACACGTCGATCGTGCTGTACCCACCGACCGCCAGCCCCGGCATCACCGACGACGAGCGCCGCACGATCGCCGAGATGATGGCCAAGGGAACCTTCGCCAGCCTCCTGCTGGCCACGAAGGACCTCGACGGCACGTTCGACCGGCTGCAGGCCGGCGACGCCGAGGTCGTCCAGGAGCCGACCGACCAACCGTACGGGGTCCGCGACTGCGCGTTCCGCGATCCGGCGGGCAACCTGATCCGCATCCAGGAGCTGCGCTGAGCCCGAGCCCGCGAGGAGGTGTCTCACCATGCCTGAGAAGAAGCCCGCAGGGAAGACGACGAAGAAGCCCACCGCCGAGCGCACCAGCGCCAAGGCCGCGAAGTACGAGGGGTTCAGCAAGGAAGAGATCGCCGCGATGAAGGAGACCGCCAGGGAGCGGAAGGCGGCCGCGCGCGGCGAGGACCAGGAGCAGTCCGTTCTGGAAAAGATCGCCTCCATGCCCCAACCGGACCGCGCCATGGCCGAACGGATCCACGAGATCGTGAGGGCCAGTGCGCCGGACCTCGAGCCGAGGACCTGGTACGGGATGCCCGCGTACGCCAAGGGTGGCAAGGTCGTCTGCTTCTTCCAGGACGCGGCGAAGTTCAAGGCCCGGTACGCGACGTTCGGCTTCATGGACACGGCGAACCTCGATGACGGCGCGATGTGGCCGACATCTTTCGCGCTGACGACGTTGACGGCCGCCGAAGAGAAGAAGATCGCCGCGCTCGTGAAGAAGGCGGCGAGCTGAGCCCAGCTCCCGCGACACGATGAGCGAGGCCATGGACCCGGTCGCGCGGTCGCCCGCGACGCACGTTGCAGACAGCCACGACCTGATCCGCGTCCACGGCGCGCGCGTGAACAACCTCAAGGACCTCAGCGTCGAGCTCCCGAAGCGTCGGCTGACGGTGTTCACCGGCGTCTCGGGCTCGGGCAAGAGCTCGCTCGTGTTCGGCACGATCGCCGCGGAGTCGCAGCGGCTGATCAACGAGACCTACAGCGCCTTCGTGCAGGGCTTCATGCCGACGCTGGCACGGCCGGAGGTCGACCTGCTTGAGGGGCTGACCACTGCGATCATCGTCGACCAGGAGCGGATGGGCTCCAACCCCCGCTCCACCGTCGGCACCGCCACCGACGCCAACGCCATGCTGCGCATCCTCTTCAGTCGGCTCGGGAAGCCGCACATCGGTCCGCCCAACGCATACTCGTTCAACGTCCCGTCGGTGAAGGCCAGCGGTGCGATCACCGTAGAGCGGGGCGCCGGCAAGACGAAGACCGAGAAGGCGACCTTCACCCGTCTCGGCGGGATGTGTCCGCGTTGCGAGGGCATGGGCTCGGTCACCGACTTCGACCTATCTGCGCTGTACGACGACAGCCTGTCGCTGGGCGAGGGCGCGCTCACGATCCCTGGCTACAGCATGGACGGCTGGTACGGCCGCATCTTCCGCGGCTCCGGCTTCTTCGACCCGGACAAGCCGATCGGCATGTTCACCAAGAGGGAACTGCACGACCTGCTCTACCGCGAGCCGACCAAGATCGAGGTCGACGGGATCAACCTGACGTACGAGGGCCTGATCCCGAGGATCCAGAAGTCGATGCTGTCCAAGGACGTCGATGCGCTGCAGCCGCACGTCCGCGCCTTCGTGGAGCGGGCGGTGACGTTCATGACCTGTCCCGAGTGCGACGGCACCCGACTCAGCACGGAGGCCCGGTCGTCGAGGATCCAGGGGAAGAACATCGCCGACGTCTGCTCGATGCAGATCAGCGACCTGGCCGACTGGGTCCGGGGCCAGGGCGAGCCGTCGGTGGCCCCTCTGCTCACCGGGCTGCAGCGCCTCCTCGACACGTTCGCGGAGATCGGTTTGGGATACCTCTCGCTCGACCGGCCGTCGGGCACCCTGTCCGGGGGAGAGGCTCAACGCACCAAGATGATCCGCCACCTCGGCTCGTCGCTCACCGACGTCACCTACGTCTTCGACGAGCCCACGATCGGCCTGCACCCCCATGACATCGAACGGATGAACGACCTGCTGCTGCGACTGCGGGACAAGAGCAACACCGTGCTCGTCGTGGAGCACAAGCCCGAGACGATCGCGATCGCCGACCACGTCGTCGACCTCGGCCCCGGCGCCGGCTCGGAGGGCGGGACCGTCTGCTTCGAGGGCACCGTGGAAGGTCTGAGGGGGAGCGACACCATCACCGGGCGCCATCTCGACGACCGGGCCGCCCTCAAGGAGGCGGTGCGGACGCCCTCTCGCACCCTGGAGATCCGCGGCGCCACGACGAACAACCTGCGAGGCGTCGACGTCGACATCCCGCTCGGCGTGCTCGTCGTCGTCACCGGAGTCGCCGGGTCGGGGAAGAGCTCGTTGATCGACGGCTCGGTGTCGGGGCGGGACGGAGTGGTGTCGGTCGACCAGACCCCGATCCGTGGCTCGCGACGGAGCAACCCGGCCACGTACACCGGCCTGCTCGATCCGATCCGCAAGGCGTTCGCGAAGGCCAACGGGGCGAAGCCGGGGCTCTTCAGTTCGAACTCCGAGGGCGCCTGCCCCGCCTGCAACGGCGCCGGCGTCATGTACACCGAACTGGGCGTGATGGCCACGGTCGAATCCACCTGCGAGGAGTGCGAGGGGAGGCGGTTCCAGGCGTCGGTGCTGAACCACACGCTCGGCGCGCGGAACATCGCCGAGGTGCTCGCGATGTCGGTGACCGAAGCGGAGGAGTTCTTCGGTGACGGCGAGGCGCGCACGCCGGCCGCGCACGCCATCCTCGACCGGCTCGCCGACGTGGGCTTGAGCTACCTCAGCCTCGGCCAGCCGCTCACGACGCTGTCCGGCGGGGAGCGGCAGCGGCTCAAGCTGGCCACCCACATGGCCGAGAAGGGCGACGTCTACGTCCTCGACGAGCCGACCACCGGCCTCCACCTCGCCGATGTCGAGCGGCTGCTCGGCCTGCTCGACCGGCTCGTCGACTCCGGCAGATCGGTCATCGTCATCGCGCACCACCAGGCGGTCACGGCGCACGCCGACTGGATCATCGACCTGGGCCCCGGCGCTGGGCACGACGGCGGCCGGATCGTCTTCGAGGGCACACCCGCCGACCTCGTCGCCGCCCGCTCCACCCTCACCGGCGAGCACCTCGCGGCCTACGTGGGCGCCTGATCGAGGCCCTCGCGGCCACCGTGAGACCACGCCTCTCGCGCGTTCCGACCCGTCCCTCCGGTCAGCCATCGAGCACGGGCTTCCGGATCAACCGATGGCATCCCCGTGAGCCGCGAGGCCGCCCCGCTCACGTGCGCCACCGAACGAGGAGACACGTTCCGGTCGGAGACGTCAGAAGAGCGCGGCCGCGAGCTTCCGCCGGTACTCCTGGGTGAGGGGATCGTCGTCCCCGAGGACGGCGAACAGCTTCAACATCGCCTCGCGCGCGGGTTCGCGCTGCTCGCCGCCGTCCATCACGAGCCGGAGGAAGGACTCCAGCGCCTGCGGGAAACGGCCCTCGGCGGCCGCCCGCATCGGCCCGGCGAGCTGCGGATCGTCCCCGACGCCGGCGCCGCTCGCCCACTCCGAGACGTCCAGTGCGGCAAGGATGCGCTCGGCCTCGGGCTCGGGACGAAGCGATGTCAGGATCTGCCGCGCGCCGTCGAAGTCGCCCCGGCCGGCGGCGATCCTGGCCAGCCCCAGCGACGCCCGGAGGTTCTTCGGATCGCGCTCGAGCGCGTCATGGAACGCGCGCTCGGCCTCGTCCGGATGGCCCTCGATCTCGGCCACCTCGGCCTCGGCCGCGACCAGATCCGCCTCGGAGGGCACGACGACGTCGAGGAACTGGCGGATCGCCGACTCCGGGATCGCGCCGACGAACTCCTCGACCAATCGAGCGTTCCGGAAGGCTTTCACCGCGGGGATGCTCATGATGCCGAAGGTGCCCGCCGTCTGCCTGTTCGCCTCGACGTCGAGCTTGGCCAGGAGGAAGGCGCCCTGCTTCTCCTCCGCGAGTCGCTCGAGCACCGGTCCGATCACCTTGCACGGCTGGCACCAGTCGGCCCAGAAGTCCACGACGACCGGCCGGCGCATCGACTCCTCGAGGACGGCTGTGCCGAACGTGTCGTCGGTGACATCGATGATGGAGGGGGTCGCCGTCGCCATGGCCTCCCAGCCTACGGGACCGAGGCGCGAACGCGCACCCCAGGGGCGGTCCCATGGGCCGAAAGGCGGACGGGGCCCGAAAAGTACCGGTGCTAGGATTACGGACCAAGCGCCTTTCGGACCGCTCGTGGGCTCGGGGACCGCACCGCCCAGGTGCTTTTCCTGGAGGAGGAGGCACGCGTGGCGACACAGACGACGGCGGCTGGCAGCAGGCATGAAGCGCTCGGCCTCGCTGCGGACGACCTCGTGGCGATGTACCGCACGATGCTGACCGCCCGGCTGTGCGACGAAGCCCAGTTCCGCTTGAACCGCCAGGGGAAGGCGCCGTTCGTGGTCCCGGTCTCGGGCCACGAGGGCTGCCAGGTGGGTTCGGCATGGGCCTTCACGCGAGGCACCGACATCCTGCTCCCCTACTACCGCGACATGGCCGTCTGCCTGACCGTGGGGATGACGCCGCGGGACGTGTTCCTCGGCGTGTTCGGCAAGCGTGACGATCCCTCGAGCGGCGGGCGCCAGATGCCTGCGCACTGGGGCTCGCGGCGGCTGGGGATCCTGACCGGGTCCTCGCCGATCGCGACGCAGATCCCCCACGCGGCCGGCGCGGCGTATGCGGTGAAGTACCGCGGGGAGGAGGCGGTCGTCGGGTGCTGGTTCGGCGAGGGCGCGACCAGCGAGGGCGACTGGCACGAGGGCCTGAACTTCTCCGGGATCCACGAGTTGCCGGTGGTGTGGTTCTGCGAGAACAACCGGTACGCGATCAGCGTGCCGCAGCGCAAGCAGATGGCCGTGCACGACGTCGCCACCCGCGCCTCGGCCTACGGGTTCGACGGCGTCGTCGCCGACGGGAACGATCCGCTCGCGTGCTACGAGGCGTCGCGGAACGCGGTGGAGAAGGCCCGGCGGGGCGGCGGGCCGACACTCGTCGAGTTCAAGACCTATCGGTTCTTCCCGCACACCTCGGACGACGACGACCGGACGTACCGCACCCGCGAGGAGGTCGAGGAGGCGAAGGCCCGCGACCCGATCAAGCTGTTCGCCGACTACCTCAAGGAGCAGGGTCTCGTCGACGACGACGCGCTGGAGACGATGCGCACCGAGCTGAAGGCCGCGGTCGATGCGGACGTCGACGCGGCGTGGAACGCGGCGGACCCGGAGCCCGAGAGCGCGTTCCGCCACGTGTTCGCGGAGGAGCCCCCCGAGGGCGGCGGCCGCGATGGGTGAGGCCGCCACGGCCACCGGTTCCACCGAGAAGAACATCATCCAGACGGTCCACGACACGCTCCGGGACGAGATGGCCGCAGACGACCGCGTCGTCGTGCTCGGCGAGGACGTCGGAGCGCGGGGCGGCGTATTCCGGGCAACGGCCGGGTTCCTCGACGAGTTCGGCGAGGGACGGGTGATCGACACGCCGCTTGCCGAGTCCGGCATCATCGGCACGGCGATCGGCATGGCGCTGCATGGGCTGCTCCCCGTCGCCGAGATCCAGTTCGCGGACTTCATCCACCCGGCCTTCGACCAGATCGTGAGCGAGGCCGCGCGGATCCGGTACCGGTCGAACGGCGACTTCGGGGTACCGCTCGTGATCCGCGCGCCCTACGGGGGCGGGGTCCACGGCGCGATGTATCACTCGCAGTCGATCGAGGCGTTCTACGGGCACGTGCCGGGGCTGAAGGTCGTGGTGCCGGCGACCCCCCGCGACGTGAAGGGATTGCTCCGCGCCGCGATCCGGGACCCCGATCCGGTGCTGTTCCTCGAGCACAAGAAGACCTACCGCCTGATCAAGGGCGAGGTCCCCAACGAGCCGTACGAGATCCGGATCGGCGCGGCGGACGTCAAGCGCGAGGGTTCGGACATGACCTGCGTCGCCTACGGCCTGATGCTGCACCTGGCGCTCGACGCCGCGGCTCGCCTGGAGGCCGAGGGCGTCTCGGTCGAGGTCGTCGACGTGCGAACGATCGCGCCGCTCGACACGGCGACGATCCTGGCGTCGGTGCGCAAGACCGGCAAGGCGTTCGTCCTGTACGAGGACAACCGCACGTACGGCGCCGGGGCGGAGATCTCCGCGACGATCGGCGAGGAGTGCATGTTCGACCTCGACGCGCCGGTCGTGCGGATGGCCGGGCCCGACATCCCCGCGATGCCCTTCTCCACGTCCCTCGAGCACGTCTACATGCCGGACGAGGAGTCGGTCTACGCGCGCATGAAGGAGCTCGCGGAGTTCTGAACGCCGCTCCCGCCGTCGCGATCAGGCCGCTCGAGCCCGACGACGCCGACGCGTACGCGACCGCGTTGTGCGCGAACCGGGCCTTCCTCGCGCCGTTCGAGCCGACCCGGGACGCGTCGTTCTTCACCTCGAAGGGCCAGCGGCGGCTGCTGTCAAGGGCGGCGAACGACCGTGACGCGGGAGCCGCGTACGCGTTCGCGATCGTCGAGCGCTCGACCGACGAGATCGTCGGCATGATCCAGCTGGCCAACGTCAGCCATGGCGCGTGGGAGAACGCGACGCTCGGCTACTGGGTTGCCGAATCGCGGGGCGGCCGCGGGTACGCGACCGAGGCGGTCTCCCAGGCCGTGTCGTTCGCCTTCGAGACGCTCGGTCTCCACCGGGTGCAGGCCGGAGCCATGCCTCGCAACGCGCGCTCGATCCGGGTGCTGGAGAAGAACGGCTTCCGTCCCGAGGGGCTCGCCGAGCGCTACCTGATGATCGACGGCCGGTGGGAGGACCACGCGATGTTCGCGATCACGGCCGAGGAGTGGACGGCGGGCGGCGGCTCCGTCCGCACGGCATAGACTGGCCGCACAGCGATGCCGAACAGAGACCACAACCCGCACGGACGGCGGCTCCACCTCCCCCTCGTGCCCGTCGGCGTCGCGGCGCCCGCGGTCGAGGACCACGTCGCGGACTCCGTGGGCTGCGCGCAGGTGGCGCGGCCGACGGGACGCAAGCCCGAGTGGTTCAAGGTCCGTGCCCAGATGGGCCCGAACTACCGCGACCTGAAGCGCATCATGCGGGACCGCGGCCTCCACACCGTCTGCGAGGAGGCCGGCTGCCCGAACATCTTCGAGTGCTGGGAAGAGCGCGAGGCGACGTTCCTGATCCTCGGTGACCGGTGCACGCGACGGTGCGGGTTCTGCGACGTGATGACCGCGAAGCCGTTCGACGTCGACGAGGACGAACCGCACCGCGTGGCCGACGCCGTGCGCGCCATGGGCCTGCGCCACGTCGTCGTGACCGGGGTCGCGCGAGACGACGTCCCCGACGGGGGCGCCCGGATCTGGGCGGCCACGATCCGCGAGATCCGCGCCGCGGTTCCGGATTGCAGCATCGAGGTGCTCCCCTCCGACCTCAGGGGCGGCGAACGCGACATCGCGACGGTGATCGATGCCGAACCCGACGTGTTCGCGCACAACCTCGAGACGGTCCGGCGCCTCCACCCGAGGATCCGGCCCGCGTTCGGCTACGACCGTTCGCTCGAGGTGCTGCGGATCGCCAAGCGCGTCCGACCGGCCCAGATCGTGAAGTCGAACCTGATCCTCGGGATGGGCGAGCGGCCCGACGAGGTGCCCGACGCGCTCCGCGACCTCGCCGACGCAGGCTGCGACCTGGTGACGATCGGTCAGTACCTTCAGCCGACGGCGCACCACCTCCCCGTGGATCGCTGGGTGAGCCCGCAGGAGTTCGACGAACACGCGCGCCTCGGCGCGTCGTTCGGGATCGCACACGTCGAAGCCGGGCCGCTCGTGCGCTCCAGCTACCATGCCGGCAGGCAGCTCGAACGCGCGCTGGCCGCTGTCGCGTACATCCCGCACGACGTGGTTTGACTTTCCCGGTCGCGGGGGAAATGATGCCCACGGGCTGGGCACCCACGTCGAGCACGTCACCCGTACCGTCGCGTGGGCCGACCCGCGGAGGGAGGTGAGCGGATGCGAGGGAAGCTTCTCGTCGGCTCGGTCGTCACCGTTCTCGTCGGGGCCCTGGTGGTCGTGAGCACGATCTTCGTGCTTCGGGCCACGGCGCTGAACCAGCCGCTCCTCAAGGCCAAGGTCGTCGGCACCGCGGATACGCCACAGGGCACGTTGCCGCACGCGTACCTGAACCTGCAGACGTGGCCCGACAGCCTCGCCGGCGAACACGGACCGACCGGCGGCGATCACCCGAACTGGGTCAGCTACGGTCCGTCGCTGAACCTGTGGGTCCCCGCGCACGCGCTGGTGACCGTGACGATCCGTCAGTACGACAGTGGCGAGGCGCTCCTGAACCCGTTCTTCGCGAAGGTCCGTGGAACCGTGGGTAACGTGGCCATCGCGAACGGCACACCGTTCCAGGTGGCCGACGCGGAGCACATCGCGCACACGTTCACGGCGCGCGGCATCCCGTCGGCGACGCAGCCGACGCTCTTCATCAACGTGCCGCTCCCGCCCGTGGCCGATGACGCGCCGGCGACGCAGACGATCAACGGCAACCAGTACCCGGCGCCGGTCGTGGTCACCTTCTCCTTCATCAGCGGTGCCTCGGGCAAGTACATCTTCAACTGCGAGTTCCCCTGCGGGGTCTCCTACCAGAACTTCGGAGGGCCGATGTCGACGCTCGGGTACATGGCCGGAACGCTGACGGTGGGCTAGGGACGGGCGACCACGAGACGGGCTGAGGCACGGAGATGGGCGACCCGATGACCGACGCGACGACCGACCAACCTCGTCGCGGTCACAGGCCGGTACGCAGCGTGGTCTTGGTCTGGGCCGCGCTCACGATCGCCGGCATCCTGTTCGCGCTCTTCGCGCCCGGGCGGATCATGCCGACGAGCGCATCGACCGACGACCGCACGATCCGGCTGACGTTCATCGTCTTCACGATCGTGAGCGCCCCGGTGGCGGCCGTGGTCTGGGGGATCGGCGCGTACTCGCTGTTCGCCTGGAGATCGGGTCCGAAGGACGCGCCGGCCGAGGACGGCCCGCCGATCCGACGGAACGGCGTCGTGGAGATGCTCTGGGTCACCGTCTCGAGCGTGTTGACACTGTTCCTCATCGTCTGGGGCTTGGCCGCCCTCTCGTCGGTGTCCGCCAGCGCGGCCTCCGATGCGCTGATCGTCGACGTCACGGGCCAGCAATGGGTGTGGAGCTATTCGTACCCCGAGCAACACGTCCAGTCCCAGGTGCTCGAGCTTCCCGTTGGCCGCGAGGTGATCTTCCGAGTGACGTCGGTCGACGTCGTGCACGGCTTCTGGATCCCGAACTTCTCGCTGAAGGTCGACGCGAACCCGGCGGTCGTCACGTCGGCCCAGACGACGCCGACCAGGATCGGCGAGTACACGGTCCGGTGCGCTGAGCTCTGTGGCCTCTATCACTCCTACATGGAATCGGTGGTCAAGGTGGTAAGCGCACAGCAATTCGAGTCATGGGTGGCGGCCAACGGCGGCACCCCGTCGAGCACGTGACGGCCGGGCCCTTGTCGGGCCGACGCGAGGAGTTGAGCCATGGCGATCGCTGAGACACCTGCGTCGATGGGTGAGGGGACAGGCGCGCAGGTCGGCGGCTCGGTCGGCGGTGGCGTCCTGCGCCGCGCGAACATGTTCACCGGCATCGCTGGGGGACTGATCCTCGGCTACGTGAGTTGGGGTCTGTCGCATCACTACATCCATACGCCGTGGGGCAACGACGCCGTCGCATGCATCACGTTCCTCGGGTGGACGATCGGGTTCCTGATCGGGATCGGTGCCATCACGGGACCCGCGCGCTGGCTCGTCGGACGCGACCTGAGCATCGAGGATCAGGCGTTCATGGCCGGGAGCGGCCAGGGCCGGTTCCGCTACCTGCGCTTCTGTACCGATCACAAGGTGGTCGGGATGCAGTACCTCGTCCTCGGGATGACGACGCTCGGGGTCGGCGGCGTCATGGCGATGATCATCCGCACGCAGCTCGCGCGGCCGAACGACCATCTCGTCACGGCCCAGGCGTACAACGCGCTCGTGGGGCTGCACGGGATCATCATGATCCTGTCGCTGTCGATCATCGTGACCGGCCCGTTCGGCAACTTCATCCTGCCGATCATGATCGGCGCCCGGGACATGGCCTTCCCGCGGCTGAACGCGCTCAGCTTCTGGCTGCTGTTCGCGGGCGTGATCGTGCTCCTGAGTGCGTTCTTCCTGGGCGGCATCCCGACCGGGTGGAACGTCTACGCGCCGCTCTCGCTGCAGAGCCCAGCCGGGATGGACTCCTACCTGATGGGGATCATCCTCTGGACGATCTCCGCCGGCATCGGCGCGATGAACATCATCGTGACCAGCGTGTCGATGCGCACGAAAGGCATGGGGTGGTCGCGGACGCCGATCTTCGTGTGGGGCGTCGTCGCTGCATCCGTGCTGGGGCTCTTCTTCCTCCCGGCGTTCGAGGCCGCGATGGTCCTGCTCGGCCTCGACCGATCGATGGGAACGACCTTCTACAACCCGCTCGGCGGTGGGAGCCAGTGGCTCTACGAGAACCTCTTCTGGATCTTCGGCCACCCGGAGGTGTACCTGATCCTCCTGCCGGGGGCGGCCGCGATCCTCGAGATCGTCCCGGTCTTCGCGCGCAAGCCGCTCTTCGGCTACCGCATCGGCGTCATCGGGATCGTCGGGATCACCACCCTGTCGGCGCTGGTCTGGGCGCACCACATGTTCACGACCGGGTGGGCGCCGGCCCTCAACGCGCCGTTCATGCTCACCACGGAGCTGATCTCGATCCCGACGGGCTTCCTCTTCCTCGTCATCCTCGGGACGGTGTGGCGAGGTCGGGTCTGGACCCGGACGGCGATGCTGTTCGTCTACGCGTTCCTGTGGAACTTCGTGATCGGAGGCATCACGGGCGTCTATCTGTCCGACGTCCCCGTGGACTTCCAGCTGCACGGCTCCCTGTTCGTCACCGCGCATTTCCACTACACGCTGATCGGCGGCGCGCTGATGGGATTCTTCGCCGCCTTCTACTACTGGTTCCCGAAGTTCGCCGGCAAGATGCTGCACGAGGGACTCGGGAAGGTCTCGTTCTGGCTGATCCAGATCGGGTTCAACGTCACGTTCCTGGCGATGTTCTACGTCGGGCTGCAGGGCCAACCTCGGCGCGTCGCTGCCTACGCACCGCTGTTCGCCCACGGGAACGCGATCGCGACGCTCGGCGCGTACATCCTCGGGGCTGGGATGCTCGTCTTCCTGTGGAACGTGATCGTCTCGTTGCGGAGCGGTGATCGCGCCACGGACAACCCGTGGAACGCCAAGACGCTCGAGTGGCAGACGAGCACGCCCGTGCCGCTCGAGAACTTCGAGGAGTTCCCCGTCGTGACCACGGACCCGTACCCGTACGGCGTGCCGGTGCCGCACCCCGTGCCGGTCCACCGAGAAGCCGAGACGGAGACCATCACCGGCTCGGCGGAAGAGGCGGCATCATGAGTACGGCCTCGCACGCCGCGGAACACCACGCCGCGTCCTACGGGGAGACCGAGGAGTCGATCGAGCGCCGGCAGCGGCTGGCGGTCCTGCTGCTGATCGGCGCGGACGCGGTGTTCGCGCTGATGCTGGTCTTCACGTACTTCTACCTGCGCGGCCTGAACGTAAGCGACGAGTGGCTCCCCGCCGGCGTCCAGACCGTGTCCTCGGCGACGACGTGGGCGATCACGATCGTCGTCGTCCTGAGCGCCGCATCATACGCATGGGGGGTCGCGAGCCGGAGCGCCTCGGGGCTCCGGTTGGGAACCGCGATCGGCGTGCTCTTGCTCCTCGTCGACCTGGTCGTCCAGGTGCTGCAGCTCGCCTTGGTGCCGTTCCACTCGACCAGCGGCGCGTACGCGAGCTCGTTCCTCGTCCTCGCCGGCTACCACGTCGCGCACCTCCTGCTCGCGCTGTTCCTTGGCGTCGGTGTGCTCGTGCGCGCCTCACGCGGGACGTCGGCGCCCGGGTTCCGCAGCCAGCTCCGGCTCGTCGAATACGCGTGGATCTGGGTGGCCGGCGCCGCCGTGCTGTTCGCGGTCACGCTGATGTTCACGGCCCCGCCGCACCTGTCCGTCCCCTGACCCGGCCCGGAGGAGCGACGTGATCGCCGAGCCCGTGACGGTCTGGAACGCGTGGCTGCGGCTCGACCTGTGGGCCTTCGACCTCGACGTCTGGATCGGCACCGCGCTCGTCGCGGGGGCGTACTGGTACGGGCGCCGCCAACTGATCGCGATGCGTGGTCCGGGAGCGGCTCCTCGCTCACGGGCAGCGATGTTCTACGGGGGATCGGCGGTCTCACTCGTCACGCTGCAATCGCCGCTGGCGTGGCTGGGCGGCCGGCTGCTCTCCGCGCACATGCTCCATCACATGGCGCTCCTGGTCGTCGCCGCGCCGTTGATCGCGGCCGCGACCCCGTGGGAGGCGCTCCGAGCCGCGCTCCCTCGCTCCGTCCAGCCGTCGATCGAACGCCTCGCGGTCGCCGCCGACGGCACCGGGCCGATCGGGCGATCGGCGGGGGTCGCGCGGAGCCCGGTCACCGCCGTGGTCCTGTTCGTCGGCAACCTCTGGCTCTGGCACCTCCCGTTCGCGTACGACCTCACGCTTCGGTCGCCGGCGGTCCACGAGGCCGAGCACGCGCTCTACCTACTGACCGGCGTCCTCTTCTGGTCCCACGCGGTCGGGCGATCGTGGCTGGCGGCGCGCCTGCCGGCGGGCGGACGGATCGGGCTGCTCGCCGCCGGCATGGTGGCCGGTTGGCTCCTGGCACTGGTGATCGCGTTCCAGCCCGCGCCGATCTACGTCGCGTACGTGTTCAGCGTCCACACCGTCAGTGGGCTCTCGCCGATCGACGACCAGCGGATCGCCGCCGGGTTGATGTGGGCCGTGGGGATGGTGCCGTTCAACATCGCGATCGCGCTCGCGATCATGCGCGTCCTCGATGCGGAGGAGGAGGCGGGCTCCGCCGCCGACGCATACGGGATGAACACTTGACCACGCGCGCCGACGACCCGGTGACCGCGGAAGCGCCGCGGGACGACGAGCCCGAGGCACGCCCACGGTGGCGTGGCCCCATCGCGCTGACGATCCTCATCGGGATCGCGGCCGGCGTGGCGATCGGCGGCGCCGGCTCGGCCGTGATCTGGATGTCCGCTCGCAGCCACCAAGCAGCGTCCTCCACGACGGCGTGCGATGCGATCGGCTGCACCTACCTGGGGACGCCGGCTCCCCGGTTCACCCTGACCGACCAGACAGGGAAGGTCGTCTCGCTGGCGCAGCTCCACGGCAAGGTGGTGGTCCTCGAGTTCATGGACCCGGTCTGCACCGCGGTCTGTCCGATCGTGTCCGCCGAGTTCGAACGCGCGAACGAGATCCTCGGGCCTGCGTCGAACGGCGTTGCGTTCGTCGGCGTCAACGTGAACCAGTACCGACGCTCGCCCGCGGACCTCCGCAGCTATTCGGCCAAGTACGGTCTGTCCGCGCTGCGGAACTGGTACTTCCTCACCGGCTCCACGCTCCAGCTCCGGCAGGTGTGGGCCCAGTATGGGATCACGGTCGTGCCGAACCCCGACGGAGACGTGGTGCACACATCGGTCGTGTACTTCATCGACCCCGGAGGGGGGATCCGGTTCGCCGCGTTCCCGGACGACTCGAAGGCCGGGATCTCCCTGTGGGGTCGCACGATCGCCGCGACGATCCGCGGGATGGCGGCCTGACTCAGCCGGCGATGCGGTCGACGAGCGCCTCGAGCTGACCATCCTGCACCTCGCCGACGATCCGGTACCGCAGCTTGCCGGACCGGTCGGCGACCACCGTGACGGGGATCCCGGGGACATGGAGCGCGTCGGCGACCTTGGCCCCCGCGTCCACCACGACCGGGTAGGAGATGCCATAGCGCGCGAGGAACCGCGAGGCGGCATCCCGATCGTCGGGCCAGTTCCCTCCGACGTACATCAGTCCGATCATCGCCACCCCGCGGGGTCCGAGGGACCGCCACGCGCGCGCGAGGGCCGGCGCCTCCGTCCCGCACGGTGCGCAGTCCGGGTTCCAGACGTTGACGATCACGACCTTGCCGGCAACCGACGACGGGTCGAACCGCGACCCGTCGAGCGTCTTGCCTGATATCAGCGGAAGCGGTCCGGCCGCGACCAGCGCCTTCCGCAGGGACGAGGTCGCCGCGCCGTCAGGGAGCGCGGCGGTGGACGGCGTCCGCGGACGTGTCAGCCAGGTCCCTCCCATGATGACTGCCGCCAGGACCACGGGCACCAGCACCTGCACGTATCGGCGCGCGGGTGGCCGTCGCATGCACGGGAGCCTAGCAGCGGCCCGGCAGGCACCGGATGCTCAGGCGCCGGCGAGCAGCAGCGAACGCGCGTGCCGAGGTGCCGGCGAGCCCTGCGAGAGCACGAGGTCGTGGAGCCCACGCTCAGACAGCTCGGGACGCGCCGCACGGAGGTCGGCGGCGAGGTCGCTCACCTCCGAGTAGCCGACGTAGTACGTCGAGAGCTGGGTCGAGGTCAACAGCGCGCGGCGCCACTTGCCCACCGCCTCGCCCTCCTCCTGGTGGCCGCGTTCGACCATCAGCCGCATCGCCTCGGCCTCGGTCATCCCGTGCGCGTGGACGCGCGCGTCGAGGATCGCGTTGATGATCGTCCGCACGAGCATCTTGAGCCGCTGGATCCGGACGGCGTCACCCCGGTAGCCGTGTTCGGTCATCACGCGTTCCGCGTAGACCGCCCATCCCTCGACGAAGGGTCCGCTCCAGAACGCGGCCCGGACGTTGGTCGGCGCGCGGAACCGCCTCCAGTGGCCCAGCTGGAGCATGTGCCCTGGGATCCCCTCGTGGATCGCGAGGTCGTGGATCTGGTGAGCGTTGTACTCGCGGTAGAACGACTCGACCCGCTCGGGCGGCCAGTCGGTCGGCGTCGGCGATATCGCGAAGAACGTCGGGAGGTTGGTCGTCTCCAGCGGACCCGGTGGGTCGCAGTACGCGATCGCGACGCCCCGGTGGAACTCGGGCATCTCGATGATCCGGGTCGGGTCGTCGTGGAGGGTCACGATCCGCTCGGACTCGGTGAACGAACGCGCTTCGTCGAAGGCCTCGGTCGCGAGACCGACGATCGTCTCGTCGGTCGGATGATCCTCGGCCAGGCGATCGAGCACGGTCCGGACCACCCCGGGGTTCGTCGGCGACCCGCCCGAGATCCGGGATGCTGCCTCGGCGATCTCGGTCTCCGCCCGAACGAGGTCCTCCTCCGCGCGAGCGAGGATCGCGTCCGCGTCGCTCGCCGCATCCAATGCGTACCCGAGTTTGCGGCCGAACAGGTCCGGGCCGATCCGCGGATCCCGCTCCGCCCGATCGAGCCGCTCCGAGAGCCACCGTCGATGGTCCTCCAGCGCCTCGAGCGCGGGCGGGCGCACCGCATCGACCTCGCCTCGCAGGCTCGGGGCTCCTTCGAGGACGCGATCCACCTCGTCGCCGATCAGGCCGACGGCGCCGGCGAACTGCCCGATCGCGGTCTCCGTGTGGATCCGGGGCAGGTCGCGGAGCGACCGGCGAACGCCGTCGAGGTGCTCCGGCACAGCGCCCAGCCGGCCCGCGACCGCCCGCAGGCGGACGTCGGGAGGGGCGTGCTCCCGCGCGAGCAGCGGGTAGACCGCGCCGGCGGGGTTGCCGATCATCGGGTTCCATTCGTGCTCGCGGAGATCGTCCAGCTCGAAGGCGCGCTCCCGGAGCCGCGAGAGCAGGATCTGGGCGTCGACCCGGTTCCCCTCGGAGAGGGTCGCCGGGTCCACGGCATCGAGCTGCGCCTCGAACGCCGCGACGGCGCGGCGCTCGTCCTCGAGCGCCTCGGGCCGCGGGTCGGAGAGCCGATCGTCGAACCGATGATCGCCGAGGAGCGTCGCGACCTCCGGATGCCGTTCGAGGAGGTCGTCGAGCGCCGCGGCCGCGAGGCCCTCGAACCGCGCGTCGCCCTCCCTCGGAGCTCGGTCGTCCATGCCGGCGACATGCTACGGGAGATGGAGAGGAGGAGCCGGCCTGTAAGCCGGATCCTGTCCCCCGCCGCCCCTGGGGGCGAACGCGGGTGGCGACCATCTCTCTGGGAGCCGCGTTGCCGCGACCCTCGTGCGGCCGACCCGGGAGCATCGGACGGGCCGCCCGCTCCCTGCTTGGCCTTGCTCCGGGTGGGGCTTGCCGAGCCGCGCCGGTCGCCCGGCACGCTGGTGAGCTCTTACCTCGCCGTTTCACCCTTACCCAGCGAGCCGCTCTCGCGGACCGCCGGGCGGTCTGTTTCTGTGGCGCTCTCCGCGGGTCACCCCGCCTGGGCGTTACCCAGCACCCTGCCCTGTGGAGTCCGGACTTTCCTCGACCGGCGCCCTGATGGGCGCGAGCCGCGGCCGCCCGGCCGGCTCCTCCGCGAGCGAGTATAGGCGGCGCGATCGGCCGGCCGTGGCCGTGACCGCCCGGCCGGCGAGCGGCCCTGACGATCAGGCGAACAGGCCCCGCGCCGGCGGGTCGGGAACGAACCCGGCCCCGGGCCCGCGGAGCCACGCGTCGACCCCTCGGTTCGCCAGCCGGTCGGCGACGCGGTTGCGCTCCCGGGGGACGTGTTCGAACCGCACCTTCTCGAACCCCTTCATCAGCGCGCGCGCCTCACCGTGGAGGCGGATCAGGGTCGGGTTCTTCACCTTCCATCGCCCGGAGAGCTGCTCGACGAGGAGCTTGCTGTCGGCGCGGACCGTCACCTCGCGGGTGCCAAGCTCGTGGCAGCGCTCGAGTCCCGCGATCGCCGCCCGGTACTCGGCCACGTTGTTCGTCGCGACCCCGATCCCGTCTGCGACCTCGGCGATCAGCTCCCCGGACGGCGAGAACACCGCCGCCCCGATCCCCGCGGGGCCAGGGTTCCCGCGCGCGGCGCCGTCGCAGTAGACGATCAGGTGAGGACCAGGATCCGGCGGCAGTGGTCGCACCTCCGAACGCCGGCGGCCCGCTTGATGCCGTCGATCTCCATCGCCGAGAGCTTCTGGTGGCAGCCCTGGCACACGCCGTCCCGGAGCTCCGCGACGCCGACACCCTTCTTGGTTCGCCGCAGTCCTTCGTACAGGCCGAGGAGCTCGTCGTCGATCGACGGGATGAGCGCCTCTCGCGACGCCGCAAGATCGGTGAGCGTCACCTCGATCTGGCCCAGCTCCTCCGCGCCGCCCTCCACCAGCCGGTCCAGAGCCCCGCGCGCCTCGGTGGCGTCCGCCTCGACGGGCGCGAGCCGCTCGTCGAGGCCTTCGCGCTCCTCCATCAGCTCGAGGAGACGGTCCTCCATCCGCGTCGTGCGGTTCGCGATGTTCTCGACCTCGGCACGGATCGACTGGAGCTCCTTGGGGTTCGCCACCGTGCCGTCGTACAGGCGCTTCTCCTCGTCACGGCGCTTGAGGCCCATCGAGTCGACGTCGTGCTCGAGCCGTTGCTGCTCGTGGTCCACGTCGGCGATCGAGCGGCGGATGTCGGCCGCCGTGGTCTCGAGCGCGGCGATCCGCGCACGCGCCTGCGCCGCCTCCTCGCCGCCCTCGAGCTGCGCCTTCCGCGCCCGGTTCCGATCGACCGCCAGGTCGAGCTGCTGGAGCCGGAGCAACTCGCGCAGCCCGCGCGGCTCGGCCGTGTGCGGAACGGTCGGCGCGGCGGGCTGCTCAACGGTCACAGGCGAGAGCTTAGCCCGGGAGCCTCGGTTCAGGCGCGCGCGGCCTCGACGACATCGGCGGCGACGTCGAACCTGCCGAACTGCGGCATCAGATAGATGCCGGAGGCCGCCCGGCCGGCACGAAGGGCGGCCACGAGGTCGATCGCCAGCCCGAGGCCCTCGGACGCTGCCCCGTCCCCTGCGGCGCGGAGCCGCTCGATCGCATCGTCCGGGATCTGGACCCCCGGGACCTCGTTGTGGAGGAACTCCGCATGTCGCACACTGGACAGCGGCAGGATCCCTGCCAGGATCGGCAGAGGGACCGGCCCGTAGCGCTCGGCATAGGCGCTCGCGAAGCGCTCGAGCGTCTCGGCCTCGAACACCGGCTGCGACAAGGCGAACGACGCCCCCGTTCGGACCTTCCGCCGAAGCAGGCGGACCTCACGGTCCCGGTCTGGCGCGGCCGGGTTGACCGCGCAGCCGACCAGGAAGGACGTCGCCTCGCCGATCGAGGCGCCGGCGCGGTCCCGTCCCTCGTTGAACGAGCCCGTGATCAGGGCGATCAGCCCCGTCGCCGTGACGTCCACGTTGTCCGTGCCCTTCGGATAGTCGCCGATCGCGACGGGGTCGCCCAGGCAGACGAACACGTTGCGGATCCCCAGCGCGTGCACGGCGAGCAGGTCGCCCTGCAGGCGCAGGAGGTTGCGGCCACGGGTGGGGAAATGCAGGACGGTCTCGACCCCGACGCGCTCCTGGATCAGCCGGCACGCCGCCCATGGGCTCATGCGCATCCGCGCCATCGGGCTGTCCGCGACGTCGATCACGTCCGCACCGGCCTCCGCGAGCGTCTCCGCGGCCGCGATCATCCCCGAGACGGAGAAGCCCCGGGGCGGTTCCATCTCGACGGCGACCACGAACCGGCCCTCAGCGAGCTTCGAACCGAGGTCCGTCGGCGCATCTGCCCGATCCTCGGCCCCGGGAGCGGCCGCGGGTTCGACATCTTCGACCTGGACCGGCCGGTGGCGCGGTCGTGCGATGACCGAGGCCATCGCCCGGGTGTGCTCTGGACCGGTCCCGCAACAGCCACCGATCACGCTCACGCCTTCGTCGAGCAGCGCGGCCGCGTTCTCCGCCACGTAGTCCGGCGTCGCAGGGTAGAGGAACCGGCCGCCGATCTGCAAGGGGCCGCCGGCGTTCGGCCTGGCCACCAGCGGTACGCCTGCGACATCCGCGCGCATCGCACGGATCACCCGGAGCGCCTGCGCCGGGCCCTGGCCGCAGTTCACGCCCACCGCGTCGACGCCGAGCGCGACCAGGTGCTCGGCGACGGTTGCGGGCGCCGCGTCGGTGAGCGTCCGGTCGTCCCGGGTGAACGTCATCGTGACCACCAGCGGCAGGTCGGGCGCGATCTTGCGCGCCGCCGCGACGGCCTGATCGACCTCCGCCAGGTCCGTCTGGGTCTCCACGGCCAGCAGATCGGCCCCGGCCTCGGCCAGCGCCGAGATCTGTTCGGCGAAGGCCTCGAACGCCTCCTCCGGACGCACCCGCCCGAAGGGCGCGAGTCGGACCCGGAGGGGCCCGACCGAACCGGCGACGATCGCCCCGCTCCTTCGCGCGATCCCGACGCCGAGCCGGTTGAGCTCGCCGACGCGATCGGCGAGGCCGAACCGTGCGAGCCCGAACCGGTTCGCGCCGAACGTGTTCGTCACCACCAGCCGGGCACCGGCGGAGACGAAGTCCCGGTGGACCGCACCGACCACTTCCGGAGAACGGGCGTTCCTCAGCTCGAAGCACGCGTCGGGCGCGACGCCGCGTGCGACCAGAGAGGTCCCCATCCCGCCGTCGCAGAGAAGGGGACCCCCGGCGATCAGCGCAGCGAACCCGTTCCGATCCACCGGCCTATCCTCGCAGGCCCGGATGGGAGGAGGGCGGGAACCGACCGGCCCCCGCCCTCGTACCGCCCTCGCGCTCCCCCTGCGCCGATCAGGCGTTCGCCGCGGCCGGTGCCGGCATCAACGGCGCGCCGGTCTCCAGCAGCGTCTTCAGGCCGCTCAGGATGAGCGGCATCCCGCCGCCGATCTGGCCGAACGTGGCACCCTCCGCCTCGAACCCGTCGTGCACGACCGTCAGCTGGGAGACCCCAGACCCGGCTTCCTCGATCTCCCACGAGATGCGCGACGGCGGGTCGGCAGTGACGTGCTCGTCCCACCGAGCATCGAAGGTGCACACCAGCCTGCGGGGTGGGTCGGATTCCAGGACCTTCCCCACGATCGCCGGTTCGCCCTCGATCGCGTACGTGTACGGCGATCCGGGCTGCCAGTCCGATTCGACGGTGCTCGCGAAGTAGTACTGCACGGTGAAGTCCGAACGCGTGATCGCCTCCCACACGCGGTCGGGCTCCGCCTTGATGAAGACCATGAACACGTGCCTCGGCTTCGCCTCCGCTCCCGTTGCCATGTCGCTCGCCTCCTCGTCCGTGTCCTGCACCGTCGCTCGCAGAGCCAGGAGCGCCGCGGTCGTCCCCTCCGCGAACTTGCCGATCCACCGATCGGCGATCTCCCGGATCGGCACGGGGTTGAGGTAGTGGAGCTTCTCCCTCCCGACCTTCCGGGCCACCACCAGGCCGGCGTCCTCCAGCACCTTCAGGTGCTTCATCACGCCGAACCTGGTCATGTCGAAGCGACGCTCGAGTTCGCTCAGGCTCTGCCCGTCCCGCTCGAACAGGCGGTCGAGGATCCCCCGCCGGGTCGGGTCGCCGAGTGCCCTGAAAACCGGATCGTCCATGACCCGCGCATGATATGTGACCCCACGGTCACATGTCAAGGAACGAGCGGATCGGACGCGCGCCGAACCCCGCCACAAGGGCCTGACGGCCCGGCGAAACGTGGGCCTTCAGGCCCGGTGTGCGGCGGGGGCGGGGCCCGACCACGGAGTAATGTGAGCCGACCGGCGGGCCAGGGAGGCGCGGTGAGTGTGAGCGATCCGGACATCGGTACGGACGCGGCGCAACGTGGTTCGGTCGGCAGGGGCGACATCGGCGATCCCTGGTGGACGGCCGTATGGAAGAGCGCGTTGGTGCTCGCGCTCGCCACTGCCGGGTTCCTCTTCGTGCCGGACCGACTCATGTCGTTCTTCGCGCTGCGCACGGGCCCCTCGACACGCGACCTGCTGGTCCTGCTCTGGGCTGTGATCTTCTTCGTATTCCTGACCTGGCTTTTCATCAGGCTCCAGGGACCGAGGAGGAACCGGTGATCCGGTTCGAGGCGCACGCCGTCGGGCCAGAGTGGTTCGACGAGAACGTGCCGTGCACGCGCGCCTGTCCAGTCCTGACCAACGCCGGCCGGTACGTCACCGCGATCGCTGAGGGGCTGGATGACCTGAGCTACCGGATCGCTCGGATGCCGAATCCGTTCCCCTCGATCTGCGGTCGCGTCTGCGCCGCCCCGTGTGAGGACGCGTGCCGGAGGGGCGACCTCGACCAACCGATCGCGATCCGGGCGCTGAAGCGGTTCGCCTGCGAGCGGGCCGGGGTCGAGAGCCCCGAGGCGGAGCGGGTGTGGCGCTCCGCCGTTGACATGATGCCGCGACGGGATCGGCGTGTGGCGGTCGTCGGAGCGGGCCCCGCCGGGCTGGCGTGCGCGCACGATCTCGCCGCGTACGGCTACGACCCCGTCGTGTTCGACGCCGCTGATCGGCCAGGCGGGATGATGGTGCTCGGCATCCCGACCTATCGCCTCCGCCGCGAGATCCTGCAGGCGGAGATCCGTGGGATCCTCGGCCTCGGCGTCGAGATCCGCCTCGAGACCCGACTCGGCCAGGACTTCGATCTGCGCTCACTCCGCGCCCAGGGGTTCGAGGCGACGTTCGTGGCCACCGGCGCGATGCGGAGCCGCGACCTCCAGGTTCCGGGCGTCGAACTGGACGGGGTCCTCAAGGCCGTGGACTTCCTGATCAACGCGAACGGGGGGTACCGCGTCGACCTCGGCGACCGGGTGGTGGTCGTCGGCGGCGGCAACGTCGCGCTCGACGTCGCTCGGACGGCGCTGCGTGAACCCGTCGGGGCTGAGACCGCCGCGTTCGACGTCGCCCGGATGGCCGTCCGCATGGGCGCACGCGACGTCAGCGTCGTCGCGCTCGAGGCGCGCGAGGAGATGCCCGCTCATGAGTACGAGATCGAGGAGGCGGAGGCCGAGGGCATCCGGCTGTTCCATCGCCGCGGCCCCAGCCGGATCCTCGGTGACGCCCACGTCGAGGGCCTCGAGACCATCCAGGTCGCATCGGTCTTCGACGCGAACGGACGGTTCGCGCCGACGTTCGTCGAGGGAACGGAGTCGTCGATGGCCTGCGATTCCGTGATCCTGGCGATCGGACAGGCGCCCGACCTCACCTGGATCGATCCCGACGACGGGATCGAGGTCTCCGCGCGAGGCACGATCGCGGTGGATGCCGCGACGCTGGCCACGTCCGCTCCGGGCGTGTACGCGGGCGGCGACGCGGCGTTCGGACCGAGGAACCTCATCGACGCGATCGCGGACGGGCGCCGCGCAGCGGCATCGATCCATGCGCTGCTGGCCGACGGGGCCGAGGCGGCCCCTGGTTCGGCGCCGTCGATGATCCGCCGCCTCCTGCCGGTTACGGTCGCGTACCGGCCCCTCGAGGACTACGACGCGGTCCCCCGCGTGCCGATCCCGGCCGAGCCATCGAACCGCCGCGTCGGGGTTCCTGAGGTCGAACTCGGCTTCACCGAAGCGCAGGCGCGGACGGAGGCCGCTCGATGCCTCCAATGCTTCCTGAACATCGAGCTGGAGACCGACCTGTGCATCCTGTGCGGCGGCTGCGTGGACGTCTGCCCCGAGAACTGCATCCGAATCGTGCCGCTCGAGGAGATCGACGGGCTCGCGAGCCAGGGCTCCCGCGCCGCGAGCGCCCTCGTGATACAGGAGGACTTCTGCATCCGGTGCGCGTTGTGCGTCGACCGGTGCCCGACGCGCGCGCTCTCGCTCGGCGGCTGGGCAGAGGCATCGACGGGGGCACGACAGCTCGAGGCGATCCGGGGAGGCTGAGGATGGCCGGCAGGAACGATCGACCGATCCGGAACAATCAGCTCGTCAAGAGCGTGCTGAACCCGGGATCCGTGTACCGCCGGTCGGAGATCTACCGATCGATCGTGCGGCACCCCAAGGCCGATACGCCTCGCGGACGAGCGATGATCTCCTTCAACAACTTCTTCCTCCACGTATACCCGGTCAAGACACCTCGCAAGGTGCTCGCCTTCCGGTCGACGTTCAGGCTCGGCTTCATCGCAGCGGTGCTGTACGTGATCCTGTTCATCTCGGGCACGTACCTCATGTTCTTCTACACGCCCGCCGTCCCCGACGCGTATTTCGACATGCACAACCTGGCGACGTCGGTCGCGTTCGGCCAGTTCGTCCGGAACATCCACCGGTGGTCGGCGCACCTCATGGTCATCGTCGTACTGGTGCACCTGCTGCGGGTCTTCTACTCCGGGGCGTACAAACGCCCACGGCAGTTCAACTGGGTGATCGGCGTGTTCCTGCTGCTGATGACGCTGGGGCTGTCGTTCACCGGGTACCTCCTGCCCTGGGACCAGCTCGCGTTCTGGGCGATCACGGTCGGGACGAACATCGCCGGGTACGTGCCCATCCTGGGTGACTCCGCCCGGCATATCCTGCTGGGCTCCACCGAGGTGAGCGCCGCCGCGCTGCTCCGCTTCTACGTGCTCCACATCTACGTCCTGCCGGCGCTGCTGACGATCGGGCTGGGCGTGCATATCTGGCGCGTCCGCAAGGATGGGTTCGCCGTCATGGACCGCGAGGATCCCGTCCTGGAGGACCGGACGCAGGCTCACGAGGTCGAGGGAACGGAGGAGACGGCGGATGTCTGACGAGGGCGACGGGAAGGAACCGAGGTACCGCCTCCTCGGGGTCGTCCCGCGAGAGGCGGAGGTCCGACGGAAGCAGGCGCCGGACGACGCGGTGTTCACGTGGCCTCACATGCTGGTCCGGCACGTCGTCATCGGCGCGGCCACGATCGCGGTCGTATTCGCGCTCGCGATCCTGTTCGACGCTCCGCTGAAGGACATCGCGAACCCCAACCTGACCCCGCCGGTGGCGAAGGCTCCCTGGTACTTCGCCGGGCTGCAGGAACTGCTCGCGCACTTCCAACCCACGGTCGCAGGCGTGCTCGCCCCGGCGGCAGCGGTCCTGTTCGTCGCGATCATCCCGTACATCGATCGCAGCGCGGGATGGCGGATCAGGGACCGCAAGCTGGTCGTCATCACGTTCACCGTGCTGGCGGTCGCGGCGCTCGTGCTGACGCTCGTCGGGACCCTCTTCCGGGGCCCGGAGTGGTCCTGGGTGTGGCCCTGGAGCCACCTCTACGTGGAGCTCTGATGACCATGGACGAACCGCGATCTCCGACCGGTCCGCCGGACCCCCCGACGCCCGCGGCGGAGCAGGGCTCCGGGAGTACGCAACCCGGAACCATCGAGCGTCGGAAGTTCCTGACCACCGCATGGAAGGTCCTCGGGGTCGGCCTCGTCGTCGAGGCGGCGTGGACGAGCTACGACATCCTGAACCCGACGTCGTCCGGGGCGTTCGGCGGCGTGATCGACGCCGGGAGCGTGACGGACTACCCGGAAGGGATCGTCAAGTACTTCCTCGACGGGCGGTTCTACGTGACATCGTCCGACGGCGAGGTGGTCGCGCTGTACCAGAAGTGTCCCCACCTCGGGTGCCGGGTGCCGTTCTGCGACAGCTCCGGCCGGTTCGAATGCCCTTGCCACGGCAGCAAGTACAACCTCCGCGGCGAGTACATCGAAGGACCGGCGCCGCGAGGGATGGATCGGTTCCCGATCAGGATCGATGGGGATCAGGTCCTGGTGGATACGGCCGAGGTCAAGGAGGGCCCGGCCCGAGGTGTCCATACGGTCTCCGACGCGGCCCAAGGGCCGTCGTGCCTCGGGGAGAGCCCGGGAGCGACCGGAGGGGGAACCGGCGGGACGACGGGGACGGGGGCGACGCCATGAGCAGCACGGAACTGACGCCTGCCGGCGACGACGAGAGCCTCCGCCGGAGCCTCCGGTGGTGGATGTGGTTCGGCGTGGTGGTCCTGATCATCATGGTGGCGGCCTTCCCTCTGTACCGCACCGTCGACGCGCAGCGGCGCAGCGACGCGCTCTCCTCGCAGCAGGCGGCGCTCGTCGCATCAGGAGCGCACCTATGGGCCCTCAACTGCGCCTCCTGCCACGGCGATCACGGCCAGGGCGTGACCGCGCCGGCG
Organism: uncultured Actinomycetota bacterium; assembly: GCA_963781595.1. GTDB lineage: Bacteria > Actinomycetota > UBA4738 > UBA4738 > UBA4738 > JBEDUK01. Next base: position 1,918,135 of record CAWAGG010000006.1, on the reverse strand, counting down.
CTGAACTCGCAGCAGTTCCTCGGGTCCGTCACCGACGAGCAGATCACGCGGATCATGTCTGTAGGCATATCCGGGACCGCGATGCCTGCGTGGTCGAACGAGTTCGGCGGCCCGCTCACCGACCAGGAACTCGCCTCCATCGTGGCGTACCTGCGGTCGCTCGAGAAGCACGCGCCCAGTGTCCCGGACTGGCGCTCGAGATTCGTCGGGTAGGTGGGCCATGATCATGCGCGAAGCCCCGAACATCCGCGGTCGAGTGGCTCGCTTCGGATCCGTCCTCGCCTGTGCAGCCGCGGCGATGCTCCTCGCCGCGTGCAGCGGCACAACCTCGGGTGTCTCCGGCGGTGGCTGGAGCACGATAGCCGCGCTCCCCGCGGGACTGACCGGATCGCCGACCCCCTCCGGGCCGACCGCGCCGGCGAACCCGCGGATCGTGACCGCCGACCTCGGCGAGACGAGCGCGTCGGCGATGTTCATCCACATGTCTGCGACGACGGCTCCGGCCGGGAAGGTGACGTTCGTGGTCACGAACTCCGACACCATGACCCACGAGTTCGTGGTCCTGCAGACCGACACCCCGGCGGGTGCGTTCCCGGTGACGTCGTTCGAGGGCGAGTCCAACCGGATCGACGAGGACGCGGCCGGGACGAACGTGGGCGAGACCGGGGACATGGAGGCCGGGACGTCGAAGCTGCTCACGATCGATCTGTCCGCGGGCCACTACGCGCTGCTGTGCAACCTGCCCGGGCACTACGCGGCCGGCATGCACGTCGACTTCTGGGCCACGCCCAAGGGCGCGACCCCGGTGCTCGTGGCGCTCGGTGACACCTCGGCGACCCAGATGTACGTCCACCTCTCGCAGCCCTACGCGCCCGCCGGTCCGGTCGCGTTCGTGGTCACCAACGAGTCCACGACGATGAAGCACGAGCTGGTCGGGTTCTCCACGAAGACACCGGCCGGTGCCTACCCGATCACCGGGTTCGAGGGCGATCCGAACCGGATCGACGAGGACACCGCGGGGCCGGTCGTCGTCGACACCGGCGACGCGCTCGACCCCGGTGCCTCGACGATGATCACCACGGACCTCAAGCCCGGCCACTACGCGCTGCTGTGCAACCTGCCCGGGCACTACGCGGCCGGCATGCACGTCGACTTCTGGGCCACGCCCAAGGGCGCGACCCCGGTGCTCGTGGCGCTCGGTGACACCTCGGCGACCCAGATGTACGTCCACCTCTCGCAGCCCTACGCGCCCGCCGGTCCGGTCGCGTTCGTGGTCACCAACGAGTCCACGACGATGAAGCACGAGCTGGTCGGGTTCTCCACGAAGACACCGGCCGGTGCCTACCCGATCACCGGGTTCGAGGGCGATCCGAACCGGATCGACGAGGACACCGCGGGGCCGGTCGTCGTCGACACCGGCGACGCGCTCGACCCCGGTGCCTCGACGATGATCACCACGGACCTCAAGCCCGGCCACTACGCGCTGCTGTGCAACCTGCCCGGGCACTACGCGGCCGGCATGCACGTCGACTTCTGGGCCACGCCCAAGGGCGCGACCCCGGTGCTCGTGGCGCTCGGTGACACCTCGGCGACCCAGATGTACGTCCACCTCTCGCAGCCCTACGCGCCCGCCGGTCCGGTCGCGTTCGTGGTCACCAACGAGTCCACGACGATGAAGCACGAGCTGGTCGGGTTCTCCACGAAGACACCGGCCGGTGCCTACCCGATCACCGGGTTCGAGGGCGATCCGAACCGGATCGACGAGGACACCGCGGGGCCGGTCGTCGTCGACACCGGCGACGCGCTCGACCCCGGTGCCTCGACGATGATCACCACGGACCTCAAGCCCGGCCACTACGCGCTGCTGTGCAACCTGCCCGGGCACTACGCGGCCGGCATGCACGTCGACTTCTGGGCCACGCCCAAGGGCGCAGTCGTGACCGCCGACCTCGGCGAGACGAGCGCGTCGGCGATGTTCATCCACATGTCTGCGACGACGGCTCCGGCCGGGAAGGTGACGTTCGTGGTCACGAACTCCGACACCATGACCCACGAGTTCGTGGTCCTGCAGACCGACACCCCGGCGGGTGCGTTCCCGGTGACGTCGTTCGAGGGCGAGTCCAACCGGATCGACGAGGACGCGGCCGGGACGAACGTGGGCGAGACCGGGGACATGGAGGCCGGGACGTCGAAGCTGCTCACGATCGATCTGTCCGCGGGCCACTACGCGCTGCTGTGCAACCTGCCCGGGCACTACGCGGCCGGCATGCACGTCGACTTCTGGGCGGCGTAGCCCAAGGGCGCCTCCGATCGCGTTCGGACCCGCTCAGCGGCCTTGCGCGCCGCGGAGCCAAGCGACGACGTTCCCACCGAGCTTCGGCAAGTAGTAGCCGCCCTCCTGCAGGACGATCGTGTCGCGACCCAGGGCGGCGACGCGGCGTCCGACCTCGGCGTACACCGGCGTGGTCAGCGCGAAGTCGCAGATCGGATCCTGGCCGTAGGTGTCCAGTCCCAGCGAGACGACCAGTACGCTCCCCCCGAACGCCCCGATCGCCTCCAGCGCTCGGTCGATCGCGGTCAGGTACTCCTCGTCGGTGCAGCCGGCCCGCAGCGGGACGTTCAGGTTCGCGCCCTCCCCCGGCCCCGCCCCGCGCTCGTCGGCGTAGCCGACGAAGTACGGGTACGCGCGTTCCGGATCGCCGTGCAGCGAGGCGTAGAGGACGTCGCCGCGCCCGTAGAAGATCTGCTGCGTGCCGTTCCCGTGGTGGTAATCCACGTCGAGGATGGCGACGGGCTCGCCGGTCGCCTCGGTCACGTGGTGCGCGACGATCGCCGCGTTGTTGAAGAAGCAGTACCCGCCGAACGCCGCACGTGGCGCGTGATGCCCGGGCGGTCGGCAGATGCCGTAGGCGATCCGTTCGCCCCCGAGGACCAGGTCCGCCGCCGTGAGGGCGACATCAACCGCCGACCGGGCGGCCTCGTACGTGCCGGGGACGATCGGGGTCATGGTCTCGAAGCACCAGTAGCCGAGCCGCGCGAGCGGGCTCTTCGGCTCGGCGATCGGCTCCATCCCTTCCCGGAGCGATGGATGCGGGAAGCTGTCGGGGATCATCTCGGGCGCGTGCCAGTCCGATCGCCAGAGGCTCCATGCCTCGGACAGGAAGCGCACCAGGCCGGGATCATGCACGGCCTCGATCGGCTCGGTGCCGTGGTCCGTCGGACCCTCGATCGTGAAGCCACCGTCTCTCTCCAGCGCCTCGCGGATCGCCTCGGCGCGCGCGGGGACCTCGGCGATGGGCATCTGGATGCCGAACTGCACCTCGTGCTCGGGATCGTGGAGCGAGTGTGCCGGAGAGTAGACGACGCGCATCACGCGTGCTCGCCGCGATCGGAGCCGGTCATCGGCGCACGATACACCGACGGGAACCGGTGGGGCGCACGCGTTCCCGCGCGCGCCGCACCGGACCGTCCGGTCCTGCCGTTCGGATCAGCTGGTCGCGACTCCACGGCTCGCGCGACTCGGCGCGCGGCGCGGTGACGCATCGATCTTCTTGCTGCCGCTCCCCAGCTCGAGGATAACGGTCGGGTCCTGGAACCCCGAAAGGTCGTCGTACCCACCAAGGATGTACATCTTGGCCTTCTTGCCGGAGCCCACCAGCGCACCCGCCTGGTTCCGGCGGATCTGGTTCAGCGCCCCGACGATGGACCAGCTGTCGCCGGCCACGTCGTACTGCAGCGCGTCGGGGAGCGCGTTCGGCCACTGGCCGCACCCCGCGAGGACGAGCGAGCTGGCCAGCACGCCGCTGGTGAAGCCGAACGCCTGGGACTCATCGCACGCCTCGGGCAGGTCGGCGACCTTCTTGTCGCTCCACTTGCCCTTCGGGGGCGCCCAGACCTCGACGACGGACACTGGAACCAGGTTCGCGGCGTCATTGATGTCTCCGCCGATCGCGTAGATCTTCCCGTCCAGCACCGCGGGGGTGATGTACCCACGTGCGAGGGTGAGGTCTGGACCCTGGCTCCAGCGCTTCTTCTTCTTCGCCCCGGGGTCGAACACCCACGTCTGGGCCGAGTTCTCGTCCCCGACGCAGCCGTTCGCCGAGAAGGCGAGGCCGCCCAGCACGTAGGCCTTGTTGCCGAGCGTCGCCACGCCCATCGCCGGCAGGCTCGGGCATCCCGACGGGGTCGTGCCCGGCCACGGGTCCGTCTTGACGATCGACGCGGTATCCGTCGCCGGGTAGTAGACCTGGGTCGTGGTGACGATCTGAGCGTTCGCGTCACGGCCTCCGAAGATGTAGAACCCGAGGCCCTTCTTGTCCGTGAGGGCTGCTATCTGGTAATTGGACACCGGCACCGGCATGTCCACGCCAGTATCCGTGTACGTCTTGGCCTTGACGTCGTAATACCAGACCGACCCGTCGGTGGCGTCGCCGGTCGTACGGAAACCGAGGAAGTAGATCCGGTTGGTGTCCGGGTCGTATTCGCCGTCGAACCGGGTCCCGGCGAACGTGCTGTCGGCGCCGGTCTTCCACTTCACCGCCGCGAGGACCTTGCCAGGTTTCGCGGCTCCCTTGGCAGCCGGATGCGCGAACGCGGCGCCTGCAGGAACCACGAGTGCCAGTGCAGCGACGAGGCCGAGCGCCCGTACGAGAAGTACCTTCATCCAACACCTCCCCCATGCATGGCCACCCCACGTCCGTAGGGGCAGCGGCCCCGGCCGCTGCGGGCGCATTCATCGCATGTCGGCGCGGGCCACGTCAAACGGGGACGGAACGCCGCGCGCGAGCCGGCCGGGCGCGTTCGCCTACCTCGAGGCCGGTCGCCGGGACGACGGCCGCGACGATGGGGATCTCCGCACTCCGTGGAAGGACCGCGGTCGCATGGTCTCACCCAGGGATGGCGACGGCGATATGCCCTTCGTGCGGTCACGAGAACCGGCAAGAGGCGAAGTTCTGCGAGGAATGCGCCACGCCGCTGCAGGCGGCGACGGCGATCTCGCCCTACTGGAAAGCCTGTTCGATGAGGTGGTCGGCAACGGCTCGGTCCGCCTGGTCACGGTGGTCGGCGAGCCGGGCATCGGCAAGAGCCGGCTCGTGGCCGAGCTCACGTCCCACCTCGAGGCCCTGCCCGTCGAGGTGACGGTTCGCCAGGGCCGCTGCCTCCCCTACGGTAGGGCATCACGTTCTGGGCGCTGGAGAGCCCCCGAGCGCGCCTCGTCGCGCCAGCCACTGTTGCCGCTCCTGGGCATCGAGGCCACGTCCTCCGCCGATCGCGACGAGCTGTTCGCGGCGTGGCGACCGTTCCTCGAGCAGCGGTCGCCGCGTACGGCGAGGCCGTGGAGCGTTGGGAGCGGTTCGGCGTCGTTCCCGAGCTGGCGCTGCGCCGCTGTTCGCTGGGCCGGATGCGCCTTCGGCGAGCGCCCGCGAGCCGGAAATACGGTAGTCCTACGGATGCTCGCAGCGCTCCGGGAGCGCACGCTGCATCGCATGGACGAGAGCACGCGCAGCGGCCGAGCGGTTCGTCGAGGCCATCGCCGCGAGGGACCGCGACGGGATCGTCGCCACCCTGCGCACCCGACGTTCGTCTCCGGTACCTGATCCCGGGCGGACCGGGCGAGACCTGGCGGCGCGTCGAGGTCGCCACGCTGTTCCTGTACTGGTTCGGTGACGCCGACGTCCTGGAGGCCCGGAGCGTCCAGGTGGAACCGCTCGCCGACCGCACGTCGGCCCGGTACCGCTTCGTGCTGCACGAGCCGGACGGGTGGAAGGTGGTCGAGCAGCAGACGTACCTGGACATCGACGAGGACGGGCGGATCGCGCATGATCGACGCGCTGTGCTCCGGGTTCCGGCTAACCACGGGTCGCAGATGGCCCCGCCCTGCGGGCACGCACCGGTTCGACGCCGGGGACGCTCGGGCTGCGCCGACGGGCTCGCCCAGGAGTTCCGCCGGCGGGTCCTGGCGATCCCGGTCGGCGACGTGCTGGTGGTGGAGACGTCGGACCCGGCGGCGAAGGAGGACCTGCCGCCCCTCGCACGGATGATGGGGCACACGGTTCGTTCGGTCGAGTCGTCCGCGAACGGGCGGCTCCTGATCACGGTGGAGCGAGGACGATGAGCGAGAAGCTGATCTTCAACTGCACCCACGGCAAGGAGGACCCCGAGCGGGCGACGCTGCCCGTTCGTGGCGGCGAACATCGCGGCCACGGCCGGACAGGACGCGGTCGTGCTGTGCACGATCGAGGCGGTGTGGCTGGGCACCGAGGGCGGCACCGAGGGCGTCGCCTCGCCGGGGCTGCCGGCCCTCGAAGCGACCTGTTCGGCGAGTTCGTCGACAACGGCGGGCAGGTGTGGCTGTGCGGCGCGTGCACGAAGCCGCGCGGCATCGGCGAGGAGCGTCCTGGCGAAGGGCGCGACGATCGTCGGCGCCGCCAAGGTCGTGGAAGAGGTCGTGGCCGGAGCCAGGACGGTCGCCTTCGCCGGCTGAGACCGAGGTCGAGATGACCGGCGTAGGGAGACTGAAGCAGGGTCGCCGAGCGCTCGGCCCGGCCGACTAGGCTCTCGGCCGGGTGAACGGCCGCTTCGTCGATCGAGCGCGGGAGCGAGCCGAGCTCGCGGCGTTCCTCGCCGAGGCGGCTCCGGGTCCGGTCGCTCGTCGCTGCTCCTCCTGGCCGGCGAGGCTGGTGTGGGCAAGTCGATGCTGGTCCGGGCCGTCCTGGATGACCTCGGCCAGGACGCCGTCGAGGGCGACGGGAACCAGGACGGCACCCCGCCGTACGGCCCGATCGCCGCGGTCGCTCCGGCAACTCCACCGCGTCCAGGGCGCCCGCGTCGAGGAGCCGCTGCGGTCGCATCTCGCCGTCGCTGCTCCCGGAGCTCGGACCTGGCACCGGAGGCGGGCGATCGGGCGACGTTGTTCGAGGCCATCCGCTCGGCGCTGGCCCTTGCGGCCGCCGACGGCCCTGTCACGGTCTTCCTCGACGACCTGCAGTGGGCCGACCACGCCACGCTGGAGCTCCTCCCGCGCCCTCGCCCGGTCGCTGGAGAGCGAGCCGGTGGCGATCCTGGCGGCGTATCGCAGCGACGACATCCCGAGGGCGCACCCGATCCGCAGGATGCGGACGGAGCTCCGCCGGGCCGGGCGGCTGCGATGAGATCGTGATCGAACCCTTCGACGCCGAAACGACGGCGGAGCTGCTCGCGGTCGACGCTCGGGATCGATGGCGTCCCCGTCCCTGTCCGCCGCCGTCTTCGACCGAACGGACGGCGTTCCGTTCTTCGTCGAGGAGCTCGGGTCGGCGCTCGCGGCCGGAGGGCGGCTGAGGCCGGGGCGCCGCGGGCTCGGAGTTGGTCGAGGGCCAGGACCTGCCGATCTGCCGGACAGCGTGCGGGACGCGGTGCTCCTGCAGGCGGCCGGCCTCGAACCGCGACGCTCGGACCGCCGCGATGCGCGCCGCGGCCGCCGGCCAGGAGTTCTCCCCGTCGATGGTGACGGCCGTGGCCGGCCTCCGGGGGTGGCCCGACGAGCTGGTGCGTCGCGGCCTCGTCGGTCGAAGCGGGATCTGACCGGATGGCGTTCCGCCACGCGCTGATCCGCGACGCCTTCTACGGCGAGCTCCCCTGGACCCGGCGCGTCGAGCTGCACCGGACCGTGGCCGAACGGCTCGAAGCGAGCGGCGCCCCGGCCGTGGTCGTGGCGGAGCACTGGGTCAAGGCCCGCGAGCCGGAGCGAGCCCGCCGCGCTTCGTCGCCGGCTGCCCGATGCCTTCCACCGCGTCCACGCGTACCGGGACGGAGCCCGGGCCGCGCGTCGAGCCCTCGAGCTCTGGCCGGACGCGGTCGAGGAGCCCGAACGCCTGGACCTGCTCGAGCACCTGGCCGCCTGCGCGGAGCTGGCCGGCGATCTCGGCGATGCGATCGCCGCCTGGCGCGAGGCGGCCGAGGAACGGCGAGAGAGCGACGACCCCGACCGGCTCGGGCGAGGTCCGCCGCCGGCTCGCGTCCGACGCTCGAGCTGCAGGGGCGATGGGAGGAGGCACTGCGCGTGGCGGGAGCAGGCTGCCGCGGCCTTCGACGCCGCCAACGCACCGGCGGACGCCGCCGCCGAGCGTCTGTCCGCCGCCGCCCATCTCCGCTCCGCCGCCCGGTTCCGCGCCGCGCTGGGCCTGCTGGAGCGCGCGCGCCAGGACGCGAAGGAAGCCGGCCGGATCGACCTGGAAGCGAGGATCCTGGCCCTCGAAGGCAACGTGAGGGCCCGGATGGGCGAAGGCGCGGACGCGGTGGGGCTCGTTCGGACCGCGCTGGCCATGGCGCTGGATGAGGGGCTCACCGGACCTGCCGCGGAGATCTATCAGCGGTTGGCCGACTCGCTGGAGCACACCGGGGACTACCCGGCCGCCAGGGACACCTACGACGCGGCATTCGGCTTTCTGCGAGGCGAACACGTTGCTGGGGACCGCGCAGCTGTGCCTCGCGTGCCTCTCGGTGGTGCTTCGCCAACTGGGGGACTGGGACCGGGCCGCGGCGCTCTGTCGCCGTGTCATCGCCTCCGCGGATTCCACGCCGCACGCGCGAGCGGTGGCCACCGGCACACTCGGCTCCATCCTCGGTGTTCGTGGACAGACCCGCCGAGCTCGACCCCTACTGCTGGAGTCGGCGTCGCTGGCCCGCGGGATCGAGCTCGCGGCGATGGAGCTCCTCGCCGAGTGGGGACTCGCCGTGATCGACGAAGGCGACGGCGACCGAGAGAGGGCCGCCGAGCGGTGCCGGGCGATCCTCGAGCGATGGAGCGGAACGGAGGAGCGACACTACGCGATCGGTGCGTTGCGGTGGGCCACCACGTTCCTCGCCGAGGGCAACGACATCGATGGGACCCGGGCGTGTGTGGCCGCCCTCGGTCGGATCGCCACGGATTCGCCGCAGGACGAGGCGCTCTCGGCCTTCTCCCACGGGCTCGCCGAGACGGCGCTCTTGGAGGGCGACCACGACCTTGCGATCGCGCAGTTCGACAGGGCGCTCGAGCTGCTTCGAAGCGTCGGCGCACCGTACGAGCGGATCCAGTCCGAGCGGCGTGCGGCGCGAGCGCTGGTGCTGACCGGACGGAACGATGAGGCGGTGGAGCGGCTGGTGGCGGCGCACCGGTTGGCCAAGCGGCTGAAGGCGCGTCCGCTCGTGGAGCGGCTTGGCGGGGAGGTCTCGGCCCTCGGCGAGAAGGCCGACCGAAGGGTCGGCCGGCGCTTCGGCGGCGGCGTCGGGGCCGGGGGCCTGACGCGGCGCGAGACGGAGGTGGTTCGGCTGGTCACCGTCGGCCTGACGAATCGAGAGATCGCTCGGGAGCTCTTCCTCAGTCCGCGCACGGTCGACATGCACGTGCAGAACGTCCTCCTCAAGCTGGATTGCCGCTCGCGCGCAGAGGCGGCTCGTCGAGCCACCGAACTCGGCCTCCTGGGCGAGCCGGGCCCCTCCTCGTCAGGGGCAGCCCGCCGTTCGCCGACGCGCTAGCTCGGGTCGGTGGTTCGGGACGATCGGCTCCGTGGCCGTGGGTTCATCCGCCTTGAGCGGGTCCTCGACCCTCGGTGTTCGGATTCAGTGACTGACCAGTCAGTTGGTATGCTAGGCGGGCATGGAGAGTGACACATTGGGGGCCCGTGGAGCCGCAGTCCGTTGACCCCGACCGCGACCCCACCGATCGCGATCGACGACCTCACCAAGCGGTTCGGCTCGCTCACCGCCGTGTCCGGCCTGAACCTGAGCGCCGCGCCCGGCGAGGTGCTGGGCTTCCTCGGCCCCAACGGAGCCGGGAAGACGACGACGATCCGCACGCTCATGGGCTTCCTGTCGCCGACGTCCGGCACCTGTCGCGTCCTCGGCACTTGGCCGGGACGTGACATCGCGATCCGCAGGCGTATCGGATACCTCCCCGGCGACTTCCGCGTCGAGCCGAACATGACGCCGCGCGACCTCTTCGCGTGGTTCTCCAGGCTCCGGGGCGGCATCGACGGCCGACGCATCCAGGCCCTCGCTGATCGGTTGCACCTGGAGACCGGTCGGCGCTTCGCGACGCTGTCCAAGGGCAATCGCCAGAAGGTGGGCCTGGTTCAGGCCTTCATGCATGACCCGGACGTCCTGATCCTCGATGAGCCGACGAGCGGGCTCGACCCGCTCCTGCAGCACGAGTTCGTGACCATGGTGCATGAGGCGACACAGCGCGGCGCGACGGTCCTGTTCTCCTCGCACGTGCTGCCGGAGGTGGAGCAGATCGCGACGCGCGTGGCCATGATCCGCCGTGGACGCCTGCTCAAGGTCTCGATGGTCGAGGGGTTGCTCGATCAGGCGCGGCATCGTCTGGAGCTGCGGTACGCGGATCCGATCCCCGAGGGGCTCTTCGCGGCGGTCCCAGGGGTGGTCGGCTCGGAGATCTCCGGCACCACGGCGTCCATCACCATCGAAGGGCCCGCCGGGCCGGCGATGCGCGTCGCCGCCGCACAGCCGGGACTGCTCCGGGTCCGCAGCTCCTCCGACGATCTCGAGGATCTGTTCGTCTCGCTCTATGCACCGGAGACGGACGGATGAGGCTCACCGTGCTCGCACAGGCGATCCGGAGGCGTCGGACCGGCCTCGTGTGGTGGTCGGTGGGGCTCGCGAGCCTTTCCGCGCTCATCGCCATCGCCTATCCGACGGTTCGGAACGATGCCTCGCTGGACGAAACGTTCTCGCAGCTGTCGCCCGGCGTCCTGGCCGCTCTGGGACTCGATCCACAGACCCTGATCACCTCGCCCATCGGGTACCTCAACAGCCAGTTCTTCGCCAACGTCCTCCCGATCACCCTGCTCGTGTTCGCGATCGGCGTGGCCGCGTGGAGCGTGAGCGGGGACGAGGCGGCCGGGACCCTCGAGCTGCTCCTGGCCAATCCGATCGGTCGCATGCGCGTGGCGCTGGAGCGCGCCGGGGCGCTGGTCGTCATGCTCGCCGGTCTGACGGCGATCTGTCTGGTCACCCTGTTGGTACTCGCGCCCGCGACGAAGCTCACCCAGGGACTCGCTCCCGACCATATCGCGGCCGCCGCCGCGGCGAGCGCGATCGCGGCGCTCGTGTACGGGGCGCTCGCGTTCGCGATCGGGGGTGGGACCGGGTCCCGGGGCTCGCCGTCGGCGTGACCGCCGCGCTCGCGGTGGCGGGCTTCGTCATCCAAGGTCTCGCCGAGGAGGTGAGCGCGCTCCGGGTCGCTCGCGACCTCATGCCCTGGCACTGGTTGATCGATGGCGACCCGCTGCGGACCGGATTCGGGTTCGAGGCGTTCATCCTCCCCCTGGTCGTTGCCACCGCGCTCTTCGTGCTCGGTGGGTGGTCGTTCCAGAGGCGCGACCTTCATTGAACCCCTGATCCTGGGGCGACCCTATTCGTGTAGTTTCTCTATTAGGTATAGTGACCCTAAGTTCTGGTACGATGGCCGCGTGAGAACGGGAACGGGCCTGCGGGAACGTCACAAGCAGCAGACGCGCCAGCTGATCTTCGAGGCGGCGTCGGGTCTGTTCGCCGAGCGCGGCTTCGACGCCGTCACCGTGGCGGAGGTGGCCCGGGCTGCCGACGTCTCCGAGATGACCGTCTTCAACCACTACCCGACCAAGGAGGACCTCTTCTTCGCCAAGATGGAATTCTTCGAGGAGCGGCTCCTCGAAGCGGTGCGGGAGCGCCCCGATGGCGTCTCGGCGCCGAAGGCCTTCCGCCTCCTCGTGATCGAGAGCTGCAGCCGGCTCGCCACCGAGGAGAACGCGGAGGTGATCGCGAAGGCGGCGGCCCTCATCGTCGCGAGCCCCGCCCTCCAGGTGCGCGAGCGGGAGATCGTGGCTCGCTACACGCAGCGTCTCGCCGATCTGCTCGCCGGCGAGACGGGGGCACGCGCGGAGGACGTCGAGCCGTCGGGCGTCGCCGGGGCGCTGATGGCGGTGCATCGCGCGCTCGTTGCCTATGTCCGCGCCAGCGTGCTCGCCGGACGGCGAGGTCCGAAGCTGGTGATCGACGCACGCTCGCAGGCCGGGCGGGCCTTCGCGCGCCTGGAGGCCGGCATCTCCGACTACGCGATCGAGGGAGGTTGAGATGGAGAAGCCACGGGCCACGCGTCCGGAACGCCCGCTCCGCCGGCGCATCCAGGCTCGGACGATGCGCGTGATCAACGTGCCGATGCGGGCGGTTCTGGGTCTCCCGTTCGCTACTCCCCTGGGCCGTCGGCTGATGCTCGTGTTCCTCACCGGGCGCAAGACGGGCAGGTCCTATCGGCAGCCGCTGAGCTACGTCCGAGAGGGCGCGACGCTGCTCACACCGGGCGGCGGCGCGTGGAAGCTGAACCTCCGGGAGGGCCATCCGGAACGGATACGGCTGCGAGGGCGTGACATCCTCGCACGACCGGAGCTGGTGAGCGACGTCGACGAGGTCGAACGGCTCCTCGGTGTCATGACGGCCGCGAACCCGATGGTCCGCAGGTTCCTGGGCATCGCGAAGGGACCCGATGGGCGGCTCGACCGGGCCCGGCTCGAGACCGCGCTGCGGTACGGCTTCAGGATCGTCCGTTGGCACCTGGACGAGCCGGACGCCACCCGACCGGCCGGATCATGACCGGTTGCGACGGGAAGGTCGCGCTCGTGACCGGCGCGAGCCGGGGCATCGGCGCGGCCGTCGCCAGCGCGTACGCGCGGGCCGGCGCCGCGGTGGGCCTCGCTGCACGCGACGAGGCCGCGCTCGACCGGCTCGCCGGTGAGCTGCGCGACGCCGGCAGCGTCGCGATCTCGATCCCGACCGACGTCACCGACGCTGATGCGGTCGCCCGCATGGTCGACCGCGTCCTGTCGGAACTCGGTCGCCTCGACTTCGCGTGCAACAACGCCGCCGGCGGCGGCCACCCGCCCACCCCGCTCGCCGAGGTGCCCGTGGAGTCGTTCGACTCGGGGATCGCGACCAGCCTCCGGGGCGTCTTCCTGGCGATGAAGCACGAGATCCCGGCCATGCTGCGCAGCGGCGGCGGCGCTATCGTCAACATCTCGTCCACCGCCGGTCTCCAGGGCGTGGGTGGCCTGGCCGCATACGTCAGCGCGAAACACGGCCTCGAAGGGCTCACGAAGGTCGCCGCGCTCGACTACGGTGACCGGGGCATCCGGGTCAACGCGATCGCGCCCGGACCGATCCTGACCGATGCCCTCGCTCGAGCCGGTTCGGCGGCTCAGCAGGCTGCTGCCGCCGCGATGCCGATGCAACGCGTCGGTCAACCCCACGAGGTGGCCGACGCGGTCGTGTGGCTGTGCTCGGAGGCCGCCGCCTTCGTGACCGGCGCCACCCTCGTCATCGACGGAGGCAAGCTCGCTGGAACCCCACCGTTCCTGGTGCGATTCAAGTCCGGTTGATGCGAGCGGCGGCTCCGACGGACCCACGCTCACCCCCTCCGGCTCCCGCGCTCGACCGACCGGGGTCCGCTTCTCCGCCGACGCAGCGTCGCTCGCTGGTGACGTCGCCGGTCCTTCTCCGCGCGGTCGGAGGCCCCTCAGGCTGCACACGTCCCCCCATGGTGACGCCCTGCGATCCCGCATCTGCTCGGCCGATCCGCCCGAGCAGCAGACGCACCACGGTCCCTGGCGGGCCCGTGAGCGTCACGGGTGCGATGTTCACGCGACGACCTGATCCGTGGATGGCTGCCCGGCCACCGTGGGAGAGAGCTTCGCGCCGATCCCCCGTTACCTGGCCGGCATGGATGACACCTGATGGACGTTGACCAGGCCTTCGTGGTGGGCGTCACGGGCTTCGAACCGGCGACCCGCCAGCGAGCGCACGGTCGGGACCCGCCGGTTCCGCCGGTTTCACGTCACGATGACGACAGCCTTGCCCCGTGCGTGCCCCTCCTCCACGTGGCGGAGGCCCTCGGCCGTGTCGGCCAGCCGTTGCGAGACCAACGGGTTCACAACGACCGCTCGCAGGATGCCGGCGATGCGCCCGAACACGTGGCCGGGCGAACCGCCACCGTTGAGCACGAGCGTCCCCTTCCGCGTGAGCGCCTTCCGCAGCCGGCGGAGCGGGAAGCTGCTCACGTTGTCGAGGAAGCGTCGCGTGGCGCCTCGACGAGCCAGTCGTCAGTCGTCCCAGCGGACGACGATCCTGCCGCCCAAGACCGGGCAGCGGCAAGGACGCCGCCTCCGCTTCGACCGCGTCTCGTGCCACGCGCGAGAGACGGCGCCAGGCTTGGACGGTCACGGTCGCCTCAGCGCGTCGCCACGTCCCGACGATCTCGCCTTCGACCAGGACGCCACCTGGCCAGACGCGGGGGGTCCAGAGCATGTGACGGCGCTCGGCGTCAGGGACCAGGAGTTCGCGATCGTCTCCCTGAAGGAGGAAGTAGGCGTCGCCGCTCGGGAGGAGCCGTGCGGAGGCCGGCGATCCGGGAGCGGCGCGGAACATCGCCTCGTCGCGGGTCAGGATCCAGGCTTCGCCGACCGGTGTTCGCACCGGGGTCAGCGACCTGCGGAGCGCGTCGAACGCAGCGACACTTCCCCGTGCGGAGATCCCCGCCCACCCGGCGAACGCCTCGGGCGTGGTCGGGCCGAAGACGTGGAGATACCGGCGCGCGAGCTCGAGTCGAGCCTCGCTCGGGTCGAGCCCGGGTCGCGGTACGGTCCAGATGGTGGGTTGCCGCGCGCCGTCCCAACGGATCACGACCGTCCCGGTCGGTGCGGCGTACCTCAGCGAGCTGGGGTGTACGCCGAGCGCGCGTCCCGCCTCGCCGCACGTCATCGTCGTTCCGCCGAGGAGGGCCTGCAGGCGGCCGGCCTGGTCCTCCGCGATCCGACGGCCCTTGGCATCGTCCGGCAGCCTCCCGAGCGAGAAGACCGCGAGGTCACGGGCCGCGACGACGTACGCGCTGTACCGCGGCCCCCAGAGCTGGACGAGCGACGGCTCCTCCCAGGTGGACGGTTCGGTCCCTTCGACGCGCGCATGGATCGACAGGAGCGCGGCTCGGGGCATGCTGTCCTGCAGGCCCGCCCATGCCGCACGCCGGAGCGAGCCCCGTCCGCGTGGGAGTCGCTCATCGAGCGCGCCGACCTGCCGGCGGAACGCGAGGATCTGCGTCCGCGTGAGGTCGAGCCGAGAACCCATCACCTCACACCTCCGCGACGCACCATGATCGGTGAGCGTGGCCGGTTGGTGCGTGGTTCATTAGCGGACGGAGGAGGACCCCGTCAACTCCGGATCACACTCCGCGGGAGGCGGCACATCGCGAGGGGGGACGGATGAGCGGAGCGGTCACACCGCAGCGATTCCACGAGATCGACTGGCGGGTCGTGAGGGACGGCGCGTCCACGCACCTCCGTACCGGGTCCTTCGCAGTGCGGGTCGCGCTCGTGAACGCGATCGGCAGGGTGGCCGACGGCGCGAACCATCACCCCGACGTCGATCTCCGGCCCGACGCCGTTCTGGTTCCAACAGATGGACGCGCCGCGCCCGGAGCGCAACAGGATCCACATCGATGTCTACTTAGGCCACGAGCAGGCGGAGGCTCGTGTCGCGGCGGCCATCGGCGCCGGGGGGCCACCTGGTCAGTGACGAGCACGCGCCGGGCTCGTGGACCCTGGCAGACGCCGAAGGAAACGAGGTCGACGTCGCGCCGTGGCCGGACCGCGACTGAAGGCGATCTTCGAAGCTACGGTCCCAACCCAGCACAGACAGGATGGATGCGTCAAGGCTACGGTCTCGGATCAGCTGGCCGGCCTGAGGCCGCCGAGTGTCTCCGCACTCTCCGCCCACAGCCAGCCGGTCGCGACGGCACCATCGAGAGGGCTGCTACCGTCTCAGACCGATCGCCGGATGGGGTTCGGCGCAGGCCGGCGCCGGCAACCACGGTATCGCATGGAAGGCTTCCGGACCATGGACGAACGGGGTGGTGACCACGCGGTTCGCGACGATGCAACGGTGGCCGCCACCCGGGCAGGGTCCGGCCGATCAGCGCGGAAACGGGGAAGCTGACATTGCCGGCGTCGGTCGCTGAATAGGCGCGCCCGGATGGGCGATAGCGCGGTCCGCACGAAGCTACAGCCGTACCTCCCTCGGTCCACGCTCGAGTGGCTGGCGTCGGACCCCGAGCGACGGTACCTCGGGATCGACGGGTCCGTGGTGTTCGTCGATATCTCAGGCTTCACGCGGCTGTCCGAGAAGCTCGCCCGGTTCGGACGGGTGGGCGCCGAGGAGATGGCCGACGCCATCGATGGGTGCTTCACCGACATGCTGACGGTCGCGTACGAAGAGGGCGGCGGCCTGATCAAGTTCGGCGGCGACGCCCTCCTGCTGCTCTTCTCCGCCGGGGCACCGGAGGCGCACGCGCCCCGGGCAGCTCGCGCCGCGATCGGGATGCGTCGCCGCCTCCGGACGGTCGGCAAGCTCCACACCAGCGGAGGCCACGTGGACCTGCGCATGTCGGTCGGCGTCCACACCGGGCGCTTCGACTTCTTCCTGGTGGGAGGGTCCCACCGCGAGCTCGTGATCACCGGCCCTGCGGCGACGGAGGTGGTCCGGATGGAGGGGGCGGCGCAAGCCGGCCAGATCGTCGTGAGCTCCGTGACGGCCGGCCTCCTCCCCCGCGCCTGCGTCGGTGAGCCATCGGGTGAAGGCCTGCTCCTGCGGTCGGCCCCGAAGGGCGCCGGCGTCGAGCCGGCGCCCGCGGTGACCGAGATGATCCCCGACGACCTCCTCCTCGGGGCGATCCCCGTGGCGACCCGAGAGAGCCTGCTCGCGGGGATGGTCGAACCCGAGCACCGCCAGGTGACGGTCGCGTTCCTCCACTTCTCTGGCACCGACGCGCTGCTCGAGGCCGAGGGACCGCACGTTCTGGCCCGCGAGCTGGACCGGCTCGTCACGGACACGCAGGACGCCGTGGACGATCAGCGCGTGTGCTTCCTGGGGTCCGACGTGGACGCCGACGGCGGCAAGCTGATCCTCACGGCGGGCGCGCCGCGAGCGGTGGGTGAGGACGAGGAGCACATGCTCCTCGCGCTCCGCCGGATCGTCGCGTCCGACCGACGCATCGCCGTCAGCATCGGCGTGAACCGAGGCGGTGTGTTCGCCGGCGACATCGGACCGACCTACCGACGCACGTACACGGTGATGGGAGACACGGTGAATCTGGCCGCGCGGCTGATGGCGAAGGCGCCGCCCGGCGAGATCTACGCGACCGCGTCCGTCCTCGACCGGTCCGGCACGCGGTTCGAGACGGTCGAGCTCGAGCCCTTCACGGTCAAGGGCAAAGCCCGCCCGGTGCAGGCGTGGTCGGTCGGGGCGCCGGTGGCTGCCGCACGCGTGCGAACGGCCGAAGGCGATCGGCTCCCGCTGTTCGGCAGGGATGCCGAGATGGACGTGCTGCGGCGGGCGCTCTCGGACGCGCGAGACGGTCGGTCGACCCTGGTCGAGATCGTCGGCGAGGCCGGAGCGGGCAAGTCGCGGCTGCTCCGGGAGATCCGGGACCTAGCCACGGGCTTCACCCTGACCGGTGCCACGGGCGAGACGTTCACCGCCACCACGCCGTACGTCGCGTGGCGGGACATGCTCCGTGAGCTCACCGGCGTGGCCTGGGAGGACCCCTCGAGCACGGTGATCGAGCGCCTCATCGAGCTGGTCCGGGCAGAGGCGCCGCAGCTCGAGTCCTGGCTCCCACTCGTCGCCGCGGCGGCGGACGCGGAGATGCCGCCAACCCGCGAGGTATCCGACCTCGGGCCGGAGTTCGTCCGGCCGAAGCTGCATGAGGTCGTCGAGGCGTTCCTCCGGGCAACGGTCCGGACGCCGACGCTGTTCGCGATCGAGGAGGCGCATCTGATGGACCAGGCCTCCTCGGAGCTCCTGTCGGCCATCTCGGTCGCGGACACGGGTCCCCGCCCGTGGATCTTCGTCGTGTGCAGACGCCCGAGGGGAACCGGGTTCCAGGCCCAGGACCATGTGGCGGTGCGTCGCATCATCCTCGAGCCACTGGACGATCCAGCGTCGGTTGCGTTGGCGGAGGCGGCGACCGACGACGCGCCGGTCGCCGATCACGTGCTCCGTGAAGCGGTCCAGCGAGCGGCCGGGAACCCGCAGCTCCTGCTGGATCTGCTTCGCGCCGTCTCTGAGGGCCTGGGGACGCTCCCGGAATCGGTCGAGGCGGCGGCAACCGTTCGGATCGATTCCCTTCCACCGCGTGACCGCTCACTGGTCCGTCGGCTCTCGGTGTTCGGTCTGGCGTTCCATCCGCGATTCGTCGACGAGGTCCTCGATGACGGCGCTCCGCGTCCGGACCCCTCCACGTGGGCCCGCCTCGCGGAGTTCTTCGAGGACGAGGGCGGCGGGTACCTGCGGTTCCGCCGGGCCGTGATCCGCGACGCCGCGTACGCGGGGCTGCCGTTCAGGACGCGACGCCGGCTCCACGAGGCGGTGGGACGCCGCATCGAGGCCGAGACGGACGATCCGGATGAGATGGCGGGCCTGCTCGCGATGCACTTCTCGCTCGCCGAGGACCACACGAAGGCGCTCCCGTACGCGACGATGGCCGCGCGGCGCGACGGAGAGATCTTCGCCAACGTGGAAGCCGCCGCCCAGTACGCCTGGGCGATCGAAGCGGCGAAGCGGATCGGTGTCCCTCGCGAGGAGCTCCTCGGACTCCTGGAGGCCCTGGCGGACGTCGTCGGGAGGGCCCGGCTCTTCGCGGACGCGAAGCGGGCGAACGCGGAGGCCAGGAGGTTGGCCGCCGACGATCCGGTGCGCCTGGCCAGGCTGATGATGAAGCGCTCGACGATCGAGCTGTCCGCCGGCCGACTGTCGGCGGTCCTGCGGTGGCTGACGCGCGCCCGCCGGGTGCTCGAGGACGTGGGCGGCCTCGAGGCCAGGCGCGTGACCGCGGAGCTGGACGCTCGCTACGCCGCCGGGCTGCAAGCGCAGGGTCGGAACCGCGAGACTGTGCGCGTGGCCTCGCGGGCGATCGCGGAGGGAGAGGATGCGGATGCTCCAGCCGCGGTCGCGTACGCCGAGAACATGCTGGGGGTGGCTCTCGCGACGCTGGGCAGGCCAGGATCGTTCGATCACTGGCGCAGGGCACTCGCTCGCTTCGAGGAGCTCGAGGACCTCTCGGGCCAGGCCGCCGTATTGATCAACCTCGGCGCCGGCGCGTACCTGGAGGGTCGATGGGCCGAGGCGGTGGACCTGTACCAGCGCGCCGGGCTGGTGGCCGAGCGGCTCGGCGATCCGGAGGTGGCCGCCAACAGCAAGATGAACGTGGCCGAGGTGGTCGTCGACCAGGGCTACCTCCCTGAGGGCGAGGCGCTCCTGCGCCAGGCACTCCGCGTCTGGCGAGCGATCGGCGAGGAGTACGTCCTCGGGTTCTGCTTCATCCAGTTGGGGCGCGTGGCGGCCCTTTCGGGACGGACCGAAGAGGCCTTCTCGTGCTTCGAACGGGCCCGGGCCGCGTACCTCGCCGTGGGGGCGTCCGGCCAGGTGCTCGAAGTGGACGCGCGCGAGGCGGAGTGCCGGCTGCTCCTCGGCGAGGCGCGTGCCGTGCTCCCTCGGGTCGAGGAGATCGCCGCGCGGCTCGAGGTGGAAGGAGGAGGCGTGAACGTGCTCGCGCCGCTCGTGTCTCGCCTCCGCGGGTACGCGTTGATCCAGCTCGGTCGCATCGCGGAGGCCGGGTCCGCGTTCGACGAGAGCATCCATGCGGCGCGGGCGCGCGGCGCGGAGCACGAGGTCGCGCTCTCGCTCCTCGGGCAGGCGCGGTTGGCGCGGTGGTGCGGACGGCCCCGTCCCGACATCGAGTCCGAGGCGGCCGCGATCGTCGATCGCCTCGGGATCTCAGCCGTACCGCTCGTCCCGATGGCTCCGTCCGAGCGATCCTGACGTCCGAGCCGGGCGTGCCGCGCGGGAGCCAACCGGCGCCCCGCGCAGCACGCGCGGCGGTGGTGCTATTGGCGCTGCCAGCTCGGGTCGCCTGAACCGAGGAAGGTCTCGGTGGCGACCATGACATCCCCGAGCGGGTGGATGTCGACCGATGCGACGCACCAGGGCTCCACCGTTCCGGGAGCGGGCCAATAGTCACCGTTCCCGTTCGGGTTCTGTGGGTACTGCGCCACCCCATCTACGACGTCGCAGTTCTCCGGGACGAATGGCGGGATCGGACCGTCGCCGTCGACGTCGATCGTGGTCATGCCGAAGTCCGGGTACTGCCCGACCGGGTCCGGCCACGTGATCACCGCCTCGAACGTTGCCCCCTGGGAACGGACGAGGGCTTGGTCCTTGAGGAGCGTGACCAGATCATGGCTGACCGTGAGCGTGTAGGGGATCTCCTGGCAGCCGTCCTGACCACCCGCGTCGGTGCGGGTGAGGTCGATCGCGGTGCCGTCCTCGGACGACCCGTCCACCGTCTGACCGCAGGTGATCCCGTCGGCGTAGACCGAGAAGGACGCCGGGTCGCCGGTCAGGTTGAGAGCCGACGCGTGCACCGTGTAGTCACCGACCGTGTCGGCGCTGAGCGCCGGGAAGCTCGCGAGGCCCCCGACAGCGGACACCGAGTTCCCCGAGAGGATCGCCCCCTGCGGGGCCGACGTCGCGTCGATCGACACCGTGCCGATGAACCATCCGGCGCGAACCCCGCCCTGCAGGAGCTCGGCCTGGACGGTCGAGCCGTCGGCGCTGGTGATGACGGCGTTCCTGACCGCGTTGGCGGGCGTCCTCCCCGGGACGAACCGGACGACGCAGCTCGCGCTCACCTGGCTCACCAGCTGCGAGTAGGGCAGGCCCGTCTTCGGGTTGATCTCGGTGGTGAGGAGCTTGAAAGTGTCGCCGGAGAACGACGAGCCGGTCCACGCCTGCGCCGTCCAGGAGACGGAGGACCCGGTGCAGCTCTGGACCTGACCGACGTCGAGCGTGAGCGTCACGACGAACGTCTGGCCGTTCTTGACCGGCGCAATGTGCGAGATCGAGACCTGGTTCGCCGTGAACGTCACCCACCCGCTCGGCGCCGTCGCATTCGTGATCGTCACGCCGGAGGTCACCTTCGCCTTCAGCGAGTCGATCGAAGAGTTCCCGTTGGGCGTCTCGTTCTTGAAGGTCATCTGGTACTGCACGCCGGTAGCACCTGAGACCAGCGAGGCGGGAACGTTGAGGCTGAAGATCTTCTGCACCGTGTGGGCGGAACCAGGAGCGACCCACACGACGCCTACGAGCAGCGCCGTCACGGCGACGGTCGCAGCGATGTTCCATCTCGTACGCATGACTGCATCCCCCCCTGGATGGTCGACCTCGTACGGCTGGCCACAGCCTACGGAGTCGCCGATGCCTCGTGCAACGGGCTTTCGTCCCAGGATGAGCGGCTTGCGGACGCGCTCGACGAGACGTACGCAGCGGCGCGTGCTGCCTCTGTGATGCCTCCTGCCGCTTGCGATCCTTTCCGATCCGGAAGGACGGGCAGCTGGGCCCTGTACCGGTGTCAGCCGGCCGGCGGACCCCGTTTCGTCTTCCTGGCTGCGGCCAACCTGGTCCGCCTTCGGGAGGAAGCATGGACAAGGAACTGGCCGAACAGGTTGTCAGCGTCGCGCGACGCGTCATCGCCAGCGGCGCGATCGGCGCCAACGCGCACGGGAACGTCAGCCTGCGGGTACCTGGGGTAGACGAGATGTACTTCACAGCGGCGCCCTCCCTTCGCGACCATCCGGTATCGGCTGTGGTTCGGATAGGACTCGACGGGACGCTTCGTGAAGGCGACCTGCCGCCCGTTCAGGGGGCGGTCGTCGACATGCACACCGCCATGTACACCGACCGGCCAGACGTCCGCTGTGTCGTGCACACCCATTCACCATTCGCGACCGCGTTCGCGGTCGCCGGACGCCCGATCGGGTGCTGGGTCGAAGCGCTGGCGATGTTCGGTCTCGACGAGGTGCCGGTTGCCGCGTACGGGCCGCGCGGATCGGAGGCGGCAGTGGCGAACCTCCGAGCCGCAGCCCGACCGGGAGCGTCGGCCGTGCTGCTAGAGGCGGGCACGGCGTGTGGGTCTTCCATCGAACCCCCGAGCTCGCGATCCTCATCGGTGGGATCGTCGAGGAGGGGGCGCAGGCGGGGATCAACGCGGGTGCCCTCGGCGGGCCGGTGGAGATCCCACCGGACATGCCCGAGGCCGCCCTGCAACGGGCGATGAGCTTCGATGCCGCCGGGGTCGCGCGAGCCTGACGCAGGCGACGGCAGCCGTGACCAAGGCCGGTCTAACCCCCTGACCTGGCCTTTTCGTTGTGGGCGCTGGTGGTTTCGAACCACCGACCTCTGCCTCGTAGGGGCGTTCTCGTTCGGACAGCCTTCCCTCTGGTGATGCTCGGTGGCCCCTGAGCATCACCTTCGTCGAGTCAGTCCTGTCGGTCGACTCGCGTACGACCGAGTTGATGCCCGCGGATTCCCGTCGGGACGCCGGCCCCTCAGGACAGGTCCCGGTCCTCCATCTCCCATGCATGGTCGAGCATGTGCCAGGCGCAGCGCCGGATGAAGAATTGGACCGTCCACCACGACCCCGCGGCGGCCCCGCGGGCGTTGGTCTCGCGGATGCCCGCGCAGACCGCGTCGCGATGGGCTCGCAATTCGTCGAGATCCCGCCAGGCGTCGGGCGACGAGCGCACGCCGACCTTCTTCGCATTCTCCACGATCTCGGTGCCGTTGACGTGGCGGATGATCTCGTCCCGATCGCGTCCCCCGCCGCGCGGACCCTTCCGAAGCTCAGGCGAGACGCGCGCAGCGACCTCATCGAAGTACGTCCAAGAGGCCCGAAGCAGGGCGAGCTTTCGCTCGCACTCCGGCTCGGTCATCTGCTCCTGTTCTGGCCCGGCCGACCGTCCCGAGAGGCCGTAGTAGTCCGTCATGCCGATGCCTTCGAGTCGCTCGACAACGGCCAACTCGCCCGCCGCGCCGAACTCGTCGGAGAGTCCGGCGAGCGCCGCCACCTTCGCGTAGCGGGGTCTGTAGGACTCCAGCACTTGGAGGGCATCTTCCTCGACCTTGCCGCTCCGGTCCCAGCCGGACCAGTCGAACGCGCACGCGACCGTCCGCTTCTTCTTGCCCCGCTCGAGCATCACGCGTATCGGGTTGTCCATCGGCGCCATCGTAGGCGGGATCGGAGCTTCGACGGGTCACGACGCGGCCGTCGCGGGCCGAGACGTATCACGAGACGGCCCTGCGGATGGGCTTGACCGGTTCCGCGCGAGCGCTCCGTGAGCTTGCCCCGGTTCCATGGATAGGTTCCGGCTGGGTGGCAAGGGGCGGCGGCGTACCTCCTCTCGAACTCGGCGGGAGCCAGCTGGCCGATCGTGGAATGCCGTCCCTGGCGGTCGAAGAACACCTCGATGTAGTCGAATGGGGCGGTCTTGACCGCGGCCCTCGTCGGGGAGCGGTGGCGGTGGACCAGCTCGCGCTTCAGCGTGCAGAAGAAGCCCTGCGCGACGGCGTTGTCGTCGGCGTCGCCGAGCGATCCCATCGACGGCGCGATCCCCGCTCGGCGCACTCGACGTCCGAACGCGAGCGAGGTGTACTGACCGGGCTCGGCGTCGGAGTGATGCACGAGCCCGGCCTCAGACCGGCGCCTCGAGAGACCATCACGCGGATCGAGTTGCCCATCGGCGCCATCCTGGGGCCGGATCCGAGCTTCGGCGGGATCATGCCGCGGCAGTTGTCCGACGCGGACTCCTCGGTCAGCGGCTTTGCCCTCCGGCGTCCGCGTCGTCAGACGACGAGACCCTGGCCGAGGACGGCGGCCGACGGCTGGTTGCCGCTCGAGCCCTATGTCTTGAGCGAGTTGGGAACCCACGACGGCCGAGATCCGGTGGGCCGCGCTCGGCGGCACGTCGGCCCGGCTGTTCCTTGGTGACAGACCCCGGGCGCGGCTCCGGTAGCCGGCCGACATGGCTCCGGGTGGGCGACAACGGCCGAACGTGACGGGGGTGCGCTCCTCCACGAGTGGCGACGGTGGGGCATGATGACCCTGGATGACCTGTCACGCGCTCGGGGCAGCTCGTCTTCGCCCGTCATGACCGGCGGCGACGGTGCGGCGTTGTCCAACCGTCGCGGGGATGAACCAGCGCTGTCGGTCGATCATCTGTCGAAGCGGTTCGCCGACCGTGTGGCATTCGACGATGTCTCCTTCGAGGTGGGACAAGGTGAGGTGTTCGGGTTCCTCGGCCCCAACGGTGCCGGCAAGACCACGATGGTCCGAACCCTCGGGACCCTGCTCTCTCCTTCGGCAGGCTCTGCGCACATCGCAGGCCTCCCGCTGAGCCCGGAACATGGCGTGGAGATACGCCGGCGGATCTCGATCATGCCGGAGTCACCAGGCCTCTACCTCCGCCTGAGCGTCGTCGAGAACCTCGAGTGCTTCGCCGGTCTCTATGAACTCCCCGATGCCCACCAGCGCATAGATCGCGTCCTCCGAGCCGTCAACCTTGCCGGGCGGGCCAACGATCCCTGCGGCAAGCTGTCCAAGGGTCTGCGCCAGCGGGTCAGCTTGGCCAGGGCGTTGCTCAACGATGCGGACGTGCTCTTCCTCGACGAGCCGACCGCAGGCCTCGACCCCGGCGCCGCTCGAGAGGTCCACGAACTGGTCGACGGGCTCGGCCACCGGGGGGTGACGGTCTTTCTGACCACGCACCGCCTCGAGGAGGCAGAACGCCTCTGCGACCGGGTCGCGCTCTTGAACACGACCCTGCGCGCGATCGGCCGACCCGAGGAACTTCGCGAGCAGCTGTTTGCCAAGACCCTCGTGGTCAAGACGCTCGTCTCGCTCCGCGAGCCGGACCGCGTCTTCGGCGGCCTCCCGGCCGTCGACAGCTGGCACCTGGACGACCCTGCCTCATACGTGCTTACCGTGTCCGACTCCGCAGTCGCCGCACCAGCCGTCACCCGGGCTCTCGTCGAAGCGGGCGCTGACGTGCTCTCCCTGTCCGAGTCACACCACTCCCTCGAGGACGTGTACCTCGAGCTGATCGACGAGGACGTGGAGCCAGGCACATGAGCGTGAGCGCGACCCGCGTGCGGGCCATCTACCGCAAAGAGCTCCGGGAGTACCGGCGCAACGGCGCCATCGTGGCCACGATGGCCGTCATCCCATTGGCCATCGTCATCTTCCCGTTGCTCGAGGTCCTCGCGCTGCCCGCGTCGGCAGCCAGCACGCTCCTCAACGGGGATCCGCTGGTGATCCTGCTGGGCATCCCGGCCATCGTGCCATCCGTTGTCGCGGCCTACGCGGTGGTCGGCGAGCGCCAGCAGGGCACGCTCGAGCCCGTCCTCACGACGCCGATCCGTCGCGATGAGTTGCTGCTGGGCAAGGCCCTGGCGGCCCTCGCCCCGTCCCTAGCGGTCGCCTACTCGGTCTACGCGTTCTTCCTCGCCTGCACCGAGCTCTTCGCTCAACCAGCCGTAGCATCGGCGGTCCTCCAAGGCCGGTACCTACTCGCCCAGCTGCTCTTCACGCCGCTCCTCGCCGGCTGGTCCATCTGGGTCGGCATCGCGATCTCTACGCGATCGAGCGACGTCCGCGTCGCCCAGCAGTTCGGCGCGCTTGCGGGCCTCCCGGCGATCCTGGTCGCGTACCTCATCGCGTTCAATGTGATCCATGCGACGCTGGGCCTTGCCGTCGGCCTTGCGACGGCGCTGCTGGTCCTCGACGGACTCAGCTGGCGTCTCGCGTCCGCGCTGTTCGACCGCGAACGCCTCATCACCGGGACGAAGTGACGACGCGTCACGACATGGGGGCGCGCTGGTGGTTTCGAACACCGCCTCCGCCTTGTAAGTGCGTTCTCGGCCGTCTGCGCAGTCTTGCTGGTGATGCGCAGTCGTCCTGAGCACGGCGTTGACGGCGCTCACCGAAATTCCCCAGAGGTGCTCATCGAAATTCCCCACCCCTGAGCCCGCGTAGCCTACCGCTCGAGCATGGCGCCCACCCCCTCCCGCAGTTGCTGCAAGCGCTCCCGGTGGGCGCGCATCCGGTAGGAGTCCCCGGTGATCGCGACGAGCGTCGCCCCGTAGAGGAACCGGTCCAGGATCGCCGCGGCCATCATCGAGTCCGAGAAGATCTCCCCCCACGAGGCGATGCCCCGGTTCGTGGTCACGATGATCGAGCCGTGCTCGACCCGGCGGGAGACGACCTGGAAGATCGCCGAGGCCGCCTCCGGCGGGGAGCGGCAGGTAGCCGAGCTCGTCGCAGATCAGCAGCTGCGGGCCGGCGAAGAACCGCATGGTCGTCGCCCACCGGCCCTCCATCGCGGCCTTGTGGCACCGGGCCACCAGCTCCGCGGCGGTCGTGTAGTAGACGCGGTAGCCGGCCTCCACGGCCTTCAGCCCCAGGGCGAGCGCGAGCATCGTCTTTCCCACCCCCGGCGGGCTTACCATCAGCACGTTCGCCTTCTCGCCGATGAACCGGAGCGTCGCGAGGTCCTCGACCAGGCCTCGGTCGAGATCGGGCTGGGCATCGAAGTCGAAGTCCTCCAGGCGCTTGATCACCGGGAAGTGGGCGAACCGCAGGCGTCCCGCCATCCTGCGCCGCTCGGTGGCCTCGACCTCGGTCCGGAGCAGGTCCTCGGTGAACGCGGTGTAGGAGGGCTTCGCCTTCTGCGCGTGATCGAGCTTGCCTGCGAGCGCCTCGGCGGCCGCGGTGAGCTTCAGGTAGGCCAGGTGCTCCCGGAGTCGTTGGTAGACACGGTCATGGGACACGGCGCATCAGCTCCTCGTAGCGGGCGAGGTCGACCACGACGGGGAGGCGCTGCTGGACCGGGACGCCGGTGATCTCCGCGGCGAGCGCCTTGGTGTCGGCGTACGGTGAACGTGTCGCACCGCGTACGGCGAATCGTGTCGCCTGAGGAACGGCGAAACGTGTCGGTCTCCCGCAGCGTGAGTTCCCCCACCTGAGCGGGATCTCGGTCCACCCTCCCGGCTCGACAGGGCCTAAGGACGCAGTGACTAGCCTCAAGGCATCGAACGGCGCCGGCCGACTCCCGTACGTCGGAGTTGATGCCCAAAGGGATTCGCCAGGGTCCGCCCGGCTTCCGGCTACCGATGATGACGGCGCTCACCGAGATTCCCCACCCTGAGCCCGCGATAACCTACCTCTCGGGGGGTCGCTCCCCCCCTTCCTGAGTAGCTACAGGCGCCTCCAGTGGGCGCGCATCCGGTAGGAGTCCCCCGTGATCGCGAGCAGCGTCGCCCGGTGCAGTGGGACTACCTCGTCGTACGGCAAACCGTCACCGCAACGCTGCAATGGAGGAACAGCGGCGAGACCCCCATCGCCCTGAGGCGCTTTCCTCCTACGCTCGTAGGCCCCTCCCGCTCACCCGCCGATACGCCGCCTCGATCCCGAAGGACAGCCCCACCATGGCGCCGAGGACGGAAGTGGCTCCAAGGCTGCTCCGTGTGACGAGAGCAACCAGCGCACCGATACACGCCGCGGCCGCCGCGAGGGAGATCCACGCCGCGGACCCACGCTGCCCGGCGGTCCTCGCCTCTGCCGCGTTCACGACAGCGAAGATGATGAGGAAGCCGGCGCTCCCCATCGTGGAGATGCTCTCCAGGTTCAACAGGTTCGCCAGCACGATCGTGGCACCCGCGGTGATGAACAACCCCTCGAGCGGCTCGTTCCAGATGGGTCGCTCCAGCTGGGCCGGCAGTTCCCTCGATCTCGCGATCGTGTACGTGAGGCGAGCCGATCCGTAGAGGGTGGCATTGATCGCCGACGCGGTGGAGAGCATGGCCGCCACGGCGATCATCGCGAACCCGGCCGACCCCAGCTCCGGTCGTGCCGCGACCGCGAGCGCGTAGTCGCGAGCGTGGACGAGCGACGCCACCGGGAGCGATCCCACGGCCACGACGGCGACCGCCACGTACAGAGCGATCACGAACACCACTGAGATGTAGTAGGCGCGGGTGAGCGTGCGGCCCGGATCGTCGACGTCCTCAGCGGCGTTGGCGATGAGCTCGAAGCCCTCGTAGGCGAGGAAGATGATCATGCCCCCGGCGACGACGGAGAGGGGGGAACTCCATCGCGCCGGCGCGAGCCGGGAAGCCGAGACCCCTGCGAAGCCCACGGCAACGAACAGCACCAGGATGCTGAGCTTGATCCCAACGACGATGCGTTCCGTTCGAGCCACCGTGGAGGCACCCGCGACGTTCAGCGCCGCGATGGCCACGATGGCCACGGTGAGGAACAGGTGCTTCCCGAGCTCGCGCGATGCCGGAGGAAGGAAGCTCGCCGCGTAGCTGCCGAACGCCTCGGCGTAGAGCGCCAACATGACGATGTAGCTGAGCCACAGGAGCAAGTTGATCCCGCCGGCGAACAGTCCCGCGCCGAACGCACGGTTCACGAACGTCACGGTACCGCCGCGGCTCGGATAGGACCTCGACAGCAGCGAGTACGACCTCGCCGTCAGCAGTGCCACCAGGCCGGCGACCAGGAACGCGATCGGTGCGGCGGCGCCGGCGATCTGCACGGACAGCCCGAGGACCGCGAAGATCCCTCCGCCGACCATGCCGCCGATGCCGATGGCGACGACCCCCCACAGCCCGACGCGTCCCGAGTCACCATGTCGAGGCAGCGCCACGACTGCAGCCTATCCCGGGTCGTTGTGAGGCTCGTCGTATGACCTGGATGGAGGCCTTCTCGTCGGCGGAGAGGACGAAGCCCCTGCTGGTCGGTCGCGTGCCCTCCCAGATCCCGGCGTGGATGTCCAGGGCCCGTGAGGCCGCGGCCTCGAACTCGGGGTCAGGCGGGAACGATCGAATCATGCAGCGCGGTGTCGGCGCCGCCGAAGCTAACGTCGCGTTCGATGCCGCCCGCGCGGATGCGACCGGTGCCGCTGGCGCGGGCGTGTCGGTACCAAGCACGGCCCGGGCCACCGGCGGACCGGACGTAGAGGGTTGTCTCCGACGCGGACGACCCACATCGTGGCGTACGCCCCGAGCGTCCCGTCGTTGCGTCGTGACGCGAGCTGCAGCTCGGTGGCGCCGCCGCCTCGGCGAAGCTCCTCGTCGGTCCACGCGCTCACAGCGAGCCGACCCGGATGAGCGACTTGATGGCTCGACGTTCGTCCATCGCCGTGTAGGCCTCGACGATGCCGTTCAGGTCGGTCGTGAAGTCGAAGACGCGCCCGGGGTTGATGGCCCCCTCCATGACGTCGGGAAGTAGTTCGGGGATGTATAGCCGTGTACCGGTGACACTCCGCCGCGCAGCCGATGTTGCGGAAGATGACGGTGTCGATCGGGACAACGACGCCGTGCGGGGCGCCGATGGCGCCGACGACCGAACCGACCCGTGCGACCCCGAAAGCGGTCCACATCGACTCACCGGTGCCGACGCATTCCAATGCAGCGTCGACAACGATGCCACCAGTCAGTTCCAGAAGGTCTCGATCGCTTCCTGACCACTGCGGCGAGGACGTCGGTGGCGCCGAATGCGCGGGCGAGTTCCTGGCGGCGCCGATCGCGGCTCAATGCGATGATCCGCTCGGCGCCGAGTCGCTTCGCCGCGATCACGGCGCACAGGCCGACCGCTCCGTCGCCGACCACGGCGACGATGTCGCCTCGTTCGACTCCGGCGCTCACCGCGGCATGGTGCCCGGTGCACATGACGTCGGACAACGAGAGCAGCGACAGCATGGTCTCGTCGGAGTGGCCCGAACCCGGGAACTTGACCAGCGTGACGCCGGCGAACGGGACGCGCACCGCCTCGCCCTGGCCGCCGTCGATACCGTGGTTGCCGAACGACCCGCCGTGCAGGCAGTTAGACGGCCACCCGGCCGTACAGTTGGCACACGTCCCGTCGCAAAAGGTGAACCGGGCGACGACCAAGTCGCCGATTGTGACGGATCGTACATCTGCCCCAACGTCTTCGATGACGCCGATGAACTCATGACCGATCGGCCCTAGCGCGGAGTGCATGCGGCGAGTCACCGCGGTAGTACCAGAGGTCTGACCCGCAGACGCAACCAAGGACAACCCGAACCACGGCATCGGACGGCTCTTGGGTCGTGGGGTCTGGACGCTCGCCGAGTTCGATCGCGTGCGGTCCGTTGTAGATCGCTGCCTTCATGGCGCCATCCTCGTCGATGGTGCGTCCTGGTGCTGGAGATGGTGCGTCGACACGCCGACGATCAGCAGCCATGCGCCTGAGATCATGAAGGCGATCAGCAAGATCAGGGGCACAGCCGCGACATAGAGACCGGCGATCTGACCGGCGATGAGCAACGCCGCACCGACCACTTCGGCGACGTAGCACGAAGTGCCGAACACGAGCCGAGTCATCCCCAGCCCCACCGCGCTTTCCCCAACGCATATCGCCTGCATTTACCCGTAGACGGGGACGGGTCCAGCGACGAGGGCAACAACGAGCCATTCGATCCCCACGGCCCGGTGATCCTGGCCACCCATGACCGCGAGCGAGCAGTTCACGAACGCGGCCGTGAACCGGTCAGCGTGCCGATCGCGCGATAGCGATGCGTCGCGTCCCGAGCGATCACGGAGACGTTGAGCGACATGGCCACGAAGACCAACCCAGTGAGAGCTGCGGCTCCGCCCCCGACCGTGATGAAGAAGTCGTGCCACTGCTCCGGCCGGAAGATGTCAGGCGCCTGCATCGTTCGCACATCCTCCAACAGCGCGCGCCGGGCGCGACCTCGTCGTGGAGCCACCTGGTTCCCACAACGCGACCTTGGAAGAACCCGAGTGAGTCTCTGAAGTGGCCGTTGACGTGCAGGTTCTCTCTTGTGGGCGCTGGTGGTTTCGAACCACCGACCTCCGCCTTGTAAGGGCGGCGCTCTTCCGCTGAGCTAAGCGCCCGGATCCTCGACGTCGACCGTACCGACCGGAGCCGAGCCGCCAGCGGGGCCCTGCAGCTCGCCGCATGCCCGGCAGACCACCTCGCCGAGCATCGCCGACAGCCGCGTGTCACCGCACCGCTCGCACCGGTCCACGCGCGACGGCCAGGTCGGTTCGGCCTCCTGGCACGCCGGGCAGATCAGGACCTGCCTGCCGCCAGCGACGGCCCGAACCCAGGGTCGCTCCCGCTTGTCCGGGTCGTACGTCGAACGTCCGCAGAACCAGCAGACCGCGCCGACGGCCGCCGCCGAGCCGCTCACGGCGCTCATCGTAGTCCGGTGGGTAGCCGGCCCGGCAGAGCGGAGGACCCTCGTCAGGGCGTGAACTTCTCCATCGCGTTCGATGAGTTCCCGAACGCGGGAAGCGACCCACCCACGGTGTAGATCGACCCGTTGTACGCGACGACGCCCATCTCGCCTCGTCCGGTCGGCATCGCGGCGAAGTTCGTGGCGGTGTTGCCGGTGGTGGTGTCGTAGGCCCAGACCTGGTCGCCCGGAGGCTTCTTCTGCCCGAAGTACCCCCCGATGATGTAGACGGTCGTCCCGATGGCGGCCACCTGCGAGAACGCGCACGCCTCGCCGGGGAGGTTCGGCTGCTTCGTCCACGTGTCGGTCGCCGGGTCGTACACGTCGACCTCCTTCGACAGCTGCACATGGCCGTTCTTGGTCACCGTGCAACCGCCGAAGGCCCAGACCTTGCCGCTGATCGTCACCGCGGCCAGGTCCGACCGCGGGCTCACCGGCCCGCTCAGCGGCGCGGCCTGGTCCCACGTGTCCGTCGCGATGTCGTACCGGTCGACCGTCGAGAGGATCCCGTCGCTCGTCTTCGGGCTGCAGGGCCCGTCCGGGACGTTGCGCCCCCCGATCGCGTAGATGAACCCGTTCGCCGATGCCACAGCCATGCCGGCCTTCTTGTCGGGCTTCATCTTGTTCTTGTGGCCACGGGGCACGAGGGGCAGGTCCGCCAGCCCGGTCCAGGTCCCGGCACCCGGGTCGTAGACCGTCAGGTTCGGCTTCGTCGCCGAACGGTCCCCGCCGCCGACGACGTAGAGCTTGCCGTTCACGACGACCGCTCCCGCCTCCGAACGCTCGCCGCCTGGCGCCTTCGGGCTCGTCACCGTCCACGAGTCGGTCGCCGGATCGTAGACGCGCGTGGTCTTCGTGTCCCCGAGCTTCGTCCCCGGATCGAAGCCGAACGCCGCGATGATCTTGCCGTTGATCACGCCGACGGCCATCCCCTCCACGCCCTGGCCGACCGACGGAACCGGCCTCAGCTCGGTCCACGAGCCGGCCTGCGCGAACGCGGCCGGCGCGGGCGCCGCCAGGCTCAGGACGACGCCGAGCGCGACGATCACCGGGAGACCTCGTCGGATCGTCCGCATCTACCCCGCCCCCACGTCGAAGAGGGCAACGATCCCGTCGCCGGCGCCGTTGTAGTAGAGATCCGGTCCCAGCTTCAGCGGGAACGGCCGGTTCGAGCTCTGGCTCGAGTGCGTCGTCCCTGTGATCACCAGATCGCCGCTGCCGTTCAGGTCCGACGCCCAGATCACGTCCGAGCTGTAGCCCCCGAAGTACCCGCTGAAGACCAGGCTGTTACCGTCCGCGGCGATCTCGGCCACGAAGCCGTCACCGGCCCCCGCGTAGGTGACACCGAGGCTGTCCGGATAGCCGCCGACGTTCAGGACGGGGAACTCGAACTTCGAGTTCGTGTGCCCCGCGATGAAGACGTGGTGCGCCGGGTCGACGTTGATCCCGTAGCACGAGTCCTTGCTCGTTCCGCCGATCAGCCCGGAGAAGACGATCGAGGTCCCCGACGGGCTGATCTTCGTCACGAACCCGTCCGAGTCGCCGTTCAGCGAGCCGTCGAGCGTGCCGACGATCGGGAAGTTCGTCGACGATGTGTGGCCGCACAGGTAAGCGTTCCCTTGGGCGTCCACGGCGTTGTCGCGGAGGTCCTCGTACTTCTTGCCGCCCACGTACCCCTTGTAGACGAACGTCGAGAGGTCCAGCGGGAACCTTGCCGCGAACGCATCGCCGTCGCCCCCGTAGGTCAGCGACGGGCCGACGACCGGATCGAACGTATCGGCCGCCGAGTGCGTGTCGCCGTCGACGTAGACGCCCGCAGCGGCCCCGCTCGGAACCACGGCGATCCCGCGGGCGTGATCGTCGCCGTCGTGCGGGCCACCCTTCTTCGCCGGCTGTAGCGCGCCGCAATGGGTCTCGCAGGCGCCGCCGATGTACGTGCCCGTCACGGCCTGACCGGCGTTCGAGACCTCGACCACGAACGCGTCGCCGCCGCCCCCCGCCACGGGCTGCGCGACGCCCGACGACGGGATCTGCGTCCAGTCGGTCGACTTCGTCCCGCCCGTCACGTAGGCGTTCCCCGAGCCGTCAAGCGCCACATTCTTGCCCTCGTCGTGGTCCGAGCCGCCGAGGTAGCCGCAGAACAGCAGCGTGGTCCCGTCGGCTGAGACCTTCGCGATGAACGCGTCGCTGGTGCCGCCGAAGTAGGTCAGGCCCGGTCCGTTCTTGACGGGGAACCGGTCCTTGCCTGAGTCGGAGCGGGTCCAGCCCACGACGTACGCCTCGCCGGCCGCGTCGACCGCCACGCCCCGTGGGCGGTCCGAACTGTCGCCACCGATGAACCCGCAGTAGGCGAGCGTGCCGACCGTGGTGACCTTGCAGACGAACACGTCGGTCTGGCCGTCGTTGTGCAGGAACGGCCCCACCTTCACCGGGAACGTGGCCTCGGACGAGTTCGTCTGCCCGACCACGTACGCGTTCCCGGACGCGTCGACCGCGATCGCCAGGCCGATGTCCTGCAGGTACCCGCCGATGTAGCCGCTGTAGGAGACCGACACCGGGTCGATCACGAGCGTGCGCGACGGGTCGTAGGACCCGAGGCGGAAGCCGAACCCGAACGACGAGCCCGTGGCGGCGCCCGTCAGGAACGACGCCGACACGGCGGTTCGCCGACCGTCGACCGTCTGGTACGCGACCGGGGGCTGATCGGCGAACCCGCCCAGCGGCGTCGCGACCTGCAGCCTGCCCGAGGCGTCGAGCCGGACGTCGGACGCGCCCCGGTACGCGAGCGCGATGTCACGCGGGTCGGCGCCGGGATGCACGAAGAACGTCGACTCGAGGTGGCCGGTCGTCCCGGAGTACTCAACGTCGATGCCCGGCCAGACATCGCGGTACAGCACGGTGGAGTAGGTGGGGAGCCCCCCGCGCCACTGATCCGGTGAGCCGTGGAAGTAGCTCACGACGCCCGTCGTTCGATGGATCCCGACGGGTGTCACCGGGGTTCCCGCGTTCAGGAAGCGTTGCTCGACGGCCCAGGCGTCGGCCCCGGGCGTGCCTTCGAGGCTCGCCGCCCCGGACGCGGACAGCGTCACGCCGTGCGACGTGAAGTACACGCCGGACGACGCGCCGCGCATGTACAGGCCCACCCGCGGGTCGAGCTGGCCATCGTTCGGCACGAAGCCCAACTGCAGACGGGACAGGGTCCGGCGGACGTCGGCCTTCGTACTGGCGGAGACGATCTGGTCACGATCGGCGCCGCTCCTGGCGTCGATCGCCCGCGCGCCGGCGAACAGTCCGGCGCCGACGATCGCTGCCGACGTGAGGATGGCAAGCGTACGCACGATCGATCCGGAAGGACGGTTCACGGGTTACCCCTGACGCGAGGAAGAGGCTTCGAACGGACTGGACACGGCCGACAGAGTATCAAGAGCGCTTTCCAGGGTGTCAACGAACGAAGGTCTCGACGTCAGAGGACGCGTTCGTGCACGCCGGCCGGCCCGCGTTCAGCCGATGACGGTCAGCTTGGTCGTCGCGATCAGGCCGAGCTGGCTGTCCAGCAGGGTCAGCGTGTAGCGGCCGGGTTTCGTCCCGAGCGGGACGGTGAACGGCTCGCTCACCCCTCCGTCGCCGTCTGCCGTGAACGTGTCGACGAGGTCGCCCCGCCACAGGAGGAACATCGGCTCCCCGGGGACCCAGCCGTCGGGCGAAAGGACCGTCACCCCGTCACCCGGGTGCGCCTTGCTCGGCTGCACGCTCATCGTCGCCTTGAGCTTCACTTTGACCTGCCGCGACAGCTGGGACGTGACGCCGTTGAACGTGACCCGGTGTCGTCCGAAGGTCGTGCTCAGCGCGAACGCGTCCGAGAGCGAGCCCTTGGCGTTCGTCGTGAACCACTGCGTGACGCCCTGACCATCGAAGCGGATCTCCACGGTCTCGCTCGCCGCGTAGCCCGTGAGGGAGAACGGGATCGGCTCGCCCGGCTGGCCCTCCTTGACCGGAACGACGAGCGTCGCCAGCGTGCTGTACGGCGTGAGCACGCTGCCCGAGGGCGCGCTCACCGTGACGTTCCCGCCCGGCCACGGCTCCTCCGGGCTCGTCAGTTTGATCAGGACCGAGCCCGTAGCGTCCACCGGCTGGTTCATGCCGAGCGAGCCCGGGAACGCGGCGTTCACCGTCTCGCCAGGGAGGAAGCCGCTGGCGGCGAGTTTCGTCGTCTGTCCCGCGTAGACCTGCCCCGGCGACAGGTGCGCGTCGGGAAGCACCGTCACCGGCCCCTGACCGACGATGTCGCTGCTGTCCCCGACGCCGTACAGGGTGTGGACGCCGCCGGGCAGCGGCCACGGGAGCGGGACGACGATTCCGAACGACTTCCCCGCGTCGTTCACGGTGACGGTCTTCAGCGTGTGGCCGGTGGGCGAGTCGATCTTGATGTCCACGTCCTCCCTCGGCTCGAACCCGTAGATATCCACGCCCCCAACGGCCTTCCCGACGATGCCTTGGGTCGCGACGACCTCCCATTTCAGGACGATCGGCGGCGCCGCGACGCTGTCGCCCCAGGCTCCGCGCGAGTCTTGGGGCCGGATCGAGAGTCCGAGCACGTCACCCGCCTGCAGCGAGGGGTCGGAGAACGTCGGTGCGTCGTCGCCGACCGTCGAACCGTTCACCGACCAGGTGTAGTGCAGCGTGACGGGGTCGCCGTCCGGGTCGTCCACGTGATGCGCGAGGCCCGTGAACGTGGCGTTCGTCCAAGGGCCGCCCTCGATGCTCGCCGACTTGATCGTCGGTGGCCGGTTCCCCGTCTGGTGATCCATGCCGGTGATCGTGAACGTCGTCTCCGGCGCGACGCCCAGGACCTGGTCGGTGAGCTTCACGGTCACCTCGCCCCGGTCGTGGCTCGGGACCTCGAACGTGGTGCCGACCGACCCTCCAGCGTCCGCGGTCAGCTGGGCTACGGGCGAGCTCGCCCAGCGCAGGTTGACCGACTCACCTGGCACCCACCCGTAGTTCGACGAGACGGTCACGGCGGTCCCCACGGGCCCCGACGACGGCGTCACGGACACGTAGGCGGGCAGGCTGAGGTGAACGAGCCTGCTCACGCCGCTCGTGCGTCCGGTCATCCGCAGGCTGTGGCGGCCGAACGTCGTGCGTAACACCAGGTTCCCGGCACCGACGCCGAACCGGTCCGTGCTGACGTGCTGTCGGGAGTCGACGCCGTCGACGATCGCGTCGACCTTCTCCCGGGCACCGTACCCGGTGACGCTCACCGCCAGCTGGACCCCGGGCTCGCCCGTCTTCGGCGCCGTCAAGGTCGGCACCACATCGAACCCGGCGCTGACGTTGGACCCGTCCCCCGAGGCGGTGACCTCGCCGCGGGGCCCGGGCTCCCTGGGCGTCACGAGATCGGCATCCACCACACCGCTCGCGTCGGCCGTCACCGACACTGGATCGCCGTGGGGGAACGAGACCGTTACCGTCTCGCCGGGGACGAACCCGCCGCCGTTGAACGTCGTCATGTCGCCGGCGGCGACCTGGTCGGGGGTGAGATCGCCCTGTGCCTCCACGGTGAACGGGCCCGAGCCGACGACGTAGCTCGTCGCGCCGATCCCGACCAGGTGATGGGTTCCCCCGGAGATCGAGCCGGGGAGCTGCACCCGCATGCTCGGGAACGCACCGGCCCCATCGGTCGTGACTTTCGCGAGCACCTTGCCGCTCTTCTTGTCGAGATGGAGCGTGACCTGCTCGTCGTTCCCGAAGCCGCCGCCATGGACGCCCGTGAGCTGCCCGCCCGGCGGTGCCGGCTTCGGACACACGACGTCGTCGGTCACGACCGACGCGTCCGACGTCACCGGGTCACCGAACATCCCCTCGCTGTCCTCGGGGGTGATCGTGACGGTGATCGAGTCGCCGGGTCGGAACTGGGCGTGCGGCAGCGTGCTGGAGTCGCCGCCGACCGCGAGGTCGTCGACCTGCCACTGGTAGTGCAGCGAGACCGTCTGACCCTTGTCGGGGTCATGGGGGTGAACGGCGATCGCGGTCAGGTCGTTCGTCGCGTACACCGTGCTGGGCACGATGAGCGCGTCGTTCACGATCGGCGGCCGGTTCTGCCCGTTCTGGATGCTCCCGCAGAACACGCCGTTGTTCATGCAGTCGTCGATCAGCTGCTGCATCACGGCGGGATCCCACGCGTCGAAGAACTCCGCCGTGAGCGTCGACGCGTCGCCGGTCGAGAACTTCGCGCCGGTCCCGTTCCGGATCGGCCACTTCGCCTGTGCGGTGAGGTGCGGCAGGACGTGCAGGTACGGATCCTGACAGCCGAGCTTCGGATCCGGATACGCCATGTGCGACATGTGGTCCTCGGAGTCGAGGTTCTGCCCGTCCCAGCAGTTGGGGAAGCCGATGTACGCGGTCAGGGTCGCGTCGGGCCACGGCCTGCAGTCGAACGGGATGGCCTTGTGCGGCGCCTTCACGCCCTTGCCGGTGCAGGTGAAGTAGAACCGGGTGCCGACCATCTTCAGGCCCGACGGGATCGGCTCGACCTCGGATGGGTCGTTCCCCTTCGGGGCCCAGTAGTACAGGAACATCGATTGCGGCGTCACGGCCTTGCCGTGGATGATCATCTCGGGCTGCCAATACGCGGACCTGTCGGCGTCGCTCAGGGGGCACGACGTATCTCCGGCGCGCAACGAGTCCCAGGTCGAATCGGCTTCCGTGGTCGTGTTCCCGTAGAAGTCGTGCTTCTTCGCGGCGCCGTGCTCGCCCGGGAAGAAGATCGGATCGTCGCTCGTCGTCTTGACGTACCGGCACCACATGCTCCAGCCGGCGACGTGATCGCGGTTGCGCGCGCTCGCCGGAGCGGCGGTCAGAGGCAGGGTGATGACGGACACCGCCAGGATGGCCGCCCAGGCGCGGAGGTTCAGATGGAACGCGCGACGAGACCGTCCCAGCGCAGCAGACGCGGTCATACCCTTGACTGTCGGACCGCCCCTGGCTCCCCATTGAGCGGTACGTGCCGAAATGGGCCGCCGCCGCCCGGACCTGGGCGAAGGGACTAGGCCCGATGGGCGCCGTGAGTAGCCCGACATGCGCCGATGCGCGCGCTAGGGTCTACGTCCGTGGGCGACCCAGGCACGATCCGATACGAAGCACGGCAGGGCCTGGCGACGATCTCGCTGGACCGGGCCGAGAAGCGGAACGCGCTGAACCTC
The DNA here is from genome assembly GCA_963781595.1 of uncultured Actinomycetota bacterium. Lineage (GTDB taxonomy): Bacteria > Actinomycetota > UBA4738 > UBA4738 > UBA4738 > JBEDUK01. The sequence goes on along the minus strand of CAWAGG010000006.1, from coordinate 1,879,755 downwards.
GAGGCGTTCTCCGAGCTCGCCCGGACCGTCGAGCGCGCCGTGGCCGACGAGGAGGTACGTGGGATCCTGGTGCGCGCGAACGGACCATCATTCTGCGCGGGGATCGACCTCGAGGCGCTGGCCGGCCTGGCCGGCGCGGCATCGGAGCGGTTCGAGGGATTCGTCGCGATCGCGCAGGGCCCGTACCGCGCCATCGCCGGAGCGCCGAAGCCCGTCGTCGCCGCCGTGAAGGGTCATGCTGTCGGCGCGGGATTCCAGCTCGTCCTCGCCTGCGACGTGCGGGTGGTCGCGAAGGATGCGACGTTCGGCCTCCTCGAGGCCCGCTACGGCCTGATCCCCGACCTCGGTGGCCTGTGGCACCTCACGAGGGAGGTGGGGCCGGCTCGGGCCAAGGAGCTCGCATGGTCGGCTCGAACGATGGACGCTGCGGAGGCCGATCGCCTCGGGCTCGTCGCCAGGGTCGTCCCGCCCGAGGACGTGGACGCCGAAGCTGAAGCGTGCGCCCGCTCGCTGATCGCCCATTCGCCGGTGACCGCGCGCCGCGTCAAGGCGCTCATCGGCACGGCGAATACCGTGACGCTGGAGGCCGAACTCGCCGCCGAGGCGGCGGCACAGGCCGAGGTCCTCCAGAGCGAAGATCATCGCGAAGCGGTCGCCGCGTTCCTGGAGCGGCGGCCCCCTCGCTACTCGGGCCGCTGAGTCCCGCGCGCTCCGGGATGATAGTGCGTTCGAACCGCTCGCTGCTCTCCAACCTGCCGGAGCCCGGTGATCACTCCAGGTCCGCGCGCACGAGGAACCGGGCGACCGCGGCCGCCTCCCCTTCGACGGCAACGGCGTCGAGCCGCAGGCGCCGCCAGAGCAGCAGCAGGAGGTCCGACGCCGAGCCCTTCGCGACGGCTTCGACGGGGATCAGCGAGCCCGCGCGCGCAGCACGGCGGACGTCCAACTCGCCGGCGGCCACGCGCGCGACCCACGCATCGCCCGTGTCGGCGGCCTCGAACCGAACGGTCTCTCCTCCCTCGGCGAGGGACGCGGGCTCGAACCCCACGAACTGGAACAGGAACTCCTCGATCCCGTCGACGGCGACGTCGGCCGCGATCGGCGAGCGTTCGCCGATCGCGTTCTGCGCGTCCCATCGATGCACGGCCGTCTCCTGCGCCATCCGGCGATGGATCCATGCCGTGGGCACGGGATCCTCGGAGGCCCAGCTCCAGACCATGGTGTCGGGGTCAACGGCCTCGAGCGCCCCGAGGAGCCCGGCCAGCTGATCCGAGTACCACGCGAGCAGGTCGTCGTCGTCCGGACGATCGACGCGCTCCACCTCGTTCGGATCGAGCAGCTCCCTGGCGGCGATCTCTCGCCAGAAGCGATGGACCGCACCGACATGCCAGACGAGGTCGCCGACCGACCATCCAGGACAGGTCGGGACCGGACGTGCCAGCCTCCCGTCCCCGGCCTCCGCCAGCACGAGACCGTCGGACCGGATGCTGCGCACGTAGTCGTTGGGCTCCACGACCGGCCAGCCTAGCGCCCGCGGGCGTCGGTCCGCGGCTCCGCCGGGCCGACGCCGGCTCAAGGCTGAGACGCGTGCTGACGACCTTAGAACTGATGACGCGTCCATCTCGGCATGCGGTGGTTCGTTCCGTCGATTCGCTCGCGGAGCGGCCCGAGCGACTGTTCCTGGTCGCCGTGCTGTTCATCGCCGTGACGGGGTGGACCGACCACGTGACGGGGGCCCGCATCTCGCTGGCGCCCCTCTACGCGGTCCCGATCGCCGTCGGAACCTGGTACCTGGGCTTCCGCGCCGGCGCGGCGCTGGCGATCACGAGCGCGATGATCGGCCTGCTGAGCAACGCCACCGCCGGCGGGGAGCCGCTCGGCACGCTCCTGTGGAACGCCGGCTCCCGAGCGCTGATCTTCCTGTTCATCGCATGGGTCGTCGCGCGGATGCGTTCGGCCATCGAGCGCCTGGAGCAGGTCGCCGAACAGGAGCGAGAGATCGCTGAACGGCTGCGCGTCGCCGACGAGCTGAAGAACACGTTCCTGAGCGCCGTCTCGCACGAGCTGCGCACGCCGCTCACGGCGATCCTGGGGAGTGCCAAGACGATCGAGGACCTCGACGGCAGGATCCGGGAGGACGACCGCCGCGAGCTTCTCGCCGCCATCAGTCGGAACGCGCGCAAGCTCGACCGTCTCGTCGGGGACCTGCTCGACGTCGACCGGGTCTCGCGGGGCGCAACCGTCGTCGACCGCACCGAGGTGGACCTCGGGCAGCTCGCCGAAGGCGTGCTCGACGGCATGGATCTGCCGCACGACCGGGTGGTGACCCTGACGGCGCCGCGCGTCATCGCGCACGTCGACGCCGGCAAGGTGGAACGCATCATGGAGAACCTCGTGGCGAACGCGCTCAAGTACTCGCCGCCCCGCGCGGCCGTCTGGATCTCGGTCATGGACCGCGGTGGCGTGCCCACGCTGGTGGTCGAGGACGCGGGGCCTGGCGTCGAGCCCTCGGAGCGGGAGGCCGTGTTCGAGCCGTTCCATCGGGGCGGCGCGGGCGCCGGGGTTCCGGGCGTGGGGATCGGCCTGTCCCTGGTCCGCGCGTTCGCTGAGCTGCACGGCGGGAACGCATGGGTCGAGGAGCGACCCGGTGGCGGGGCTCGGTTCGTCGTCACGTTCCCCGAGCAGGTGGCCGGGGAGCCCGAAGCCCCGGGGGTCGCGGGTTCGATCCCGGTCTCGCGCATGGACGTAGCACCGCCCGTCGCGGCCACGCTCGGCTGAGGACGCGCGTCGCGCCGTCAGGTGACCAGCTCGATCGTGTCCCCGTCCTCAACGGGGTGATCGCGACCCACGCGTTGCCCGGGGAATCGCGCGGAGGTACCCCAGACGTGGGCTCCCCGTGCGGCGACCGCCAGCTCGCCGTGCAGCGTCGCTGCGACGTCGGCGACCGTGGCGCCCGCCCGCACGGCCAGCGGATCGCCGGTGGCCGAGCCGGGGCGGCGCGTGAAGACCCGGACGAGGCCCGTCAGCGCCCAGACCGCGTCGCGGAACGCGTCGAGGCTGGCGTCGTCCAGCACCGAGACCGGCACGACCGGGAGGTCGGGTGCCGCCGCGCGGAGCGTCGCGAGCGCATCGTCGCTCGCCTCGTCCACCTTCGTGGCGGCCAGGATCGACGGCTTCGTGATCCCGGCCTCGACGACCTCGCGACGGACCTGCTGCAACGCACCGATCGGCGCGGTCACGTCGTGGCAGTACGCGATCGCGTCGACGCCGCGGAGCACGCCGAGGAGCGCCCGGCCACCGCCGCGGTCCTCGTCCGCCCCTGAGATCAGCCCGGGGATCTCCACGAGCTGGACGAGCACGTCGTGGATGCGGGTGAGGGCGGGCACCGGACGGAGCGTCGTGAACGGATAGTCGCCGGTCTTGATCTGGATGCTCGACAGCGCCTGAAGGAGCGAGGACTTCCCGGCGTTCGGCGCCCCGACCAGGCCGACCTGCGCGACGCCCTCGCGCCGGACCGCGATCCCGTCGCGGTGCACGGTGCGAGCCCGGACGCGGGATCGTTCGATCTCCTCGTTCACCCACTTGCGGATATCGGCGTACGGCCCGTTCCGGTAGCCCGGGAGCTCCGCGAGGATGGCTCGGAGCAGCCGGACGCGTTCGGTCCCCTCCCGACCCTCGAGACGGCGTTTGATCACCTGCATCTGAACCTGGTGCGGCATCGGCACGGCTGGCCCTCCTTCGATACTCGAGCAGAGGGAGGCTGGTGCCACGACCGCGGCGCGACCTGGACGTGGCCCGCGCGGTCGATCGGGAACGGCGCCTGCCCGCTGCTTCCCCTGACGCCTGGTGCGGGAAGCAGCGGCCTAGTGGCTTTGCCTGTGGACCTCCAGGCGCCAGCGGTCTTCGCGACGGAGTGCCATGCGACGCAGCCTACCGCGGAACGGGTCCCGGCGGGATCAGATCAGGATGCCGTTCCCGCCGAACCGGACGAGCCGCGTGAGGGTCGAGAGGTACGCGTCGCGCATCTTCGGGTGGTCGCTCAGCGCCCACAGGAGCTTGGCGTGCTCCCACGCGAGGTCGCGGGCGCTCCGGATGCTCCACATCGCGAACGCGTCGTCCAGCGGGCCGAGGTCCCGGTCGAGCGCCGCGAGCAGGCTCTGTTCGAACCACACCTTCACGTGCTCCTCGACCTCGCCGAGGATCTCGTTCACGTGGACGAAGTCCCGGTGCGGGGGCGTGTCGTCCTCGGGCAGCAGGCCGAGCTCGCGACAGGTCGTGTCGACGGCGAGCGGAAGGTCGTGGTTGATGTGCGCGTTCATGCCGGCGAGCGCGAACTGGATCGGGTACGTGTCGGGCCGGTCGCGATGGTGGAACAGGGGCGCCCAGGCGGGCGGGATCTCCTCGCCCCGGACCGAGCACGCGACGGCTTCGAAGTAGATGTTGCCGAACACGACGTCCAGGCGCTCGAGGAACTCGGCGTGTTCGAACTGCTGGGCCGTGCGCGCGGCGCGGACCTCCTCGGTGACCTTCCGGTACATCCGGTTGAAGTACGCCACGCCGTCGTCCGTGGGCAGGGCCGTGTCGATCGCGGCCATGCGCTCGAGCACGCCGTCGATCGTGTCGGCCGGGTTCGAGACGATGTGCAGGTCGCCGGGTTCGATGGTCGTTCGATCTCCTCGGAACGGACGGCTGAACGGGCGTACCTGGACGGCAGCCGTGGCCCGAGTCTAGCGGCGAGGTCAGGTCGCGGCCCTACGCCGTGGGCTCGTCACGCAGGTCGGTGACGACGTCCCCGGGATCGGTCTCGGCGATCTGGCGCTGCTTCCACCGCTCGAGCTCCTCGGCGAAGGCCCGATCGCCCGCTCGGGCGCGCTCGAGCAACGCGGCGTCGATCCGGCGCGACGCGTCATCGCCTTCCGCGCGCGCCTTCTCGGCGGCGCCGTCGTTCGGGGCATCCTTGCTCCTGCGCATCGCGACGCTCCTCGCCGACCGATCCTGATGCCGTCGTTACGGCCGCAGCGCGTGTCCGGGCTGCGGATGGGGTTGCTGATGCATCCAACAGAACGGCTCGGGGTTGTAGGTCGAGAGTCGCGTGTTGCACCCCGCCGCGTCGCACACGCGACCCGGCCAGTACCGCTTGACCCAGCCACTGCGCGGAGGCGCCGCGGGACCGCGGGCCTTCGCGACCACGGGCGTTCCGATCGACCCCGGGGTCGCCGGCGGCATCGGCACGCTCCGGAGTCGTTCGATGCCGCGCTGCCCGCCCCCCTCCTGAACCCAGCGGGCGCCGCACTGACCACACCGTCCCCCAGACGTGCCCGTCGGAGGGACTGCGCCGCGTGCCGCCCCGGGCCGTGCGTCGACGACGAACGAAACCTGGATGGAACGACACACCGGGCACCGGGCCATGGGCGACCTTCCGTCACGCTCAACGATCCGTGGGGAGTGAGCGGCGCGGCTACGATGGCCAGCGGTCGGTCGCTCGGCGCGAACCGGCAGGCGAGATGCCTGCTACGGGCCCAGCCTACCACGGGGGGGTCCCCGGGCCATCGGCCAGAGGTCGTCCGGCGACTGAACCCCATGGGGGACCGACCCGATGGTTCGAACGATGCGGTCCTCGATCGTGGCCCTGGCGCTCGTGATCACAAACCTGTCGGTCGCGTGCGGCGGCTCCTCGTCGCCGTCGGGGCAGACGAGCGTCCCGCCGGGGCCGCCCGAAGCGGTGCACCGCTACCCGTATCCCGCGGCGGCGGTCGCCGCCTTCGTCCGCGACGAGCGGAGGCTCGGGGTCCCCAGGGCGATCGGCCTGTGCGTGATCGGTCATTTCGAGGACGAGATCCCCTACGACCAGTTCTCGGCGCTCTACGGGTCCGGAGCCCTGGTCGACCAGGGGGTGCAGTTCGCAGCCGACTGCGCCGGAGACGGCTGATCCGCGCCGCCGGAGGTAGGCTCAGCCGCGACCGTGTCGATCCCCGCCGCGACCTATCGACTGCAGTTCGGTCATGGGTTCGGCTTCCGGCAGGCTGCGGACGCGGTCCCCTACCTCGCGTCGCTGGGCGTGAGTCACGTGTACGCGTCGCCGCTCCTGGCGGGCCTCACGGGCGGTCACGGGTACGACACGGTCGACCCGTCACGCCTGAGCCCAGAGCTCGGGACGGCCGCGGACTTCGAGGCGTTCTGGTCCGCCCTCCGGGGCCACGCGATGGGCCTGGTGCTGGACATCGTCCCGAACCACATGGCGGCGGATCCGGATCAGAACCCCTGGTGGCGGGACGTCCTCGCCCGCGGTCGCAGGTCCAGGTTCGCGGGGTGGTTCGACGCGGAGTGGGACGCGCCTGGGCTCGACGGGCGGGTCCTCGTTCCGGTGCTCGGCGCGCCGCTCGAGGACGTGCTGGCCGCGGGTGAGCTGACGGTCGACGCCGTGGGCCCGGACGGTGAGCCGGCCGTCCGGTACTTCGAGCGGACGTTCCCAATCGCACCGGGCACGGCAACGCGCGCCGACCTCGCGGCGGCCCGACGCGACCCCGGCGCGCTCGCCGCGTTGCTCGACCGGCAGCCCTATCGCCTCGCCCACTGGCGGATCGGGAACGAGCGGATCAACTGGCGGCGGTTCTTCGACATCTCCTCGCTCGTGGCGGTCCGGCAGGAGGTCGGCGCGGTGTTCGACGCGACGCATCGCCTCGTCCTGCGGCTCGTGGCGCGGGGCCGGTCGGACGGCGTGCCGGTGGCCCTCCGCGTCGATCACGTGGACGGGCTGGCGGATCCCGACGCGTACCTGGCGCGGCTGCGCGACGCGGCCGGACCCGAAACGCACATCGTGGTCGAGAAGATCCTGGCTCGCGGCGAGCAGCTCCCGGCATCGTGGCCCGTGGCCGGAGAGAGCGGGTACGCGTTCCTCGACGCCGCGGACGGCCTGTTCGTCGACCCGGATGGCGTGGCCGCCCTCGCCGAGGCTCCGGTGCGGGCCGGCGGTGAGGCGCTCCTCACGTTCGACGAACTCTGCCGGGACGGCAAGCGGCTCGTGCTGACCGAGCTGTTCGGCGCCGAACGCGAACGCGTGACGCGGCTCGCGAGCCGAGCCGCGTCCGCATCGGCGGGGACCTCGGACATCGGCGAGCGGGATCTGCGAGACGCGCTCGTCGCGTTGACGGCCGCCCTGCCCGTCTACCGGACGTACCTGCGACCGGGCCTCGCCGCCGGTACCGGCGACCGGCGGCTGATCCACCGCGCCGCCCGCGACGCGATCGGCTCGAGCCCGTCGCCCTCGTTGCGGCGCGCCGTCAGGTTCCTGCGTGACACCATGCTGTCGGCCGCGACCGCCGGGGCAGACCCCGAGCCCCATGTGGCCGAACTGGTCCGTCGCTGGCAGCAGCTCTGCCCCGCGGTGACCGCGAAGGGCGTCGAGGACACCGCCCTCTACCGCGATCCGCGCGTGCCGTCGAGGGCCGAGGTCGGTTCGAACCCTGGCGCTCCCGTGACGACCGTCGATGCGTTCCACAGCGCGATGCGACGCCGGCGCGAGCGGTGGCCCGGCGCGATGTCCACGACCTCGACCCACGACACGAAGCGCAGCGAGGACGCCCGCGCACGCCTGCACGTCCTGTCCGAGATCCCGGACGCGTGGCTCGAACGCGTCGAGCGGTGGCACACGTGGAACGCCCATCACCGGCGAAGGGTGGACGGCCGAGACGCGCCCGACCCCACTGAGGAACTGACGGCATATCACGCGCTACTCGCGCTCTGGCCGGCGAGCGGATGGCGCGGGGTCGATCGCACGCTCGTCGAACGGCTCCAGCGCCACGTCGTGAAGAGTGCGCGGGAGGCGAAGGTCCACACGGATTGGCTCGCGCCGGTCCCTGCATACGAGCGCGCGCTCCGGGCGTTCGTCGCGTCCGTGACGGCGTCGCGTCGGTCGCGGTTCGCCGAGGACCTCGCGCCTTTCGCCGGGTCCATGTCGTTCCACGGCGCGCTGAACGCCCTCGCTGCCACGGTCCTCACGATCACCGCGCCGGGCTTCCCCGACGTCTACCAGGGGAGCGAGCTCTGGGATCCCCGGTTGGTCGATCCGGACAACCGCGCTCCGGTCGACCTGGCGGGGCGTACGGCGCGGCTGGCCGCGATCGATGCCGCATCGGTCGACGTGACTCGCGGGATCCCGGCGCTGATGGAGCGGTGGCAGGATGGCGGGCTGAAGCTCCTGGTCCTCAGCCGCGCGCTCCGGTTCCGCCGACGCCAGCCGGGCCTGTTCGCGTGCGGACGGTACGTCCCGTTACGGGTCCGCGGACGGCAGGCCGAACACGCCGTGGCCTTCGCCCGCCGCTCGCGCGCCGACTGGGCGGTGGCGGTCGTGCCTCGCCTGACGGTGCGGCTGACCGGCGCGTCGGTCGGATCGGATCCATCGTGGCCGGTCGGTCGCGCGATCTGGGGCTCGACTGCCGTGGTCCTGCCGTCGGGGGCGCCGACCCGTTGGCGCGATGCCTTGACGGGTGGCGCTGTCGCGGCGCCGGCGCGGGCGCGGGATGGCGAACGCGTGCTCCGCCTGGCCGATCTGCTCTCCCAACTACCCGTGTCGGTCCTCTCGCCCGAGGCGTGAACGGAGCGTGCGCGAACGACATGGCATCGATCCGGATCCTCGATGAACCTTGCGCCCTCACGGACGAGCGGTACACGATGTCCGCGTCGGTGCGCGCTCGAGCGGAGGAGATCCGGATGTTCTGCCCACGGTGCGGGTTCGGTCAGCCGCTGACGCATACCTACTGCGTCTCGTGCGGAACGCTCCTCCCGAGCGACCTGATGCGGCGTTCGGGTCCGAAGGAATCTCGGTGGTTCCTCGGCGTCCCGGTGCTGCCGGAGGACCGCACGCTCGGAGGGCTCCGCGTGACGCGGTACGTGGAGGAGTTCGAGATGGAGTCCGCGGAGGGGTCGGTCCGCGTGCCCGCGTCCCACGTTCGCTTCTCCGTGTGGCACGGCGACGCGGTGGCGGCCGCCGTATCCATCTCCGATGACGCGTCCGCGGAGTTGGCGCGCTTCCTGATCGGCACCGAGGCCCCGGACCTGCCCGCCGATCGGGCCCAGATCGGAGGACAGAACGATGGCTGACGGAACGCTCTCCCGGCGGGAGTTGCTCACGCGGGCGGGCATCGTCGGCGCCGCGGCCTGGGCGGCGCCGGTCCTGACGAGCTTCCCCGCCGACGCCGCGACCGCTCGCAAACGGTGCAAGCGCGGGATCGACTGCAACGGCACGGCCCAGTTCTGCAAGCCGAAGAGGTGCGTGTGCGCGACGGACGCCGGTGGCGCCCTCGTGTGCGTGGGCTGCGTCGACCTGGATTGCGGGAGCTTCCCGAAGTGCAAGAAGAACGCCGACTGCCCGAGCGGTTCTCGCTGCCTCGTCGACGCGTGCTGCAAGCATCGGATCTGTGTGTCCGAGTGCGGGAACCCCTGCCCACCGTCGCGGCGCACCCGCGCGCGGAGTTGGGCCCGCGCCTAAGGGTTCGCCGGCCAGGGCGTGTCGAACGACACACGCCCTCGGTCATCGCTGACACCGGCCGCAGGAGCGCCCGGCCCTAGCCTTCCGACATCGGTCGTCCCCAGTCGGCGACCGGACGGGAGGCGATCCGAGATGAGCGCGAACATGCAGGCGACGACCATCGGTCCTGCGCCGGTACGAGGCGGCGGGGTGCGATGGCTGATCGTGGTGGCCGCTGTCGTCTTCGGCATGGTCGGCGGATTGGTGCTGGGGCAAGCGATCGGCCTCGGGTCCTCGGGCGTCGCGCCGGTGCGGGCTCCGGCCGTCGGGCAGGTCCAGGGCCAGAACGCTCCCCTGGTGCCGGCGGTTCCCGCCGATCGTCCCGCGACCGGACGGGTGGGGTCGGTCGGTTCGATCCCCTCGATCGGATGGTCGGGCCAATGCTCGACGGGGCGCGTGCTGATCAGGTGCTAGCGGCTACCGCACCGGTGGCGCCGCGGGCCGGATCCGAGAGGGGACGGCTCGCGGCGCCGCCGTCCATCCCGGTCTGGTTCCGTCCAGGCGACTCAGCGCACACCACCGAACGGCGGCAGCCGCGATAGCCTCGCGAGCCGTGGACCGTCGAACCTTCCTCAGACTCAGCGGCAGCCTCGCCGTCGGTGGCATCGCGTCGGCGGCGTTGGCCGCATGCACGAACGCGAGCCCAGAGCCGAACCCCGCCAGCTCTCGGACCCCGACGAGCACGCCGACCGTTCCCACGCCGACCTCATCGACGACGGAGATCGTGACCGGCCCGCCGACCGAAGCCGATTGGGCCGCGTTCGTCAGCACGATCCGCGGTTCGGTGATCCGCCCCACGAACCCCGGGTACCGCAGCGCTCGACAGCTGTTCGACCCGCGGTTCGACGCCGTCCGTCCGCAGGCGGTCGTCTCGTGCGCCTCCGAGTCCGACGTGCAGCGCTCGCTGGCGTTCGCGCGCGCCCACGGCATCGTCCCGACGCCGCGGGGCGGCGGCCACAGCTACGCGGGGTACTCGACGGGCACCGGGATCGTGGTCGACGTCTCGAAGCTGGCCCGAGTGTCCGTCGGCAGCGGAACGGCGGTGGTCGGCGCCGGCACACGCCTGATCGACCTGTACGCCGCGATCGCACCTCACGGCGTCGCGATCCCGGGCGGGACCTGTCCGACGGTCGGGATCAGCGGCCTCGCCCTTGGGGGCGGCCAGGGGGTCGTGGGCCGGAAGTTCGGCCTCACGTGCGACAGCGTGCGTGCGGTCCGCGTCGTCACCGCCGCGGGTGACGTCCTGGACTGCGACACGACCACGAACGCCGATCTCTTCTGGGCGTGCCGCGGCGGGGGCGGGGGGAACTTCGGCGTCGTGACGGCCTTCACGTTCGCCACCCATCCCATCGGGTCCCTGACGCTGTTCAGCCTGCGGTGGCCGTGGTCGGCGGCGCGCGACGTGCTTTCGGCATGGCAGTCGTGGGGACCGACCGCGCCCGACGAGCTGTGGAGCGACTGCCATCTGCTCGCCAGATCGGGGAACCCGCCGGGTCCGCTCGCGGTGTCGGTCAACGGCGCCTTCGTCGGCTCGTCGAGCGGTTTGTCACCGCTGCTGGCGGCGCTCCAGCACGAGGTCGGCTCGCCGCCCTCCAGCTCCTCCGTCAACACCGAGCCGTACGGCGCGGCGATGATGGGAGAAGCCGGGTGCTCCGGTCTGAGCGATGATCAGTGCCACCTGCCCACCCGGAACCCCGCCGGCGTGCTGCAGCGGCAGGCGTCGCTGGCGAAGTCCGATTTCTTCGACGCGGGGATCCCGGTTGGAGCGATCTCCTCGGCGCTGTCGGCCCTCGAAGATCGGCAGAACGATCCGCGCCTCACGACGACGGGCGGCGTGCTCTTCGACGCGTACGGCGGGGCGATCAATCGGGTCGCGCCCGGTGCCACAGCGTTCGTCCACCGCCGACAGCTGTTCCTCGGGCAGTACTTCGCGAACCTCCCGAACGGAGCATCGGGGGCATCCGTCACGGCGAACGGGAACTGGCTCGGGTCCCTCTACGCGACCCTGCATCCGGACGCGAGCGGCGAGGCGTACCAGAACTACATCGACCCGGATCTGACCGACTGGCAGCAGGCGTATTACGGCTCGAACCTCGCCAGGCTCGAGATGGTAAAGCGGGCTTACGACCCCGATGGCATCCTTCGGTTCCCACAAGCGATACCCCTGGGCTGAGCCGAGCGGGCCGTCGAGCGAGCCGAGCCCGAGCACCGAAGTCCGGCTGGCTGGCGATGGCCGCTCGAGGCGGGGAGATCGGCTAGATCCGCCGAGGCTCGTCAGCTGGGCCCGTTCCGATGCGACCGCCCGGGGTCGCGTTCTGGTTCGAGAACGCACGGGCATCCCTGTTGCGCGTCGCGCGCGCAGCCTTCTCGACCTCTTCGCGGCTGATCGCCTTCTTCTTCCTGCGCCACCAGCGCATCCCGCACCCTCTCGTGGGTCAGCTCGCTATCCTCTCACTCCGGTTCCGCCCGAAGGGCCAGGCCCACGCCGAACCGTCGGCGGCCGCACCCGAACACGCGGCGGCGAACACGAACCGTGTCGCCGCTCGCGCATCGCTGCGTATGGATCACATGCAGGACGAACCGCCGGGCTGGGTGCACCCCGGCGGTTCGTCCTACGGGTCTCTGGACCCTCGGTGACTACCGCGTAACCGCCACGTGGACCTGTCCGTGCTTGTCCTTCGTGAACCTGATCTGCACGGAGTGATGCGGCGACGTGGGGCGAGCACTGCCCAGGTCCTTCGCCGTCCAATCGGCGCCCGGGTCGTTGTCGCAGCTCTGCGTTCCGTATCCGCCCTGGCCGTCATAGAGTGGGAATCCGGCGAGCACCGTGCCCGATGCCGTCTTCCCGGACAACGTGCCCTCCCAGTCGAACGGGCCGTAATACGGATCGCCGAGGTTCAGGTCGAAATGCCCCTTCTTGTTGACGGGTTCCTGGAACCCGAAGAACGAGTAGCCATAGTCGACCTCGTCACCACTGACATGGCATGTAAGGGTGAAGTCGATCTCGATCGGCTCGAAGTACACGACGCCGCCGATCTTCTCGGTCGTGAACAGCACGATGTGGCTCTTGTCGACGTGGCCGACCCAGAAGTGCTGCTTCGAGGCCATCGCCGTCGGCCCGAGCGCCATGAGCATCGTGACCGTCACCGCGACCGATGCCAGCATCCAGCGCTTGCGCATGTTCGCCCCTTCCTGTCGTCCGTCGCGCGATCGCGCGGCGGCATCCGTCGCCGGGATCCGATCGGTTGCCCGCACGCGCGTATAGGCATCTCCCTCCGCCTGCGGGCTGGGCGAGCGCTCGACACTAGTTGACGCGAGCGTGGATCCGCAAGGGGTTCATCGCTCGACGGATGGTCGACGGTGCGTCGTCCGGATACGAGAGACGGCAGGCGCCGTCCCCTGGGTGCCGCCGAGGCAGCGACGAAGGCGCGCTCACCACATGATCGGCACCGGCACGCGGGCCAGGTGCCTAACGATCGATCCCGGTCTTCAGGACTTGCCGAGCATCCGCATGACCGTGGTGCCACACACCGGACACGTGCCCTTCGCGGCGCTCCGGCCGTTCTTCAGCGTGACCACTTCGCCCTCGAACTCGCGCTTGGCCTTGCACTTCACACAGTACGCCTCGTACATCGCCACGTCGCATCCCCATCCTTCGGCGCCGGCTCCGGCGCCCTCGTCGGGTAGCCTGACGCGCCCGGGAGCAAGATTCCACTACCTGAGGCAGGTCTCGTTCCGGCCTGCGGACCGGGTCGCGGTCGCCTTCGGAGGCGGTCGTACGGTTCGAGCCGGAGCGCGCTCAGGCTTCCTGTCGCGCCGCGGCACGCTTGTCGGCACGTGCCTTGCGTGCCTTCTCGAGCGCCGCGCGCCGCTTGGCGAGGACCACAGGGTCGGTGATGCGCTTGCGTTCCCGCTTCGCCGTGGGAGCTTGCGTCGAGGCCTTCGCTGCACGAGCAGACTCCGTCTTCCGCGGACGGCCGGGACGGCGTGGCTGAGCCGCGGGCGCGCCTGTCTCGCCACGCGGCCGCCCGCGCCTCGGCGTCCGTGCGTTCTTCAGGAGCTTCCGCAGATCCGCGTCACACAGGTCCAACGCGTGGTTCCTGCCGTTCGCTCGGAGAAGTACCGGTCTCGCGGGTGTCGCTCCGCACTCATCGCAGACAACGATGACGCGTTCCATCTTCGAGCCTCCGTTCCGTGGGTGTTTCAGGAACCGGGAGGCTATCAGCGGTCGCAGCAACCTGTCATTACAGGGCATCCGGCACGCGGTCCTGGAACTCCAGATTCAGTTGTTGCTCCACCTGTTTCGTCCTGCGCCAAGCGAACGGCGGGAGGAGCTCCCTTCGGAGGTCAGTCGTCCCGGCATCGTCAGGACCCCGTCTCATCACCTGGCGGGCCGCTCGTTCATCGCCGCGATCGGATCGGCGCCCTTGCTCGCCGTGGACGCACGGGCGTATCCTGAGCGGGCGGCGACCCTCGCCCACCCTGGCACCGTGCCGCCGCAAACCTTGGCCCCAGCCCCCGGTCGAGCCATCGGCGACCGCCGATCCGGTCGCGCGTTACCGAGGAGTGACCGTGTGGTTCCGGTTCAAGGACGCCGAGGGGAATACCGTCTCCGTAGGTCATGGATCCGGCCCGGTCCGAGTTCGACACCCGAGCCACAGGCGACCACTCCCTAACGCGCAGCACACGGTACACCCCATGCTCGAGGCACGTGTTGGACTGCCGGTCGAGTTCCGAGCCTCGCGTTCTCGGTAAGGAGGGATCATGTCTCATCCGGTTCAGCCAGGCGGAAAGCCCTCCGGGTTCGAGGACGCTCCGCGGGTCGCTCGCGGGCACGAGCGTCCGGCGATCGAGGGGCAGCGAGGCTCGGCCGTGCACGGCGACATGGTCGTGAGACTCGCGTCACGGCGCGCACTCATGCTCGCCCAACCGATGCTCGAGGCTCTCCCGGATGGGCTGCTGCTCACGGACGGACACGGCCGGATCGACTTCATCAACCGGCGCCTCGAGATGCTCTCCGGATACGACCGGTCCGAGGTTCTCGGCGGCCCGATCGAGGTCCTCGTGCCGGAGGAACTGCGCGACGCGCACGAGCATGACCGCGCCGCTTTCTACGGCGCTCCGCGCAACAGGCCCATGGGGACAGGCATCGAGACCCGCCTGCGTCGGAAGGATGGGACCGAGCTCCGCGTGGAGATCCAGCTCTGCCCCGCCGAGGTCGAGGGCGAGCCGACGGTCATCGCGTCCGTCCGCGACGTATCGGAACGCAAGGACGTCGAGATCCTGATCCGAGAACGCGAGGACCTCATCACGCGCGTCGCGGAGCGCGAGGAGATCGGCCGATCCCTCCAGCACGAGACGATCCACGCGTTGTTCGCGGTCGGGCTCAGGCTCCAGTCGCTCGCATCAGGAACGACCGAGGAACGGACCCAGGCGATCCTCGACGAGGCGATCAACGAACTCGACCTGTCGATCTCGGAGCTCCGTCGGCTGATCCTGAGCGTGCGGCGGAGCGAGCCCTGGCTGCAGGGCTGAGGTCCGCTTCCCCAGCAGGAAGCGCCTGGTTCGGACCTCACCGTCGCCCAACGTCGGGTCGAGCGATCGGTCCGGCTGGTCGCGGACGAGGGTGAACGCCGACTCGCCGCGGGACCCCCTCTCGGCCCCACCAGCGGCGACGACCGTGGCGAAACGTGCACGTCGGCACGACCGGGCGCGCACGCATGGACAGCGCGTAACCTGACCGGTCTGCCGGGCTGCGACGAGGGATGGATGTGATGAAGCGAGAGGCCGAGTTCCGCAACGCGCGATCGCCGACGGAGGTCACCGCGGTCGTGCTCGTCGAGGGCGTCAGCGATCAGCTGGCCGTCGAGGCGCTCGCCGAACGCCGCGGCCGGGACCTCGCTGCCGAGCGCATCTCGATCGTCGCGATGGGTGGCGCGAAGAACATCGCGCGCTTCCTGGAGCGGTACGGCCCCCAGGGCCTCGACGTCAGGCTGGCCGGCCTCTGCGACGCGGCCGAGGAGGACGATTTCCGCCGAGGGCTCGAGCGAGCGGGGTTCGGTGCCGACCTCTCGCGTGCCGACATGGAGTCGCTCGGGTTCTACGTGTGTGACGCGGACCTGGAGGACGAACTGATCCGCGCGCTCGGCGCCGCATCCGTCGAACGGATCATCGACGCGCAAGGAGAGCTTGGGTCGTTCCGCACCTTCCAGAAACAGCCTGCGCAGCAGGAACGAACGATCGAAGAGCAGCTCCGGCGCTTCATGGGCACGCGGAGCGGCCGGAAGGCCCGATACGCGGCCCTGCTGGCGCGCGCACTGGAACCCGCCCAGGTGCCGCGGCCGCTGGACCGCGTGCTCGCCCACGTCTGAGGCGTTCGGCGTTCGGCGTTCGCGCGGGCGATGCGGCCGCTGTTACCTGCCCTCGTACTCGGGTACCGGGCCCCCGATGCAGTCCTGCCGGAGCGGCAACGGATCCGGTTCCCGCGGCGACCGCGTGAAGTCGAAGTCGTACGAGAGGTTCGTCGCGGCCCGGTCCCGTGCCGTGAGCCGACCGAGGCCCCAGTTGTCCTCGATGAACCGGAGGATCGACGAGAACTCACCCTCGTGGTGGTCGACGTGCGCCACCCTCGCGTACGGGCTGATCACGAGCAGCGGCACGCGGAAGCCGAACCCGAACCGGTCGACGTTCCGCGGCGGAACGTGGTCGTAGAACCCGCCCCAGCCGTCCCACGTGACGAAGATCGCCGTGGACGCCCAGTCCGGGCCGCTCATGATCGCGTCGACCAGCTGCGTGGTCCAGTTCTCCCCTTGGCAGAAGTCCGTCGGCGGCAGCGGGTGTTCGGACACCTTGAACCGGGGCGTGACCCAGCTGACCGCCGGCAGCCGGCCGGCCTCCGCGTCGGCGACGAACCCGTCGGACGGCACGACGTGCTTCACCCACTGGTCGGTCTCCCTGATGTGGCGGACGGCGTTGTACGCGGACCACGTGTACCCACTCTGGACGCGCGTTGAGCCGTGGTACCTCCGCTCGATACCCGCGTCGTTCAGCAGATCGCCCTCCGTCAGGAAGTCGAAGCACGGTGGGATGCGGATCTTCTCGCCTTCGGAGTCGAGGATCGGCACGGTCTCGCCCTCCGGCGCGTCGCAGCCCCACGAACGGGCCGGCCCGCCGGGGACCGGCTTCGGCACCGTGAAACCCGGGCCATCGGTGGCGCCGCCCGCCTGCGCCGCGATCAGGTAGAGGTGGTTCGGGAACGACGAGCCGCGGTGGGAGGCGAAGAAGTCGTCGGCCAGCACGAACCTGTTCGCCCAATGCCAGTAGTTCGGGAGGTCCTTCGGGTTCATCTGCGAGTAGGCATAGTTCGTCACGGTCGGATCGAGCCGCGCGAATCCGTCCATCTTGCCGCCGTCGGGGTCGACGCGTCCGTCCCCGAAGGAATGCGGCAGATCGCTCGGCCCGATCTCCGGGGTGTGGGACAGCGGGAACATCCGGCCGTGGTCGTTGCCCATCGTCGTACCGTTCGCGCCGGGAATCGTCCATCGAGTCGAACGTCCGGTTCTCCTTCACGATGATGACGACGTGGTCGATCGGCCACTTCGCGAGCGGGCCGGCCACCGGTGACCCCGCTGCTGTGATGGTTCCCCCTGTCCCGCCCGCTGAGGACGACTCGACGGGTGGTGCGGTGCCGTTCGTGCACGCCGCGACCACGAGCACGAGGAACGCGACATCCCGAGCAGGCGGGACGCGGTGCGCGGAGGGATGGCCGGACTTCCGATGGGGCAGCTTATCCGCCGGGTGGCCGTCAGGGAACGACGCCACCCTCGGGGGGTCGACCGCCGGGGGGGCCGACGCGGATCCGCGTCGCGTTCAGCCTTCCCGGACCGGATCCCCTGCGGCGGCGTGGTCGGCGACCGTCAGGCCCGCGTGGCGTTCCGCCCAATCGATCGCGAAATCGGCGACCTCCTCCCAACCGGGCGCGCCCGGGAAGTGAGGACGGCCCTCGAATTCCTTGTACTCCGTGATCGAGACCGAGTCGTCGTACTTCCGTTCGTTGTGCATCGTCGCCTTCGGCGGCACGACGTGGTCCTCGCTGAGCCCGATGAACAACAGCGGGATCCGGCCCTCCTTCGCGAAGTCGACCTCGGTCGGCGGGTTCCGGTGCAGGTTCGCCAGCGCGATGTCGGCCAGGACGCCCGTCGCGGCCGGGACGCAGTACCGCTCGTAGAGCTTCTCCGACTCCTCGTCGCTCAAGGTGTTCGCGAACGCGTAGTGGAACTCCTTCGCCGTCAGCGGGACCGGCTTCCCCCGCTTGAACGGGTTGAGCGCGGGCGCGGCAGCCTTGAGCGTGGAGAACGGCAGGTCGCGAACGCCCTTGACGGTCGCCGACGAAACGCCGACCCCGACGCATCCGAGGCCCCGATTCAGGAGCACCTGGGTCATGGCCCCGCCGAGCGAGTGGCCCATGATGATCGGGCTGCTCGGGAGATCCTTGATGAAGTCCTCGTAGGAGTCGATCACGGTCTCGGCGCCGAGGTCCGTCATCGGCGACGGGTCTACGTTCAGCGCCTCGACCTCGACCTCGAACCCGGGCCACGCGGGAGCGTGCACCGCGTACCCGCGTGCCTCGTAGCGGGCCTTCCAGGCCTCCCAGCTGCGGGGCGTCATCCAGAGCCCGTGGATCATGACGATGGTGTCCGGCTTGTCGATGTCGATGGCCTGCGCCATCACGACCCCCTCTCTCCGACGGTCGACGCCCGATGGCCGACGCTATCACCGGCGCGCGCGAGCGACATGTCCGTACGGTGAACGATGCTCGGCCTAGGATCGACGCCTGGGACGGCTCCCATCCGACGAGATCGTGACCCGGTCCGCCATGCCTCCGCGAGCCTAGCGCCAGATCCCGACGGGCTCGAACGTCATCGGTACGTCGACGACGATGAACTCGCTCGGCTCGCCCGCGCGGATCCGGAGGTCGGGCTGCCCGGTGACTTTGGCCGCGTCCCCGGTCCTGACATCCTCGGTCCCGAAGGAACCCGCGCCGCCGATCAGATAGGCGTACGCGCCGCGGCCGACGCCGATCTCGTGCGTGACCTCGGTGCCCGCTGAGAGCGATGCGACGAAGACGGCGGCGTCCTGGTGGACCATGACGACGGCGCCGCCCTCCGGCCCGATGACCTTCAGCAGTCGATCGGCTCGATCCTCGCGGGTGAAGACGCGCTGTTCGACGCCCGGTTCGAGGCCGGCCGTGTCCGGGAGGATCCAGATCTGGATGAATCGCATCGGTTCGTCGGCCGACGCGTTCAGTTCGGAGTGGAAGGCCCCGGAGCCCAGCGTCATCCGTTGCACCGACCCCGCCGGGAGCGGCCCGAACGGTCCGCCGACGTCGTCCTGATGCCCGAAGAGCCCCTCAACGACATAGGTGAGCCCCTCGACGTCCTGGTGGGGGTGGAGCGGCCACGCTGCACCGGGGATCAGGCGATCGTCGTTGAACACGCGCATCGCGCCGAAGCCCTCGTTGTCAGGATCCCGATACCGGTCGAAGGAGAAGTGCCAGCGCGCGTGGAACCAGCCGCCCTCGATGTCGTAGATGTCGGCGTCGCGGCGGATTTCGATCATCTGGAACGCGCTCCTTCCGCCTCGGTCAACGCTGTCAGCGGCACTCTACGTCGCGTTGCTACGCTCATGAAGCGCCGTCGAGCCGCGATCCATCCGGGGCAGCGCCGGGCTCGACCGAGAGGCGCTCGATGAGGAGCTCCGCATGACCGACGTCCGCGTCACCCACATCGGCGGGCCGACCGTCCTGATCGAGGTCCACGGCTGGCAGATCGAACGCGAACTCGCGGCCACGCCCGACGACATCCGCCGACGGTTCGGCGTGCTGCCGATCGGCGAGGCGGTCGCGCTCGATGGGTGACGATCTCGCCCATCGCGGAGCGAAGCGGCCCGCGCCCGGCGAGCCGGTGATCGCGACCAACGGACTCACCAAGCGGTTCGGCGACCGCGTGGCCGTCGACGGCGTGGACCTCACGGTTCCGGGCGCGACCGCGTTCGGATTCCTCGGGCCGAACGGCGCGGGGAAGACGACGCTGATCCGAACGCTGCTCGGGCTCACGCATGCGACAAGCGGCACGTTCCGCCTGCTCGGTCACCCGATCCCGAAGGATCGTTCGGCTGCCTTGCTGAGGGTCGGGGCGATCGTCGAGGAACCCCGGTTCCATCCGCACCTGACGGGGCGGGAGAACCTCCGCATCGTCTCGGCCGCTCGCGAGCCTGCGGCGGACGGCCGCATCGGCCCGGCGCTCGCCCGGGTCGGATTGGCGGACCGCGCGGACGAACGCGTGAAGTCGTATTCGCTCGGCATGCGGCAGCGCCTCGGCGTCGCGCGGTGCCTGCTGGCCGACCCGCTCCTGCTCATCCTCGACGAGCCGATGAACGGGCTCGACCCCGCCGGGATCCAAGAGTTCCGGGAGATGATCGCGGAGCTGATCGCCGAGGGCCGAACGGTGTTCCTTTCCTCGCACCTCTTGGACGAGGTCGAGAAGACCTGCGACCAGGTCGCCATCATCGACCAGGGGCGGATCCTCATGCAGGGGTCCGTCGCCGACATCGGCCGAACCGGGCACCCGACCATCCGGGTCCGCTGCGACGACCTCGACCTGGCGGCGGAGGCGCTGGGGACGCATCCGGCGCTGCGATCCGTCGAGCGGGCGGACGGAGCGCTGGTCGTGGTCCTGACCACGGAGCCGGGGACCGCGACCGACGCAGCCGTCGCCGACATGACCCGGCGGCTGGTGGACGCCGGCGTGTCGATCTTCGCGATCGAGCCTCAGCGGGTCTCCCTGGAGGAACGGTTCCTCGAGATGACGTCCCGGCTGGAGGTGACCAAGTGACCCTGCGCCTGGTGCGCGCCGAGTTCGTGAAGCTGCGCCGTCGCGGGAGCCTCATGTGGTGGTCGCTCGTCCTGACCGTCGGTGTGGTCAGCATCGTGTTCGCGATCATCGAGATCCTGCACCTGACGAACCCCGGTCGCTACGGGCCGGCCGGCGGCGTGGACGCGCTGCGGGGAGGGATCATCGGGCTGACCTCGGCCGGCGCCATCGCGGCGATCCTGGTCGGCGCCACGGCCGGCACCCAGGACGTCTCCGCCGGTGTGTTCCGCGACCTGGTCGCGACCGGCCGCTCACGCTGGCAGCTGTTCGGTGCCCGCGTGCCCGGCGCGCTGGCCGTCTTCGTGCCGATGATCACCCTCGGCTACGTCGTGATCGCTGCCTGCGCCGTGGGGCTCGCCGGGTCGCTCCCCACGCCCGATGCCTGGCTGATCGTGCGGGGCTATGCGTGGGTCGTGCTGTTCACGGGCTTCGACGTGATCCTCGCGATCGGGTTCGCATCGTTGGTCGGCTCCCGGGCCGTGACCAACGGCGTCCTGATCGGATGGCAGTTCATCGCGGCGCCCTTGCTCACGCAGGTCACGATCCTGGGATGGGCTCGGCAGGCGCTCTATCCGAGCGCGCTCGCTCGGCTGAACCCGGCGCCGGCGCTCGACGAGGGAACGTCGGTGGTGCACAGCGTCGGGGTCGCGTCCCTCGTCGTGGTGGCGTGGTTGGCCGCTTTCCTCCTTGCCGGCGGCTGGCGCACCGCCACCCGTGACGCATGAGCATCGGAACCTTGCGCGTTTCCTCACTCGGTCACCTCGTGCGGGTCGGTCCAGCGGTACCCCGCCTCGCCGTGAGCGCGAGGGACCGCATGGTCCCGAAGGAGCCGGTACCATCCGACGCGGGCGGACGACGTGTCGCGCCGTACGGTTTGGAGCGGATGTCCGGAAAGGAACAGAAGCGTCCGGCGGTGTCGGATCCGAGGCAGAACAGGATGCAGCCCGGCCGGGTCGCGATGGAGGGAGCTGAGGCGTCATGGCGGACGTGACCCATCCGGTGCGGGTCGATGCCGAACTCGAACCCGACCTCTCGCGCTGGCTGTGGCTGGTGAAGTGGCTGCTGGCGATCCCGCACTTCATCCTGCTCGCGTTCCTGTGGATCGCGTTCTTCATCCTGACCGTGGTCGCGTTCTTCGCGATCCTGTTCACCGGGCGGTACCCGCGCTCGATCTTCGCGTTCAACGCCGGGGTCCTCCGGTGGTCGTGGCGGGTCTCCTACTACGCGTACGGCGCCCTCGGCACCGACCGGTACCCGCCCTTCACGCTCGGTGAGGTCCCCGAGTATCCGGCGCGCCTGGAGATCGCGTACCCGGAACGGCTCTCCCGCGGCTTGGTGCTGGTGAAGTGGTGGTTGCTGGCGATCCCCCACTACGTCGTCGTCGGCATCTTCCTCGGCGGCGGGACGTGGGCGGCGTGGCGGGGTGGCCACTGGGAGTTCGCGTGGGGCGGCGGGCTGATCGGCCTGTTGGTGCTGGTCGCGGCCGTCGTGCTCGCCGTGACGGGCCGGTATCCGTCGGACGTGTTCGACTTCGTCCTCGGCATGGATCGCTGGGTGCTGCGGGTGGCGGCGTACGTGGGGCTCATGACCGACGGATACCCGCCGTTCCGGATCGACCTCGGCGGCGCGGAGCCGGACGGGACGCTCACGGCGCCGGAGCCCGCGACGACCGTTCCCGCACGCCCGGACACCTCGACGGGGTGGACGGCGGGCCGCGTCGTGGCGCTGGTGTTCGGCGTGCTCCTGCTGGTGGTCTCGGTGGGCCTGATCGCCGGTGGAGGCGTGGGGCTCTGGGCGGACCGGACGCAACGCGACGGCGCGGGCTACGTCTCCACGCCGACCCGTGCGATCTCGAGCGGGACGTACGCCGTGACCACCGAGGACGTGACCGTCCGCGCCGAGGGCGCCAGGTGGATCCCCGGCACGATCGGCACGGTGCGCGTGCGCGTGCGGTCGATCCGGCCGGGCGGGTCCACCTTCGTGGGGATCGCCCGGACGGCCGACGTCGCGCGGTACCTGAGCGGCGTCGAGCGCGAGCGGGTGACCGACCTGGGCCGCGACGGCTCTCGTCTCGTGCCGGGCGGCCCGCCTCCGGGGAACCCAGGTGACCAGTCGTTCTGGGTCGCGGCGAGCGGCGGCCCGGGCACCAGGGTCGTGACCTGGTCCCCGTCGGCGGGCTCCTGGACCGCCGTCGTGATGAACGTCGACGGGACCGCGGGGATCGACGTGCGGGCGAACGTGGGCGCGACCGTCCCGGCGCTCCCCTGGGTCTCCGGCGGGCTGCTCGTCGCCGGCGCGCTGTTCGTCCTGGGCGGCGTGGCCCTGGTGGTGTTCGCCGCTCGGTCGCGCTGAGGCGAACCGTGCGGCCTGGCTATCATTCGCCGATGAAGGCCGCCGTTCGCACCAGGTACGGGCCACCGGAGGTCGTTCGGATCGAGGACGTCGACGCCCCGACGCCCACGGACCGCGAGGTGCTGGTCAAGGTCCACGTGACCACGGTGAACCGCACCGACTGCGGCTTCCGCGGGGCCGAGCCGTTCATCGTCCGGTTCTTCGCCGGGCTCGTCAGACCGCGGGTCACGATCCTCGGGAGCGAGTTCGCGGGCGTCGTCGCGGCGACCGGCGCGGGCGTCACGCGCTTCGAGGTCGGCGACCGGGTGTTCGGGTATAGCGAGGGCCGGTTCGGCGCGCACGCCGAGTACCTCACGATGCCCGAGGACGGTTCGCTCGCGACCATGCCCACGAACGTGACCTTCGAGCAGGCCGCCCCCAGCACCGAGGGTTCGCATTACGCCCTCACGTGCATCACGAAGGCGAAGATCCACGGCGGGCAGCGCGTGCTCGTGAACGGGGCGACCGGGGCGATCGGGTCGGCGGCCGTGCAGATCCTGAAGAGCCTGGGCGCGACCGTGACCGCGGTCTGCGCCACCGAGCACGTCGAGCTGGTTCGGAGCCTGGGCGCGGATCGGGTCATCGACTACACGGCCGAGGACTTCACGAGGGACGGGCAGACGTACGACGTCGTGTTCGACGCGGTCGGCAAGAGCTCGTTCGGCCGGTGCAAGCGACTGCTGGAGCCCGGCGGGTTCTACCTCTCGACGGACCTGGGTCCGTTCGCGCAGAACCCCGTCCTGGCGATCGTCACCCCGCTGCTCGGCGGGAAGAAGGCGATGATGCCCATCCCGCCGAAGTACGACCGTGGACGGGTGATGTACTTCAAGGGCCTGATCGAGTCCGGAGCGTTCAGGCCGCTGATCGACCGGCGCTACCCCCTGGACCGGATCGTCGAGGCGTACCGCTACGTCGAGTCCGGGCGTAAGGTCGGCAACGTCCTGATCACCGTCGACCCCACGACCTGAGTGGCCGGCGTGAGCCCGTACCGGAGCCCGCTCGCCGCCGACGCGAACGCCGGCCGGGTCGCGCTGATCACGGGCGGCGGGACGGGCATCGGTCGGGCCGCGGCCCTGGAGTTCGCGCGGACCGGAGCCAACGTCGCGATCTGCGGGCGCCGCGATGCGCCCCTTCGCACGACGGAGGACCTGGTGGTCTCCGCCGGAGCCGCCTGTCTCGCGCGGCCGACCGACGTCCGCGACCCCGACCAGGTCGCGTCGTTGGTCGACGAGGCGCTGGAGCGGTTCGGCCGGATCGACGCGCTCGTGCACTGTGCGGGCGGCCAGTTCATGGCCGCCGCCGAGGAGATCACGACGAACGGCTGGCGAGCCGTGCACCGGCTCACGGTCGAGGCGGCGTGGGACCTGACGCGAACGGTCGCGGTCCGTTCGATGATCCCGAGTCGCTCGGGCGTCGTCGTCTTCGTCGGGTTCAGCCCACGCCGCGGGATCCCAGGCTTCGCGCACGCGTCGGCGGCGCGCGCGGCGCTGGAGAACCTGGCGTCGGGGCTGGCGATCGAGTGGAGCCGGTTCGGGATCCGTTCGCTCTGCGTCGCCGCCGGCACGATCGAGACGGAGGGCCTGGACGCCTACGGCGCGGAGCACCGGGAGCCCTGGGAGCGCCAGGTCCCGATGGGACGGCTGGGCACAGCGGAGGAGGTCGGAGCCTTGATCGCGTTCCTGGCCTCGCCCGGAGCGGGCTACGTCACCGGAACGACCGTCGTGATCGACGGCGGCGTGGACGCGTGGGGCGCCGGCGAAGCGCCGCCGGCGGCGGAGTGACGCCGGCCCCCGAGGTCACCGGCCCGCGGTCGGTTCGTCGCCGGTGCCCTTCGACCTGAACCGGTCGGCGGCGTCGATCGCGTCGCGCGTCTGCGCGAGCATGCCGTAGGCCAGTCGCTCGATCAGCAGGTCGGCATCCCGGGAGGACCCGCCGGCCATCGCGTCGACGGCCTGCTTCGCAACGGCGACGGCGAGCGGCGGCGCCTCCGCGATCGCGGCCGCCAGTCTGACGGCGCGCGGCAGCGCCTCTCCTTCCCCGCACACCTCGGTGACCAGGCCGGCGGCCAGCGCCTCGTCCGCCGACAGTCTCCGCCCGAGCAGGATGAGCTCCTTCGCCCGCGCGGGCCCGAGCGTCCGAACGAGCCGATGCGTTCCGCCGGAGCTGGGCACGATCCCGATCGCGACCTCGGGCAGTCCGAACACGGCGGTGGTGTCCGCGATCCGGAAGTCCGCCGCGAGCGCCAGTTCGAGGCCACCGCCGAGGCAATACCCGTGGATCGCGGCGAACGTGGGCTGGGGCAGCGCCGCCACGCGTTCGTAGACATCCCCGCTCTCGCGGTAGTAGCCCATGATCGCGGCGGGGTCGTGGTCGCCGAACTCCGAGATGTCGGCACCGGCGGAGAACGCACGACCGGCGCCGGCGAGGACGACCGCCGTCGCACCCAGGACGTCGTCCGAACGAAGCGCCGCCCGCAGGGCGCGCTCGGCGGCGGTGGAGATCGCGTTCAGCTTCTCCGGACGCTGGAGCGTGACGATCGCGACGGCGCCCTCGCGCCGGACGGCGACCGGCTCCTCGCCCTCACCCACAGCTGCGCCATGGCTGCGGCCCGCCCGGAGATCCGCCACAGCCCGTGCTCGATCCCATCGGTCCCCTCCCGTTGGCGCCCGCGAGCGACACGCCGAACCTACACCAGCACCGGGCCGTCGGTCTGTCGGCCCGCGACCGCCATGTACGATGCCGGGGCCGTGGCGGGAGGAGCGCGCGCAGCGAGGTTCGACCCTACGATCGCGGACCGGCGTGGTTCGAGCGGCCGACCCCTACGCGTCGGGCTCCAACTCCCCGAGGTGGAGCGCGACGTCCGCTGGCCGGAGTACGTGGCGATGGCGCGGGCCGCCGAGGATGCGGGCTTCGATTCGATCTGGCTCGGCGATCATCACCTGTATCGGGACGACGGGCGCCCGGAGCGCGGTCCGTGGGAGGCCTGGACGATGCTCGCGGGCCTCGCCGCCGTCACCAAACGGGTCCGCCTGGGGCCGCTGGTCGCCTGCCTCGCGTTCCACCCGCCGGCCGTCCTGGCGAAGATGGCCGCGACGGTCGACGAGATCTCGGGCGGGCGCCTGGTGCTCGCCGTGGGCGCCGGATGGAACCGGACCGAGTTCGACGCGTTCGGGCTGCCGTTCGACCGCCGGGCCTCCAGGTTCGCCGAGGCGTTCGAGATCGTCCGGCGCCTCACGGCCGGCGAGCGGGTCACCTTCGACGGTCGGTTCCATTCCGTCGACGATGCGCTCCTGCTGCCGGAGCCGGCGAGACGGCCTCCGCTGGTCGTCGGGTCCGTCGGGGAACGCGTGCTCGCGACGGCGCTCCCCCACGTGGACGGCTGGAACACCTGGTTCGAGTGGTTCGGGAACACGCCCGAGGGCTTCGCGGCTCGCACGCCGGAGATCGACGACGCGTGCGTCCGCGCGGGCCGGCGGCCGGAGGACGTCGAACGGAGCGCCTGCGTCCTGGTAGCCCTCGATCCCGAGGAGCGGGAGCGCTCGTTCGAGGGGGTCGAACCGCTCGCGGGATCCCCCGAGCGTGTCGCGGCGGCCCTCCGAGCCTACGCGGAGGCCGGCGCCTCGGAGGCGATCGTCGTCGCGAACCCGATCACGGAGGCGTCGGTCCGAACCCTCGGAACAGCCCTCCGGCTCCTCGACGCGTGACGCTTCAGGCGTGGATCGCGTCGAGGGTGATCCGCCGTGCGCGGATCCG
This sequence comes from uncultured Actinomycetota bacterium, assembly GCA_963781595.1. Classification (GTDB taxonomy): domain Bacteria; phylum Actinomycetota; class UBA4738; order UBA4738; family UBA4738; genus JBEDUK01. The sequence continues at coordinate 1,853,154 of CAWAGG010000006.1, read as the reverse complement.
GCAGATGACCCGCGTCTCCTGCGAACGCTGCGCGAGCGGGTAGATGTGGCCGTAGTACGCGGGATGGCGCGTGTACCGTCGGGTCAACGCGTCGAGGTGCTCGATCGCGCCGTCGGTGACGAGGTCGGCGTCTCCGCGGACCTGGATGAACCGGCCGGTGTTCTCCGGATCGACGACGAGCAGGCTGACCTTCGGGTTCGCCACCAGGTTCCGACCCTTCTGGCGCTCGAGCGTCGTGTTGACCCGGGCGCAGGCACCCTCGCCGCCGCCGCCGCCGCCGTCGTCGACGTCGACGTCGACTGCACCAGACCAGGCTCGACTGGGGCCGGCCGTCGGCGCCCATCGTCGTGAACACCCCGCAGATGGGTCTGGTCAGGAGGTCGAGGTGAGAGTCGGGGATCGGGACCGTCTCGGACGCGAGGTCGGTGGTCATCCCGTGTCCTCCTTCGTCCCCGTCGCGTCGAGCGCGATGACGTGGTCCGGCCTTATCCGGCAGAGGACCGGGATCTCGCTCTCGGCGAAGCGCGCCGGGATCGCGTCGCCGAAGTATCGGACCGGCCGGCGCGCATACTTCGAGGCGAGCTGGTCCAAGTGATCGGCCGCGCCCGCCTCCGTCATCTCGACGACCGTGCCGCGGACCTCGAGGTAGCGGAGCGGCTGGCGTGGGTCGTAGCACAGGAGCGTGACCCGCGGGTCGCGGCGCATGTTCCGTTCCTTCGCGAAGCCGCGCATCGTGTTCACGCGGACGCACGTGCCGTCGAAGTCGCACCACACGACCGACGTCTGGGGGTAGCCGTCGGCCGTGACGGTGGCGAGGACCGCGACCGGCGGGCACTCGACCAGGTCGAGGTGGGACGAGGGGATCTCGTCGGTCGGATGGTCGCCGAGCAGGCCGATCGTTCGCACCGTTCCTCCCTCACCGCTCGCGCGCCGCGGTCGCTCGCGAGGCTCTCACGGCCGCACGGGCGTGCAGTGGTACTCCTCCACCAGCGCCCAGGGGCCGCCGCCGACCGACATCTCGTTCCGCCAGACCATGTCATCCGGGTCGCCGACGTCCCAGACCAGACGCAGCCGGATCGGCGCGTCGCCGATCGTCTCGAAGGTCATGCGGTCGCCGTCGATCGACCCGCGCATCACGTCGGCGTGGCCGTAGTTGTCGGCGATCGTCGCGCGGTACTCGTTGCTCATCGGGTCCCAGCCGGCCACCCAGTGGAGCAGCCACCTCAGGACGAACGTGCCGTCGAGCAGGTACTGGTCCTGCTCGTAGGTCCCGACGATCCACCGGCCGTCCTGGATCGGTTCGTGCCGCCCCCAGCCCGTCGCGGTCATCGCCGGCGTGCCCGGACCCATCCCGCCCTCTTCGATCGAGCCCGTCCACGTGATGTCCGGGTGGAACCGCGCCAGCGCCTCCATCTCGGGTCCCGCCGTGATCGGCGTGGGGACGCGCCCGAGGTCCTCCTGCGTCGTCTGCATCGCTCTCCTCCTCGCTCCGGCGTCGTCGCTCGCGACCGAACCGAGCCCGAAGCTCCGGCCCGCGCGGCCGCGCCACCTACAGGGTCGCCCACCACGGCGGATCCCATCCGGGCAGAACGGCCTCGCGCCCACGGGTCCCTCGGGCATGGGTTGCGGCGCACGCCGATCCCAACCCATACTTCCGGCCTTCGGAACGGCGCCCGGAGGTGCGGCCATGAGCGGTCCGGTGGATGGGTCCAGCGAGGTCACGTCCGGGCTCGGGATCAGCGCGATCGAGGTGCGCGAGGGCCGCTCCACGGCCATCGGGCACCTCGGCATATCGCGCGTGCTCCCGACGAAGGGACGTCGAACCGTCGGGCCCTGGTGCTTCGTCGATCTGATGCGCCCCGGCGACATGGCGGACCCGCCGCCGCTCGAGATCGGTCCTCACCCGCACATCGGGCTCGCCACCGCGACGTGGCTGTTCCGCGGAACGGCGCTGCACAGCGATTCGCTGGGCACCGAGCAGCTGATCCGGCCCGGCGAGCTGAACCTGATGACCGCCGGCCGCGGCATCGCGCACGCGGAGCTCGGTGTCGGGGCCGCCGGCGGCATCGGCGCGGAGGGGATCATGGGCGCGCAGATGTGGCTGGCCCTGCCCGACGCCACGCGCTGGAACGCGCCCCGGTTCGAACACCACGGAGAGATCCCGCGGGCCGAACTCGGCTCCGCGCATGCCGACGTGATCGTCGGCGGCGTCCCGGGGACGTCGTCACCGGCTCGGTTCGACCATCCCGCCGTGGGACTCGACCTCACGATCCGCGGAACCGTCGAGATCCCCACCGAGCCGAGGTTCGAGTACGGCGTGGTGCCGGTCGACGCGACCGTGAAGGTGGAGGACGCGATCGTCGAACCCGGGTCGCTCGCGCTCGTCCCCGGCGGCCACGAGCGCCTGCGGATCGAGGAGCGCGGGGGCGGCGCTCGCCTGCTCCTGCTGGGCGGGGAGCCGCTCGGCGTCGAGCTCCAGATGTGGTGGAACTTCGTCGCGCGGACCAAGGACGAGATCACCGACGCCTGGCGCGACTGGCGGGCGCACGACGACGACCGGTTCGGACCGGTGCCATCGACGCTGGCCCGCGTCGAGGCGCCGACACCTCCGTGGGTACGCCTGGGCCGTTGAACCCCCCCGGGCGCGAGCGGGCGACGTGACCGACGCCGCCTCTGCCGGACCAGCGGAGCCGGGCGGGGAGCGCTTCGTCTCCGCCCGCACGCGGGTGGCGATAGCTGCCGCCGCGGGCATCCTCGCCTCGGGCGTCGCGGCGTTCTTCGTCCCGTGGGAGGTCGCGCCGATCCTCGGGTGGGACGTCGTCGCGGCGTCGTTCCTGGGGTGGTTCTGGTTCGCGGTCCACGGCTCGGACAGCCTGGCGACCGCGAGACGCGCCAAGGCCGACGACCCCTCCCGAGCGGTCGCGGACCTCGTGCTCGTCGCGGCCAGTGTGACGAGCCTGTTGGGGGTCGGCCTCTCGCTCGTGAAGGCCTCGAACGTGGTCGGGCTCGCGCAGGCGATGATCACCTGTGTCGCGGTGCTGACGGTGGCGCTCTCCTGGCTCTCGGTGAACGTCGTGTTCACCCTGCGGTACGCGGACCTGTACTACGCGACCGGCGACGGCATCGACTTCCACGGCGATCGGGCGCCGCCGGACTACGGAGACTTCGCCTACGTCGCGTTCACGATCGGGATGACGTACCAGGTCTCGGACACCGATCTCGTCTCTCGACCGATCCGGCGGACCGCCCTGCGGCATGCGCTGCTGTCGTACCTCTTCGGCATCGCCATCATCGCGACCACGATCAACGTGGTCGCAGGCCTGCTGAACCATTGACCATCGGGGACACGGCCCCAGCAGGGTCCAGCTCGCGGTGCCGCTGACGCTCAGGGGGAACGGGGCGGTTCGCTCTGATCGGCTCGACGGATCATGATCCGGTCCATCGCGTCGGCGTGCGGACGGATCCCGGCGGCGATCCCTGCTTCGCGGCAGGCTCGGAGGACCAGCTCGGCCGCGTCGATCACGGTCAGCCCCCGCGCCTGGCCGACCACGATCGTGCCGTTCCAGTCCGGCCGGGCCTCGGCGCGCAGCCCGTGCTGTTCGACCGACTGCATGATGCGGTTGAACCGCTCGAGGGCCTCCCGCGGGATCGGGTTCGCCAGGAAGATGTCGACCTCGACGGTGGTGTAGTGGAGCGGCGGGTCGCTCACGATGTCCGCAGTCTCCGTGGCGGAGCTCGTGGGCGTCAACACGGGCGCCGCTCGATCGCGGCGGCGGTCTCGGGTCGCCATGCGGATCGAGCCGGACCTCGGAGGGGACGAGGTCAGCGTCCCTGGAGGACCTGGTCGAGCCGGTCGGCGAAGACCTGGGGGTCCGAACCCCAACCGCCATGACCGCCGGGGAGGTACGTCACGTCGATGCCGAGCCGCTCGGCGAGCGCGATCGCCGCCCGGCGCGCCCCCTGCTCGCCCGAGGTCTCACCCGCCGCCGAGACGATGCGCGTCGGCGCGGCACGGAGCGCGTCGAGGTCGGGCACGTACCATCCGATCTGCCGGATCTCGTGCGCGAGGAACAGGTCGAAGTTCCCCATCATGCGGCCCATCATCTCCTGGCTCTCCGGGGTCGGCGGCGTCTCCTGCATCTCCTCGCTGTACCTCGGTCCGCCCTCTTCGACCATCGCGCCGAACTTCCCCATCGCCGGGAAGGTGCCCTCCGCCCGGTAGGTCTCGTACACGTCCTCGAACGCAGCATGCCAGCGCTCCGCATCGGGCAGCAGCTCCATGACCGGCGCCTCGTGGGCGACGAACGTGCGAACCAGGTCGCTGTGGCGGGCCACCAGATCCAGGCCGATCGTGCCGCCGCCGCTGCTGCCGTAGACGAACGCCGGGCCGTCGCCGATGCCGGCGAGGATCGCGGCGGCATCGGCGGCGTGCAGAGCGACCGGGATGTCCTGGGGCTCGCCGTCGAGCGTGCTCCGTGAGTGGCCTCGCTGATCGTACGTGACGACCGTGTACCGGTCGGCGAGGCGCCCAGCGAGGTCGGAGAACATGCCCGCGTCGGTCGGTCCGCCCGTGATGCAGAGCAGGGCCGGCCCCGCGCCGCGAACCTCCACGTAGAGCGTCGCCCCGGGGACGTTCATCGTCCTCGTATCCGGTTCCGGTTGCGTGGTGCTCATCTCAGGTCCTCCTCCCGTCGAACTCACCCATCGCGCGGTCGGTAGGCGGGTCCGCCAGCTCCCCACCCCGGTGTCACCCGAACCGAACCCCGTCCAGTCCGAGCCAGGCCGCCAGCGCGTCGAGTTCGGCGTCGACGGCGGCGCTGATCGCGCGCGTGAAGCGGACGTCCTGGTACAGGCCACGCACGTCCAGCCGCGACGCGTCGCGGTCGATGGCGACGTCGACCTTGCCGACCATCCGGTCGCCGTGGAGGATGGGCAGCCCGAAGTCCCCCCAGAGGCGCTTCGACTTCGGCTTGTACAGCTCGATCGCATACTCGAAGTCGAACAGCTCCACCGCGCGGACGTGGTTGTGATCGTGGACGAGCCGGTCGAACGGCGACAGCACGGCGGCGCGGCCCTCGAAGCCCTCGGCGGTCGCCTCGGGGTCGAGCCGCCACGTCCCGGCGGTGCCCTCGACCTCGACCGGGATCCCGGCTTCGCCGACCATCTTCGGACGGAGGATGCCGGATGCGCGCAGGCGCCGCTCGTCGCGGATCCGCTGTGCCTGCTCGACCGGGACCGCTTCGACGTCGGCCGGGTACACACGCTCGGCGAGGTCCCACAGGCGCTGCTTGCCGACGCGGCCCGCGACGGCAACGACCGCGCGTGAGGCGAGGAACTCGAGCAGCTGGGTGACGTTGCGCTCGTGGGTCCAGCCCGACGAGACCCAGGGCACCTCGGCGGTGTCGGGGATGTCGCGCGACGAGAGCGGGCCGGAGTCGCGCAGCTGATCGAGCACCCGCGTGCGGAAGCCGGCGTTCGCCGTGAGCCAGTCCAGCACCTGCCCGGGCATGGAGCGCAGGGCCTCCATCTCGGCGAGGAACAGCCCCAGGTTCGACATCGGGCGCACCATCGCGATGTACGGCACGGTCGAGACGTCCTGGGAGCGGTGCTCGAACATCGTTCGGTCGCGTTCGAGCGCCCGCTGCAGCTGGGCCGGCCGGTAGTCGGTCCCGATCCTCGCCCACGCGATGTGGTCGGCGCTCGGCGCGACGATGGCCGTCGGGTCGAGCTGCAGGTAGGTCAGGCGCTCGGCCATGGTCAGCAGATCTCGCGGTCTGTTCGCGTCGAGCAGCTGCGCGCGAACGGCGATCCGGCGAGCCTCCTCGCGGGTGAGTCGGCGCACGGTCACAGCGGTTTCGCGCCGCGGAGATGTCGTGGCCGGCGATGCGAACGCCCGTGGGTCACGGTCCTCGACTCTAGACGTAACGGCCGTCCTGGCGCTCGGCTCGAGGCCGTTGGATGGTGAACGCGGCGGCTTGCCGCGTCCTCGGAATGTCCCCTGATGTCTGGCCACGCTCGCCCGCGCCCTGGGTGAGGTCGTTGACGTGTGCGCCGCGCTGCGCCGGTTCACCTGAGGCGGAGGGGACCGTATGGATCGATCCCGTCGTCCGGCTGCGCTCGGCGCTGCCGTCCTGGCAACCGTCCTCGCCCTCGCGGGCGCGACCGCCGCTCAGGGCAGTTCGAAGGCCACGCCGAACGGTGTTGCCGTTGCGAAGGCGCAGGCCCAGGTGGTTCGCCATGCGGACCGCTTCGGCTTCGGGCCGGGTCAGGCGCTCATCGCTCGCGGGGTCTTCCACGACCGAACGGGCTCGGCGATCCGCTTCGACCGGACGTACCGCGGTCTGAAGGTGGTCGGCGGCGACTTCATCGTGCACGTCACGCCGTCCGGCGCGTTCCGTTACGGCAACGGCATGCGGATCGGCGGCCTGCCGAGGAGCCTGACGCCGCAGGTCTCCGCGTCGGCGGCCGGCGCGACGGCCCGCGGGGCGCTGCACTACGCGGTCACCTCGACGGCATCGACGCTCGTCGTGTTCGGTGGCCGGCTCGCCTCGCCGCTCGCCTGGCAGGTCGATACGCAGGGCAGGTCGGCCGTGAACGCGACGGTCACTTACGTGTCCGCGACGACCGGGCGCACCTTGGCGCGATGGTCGACCGTCGACACGGCCAAGGACGTCGGGAAGGGCAAGACGGAGTACTCCGGCACCGTGGGCGTGAACGACCTGAAGAAGGGCAGCACGTACACGCTTCACGACAACAAGCGGGGCAAGCAGCAGATCTCTGCATGGAGTTCGGTGACGGCAGCCAGAGCAGCGGGATCAGCCCGCTCGACTCGCTCGACGTCGGTGGTCACGAGATGACCCACGGCGTCACCAGCCGGACGGCCGGGCTGGTCTACGCGGGCGAATCCGGTCGTCTGAACGAGTCCACGTCGGACGTCATGGGCACGATGGTGGAGTGGTACGCGAACAACGAGCACGACGTGCCCGACTACATGATCGCCGAGGAGATCTTCCGGGACGACGACCCGGAGACGAACTACCTCCGCCGCATGGACGATCCGTCGCTGGACGGCCACAGCGCGGAGTGCTGGTACGATGGGGTCGGCAACCTCAACGTGCACTACTCCTCGGGGGTCGGGAACCACGCGTTCTACCTGTTGAGCGAGGGCTCGGGCCCGAAGACGATCAACGGCCTCGCCTACGACAGCCCGACCTGCAACGGCAGCGCGATCACGGGCATCGGCCACGACAAGGCCGCCGCGATCTGGTACAGAGCGCTCACGCAGGAGTGGACGTCGAACACGGACTACCACGACGCTCGGGTCGGCATGCTCCACGCCGCGAAGGATCTGTACGGCAAGAACAGCGTCGAATACGAGACGCTCAACGCGGTGTGGGCGGCGGTCGACGTCACGCCCTAGCACTCGCCGAGCGATCGGCGCCGTATCGATCCGGCGTTTCGTCCGCGATCACGCGGGCATCGCATGCGACGCCGCGCGGGACCCGGTCGTCCTGTAGGGCGGGTCCTCCGTCACGGTCTAGGCTCCTCGATCGATCCGCCTCGGCGGGATCATCCAACCGGGCGCATCGGGACCGGCGGTCTGGACGAGCTCCGCGGTGACGCCGTCGTCGTCGAGCCCGATCTCGTACCGGGCGCTCCGACCGCACGCCTGGCAGGCGTGATCGCGGGTCATGGCGCTCTTCGTCTCGGCCTCCGAGTAGACCATCCAGTCCGCGGCCGCGCAGAACGGACACGGCAGGTGCGTGGTCCTGATCGGGCCCGAGCCCGTGACGAGGTACGCGATGGCGTACCTCGCCTGGAAGTCCTCCGGGGACATCGGTTCGGCCATGCGGGCGATGGTCCTTGTCTCCAGGCAACCGCGATGCCGCGGCACCCCGATGGTACCCGCCGCGGCGCCGGGCAACGCCGGTCGCCGATCCCAGGCGTCGGCACCGGTCGCGACGGTTGCCGGTGGTCCACATCCGTGGGCGCGACTCGCGGAACCACTCCTCAGCCAGAGCGGGCGCCCAGGATCGGGATCAACCCCGGTATGAGAGGCTGCGTGCCGTCCTGCGCCTGCCGTCGGCGCTGTCGGATCCGATGCGATCCCCGTCAGGCTCGGAGGCGCGCTCGATGATCACCGCCGGCACGCTCATCGCCGTTACGGTTCCAGCCCCGGGGTTCGGGACCGACGCACCTGCTGCTCAGCGATCTCCTGTCCGGACGGCTGGTGGCGGTACTCACCGACGCTTCGGAGCGCGGGGTCGGGCGAGCCCTTGCGCTTCGTCATCACGTACCGCTCGACGTCGTACCAGACGTAGAAGCGGCGCGTGAGACTGGCCGCCGATCGGTGGTCAGCGCGAAGGGTGGCATCTTGCGCCTGCCGTCGCGTCTGCCAGACGCAGAGCGAGAGGCAGTTCCGCCCCGCGTCCATCTCGCCCCGGTAGTAGCGCAGGAGTCCGCCGCCGGCGAGCGCGTCGGCGAACGCGATGTCGTCGTGGGCGGTGAGGACCTGCTCGTTGGGGTCTTCGGTTCGGAACGACCGGAAGACCACCAGGTACCAGCGCCCGGATGCGACTTCGGTGAGGATCTCCCGCCAGTTGAAGCCCTCGAGCACGGGGGCCGTCGCATAGGCGGCTGTCACCGGTGCGAGCCGGTCGAACGGTGGTGTGGCGTAGATCGATGCGTCCTTGACGGTGGCCTCGTCCGGGTGCCACGTCGCCACGGACGGGTCTGCCCCAGGTTTGGTTGACTCCTGATCTGTGAGGGATGACCCTCACGGGAAGGAGGCAGCACATGCCCAAGCCGTACCCGTTGGAGTTCCGCCGTGACGTCGTCGCCGTGGCCCGTCGCAAAGAGGCCTCGATGCGCCAGGTCGCGAGGGACTTCGGGGTCTCCGAGACGTGCCTGCAGCGCTGGGTCCGCCGGGCCGAGATCGAAGACGGCGCGCGGGAAGGCCTGACCCTCGCCGAGGAGGCCGAGATCCGGGAGCTACGCAAGCGCAACCGCCTGCTCGAGCAGGAGAACGAGGTCCTCCGCAGAGCGGCGGTCTACCTGGGTCAGGGGCTCAACCCAAAATGATCTACCCGCTGGTCCGCGACCTTGCCGCCGACGGGATCCCCGTGACGGTGACCTGTCGGGTGCTCGGGTTCTCACCCCAGGGCTTCTACAGATGGAAGGCGTCCCCGATCTGCGACCGGGACTGGTCCGACGCGCACCTGGTCGACGCCGCCAGGGCCGTCCACGCCGACGATCCCACCTTCGGGTACCGCTTCATCGCCGACGAGCTGACGGCCGAGCACGGGATCACCGCCAGCGAGAACCGGGTGCAGCGTCTGTGCAGCGCCAACGGCATCTTCTCGATCCTTTCCCGCAAGAAGGGATCTCGCCCCAGGCCGGGAGAGGCCGTGCACGAGGACCTGGTGCATCGGGAGTTCAGGGCGGAGGCGCCGAACGTCCTGTGGCTCACCGACATCGAGCGCCACGAGGCGCCATTGACCGAGAGGGGGTGAGAGGACCCCTCCGCGAGACTGTCGCAGCAGTGTCGTGAAGCTGAGGGCAGCCCGACCTCGGAGACGCGAGGGAAGGCGGACAGCAGCCCCGACAACGCCGGGACGGTCCAGCACCGTCAGATGGGTCGGGTCCGGCAAGCGAGACGGGAAGGTGTACGTGAGGAACCAGCGTCCGAACGCCTCTCAAGAGAAGAACCACCAGCTCGAACCTGACGGATGTGGGCTGGGTTGCGGTGCGCACCCGTGCTCGTCACGGGGAACTCCTTGACCGGTTCAATGTCGCCGGTCGGGAGGCCACGGTGAAAGTCTGCGGCGTAACCGTGGCGAAGCCGCAGGGGCATAGCTGGGCACCTCACCCGTCGAACGGTCCGTGGTGAACGTGGGAACCATCCCGGCGGTCCCCTCACCGGCCAGCAGCCAGCCGGCCGGCGGGAAGGCCCGTCGTTGGCCGATGCCGCCGGGATGGGGCGGAGGGGTCGTAGTAGTCCGAGGACGGGAGAGCCGTCCACATGGCGAAGGGCCCCAGCGGGTTCGCAGCGTCGACTCGGAGCAAGGAGGTCGTCGGTGAACACCGGCGCATCGTGGCCCGGCCTCGCCGAGGCCGAGTCTCGGGTACTTGCGATGCAGGCGAAGCTGCACCAGTGGGCGACCAGCGATCCTGGTCGCACTTTCGATGATCTCCACAACCTCGTCTATGACCCGGCGTTCCTCGTCGTGGCGTGGGACAGGGTGCGGAGCAACAAGGGGGCACGCTCGGCCGGTGTCGATGGAGTGACACCACGCTCCATCGAGGCGGGCGCCGGGGAGTTCCTCGTCGGACTGCGAGACGATCTCAAGGCCCGACGGTTCACCCCGTCACCGTCGAGGACGGCGACGATCCCCAAGGCGAAGGGAAGGGTTCGTCGCCTGGGCATCGCCACGGCCGCCGACCGGGTGGTGCAAGCCTCCTTGAAGCTGGTGCTCGAGCCGATCTTCGAGGCGGACTTTCTGCCGTGCAGCTACGGCTTCCGCCCGAGGCGCCGGGCCCAGGACGCCGTCGCCGAGATCCACCACTTCGCCTCACCCAACCGGAACTACGGTTGGGTGTTCGAGGGGGACATCGAGGCGTGCTTCGACTCCATCGACCACGCGGCCCTCATAGGCCGCATCCGTCGGCGGATCGGGGATCGGCGCATCCTGGGACTGGTGAAGGCGTTCCTGAAGGCCGGCGTCCTGTCCGAGGACGGAGCCGACAGGGCGACGATCACCGGCACGCCCCAGGGCGGCATCCTCTCGCCGCTGCTGGCCAACATCGCCCTGTCCGTGCTGGACGAGCACTTCACCCGGAAGTGGGAGGAGCTCGGCCCGGCGTGGACACGCGCCAAACGACGTCGGTCCGGGGTCCCGGCCTTCCGCCTCGTCCGCTACGCGGATGACTTCGTGGTCATGGTCGGCGGCACCCGGGAGGACGCGGAGGCGTTGCGGGCGGAGGTCGGCGCGGTGCTCGCTCCGATGGGCCTGCGCCTGTCGGAGACAAAGACGAGGGTCTGCCACATCGATGAGGGGTTCGACTTTCTCGGCTGGCGCATCCAGCGCCGGCGCTGGCGGGGTCGGGCCGGGAAGCGGGCCGTGTACACCTACCCGTCGAAGGAGGCGCTCGCCGCCTTGATGGCCACGGTGCGCGCGATCACCCGCCGCCGGAGGCATCGAAGCCTCGCCGACCTGCTGCGCCGGCTCAACCCGGTGCTCAGGGGATGGTGCAACTACTTCCGTCACGGGGTGTCGTCGAGGACCTTCAACTACGTGGACCACTTCAGCTGGTGGCGCGTGGTCGGATGGCTCCGCAAGCGCCACGTCGGGCTGAACTGGGGAACGCTCCACCGTCGTTTCCTTCCCGGTTGGCAGGTTCGCGACGGCGGCATCGAGATGTTCCGGCCACAGCGCGTAGCGATCGTGCGCTACCGGTACCGGGGCGCTCGCATCCCCACGCCATGGGCGGGGTACGCCCCAGGATCACCCGCACCAGCGGCATGAACCCGTGGAGAGCCGGATGCGCGGAGACGTGCACGTCCGGTTCGGAGGGCGGGCCGGGGAGACGGACCGTGGGGAGACCCCGGCACCGCGTCCCGGCCCGACCCCTACACCGAGCACCGCACCGACGAGGGCAAGCTCTACCTGTGCTGCATCAAAGACGCCTGCTCGGGAAGGATCGTCGGCTACTCGATGGATCACCGGATGAAGGCGTCCCTTGCCGTAGCGGCGCTGCGGAACGCCATCGAGCTCCGCCGGCCTTCGGGCACCGTGGTCCACTCGGACAGGGGGAGTCAATTCCGCTCCGGGAAGTACGTGCGCACGCTCCGGCGACACGGCCTCGTCGGATCGATGGGCCGGGTCGGCGCCTGCGCCGACAACGCCGCGATGGAGTCCTTCTTCGCGCTGCTGCAGCGCAACGTCCTGGACCGCAGGCGTTGGGCTACGAGAGAGGAGCTGCGACTGGCGATCGTGATCTGGATCGAACGGACCTACCACCGCCGGCGTCGTCAGCGGGCGCTCGGCAAGCTCACCCCGGTCGAGTTCGAAGCCGTGCGCGAGATCGCTCATGCTGCGTGAAAGGCACTCACCCCGCGAGTCAACCGAATCGGGGGCAGACCCGACGGTGTGCGGAGCCCTGTGCCCTCGATGGGCGATGAGCCGCTCCCGTTCGGAGGCCGCCCGTTCTCGTCGTCCGTGCGAAGTCGTTCGATCCGCATGCGTCCCCAGCCTCCCGACGTCGGCCGAGTGCTGGGGCCGGGTCCAGTGCGACCGAAAGGCTAGGGTCGCGATGACGGACACCTCGAAGGATGCCCGCTGCTAGGAGCATACCCTTGGCCGACGTCCGGCAGAGCGCGATCGATCGGATGCGGATGCGGATGCGTGGACCTTTCAGGACCTCTCGGTGCGGCAGAGGCTCATCCGTGTTCATCGTTCTGCGTCCTGGCTGCGGACCGCAACGGATGCACTGCGAGGATGTAGGTCGACGATGTCGACACGAACGGCACAGGACCGAGGCCGACAGCGGCCCGGCGGCGCGAACGGTCGGGCATCGCGCGGTGATGCTCGCCCGTGCAGGGAGCACTCCTCACGATGGCTGTTCGATCACACCGCGGAGGTGATCCTCGGGCACCTCGCGATCATCGAGGCGCTTGACCGGAGATCGCGCGCGCCCGCTCCTTCGACCCCAGCGAGGGCGGGACGGCCGCGCATGCCGTCCTGAAGGCGACCATCGGTCCGGCCGGGTGACCGCCGCGCCGGTCACGGTGGTCGTTGGCGCGAACGATGGCGGGAGCCATGCGCATCCCCGATAATTGCGCGATGCCCACGACTCGACGAGCCGACATGTTCACCGCGGACGGAAGGCCGTCTGACGACGACCCGCGTGAGAACGGCCCGACGTTGGGCGACGAGCGCACCACGCTGGTCGAAGCCCTGCGTTGTCAACGCCTGACGCTGGAGATCAAATGCGCAGGTCTCGACGCGGAGGCCATGGCGCGGCGCTCGGTCCCGCCATCGACGATGTCGCTCCTAGGGCTGGTGCGACACCTGGCCGAGATGGAGCGTGCGGGGTTCCGGGTGATGATGGCGGGGCAGGATGTGCCCCGGCTGTTCTGCTCGGAGACCGACCGTGACGGTGATTTCGATGGTGCTGTTCCCGACCCCCAGGTCATCGCGGAGGCGTGGGACGCATGGCGTGCGGAGGTGGACTTCGCCACGAAGTTCGTGGCCGAGGCACCCAGTCTCGACATCACCGGCGACGATCCGTTGAATCAGCACGGCAGCGGTGGAGGGGCGATGTCGCTGCGCGAGGTGCTGGTCGGAACGATCGAGGAGTATGCCCGCCACATGGGTCACGCCGACCTGTTGCGCGAGCGTATCGACGGCCGCATAGGCCAGTAGCGATCATGGATCGAGCGCGCGCGAACCCAGCTCGTGATCACCGCCGGCGCGCTCATCGCCTTCACCGGACCAAGTGGATCGAGATCCTGTCGGGCGGTTACTCCTTCATCCCACCTTCCTTGAAGGAGATCCGAGAGCGCTTCTGGTCCATGGCCTTCCACTCGTCCGCCGAACGCTCCTCATCGACGATGAGTTGCTGCTTGGCCTCTTCGTCCAGCAGCTCGGCGGTGCCAGCTGTCTTGGCGTTCGTATAGTCTGCGTCTCCCTCAGCCGCGTAGAGCTGTCCGAGCTCGTTGGCCTCGGCATCGGACAGGCCCGGTCCCGCTGCCTTGGCTTGGAGCTCCTCGAAGCGATGCTGCTGGTCCGTGTCCACTGGACCTCCTTCGTTGGCTCACGGCCGCACGGCCGCTACGTTCAAGCATAGCCACCGACGCGCGTCGTTGAACGGTCATCCCCGCGATGGGCTGGATGTGGTCCACGAGAATGACCGCGATGGTTACCTCGGACTCCCGCGATGGCGGTTGGTGTCAACGACCAGATCTGGACTGACCGAGATCGCCGCTGCCCCAGGTCGTCGCGGAGGCGTGGGACGCATGGCGTGCGGAGGTGGACTTCGCCACGAAGTTCGTGGCCGAGGCACCCAGTCTCGACATCACCGGCGACGATCCATTGGATCAGCACGGCAGCGGTGGAGGGGCGATGTCGCTGCGCGAGGTCCTGGTCGGGACGATCGAGGAGTACGCCCGCCACATGGGTCACGCCGACCTGCTGCGCGAGCGAATCGACGGGCGCATAGGCCAGTAACCGAGCGGGGGCGTCCAGCGTATCCTCGGGCCAGCCTCCGCGGCTTGACCCAGACCCACCACGGGCACATGTTCGACGCCGACCTCGACGCCGTGGTCTCGCGTCGGACGAAACGCTGAGCGACCGCCGACGTGACCGATGTGTGACCAGAGGCTCGGTGGTCCGGCTCTCGTAGTCCGAACGGGCCTCTGACCTGCGGGAACCTCGTGGCGTGGGGTCACCTTCCGAACATGCCCGCCCGTCCGTAGGTGATGTCGCCGCCGATCACGAGGAGGTCCACCCAGGAGCGATCGGCCTCGCAGATGTTCTCGTAGACGTCTTTCTGGTGACGCTCGAGCTTTCTCCCTGGAACCAGCCGACGGTCGCGCGGACCGCATCCGGCAATCGCGTGGCACTCCAGCCGAAGGCCTGCTCGAACTTGCTGCTGTCCACCACCCAGGGCTGCTCGGATTGATAGAGCTGCTCCTTCACGGCACGTAGGGTCGGATCGAACAGGGCTGCAAGCACGACCCCCCACCGAGGCGCCGCTCGCACGGCTGGGGTATGGCCTGCCGCTTCGAAGACCATCTGGACGAATCTGCGCATCGTGACCGTCTCGGCGTTCGGGACATGCCAGACCTGTCCGAGGGCCTCCTCCCGTTCGCCCAGGGTCATGAGCGCCCGGGCGAAGTCCTCGATGTAGGTCACGGTGTGAGGGAGGTCAGGGTTGCCCAGGACCCGTGCCGGCTTCCCGGCGATCGCCCTGACGAAGACCTGGTCACCGATCGTCGAGAGGTGCGCATGGGGTCCGAAGAAATCAGAGCCGCGTCCGATCGTCGCCCGCACCCGCCCCGCTTCGTGCGCCCGCATCAGGGTTTCGGCGATCCGGGCCCGGGTCCGGCCGTTCGGGCCACTGGCCCGGTAGGGCAAGTCCTCGGTGAGGGGTCCGCCCACCGGTCCGTAGGCGTAGAGGTTGTCCCCGAACACGAGCTTCGCCCCGGCCGCCGAAGCCCCCTCGATGATCGCCTGCATGAGGGGAGGATGAAGCTCGGGCCACTTGGCGTAAGGCGGGTTGGCGCAGTGATAGACGACGGCCGCCCCGTTGCACGCCCGTTCCGCCTCAGCCGCCTCCGCGACGTTCGCGACGACGACTTCCACGCCTTCGGAAAGGTGGGCCGGACCGGTCCGGCTGACGGTTCGAACTCGTTCTCCTCGAGCCGACAGATGTCGTGCCACGGCGCGTCCCAGTGGACCCGTCCCCAGCACAACGTGCAGGCGATCCCGCTCACTCATGGCCCCTCCGCTGATCGTCACGGTTCCGCGGCGGCGGCTTCCTGTGACCTGAAACCATGCCACAGATGTGCGGTACGGGAGAGGTCAGGCAGCCGCCGACTCCAGCGAACGGAGCCGGACCTTCGCCCTGCGTGCGGCGAAGATCGGGACGTAATCCTTGATACGTGCCCGCTCGAACGGCCGGAGCGAATCGGCCGCGGTCTGTCGGATCACTGCACCTGAGACCTTGCCACCGAACTGCCTCGTGAGCTCGGACTCGAGCTGAGCGAGGGGGTCGAGCTCATCCCGCGGTGTGGATGGTGGAGCCTTCACGGCGATCTCCCTTGTTGGGCGGACCAGGCGCCAACCCGTCGGGCTGGCTCACCGCAGCCGATCTTAGAGGTGGCAGATGTCCAGAAGGTGACCACTGCTCCCACGGTGCCGACGCGACGAGCGCTGGGTTGCGCACCGAACGGATCCGGCCTAGGTCCGCCACGCCACCGCAACCGTTAACGGGATGGCCGTAAGGGGCCTCAGCCTGCACGTTCACCGATTCGGGTCGGGCGGGCGCCGCGACGAGAGCACACAAAACTCGTTGCCTTCCGGGTCGCTGAGCACAACCCATGACTGCTCGCCCTGGCCCACGTCGGCACGCTTGGCGCCGAGGTCGAGCAGACGGGCGACGGCAGCGTCCCGGTCGTCGGGCCGGAAGTCCAGGTGCAGACGGTTCTTGAGCGTCTTCGGTTCAGGGACACGAGCGAAAAGGAGTCCGGGCAGCCGGTCCGGCGCGGGCCGGATCTCGAACTCCTCCGGGTCGTCGTTGACCACGACCCACTCCAGGGCGGTCGCCCACCACCGGCCGAGGGCGACGGGATCGGCGGCGTCGACGATGACCTGCTCCCACTCCAACGGCATCAGCTGCCCTCCGGTGGTCATCCTCTCGACGTTAGCAGGATGGCCGTACCGGCCCTCCTGCCCCAGCGGCTACAGCCCGACGATGGCGCCTCAAGCCACGGTCATCTTGGGAAGTAGGCGAACGCATCCTCGGCGCGTCGTGCCCGTCCCCGCGATCGAACCCGCCAGCGACGAGGACCGAGCACAGGCGGGGCGGTGACCCGCCCGCCTGTTCGGCCGCCACGTTCGGAGTTCAGTAGCCGTACCCACCGGATCGCGGCGTGCCCGTCGGGACCGCTCCCTGCGCCTCGAGCTTCCATGTGAAGCTCTGGCCGTTGAAGCTGTCCATCTGGCCGTTGCCGGTCACCTGGCCGGGAGCGGAGTCCTCGAAGAACGTGTAGAGGGGCGCGCCGTCCAGCGTGACCTGCTCGATCCCGTCCGGCCGCTTGATCACGCCCAGCATGCCCTGCAGGCCCGGACCGGCGGTCAGGGTGCCGCCGGCAGGCGCTACCAATGGCCTCCAGATCTTCGTGCAGCTCCCGGTGCACAGGATCGCTCCGTTCGCTTCCTCGGCTGGGGAGTACAACGACATCCCGGCCGGGTTCGCGAGCACCGCGCCGATCCCCGTCACCTGCCGCACATCGACGGTCGCAGCCGACGAACCGGCTCCGCCGTTCGAGCTACCGACCGCGCTGCCACATGCCGCCGCCGATAGGGCGATCACGACGCCCAGCACGGCGAACCACCATCGCTTCGTCACGACGAACCTCCTCAGAGTATGGGCCGAACTGCCTGGCCCGGGTCGCTCCCTCCGCCGGCGGAGGTCTGTGTCGGAAGGGATACGGCCGACCGTGACACGGGGATGCCGAGTTGTGATGAAGGTCACACAACTGAGCCCCGGGCACGCGGACGATCCGCCGCTTCGGCGTTCACACCGAGGGCGTTCAGACCGAAGGCGAGATCGCGCGGAGCCAGAGTCTTCCCTTGCCGGATCGCAGACGCCGTATGCCCGGTCAGAGCTCACAGCGATCAGTCGACGACACTCCTGACCATGGAGCGTCAGCACCACCCGTCGGCCGACGGCAATGGACAGGGTCGCTTGCGCGACGTCGGCGGGGCCTCGGCTCGATCATCCAATTACGCACCAAGCACCGGTAGATCGCCGATCGCGACGGAGCCTCGAGCTTCCGGCGCAGCTTCGCCAGGATCGTCCGCGGTCCCCATCCTGGGTTCGCCCGTCGCAGCGCTACGATCTTCGGCCTCGGGCAGCATCAGGATCCGCAGGAGCCGACGTCGAGCGCCAGCGGGCATCGGGTCCAGGGCGGCGCGGGTCTGGCGCTCGGCGTCCTCCAGGATCATCGGCGCACGCTCGGGGGGCGGGAGGTCTGCCGAGCGAAGGGCCGCCACCTCTCAATCTCGCCCCCTTCATCCGGAGCTGCGTCCTCTTGTCCGATGGCGCGACAGATGCTGCATGGCGCCACTAGCTCCCCGTCCTTCCAGCCGTACTGTGGCCAGTGCGCGCCGTACTTGTCTCGATGCGCGAAGGACACGAGCCTGTAGACGATCCACCCGGCCTCGTACTTGACCTCAACGGTCTGGTGGCGGGCGGGCTCGTAAGGGAGGCCCCCTAAGGACCGGGCCGCCTCGTCGATGTAGAGAGTCATCGCGCGATTCCACCACCATCGGAGGAAGCGCCGAGCGACAGCTGCCGCTTCGCGATAGCTGTCTGCATCGCTGATCTCTCTGTACGGCCGCCGCTTGGTGCCCCATGTGTGGATCCACAAGGCCCATCGAAAGGCGTCATACGCCGCGTCGGAGCGGCCCGTGCCCGAGCCGCTGGCGGCAGCGGTCGGATCGGTAGGGGTCGGGCTCGGCATGATGGCACCGGAGTCTGTCACCGGCGGGCGCTTACGGTCCAGCGATGGCCGCGCCCGTTGAGGTCCGCATCCTGATCGACGCCGAGTCCAAGCCGACGGTCCTCGTCGTCCACCCCAACGGCCGGACCGAGCCGCTCGTCGCGATGAAGCCCGCAAGCCATGCCCATGGCGCGCGGTCGCCAACGTATTTGCGGCGCCACGAGCGCCCGATCCTGAGCCCCGCGCAGAAGGCCGCTCAGGCAGAGACCATCACGGATCTGGCCGCCGGCCACGGGATCCGCTCCTCTTCGCTCACTCGCACACACGCTCACGCGGAGACGCGATTGCCCAGATGGATCCTGACTGCGTCGCCGACCGTCGCGGCATCCCCGGGGAAGCCATACATGATTCCGGAGCCTCGGCGGATCAGCCAACGCAGTCCCACGTACCACACGCCGGGCGCCGGTGCCGCCGCGTCTGCGTGCTTCGGTCGTCCGTCGGCGTCGACGAAAGGAGGGGGGAGCCAGCTGAAGTCACCGCTGAAACCGGTGCACCACACGACGCTGCTGATCTCGTCGGCGCGCAGGTCGAGCGCCATCGGCGGGTTCAAGTCTACGGACGCATCGGCAAGGTCGGGCTCGGGAGGCGGTGCGTCCAGACCGCGGCGTCGGATGAGGCCGTCGATCATCGTCCGTACCCGTTCGGCGAAGGCGTCGCCCGCGGCCACGTTCGCCGGGACACTCGCGTCGAAGCTGACACGCTCACCGTCGACCGCGATCGGGCGCCCGACCAGGGCGACGCCGGACCTGGCCAGCGCCTGGAGGCTGAGGCTCCGTCCACCCGGCGCGAGCAGCGGGTTCGGCGCATGCATCATGGAGGGGTCCGGCAGGTCGTTCGGCCCTAGTTCGAAGAACCCGATGTCGACCAGCCACTCGACGGTGTCCCGGCCCCGATACGGCGTGGGCGCGCGACCGACACTGCTCGTGGCCAGGACGACTCGACGCCCGGCGGCCCGGAGGTCCTCAGCGATCTGGCAGCCGGACTGGGCGCTGCCCACCACGAGCACGGCACCGTCGGGAAGCAGGTCGGCTCGACGGTAGTTCGCCGCGTGGAACTGTGCGACCTGGTCGGGGAACGCCCGTGCGATCGTCGGGACTCGTGGCACATTCTCGCCCCCGGTCGCGACGACGACGGTGCGGGTCCGGACGTCGCCGTCTCCCGTCTGAAGGACATATCCGTCGCCGGCCGGCATCATGTGGGTCACCGGCACGCCTTCACGGACGGGGCACCGGGCGGCGAGCGCCTCGAGGCGCTGCACCACCTCCGTGCCCCCTGCATAGGCGTCGGGCGTCTGTTCACCGAGCATCTGATTCATGGAGCCAGGCGTGTTCAGCCGGAACGAATCCCACCGCTGGGTGCGCCAGGTCTCGCCGACCCGGCCCGCCTCCAGCACCTTATGGTCGATGCCGCGGTCGGCGAGCGACGCACTCATCGCAAGACCGGCGGGTCCTGCGCCCACGACCGCGCAGTCGACCACGCCGCCGCTCATGCGGACCGCCTCGTCGTCGAGGCCCTCGACCTCGTCGCTGAAACGCGCAGGTGGCGAGGCGGTCCCAGGTTCGGTGTGCGAGCGTGCTGCCGACGAGACTCGGCGTGGATCTGCGGGCCCCCGTTCCAAGTGGGAAGCGCGCGAGCTAGGTCGCTTCGCCCTTCCACTCGGATCCCGCCGGACCGCAGCGCCTCATCCCATCCGACGAGCCCCAGATGCCAGCCGGCGAACGCGAGTGGGTCATTGATCGTGACGAAGAGGTCTTCCTCGAAGCCGGGATACTTGGAGCAGATCTCGCCGTCCCTGCCTTCCACCAGCATCCACGCACGGATGGGGCGGCCCTTGCGTCCCGCCTTGAAATCGAATCGGATCAGCACGCGATCCTCGGGGAGCCGGTCGTGTCGCAGGAACCCATGGCACCACGACCACAACACGACGTCCGGATCGGAGTGTTCCGGGGTTACCTCCATCCATCGCTGGGCCCAGGCGCCCATCGCGATCAGGACGGTCCAGAGTTCGAGGCCAGCTTGGGTCAGCTCGTAGACCGAGCCGTGTCCGTCGGGCTTTGGGCTGATCTCGATCACTCCGGCGAGCGCGAGCTCGCGCAGCCGTTTCGTCAGCAGCGCGCGTGAGAGCCCGGGGGCGCCTGACGCGATCTCGTTGAACGTCGTGCAGCCCAGGAGGAGGTTCCGGACGATGATGGGCGTCCAGCGTTCCGCCAGCACCTCGGAGGCTCGCGCGACCGGGCAGAACTGACCGTAGATCTTCATGATCCGAGTCTCCACCAAGTCCGGCATTCGGGTCCAGTTCAGTTCTTGAACCGACGACGGGCCGGTGGGAGGTTCATTTCCTGTCCTAGCCGGAGCCGGCAGCCGGCTCGATGATGACCGCGTGCGGCACGGATCAGGCAAGAACCACACGGAGGAGGGAGAACCGATGGCGACCAAGCGCGACACCGACGGCCGGGGGATCCGGTCCGGCGGCGCGCCGGCGAGGGCGCGGCTGATCGACGGCCTGCCGGTCACCGAAGGCTGCCTCGAACTCGCGGGTGTGTCCACCTGGCTGCTGGAGGGCGGGGAAGGTCCTCCGATCGTGCTCCTGCATGGTCAGGGCGGGTTCGCGGCGATGTGGGGCGGGGTCATCCAGCATCTCGTCGAGAGCCATCGGGTCATCGCTCCCGACCTGCCCGGCCTCGGACGATCAACGGTGGAGACCGGGCCGCCCGGCGCCGACACGGTGCTGCAATGGGTCGGCGAGCTCATCGACCAGACCTGTCCGACGCCGCCAGTGCTTGTGGGGATGTCGCTCGGCGGTTCGATCGCCGCTCGGTTCGCGGCCGGGCACAGCGACCGTCTCGCCGGCCTGGTGCTCGTGGCTGCGGGCGGCCTGGCAGGCCCCGTGCGACCGGCTCCGGGAGTGCTGTTCGCGCTCGTCCGCCATGGCATCCGGCCGAGCCAGCGCACCGCCCGCAGGATGCTGCGGCACCTGGCGGTCGATCCCGAGCGCGTGCGGCGGCAGATGGGCCCGCGCCGGGAAGCGTTCGAGGCGTACATGCTGGATCTCGCGCGCACGCCGAGCGTGCAGAAGTCGAACCGCCGTCTGCTCCGCGAGCTCGGCTTTCCGTCGATCCCACCGGAGGACCTCGCGCGGATCAGCGTGCCCACGACGCTCATCTGGGGGCGGTACGACCGGGTCATGCCACTGCGCACCGCCGAAGAGGCGAGCGCCCGATACGGCTGGCCCCTTCATGTGATCGAGGACGCTGGCCATGTCTCGTTGGCGGAGCAGCCGGAAGCATTCCTGGTGGCGCTCCAGGCGAGCATCGAGTCTCGACCGTGAACGCTGGCGGCTGGTGGCCGGGGGACTGGCTGCTACCGCCAACAGATACGTACCACGCGCCTGAGCGTGGTCAGATGGTGCGAACACTGCGGTCGACGCGGCATAGTTCATGTACAGCGAGTCGATATCCGACAGCAGCTTCAAGGACCAGTCGCCGGCGGGGGGGCTTCCTCGCCCTCAACGGAGTCCGGTAGTACTGGGGAGTCCGAGCGTCCAGGTACCAGCCGGGGCCTCGACGGTAGCTGCCGTCCCTGGCGGCGCCGCCGGTGTTCAGCGACAAGAGAGCGAGGAAGGTCAGGATCGTGGCGACAGGATGGTCGTCCCCACTGAGCGCTACCTGTTCCTGGCCCCGCGCGACTTGCGTTCTCGGGCTCGAAGGCTCTCGCCTTGGCGGATGTACTCGGTCGCCCCGACCGATCGATAGAACTCGAGCGCCCTGGTCAGCTGCTCTTCGGCTCGCTCCGGCTGGCCCTCGTCGAACAGCTTCTCCGCGGCGCGAAGTCGCGTGTACGCCTCGTTCGGCAGCACGCCGATCTCAACGCAGATATCCACAGCCCGTTCGACCTCCCCGCGGGCGAAGGCGATGCCGGCCTCGTGCCACCTCGTCGGGGCCTGAACGCTCGTCGCGACCGCCAGGAACCCCTCCGGGCGTCCGAGCGCCACCAGGATCCATGCGAGGTCGAGCACAGGATCGCTGGGGTGAGGGATCCGTGCTTCGAACGGGTCCAGCCCCATCAGCTCGTCGACGTGCTTGACGCAGTCGTCGATGCGTCCGACCTGGAGGAGCGTGAACGCGGTGTTAGCCAATGCCGGGAGCAGGCGCTGAGGATCCTTCGCTCCCCGACCGATCGCGAGCCCATGCGCCGCGTCCTCGAGAGCCCCCGGCACATCAGCCCGAGCGAGCCGAACCCTGCACCGGATGTCGGACGTGTACCCGGCCACATAGTGAACGGGCCCCACCTGTGCGAGGACCTCATCGGCGATGCTCAGCAGCGTGTTCCAGTCTCCGGTCGCGTAGGCGATGGGAAGGCGTTGGGCGAGGATCCATGCCGCGTTGGGGACCCCGCGGAAATGTTGGGCCAGCTCCATGCCCGGGAGCCACACCTCCGCCGCCTTTCGGAAGTCGCCCTCCGCGAGGTGGATCGTGCCGAGGTTGTTCCGAGCGCGGAGCTCCGCGATCGGATGCCCGGCCGAGGCGATCTCGATGCCGCGCTCCAGCTCGTCGACGCCGTCGTCGCCGCTCAGCGAGCGGGCCGACCCGATGTTGATCAACGCGTGAACTTGGGTCTCGACCAGCCCGAGGTCGTCCGCCATGCGAAGCGCCTCTCGCCCCACATCGATTGCAGGTTGGGTCCGGCCGCCGAGCATGTGGTAGCGAGAGACCTCGCTCAGTACGAGCGCCTTGGCGGGTGAGGGAGGGCGCTCTTTGAGGATCTCGACGGCGCGATCGACGTGCGCGTAGGCGCTGTCCCGGTTCGCGTGTCGCCAGGCAAGGTCGGCGAGCATCAGCTCCCCGCGGGCGGCCTTCTCCGGGTCATTCGCGTCGGCCAGGCTCGCGACCGCTTCCTCCAGGATCGAGTGCGGGTCACCCCCTTCGGAGAACAGTGCCTCCCCGAGCCCGAACAGGAGGTGCGGTCTGGAGGCATCGCCCGCTGTCGTGAGCTCGAGGGCGGAGGAGAAGAAGCGAGCCGCGGACTCGAAGGCGTTGAGCGCGAACGCCCGCTCGCCCGCACGCCAAAGCGCGTCTCGCGTCTGCTCGGGCAGCGTGCCCAAGTCGAGGCCCGATGCCCGAGCGTATTCCAGCGCCGCCGAGCAATGGTGGGCGAGCAGCTCGGCGTGGTCCTTGGGTCTGCCGAGGGATTCGATCCATTCGGCGGCCAGCCGGTGCCGTTCGACCCGTGATCGGCGGGGGATCTGCGCATACGCGCTGTCCCGGACGAGCAGGTGGCGGAAGACGTATTCGGTCTCGCCCGCCACCGAGGCTCTCCGTTCGCGACGGACGAACTCCCGCCGCTCGAGTTCGTGGAGCCGATGTTCGACCTCAGGCCGGTCGAGGCCCGAGAGGTGCGCGAGTGCCCCTGTCCAGAACACCCTGCCGATGACGGCAGCATCCTGTACCAGCGTCTTCTCCTCCGCCGACAGGCCGTCGATGCGCGCAGCGAGGATGCCCTGGATCGACTCGGGGAGCGTGGGCGCCTGGTCTTCCTCCAACCCGCGTTCCTGGAAGAACGCCACGAACTCCTCGGCATAAAGCGGGTTTCCTCCCGCCCGTTCCAGGAGCACCGATTGTGTCGAAGCGGGAAGGACCGAGCGCCCGAGCAGCGAATGGACGAGCCGGGCGGTGTCGTCGTCGGAGAGCGGCTGCGGCGAGATCGTCACCGCGTTCGGCTTGCCGCCGCCCCATCCGGGACGCCGCGTCAGGAGCTCCGGGCGGGCCGTGACCAGCACCAGCAGGGGCTCTCCGCGTGCCCAATCCACGAGCTCGTCGACGAAGTCGAGCAGCGCGTCGTCCGCCCAGTGGAGGTCCTCGAAGACCATCACCAGCGGTCGGCGCTCGGTCATGGCCTCGAAGAACCGCCGCCACGCGGCGAACGCCTCCTCCCGTCCCGCTCCGCGGAGCTCCCCCGAGCCCGCGACGCCGATCAGCGGACGCAGCTGTGCCTCGACCCAGCTGGCGTCCCCCTCGTCCTCGATGAGCCCGGCGACCGCGGCGCGTAGCTTGGCCTCGGCGCCCTCGGCCGACTCGCCCTCGAGGATGCCGGCCTGCGCCTTCACCATCTCGGCGAGTGCCCAGAACGCCACGCCCTCGCCGTAGGGGAGCGAGCGGCCGCGCCGCCAGTACACGAGGTCCGGCTGCTTCTCGATCGACGTGAACAGCTCGAACACCAGCCGGCTCTTCCCAATGCCCGGAACGCCGATGAGCGTCACGAGCTGCGGCTCGCGCTCGCCCTTCACGCGGGTCAGCGAGTCCTGCAGCAAGGCGATCTCGCGCTCACGGCCGACCAGCTCCGCCCCGCTCATCCGCTCGACCCCTACGCTAGACCGCGGCGCGACCGCCTCCCACACGAGAATCGGCTCGGCCTTGCCCTTCGCGATGACGGGCTCCGCCTCGCGGTACTCGATCACGGCGCGGGTCGCGCGATAGGTGGCCTCCGCGACCAGGACGCCGTTCACCGGTGCGGCCGACTGCAACCGCGCGGCCGTGTTGACCACGTCCCCGGCGACCATGGCCTCGCCCTCCGACGGCCGGGCGCCGAGCGCGACAAGCACCTCGCCGGTGTTCACGGCGACGCGCAACTCCAGGTCGGATTGCTCCTCGCGGACCCAGTCCCGGATGGCGAGCGCGGCGCGCACGGCGCGTTCGGGGTCGTCCTCGCGTGCCTGCGGAGCGCCGAAGACGGCCATGACCGCGTCCCCGATGAACTTCTCGACGGTGCCACCCTTGCGCTCCAGCTCGGAGCGCAGCCGCTCGTGGTAGGAGGAGAGGACGGCCCGGACGTCTTCGGGGTCCATGCGCTCCGCCCGCGAAGTGAAGCCCACCAGGTCGGCGAAGAGGATCGTGACGACCTTGCGCTCGTCGCGCCCGGGAGGTCCTGTCGCCGCCAGCGAGGTCCCGCACGCGTTGCAGAACGCTGAGCCGTCGGGGTTCTCGCGGCCGCAGCTCGGACAGCGGATCACCGGCAGAGTGTAGAGCCCGTGGCGAGCGCCCTGATCCACGTGAACCTGCGGTCACCTCAGTTACGCGCCGCCGACGTATACCGTCATAGGCACGTCACGCGCCTCCGACTTCGACCGCAGAAGGGTCGCGGAAGGCTATTCATCGCCGCGATGGGAACCTTACTCGTCGCCGGGATCGTCGCCTCTCCGGTGGCCGCTATGACCCGGCTCGACACATCGATGTGCCAGGCGATTCCGACATCCGGGACCGCGCTGATATCGACACGGCAAACGGGCTATGGCGCCGGCGTGTGAGCGAGCTGAGTGAAGCCGACCGCAATGCGGAGGCCGATTTCATCAAGAACTGTTGAGAGCGAAGGAAATCCGGAATCACGACCCGTGGATCTGGTCGGCCATCCGGAACGTCGTCCGGGGTGAAACGGGAATGGACCCCGGCGAGGCGCCGCCGTTCGACGTGGAGGACCTCGGGAACAACGGTCGCGATGTCGGCATCGCCACTTCGCTGACGAAGCAGCTCGGCCTCACCGCGGGACAAGAGCATCGTCTGGTATAGAGGGCCATCCTGGCCGCGGCGAGCATCAACCAGCGCATCCGATTCATACAGAGCCTGAGCGCGGTCACGGGATTCCAGGACGTCGAACTGCCGTTCTTCGAGGCGAAGCTCGACTTCTTGATGCGCCAGATGGACCCGGAGGGCCACGAGGGACGATTCAAGCGGATCGTCGCGATCGCCGGATTGCCGAGCTTCGAGGCCGCTCCAGCCGGCACCACGGTCGACGTGGACAGACTGCTCAAGCTCCGGGATGCGGACGAGCGCCGCGAGTTCCGAGCGTGGCTCCGCGGTGTCGACAGTGAGACGGATGATGAGATCTCACAACGGTTCGACAGCGTGCGCCGGCGGGTCGCGTCGGCCGTCGGAAGCGGCGCTGGCCGGACGATCCGGTTCTTGGTGACGACACTGGCTGGTGCGATTCCCGTGGCGGGGCCGATCGTGGGCCCCGCCCTCGACGCTGGAGACACGTTCCTCGTCGACAGGGTAATCGGCCGGCCAGGACCCGCCGTGTTCCTCGCCAGGCACTACCCGTCGATCTTCGTGGATCCGACTGGCTGAGACCACCGGGTCGTCGGCACCCCAGGACTACCCATCCGTGCTCATCGTTCTGCGGCCTGGCTGCGGCCTGGGGCGACATCGAGCGAACGTAGGCGAGACCGCGGCATGCCCTCTGACCTGCGGAAACACCGGTGGGGCGGGGTGGACTTGAACCAGCGACCGGCCTGTCGTCGACCGACCCCGACGTCGAGGGGGCAGTCCAAGTCCTTCGGCGCCCCGCCGGAAGGTCGAGTCTCATCGCCACGTCCGCCCTCATCGCCTCTCAGGAACCACCGAACACACATGGTCGGCAGGCGGGCCGGGCAGACCAAGCTCAGGGTCCG
This sequence comes from uncultured Actinomycetota bacterium, assembly GCA_963781595.1. GTDB lineage: Bacteria > Actinomycetota > UBA4738 > UBA4738 > UBA4738 > JBEDUK01. The sequence continues at coordinate 1,826,425 of CAWAGG010000006.1, read as the reverse complement.
AGGCCCAGGAGCTCGTAGACGGGCACGGGATCGCGCTTGCCCTTCAGCGCGTGCGCGCCGAGATCCCGGACGCGTGCCCGCTCTCCGAGGTGCTCGCGCGTGACGGCGCCGACGAGGACCTGTCCCGGATCCGCGAGCGCCTGCAGCCGGGCGGCCACGTTCGTCGTGTCGCCGATGACCGTGTAGCTGCGCTGGGCGGCCGCTCCGACGTTCCCCACCACGCCGGTCCCGGTGTTCACGCCCAGTCGGAACCGCGGCCAGCCCGGATGCGCGGCGGCGAGGCGCTCCGTCTCGTCCCGCAGGGAGAGCGCCGCGGAGGCGGCGCGGACAGCATGATCCGCCGTGTCCTCCAGGGCATTGAACAGGACGAGGACGGCGTCCCCGGCGAACCGTTCGATCACGCCACCCTCTCGACCGGTCAGGATCGGGACCGCGACGGCCCAGTAGGTGTTGAGCATGTCGATGACCTCCACGGGTGGGCGATCCTCCGAGAACGACGTGAACCCCGCCAGGTCTGCGAACAGCGCGCTGAACTCGATCTCCCCGCCCGCCGAGGCGGCCAAGGTCGGGCTCGCGGAGCAATCGTTCGGCCAGCTGTGGACCGACGTAGGGTCGAAACAGTTCGTCCACGCGCTGCAACTCGCGGGCAGAGCGTTCGAGCACGTCGGTCTCCTCGTCGCTGAATCCCCGTCTCCTCAGGTCCTCGAGGATCGGGCTCGGCGATCGGTCGTCGGCCACCGCCTGAGCGATGTCCGCGATGGCGTCCGAGTACCCGCGATCGATCCGCTCCAGCGTTCGCTCCAGGTACAGCCCCGAGAATGCTGCGGTCAGTGACCGCCCTCGCCGATACTCGGCACGCGCGGCGAGAGCGATCGTCCCGAACGACGCGGCCATGAGCAGATGCCACTCCCACCACGTCGCGTGCCAGCTGCGGCTAAAGGCGACGGCGATCATCGCTTCGGCGAGCAGCACGAACGCCACAGCAACCGACAGCGGGAGGAGCCGCCTCTTGCTCAGGTAGAACGTCGTGTACCGGAACGCAGCGTAGGCGTAGAGGCCCACGGCGAGCGGGGCGAGCGATCGCAGGAGGAGCGGAGCCTCGTTGAAGGAGAGCGGGTGCCGCAGGGGTGGGAGCTTGGCGAGCGATGCGGCGGCCCAGCCGATCAGGACGGCAGCCGCGAGAGCCCGGACCATCCGCTGATGCCGCTGCAGGAACACACCGAACCGGCCGTTGATCGGCGCTGCGGACAGTGCGGCGAAGCCCGAGGCGAGCACCAGGCCCAGGGGGGTCGCCACCACGAATCCGGCGTTGGGACCCGCAAGGAGAACCTCGGGCGTCGCGAGCGCATGCAGCGCCAGGAAGCCCGCACTGATCAGCAGGGCTAGAGACACGAGGAAGAGGCGGGGATCCCCTCGCTGTCGGGCTGCCTCACTGGTGGCCACGCCGAGGCCGACGTTGATGAGCGCGATGCCCAGCACCAGCCAGAAGTGCGACGGGTGGTTCTCCCACATGACGTCGAGGTGCGGTCGGGCGAGGAGGAGGCCGAGTCCCGCCATCGGCAGCGCCAGCAAGAGAGCGAGGATGGCGATCCGTCGCCGAACCCGACGCGGGCCCTCGATGGCCGAACGCCGGGATCGACCCGACACGTTCATCCCCTTCCTGGGGTTCATCCCCTTCGCCGCCTCGGCGATGAGCTCGCACGCGCGGCTGAGATCGCGTTCACCGATGCTACCTGTGCCTCGGGTCCCCGGCGAAGATCAAGGGCTTCGTTCAGAGCCGCGGAGGCCAGGTCGTTTCGGAATCACCATCAAGCGAGCCCAGTGACAGCCGGCAAACCCTCCAACTTGCTCATCCGTGCTCATCGTTCTGCGGCCTGTCTGCGGTCTCGCGGCCCACATCTCAACCGGTCCGCCATGATCTGAGGTGTCGATACACGTAGCATCCGTCCGTGGATCAGGGCCGCTCATACCGCTGGCTCCTGACTCTCGTACTGGTGTGCGTCACGGCCGTCTCCTGCCGGAGCCGCGAAGAGATCCCGGCAGGATTCGTCGCCAAGCAGAACGACCTGATGCGCCACTGCGAGAACGGATCCGGAGCGATGCCCACCGCGGGTGACGATCGGGCCATGGCCGCTGACGTCGCGTCGATGGTCTCGTTCGCCCGCCAGCATCCCGATGCCATCACGACCGGGGAGGGCGGTCCCGACGACGTCATCACGGTCCGTCAGGAGTTGGAGAACACGGCCTGGGTCATGACCTGCAACCGTCCGTCGCTCGTGGGCCTGCTCATCGGCGCAGCTAAGGAGATCCCCGGCAACGGCGGGTACGGATGGCTCGAGGCGATGAGTCCGACGGAGATCGCCGCATTGTCGTTCAGCACCCACGACATGAACAGGCGGTGTTACGCGAGGAGCGACTCGTACCGGTCCGGCGCGCCGCTCGGCGAGGCCGATCGTGCCGCCTTCGAGCGCGACGCTCGAACGATCACCACGATCGGCGTGGCGCATCCAGCGGTGTGGGTCCGGCTCGGCGTGCGGGTGCAGCGGCACCCGGGGATGCCCGCCCCCTTGCGGATCACGTTCCTCGATCCGGTCGGGGCGACCTGTCGGATCGCGGACATCTTGGCGACCATCGAACGCGCCGCAGGCGTTCCGCCTGGGACGCTGTCCGAGGGACCGACTCCCCCACCGCTTCACACCCCGTGATCGCGGCCCCTGTCCGGCGAGCACGGTGCGGACCTCGCGGCTACCCCTCCCGGATGGATATGGCACCTCGCCCACACGCAACGGTGCTCATCCGTGCTCGTCGTCCTGCGGCCTGGCTGCGGCCTGGGACGAGCTCGAAGGAGGTCCGCTCAGACCCAAACATGGTCCTGACCTGCGGAAACACCGGTGGGGCGGGGTGGACTTGAACCACCGACCAACGGATTATGAGAGCGCCTACGCACGAGTCGCTGACCTGCGGGAACGCATCGATCTGGCGTCCGACGTGCGGGTTCGATGCCTCGTCGCCTCCCATCGCTTCCCACCCGTGCTCAGCGTCATGCGGCCTGGTTGCGGCCTGAACGCGACTCGCGATACGGGTGCTGTACGGCCCCGCAGTTGCTCGGTAGTCTCGCGCGAGGCACGTGGAGGACGGGGAGGGCGTCAGGATGTTCAGGTCGGATGCGGCGGCTACCCGCGCTCGCATCGCACGGCTGCACGCCTACATGGAGCGCCACGTCCTCCGCGGCGAGCGATTCTGCTGCCGGCACGGCCCCGAGTGCTCAGGTTCGGTGGCGTCGCCCGGCGTGATCTTCTCCCCCGGCCAGCTCTCCCACGTCGGCCACCGCTACGACCTGTCCCTCGCCGGAGCGCCGCTCCGCGTGATGGTCGTCGGTCAGGAGTACGGGTTCGCCCAGATCCCCGGACGGCGAGGCGCCGATCAATCCCGCGTCTCCCTCGAGGAGCGCTACCGGATGGTCCACGACGTCGCCGGGCTCCGTCGTCGCTACTACCGGGACGGTGCCGTGCAGGGCCGCAACCCCCACATGCGCGGTACCACCTCGGCGCTCCGGGTCCTGTTCGGCACGGGTCTCGGGTCGAACCCGGAGGGCGAGTTCGTCCGGACCACCGAGGGCGACTCGTTCTACGTCTTCGACGCGTTCGCTCTGGTCAACGTGCTGCTGTGCTCGGCCCACACGGAAGGCAGCAGCGCGGGCAGGTCCTCGACGACGATGCGGCGCAACTGCCTGGAGCATTTCGCCGCGACTGTGCGGATCCTCGAGCCGACCATCGTGGTCCTGCAGGGCACGGGCGTGCAGCGATGGCTCCGGCCGATCATCCGGCCGCACGCCGAGGTGACCAGATACCTCGCGAGGGCTGGCCTCGCCGGTCACGGGACGATCGTGTGCCGCTTCTCCCATCCAGCGGCCCGCGGAGCGCTCCGCTGGGGCGATCGTCTCGATGCGCCGTACCTCCTCGGGGTTGTCGAGCCGACGCTCCGTCGTGCTCTAGAGCTGAACGCGTTGCCATCGGAGACGGCTTCGGCCGACCGCGCTCCGTAACCGCACGGCGTCACGTGGCTTCGTTTGCCGCCGAACGCCCCGCCTCGAACCCGACCTCCGCCGCCGACCGCATCGATTCCACCGACGGGGACGCAGCCGACGCGCCCACGCTTTCGCCAGAACGCTTCGTCCGTGCACCACCGAACTCTGGGGCACGAGGATGTGGTTCAGGTCTGCAAGATCACGGCAACGCTCCCCGGGCGGGCGACTCCTCTTGTGTCGATACGCTCGCGAGCACCGCGCCTACAAGGATCAGCATGCCCCCGAGCGCGACACCGATGCCGATTGCCTCGCCCAGAAACACCACCGCCAAGAACACCGCAGCAACAGGTTCTAGCGCTGCGACCACGGACGTGCGGACGGTACCGATGCGCTGCAGGCCACCGAAGAGACACGCGATCGCGCCGCCCGTTGCGGCACCTAGCGCGACGACCTGGACCCATTGCGTCGGTCCGTCTGGCACGGCAAGAGTCGTCGTCAGCGCCCCGACCGCAGCCAGACCGAGGGCCGCAAAGCCACACACCCACATCGATCCGGACAGCGGCGCGCTCCGCTTCATCACGCTCTCGACACCGAGCAGGTACACGGTGTAGGCGATCGCTGACACCGCGACGAGCGCCACGCCTGATGGTTCGATGGATACCGGTCCAGATACGGAAGCGACGATCGCGGCGCCGGCAAGTGCCAGCAACAGACTGAAGACGACGACCTTGCCTGGGACGCCACGCCCCAAGATCAGCGACCCCAGCGCGACCAGTGCCGGATACGTGAAGAAGAGAAGCGCAACCGCACCGGCGGTCCCGTGCGCGAGAGCCAGGAAGAACAGCGATGACTCGAGGGCATAGCCGACGATCCCGAGCAGGGCGAGAGGCACCCGTTCCTCGCGAACGGGCGGCACGGGCCGCCCCGACGCACGCAGCACGACCGCGAGGATGACGGCGGCGATCGCGAACCGAAGGACGAGGATGGTCGATACCGGTAAGCCCCCCTGCTCGAGCAGCTTCCCAAGGATCACGCACGCACCGAACTGCAGTGACGCCAGTGCCACGAGTCCCCCACCGACGAGGCCCTGGCGCGAACGCGGTCGCGGCGTCACCGTCATTTCGATGCCCGGGGCGCGCGAGACCGGTTCTCGAGCGCCGGCCGGATCCGGCAGGTCTGCATTCGACCCCCGTGAACAGGAAGGAACGCCGACTGGCGGGGCGTTCCCGGACCGAGCCTACGGCACCACCAGCACGGGCACGTCGACCAGATGCAGGACCTTATGGGTGACGCTGCCGACGACGAGCCCGGCGATCTCACCGTGTCCCCGCGTCGCCATCACGATCAGCGACGCACCCTCCTGCTCCGCAACCTCCGCGATGACCTGGGCGGCATGGCCGGCACGCCCGCCCACGACCTCGGATCGAGCCTGGCCACCCGCGTCGACGATCGCGGCCGCGGTCGCCTCCGCCATGGCCTCCCCCGCCTCCGTGACGTCGATCTCAGGCGCCCCGACCTTGGTGACGAGCGTCTCGCGCACGTTCAGGACCACGACGCTCGATCCCATGCCGACCGCTAGGGTGCGGGCGACCTCGGCCGCCTTCCTCGAATGCTCGGATCCGTCGACCGCGAGCACGATCTTCTCGAACATCGGACCGCTCCCCTCCTCGCTCAACGATCGCTCCGCCGGGACGGACGGCGCCTCCAGGCGCCGCTCGTCCATCAGTCGATCGGCGTGCCGTCCCATCCAGCCTCGACCCGCTCATCGAACAGCTTGCGGAGTCGGCCGAAGACGGCCCCGGGCCTTTCCGATCCGACGGCCCGCCCGTCCACGCGGGTCACCGGCATCAGACCTCCAGCCGTGCTCGTCAGAAACACCTCGTCCGCCGTGTACAGATCGTAGGGAGACAGCGCATGTCCCCGCCAAGGGATCGAATCCATCGCGCACAGGTCCAAGATCGATTGGCGCGTGACGCCCTCCAGGATCGACGTGACCGGCGTCATGACAACCTCGTCCTTCACGATGAACAGGTTGGAGCCGGCGGCCTCGCACACGTGACCCCGGTCATCGACGAGCAGAGCGTCGTCGCAACCGACCTTGGTCGCCTCCATCCGGGCCAAGACGAACGGGAGGTAGTTGAGGCTCTTCACTCGGGGGTCGAACACGTCGGCCGGGAAGCGCCGAACGCTGGTGACCTTGACCGACAACCCGTTGCTCACGGTGGCGGCCGACATCTGAGACAGGTAGGGCCTCACGAAGATGAAGACGCTCGGGCGGCATCCCCTCGGATCGAGCAGCGGCTCCGGCCCGACGCCGCGAGTGGCGATGATCTTGATGTAGGCGTCGCGGAGGCCGTTCGCTCGGAGGGTTCCGAGCACTGCCTCTCGCAGTTCGCCCTCACTGAGGGCGACCCTCAGGTCGATGGCGAGTCGGGACCGTCGGAACCGATCCAGATGTGCGTCGAGCCGGAAGATGCCCCCGTTGCGGGCGAACATCGTGTCGAACACCCCATCCCCGTACAGGAGGCCATGGTCGAACAACGACACGCGCGCCGATGCGGCTGGCACCAGATCACCGTCTATGAAGGCCTTCGGCGCCGAGCCGTCGCCCATGGCCGGCAATCCTTCAGCACGCCGTCCAGGCCACGGCTCAGGACCCGGCCGTCGCCGCCCCCGGCGGAGCGACACTCGCTGATTGCGGTCCCGCCTTACCGGCTCTGACCCGCGGGCGCAACACGAACGCGTACCAGACGACAGCGAGGACCGGAACTCCGATGATGAGCCAGTCGGCCTTGTGGAAGTCGCTCGGGGTCATCAGACAGACGAGCACGATCACGTCCCAGATCAGTCCCACAATCAACACCGGGACGGCCCATCGACCGAGCTGGAACGAGCTCGGTGTCTCGGCGAGCTGGCGACGCCGGATCCAGTAGGCGATCAGCGTGAAGAGGTAGATGACGAATGGGAAGGCCGCCGATGCGACGACCAGCACCAGGAAGGAATCGAAGCCGAAGTACCCCCACAGGATGAACCCGACGGTGAGCGTCGCGCTCAGCAGGATGGCGATGATCGGCGTCCGGGTCTGGACGTGCACCTTCCGCAGCGTCCGCGAGAAGGGCAGCATGTTGTCGCGCGAGAGCGAATAGACGATCCGCGCCTGCGCCATCGGGAGCGCGACGACCAGACCCAGGATGGAGAAGATCACGAACGCCAGGAACACCTTCGTGAGGGTTCCGCCGAGCCAGTAGTTGATGATGTCCGGCAGCGGGGTGGCCGAGGCCTGGATGGCGGGAAGGTTCGGGATGGCCATCGTGAAGCCGATCAGCGCCACCATCCCCAGCACGGTCGCCGATACGAGCGACCAGATGATGGCCCGGGGCACCGTCATGCGGACGTTGACCCCCTCTTCGGACAGGTCGGCCGCGACTTCGAACCCGGCGAGCGTGTAGGCCCCCATCAGGATCGAGAACGGGATCCCCGTTGTCCAGATGTCGCTCCCGTGGACGCCTCCGGTGTTGAACAGGAACCCGACCCCGTGCGTGTGCGGGGTGTGCACGAGCCACACGATGAACAGGACCACGCCCAAGAGGGCCGTCCCGATGATCTCGGTCCCCACCGCGGCATTGTTGAAGCGGGCCGCGAGCGCGACCGAGATGAGGTTCAGGATGACAGCACCCGCGACGATCACCAGTGCGATGACGAGCAGCAATGACTGGCTGGATGCGTCCCACCCGAAGAGCGTGGCGATGAGCGGGGCCGCAGCGAGGGTGCTGATCCCTGACAGTCCCGTCACCATCCAGATGAGCGCCGTGAAGCCGAGGAGGAAGCCGTACCCGGGGTTGAGCAGGCGGGTGCCCCACTGGTACGCGTAGCCGGCGAGCGGGATACGCGTGCCCAGCTCCGCCATGACGAGAGCGATGAAGAGCTGCCCGATCCCTACGACGAGGAAGAACCAGATGCTCGCCGGGCCGAGGGAGGTGATGCCGACCACGTAGTTCAGGTAGATGCCCGTCGTGATCGAGATCATCGAGAACGAGATCGCGTACAGCGAGAACTGCTTGAGCGACCGCCGGAGCTCCTGGTGGTACCCGAACTCCCCGACGGTGGCGTCGTCTCCCCTTCCGGTGCTCGGAGCCGAAACGTCAGAAGCGCCGTCTGTCATCCGCACTCCCTCCTCATGTCCGGCCCCCCTCAGACCGGGAGCCGGATGCGCTCTCCGTGCGGCCTCCGGATCCCGAGTGTTCCGTCCAAGCGAACGGCCGTTCCGGTATATCGGAGTTTAGTGTGGCCGCTCCGGGCAAGTCAAGGGCGCTCGACTTGACCGCCCGGACCCGGAGTCCTACCATCAAGAGGAACAAGTGTTCCATTGGACGGGACAGGAGAGGCTCATGTCGCGCGGTGATGGCGGCTGGTCGGGAACGGACTCCGGGCCCGTCGACGTCCTGGTGATCGGCGCCGGACCGTCGGGCGCCTTCGCCAGCAAGCGCCTCGCCGAGGCTGGGTTCTCGGTCACCTGCCTGGAGCAGGGCGACTGGATGGACCGCGACGCCTACCCGGGCTCCACCCAGGAGCTGGAGCTCGTCGTGGGCAAGGAGTGGAGCTTCGATCCCAACGTCAGACAGCTGCCGTCGGACTACCCGGTGAACGCGCGTGACTCCGACGTCGATCCGCTGATGTTCAGCGCCGTCGGCGGGAGCAGCATCGTGTTCGGCGCCCACTGGATGCGGTTCCTCCCGTCGGACTTCCGCGTCCGTTCGCTCGACGGCGTGGCCGACGACTGGCCGATCTCCTACGAGGACGTTCGTCCGTTCTACGAGCGCGTCGATGTGACGATGGCCGCGTCCGGGCTCGAGGGTGACCCGGCGTACCCGCCGGGGCTCGCGCCGACGTTACCGGCGCTTCCCATCGGGAAGATCGGGCTCACCGCGGCGCGCGGCTTCGACGCCTTGGGGTGGCACTGGTGGCCCGGGAGCAACGCGATCGCATCGCGACCGTACCGCTCGCTAAAGCAGTGCGCGCTGCGGGGCACATGCGACTGGGGCTGTCCGGAAGGCGCCAAGGCGTCCATCGACGTGGCCGTATGGCCCGACGCGCTCCAACTCGGCGTGCACCTGGTCACGGGCGCCCGCGTTCGGGAGCTCTCCGTCGATCGCCGGGGCCTCGCGACCGGCGCCGTCTGGATCGATCGCGACGGGCGCGAGCACTTCCAGCCCGCGCAGGTGGTGATGCTGGCTGCCAACGGCGTCGGCACCCCGCGGCTGCTCCAGCTGTCGAGGTCCAGCATCTTCCCCGACGGGCTGGCCAACAGCTCGGGCCTGGTCGGCCGACGGTTGATGATGCACCCATACGCCGAGGTCTACGGGGTCTTCGAGGAGGACGTCGAGAGCTGGGCCGGGCCGTTCGGCCAGTGCATCTACTCGTTGCAGTTCTACGAGACCGACGCGTCCCGCGGCTTCGTCCGCGGAGCGAAGTGGGCGGCGATGCCGACGCTGGGACCGCTGTCGATCCTGGACCGGGCGGGGTGGGGCCCGGTCGCGGAGCGGTGGGGCGCTGGCATCCACTCCACCATGCGCGAGATGCTCGGTCACACGATCGAGTTCGGCATCATCGCCGAGGACCTCCCCGATGAAGCCAACCGGGTCACCCTCGACGACGCGCTCACCGACGCGGATGGCATCCCGGCTCCGAGGGTCACGTACCGCAACTCCGAGAACACCCGGAGCCTGCTCGAGTTCCACGTGGCCCGCGCACGCGAGGTCGTCGAGGCGGCTGGGGCGCGGCGATCCTTCTCTCCAGGGATCATCCGCGGGACCGGCTGGCATCTGATCGGCACGGCGAGGATGGGTGATGATCCCGCCACATCGGTCGTGGACCGGTGGGGACGATGCCACGACGTCCCGAACCTCTACATCGTGGACGGAAGCACGTTCGTGACGTCCTCCGGGCTGAACCCGACCGCGACCGTGTGCGCGCTCGCGCTCCGCGCTGCCGAGCACGCCGTGGAGACGCGCCGGCTGCAGCAGGTGCCCGCGTGAGCACCGACGCGCTCTCGACGGCCGAGCGGGATCTGCTCGACGTTGCGGGCGACGTCCTGATACCCGCCATCGGAGCGATGCCGTCGGTGAGCGACAGCGATCCGGACGGCCGTTGGCTTGAGCGTGCGATGGGCGCGCGCCCTGACCTGATGGAGGCCCTCAAGCGGCTGCTCGGGTCTCACCCGGACCTTCGGTCCCTTGATGCGGTGACGACGGCGGAGGCGCAGGATCCGGAGGGGGTCGCCGCGCTCGTCACGATCACCGCGGGCCGCTACTACATGAACCCGCGGGTCCGAACCCTGCTCGGCTACCCGGGCCAGGACGGGCGTGACCCGACGCTGCCGACGTATGGCTGGGACCGCGCCGCCGACATGATCGAGCGGGTCGTGGAGCGAGGACCCGTCTACCGGGTGGCTCCCTGAGCGACGTCGTCACGCGACGAGGCCGCCCTGCGCGAGTCGGGCTTCACACCGGGGCGAGCCGACGCCCTCCGAGGCTCGCGGTGATCTGATCGGCACAGGCCGTCACCAGCTGGGCGAAGTGCTCCGCCCGCGCAGCATCCCACCGTGACTCGGGCACCGACAGGACGACATCAGCCACGACCTCCCCCAAGGCCCCGAACACGGGTGCCCCCACGCCGACGGCCCCGGAGATCCGCCCGCCGTGGGACACGACGTACCCGCGAGCACGGATCGCCCGGAGCTCCTCGACGAGCCGCTCGGGGTCGGTGATGGTGCGCTCGGTGAACGCGGGGAGCCCCCGTTCGATCACCCGCTGCCACATCGATTCATCGAGGAAGGCCAGGATCCCCAGGCCCCCGGACCCCGCATGCATGGGCAGCCACTCGTACAGGTCGACGACGTATCGCAGCGGCTGCCGCGACTCGACCTGCACGACGTACATCATCTCCATCCGCGTCGCGTCGAGGAGACCGAGGAGCGCCGTCTCGTTGCTCTCGCCGACGAGCTCGCGCATCGGGCCGAGCGCGGCGTGGTGGATCGGAAGCCGAGCGGTGGCCCGCCACGCGAGCCGGAAGAAGTCCATCCCGAGGCGGTACCTGCCCGAGTCATCGCCCTGGACGAGACCGAGGGTCTCGAGCGACACGAGCACCCGGTACGCGGTGCTCGGCGGCATCCCCAGGACGCCTGCGATCTCACGGATGCCCCACGTCGTGCCTTCCGGCTCTTCGTCCACCATCCACGTGATGATCTGCAACGCCTTGGACAGTGGGTCTCGCCGGGCCGGCTCACGGGACCGCTTGCCCGCTGCCACCCTCACGCACCTCCGCGCGGCGCAGACCGCCGCAGGTGCGTCGCCCGGAGGCGCTCCGCACGAGCGTCAGGATCGAACGCGAATGACCTCATCCGCCAGGCTCCTCACTTCATCGTCGGACAACCCTCGGTGCGCCGCGATGCTCCGCTCCTTGACCATGGCGAGGATGGCCACGACGTCATCATCCGTCACGGCGATGTCCATCTCCTGCATCTTGTAGCGGACCGCAGCGGCTCCTGAGAGCTTGCCGAGGACGACCCGCCGCGTCTGCCCCACGACCTCGGGTGCGTATGCCTCGGCCGAGAACGGATCCTTGATGAGCCCCGCGACGACCGTCCCGGTCTCGTGCACGAAGCAGTTGGCGCCGACCACGGCCTTGTGCGGCTGCAGGGTGACGTTCGACCTCCGCTGGACCTCGGCGCTCAGCGCCGTCAACACCGTGGTGTCGACCCCGGTATCCACGTCGTAGAGGACCTTCAGCGCCAGCACGACCTCTTCCAACGGGGTGTTCCCAGCGCGCTCCCCGAGGCCGTTCACCGTGACCGAGAGCACGGCCGCGCCGGCGAGCGCGCCGGCGATGGTGTTGGCCGTGCCCAACCCGAAGTCGTCGTGGCAATGGACCTCGATGGGGATGTCGCCGCCGGCGTCCCGCATGAACCCCACAAGGAAGCTGATGCTCTGCGGAGAGGCGGCCCCCACTGTGTCGACCACCCGGACCCGGTCGACGCAGCCCTCCCGACGGAACGCCTCGAGCAAGCGTCCGAGCAGGGGAAGGTCCGCCCTCGTCGTGTCGTAGGGGCTGAACACCACCTGCAGACCCCGGCCCTTCGCGTAGGTCGAGATGGCCAGGGCCGACCGCAGGTACTCCTCGTCGTCCACGTGGAGCTTCGCGTTGCGCTGCCGCGCGCTGATGGGGAAGCTGATCCGGACCGCGTCCGCCCCGGTTCCGGCGACGAGATCGACGTCCTTTTCGGTCGCCCGGGCGAGGGCGCTGACCGTCGCTCGGAGCCCGAGCGAGGCGATCTCCTCCACGGCCGCCCGGTCGTCCTCGGACACGGCCGGGGTGGCGACCTCGATGTCGTGTACGCCGGCCGCGTCCAGCGAACGCGCGATGGCCACCTTGTCGCCACGCGAGAAGACCAGGCCGGATTGCTGCTCCCCATCGCGGAGCGTGCAGTCGGAGATGCGCGGCGGACGCGCCTGGATCGATGAGAGATCGAGCCCCGAACGATTGAACGGACTGACCGCCCACGGCGGATCCGTGATCGGAGCGCCGACCACCGCCTCGGAAGGACCGTCGGTGCTCACGGCGACTCCCGTTCGCGGGGGTCCTCGAGCTGCACCGCCACGACCGTGGGATCGGCCTGGTGAAGCGCGGTCATCAGGATCGTCTCGAGATGCTCCTTGGGAAGGATGCACTCCTCGCACACGTCGGGGCCGAACACCAGCCGGATACGGACCGTGCCATCGACGAAGCCCTCGAGGCTGAGATCCGCGCCGTCGGCCCGCAGGCTCTCGGCGAGCGGCTCGAGTTCCTCGGTCAGGTTCGCCATCTCCTCCCTCCCTCAGTTCGATTCCGGCGGCGCCGCAGCCCGCAGGTCTGCGAGGGACCGAGCCGGCTCGCCTACGCCATCGACGATAGGCCGCGTAACCGAGCGGAACCACGTGGGCACCCACATGGAATGCTTCCCGGGTCCCCCGACCACCACGATGTTGATGTCCTCGGGCGTCCGGGTCACCGCGATCCGGCCCTCCTCGTCCACGATCTCCTCCGTCTCCACATGCCAGCTGCGGATGTGCTCGTAGTTGCCCGGCGACCACGCCTCCACCGAGACGCGGGCCCGACGATGGAGCTCCCGCTGGACATCGCCTCGGCTGAGCCCGTCCCTCGCGAGTGTCGCAGCATGCTCGGGTCCGACCAGGACGAAGACGTCGCCCAGCCAGTACCAGTTGTTGTGACCCATCGTCGCGATCGTGCTCGACATCGTGCGAAGGATCCCATCGGCATCCGTGCTGCCGTGGTCGCTGATGTTATGCGGCGCCTCGGCTCCGACCACCGTGATCGTGCTGACCCCATCGTCGAAACCGCGAGCGACCCGGTACGGCTCCCACGGCGACTCCGCCTCGTTCTCCGAGAAGCAGAAGGCGAGCTTCGCCGGCTGGCCCATCGTGGCGGCGTCCATGCCGCCGGGCCGGGCGCCCCCACCGTTCATGAGCAGGAGCCGCAGGGCCCTGCCGAGCGAGAAGTTCGCCGACCATCCGGGGCCGAGGGCGCCGCTCCCGCTGACGATCCCCAGCTCGTTCGCGATGGGTCCGCTCACGATCAGCATCGGGCCGAGCGGGTGGGTTGTGGTCTGGATCCCATAGAGGTTGAGCTCGGGAGCGTCCAGCATCGCCTGCAGGGCCTGGACGAGGACCGGGAACTGCGCCGGGCGGCAGCCGGCCATCACCGCGTTCGCGGCCGCCGAGCGCACGCTCAGGCTGTTCCACGTCGGGGGGATCGGGCCGATCTCGGCATCCGGATCCCACGACGAGTACGCGAGGAAGGCCTCCACCCGCTCGGTCGTCGGCGCGGTGACCGGGAGCCCATCCGTGAGACCGAGCCCGTCCATCGTCCATGCCAACGTGCCGTCGTCGGGCACGTCGATCTCAAGCGTCGGAGGGTTCGTCAAGGCGGGCCCTGCCGACTCGCCCCCGACACCGGCAGTGTCAGGAACGGGCGTGGCGAGCACGTCCCGCAGCAGCACCGCCGCCTGACGGGCGCGGTCGCGGACATCGGGCTCGGGAAGTCCCCCGAATGGGTGAGGGATCACGATCCTCGCGAGATCAGTCCTCCCGACCGTCACGCCGACCGCGTCGGCGAGCGGTACGAACTTGTCGGTGATGACGATGACGGACGCCACACCGAGCGCCTCCATCTGGGCCGAGTCGTGGCAACTCCACGACGTGCATGCCCCTCAGTCGGCGATGGCGTTGATCACCAGGTCGTAGGCGCGAAGGTGACCGAGCGTCTCCTGGTCCGCGGGGAACGCCGCCGAGAGCTTGCCCATCATGTCCACGCGCTCCGCACCGGATCCGAGGAGCTCGCCTCGGAGCTCCTTGAAGAAGGGCACGACGTTGGGCTTGTTGTTCGAGAACAGCGCGACGCGTCGTCCAGCGACAGAGGTGAACGGACGCGGGGCCGCCGTGCCCCTCGCCGACCTCGCGGTGCCCGAAGCCGGATGAACCAGCGTGTAACGGGTCACGGATCTCCTCCCTTCGGGGAACCTGATGTGGACGGCCCGTCGCCGCCCACCCACAACATCGCCTCGATCTCGAACTCCACGGGGATATCCGATTGGATGGTCGTCCGCGCCGGCCGGGGCTCGGGGAACATCTCGCGGTACACCGCGTCCATCTCTGCGAACCGGTCCCACTCCCGCAGGTATGCGCGGACATTGACGGCATCCGCGAGGGACGCGCCGGCCGCCTTGGCCACCGCCGCGAGGTTCTCGATAGCCTTGCGGACCTGGTCCTGGAAGGTCCCCTCGATCACCTCGCGATCGAGGCCTCGAGGGGTCTGGCCCGAAAGGAAGACGAAACCGCCCGTGCGGATCCCCTGCGAGTAAGCGCCGCCGGGCGGGGGTGCTTCGGTCGTGGTGATCTGTTCCTTCTGCAGCGGCCGGGTAGCCGCGTCGACCGCACCTGCGTTCGGGAGCGTCCCTGACTCCTCGAGGCTGGTGTCGTCCACCGCTCCCTCCTCATTCCGCTGAGCGAGACAACCGTTCCATAGATGAAGAGGTGAGGCTATCCGGCGCGTTCGGGGGCGTCAACTCCGAGCACGACACTCACATCATGCCGCCGTCGACGAGGACGGTCTGACCGGTCACGAACGACGCGTCATCGGAGGCGAGGAAGGCGATGACGGCCGCGATCTCCTCGGGGGTCCCCTGTCGACCCAACGGGATCGAGGACCTCACGAAGTCGGCGACCGCATCGGGGCCCCCCATGTACTCGTTCGCCGGGTCGTTGAACGGCGTGTCGACGTATCCGGGACACAGCGCCGTGACGCGGATGCCGTCGGGCGCGACCTCGCTCGCGAGGGTCCGGCTCATGGCGATGATCGCCCCCTTCGAAGCCGCGTAGGCCGTCTCCCCCGGCCCGCTCTTGAAACCGGCGGCGGACGCGAGGTTGACGATCGAGCCACCCCCGCGTTGCCTGAGGTGCGGCACCGCGTGCTTCAGGACCAGGAACTGCCCGGTGATGTTCACCCGCAGGATCGCGTCCCACAGCTCGAGCGGGAACGACTCGATCGGGCCGACGTGGAGCACGCCGGCGCAGTTGACGACGATGTCCAGGCCCCCCAGGCGATCGACCGCGACGCGGACCATGTCGCGGACAGCGTCTTCGCTCCGCACGTCGACGGGGACGAACCACGCGCTCGCCCCGCGTCCACGGATGGCGCCGGCCGTCTCCTCACCGTCCGCCGCGTTGAGGTCGGCGACGACGACGCGCGCGCCCTCCGCGGCGAGCCGGAACGCGGTCGCTCGCCCGATGCCCGTCGCCGCACCGACCAGTACCGCGGCCCGGCCGACGAGCCTGCGGGGCTGACCTCCCTCGACCGTCGCGCCCGGCTCCTGCTCCCCGGTCGCCATGCTGCTCACCTCCTTCGGGCGGAGCCCTACGTGGTACGAGCGAGGTCCTTCAGGACGTCCTCCGCTGCGTTGAGCGCGGCGTCGACGTCGGCCTCGGTGTGGCTGAGACCGATGTGACCCCGCTTGAGATCCATCGGGGTTTCGAACACGCCTCGCTGGATCAGCCCCTGGCGGTACCGGATGAAACGCTCCGCGTCGTGGCCGGCGAGATCGCGCGTCGTGGTGGGCGGCGCCTCGGCGAAATGCAGGATGTAGACGCTCCCGTACCCGGCCACGGCGACGGGGAAGGGGAGGCCGTCCCCGATCTCCTGCAGCCCTCGACGCATCCGATCGCCCAACCCGAAGAGCCGTTCATAGGCACCGGGCCGCGCGAGCTCGCCGACCGTGGCGGCCGCCGCGGCGGCGGATGCGGGGTGCCCGTTGAACGTGCCGGCGAAGAACACGTCGCCGGCGCCGTGCGCGTCGAAGCGCTCCATCAGATCGCGCCGGCCGGCGAGCGCGGAGATCGGGAAGCCGTTGCCCATCGCCTTCCCGAGCGTGGTCAGATCCGGCGTGACCGCGGCGGTCGCCTGGAAGCCTCCCAGCCCGTGCCGGAACCCGGTGATCACCTCGTCGAAGATGAGGATGGCGCCGTGCGCTCGGGTCATGTCGCGGAGCGCGCCGAGGAAGCCCGGGGCCGGCATGATGCATCCGATGCCGTGCTGCACCGGTTCGACGATCACCGCTGCGATCTGGCCCGGGTGCTCGTCGAAGAGTCGCTCGATGCTCGAGACGTCGTTGAAGACGCCGACGAGCGTGTGCGCGAGCGTCGATTCCAGGCTCCCCGCCGAAACCGGCTGACGCTCACCGTCGCGAGCCGTCGGGCCGGTGTTGAGCGCGACCGCGTCGTGCCAGCCGTGGTAGGAGCCCTGGAGCTTCACGATCTCGGTGCGCCCCGTGACGGCCCGCGCGAGTCGGATCGCGTGATACGTGGACTCGGATCCGGAGTTGGTGAGCAGGACCTGTTCGGCGGAAGGGAGATGCTGGACGATCAGCCGACAGATCTCGAGCTCTTGCGGCGTCACGCCGGTGCCGATCAGGTCGATCTCCTCGAGCGATTGCGTGACGCGGGACAGGACCGCGGGGTCGCGGTGGCCCAACAGCACCGCGCCGAACGCCGCGTGGTAGTCGATGTACTCGTTGCCGTCCGCATCCCACATGCGTGGACCGGCGGACCTGCTGAAGCCGAGCACCGGATCGAACCCGCGGATCGAGCTCTGGACCGCACCCGGCACGTAGCGCTCGGCCTCCGCGACGATCCGCTGGGACCTGGTGGTGACCCTGAGGGTCGGAGCTGGCACGGTCATCGGATTCGCATCCTTTCGGCATACGTCATGGTCCCCATGGAGCCGCCCGTCTCATCTGGAACCGGAGCCCTCCCGTTGTTCGGCCAGCGCCCGCAGGACGGCGTGCGCGGCGTTGTGCCCCGGAGCCCCCGTGACCTCGCCTCCCGGATGGGTCCCCGCGCCGCACAGGTACAGACCATCGATCGGCGTGCCGTAGCCGGCACCCGGGAATGGACGGCTCCGGAAGAACTGACCGGGCATCATGTCGATGTGGCGGATGTTGCCGTCCGTCAGCCCGATCCGCTGCTCCATGTCGTGCGGGGTGAGGAGCATCCATTCACGCACGGTACCGCTGAAGCCGTGGATGAACTCATCGACGTAGGCGAGCAGCGCCTCTCCGACCTGCTGACGCCGCTCGTCCCACGTCCCCTCCTTCAGGACCGGCGGCGCGTACATGACCCAGATCGACGCCATGTGCGTGTCGCCCTGCCGCAGCGACGGGTCGTAGACGGTGGGGATCTGCAGGTGCACGACGGGCTTGGACGCGGGCCTCCCCTCCATCGCCTCCCGGTGCGCATCCCGGAAGTGTTCGAGCGACGGCGCGAGGTGGATGTAGCCGACGTCTCGCGGGTCCGCAGCTCGGCCGAGATGCCTCGACAGATCGGGCATCGCCTCCAGGACGCAATGCATCTTCAGGTAGGCCGTCGCCGTCGACAGCCCCTCGACCCGCTCCTTGAACCCCGCGGGCAGGGCCCCCGGATCCAGGAGCTGGAGGTAGGTTCGTTTCGGGTCGGCGTTCGAGAGCACCACGCGGGAGCGGATCTCCTCGCCTGAGGCCAGCCTCACCCCCTGCACGTGCCCGGCGTCGTCCACGAGGATCCGGTCGACGGATGCGTCCGTGCGGATCGTCGCGCCTTCGGCCTCCGCGGAGCGCGCCATCGCTTGGGTGATCGCACCCATGCCACCGATCGCGAGGGACTGGCGCAGCGGCGTCGAGAAGTGGAAGTAGGACTCGGACAGGGCACTGCCCGGTAGCCATGGGTCCCCCACCTCCCCTACCTTGACCATCGCTCCCTGGATCCGTGGATCATCGAAGAAGTTCTCGCAGATGTCGGCGATCGACGACGTCATCACCCGGGTGAGGGTGGCTTCCTCGCCGATCTCGATGGCTCGGCGCTCGAGCACCCCCGAGTCCGGAGGATCCGAGAGGAAGAACGGATAGGTGATCTCGGTCGCACGACGCCAGAAGTCGATCCACGCCGGGCGAGCGTCCGCGTCGTGACGGTTGAGTCGGGCCATCTCGGCGCGGGTGGTCTCCGCGTCGTACCAGTATCGACAGTACGCTCCGTCCGCGTACAGGCTGGTCCGCCAGGGATCCATCACGACGTGTCGGAAACCGTGCTGCTCCAGCCGCATGTCCTGGGTAATCCGAGGCTGGAGCAACCAGGCCACGAACGAGCAGGTCGAGAACTTGTGCCCCGGCAGAAGCTCCTCCGTGATGCACGCGCCTCCGACGACCGAGCGCCGCTCCAGGACGGTCACGCTGAGCCCGGCCCTCGCCAGGTAGAAGCCGGCCACGAGCCCGTTGTGGCCTCCCCCGACGACGAGGGCGTCGACCTCCGCACTCCGGCGCATCTGCTGCCCGTCCCTATCGCTGTTGCGGTAAACGGAACATCGGTTCCGTTCTATGGACGATAGCGCCACCCGGCGGCAATGTTCAAACGGGCTCGGCCACGGGGAGATCGCACGCGCCGAATCACTCCGAATCCCGCGGTCAGACCTCCTACCAAGGCGATGCTCAAGAACTGGAACGAAGCGCGCTCGTTGCTCCGTTCAGCGATCCGGCACCCAGTCATCACACCGCCAATCGATCTCCTACGGCGAGGCGTTCGACAAGGGCGGAAGGACCGGGATCCCCCCGCAGGTCTGCCCGACTAGACGCGCTCTCTCATGTCGTGGGCGGTGCGGGACGCCGTCCATTCCGGAACCCGACCGATGAGAAAGCGGGCGACCCTCGTCGTGCGCGTGCCAACCGCGGATAGGCACTGGATTCGGTCTGACCCCCAGGCGGGTTGGCCGCCGCACCATTTGGGGACCGCCTCCAGCTCGGGTGGACTCGCCGGGATCGCGCGACCCCTCCTTCAGTCCGCTCGGAAGGTGCCCGTCGGCTCAAGGAACACCAGGGCGATCTCGAGCGTCCTCTTGCTCTCGTACTTCCCGTATCCCGGATACGCCGCGACGATCCGTCGCCACAGCGGAGCTCGTTCCTCGGCGGTGGCGGTCCGGGCGCGAACCGCGATCCGATGCGATCCCACCTGGATGCGGGCTCGTGGGATCGGCTTGGAGGTTCAGGTACCAGGCGGGATGCCGGTCCTGCCCTCCGTTGGAGGCGATGACCACGAACGCGTCATCCTCGCGCACGAACAGCAACGGGTTGGTCCACACGCGCCCTGAGCGGCGTCCCTTCGTCGACAGGAGCAGCAGTTCCCCGCCCATCATCTTCCCGCCGACCCGGCCTTTGCTGAGCTCGTAGATGCCGACGTGGATGCGGTTGGCCGTCCTCCATGCCGCTCGCTGAAGGCGCTGTCCGGCCATCGATCCTCCGCTCCTCGCGCCGGATAGGCTCGCGTATGTACGGTAGCCGTTCCCAACGACGAGACGGGCATCGGTGCGAGTTCTGTCGGCTGGCCGTCAGCACCCCCCCTTGGGGTCATGGCCGGCGGCCTCTACGTGATGACCGATGACGTTGGTGTTGTGGGCACCAGCCGGATCAGTGCGATCCGCCGGCTGGTCCGCTTCGGGTACCTGGCGTAGTCGGGAGCAGACCGGAGCACCCGCGGCCAGAACGCGGCCGCGTCATCGGCCGACAGCTCCTCGGCGCGCACCTCGAGCGTGCGACCCTCCACCTCGACCCGGGCCCCGGGGTTGGCCGCTAGGTTGAAGTACCAGCCGGGTGGGGACGGCAGTCCGCTGTTGGCGGCGACAACGATCATGTCGTCGCCATCCGGGAAGAACTGCAGGGGGACGGTGCGCTCCAGACCTGACTTTCGACCACGCGTCGTGAGGATCAGCGCCCGCCGGTGCCAGAACCGAACGATCCGACCCTTCGTCAGACGCAGGAGCCACGCCCCCAGAGCCACGGATCTCGTGTCCACCTCGTGCTCGACGCGGGTCTTGATCCCCTCAAGGCAAGAGATCTTCCGCTCTGGCTCGGTGGCTTTCCGGGAGTCCCGATCTGGACGGAACGGGAGACCGCAAGCCTTCAGGCCGGTTCGCATGTCAGTTCGCCTGCCCTTCCAGGAGATGCTTGAGGCTCGTCCAGATCCTCTGCTCCTGCCGCCGACCCATCCGGGCGACCAACGGACTCATCAGCTTGAAGATGCCACGCGGCTTCAGGTCCCCCGACCACCGCATCCGGGTCCCCTCGGGAGCGGGCTCGAACGTCAAGGTGTACCGGATATCCATGGAGGACATGTGCGTCGATGACGCGAGCCGCCGGGGTCGCTCGAAGTCAGTGAACTCGATGACCATCTCGACGGTTCGACCCATGCTGACCATCTCCGCTCGGAAACGCGCGCCAACGCCGATGGGCCCGTCCGAGATCCGTTCGGCGCGACGCATCTGCGGGTTGAAGCGCGGCTCGTTGCGCTCATCGGCGACGAAGTCGAACACCTCCTCCACCGGTCGGTCGATGTCGATCTCGCCTTCGACGCGGACCATCCCGATCCCAACCTCTCTCTATGCTCGCGTGGGGGCATCCGTGGGAGTCGACCGGCGGAGCTCCGCGGCGAGCCGTCTCAGCGTCATCCGGTCGATCGAGCGGACGAAAGGCCCGACCACCCTCCAGTAGCGCGTGAACCTCCGCAGGCTCCTCGGGTCGGTCAAGGCGACCCGCGTCTCCATGGTGAGGATCGACGACGTATACCCGTAGGGCTGGACCCTGAGGCTGAAGGCGATCTTCGCGAACTCGGGACGGTCGAAGGAGGCGAACTCGGCTGCCTCGACGGGCGGCCCCTCGGACGCCCCGACAGGCTTCCACGGACGACCGATCTGGCCGAGGACGATCTGGACGTCCGGCTCCTCGCCGAGGAGGACCCAGTTCATCGGCGGTCCCAGCATGTCGTCCAATCGAAACGTGCGCTGGGGCGCATCCTCCCCCGATGCCGCGCGGCGCCCGGGAAGCCGATCGGCAAGGCGCTGCGGAAACGATCTGAGGCCGAGCAGCATCCGTATGGCCGGATCCCGCAGCAGGTCGAGGCCGCGAGCCGCTGCGTAGCACGCATCGGGCGGCGCAGCGAAGACGCTGGCGTGCACCACCACGAAGTCGTAGCGGGGTAGGAACTGGTCGACCAGTAGCGTCGAGTCCCTCCCGGGGGGCAACCCGGGAGCAACGTGGTGGTGTGGGTTCGTCTCGGTCGCGGTCATCAGATCGCCTCCGGATGCTTCAGCACCGGGATGCATGCAGTTCCGCTAGCTTGTGGGCGATGCAGGCGGCCCAGGCATCGATCTCGGCCCAGTCGCGGAAGTCGCCTTCGGGGAGCAGCGCGCGGGCTGCGGGCAACTTCCTGATCGCCCGCTCGGAGAACCCGAGTTTGCCCGGGTCTAGCGCTCCGAAGAAGACGCGGTGCTCCTTAGGCGCGAGGGCCTCGCTGAACTCAACGATCTCCTTGGGCTCCGCCGCGTCGCGCAGGTCCCGACCCTTGGCGTCGGTGGCTTCGGTGCCGAGCGGCCCACTGCTGAACAGCCACACCGGCCGGTCGGCCAGGACGGCGCGGTTGCTCCGCACGAACTCCGCTGCCTCCTTCAGCCAGTGCGTGGAGTAGGCCGCGCTGCCGATCACGAAGGCGTCGTACCCGGCCAGGTCGTCTGTCGCGCCGACCGGCCGCGCCTGGACGTCCTGTCCCACGGCGCGCAGCTTCTCAGCGATGCGCTCGGCGATCCCCCGAGTGGAACCGTGCTTACTGGCGTATGCGACGAGTATCGACACGGTCAAGACACCTCCGGTACCACGATGCGCCCGGAGCGGCAGTTGCCCAGGGCCGAAGGGCCCATGGTCTCGGGGTCACGCGAGCCCTGGAGGCCGCCCGCGGCCTGCGATCGGACGCCCTCCAATGGGAACGCTGGTCACCATCCCAGGGTCGCGACATCAGCCGAGCATGGCCCGTGACGGGCCAGATCCGATCCGGCGGATCAACCGATCGGTCTTGGGTCCCGTGGCTTCAGATGGGTGTTGAAGAAGGAGACGATGCGGCGGCGGGCGTCCTGCGCCGAGAGCTCGTGGTAGTCCGAGGACCCCGCGAACGTCCCCATCACCGCGAGGATGGCCGGGGTACGGTCGCCCGCGGTCTCGTGGTCATTGAGGAAGGCGTGCCCGGCGTCCGGATACTCCTTGACGTCGTGAGCCACGCCGAGCGACCCCAACGCCCGCTCGAGCGTCGCCACGGTCCCCCGATTGGCCCGGTCCTTGGCGCCGTAGCTGCCGACGATGGGGCAGGCGCCGGCGAGGGAGCTCTCCGTGTAGGCGTCCTTCGGGACCCCGACGCCGTAGTTCACGCTCGACGCGGAGAACCCATACCCGGGGGCGAGCATCAGGGCGAACCCGCCGCCGATGCAGAAGCCGATGACGCCGATCGTGCCGGTACAGCCGTCCTGGTCGGCCAGCCAGGCACGCACCGCTTCGACATCGTCGAACGCCCTTCCCTTGCGGGCGCGTAGATCGCGGCTGATCGAGATCAGGCAGGTCATCGTCCCGCGCCGATAGAAGAGGTCGGGCGCGACGGCGAGGTATCCCTCGCTCGCCAGCCAATCGGCCTGGTTGCGCAGGTCCTGGCTCATGCCCAGCGCGTCGTGGATGACGACGACGCCGGGCCACGGCCCGTCGCTCGAGGGTGTCGCTAGGTACGAGGGGATCTGCGCGCGGCGACCCGTGATCTTCACCTCGGCGATTCCGTCTCCTTCGCTGCTTGGTCTAGTGTTCACCGTTCACTCGCGTGGGCGTTCCGCGGCTGCCGTGTATCTGCCGGGCTGTTGGGCGAAGGCGCCGGCGCACTTGAGCGAGCAGAAGCAGTACTCAACGCCTCCGTGGGTGAGTCGGCCGGCGCCGTGCCACGCGTCGACCGCCATCCGACAAACAGGATCGATCGGCAGGCCGGACGAGTCGCGCGCGCCCAGCCGCACGGCCGCGTAAATCTCGACCGGCTCCCCGACGTTGCGGAACCTTCGGCGTCCGCGCTCGCGCAGCTCAACGGCCTCGATCTCGCCGGCCGGAGCCCTCGTGGCGGCCGTCAGCAGCGCCTCTCCCCCCGCGGCGGCCGCGGAGACGCGCGCCGCCAGATTGACGGTCGCACCGAACCAGTCGCCGCCGCGCTCGACGGCCGGACCGCTGTGCATCCCCACGCGCACCAATGGGAAACCGTGCTGCTCTCCGATGTCGCAGACGATGGTCGGTGCGAGGCGGATCGCCGAAGCCGCGTCATCGGCACGGATCATCAACGCGTCGCCGATGGCCTTCACCTCGTGGGCGTGATGTTCCGGCAACAGCCCACGCACGGCCGCGCAGAACGTGTCGACGAGGTCGGCAGCCTGATCGTCCCCGTGGGCCTCGGTCAGCGCCGTGAAGCCCGGGAGGTCGGCGAACAAGAACGTCTGCTGGACGACGTCCCAACTCGCCGATGAGGTGCGGCTCAATCCGCGATCACTCATGTTCTTTGACTCCGTCACGCCTGCTGTTCTGAGGGATCAGGTGGTTCTGCCGACGGCATCGTCTCATGCCCGCTCGTTCAGCGTTCTGGGATCGCTTTGCCCGCTCGGTGAACGCCCACGAGGTGAGCCGGGTCTCGTAGTCCGAATGGACCAGGGTGCCGGACGGCCGGCGGCCGGCGATGGCCATCCCGAGGGCCGTGGTGATGACCGCCGGCTGTGGACGAGGAATCGATCGACCATCCGACCACGCGGCGTGAGAACGCGTCCAGGACGACCGCGCAAGTAGCTCACGAGAGTCTTCGAGGCTAAGACCCGGAATCGAGCCTCCTTCCAAGGCGGGAGGTCCTATCGAATTGGCGCTGAGAGGTCCGATCGCGAGCGCGTGTGCTCCGCGCGGGAGCCTCGGAGCCAAACGCGACGCGCGATGGATCAGGGGTTCGTGCCGAGCTTCGACGGCAGGCGGTCCCTCTCGTCCTCGAGTTCCGCGATCCGGCACCGGAGTCCCGCTGCGGCGGCATCGATCCGGCGGACGTCCCGAGCCGTCTGTTGGGCCTCTGCCCGGTCCACAGGCGAGCCGCTCACGGCCGCATCCCGGCGGGCGTCGTCGTCGAGATGCCGGTGCATCTCGAGCTCGCCGGCGGTCTGCTCGAGGTTGCGACGGAGCCGCTGCAGCTCTCCGTTCAAACGGAACAAGCGACGCTCGGTCCGCCGCACGATCCCATCCCTCCCATGGCGCTCCGCCACACGACGGGCAGGGCACGCTTCGTTCATCTTCCTGGGCGACGGATCGGCAATCGGGTCGAGCACCCAGCCTCCGACGCGCGCTCAGGGCAGGTTCACGAGCCCGGCGCGGCTGCCGCAGCGGCGCGCTTCGCCGCGCGAGCCTGGCGCGCCTTCGCCAGGGCGGCGCGACGCTTCTCGAGGATCACGGGGTCGGTGATCTTCCTGCGCTCACGCTTCGTGCTCGTGGCTGGCGCCGAGGCCTTCGCGGCCGCGGCGGCCCTCGAGGGACGTCCGCGACGACGCTGCCCGCTCGCCGGAGACGTACCCGCGGGACGACCTCGGGTCGGGGCCCTGGAGCCCTTCAGCAGCTCCGCCAGGTGTTCCGCGCACAGATCCTTGCGGTAGTTCCTGTCGCCCGCAGAGATACCGACCGTCTGCGCGGGGCTCCTCCCGCAGACGTCGCACACAACCATGACCCGTTCCACCATCTCGTCCCCCCATCGCCCAAGTGGTTGTGGATGATACGGGTGCTACCCGCGAACGTCGGGATCGACACCGATGGAGCCTGCGTCCATCCGCACGTCATACGGTGCCTCGTGGTACGAGGAGCTGGAGCGCCGCCTGGACGTCGCGTCATCGGTCCCGGCCTTCCTCGATCAGGTCGAGGCGTTCATGGCGCGAGCGGGATCTCGCGACGCCGGCGAGGGGGCGGCGCTCGAACGGGTTCGTGACCTGTGCATCGAACTCCGCACCACGACCACCGCGCGGTCGAACGCCATCCGAGCCACCGATGGACCCGTCTGGGTTCCCGGTCATTCCCCGGTCTCGGGTGGTGCTGGCCAGTTCGAGCGCCGGATCGAGGTGCTCCGCGCGATGCCCGTGCCACGCCCCGGCAAGCGAGGCGAGAGCACGCGCGTCGAGTCGAGTCCGGCTGTTCCCAACACGGCAAGGCCGCCTTGCCATGCATGGGTGGTTCGACAGTCCCGGGAGGCTGATCGCGTCCTCCAGGAGACGTCGGGGCGGAGCCCGGGTCGGCTCAGCCCGGGAGTGATTGCCAGGATGGTGCGGGCACCGTGGGAGTCAGGCTCGTTCGGGTCACCCGCCTTAGGTCTGTGCCGTCGGTGCGGATCGTGTACAGGTCCCACCGCGCTACCGGCGGGTTCCCATCCGCCGTCTCTTGCGCGAACAAGATCGTCGCGCCGTCCGGAGACCATGTGGGGTCCAAAGCCTGCGTCACCTCACCGGAGGTGATGGGACCGTCCGGGTTGGGCTGGTAGAGCAGTTTCGCCCGGCCTCTCGTTGCGTCGATCACGTACAGACCCAGGGTCTGGCCCGTCTCGCGGGCGATGCAGCCGAAGACGATCTGCGTGCCGTCCGGCGACCATGCGGGGTGATCCGCTCCGCAGTCGTCGAGCCGCCGGCGGGTGTTCCCGTCCGCGTCGATCACCGACAAGCCCGTGGAGCCAACGACGGCGATCTGCGTGCCGTCCGGGGACCACGCTGGCTCGAGCTGGCCGTCCGAGTTCGCCAAGGTGTGCAGGTGCGAGCCGTCCACGTCGATGACCGCGATCCGAGATGGTTGCTGGTCGCTCCTCGTCATAGCGAACGCCAAACGAGATTCGTCCGGCGACCACGTGGGCGCTCCGTTCAAGCAGAACTTCGCTGCACAATCGCGGATCGTGAGGATCGAGCGCACGCTGGTCCCGTCGGGCCGCATCACGACGATGGCGTAGCGCGTCGACGGTGACGTGGTCGGAGCCTCGATGGCCGCCAGCATGGAGCCGTCCGGCGACCACGCGACACCCGTGTACGCGAAACCCTTCGATAGATGCGTGATCTGCCTGGTACCGGACCCGTCGGGGTTCATCGTGAAGATGTTCGAAGTTCCGACGAAGGCGATCTTGCCGTTCATGTGGGGCGGTGGCGATACCGGCACCTTCTGCCGATGCACGAACGCCCACGCGACGAACGCGATCGCCGCGGCGACGACGACCAGCGCGACCGCGGCGATCGCCACGCGCCTGAACGGCGACGGTGACAAGGGCCGCGCCGGCTCACGAGTGGCGATGTCGGCCCAGAGGTCCCGCGTCGGGATACGGTCCGCCTCTCGGAACCGGCGGTCGAGGTCACGCATCGGGGTCCTCCAACAGTTCGCGCAGCCGCCTTCGTCCCGCGCTCAGGTGAACCGTTACCGCCGCTGTGGTCGAACCCAGGATCTGTGCAACCTCCCGGGTCGGGTACCCCGCGTAGTGGTGCAGGATCACCGCGCCACGCTGCTTCGGCGAGAGCTTCGCGAGGGCCTTGATCAGGTCGAACGCCGGCTCCGCCTGCGAGTACGATCCGTCCGATCCGGGCTCGGTCGACTCAGCGATGCTCCTCCGCTCCTTCATCTCACCCGCCGCGATCCGGAACGCCGCCCGCCAGACCCACGCGAGCGGTGAGCGGATCGCGTCGCCCCTGCGCAGCGCCTGCGCGAACGCCTCCGCTACCGCGTCGTCGGCGACGTCCCGGTTCCCGGTGAACAGCGTGATCGCGCGTTGTAGCCGGGGCCCGTCCTGACGGTAGACACGCTCGAGCTCGCTCCGCCCGCGCCGCGCACCCAGGCTCACCACCGGATTCTGCATCGCACCCGTACAGGGTCGATAGGGGTGCCAATCCCAAAGGCAGGGGCGCGACGGGAAGGTTCAGGAAGGAATCCCTCGTAGCCCTTTGGGTTCCGACGGCAAGCCGCTCCTATATGGGTGACGCCACGATCCGCGGCACACGATCCGCGGCACAGGAACCGATCGACATCGTTTGCCGAGCGGGTGGGCGAACCCGCTTCGAGAAGGAGGTGGAGCAGGATCATCTTCGCGGTTCCCCTGAGCGGGGCTCGGTCGTGCGCTCGAGACGAGGTTCGATGCCGCGACATCCCCTCGCGCCGCATGAACGATCCCGACATCCTTCGAAGTGCCCGCCGGCCAGGAGGAGAGGTACGGAGTGTGTACAACTCGTTTGATCTTGTCCCTGTCGGCATTCGTGATGGTGGCCGGTCTGGTCCTCCAAGCACCGCCCGCCCTCGCCACCTACCCGGGGACGAACGGCAAGATCGCCTTCTCCACCGACTTCGGCGACGATCCGCAGATCTTCACGGTCAACCCTGACGGCTCAGGGGAGACCCAGATCACGAGCGACGCGGACGGCCACGCCGCGAACCCGGACTGGTCTCCCGACGGAGCCAAGATCGCGTTCCAGGGCGATGCCACCGGCGAATGGCAGATCTACGTGATGAACCCCGACGGGAGCGACCGCCAACAGCTCACGTTCGAGCCGGGGTTCGATCACCTCCAGCCGAGATTCTCCCCCGATGGCACCAAGATCACCTTCGCCGGATGCCCGCTCCAGACCACCTGCGCGATCTACGACATGAACGCCGACGGCTCGGGCGAAACGCAGCTGACGAGTCTAGTGTGGAGCGGCGGCGATCCGGAGTTCTCGCCGGACGGCACGAGGATCGTGTTCGACAGCAACAAGGGCGGCTTCATCTCGGCCATATGGTTGATGAACGCGAACGGCACCCACCAGCGTCGACTCACCGACCCGGCCCTGGAGGCGTTCTTTCCCGACTGGTCGCCCGACGGCGCGCACATCGTCTTCGCCAACAACTGCTGCCTGCCGCACAGCAACGTCTTCGTGATGAACGCCGACGGCAGTGGGCTCCGACAGATCACCCACGTGCCGCGGAGGTACAACGCGGCGTTCGCCGGCTACTCGCCGGACGGCACCAGGATCGTGTTCCTCGGTCCCCTCGACGAGCGCTACACGATGAACGTCAACGGCCACGACCGGAGCCGGATCGTCTCCGACCAACCCGGTGGCCTGTCCGATTGGGGAGCCGCACTGTAGTCGGACGGACGGCCCCTTATCGACCAGGCACGTCAGCCCTCCAGCGAAGGAGCCAGCGCCATGTGTTCCGCCAGACGTCGCCACGCCTCATCGGTCGGTTCGGTCCTGATCGTGCTCGCGAGCCTGCTCTTCATGGGCGGTCCCGCGCAGGCCACCTTCCCGGGGCCCGACGGCAGGATCGCATTCGGAAGCGACCGGTACGGAGGCACCCACAACATCTTTACGATGGAGCCGGACGGCTCCGACGTCCGGCAGCTCACGTTCCTCACGGTGGATCAGGGAGCCGCGCTCCGCCAAGCCTGGTCGCCCGACGGGAGCAAGCTCGTCTTCGAACAGCGGAACACGGACGGATCGGTCCGTCAGATCTACATGATGAACGCCGACGGAACCGACCAGCACCAGCTGTTCGACGATCCCGCGGCCGGGGACTCCAACGCCAGCTTCTCGCCCGACGGCAGCAAGGTGATCTTCGCCAGGTGCTTCCCCCACGGCTTCGAGGGCTGCGCCATCTACGTGGGGAAGACGAACGGTCACGGCTTGAAGGCGATCACTCGTTTCGTTCACGGTGTGTTCGACATCGACCCGGCGTGGTCGCCTGACGGCACCACGATCGCCTTCGACAGCTTCAACCGCGGCGGCGTGATCGCCGGCGTGTACCTGATGAACGCCGACGGCTCTGGCCTGCACCTGCTCACCCCGACGCGCTTGGAGGCGGCCGATCCCGACTGGGCCCCGGACGGCTCGCGGCTCGTGTTCGATGGTCCATGCTGCAGTCCGAAGCACGACTCGATCTGGGGCGTCCTGCCCGACGGGACCGGCGTCAACCGCCTCACCTTCCCGGGAGCCAGGTACGACTCCAACCCCACCTACGCCCCGGCAGGCGACCTGATCACGTTCGAACGCGACGCTCCGGACTTCTCGACCTCAAACATCATGGTCATGAAGCCGGACGGCTCCGACGTCACGAGGATCCAGCGCGATGGGTTCCTACCGACCTGGGGATCGGCTGGATAGGTAGTCATCGTCGATCATTTGCCGGTACAGCTCCCCGGCCAGGAACCGGCGCCGCCGCGCCTACACAACGAACAACCCACGACTCTCGTACACAGACCCGTGCGCGATCTCGAGCACGGCGTAGGCCAGGGTGTCGACGAAATCATCGTGACGTCCCATCGGGAACGCGAGCAGCTCGGCCTCACACTCGATCATCGCCGGGACCCGTTCGGCCTGTGGGAACCACACCTGCCCCGACTCCATGCGCGCCGTTGCCGGGAGCGCGCGGGCGACCTTGACGTCGCCCTGGCCGACGCTGCTCGGGTGCCGGTCGGCCCGGACCTCCCGGATCGGCAGGCCCGTGCGCTGCGCCGCCTGGATGATCGACAGCTGCCGGGCCGCGCGCTCGAGCAGGAAGTACGCCGGCTGATGCGTCGCGTAGACGCCCTGCAGGATCCGCGGGATGTCGGGGCCCTCGAAGTGCCCTCGCACCACGTCGAGCAGGATCAGGTGCCGCTTCGGCGTCACCGCCCACGTCGAGGCGACCGTGAAGTCGGCGCGCTCGGCCTGCGACCACGCAAGGTCGACCGTCGTGAACCGCTCACAGGCTGCGGCCGGCACGGTCTCCTCACCCAGGCGGTAGCCCTCCACGCGGCCCTCGGCGTCGCCCTGCGGGAACCAGTGCCGGATCCAGTCCCGATGGAACACCCCGGCGCCGCCCGAGACGAACTCGGCGAGGATCTCCTGGCGGTACACGAGGGTCGACATGTCCCGCGTCATGTCCTCGATCTCATCGCGCGCTTCTCGCCTGACCATGCCACGAAGTAGACGCGGTCGCCTTCGACCACGCCCAGATCCCTTCGCAGCTCGGAAGGCGGCGTCACCTGGCCACCGCTGCGCACCACGCACGGGCCATACAGCCTCGGTTGCAGTAACCTCTGCTCAGATTCTTCGCGGCCGGAAGTCAGCCCGCGGAGCTTGGCTTCGCGCCGCCAACGGAAACCGCCCGGCGGGCTCCCGGCTTCGTCACCGACACGACCATCACTGACCACGGCTCCCACGTCGAGCATATCCATACCGCGACCGTATGAGGGAGCGCACAGAGCTCGAGCAGATGCGCACGAGTCCTCTCTGTCGGCCACGCCAGGTAGTGGTGGCCCTGTACCCCTTGACGCACCTCGAGCGGGACGGTGAGTCGATTGCGTAGGCGACGGGTCGCGGGCGGGAAGCGGTCGAAGTCCTCTGGGTAGGTGAACAGGAGCCCGGAGGTGGGCTCGTAGTCCTCGAACGCATTCCAGCGGACCGGCCTGCCCTGCTTGATCCGCTTGGCGGGCTTCGACGGATCTTGGGCTTGCACCGCCCGCACGATGTCGGGATGGACCGTGGAACCGGCGAGACCGTCCTGAGCCGTGAGATGCGGCCGGATCCCGTCGATATAGGTGTGGTGCTGTCGCGGGAAGCTGCACACGATGACGACGAACCGACTCTTGCTGCGAACGAGCCGCCACAGGTCGACGGTTCGTCCATCGTGCTCGGCCGACAGGCAGAAGCGGACCTCTCCCACGTTCCCTCCGACGCTAGGGGTACAAGCGTTCCATGAGCCGATGCGCGTCGACGCAGGCTGGGTCGTGGGCATGTTGCCCTTGGACGTCAAGGCTCGGACACCGGTCGTTCGCGAGCCTGCCGATCGTGCCGACACGGCTGAGAGCGCCATCTGGGACGAGGCCTTGTATCACGCGACCGGATGCCACATCGCGCCCGCGTCCGTCGTCCTCCACACTTCGCCGGCACCCGCCCCAGGCGATGGGTTCGTGGACGACGAAGCCGATCTTCTTCATGGTGAACGCGAGGTCGCTCCACCCGAAGCCGTCCCCGCCCTCGTAGACCGTCCGCCATTTCTTCCCGCCCGTGTTCCGGTAAATCAGATCCGCGACCGACCACGACACGACCACGAGCGTGCCTTCCCGCGTGGCCGCGAGCAACGACCGATCCCCGGGAGAGGCGGCTTGCCCGCAGACGTCGTCGTCTTCGCCGTGTCGCTCGAACGGTAGACCTGTTTGCCGGCGCTGCCCGCTCCGCCGTCGCCCACGCACAGGATGGCGACGCCGGCGTCCGAGATGGGTGCCACATCCACGATCGCGTAAGACAGGTCGACGCGGCACGGGTTCGGGCGCGGCGACCAGTCGGCACCGTCGGTCGTGGCGAAGAACACGCCTGGATCCGGAGCATAGCTCTGCATCGCCACGTAGGCCACCGTCCCGTGCAGTGCCAGGGAGACCACGCCGGCCCGTTCGAGCTTCAGCGACACCTGGTCCCACCCCCCCGAACCGGGACTCGTGCGCCAGAGCGTCGCCCGGTGGTGACAGCGCCGCGCGCGGGGTCCGCACGGAGACACCACCGCGTAGGCGACCTGGGGATCGGCGACGAGCGCGAGGACCTGGAGCCCACCACCCGGGATCGCCGCCGGATCCCACGTGGCACCGCGATCGTCGCTCACCTGCAGGGATGGTCCGAACGCCCATCCATGCTGCCCATCAGCGAAGCGGATCCCCGTCACACCGGACGGCTTGTGCTCGCGGATCGGCGCGTCGATCGTGCCAACGGTGGTCCACTTCGTCCCACCGTCGGTGGTCCGGATGACCGTCGTGCAGGTTTCGTTGCCGCACTGAGCGTTCCCGAGTGCCCACCCGTCCTTCGGGGAAGTCCAGGTGAGTGACTGAGCGGCGAAGCCCGCCGGCAACACTCCCGTGGCGCGGCGGGGGACGTCGTAGCTCGCGCTCGCGGATGGCGCGGGAGCGGCTGCCAGGCAGACGCAGACGAGCGTCGCGAACGCACTGGTCGCGGTGAGGACCCTGATGCGTGGCACAACACCCTCCCTGATTCCGGGGTATTGAGCGAATCATGGCACCGATGCCCTCACCGATGCCCATCCGTGCTCATCGTCGTGCGGCCTGGCTGCGGCCTGGGACTACCACCAGCGACCGTGAGTCGGACCGCACATGGCCCCTGACCTGCGGAAACACTCGTGGGGCGGGGTGGACTTGAACCACCGACCAACGGATTATGAGTCCGCCGCTCTGACCAACTGAGCTACCGCCCCGAACGAGCCCGAGTGTAGGACGCCACCGCCCGCCCCGCCTCACTCCCCCGGCGGATCCGCTGCGGGCCCAACCGCGTACCGGCGCCGCAGTTCCGGATCGATCCGCAGATCCGACTCCGGCAGTCCGGAGAACAACGACCACGCCAGGTCCAGCGTCTCGCCGATCGAGCGTTCGTGATGACCCTGGTCGACGAACTCCCGCTCGAACCGGTCCGCGAACTCCAGGTACCGACGATCGTCCGCAGACAACGCGGCCTCCCCGATGATCGCCACCAGGCGCCGAAGGTCCTGCCCCTTCGCGTAGAACGCGTACAGGTGATCCGCCACCCGCCGGTGGTCCTCGCGCGTCTTCCCCTCCCCGATCCCCGCGTTCATCAACCGCGACAGCGACGGCAGCACTTCTATCGGCGGGTACATCCCCCGCCGGTGCAATTCGCGAGACAACACGATCTGCCCTTCGGTGATGTACCCGGTCAGATCCGGGATCGGATGCGTGATGTCGTCGTCCGGCATCGACAGGATGATCAACTGCGTCACCGAGCCCGGCCGGCCACGGATCCGCCCGGCGCGCTCGTACAGCCCGGCCAGGTCCGTGTACATGTACCCCGGGTACCCGCGTCGGCCCGGCACCTCCTCGCGGGCGGTCGCGACCTCGCGGAGCGCCTCGCAGTAGTTCGTCATGTCCGTGAGGATCACCAGCACGTGCATCCCAAGCTCGAACGCCAGGTGCTCGGCCGCCGTCAGCGCCGCGCGGGGAGCCAGCAGCCGCTCGATCGCCGGGTCGTCGGCCAGGTTGAGGAACAGCACCGTCCGGCCCAGCGCCCCTCGCTCCTCGAACCGCCGGCGGAAGAACGACGACTCGCGGTGCGTGATCCCGATGGCGACGAACACGATCGCGCTGTCGGCTCCCTCTCCCCCGACCTTCGCCTGCTCGGCGATCTGCGCCGCCAGCTCGTTCGCCGGAAGGCCGAACCCCGAGAAGATCGGGAGCTTCTGGCCGCGGACCAGGGTGTTCAGCCCGTCGATCGCCGAGATGCCCGTCTGGACGAACTCCGACGGCGTGTCGCGCGCGGCCGGGTTGATCGGCATCCCGTTCACGTCGGGGAACGCCGAGGCCATCGGCGGCGGGCCGCCGTCGATCGGCTCTCCCGCCCCGTCGAGCACGCGGCCCAGCAGGTCCACGCCGACCCCGAGCCTGATCACGTTGCCGCGGAACCGAACCTTCGTCTCCTCCAGGTTCAGGCCCCGGGTCCCGGCGAACACCTGCACGACGGCGCGGTCGCCGTTCACCTCCAAGACCTGCCCGCGCCGAGCTTCGCCCGCCGGCGACACCACCTCGACGAGTTCGCCGTACCCGACACCGGCGACGTGTTCGACGAACAGCAGCGGGCCGGACGCGTACGAGACCGTCCGGTACTCGGGCGTGTACAGGCGCGGCCGCGATTCGTCAACCATCATTACCATCTGCGTCGCCGCCTTCGCTCTCGCCCTCGCCTTCACCGACCGCCCGGGCCAGCTCCCGGTCGAACCGCGCGCACAGCTCGGTCGACCGCTCCTCGGCCTCCTCCGGCTGCCAGCCCTTCATGCCTCGCAGCTCGCCGAGCACGGGGAGCGCCGACACCTGCTCCAACCCCACGCCGCGCTCCACCGCCGCCATCGTCCCCTCGTGGACGTGGCGGATCACCCGGAGCATCCGGTACTGCTTCGCCGGCGGACACGACGCGTCGACGGGGTCGAACGCCGACTGCTGCAGGAAGTCTTCGCGCAGCCGCCGGCCCGTTGCCAGCACGACCCGTTCGGTCGCCGCCAGCGCGTCGGACCCCAGCAGCTGCACCATGTCCAGGAGGTCGCCTTCGTGCTGCAGCAGGGCCTGCGCCCAGATG
This sequence comes from uncultured Actinomycetota bacterium, assembly GCA_963781595.1. Lineage (GTDB taxonomy): Bacteria > Actinomycetota > UBA4738 > UBA4738 > UBA4738 > JBEDUK01. The sequence goes on along the minus strand of CAWAGG010000006.1, from coordinate 1,791,846 downwards.
CGGTTCGCCTCCCAATCCTCCGCGACCTCGCGGCCGAACCACTCGGCCAGGTCGTAGAGCGTGAAGCTCCGCGACCAATGGATCGCGGGGAAGTGCCGCCGGCGCGCGAGGTCCGTGTCCAAGGCCCACAAGGTCCCTGCGATCCGGAGGCTGTGTTGCGTCACGGGCTCGGACAGGTCTCCGCCGGGCGGCGAGACCGCCCCGATGATCGTCACCGAGCCCTCGCGTTCGTCCCGACCGAGGCAGATCGCCGAGCCGGCGCGTTCGTAGAAGTCGGCCAGCCGCGCGGCCAGGTACGCGGGGTACCCCTCCTCGCCGGGCATCTCTTCGAGGCGCGCGGAGACCTCGCGGAGCGCCTCGCCCCACCGGCTGGTGGAGTCCGCCATCAGCGAGACGTGGTAGCCCTGGTCGCGGTAGTACTCCGCGAGCGTGACGCCCGTGTAGACGCTCGCCTCGCGCGCCGCGACCGGCATGTTCGACGTGTTCGCGATCAGGATCGTGCGGTCGAGCAGGCGCGCGCCGGTCCTCGGATCGGAGAGGCGCGGGAACTCCTCGAGGACGTCGGTCAGCTCGTTCCCGCGTTCGCCGCACCCGATGTAGACGATCACGTCGGCCTCGGCGAACTTCGCCAGCGCCTGTTCCTCGACCGTCTTGCCGGTGCCGAACCCCCCGGGAATCGTCGCGATCCCGCCGCGCGCGATCGGGAACAGCGTGTCGATCACCCGCTGACCGGTCACGAGCGGCCGGTCCGGGTCGAGGCGGCGCGCGACCGGACGGGCCGTGCGCACCGGCCATCGCTGGAGCATCGGGACCGGGGTGGTGCCCCCGATCCACGCGATCGGCTCGTCGACCGTGTGAGGCCCATGGGCGATCTCTGTTACGACACCCGCCATGCCGACCGGCACCAGCACCTGGTGGACGATCGCGTCCGTCTCTTGTACCGAGCCCAGCACGTCGCCCGTGGCGACCCGTGCTCGCGCGCGAACGGTGGGTTCGAACGACCACACGCGGTCCCGGTCCAGCGCCGCGACGGACGCGCCCCGCGCGATGAACGGCCGCGCGTACGGATCGCCGTCGGCGGCGGCCAGCACGGGCAGGGGGCGCTGGATCCCGTCGAAGATCTGGCCGAGCAGGCCGGGGCCGAGTTCGACCTGCAACGGCGCGCCGGTCGCGACGACGGGCTCGCCGACCCGCAGGCCGGACGTGTCCTCGTAGACCTGGATCACAGCGACGGCGCCGTCCAGGCGGATCACCTCGCCGATCAGTTCGGCGTGGCCGACGCGCACGACGTCGTAGAGACGAACGCCGGGGAGGTCCACGCCGGAGACGACCGGGCCGGCCACCCGCGCGACGGTCCCGGCACGCGAGGCGGTGGCCGTCGCCGCCGGGGTCGAGGCGCTCATGGCCCCTCCTCCGTTCCGAACGTGATGCGGTAGCCGATCGCGCGACGCAGCATCGCGGCCAGGCGCGCCCGCCGAGCCTCGCCCGGCTCCTGGGACCCGGACGGGAGCGACACGACCATCGGGTCGACCGCATCGTCGAACCGTTGCCGGGTCGTTGGGTCGAGCCCCGCCAGGAGCGGCTCGTGGACCGCGATGACGCCACCCTGCCCTTCGGCCAGGAACCCGTTCACGAGCCGGGCGGCCGCATCGGACGTCCGCGCGACCTCGACGGCGACCCCGGCCAGCCGGAACCCGGGCGCTTGCTCCTCGCTGGTCACCACGATCAGCCGGCCCATAGGGTCCTCCCGTTCACCACGGCATCACCAGCTCCTCCCACAGGAGCCCCGGCGCGAGGCCGAGCCGCGCGCCGTGACCGAGCAGCCGCAGGTTCCGCACCTCGTTCTCTTTCGCGGACATGAACGCGACCGGCACCGCGATCCCGAGCGGGTCGGCCTCTCGGAACAGCGCGATCGAGTCGAGGGTCGCCGCAACCTCGAGCCGGCGCTCGAGGAGCACCAGGTCCCCGTCCGACCCCCAGTCCGCCACGGCGTCGGCCCACGAGGGCGGCAGGCGCGCCGCGCCGAGCGCCGCGACCGCCTGGTCGCGGGTCCGCGCGGCGACGACCCAAGACAGGATCTGCGGCCGGATCGAACCCCCGGGAACGAACGGGTCCTCGTCCACGAGCGACTCGCCGTCCTCGCGGGCGTCGCGCAGCCGCAGGGTCAGGACGACGTTGGCGCGATCGGCTTCGGCCCGGAGCACCCGCTCCAACGGCCACGCCGTCGAGGGGATCGCGTCGAGCCCGCGAGCGTCCGCCGCGGCGCAGGCGCGCACGACGGCGTGTTCGAGGCCCGCGAGGTCCCCGGTCCGCTCGTAGGCCGGCACGGCACGGCGGATCGCGCGAGCGACCTCGGGATCCGGGACGCCCCAGGCGACGAGCAGCTCGACGGCGGCGCGCAGATCGGGCTGCCGGGCGATCTCCGCGCACGCGACCGCGTCCAACGCGCCGGCGGGGACGACCAGCTCGAGCGCCTCGTCGGCCGGGGTCCGGCGGACCTGCGCACGCACGAGCGCGACCAGGTTGCGCGGGTCGGTTCGCCGGAGCAGGAGCTCGACCAGCTCGCCGGCTTCGCCGCCGTAGAACCCCCTGATGCCGAGCAGCGTCCGGGCGAGGTTCGCGCTGAGCGCATGGTGCAGGGCCGGCAGCCCGCGGTAGCGCGGGATCGCCGCCTGGACGTCGGAACGGTACGGCCCGTCGGCAAGCGCGCTCACCAGGCCGTCGACGTCCCGGCCGAGGAGCCGGTCGTAGTCGACCTCGGCGAACAGGTCGGCCTTCCGCGCCCGCAGGCGCGCGTTGCCGTACTCGAAGCCCGAGCCTGCCGCGCTGAGCGAGGACGAACGCCGACCGGTCAGCACGGCGTCGCCTCCAGGCCATCGTCCGGCGCCAGCCCGGGCACGATGCTCGCGATCAGCGGCCGGAGGTACGTGGTCGCGCGCTCGAGGCGCTCCTCCAGCGTGTTGCGCACCAGCCGCCCGTCCGACGTGGCGACCTCGACGCCGCCCCACGTCTCCAGCGACGATTCGACGCGCAGATCGCGTTCGCCCGACGGGTCCGCCTCGTTCACCACGGCCCGCATCGCATCGGCGTCGCGGCGGTCCACGAGGATGGTGGACGCCTCGGGGAGCGCCTCGAGCGCTTCGCCGGCAAGCGCGCGGAGCAGCGACGGGTACGACGGCTCTGCCCGGAGATCGGCGAGATGTTCGCGGACGCGGGCGAGGACGCGGGCGATGACCTCCTCGCGCGCGTCGCGGAGCGTCGCCGTCGCCTCCGACGCCGCCCGGGCGAGGAGCCCGTGCCGTTCGTCCTGGAGCTCCGCGTGCCGAGCCTCGCTCAGCTCGGACGCGTCCAGGTCCGCGGCCGCGCGCGCCGCGCCGATCAGCTCCTCGGACTCGCGTTCGGCCTCCGCCCGGATCCGTTCGACCTCCGCGTCGGCCTCACGTTCGATGTCCAGCAGGATGTCCGCGAGGGCCATCCTCCCGCCCTCCTCGTCTCGACCGTCACTTCCCCAACAGGACCAGGACCATCGCCGCGACCGCGAAGCCCAGGATCACCAGCGTCTCCGGGATCGCCACGAGCAGGATGATCCGGCCCGCCAGCTCGGGCTTCTCCGCCATGGCTCCCACGCCCGCGGAGCCGATGCGCGCCTGCGCGTAGCCCGTCGCGAGCGCGCCCAGCCCGACGGCCAGCCCCGCGCCGATCGCGATCAATCCGAGTTCCATGTCGACCTCCTCACGTCACCTCACGTCACCTCACGTCGCCTCAGGCGCCGAGCGCGGGCCGAACGGCTCGAAGGCCGTCCCACCCGGCTCGTAAAACTTGTCGAAGAACTCCACGTAGTGCAGACGGAGCGCCTGGATCGTCGGGCTGAACGCCCCGAGCGCCACGTTCAGCGTGTGGAACAGCGCCGCGATCAGCACGCCCATCCAGACCGGCCCCGCGACGCCGCCCAGCTCGTTTGCCACGCGCGCCAGGAACACGGAGGCCAGTCCGATCGCCGCGATACGGATGTAGGACAGGATGTTCCCGACGGTGCCGAGGAGCTCAAGCGGCCCGGTGACGGCGCCCGTCCGGCCGCCCACGACCATCACGATCACCAGCCCGACCGCGAGGGCCGCGATCGACGGGGTCAGCAGCCCGTCGGGGAGCCGCCCTGCGGCGACCCCGACCAGCACGAACAACCCGCACAGGCAGAGCAGCATGCCGCCCTTCTCGCCCAGCCGCTTGCGATCGCGGGTGCGCCAGGAGTTCACCACGCCGAGGACCAGGCCGAGCACCACGTGCGCCGCGCCGACCGCGACCGCGAACAGGATCAGCGCGGTAATCGCCCGTTCGCGATCGATCCACATCGGCCGCAATCCCATCTCACGTCCGAGGTTGCCGAGCAGTTCGCCGAAGACGAACCCCCACACGATGGCCCAGGCGGACCCGAGCAGCAGGATGTGCGTCATGTCGCGCGTGAAGGCCGAACGCCCCGCGTAGTGGCGGCGGACCAGCAGCGCGGCGGCAGCGATGACCACCCCGTACGCGATGTCGCCGACGATCATCCCGAAGAACAGCGGTAGGAACACGGCCATCAGCGGGGTCGGGTCCAGCGTTCCGTAGCGAGGCAGGCCGAACATCCGGACCAGGAACTCGAACGGCCGCGCCGGCGCGCGGTTCGCGAGCAGCAGCGGCGGCGCGTCGCGCTCCTGCGCCGAGAGAGGGACCTCGACCACGATCACGTCCGCCCCGATCGCGCTCTTCAGTTCCTTGCGCAGCGTCGCGACCTCACGCTTCGGCATCCAGCCGAGCACCACGAACACGTGCCCGATCAGGCCCGCGCGCCGGGCGGCGTCGGCTCGCAGGGAGACCTCGTGGGCGAACCGCCTCGCCCCCTCCCAGGTCGCGAGGTGCGGCTCGAGGAGCGCGTGCAGGGAGCGTTCGGCGTCCGCGATCTCTCCGTCGAGCTCGGCGATCCGCTCCCGCATCGCGTCGATCGCCTCGCGGAACGGCAGGCCGCTGAAGCGCGACGGCATCCGGACCTGGCTCACGTGCTCGCGGCCGAGCCACCCGTCGATCCGCTCGGAGGCGGCGCGGGGGAAGATCAGCACGGCGCCGACGGTGTCCGCGTCCACCGGCCCGGCGAACACCTCGTAGCGGGAGCCGACCGAACGCTCCAGCTCCTCGCGCAGGACGTCGAGGACGTGGGCGTGCTGGCGTTCGAGCATCAGCACGACGGTCGCGTACGTGCGCAGCGGCACGAGCTCGGGCACGAGGGGCAGCAGCCGGCGGAGCGACTCGACGTGCCGCGGCAGGACCTCGCGCTCGGCGCGCAGGTCGTCCAGCCGACCGACCGCTGCCGCGATCCGCGGTGCCAGCTCGTCCAGCTCGCGGCGGAGCGGGGCGACATCTCCGGCCTCGAACGGCGCCGGCGCTACGGCCTCCTCGCTCGGATCAAGGGTCAGGAGCGCCTCCGCGCGGCCCGCCAGTTCCTGCAGCGCATCCACCGGGTCGCCGGATGGTGTGGTCGAGGCTCCGTCGGCAGCCTCCACGAGGCCCAGGTTCGGCGCGTCGCGGACGTCGACGATCTGCAGCACGCGGAGCCGGTACAGCAGCGCGAGGGCGTCGTCCAGGCGTGGACGGTGGCCGATCACCTCGACCTTCGCCATCGGCACGAGCATGTTCAGCCTCCTCGGTCGCCGCCGGCGCTCGCCTCCGGCGCACCATCGAACGCAGGCGCATCGAGCGCGTCGAGCCCCTCGGGCAGGACGAACGCCAGCACCGCCGAGGCCGCTTCGTCCCGCCTGCGCTCCCCCTCCTCGAGCAGCCGCGCGGCGCGTTCCGCGGCGGCCGACCGGATCAGGTCGGCTTCGGCGTGAACCCGCGTCAGGGCCGTCCGGTACGCCGCCTCGGCTCGATCCTCCGCATCGGCTCGCTCGGCCGCGGTGATGTGCTCTGCTTGCGCGCGAGCCTCGGCGACGCGCTCCGCAGCCGCGAGCCTCGCGCCGTCGATGCGCGACGCCATCCGATCCTCCAACCCGCGGATCACGGCGAGCGGCGAGGGCTGCCCGTCCGCGTCCGCGGGCTGCGACGTCGGCGCGCGCTCCGTCTTCATCGCGGGCCCCCCGACGCACCGGCTCGCGCGGCCCTCCGCCGCTTCGCGCGCCCGAGCCGGAAGTGGTCCTCGCGCTCCCGCTCCTCGAGCACCAGCGAGATCCGCCGCTGCACGGCGCGCAGGCGCGGGATCAGCACCTGCTCGAGGGCGTTGACGCGCCGGGTGGTCGCGCCGATCTCCCGGGCCAGGCGCCGCACGCGCAGCTCGCCGGCGGCGAGGTCGACCAGGAGGTCGAGTTCGTCCTCGTACGCGTCGGCGACGGCATCGATACGCGGGTCGGTCGCGCTGAGCGCGTAGCCCCTGCCCGTCCGCGGCCGCCCGACGGCCTTCCGTTCGATGACGGGGATCTGCACGCCCATCACGGTCACGACGCCCGTGTCGAGGAACACCTCGCCGGCGGCCGCGAGCGAGGCCGAGCTGACCGGTTCGGGTCCGTCGAGCGCCTCGGCCCAGGACAGCCGCAGGGTCGCCTCCGCCGCCGCGCGCTCCAGTTCGTCGCTCCCCGCGAGGACGGCGCCCGCTGATGCGTGGAACTCCCGCATCAGCTGGTTCCGCTTGTCGACGAGCAGGTCGCGGCCCTGTGTCGCGAGCCGCGTCCGCGCCCGCGTGGCGAGCAGCTCGGTGCGGGTGGCGCTCACCTGCTCCACCGCCGCCTCCCTGACGTGGCCGGCCGGAGCCTCATCGGCGGGCCCCGCCCGGTGCGATCTCGCCTCCGAGTATGAGGACCGTGCCGGCTGGTCAGCCGGGACCTTCGCCCCGGCCGGGCGGGTCCGAACAGCCCGGCGGCGCGAAGCACCGACCTTCGGTACCCCCCCAGTAGCCATTCGGCCGATGTTGCGCATCCCCCAAGTGACCGAGCATCCACGCATGCATGGGGGAGAGCAGATGGACGGACGGGGTCGCCTGCGCCTCGTCGAGGATGGACCCGTCGTCGTAGTCCCGGATACCGCCGAAGTTGCGGGGGCGGGCGGCTTCCCGGGAGCGGCCGAACAGCGTCGGCTGCACGACGACGGCCGATGCAGGTGGCCGCGACCGTGTGCCGCCTGCGACGAGGAGCTTCGAACCGAAGCGATCGCGTGGCTCCGCGGCCTGGCCGACGACTACTTCGGGTACGGGTTCGTCGAGGCGTACACGTCGGGGCAGTTCACGCCCGAGATCCAGATCCTGTGGCGGGACCCGCTCGGCGTGACGCGGCTGGCGGACCCGCACCAACTCCAGAACCACGACTCCTGAAGTTGGCATCGGGCCGGTGCGAACCGGCTCCGGGGCTGGGACTCGAACCCAGAACCTTGCGGTTAACAGCCGCCTGCTCTACCGATTGAGCTACCCCGGAATGGGCCAACGAGGATAACAGCGGCCGTCGCGGGCTCCGGAAAGGCGGCGGGCTACTCCAGGTAGTCGCGGAGCTTCTGCGACCGCGACGGGTGGCGGAGCTTCGACAGCGTCTTCGATTCGATCTGCCGGATCCGCTCGCGGGTGACGCCGAACTCGCGCCCGACCTCCTCGAGCGTCCGCGGGTGCCCGTCGATCAGGCCGAACCGCAGCTGGATCACCTTCTTCTCCCGGTCGGACAGCGTGTGCAGGACCGATTCGAGCTGCTCCTGCAGCAGGATGAACGACGCCGCGTCGATGGGCACGACCGCGTCGGAGTCCTCGATGAAGTCGCCGAGGTGGGAATCCTCCTCCTCGCCGATCGGCGTCTCGAGCGACACCGGCTCCTGCGAGACCTTCAGGATCTCGCGCACCTTCTCGGCCGGGACGCCCATCAGGTGCCCGATCTCGTCCGGGGTCGGTTCGCGGCCCTTCTCCTGCAGCAGCTGGCGCTGGATCCGCGCGAGCTTGTTGATCGTCTCGACCATGTGGACCGGGATCCGGATCGTCCGGGCCTGGTCGGCGATCGCGCGCGTGATCGCCTGGCGGATCCACCACGTCGCGTACGTCGAGAACTTGTACCCCTTCGAGTAGTCGAACTTCTCGACCGCGCGGATCAGCCCGAGGTTCCCCTCCTGGATCAGGTCGAGGAACAGCATCCCGCGGCCGACGTAGCGCTTCGCGATCGAGACCACGAGGCGGAGGTTCGCCTCGATCAGGCGGCGCTTCGCCATCTGGCCGTCGCGCTCGACGCGGCGGCAGAAGTCCATCAGCTCTCCGCGCGTCTTCGGGCGGTACGAACGCGGGGTCTTCTCGCGGCCGATGCCCTCGTTGCGCAGGCGCTTCTCGGGGTCGAGCTGGTGGTCGCGGATCATGACGACGGAGTCGACGACCTTGCGGAACTGCTTCTGGTCGATCTTCGCGGGGGAAAGATCGACGGTGTCGATCAGCTCGGTGGCGAACTCCCCACCCTCGATCCGCATCGCCAGGTCGACCTCCTGCGCGGCGGTCAGCAGGGGGACCTTGCCGATCTCCTTGAGGTACATCCGGACGGGGTCGTTCGTGGGCGCGCGCAGGATGTCCTCGTCGCGCATCGGGCGGAGGTTCACGACCTCGGTCTCGGGCTCGATGTCCTCGACGACGGCTTCGATGACCTCGATCCCCTCCTGACGCAGGTAGTCCTCGACCTGGGTGAGGAACTCCTCGACCTGCTCGGGGGTCAGGTCGTCCATGGGGAGCCCCTCGAGGAGCTCGTCGGAGGTGATGAAGCCGCGCTCGCGGCCGCGCGCAGCGACGGCTTCTCGGAGTTCCTCGACGTTCACGCCGGTGCCGTTGCCGGCGCCGTTGCCGCTGGGAGCAGCGCCGTTCGACTTCGCCGCGCCCGATGTCTCGGTCGGCGCGGTCACCGCGTCGGTCGCGTCCTTCGTTCCCGGTCCCGCCTCGTCGCCCCGGCCGAGGTCCCCCTCGATGAGCTCGAGGCCCTCGTGCCGCGCATCGGTCGCGCCGTTGGTGCCGGGATCCGCGGGCTCGAACACCGTCCCGACCGGGTCCTTGGCGCTCTTGCGCTCGGCTTCCTTCGCCACGATGCCCCCAACGATCGCTCCGGCCCCGCCCCTGGTCCGGATGGTGGCCACCTAGTGTCCCAGATGACCGAGCCGTCTGCCCCGAGCCTCGATGGTGTACCGGTGCCTCCCGGTCCGTCCCGGTTCGTCCATCACGGTACCTCGTCGGACAGGCGTCGGCGCCGTCCGAGCAGCGTCACCATCCGGCCGAACAGATCCTCGAACCCGACGGGGTCCTTCTGTGGGTTCATACGCTCGAGCTCGCGGCGGAGTTCGTCGATCTGGCGCCCGAGGTGCAGGTCCTCGAGCCGGGCGAAGACGGCATCGGCGTATCCCTTGGTCGGCTCGCCGTCCGCCTCGGTGGGCTCGACGGCGAGGGCGGCGACCAGCCGACCGAGCTGCTCGCCGGAATCCTGCGCGCGGGCGACGAGCGTCGCGGGCCTGTCGCCGTTCGCCGCGGGCGGGCGTTCCCGCAGGAAGTCGAACGCCTTCCGGTAGGTGGGCGTCGCGAACCGCTCCGGGTCGAGCGCGCCGGCCTGGGTCGGGCAGAGCGCCGGAGCCTGCACGAGCAGGCGCAGCGCCTCGCGTTCGACGCGCTCGCGAGGCGAGCGTCTGGGGCCGCCGTTCGGCCCGGCCGCGGCGCCGGTTCCGGCGCGCCCGCCCGCGTCGGCCCGCCGGTGGCCGTTCCCCTCGCCGCCGGTCCGGTCCGCGATCAGATGGTCGAGCTGCTCGAGGACGTACTTGTCGCTCACGCCCGCGCGCTGGGCGAGGACGCCCGCGTAGTGCGCCCGGAGCATGGGGTTCTCGATCGGTTCGACGTAGTCCAGGCCCGAGCGCACGGCCGCGAGCCGGGACTCCTCGGTCGACAGGTCCTTGCCCAGGACGGCGCGGTCGATGATGAACTCGACCAGCGGCACGGCGTCCGCGGTGAGCGCCTCCAGGCGGGCGGCGGCGTCATCGGGATGCTCGAGCACGAAGTCCGCGGGGTCCTTCCCGGCGGGGAGGATCAGGACGAACACCTCGATCGCGTACTGCTGGTGGAACGCGTACGCGCGCTCGGCGGCCCGCGCGCCGGCGTCGTCGGAGTCGAAGGCGAGCACCACGCGATCGGTGAAGCGCTGGAGTAGCCGGAAGTGGTCGTCGCCGAGCGCGGTTCCGCAGGTCGCGACCGCCGTGGCGATCCCGGCCTGGTCGAGGGCGATCACGTCGGTGTAGCCCTCGACGACGAACGCGCGACGGGTCTTCCCGATCTCGCCCTTCGCCCGGTGGAGGTTGTAGAGCAGCGAGCCCTTCCGGTAGACGGGCGACTCGGCGGTGTTCAGGTACTTCGCGCCCTCGGGCGCTGGGCGTCCCGGGGAGGCCAGCAAGCGTGCGCCGAACCCGACGGCGTTGCCGGACAGGTCGTGGATCGGGAACGTCAGGCGGCCGCGGAACCGGTCGCGGAGGTCGCCGCGTTCACCGCTGGTCGCGAGGCCGGCTTCGACGAGCACCTCGGGCGAGTACGTCTTCGAGAGCCGCCGCAGGAGGAAATCGGGGTACGAGGGCGCGTATCCGAGGCCGAACCGTTCGACGCTCTCGGGCGAGATGCCGCGCTGCTCGAGATAGGCGCGGGCGTCGGCGGCCTCCTTGCCGTCGAGCAGGAGGCGGTGGAACAGCTTGCCCGCGTCGGCGTTCGCCCGGTGGAGGACCTCGCGGCGCCCGGCCGCGCGGCGGTCCGCGGGCGACTCGCCCTCGTACCGGAGCTTGACTCCGGTCTCGTTCGCCAGGCGTTCGACCACCTCGCGGAAGCTGAGGTTCTCGATCTTCTCGAGGAAGCGGAACACGTTGCCGCCCTCGCCGCAGCCGAAGCAATGGTAGACCTGCTTCGCCGGGCTCACGGAGAACGAGGGCGTCTTCTCGGGGTGGAACGGGCAGAGGCCGGAGAGGGAATCGCGGCCGGTCTTCTTGAGCTGGAGGTAGCCGGAGACGACCTTGACGATGTCGGCCCGCTCGCGGACCAACTCGACGTCGTCCTGCCTGATCCGGCCCGGCACCCTGTGCTTCCCCTTCTGTCGTCGCGGGGATGGTTCTAGACGAGCCACCCCTGGGGAAGGAACAGCTGTTCGTACGTCCGCAGGGCGTACCGGTCGGTCATCCCGGCGATGTGGTCGGCCACGTGGTCCGGGAGTTCCCCGGGCGCGTGGCGCGCGTCGGCCGGCAGCGCCTCAGGGTGTTCAAGGTAGTACCGGAACAGCGCTCTGACCAGTTCGACGGCCTTGCGCTGCTCGTCCGCGGCCGTGCTGCGTAGGTAGACGCGTTCGAACATGAAATCGCGGAGCGTGTCGAGCGCGGCGAACACGTCGTCGGAGAGCCGGAGGGCCTCGGCGTCGCCGCTGTTCGTGACGAGGTCCGTGACCAGGGTGTCGATCCGCTCGCCGTGGGTCGCGCCGAGCACCGCGGTCGCCGACGGTGGGAGATCGTCGGGTTCGATGACGCCCGCGCGTATCGCGTCGTCGACGTCGTGGTTCACGTACGCGATCCGGTCGGCGAACCGCGCGACCTGACCCTCGAACGTCGACGGCGGCGGCATCGACCAGGTGTGGTTCACGATCCCGTCGCGGACCTCCCACGTGAGGTTCAAACCCTGGCCGTCGTTCTCGAGGTGGTCGACGATCCGCAGGCTCTGTTCGTTGTGCCGGAACGGGCGGTCCAGGAACGGGGTGAGGGCCTCCTCGCCGAGGTGGCCGAACGGCGTGTGGCCGAGGTCGTGGCCGAGCGCGATCGCCTCGGTCAGGTCCTCGTTCAAGCGGAGCGCGCGGGCGACGGTCCTGGCGATCTGCGAGACCTCGAGCGTATGCGTGAGGCGAACCCGGTAATGGTCGCCCTCGGGCGCGATGAAGACCTGGGTCTTGTGCTTCAGGCGGCGGAACGCCTTGCTGTGCACGATGCGGTCGCGGTCGCGCTGGAACGCCGTGCGCATCGGGTGGGCTGGCTCGTCGCGTTCGCGGCCCTTGCTCTCCGCGGAGAGGGTCGCGCGCTCGGAGAGGGTCGCGCGCTCGATCTCCTCGGTTCGCTCTCGGACGGACTGGCTCATGCTCCGGCTCTCGTTCTCGGTGCTCGCCGCGCTACCGGTCGAGGAACCGGTAGTAGAGGTACGCGAACGTCTCGCGAGCATACCCGTCCAGCCTGGTCGCCTGGCTTTTCGCGGCCGAGTGCCAGGTGGCCGAGACGTAGGCGGTGATGCCCAGGTCGCTCGCGATCCTGCGGATCCGCAGGTTGTGCCAGGGGTCGGAGACGAGGAATGCGCTGCGCATGCCGTGGCGTCGCATGAACGTCGCCGCCCCTTCGAGGCTCTGGAGGGTGTCCTTCCCGACGGGCTCGGCGAACACGTGGTCCGCCGGCAAGCCCTGGCTGACGAGCCAATCGCGACCGGCCTCCCCCTCCGTGGTCCGGTCGCCGGGCTGGTTGCTCCCCAGGACGACGACGTCGGGCGCGAATCGCCCCTCGTACAGGGTCTTGGCCTGTTCGAGCCGGCCCTCGAACACGGGCGACGGCGTGCCGTTGTACTGCGCGGCGCCCAGCACGATGATCGCATCGGCGTGGTCGACGCGGCTCGAATCGTCGTGGTGGGCGGCGCTCCACACGGCGAACGCGGTCAGGCCGAGGAGGGTCGCGATCCCGAGGAGGAGGACGAGCGCACCCGTGACGACGGGGTGCTTGCGGACGAAGCTCACGTCCGTCGAGGGTAGCAGCGGCGGCGTTCCGTGGCGTCACCCAGCAGGGACCTCGTAGATACGCATCCCGTCCCGTTCCGCCCGCATGAAGTAGAGCCTCCCGTCGGGTCCGGCAGCGAAGGAGCGCACCTGCCACTCTGACGAGATGCCCGGTTCGGGCAGGCGCTCCCATACGAGCGCCGAGCCATCGGTCGGCAGCTCGAAGAGCCACGCTCCGCCGCCGTACCGTTCAGCATCTGCCGGCCGGGACGGAGTGACGGGCACCCAGGCGACGATCCGATCGGGCAGGATCGCCTGGATCTGCATGCCGGCACTGGTCGAGAGCCGCTTCGAGCCCTCGGATGCGGCGGGGGTGGCAACCACGCGGATCGGCAAGGTCGCCCGCTCGCTCGCGGAGGTGAAGGAGAAGAGGTACCGATCGTCGGGTCGATCGGGATCGGCATCCAGACCCACCGCGGTCGTGGCGTCGACCGGCAGACCTTCGATGTACCGGACGTTCGGTGGCGGCTCTGCGCTCAAGGCCGCGAATCCGCGCTGACCCTCGCCGAGCCGGACCGGGTCGCCGGCTCGACCCGCGATCAGGCCGAGCGGCTCGGTCGCCCCCGAAACGAGACGGACGACGATCACGGGCTCGGTTCCGTTCTCCGCTTGTGAAGCCGCCGACTCATGCTCGTTGCGGTACTCCCTCACGCTGGAGAGCAAGAATCGCCGGTGATCCTGCTCCAACAGATAGAGCGCATCTCCGATGGACACCAAGTCTTGCGGCTGGGGATGGAAGCGATCGAACCGGATGCCGCCGATCTGACCGATGAACCCACCGCTCGGTGAGAAATGGGCGAGCCGATGCTTCACCGCATCGACGAGCCAGAGGGATCCGTCCGGCGCCACCGCGAAGGAGAACGGGAAGATCGGAAGCGAGGCATGGTGCACGTCGTCGATCAACCCAACCGACGACCGCTCAGGGCCGAACGGTATCAGTGCGATCGAGCGGAACTTCCCAGGGTGGGATGAGAGATCTGCGCGAAGGATCAGCTCGTGCATCAGCGTCGGAGACGGGGCAGCGTTCGGCGCGGCCGCCGACGTCGCGGGCCTCACGGATGGTGGCGTGATCGGGTGCGGAGGTCCGGGATCCCCGCACCCAACCAGCGCCAGCGCCACGACGACAACGGCGGTCGATCTCACGGCACCGTGACTGACCGATCTCGATCGAGTCCGCAGGTCGGCCAGCAATCGGGTGTCCAGTCGTAACGGCGGACGCCAACGTACTGGGACTCCTTCCGGTAGGCCTCGACCCAGATGCCCGTCCCCACCGAGTCGCCTCTCGCTTCCATGATCGAGTCCGTCCCGTCCTGGGGCTGCGACTCGGTGTACAGCATCCCGATGTGGCCGTCCTTGGCGAACGCGTCCATGTACATCGTCGTGGTGTACTTCTTGTCCGGCAGCTTGTAGAAGGGCCACCCGGACTGCGGCGCGTGGAAGCTCCTCGATGCGTACGGCCCATGGATGTTCTGGAGCTTGTCCCAGAACCGGAACCCGTCGGCGCCGACCGTCGACTTCAGCTCCCAGGTCTTGAAGGTGAAGCCCGAGCAGTCCGGTCCTTCGCCCCCGGAGTCCGGCTGTCCGGGCGTGTCGTCCCGATCGTTGTTGTTCCAGCAACCACCGCCCCACTCGTAGCCCTCGCCGACCGCGACGTAGCCGTACGCCTTGGCATCCGACCGCCGGACGTGAGAGTCCGGCACGTTGTTCACGTGGCAGTTGTTGCCCACCCACGACGCGTGTGCCTGGGGCATGGGGAACGCGCAGAGCGCCCCGGCCGTCATCGCGACGATCAACAGCGCTCGCTTCATGCCGCACCTCCGATCCCGTAGCGCACGACGCGCACGCCATCGGGGGAGCTCGTCAACTGGTACAGCCATCCGCCAGGGCCGAGCCGGAACTGCGACAGCGCCGCGGTCGCCGCGAAGTTCCTCCGGGCGACCGTGAACGTCTCGGCGATCCTTGCCCCGATCACGTGGACGACTTGGTAGGCGTCGGCCGGCGTCGGTGCCTCTCGGGCCACGTGGACGACGGCTATGTAGCCGCCGTGCCCGTCGGTCTCGGCGAGCGCCAGTTCTCCCAGATCCGTCGGGAAGGCGAGCTCGACCGCATGCTCGACCCCGTTGGCACGAACGATCGCCAGGCGCACCGCTCGGCCGCGGACGACGGACAGGAGCTGAGAACCGTCGGACAGCGGCCGACCGACCGTCGAGCGCCCACCCGCCGCGGGCGAAGCCGCAGCCTGGCGCCACTCGTCGAGTGGGAGCGTTCGAACGAACGGACGCCCCTCAGCGACGTCGAGCCGTTCGGGGATCCCGCGGCCGACCACCACTGGCGCACGGGGACCGCGCGCACGCGGCCCGATCGCGCGCAACCTCACCGCTCGATCGACCGCGCCGCCGTCGGACGAGAGCACGAAAGAGACGCCGGTCGGCGCCACGGCCACATCGGCATCCGGTGACGTCCGCCCCAGCGGCACGCTCCGCGCGAGACCGTGCCGGCCGAAGACCGCCAGCCGGCGCTGGAGTCCGTCCAGGAGGAACACGGAGCCGTCGGGCCCGACGTCGAACGACGCGGGTCCGAGCGTCGGCGATTCGTTACCCAGGGCGATCCCAGCACGCCCGGGGCCGGTTCCCCACGGCAGGTACAGGACCGTGCGTCCGCCCACCGCGTGGCCGAACGACGCCTCCGGCACCCGTATCGTCGGCAGCGAGCGCGCGATGTAGAAACGGAGCGGCGCCGTCGCGGAACCGAGCGACGCGCTCGTCCGAGCCCTGGACCTGGCGGCGATCGTGAATGCGACCGACCCGGACCCCGCGGCGACCGCACGTGCCGTCGGGACGCTCAGGTCGAACCGCAGGAACGCGCTCGCGGGAGCGCTCGCGCGCGTCCAGCCGGCCGCACCACCCAGCGCCGACACCGTCACCGTCGCCGGGCACACGCGGCCGGCCCGCGTGATACACGCCGCGTCGACCGGGATCCCGACGGCCTCGCCGGCCCGCACGAGAACCGGCGGCGTGTAGAAGACCTGCAGGCTCTCCGCAGGCACCGCGCCACCCGCAGGCGCCCCGCCACCCGCAGGCGCCCCGCCACCCGCAGGCGCCGTGCCACCCGCCGGCGCCCCTCCCGCGACAGCGCGCTGGGCGCCGGCGAACGCGGGGATCGCCGCACCCCCCAACGCCAAGACCGTCGCCATCACGCCGACGAGCCTCACCCCTCGGATCATGCCGACGAACCTCCTCGGGAAGGACCAGGAAGGCACCTGGGGAAGGGTCTCTTCGGGAAGGTCCGTCCCGGTCCCACGAGGAGGTTCGGCCGGAACGATCCGAAGGTACGGCGACGGACCGAGGCGCGCCATCGCCCGTCCGGGGGGTTCGGCGCGGCCGTTCGGGTGATTCCGGCGCGACCTCCGTCACACCGGACGAGCGGGACGAGGAGCTAGGTCGAACTCCGTTCCGCCCGCCCGATCGCCGCCTGCCCGGCCGCCAGCCGCGCCGTCTCCACTCGGAACGGCGAGCACGACACGTAGTCCAGCCCGATCTCGTGGCAGAACACGACCGAGGCCGGGTCGCCGCCGTGCTCGCCGCAGATCCCCAGGTGCAGGGACGGGTTCGACGCCCGTCCACCCTCCACAGCCGTGGCCATCAGGCGCCCCACGCCGGGCCGGTCGATCGTGACGAAGGGGTTGGCCGGCGACCAGCTTCCGCTCCTCGTACATGCCCCAGGAACTTCCCGATGTCGTCGCGGGAGAAGCCGAACGCCGTCTGGGTCAGGTCGTTCGTCCCGAAGGAGAAGAAGTCCGCGACCTCGGCGATCTCGCCCGCCGACCGACGCACGCGCGGGGCAGCTCGATCATCGTGCCCGAACGCGACCGCTCGGACAGCGCCACCCCGCGCGCGGCCAGCACGGCTCGACGACGGGGTCGAGCTCCTCCCGCATCTGTTGCAGCTCCTCGCGGGTCGCGACCAGCGGGATCATGATCTCGACCATCCGGATGCCCCCCGGCCACCACCCGGTCGCACGCCGCCTCGACGATCGCCCGGACCTGCATGGCGTACAGGCCCGGCTTCACGATCCCCAGCCGCACCCCGCGCAGCCCCAGCATCGGGTTCGTCCTCGTGCAGCTCCTCGACCTTGCCGCAGGATCGCGCGCCTCGGCCAGCGGCAGCTTCTCGTCGCGGAGCACGACGTCGTCGTCCCCGCGCGCCTCGGCCACGGCGACCGCCACGGCGAGGTCGACGTGGTTCGGCAGGAACTCGTGCAGCGGCGGGTCGAGCAGCCGGACCGTCACGGGCAGCCCGTCCATCGCCTCGAAGATCCCGACGAAGTCCCCCCGCTGCAGCGGGAGGAGCGCGTCGTACGCCTCCTGCTCCTCCTCGGGCGTCGTCGGCGAAGATCATCGTCCGGACCGCCGCCACCCGCTCCTCGCCCAGGAACATGTGCTCGGTCCGGCACAGGCCGATCCCCTCGGCGCCCCGCGCCCGGGCGTTCGCCGCCTGGTCCGGCGTGTCGGCGTTGGCCCGCACCCGCAGGCGGCGGACCGCGTCGGCCCGCGCCATGAACGCCTCGAACGCCCGCCAGATCTTGCGCCTGACGCGCCTCCTCGTCCCCGCGCGACCGCCCTCGCCAGCGGCGGATCGACTCAGGTCGAGCCGCTCCACGTAGACCGTTCCGTCCGTGCCGTCGATGGTGATCCAGTCGCCCTCCTCGACGCGCAGGTCCCCTCGACCGTGAACGCCGCGACCCGCGCTCGATGCGGATCTCGTCCGCGCCGCACACGGCGGGGATCCCCTCCCCGCGCGCCACGACGGCGGCATGCGAGTTCGTTCCGCCGGCGCTGGTCAGGATGCCCTGCGACCGGATCATCCCGTGGTAGTCGTCGGGGGTCGTCTCCCGGCGGACCAGGATCACCTGCTCCCCTCGATCGGCCCACTCCTTCGGCGTCGTCCGCGGTGAACACGACCCGCCCGACCGCCGCGCCGGGCGACGCGTTCAACCCTCTCGTCGCGGGCCGCTCGAGACCCCTTCGCTCGCGGCTGATGACCGGCTTGAAGAGCTGCTCGAGCCGGTTCGGCGTCCAGGCGAAGCAGCCCCTCGTCCTCGCTGATGAGGCCCTCTTGGACCATGTCGTAGGCCATGACCCACTCGGCGAACGCCGTGCGCTTCCCCACCCGGGTCTGGAGGAACCACAGCCGGCCGCGTTCGATCGTGAACTCGATGTCGCACATGTCGCGGTAGTGGCGCTCCAGCGTCGTCCATCCCGCCGCGGAGCTCCTCCCACGAGGCCGGCGTCGAGCTGGGCCAGGTCCGTCAGCTTGAGCGTGTTGCGGATGCCGGCCACGACGTCCTCGCCCTGGGCGTTCGCCAGGTAGTCGCCGTAGGGCACCTTCTCGCCGGTCGCCGGGTCGCGGGTGAACGCCACGCCCGTGCCCGAGTCCTCGCCCATGTTGCCGAACACCATGGCCACGACGTTGACCGCGGTCCCCAGGTCGTCGCGAGATCTTGTTCTGGCGGCGGTAGGCGATGGCCCGCGCGCCGTTCCACGAGCGGAAGACCGCCTCGATCGCCTTCTCGAGCTGCTTGCGCGGGCTCCTGCGGGAATCGGCTCGCCGGTCTCCTGCCGGATGATGTCCTTGAACCCCTCGGTCAGCGCCCGCAGGTCGTCGGCGTCGAGGTCGGTGTCCTTGGCGCCCTCGCCCTTGCGCTCCTTCGCCTCGTCCAGGCAGCTCCTCGAAACGCTCGCCGTCGATGTCCAGCACGATCTTGCCGAACATCTGCACGAACCGCCGGTAGGCGTCCCAGGCGAACCGCTCGTTGCCGGTCTGCTTCGCCAGCCCCTGGACGCGAGGCGTCGTTCAGGCCGAGGTTCAGGACCGTGTCCATCATGCCGGGCATCGAGAACTTGGCGCCCGCGCGCACCGAGACCAGCAGCGGATCGTCGTCGTCGCCCAGCGCCTTGCCCATGGCGCCCTCCAGACCGCCGGAGGTGCTCCTCGACCTCCTCCATCAGCCCGTCGGGGAGCGCGTCCTGCCGGCCAGGTAGGCCAGGCACGCCTCGGTCGTGATCGTGAACCCCGGAGGGACGGGCAGGCCGATGTTGGTCATCTCGGCCAGGTTGGCTCCCTTGCCGCCGAGCAGGCCCTTCATGTCCCGGTTGCCTTCGTTGAAGTCGAAGACCAGCTTCGCCATCGGTACGCCTCCCGCCGAACGCTCGTCTCCGATGAGTCTATGGCTGACCCGTCCGTCCGCGCCCGCGGGGCCGGTAGCCTGTGCACCGCAGAGCGGTCGAAGGGCGCGCGGGCGAAAGCCGGGTCGATGGGCGAACAGCGGTTCCAGGCGACGGTCATCGCGACCGACCGGGGCGGCGGCGGTCACCTCGTCGAGGTCCCGCCCGAGGTCGTCGACGCCCTCGGCGGCGGCGGGCGGATCCCGGTCGAGGCCACGTTCGACGGCGTCCCCTACCGAGGTTCGGTCGTTCGCATGGGCGGCATCACGTGCATCGGGATCCGGAAGGCGATCCTCGCGCAGATCGGCGCGGACGTCGGTTCACGGATCGAGATCACGCTCGCGCGCGACACGGCCGAGCGGACCGTCGAACCGCCGCCGGACCTGGCGGCGGCCCTGGATGCGGACCCGGCCCTGAAGGCCGCGTGGGAGAAGCTCTCGTTCACGCGTCGCAAGGAGCACGCGCAGGCGATCGCCAGCGCGAAGAAGCCCGAGACGCGGGCGCGGCGGCTCCAGGCCACACTGGACAGCCTCCGGTCGGACTGACAACGTACGGCCGTGCGCACGACGGGACCGATCGGAGGCGACGGCCTCGAGCTGTCCGTGATCGGCCTGGGCGGCTTCGAGCTCGGCGACGAGCCGGGCACTTCCCAGGCGGACGCCGTCCTCGAGGCTTCGCTCGACGCGGGCATCGACTGGGTCGACACGTCCGAGGCGTATTCGGACCGGGCGAACGAGCGCGTCGTGGGCGCCGCGATCGCTTCGACCGGCGCCCGCGGCCGGATGCGGATCGCGACGAAGGTCGCCCCCACGCCGGACGGCACCGGCTTCCGCGCGGACCAGATCCGCGCCGCCTGCCTTGGAAGCCTCGAACGGCTGGGCGTCGACCGGATCGACCTGTACTTCCTGCATTTCCCCGATGAGACGGGCATCCCGCTCGAGGAGACGTGGGCCGCGATGCGCTCGCTCGCCGACGACGGGCTCGTGCGCACGGTCGGCCTGTCGAACTTCGACCGCGGGCAGATCGAAGGCTGCCTCGCGATCGGGCCCGTCGACGCGGTCCAGGACGGCCTCTCCCTGATCGACTACCTCGAGCACCGGGAGCTCTTCCGGTGGTGTCGTGAACGCGGGATCGCCGTCGTCACGTTCGAGCCGCTCGCGAACGGCATGCTCACCGGCGCGGTCACTTCGCCGGACCACTTCAGCCACGCCGTCGGCGACGACTTCGCGGAGTGGCCGTTCTGGCAGCGGCTCTTCTCGCCGGGGAGGTTCGAACGCGCGCAGGCCGTCCTCGACGGCATGCGACCGATCGCGGGCGAGGTCGGGTGCACGCTCGCGCAACTGGCGCTCGCGTGGAACCTCCATCAGGCCGGCGTGTCGGCGACGCTGGTGGGCAGTACGAACCCCCGCCACGTCCGGGACAACGCGGACGCGGGCGCCGTGGTCCTGACCGACGGACAGCTCGCCGCCCTGGACGCGCTGGTGCCGCTGGGGCCCACGTTCGCCTGACGCCCGACGGCCCATCCGAGCCGCGCCGTCGGCTGGCGCGTGGCATGATTCGGCCCTCATGCCCGTCTCCGAGACGAACTCGAAGGTCGTCTACGAGGCCCTGAAGGCCGCGGACGTGCAACTGTGCAGCGCGCTGCCCGAGACCTGGCTCGTCCACCTGATCCGCATGGCCGAGGACGACCCTTCGATGACCCTCGTGCGCCTGGCGAAGGAGGAGGAGGGCGTCGGCGTCTCGATGGGCGCGTACCTCGCGGGGTGGCGAACGGCCCTGCTGATGCAGAACCACGGGTTCCTGCAGGCGATCAACGGGATCGTCTCCGGCGCGATGCTCTACAGGATCCCGCTGTTCATGGTCATCAGCGACCGCGGCCACTTCGGCGAACGCGACCCGTGGCAGACCGAGGGCGGCCGGTACACGCGCCGCGTGCTGGACGCGCTGAACATCCAGTTCGACGTCCTGCGCACCCCGGAGGAGGCCGAACCCAGGATCGCGAAGGCGATGACGCTCGCGCACTCGTCGATGTCCCCGGTCGCGGTGTTGCTGACGCGCGACCTGATGTGGGAGGAGCCGGTGCCGGCGTGACCGCGACGTGAAGCGCATCGACGCGCTCGAGGCGATCTACCCGGACCTCCAGGACTGCGCGGTCGTCACGATCATGGGCGCCGTCGCGGTCGAGCTGTACTCGCTGGGACACCGGGAGAACTTCTTCTACCTCGAACACGCGATGGGCCTGGCGTCCTCGATGGGCCTCGGGATCGCGCTGGCGAAGCCCGACCGCAAGGTCGTCGTGATCGACGGGGACGGTTCGGTCCTGATGAACCTCGGCACGTTCACGACGATGGCGCGGTACGCGCCGACGAACCTGACGCACGTCGTGTTCGACAACGAGAGCCTGCTGTCGGTCGGCGGGTTCCCGACCGCGACGTCCACGGGCTCGGACCTGTGCGGCATCGCGCACGCGGCCGGCATCCCCGTCGCCGTGACCGTCGACCAGCTCGGCGACTTCGTCGCCGCCACGCGCCACTCGATCCAGCGCGAACGGCTGTCGGTCGTCGTGGCGAAGGTCGAGGACGTGGGGCCGGCGTCGTTCCACATGGACATCCACATGCTCGAGAACCGTTTCGCGTTCGCGCGCTGGCTCCAGGGCCTGCCCGACGCCGGCTCGCCGGCGCCGTGAGAGAGGAGAACGCCCATGACGACGCTCGCCGATCTGGCCGCTGCCCTCGCCGACGGCTCGGTGGAGGTGATCGACCTGACGCAGCCGCTCAACGAAGCGACCCCGATCCTGCAGCTCCCGCCGCCGTTCGCGAACACGCCGACGTTCTCGCGCCGGCTGCTCTCGAAGTACGACGACGACGGGCCCGCCTGGTACTGGAACGCGTTCGACACCGGAGAGCACACGGGGACGCACTTCGACGCGCCGATCCACTGGGTCACGGGCCGCGACCTGGACGATGTCTCGCAGGTCCCCCCGTCCCGGCTGGTCGGGCCCGCCGTCGTGGTCGACAGGAGCGCCGAGGCTGCCGCGGACCCGGACTTCCTGCTGCAGATCGACGACATCCGGGCGTTCGAAGCCCAGCACGGCGCGATCGTCGGGGGCTCGTGGCTCCTGTACCGCACCGGCTGGGACGCCCGCGCCCAGGATCCGGCCGCGTACGCGAACGCCGACGAGACCGGTCCGCACACGCCGGGGTTCAGCATCGAGTGCGCGAAGTGGATCGCCGAGGAGTCGCCGTTCGTCGGCGTCGGGGTCGAAACGGTCGGGACCGACGCGGGCGCGGCGCATGCGTTCGACCCGGCGTTCCCGTGCCATACGTTCCTGCTGGGCGCGAACAAGTACGGGCTGACGCAGCTGGCGAACCTGGCGCAGCTCCCCCCCACCGGGGCGATCGTCGTCGTCGCGCCGCTGAAGATCACCGGCGGTTCGGGCTCTCCCGTCCGGGTGTTCGCGCTGGTCGAACGGTGACCCGGTGAGGACCGACGCGCCCGCGGACCTGTCCGAGACGCTCCGGGCGTTCCGCGCGCAGGTTCCGCTGCTCGGTTCGACCGTCTACCTGGCGAACTGCTCCCAGGCGCCGCTGTCGCTGCCCGTCGAGGCGGCGCTCGCCGCGTTCACCGAGAGCTGGTCGACGCTCGGGATGCACTGGGGCGGCTGGGTCGAGGAGGTCGAACGCGCCCGCGCGGCGTTCGCGTCGCTGATCGGCGCCGCGCCCGAGGACGTGGCGGTCGGGACCTCCGAGTCGCAGCTGGTCTCGTCGGTGGTCAGCGCGCTGGTGAGCCGGCCGGGCGACCAGCGCCGGCGTCGGATCGTGTCCAGCACGCTCGAGTTCCCCGGCGTCGGCCAGGCGTGGGAGGCGGCCACGCGGTACGGCTGGCGCGTCGATCGGGTCGAACGCGACGCCACGCAAGCGCTGTCCGCGGGTGATTTCGTCAACATGGTTGACGATTCGACCGGGCTGGTGTCGTTCCCGCACGTCGTCTACGCGAACGGCTCGCTGGTCGAACCCGAGCCGGTCGTGGCCGCGGCGCGGGACGCGGGCGCGCTGAGCTACTGCGACGCGTACCAGTCCCTCGGGACGGTGCCGATCGACGTGGCGGCGCTGGGCGTCGACCTGCTGGGCGGCGGCGTCCTCAAGTACCTGATGGGCACCGCCGGCATCGCGTTCCTCTACGTCTCGCCGCGCGTGCGCGACCGGCTGGAGCCGACCGTCACGGGCTGGTTCGGCCGCGTCGATCCGTTCGCGTTCGATCCGACGACGCTGGACTACCCGGACCGCGCGTCGCGGTTCGACCTGGGCACGCCCCCGATCGTGAACGCGTACGCGGCCCGCGCCGGGATCGAGCTGATCGCCGGCGTCGGGGTCGAGGCGATCCGCGACCGGATCCTGCACCTGTCACGTCGCGCGCTGGAGACGTGCGCCGAACTCGGCCTGCGCGTCCTCGGAGCGCATACGGCGGAGGCGAAGGGCGCGACCACGGCGGTCGACACGGGTTCCGCCGACGCGTCGCACGCCGTCGAGGCCGAGCTTCGAGCCCGCGGGATCGTCACCTCGGCACGGGGCCGCGCGATCCGCGTCGCGCCCCACGGGTTCACGACGGAGGCTGAGCTCCATCACGCACTCAGGGAGCTGGCGGCTGTCGTCAACCGCTGACCACCTGACGAGTGCCCGGCCACCGGACCGGCCCTCACTGCCTCCAGTACTCGACGTCGAGCATCCAGTCGTCGAGCTCGAAGAGGCTCGCGCCCCCGGTGACTCCCCACTGCACCTCGATGGTGTGCGTGCCTGATCCCACCCCGCTCATCACGCGCTCGATCTGGTGGCTCTCGGCCGCGTGCTCGTCCTCGGGTTGGGCGAACGCGAAGTCGAAGCCGGCCGCTGGCTCCATCTCATGGCGGTCGATGACGATCCGCACCGAGCACCACCCGGAGAAGTGACTGTCGCAGAGCGCCTCCGCGGAGAACCGCGCGACGATGATGCCCTTCTGGTTCGGCGGGACCGTGATGGACGTCGTCGCGAGCGTCTGCCAGTCCGGAGACTGACCCTCCATATGCGAGGTCTCGTCCGACACCATCGCCACGATCCGTTTGGCCCCCTTGTCCGCATGGATCGAGGTGGGGGGCGCACCACGGCCACTCGCAACCGTCTGCTGCACCGCGATCATGGACAGGACCGCGAGCCCGGTGATCCACGTCAGGCGACCCAGTGATCGTCGAGCACCCATCGGCCAGCCTCCCTCTCCGGTCGTCCTCGCCGAGCCGTGCCGGTCGCGACCAGTCATGAGAGGCCGGACACGACGAACCCGTGGAAGCCGGTGGCGTCCTTGTACGTGCCGACCACCGTGTCGCTGTCGTTGAGCCCGAACGTCTGCGCGCCGCCGATCCCGGGGTAGTCGATCGTGGTGAAGGTTCCGTTCCGCAGCAGGAAGCCGTGCGTCCCGTTCGGCTCGTCGTAGTCACCCACGATGTGGCCGTACCGGTTGATGTCGGCCGCCTCGGTGAACGTGGAGCCCGGGACGTCGATCGTGGTGAACGCGCCGCCGTGCTTGAGGAACCCGTGGATCCCGGAGCCGTCCTCGAACTGGCCGACGACCCGACCGCCCTTGCCGAGCCCGTGGCACTCGGTGCTCGTCGCTCCGGGGACGTCAATCGTGCCGTAGACGCCGTTCTTCAGCCGGAAGCCATGCTCCACGTTGGCCCCGTCGAAGTACCACCCCGTGACGACCTTCCCCCTAGCCCTCCCGCCGTCGGTCGACGTGGCGCCGGGGACGTCGATCGTCGTGTACACGCCCTTCTTGAGCACGTAGCCGTGCTCCGCTCCTTGCCGGTCGGTGTACCCGCCGACGATGACGCGGTTGCGACTGATCCCGATCGCGAACGACCAGGTGGCGCCCGGCGGATCGAGCGTCGAGTAGACGCCATTCGACAGCAGGAACCCGTGCTCGGTACCCGAGCCGTCGTAATAGTCGCCGACGATGTCGCCCCTGTTGTTGATGCCCATCGCGCTGGTATCGGTCCCACCTGGGTAGTCGATCTGCACGAAGCTGGAAGCGAACGCCGGCGTCTGCGTCGCAGCCAGCGCGAGCACCATCACGGGCAGGACGACGACCAGCGCGATCACCGCGTTCAGGCGCCGGCGCCGGGAAACCCCCGGTCCTCCGGCCCGCGGTGCCGACTCGGTCGATGCGAACCGTTGCATGGCGACCCTCCTTCGTTCCCTCCGAGCGACCGTTCCCTCCGAGCGACCGTTCGTTCCCATCGTGGCCGCGAAGGCTTCGGGTCGCCTTAAGGGACGCGCCGCTCGGTGCGCTACGCTCGTCGGCCGTGACCGGTCCCGATCCGACCCCGCTCCCGGCCGCGCCCGACGGTCGCCGCGCTGCGGTCGTTCACGAGGCCGACCTGCCGATGGAGCCGTTCGGGGCGGCCGGCGCGACGGCGACCCTCCGAGAACCGATCGACGGGCGGACCGACTGCCGGCAGCTGATCCAGCGCGTGGTTCGCCTCACGGCCGGTCGGACCGAG
Organism: uncultured Actinomycetota bacterium; assembly: GCA_963781595.1. Taxonomy (GTDB): domain Bacteria; phylum Actinomycetota; class UBA4738; order UBA4738; family UBA4738; genus JBEDUK01. The sequence goes on along the minus strand of CAWAGG010000006.1, from coordinate 1,766,312 downwards.
GACCTGCGCAACGCCGCCAGCGAGGATGTCGTCTACCTGGCATCCGGCCGCGCGCGAGCCATTGTTTCGGGCGAGGGGTTCGACCTGGAGCCCGGGTCGGCGCTGTTCGTGCCGGCAGGTGCTCCGTACCGGTTCGACGTCGACCAGGGTGAGGACGCGCTCCTGGTGTCGGTCCTCTCCCCGCAGCCCGGGCGCGGCGACGGGCTCGACGTCCGGGGTGACGATGGGCCTGCGGTGGTCCGCGAGGAGGACGAACCGCGGATCCCGGCGGGCGACGATCGGTACTTCAAGCTGATGGTCGACCCGCGGTTCGGATGCCGAACCGTGACCCAGTTCGTCGGCTTCATCGAGAAGAGCCGCGCGCCGTACCACACGCATACGTACGAGGAGGTCATCTACATCCTCGGCGGGGAGGGCGTGGTGCACATCGACGACCGTCACGTCCCGATCCACCGGGGCACCAGCATCTTCCTGCCGCCCGGCGTGCCGCATTGCCTGGAGAACGTCAGCTCGGAGGTTCTGCGGCTGCTCGGGGTGTTCAGTCCGCCGGGTTCGCCGGCGAACAAGATAGAGAACGTCGACCCGGAGCGGTAGCGACCTGCCGGGTCGAGGTCAGGTCCAGCCCCACGCTGTGCGATACGCGTCCATCACGAAGAGGTCCGCCCATGCCTTGTCGGGATGCACGGGCAGCGGCGACGCGAGGATCGCGACGTGGAGCTGGATCTCCACGTCGTCGGCCCACGCGGTCGCCTCATCGAACGAGACACCGCCCTGACGGAGTGCGCGGAGCTGCGACAGGTGCGGCTCGGGCACCGGCAACGTGATGCGCCCGGAGTTCATCAGCTCGATCCCCTGGATACCGAGGCGGATCAGGTGCATCGCGTACTTCGTGTCGTAGCCGTAGAGGTCGATGAGCTCCGGGCGGTTGGTGTGCTTGCCGCCGCGGACGTCGAGGAGTCGGTCGCGCTGGGAGTGCATGTAGCCGAGGAACCGCTTGCCTGCGGTCTGGGACACGATCCGCCCGGCGTTCGCTCGGAGGTCTCGGCCGCGATCGTCGATCGCGACGATCTCGGACTCAGGGACGAACAACGGGAGCAGCACGGTCGGGTTCCCGCTCAGTGACAGTCGCATCCACTTGCGGAGCGAGTAAACGGTCAGATCGAGATCGCCCGCGCCCGAGCGGACACCTTCGGGCTTCGATCGGTAGATGTACTGGCCGAACTTCCCGCGCAGGCCGACGACCCAGTTGGGGCCCTCGGTGCAGATCCCCATCTCGTCGCGGTCGTCCTGGCCTTCGACAGCCGTCCCGTGAACGCCGGAGCCCACCTGGGTACGCAGGAGCAGCCCGGCCTGTGCCTCAGTCGCCTTCTCATCGGTCCCGTGCTCGCTCCAGCCGCTCTTGTGTCCTTCAGCCTCGCCTGGGGGTTCGACGTTCACGAACGTGCCCGATCGTTGGCGGCCTACTCGCGTCTGCGCGCCTCTTCGGATCCATTCATCTGCCCCTTCGCTCCCCGTTGGACTTCGGCAGCGATACGTCGGGGATGAAGCTGGCGCAGATGGGATGGATGGTTGCGCCGATCGGCACGATCACCGCGCCGTCTCGGAGCGACGCCAGAGCGCTGTCAGCGAGTGCGCGAGCCGCTCGGCTTCGATCCGATGCGGCGGGTCGAAGTGATGTCGCTCTTCGAATACCTCGAGTCGAAAGTCTGGGAACACCCGAGCGAGCCGGGTCGCGATCTCACCGTACTGGTCGGGGTTGCTCAGCCCGCCGAGCGCGAAGTACACAGGTCGATCGAAGCGTGCCAGGCCGCCGCGGTCGAGGTCGTACGTCTTGAACGTCTCGATGAACGCTCGGATCCCACCGGGGCGCTTCGCCATCCAAAGGGGCGGGTCCCCAGACGGTGGGGGAGGCAGCTCCACCCCCGGCTTGACGCTGAGTCGCATGAACGCCCGCATGAACCGGTCCGGCGGGAGCGCCTCGAGCCGGTCGGTCTCACGCCAGAGCGCCTGCTCCGCCGGGCTCAGATCCCAGCGGCCAGCCCAGGCCGGCTCCAAGAGCGCGAGGCTCGACAGCCGATCCGGGTGGCGAGCAGCGAACGCCAGCGCGGCCGCTCCCCCACCGGAATAGCCGACCAGATGGAACCGCTCCCATCCGCGGGCGTCGGCAGTGCGCAGCACGCCCGCGACCTCGAGATCCAGGGTGTAGTCACGAGGTGCCTCATCGGTCGCGTAGACCTCCAACTCCTTCGCGACCACCTCGGCATCCGAGCCGAGGGCCGCCACTAACGAGCCGTAGGCGATCTGGGCGGGAAGCACGCTTCCGGGAAGCATGATCACTCGGAACGTCGTCATACGCGAACCCCCCTTCGACTCCTAGCGTTTCGGCCGCAGCCACAGTGCGATCAGCGTCAGGATCACGGCACCGGCGGACAGCGCCATCGATAGGACCGGCGCGGTTTTCCCCGGCTGAAGCTGACCCCACGCCGCGGCGGCCGCCGCCCCGGCCAGGAACAGGAACGCCAGCACGAAGATCGCGAACGACGAGACGCGCAGCGGCCGCCGATCCTTCCGGCGCTGCTCGCGACCCCCTCCCTCGAGCACCTCCGGCGGCGCGTCGGTCACGACAGTTCTTCCCGCAGGTGCGCCACCAGCCCATCGATCGGGATCCGGTCCTGGCGCATCGAATCTCGTTCGCGCACGGTCACCTGCCGGTCCTCCAGCGAGTCGAAGTCGACGGTCACGCAGAACGGCGTCCCCACCTCGTCCTGCCGCCGGTAGCGGCGCCCGATCGCGCCGGCGTCGTCGTACGACGTCATCCACAGCGGCTTGACCAGGTCGTGGACGCGCCGAGCCTCGGGCACCAGCGCTTCGTTCCGCGACAGCGGGAGCACCGCCACCTTGATCGGCGCGATGTCCCGGTGCAGCCCGAGGACCGTTCGCTTGTCCGTGTCGCCCTTCGCCGTCGGCGCCTCGTCCACGCGGTACGCGTCGATCAGGAGCGTCAGCAGGATCCGGTCGACCCCGACCGCGGGTTCGATCACGTACGGCAGGTACCGGCGGTCGTGTTCCTGGTCGAAGTACGTGAGGTCCTCGCCGCTCGCCTCCTGGTGCTGCCGCAGGTCGAAGTCCGTCCGGTTCGCGACGCCCTCCAGCTCGCTCCAGCCGAACGGGTACTCGTACTCGATGTCGCTCGCGTTCTTCGCGTAGTGCGCCAGCTCGTCGGGGCCGTGTTCGCGGACGCGGAGCTTCTCCTTCGTCACGCCGAGGTCGTAGAACCACTGCAGCCTTGCGTCCAGCCAGTACTCGAACCACCGATCGTCCGTGCCGGGTTCGACGAAGTACTCCATCTCGATCTGCTCGAACTCCCGCGTGCGGAAGATGAAGTTCCCCGGCGTGATCTCGTTGCGGAACGACTTGCCGATCTGCGCGATGCCGAACGGGATCTTCAGGCGCGAGGCCTGCTGGACGGTCCGGTAGTCGACGAACATCCCCTGCGCGGTCTCGGGCCGCAGGTAGACGACGGCGGCCTCGTCCTCGACGGGACCCATGTGCGTCTTGAACATCAGGTTGAACTGCTTCGCCTCGGTGAAGTCGTGCTCGCCGCAGTGCGGGCAGATCATCGGGCCGTCGCCCGCCGCCTCCTGCAGATGGTCGAAGCGGAAGCGCTGGTGGCAGTTCCGGCATTCGACCAGGGGGTCGGAGAAGCCTGCGACGTGGCCGCTGGCCTCCCAGACCCGGGGCGACATGATGATCCCGGCCTCCAGCCCGACCACGTCGTCGCGCATCTGGACCATGTCGCGCCACCACCGGTTCCGGATGTTGCGGCGCATCTCGACCCCGAGCGGGCCGTAGTCCCAGGACGAACGCAGTCCGCCGTAGATCTCGCTGGACGGGAACGCGATCCCGCGGCGTTTCGCGAGGGACGCGATCGTCTCCATCAGGTCGGGCATGGCGCGCAGAGCTCCTCTCTCCCGGCCGGTGGCTCCGGCCGCTGGCGTGCCGCCAAGGATACGGGCGGAGGTCGCTGCCGTCGGCGTCGGCACCACTTCTCACGATGCGCACGCGGGGCCGCCACGCCCTTAAGGCCACCCGAAGCGCTCTGGCCATCATCCGGCCATCGGTTCGCAGCACGGACCTTCCACGACCGGACCACGAAGGAAGGGGGACACATGACCGGATGCAGGAAGGCTCCCCAGCCCTGGAGCGCCGCGGTTCCAGCGATCGCGATGCTTCCGCTCCTCAGCCTGATGGTCCCGGCGGGCGCCGTCGCTCAGGTCCTCGGCATGCGCGCGGCGCCGTCCTCGGTGAACGCGGTGCCCGGGGAGCCGCGCCGACTCCACAGGCGAGCGTGGTTCCGCGGGCGAGCACGGTCGGCGGCCATGCGTCGCAAGGCCGCGCGCGTCCGGGGCTCGGTGCCGTTCGACGCGCGATGGTCCGCCGATCCCTCGGGTCGGTGCGTCCGATGAGGCCGCACAGCAGCTCTATGCGCGAAGGTGGATCCTCGGGAGGGCCGCGCCGCCCGCGTGCGCCCGGGCTGTCAGCACTGGCGACGTTCGTGCTGGTCGCGTCGCTCGCGGTCGTGGCCGCTCCACCGTCCGGGACGCGCGGGGGACGAGCCGACGCCGCCGTCGTGTCCTCGCCGCGGGGACCCGAGGATCCCCTCGATCCCCTGACCACGGCGGAGATCGACACGACGTTCAGGGTGATCGAGGCATCGAAGGACTTCCCGGACGGCGCGTTCTTCCCCAGGGTCGAGCTGAAGGAGCCGCCGAAGAGCGAGCTCCTGGCCTGGTCGCCGGGCGCGCCGTTCCCGAGGGAATCGTTCGCGAACGTCTACGACCGGGCGAACAACCGGCTGTACGAAGCCGTCGTGGACCTGCGCGCCCACGCGCTGGAGTCCTGGACCGAGCGGCCCGGCGCCCAGCCGGCCGTCTACAACAGCGAATACGCGATGGTCGACGAGGTCGTACGCGCCGATCGCCGGTGGCAGGCGGCGATCGAGGCCCGCGGCATCGACCCCGACGACGTGTACCTCGACGACGGGTGGGCCGTGGGCGATCTCACGATCCCCGGCGTGCCGGACGGGACCCGGCTGCTCCGCGCCCTATCGTTCTATCAGGGAGACCTACCGAACCCCTACGACCGGCCGATCGAGGGCGTGGTCGTGACCGTCGACATGAACCGCCTGAAGGTCGTTCAGGTGATGGACGCCGGCGTTCGGCCGGTCAACACGACGATCACCGGGCGAGCGCATCCGCGGGGCGGTCTGAAGCCGCTCGTCGTGACGCAGCCTGACGGGCCGTCGTTCCGCGTCCGCGGCAACGCGGTCAGCTGGCTGGGCTGGCGCTTCCGGATCGGGTTCACCCAGCGCGAGGGCCTGGTCCTGGACCAGATCGGCTTCGAACACGACGGTGTCGTCCGACCGATCATCCACCGCATCGCGATGGACGAGATCTACGTGCCTTACGCGATCCCCGCGCGCGCCTGGGCCTGGCGGGCCGCCCTCGACATCGGCGAGTACAACCTCGGACAGTGGGCGATGCCCCTGGTGCGCGGGGTCGACGTCCCGGACAACGCGGTGTTCTTCGACGAGGTCTCGGCGAACGACGTCGGCAGCCACGGCAAGCCGGAGGCATGGAAGCTCCCGCACATGGTCGCGATCTACGAGCGCGACGCGGGCTCGCTCTGGGAGCGGACCGACCCCAACACCCTGGACCGCGACGCGCGGCTCGGTCGGCAGCTCGTGGTGACGGCCGGCTACGCGAACGGCAACTACACCTACCTCACCGAGTACGTGTTCCGGATGGACGGCGGGATCGACGTGCACGCGGGTTCGACCGGCACGACCCTCAACGAGGGCGTCGACTCGGTCGAACGGGGCGACCGGTGGGGAGCCTCGGTCGCGGAGAACATCGCCGCGCCGACCCACCAGCACTTCTTCAACTTCCGGATCGACTTCGACGTCGACGGCACGGACGATCGGGTCGTCGAGGACAACGAGAGGGCCGTGCGGAGCCGGGCCGGCAACGCGTTCGTGACCACCGAGACCACGATCGGTCACGAGGGGTTCCGCGACACCAACGCAGCGACCGACCGGCGATGGGTCGTGCAGAGCACGACGCACCGCAACGGCATGGACGAACCGACCGGGTACGAGCTGCAGCCGATGCAGGCGACGCAGCCGTACTCGGACCCGGATTTCGGGCCGTTGCGGCGCGCGGCCTACGCGGAGCACGCCCTGTGGGTCACGCGCTACCAGGACGGCGAGCTGGCGGCCACCGGGGAGTACCCGAACCAGTCACCGCCGGGCGAGGGCCTGCCCGCGTACATCGCGGATGACGAGAGCGTCGACGGGCACGACCTGGTCGTCTGGTACACGGCCAGCTTCACCCACCTCCCGATGATGGAGCACTACCCCGTGATGTCGACGGGTTGGATCGGCTTCGCGCTGCGGCCCATGGGCTTCTTCGACGAGAACCCCGCCCTCGACGCGCCCTGCGAGGGCCACGTCAAGACCTGTCCGGACATGGGAAAGGAGCAGGGATGAACAGCATCACGCACGTGCGCACGAGGGCGGCCGCGGTCGCGACGGCCTCGCTCGTGCTCGCCCTCCTGATGGCCTCGCCGGCATGGGCGGCGCCAAAGCTCACGTTGTCCCCCTCCTCAGGCCCGCCAACCGCCACGACCAAGGTCGGCGGGAGTGGGTTCAAGGCGAGCCACGCGATCGACGTCTACTTCGATACGTCCTGGCTGGCCGAGGCCGTATCGAACGGATCGGGGGCGTTCTCGGGCATCCCGCTCAAGGTGCCGGGGACGGCCGAGCCGGGCGTGCACTGGGTCACGGCGAAGGATCCGGCGACCGGGCAGGCTGCGCAGACGACGTTCACCGTGTCGACCGACTGGCCGCAGTTCCGGAACACGCCCCGGCACAAGGCGCTCAACGCGTACGAGAACGTCCTGCGCGCCTCGAACGTCGCGGGCCTGGACATGGACTGGACGTGGCCGACCGGCGGTCGCGTCGACTCGTCGCCAGCCGTGGTCAACGGGATCGTCTACGTGGGATCGAACGACGGGAAGCTGTACGCGCTGGACGGCGCGAGCGGCGCGCTCGTGTGGGCAGCCACGACGGGCGGCGTGGTCGAGTCGTCGCCGTCGGTCTCGAACGGGATCGTGTACGTCGGGTCGGACGACGGGAGGATGCACGCCTACGACGCGGCGACCGGCGTGATCCGGTGGACGAGCGGCGTCCTCGGCGCGCCGTTGGTCTCGTCGCCGGCCGTAGTGAACACGAACCGTTCCGGCAAGCTGGTGATCGTCGGTTCGTTCTCCGCGAAGGTCTACGGGCTGGCGGCCGACACCGGCGCGGTCGTCTGGTCGACGACCGTCGACAACGCCGTCCACTCCTCCCCGGCCGTCTTCAACGGCATCGCGTACGTCGCAACGCTGAGCGGCATGCTCTATGCGATCGGCGCCGACCAGGGGAACGTGATGTGGTCGAAGGGCATCGGGATGGCGCGATCGTCGCCCGTGGTCGCGAACGGCGTCGTCTACGCGATGTCGGTCTTCGACGACATCACGGCGCTGAACGCCTCGACGGGGGCGCCGCTCTGGGCGCAAGACCTCGGCGCGGGCCCGGCCGGCTTCGGGCTGACCTCATCACCCGCGGTCGCGAAGGGCGTCGTGTACGTGGGCGCGGACCTCGACGTCGTGGCGCTGCAGGCCGCGACCGGCGCGACGGTGTGGAGGACCACGGTCAGCGGCGGCGACGTCATCAGCTCGCCCGCCGTGGCGAACGGCGTCGTCTACGTCGGATCGGACGGGGGCAAGGTGCACGCCCTCGACGCTGTGTCCGGCGCCCTCCTCTGGAGCGCGGCGACCGGCGATGCGGTCGAGTCGTCACCCGCCGTGGCGAACGGCACCGTGTACGTCGGTTCGGGCGATCACCAGCTGTACGCGTTCGATCTCTCGAGCGGACAGCGGGCCGAGCGGCCCGACCCGTCTCGGCTGCATCGGCCGGCGGCCGCGTCGCCCGTCGGCGGGTGAACCGGAGCGGCTGCGAACGCTTGCCTGATCGGTCGGGACGGAACATCATCACTCGCCGCCACCCACCCGTCAGGGTGGCGGCGGGTCGATGTCGTTTCGGTCGCATGAGGAGGCGTGGGATGACCAGGAGGCTCGTCGCGTTCGCGGCTACAACCGTCGTCGTGCTCGGTGCGATGTTCGTCCCTCAGCCTGCCGGTGCCCGCAGCGGCGTCGTCACCGCGAAGTGGTCCTCGGCCGGTTCGCCGAAGCAGACCGTCTCCCAGACGAGCGCCGTGTTCCTGAAGGGCAAGGTCTACATGCCGGGCGGCTGGAAACCCGGGTTCAGCGCCGCGTACGACCGGATGCAGATCCTCAAGCCGGGCTCGAACAAGTGGAGCGTCGACGCCGAACCGATGCCTGAGGGCGGCCTCGCCCAGATGGCCGTCTGCACCGACGGCTCGACGATCTCCGTCGTGAACGGGATCGACGGCGGTGGGGTCGTGCATTCGAGTCTGCAGTTCTACGACCCCTCCAACCCGCAGGGGTCGCGCTGGAGCACGGGCCCGAACCCGGCGACGAGCCCGGACGGCGCGGTCTCGAGCCGGGACGGTGGGTGCGCATGGCTGGGCGGCAAGCTGTACCTGTTCGGCGGGGACGCCCAGTCGACGAACGGCACGATCAGCGGCATCAGCGACTTCACGTTGGTCTTCGATCCCGGGACTCAGACCTGGTCGAACACCGGGATGAAGATGATGAGCGAGAACTGGACGTTCGCCTATGCCTCCGACGGCTCGAAGGCGTACGTCGCGGGCGGCCAGGACGCCAACGGGGTCTACAAGCGGACGGTCGCCGTCTTCGCGCCGGGCTCCGGATGGTCGAAGCTCGCCGGCCTGCCGAAGCCGAAAGGGGGCGGGGCAGGCTACGAGTGGCCCGGCCTCGGGTTCCTGGGGAACCAGCTCGCGGTCTTCGGAGGGCTCGCGAACGACTACCAGACGCGGACGCTCGTCTGCTCGCTCCCCTGCGCGCCGGGAAGCGGTTGGACCAACGCGAACAAGAACCTGAAGGTCGGCAGGGCGGAGTTCGGGTCCGCGAGCGGAGGAACGACGCCGACGCTGTACGCGATCGACGGGGACGGGCCACAGGGCTTCGTGTCCACCGCCGAGAAGACCACCTGAACGCGGCGCCGGCTCGACTCCGAGCGACCATCGCGCTCGCCCGCGTGCCGTCCGCGCCGCGCGACCGCGGAGATGACGCGGCCGGACCGGCCGGAACTCCCATCGGGCGAGCGATCCCTCAAGGCCACCCGAAGCACGCCTCGGCATCATCCGCTCGCGGACGCGGTGGAGGGAGGTCGGGATGGTCGGTGCCGAACGCAACGCAGCAACGGGGCCGGGGAGCTCGAGTCCGTTCCGGCGGTCGCTACTGATCCTGGCATGCATCGTCGCGATCACGAGCGTGTCGTTGCCCGCGGGCGCCTCGGCCGCGCGTCCGGCCACGAACGCCCGGCCGGCGAAGGCCCGACCCACGTTGAAGCTCCTCCCGTCGGCCGGGCCGCCCGCAACCTCCGTCAAGGCGAAGGGCGCCGGGTTCCCACCGGATGCTCGGGTGACGCTGACGTTCGACTCGGACGAGGTGGGAACGACGATCGCTACGGATCGAGGCGCGTTCGCGGTGTCGTTCACCGTGCCCCTCGGCGCGACGCCCATCACCCATCTGGTCACCGCATCCTCCTCGTCAGGCATCTCCGGTTCGGCGCGCTTCACGGTGGATACCCCGTGGCCCTCCTTCCGCTTCGACCAGGCCGGTACGGGCTACGACCCACTCGAGAACGTCCTCGATCGGAACCGGGCGACCGCGCTGTCGCCCGAGTCGAAGGTCGATGCCGGGGCCGATGTGACGTCTTCCGTCGTGGCGGCCGGCGGGCTGATGTTCTTCGGGACGGCGGACGGCAGCGTGCGTGCCGTGCGCATCGATGACGGGCGCCAGATCTGGAGCTACGGGACGCGCGGCGCCGTGGTCTCGACGCCCGCCGTCGTCGGGATCCCCCCAGGACCGTGCGCGCTGGTCGTCGGATCGGACGATGGATCGATCTCCGCGCTGGACTGCTCCACCGGCGCGCTCCGCTGGGCGCACGCCACCGGTGGACCGGTCGAGTCTTCTCCGCTGGTCGCCCGGATCACGGTGGGTCGCGCGAAGGTGGACATGGCCTTCGTCGGCTCCGAGGACGGTGCACTGTGCGCGCTCGACGTCGGGGGCGGCGAACTGCTGTGGTCGACGGCGACGGGTGGTCCGATCGACTCGTCGCCGGTGCTGACCCGCCCGTTGAAGGTCCATGGGGCGAAGCGAACGCTCGTCGTGGTCGGCTCGCGGGACGGACGCGTATGGGCGTTCGATGCCGCGACGGGCGAGGCGGTCTGGAGCACGGCCACCGGCGGGGCGGTCCTGTCGTCGTCGGCGGTGACCGCTCCTCCGCAGCCCTGTGTCGCCGTCATCGGCTCCGACGACGGCGCCGAGCACGCGCTCGATTGCGCCACGGGCACGCCCAGATGGACGGCACCGCTGGGGAGCTCCGTGACGGGCTCTGCGGCCATCGCACCCCTCGGGGACGGCTCCATCGAGACGATCGTGGGCTCCGACGGCGGCATCGTTGCGGGCCTCGACGTCCGCACGGGCGACGCGCTGTGGTCGGTCGATCTGAACGCCTCGATCCCGTCGTCGGTGACGGTCGGCGATGGCGTCGCCTGGATCGTCGCGACGCCGGACCGTGGGATCGGAGGTGTCCTGTTCGCGATCGACGGGAGGAACGGGGCGATCCTGAAGACGCAGGCCCTCGACGGCGGAGCGGGGAACGCCCCCGACTCGCTCCAGGGCAGGTACACGCCGTCGGCCAGGCCGGTCAACGCGGCCGTTCTCACCTCGTACGGCTCGACCAACGAGCGGTTCTGGGCGCTGTCGACGTGGCCGAAGATCGATGCGAACCCCGCGAACACCGGCGTCAACGCCTACGAGTGGCGGCTGTCCCCGGGCAACGCACCGTTCCTCGAGGAGCGCTGGTCGGTTCCCACGGGTGGTCATCAGCAGTGGGAGCATCCGGTGACGGTGGGAGAGGGCAACGTCTACGTCCCCACCCAGTTCGCCCTCCACGTGTACGACGCGGCGACCGGCGCCCCGAAGTGGAGCATCTCGAAGCAAGGCGGCTTCTTCAGCTCGGCGACGATCGCGAACGGCGTCGTCTACTTCGAGCTCCTCGACCAGTCATCGCAGAACGTGTCCCTGGAGGCCCTGGATCCGGCGACGGGAGCGATGCTGTGGTCCAAGCTGCTCGGCAAGGGTGTTGCGGATGCCCCCGTCGTCGCGGACGGAACCGTGTATGCGGCGGCCGACTCCCTGTACGCCTTCGACGCCACGACCCACGCGCTCGAATGGCTGGCCACGGACGCTTCCTACCCCGGCTCGCCCGTCGTCGCGGGTGGAACGGCGTACGTCGCCGACCAGGGCATCGCGCCGACGATCTACGCGTACGATCCGGCTGACGGCGCGCTCAGGTGGTCGGCCGCGGTGCCTCCGCAGTACCCCGACGTGCTGTCGGACCCGACGGTGTCGGATGGCTTCGTCTACATCCTCGCGAGCGACGACGATCAGCAGGTGGCGTACGACGTGCTCATCGCCTTCGACGCGCAGGATGGATCGCTGGCCTGGATATCCGTGCCACTGGACCACTGCTGCGCGGATCGGAACAAGGCACCGGTCGTCGCGGGAGGCACGGTCTTCGTGGGCGACGGCGCCCTCTACGCGCTCGACGCGGCCACGGGATCGTTCGGGTTCTGGGCGGACTTCATCGCTCCCGTTTCGCCGGCTTGGGCGAACGGCGTCCTGTACGTCTCCGGACTCGAGGCACTGATGGCGGTGGATCCGTCGAACGGAGACGTCCTCACGAGCCTCCCCGTGCACTCCCCGACCGCGCCCGCCGTGAGCAACGGCCGCGTGTACGTGGGGGCGTTCGACGGTGTGCTGCGCGTCTACGGCGCCCCGTAGGCGTCGTCCGCCGACGGTCAGATCGAGATCGTGGGGCTCGGCGGCCTGGCCGAGCGTTCGAGCTGCTCGAACGCCTCGGGCGGCAGGTCGAGCAGTCGCATGCCGGCCTCGACCACCGCGAGGTACGCGTCGGTGGGCCGCACGTACCCGCTCTGATGCGCCACCCGGTACGTCCAGGCGGAGATGGGCTTGTCCGGACCGGCGACCTCCACCTCCTCGCGCCGGTAGAAGGTCGGGTGCCCCTCGTACACGTCCAGGGGTTCGAGGCCCTCGTCCGGCATCGCCCACAGCATGCCCCAGACGTGGCCCTCCGGGTCCGGTTCGAGGTTCGCGACGCCGCCGCCCCATCCGGTCGAGTAGAGGGAGAAGGCGAGCCGGAACCCGTCCAGACGCGCCGGGCCGATCGGGTCGGCGAGCGCCACGTGCCGGTGCATCTGGTCGGGATCGATGTTCGAGCCGTACGCGAAGTAGTGGATCATCCCCGCGATCGTACGCCCGCCGCAGCCCGGTTCGGGACCGCGTCACTCCTCGATGCGGCCGAACCGGCGGTCGCGCTTCTGGTAATCGCGGATCGCCTCGTACAGGTGCTCGCGGTTGAAGTCGGGCCAGAACACGGGCGTGAACCAGAGTTCGGCGTAGGCGGCCTGCCACAGGAGGAAGTTCGAGATCCGCATCTCGCCGCCCGTGCGGATCAGCAGGTCGGGATCGGGCATGTCCGGGTGGTACATGCGCGAGGTGATCGAGTCGGGCGTGATGCGCTCGCCGCGCAGACGGCCCTTGTCGTGGTCCTCGAGGATCCGCTTGACGGCATCCGCGATCTCGGTCCGGCCGCCGTAGTTGAACGCGATCGTGAGCGTCGTCGCGGTGTTGTCCTTCGTCAGCTCCTGCGCGATCTCCATCTCGCGGACCACGGAGCGCGGCACGCGCCAGTCGATGCGGCCGGTGAACCGGATCCGCGCACCGCGCTCGTGGAACTCGTCGCGTCGCCGGCGGAGCAGGTCGCGGTTGAAGTTCATCAGGTACCGGACCTCGGCCGGCGGCCGGCGCCAGTTCTCCGTCGAGAACGCGTAGACCGTGAGCCATTCCAGGCCGATGTCCAGCGCCCCTTCGACGGTGTCGAACAACGCCTCCTCGCCCGCGGCATGGCCCTCGGTGCGTTGCAGGCCGCGCTGCGTGGCCCACCGGCCGTTGCCGTCCATCACGATCGCCACGTGGCGCGGCAGGTTCCCGAGGTCGAGGTCGGAGAGGTAGCTCATGTCGCCAGGAGCGTCGGCTCGGGGTCGGGTTCGGTTGAGGGGGGCTGGTCGTTCGCCACAGGAACCTGACGAGCGAGCAGCGCGAAGCTCCGCATCCGGCGTTCGAGGTGATACTCGACGAACCCGTAGAGCATCGGCCGGGCCTCGCGGCGCACCAGCGGCTCGGGGGTCATCTCGCCGGCGACCTCGAGGTCGGCGCGGGCGAGGGCGTCGAGCCACGCCACGGCCTGCGGGGAGACGCGGCCGGCGTCGTGTTCGGCGTCCGCCCGGCAGACGACGCCGCCCTGCCCTGCGGCGAACCACTCGTGCGGACCGGGCGTCCCACAGACCGCGCAGGCGGAGAGGCTCGGGTGGAACCCGGAGAGGGACAGGAGCCGCAGCAGGAACGCCTCGGTGACGGCCGCCGGATCGCGCGGGCTCCGGTCCAGGGCACGGAGGCCTGAGAGCAGCAGGAGGAACAGCCGGACGTTGCGTTCGTGCTCCTCCGCGACCTTGTCGGTGGCCTCGAGCATCGTCTCGCCGGCAGCGATCAGGTCGAACCCCCGGCGCAGGACGAGGAACGGGGTCACGATCTCGGCCTGGGTCACGGTGTCCAGCGACGCACCCCGGTACAGCAGGAGCGATACGTGGGTGAAGGGCTCCAGGCGCGCGCCGAACCGGCTCCGGGTCTTGCGGATGCCCTTCGCCACGGCCCGGACCTTGCCCGAGCCCTGCGTGAGGATGGTCACGATCTTGTCGGCCTCGCCCAGCTTGTGGGAACGAAGCACGATCCCCTGTTCCTTGTAGAGCGGCATCCCGGGCGGCATCGTATCGCCCGGCCGTCGTGCTTCAGAACAGGTTCGCGCAGGCTGCGACCCAATCTCCACACCGAGGCGGGGGCTTTGGGACGCCTACAGGCCGAGGCGAGTGAGCGCCGCCGGGTCGCGCTGCCAGTCCTTCAGGACCTTCACCTGGAGCCCCAGGTAGACCTTCGCGCCGAGCAGCTCCTCCAGCTCCACGCGGGCACGGGTCCCGACCTCGCGGAGCATCTGGCCGCCCTTCCCGATCAGGATCCCCTTCTGCGAGTCGCGTTCGACCAGGACGTCGCACGACACCTCGACCCGCCCCGTCTCCGGGTCCCGCGTCATCTCCTCGAGACGGACCGCGACCGAGTGCGGGACCTCCTCCTTCGTCAGTGCCAGCGCCTTCTCCCGCACGATCTCCTCGATCCGTCGCTCGAGCGGCAGATCGGTCGTCTCGCCTGGCGGGAAGAGCGGCGGACCCTCGGGGATCGTCCCGACGATGATCTCGCGGAGCGTGGCCAGCTCGCGACCGGTCCGGGCCGAGGCGGGCACCACGTGATCGAAGGCCGCCAGCGCGTTCGCCTTCACGAGCTGCTGGACGATCTGCGGGTGGCGGAGGAGGTCGACCTTGTTCACGACGCAGATCTTCGGGCCGGCGAACGGCGCGACCTCGCGCTCGGCGACGAACGCGTCGCCGCGCCCCACGCCGTGGCCCGACGCGTCGACGACGAGCACGATCGCGTCGACACCGTCGACGCTCTCGTCCACCCGTCGGTTGAGGCGTTCGCCGAGCGCGGTCCTGGGCTTGTGGAAGCCCGGCGTGTCCGTGAACACGACCTGGTGCCCCTCGCCGTTCATCACGCCGTGGATCGCGAACCGCGTCGTCTGCGGCTTGTCCGACACGATCGAGACCTTGGTGCCGACCAGGGCGTTCACCAGGGTGGACTTCCCGACGTTCGGGCGGCCCACGACCGCCACCACCCCGCACCGGAACGGCGGATCCGCCGCATCCGTTCCCTCCGCCATCGTCGTCGAGCGCCCTTACCGTTCGGGCGAGACGGCACCCAGGGCGTCCGGGCCGAACGAATCGGGCAGCAACTCGGCCAGGGTCCATCGCACCCGCTCGCCGGCCGGGTTCTCCGAGACCACCACGAGCGTCCCGTCCGGGTCGAACTCCCGCAGGAACTGCCGGCACTGGCCGCACGGGCTCGCAGGAGCGCCGCCGGGCCCGGTGTCCGAGACGACGGCGACGGTTCGGAACCGCCTGGCGCCCGCCGCCACGGCCGCCGCGCCGGCCGTGCGCTCGGCGCAGATCGACGTCGGGTAGGCGGCGTTCTCGACGTTCGCCCCGGTGAACACGCCGGCGTCGGTGTCGATCGCGGCGCCCACGAGGAACCCGCTGTACGGGGCGTACGCGCGCGACCGCGCGTCCCACGCGGCCCGGAGCAGGTCGTCCAGGATCGTCACGGTTCGTGCCCTTCACCGTTCCCCTGCGGTTCGCGGGTCCGGTTCACCAGCACCTTCGCGATCCGCCGCCCCTGCACCCGCTCGGCCGTGAACGTCATGTCCTCGTATGCGACCCGTTCCCCCTGGGTGGGCACCGCGCCGAGCAGCCCGTACATCAAGCCGGCGACCGTGTCCCACTCCTCGTTCGGCAGCTGCGCGTCCAGCAGCTCGTTGAGGTCGTCGACCGCCATCCGGCCGTCGACGCGGTACGATCCCTCCGCGAGGGGAACGACCTCAGGCTCCTCCTGGTCGTATTCGTCCGCGATCTCGCCGACGATCTCCTCGATCAGGTCCTCGATCGTGATCAGCCCGGCGGTCGAGCCGTACTCGTCGAGCACGATCGCGATGTGGATCTGGCGCTTCTGCATCTCGCGCAGGAGGTCGGAGACGCGCTTCGTCTCGGGGACGAAGAAGGCCGGCCGCATGATCTTCTCGAGTTGGACGTCGCCCTTGCCGGCATGGAGGTGCCGCAGCAGGTCCTTCGCGTAGATCACGCCCTCGATCTCGTCGATCGAACCGCCGTAGACGGGGATCCTCGAGTACCCCTTCTGGAGGATCTGGTCCAGGACGTCGTCCATCGCCGCGTCGACGGGCGCGGTTGTCATGTCCGGCCGCGGGACCATCACCTCGCGCACGAGCGTGTCGCCGAACTCGAAGATCGAGTGGATCAGCTCCTTCTCCTCCTCCTCGATCGCCGACTCCTCGGAGGCGACGTCGGCCATCGCGCGGATCTCCTCCTCGGTCACGAACGGACCTTCGGGGATGCCCTTGCCCGGCATGATCACGTTCGAGAGACGGATCAAGACCTTCGTGACGGGGACGAAGAACCTCCCGAGGACCAACAGGATCGGCGCCACGCGCAGCGCGACCCGGTCGGTGTGCTGGATCGCGTACGTCTTCGGCGTGACCTCGGCGAACACGAACGTCACGAGCGTCATCGCCACCGTGGCGATCACCTCGCCGTAGTGGCCGAACACGCTCACCGCGACCGACGCCGCCAGCGTCGTCCCGCCGATCGTCGCCAGCAGCGTCAGCAGGAGGACGACCCCGAGGTACGGCGCGAGGTCGTCGATGATGCGCTGGAGGGACTTCGCGCCGCGCCGGCCCTCCTCGGTGAGGCGATAGGCGCGCGCCCGGCCCGTCTTCGTGATCGCCGTCTCCGATGCCGCCATCAGACCCACGAGCGCGATCAGGAGGGCGACGAGCACCAGCTCGGTCCAGTTCCACGCGCTCACGGGACCGCGACCCCCGAATAGCGCGCCTGACGCTCCCACATCTCGGCGCGTCCGGCGTCCTCGTGGTGGTCGTAGCCGAGCACATGGAGCACGCCGTGCACGACCAGCAGGCGCAGCTCGCCGTCGGGGTCGTCGGGGTTGTTCGCGGCAGCGACCGCCGGGCAAACGACGACGTCGCCGAGCAGACCGTCCTCCCCGAGCGGGAACGACAGCACGTCGGTGGGCCCCGGTTCGTCCATGTAGCGGACGTGCAGGTCCTCGATCTCCGCGGCATCGACGAACGAGAGGGTCAGCTCGCCTCCGGCGACGCCCTCCGCCGCCAGCGTCGCGCGGGCGAGCGAGGCCAGCGCATCGGCCCGGGCCGCCGGCAGGGGGCGTCGCTGGCGGTCGGACACCACCACCGTAAGCTCGGCCTCGGCCTCGACCGACATGCCGCCCGGATGTCCGCGCCCTCGCGGCCCGCCCTCGTCCACGTGCGTCGCGGGGTCGCCTACCGACCGCGCCGGCCGCGGCCCGCGTCGTCGGCGCGCGCGCGCCGTTCGCCGTAGACGCGGTAGGCCTCCACGATGTCCTGCACGATCTTGTGCCGGACCACGTCCCTCGCCCCCAGGTGCACGAACTCGAGCTCCTCGATCCCCTCGAGGATCTCCTCGACCACGACCAGCCCGGACCGAGAGCCGTTCGGCAGGTCGATCTGGGTGACGTCGCCGGTCACGACCGCCTTCGAGCCGAACCCGAGCCGCGTCAGGAACATCTTCATCTGCTCCGGCGTCGTGTTCTGCGCCTCGTCCAGGATGATGAACGAATCGTTCAGCGTCCGTCCCCGCATGTACGCGAGCGGCGCGACCTCGATCGTTCCGCGCTCCATCAGCCGGTTGAACCCCTCGGTGTCCATCATGTCGAACAGCGCGTCGTAGAGCGGCTTGAGGTACGGGTCGATCTTCTCGTACAGGGTGCCCGGCAGGAACCCGAGGCGTTCGCCCGCCTCGACGGCGGGCCGCGTCAGGATGATCCGCTGGAAGTCCCGTTCCTGGAGCGCCTTGACGGCGGTCGCGACGGCCAGGTAGGTCTTGCCGGTCCCGGCCGGGCCGATCGCGAACGTGATGGTCCCGCGACGGATCGCGTCCACGTAGCGCTTCTGGCCGAGCGTCTTCGGCGCGAGGTTCCGCCCGCGCACCGACAGCAGGACGTCGGAGAAGATCTCGGAGGGCCGAACCGTCGCTTCCTTGATGATGTCGATCGTCCGACCGACGGCGTCCGCGGTAAGGATCTGGCCCTGGCCGAGGATCTCGAGCAGTTCCTCGAACAGCTGCGCGACGCGTTCTGCCTCGCGCTCCTCGCCGGTGATGGTGATCTCGTTCCCGCGGACGTGGACCTCGGTGTCGAACGCGCCCTCGATGATCTTGAGGAGCTCGTCACGTTGCCCGAGGAGCGCGACCATGGGCTGATTGCCCGGTACGAGGATCTTCACCTGGGTTGGGCTGTGCGCCAAGTCGCTTCGACCTGCTCCTTCGAAGGGGACCGGGCCGCGCGCGCGGCCCATCTGGACGGGTTCGATTATACGGGCACGGTCGCCGGGGCCGGGACCGGTGCGCGGCGTGCGGCGCGCCCGCGTTCAGCCGGGCGGCCACGCCATGTGCCGGCCGCCCAGCAGATGGAAGTGCAGGTGATCGACGCTCTGGCCGGCGTCCGGTCCGACGTTCGTCACGATCCGCCAGCCGGACCGGTCGACCCCCTCGGCCTTCGCGAGGTGCGCCGCCGCGACGAACAGCTCCGAGAGGGCGTTCGCCCACCGATCGTCGAGCTCCGCCGCCGAGCCCACGTGCTCCTTCGGGATCAGCAGCAGGTGGACCGGTGCCTGCGGCTTCACGTCGCGGAACGCCATGACGCGGTCCGACGAGTGCACGATCTGGGCCGGCAGGTCGCCCGCCACGATCCGGCAGAACACGCAGTCGCTCCAGGCCCCATCGACCATCGCCGTCGAGGCTACCCGAACCGGCCGACATCGATGCACGACCGCCTATCGTTCATCGGTCAGCCCAGGCGTCCATACCTCGCGAGGACGATCGTGGCGCCGACGAGCGCGGCCGTCTCGGTCCGAAGGATCCCCGGGCCCAGCGAGACGACCACCGCGCCGCCCACGGCGGCTCGATCGACCTCGGCCTCTGAGAACCCACCCTCGGGCCCGACCAGCACGCGAACCGCCACGGGCGCCGGCGCGGCCTCGAGCGCCGAGACGATCGGCTCGGCCGCGCCTTCCCACAGCATCAGGACCGGCTCATCCGGCGCGGCCGGCGCCAGGGCCGCGTCCATCCCCGTCTGGCCGATCTCCATCACGAACGGCCGTCGCGACTGCATCGCGGCTTCGCGCGCGATGCGCCGGAGGCGATCGGTGCGCCCCTCCTCCCGGTTCACCTTCGGGGCCCGAACCGCCCGTTCGACGCCGAGCAGCAGGTCGAACCCGTCGACCCCGATCTCGGCGAGCTTCTGGACCGCCCACGCCAGGCGTTCGCCCTTCGGCGGCGCGACGGCGACCGTGACACGCGGGCTCGCCTGCTCCCGGACCTCGACCTCCAGCACCTCGACCGCCGCGACGCGATCGCGTTCGCCGCGCATGCGCCCGCGCGCGAACCGGCCGCCTCCGTCGGCGAGCGTCACCTCCTCGCCCGGACGCAGCCGGAGGGAGCGCAGCGCGTGACGGGAGTCCGCCGGCGACAGCTCGACGACGGCGCCGGGTGCGGTCCGGTCGAGGTGTTCGACGAAGAAGTGGGGCGCGGTCACCCGAGGAGCTTGCGCAGCCGGCCCGACAGTCGTCCGCCGGTGGACACCTTCTCGCCCCGGAGCTCGGCCAAGCGTTCGAGCAGCGCCCGTTCCTCCTTGGACCGCGGGTCGGGCGTCTCGACGACCACCGTGACGAACAGATCCCCACGACCCCGGCGTTCGAGGTTCGGGATGCCCTTCCCACGCAGACGGATCACGGTGCCCGACCCGATGCCCGCATCCAATCGGAGGGTCTCGGCCCCCTCGAGGGTCAGGATCTCGACGTCGGCGCCGAGCGCCGCCATCGTCATCGGTACCGACAGCTCGCATACGAGGTCTTGGCCGCGGCGTTCGAACACCGGGTGCGGCTTGACCTGGAAGGAGACGTACAGATCGCCCGACGGGCCGCCGGCGCGCCCGGCCATCCCCTCGCGCGGGAGGCGAAGGTCCATCCCGTCCGCGACCCCCGCCGGCACCTCGATGGGGAGCGTGCGCCGGGCCCGCACGCGCCCTTCGCCGCGGCACTCGCTGCACGGGTTGGGCACGATCTCGCCCGCGCCGTCGCACGTGGGGCAGGGTCGTGCGGTCATCACCGTGCCGAAGATGCTCCGTGCGACCTCCTGCACATCGCCCTGCCCGCCGCACTGGGGGCACCTGGCGGGGGCGGTCCCCGGCTCGCTCCCCGAGCCGTCGCACCGCGCGCACGTCGACATCGTCTGGATCTCGACCTCGGTCTTCAGGCCGAACGCAGCCTGCTCGAACGCCAGCTCGAGCGGCACCCGGAGGTCCTCGCCCGGCCGCGCGCGCGACCTGCGCCCGCGCCTCCGGCCGCCCCGGCCACCGCCGCCGAAGAACACGTCGAAGATGTCGCTGAAGTCGCCGAACGGGAACACGTCCGGGCCGACGCCACCGCCGGGGACCCCGGCCCCGAAGCGCCCGAAGAGGTCGTACTGGCGGCGACGACCCGGATCGGAGAGCGTGTCGTACGCGGCGGTGATCTCCTTGAAGCGCTGTTCGGCCTGCGGGTCGCCGTTCACGTCGGGATGCAGCTCGCGGGCGAGCTGACGGTACGCGCGCTTGATCTCGTCGTCGGACGCGTCGTGCGCGACGCCGAGCACGCCGTAGAGATCGGGCAGCCGCGAGGCCATCGCCGCCCTATCCGTCCAGGGCCTCGACCGCGGCGGAGAGCCGGTCCGCGACGGCGCGCACCGCCGAGATCGCCGCGGCGTAGTCCATGCGCGTCGGGCCGACCACGCCGATCGTCCCGAGGGCGTTCGTCGAGCCGCTCCCGGCCCCGAACGGCGCCGCGATCATGGTGGTCTCCCACATCCCCGACACGGGGTTCTCCCGGCCGATCGTCACCCGCACCGGCTCGGTGATCACCGCCGTCTGCCGCAGCAGCTCGAGGATCTCGGTCTCGCGTTCGAGCGCCTCGTAGACCTCGCGGAGCGTCTCCCGGCGCTCGAACGCCGCGCTCGGCGGCGATGTTCGCCACGCCGCCGTACAGGACGTGTTCGGCCTGGACGGACTCGGAGAGCGAATCGAGCGCGTCGGCCAGCTCGGTCAGCACGCGGCGCTCGCGCTCGTCCTGCGAGACGCGAGAGCGCAACCGCGCGGTGGCCCGCACGTCCCCGAGCGACGAGCCCTTCACGTCGTCGCCGAGCGCGGAGGAGATGCGTTCGGCCTCCTCGGCGCCGATCTCCTCGGGGAGCTCGAGGATCCGCTTCTCCACCTGTCCCGTGTCGAACACGACCAGCAGGAGCGCCCCGGAACCGAGGCCGACCAGTTCGACCCGGGCGACGCTCCCTTCGCGCGGGTTCCGCGTGAGCGCGACCGAGGCGTGCCGCGTCAGTCGCGACAGGAGCTGCGTGGTCCCCCGGAGGATCTCGTCGACGTCGGCGAGGGCTGCATCGAAGAACCCGAGGATCGCTCGACGCTCGGTCTCCCCCAGGCGCATCCGGGAGGGCAGCGAGTCGACGAAGTGCCGGTAGCCGAGGTCGGTGGGCACCCGTCCGGCGGAGGGGTGCGGCTGCGCCAGGTAGCCCATCTCTTCGAGCGCGGCGAGTTCGTTGCGGATCGTCGCAGAGCTGACCGTGAGGCCGGTCGCGGCCGCCAGCGCTTCGCTCCCGACCGGTTCCCCGGTCCGGATGTAGTGGCCGACCAGCGCGCTCAGGATCCTCGCCTTGCGCTCGGTGAGCCTCGGTGTCTGCTGCATGGCTGCCGTCTCGCGCCTCCCGCGTTCGATCCATTAGCAGTCTACCGGAGGGAGTGCTAGCGACCGTCGAAGCCCGGCCTCCCCCATCGGCGGTCCCTCGTGCCCCACGATGTCAACCGGCAGGCCCGGTCGAGCGTCATCACATGTCGGAACGCGGCCGGGCGAAGGAAGGGATCGGGCGAAGCCGGTGGACGAGTACACGGTGCGGCGGTTCCTCGGAACGGACTACCCGCGGATCGTCGCCGGCCTGACGCTCGCGTCCGGGAGCCGGGCCGCGGCCGAGGATTCGGTCCAGGAGGCGCTCGCGCGCGCCTGGGAGCGCAGCGAACGCGGCCAGCGCGTGGAGTCCCTGGGCGCATGGGTCACGGTGGTCGCGACGAACCTCACACGGAGCGCGATCCGTCGCCGGCTCGCCGAGCGGCGGGCCCGCGGACGGCTCGAGGCGTCGGCGCGACCGGCGCACGCGGGCGAGCTGACGACCGCCGCGGAGGAGCGCATCGACGTCGAACGCGCGCTCTCGACGCTGTCGCGCCGCCAGCGCGAGGCCGTCGTCCTGCGCTACTACCTCGACCTCTCGGTCGCCGAGGTGGCCGAGGCGCTGCACGTGAGCGAAGGAACGGCCAAGACGACCCTGTTCCGCGCCCGCGCGGCCCTCTCGCGCGCGCTCGGCGACGACCGTGACGGAGCCGAGGAGGCGAACGATCATGCCGAACGATGACGACGTGACCCGAGGCGGAGGATCCGGCGCAGGCGGGGCCGAAGGCGAAGGCGACCCGGCCGGCGAGCGGATCCGGCGCAGGCTCGACGGGGCCGCGGAGCCGGCGGATCCGGCGGGCGCGTACGAGGCGGTGGTCGAGAAGAAGGCCGCCCGCCGGGTCCGCCGGCGGGCCGGAACCGTCGCCCTCGCCGTCGCAGTCGTCGCCGCCACGGCGGGGGGGACCTACGCGCTGATCCGGGCGTTCGGCGGCGGTTCGGGCCAACCCGCGGCCGCCCCGACCACGACCGAGCCCACGCCGAGCGAGAGCGCGTCGCCGACCGAGAGCCCCACGGTGACGCCGTCTCCGACCCCGACCTGCAGCGGCTCGATCACGCAGATCACGGCCGACTTCGACGGCGACGGCACGGACGACACCACCACCGTGGTGCCGCCGGACTGTCCGTGGCCGGATCCGTTCGACCGTTCGCCGCAGCCCGACTGGGGCATCGCGGTCACGTGGGGCGACGGCTCCGCCGGTGCGTGGCCGCTCCCCGAGTGTTCGGCCGACGCGTGCGCCGCGGTGGGTTCGATCCCGATGAACGACGGAACGAACGCCCTGGTGCTGGAGACCGCGCAGGGGGCGTCGACGACCCGCTACGCGCTGCTGAACGTCCTGCCGAGCGAGACGGGACCCGACCGGTACCTCGTGATCGCGCCGGCAGCGCCGGGGTTCCCAGCCGGCAAGCCGCCCGCGCTCGCCACCGGCGGGTCCGTCACCCACCTGAGCTTCTTCACGTGCCAGGGTGGCCCGTACCCGGGCGGCGGCGACATGGCGACGATCATCTCGACGCGCGCGGTGCTCTCGCAGGATCAGAGCACGTACACCGTGACCCAGACGATCCTGGCGCACGGGCCGAACGCGGGCCAGGCGGAGGTCATCGTCGTGTCTCAGGATGCCAAGGACGTGGCCTTCGACGCGTTCGATCCGGCGAACGACGTCGCGGGCGTGCCGTGCTGGGATCCCGGTTCGACCCCGTCGCCGTAGCCCGCCGTTAGACGGAGAGCGACAGGACCAGCTCGTTCGCGAGCAGCAGGCCGCGGTCCGTGAGCGCCACGCGGCCGCCGCTCCGGCGCGCGAGTCCCTCGGCGACGAACCGAGCCGCCTCGTCCGCGTCCACCCACGCCTCCGGGACGCCGTCCGCGACCCGCAAGCCCAGGAGGAGGCGTTCGAGATCACGCTGGTCGGGTGAGAGCGTCTCGTCGCCCCCCACCGGCCGCTCGCCGCCGTCCACCAGGTCCATGTACTGCTGGGGCGGTCGAACGTTCCACCACCGTCGCCCGTCGCGGTACGAGTGCGCCCCCGCGCCGAGCCCCAGGTACGGCCGCCCCTGCCAGTACCCGAGGTTGTGTGCGCACCGGCGGCCGGGCTTCGCCCAGTTCGAGACCTCGTAGTGCTCGTAGCCCGCGGCGGCGAACGCCTCGCACGCCGCGGCGTACATGTCCGCCTGGAGGTCGCCGTCTGGATGCGGCGTCCGCCCGGCCGCGACCGCACGCCCGAGCGGCGTCGCCGGCTCGATCGTCAACGCGTACGCGGAGACGTGCTCCGGCCCCAGCGCGATCGTCTCCTCGAGCGTCCGCCGCCACGAGTCGAGCGACTCCCCGCTCGCGCCGTAGATCAGATCCACGTTCACGTTGTCGAACCCCGCCGCCCGCGCCGCCCCGAACGCCCGCCGCACCGCCTCCGGCTGGTGGATCCGCTCCAGCGCCCGCAGCACGACCGGGTCGAACGACTGCGCCCCCATCGACACCCGTGTGACCCCAGCCTCCCGCATCGCCGTGAGGTACCCGACATCGACCGTGTCGGGATTCGCCTCCGACGTGACCTCCGCGTCAGGGCCGACTTCGAACGCCCCTCGAAGATGGTCAAGCATCCTTACCATCTCCGGAACCGGCAGGATCGTGGGCGTCCCCCCACCCAGGAACACCGAAACGAACGGCACCCCAGACCACGCCGGAGCGCTGAGGTCGGCTTCGCGAAGCAATGCCCCCACGTACGGAGACGCCAGATAATCCATCCCCGCGTGCGTGTTGAAGTCGCAGTACCCGCACCGCGTGAGACAGAAGGGTATGTGCACGTACAGCCCAGCCGACCCGGCAGGGGCGAGCGGATGGCGGAGGCGAACATCTGGACCGAGCGAGCGGCGCTCCGCGCCGCTCGCGAGGGAAGCGTTCGCCGGAGTCATCCGCCCGCCCCCCTGGCGGTCGAGTCCACCCTGAGCGCCGCGATGAACGCCTCCTGCGGAACGTCGACCCGCCCGACCCGCCGCATCCGCTTCTTCCCCTCCTTCTGCTTCTCCAGGAGCTTCCGCTTCCGCGTGATGTCCCCCCCGTAGCACTTCGCCAGCACGTCCTTGCGCTTCGCCCGAACGGTCTCCCGAGCGATCACGCGCGCGCCGATCGTCGCCTGGATCGCGACCTCGAACATCTGCCGCGGGATCAGCTCGCGGAGCCGCTGCGCGAGGGCGCGCCCGTACGCGTACGACTTGTCCTTGTGCACGACCGCAGAGAACGCGTCGACGGGTTCGCCCTGCAGGAGGATGTCGACCTTCACGAGGTCGGCGGGCTCGTACCCCCAGTGGTCGTAGTCGAGCGACGCGTACCCGCGTGTCTTGGACTTCAGCTGATCGAAGAAGTCGAAGATGATCTCCGCCAGCGGCAGGAGGTAGTGGATCTCCGCCCGGTGCGGCGTCAGGTAGCGCATGTCGACGAGCGTCCCGCGGCGCTGCTCGCACAGCTCGAGGACCGGGCCGATGTAGTCCGACGGCGTCACGATCGTCGCGAGCTCGACCGGCTCCTCGACCTCGTCGAACGTTCCGGGCACCGGCATCTCGGACGGGTTGTGGACGGTGAACACCTCTTCCCCCGTCTTGATGCGGAACTCGACGTTCGGGGCGGTGGCGATCAGCTCGAGGCCGAACTCCCGCTCCAGACGCTCCTTGACGATCTCCATGTGCAGCAGGCCGAGGAAGCCGCACCGGAAGCCGAACCCGAGCGCGAGCGAGGACTCCGGTTCGAACACCAATGCGGCGTCGGACAGGCGCAGCTTGTCCAGCGCGTCGCGGAGCAGCCCGTAGTCCTCGCCGACGGCGGGGTACAGGCCGCTCCAGACCATGGGCTTCGGCTCCCGGTAGCCCGGGAGCGGCTCGACCGCCCGATCGCCCGAAAGCGTGATCGTGTCGCCGACCTGCGCCTGACGCACGTCCTTGACGCCGGTCACGAGGTAGCCGACGTCGCCGGCGTCCAGCCGTTCGAGCACGGTCGGCTCGGGCGCGAACGCGCCGACCTCCTCGGTCTCGACCGTCAGACCGTTCGACATGAACCGGATCTTCGAGCGACCGATGAGCCCGCCGTCCACCACGCGCAGGTAGGCGATCACGCCGCGGTACGGGTCGTAGGACGAATCGAAGATCAGCGCGCGGAGGGGCGCGTCGGGATCGCCGCGCGGCGCCGGGACCCGCTGGATCACGACGCGGAGCAGCTCCTCCACGCCGGTCCCGGACTTCGCCGAGACCCGCTGGACCTCCTCGGGCATGCACCCGACCAGGTCGGCGACCTCGGCGACCGTCTCGTCGACCGTCGCCTGCGGCAGGTCGATCTTGTTCACCGCGGCCACGATCGTCAGGCCGGCCTCCTGCGCGAGGTGGAAGTTCGCCAGCGTCTGCGCCTCGATCCCTTGCGCGGCGTCGACCAGGAGGATCGCGCCCTCGCAGGCCGCGAGCGACCGGGAGACCTCGTAGGAGAAGTCGACGTGGCCCGGCGTGTCGATCAGGTTCAGCTCGAACTCCTGCCCGTCCACGACGTGGCGGAGCCGGACGGCCTGCGCCTTGATCGTGATCCCGCGTTCGCGCTCGAGGTCCATCCGGTCGAGGTACTGCTCGCGCATGTCGCGTTGGGCGACCGAGTGGGTCAGCTCAAGGACGCGATCGGCCAGCGTCGACTTGCCGTGGTCGATGTGCGCCACGATGCAGAAGTTGCGGATGCGGGATTGGTCCATCGCGCCGGCTAGCGTACGCGACGCACCCCGGCCGCCCGGGAACCTGCTGCTAGACTGGCGCGCTCATGGCGAACATCAAGTCCCAGATCAAGCGCAACCGCCAGAACGAGGCGCGCCGGGTTCGCAACAAGTCGGTTCGAACCTCGCTGAAGACCGACGCGAAGCGGGTCCGGACCGCGGCAGAAGACGGCGACGGCGACGCGGCGACCGAGTCCTACCGGCACGCCGCCCGTCAGCTCGACAAGGCGGTCTCGAAGGGCGCCCTGCACAAGCGCACAGCGGCGCGGCGGAAGTCGCGTCTGGCGCGCGCCGCGGCGTCCGCGACCTCCGAGTAGCGCTCGCGAACCCGGCGCCACCGCGCCGGACCCGCACTCAGCGACTCGAACGGATCTCGACGTCGAGCGCGGCTTCCGGCTGCCCGGCCATGGCCGCGACGATCGTCGGGAGCAGGACCGACCCGGCTACCCCTCCCTTGAGCGCGCGATCGGCTTCGACGATGCGCGCGTGGAGCGCCGCCAGCTCGGCGGCGGAGAACCGGCCCGCCTGCTCGCGGTAGCGCCGCACCTGCCAGTCGAACCGCAGGCCCGCGCGCTTGGCCGCCTCGGCCGGCGGGAGCCGTTCGGGCAGGGCCCGGATCCGGATCAGGTCGCGGATGCGCGACGCGATGCCACCGAGGATCACGAGTGACTCGTCCCGGTCGGCGAGCATCGAGCGGAGCGCCACGAGCGCGTCTCCGAGTCGCCCCGCGAAAGCGCGGTCGCAGAGGTCCCACACACGCTGTTCGCCGACGCCCTGGAACTGCGCGTGCACCTCGTTCGGCCCGACGGAGCCGGCCCGGAACGCCGAGGCCAGCTGCACGACCGCCTGATGCAGGGTGGCGGGGTCCTCGCCGAGGGTCGCCGCAAGCGCCGCCGCGCCCGCCGAGGTGAGCCGAAGGCCGGCGGCCTCCGCCCGCTGGCCCAGCCAGCGAGGGAGGTCCTGCTTGCGGAGCGCGACGTGGACCACCCTGCCCCCTGTGGCCTCGACCGCGGCGGCCCACTTCGGCGCCTTGGCCGCGCGCGTGAGGGCGGTGAGCACCAGGACGGCGTCCGGGCTCGGGGCCGCGAGGTACGCCTCGATCTCGTGAACCCCCCGATCCGGGAGGCCCTCGGCGCCAAGGACGAGGAGCGCGCGGCGTTCGCCCCACAGCGACGGCGTCGAGAGATCGGTGGTCTCCCCGCCCTGCCACGTAACGCCGTCGACCTCGGTCGCCTCCACGCCCAGCTCGCGCAGGCGCGCCCGGGCGGCGTCGCCGAGGAGGAACCCGTCATCGCCCCAGAGGAGCGTCACGGTTGCTCGCGCGGCTGCTCCCGAGTGGTCGTTCCGATCAGGCATGCGCCGATCGTATCTCGACCCTCCCCCGATCGAACGTCAGCGTGATGTCCCCCGAGCGGTCGGTCCGGTAGACGCGCATCCCGTCGTGCCTGAGCTCCGCGAGGACCTCGGGGTTCGGATGCCCGTACCGGTTCGGCTGGCCGACGCTGACGATCGCGACGCGGGCGTGGACGGCGGCGAGGAACTCCGGGAGCGACGTGTTCCCGCCGTGGTGGGGAACCTTCAGGACGGTCGCGGTCAGATGCGCCGCCTCGTCCCGGAGCATGTCGGTCTGGTTCTCACGTTCGGCGTCGCCCGTGAACAAGACGGACGACTCGCCGCTCTCCATCCGAAGGACGACCGAGTCGTTGTTCGGATCCGAATCGGTCCCGCTCCAGCAGTGGTCGGGCGCCAGGACCTCGAGCCGGACATCGGCGATCCGCAGCTCGGCGCCCGGCCGCGGATGCCGGAACGGGACGCCGCTCGCGTGAACGGCGCGCAGGAAGTCCGCGTAGAAGGGGGACGAGCCGGCGCACCCAGGGTCGACGACCAGCCCGACCGCGATCCGCGCGAGCACGACGGGAAGGCCGGCCACGTGATCGGCGTGCGGGTGCGTCGCGACCAGCAGGTCGAGCCGGTGGACGCCGAGCGCCGCGAGCTTCGTCGCTACCTGGCTCGGGTCCGGCCCGCCGTCGATCAGGACCTGCGCGCCTGCCGGCGAACGGATCAGGGCCGCGTCGCCCTGCCCGACGTCGAAGAACACCACGGTCAGCGCCCGCGGGGCGCCGGCGGCGATGGCGTGGCCCCAGACGAGGAGCGGGAGGATGAGGCTCGCGACGATCGCCGCACGCGCAGGGAGCCTTCGACCTGAGGAAAGCCACCATCCCAGGAGCGCGACGAGACCGAGCCCGACGAGCAACGGGACGGCACGGCCGGTCGTCGCCGTGATCGTCGGGAGCGGCGCCCGGGCGAGGCGGTGCGCGAGACCTTCGAGGTACCCGAGCGGCATGACGGCGAGGTGCGCGACGGCGGCCCCGCCGAGGCTCCAGACGACGCCGACGGCGGCTGCCAACAGCCCGAGCAGCATGCCGGGCCCCACCGCCGGGTACGCGAGGACGTTCGCCACGATCGTGACCGTCGGAACCCAGCCGAAGTAGTAGAGCAGGACGGGCGTCACGCCCGCCTGCGCCGCCAGCGTCGTCCCGGCCGCGAGCGCGATCCCCTTCGGGAGGAACCGCAGCCGCGCCGCGATCGGGGTGGCGAGCAGCACCATGCCCGCGGTGGCGGCGACCGATAGCTGGAACCCGACCGAGTACACGAGGGTCGGGTTCAGCGCCAGGAGCGCCAGGACGCCGCCGCCCAGGATCGTCGGGCCCGCCCGCGGGCGACCGAGGAAGATGCCGAGCATCGTGAGCACCGCCATCGCGGAGGCACGGAGCACCGAGGGTTCGGCCCTCGTGAGGAGCGCGAAGAACACCACGCCGCCGAGGCCGATCGCGAAGCGCGCCCGCGGTCCCGCGCCCAGCCAGAGTGCGAACCCGAGCAGCGGCGCGAGGAACATCGCGAGGTTCTCGCCGGACACCGCGAGCAGGTGCGTGAGGCCGGTGGCCTTGAAGTCCTCCTCGACACCGGGGTCGAGCCGCGACGTGTCGCCGAGCGTGAGGCCCATCATCAGGCCGGCCTCCTTCGACGGGAACACCCGCTGCAGGGACGCGCGGAAGGCACGCCGGAGCGTCTCCGCGGCTCGGACCACCGGCCCGGAGGGAGGACCCAGGCGCCGCAGCGTGCTCGCCGAGAGGGCCGCCGCATACCCGCGATGGAGCAGATAGCGTCCGAACTCGCCCCCCGGCAGCTCCAGGAGCCCGTCGACCTCGACGCGGTCGCCCGAGTGCAGGTGGGGCGGCGGTCCGCGCCCCTCCATCCAGACCGGGTCGTGGACGCGGGTCCCGCCGGCTTCGCCGCCCGGCTCGGGCACCACGAGCTCGACGTTCAGTGGAACCGTCCATCCGAGCCCGCCCGGCGACGGATCGCCGTCGAGCGCGCCCCGAACCACGATCGACCGACCCGCCGCCACGTACAGCGGCGACGATCGGAGGTGCACGGCGCGGAGGGTGCCCTCCCCCATTCCGAGCAGGGCGAATCCCGCCACCAGGACCGCCGCGGCGCCGAGGGCGGCCCGACGCCCTCCGGCGCGCCAGGGTCCCGCCGCCGCGACCGCGAGACAGACGAGCCCGGCGAGCCCCGACACCGTCGCCCAGGTCAAGCCGATCGGCATCCGGTCGGCGACCAGGATCCCGACCCAGAAGCCGCCCGCGACGGCCGCGAGGGACCAGTTCCCCACCCGACGCCGCCCTACACGGTCACGAGCGGTTCCAGGTCCGCCATGTGCGAATCACCGATGCCCGACACGTTCAACAGGTCCCGGATGCTTCGGAACGGGCCGTGCTGCTCGCGATAGTCCACGATGCGCTGCGCCAGGACCGGCCCGATGCCCGGTAACGCCTCGAGCTGATCGGCCGTCGCCGTGTTGATGTTCACCTTCTCGCCGGGAGCCCCCGAGCCGCCGGAGCCGCCCGACGACGAGCCGCCGACCGAGGTGCCGCTGGCGGACCCACCGGCGCCCACCTTCCCCACGACGATCTGTTCGGCGTCCGTGAGCAGCGCCGCCAGGTTCAGGCTGGTCAGGTCCGAACCCGGGAGCGCCCCGCCGGCCGCCTCGATCGCGTCGACGACGCGGTCGCCGACGTGGAACGTGTAGACGCCGGGATGCCGTACCCGGCCGGCGACGTCGACCACGATCTCGGCCGGCGTCGAGGACGGACCGGGGACGGGCGCGTCGGATGCCCGCGGACCCTGAGCGCCCGCACGGCCGACCTCGGTGATCTGCACCGTCGACGGGAGCGAGCGCATGTACCAGACGACCGCGCCCACGACGACGAGCCCGCCGATGACCGCGAGGCCGATCTTCTCCCGCCGTTCCAGCGACGCGAGCCGGTCCCGCAATCCCCCGGCGGCGCCCGGTGTCGCCATCGGTCCCCCTCGGCGCTCACGTCCGCCCCGCGCCGGGCACGCCGGAGCCCGCCCGCAGGGAGGAGGAGGCTGTCATCCGAGGAAGGACGACCGGGCAGCGTCACGGTCACGCGCTCGGCGGAGCGACGGTAGCAGCGCGCGCTCCAGCCGACATTGACCGGCGTCACACCCGAGGGAGGAACTCGCCGACGGGCCGGTCAGCCCCGCGTGACGACGTTCACCAGACGCGGCGGTCGCACGATCACGCGCGCCGGCTCGCCGCCGTTCAGCAGCGCCGCGACCCTCGGCGACGCCAGTGCCGCCGACCGGCACGCCTCTTCGCTCGCGTCGGCCGGCACGATCAGGCGATCGCGCACCTTCCCGTCCACCTGTACGACCAGCGTCGCCGTCTCCTGCGCCGCCAACGCTGGGTCGAACGACGGCCACGACGCGCGATGCACCGTCGCCGGTTCGCCAAGGTCGACCCGCCATAGCTCCTCGGCCGCGAACGGCGCGAACGGCGCGAGCATCACGACCAGCGCCCGGACCGCCGCCAGCGCTCCCCCGCCCGCATCCAGCGTCGAACGGATCTCGTTCGTCAGCACCATCAGCTTCGAGATCGCGACGTTGAACCGGAACCGCTCCAGGTCGTCGGTGGCCCCCGCGATCGTCCGGTGCGTCAGACGGACCAGCGCCTCGGGTTCCTCGGCCGACGCGCCACGCTCGACGGCATCGCCCACCGCCGCGAACACCCGGCCCAGCCACGAGTTCACGCCGGGCCGACGGTTCGGGTCGTCCGCGATCAGCGCCCAGTCGATGTCGTCGCGGAACGGGTTCGCGAACAGCATCATCAGCCGGATCGTGTCCGCCCCCCACCGCTCCACGATCGGCATCGGCTCGACGATGTTCCCCTTCGTCTTCGACATCGCCGCGCCGCCGTAGATCACCTGACCCTGATTCATCAGCCGCGGGAACGGCTCGGTGAACGGCACCATCCCCAGGTCGAACAGCGCCTTGGTGAAGAACCGGCAGTAGAGCAGGTGCAGGATCGCGTGCTCGACACCGCCCGTGTACTGGTCGGTGGGCATCCAGCGTTCGATGTCCGCCAGGCGGAACGGCCCGTCCTCGTCGTCCGGCGAGCAGTACCGGAAGAAGTACCAGGACGAATCCACGAACGTGTCCAGCGTGTCGGTGTCGCGCTCGGCCGGGCCGCCGCACGAGGGGCACGTGACGAATCTCCACGTCGGGTGGCGCGCCAGCGGTGATTCGCCGCCGGGCTGGAAGTCGACGTCGTCGGGCAGCAGGACCGGCAGCTGGTCGTCCGGCACGGGGACCTCGCCGCACGTCGGGCAGTGCACGATCGGGATCGGCGGGCCCCAGTAGCGCTGCCGGCTGATCAGCCAGTCGCGCAGCCGGAACGTCACCGACGGCTTGCCGAAGCCCTGTTCGGCCAGCCAGCTGGCGACCCTGCCGATCGACTCCGGCGACGGCGTCCCGTCGAACGGTCCCGAGTTCACCATCACGCCCTCGTGCGGGTACGCGGCGTCCATCGCATCCGGATCCAGGTCGGCGCCCGGCGGCGCGATCACCACGCGCACGGGCAGCCCATGCTCGCGGGCGAACTCGAAGTCGCGCTGGTCGTGCGCGGGCACACCCATCACCGCGCCGGTCCCGTACTCCATCAGTACGTACGGCGCCACGAAGACCAGGATGCGTTCGCCGTTCACGGGGTTCACGACGTGGACGCCGAGCGCCACGCCCTCCTTCGTGTCGGCCGCCTCGCGCGAGTTGAGCGGCGTGTGCCGGACCTTCTCGAGCAGCGGTTCGACGTCGGACCACGTACCGGCCAGGCGCGCCAGTTCCGGGACCAACGGGTGTTCGACCGCGAACACGAAGAACGTGACGCCCCACAGCGTGTCGGGCCGCGTCGTGAACACCGTGATCCTCTGGCCCGTCTCCGCGACCTCGAACTCCACGTCCGCGCCCTCGGAGCGCCCGATCCAGTTCCGCTGCATCGTGATCACGCGCTCGGGCCATTCGACCATCTGGTCCATGTCGTCCAGCAGACGCTGCGCGAACTCCGTGACCCGGAAGAACCACTGGGTCAGGTCGCGCCGTTCGACCATGGTGCCGCAGCGTTCGCAGGCGCCTTGGATCACCTGCTCGTTCGCCAGGACCGTCTGGTCCTTCGGGCACCAGTTCACCGGCGCGTTCTTGCGGTACGCCCAGCCGCGCTCGAACAGCCGCAGGAACAGCCACTGCGTCCAGCGGTAGTACTCGGGGTCGCACGTGCGGACGATCCGCGTCCAGTCGAACGACATCCCCAGCCGCTTGAACGACGCCGCCTGCTGCGCGATGTTCGCGTACGTCCATTCCTTGGGATCGACTCCGCGCTTGATCGCCGCGTTCTCCGCATTCAGGCCGAACGCGTCCCATCCGATCGGGTGCATCACGTTCGCGCCGCGGAGCGCGTGGAACCGAGCGACGACGTCGCCGCCGCTGAAGGCCTCGACGTGGCCCATGTGCAGATCGCCCGAGGGATACGGGAACATGTCCAGCGCGTAGAAGCGCGGCCGCGGGTCGTCGGGGTCGTCGGAGGCGCGGTAGAGCTCCTCCTCCTCCCAGACCCGCTGCCATTTCGGTTCGATCTCGGACGGCTCGTAGCGGCGCATGGTCCAAGAATGGTAGCGGGTCGTTCGTCGCTGGCCGGTCGCGTGCGGCGCCGTCGGTACGCTGGTCGGCGACGATGCTGCCCCTCACGCCCGAGTCGCGCCGGTCGGACCTCGCCCGCATGGCCGAAGGGACGTACGACGTCCTCGTCATCGGCGGCGGCATCAGCGGCGCCGGGATCGCACTGGACGCGGCGTCACGCGGGCTCTCGGTCGCGCTCGTCGAACGCGACGATTTCGCGTCGGGCACGTCGGGGGGCTCGTCCCGGATGATCCACGGCGGGCTCCGATACCTGGAGCACCTGGAGGTCGGCCTGGTCCGCGAGGCGCTCCGCGAGCGCGCGATCCTGCTGCGGTTGGCGCCGCACCTGGTCCGGCCGGTGCGCTTCTACGTTCCGGAGCCGTCGATCCGTCGTCGCGCGCTCCTGGGCGCCGGGCTCACCGTCTACGACGCGCTGGCCGCCGGGCGGAACGTCCGTCGCCACCGTCGCGCCGGCGCCGACGAGGTCGCGCGCGCGGTCCCGGGGTTCGAACACCCGACCCGGGCGCTGACGTACCCGGAGTGCCGAACGGACGACGCCCGGCTCACGCTCGCTGTGGTCGGCACAGCGAGGTCGTTCGGGGCGCTGGTCGCGAACCACGCGGAGGTGACGGCGTTCCAGCAGGAGGCGGCGTCGGGCCGGGTGACGGGAGCGCGCGTTCGCGATGCCATGACGGGAGGAGGGTTCGACGTTCGAGCCCGAGCGGTCGCCAACGCGACCGGGGTGTGGGCCGACCGCGTCCGGGCGCTGGGATGCTCCGCCCCCGAGCTGATGCGCCCGAGCAAGGGCATCCACCTGGTGTTCCGGCCGGGCGCGATCCGGACCACCGCCGCCGTCGGGCTGCCCGCCGGCGATGGCCGGCACGTGTTCGTGATGCCGTGGGCCGACCGTACGTACGCGGGAACATCGGACACGCCGTACCAGGGCGACCTCGACGATCCCGCCGTCACACCGGATGACGTCGAGTACCTGCTCGAACCGATCGCCCGGGCGTTCCCCGGCGTCACCGCGGACGACGTGGTGGCGTCCTGGGCGGGACTGCGCCCGCTCCTCGACCGCGGCGACGCGGGGACGACGGATCTGTCGCGACGGCACTCGATCGACGAGGAGCCGCCCGGATTGTTCACGATCACCGGTGGGAAGCTCACGACGTACCGAGCCATGGCGGAGGACCTGGTCGACCGCGTGACCGACGCGCTCGGCATGCGATCGGTGTGCCGGACGCGCGAGATCCCGCTCGGCCTGACGGTCGCGCTGCCCGAGGCGATCGGGCGAGCGGAGGCCGAAGCTCCGACCGTCGGGCTCGACGCCGGTGCGGCCCGTCGGCTGGTGTTCCGCTTCGGCGACGACTGGACGCAGGCGCTCGCGATGATCCGCGAGGAGCGATCCTTGGCCGAACCGCTCGTGGATGGCCTCCCGGTCCTCGCCGTGGAGGCGCGCATGGCGCGGGAGCGCGAGATGGCGCTAACGCAGGACGACGTCATGGTCCGTCGCACCCGCATCGCGTCGCTCGACGAGGCGGCCGGATCGAGGGCGGCCGCCGGGTAGGCGGCGACGCGGAGCGCGTCAGACCTTCAGCAGGAGCGGCCTCGGGAGCAGCTCGAACGTCGCCGGCGTCGTGCCCAGGACCTCGCCGTCCGCCTCGATCGGGAGCGGCCGGTCGGCTCCGACATGGACCCGCGACGCCGTCAGCTCGACGATGTCGTCGTCAGGCAGGTGCGCACCCCTGTAGACCTTCGGGATCGTCGTGAACGAATCCGACTTCGGCCCCTTCATCACCAGCACGTCGAACGCCCCGTCGTCGGGCTGGGACTTCGGCGAGATGTGCATGCCGCCGCCGAAGAACCGCCCGTTCGCGACGACCAGGTTGTGGATGCGGCCCTCGAACCTGCGCTCGTCCACCTCCAAGCGCACGGGGCAGTTCCTGAACCCCGGCAGCGTCATCCAGAACCCCAGGACGTAGCGCGAACGCCCGATCGACCTGGGCAGCCCCGCGGCCCTCGCGACGGTGGCCGCGCCGAGCCCGACCTCGGCGATGTTCGCGAAGTACCGGACGGCCCGGGTGCCGGACAGATGGTCAACATACGTTACTTTCCCGACGTCGAGCGGCCGCGTCGCCTCGCCCGCCAGGTGCGCGCACGCGCGGACCGAGTCGCCCGGCAGGTCGAACGTCCGTACGAAGTCCGAACCCGACCCCGCCGCGACGACACCCAGCACGGCGTCCGCCCGGATCGCGGCGTCGCCGGCGATCATGCCGTTGACGACCTCGTGGATCGTTCCGTCGCCGCCGACCGCGACGATGAACCGCTCGCCGGCTCGCAGCGCCTCGCGCGCCGCCGTCGACGCGTCGCCGGGTCCGCGGGTCACCTCGATCCGGTACTCGAGGCCTTCGCGGCGCACCGCCTCCTCGATGTTCGGCAGCGCGGCGGCGACCCTCCCCTTGCCCGACACCGGGTTCACGATCATCGTCATCGGACCGAACGGGTTCGTCATCGATCGCCTCCCGGTGCGCCGAGCTTGCCCGGGTTCAGGACGCCCGCCGGGTCGACCGCGGCTTTGATGCGCCGGAGCAAATCTGCGCCGGTCGCGCCGAGTTCCTCTTCCAGGAACGGCGCCTTCAGGAGCCCGACGCCGTGGTGGTGCGAGAGCGTCCCTCCCGCCTCCAGGCAGGCGGCGGCCGCCGTGTCGAACGCCGCGAGGTAGGCGCCCTCGACGGCACGGTCGTCGGCGGCCCGCACCAGGAACGTGAAGTACAGCGACGCGCCGGAGGGGTACGGATGCGAGAGGTGGCATCCGACGGCCTCGGCGTGCGCGAGCAACCCGCCCCGGACGTTCGAGTACATGCTGGGGACGTCGCGCCAGAGCGCAGCGACCTCGAGCGTGTCGACGACGACGCCGGGGCCGAACATCCGCTCCTCGCCCATCACCTTCCGGTAGGTACCGACCGCGTCGTTGCGATGCTCCCACCAATGCTCGCCGTACGCGGAACCGAGCGCCTCGGTGACGTCCCCGAGCGCCTCGGCGGCCGCGGCGCGGCGTTCGTCGACGCCCGGCGACGCCGCGTCGAACCCCACGATCGCGACCGCACCGCCCGGGTGGCCCATCCGGCCGAACGCGAGCGTCGCGTCCGCTTCGTCGTACCCGCGGACGACGAGCGGGTGCAGGTCCGCCTGCGTCACGCGGCGCAGGGCGTCAAGGCAGGCCTCGAACGACGACCCGAAGCCGAACGCGTCCCAGGCGACGGCGCGCGGGAGGGAGGCGCACGCCAGGGTCGCTTCGGTCACGACGGCGAACGCGCCCTCCGAACCGATCAACAGCCGCCGGATGTCCGGGCCCATCGCCGAGCGCGGCACGGCTCGCAGGTGGAGAACCTCACCGCCGGCCATGACGGCCGTGAGCCCGAGCAGACGATCCTCGATCGCGCCGAACCCGGCTGACGCCTGGCCCGCGGACGCCGCCGCGATCCACCCGCCGACCGTCGACAGCTCGATCGATTGCGGGTAGTGACCGACCGTGAGCCCGTGCGGCTCGAGGGCCGCTTCGAGCGCGTCGCCACGGATCCCGGCTTCGACGCGAACCACACGCGAGACGTCGTCGACCTCGAGGACGCGGTTCATCCTCGAGAGGTCCAGGACGATCGAACCGCTGCCCGCGCGGGCGGCCCCGCAGACGCCCGACCCGCCCCCGCGAGGAACGACCGCCGTGCCGGTCTCGGTCGCCCACCGGAGGATCGTCGCGACCTCATCGGTCGAGGCTGGGCGCGCGACCGCTGCAGGAAGCTCGGTCTCATCGCCCCGTGCACTCCGCAGGAGGTCCAGCGTCCACCAGTCGTGCGCGGCCGCGGCGAGCACGCGAGGCTCGGTCGTCACGGATCCGATCGGAAGGAGCGCAGACAGGGTTCCGGCGGTCGAAGGGCCCACGGCGCGCATGCTACCCCGCGAAGGTCGGGCGGCCGGCCTACCCTCGCGCGGCGGGCCGTCCGTCGTGCGATGCTTCGATGGTGCGAGCGGGGCCGATGATCCGACGTCTCGGTTCGACCGCCGTCGTGCTGGGAACCATGGCCGCCGCGCTCTGGTTGGCTCCCCTCCCGGCCGCTGTCTCGTCGCCCGCTCATCCGACGGGTACGTGGAGCGTGGTGCCGACCCCGGACCCCGGCGGGGAGGGATACCTCGCCGACGTGAGCGCCCTCACCCCGACCGACGCGTGGGCCGTCGGCGAATACTGGCGGGACCCACCCCACCATCACATCAACCCGCTCATCGAACATTGGGACGGTTCGTCGTGGAGCGTCGTGCCGAGCCCCAGCCCCGGCTACTACGCCGGACTCAGCGGGGTCCTCGCGCTGTCGCAGGACAACGTGTGGGCCATCGGATCGTCGAGCGGGAAGCGTTCGCTCGACATCGCGCTGATCGAACACTGGGACGGGTCGTCGTGGAGCGTCGTGCCGAGCCCCAGTCCAGGCGCGGCGTCCGGCCTCTATGACCTGTCCCGAGCGGGTACCGCCGGCAGGATCTGGGTCGCCGGCTATTCGCAAGCCGACTGGGGAGGCCCGTACGCTCCGATGATCGAACGGTGGAACGGTTCGCGCTGGAAGATCGTCGAGACGCAGGATCCGCCGAACGGGGGTGAGCTGGACGCAATCACCGCTGTGTCCGAGGACGATGCGTGGGCCGTCGGCAACAGCGGCGTGGCCGACCACGCCCTGACGGAGCACTGGGATGGTCGGTCGTGGCAGATCGTCCCCGATGCATCGACCGATCCCCTGACGCTCCTCGGGGGTGTCGCCGCGACGTCCGGCTCCGACGTGTGGGCCGTGGGAGAAAGCCTCGCGACGGAGAAGCGTCTCCTGGAGCACTGGGACGGGAAGGCGTGGTCGGTCGTCGACGACTTCGGCACGGGGTACGGGCAGCTCAATGATCTGGTCGCTCGATCCCCCTCGTCCGTCTGGGCCGTCGGAGAGCATCAGCCGCACCGTGGCCCGATCCTTACCCTGACCGAGTGGTGGAACGGGGCCGCATGGAGGGTCGTTCGGAGCCCGCAGGGTCGGTACGCGGAGTCGAACCTGTTCGCCGTTGCGAGCGTACCGGGGACGAAGCAGATGTGGGCGGTCGGGATCTCGACGCCCTCGGACGGCAGCGCCGCCGCGCAGCTGATCGAGCTCTACTCCTGAGGATCGCCCGACCCTGACCTGGGAGGTAACTCCAGGCTCAGCGCGATCGCGGCCGCGTCGGCGGAGAGCGACAGGGGCTCCGGAGCGCCTTCGATACCCCACTGCGGGTCCTTGAGACCGTGGCCCGTGAGCACGCACACGAGGGTCGAACCGCTCGTGAGCCGGCCGGACTCATGCAGCGACAGGAGTCCCGCGACGGATGCCGCCGAGGCGGGTTCGACGAACAACCCCTCCTCGCGCATCAGCCGTCGCTGCGCCGCGAGGATCTGCTCGTCGGTGACGGCCAGGATCTCCCCGCCGCTCTCCTCGGCCGCCCTGACCGCGCTCCCCCACGACGCCGGGTCCCCGATCCGGATCGCGGTGGCGACGGTCTCGGGTTCGTCGACCGGATAGCCGAGCACGATCGGCGCCGCGCCCGCGGCCTGGAAGCCGAACATCCGCGGGGTCGTCGCGGTCACGCCGTCGGCCATGTACTCGCCGTAGCCGAGCCAGTGGCTCGTGATGTTCCCGGCGTTCCCCACCGGGACCAGGTGCAGGTCCGGCCCCCTACCGAGCGCGTCGCACACCTCGAACGCCAGTGTCTTCTGCCCCTGGATGCGGAAGGGGTTAACGGAGTTCACCAGCTCGACGTCGAACCGTTCGGCCAGTTCGCGGGCGACCGAGAGGGCCGCGTCGAAGTTCCCGTCGATCTCGATCACGGTGGCGCCATGAGCGAGCGCCTGCGCCATCTTGCCGGGGGCGATCTTGCCGCGCGGCACGATCACGGCGCAAGTCAGGCCAGCCTTCGCCGCGTACGCAGCGGCCGAGGCGCTCGTGTTGCCCGTGGACGCGCACACGACGGCCGACGCGTCGGCTCCGACGGCCTTCGACACCGCGACCGTCATCCCGCGGTCCTTGAACGAACCGGTCGGGTTCGTGCCCTCGAACTTCAGGTGCACCTCGCAGCCGGTCTCGACCGAGAGCCGGCCGCTGTGGACCAGCGGTGTCCCGCCCTCGCGTAGCGTGATCACCGGTGTGGCGTCGTCCACGGGGAGGCGCGACCGGTACTCCTCGATCACGCCCCGCCACTGGTGCGCGGTCACGGCTCGCCGGCCTCGACGCGGATCACCGAGCCCACCTCGCGCACCGCGTCGAGCGATCGGAGGCGTTCGGCGCACGCGCGGAGTCCCCGTTCGGCCGCGCGGTGGGTGATCACCACCAGCTGCGCCTCGTCGCCGTGCCCGTCCTGCCAGACCGACTTGATCGAGACATCGTGCTCGGCGAACGCCGCAGCGATCGCGGCCAGCACGCCAGGGCGATCGTCGACGCGCAGGAGGAAGTAGTACTGGCCCGGGACCCCGTCGATCGGCAGGATCGCGCGGGGCCGCGCCCGGGCGGCGCCGGCCGAACGACCCCCTTGCCGGAGGTTCCGCGCAGCCTCGATCAGGTCGCCGACGACCGACGTCGCCGTCGGATCGCCACCGGCGCCACGGCCCGTGAGCATCAGCTCGCCGACCCGTTCGCCCTCGATCAGCACGGCGTTGAAGCTGTGCCGAACCCCGGCCAGCGGGTGATCGTCGGGGATCATCGCGGGGTGGACGCGAACGGAGACCGAGCCGTTCACGGCCTCCGCGATCGCCAGGAGCTTGACGACGTAGCCGAGCCGGCGCGCGTTCGCGATGTCCTCCGCCGAGATGCCCGAGATCCCCTCGCGGTAGACGTCGCCGACGACGACGCGCGCGTCGAACGCGATCGCGGCCAGGATCGCCGCCTTCGCCGCCGCGTCGAACCCCTCGACGTCCGCGGTCGGGTCGGCCTCGGCGAACCCGAGCGCCTGGGCTTCGGCCAGCGCCTCCGCCAGCGACGACCCCTCCTCGCTCATCCGCGTGAGGATGTAGTTCGTCGTGCCGTTCACGATCCCCATGACCCGGACGATCCGCTCGCCGGCGAGGCTCTCGAGGAGCGGCCGGATCAACGGGATGCCGCCTCCCACGGAGGCTTCGTAGAGCAGGTCGACGTCACACCGGGCGGCCGCGTCGAACAGCTCCGCCCCGTACGTCGCCAAGAGCTCCTTGTTCGCCGTCACGACGGGCTTGCCGGCCTCGAACGCCGCGACCACGAGGTCGTACGCCGGGTCGAGGCCGCCCATCACCTCGGCGACCACGTCGACGTTCGGGTCGGTCACGACGGCTTTCGGGTCGTCCGTGAACGCGCCGGCCGGCACGGGCACGTCGCCGCGGTCGCGGGCGAGGTCGCGGACGGCGACGCGCGTGACCTCAAGGCGCGTCCCCGTCCGGAGCGCGATGTCCTCGGCGTGGTCGTGGAGCATGCGAGCCACGGCTGCGCCGACGTTGCCGCAGCCGAGCAGGCCGATCCGAACCGTCTCCGTCATGGGTGACACGACCCCGATGGTATCGGCACGCGGGGCCGCGACCTGCGAACGTCAGGCGGGACGTTGCCCGCCGCCCCGCTCCGCACCGGGGCTCAGGGCTGCCGCGCGGCGGACCATGCCCTCGATCCGTTCGAGCTCCTCGGCCCGCCGGCGGCCCTCCGACACCCACGTGCCGAGCAGCACCAGGCCCACGGCCAGTTCGATCATCAGCAGGACCAGCACGATCAGGACGGCATGCATATCCGACTCACGCCCTCCCGGTCGCCCGGCCGCCGGGCGAGCCCAAGGTCGGCGGTCTGGCCGACGGCGGGGATCCCCGGAGCCGAAGCTTCTCCGCGACGTCGATCTGCACGACCTTGCCGTCGTGGACCAGGAGCTGCACGCTGCCGAACCGCAGCCCCGCAGGGCCTCGATCACGCGGAACGCGATCGACAGCTCCTCCCGGCTGAGGTCCTTCGGTACCGGGAGGACCGGCTTCGTTCGCTCCTCACCCATCGGCGCTCCTCTCCACCGGCCCTCACGCGACGCCGGCAGGGACCTGTTCGTCCTCGTCGATGCCCGCGAAGTGACCGGGGGCGTCCTCCGCCTCGAACACGTTCGCGTTCCGAAGATCCAGGTGGACGCCGTCCCCGACGTCGATCCGGGGAAGCTCCTCGTTCGGCACCTCCGCCGTCAGGCCCTGCCCGTCCCGCAGGCGCAGCCGGACCTTCGAGGCGTAGCCCAGGTTCGTGACCCGCTCGACCGCGGCCGACACGGCGCCCGGGCGCGCCGCGCTCGCCGCGACCCCGATGTCGTGTGGGCGAACGTACGCGTGGACGTTCCTCCCGTCCGTGAGCCCGTTGCTCCCGCCGGTCCCCGCGGGCCAGCCGTCGCCGATCCGCACGCGCCCGCCGTCGACGACCCCGGACAGGACGTTGGCCGCGCCGACGAAGCCCGCGACGAACGGCGTGGCCGGCCGGTTGTAGACGTCGTCGGGGCTCCCGACCTGTTCGACGCGACCCTGGTGCATCACGACGACCTCGTTCGCCAGCTCGAGGGCCTCCTCCTGGTCGTGGGTCACCAGCAGCGACGTCACGCCCAACTCGTGGTGCAGGTCGTCGAGCCAGCGCCGCAGATCCTGCCGGACCCTCGCGTCCAGGGCGCCGAACGGCTCGTCGAGCAACAGCACCTTCGGCCGCGGCGCGAGCGCCCGCGCCAGGGCCACGCGCTGCCGCTGCCCGCCGGAGAGCTGATCGGGGTAGCGCGTGGACCACGGGCCGAGCTGGACCAGCTCCAGCAGTTCGTCCACGCGACGCGCCGCGTCGGCCTTCGACACCTTGCGCACCCGAAGCCCGAACCCGACGTTCTGCCGGACCGTCATGTGCCGGAAGAGGGCGTAGTGCTGGAAGACGAACCCGACCTTCCGTTCCTGCACGGAGGCGTACGTCTGCTCCTCGCCGGCGAGCGAGATGCTCCCGCTGTCCGGGCGCTCGAGGCCGGCGATCATCCGGAGCACCGTGCTCTTGCCCGAGCCGGACGGCCCGAGGATCGCCGTGATCTTCCCCTCCTCCGCTTCGAACGAGACCGCGTCCACGGCCTTGAACGACCCGAAGGACTTGTTCAGGTCGGTGGCGACGATGCCGGTCATAGGGCGAGCTCCTTCTCTTCCCTCCGCTTGAAGACCTCGATGCCCACGAGGATCAGGATCGAGACCAGCGCGAGCGTCATCGCGACGATGTAGCCCTCCGGGTCGTGCCCCTCGTCGAAGGACCGCAGGACGAACAGCGTGGCCGTCTCGGTCTGGCCGGTGATCGCGCCGCTGACCACCAGCACCGCGCCGATCTCGCCGATCGAGCGCGCCGTGGTCAGCGCGATCCCGTACAGCAGGCCCCACCGGATGTTCGGCAGGGTGACCTTGAAGAACGTCTGCAGCGTCGAGGCCCCGAGCGTCCGCGCGGCTTCCTCCTCCTCGGTCCCCAGCTCCTGCAGGAGCGGCGC
Organism: uncultured Actinomycetota bacterium; assembly: GCA_963781595.1. Classification (GTDB taxonomy): domain Bacteria; phylum Actinomycetota; class UBA4738; order UBA4738; family UBA4738; genus JBEDUK01. The sequence continues at coordinate 1,723,160 of CAWAGG010000006.1, read as the reverse complement.
GACCTCCCGGATCACGAACGGGATCGAGATGAAGATCGTCACGAGCACCATCGACGGCAGGGCGAAGATGATCTGGATGCCGTGCGAGGAGAACCATGGTTCGAACCAGCCCCCGCGGCCGAAGAGGATCACGCAGGCCAGCCCGACGATCACCGGCGACACGGCCAACGGCAGGTCGACGAACGCGCTGATCACGGACCGGCCCGGGAAGCGGTCGCGCGCCAGGACCAAAGCCACGATCACGCCGAACACCGAGGTCACGACCACCGTGATGAGCGTGATGACCAGCGAGAGGTAGAACGCGTGGCGAACGTCCGGCTGGGCGAACGTCTCGACCCAGGTGGACCAGCCGACCTTGACCGCCGCCCAGACGATCCCCGCGAGCGGCGCGATCAGCAGGATGGCCGCGTAGAGGATCGCGGTCGCCGTGAGCCCGCCGTGGATCAGCCGGCGTTTGGTCGGCGACGCGCTCTCCGGGGCCGTGGCCGGCTCGGGCCGGGGGCCGCCGGGCGTTCGATCCGCGCCGACCAGGCTCACGGCGCCACCTCCTTGTGGGCCCGCCCGATCAGCCGTTCGGTCACCAGCACCAGCACGAACGACAGGCCGAACAGCAGCGCCGCGACGGCCGCCGCCTCCTCGGGCTTGAACTGGCTGATCAGGCTGAAGATGAACACCGGCGCCGTCAGCGTCTTGCCGATGATGTTGCCGGAGACGATCACGACGGCGCCGAACTCGCCGATCGCGCGCGCGAACGCCAGCAGCGACCCGGCCGCGATCGCGGGCCGCAGGTGCGGCCACAGGACGCTCAGCGCGGTCCGGATCCGCCCGGCGCCGAGCACGTGCGCGGCCTCCTCCTCCGAGCGGTCCAGTTCCAGCATCACCGGCTGGACCGTTCGCACCACCAGGGGGAGCGTGACGAACAGCAGCGCCAGCAGGATCCCCGCGGGGGCGAAGATCACCTGGATCCCGTGGCCCTGCAGGAACGACCCGATCGGCGACGCCGGGCCGTAGAGCGCGCGGAGCATCACGCCGGTGACGAGCGTCGGCACCGCGAACGGCACGTCGACGATCGTCGAGAGCGCGGCCCGCCCCGGGAACCGGTATCGGACCAGCACGTAGGCGATCAGCGTGCCCAACACCGCGTTGATCACGGCCGTGAGGGCCGCCAGGATCAGGGTGAGCCGGATCGCCTCCCAGGCGCCCGGCGCCGCGAACGCGTCCTTCAGCGGCCCCAGCCCGTCGCCGAACCCCCGCTGCACGACCGCGACGATCGGGAGCACGACCATGCAGCCCAGGTAGAGGATCGCGACGCCACGCAGCCCCCACCGGCCCCACGGCGGACGAGCCCGAGGACGACCGACCTCCCGGGTCCCCAACGGGTCCCGGGAGGTCGAGCGGGCTTCGGTCGCGGTGCCGGTCGCCAATCGGACTCCCTGCTACCCCTGCGCCGCTGCGATCGCCTGCGTGGCGATGCCGTTGTCCCCGAACACTTCGGTGTCGATCTTGTCCCAGCCACCGATGTCCGCGGCCGTGAAGACGTCCGCGAGGGCCGGCAGGTCGCCGTTCGCCGCGACCGCCTGCGTCGGGTCGTTCGGGCGGAAGTCACCGACGCTCGCGAAGATGTCCTGCGCGTCCGGCGTGTGCAGGTAGGCGACGAACGCCGTCGCCACGTCCGTCACGCAGTCCGCGGCGGCGTTCTTGTCCACGACCACCGTCGGGTTCTGGATCAGGATCGTCGAGGGCGGGTAGACGATCGTGTCGTCCTTGCCCGCGGCCTGCGCGAGCAGGACCTGGTTCTCGTAGGTGATCGCGACGTCGCCGTTGCCAGACTGGAAGTTCTTCAGCGAGTCGTTGGCGCTCTTGTCCATCACGGTGACGTTCTTGAAGATGTTCGTCAGCAGCGTCTGCGCGCCTTCGGGCGTCGCCGGCGTGCCGGGGACCTTGCCCTCGACCGCTGAGCCGTACGCGCCCAGGATGTTCCAGCGCGCGCCGCCGCTCTGGGTCGGGTCGGGCGTCAGGACCTGCAGGCCGGCCTGGGTGAGGTCGGCCCAGTCGTTCACGCCCTTCGGGTTGTCTGGGCGAACGTCGAAGACCACCGAGGTCGTCGACACGATGCTGTCGTCGGTCACGGGCTGGGTGATGAGCCCCGCCTGCTGGATCAGCTGGACGTCCGGGATCAGCGACAGCGCGACGATGTCGGCCTTGAACCCGTTGACGACGTTCTGGGCCTGCGTCGTGCTGCCGCCGAACGACGTCTGGAAGATCACCTGCTGCCCGTCGTGCTCGTCCTTCCACTTCGACTGGAAGTCGGAGATCAGCTTGCCGTAGACGTCGTAGACCGTGCTGTACGCGGCGAGCGTGATGACCGGCGTCTTGGCGGGCTTGCAGGATGCCGCCGCCGCCCCGGTGCCCGTGGAGGCGTCGGTGGAGCCTCCGCATGCGGCCGTGGCGGCCGCGAGGCCGAGGATGGCGGAACCGGCCACCCAGGTCCTGAGGGAACGCAAGCGCATGGAAACCTCTCCCTTCGATCGACGGAACCCGCGATGCAGCGAGACCGTGAGCTGTGGAACGGTCTCCGGCAGGTCCGGTCAACCGAGATGCTTCGGGACGAGGTCTCCGGTGGTCCGGTCAACCGAGAACGCGCCCGGTCTCCGGGTGGTCCCGGTCGACCGGTGCGGCGAACACTGTATACGACCGACCGCGGGAGGTGTCAACGAAGTCACGGGGATGGCGCCGACCGGAGCCGCGGCGAGGGCCGCGGCGCGGCGCGACCGTCCGCTGATGCCTGCACGCGTACTGAGAGGTCCGTCCCGTGGAGTGCCGACCGGCCCGGGCGGGCCGGGCGGGCCGGCCCCGCTCCGAGACTCGAAGTGGATCCGAAAGGTGCACGCATGGCGAAGAGCCCGAGCGACGCTCCCGTGCCGCGGGCTGGTGCGTACGACCTGCTCCTCGGGAATGGGTTCGGCGTCCCCCGGACGTGGCGTCCGCTGCATCATGGTCACTGCGACGAAGCCCGACCCGCCCGCGAACGGGCATCGACGGCGGACCGACGCGGTGAGAGGGTGACGTGATGACGAAGCCAGCTCGGCGGGGCCGCGTGGCCTGGGTATGGGCGGCGGTGCTCGCCTTCGGTCTGACGGCGTCCGCATGTTCGAACAACGGCGTGGCGAACGCTCCGACGACGCCGTCGGGTCCTTCGACATCCCCTTCGACCCCTGTCTCGCCGACCGCCTCGCCCAAGGGCTCGCCGACGGCTTCACCGATCGTTTCGCCGACCACCGCGTCGTCGCCGAGGTGGCACCCGATGGCGAAGGCCACGATCGCGGGCCGCATCGCTGAGGGCGTCGTCTGGACCGGCACCAAGATGATCGTCTGGGGCGGCCTCTATCGCGGGAAGCAGATCAGGGAGGTCATCGACGGCGCGGTCTACGACCCGGCCGCTGACTCCTGGAAGAAGACCGCGACGGCTCCGTCGGGCGTGACCAAGGCGGTGGGCGTGGCGTCCGCGTGGACGGGCACCAACGCCGTCTTCTGGGGCGGCAACGCCCCCGACGGGCCGACGGTGGCTCTCGCCTACACGCTCTCGTCCAACACGTGGAAGAAGCTTCCCGCCGGACCGCTCGGGACGCGCGAGAGCTTCTCGTGGGCCTGGACCGGCACCGAACTCCTGATCGTCGGAGGGACGAGCGGCGACGGGTTCGCAAGCCCGGTCGCGGCGGCACTGAACCCCAAGACCGGTGGATGGACCCAGCCGGCGCCACTGAACGCGCTGAAGGCGTTCTCAGCGAACGGGGCGATCTGGAACGGGAGCCGGGTGTTCATCACCGGCGCGCACTACCTCTGCCCGGAGCAGGGTTCGTCGTGCACGAAGTTCAAGAACATGTTCGTCGCGTACGACCCGGCCTCGGACACCATGAAGGAGTTCGACCTCTCGAAGGCGCCCGTGGATCCGAAGGAGCGCGGCGCGCTCTCGCCGATCGGCTGGGCCGGGACCGAGGTGGCGCTGTCCGTGGCCGACGACCTCTCGGTCGGGCTCCTCTTCTTCGACCCGACGACGGGCGCATGGCGGACCGGGGCCCGCCCGCCGGCCGCGCCGGGCGCGGATCAGACCGCGTGGCTCGGCGACCGCTACGTGATGCCGGCGCCCGGCGGGCGCCTGCAGGTCTACGACGTGGCCAACGACACGTGGCACGTCATCCCCGCCGGCACGTCGCCGATGACGACGCGCAACGAGAGCGCGATCGTCTGGACGGGTTCGGACCTGATCGTGTGGAGCGGCTACACGGGTGCGATCGGAAATCCCACGCCGAACACGGGTTCCAGGATCACGCTGGCGGCCTGATCCCGGCGACGGCGTCCCGCGAGGCGACCCGACGCACGCGGATCCTGAAGCGCGCCGACCTCCTGCCGATGGCCGGGTTCTCCATCCTCTTCGGCGTGTTCGTCCTCAGGCTGGCCGCGGCCGGATGACGAGTGCCTGCCCTCCTCGGCGGACAGGCGAGGGTCGTTACGAGCGCGCTTCCAGTATGTCCAGGTCCCGTTCGGCGTAGAGCCGATGCTCCCATTCCTCGTTCAGGATGGTCGACAGGCACTCACGCACCGGGTAGCTGCCGGGCCTCGGCCACCCCGGACCCTCGACCGGTTCGGTCTCCCCCGCCAGCGACTCCTCGGTGAGGCCGTCGATGACCTCCCGCACGGTGGACATCCGGTCGCGGCGCAGCTCGAGCACCACGTCCAGCGGCGGTCGAACGTCGCGGTCGCGGGGCACGCCCGGCGTATCCCGCATCTCGTCCCACGGCAGGTCCAGCGGATCCCACGGCGACGGATCGCCCAGGATGACCCGCCTGACCCACGAGTCGGTGGCGAACACCAGATGCCGAAGCGTCTCGATGAACGACCACTCGCCGCCGACGGACTCGTGCAGGAGCTCGGGGTCCAAACGGCGGGCCCGTTCGACCGTGCCGGCCCACAGCCGCTCGACGACATCCCACGCCTCGCGGAAGCCGGCGGGGTCGGTCGGGCGCATCTTCGCCCGCTCCGGGTACCTTCGGTCGAGCTCGTCGTTCACCAGGGGTCCCACGTCGACACCGTTGACGATCAACTTCCCGATCTCGCCGTAGATGTCGACGTCGACCAGCTCGACCCCGCGCATCACGACGCCGCTCATCTGTATGAAACGGAACCGCGTATCGATCATGTGACTGGCGTGGAACTCCACGCCGCTCAGGTCGATGCGTTCGAACCGTGCGCCCGCCAGGTTGACGTGCTCGAACCGCGAACCGCTGAGATCCTCGTCGGTGAAGTCAGCCATGCCACAACAGTAGTGTCACGTCCCGACATCCGCATCGCTGGAGCGCCACCCGGTCCCCGCACAGATACCTTCCGTCAGCTGCCGCCCGGTCGAAGACGCACGAACGGATCGGAGATCAAGGACCAGGTTCGCGCATCAGGTCGGCGAACGCCTGCGTCAGATCCGGAGTCGTGATCGGATCGTCTTCGACGATCCTTCCATCGGCGAGACCGTAGTAGGTCATGCCTCGGGCGGAGATCACGTTCCCGTTCGGGTCGGTGATCTCGAAGGAGAAGCGGGACACCACCGCATCGCCTTCGGCCACCAGGTCCTCGATGTCGAAGCGGCGATCGGAGAAGACCGGCGAGCCCCCGATGAACGCTTTGAAGGCTTCGCGGTCGGTGCCCATCGCGCGGTTCACGTAGTTCGGCGCGAGCAGCTCGTCGGCCACGTCGACGTCGCCACCGACCAACACTTCCGTGATGAACCGCCTGACGACGTCCTTGTTCCCTTCGATCGACATGCTGATCCCCCTCTCTCCCGGCCTTCGGCGTCGGTAGCGTACGCTCCTCGCCCGCCCCGGTGCCCTCGGTCCGCCGTCGCGGGTGTCGCCCCGATGACCGCCTCACCTAGCATGGCGCGATGCGACTCGGGATCACGCCGCCGATCGAGGTCGCCGGCATGCGCGCCGCGATCGATCTCTCGGCGCGCGCCGAGGCGCTCGGGTACACCGACGTGTGGACCGCTGAGGTCGGCGCGACCGACGCCTTCACGCCGCTGGCGGCGATAACGGAACGGACGACGACCGTCCGGCTGGGGACCGCTCTCGTCCCAGTGTTCACGCGGCCGCCCGCGCTGATCGCGATGAGCGCCGCCGGGGTGCAGGCGCTCTCCGGGGGGAGGTTCGTCCTCGGGATCGGGACGTCGTCCCCGGCGATCGTCGGCGACTGGATGGGGACGCCGTTCGGAGGTCCCGTCGCCCGCGTTCGCGAGTACGTCGAGGCGCTGCGCCAGATCCTCGCGGGTCGCAAGGTCTCGTTCGACGGCGAGACGGTCCGCGTGACGAACTTCCGTCTGCAGGTCGACCCCGGCGCGCCGGTCCCGATCTTCGTCGGTGCGCTCGGGCCGGCGATGTGCCGCCTGGCGGGCCGGATCGCCGACGGCGTGCAGTTCTTCCTGATGACGCCCGACGGCGTCCGTCAGGCGCTGTCGGAGGTCGCGATCGGTGCGCGGGAAGCGGGTCGCAACCCCGCGGACCTCGACGTGTTCCTCCGCATCCCGATCGCGCTCGACGAGGACGAGGCGCTGGTCCGCCTCGTCGGCACGCGGCTGCTGACCGGCTACGCGACCGTGCCCGCGTACAGCGCGTCCCTGGCGCGCCAGGGTTTCGAGGCCGTAGCCGCCTCGATCGCCGAGGCGTGGGGCGCCGGCGAACGCGAACGCGCGACCGAGCTGTTTTCCGACGAGCTGTTCGAAGCCTTGTTCGTCCACGGAACCGCTGCCGGAGCGCTGGCACGCATCGACGGGTACCGGGCAGCCGGCGTCACGACGCCCGTGCTGATGCCGCTCTCGGTCGCCGGATCGCCCGAGGAGCGGGCCGAACGCGTCGCGGCGACGGTCGAGGCGATGGCGCCGACCGGATAATGGTGGCGCCATCCCCCACGGTGCGACGCTCCGGATCGGTCTCTACGAGGGGATCGCCCCGAGCTGCTGCATCAGCGCATAGGAATCCACGATGTTCCAGTGCTCGACGATCTTCCCATCGGACACGCGCACGATGTCGATCAGGTCCAGGTGCACTTCCCTGTCGGTCGCCGGGACCCCGAACAGCTCGCCCGACTGCGTTCCGACGAACGACTTGCGGGTGACGACCTTGTCGCCCTCGGCGACCTGGTCGTGGATCTCGACGCGCATGTCGGGGAGCGCGGACCAGAGCATCCCGAAGATCTGCCGAACGCCTTCGGCTCCTCCGGCCGTGCCGGGCATCGGCGTATGATCGACGACGTCCGGGGACAGGTACTCGGCGAACGCCTCGTCATCCCGCTTCTCCTGGTACTCCTCGACGAACCGGCGAACGACCTCCTTCGGCTGCATCGGGTTCCCCCTCCCTCTCTCCTCCTGTCTGACGAAGTTGTAAACTTTCTTGCGTATCTTGTCAAAGGGGTTGCGTATCGTGACCGACATGCTCGACGCCGAACGGCTCCGCGCGTTCCGCGAACGGACCCTGTACCGGCTGCTCATCCGGGCCACCCGCGCCGAGACGACGGAGATGGTCCGCCGCATCCGCGAGCGTGGGTACCTGGATCTGATGGTCTCCTACCCCGCCCTGCTCGCGAACCTGGACACGGAGGGGACGAGCATCACGAACCTCGCGGCGAAAGCCGGCGTGACCCGGCAGGCGGCGAGCCAGCTGGTGCGCGAGATCGAAGCCAGGGGCTACCTCGAGCGACGGCCGGACCCGAAGGACGGCCGGGTCGTGATGGTCTGGCGGACGGAACGCGGCCAACGCCTGCTGATGGATGCCCTGGAGGTCGTGAGCGAGCTTGAGGCGGAGTTCGCCGAATACCTCGGCCGAGGAGGGTTCGAGTCGATGAAGAGCGGGCTGTCCCTGCTCCTCGACCACATCGATCCGGGCGGCGCGCTGAACGCCGGGAGATAGTCAGGCAGCCTTACTACTACCGAGGGATGACGAGCGGGCTCGCGAGGAGCCCGAGCACCAGGCCCACCTGTCCCAGGTGGTACGTGACCATGATCGTGACCGGTCCCCATGGACTCGGCCGGACGAATCGCGTCCAGCCGATCAGCGCGTCCGAAACGAAGAACAGCACCGCACCGGCGATCGCGAACGTTCGGCCTTCGACGCTCCACGAAGGGCGGCCGAGCGTCGCGAAGGCGCTGATCACCATCGCGCTGATCGCGACGACGTAGAGGGCAACCGGCAGCACCAGCTCGGGGCGACCCCGTTCGACGATCCCTCTCCGGATCCGGAGGAACAGCGGCACGGCGACCACCAGCACGGCCGCCGAGGCCACCGCGATCGTGCCCCAGGGCGGAGGCGGCTCTACGAACGAGCCCGGCACCGGGTAGTCGGCGAACCGACGCGACACGGAGTCGATCGACACCGCGAACGCGACGACGTACGCGACGTGTGCGAGGAGGAACGATGCCAGACCCGCGACGAACGGGTCCCGCGGGAGCATGAGGAACACGTCGCCCGCGAGGCACAGCACGAGGGCCGCCAACGTGAAGATCCACCTCGCCGCGACGGCGTCGGTCCGGAACGCGATCGCCGCCGCGATGAGCAGGACCATGGTGAGCGGCTTGCACACGTACTCGGCCGGCTTCGACGAACGCGCGACCGCGACCCAGTCGGCGACGGCCGCCGCCAGGGTCGCGGCCACGAGCCATCCGCCGACGCTCACGTCCGGCCGGTCCGATGGATCGCCCCGCCGATCACCGCGGCATGATGGCACGACCCCCGAAGCGCGCATGATCGCGGTGGCGGCCGACCGCCCGGTCGGGTAGAACTCGGCCATGGACGACACCGCAGGCGAACCCCAGGAGGACGTGCAGCGGCTGTACCAGGTGCCGCCGGCGGGATTCGTCGCGGCCCGAGCCGAGATGGTGAAGGACCTGAAGTTGGCCGGCGACGCCGAAGCCGCCGCGGCCGTCCACCGGCTCCGCAAGCCTTCCCCCACCGCGTGGGCGCTCGACCGCGTCGCGTCGTCGGAGCCGGAGCGGCTCCAGGAGCTGTTCGCCGCGAACGACGAGCTTCGTGCCGCCATGTCGACGGCGAAGGAACGGGCCGGACCGCGGTTCCGTGCGGCGTCCGAGGAGCGCCAGCGGGTGGTCGCCGGCGTGACCGAGCGAGCGGGCGCGATCCTCGAGGATGCCGGGCTGCCGGCCCACCGCCAGAACCTGGACCGCATCGCCGCCAGCCTGATGGCGACGGCCGCCGATCCCGAAGGCGCCGATCTCCTGCGTCGCGGCATCCTCGACCATGACCTCTCCGGCTCCGGCGGGTTCGATGGGCTCTTCGGCGCCTCGGATGCTGGCCCGGCGCACGAGTCCGAGGGTGACGGCGACGCGACCCGCCGCCCGGACGAGGAACGCGAACGCGCGGAGGCCGCCGCTCGGCGGCGACGGGAACGGGACCGGGCCGAACGAGATGCACAACGCCTCAGGGCGACCGCGACCTCCGCGGCGAACACCGCGGACGAGGTCGAGCGAGCGGCCGTTGCCGCCGAACAGGACGCGGAACGCGCCGCGAAGGTCGCCGCGGGGAAACGGCGCGAGGCGAACCGCGCCCGGCGGGAAGCCGACCGGGCCGCGGAGCGCGCGCGCTCCGCGGCCGAACGACTCACCGAACGATGACCGGTCGGTCCTACGCGACCGTGACGGAGTAGGACTTGCCGTTGGAGAACTTCAGCGTGTAGCTGCCCTTCTTGGCCGGCGTCCATGACGCGGAGTAGATCCCGTCGTTCGCCGCCAGGTCGGCCTTCTTGCCGTCGTCCTTCAGCGTGAGGTTGATGTTGCCCGGCTTGATCGTGACGTGTCAGCTTGCCGGCCGCCTTCGCGCAGTCGATGTTCAGCACGGCGATCGTCTGCTTGCCGGTCGGCACGGTGTCGAGGGGCCGGAGCATCCCGGACACCGTCGAACCCGAGCACCTGAGCGAACCGTATGCGTCGATCCGCTTTCCGGAGACGGTCTTCCCATCGAGAGACACGACATCGTCGCCGCCGGCGACGATCAGGTTCCGGATCCCATAGATCGACAGCCCGGGATCGGCGGCGTGGATCAAGGCAGCCAGCCCGGTCACGTGCGGGGTCGCCATCGAGGTTCCGCTGAACCGCGCGTACGCGTCGTCCGGTATCGTGCTGAGGATGCGCGTGCCCGGCGCGCCGACCAGCACCGACCGGTCGCCGCGGTTGGAGAATCCCGCCAGCTTGTCCGCGGAGTTGGTGGCGGCCACCGCGATCACGTTCGGGAGGAAGTAGTTGGCCGGGTACGCGGGGGCCGCGTCGTTGTCGCTCGCGTCGTTGCCAGCAGCGGCGATGAACAGGATCCCCGCGTCTCCCAACGCCGCGATGCCGTCCTCCGTCGCCCGGTCGAAGTCGCATGCCTCCGGGCAGTGGGCATACGAGTTGTTCGTCGCGATGATGTCGTTGCCGGCAGCCTTCTCGGTGACCATGTACTGGTAGCACTCGATGATGCTTGCGATCGAGCCGTTGCCGCTCGCATCGTGCGACTTGCAGGGCAGGACCTGCACGTTCCAGTCCATCCCGGTCACGCCGACGCCGTTGTCGCCGACCGCGCCGATCGTGCCCGCCGTGTGCGTCCCGTGATCGTTGTCGTCCATCGGATCCGTGTCACCGTCGATCGTGTCGATCCCGTAGCAGTCGTCGACGTACCCGTTGCCGTCGTCGTCGACCGCCGCCTGCCCGTTGCACTCGGCCGTGTTCCTCCAGGCGTTCGCTGCCAGATCTTCGTGGTCGTAGTCGAGCCCGGTGTCGATATCACCGACCACCACGGCGTGCGAACCGGTCGTGAGGTCCCATGCGGCCGGGGCGTCGATCCGCCGCCATCCCCACTGCTTGCCGTACCTCGGGTCGTCCGGGGTCAGGCTCGGTCGGCGCGCACCCTCCGACGCGTCGATGTGCGAAACCCAGTTCGGCTGCGCATACATGACCTCTGGCATGGAGGCGAAGGCGGCAACCGCGGCCGGTACGGAGCGACCGCCGTCCAGACGGAGCAGCGTCAGTCCGGGAACGAACGGATAGGACCTCACCACCGTCGCTCCCAGACCGCGCTCCACGCGCGAGATCGCGCCGGCGCCGAACCCGGCTCGGTATCGGACGAGGACTTCGTCGGGGAGGTACGCGGCGCTCCGTGGGCGGGTCGATGGGCGCACATGCACCGGCGACGCCATGGACGCCGGCCCCCACAGCAGCGCCACGACGAGGATCATGGCCTGGGCGCCGGCGGTGATCGCGGCTCGGCGCCGAACGATCTGCGAGCGGCCACTGGGCAGGCTTCTCCTGGGAGACAACGTCCTCTCCGTTCGATCGGGCATCGAGCCGGACCGCCGACCGGCGGCGTCCAGGCCCAGGAACGGTATCCGCGAGGGGCCGTTGCGGCAACGGAGCCGACAGGGAGGCCCGACGACCCGTGCTTCGGCAGCCGGCATCCTCGTTAACCGAACGCACCGTAGAACGGATGGATGCCCGGATCTCGTCTGACGATCGCCGTGCTCGCCATCTCCATCGGAGCGGCGTCGGCGTGCTCGACGGGGACGCCCGGTCCGAACCCGACCGGTTCCCACCGGACGCCGTCCCCGATCCCCTCCGGGGTGTTCGTCTCCGCGAACTTCCACCCGCAGGTGCGGTTCCGGTTCCCCGGCGACCTGAACCAGACGACCGACCGCCCAACGCTGATCGCCGTCGACGACGGCGCCCTTCCCCAGCTGAACCTGATGGTCGTCGGCGAGGTCTACGACCCTCGATATCGTGGGGCGGTGGCGGCGCCCGACGACCTGGTCGCATGGCTCCGTTCGAACCCGTACCTCCGGACGGGGCCGCCGATCCCGACGACCGTCGGCGGGCTGACGGCGACCTAGCTGGATGCGGTGGTCGCCCGCGTCCCCGGCGAAGAGCCCGCTGAGCTGCGCGCCCGGCTGCGTGAAGCTGTTCCAGATGGGCCTGGATCTCCTCCCGCTCGGCAAGGGCGCGCACGTGCGGTTCGTCGTCGTGCCGGTCGGGCCGGACGACGTCACGATCGAGTTCGCGACGACGGCCGGCGGGTTCCAGCGATTCGCGGCGACCGCGGACCGGTTGATCCGGACGGCCTCGTTCCCGGCGCAGACCTGAAAGCTGGGCCCGCGGCGTCCGGCGTTCTCTCCCCCGCTACCCGTCCTCGCGCAGCCAGCCGGCGACGCGTTCGGCGACCATGATCGTCGGGAGGTTCGTGTTCGCCGACGGGATGTCCGGCATGATCGACGCGTCGGCGACCCAGAGGCCCTCGACGCCGTGGACCCGGCCGCGCGCGTCGACGACGGCGCCGCCCGATGGGTCGGGTCCCATCCGACACGTGCCCACCGGATGATGGTACGTGTCGTACGAGCGTCGGATGCCGGCCTCGAGACCCTCGGCGTCGTCGTCGGGCACGCCCGGCGCCGGTTTCAGCTCCGCGCCGGCCACCAACCCAGCAAGCGGCTCGGTGCGAAGCAGCCGCCGTGCGGCGCGAACCCCGTCGATCGCACGCAAGATGTCGTCGGCGTGCCGGAAGTGACCGGGGTCGATCCTGGGCGGAGCGTTCGGGTCGGCCGACCGAAGCCAGACGCGGCCTCGCGAGCGCGGCCTCACCACCGACACGCCGACGAACGAGACTGCGCCGGTGGGGCTCTCGGTCTGGGGAACCCCGATCGGCGAGCAGGGCACGAGCTGCAGGTCGGGCCTATCGCCGTCCCAGGAGGTGCTGCTGAACGTGACCAGGACCTGCGCGAGCGGCGCCCGACCAGGACCCGGCGCGACCGGGACGTCGACCGAGAGCCAGACGTGGTCGATCAGGTTCGAGCCCACACCCACGAGCTCGCACGCGATGGAGATGCCCAGGTCCCGCAGGTCGGTGGCCGGACCGATGCCCGAGCGCAAGAGGATCGCCGGGCTCGCGTACGCGCCCGCGGCCAGGACCACCGCGTTCGACCGGATCGTCTCGCCGGCGCCCGGTCCGGAGCCGGCGAGGCGCACGCCGACGGCTCGGTCGCCGTCGACGACGACGCGATCCACGACCGTCCCAGGCCGGATCGTCAGGTTCGAACGATCTCGCGCGCCCGCCAGGTACGTGAGCGCCGTGCTCATGCGGAGCCCGTCGACCCGGTTCACCGGCATCGGCCCCGCACCGATCGCTCCCGGACGATTGTGGTCCTCGATCGACGGGTGACCGAGGGCAGCGGCCGCCTCGAGCGACGCGGTGGCGGCGGGGGCGAACTCGGGCCGGCCGTTCCCGCCGGATCGGCAGTGGGCCCGAGGTCTCCGTGCCAGGCGGCGGCCGGGAAGTCGAGGTCCGTCTCGCACGCCCGGAACGCGGGCAGCACGTCGTCGAACGCCCAGCCCGTGACGCCGGACGCCGCCCAGGCGTCGTAGTCAGCCGCTGAGCCCCGGAGCGCCAGGCAGGCGTTCGTCGACGAGCACCCGCCCATCAGCTTGCCCCGCAGGAGGTCGAGCGTTCGACCCCCGGCGTCGGGCTCGGAGCGGAAGCCCCAGTCGTGACTGCCCGTGGGGAAGGAGCCGTCGGCGATCTCCGGCGGGAGCGCTTCGCGGCCAACGTGATCGGGGCCGGCCTCGACGAGCAGGACCCTCCGGTCGGGATCCTCGCTCAGCCGCGTCGCCAGGACGCAACCCGCGGACCCGCCCCCCACGACGGTCACGTCGGCGTCCATGTGGTCCGGAGCGTACGACAGGCGGGCGCAAGCCGTCGCAGCCCGCCGGGACGCTCCGCCATCTCTCGGCCGACTCCAACCCGTTTCCCAGCCGGGCCCGGTGGACTGGCATTCCACACGAACGGAAGGGAAGGAGGTGATCGAACGTGCGGAACCACATCACCAAGGCCCTGGTGGCCCTGACCCTGACGGGCGCCCTGGTCGGCGGCGGGGCCGCGATCGCGAACGCGGCGACCGCGGCCCAGACGGCGAAGTCGACGACCTCGACGGGTTCCACGTCGAAGGCATCGAGTTCGAACCCGTCCTCGGCGTCGTCCGGCTCGTCGGCGGCCAACAACCAGAACTGCCCGGGGATGTAGGGCATCGATGCAAAGAACGGCGCGGCTCCCGCCTTCCAACGAAGCGGGAGCCGCGCCGCGCGTGAAGGACGAGGAGGACACAGATGACGGAGCAGGCGCGCGCCCGGAGGCGCGTGGATCGGGTTCGATCGGGTCGTCGCCCACGGGCGACCGGCGCGGTGCTGACCCTCGCCCTTCTCGCGTCCGCGTGCGCATCCGCGTCGGGCTCGACCTCGGCCCCGAGCGGGGGCGATGGGCTCGTGTCGATCGGCGCCCGGTTGATGGGTCCGGTAGGGCTGGAAGCCAGCGTGTACACCACCGGCCTGCGGAACGTCTCGGCGTTCGCGTTCGATGCCCGGGACCGGCTGTGGGTGGCGACCTCCGCGGCGACGGACCATACGAACGACGGCGTCTATCTCGTCGAGGGACAGGGTGCGACGCCGGTCGAGGTCATCTCGGGCGTGCGCGGCCCGCTCGGGCTCCTCTGGCGCGGTGACACCCTCTACGTCGCGTCGGTCGGTCGCGTGGATACCTACAGCGGCCTGAAGGGAACCCGTTTCGCGCATCATCGCACGATCCTCCACGGCCCGCTCGCCGGTGCGGCGAACGCCGGCCTCGTCCTCACGCCGGGCGGCAGGATCCTGATGAGCGTCTCCACGACGTGCGACCACTGCGTGCCGTCGTCGACGTGGGCTGCGACGATCGTGTCCTTCCGGCCTGACGGAACCGATCTGCGTATCTACGCGACCGGGGTCCGCGACGCGTTCGGTCTGACGCTCTACCCGGGCACGTCCGACCTGTTCGCGACGATCAACCAGCGCGACGACCTCGGCACGAAGACACCCGCCGACTCGCTCGCGGTCGTCAACCAGGATGACGATCTGGGCTTCCCCGATTGCTACGGGCAAGCTGGCGCCGCGTGCGCCGGCGTGCCCGAGCCGACGGCCGAGCTCGATCCCCACGCAGGCGCCGGCGGCGTCGCGATCGTGACGGGCCAGCTCGGTCCCTCGGTGGGAACGTCCGCGCTGGTCTCCGACTGGGCGCTCGGGAAGGTGCAGCGGGTCGCGCTGACCAGGTCCGGTTCGACGTACACGGGGACCGTCACGACGTTCCTGACCGGTTTGAAGGACCCGCTGCCCGTGGCGGTCACACCCGACGGCGCACTGCTCGTGGGCGATTGGTCGACCGGCTCGATCTACCTGATCGCCGGCGCCTGACCGGATGGCGCCACGGTGGCCCGTTCGTCCCGCGCGAACGAGGAAGGCGGGCGAACCTTCGACAGGGGTCGCGCGCGTGGCCTACGCTCCGGCGGACGCGGTCCCCGCTGGACGCCCAGCCCGCGACCGGAGAAGGAGGACGTCACGGCGAACGATCGGCACCGGTTCGGCGACGCGACGGCCGTCAGCGACGGCCCGCCTTGGCGGGTCGAGGTCACCAGCGGCCGGCACGGGCTGACCTCCGACGAGACCCAACGCGGCGGTGGCGCGGACACCGGTCCGTCCCCGTTCGGGCTCTGGCTGTCCGGGCTCGGGTCGTGCACGGCCATGACCCTCCGGATGTACGCCGAACGCAAGGGGTGGCCGCTCGAGGCCGTTCACGTTCGCCTCTCGTACGTGTCGGAAGACGTGGCGACGCTCGGCGAGGTGCGCCGCGAGATCCGGCTCGTCGGGGAACTCGACGAGGCACAGCGGACCCGGCTGGCGGACGTCGCCGAACGGACCCCGGTCACGAGGGTCGTCAAGGCAGGTGTCGAGGTTCGGACCACGCTCGCGCCGCCCTGATCGAGCGGCGCCCGCGGGTGCCCCTCACGCGACCGGCTGCATCATCTGGGTGCACCAGTGCGCGGGATCGGGCTCCGCCTGAGGGTCCGACCAGTAGACCTCCCATATCGGACCGGCGCTCGCGAGGCCATGGTCCGCGATCCACGCTTCGATCGCGGCGTACGCCTCCGGGAGCGCCTCGTACGGCCCGATGTGCCAGGTCAACGCGACACGACCCGCCGGCAGCGCGCTCGCTTCGATGTCCCCGAGGCCCGCGACCGCAGCCGGCACCGGGAGCCCGATCTCCAGGTCGATCGAATCCTCGCGGAACTCGAAGTACCTCGCGAAGGGCGGGCCCGCCGGTTGGATCCCGAGCGACGCGAGGTACCCGTGGAGCGCGCCGATCGATTCGCCGAACAGCGCCGGAAGCTTCGATGGCGAAGCGGTCGCGCGGATCACGACGGTCGGTTGGACCGGCAACTCCCGCAGTTCGATCTCGTAGGCCATGCCTGCCTCCTCCTTCCGTGGTCAGGCTGCTCCGCCGGTCACCGTACGCCCGGTCGCCGCTCGACCGCAGGGCCGGCCGGCACCCTGACAGCGGGACCACCGCGGCAGTCGGCGGCCTCCGTTCGGCGCGCCCTGGGCCGGACGGCGGTGCGGGTCGGGGCCGTTCTGCCGGTGTGCACGCGCCGCCGCCGTGCTGCAGTGGCGATCGTCAGCACGAGGAGGCTCCGAGATGGATCGATTCGGGTACTTGTTCCTGGCCTCGCCGATGCACGAGGGAGCCGCGCTCGCACGGCTCCGAGATCCGGTCGAGGTGGCGCTCGGATCGATCGGTGGTCACGAGGTCGCCCCGGACGCCGACGGGGCGGTCGTCGCGGGCGAACCACTCGTCATGGTCGCGTTGACCGGGGGCACCGAGCGCAGCGCGCTCTCAGCATGGGAGGCGATCCAGCGGGCCGAGGCGGGGGCGCCGGCGATCATCGTCGCCCACCCGGGGCAGAACTCGTTGCCCGCGGCGATGGAGGCCCTCGCCCGGATCCATCAGCTGCGCGGGCGGGGCCGGATCGTCTACGTACGCGACGCGCACGACGCCGGGGAGATCCGGGTCGTCGAGGACGCCGTGCACGATGCCACGACGTGGCGGGAGCTCCGCCGGGCCAGGATCGGGCTCGTCGGGGACCCGTCCGACTGGCTCGTCGCGAGCAGTCCGTCCGGTGCGACGGTCCGCGATGCGTGGGGGCCTGAGGTCGTCCCGATCGACCTCGGGGCTTCGATCCTCGACGCGCCGCTCGAGCTCACGGAGCGGGCCGTCTCGCTCGCGGGGTCGTTCGCCGCCGGCGCGATGGGGACGGCGGTTCGGGTCGCGGTGTCCGGACCCGGCGAGCCGCAGATCCTGGACGCGGCAAGCGTCTATCCCGCGCTCCGAGCGATCGTCGAACGCGAGCGGCTCGACGCGATCGCGGTCCGGTGCTTCGACCTGATCCGGGAGCTGAACACGTCGAGCTGTCTCGCGTTCGCGCAGCTGAACGACGACGGCGTCGTGGCCGGGTGCGAGGGCGACCTCGTCAGCACCGTCGCGATGCTCTGGGTGCGGCGGCTCCTCGGCACACTCCCATGGATGGCGAACCCCGCGCAGATCGACCCGACGCTGAACGTGGTTCGCCTGGCGCACTGCACCGTGCCGCTCACGGGCGTCAGCTCGTACCGGGTCCGCACGCACTTCGAGTCCGGACTGAGCGTCGGGATCGAAGGGGACCTGGCGCCGGGTCCGGTCACGCTCATCCGGATCGGCGGGGCGGACATGCGGGACCTGTGGATCGCGGAGGGCGACGGCCTGCGGACCCAGGCGCGCGACGACCTGTGCCGAACGCAGCTGGACGTTCGCCTGATCGGATCGGACGTGCGCGAGCTGCTCTCCTCACCGCTCGGGAACCACATCGTGATGGTCCCCGGCCACCAGCGCGAACGGCTGCTGCGCTGGTGGGAGACGTTCGTCGCCGCGTAGCCGAAGCTGCGTTCAGCCGTAGTGCCGGGCGTTCGCCTCCATCGCGATCAGCTCTTCCCGGAGCGCCGACGTCCTCGGGCCGAACCTCGATCTCGACCGCGACCGGCCATCTCGTCAGGATGTCCGCGCTCACGAGTTTGGGTCAGTCGTCCTCGGGGCCGGCCAGTTCGTTGAGGGCGTTCAGCGATGGCGCGAAGTAATACCCGCCGCTCACCGGGTGCGAGAAGTCCGTCAGACGATCGTGGATCCCGTCCCTATCGGTCCCGAACATGCGAGCGAGCATCCGGTCGAAGCGCCCGGGATCGGCGCTGAACGCGACGAAGTACAGGCCGTGCTCCCGCACGTTCCCGTACGGGACGCTCCGGCGGAAGATCTCGAGCTCCTGGCGGTCGACCTCGACCTCGACGCGCGCGATGTGCGCATCCTCGGGCTTCTCGTCGTCGCTGAACTCGACGCTGTCCGGCTTCGTCCGACCGATGACGCGCTCCTGGTCTGGGACGGGCAGCCGGTGGAACGCGGCGAGGTTGTGGACCCACCGCATCGCGATGACGTGGCTACCTCCCTCGCCCGGCTCCCCCCGGGAACCAGCGCGACGTCCGCGGCGCGGCGCACCGGTGGGTTCGCGGTGCCGTCCACGAACCCGGTGATGTCCCGGCCCTCGTGGTACGTGAAGCCCGCCTGCTCGGCCGCGAGCTTCGCGACGTCGCCGACCGTCCGCGCCGCCGCCCGGGCGTGGTCGAACGTCACGTCGGGTGCGCCGCCGGAGATCCACATCCACGCGTCGTGCTGGGTGGCCGGCGCCTTCCGGCCGTCCGGCCCAACGATCTCGGTGAACGCTTCCATCGACGCGGGGGCGTGCGTCGGCGCGACCTGTCGCCACACCTCGGGCCGGAACGCGATCACGAGGTTCACCCCACCGGCGGAAACCTCTGGCGCCCGGAGACGGCGGAACGACGCGACGGCCTGCGTCGGCGTGACGCCGCCACGGAGGTCGAATTCCAGGAAGTGATGCGCGAGCGTCCCCTGCGCGAAGATCCCGAACTGCGGCTGGACGAACCCCATCGAGGCCGGGAGGCTACATGCGCTCACCCTTGCCACGCAAGGCGCCTGCAGGCGATGGCGCGCGCCTGGCCTCAGATCACGAACTGCTTGAGGTCGACGTTGTGCATCGCTTCGTACGTCCGCAGCCGCATCCTGAACCGGCCCGCGTCGCCCCAGCTCTCGCTCCAGCTGTTCGCGTAGAGGATCACGCTGTCGAGGACGTCGTTGTCGTCCAGCTCGACGCCCAGCGCCTCGACCTCGTGACCGCCGGCCAGCCCGCTGCTCGACCAGTACGGATCCGAGTCGATGAACCCGTCACCGTCCGGGTCGAAGAACGCGTTGTACCAGGGCATGCCCTGCAACACCGGTCCGTCCTGCAGCAGGCGGACGAAGCCGTAGGCCGACCGGGCCCACCGGTACTTCGGGATGGCTCCACGGTGCTTGAGGACCTTGCAGATCGCGAGCCCCGAGGACCCCGTGTCATCGGGCGGGTACACACCGGGATAGCCGTCGATGACGGTGGCGTCCGCGTACAGCTGGACGGCGAAGTCCTCCGCGCCGGCCGTGTCGTCGGGCGCCGGCAGGACCCCCTTTCCGACGGCGGTGTAGAACGGCTCCGTCCCGAGGGCCCCGGTTCCGGCGTTCCCCGTGCACGAGCCGAGCTGGCCCTGGTCGAGGATGCCGAGCACGCGTTCCCACTCCTGGGACTGGTAGTGGTGACCCATCGCCTCGACGCTGTTCTCGATCATGTGGGCGACGCTGCGGCCGTCCAGCCACAGGTGGCGGCCGAGACGCGCGCCCTCCCGGGCGACCTCGTCGAACTTCACGTAGACGAACCCGGAGTCGAGGACCCCGACGCTGAACGTGCCCATCCGACACCTCCCTTCCGGCGCAGGTTGGGCGGCTGCGCCGGCCCCGTGGGCGATCTGCCCGGATCGCCCAGGTCGGCCACGATACGCCGGTGTCGTCGATTTGGGTAGACTTCGCCGCGGCATGGAGCTGCGGTATCAGGATGCGGGCTCGGAGCATCCCGTGCGGGTCGGCGAGCGGATCGAGATCACGTTGCCGGAGCGTCCGACGACCGGGTACCGGTGGCACGTCGACGCGCTGCCTCCCGAGCTCCAGCAGACCGACGATCGCTACGACGGCGCGGATGAACCGCGAGGGGCGGGGGGCAACCGGATCCTCGGGTTCGAAGCGGTTCGGCCCGGGGTCGTGACGCTCCAACTCCAGCAGCGGCGGAGCTGGGAGCAGGACGCGACGGACCGGTTCAGCGTGCAGCTCCGCGTGCTCGCCGATTGAGGGCGCCCGAGCCGCGTGGCGCCCGGCCGCCACGACAGCCGGCGTCGCCCCGATAGTCGGATGTCGCCGTGTAGCGGCGTCTCCGACAGCGTGCCGTTCGCCGTCCGCGGTCTCCTTCCTGAGAGGAACCCGGTCAGCCTTCGCCGGCGCGGAGTTGGACGACCGGCGTGTCGCCGGCGGGGTGCACGGCCGCCACGCGGAGCCCCGCGTCTCCCGCCAGGATCGTCAGCTCGTCGAGCCCGCGTTCCCGCCCGCCGAAGTACGCCAAGCCCCGCAGATCCATCGCCGTGCTCCACGAGCGGCCGTCCGCGCCGGTCTTCTCGATGACGAACACCGAGCTGTCGGCGCCCGCCGCCTCCGCGCACCGACGGAGGATCGCACGCGCCCGCTCGTCGTCCCAGTTGTGCAGGACCGCCGAGAGCAGGTAGCCGCGCGCACCGGCCGGCAGCGGATCGAAGAAGCTTCCGGCCACCGCGTCGGCCCGGTCGGCGAGACCGGCCCGGGCGAACACCCCGCGAGCCTCGTCGGCGGGAACCGGCAGCTCGACGACCGTGCCACGCAGGTCCGGGTGCGCGTTCAGCAGGGCCACCAGCAGCGATCCGTTCCCGCCACCGACGTCGACGACGTGCCCGAGCGAACCCCAGTCGAAGGCCGGCACGATGGCGCGCGCCCACTCGGTCGCGTCGGCGCCCATCTCGTCGGCGAACGACGTCGAGCGTCGGACGTCCGAGGAGAGGTCGTCCCAGAAGGGGCGGCCGAACTGCTGCGGGAAGGCGGGTTCGCCCGTGCGCACGCTGTGCAGCAGCTGGACGAACGACAGGTCCGCGCGACCGATCGCGCCTTCGATGTCGAACCTCGCACGCAGCCCGTACGCGTGATCGTCACGGAGCGCTTCACCTCGGGGTGCGAGCGTGTACCGGCCCGAGGCATCGCGATCCACGACACCGACGTGGGCGAGGTGCCGCAGCAGCCGCTCGAGCGCGTCGCCGTCGGCGTCGACCTCCTCGGCGAGCTGCGACGCGGTCCGCGGGCCCGAAGCGATGCGGTCGGAGACCCGGAGGGTGGCCGCCACGCGAACCGCCATGGGCGTGATCAGGTCGGCCATCCTCGACAGCTCGACCCACGGCTCGGGGTGCTCTGCCACCGCACCTCCTCGGTGCTCGGCCCTCCGGTGGTTCGGTCGACCTCATCTACTATCACGGCGGCGCCATCGATCGCTGATGGCTCGGCGTCCCGGCTCGGATCCGGGCGGACCGGATGGAGGGCCACGGCATGCTCCAGCGGATGAGCCACCGGCGGATCGTGGTGATCGACTGCCTGGTGATCGGGTGGGTGGTGCTCTGCCTGCTGCTCGGGATCGCGGCGACGAAGCGCATCAACCATCTCGGGACGCTGGGAGACGGCCTGATCAGCGCCGGCGACAGCGTCTCGGGGGTCGGCGACGCGATCGGCGGGTTGGCGGATACGCCGATCATCGGCGGGAGCATCGGCGCCGTGGCGGACAAGATCGACGCGCTCGGCGCATCGACGGCGCAGCAGGGCCGCAACGGCAAGGCGGCGGTGTGGAAGGCCGCGCTCGCCGTCGGCATCCTCCTCGCCCTGCTCCCGACCCTGCCGGTGCTCGCCGTCTGGATCCCCCTTCGCGTCGGGGTCGAACGCGAGCGCGCCGCCTTGCGCGCCGCGTTGACGGCGAACGACCCCGGCGTCTGGGAATACCTCGCGCTCCAGGCGGTCGACGACCTCTCGTACCGAGACCTGCGCGCGATCTCCGCGGACCCCTGGGAGGACATCCGGCAGGGCCGCTACGAGACGCTCGCACGGGTCGAACTCGATCGACTCGGGCTGGCGGTGCCTCGCGGGGAACCGCCGGCAAGATCGCAGCCGAGGTGACGCACCACCTCACGCCGGGGATCGGCGCACGGGACGCGACGGAGCCGCGATCTGGGCTGGCTGGCCGGGTCCGCTGCCCACGCCTCGAAGCCCAGCGATGACCGCCCGTCCTGGCTCTCGGGACGTCGTCCTGCGCGGCGATGGTTCAGCCACCCGCGGCGAGCCTCGTCTGCCACGCAGCGACCCAGTCCGCCCCGGCCGCCGCGAGTCGCTTCTTCGAGAGGTTCAGCTTCATCACCCACCGGACATCCGGATCGTCGCTGCGCATCCACCGCTCCATCAGGGGGCGGCCGGCTGCCGGTGCCGCCGCGACGGCGACGCTCCAGCAGTACGCCAAGCCCTTCCGGAGCGCCCGGAACCCGTCGCTCCTGCGATCGGCCGAGCGCGACAGGTCCGCCGTGATCCCATCGAGGATCCCGAGGACGTCGCGAACGTCCTCCTCGCGCCGCAGGAGGACCGGCTCGCAGAGCGCCGCCGCGGCCGCGCGCCGCTCGTAGTCGTTCCCCTCCGCCCACGCGTGCATCTCGCCCAGGAGCGCCTCCATGTCGACGGCGCCGAGGCGCTGGAGCGCCATCGCGACCCCCTCGCGGACCCGCCACCTCGGATCCGAGGCCAGCTCCCGCAGCCTGGGAAGCACGTCCGCGTTGCCCTCTGCCGCCAGCCGGCCGAGGCCGACGGTTCCGCAGAACGCCAGGAACTCCTCCCGCGACCCGACCGGCGCACGGTCGGGGGTCCATCGCAGGAGACGATCGAACCGCTCCGGCGTGCCGACGTCGGCCGCCGCCTGGCCGAGCTCGATGTTCCCCCTCGGCCCCGGGAGTCCGGACCCGGCGAGGAGGAACGGCTCCCAGTCATCCAGAGCCTCGAGCTCGCGTCGGTAGTCCTCCACCTTGGTCACGGTCGGCCTCGTCCCGGAGACGGAGTGTCCTTCGGCCCTCCAAGGGTATCGAGCATCCCGCTAAGGTCGAACCGACGGCGGGGATGTGCGCCGTGGGCCGAGTCGGAAGGGGGACCCGTGGAACGGAACGTGACCTTGATCCGGGTCTCAGCGGAAGAGCCGGACGGACCCGAGGGCGACGATGATCGCGCGGCGCAGATCATGCGGATCGTGGGATCCTTCGGCGGCACGACGGAGGGCATCTGGGCCTTCAACGGCGGGCCCTATCGGTTCGTCTCGGTGGCGACCTACCCCGACAGGATCTGCGCGCGGAAGGCCCGGACGCGCATCGAGGCCCTCGGCATCAGCACGATCGAAGGCTACCCGGTCGTCGAGATGTCCGAGTGCCTCCAGGCCATGGCGACCTGAGCCGCGACGCATGCTCCGCACGGCCTCGGACGCCAGCCCGGTGTCCCGCGATCGACAGGGGTCTTTCGGTCCCGCTGAGCACGTCCGAGGGGTCCTGATCGAACGGGGTCACCTTAGTACGGTGGAGCCGAGGTGACGCCATGACCACCGTGGCCGAACGACCCAGACCCTTCGTCCTCCCCGAGTACTGCAAGGGCTGCGGGCGCTGCATCGGCTCGTGCCCGTGGGATTGCATCAGGATGGGGACCGAGATCGACCCGCGGACCGGGCTGACCCCGGTCGTGCTCGACCTCACGCACTGCAACGGTTGCGGTCTGTGCATCAGCGCCTGCCCGGAGCCCTATGGCCTGCGGCCGCAGGGCGAGGAGGCGGCGTTCGAGCTGGTGGACCCGGCCACGCTCCTGGGCCCGCGGCCCTTCGACGCGCCCGTCCCTGAGCCGCGGCCGGACGTCACGATCCCGCTCCCCGAACGCGAGCCGCTCATCATCAAGGGGACCTACGCGGCCGCGGTCGGTGCGTTGCTCGCCGGCTGCCGCCACGTCTACGGCTATCCGATCACGCCGTCGACCGAGGGCTCCGAGCTGATGGCGAAGGTCCTACCCGAGCTCGACGGCGTGTTCGTCCAGGCGGTCAGCGAGGTCGCGACCGTGAACATGATGTACGGGGCCGGCGGGGCCGGGGTGCGGTGCATGACGTTCACGAGCTCCCCGGGCTTCAGCCTGATGCTCGAGGGGATCTCGTACATGGTCGGTTCCGAGGTTCCCGCCGTGTTCGTCGACGTGATGCGCGGCGGCCCTGGCCTGGGCAACATCGGGCCCGAGCAGTCGGACATCAAGCTCGCGTGCCGGGGACTTGGCCACGGGAACACCCACGCGATCGTGCTGGCCCCGGCGACGCCGCAGGAGATGCTCGACCTCGCGATCGTCGCGTTCGACCTCGCGTTCCGGTACCGGAACCCTGTGGTGATCCTCGGTGACGGCTACCTGGGTCAGATGACCGGGAAGGTCCGACTGCCGCGGCAGATCGTGGCGCCGGGGATCCCCGAGTGGGCGGTGTTCGGCGACCGCTCGCATCGGGGCAACCTGATCTGTTCGATCCTCCTGTCCGAGGTGGACCTCGAACGGCACAACGTCCACCTGAACGAGAAGTACGCGCGGATGGACGCCGTCGAGCAACGCGCCGACCTGTACCGGTGCGACGACGCCGACGTCCTCCTCGTCGCCTGCAACACGCCCGCCCAGCTCGCGAAGGGCGCGATCGCGGAGCTGCGCGGCCGGGGCCTGAAGGTCGGGCTCTTCCGACCGATCACCCTGTGGCCGTTCCCGATCGACGCCCTGCTCACCCTGCTGCCCCGGACCGAACGGATGGTCGTGGTCGAGGCGAGCAGCGGTCAGCTCGAGGACGAACTGCGCCTCGCCCTGAGCCACGCCGACGTCCATGCGCCGCCGCCGATCAGCCACGTCCGCCGGATGGGCGGGATCCTCCCGCCGCAGGACCAGATCGTCGAGCACGTGCTGGGCCTGGAGGAGGTGCGCTGATGCCGACCTCGGTCTTCTACCGGCAGTTCGAACGCCACGACCACGCCGAAGGGATCAAGGCGCACACGACGACCTACTGTCCCGGCTGCGGGCACGGCCTCGCGCAGAAGTACCTCGCCGAGGCCATCGACGAGCTCGGCGTCCAGGACCGGACCGTCCTGATCTCGCCCGTCGGCTGCGCCGTGTTCATGTATTACTACTTCGACGTCGGGAACTCGCAGGCCGCGCACGGGCGGGGGCCCGCGGTGGCGATCGGACACAAGACGGCGAACCCAGACTCGATCGTGATCTCCTATCAAGGGGACGGCGACCTCGCGTCCATCGGGCTGGCCGAGATCGTGAGCACCGCGCAGCTCGGCATCCCGATCACCGTGATCTTCGTCAACAACGCGATCTACGGGATGACCGGCGGCCAGATGGCCCCGACGACCCTCATGGGTCAGCGGACGACCACCACGCCCGGGGGACGGACCCCGTTCTCCGGCCAGCCGATGAAGATGGCGGAGCTGATCGCTGGCCTGGACGGGCCCGTCTACGTCGAACGCGTCGCCCTGTACGACAACAAGCGCCGGACGCGCGCGAAGCGGGCGATCAGGAACGCGGTCGAGATGCAGGTCACGGGCAAGGGGTTCGCGTTCGTCGAGGTCCTCTCGGAATGTCCGCTCCACCTCGGCCTCGAACCCGAGGCCGCGGAGGACTGGGTGCGCGACGAGATGGAGCCGGTCTTCCCGCTCGGCGTGAAGAAGGACACCGCCGACGGCGCCGCCTTCCCGGCCATCCCGACGCCGGGCTTCGATCCCTCGTCGCTGCTCGAAGCGGTGCACGCGACGGACGAGCGGCCGAGGCGTTTCGCGGACGGCTTCCCGACGCACATCGACGCCGACGACGTCAGCCTCAAGCTCGCCGGCGCCGGCGGCGACGGAGCCCAGACGGCGGCGATGCTGATCACTCGCTGCGCGATCAACGAGGGGTTCGACTCGAGCCACATCCCGAGCTACGGGCCCGAATCACGTGGCGGTACCTCGTACGCAGACGTCCACGTCGCCGCGACCGAGGTGCTGTCCCCCGCATCGCCGCATCCGCACGTGCTGGTGGCGTTCAACCCCCCGAGCCTCGTGAAGTTCGGCCCGACGGTGCGGTCCGGCGGAACGATCGTCTTCGACAGCTCCGTCATCACCGAGCTCCCCGACGGTCTCGCGCCGGACGTCGTGACGGTCGGAGTGCCCTTCGCCGCCACCGCGAAGGACCTCGGCAACGTGCTGGTGAAGAACGTCGTCGCCCTCGGCGCGCTCCAGGCGATGACCGCCATCTTCCCGCCGGACACGTTCCGCACGGCCATCCGCGAGGCCCTCCAGGACCGATGCGCGCTGATCCCGCTGAACGAGGAGGCCTTCGCGTGGGGGGCGAAGCTCGCGAAGGAGCGGTAACGCGTAGGTTCGGTTCAGCCGGCAACACGCTCCTTGAGTACCTCGAGGTACTCGTCGAGCCGCTCCCACGACTCCTGGGCGCCGGACTCCATCCCGGACCCGAGGACACCGTCGCGTTCCTCGATCGAGCCGAACACCGACGTGGTCGTGAGCGTGGTCAACCCGTCGCGTTCCTCGAACGTGTAGGTCTCGGGGCCGACGTGCCCGGGCATCCCTTCCCACTCGAACGTCCAGACGAACCGCTCGGGCCGGACGATCTCGAGGTACTCGCCGCGGAAGCCCGGGATCTCGCCCTCGGCGCCGCGGTGCACGATCCGCCACGCGCCACTGGGCCGGAAGTCGATCTCGCAGCTCACGACCTCGTATTTCCTGGGACCCCACCAGCGCGACATGTGCTCGCAGGAGGCGTGTGCCTCGAACACCAGCTCGCGGGGCGCGTCGAACACGCGGGTCATGACGATCTCCCGGTCCGACGGCGTCGTCAACGTGTGCTGCCGGCTACCGCTTCCGCCCATCGTCCTCCTCCTTCCCTCGTCCCTGGAGCTCCCCCAGGTACGTGTCCAGCCGGTCGTACCGCTCCTCCCAGAACCGGCGGTACCGCTCGGTCCATTCGGCCACCTCCTCGAGCGGCCCGGCCTCCAGGCGCGCGGGGCGCCACTGCCGCTCCCGCTCCCGGGCGATGAGCCCGGCGCGCTCGAGCACCTTCAGGTGCTTCGAGACCGCAGGCAGGCTCATCTGGAACGGCTCCGCCAGCTCGGTGACGGAAGCCGCTCCGAACGCCAACCGCGCGAGGATCGCCCGTCGCGTGGGGTCCGCGAGTGCCGCGAACGTCCTGTCGAGCCGCTCGGTGTCGGTTGCCACGCTCCGTCACTGAACCTTTCGTTTAAATAACCGGTCAGTAAAATACTGTGCGAAGCGGGCGGCGTCAAGTGGTGGCACGGAAACCTCCGCCGCGGGTGCGTTCTCGGAACGTTCGCCAACCCGGGTCGCCTTCGTCCACGATGGACGGGTGACGGCGAGGACACGCAGCGGAGGAGGAGACTGGATGATGACCGCGCCCCCGAGGACCCCGGAGCGACGCAAGCAGGACGCCCTGGACCGGCTCGAGCACGACGTCGACGCCTGGGTGGCCACGGCCGACCCGGCGTCCGGGACCCCGTACATGGTCCCGTTGTCGTTCCTCTGGGACGGCGGCGCGCTGCTGATCGCCACGCCGTCGTCCAGCCCGACCGGCCGTAACCTGCGCGCCTCGGGCACCGTTCGCCTCGGCGTCGGTCCGACCCGTGACGTCGTCCTCATCGACGGAACGGTAGAGACGCTGACACTCGCCGAGGTCTCGGCGGATCGTGGCGACGCGTTCGCGGCGAAGACGGGCTTCGACCCACGCACGCTCTCGACCGCGTACGACTACT
This sequence comes from uncultured Actinomycetota bacterium, assembly GCA_963781595.1. Classification (GTDB taxonomy): domain Bacteria; phylum Actinomycetota; class UBA4738; order UBA4738; family UBA4738; genus JBEDUK01. The sequence goes on along the minus strand of CAWAGG010000006.1, from coordinate 1,695,410 downwards.
TCCGCATCCGGCCTCAGCGGGTCCAGGCGTGGCGCGAAGCGAACGAACTCGAGGGCCGCGAGCTGATGCGCGACGGCCGCTGGATCGTATGAGGTCGCGAGTCCCTGACTGACTGACCGTCCGCGCGCTCGCTCGGCGGGTACCAGACGGGCCCGGGGATGTGAGACGATGCCGCGGATCGTGGGCGGCGTCGCTCGCGCCGGTCGGACGGGTCGAGAGGAGCGCGTGATGGGACGGGGACCTGGGGACGTCACGGGCGGCGGGACGGATCGGTCCACCCGGCGGCTGGGCGGCGGCGCGATCGCCTCGCTCACCGGCCTCGCCGTGCTCGTGATCTTCATGATCCAGAACACCGAGGACGTCACGGTCAGCTTCCTGTTCTGGGACTTCACGTGGCCGCTCTGGCTCCTCACCTTCGTGACGGCGGTCTTCGGCGCGCTGGTGTGGTTCGGGCTGGGCGTGATCCGCCGGCACCGGCGGCGCAAGGACCGGCGGGACTGACCGGAAGCACTGAGGGCGTTCGGGGGCGTTGACGACCACGGAGGGTGCGCATCGGGCGCAGAAGGCCGCCGGCGCGGTCCTGTTGACGCTGTGCGCCGGGCAGTTCCTGATGGCGCTCGACAGTTCGGTCATGAACGTCTCGATCGCGACGGTCGCCGACGACCTCCACACGACCGTCACCGGGATCCAGAGCGCGATCGTCCTCTACACGCTGGTGATGGCGATGCTGATGGTGACCGGGGGCAAGGTCGGCTCGATGATCGGTCGCAAGCGTGCCTTCTTGATCGGCCTCGCGATCTACTGCACGGGTTCGTTGACGACGGCACTGGCGCCGAACCTCGCCGTGCTGCTCTTCGGATGGTCGCTCCTCGAGGGGATCGGAGCCGCGCTGATCATGCCGGCGATCGTGGCGTTGGTCGCAGGGAACTTCCCACCCGCCGGCCGGCCGCGCGCGTACGGCCTCGTGGGGGCCGCCGGAGCGATCGCGATCGCGGTCGGTCCGCTCGTCGGGGGGCTCGCCACGACGTACGCCTCCTGGAGGCTGGTGTTCGCCGGCGAGGTCCTCATCGGGGTGGGGATCTTCCTGTTCTCCCGCCGCGTCGCGGATGCGCCGGTCGAGACCCGCTCGCACCTCGACGCGCTCGGTGCCGTGCTCTGGGCGCTGGGCATGGGACTCATGATCCTCGGTGTGCTGCAGTCCTCCGACTGGGGTTGGTTCCTCCCGGCCGAGGGGGCGCCGTCGATCCTCGGCATGTCGCCGGTGTTCTGGATGCTGCTCGGGGGGCTCGTCGCGATCTGGCTGTTCAAGCTGCACATCCGACGCCTGGCCGCGGCCGGTGCCGAGCCGCTCGTCACGCCGTCGCTGTTCAAGAACCGACAGATGACCGGCGGCCTGGTGATGTTCTTCCTCCAGTTCGTGGTGATGATGGGGCTGTTCTTCGTGATCCCGCTGTACCTGTCCGTCGCGCTCGGGCTCTCAGCGATCGACACGGGGATCAAGATCACTCCCCTTTCCGTCGCGATGCTGGTGGCCGCGGCGGGCATCCCGAGATTCTTCCCCCACGCGTCACCCCGGCGCGTCGTGGAGGTCGGGATGTTGGCATCGGTGGTGGGCATCGTGGTGCTCATCAGCGCGATGAACGTCGGGGCGAGCGCCAGCATCGTGACCGTGCCCCTGCTGCTGATCGGACTCGGCATGGGCGCGCTCGCCTCGCAGCTCGGGAGCGTCACGGTGTCGGCGGTCCCCGACGACGAGAGCCCGGAGGTCGGTGGCCTCCAGAACACCGCGACGCAGTTCGGCGCTTCGCTCGGCACCGCGCTCGCGGGCTCGATCCTGATCGCCGCGCTGACCGCGTCGTTCCTGAGCGGGCTCGCACAGAACCCGGATGTGCCGGCGTCCGTCACCTCGCAGGCGAGCCTGCAGCTCGCGAGCGGGGTGCCGTTCGTCTCCGACGCTCAGCTGGAGTCGGCGCTGCAGGACGCTGGGGTCGATGCGAAGACCACGCAAGCGATCGTCGACGTGAACGAGGAGGCGCGGCTGGACGGGCTTCGCGCGGCGCTGGCGCTCCTCGCTCTCGTCGGTACGATCGCGCTCTTCTTCACGAAGCTGATCCCGATGCGGCAGCCTGAGGCGGTCGCGGTTGAAGGCGGGGGCAGCTGACACCCCACGGGACGACGGATCCCTACCCGGCGCGGCGCCGGAGGAGCGCACGGACCGCGAGCGCCGTCGCTTCGCCGATCGTGGCGCCGACGAGCGACCCGACGACCACGTCTCCGGGATAGTGCACCCCCGTGTGCACGCGCGAGTACGCCACGGCAGCGGCGAGTCCGCGGAGGGGCACGGCGAGGCCGGGCATCGACCCGGCCACTGCCGCGGCGAACGCGAACCCGGAGGCCGAATGGCCCGACGGGAACGAGGTCGACTCCGGCATCGGGACCCATCGCTCTGCCGGCACTCCGGCGCCCACCCGGTCCGGACGCGCCCGGCGGGTGGCGAACTTCATCGGGAGGTTCACGAGCGCCGAGTTGACCGCGATCGCCGCCGCCCCGGTCGCGGCCGCTCGACGGCCGGTCCGCCCGCCGAACGCGAACAGCGCGCCGGCGATCCCGAACCACACCTGCGAGTTGTTGGCCAGGTTCGAGAGCCGGCGGAGCGGCTCGTCGAGCGTCGGCGTCGGCGTGTTCGCGATGGCTCGGTACACCGCACGGTCGAGCTCCGCGAGCTCGTGGAGCGCCGCCGCGGTGGCCGAGCGCCGGGCCGTGGGCTTCGCCTCGAGCCGTTGGGCGAGGCGTTCCTCGGGCGGTTCGTACGGACCCGGCCCGGCCTGATCGCTCATCCGTCGCATGCTAGCGGGCCTCGCGACGGTAAGGTCACACATCCGCGATAGCGAGGCCGTATGGACACGGAGCAGACTGGCGAGCACCGTACGGGCATCGAGCGCTGGGTCCCCGGCGTCCGGATGCTTCGCACCTACCACGCATCGTGGCTCCGCTCGGACCTGATCGCCGGGATCGTCCTGGCGGCGATCCTCGTCCCCCAGGGCATGGCGTACGCCGAGCTCGCTGGGCTCCCGGCCGTGACGGGTCTGTACACGACGATCGCCTGCCTCGTCGGGTACGCGCTCATGGGGCCGTCCCGGATCCTCGTCCTAGGCCCGGATTCGTCTGTCTCGCCGTTGATCTTCGCCGCGATCGTGCCGCTCGTGGCCGGCGGCGATCCCGCCGCGGCCATCGCGCTCGCCGGCATGATGGCGCTGCTCGTGGGCGCGATCGAGATCGGCCTCGGGCTGGCGAAGTTGGGATTCGTCGCCGACCTGCTCTCGAAAGAGGTCCAGGTCGGCTACATGAACGGGCTCGCGATCACGATCATCGTCGGCCAGCTCCCGAAGCTGTTCGGCTTTTCGACCGACGCCGACGGCTTCGTGCCGGAGGTGAAGGCGTTCATCTCCGGGCTCGATCAGACGAACGCGACCGCTCTGGTCCTCGGTCTCGCGACGCTCGCCGTCCTGCTCGCGATGCCGTACGTGTCGAAGAGGGTCCCGGCCGTCCTCGTCGCGGTGGTCGGGGCGACGCTGGCGACGTCGCTGCTGGATCTCAGCCTGAAGGGCGTCAAGACGGTCGGCTCCCTGCCGCAGGGCCTCCCGACCCCGGCGCTCCCGTGGACCTCGGTGAGCGACCTGGCGCCCCTGCTCGTCGCCGCGGTCGGCATCGTGCTGGTCTCCCTCACCGACACGATCGCGACGTCGACGAGCTTCGCCGTCCGTCGCGGGGACGAGATCGACCCCGACCAGGAGATGATCGGGATCGGGTCGGCCAACATCGCCGCCGGTCTGTTCCAGGGGTTCGCGATCTCGGCGAGCGGCTCGCGGACCGCAGTCGCGGAACAGGCCGGCTCGAAGTCGCAGGTGACCGGGTTGGTCGGGGCAGGCGCCGTGGTCGTGCTCCTGCTCTTCCTGCCGTCGTTGCTCGCGGACCTGCCGCAGACGGCGCTGGCCGCCGTCGTGATCGCGGCAGCGCTGTCGCTGATGAACCTGCCGATCCTGCGCACGTACCTGCGGGTGCGCAGGTCGGCGCTGCTGCTCTCGCTCGTCGCGTCGTTCGGCGTGATCCTGCTCGGCGTGCTCCAGGGGATCGTCATCGCGATCGTCATGTCGATCCTGCTGTTCTTCCGTCGCAGCTGGCGGCCGCACGGCGTGGTGCTCGGGTTCGTCGCCGACATGGACGGCTGGCACGACATCGAGCGCTACCCCGACGCCGAGCAGGCACCGGACGTCGTCGTGTACCGCTGGGAAGCGCCGCTGTTCTTCGCGAACTCCGGCATCTTCCGCCGACAGGTCCGCCATCTGGCCCGGCGCTGGAAGCCACGGTGGGTCGTGCTGCAATGCGAGGCGGTCACGGACATCGACGTCACCGCGGCCGACATGCTCGAGCGCCTCGACAAGGAACTCAATGCGGAGGGCATCTCCTTGGCGTTCGTCGAACTCCGGGCGCGGCTACAGGACCTGCTGCTGCGTTACGGCCTGTTCGAAACCCTGGACCGCGATCACTTCTATCCGTCCGTCGGACGGGCGATCGAGGTCATCGCGGCGGACGATCGCGTCGCTGGTCCGGATGGAGGCGGCGAACCGCCCACGGTCACGGGCGACGATCGCGCGGATTGATCACGGCGCTCAGGCGCCGATCCCCGCGGGACGACCCATCGCGACGCCCCACAGTCGGCGCGATGCCTCGCGCAGGGTGAGCGAGCGCGCGGCCGGCGAGTAGCCGATCGCATGCTTCGGCAGCCGCACCCGGACCGGGGACGGACGGATCGAGAACCGCAGCGGCTGGTCCATGACCTCGGTCTCGCCGTCGAGCCCGATCTCGATCGCGGCGCCCGATCTGACCTCGAAGGTCGGCGTCGCCCAGGACGTGAGTCCCTTGAATCGCTCGGGGTGACCGGTCGCGAGCGCCGCGAGGAAGGCGGCCGCGCCCCCCTCCTTACCGAGCAGCAGCGCGATGATGCCGAGCCGGCCCGTGTCGAGGCGGGGGCGGCTCGTCATCCCTCGTGCCGTCGTGCCGTACGGGTTGTTCGAGATCTGGATCACGTGCGCGCCTCGGTGCTCGACGCCATCGGGGCCGGTAAACCGCAGGTCGAACGGTTCGGTGTCGGGTCCCAGCACCTGCGGCAGCGTGGCGAGGGTCGTGTCCACCTTCGCGTCCCGGTACTCGGGCGAGCGCACGATCGCCGCGTAGAGGCCGAGCGAGACGTTGTTCACGAACACGTGCCCGTTCAGATCGCCGAGGTCCATCGAGCGTTCGACCGCGTCGCCGTACGCGTCCAGCGCGCCGACCACATCATCACGGTCTAGGCCCAGGTCCAGGGCCAGATGGTTCCGCGTGCCGGCGGGCACGACGACCATCGGGAGCCCGAGTTCGGCCGCGACGCTGCCGACCATCGCCTGCGAGCCGTCCCCGCCGGCCATGCCGAGGACGTCCGCGCCGCTCGCGGCCACGTCTCGGACCCGCTGGAGCCAATCCTGGCCCGGCTCGAGCACGACCGGTTCGATCCCGCGTCGCTCGCACTCGTCGACGAGGTGGAACCGCTCGGCCTTTCCGCCGCCCGACTTGAGGTTCATGAACAGGACGCCGTGTGTGGCGGGCGGCACCGGCGTGCCCGGCGTCTGGCGCTGCTTCAGCGCGGTGTCCGTGTCGCCCAGGGCGTACCTCGCGAGCCCGAGCGCGACCCCCAGCCCGACGATCCGCAGGACGATGGAGACACCACGCGCGCCGTCCGTGCCGATGATGCTCACGACCAGGGCGATGACCACCGCAAGCGCCACGCCAGCGGCGATCGCCCGGAGGAGACCCAGCCTCGTGAGCGCGATCCACCCGGCCCCGAGGAGCACCGCCAACAGCACGAGCTCGACCAGGAAACGCACAGGACGGCCGGCGAGGTCCACCAGGGTCGCCGCCAGCACGGCCACGATGATCAGGACCGCGGCGACCGCCGCCGCTCGTTGCATGCCATCTGGCCTTCCGTCCGATCTACCCATCGGCACCGAGACTAACGCTCGAGACCGAACGTTGCGCCACGAGGAACCCGACGCCTCGTGAAGGGGGTCCTCGAGACGGGTCGCAGCGAGCTGGAGACGTCCATCGTTCTTGCGCCCGGCTCGTTCCCACAGCATCATCGGTTCCCATGACCGAGGGACCCAGCACGAGCGCCCCTGCGGAGGCACCGAGCGATCAGCGGCTCGCCATCTTGCTGGCGATGGCGATGTTCGTGCTCGTCGTCGACACCTCGTTGATGAACGTATCGATCTCGGCCGTCGTCCACGACCTGGGCACGACGGTGAGCGGCGTCCAGTCGGCGATCGCGCTCGAGGCGCTCGTCTCCGCGGCGTTCATCCTCATCGGCAGCAAGGTCGGCGACCTGATCGGGCGGAAGAGGGCGTATGTCCTGGGTCTGCTGGCCTACGCCCTCGGCGCCCTGGCGATGTCCCTCGCCCAGAGCCTGACCGCGGTCATCATCTTCTGGGCGATCATCGGCGGGCTCGGTGCGTCGCTCCTGCTCCCCGCCATGCAGTCCCTGATCCACGGCAACTTCGAGGGAGCGGCGCAGAAGAAGGCGTACGCGCTGGTGGGGGCCTCGGCGGCGATCGCCGCCGCCGTCGGACCGCTCTTGGGGGGCTTCGTCACCACGTATCTGTCGTGGCGGGTCGGGTTCCTGCTCGAGGACATCATCATCGCGATCGTGCTGCTCGGGATCAAGCTCGTGCGCGACGTGCCGTACACGGGCCCGCGGAAGGTCGACGTCGTCGGTGCGGTCCTCTCCGTGGTGGGCATGGGCGGCATCGTGTTGGGCATCCTCGTGTGGGAGGAGGGCGGCGGAGCGGTCGGCGCGCTCATGGTGATCGGCGCGATCGCGATGGGAGCACTGGCCTACTGGCTGGTGCGGCGCAAGCGCGAAGGGAAGCCGACGCTGCTCGACCCGGACCTGTTCAGGTCGAAGCTGTTCAGGTTCGGGGTCTCCGACCAGATGCTCCAACAGATCGCGCTCGGTGGGACCATGATCGTGCTGCCGATCTACCTGCAGATGGTCCTGGAGTACAACGCGATGCAGGCGGGCCTGTCCCTCGCGCCGCTGTCGCTCACGATGTTCGGGGTGGCCATCCTCGCGGGCAAGAAGGCCGGGAAGCGGCGTCCGGCCGGCATCATCCGGGCGGGATTCGCCCTCCTCACGCTCGGATTGGCGGTGCTGATCCCGATCGTGCCGCGAGCGGATTCCGGCTGGTGGCTGGTCATCCCGCTCATGATCGCGGGATGCGGGTTGGGGCTGCTGGTGTCCCAGCTCAACAACTACACGCTGTCGCCGATCTCGGAGGAACGGGTCAGCGAGGCCGCCGGCGTGAACTCGGCGTCGGGATCGTTCGGGCTGTCGTTCGGGCTGGCGTTCGCCGGCGCCATCATGCTGGCGACGCTGTCCATCACGTTCACGAACATGGCGCAGGCGAGCACCGTGCTCTCCCCGGTCGAGCAGCAACAGGTCGCTCAGGCGTTGGACCAGGACGCGGAAGTCATGAGCAACACGCAGCTCGAAGAGCAGCTCGCCGGCCAACCCCCCGCGACCCAGGCTGAGATCATCCGTATCAACACCGATGCCCGGCCTCTCGCCCTCCAGGTGGCGCTCCTGGTGCCGATCCTCGCCGGTCTCTTCGGGTTGTTCACGTCCTTCCGCATGATGCGCCTGCCAGACCCGACGCCAGCAGGCTCCGCCGAAGGCATGGCTCTCGGCTGATCGCGAAGCGGGAGCCTCCCGGTACAGCCACCAACCGAGCGAACCGACGCCGGATGCCCAGATCACGAGACCGAGTGCAGCGCTCGCTCTCACCAGCCCCATGTCGAAGACCGACGCACCGACCGACCGCGAGGCGATCAGGAACCAGGGGACGACGACCGCCACGACCGGCCCGAGGCCTATACGGAGCACCGCCCGGCGTGGTGCGAGGTCCGCGCGGAACAGCCGAGCCGCCAGGATCGACGCTCCGAGTGCCAACGCCGTGAGCCACAGGCACACGAACCGGGCCGCGAGGGCGGTGACGGCCGAAACCGCGACGAGCGCTACCGCCACCGACGACCACCCCGAAAGCTGTCCCTGGCGCCGGAGCAGGCCGGCCGCGCCGACCGCGCTCAGCAGGACCCCAACCGTGATGATCGCGGCGTTCGTATCCGTGACCTGGTCCGTCTGACCGATCTGCACGTACTCGCTGCCCTGTTCCGGTCGTCGGGACATGGCCGGGCGGCACGTAGACCTCTTCGCCTGCCTCGATGACCTCCTCGTGATCGTCGTAGCGAACGGTCATCCGGCCCTCGAGGATGCATGCGACGGAGGAGGGTTCCAAACCTGTCGCGGTGGCGACAGGCCTCGTTCCTAGAGCCAGTCGATGCGGCGGAACAGACCGTACAGGCCGATCGTTCCGCCGACGATCAGGGCGCTGGAGACGATGACGCCCCAGAGCCTCGCGAAGCCGGGGTAGGGCACGTTCATGCCGTAATAGCCGGTGATCAGCGCGGGCACGGCGATGATCGCCGCCCAGCTGCTGACCTTCTTGACGATCAGGTTCTGGCGGTAGTCCCGGAGGCTGAGGTTCGTCTCGACGATCGTGCTGACGAGGTCACGGAGCGAATCGGAGGACTCGCTCACGCGCAGGATGTGGTCGTAGACGTCCTGGAAGTAGGGATAGAGCTGCTCCGCGACGGCCGAGTGCTCGCGCCGCATGAGGCTGCTGATCGCCTCCCGCATCGGGACGACCAGGCGGTGGAAGCGGACCATCGCGCGACGCATGTCGAACCAATGCCGCTGCTGCGCGGGGTCGAGCGGGTGATCCGCGAAGAGGCCGTCGCTCACCTCCTCGTAGTACTCGTCGAACGATTGGAGGGCGTCGAAATAACCGTCGACGATGACGTCGAGCAGGCCGTAGAGCAGGAAGCTGACCCCGAAGACCGCGAGGTCGGGCGAGCGGTCCCAGCGCTCCAGCACTGGATCGATCGAGAAGCCTTCGTCCTTGCGGACCGTGATCAGCCAGCGCTCGCTGATGAACGCGTCGATCTCGGCCTCGTCGAGAGCGCCGGCTTCGGCGTCGACGCGTATGGCATGGGAGGACAGGAACAGGTGCGTCGCGTACCGGTCGAGCTTCGGGCGCTGGTGAGGCTCAAGAGCGTCTTCGACGGCGAGCTCGTGAAGGCTGAGCTCGGAAGCGAGCTCGTGGAGCTGGTCCTTCGACGGACCGCACAGGTCGACCCACACGACGGTGTCGGGTTCCTCCAGGTACTCGGAGACGTCGGCGACGGGGAAGTCCGTGGCGTCGAGCACGCCGTCGCGGTAGAGCCGGGTCTTCGCGGCGCCCATAGCAATCCTCCATGCCCACGGCCGTTGGGCCCGAGCGATCGGTCACAGGTTCGTGGAGCGACGCACCGAGGTTAGGATGCCACCGTCGCAGGAGGAACTCCCGCAACGTTCGTCGCGTCTCCCCGCCTCGGCCGGCTCCCACGCTGCCGCCCACCACACATGACCTGACATGCCGTTCGTGAAGACCGCAGTCAGGTGTGGCGTTCGTCAACCTTCGTATCCGGGAAGGACGGCGGCAAGCGCGGAGATCGTGGCCGGCTCGAGGTCGACCGCGCGCAGGCTCCCTCGACCGTGCCGATCGGCGGATCGCGCCGCGCGGACGGTCAGGTCGATGGCGATCCTGCAACCTCTTTGCAACCTTGCGCGGCCGGAGGGACGGAACCTGGATCACTCACCTGGACCGGCGTCGAGCGCGCTCAGCCCGACGACGCCGCGCGGACCGACGCGATCCCGTAGTAGAACTCAGATCCGGTGGTCCGTATGTCAGCGTGCCACCCGAGCGACGCCAGGGCAGCGGTCAGCCCGTCGGGCCGGTGGAAAACCTTGACGATAGTGTACTCGCGCCCGTCGAGCAGCCTGCGACGGTGCGCGAAGTCGGGGCCGTCTTCGACGCATTCTCCGGGGTTGGAGGGGCGGGTCTCGGCCCCGGCCACGTCGTCGCAGAAGAAGACTCGACCGCCGGGCACAAGCCATCCGACCAGCAGGTTCCAGAACTCCTCGAACCGAGAGGGCGGGATGTGAGAGATGAGGAACGCGAAGAAGATGAGGTCGAAGCGAAGCCCCTGGGGCGGTTCCCACTCGAAGAGGTCTCCGTGGACGTACTCGACGCGCTGGTCCGCCACTCGCCGTCGGTTGATCTCCAGCGTCGAGGCGGCTGCGTCGACGGCGATCAATCGCTCCGCGCGAAGCGCCAGCCGCTGGGTGAAGATGCCGGTGCCGCAAGCAAGCTCCAAGACGGCGCCGGAAGCATCAAGGGCGTCGACCGCCCCCTCCAGTCGAGCCGTCTCCTCGAACCATCGCCGGTTGCCCTCGGCACCCAGGTCGTAGGGGCCACGTCGGAACCAGACGTCGTCGTATTCAGGTGCTCGGTGCTCGTAGTATCGCGCCTGCTCCCGAAGGATGCCTTCGACGTCATGCGCCGTTGGGTCCACGCGTTCGACTGCCATGCCTCTGAGCCTAGCCCGGCGCGGGCGTGTCACGCTAGACATGCGCGTCTCGAGGATCCGGTCAAGTTGCTGTCGGGCGAGGACCGGGGCTTCACGGGGAAGGCAACACGAGGAGGGGGAGACCCCGTGTGGAGTGCCAAGATGCCTGTTCGGTGGACCTGACGGGACACTCGTATGAGACGGAATGTCAAGCCCCCGGTTCACGGCGGTCGTGTCGGGGAGGCGTAGGGCCGGGGAGCGGGCGGGCAGGTGGCAGCGACGATCGACCACTCTCGTATCCGCGGATCGGGACCGCACATCATCGGTTCGTCGGAAGCTGCCTCTGACTAAGAACGCGGGTCGTGAGCCGCATAACGTCCGCGAGGATCCTTCCGCGGTCAACGCCCGCCCGCTCCCCGGCCCTCCGCATCACGCCACGGCCAGCCGGTCGGTCATCATGCCCCAGATGAACCCGGCCAGCTCCCGGGCGACCGCCACGACCGCGATGTTGTGCTGGCGCCGAGCGGCGAGGGAGCGGAACCGCGAGCACAGCCGGCACTGGGCGGCCCAGGCGTACGCCGTGACCTCCGAAGGTTGGCCCTCGCTCCGCCGGCGGAGCTCGATCCCGACGGCGGGGTGATGGCGGTAGCTCCACGCCGCCTCGACCAGGACCCGGCGCAGGTGGGCGTTGCCGGTCTTGGTGATCGAGCCTCGGTGCTCGCTCGCCCCGCTGGAGTGCTCCGATGGGACCAGGCCGGTGAACGCCATGAACTGCGTCGCCGTGGCGAACCGGTGGAAGTCGCAGACCTCGGATGCGATCGTGACCGCCGACAGCGAGTCGATCCCGCGGAAGCACCGGAGCCTCGCCACGGCCGCCTCGAGCGGAGGACGGGTGCATGCATCGGCGATCTCGGCGTCGATCGCGCGGAGCTCCACCCGGCGAGCATCGAGCGTGGCGACGTAGTGACGGAAGGCGGCTTCGGCAGCGGGCTCGTCGAAGTGCTGGGAGTGGATCCACTTGTCGCACTTGTCGGTCCATCCCGTCGTCTTCGATGGGTAGCGACGGCCCTGGCGCAGGAGGAAGCTCTTCATCCGGTGCATGGTCCTGCGCCGATCGTCCTTGAGGTCCTCGCGGACCCGGACCAGGTCGCGGATCGCTTCTTCCTGCGGCGTCGGCACCCGGATCGCGGTGAGCTCGCCGGCGCGGTGGAGGCGAGCGAGGTTCCGCGCGTCGATCCGGTCGGTCTTGACCCTTCGACCCGCTCGGCGCGGGATCAGCGTCGGGGCGATCACCTCGCAGGGGATGCCCAGCGACGTCAGCAGGCGGTAGGTGTCGTAGCCGGTCGGACCGGCCTCGTAGCAGGCGACGACAGGTCCCGACTGGCGGCGTGCGACGAGGGCACGCAACGCCTCCGGCGTGTTGGGGATGGTGCGCTCGTCGGGCTCCAAGGAGCCGGGCCGCAGGATGGCCACCGCGATCGTGTCCTTGTGCACGTCGAGGCCGAGATGCGTAACGTCGTCCATGGCCGGTCCACCTCCGTGTGTGGCTCCTCGCGCGGTCCATCCGCGCGTGATCCACGATTCTTCACGGACGTGACCGGCCGTCTCATGATGACTATTCGAACCTACCGGGAAGTAGGTTACGGTCGCTCATGCCGAGCTTGGAGTGGCGCCAGATGCTCCATGAGCTGCGCAAAGGGCTGATCGGGCCATCGAGCCGCGCCCGAAGGGATCGTTGAGTCGACCGGCGTCGCAACGTACGTACACCTGCTCGGTCGGATACCGACCGATGGAATGACCTCATAGCTCGTCCGCCTCAGGCCCAGGCGGATCGGCCGCCCGATCGCGCTCGACAGACCTTCAGGCGCGTCGGAACAGCCGGGCGACCTCGCCGAACGGCACGACCAGATACACGGCGAGCGCGAAGTACAGCGCGACCGCCGCCACGGGCAGGACGAGCCCGATGACGATCGCGAGCACGTACCCGACGAGGACCGGCAGGAGCTTCCGTCCTTCTCTACGCGAGCTCGGGCTGGCATCCGATGTGTAAAGGTGCTCGCGCGCGGCATACGCGTCCAGCGCGGACCCCATCAGTCGGATCGCGATCAACGTGAGCCCGTACAGCGTGATGTACACGCGTTCGCTGTCGGCCTCGCGCAGCGCGTCGCCGACCAGGCGCGTCGGGAACGGCAGGAAGGTCACCATAAGCAACAGGAGCAGGTTGAGCCGGAGCAGGACCGCGTCCGCCCGTTCCAGGCGATCGGTCAGCGCGGTGTGGCCGAGCCAGGCCGCACCGATCGTGAGGAAGCTGATGACGTACGCGACATAGGAAGGCCATTCGCGGTACAGCTGGTGCAGCGGTGAGCCCGGCGGATGGATCGTGAGATCGAGGATGAGCAGGGTGATGGCGATGGCGAACACGCCATCGCTGAAGGCCTCCAGCCGGCCCTTGCTGAATGACCGGCGGCCCGCCGGGGGTTGTTCGTCAGACGACATGAGGCTCCCTCCTATCGTCGATCGGCCGGTACGCCGGACGCGCGGTTGAACGACCGGGATGCCCTGCCAGGTCGGTCTCACATGGTCCATGGCATGCACGAACGACTGATCGACGCAACGCATCCAGCGGCGCTGCGACCGACCAGCCGGTCTTCCACTCCACGGGAAGGCCGGTCCGAGCGGATCGGACCCCTAGAGCCCGGTCTGCGCCGTGATCCGGCCCGACTGCACGGCGTCCACCAAGGCCTGGTAGTCCTTCTCGTTCTGGTCGGCGTACGCCCTCGAGAAGTCGGCGATCGCACGGTCGAACGCGTCGGTCTTGCCCAGGTACGACGCGATCGCGATCCGGTCGCCGGAGCGGGCGTGCGCGCGGGCGAGCGTCGCGCCGCAGATGCGCGCGTAGAGCGTCATCCCCGGCACGACCATGACATCGACGTTCGCCGAGCCCTTCCAGTCGCGGAGCTGGCGGACGTAGAAGTCGCGGACCTTGCCGTCGATCCCGGTGACGCGCTGCCAGCCCAGGAAGATGTCGCTCGCCGTCTGCATGAGCCGCTGCCCCGCGACGACTCGCTGACCGTGGTTCGGGTACGCGCTCCTGCCGACGAAGCGCTCGAGCACCGAAGCCTCAGCCTCCTTGGCCTGCAGGAACAGCGGATCCTGGTCGTCGCGACCCATCAGGAGCAGGATCCAAGCGCGGGTCCCGACGCTGCCGACGCCGACGACCTTGCGAGCCACGTCGACGAGGTGGAAGCCCTCCAAGAGGTGCCTGCGATCCGTCTCCAGGGTGCGCCGATAGGCGCGGATGATGTCTCGGAGCTGACCGATCGTGGCTTCCCTTTCGGTCCCGGGCGGCATCAGGTCATCGATCGGCGTGATCAGCGGCGGGTCGCCGATGATCCGGCGATTGCCGTCCACCATGGTCGTCATCTTCGAGAACGCCTGCATGCTGTCGCGCGTGCGGGCTTTCGCGAGGTTCGCTTGGGTGACCTTGATCTGTTGCTTGCCGGCGGTGGCCTTGAGCTGGTCCATCAGCTTGCCGATCTCGACGTGCGCGTACCACACCTCGAGGTTGTGCGCGGCCGCGGCCTGGCGCATCCGCTGCCGGTACTCCCTCACGCCCGCCGTCACGATCGCGCGCCGGTCGGCGGCGGCGTACCCGCGGTCGCGCCCGGCGATCTCGAAGCTCGCCGCCAGGCGCTTGACGTCCCACTCCCACGGACCCGGGTTCGTCTCGTCGAAGTCGTTGATGTCGAACAGCATCTGACGCTCGGGCGAGGCGAACACGCCGAAGTTCGACAGGTGCGCGTCGCCGCAGAGCTGGACGTTCAGGCCCGAGCGTGGGGTCGCCGCCAGGTCCGCGGCCATGATCAGCGCCGCCCCCCGGTAGAAGGTGAACGGCGAGACCATCATGCGTCCGTAGCGGATCGGCACCAGCTCCGGCACCCGGGTCACGGCCTGCTCGTCGAGCAGCGCGATCGGGTCCGGCCGTCCGGGCGCAGGCTCCCAGGTTCCGTGGGACGTACGCGAGACCTCGTTGCGCGCGGCCTTACCGCGTGCGACGCGCTCCTCGGGCGTGAGGTGCGCGAGCTTCCTGGCGAAGGCGAGCTGCGAGTTGAGCGACGGTGGCACCGCGGCCCTTGGCGTGGGACGGGCACCGCCCCTCGATCGCGCGATGCCCCTCGCGCCGGAATCGTCGTGCATCGTGCTCATCGGTTGCCTCCTCGCGGTACGTTCGAACGGTCTCCGACGGTTCTCAGGCCCATGGCTGGCAGGTGGTGTCCGTGACCGACCGCCATCTCTCGGTCCACCCTTCGTGAGGGTCGAACCTCAACTGAGTCGCCTCGGGCCCGTGCGACGACGCTCGTGGCCGCTTGGCGTCGCGCCGATGACAGCACGCTGGTCGAGGACGTCATCGGCGACGAACGCGACTGGGTTCAGACGCGCTCGTCGGCCCTTCGGCCCGATCCGGGGACGACTAGGCTCCTTCAGAAGCCTTGATCTGCTTGGCCAACTCGTCGGCGTTCGCGTCGATCTCCTTCGAGACGAACCGGTTCTGTGCCTTGATGCTGGCGGCGACCTGGTCGGCCATGTTCGTGGCGTACAGCACGATCAGACCCGCCTGGCCCGTGCCCAGCACTTCGCCCAGCTGCTTGAGATCGCTATCGCTCATGCCCCCCTTGATGTGGCCAGTCACGGCCCCGATCCCCGCGCCGACCGCGGCGCCGACGCCCAGGCCGATCCCGGGCAGGATCGCTGCCAGGGCGCCGATCGCCAGACCTTCCCAGGCGCCGTGGCGTGTGGACTGCTCATGCTTCTTGTCGACGTTCACTTTGCCGTCGGCTCCGCGCTCGAGGACCGCGGCGTCGAACGAATGCCCCACCCCGGCCTCGTAATACAGCGCCTTCACGGCCTCGTAGTCGGCCTCGGCGTCCGCAACGCTCTCATAGGACGCTCCGAGTACCAACAGCATGTCCTTCTCGCTCATCGCTGCCTCCTTCGCTCTTCGTCACATGGCCGCTGATCAGCAGGACCGCGGCTCGGTCCTTCGGATGTCCGTACGACCGATCGGCTCGTCTCGGCGATCGTCGCCCGACCGGGATCACTCCTCGTCGGCTGCCTCCTCAGCCTCCATCTCATCCTCGAGCTCGGCCACCTCGATCGCGAGCCCGAGTGCGGTGAGGATGTTGGCCGCCGCGGCGACGACGCGCGGCGTCCCCACGATCGGGGCGACCGCGGCGAGAACGCCACGGACCATCTCCTCGTCGATCCCCAGCTCTGACCCGACGCCCAGGTTCAACAGGTACGAAGCCGATGGGGCGTCGACCGCGATCAGCGCGGCGATCCTCGCCAGCACGAGGGTCTGCGCGTCGAGGCTCGACACCTCGACGGAGTCCTCCGTCATCTTCGCGAGAAGGTCGAGAACCGGTCTCTCCGCCATCCTGTCCTCCTATCGCCAGGGCTCCTGCATGAGCCTTCGACCCGAAAGCTCCCACCGGTCGTGGAAGGCCGCATCACCCGCAACAGGTGAATGTCTCGACCTCGATCGCCAACCGCTCTCGTCCGATCCCACGCCCACCGCGCTAACAGTCGGGCTTGGCGGCTTTCAGCGCGAACGCCGTCTCGGTGGCCTTCGCCGCGGTCGCGACCGCTGAGATCGTGGCTGCGCTCGGGGATGCGACCGCCGCCTGGATCGCCTGCTTGAGGGTCTGCACGGCGGCGTCCATCGCGCTGACCTGAGGTCCGATCGCTTGATCGGCGCTCTGCTTGACGGCCGTGAGATCCGTCTGGACGGTCGAGAGCTTCGACTGCAGCGTGCTGAGCGAGCCGCTGCCGATGTGCACGTCCGTCAGGGCCTGGACCGAGCTGCTGAGCTGGCTCAGGTCCTTGCAGATCTGGGGCGTGCTGCTGCACGCGCCTCCGAGCATCGCCGCCACCAGGACGAGCGTGAGGAGGCCTCCGCCCTTCGCTCGGTGTGACGTCATCCCCGTCGTCATCCTCATCACTCCTTCCTTGTTGGTGCCGTCCCGACCGGCTTCCGGCATGACGTGAGGCGGTCTGCTCTGCTTCGGACTCCGTGACGGCCCCCGATCTACGCTCGGTCGGATGTATCTCGGTCCCGCTCGATGACGTCGTCCACATCGAAGCCCAACGCCAGCGCGAGCTCGGGCGCCGCCGAGACGGTCCGCGCTATCCCGATGTATGGGGCCACTGCGACGAGGACCCCAACGATCTCCTGCGCCGACACCCCCGCACGCTCCGCGAGCCTCACGACCGCGGCGTACGACGCCGAGGCCGCGTCGGATGCGAGCAGCGCGCCGATCCGAACCAATGCTTGCGCAGGTGGGTCCAAGCCTGACGTCGCGAGGTTCGCCTCGTCAGATGCGGTGAGGCTCGAGATCAGGTCGTCATCGTTGAGCGCGAGCTTCGTCAGGGTCCATTCGTAGGACCGCATCGGTCGCGTCCGTTCGGTGCGACGTTCCACCGCTCCATCCAAGCGCGTGCCGACCCCTCATACATCACCCGCAGCGGGTGAAGGTCGGATCGTCCGAGCTAGAGGTCGAGCAGCCCGAGCTCGGCCGCGCGGTCGACGGCCTCCGACCTGCTCGAGACGCCGAGCTTGCGGTAGATCGACATCGCGTGCGACTTCACCGTGTTGTTCGACACGAAGAGCCGCTCTCCGATCTGCCAGAACGACAAGCGGGTCGGCAGGAGGGTGAGGACCCTGAGCTCCGCGGCCGACAGGGACGTCGGTCCCAACCTCCCCACTGCGCGCATCGTTCGTATCTCGCCCTGCAGCTCATCCAGATGATCAGCGAGGGTGCCGATGTCCTGCCGGCGTGCCTGGATGTCACGCGCCTCTGCCAGCACGGTACGCGCACCCTCGACGTCGGACAAAGCGAGATAGGCGCGGGCCATCGCCAGCCTGCTGCGGATGCTGACCCACGGGAACGCCGTGGATGAGGTTGCTCGTAGCTTCTGCGCCTCGATGAGCGCCTGTCGTGCCAGATCGGCTTGACCCTGTCGCGCAAGGACGATGGCCGACACCGCGAACATGAGGGGCTGGACGATCATGTCGCCGAAGCCCCTCGACGCTGCGATCGACCTGGCCTGGCTGATCCGCCGGCTCGCTTCGTCCCAGTCGTGGGCGTCCGCCGCCAGTGCCGCGAGCTCGCTGAGCACCATCACATGGGCACCCGGTTGGTCGGGCCCGGCGAACTCCGCCGCTTCGCGGAAGATCGCTCGCGCACGCTCCGTGTCGCCGAGGAGGAGGGCCGCCTCGCCGGCGAGCAGGTGGTGCATCACCCGCCAATCGCTCGAACGGATGCCCAGGTCGGCGGACAGGTCGACGTCCGCATCCATCCGACGCGGACCGTCCAGGCAGAGGGCGGCCCGGAGCAACGCGACGGCCGACGGGAACGACACGGTTCCATCGGGCATCGAGTCATCGAACGAGGCGGCCTCCGCCATGCGCAGCCAATAGACGGGCTCCTGGTCCCCGGTGATGGCGTGGTACCAGGCCGTGGCAACCGCGAGTGGCGGGTACGCACGCAACGTCGCATCGTCGAACCACGCGAGCCACATCCGCAGGGTGTGGAAGCGTCCCGTGCTCAGATAGCGGCGCGCGACCGAGCAGACGAGCCGGGCGGCCTCGTTCGCGTGACCGCCGCCCTGCGCGTAGCCGACCGCGTCGTCGGTCATGCCGTTCGCCTCGGACCACTCCGCGGCGCGCCGGTACAGATCGGGCACCCGGTCCGGCTCGGTGCGTCGGAGGTGCGCGAGCAGCACGTCGCGAAGGAGTTGGTGGTAGCGGTACCGATCGGGGTGATCGACGACGGGGACCACGAACGCGTTCGTTCGCGCGAGCTCCGCGAGGAGCGTCGCCGAACCTCTCATGCCAACTACCGCGTCGCAGAGTGAGGGCGTGAGCTGGTCAAGGATCGAGGTCCTCGTCAAGAACCGCAGCGCGCGCTTCGGCAGGCCACTCAGGAGCTCGTCGTCTACGTAGTGGGCGATCAGACGGTCGTCCCCGCTGAACCTGGCGGCCGCCGCGATCGGGTCCGATTGGTTGCGGATCGAAAGGGTCGCGAGGTAGACCGCAACCGGCCATCCTTCCGTTCGACGTCCGATCAGCGAGACGACGTCCTCGGGAAGATCCAGATGGACCGCTTGGACCATGGCAGCCGTCTCAGCGGGATCCATCGCGAGGTCCCGAGCGCCCAACTCGAAGAGCCGACCGGCGGCCCGCAGCCTCGGCAGGTGCAGGTCCGGGGTCGCTCGGGACGCGAGCGCGGCCGTCGAGCCGACGGGGATGTGCTCGATCATCGTCGAGATCATGTCCAGCACTTCGTAGCTCCTGAGCACCTGGACGTCGTCCAGCACGACGACGACCGGCTCGCCGAACGCATCGACGAGTCTCGTCAGCGCCCGCATCCGTGCAGTCAGGCCCGGAGAGCCCGAGTTCGTCAGCCGTTGCAGCAATGCACGCTCGATGGGATGGATGCGGTCGAAGGCGAGCGCGAGGTCCGCGAGCAGCACCGCCGGATCCTCGTCTTGCGCATCGAGCGAGAGCCAGGCGATGGGCCGATGATCGCGCCGCGCGAACGCCTTCAGCAGCGTCGTCTTCCCGTAGCCTGCCCCGGCGGTGATCGCGATCACGTCCGCGCCTGACGTCTCGATCTGGGTCAGGAGCCGCTCGCGCGGGACGATCTCCGGCCGGATGGACGAGGTGGCTCGTGGGGCCGCACCGGGTGGTGTCGGTGCGTGTCTTCCCGGCGTGACGACACGACCTCTCTTCGGCCCGCGCGCAGACGCGATGCTCATCCGAGGATGCTACCGGCTGGCTGCCGCGAGCGCTGGGGCGGCCTCGACCCGACCGGGCGGATGCGGTCCCCGAAACCGTCCCTAATTTGGCGGATTCACCCGGAACGCATGAGGCCCCGGCCGGGCCGACCCCGTAGCGTCGACGCGCGAAGCGGAGACGAGGCCACGAGTCGGTCGCGGACTCGAAGACCCATGAGCCAGGAGCAGAGCCTGATGGCAGAGCCGCGGACCGCGCGGGGAGCCGGCGTCGTCCTATTGACGCTGTGTGCGGGCCAGTTCCTGATGGCGCTCGACACTTCGGTCATGAACGTTTCCATCGCGACCGTCGCCAACGACATCAACACGACGGTCACTGGTATCCAGAGCGCCATCGTCCTGTACACGCTGATCATGGCCATGCTGATGGTGACCGGCGGGAAGATCGGATCGATCATCGGTCGGAAGCGCGCGTTCACGATCGGTTTGGTCATCTACTGCACCGGGTCGTTGACGACGGCCCTCGCGCCGAACCTCGCGGTGTTGCTGTTCGGTTGGTCGCTCCTCGAAGGCATCGGCGCGGCGCTCATCATGCCGGCCATCGTCGCGCTCGTGGCCGGCAACTTTCCGCGGGAGGGGCGTCCTCGCGCCTACGGTCTGGTCGGCGCGTCCGCGGCGATCGCGATCGCCGTCGGACCGCTCATCGGCGGGCTCGCGACGACGTACGCGTCCTGGCGATGGGTGTTCGTGGGCGAGGTGCTCCTCGGCGCCGGCATCTTCCTGTTCTCCCGCCGCGTCTCCGACGCGCCGGTGGAGGTTCGTTCTCATCTGGACGTGCTGGGCGCGATCCTCTGGGCGATCGGGATGGGCCTCGTGGCGTTCGGGGTGCTGCAATCGTCCACGTGGGGGTGGTTCCTGCCGGCCGAGGGTGGGCCCTCCGTGCTCGGCATGTCGCCGGTGTTCTGGCTCATCCTCGGTGGACTCGTATCCGTGCGGCTGTTCATGCTGCACATCAGGCGGCTCGAGGCCGCTGGAGCCGAGCCGCTCGTGACCCCGGCGCTGTTCGCCAACCGTCAGATGACCGGCGGGATGATCATGTTCTTCTTCCAGTTCCTGGTGATGATGGGCATCTTCTTCGTGATCCCGCTCTACCTGTCGGTCGCGCTCGGGCTGTCGGCGATCGACACCGGGATCAAGATCACCCCGCTGTCGGTGACGATGCTGATCGCCGCGGCGGGCGTGCCCAAATTCTTCCCGAAGGCATCGCCCCGACGGGTCGTGGAGATAGGGATGGTCGCGACCGTGATCGGCATCGTGGTGCTGATCAGCGCCATGGATGTCGGTGCTAGCGCAAGCATCGTGACGGTGCCGTTGATGCTGATCGGACTCGGGATGGGCGGCCTCGCCTCTCAGCTCGGGAGCGTCACCGTGTCGGCCGTTCCCGACGAGCAGAGTCCCGAGGTCGGCGGCCTCCAGAACACGGCCACGCAATTCGGCGCATCCCTAGGAACGGCCCTGGCCGGTTCAGTCATGATCGCGGCGCTGACCGCTTCGTTCCTGAGCGGGCTAGCCCAGAACCCGGACGTGCCGAAGTCGGTCAGCTCCCAGGCGAGCGTGCAGCTCGCGAGCGGCGTGCCCTTCGTCTCCGACGCGCAGCTGGAGGCGGCGCTGAAGGATGCGGGGGTCGACCAGAAGACCACCCAGGCCATCGTCGACGTGAACGAGCAGGCGCGGTTGGACGGGCTCCGTTCGGCCCTCGCTTTGCTCGCCCTCCTCGGCGTCACATCGCTGTTCTTCACGAAGCGAATCCCGAGGCACCAACCCGGAGCCCCGCCGGCGCCCGAGGGCGGGGGCTGACGCCGATCGCGCTAGCTGTGGCGTCGCGCGCCGCTACCCTGAGACTGGTTCGCCTGACCGAGGATCAAGCGGTCGGGCTCACGCGTCATCACGAGCCGGTGCGGAGCGATCCCCTCGAGAGTGCGAGCCTGCCTGTGGGTTCGATTCCCCTCTCTTCCGTCGGAGCGACCGGAACGGCAGGCAGGGACGTGACCTGCGGAAATGGCTTGGGAACGCCGATAACGTCAGTGGACCTGAGGGGAATCGAACCCCTGACCTCTTGACTGCCAGTCAAGCGCTCTACCAACTGAGCTACAGGCCCATATCTACCTGCGGGAATGCTCCTCCGGCCGTTCGTACACCGCTTGCACAGCGTATACTTTCACTCGTTGGCAGGGGCCAGCCAGCGGGGAGGAAAGGGCCATGGAGGAGCGATTCGCAGTCATCGCGCCCGAGTCTACCAACGTGCTCGCGTCGCTCGTGCCATCGTTCCAACGGCACCTGAGGGCGGCGAACAAGAGCCCGGCGACCATTACCAGCTACACCTACGCGGCGGAGGGTCTCGCGACCTTCCTGGCCGACCGCGGCATGCCGACCGACCCGCTGAACATCAAGCGGGAGCACATCGAGAGCTACATCGAGGATCTCCTCGCCCACCGCTCTGCGGCAACCGCGAGCCAGCGGTACCGGTCGTGCCAACAGCTGTTCCGGTGGCTCCTGGGCGAGGGCGAGATCCCCTCGAACCCGATGGCGAACATGGAGGTCCCAAGGATCCCGGAGCAGCCGGTCGCGGTCGTGAACGAGGACGACCTCCGGATACTCCTCGCGTCGTGCGACTCCAAGACGTTCGAAGGCCGCAGGGATGAGGCAATCCTGCGCGTGTTCATCGACTGCGGCGCCCGGCTCGCCGAGTGCTCGAACCTCACGCTCGAGGACGTCGACCTCGATGCCGCCGTGCTTCGGGTAGTGGGCAAGGGCGCGCGCGTCCGGATGCTCCCGTTCGGCGTCAAGACCACCCGCGCCCTCGATCGCTATCTCCGGTTCCGAGTCCGGCATCGTCACGCCGCGGAGCCGTGGCTGTGGTTGGGCGGCAAGGGTCGCACGACGCCGAGCGGCGTGCGACAGATGGTCTGGCGCCGCTCCGAGGCCGCCGGGATCGGTCGCGTTCATCCACATCAACTTCGTCACAGCTTCGCTGACGCATGGCTCCGGGCCGGCGGCGGCGAGACCGACCTGATGAGGCTCGCCGGATGGTCCTCGAGGTCGATGGTCGGGCGCTACGCGGCGAGCACGGCGGACGCCAGGGCCATCGCCGCACACCGGCGACTGAGTCCGGGAGACCGGCTGTGAACGACGAGGAGGTCGTGATCTCCCGCGTCCTCGCATTGACCTGCGGGATGACCGACGGAAGAGGCGTTGCTCACGGTAAGCGCCTGTCCGTCGTGGCCATCGTGGACGGCCACCTCGTCGAGCTTGTCCAGAGCGGGTATTCGCCCTTCGGCAAGGGGACGATCAACGGTGAGCCAGGCTGGATCCTGTTGCTGAGGCCCTGTCCGAAACACGGCCTCTTCACCTTCCGCGAGGAGTACGCGATCGACGCAATCAACCGCGGTCAGCGCGCCATGATGCTGACCATCCGCTCTCCGCTCAAGGTACGGCGCCGCTGAGCGTTTTCGTCGGAGCGCTGTCCTATAATCCGGTCGAGACGAAATCGGGTCCTGCGGCGGTAAGCCGCGCCTGTCGCTCGCGGACTGGGGCACCGCGACACCCAGGAGGTGTCGCGCATGGCCCGATCCGGAATCGCTCCCCTCTCTGCCGAACAGCGCTCCCTGCGGGGTCGGATCGGCGCGCTCGCGCTGCATTCCAAGTACGACTCCAAGGAGCTAACGCGGCCGGCGCGTGAGAAGTTCGACCGTCGGTTCGAAGACGAGGTCGACCCGGATCGGGTGCTGCCCGAGCCCGAACGTCGGCGTCGCGCGTCCTACGCCCGGCAGCGGTACTTCGCGGATCTGGCGTTCAAGTCGGCGAAGGCGCGTGCCGCTCGCAAGGCGGGCTCGGAATGACCCCCGGACCACGAAGCGGCCCCGGCGCGAACCGGGACCGCCACGACCTCGCCGCAATCGTACATCGTGGCATCGACGCTCGGCGGGCCGCCTGATGACCGTCGAGACGATTGCCCGTCATGCGTTCGTCGGCACAGACGAGGACGGCCCCTGTGAACAAGACGACTGCCGACTGTCGCGCGAGCATCCCTGCCACGGTCGGGCCGAGCCGCTCCGGATCGCGGTCGCCCCAGCGGCGCGCACCCTCGGCCGGCCGAGCGCTGCCGCAGGCGTTGCCAGAGCGTCTCCGCGGACGTCGCTCCGCCTGAACCTCATGACCGCCCGCGAGGTGGTCGACCTCCCGACGCCTACCGGCGAGGGGGAGCTGCTCGGTTCCCTCGTTCGCCGCGGCGATCGGATCGTGGCCGGTGCGGCCACCGGTCACGGCAAGACGACGTTCGGTCTCGCGGCCGTCCGCGCGATCACGACGCGATCCACGCTCCTCGACTGGCAGGGGACGGGCGGGCGGGGGCTGGTGATCGACACGGAGCAAGGGCTCCGCACCATCCAGCGTCGCCTCAGGGAGGCCGGCTTGAACCACAGCGAGGACGTCGACTACCTGCGAGCGCCGGATGGTCTTTCGCTGGACGGCGACCGGGAGCAGGTCGAACAACTCGAAGAGGTGATCGCCGCTGGCGGCTACGCGATCGTCCTGGCGGATCCGCTTTACAAGCTGCACCGCGGCGACTCGAACGACGAACGGGCGGCCGTCGACCTCATGCGGCTGTTCGACCGATGGCGCGAGGCCTACGGGTTCGCCCTGTTCCTGCCGGTCCACACGCGCAAGACGCCGCCCGGCGCCCGGTTCACGATCAACGAGTTCTTCGGGTCCTCCGCGTACACGCGGGGCGCCGAGGTCGTCGTGGGGTTGCAGCTCGTCAGGCCCGGATACAGCCGCCTGCACTTCTTCAAGGACCGCGACGGCGACCTCCCGGTGAGCGAGGCGTGGGGCCTCCTGTTCGACCGGGAGCAGGGCTACCGCCGTGATCCGAACGACGGCCGCAAGGAGACGGCGGCGGACAAGGTGCGTGGGCTGCTCGCCACCGACCCGGGCATGACGCTCGAGCAGCTCATGACCGCGACCGGGTACGCGGAGCGAACGATGCGCGGGGCGCTCCGGCAGCTCGGCGCGCAGGACCGATCGGGGCCGCACAACCTGAAGCTCTGGCACCTCCCGGAGGAGGCCGAGCCGTGATGCACCGGCATCAGTTCGGCACTAGTTCGGCAGTCGGCACACCGGCACCGGCACACCGGCAACGGGTTCCTAAAGAGGTCAGCGTGCTGCCGGTGTTCTGGCATTGGGGCGGCACCAGTTCGGCAGTTGCAAGGATGCGGCGCCGGACGTGGCCGCCGCGCTCTGAAACGCGCGGTCGGCCCCTACCTGGCCGCCGCTCGGACGCCCAGAGTCGCCATGCGTGAGGACGCAGCGACGAAGGCACGTCGGCTCCTCGTCGAGGTTCGCCTCAACGTGTACGACAGTCGGCGCCGATCGAATCCGCGCTCGATGCCGTGGAGATAGCGCCGAGCTGTACGACCTCGGGTTCGACCCGTCGGGCTGGCACTGCTCGTGCGCAGCGCTCTCGCGTTGCTCGCACGTTTCGTGCCTTGCAGCTCGTCGTGCTCGTGGAGGTGGACAACGTGGCTGACCATCGCGACCGAGGCCAGGGGGCTCGGCCTCTCAGGATTCTTCGCGTTATGCCGCTCTCCCTGACTGTGCCAGTCGGCCGCGCGCGCCGGGAAGAAATCTTCGGGGATCCCGCGAGTCCCGTGACTAAGGTCGCGCACAATGTCCGGCCGTTCGCCGGAAATCCGCAAGCGCGACGGGAAGCCGTCGCGTCCGCAGGAGGCCGCTGATGCCGAAGCGCCGGTGGTCGGAGGCGCGGCGCCAGACCGTCCTCGCCGCGATCGCGGAGGGATGCTCCCGGCGGGAGGCGGCCCGTCGCGCCGGCATCGACGAGGGCACGCTTCGGCGGTGGCTGCGGCGAGGCGAGGCCGCTCCCGAGGGCGGCTTCTTCCACGAGTTCCACACCGCGTTCAGGTTGGCCGAGGAGCTCGCGCGGCAGCGCGAGGCGGCCGAGGGATGGAGGCGATTGGCGATCTCCCAGCAGCGGCCGTTCGCCCTCATCGAAGGAGGACGAGAGGATCCCGGATGAGCGACGTGGCGCGTGCCGACGAGGATGGCGGACGACGATGCAGACGCGCGTGATCGGACGGAAACGAGCAGCAGGAGGAGGAGATTGATGACAACGACCAAGGTGTTCGAGACCCACACGAAGGCGGCGGACCCCGCGCAGGGCATCGTGAAGTCGCTCGTGAGCGTCTTCGGCAACGTGGACGCGCAAGGGGACCGCGTACTGCCCGGAGCTTTCCGCAAGTCGATTGGCGAATGGAAGGTCAAGGCGGCGAAGGGCAACCCGCTGCCGGTGGTCTATGCGCACAAGGACGACCCGGCGTTCCTCATCGGCAAGGTGCTCGACATGCGCGAGACGCACGCCGGCCTTGAGGTGGTGGCAAAATACTTCCTCGACAAGCCGAAGGCTCGCGACGCATTCGACGGCATCCGCCAGGGTCTCATCCCCGGCTCGTCGTTCTCCTACGACGTCATCAAGGCGCAGCCGAACAGTTACGGCGGCTTCGACCTTGAGGAGTTGCGGCTCCGCGAGGTCGGCCCGACCATGTACCCGGCGAACGCCGAGACGGCCGTCGTGAGGGCGAAGGGCAGCACGGAATCGAGCCGCGCGTTCGCGGCTCGCATGCGGCGGGCCCTCGGGAACGGGACGAAGCCTGAACCGGAGCGGGTGGCACAGGTCATCACGTCTGACTACATCCCCACGCCGGAGGAGGTCGCCGCGCATCAGGCCGAGACCGAGCGTCGGGAGAACGAGAAGATCCGGATCAACGCGGAGGTCCGGAAGGAGGAGGGCCAGCGCGCACTGGAGGAGCACCTCATAGCCGGTCACCCGACCCAGCGCATGCAGGATGCGGAGGTCGCGCTCCGCTACCTCAACGCGTGCGCCAAGGGCCGGTGGGTGCCCAACGCGCGGCTCGACGGTGCGATGCCGGTCTGGTCCCCCTGGGTCTCGACCGTTGAGGCCGACCTCGAGCGACGGGTCCGCGAAGGAGTAGCGAACGCCCTGGCGCCGCGGATCGAGGCGGCACGAGTCGAGTTGAAGGCGGCCGAGGCCGAACGCGATGAGATCGTCCGCGCGCTGCGGGGCCGGGCCGGGTCCCGCCGGTGAAGCCTCCAGACAGCTGCTGCCGCAGCATTAGACCGCTGGTCGTCTAGGGTGCGGTCGGCACCAGGCATGGAAATGTCTGCGGGCAGATGCGACGATGCCACGAGCGGGGAATGTGGTGAAGGGGCGCAGCGTCGTCGTCGTCGCAACAATCGGGCTCCTGTCCGCGTGCGGAGCCTCGCCGAGCGCGGTCGTCGAACTGTCCTCACGATCGCCGGCACGCTCCGTGTCCCCGACCGTTACGGTCGGCATCGGGGACGGTGTCGCCCACGATCCCGTCGCCAGCACGGCCTACACGCAGCCCCGAACCCAAGCCCAAGCCCAAGCCCAAGCCGACGCGCCCGGCCGAGAGCTGTCCACCCAACCCACTCCGGGGCGTCTACCACCCGGACCGGCTGCACGTCCTCGGGGGCTGCCGATGGTATTCGGGGACCGTCGAGCGGATCATCCACGAGCAGGACGGGGACTACCACGTCGACGTCGCGCCCGCCTCCGGGTACGCGCGATTCCTCGACCGCGACAACTACTCGGCCCAGCACGGCCAGCTCGTCACCGAGATGATGCCGGGCCAGAGGCTGCCGCTCCCATACGTCGGGGAGCGGATCGCGCTGTTCGGGACATGGGTCTACGACGCCGACCACGGCTGGAACGAGATCCATCCAATCTGGGCCATCCGCTACGTCGACACCGGACGGACCGTGCGCTCACTCCCGGTGGTGCCGCCGCGTTACGAGCCGGACGGCGGGAACGATGGCGGGGGCGGGGGCGGGGGTGGGAACTGCGACCCGAGCTACATCAACGTATGTCTGAAGGACGGGATCGGCGACTACGACTGCTCCGGGGGTTCCGGCGACGGTCCGAACTACACGCCGCCGGGCGTCGTCGTGAGGGTCGTGGGTGCCGATCCGTTCCGTCTGGACGCGAATCACGACGGATACGCATGCGGCTGAGGCGCGCTCACCGAGCCCGCGCGGGGTAGGGGTTCCGGTGGCGATGGGTCGCCGGTCCCTCTGGCTGCCGATGGGTCTCGTCTGGCCCGGAGTACCCGAGCCGATTGGCCGTATGCGGGGCTTCGCGGCCGACCCAACATCGGGTCCGTGAAGCCACGCAAGCGGGTGGTCTCGTCGAACGCGGAGACAGCATCGTCCACCGTTCATTCCTCGCCGTTCGCCGTGATCGACGTCGAGACCACCGGCTTTTCCCCGCTCCGCGGTGATCGCATCATCGAGGTGGCCATCGTGCGGGTCGCTCCCGACGGGTCTACCGAGGACGAGTACACGACGCTCGTGAACCCGCTCCGGGACGTTGGCGCCACGTACATCCACGGGATCACCGACGAGGACGTGGCCGAGGCCCCGCTCTTCTCGGAGATCGCGGGCGACATCCTCGAACGGCTACGAGGCGCGGTCCTGGTCGCGCACAACGTGCGCTTCGACCATGACTTCCTGGCCGCCGAGTTCTCGAACGCCGGGATCCTCCTGCCGGCCGTCCCGGAGCTCTGCACGCTCCAACTCGCCTGCCGGCTTCACCCCTTCCTCTCGAGCCACAAGCTCGTCGCCTGTGGCAAAGCCGCCGGCATGCACGTGGAGCGGAGCCATATGGCGCTCGATGATGCCCGTCTCTGCCAGCGCCTCCTGACCACCTTCCTGAAGCAAGCTGAGGCACAGGGGGTGACCACGCTAGAGGCGCTCGGTTGTGCTCCGCTGTCCTTCCCGTTCGACCTGTGGCCTTCCCTGCCGGCCAGCGGGAGACGAGTCGTCCGGGCCGGGCTTCCGGGGGCAGTTGGGGACCTACCGTTCCTCGCGAGGGTGGTGGCCTCCGTGGAGGCCACACCCGTGCCCAACGCGCGAATCGCCCCGTACCTCGACCTCTTGGACCGCGTACTCGAGGACCGCGTGGTGACCGAGGCGGAGGCCGGCTCGCTCGCAGCGATCGCGAAACAATGGGGGCTCCACCGGGAGGAGGTCATCACGGCCCATGAGTCGTACCTCGAGTCGCTCGTGGTCGCGGCCCTCGCGGACGGCACCGTGACCGAAGGCGAACGACGGGACCTGGAAGCTGTGACCCGCCTGCTGGCGGTTGATCCCTCGGTCCTGCACGCGATGATGGACCGCCTCGCAACCGAGTGGGCGCAGGATGGTCAGCTCTCGCAGGATGTCCGCGGCGATCCTGAACGCGCTAGCGTTCGGGCGGCGATGGACCTCGAGGACGCCGAACGGAGCATCCGGGAGGCGCTGGCGCCATTCCCGCCCAAGACGCGCCGGGCGATGCTCCGCGTCCTGACGGCGCCCGAGGCCGAACGCGCGGCGGCGATCGGCGCGCTGTACGAGGCGACCGACGGCGGCGAGGCGGCCGAACTACTGATCGACCTCGAAGACGACCGGACGCTGGCGCTCATCGTCGCGGACGTGCTGAAGGACTCGCCTGGCGGGCGGCGCAGTGTCTGACTACGATCCGGCTGGCGAGCCCGCTCTGGTTTCCAACCTGGCCGCCCTGATGGACGACCTCGCCGACGCCATGGACACCGCCCTGACCGGAGGCTTGGCCGTTCCCGACTATCCCGGTTGGCGGGGACCGAGCCCGCTCCGCTTCGAGAACCTTGTTCGGATACTGGCTCTCTCCTGCGTCGATTCGCTCCGATGGAGCGGGAGGGCCCTGTCCGACAGGCTGTCCGTGGTCGCCGTCGGGGCGTTCCGCTATCTCGCTGAGACGCATGTGCTTCTGCAGTGGCTAGAGGAGCCAGCTGCGCCCGAGCACCGTCAGAAGCGGGCCTTCGAGTACATGCTGGCTGAGCTGGAGAAGTCACAACAGACCGCCCAGGCGGTGCTGGACCGGGAGTCGGACCCGGCCAAGAAGCAATGGAACGCCGATGCGATAGGGATCATCGACCGTGAGAAGGACCTGGTGCGCTCCCTAGCGTCCGCCGCCGGCACTGCCGATCTCGGGCAGGTGCCCAAGCGGCGGGCGCTGTTCGACAGGTTCCGACTTCCCTTCGGGTATGCCGAGTTCAT
The DNA here is from genome assembly GCA_963781595.1 of uncultured Actinomycetota bacterium. Taxonomy (GTDB): domain Bacteria; phylum Actinomycetota; class UBA4738; order UBA4738; family UBA4738; genus JBEDUK01. The sequence goes on along the minus strand of CAWAGG010000006.1, from coordinate 1,665,896 downwards.
GCAGACCTCGAACTTGGGCGGCCACCCGGGCCTCATCTACTCGCGGACCGTGACGAGGGCCGACGGGACGGCGTTCGTGTTCCAGCCCGCCGAGAACTTGGCTCTGCGCTCCTACTTCATGCGGTCGATCGCGATCGAGGGGTTCGAGATAGGCCGCATCGCTTGCGACGCGAATCACCTTGACACCGCCGGGCTCCGCTCCCTGGGAGACCGCTTCGGCCCGATGGACCAGGCGGCGAAGCTGGCCTTCTACGTTGACATCCTGAGCCACAAGGAGTCGATGCCCGATGGCTGAGCACTCGGGGCCTGGGTGCTTCCTCTGTTCCTGAACTTGCTGACCGAGTTCCGCATGGACACAGGTCGGGGCCTTTTGGGCCGGACCCGGCCGATGGCCTAGGACGCGTCTCTCGGCCAGACTATGCTTCGGCTCATGCCGTCCCCTGCCCCCCTTTCGGCCGCGTACACGGCGGAGCGAGCCGCCGCCCTCGCGGGCGTTCCCCGCAGCACCCTCTACTACTGGGCAAGGGTGGAGCTCCTGACGCCATCGGTCTCTGCGCTGCGCGTCAAGCGATGGTCATACGCGGATGTGCTTGCGCTTCGCCTGATTGACTGGCTACGTCGGGATAAGGTCGATCTCGAGATCTCGCGCTCGCCCATGCGCAAGATTCGGGAAGCCCTCGCGGCCGTTGAGGGTCTAGGTGATCGATTGCTCACGGACGGCGTGAAGGTGTCGGTTGACCACCGAGGGGGCATCGTCCTGCGGGTTAGGGAAGAGATCTTCGTTCCGCTTCCCCGGGGCGCTCACCAGCTCGCTGTAGACGATCAGACGGATCTGGTCGCCGCCGGACCTGAAAGCGCCGGCCTCACAAGGGTAAGCCTCGCACGTCCTCGTCAGACGCTGCGGATCATCCCGGGCAAGCTCTCGAGCGAGCCACACGTCGATGGAACGCGAATCGAGACGCTGTCGATCGCCGCCTTGAACGACCGAGGTTTCGAGCCGACGCGCATCCGCGAGTTCTACCCGGAACTCACGCTGAAAGATGTGCGGGACGCTGTCGCCCTCGAGGAGGACCTCGCGCGGAACGTCCGCCGTGCGGCGTAGCCGGCCGGTCTTCGTTCTCGATCAGAACTTCCCGGATCCGCTACTGCGCGAGGCGCTCTCGCGCAGTGTTCCAGAGCTCGAACTGCCGGCCTTGCGCGATCTCGAACCTCGACTGTGCCAGGACCACGAAGACTGGCAGGTGCTGCTCGCGCTCTCCGGCATGGGCGTGGATGGGTTCATTACATGCGACGCAGAGATGATCTGGCGGCCCGAGGTCATCGCCGTGATTCAGCACGAGGCCTTCGCGGTGGTTGTCTGCGCGGAAGCTGGGCATGACCCTCTTCGCGCGACCGGGCTCCTACTGACGCATCTGCCAAGCGTCCGAAAGCGGTTCGACTCTCGCAGGCCGCAGCTCTGGATCCTCAAGGCGACCGAAGTGCGCCCCGACCGTTGCTTCGCCGCGCAGCAGGCGGGCCTCCGGGCGCGCGGCATCAGGCTGGACGACTACGTGATTGGACCGGGAGGACTCGAGCCGCCCACGCTCTGACGAATCGCGAATCGCCGCTCCTCACGTCAGGCCGGTCGCTACTGCCCCTCTTGCTCAGTCAGCGAGGTCATGATGAACGGGGTCGACGACGTTGTCCGTTGGAACGGGAAGGGAGTTCGAGAGTTGGTCGGCCTGATGACCAACTCACTCTGAGCGCATAACGGCGACGGTTCCGCTCGTTCGTGAGCACCGTTTCCGCAGGTGAGCACACCGTTTGGGCCGGGATGACTGCCAGTCAAGCGCTCTACCAACTGAGCTACAGGCCCTCTTCGATCCGCGGGAGACCCGCCGCGAGGCCCCAGTCTACCGAACGGCGAACGCCCCGTAGCCGACGACGCTCCCGCAACCCCCGCCGGCGTCCGCCGAGGTGCGGAGGTCCAACAACCGCACCTCCGAGCCCTGCCGGCGCACGCGCTCCAGCAGGCCGAGAAGCGCCCATCTCCCGCAGGCCGCGTCGGGGCGGACCTCCTCCGGGCGACACCCGACGACCGCCCGGGCGGTGCGTTCGTCGAGGCTCCGCGCCGCGTCGGCGGGGTGGTAGTGGCTCAGGTCCGTGCTGACCACGACGAGCGTCGACGGGAGGGTCGCTGCCGCCTCGATCACCTCGGCGACGTCCGACGCCCTCGATCGACCGACGGCGATCGGCAGCATGACGAAGCCCTCCCCGACGACACGCTGGAGGAACGGCACCTGCACCTCGAGCGAATGCTCCTCATCGTGAGGCACGTCATCGACCGCCGCGCCGGCACGGGTCGCCAGAACACGAGCCTCGCGGTCGATGGGAACGTCACCGAGGGGCGTTCGCCACGCGTCCGCGTTCGGGACGGCGCATCCGTCCAGCGGTACGAAGTGCGCCGGACCCAAGAGGACGACACGGCGGATCGATCGGGTGGCGTCTCGAACCAGGACGTACGCGGAAGCGGCGACCCGCCCCGAGTACCGATACCCGGCGTGCGGGACGACGATGGCCGACGGTCGCTCCGTCCCAGGGGACACGCCGCGCGCCGCGCCATCGAGGAAACCGTCAACCATGCTGACGATCCGGTCGGGCTCGGCCGGATAGAAGTGTCCCGCGGCCGACGGTGCTCGCACCGAACGCATCCGCGTCGGGCGACCGTCCGGTCGCGTGACCCCGCCCATCACGCACCGACCCGGACCGGCAACCGGCGAGGGCCCCATCGCCCGGGCCGGGCCTCGAACACCCCGGCACAGTCCACGCCGCAGGCAGCGCATCGGCCCTCGTCGTCCAGACCCCAAGCGCCGAGCCGGTACCCGTCCCGTTCGATCAGGAGCGCTCGGCACGCGTGGCACCGGGTGCTCTGGCCATCCGGGTCGAACACGTTACCCGTGTACGCGTATCGGACGCTGTTCGCCATCGCGACTCGTCGTGCCCTCCGGAGCGTCTCCGGCGGCGTCGGCGGCCGGTCGCGCATCTTCCAGTCGGGGCGGAACGCCGTGAAGTGCATCGGGACGTCCTGTCCCAAGTGCTCGACCACCCACCGGCTCATCGCGTCCACCTCAGACTCGGAGTCGTTCAGGCCTGGGATCAGGAGGTTCGTCACCTCGAACCACACGTCCGTCTCGTGCTTCATGTACTCGAGCGTCTCGAGCACTGGCCGGAGCTCAGCCGAGCAGACCCGGTGGTAGAAGTCCTCCGTGAACGCCTTCAGGTCGACGTTCGCCGCATCCATCGAGTGGAAGAACTCCTCCCTCGGCGCCGGGTTGATGTAGCCGGCCGTGACCGCGACCGTCCGGACGCCGAACTCGCGACAGGCGGCCGCCACGTCGATCGCGTACTCCATGAAGATCACCGGGTCGTTGTACGTGAATGCCACGCTCCGGCACCCGAGGCGCAGCGCTGTCCGCGCGATCCCCTCGGGCGACGCCTGATCGGCCAGTGTGTCGAACTCGCGCGACTTCGAGATGTCCCAGTTCTGGCAGAACCTGCACGCGAGGTTGCACCCCGCGGTCCCGAACGACAGCACCGAGGTCCCGGGCAGGAAGTGATCCAGCGGCTTCTTCTCGATCGGGTCGACGCAGAACCCGCTCGAGCGCCCGTGCGTCGTCAGGACGATCGCGTCGTCCTGCCGCATCCGGACGAAGCAGAGCCCGCGCTGGCCCTCGTGGAGCCGGCACGCGCGCGGGCACACGTCGCACTGGACCCTCCCGTCGTCCCAGCCGGTGCCAGTGCCGCGTCGGGAACGCGGTCCCGTCCGCTTGTTCGGCGCGCTCGCTCATCGCTCGATCGCCTCGGGGCCATGCTGCCACGCCCCCGGCGGTCGGTGAAGGGGCCGTCCGTCCCCGTCCGCAAGCGACCACGGACGCGGGCTCGTCGCGAGCGCAAGTGCATCCCGGTAGCCTCCACCTCATCGTGACGATCGAAGCCATCATGCTCGAGCCCATCGGGTACGTTCGAACGGACGCCGCGCCCGAGCGCGTGAAGTCGGGCTGGGACGACCTCGCCTCGGAGATCGAGATCCTCGAACCGTTCGAGGCGGCCCTCGACGGCATCGACGGGTTCTCGCACCTGATCGTGCTCTTCTGGATGCACGGACTCCGCGAAGGCGCCCGCTCGACCCTCCGGGTCAAGCCCCGAGGGCTCTTGCGTCACGGGCTCGCGGAGGACGAACTCCCCACGATCGGCGTCTTCGCCTGCGACTCGCCCGTGCGACCGAACCCGATCGGCCTCAGCGTCGTGGAGGCCCTCGGCCGCGACGGCCGGTGCCTCCGCGTGCGCGGGCTCGATGCCTTCGACGGATCGCCGGTCCTGGACATCAAGCCGTACACCGCGGATCGGCGCGTCGAGGGAGCGCGGTCACCCGCGTGGCACGACGAGCTCCTGCGCAGGTCCGGCGCGAAGCGCGTGTGAGTCAGATCTCTGCCCGCCCCGATCGTGCCGGGGCGAGGGCTATCAGGACACCTTTCTGGTCGATCGGGTTGGCACGCGGCCCGACGACCCGCATCATCTTCCGCGCGATGATGAGATGTTCGTGCGCTTCGTTACCGAGGAGATCGATCAGGACTCCCGGGGTTTCGTCGCTGCTGACCGCCTGATCCGCGCACGCTCGCTCCCAGAGGCGAAGCACGAACAGCTCGTGGACCTCCTGCTGTGGTTCGCCGGTGCACCTCGACGCACCCACGAGGCTCCACCGTTCGCTGCGCCACGATCGGAAGAACAAGGCGATCTCGTGGTTCAGGCCGACGGCGAACGCGCACATCCACAAGGCTCGCGAGATGGCCTCGATCATCGAGCACCCAGGCCTCTGGGTCCATCGGATCGAGACGATCATGCCCGGCTCCGTGACGTTCGAAGACGAGTATCAGATCGTCGCCGAACCGTTCGCGAGCACGTTCGGAGGAGGTCGGCCGGCCCCACGGCGGGGCCGGCGACCTCTGCTCGTGGGATAGCGGGTGCGGCGCTTCAGGATCGCCGAGTCGGCGCTTGCGATGGGCCGGGGACGTACGAGCCTTCCGGCCTGGCGCGCGCGGTCCCGTCCGCGCCGGGGACCAGGTTGATCACGTGCACTTCGACCCCTGGAGCGTCGAGAAGGCCTTATTCACGATGGGGCGACCGACGCAACCGGGAGGGTCGGCATCGACCTCGAACAGCCTGACCTCGCCGAACCAAACCGGCTCAGACCGCTTCGGACGCAGCCTCCAGCTGGACCCGCGGCGCGTCCTGCCACAGGGTCTCGAGCCGGTAGAACGCGCGCTCCTCGTCGTGGAACACGTGCACGACGAAGTCGACGTAGTCGATGAGGATCCACCGAGCGCCCGGCCCGCCCTCGACCCGCACGGGCGCGCGCCCGACCGTCTTGAGCGCGTTCTCGACCTCTTCGGCGATCGTCTTGACCTGACGCTCGGAGGCCCCGGAGCACACGACGAAGTAGTCGGTGATCGTGATCTGTTCGCGTACGTCCAGGATGACGACGGCTTCGGCTTGCTTCTCCGCCGCGGTCCGGGCCGCCAGGCGCGCTTCGTCGATGGTGCTCGTCACCGCGCTCCCGGCGTCCGGGCCATGTCCCGCGTCGTCCCCGTCCCCGTCACCCCGTCCCGTAGTCCTTGCCGACCACGATCGTCAGGTCCGCGATCCCGGTCGGTCGGGCATCGAGGAACACCTTACCGGTTCCGAGGAGCTGCTGCGCCTCCTGCGCCCAGCGCATGAACGTGCCGTTCGCGGCGACGATCTGCGTATCCCGAACGTCGAAGGAGCGCGCGTTCTGCGAGTCCACCACCCGGTACCCGTACGGCGCCATCAGGGCTCCGATCTGCTGACCCATGCCGGGCAGGCCGTTGCCGTTCTGCACGATCACGCGGACGAGCCCGCTCACGCTCGATCCGAACGACGACGCGAGGAGCGCCTCGGCGCCCGCCGTATCGACCTTGAGGATGCCGAACTCGTTCGCCGTGGGCAGGTCGACCACCGTCGCGCCGTGTGCGTCTCGCAGCAGGCCGGTCACCACTGCGCCCTGGTCGCTCGTGCCCGGGACCCTGTCCCACGCGGACGGCTCGCCGGCGGAATCCAGGATCCCGGAGAGGACGTCCTCCCACCGTACCCACGGGTCCACGCCGGAGCCCTGGAGCAGATACGCCTCCACCTGCGCACCGGTCGCGGTCGTCTCCCCCGGGCCGACGGGAACGCCGTTCACGATCGTGGACCCCTGCGCTCCGAACGTGATGCCACCCATGCGATCGACGAGGGCGGCGATGTCCGCCGGCGTGCTCAACAGGTAGTGACCGACCCGCCGGTTCAACAGGCCCTGCGCCGTCTCGATCGCACTCGCGCCGGTGGTGGATGCGGGAGCCACGGTCAACGGTGCTCCGCTCGGCAGGTCCACGCGCGCATCGTCGGCCGCGACCACTCCGATCGCGGGGCTCCCGGGCGGAACGCCGATGATCGCGAGCGACGCTCCCTGCTCTTCGTTCCCCCAGTTCAGCGCCCAAGCGACGCTCGGCGGAGCCTTGCCGAACGCCGACGGCGGCGGAGGACCCTGGCGGTGGGACCCGTGGGGCAGGACGAAGATGGCAACGTTGGCCGCGATCGCGAGCAGGACGACCCCGAGCGCGAGCAGGCGCCGGCGTCGTCGTTTGCGCTCGAGCCGCCGCAGCCGCTGTCCCCGGATCGGCGGAACGGTCGTCGGCCATCCGGTGTCGCCCCACGCTGCCGCGCGATAGCCCTGCGCGACCGCGACGCCGGGGTCGGGCGGCAGGAGGTCGCTCGGCGGCAGCTCCGTGACCTCGGCCGCGGCCTGCTCGGGCTCGGCGCCACCGACCGGTTGCTGCTCGACGGCGACGGGGCTCGCGCTCAGCGGCGCACCGCCGGCCTGCGGCGTGCCCGGCGTTTCCCCACCCGCGTCCTGCGTACTCCCCGGGGAGACCTCGACGCTCATCCTCCTCCTCCCCGATACAGCTCGGCCTTCTCGATGTAGGTCTGAACCCCCTCGGGCAAGAGATATCGGATCGGTTCGCCCTCTCGGACCCGGCGGCGGATGTCCGTCGAGGAGATCGCGAGGGCCGGGATGTGCATGACGGATACGTTCGGATGCGCGCTCGACGCCTCGGTCTCGAAGCGCGTCAGGTCGTACCCGGGCCGCGTCGCGGCGATGAAGTGCGCGTTCGACAGCACCTCATCGGGGTCCTTCCAGTGGAGGATCTCGAGCATCGCGTCGGCGCCGGTGATGAAGAACAGCTCGACCGGGTCCTTCGCCTCGGCCCGGAGCTGCTCGAGGGTGTCCACCGTGTACGTGGGTCCGGTCCGGTCGACCTCGATCCGTGACACCGAGAAATACGGATTCGACGCTGTCGCGATCACCGTCATCAGGTACCGGTCCTCCGCCGACGTCACCTCGCGGTCGGTCTTCATCCACGGGCTTCCGGTCGGGACGAACGCGACCTCGTCCAGGCTGAACTGCCACAGAGCGGCCTCGGCGGTCACGAGGTGCCCATGGTGGATCGGATCGAACGTGCCGCCCATGACGCCCAGACGTCTCGGTCTCGTCATCACGCGCTGCGATTCTAGGTGCGGCCCAGCGGGATTCCGGTATCTACCGGACGAACAGATGGTAAGGCACCCTGACTATCGGAGCGCATCGCGACCGGCCAGCTCGGCAGCCCACTCGTGCAGTCGCGGGAGGTGCTCGCCGTAGTGGTTCGCCCCGCATTCGACGAACCATTCCTCCGCGTCCGGCGTCACGATCTGGAGGCGGTCGAACTCCTGGAGGAACCGGGTCCGGGACGCCGCGCATTCCGCCTTCACGACGGTCACGGGCTGGTCGCGGTTCGCCTCCACGAACCGTCGGTTCATCTCGTCGATGTCCAGCCGTTCGTGCCGGTACGTGCCTACCCGGATCTGCTGGAAGATCTGGACCGCCTCCGCCTGCCAGTTGCCCATATGAGCCACCATGTCCTTCACGGACCAGTCGGGGTAGTACCCGACCTGCTCGCACACGTCGTTCGGGATCGCGGAGAGCGCGTCCACGAAGGCACGCCAGCCCGCTTCCTCGGCGTCGCAGAGCTCACGCTTCGTCGGCACCGTCGTCCTCCCCTCCGCCCGGCATACCCGGTTGGAACTCGAACGTGACGCCGGCGATCGTCACGTCGTCCCCGCGCTTCGCGCCGGCGGCTTCCAGCCGGCGTTCGACGCCCGCCTTGATCAGCCTCCGCTGGAGCATCTCGACCTGATGCTCGTCCTCGACGTCGACCTCCTTCACCCAGCGTTCGACGCGCGGCCCGGAGACGCGCCACCCGCCTCGCTCGCGCACGACCGAGAACGGATCGCGCCCCGGCCGCATGACGACGAACGGCTCGGGCGGCGGCTGCTCGGCCCTGGCCCGTGCGACGAGGCTCCCGATCCGCGCCTGCAGGTCCGCGATCCCCTCCCCCGTGACGCCCGAGACGAGCAGGTCCAGTTCGCGTGCGCGCGCGTTCGTCCCGTCCGCAGCACCGGGACCGAGCAGGTCGATCTTCGTTCCGACGGCGAGCGACGCGCGCTCGGCGAGCTCATGATCGAACGCACCCACCTCGGACCGAACCGTCTCCAGGTCCGAGCCCGGCTCGCCCGTCAGGTCGACCACGTACACGAGCGCACGGGCGCGTGACACGTGTCGCAGGAACGTGAGCCCGAGGCCCTTGCCCTCGTGCGCGCCCTCGATCAGGCCGGGGACATCGGCAACGACGACCCGCTCGTCGCCGTCGCCCGCGACCCCCAGGTTCGGGGTGAGCGTCGTGAACGGGTAGTCGGCGATCTTCGGCTGCGCCGCGGTGAGTGCCGCGAGGAGCGTGGACTTGCCGGCGTTCGGCAGCCCCACCAGCCCGACGTCGGCGACGAGCCGAAGCTCGAGCCGCAGCAGGTGCTCCTCGCCGGTCTCTCCCGGCTCGGCAACGCGCGGCGTGCGGTTCGTACGGGATCTGAGGGACGCATTCCCGCGGCCGCCCCGGCCGCCCCGGGCGACGACGACCTGACTGCCCTCGCCGACCAGGTCCGCGACGGCTCCGCGTTCGTCCGACACGACGGTGCCGTCGGGGACCAGGATCACCACGTCCTTGCCGTTCGCCCCATGGCGGTTGTTGCGCGCTCCGGGGCCGCCGTCGTCCGCCGCGTACCGGGGTCGATCCCGGTATGACGAGAGGTCGAACATCGACGTGTCGACGCGAAGGATCGACCTCGCCACCGCGTCCCCCGTCGCCGCCGTCCGGCCCGCCTCGGGGCTTGAAGGGTTCGCTGTGCAGGTGCGCGCTCCCTGACCCCCCACTCCCGGCGCGCACGGCGATCGAGGCCTCGTCGACGAACATCGGTCGATCATCCCAGGTCGGCCGCTCCATCCCAGATCGGCACCGCGTCATGCGACCGAGCGCTAGGCTCGCCTGACACATGGCGGACGGTGAGGAGGGCCGGGAGCCCGTGGCGGCCGGGCGTGGAGGACCGACCAGACCGCACAGCACCGTGTGGATGGTGAGCATCAAGACGGGCATGTCCGGGCTGAAGGGTCCGATCTGGCTCGAACCCGACCTCCTGGTGTTCCGGCCGGACTCCGGTCGCGTCGGCGATACGCGGATCCGGCTCGACCACATCCGGCGCGTCAGGGCGGCGCGGTTCACCCCGGTCCTCGACATGCGCGTGCGCGACCCCGACCTTCCCGAGCGGCTCGGGTTCTACTTCGTCGCCCCGCCCAACCTCGATCCGATCGAGAGACAGGGGATCCAGTTGCAGTCCCCTCGGCGCCGCGCGCAGCGGGATGCGGCCACGGCGCTGCGGGACGCGAACCCGCTGGTTCGAGACGAGGTCGTGGCGTGGGTGGAGCGGATCGAGCGGACGAAGCGGGCTCGGTGAGGCGAGCGCCTCAGGCTTCGACGATCGAGACGAACCGGCGGCCGCGCGACATGTGGAACTCCACGGTCCCGGCGGTGAGCGCGAACAGCGTGTCGTCCCCGCCCCGGCCGACGCGCTCGCCCGGATGGATCCTGGTTCCGCGCTGGCGGACGATGATCGAACCGGCGGTGACCTCCTGCCCGGCGAACGCTTTCACGCCGAGACGCTTGGAGTTCGAATCCCGCCCGTTCCGCGTCGAGCCGCCGCCCTTCTTGTGCGCCATGGTCGTATGAGGGTAGCAGACGCCCTGCTCAGGCCCCGTCGCCGTCCGCGTCGGGCGCGTCCGTGGCCTCGGCCGCGGGTTCTGGCTCGGCCTTCGCCTTCGGCTTCGCGGCCTTCGGCTTCGCGGCCGTCGCCTTGGGCTTCGGCTCTGCGGCACCCGTCTCGTCCGGCCCTGCCGCGGTCGCCGCGGCCTCTTCGGTCGCGCTCGCCTCCTGGGATGCCTTCGGCTGCTCAGCCGCCTTCGGCTCGCGCCTGGGACGGCCTGCGAGCGAGACGTTCTGGATCTCGATCAACGTGTACAGCTGCCGGTGGCCGGCCCGTTTCGCGTAGCCGGTCTTCGGCCGGTACTTGAAGATCTTGACCTTGTCGCCCTTCTGTTCGCCGACCAGCTTGGCCGTCACGATGGCCTTCGACGCCTCTTTCCCGACGTGGGTCGCCCCATCGTCGTCGACGACGAGCAGCGGCGTGAAGGTGACGGTGTCCTTGTCCGAGCGGATCAGCTCGACCTCGAGCACGTCGCCGGCCTTCACCTTGTGCTGCTTCCCACCGGTCCTGATCACTGCATACATGGTCGATCCCTCTTTCGGTCGCGGGAGCCGGCCGTAGATGCTATCGGACGCGGCTCCCCGGAACGCCTCAGATCTTGTGGGTCACGATGATTCCCCGGCCCTCGCACGTCGGACAGGTGTGCGAGAAGGCGTCGAGCAGGCCGCTCGAGACCCGCTTTCGGGTGACCTCGAGCAGGCCGAGCGGGCCGATGTCGAACACCTGGGACTTCGTCTTGTCCTGGGCGAGCGCGTTCGCCAGCGTGTCGCGGACCAGCGAGCGATTCTTCTCGAGCAGCATGTCGATGAAGTCGATGATGATGATGCCGCCGATGTCGCGGAGCCGGAGCTGGCGCGCGACCTCGTCGGCGGCCTCGACGTTCGTCTTCGTCACGGTCTCCTCGAGGTTCGCCTTGCCGACGTGCTTGCCGGTGTTGACGTCGATGACGGTCATCGCCTCGGTCTTGTCGATCACGAGATACCCGCCCGAGGGGAGCCAGACCTTGCGGTCGAGCGCCTTGTGGATCTGCTCGGTCACGTGGAACGACTCGAACAGCGACAGCTTGCCCTCGTGGCGCTTGACCTGCGGGAGCAGCTCGGGCGCGACGCTGCCCAGGTACGACGTGACCCGGTCGTAGACGCCGGGCGACTCGATCAGCAGCTCGGTGAACTCGGCCTCGTTGTACAGGTCGCGCACGACCCGGACGGTCAGCTCAGGCTCCTCGTAGATGAGCTTCGGCGCCTTGCCCTTCTTCGAGTCCTTCTGGATCCGGGCCCATTCGTCGGTGAGGCGCTGGAGGTCGGCGCGGAGGTCCTTTTCGCTGGCGCCCTCCGCGGCGGTCCGAACGATCAGACCATCGTCGGCCGGTTTGACGTCCTTCAACACCTTCTTCAGCCGCTGCCGTTCCTCGTCGGGCAGACGCCGGCTGATGCCGAATACCTCGGACTTCGGAACGAACACGACGTATCGTCCCGGGAGGCTAATCTCTTGGGTGACGCGGGCGCCCTTGCCCCCGATCGGGTCCTTCGTCACCTGGACCATGATCGTCTGACCGGACTTCAGGACGTGCTCGATCCGCGGACGGGGTCCATCCTCGTCTTCGTCGAACGCCACCTCGCCGGCGTACAGCACCGCGTTGCGGCCCCGGCCGATGTCGACGAACGCCGCCTCCATGCCCGGCAGCACGTTCTGGACGCGGGCCATGTAGATGTTGCCCACCATCGAGGTGGCGCCGGACCGCGTGATGTAGTGCTCGATGAGGATGCGGTCCTGGACGACGGCGATCTGGTCGCGGTCGTCGTTCTCCGTGACCAGCATGATCTTGTTCGCGATGCGCTGGACCGGGGCGATCTGCTCGCGGCGGCGGCGACCCGGGAGGCGCCGGCGACGCGTCCGCGTCGGTCCGCCATCGTCCTCCTGCTTCCCGCCGGCCGGCTCCGCGGCGGAGCCCGCTGCTCCGGCTTTCGCCGCCGTCGAGGAGCCCGCCCTCGAGCGGCGTCGGCGCGGACGCGCGGTGGCCCCGCTCTCCTCGGCGCCGTCCGCCGTCGCCGGCGTTGCCGCGCCGGTCGATGCCTCCCCCGGAGCCGGCTCGGCCGCTTCCTTCGCCTGCTTCGGCGCCCTGGGCCTGGCGGCCCGCTTGCTCGCGTCGCGAGGCTCGGCTGCGCGGCGCCGAGCGGCCGGGGCACGAGACCCGGCGGCCGACCCAGCCCGGGACGGGTCCGGCTCCGCGGACGGCGCCCCCTCGGCGTGGTCGTCGGTCGTCGGGTCCTGACCGGCCGTCGACCTGGTCGCGGTCCCCGATCCGCGCCCTCGGCGCCGGCGGCGCCGTCGCGCCGGGGTCGTCGGCGCGGACGCCTCACCGGCTCCGTCCGCGTCGGTCGGGGCAGGGGTCGCATCCGTCGCCGTCGCAGCCGACCCGGGCCGTGTGGTCCGGGGCGCCGTGCGGGCCCGCGGGCTCGCCGCCGCCGGGGCCTCGGCTGGCCCCGCGGCCTGCGCCACCGTGTCGGCGGCAGACCCGGAGTCGGCGACCGTGCCGCTACCGGAGCCACTCGCCGACCGCGCTCCGCCGCCGCGCCGGCGCCGCGGGCGCGGTCCAGCGCTGCTGGACGACCCGTTCGGGGCGGCGTCGGTCGGAGGGGCGCTCGGCGTTCCGGATCCCGCGGGGCCGGCCGGTGCCTCTGGCCGATCGGCGGCGGCCCGGGAGGTGGTTCGACCATCGGGACCGCCGGCGCCCGGATCCGGACCTCCCGCCTGGGGACCGGCAGCGGCGCCGTCCGCTGCCGCGGAACGCTGCCCGCCGCCTCGGCCACGGCCCCCGCGGCGGCGGCGGCGGCGGGCCGGAGTGCTCGGCGCGCTTCCGTCCGAGCCGTCACGCGGCCCGGACGCGGATCCCTCAGCCGAGGGCGACGACGCTGACGGAACTGGTGCGGCGGGATCCGATCCACGCCGCTCGATGGAGATGACCGGTGGGTCTTCGCTCACGAGACGTCCTTTCGATCGACGCCTCACCGCGGACACGGCCGAGCGGAGCGAGATGAGCGGGAGGAGCGGGAACGGGTGCAGCGCAGATCGAACGGAACGGGGGGGATCCCCCATCCGGTCGTTCGACCGCGTATGGGACGAGCGTCACCTGTGCGTGACGGTCAGCACTCCGCAGACCTCTTCCTGCATCCGGCTTCGCTGCGACGATCGGCGGCTCCGGTCCCACCCGGTTGGTCGGGCGGCGGGCTGCCGTTCGCGGCGAGGCGGTTGCCTCTGGTTCCTGCTTCCTTCGTCTCCAGGCCGTTCCTCTCCCGCACTCGCGGGCACCCGGCCGAGATCGAAGGCACACTTCCTGGCGTCAAGGATACCAACGTCGGCGCGTCGTTCCTCGTAGCCGGGCGAGATCGCGCGATCGGGGAGCCGAGCCCGCCTCAGTCCTGTCGCCGCATGTGGATGCTGATCAGTAGTCCGATCCCGATGAAGTCCGCGATCAGCGCGCTGCCCCCGTAGGACATGAACGGCAGCGGGATCCCCGTGATCGGCATGATCCCGATCGTCATCCCGACGTTGACGAAGATCTGGATCGAGAACATCGCCGCGACGCCGATCGCCACGTAGGTGCCGAACGGGTCTCGCGACGTGAGCGCGATCCGGTAGGCCCGCCACAGCACCAGCATGAAGAGCAGCAGCAGCACGATGGCCCCGACGAAACCGAACTCCTCCCCCACCACCGTGAAGATGAAGTCCGTCTGCTGCTCCGGCACGAACGCGAGGTTCGTCTGCGTTCCCTTGAGGTAGCCGCGCCCGGAGATCCCGCCCGAGCCGATCGCGATCTCGGACTGCTGGAGGTTCCACACGGCCTTCGGCGGGGCGTTCCCCGGGTCCAGGAAGACCTGGAGCCGCTGGAGCTGGAAGTCCTTGATCACGCCAAGCTGGAGCGCCCCGACCACACCCACGATCGCGATCAGGGCCAGGATCACGAGGTGCCGCGCCCGCGCGCCGGCGATCACCAGCAGCGCCACCAGGATCGCGGCCAGGACGATGGACGTCCCGAGGTCCGGCTGGACGAACACGAGCGCGATCGGGATCGCGGCGATCAGCACGGCGCGGATGACCTGCATGAGCGACGGTGATCCCATGGATGCTCGACAGGTACGCCGCCAGTATGAGGATCAGTGCGATCCGCATGAACAGCGACGGGCTGAGCTGGAACCCGAGCACCGAGAACGACCGCTGGGCCCCCAGGGCCGCATGCCCGACGTGCGGCAGCTTCACGACGATCAGCGTGAGCACGAAGAACGCGTAGATGAACGGCGCCCAGATCCGGAGGTGCCGGTAGTCGAACAGCGCGACCGCCGCCATCGTGATCAACCCGATCGTCGCGAACAGCGCCTGACGCTTGACGAAGAACGTCGGGTCCAGCGAGCGGATCGCCTGACCCCGGTGCGTCGCCGAGTAGACCATCAGGACGCCGTACACGGCCAGGACGAGCGCCGCGCCGACGAGGGCGAGATCGACGTGGCGGAACGGGATCCGTTCCGACAGCGAGCGGCTCTGGGTCGGGAACGCCGAGGCGTCGAGTTGGGCCATCGCCGTCGTCCCTCCCCTAGTCCTGCCTCGAGGTGGTGTTCAGCGAGCTCGTCGTCTGCAGGCCGAACAGCCCCTCGAGGACCCGCCGTACCACCGGCGCAGCGCTGGTGGCTCCGTGACCGCCCTGTTCGATCATGACGCACACGACGTACTTCGGATCGGGCGCCGGGGCCATCGCGCAGAACCACGAGGTGTCCTGCTTGCCCGCGATCTGGGCCGTTCCAGTCTTCCCGGCCACGGGGACCTCCGAGAGCGGGAACCCCTGGAACGCGGTCGATGCTGTGCCCACCGAGGGGACGCCGGTCAACGCCGAGCGGAGGTACCCGAGCTGCTGCTGGGAGAGCGGCAACCTGCTGACGACGGTCGGCTTGATCTGCTTCACGAGCTTCCCGTCGGGCGTCTGGATCTTCCAGGCGACATGCGGCACGAGGACCTTCCCGCCGTTCGCGATCGCCGAATACGCCACGGCCATCTGCATCGGCGTCACGAGCGTGTAGCCCTGGCCGATCGACATGTTGATGTAGTCGCCCGGGAACCACGGGTAGGCCTTGTAGCCCTTCCCGTAGAGCTTCTTGAGCTGAGCGTTCACCCGCTCCTTGTACGCGGGCGTCGGGATCACCCCCGCCGACTCCCCGCCCAAGTCGAGGCCGGTCCTGCGTCCGAACCCCATCTGCAGGAGGTCGCGCTGCATCATCAGGTCGTGCGGGTTGCTCCGGATGTAGTGCACCCAGTAGTCCCACCCGAACGGGTAGAACACCGTGTCGCAGGAGACCACGAGCGCCTGCGCGAGCGACAGGAACCCCGAGTCCACCCGGTTCCAGTTGTGGAACGGTGGATCGGTCACATCGCCGGGCGGCAGGTACTGCGCCGGGCAGTTGTACGCGCGGTTGAGGCCGGCGTAGTGGTCGTGGAGCGCGGCGGCGGCGATGAACGGCTTGAACGTCGATCCCGGCGGGTACAGCCCCCCGATGGCGCGGTCCAGCAGGGGCTGGTTCGCCGCGGGCATCGGTCAGCGCCGCCGCCTCCTTCTTCGTCGGCCCGTGGATGTAGATCGTGGGGTCGAAGGTCGGGTTCGACGCCAGCGCGAGCACCTGGCCGGTCTTCGGATCCATGACGACGGCGGCGCCCGCCGGGGCCTTGTAGTGCAGGCCCGTCGTGGTGTCGACCGCGGTCCGCGCCGCGCCGATCCCGAGCGCCAGGCTCCGTTCGGCGAGGCGCTGCATGCTCGCGTCGATCGAGAGCACCACGTTGTCGCCGGGCTTCGGCGCGATCCGCGCGAAGTCGGGGTTCAACACCTCACCCTGGGCGTTCACCTGGATCTCCTGCCGGCCGGGCGTCCCGCGCAGCTACGCTCGTAGGGGCCTCCACGCCCGCCCTGCCCGACCACGTCCCCAGCTGGTAGCTCGTCGAATGCCGGCAGGTCGAGCTCGGCCGGCGTGATCTGGCCCGTCGTATCCGACCACGTGGGAGGCGAGGCTGCCGCGCGGGTACTCGCGGACGGGGATCGGGTGGTAACGTCACGCCCGGGAACTCGGCCTGGTGCTCGCCGATGTAGTAGGCGGTCTCCTTCGCAACGTCCACCGCGATCGGAACCGGCTCGTACGGCAGGTACCGGAGGCTGTCGAGCGTTGTGCACCATGTCCTCCATCGGCATCCCCAGCACTTCGGCGAGGATGGCGATCTCGGCACCTGATCCTTCGCCATCTCCTGACGGTCGACGAACACGGCAAGGGTCGACGTGTTCGACGCGAGCACGTCGCCGTTGCGGTCGAGGATGTCCCCGCGGATCGGGTCGACCGGAACGAATTCGAACTGGTTCTTGCCGCCTCTTTGGAGAACTGCGGCGACGCCAGGACCTGGAGGAACCACAGCCGGGTCGTGAGGGCCGCGAACATGCACGCCACCAGCGCGGCGAGGACCTTGAGGCGGATCCGGGTGCGCGGCTGGGTCACGGGCGCCCCCCTGCCCCGTCGAGCGCGCCGGCGCGCGTCATATGCGGAACACCTTGCGCGACTTCGACCCCTCCATCAGGCGCCGCACGAGCGGGAAGATCAGCGGCGTCAGCACCGCGTTGTAGATGCCGGTCAAGAGCGCCACCCGCATCACGTAGCCGAAGCCCCACGCCGCTGCCCGAGGAGGAAGCTCACGAGCTGGTGAACAGGATCCCGGCGGCCGTCGCGCCCGCCGACGATCGCGACGGGCATCAACGGGCTCGGCGTGACGACGTACTGCCGGATCGTGCCCACGGCGTAGCCGACCAGCGTCAGGGTCAGCGCGGTGATGCCCTTCGGCTGGTTCAGCAGGAAGTCCTCGGCCATCCCGCCGGCGAAACCGGCCAGGGCTCCGGAGGACGGGCCCTCGAGGTAGGCCAGCGACGACGGTCACCAGGCAGACGAGGTCGGGTTTCGCCCCGCCCAGCTTGAACCTGTGCGAACACCGTCGATTGCAGGACGAGCGCGGTGACGACGACCGCGGTCCAGAGGACGACGCGTCGCACCCGGCGAGTCTACGGGAGCGGCGTGGCGGAACGGTTGCGACGCGAGTCATCCGCTCGGCGACCCCTGGGCGAGGACGCCTCGGTGGGGGTGCCCGTCGCCGACGGGGTCGCGCTCGGGAACCCGCCCGGCGGGGCGGGCCCCGTGCCGATCACGATCAGGACGAACTCGAGCGAGGAGAAGTCCACCGTCGGGTCGAACCTGGATCATCTTCGTCAGGCTGCCAGGCGTCGGTGAACACGTGGGACACCACCCCGATGGGGAGCCCCGGCGGGTAGAGGCCCGCCCTGGTACCCGGAGGTCACGACCTGCTCGCCGGGAGCGACCGCCGCCTCGCGGCGCGACCAGCTCCATCCGGAGGTCCTGGTTGCGCTGCCCGACCAGCAAGCCCCGTCTCGCCGGTCGTGGCGAGCCGGCCCCGCCACCGCCGATCGAGGGTCGATGATGAGCTGCACGCTGCGCGTCCCGGCGAAGACCTGTCACGTGCCCGACCAACCCGTCGGCCGCGACACACGGGATCGACCAGCGACCCCGTCGCGGGAGCCCTCGTCGATCGTGATGGTCCATTCGAAGTTGCCGATGCTCTACGCCACGACGTTGGCCCCGACGGTCTCGGCCAGGTTGAGGCGACCTTCGAGTTCAGCAGGCTTCTGCAGGTCCGGAACTCGCCGTTGCGATGTGTCGCTGGCTCCCGCTCTCGGCTTCAGGCGCTCGACCTCCCGCTTAGCTGGCGGTTCTCCGAGCGCAGCGACCCGATGTTGCCGAGCCCTGGAAGAAGGCGCCGACCGGCCGGAACGACCCGCGACGACCGCGGCCTGCATCGGCGCAGACGACCGAGGAGGTCGCGCGGCCCGCCGCCTCGAAGGGCCCGGTCGGCCCGCCGCCGGTAGTCGAGCGTGATCGTCAGCAGGCTCACCATCACCAGGCTGACGACCAGGAGCCGCGTGTTCCGGCCGGCGCGCCGGGTAAGCGCCATCGGGACGGCCTAGCGGCGGCCGAGGAGATCAGCACCCGCTTCAGGACCTCGAACTCCTCCAGGCACTTGCCCGAGCCGATCGCCACGCAGGACAGCGGGCTCTCGGCGACGTGGATCGGCATCCCGGTCTCGTGCTTCAGGCGCTCGTCCAGCCCCTGCAGCAGCGCGCCGCCGCCGGTCAGCACCATGCCCTTGTCCATGATGTCGGCGGCCAGCTCCGGCGGGCACCGGTCGAGCGTGTTGCGCACCGCGTCGACGATCGCGTTGACCGGCTCCTCGATCGCCCGCCGGATCTCCTCGGAGGTCACGTGGATCGTCTTCGGCAGCCCGCTCACCAGGTCTCGGCCCTTGATCTCGGCGATCAGGTCCTCGGGCATGGGGAAGGCCGAGCCGAGTGGCAGCTTGATCGCCTCGGCCGTGCGCTCGCCCAGCAGGCCACCGAATACTCCTTCTTGACGTAGCGCGATGATCGCCTCGTCCAGCTCGTCGCCGCCGACGCGACTCGACGTCGCCGTGACGATGCCGCCCAGCGAGATCACGGCGACCTCGGTGGTGCCGCCGCCGATGTCGACGACCATGTTGCCGCTGGGCTCGTGGATCGGCAGGCCGGCGCCGATCGCGGCGGCCATCGGCTCCTCGATGATGTACGCGGCCCGCGCGCCGGCGGAGATCGTCGCCTCCTCGACCGCCCGCTGCTCGACGCCGGTGATGCCCGACGGCACGCAGACGACCACCCGGGGCTTGGCCAGGAACCGGCGCGAGTGCACCTTCTGGATGAAGTACCGGAGCATCTTCTCGGTGATGTCGAAGTCGGCGATCACGCCGTCCTTCAGGGGCCGGATGGCCCGGATGTGGGACGGCGTGCGCCCGATCATCCGCTTCGCCTCGGAGCCGACCGCCAGGATCGCGCCGTTCGACGTGTTCATGGCCACGACGGATGGCTCGTTCAGGACGATCCCGCGGCCCCGGACGTAGACGAGGGTGTTCGCCGTCCCGAGGTCGACGGCCATGTCACGGCCCAGGAATCCGGTCAGGCCGGGATCCTTGGGGGCCGTCTTGGAGGAAGCGGTCGAGAGCCAACCCTGCGCATCTGCTCCCTTTCTACAGGAGGAGCCTAACCGATGGCAACCTGGGAACCAGCCTCCGACGTGCATTTTTGGCTCTCTCGGACGGGTTTCACAGGAGAAATGTCTGAAGGTATCGTTGACCTCTAGGAGGGGCTCTCGGACGGGTCCCGCCGGAGGGGTAGCCTGTAACGACACCATGAAGGTTGCCGTCCTGTTCCCGGGCCAGGGCTCGCAGTACGCGGGCATGGCCGACCCGTGGATGGACCATCCGGCCGGCCGGGGGGTCCTCGACCAGGCGTCCCACGTGCTGGGCTGGGACGTCGCCGAGCGCAGCCGTGACCCCGAGGCGCTCACGCGCACCGAGGTCGTGCAGCCCGCGATCTTCGCCTGCGACCTGGCCGCCTACGCCGTCCTGCGGGCGGAGGGCGTCTCCGTCGACGTCGGGGCCGGGCATTCGCTCGGGGAGTACGCGGCTCTGGTGGCGGCCCAGGCGGTCGACCTGGAACCGGGACTCGCGGCGCTGGCCGCCCGCGCCGAGGCGATGGGCGTCGCGTCGAGGGAGAACCCAGGGGCGATGACGGCGCTGATCGGCCTGTCGCCCGAGGAAGCACACGAGGTGTGCGCGATCGCCGGCCGGGGCGACATCCTGGCGGTCGCGAACGAGAACAGCCCCAAGCAGACGGTGCTCTCCGGCTCGGTCCCTGCGATCGAGAAGGCCGAGGCGCTCGCCCGAACGCGCGGCGCGAAGGCGATCCGGCTGAACGTGGCGGGCGCCTTCCATTCGCCGCTGATGGAGCCGGCGCTGGCGACGGTGCGGGAGGCGATCTCGAAGGTCGACTTCCGCCAGCCCGCATTCACGATCGTCCCGAACGTGAGCGCCCGACCGACGCAGCAACCGCTCGAGCTGCGGGACCTGCTGTCGCGGCACCTCGTATCGCCCGTGCGCTGGGACGCGACGCTCAAGGCGATGGATGGCCTCGGCGCGACCGTGTTCATCGAAACGGGCCCGGGTGACGTGCTCTCGAAGCTCGCTCGCCGGGCCGTGCCCGGCGCCACCGTCGTCGCCACCGGCTCTCCGGACGTGGTCCGCGAGACCGCCCTCGGGATCTCGTCGCGAGCGGAGTAGGATTCCCCCCGCGAGAGGGGAACCAGATGGCGAACGCCGCGAAGAACCTTCGGCCCCAAGTCGTCCACGAGTCCAGCGTCGGCGAGTCCCTGGGCCTGCCCGTCCGGATGGTCGTCTCGCCGGCGGGCGGGCGCCTCCGGCTGCTGCCGCCCTCGCGGTTCCACGACGGCGAGGAGTGGGTCTCGCCGGGCCAGGCGATCGCCCTCGTCCAGAACGGCCAGGTGGTCCACGAGGTCCGCGCGCCGAGCGAGGCACGGGTCGCTGGCGTGCTCGTGCGAGACGGCGAGCCCGTCGCCCCCGGTCAGCCGCTCGTGTGGCTCGACGAGTCGGCCCCGGCGCCGCCGGCCGATCCGGAAGACGGACGATGACGCGATCATCCCGCGAGGCGCCGAGGCGGTACGCGACGATCTCCGGGGCCGGTTCGGCGCTGCCCTCGCGGATCGTGCCGAACGCCTTCTTCGAGGACCTCGTCGATACGTCGGACGCGTGGATCCAGGAGCGCACGGGCATCAAGGAACGCCGCTTCGCCGGGGAGGGCGAGACGACCGCCTCGCTCGCGACCACCGCGGCACGCCGTGCCCTGGAGGGCGCGGGCGTCTCGGCGGACGCGATCGACCTGATCATCGTGGCGACCTGCACCCCGGACCGGCCGCTCCCGGCCACCGCCGCGGCCGTCCAGCGGAACCTCGGGATCGCCTGCCCCGCGTTCGACATGAACGCCGCCTGCGCCGGGTTCATCTACGGCATGTCCACCGGTTCGGCGTTCATCGAGAGCGGCGCCGCCGACCGGGTGCTGCTGATCGGCGCGGAGGTCCTGTCGCGGGTGCTGAACCTGCACGACCGGACGACGTGCGTGCTCTTCGGCGACGGCGCCGGGGCCGTCGTGCTGGAGCCGTCGGACGGGCCGGGCGTGATCGATTCCTCGATGCACCTCGACGGAGCGGCCTACGAGTTGCTCACGATCCCGGCCGGAGGCACCGAGGAGCCGACCACGCCGGAGACCGTCGCCGCGAACCGACACACGATCGCGATGCAGAACGGGCAGGCCGTGTTCAAGAAGGCGGTGGTCGGCATGACGAACGCATGCCGGGCGCTCCTGGAGAAGAACGGCCTTTCGACCGAGGACGTCGACGTGGTGATCCCCCACCAGGCGAACGCCCGGATCATCGCGGCGGTCGGCGAGCGACTGCATGTGGATACGTCCCGGGTGTTCGTCGACATGGAGTGGGTCGGGAACACCTCGGCGGCGTCGATCCCCGTCGCGATGGACCGCGCGTGGCGGGCCGGGCGCCTGCGCCCCGGCGACCTGGTGCTGACGACCGCGTTCGGGGCCGGCCTCGCGTGGGGCGCGAACCTGTTCCGCTGGTCGGCCGGTCCGGCGCCCGCCGGCAGCGGAGGGTCCGAGTGACCGACGACGGCTCGGCCCGGGCGGCGATCGTCACCGGGGCTTCCCGTGGGATCGGCCGCGCGTCGGCCGAGCTGCTCGGGTCGGCCGGCCACCCGGTCGCCCTCACGTACCGCTCGGACCCCGACGGCGCAGGCGAGGCCGTCGCGACGATCACCGAGGCCGGCGGCCGCGCGATCGCCCTCGCGATGGACGTCGCCGACGATGCCTCGGTCGACCAGGCCTTCAAGGAGGTCGAGGCCGAACTCGGGCCGGTCGGGATCCTCGTGAACAACGCCGGGTACACGAAGGACGGCCTGGCGATCGCGTACTCGCTCGAGGCATGGGACGCGACGATCGACACGAACCTCAAGGGTTCGTTCCTCTGCTCGAAGCGCGCGCTCCGCGGCATGATGAAGGCCCGGTGGGGCCGGATCGTCAACGTCGCGTCGGCGGCGGCGCTGCGCGGCAACGCCGGCCAGAGCGCCTACTCCGCGTCGAAGGCCGGGCTGATCGGGATGACCCGGTCGCTCGCCCGTGAGTACGGCAATCGCGGCATCACGGTGAACGCGATCTGTCCGGGGTTCGTCGAGACCCGGCTCACTGAAGGACTGCCGGAGGACGTGCGGGAGGCGTACGTCTCGTTGACCCCGGCAGGACGCTACGGCACCGCAGCGGAGATCGCATCGGTCGTGGCGTTCCTCGCCTCGCCCGCCGCGTCCTTCGTCACCGGCGCCGTGATCGCCGTCGACGGAGGGCTGACGGCATGACCGACCGGCGCCGCCCGCGCGGGAGGGATGTCGGGCGCCTGAGCCTGTAGCCTGTGCCGAGCGCGCGGGCCCTCGCGTGGACCGAGGACCGTGGCAGGGCGTTCAGCACGAGCGGGAGGAACGATGGACAAGGCTGAGATCCAGACCAAGGTGTGCTCGATCCTCGGCGAGCGGTTCGACCGGGACCCCTCGCAGATGACGGCCGCGACCAGGTTCACCGAGGACCTCGACGCGGATTCGCTCGAGCTGGTCGAGGTGATCCTGGAGCTCGAGGAGGCGTTCGAGACCTCGATCGACGAGGACGAGATGGAGGACGTCAAGACCATCGGTGAGGCCGTCGACCTGATCGCCGGCAAGCTCGGGGTCAGCGCCTAGCGGCGCACGATCGCGCGCTCGCACGGAGACGAACGCAACGATGCGCCGCGTCGTGGTCACCGGGATCGGACCGGTCACGCCGGTCGGGACCGGCGTGCGCCCGTTCTGGGACGCGCTGTGCGACGGGCGCGGCGGCGTCGGGCCGATCCGCCGGTGGGAGCCGCATGACGACCTGCCCGTGAAGATCGCCGGCGAGGTCCTGGACTTCGAGGTCACGGACTGGATCTCACACCGCGAGGCCCGCAAGTTCGATCGCGTCTCGCACCTGGCGATCGCGGCGGCGAAGCTCGCGTGGGCCGACGCCGGCGAGCCCGAGGTCGATCCCGCCCGCACCGGGATCGTGTTCTCGACGGGCGTCGGCGGGCTCGAGAGCCTGCTGGCGCAGCACCTCGTGTTCCTGGAGAAGGGCCCAGGTCGGGTGAGCCCGTTCATGGTCCCCCAGCTGATGCCGAACGCTTCGGCGGGCCTCGTCGCGATGGAGCTCGGCTTCACCGGGCCGAACACGTGCATCACGACCGCGTGCGCCGCCGGCGCCCACGCGGTGGGCGAGGCGTTCCGGTACGTGCGCGACGGCCTCGCCGACACGTGCATCGCCGGCGGGACCGAGGCGTCGGTCCTGCCCGTCACGGTGTCGGCCTTCGCGCAGATGCAGGCGCTCACGCGGAACCCCGACTTCGAGCACGCGAGCCGGCCGTTCGACGACGATCGCGACGGGTTCGTCCTGTCCGAGGGCGCGGGGTCCGTGGTCCTCGAGGAGGCCGAACGCGCGCAGACGCGCGGCGCCCGGATCTACGCCGAGGTCTGCGGGTACGGCGCCTCCGCCGACGCGTACCACATCACCGCACCGCAGCCCGAGGGCCTCGGCGCCGTCCAGGCGATCGAGGGGGCGCTGTCGTCGGCCGGCGAGCCGCCCGACGCCGTCGACTACATCAACGCGCACGGGACCTCCACGCAGCTGAACGACGCGGCCGAGACCCAAGCGATCAAGAAGGCGCTGGGCGACCACGCGTACCGGGTCGCCGTGTCCTCGACGAAGTCCATGACGGGTCACCTGCTGGGCGCGGCCGGCGCGGTCGAGGCCGGCGTGATCGCGCTGGCCATCACCGAGGGCGTGATCCCCCCGACGATCAACTACCGGACCCAGGACCCCGACTGCGACCTCGACTACGTGCCGAACGAGGCGAGGCGCGCGGACGTCCGTTTGGCGATGTCCAATTCGTTCGGCTTCGGCGGCCAGAACGCCGTCGTCGCGATGCGGCGGTTCGAGCCGTAGGCCGCCGGCCCTCGGCGGGGACGAGAGCGATGCTGATCTCGGCCGCAGACATCGACGCGGCCGCGGTCAGGATCGAGGGGCACGTGCGGCGCACACCCGTGATCGCGCTGGAGCCAGGCGCGTTCGGCCTGGATGCGCGGATCACGCTGAAGCTCGAGCTGCTCCAGCGCACCGGGTCGTTCAAGGCCCGCGGCGCGTTCAACCGGATGCTGGCGAACGCCGTCCCGCAGGTCGGGGTCGTCGCCGCGTCGGGAGGGAACTTCGGCATCGCCGTCGCGTACGCGGCCCGCGAGCTGGGGCATCGCGCGGAGGTCTTCCTGCCGGACACGTCCTCGGCAATGAAGCTGGAGCGACTCCGGAGCCTCGGCGCGGACGTCCGCGTCGTGCCGGGCTACTACCCGGAGGCGCTGGCGGCGAGCGAGGCCCGCGTCGCCGAGACCGGGGCGCTGTTCATGCACGCGTACGACCAGCCGGAGATCGTCGCCGGGGCCGGCACGATCGGGCCCGAGCTGTCCGAGCAGGTCCCGGACGCATCGACCGTGATGGTCGCGGTCGGCGGCGGCGGGCTGATCGGCGGGATCGCGTCGTGGTTCGCCGGGCGAGTCCGCGTCGTCGGCGTCGAGTCCGAACGGTGCCGATCGCTCTCGGCGGCGCTCGAGGCCGGCGAGCCGGTGGACGTCGAGGTCGGCGGCGTGGCCGCTGAGGCGCTCGGGGCGAGGCGCGCGGGCACGATCGCGTTCGACGTCGCGCGTCGGTTCGTCGAACGCGTCGCGGTGGTTTCGGACGACGCGATCGTCGATGCCATCCGTCGCATCTGGAGCGAGGTTCGCCTGGCCGCCGAGCCGGGCGGCGCGGCCGCGCTCGCCGCGCTCACCGCCGGTGCCTACGTCCCGGCCGCCGGTGAGCACCTCGTCGTGGTCGTCTGCGGCGCGAACACCGATCCCGCATCGGTCACCTGAGGCCATCCGACTCCGATTCCGAGCCGCCGGTCACGGCTCACGCGACCGGGCGGACCTCGACCAGCTGCAGGATGTGGCCCTCGGGATCCTCGAGGTACGTCCACCGATGGACCTCCGTGTCGTCGTGCCACTCGTGGATCCCGCCGTCGACCGCGTGCCCCCGCTCGCGGAGCTCGGCGATCGCGGACTCGACGTCATCGACCAACAGGCCGAACATCGAGGCTCCGGCGCGGAACCGTCCCGCCGTCCGCGACCCGCTCGCGAGCACCTCCAACCGGGCGCGGGCATCGATCGCGAAGGTCGCGTACGCCGTCTCCTCGTCGATGGGCCGCAGCCCCAGCGCGTCGCGGTAGAAGGCCCGGGTCTCGGGCCGGTCGCCGACCAGCCCGATCCAGGCGACCCCCCGGACGTTCAACTGCCGAAGAACAGCGCGAGCTCGCGTTTCGCCGACGCCGGCGAGTCGCTGCCGTGGACCAGGTTCTCCGTGATCTCGATGCCGAGGTCGCCGCGGATCGTGCCGGGCGCCGACGCGGCCGGGTCCGTCGCGCCCATCAGGGTCCGAACCACCGTCACGGCGTCGCGACCACTCACCTTCGCGACGACGACCGGGCCGCCGGTGATGAAGTCGACCAGCTCGCCGAAGAACGGCTTCGCGGCGTGTTCCGCGTAGTGCTTCCGGGCCAGAGCCTTCGACACGCGCATCATCTTCAGCTCGTCGAGCCGCAGGCCCTTGCGTTCGATCCGGCCGACGATCTCGCCGATCAGGCCGCGGCGAACCGCGTCGGGTTTCACGATCACCAGGGTCGACTGTGTGGGCATGGTCGAAACCTTCCTCCGCGCGAGGGCGTGTCTCCGGGTTTCGGGATGCGTCACGCGCCCGCGAGCAGCGGGCGCGCGTCGGCCACAGTATAGAAAGAGCCGGTCACGACGATCAGATCGTCGTCGCCGGCGTCGGTTCGAGCCGCCTGCAGGGCCTCGGCGACGGTCTCGAGTGCCGTCACATCGTCGACGCCGCCGTCCCGGAGCGCCGCCGCCACGCGTTGCCGGGGGGCCGCCCTCGAGCTGGCGGTGGCGGTCACGTACGCGGCGTCGGAGATCGGGCCGAGGATGTGGCCCAGCTCTTCGACGTCCTTGTCGGCGAAGCACGCCATCACCAGCAGGAGCCGCGTCCAGTGGAACGATTCCCGCAGCGTGTCCACGAGCGCCCGCGCGGCGTCGGGGTTGTGCGCGCCGTCGAGCACGATCAGCGGGTGGCGGGCGACCACCTCCACACGGCCGGGGGACGTCGACGCGGCCAGCGCCGCCCGCACCGCGTCCTCGTCGAGCGCGCGATCGAGCAACGATTCGAACGCAGCGATCGCCGCGGACGCGTTGCGGGCCGTGTTCTCGCCGAACAGCGGGACGAACAGTCCCTCGTACTCGCGGAACCGGGTTCGTACCGCGAAGGACTGACCGCCGACGGCGGGCGTTCGCTCCGTCACCCCGAAGTCGTCGTGCTCGACGAGCAGCCTGGCACCCATCGCCTCGACCCTCGCGCCGATCACCGCCATCGCCTCCGGCAGCTGCTCGCGGACGACGGCGGCGTTGCCGGGTTTGATGATGCCCGCCTTCTCCGTGGCGACCTCGGTGACGGTCGCGCCGAGCTGCTGGACGTGGTCGAGCCCGATCGGACACAGGATCGCGACGTCCCCGCGGATCAGGTTCGTCGCGTCCCAGGTCCCCCCCATCCCGACCTCGAACACCCCCAGGCCCACGGGCTTGTCGGCGAACCACAGGTACGCCAGCGCGGTGAGCGTCTCGAAGTACGTGACCCGGTCGCTGCCGAAGTCGACGTGCTCGAGGTAGGGCGCGACGTGCGTGTACGCCTCGGCGAACTCCGCCTCGGAGATCGGCCGGCCGCACAGCGAGAGGCGCTCCAGCACCGAGGAGAGATGCGGCGAGACGAAGGTCCCGGTGGTGAAGCCGTGCCCGCAGGTGATCGACGTGAGGAGCCGGGCCGTCGTCGTCTTGCCATTGGTGCCGGTGATATGGATCGACGGGTACGTCAGCTCCGGATGGTCAAGCAGGTTGACGATCTTCTGCATGCGCTCCAGCGAAGGGCGCGGCATCGATTCGGGCCGCCGTCCGTCCAGATCGCGGAGCGCGTCGCGATAGTCCATCCGGATGACCGTCGGCTCAGCCGAGCTGCTCGAGCTGCTCGAGCTGCTCGCGGAGCGCGGCGGACTCCTCCTCGAGCGCGGCGAGACGTTCACGCTCCTTCGCGACGACCTCGGGCGGGGCGTTCGAGACGAACCCGTCGTTCGAGAGCTTCGCGGACCGCTTCGCCGTATCGGCGTCCACCTCCGTGAGGCGTTCCGACAGGCGGTCCCGCTCGGCCCCGACGTCGAGCACGCCCTCGAGGGCGATCAGCACCTCGACACCGTCGGCGGCGACGCGCGCCGAGCCGGCCGCGGACGCGGCGTCCACGGCCGTCTCGAGCGTCGAGATGTTCGCCAGTCGCTCGATCTCCGCGCGCATCGCCTCGACGTCGGCGCGACGCCCCGGCTCGGGGACCGCGGTCGCGCGGAGCGGGGTCGAATCGCGCAGCCCATGCGCCTTGCGGAACCGCCGGACCGCCGTCACGAGCGATCGGGCGGCGTCGAACCGGGCCTCAGCCTCCGCGTCCCGAAGCTCGGGGCGCTGCTCGGGCCACGGCGCGATCACCACCGACGCGCCGGCGCCGAACCGCAGCCAGGCCTCCTCGGTCACGAACGGCATGATGGGGTGCAGCGCACGGAGGGTTCGCTCGAGCACCCACGCCAGCACCTCGGCGGCGGTCGCCCGCTCCTCGGCCGTGCCCTCGTACAGGCGTTCCTTCTCCACCTCGAGCGCCCAGTCGCACAGCTCGGACCAGAAGAAGCGGTGGATCGCCTGCGCGGCCTCGGCGAAGCGGAACGCGTCGAGCGCCGCGTCCACGTCCTCGAGCATCGCCTCGTGGCGCGACAGGAGCCAGCGTTCGGGGATCGTCAGCGCGTCCGCACGCGGCAGCTCGGGCGGGCCGGTCCGGCCGTCGCGGGCGCGCAACACCAGCCGGGACGCGTTCCAGATCTTGTTCGCGAAGCGCCGCCCCGCGTCGATGTGCTCCTCGCCGAACGGGATGTTCTGCGCCTCGGTCGCCTGCCAGACGACGCCGAACCGCAGCGCGTCCGCGCCCACGCGCTCGATCACGTCGACCGGGTCGATCGCGTTGCCCAGCGACTTCGACATCTTCCTGCCCTGCGGGTCGCGCACGAGGCCGTTGATCACGACGTTCGCGAAGGGGATCTCGCCGGCCAGGTACATCCCGCTCATGACCATCCGCGCGACCCAGAGGTAGAGGATCTCGTAGCCCGTCACGAGCGTGGTGGTCGGGTAGAAGTACGCGAGGTCGGCGGTCCGCTCGGGCCAGCCGAGCGTCGAGAACGGCCAGAGCTGCGAGGAGAACCACGTGTCGAGGACGTCGGGGTCCTGCTCGAGGACCGTCGAACCACATGTGCTGCACGCCGCCGGATCGCCGACCGCGCACGTCTCGTGGCCGTCCGCGCAGTACCACACGGGGATCCGGTGGCCCCACCACAGCTGCCGGGAGATGTTCCAGTCCCGGAGCCCGTCCAGCCACTGGGTGTAGGCA
Organism: uncultured Actinomycetota bacterium; assembly: GCA_963781595.1. Taxonomy (GTDB): domain Bacteria; phylum Actinomycetota; class UBA4738; order UBA4738; family UBA4738; genus JBEDUK01. The sequence goes on along the minus strand of CAWAGG010000006.1, from coordinate 1,637,026 downwards.
CGGGCCCATCGGGCAGGCCAGAACGTGATCCGCCCGTCGAGCGCGGCCTCCGTCGCCGCGACCTTCAATGGGCCGACCCGGACGAACCACTGCAGGCCGGCGAGCCAGGGTTCGATCTCCGTGTGGCACCGGTAGCAGTGCCCGACCGGGTGCTGGTACGGGCGCTCCACGCCGCGGATCAGGCCGCGCGCCTCCAGCGCCTCGGACACGCGTCCGCGGGCCGCGTAGCGATCCAGACCGCGGAACTCCTCCGGCGCGGGCGCGACGACGTGCGCCTCGCGGTCGAGGATGTTCACCAGCGGCATCCCGTGACGTCGCCCGATCTCGAAGTCGGTCGGGTCGTGCGCCGGCGTGACCTTCACCGCGCCCGTGCCGAACGTTCGGTCCACCGCCTCGTCTGCCACGATCGGCAGGTCCTCGCCCGTGAACGGGTGCCGCACGGTCTTCCCCACCAGGGATCGGTAGCGTTCGTCGTCCGGGTGCACCGCGATGCCCGTGTCGCCGAGCATCGTCTCGACCCGGGTCGTGGCCACGTCGATCTCGCCGCTGCGGTCCGAGAGCGGGTAGGCGAACGTGACCAGCTCGCCGGCGACGTCCTCGTGTTCGACCTCCGAGTCCGACAGCGACGTGGTGTCCTTCGGGCACCAGTTCACGAGCCGTTCGCCCCGGTAGATCAGACCGCCCTCGTACAGGCGGACGAACGCGACCCGGACGGCGTTGGCGAGCCCGTCGTCCATCGTGAACCGCAGGCGCGACCAGTCGCACGAGTTGCCGAGCGCCTGCATCTGTTCGACGATCCGGTCGCCGTACGTCGCCTTCCACTCCCAGACGCGTTCGACGAAGGCCTCGCGGCCCATCTCGCGCCGGTCGATCCCCTCCTTGGCGAGCTCGCGCTCGACCACGACCTGGGTCGCGATGCCGGCGTGGTCGGTGCCGGGGAGCCACAGCGCCTCGAGCCCCTGCATCCGGGCGCGCCGGATGATCACATCCTGCAGCGTGTGGTTCATCGCGTGCCCGACGTGCAACGCCCCCGTGACGTTCGGCGGGGGGAGGACGATGCAGTAGGGCTGCCGGTCGGGGTTCGGCGTGGCGCCGAAGTAGCCCCGCTCGACCCACCTCGCGTACAAGCGCGGCTCGGTCGCCAGTGCGTCGTACGCGCTCGGCATGTCGTCCGGGGGCGGGCGTGCCGCGGCGGTCTGCAGGTCGTCGGCCATCAGGCACAGGAGTCTAGAGAACGCCACACGATCCCATCGTCGAGGGGACGGCCGCGGTGCGGATGCACGTGGGCGTTTCAGCGGACCCCGCGAACCGTCCAGGCCCTGGCCGTCAGGTGGATCGAGCCGTCGGCCGCCGTCGGCAGCGACGAGCGGATGCGTTCCCGCACGGCGTCGCGCGCTTCGGGCGCGATGGACGTGAGGTAGGTCGGGGCCGGGCCCTGGCCAGCCAGGAACGGGGTCCAGTAGTCGTCGAAGTCCTCGAAGTGGGTGGTCACCTCGATCGCCCCCGCCTCGACGTCGGACAGACCGGTGGCGAGGAAGAGCGATCGGAGCGGGCCGGGCGCGTTCGACGGGAAGCGAACCCCTTCGTCGAGCGGCTCGGCACCTGGATCCAGCGCGACGGCAGCATCCCAGAACCGGCGGATCGGCTGCATCCCCGCCGCGTAGTCCCACACGTACGCGGCGACCACGCCCTCGGGTCGGGTCACGCGCGCCATCTCGGCGACCGCTCGATCCGGTTCGGAGACGAAGTTCAGCACCAGCGCCGAGGCCGCGGCGTCGAACGAGCCGTCGGCGAACGGCAGCGCTATCGCGTCGCCGACGCAGAACCGCGCCCGCGGGTCGCGGGATCGCGCGCTCGCGTACGCGACGAATCCGGGCGATGGATCCGCGCCGTCGACGTGCGAGGGGTGCGCTCCGTCCAGGATCGCCTGCGAGAGCGCGCCGGTGCCGCAGCCGACGTCGAGCCACGAGGCACCGCCCGGAACCTCGAGCCACGGGACGAACTCCGCCGCGACGCGTCGGCTCCAACGGCCCACGTACGACTCATAGGGGTCGCCGCTCGCCCAGACCTCGCGTGCGCTCACTCGTCCTCGACGAAAGCCACCATATGCGAGCTGGCGAAGTGGGCTCCGGAACCCATCATCCACTCGGTACCCGGCCGCGGGCCGACGTCCCCGGCCGCCTCCGGCGGCGGCGATCCGCCGAGCAACGCCCGCGTGAGCGCGTTTCCCTCGGCAAGCAGTTCGTCGAGCGCCGCGCTGACGTGTTCGTCCGTGACGATGGGTACCGCGTCGTCGGCCGCGTCGGGCCACGAGGCCTCGGCCGCGAGCAGCGCGGCCTTGCGCATCAGCTCCTTGACGAAGGAGGCGGTCACGCCGTCGGTTCGCTCGACGACCCGCTCTGGCTCGCGCAACTGCAGGTCCAGGCCCTCGCCGTAGAGCTGGATCAGCCGGCGTCGGGCATCGGCATCGGGCAGCGGGATCTCGACGGCAAGATCGACGCGACCCGGCCGCGCCGCGAGCGCCGGCTCGAGCAGGTCGGCGCGGTTCGTCGTCAGCAGGAACGCGACGTCGGCGTCCTCCGCCATCCCGTCCATCTCGTTCAGGAGGTCGAACAGCACCGGCGAGCTGCCGAACGGTGAGTAGCCTCGGTGCTCCGCCACGAGGTCCACGTCCTCCAGCACGACGACCGACGGCTGCAGCATGCGCGCCAGCGAGCACGCCGGCCGGACCATCCCGAGGCCTTCGCCGGTGAGCAGCAGCACCGTGTGCTCGCGCAGCTCGCTGACGAGGTACTTCACCGTGAGCGTCTTGCCGGTCCCAGGCGGACCGTGCAGGAGCAAGCCGCGTTTGACGTGCTGGCCGGCAGCGCGGAGCCGGTCCTGATGCTTCGCGATGCCGAACACTTCGCGTTCGATCGACTCCAGGACGCCGGGACCCATCACGACGCGGCCACGATCCAGCTCGGGCCGTCGGTTGAACACGACCGGCCCGGCGCCCATGTGCCCCATGTGCGATCCGCCGAACGAGATCACCTGTCCGCGGAACACGTTCAGCTCGACCATGAGCCGGCGGACGTCCGCGAGGAAGACGCGCGCGCTCTCCTGGGAGCGCCCCATCACCTCCAGCACCACGCCTCCCTGGCCCCGGTGCTCGTCCGCCCCGCGCATCGTCACCGCGAGCCGGTCGTCGCCGTCGATGATGAGGAAGATGCCGAAGTTCACGCACGCGAGCGTCTCGTCGGGGCCGATCGGCAGGTCGACGTAGTCGACCGACCCGGCGCGGATCACGGAGTGGCGGCTCATCTCCATCAGGTCCGAGAGGCTCCCGTAGTGACGCTGGTGGCCCATCAGCCCCAGCATCTCGTGCGAACGCCACGGCTCCGCGAGCCACGCCGTGATGGCGACCTGGACGTTCGCGTGATCCCACGCGTCGAACGACGCCGCCACGATCGGCGCGTCGCTCGTGTCGATACCGAGGTGGTCGTCGAGGCGGTCCCGGATCGGCGACCGCTCGTCCGAGTGGGCGAGCTGGCTCATCCGCTCCATGAAGGCGCGGTAGGTGCGGGCGAACCCCTGGAGGTCGTCATCCATGGCGTCGCAGCGTACCCCGGGTTGGACGGGATGGGCCAGCGCTGAGCGGGACGTGCGGAGGGAGCTAGGCGGAACGTTCCTTCGGCTGCTTCGTCTGCTTCTCGCCGGTGCGCGGGACCAGCGTCGGGTTCACGCCGGACAGCACGACCTGCTCGTCGATCTGGCACTTCGTGACGTCCTTGCGCGACGGCAGCTCGTACATCACGCCGAGCAGCACTTCCTCGAGGATCGGCGCGCAGCCCACGAGCGCCGGTCCCCCGGAGCTGGCACTGGTCGGCGATCGCACGCAGCGCGTCCTCGTCGAACTCGAGCTCGACGCCGTCGAACTCGAAGAACTTCTTGTACTGCTTGACCAAGGCGTTCTTCGGCTTCGTCAGGATGTCGATCAGCGCCGCGCTCGTCGAGCTGTGGACGTAGGTGATCACCGGCAGGCGCCCGACGAACTCGGGGATCAGGCCGAACTTCAGGAGGTCCTCGGGCAGGACGTCGCTTGAAGATCTCGCCGACGTCCTTCTCCTGGAGCGACCGGACGTCGGCGCCGAACCCGATGCCCTTCTTGCCGCTCCGCGACTCGATGATCCGTCTCGAGGCCGGCGAACGCGCCGCCGCAGATGAACAGGATGTTCGTCGTGTCGATCTGGATGAACTCCTGGTGCGGGTGCTTGCGGCCGCCCTGCGGCGGAACCGAGGCCGTGCGTCCCCTCGAGGATCTTCAGCAGCGCCTGCTGCACGCCCTCGCCGCGAGACGTCACGGGTGATCGACGGGTTCTCGCTCTTGCGGGCGATCTTGTCGACCTCGTCGATGTAGATGATCCCGGTCTCGGCCTTCTTCACGTCGTAGTCGGCGGCCTGGATCAGCTTCAGCAGGATGTTCTCGACGTCCTCGCCGACGTAGCCGGCCTCGGTCAGCGCCGTGGCGTCGGCGATGGCGAACGGGACGTTCAGCATGCGGGCGAGCGTCTGCGCGAGGAGCGTCTTGCCGCACCCGGTGGGCCCGAGCAGCATGATGTTCGACTTCTGCAGCTCGACCTCGTCGCCCGCGGCGGCGCCGACCTGGATCCGCTTGTAGTGGTTGTAGACGGCGACCGACAGGACCTTCTTCGCCTGCTCCTGGCCGATCACGTAGTCGTTCAGGAAGTCGTAGATCTCGCGGGGCTTGGGGAGCTCGTTCGAGCTTGAACTCCTGCGTCTCGGAGAGCTCCTCCTCGATGATCTCGTTGCAGAGGTCGATGCACTCGTCGCAGATGTAGACGCCGGGGCCGGCGATCAGCTTCTTCACCTGCTTCTGCGACTTGCCGCAGAAGGAGCACTTCAGCAGGTCCGATTCTCCGAATCTTCGCCATCGCCCCCCGCTCCTCGAACTCCTACGCCTCGCCCGCACCTGGCCCCCGCCGTGCTCCGATGGGCGGCGCGTCTGTCTACGACGCCGCGCCTCGCGGCCGCTGGACCATCCTCCGACTAGCTTCCGCGTCGTGATGACGCTCGTCGACGATGCCGTATTCGCTTGCGCCTCTTCGGCGGTCATGAACCGGTCGCGATCGATGTCCTCCTCGACCTTCTCCAGCGGCTGGCCGGTGTGCTGGGCGATGATCTCGGCCATCCGCTGCCGGAGCGCCAGCACCTCCTTCGCCTGGATCTCGATGTCGGTAGGCGAACCCTGAAACCCCGCCGAGCCCTGGTGGATCATGATCTTCGCGTTCGGCAGCGCGTACCTCTTGCCCTCGGCCCCGCCGGCCAGCAGGATCGCCGCCATCGACATCGCCATCCCCACGCAGATGGTGGAGACGTCCGGGCGGATGAACTGCATCGTGTCGTAGATCGCCATCCCCGCGTACACCTGCCCGCCGGGCGAGTTGATGTAGAGGTTGATGTCCTTGTCCGGATCCTCGCTCTCGAGGTGGAGGAGCTGGGCGACGATGAGGTTCGCCACCGCGTCGTCGATCTGGCGTGCCCAGGAAGATGATGCGGTCCTTCAGCAGCCGCGAATAGATGTCGAACGACCGCTCCCCGCGGTTGGTCTGCTCGATCACCATCGGAACCAGGTAGTCGCTGTCGTTCAGTCATCGTTCGTCTCCCTCTTCCGCTCGGCTTCCGTGGTCGGGGTCGAGTCGGGGCGTCCTGTCGGGGGACGCCGAGGAGCCGCTCCGTGGCCACATCTGCTCTTCGACCAGGAGGTCGAGGGCCTTGGCCGGATGATATCACCGGCCACGCGACGTGACCCGTCCGCTCCGGTCGAGCGCTCGGCGGACCTCCTTCGGGTCGCTGCCCGGCGACCGCGGCGAGGCCCGTGACCTCGGCGTCGATCTCCTCCGGCGTCGCCTCCAGGCCCTCGCGGCGCGCGACCGCCTCCAGGACCAGGTCGGCGGTCATCTCGCGCACGGCGTGCGCGCGCGCATCCGAGCGACAGGCGCTCTCCGTCGATCCCCTGCGCCTGCATCAGCTCCTCGAGGGGCATGCCGGGCTCCGGCGCGGCGGCCCTCGGCCTCGAGGTGGTCCGCTCGGTCTCCTCCTCGACCATGCGCTCGGGCAGGTCGACGTCGACGTTCGCCACCAGTCGCGCGCAGGACGCGTTCGCGGGCTCGAGCGACTTCGACGTCGGACTCCTTGACCTCGCGGATCCGGTTCCGCACGTCGTCGCGGAGCTCCTGGAGCGTGTCGAACTCGGACGCGGTCGTCGCGAACCCGTCATCCGCCTCCGGGAGCTTCTTCGCCTTGACCTCCTTGACCAGGACCTGGAAGGAAACCTCCTGACCGGCGTGCTCGCCGGTGCCCTCCTGCATCGTCGCGTTGAACTTGAGGATGTCCCCGGCACGCGACCCGTCGAGCTCGGTGTCGAGCTCGGGGAGCAGCTTGGGGTCACCGACCTCGGCCAGGTACCCGATCTGCGTCGCCTCGGGGATCTCCTGGTCGTGGATGTGGCCGCGGACGTCGGCCACGACGTAGTCGCCCGAACGCGCCGGCCTGGCGACGGTCTCGAGCTCGGCGAACCGCTCGCGGAGGCGGTCGACGTACTCGTCGACCTCCTGCTCGGTCGGCTCGGTCGAGGGGACCTCCACCCTGAGGCCCTCGTAGTCGGCCTGCTCGACCTCGACGCGCGGCCGCACCTCGACCGTCACGGTGAACCGCAGCGGCTCGGTCTCCTTCACGTCGTCGACGTCGATCTCGGGCTCGGCGATCGGGACCAACTCGTGCTCGTTGACCGCCTTCGCGTAGTACTCCGGGACGGTGTCGTGCACGAACTCCTCGAGCACCACGTCCTTGCCGACCATCGCGTCGATGATCTGGCGGGGCGCCTTCCCCTTGCGGAAGCCCGGGATCCGGACCTGCCCGGCCACCTTGCGATACGCGCGGTCGAGTTCCTTCGCGAACTCGTCCGGCGCGACCTCGACGGTCATGCGGACGGTGTGCTTCTCGGTGTCCTCGAGCGTGGTCTGCATGAGGCAGCGAGCCTAGCCGAAAAAGCCCCGTGCGGGACTCAGGCGTAAGTCTCGAACTGTCGGAGCGGCCCGCGTGACCTGGGAGGGCGGGGAACGCCCCCCGTCGCCGGTGCCGGACGACCGGGTCAGGCGTCGCGGAGGAACACCCTGAAGCTGGCTCCGCCGCCGGGCCGTTCGTCGACCCATGCGCGCCCGCCGTGGAGCTCGGCGAAGCGCGCCACGAGCGAGAGCCCGATGCCCGATCCGCGCGAGGCGTTCGTGGGCCGACCCTGCCGGAACGGGTCGAAGATCGCGTCCCGGAGCTGCGGGGGAACACCGGGGCCCGAGTCCTCGACGACGAGCAGCACGCCGTGCGGTTGGCGCTCGACCGTGACCCAGATCGGCGTCCCGGCCGGGGTGTGGCGCGCCGCGTTCGCGAGCAGGTTCTCGAGGATCCGTTCGAGCTTCGCGGCGTCCAGGACCCCGGCGACCGACTCGTTGCCCTGGAGCCGGACCGGGTGATCGCCGACCAGGTCCTGGGCCTGCGCGATGGTCGCGCGGACCGCGGCCGTGACGTCGAGCGGGCGGCGCTTCGGCTCGACGATGCCGCGGGAGAGCCGGTCGAGGTCGAGCAGGTCCGAGAGCATCCGGTCCAGCTTCCGAGCGTTGTCGATCAGCCGGTCGAGGAGGTCCTTGCCCTCCTCCTCCTCCAGATGGATGTCCGGGTTCCGGACCGTGAGCGCCGCGCCGAGGATCGCCGTCAGCGGCGTCCGCAGTTCGTGGGAGACGGCCTCGAGGAACGTCGTCTTCATCTCGTCGAGGACCCGCAGGCGCTGGGCGGCCTCCTGCTCGCGGCCGAGCGCGTCCGCCAGCTCCTGTTCCGCGTGCTTGAGGTCGGTGATGTCGAACGAGATGCCCTGCCAGAAGAGCGGCACGCCGTGGTCGTCCCGAACGAGGACCGAGTGCTCGCGGGTCCACACCACCCGACCGTCCTTCGCGATCATCCGGTACTCCGCCTCGAAGGGCTCGCCCGTCGCGTCGGTCCGCCGCGCCTCGGCGACGACCCGGTCGCGATCGTCGGGGTGCAGCTGCTTCTCCCACAGGTTCGGGTCGGCGTCGTAGTCCTCCAGCGTGAAGCCCGTCAACGCCTCGCTCCCGCGGCTCATGAACAGGATCTTGGTCCCGTCGTCCGGAGGCATGCGGTACACGGCCGCCGGGATCAGCTCGAGGAGCGTGCGGTACTTCGCCTCGGCCTCACGCAGCTCCTGTTCGGCGTCCTTCAGCGCGGTGACGTCCATGATGACGCCCTGCCACCAGCGCGGCCGGCCGTCCGCCCCGCCGACGAGGATCGTGTGCTCGTGGACCCATGCCACCGAGCCGTCGGCGTTGACCAGGCGGTACTCCGCGAGGAACGGGTCGCCGGTTCGGTCGGTCCGGCGGGCCTCCGCGACCGCGCGGTCACGGTCGTCCGGGTGGATCGTCTGGCGCCAGAAGTACGGATCCTCGATGTAGCGCTCGACCGGGTAGCCCGTCAGGCGTTCGTGGTGGGGGCTCATGTACAGGACGCGGCTCCCCTCCTCCGCCGCAGAGATGAACACGGTCGCCGGGAGCTGTTCCACCAACGTCCGGAAGCGCTCCTCGGCCTCGCGGAGCTGGTCCTCGGCCGAGCGCCGCTCGGTCACGTCGCGAACGGTCCCCACGCGAACGATCCGCCCCATCAGAGGGATCGAACGTCCGGCGGACTCCGCGATGAACCGCGAGCCGTCCTTGCGGACCTTGGTCGACTCGTAGGGCGCCTCCTCGCCCCGTTCGATCGCTCGGCGCATGCGTTCCCGGTCCCCCGGAACGACGAGATCGAGCAGGTGGACGCCGATCAGTTCCTCCGGCTCGTAGCCGAACATCTCCGCGTAGGCGCGATTGACCTCGAGGATCATGCCTTCGTCGTGGATCGCGACCCCCTCGAGGGTGGCGTCCGACAGGCGCCGGAACCGCTCCTCGCTCTCACGGAGCGCCTCGATCGTCTGGTGCCGTTCGGACACGTCGAGCATGAGCCCCTGCAGCCGGCCCGGTGCGTCCGTCCCGTCACGGACGACGCGGAACAGGTTGCGGATCCACACGACGCGGCCGCCGGCCGCCTCCATACGGCACTCGAAGTCGTGGTCGTGGCCCTCGTCCACCACGCGCTGGCGGATCCGGGACGCGCGGTCACGATCCGACGGGTGAACGTGCTCGATCCAGAACGACGGGTCGTCGAGCCAGGCCTCGACCGGGTAGCCCAGCACGTCCTCGGCGCGGCGGCTGACGAACGTGAACCCGAACGTGCGAGCATCCGCCTCGAACACGATCGCGCCGAGGCCCTGCACGAGGTCGAGCAGCCACCCCGCGTCCATGCCTCGGCGGTCGTTCGCCGAGCTCCGGCTCCCGGCACCGTCGTTCACGTGCACCATCCCGACGTTCCCTCCCCGGGGCAGCCGACGACAGGACGAAGCGCCCCTTCGTCTCACCTCTATCGGCAGGAACCTGCCTCCGGATGTAGCCGCCGCGGGAAGGTGGCGCTCGAACGCGGTCGGACGCCTACGGGACCCCGGCGGCCCGGCGCGTCCCGATAGCGTCGCCGGAGACCGGATCGAAGAAGTGGAACCGATCCGGCTCCGCGCGCAGCTGCATGGGCTCTCCGACCCGGGCCAGCGTCCTCGGATCGAGGGTGGCGGTGAACTGGTTCTTGCCCTCCAACGCGACGAGCGGGACGAGCGCCTCCTCTCCCTCGCCGACCTCGGATGCCGCGAGGGCGTGCTGGGAGGAGACCTGCGGCGCGTCGACCGAGAAGATCACGTGGACCTCCGATCCGAGCTCCTCGATCACGTCAGGGACGACCCGGATCAGTGGGGCAGCATCGCCGTCGGTTCCCGGGTCTTCGCGCAGATCCGAAGGCCGTATCCCGAGGATCACCGTCCGGTCGGCGTACGCCGCCAGGTCGGTCGCCCGCGGCATCGGCAGCGAGAGCCCGCCGAACCGGAGCACGCCGTCACGCATCTGGGCCTCCACCAGGTTCATCGACGGCGAGCCGATGAAGGCCGCGACGAACAGGTTCGCCGGGTCGTCGAAGAGGGTCTGGGGCCTGTCGACCTGCTGGAGGACGCCGTCGCGGAGGACCGCGACCCGATCGCCGAGCGTCATCGCTTCGACCTGATCGTGGGTCACGTACAGCGTCGTGGTCCGCAGGCGATCCCGGATCCGCGCGAGCTCGCCGCGCATCTGGACCCGGAGCTTGGCGTCGAGGTTCGACAGGGGCTCGTCCATGAGGAACGCACGCGGCTCGCGGACCATCGCACGACCCATCGCCACCCGTTGCCGTTGCCCGCCGGACAGCGCCGCGGGCTTGCGTTCGAGGAGGGTCTCGAGCCCGAGGACCTTCGCCACCTCGTGGACCCGGCCGCGAGCCTCGGCCTTCGGCATGCGACGGAGCCGAAGTCCGAACCCGAGGTTCTCGTCGACCGTCATGTGAGGGTAGAGCGCGTAGTTCTGGAACACCATCGCGATGTCGCGGTCCTTGGCGGGGAGGTCGGTGACGACGCGTTCGCCGATCATCACCTCGCCGGCGGTCAACTCCTCGAGCCCGGCGACGATCCGCAGGATCGTCGTCTTCCCGCAGCCGGACGGCCCCACCAGGACCATGAACTCGCCGTCGGAGATCTCCAGGCTGACGTCATCGACGGCGAGCACCCCGCCGAACTCCTTCCTCACCTGGTCGAGGACGATGCCGGCCACTACCTCCTCCTCCTTCCCGGCGCGGACGCTCGGGCACCCGCCCGCATCCTTCCATGGATCGCCGCGGACGGCGGCCGCTCACTCACGCGACGTCACCTTCGTCGCGATGCGGAGCCGGGTCGGATCGAACCCGCGCTCGGAGCTCAGCCGCCAGGCGAGGAGCTGCATCGGGATCACGGCGACGGCGGGCGCGAGGGACGGATCGAGGCGGCCGAGCCGAACGACCTCCGCGCCGCCGGCATCGGCCGTGTCCCGGGACGCCAGCAGCACGGCCGAGCCCAACGAGGCCAGCTCGCGTGCCAACCGGCGGTCGAGCGCTGCGGTCGCGGGTTCCGTGGCCACGACGAACGCCGCCGATCCGGGTCCCGCGAGCTCCAGCGGTCCGTGACGGAACTGGGCGGTCGCCAGGGCCTCGGCCGGGAGACGTGCGGCCTCCTTCAGGACCAACGCGCCCATCTCGGAGGCGGCGCGGGCGGCGCCGCGCCCGAGCGTCACGAGCGCCGACCGGCCTCCGAACCACCGCGCGTACACGGCGGCCGGCTCCGTCGGGTCGGCGGTCAGGAGCCGCGCCGCCGCCCGGGCGGCCCGCTCCGCCTGCTCGGTGAGGGCGTCGAGGGCGCGGTCGAGGGCGCGGTCGGACCGATCGCGCGCCGCGCGACCGCCGCTGGTGACGGCGACGCCTCCCGCGATGCTCCGCGCGACCGCGGCGGACGCGACCACCGACGCGGCGAACGTGACCGTGGACGGCCCCACCTCGTCTCCCGCCTCGACGTCGAGGCGGACGTCGGCCAGCTCCGCGAGCCGGTTCGACATGCCGTTCGTCATCGAGACCACGAGGGGACGCTCCGAACGACGGCGTGCCCGCAGACGCTGCGCGAGCGCGACCGGCTCGGCGCTCTCCCCAGACTGGCTGATGAGCACCAGCACGGTGTCCCCGCCGACGGCCGGCAAGCGGAAGTGCAGGAGCTCGGCCGCATCGATGTGGCACGCGGCCCCGCCGGAGGCCGCGAGCGTCGTCACCGGCGCGTACCCGACGAAGTACGAGGCCCCCATCCCCGAGAACACGATCCTGGGTCGAGCGCCCACCTCCGCGGCGATCCGCCGAAGCGCGCCGCGCTGGCCGAACGCGACCGCGTCCGCGGTGCCGCGGATCGTCGCCGGCTGCCGGGCGATCTCCGCCAGGAAACTATCAGGAAACTTTCCTAACGATTCCAACGCGGCCGAACGATACCGTAGGATGCCGTCGCGATGGAAGGGGCGCTCACCCGCACACTCCTCCGATCTCCATACCGACCGGGATCGTGTCGCCGCGCTCGGACCACGACGGAGCGCCCGTGGGGTTGAAGATCACCGTCGTCGGGGGCGGGAGCACCTACACGCCCGAGCTGGTCCAGGGGTTCGCGACGCGCGCGGACCGCCTGTCCGTCGACGAGCTGGTCCTGCTCGACCCCGATCGGGAACGCCTGGACATCGTAGGGGGCTTGGCGGGTCGGATCCTGGCGCGCCTCGGCTTCGGTGGCACGCTGACCCTCACCGGCGATCGCGATGGCGCGCTCGAGGGGGCCGACTTCGTCGTCGTTCAACTGCGGGTCGGTGGCCAGGCCGCGCGTCTCCTCGACGAGACCCTGCCGCTCCGGTTCGGCTGCATCGGCCAGGAGACGACCGGTCCGGGCGGGTTCGCGAAGGCGCTCCGCACGGTTCCCGTCGTGCTGGACATCGCCGAGGAGACGGCGCGCAGGGCGGCGCCGGGCGCATGGCTGATCGACTTCACCAATCCGGTCGGGATCGTGACCCAGGCGCTCCTGGACGCCGGGCATCGGGCGATCGGACTGTGCAACGTCGCGATCGGGTTCCAGCGCGACCTGGCCAAGCGGTTCGGCGTCGACCCCGAACGCGTCCAGCTCGAGCACGTCGGGCTGAACCACCTCTCGTGGGAACGAGCCGTCCGGGTCGACGGCGTCGACCGGCTCCCGGAGCTGCTCGAGGGGTCCGCCGAAGGGGTCGAACGGATCGCGGAGGACGTCGGGATGCCCGCGGACCTGATCCGAGCCCTCGGCGCGATCCCCTCCTACTACCTGCGGTACTACTACATGACCGACACCGTGCTCGCCGAGCAACGGTCCGGCCGGTCCCGCGCGGAGGAGGTCATGGAGATCGAACGCGACCTGCTCGAGACGTACCGTGACCCGGCGCTCGCAGAGAAGCCGGCCGGGCTCGAACGGCGGGGCGGCGCGTACTACAGCGAGGCCGCGGCGCAGCTGGTCGCGTCGCTGCATGCCGGGACGGGCGATGTCCAGATCGTGGACGTGCGCAACGACGGGTCGATCCCGGGCATCGCCGCGGACGCGGTGGTGGAGGTTCCCGCCCGGATCGACCGGTCCGGCGCCCATCCGGTCCCCCTGTCTCCTCTTCCGCCCGAGATGTTCGGGCTCGTCGAGGAGGTGAAGGCCTTCGAACGGCTCGCCGCGCACGCGGCCGTCAGCGGCGACCGGACCGCCGCGCTACGCGCGCTGATCGCGAACCCGCTGGTCCGGCAGTACCCGACCGCCGCCCCACTGCTCGAGGCGCTGCTCGACGCGAACCGCTCGCACCTCCCCCGCTTCTTCCCCGCTGAGGTGCCCGCGTGACCGCAGGGGCCCGCGCCCGCGACCTCGGCATCCGGATCGGCGACCTCGAACCGGGCCCGAACGACGCCATCACGGACGTCGCGGACGTCCGCGTCGGTCACGTGACGCTCGTCTCGGGCGAGGGACCCTTGCGCATGGGCGCCGGCCCGGTCCGCACCGGGGTCACGGTGATCGTTCCGCACCCGCGGATCGGCGAGACCGTGCTGTTCGCCGGATGCCACCGTCTGAACGGCAACGGCGAGGTCACCGGCCTCGAGTGGATACGCGAGGCCGGCATGCTCATGACCCCGATCGCGATCACGAACACCCACAGCGTCGGGGTCGCGCGCGACGCGCTCGTCGCCGCCGACGTCCGCCTCCGCGCCGACGGCGGGGTGTTCTGGAGCCTCCCGGTCGTGGGCGAGACCTGGGACGGGCTGCTGAACGACATCAACGGGTTCCACCTTCGGGCCGAACACGTGGTCGACGCCCTGCACGCGGCGTCCGCCGGTCCGGTGCAGGAGGGCAACGTCGGCGGCGGCACCGGCATGATCTGCCACGAGTTCAAGGGCGGCATCGGCACCTCCTCGCGCGTCGTCGGCGACGCGGACGGCGCCTTCACGGTCGGCGTCCTGGTGCAGGCGAACCACGGCAGCCGTCACCGCCTCACCGTCGACGGCGTGCCCGTCGGCCGCGAGATCCCGACCACCCGGATCCCGTCGCCCTGGGACCAGCCCGCCCAGGCCGGTTCGGGCTCGATCATCGTCGTGATCGCGACCGACGCACCCCTGCTCCCCCACCAGTGCGAGCGACTCGCGCAGCGGGCATCGCTCGGCCTGGCGAGGGTCGGGAGCGTCGCGTCGCACTCCAGCGGAGATCTGTTCGTCTGCTTCGCCACCGGGAACCGGGACCTACGGCTCGACGCCGGGTCGGAGGGCACGGTTGGGTTGACCACCGACGTCACGATGCTCTCCGACGCCCACATCACGCCGCTGTTCGAGGCGTGCGTGGACGCCACCGAGGAGGCCATCCTGAACGCCCTGCTGGCGGCCGAGACGATGACCGGCCGCGACGGGATCACGGCGTACGCGCTCCCCCACGACGAACTCCTCCAGGCGATGGACCGGTACGGGCGCGGCCCGTCGCGAGGGGCAGGCCGAACCCCTCGAGCTCCTTGACTCCCCGGAGGGCGCGCGCGTACGATGCGGCGCGGCTGACTGGTAGGAAAGTTTCCTAACTACAGAGCCAACGAGCGGACGACGTGACGACGACCGAGCCCTTCACGCACGGGAAGCCGAGCCTCCTGCGCGCGATCAACGAGCGCACGATCCTGCGGATCCTCCGGGCCGGCGGGCCGGCGTCCCGCGCGCAGGTCGCACGCCAGAGCGGGCTGTCCAAGCCCACCGTCTCCCTCGCCCTCGCCGGCCTCCTGCGAGCCGGACTCGTCCGCGACGTCGGGCGCTCGTCCGGCGGGAAAGGCCCCGGGGCGGTCCTGTACGAGCTCGACCCCCGCGCCGGCTGCGTCGTCGGCATCGACGTCGGGCGCCAGTGGGTCCGCGCCGCGATCGCGGACATCACCGGCGGGATCGTCGCCCGCCGCGACGAACGCGCCCGCGCACGGAGTGCGTCCGCGCTGATCGAACAGATCGGCCACCTCGCCCACGACCTGGCCGGGCAGGCCGGCGTGCGATGGGATCACGTGACCCACGCCACGATCGGCAGCCCGGGCGTGGTCGACCCGGCACGCGGGGCGGTCGCGCTCGCGCCCAACCTCCCCGGCTGGGGTCGCAGGGGCATGGTCGAAGCCGTCCAGCGCGAACTGGGCACCCGAGTGAGCTTCGACAACGACGTGAACCTCGCCGCGCTCGGCGAACAGGCGAACGGCCTCGGGCGGGACGTGCAGGACTTCGTCTTCCTGTGGGTGGGCACCGGCGTCGGCCTGGCGCTCGTCCTGAACGGCGAGCTCCATCGCGGGGCCCACGGGTACGCCGGGGAGATCGCGTACCTGCCGCTCGGGGTCGGCGACCCGCACGACCCGGCGACGCGGCGCCACGGCCCGCTGGAGGACGCGGTCGCGGCGGCCGGCATCGTGCGGACCGCGCGAGCGCTCGGCATGGTCCCGCCGCTCAACCCGAAGAAGGTGTTCGCCCTGGCGCGCCGCGGCGACCCGCTCGCCGAGCGGGTCGTGGACCTGGCCGCCGGGCGACTGGCGCTGGTGATCGCGACCGTCGCGCCGCTGGTCGATCCCGAGCTCGTGATCCTGGGCGGCGGGATCGGACGCAACGAGGATCTCCTGCTCGACCGGATCGAACGCGAGCTCCGCGCGATCTCGCCGTTCCGTCCTCGCCTGGCCCAGTCGGCGCTGGGTGAGGACGCCGTCCTGCAGGGCGCGGTGGGCGCCGCCCTCGCGGCGGCGCAGTCCCGGGTGTTCGCACGGACACCCGAGCACGAGCAGGTGCGAGGAACCGGATGAACCACGACCGATCCGCCGGTGCGGGAGATGGGAGGAACGACGTGACACGACGACGCGGGATGCTCGCCGGCGCCATCGCTTCGATCGTACTGGCCGGCGCCTGCACCGCCGGTACGAGCAGCACCACGCCCACCACCGCCGTCAACTCGAACCCGAGCGCCTCACACGCGCCGGTGACGATCACGGTCTGGAGCGCGTTCGTGAAGCCGGAGCTGCCGAAGTTCGAGGCGGTGCTCGCGCAGGTCCACGAGAAGTACCCGTGGATCACCGTCGAGAGCGTCGGCGGGAAGGACCCGACCGACATCCAGCGCGCGATCAACAGCGGCACGGCGCCGGACGTGGCGCTTGAGCCCGGACCCGACGACAGCGCCAAGTACTGCAGCACCGGCGCGTGGATCGACCTGAACCCCCTGATCCAGGCTGACGGCACGGACCTGTCGGAGACGTCGCCGCCGGCGGCGCTCCGATACACGAGCTACAACGGCGTGCAGTGTTCGCTCCCGATGCTCTCCGACGCCTACGGCCTGTACTACAACAAGGACCTGTTCGCCGCGGCCGGCGTCACCGATCCCCCGAAGACCTTCTCCGAGCTCCAAGCGGACGCGGTGAAGCTCACCACGTACAACCCGGACGGCTCGATCAAGGTCCTCGGCTTCATGCCGCTCCCGGCAGCGTGGGAGAACCCGGCCATCTCGTCCGGGCCCTATAGCGGTGCGCAGTGGTACGACAGCTCGGGGAAGTCCGCGCTCGGCACCGATCCGAAGTGGCAGCAGATGTTCACGTGGCAGAAGGGCCTCGTCGACGCGATCGGCTACGACAAGCTCACGAAGTGGTACCAGAGCGTCGGCGGCGCGAATTCGGAGTTCTCGCCGTCGAACGCGTGGGAGAACGGCAAGGTCGCGATGACGATCGACGGCGAATGGCGGAACACGTTCGTGAAGGACGACGGCGCCTCGATCGACTACGGGACCGCGCCCTTCCCGGTGGCCGACGACAACGCGGCCGCGTACGGCGGCGGGACGATCGGCGGGACGATCATCGGGATCCCGAAGGGCACGGAGGACACCGGCGACGCGTGGCTGGTCGTGAAGTACCTCGCATTGGACACGGCGGCCGAGGTGCAGCTCGCCAAGTCGATCGGGAACGTGCCCACGACGTTCGAATCGCTGAAGGACGCCGACCTCGCGTCGGACCCGAACTTCAAGACGTTCCTGGACATCTTCGCGAACCCGAACTCGGGCTACAAGCAGATCACGCCCGTCGGCACCTACGACGCCGACACCCTGGCCACGTACCTGCAGAAGTACATGGCCGGCCACGGCGGGGACCTGCAACAGGGCCTGCAAGGTGTCGCCGATCAGATCGACGAGCAGTCGCAGCTCGGCTGAGGGGAGCGACGTCATCGCCACGGCGACGCCCACCCGCATCTCGGTCAGCGCGGCGGACCGCGCCGCGCGGCGCCGGCGAGCCCGGTGGCGCAAGCGCGGCACGGTGCTGCTGTTCCTGTCGCCGTGGATCGTCGGGTTCTTCGCGTTCACGCTCTACCCGACGATCGCGAGCCTCTACTACTCGTTCACGCACTACAGCCTGCTCGATCAGCCGGTCTGGGTCGGGCTGGACAACTACCGGTTCATGCTCCACGACCCGAACTTCTGGCTGTCGCTGCGCAACACGATCTGGATCGTGGTGTTCGGCACCGCGACGTCGGTCGCATTCGCGATCGGCTGCGCGATCGTCCTGACCAGGGTGAAGCGCGGGTCCGGGTTCTACCGGACGACGTTCTTCCTCCCGACCATGGTCCCGGCCGTGGCGGCGACGTTGGGGTTCGTGTTCATCCTGAACCCCGGCGGTCCCGTGAACCGGGTCCTGGCGTTCCTCCACATCCCCGAGCCGCTCTGGTTCCAGGATCCTGCCTGGTCGAAGCCGGCCCTGCTGCTGCTCGGCCTCTGGGGGGTCGGCACCACGATGATCATCTTCCTGGCGTCGCTCCTCGATGTCCCGCGCGAGCTGTACGAGGCGGCGGACATCGAGGGGGCCGGCGCGTGGCAGCGGTTCCGGCACATCACGCTGCCGATGATCTCGCCCGTGATCTTCTTCTCGGTCGTGATCGGCGTGATCTACGGGTTCCAGTACTTCACGGAGGGGTACGTGGCCTCCGGCGGCGATCAGAACACGCTCGGCGACCCGCAGGGCTCGCTGCTCTTCTACGGGATCTGGCTGTACCAGCAGGGCTTCCAGTACTTCCACCTGGGCTATGCCGCCGCGATGTCCTGGATCCTGTTCGTGATCATCATGGCCTGCACGCTCGTGCTGATCAGGACCTCGAACCGCTGGGTCTTCTACCAGGGGGGGTTCCGATAGCGACCGTCGCCGCCCCCGAAGCCGGAGCCGGTTCGCGTCCCGCGCGGTCCGGGCGGGTCGCGCGACGGGCTCCGGCGCCGGTCCGCCGGAAGCGCTTCCTGCTCGCCGTCGCGAACCACGCGTTCGCGATCGCGCTCGCGGCGGTGTTCGTGCTGCCGTTCGTCTTCATCGTGCTGACGTCGCTGATGACGCGCCAGCAGGCGCTGTCGACGAAGCTCTGGCCGCAGCCGTTCCAGTGGAGCAACTACCGGGCCGTGTTCGACCTGATCCCGATGCTCCGGTACGGGTTCAACACGGTCGTGTACGCGACCCTCTCGTCGATCGGGGTGGTGCTCTCGTCGATCCCCGTGGCTTACGCGCTCGCCCGTTTGCAGTGGAGGGGCCGGCAGGTCGTGTTCATCCTGGTCCTGGCGACGCTGATGCTCCCCGCGCAGGTGACGAGCGTCCCGCTGTACATCATCTTCGTGCGGCTCCACTGGATCGGGTCGCTCAAGCCGCTGATCGTCCCCGCGTTCTTCGGCGACGCGTTCTCGATCTTCCTCCTTCGCCAGTTCTTCATGACGATCCCGCAGGAACTGTCCGACGCCGCGCGCGTCGACGGCGCAGGCGAGTTCCGGATCCTCACCAGGGTGATCGTCCCGCTCGCGAAGCCGGCGATCGCGGCGGTCGCGCTCTTCCAGTTCCTGTTCGCGTGGAACGACTTCTTCTACCCACTGCTGTACGCGGGCAACTCGGACCGGTCGATCACGCTCGCCGTCGGGCTGACGAAGCTGCAGAGCAGCGTGTTCGTCCACTACGGGGTGGTGTGGAACGTCCTCATGGCCGGCTCGGTGCTGTTCATGCTGCCGGTGATCGTCATCTTCTTCCTCGCCCAGCGGGTGTTCATCGAGGGCGTCACGCTGACCGGCGTGAAGGGCTGAAGGGGCGGCCCTCGCGATGCCGTTGTTCCTCGGACTCGACGGCGGCGGCACGACGACCCGCGCCGTGGTGGCGGATGGATCCGGATCCGTCGTCGGGCTCGCGACGAACGGCCCGTCGAACTGGGAGATGGTCGGCCTGCCCGACGCCGGGACGACGATCGCCACGACCGTGGACGCGGCGCTCGGACAGGCCGGCGCGGAGCGATCCGATCTGACGGCTGCCGTCTTCGGGCTGGCCGGGCTGGACTGGCCATCCGACGAGGCGCGGCTCGCCTCGGTGATCTCGCCGATGGGGCTGGGCGGCGACCGCATGCTCCTGAACGACGCCTTCATCGCGCTCCGGGCCGGGACGAGCCGGCCCTGGGGCGTCGTCGTCGTGGCCGGCACCGGGACCGTGGCCGCGGGCCGCAACCGACGGGGCGAGACGTGGCGAACCCTTGGCCTCGGGCCGGAGTTCGGTGATTGGGGCAGCGCGGCCGACGTCGCCCGGGAGGCCCTGCGCGCGGTCGCGGACGCCTACACGGGCCGAGGGCCGGAGACGTCGCTGACCGCGGCCCTCTGCGAAGCCGCCGGCGCTGATGACGCCGCCGCCCTCATCGAGCGAGCGAGCCGGCAGGCAGCCGGGCTGCCTGGACCCGGCGACGCGGGGCCGGCCCTCGAGGCCGGCGATCCCCAGCTCGCGCCCCTCGTGATCAGCGAGGCCGAGCGTGGGGACGCGGCCGCGACGGACATCCTGGCGCGGGCGGGGGCGTCCCTCGGCGGGTCGGCGGCGCTGGTCGCACGCCGGCTGGAGATGCGCGACGAGCCGTTCGAGGTGGTCCTGGCGGGCGGCCTGTTCCAGGGGGCGAATCGGACGCTCGAGGACGCGATCGAGGTCGCGGTCCGGCGCGAGAGCCACCACGCCACGCTGCTGAAGCCGAACGCTCCCCCGGTCGTCGGCGCGGTGCTGACGGCGATGGAGCTCGCCGGCATCGAGCCGGATGCGGAGGTCCGCGGTCGCCTCGGGGGGACGGTGGCTGCGGCGCTGGCCGCTGTTCGCTGACGCAAGGGTCGTTCGGCGCACCGCAGTGCCGATGGGGAAACGAGGGATGGAGGGACGTTCGATGAAGGTCGGTTTCGTGGGACTCGGCGCCATGGGCTTGCCCATGACGCGGAACCTCTTGGAGAAGGGCCACACGGTGACCGTGGCGTCACGGAGCGACGGTCCGGTCGGCACCGCGGTGGGGATGGGGGCGATCGCCGGGGTCGACCCGGCCCGGGTGGCGGCGGCCAGCGACGTCACCGTCCTGTGCGTCCCCGATTCGCCCGATGTCGTCGGCGTCGTCACGGCGATGCTCCCCATGCTCCGCGCCGGGAAGGTGGTCGTGGACTGTTCGACGATCGATCCCGGGGTCGAGCGCGCCCAGCACGGACGCGTCGAGGCTACGGGCGCCGGGTACCTCGAGGCGCCCGTCTCGGGCGGGACGGTCGGCGCGGAGCGGGGCACCCTCACGCTGATGGTCGGCGGGTCCGAGGACACGTTGGGCGTCGCGCGGCCTGCGCTGGAGGCGTTCTCGAAGCTAATCGTCCACGTGGGCGGGCCCGGCATGGGCCAGATCGTCAAGCTCTGCAACAACCTGATCTACGCGGCTCAGATGCTCGCGACGTCCGAAGCGACCGCGATGGCAGCGAAGGCCGGTGTCGACCTCCGGAAGCTCCACGAGGTGCTGGTCGCGTCCACCGGCGACTGCACCGCGGTTCGAACCCGGATCCCGTTCGACGGCGTGCTCCCCGACGGTCCGGCGTCGAACGGCTGGCGGCCGGGGTTCATGACCGACCTGATGGCGAAGGACCTGGACCTGGCGCTCGGGTACGCGGCGGAGGCCGAGGTGCCGCTCCTGACCACCGCGCTGACCCGGCAGGTGCTGACGGTGGCGCAGAGCGAGGGCTACGGCCGCGAGGACTTCTCCGCGATGGGGAAGGTTATCCGCGCGCTGGCCGGTGTGTGATCGCTCCGCGCGGACCGTCCGGTCGTCCGCCCTTAGGTCGTCAGCCTACCTTACTATCGTCGTTGCGATCCGCGCCGGCCCCAGCGAGACCCGATGGCCCGCGATCTTCGCCTCACGCGGTTCCAGCGTCGGGTTCCACACCCGGACCTCCACATCTCCATCGGCGACGCGCCGGATCGACGAGAGTTCCGCGCCGCTGACCTCGAGCAACGTCCCCGATGACCCGAGCGCCCCAGTGCCGCCGCCGGCCGGGATCGAGGCCTCCATCAGCGGCAGCGCGAACCGCTCCCACGCCTCGAGCAGGTCGTCACGCCGGGCGTCCGGGACGATCGCGAGCTCGAACGCGGTCTCGCCGATCATCTGCGCGTCCGGCGTCCCGATGTCGGGGCCGGCGTGCGACGGCCGGGTCGCCAGCGGCGCGTGGCTGATCGACCCGACGCACCGGATGAGCGTCACGGCCAGTTCCTCGCCGTCGACGACCTCGTACTCGAACACGCCGAGCGCGAGCACGGCCAGCCCGCCAGCCAGGACCGCGCCGCGTGCCGGCCAGGTCGGCGACGGCGCCTCCAGGTCGGGGTTCGCCTCGCCGACGAGCGGACGGTCGACCAGTTCGAACAGCGACACGGCGGTCGAACCCGGGGCACGCTCGGGAAGGGCGGCGTGCAGGCGGAGCCGGTGATCCTCGCGCTCGTTCGTGATGACGCCGGAGAGCCGGACGAAGGGCTCGCCGTCGCGACTCGTCGCACGCAGCTCGATCGACAGCCCCGGGAACGTCACCCTGGCCGATCCGTCGCCGCCGATCGTGAGCTCCGACGGGCCGCTGGGCGGTGCGCCAGGAGACGGACACCACGTGTACAGGTCCCCGACGTCGCCCTCGTCGACGAGCCTGAGCTCGAACCCCTCCCCGACGATCCGGTCGCCGTCGGCCGAGAGGCGCACCGGCGTGACCGGCGGCGCTGCTGCCGAAGGGCCCGCGTACCACCCGACGCCGGGCACGTCGTCCCGTTCGAACGGCGACGGGTTGAACCGGACCGTGGCTCCCTGCGGCGCCGCGACCTGAGCGGCGAGCGACCCCATCGCGTCGCTCACGATCCGGTCGGCCAGCCCGCGCGCCTCCGCGTACCGCGCGTCGACGTCGCGCGCCACCTGGTCGACCGAGCACCCGCAGACTGAGTCGTGCGCGCCGTTCCACAGGAGCAGCCGCCAGATCCGGTCCAGCTCTTCGCGCGGCCACGTCACGCCGGGCACGAGCGCGGCGAGCGGCTCCGCGTACCGTTCGACGAACGCCTCGAGCCGCGCGCGCTCGACCTTCTGGTGCGCGCGAGCCGAGTAGACGTTCGGCAGGAGGTGTGCCCGTGCCCCCGATCGCAGCTCGCCGCGCCACGTCGGAAGGCCCTCCGGCGCAGGGGCATCCAGGAACGAGGCGATCGAACCGAACTCCGCGCGCACCCCGGCGATCGCCGATGCCTCGTCCAGCAACGGGGCGAGTTCGGCCTGCGGGATCGCGTGGTCCGACCCGACGGTGATCAGCACCCGGTCCGGACGCGCGGCGAACGGCCGCACCAGGTCGAACGCACCCGTGAGCGCCCGGGCGATCCCTTCGGCGTCGCGCTGATGGCCGAACTCCCACCCGATGCTGTAGCCGAACGCGAGGTACTCCGCGAGCACCACGCTACCGTCCGGCGCCGCCCAGCGGAACGCGGTCCGATCGATCGCGGCCGGCACCCCGCGCCACAGCACGGCGTGTTCGATGCCGCCGTTGCGCAGGATCTGCGGCATCTGGCCCACGTGACCGAACTGATCGGGCAGGTACCCGAACGGTGGCCCGTCCACCGGCACGTCGCGGCCGGCCAGATCCCGGGCGCGCGCCGAACCGCGCTCGAGGTTCCTGATATGCGACTCGCCGGACACGAGGAATTCGTCCATCTGCGTGTACCACGGGCCCACCGACAGCCGGCCGGTTGCGCAGAGACGACGGATATCCGGCTCGCGCTCGGGTCGCACGTCGAGGTAGTCGTCGATCATCGCGACCTGTCCGTCGAGGTGGAAATGCGCGAAGCGTTCGTCCCGGTCGAGCACGTCGACCAGGCGATCCATCATCTCGATGAGTCGCTCGCGGAACGCGTCGAACGGCTGGTACCACTCGCGGTCCCAATGCGTGTGTGGCACGAGGACGGCCGTGGGAACCGGTTCGCCGGGATCGTCGGCACCGATCGTCATGCCCGATATCCTTCCCTTCTCCCGATGCTGGGACCGCAGAGTATGGCCGCGTCTCCACAGCGAGTTGCAACATCTTCCATCAGCGCGGCGACGCCGAGCCGTAGTAATGTCAACGACGCCCGCGCGCCGATGGGGGGTCGGCGCGAACCATAGAGAAAGGACGTCGAGCCATGGCAGAACAGGTCATGATCGTGTGCGACGTGTGCGGCGCACCCGCGACCGCTAGCGTCAACCTTCAAGTGCACGGAGGTGGCACGAAGGACGGTCAGAAGTTCGCCAAGGACCTCTGCAACACGCATCTCAACGAGTTGGTCGCGAACTCCCGCAAGCCCCGACGGGGCCGTCGTCGCGCCTCGGTTGCCGGCGGGGCCGCTGTACCGCCCCCGGTCAGGCGGCGAACGAGCAGTGCGACGAAGACCACCGCGGCGAAGAAGACCTCGACCGGTCGTCGCCGTGGTCGGCCGCGAAAGGTCACCCCGGCGGCGTCGGAGGGAGCGGCGAGCTAATCTCCACCATGCGATGGATGCGGCCAGCGATCCGGAAGCAACGCAGGAGGTCGTCAGTCCGCGGCTGAACGCGCTCCTCGATCACATCGCTCGTCACGTCCCGCACGACCGCGCGAAGATCGTGTGCGCGTTCGCGGTCCAATACACGCACCGGCTCTCCGACGAGACGCTCGCCAGCCTCGGCACGGAGGAGCTGTTCGGACACCTCATGGGCGTGTTCGAGCTGGCTGATGCACGGAACGACGACATCGCCCTGCGCACCCTGAACCCGTCGCTCGCCGCCGACGGGTACGCGACGGCCGGCTCCGTCGTGGAGACGAACACCCAGGACTCACCGTTCCTGTTCGACTCCGTCTCGCAACTGCTCCAGGCCAAGGGCCTGACGGTCCAGTTCTCGATGCACCCGGTCATGGGCATCGAGCGGGACGCGACCGGCCGCATCGCGCGGGTCTTCTCCCCGAACGAGGAGGGCGACCGGGAATCCGTCATGCACCTCGAGGTCGAACGGCACCTCGCGCCGGAGGAGCTGCGGATGGTGGACCACGAGGTGCGACGCGTCCTGGGTGACGTGCGCCGGGTCGTGGACGACTTCCACCCGATGCGCGATGCGACGGCCGAGTCCGTCGATATCGCGGAGGCCGGTGGGCGAACGTTCCCCCGCGACGAGGTCGAGGAGACGACCGCGTTCCTCCGGTGGCTCCTCGACGACAACTTCGTCTTCCTGGGCGTCCGCGACTACGAGGTGATCGACACGCCCGAGGGGCAGGCGCTGCGGGTGGCTCCGGGCTCCGGCCTCGGGATCCTCCGCGACAGCGAACGATCGTCCTACGTCGACCCGGTGCTCGTGTCCGCCATCGACCCGGCGCTGCGCAGGCGGTTCCAGGAGGGCCTGCTCGTCGTGTCGAAGACGAACAGCGTCTCGGAGATCCACCGCCGCGCCCGGATGGAGTACATCGGCGTTCGGCGGACCGGGCCCGGGCGCGACGTGGTCGGTGAGCGCCGGATCCTGGGGCTCTTCACCTCCAAGGCGTACATGGAGCCGAACTCCGAGACGCCCCTGGTGCGTAGGAAGCTCCGCCGGGTCCTGCGGGCCGCGGAGCTGATCGAGGGCTCGCACGACTACAAGGCAGCCGTCGAGCTGCTGGAATCGTTCCCGAAGGACGAACTGTTCGTCGCATCGGTCGACGATCTGACGGCGAACGTCCTCGGCCTGCTGAAGCTCCAGGAACAGCAGCAGATCGGCCTGTTCATCCGCCGCGACATCCCGAGCCGGAGCGTCGCGCTCCTGGTGGCGATGCCGAGGGATCGGTTCAACGCGCGACGGCGCAAGGAGCTCCAGGATCTGTTCATCAGGCGGTTCAACGGCACCACCGTCGACTACCACCTGGCGCTCACCGAGAGCGATCCGGCGCTCATCCACTTCACCGTCCACGTCGGCGACGGCGACATCCCCGACGTCTCCGTCAGGGACCTGGAGGAGGAGGTCGTCGCGATCGCGCGGACGTGGGACGATCGGCTCCGCGAGATGCTCGAGGCGATGCACGGCCGCGAGAAGGGTCGCGCGCTCGCGGAGCGATGGGCGCCCCGGTTCCCCGAGTACTACAAGTCCTCGACCGACCTGCAGCTGGCCGCGATCGACGTCGGGTACTTCGAACGCCTGGCGACCAGCGGCGAATCGGTGGTCGTCGGCCTGCAGAACGAACGATCGCAGGAGGAGATCCTCACACGCCTCGGGATCTACCGCTCGGGCGGGAAGATCCGGCTCTCCGACATCATGCCGACGCTGGAGGACCTGGGCCTCGAGGTGGTCGAGGAGGTCCCGACGCAGCTCCTGGGTTCCGACGGTCAGACGTACCTGCACGACTTCGGCGTCCTCGGCCCGACGGGTCGGCCCCTCGATCTCGGCTCGATCGGCGATCGCATCGCGGACTCGATCCTCGCCGCATGGAACGGCGAGGTCCGGTCCGACTCGCTGAACCGGCTGGTGGTGGTCGGCGGGCTCACGTGGCGGCAGGTGAACGTGCTGCGCGCGTACCGGACGTACCGCCAGCGCGTGAACGCGTCGGTCACCGAGGCGTACCAGAACGACATCCTCGTGCGGAACTGCTCGATCGCGTCGAAGCTCGTCAAGCTGTTCGAGCTGCGGTTCGATCCGGCGGCGCGTCGCGACCTCGAGGCCGAGGACGCGCTCGTCGAGGACGTCGAACGCGACCTCCGCGACGTCCGGTCCCTCGACGAAGACCGTGTGCTGCGTTCGTTCCTCGGGATGATCCTCGCGACGATCAGGACGAACGCGTACCTGCCCGGCCGTCGATACCTCTCGTTCAAGATCGAGTCGCAGCGGGTGCCGGAGATGCCTCGGCCGTACCCGCGCTACGAGATCTTCGTCTATTCCTCGGAGATGGAGGCGATCCACCTGCGGGGCGGGAAGGTCGCGCGCGGCGGGATCCGGTGGTCGGACCGGCTCGAGGACTACCGCACCGAGGTCCTCGGACTGATGAAAGCCCAGCGCGTGAAGAACGCGGTGATCGTCCCGACGGGATCGAAGGGTGGATTCGTCCTCAAGCGGCCGCCGTCGGACCCGGCCGCGGTGCCCGACGCCGTCCGGGCGCAATACGTCACGTTCATGCGCGGCCTCCTCGACATCACCGATAACCGGACGGGCGGGACGGTGATCCATCCGGCCGGGGTGCGGGTGCTGGACGACGAGGACCCGTACCTCGTGGTGGCCGCGGACAAGGGGACCGCGACGTTCTCCGACACCGCGAACACCGTCTCCGAGGAGTACGGCTTCTGGCTCGGCGACGCGTTCGCATCCGGTGGATCGAGCGGGTTCGACCACAAGAAGATGGGGATCACGGCGCGGGGCGCCTGGGAGTCGGTCAGGCGGCACTTCCGGGAGATCGGTCTCACGATGCGCGAGCCGTTCACGGTCGTCGGGGTCGGTGACATGTCCGGCGACGTGTTCGGCAACGGGATGCTCCTGTCGGAGAACATCCGCCTGGTGGCTGCGTTCGACCACCGCAACATCTTCATCGAACCCGATCCGGATCCAGCGGTCGGGTTCGCCGAACGGAAGCGGCTGTTCGAGCTCCTTAGGTCGTCCTGGGGCGACTACGACCGCTCGCATGCTGTCGGCGGGCGGCGGCGTGTACTCGCGGGCCGACAAGGAGGTGTCGCTCTCGGCGGAGGCCCGCGGCGCCCTCGGCTTCGACGACCCCGGCGGGAACGGGCAGCCCCTCACCCCGAACGAGGTGATCCGCGGGATCCTTCGGGCACCCGTCGTCCTGCTCTGGAACGGAGGGATCGGGACGTACGTGAAGGCCTCGGGCGAGAACGACGCAGACGTCGGGGACCGCGCGAACGACCCCGTGCGGGTGAACGCGAACCAGGTCCGCGCGCGTGTGATCGGCGAGGGCGGGAACCTCGGTTTCACACAACGCGCTCGCATCGAATACGCGGAGGGCGGCGGCCGGATATTCACCGATTTCATCGACAACTCGGCGGGCGTCGACACCTCGGACCACGAGGTGAACCTCAAGATCCTCCTGGGACTGGCCGAGTCCCGCGGAGAGCTGACGCGCAAGCAGCGCGACGACCTGATCCACGCCGTGACGACCGACGTGGCCACGCACGTGCTCTACGACAACTTCCTCCAGGCGCAGATCCTGTCGCAGGAGGTCCGAGCCTCCACCGAACGGATCGAGGCCTATGAGGCGCTGATGGGCGCGCTGGAGGAGCGCAACCTGCTCGAACGCGACCTCGAGGCGTTGCCGACGACCGAGGAGATGACCGCGCGATCGAAGGCGGGACGCGGACTGACGACGCCCGAGCTCGCCGTGCTGCTGGCGTACTCGAAGATCAACCTCACCGGCCAGCTCGTGCGATCCGCGCTCCCCGACGACCCGTACTTCGAACGCGACCTCGAGCGCTATTTCCCGACGCCGGTGGTCGAGCGGTTCCGCGAACTCCTGCCCGAGCACCCCTTGCGCCGGGAGCTCGTCGCGACGATCGCCGCGAACGAGGTCGTCAACGCGCTCGGTTCCACGTTCGTCACGCAACTCCTCGCCGAGAGCGGCGCGGACCCGGCCGACGTCGTTCGCGCGTACCGGATCGCGCGGGACGTCACCGGCGCGGGTCCACGGTGGGAGGCGATCGAGGGCATGGTCGAGTCGCTCAGCCCGGACGTGCAGAACGAGCTGCTGTCGACGGTCGACCGCATGGTCGAGGTGGTCACCCGGTGGTACCTCACCAATCCCCCGGCCGGGACGCTGGCCGAGGTGATCGAACCGGCACACGAGGCCTTCGAGCGCCTTGCGGCCGCGATCGCCACGATCGGCTCCGCGGGCTGGCAGGCCGCGCGCGACCGGGACGCCGAACGGCTGATCGCCGAAGGGGTACCGGAGGAGCTCGCGCGGGAGCACGCGCACCTCCTCGAGCTGGTCCACGCGCCGGACATCATCGCCGTCGCGCGCGAGAGCGGCCGCGACGTCGAGGAGGTCGCGCGAGCGTTCTTCCTGGTGGGCGAGGCCTTCCACATCGACCGGCTCGAGGCCGCGATGGAGGGTCTCGAGCCAACGTCGAAGTGGCAGCGCTGGGCGCTCCAGGCGCTCGAGGACGATCTGCTCGGGGTCCGGCGCGACCTCGCGGCGCGCGCCGTCGAGGAGGGCGCCGGGCGCCCGATCGACGACGCGGTCGAATCGTTCCTCGGCTCACGGGCGGAGGCCATCGCCCGCCTGGACCGCTTCATGCGTTCGCTCTCCGCGGACCCGGGTGGAGGGCTGGCCGCGCTGACGATCGCGGTTCGCCAGGTCCGCGCCGTCGCCGCGTAGCCGCCCGGCCACACCGCGGTTGACTGAACGGCGGTTCAACATCCAGGATGACCGCCGTGACCGAGCGCGAACGGATCGAAGCCGACGTCGCGATCGTCGGCGCGGGGATCGCGGGGCTGACGGCCGCCACCGCGCTGGTCCGCCAGGGCCGCGAGGTCGTCGTGCTCGAGGCCCGGGACCGCGTCGGCGGGCGCGTGTTCAACGTGTCCATCGGCGGCCAGCCGAACGAGCTCGGCGGCCAGTGGATCGCGCCGTACCAGTCGGCCGCGCACGCGATTCTCGACGAACTGGGGATCGAGCTGTTCGACAGCTTCCGCGACGGTGAACACGTCTACGTCGATCGCGACGGTCGTGCGAACCGGTACGAGGGCCACGACGCGCCGCTCGGCGACGCGGCCGAGCGCGCCTACGCGGACGCGGTCGCGAAGCTCGACGACCTGGCCGCCAAGCTCGATCCGGAGGCGCCGTGGGACCACCCCGAGGCTGAGGAGTGGGACGGCCTCACGTTCGAATCGTGGCTCCGCGCCGAGGTACACGAGACCCTCGCCCGCGACCTCCTCCGGTCGTTCCTCGCCGGCGGGTTCCTGACGAAGCCGGCGACGTCGTTCTCGCTCCTCTCCGGGATCGCGACGATCGCCGGCGCCGGGAGCGTCGACAACCTGTTCGAACCCGACCTCTGCCTGCACTCGCGCGTGGTCGGCGGCTCGCAGGCGATCCCGAACGAGCTCGCCGCGCGCCTGGGCGAGCGCGTGCATCTGTCGGCGGCCGTGCGCACGTGCCGATGGTCGGACGATCACGTCAGGGTCGACGCCGACGGGGTGACGGTCAGCGCGCGGCAGGCGATCTTCGCGGTCCCGCCGAACCTGACGTCCCGGATCGCGTGGGACCCGGCGCTCCCCCCCTGGCGGATGCGCCTCGAGCAGGACATCTCGCAGGGCAGCGTCATGAAGGTCCTGGCCGTCTACGACGAACCCTGGTGGCGCGCCGACGGGCTGTCCGGCCAGGGGTTCGCGCCGTACCAGCTGATCCGCGAGGTCTACGACAACACGCCGCCGGCCGGCTCGCCCGGCGTGCTGTGCACGTTCATCGCCGGGGAGAACTGCGAGCGCGCGGAACGCCGGCCGGCCGACGAACGCCGCGCGGCGATCCTGGAGGGATTCGCCAGCCTGCTCGGACCCCAGGCGCTGAGCGCGGTCGAAGTGATCGAGTTGAACTGGTCGGCCGAGGAGTGGACCCGCGGCGCGTACGCGGCCACGTTCGCCGTCGGTGGCCTGAGTCGGTTCGGGCCGGACCTCCGGCGTCCGATCGGACCGCTGCACTGGGCGTCGAGCGACCTTGCGGGGGTCGGGCACATGCACATGGAGGGCG
Organism: uncultured Actinomycetota bacterium; assembly: GCA_963781595.1. Lineage (GTDB taxonomy): Bacteria > Actinomycetota > UBA4738 > UBA4738 > UBA4738 > JBEDUK01. The sequence goes on along the minus strand of CAWAGG010000006.1, from coordinate 1,606,977 downwards.
CGATCCGTTCGGGCACCGACGCCGCGAAGGCCGTCCTCGACCGCTGAACGCTCGCAGGGGACAGATCCGACCCGAGCTCTACGGTTCGAAGCGTTCGATCGACGGCACGCGGTCGAGCGCACGATCGAACGACGCCACGCCGCGGATCCCCCACCGTTCGCCGCAGGCCGCGAGATACGCTTCGGCGAAGTCGAGCCGTTCGTCCTCGTACAGCTCAGCGGCGCGAAGGAGGAGCTCGGGATCGGCGACCCTCACGGCCGGGAAGGAGATGAGCGAACGCAGCGCCCCGGCGACCTCGTCGCGCGGGCGCTCATAGAAGGGCTCGAGGACATACACGGTCTCGGCCGCGACGACGTCGGTCAACATGAGCTCGTGACCCTCGCGCAGGAACGCCGTGGCCGCGCGTCCCGCTGCAGGTGGGTCGTGCGTCAGGTGCCGTATCAGGACGTTCGTGTCGACGAGCATCCGCATGTCCGGCTCAAGCTCGCTCCGCGGCCCGCGTCCGCCGGGTCTCGGCGCGCACCTGGGACCAGTCGCTGCCACGCCTCTCGACCGGTACGGGAACGCTGCCCGCCAGATCGAGGAACTCCGGCACCTTCGCCAGCACGGCCCGTCCATCGAGCACCCGGAACAGGACCCGGTCGCCCGCGCGCAGACCGAGCGAATCACGGACGGATCGCGGGAGGGTGATCTGGCCCTTCGACGTGACGGTGGCGGGGACGTCCACGGAGCTCCTCCTTACCATGCGGTGATGGTAAGGATACCCTCTGACATCCTTACGTCTGCACCGACCGAGAGGACGGGTCTCGGTGGGGCGGGGCGACGCGGTGCTGTACTTCAGATCCATCGCTTGCCGGGCGATGCGTTCCGCTACAGCCTCGGCTTCATGTCCGATGGCGGGATGGGCGGCATGTACGACGAACAACACCTCGAGCCGACCGGCCAGCGTCTCGAGCAACCGAGGACCGCGGCCCGCCACGCGGACCGGCTGGCCTCCTCCGTGCGCGTCTCCGAGACGGGAACGATGACGGGTACGGAGAGCTATGTGATCGTTGGCGAGGTGATCTTCGAAGACGACACGCCGGACGAGGAACCAGGCCTGGAGGGCGGGGAGACTCCCGCCTAGCCGGTTCCCACCCTGCGTCCGGCCCGAAGCCGACCGTCGCCGTGCGGCTCACCCGTTGTGGCAGCGTTCGTCCTCGCTCTCGAACGTGTTGCCCTCCGCGGGGATCGGGTTCGCCTTCAGGATCCGCGCCATGTGCACGAGGTTGTGCGCCATCCACCGCGTCGTCCGCTGCGTGTACGCGTGGTCCTCCCCGCCCGCCTCGATGTACGAGGGCCCCGGACCCGCGTCCCCGACCCAGTACGTGTCGGCGTTCGGCGGGATCGTGAACCCCAGGTGCGACATGTTGAACAGCGTCGACTCCGCGCACGAATGCGCGCCGTCCTCGTTCCCGGTGACGACCACGCCGCCGACCTTTCCGTACATGGGGTACTGCCCGACCTCGTTGCGCTCGTTGTAGGTGCCGTCGAGGCGTTCGATCACCATCTGCGCGACGCTCGAACGCAGGCCGAACCAGATCGGCATGCCCATGACCACGATGTCGGCCGCCTTCAGCTTGTCCAGGATCAGAGGCCACTCGTCGCCTTCGCCCTCGTAGGACGAAACGCCGAACGGAACCCGATAGTCAACCACCCTGACGATCTCGCTCTCGACGTCCATCCGGTCGAACCACTCGATCACCTTGCGCATCAATGCCTCGGTGTTCGACACGGACGGTGACGGCCTCAGGGTGCAGTTCAACAGGACGGCCTTCAGCGTGTCGGTCATGCGCCGGCTCCCCCTCCGAAGTGCGCGATCAGCTGGCGGGCGTAGTGGTCCTCCCAGCGCCCGCCAGGCTGCTGGACCGTGTACTCCTTGTCGAGCTTCACGAGCATGTAGGTCAGCTCGCTGCGGACCGGCTTCGTACCCAGGAGCGTCGGCAGCTCCGAGAGGTTCACCAGCCAGTCCGAATACCACGTCGCCCAGTCGTCGTCGACCCCGTCGACGATGCCGAACACGGTGTGGTGCGTCTCCCCGGCCTGATGCAGCAGCTCAGCGATCTCTTCGACGCCCATGTCGACCCCTTCCCGCTCGATGGCGCGCTCCCCTCGTCGCTGCAGTCACGCGAGCGGCCGCTCCCGTTACGTGTCTGGCCGAACACCGTCACCGGGGTGCTCGGGTCGCCCGAGGGCGGAGCTCCACGGTAGCCTGCGGCATGCTCTCGCGGAACGGGCTCGTGGTCGCGGCGGCCGCGCTCCTCCTGATCGCGACCGCGACACCGGCGAGCGCCGCGGCCGGCGACCTCGACCGCAGCTTCAGCCACAACGGCCGGGTGTTCGCGAAGATCAGCCACACGAACGACGAGGCGTTCGGCGTGGCGATCCAGATCGACGGCCGCATCGTCGTGGCCGGCACCGCGAACGCCGGCTTCTCCGACACGGACGTCGGCATGGTCCGGTACCTCCCCGACGGAAGGCAGGATCCCTCGTTCGGCCACCATGGCGCCGTGCGGACCGACCTCGGGGGCGCCGAGACCGTCGCCGACGTGGCGCTCCAGACCGACGGCAGGATCGTCGTCGTCGGGACCGCGAGCCGCGACGTCATGGTCGCGCGCTACCGGTCGAACGGTTCGCCGGACCGCGGCTTCGGCTCAAACGGGATCGTGCGAACCGACCTCGGGAAGTTCGACGACGCGAGCTCCGTCGCGGTCCAACCGGACGGTCGCCTGGTGGTCACGGGCATGACCTCGAACGGCACGGCCGGGCGGTGGTTCGTCGCCCGCTACCTGCAGGAGGGCGAGCTCGACCCGGCGTTCGCCGACGGCGGCATCCGGCTGGGCAGCCGGCGCTCCGGATTCGCGCCGGACGACGTCGCGCTCCGGTCGGACGGACGGATCCTCGTTGCGGGCCGAACGTTCCCTCCGGGGATCGTCGAGGTGCGACGGCTCCTTCGGAACGGCCGGACCGACGAGGCGTTCGGAACGAACGGCCGCACGCGGACGCCGGTGTCGTCGGGCATGCGAGCGGCGATCGCGCTGCGACACGGCGAGATGTTCGTGACGGGCGCCGTGCCCGGCGCCGGTTCGGACTTCGGGATCGCGGCCCTCACGGCGAACGGCACCCTCGATGCGGCGTTCGGTGATGGAGGGGTCACGTCGGTGGATTTCTCCGGCTCGAGCGACCAGGCCGACGCGATCGTGATCGACGCCGATGGGAACCTGATCGTCGGTGGCGACACGATCGGATCGACGTTCCGGTTGTTCGCGCTGACACGCCTCCTGCCGGACGGGTCGATCGACGCGTCGTTCGGCCGGGACGGTCGGGTGACGACGGGCGGCGGCGAACTCGGGTTCACCGAGGACCTGACGGTGGACGCGTCAGGCCGCATCGTGCTGACCGGCGTCGGGTCGCCCGGCGGCCGGCTGGCGTTCGCGACGCTCCGTTACCTCTCGACCTGATCGGGCCGAGGGCGCTCGAGCCGCGCTCGGTCCCACCCGGCGAGCGTCGCGCCGGCATCGTACGTGCTCCGGAAGAACGCGAGCATCTCGTCCGACGGCGAGGACGCCTGCCGCGCGTCGTCGTACCGGAGGAGGAACTCGCCGATCTCGTCGCTCCAGAACGCGGCGTCGGGACGGACGGAAGCGCGCTCCAGCCCATCGGGCTTCGGATAGGTGTAGGCGAAGAACGCGGGCTCGGGGAAGCCGTCGTTGCCCGGCCAGAAGCCGACGCACGCCTGTTCGGCATCTGCCGAGCGGCGATGGATCAGGCCCGCGTCCGCAGGTGGCTCGGCCGGACGACCCGAGTACCGCGCGCACGCCAGGTCGAAGGTTCCCCAGAAGAAGTGGACCGGCGTGGAGCGGCCGAGGAACGGAGCCCGGTACTCGCGGAGGACGGCGTCGACCTGGGCGAGGACCCGCCAGAACCGGTTGATGGAGGCCGCATCGTAGGCGGCGTGGACGGTGTCGTCGGGGAATGGGATCGGGTCGGGCACCTCGGTCGGGAGCGTCGTGATCTTCGCGTCGACGCCGACCGAGTGCAGGTCCTCCATCACTAGGCCGTAGAAGTCGGCGACGGTCCGGGGCACGAGCGGGATCCGGCGTAGCCCGCCATCGCTCGTGGCGATCGACAGCACATGATCGACGAAGTCGAAGTCCACCTGGAAGATCCGCCGATCGGACCGCATCGGCCCGGTCGTGAGGCCCCGGGCCGTGACGTACAGGGTGACGTGCGCCCACTGCGGTTCCGGCGGCGAGAGCGCCAGCCGGAGCTTGCCGACGACCTGCGTGTACATATGCAGGGTGTCCTTCGTCTCCCTCCAAGCGTCGAACGGGATCTCGAGCCAGACGTCGTCGCTCATGTCCACCGCTCCTCGGCCGGCTGTGAGCTCACGCCGGCTCCATCCAGACCTCGTCGTCGTAGCACCAGAGCCAGTCCTCGCCCCGTTCCGCGGACCGGATCAGTGGGTGCGAGGTGGTGCCGAAGTGTGCCGTCGCGTGCCGGTTCTTCGACTGGTCGCAGCATCCGACGTGACCGCATGTGAGGCACAGACGCAGGTGAACCCATGTGTCGCCGATCTCCAGACACTCCTCGCATCCGTCGGTGCCGGGCGTCACGTCGCGGATCATGGCGAGATGCGTGCACGCGGGAACCACGCGGAGTCCTTCCTCGATCCCGAGGTCCTCGATCGCCTCGGTGCGCTGTCGGATCAGGGCTCCGAACGCAGGCGGGGGCTCGAACCTTCCCGGGCCGATCGCCGGCCGCGGTCGCGCGGGTTCGGCAGCTTCGGGTTGACATACATCGGCCACGCCAGCTAAGCAGGTCTCTCCTCGCGAAGCGCCGACGGTCAGGGAGGAGTTCGAGATGGCCGATACGACCGCGAAGGCATCGACCCCCGCGCCGAAGGGGGACTCCGTCGGTTTGCGGCAGAGCGTCCTGGCAGACGTCCCGCTGTTCCGGAGCCTCTCGAAGCGGCATCTGCGGGAGGTCGCGCGCGTCTCGCACATCCGCGAGTACGCGAACCATCAGATCGTGGTCGAGGAGGGAGCGGCCGGGTCGTCGCTGTTCGTCGTGCTGGACGGCTACGGACGCGTGCTCTCGGCGACGCGCCGGATCGGATCGCTGTCCCCGGGCGACTTCTTCGGCGAGGTAGCCCTGTTCGCCGGCGGCCGCCGGACGGCGACCGTCCAGGCCGACGGGCCGCTGCGATGCGTCGAACTGCCCGGAGAGGAGCTCGATCGGATCCTGGATGCCGAACCCGGCATGGCCCGAGCGCTCCTGCGCGAGCTTTCTTCCCGCCTTCGGGACCTGGCCGGGTACCGCCCGACTCGGATGCAGCAGCTGCTGCTCTCGTAGTCGAGGCGTCAGGTGTTGCTGGCGTTCCATCCGTCCGGATCCTGGAGGTGATCCCTCATGCGTAAGAGCTTCGTCATCGGCATCGCTGCGATCGTCCTGGTGGCCACGCCGCTGACGGTCCTGGCCGTCTCGCGGAGCGGCCAGTCGGGCGGCGCGCACATCAACTGCATGGCCACCCGCGCGCTGACCAAGCCGATCTCGACCGGGTCCACCACGTTCAAAGACATCTCGAGCCTACGGCTCCCCGTCGAGGCGGTCTTCGGCTTGACGGAGTCGGTGACGGTCGTCGTGAAGGGCGCCCCGGTCCGCCTGAAGGCGGTCAACGTCGAACAGGGCGGCACGTTCGAGATGGCGCCGGGGACCGTCACCATGGACCCGACGGCGGGTGCGACGAACGCCTTCTCGTTCACCTTCGTCAGCGACGGCGCGCCCGCGCTGCACGCGCAGGAGGTGCGCATCAGCTGGCGGGTGCTGCACGCGGGCGACTCGGCCACGATGGTTCGCGCCGTGGTCAGCCTCGTGTACGAGGCCGAGACCTGCCCGTTCATCTGAGGCGCCTGGCGGTGCTCCCGGTCGAGGTCATCGAAGATCCACGCACCGATCCCGGGCAGATGCCTCCGCGCGGCAGGTTCTCGGTGTCGGGGCGCCGGGATCGAACCCGGGACCTCCTGCTGTATGAAGCGCTGATCTTGCACGCCGATCGTGGCTGCGAGGACGCGCTCGTTGGTGAAGACATCTTCGTAACCGACCCGAAGCCGATCGAGTGGCTCATCGGGCAGCTGTGGAACAGCACGGACACCGTGCCCGCACTCACGTGCCAGGGCCTCGATGTGCCGCAGGGTTCGACCTACGCTGTCAACGCCGGTCGAATCCTTGCCAGTTACCGCCGGTCGAATCCTTTCCACCTACGAGCCTTCCGGTGAGGCGATCACCTCCTTCACCCGGCCCTTCAGCCGGTAGCTCTCGCCCTTGAGGACGATCACCTCGGCGTGGTGGACGAGCCGGTCGACCATGGCCGCCACGGCCACCGGGTCTCCGAAGATCTCTGCCCACGCGGAGAAGGTCTTGTTCGAGCTCACGATCAACGAGGCCCGCTCGTAGCGGGAGGAGACCAGGGCGATTCAGGCCCGCGAGGATCAGCGGGCCGGCGCCAACCCAGTGGCCGATCGTCACATCCGAGCGATCGCCCGTTCCGATGAGGCACTCAACAGCAGCGGGCCGATCACGCCGCCCAGCCCTCGTCGAGGATCCGCATGATCCCGAGCGCGACGATCACCAGCCGAAGCCAGGCTGACCTACGAGACGTCCATCCGGGCCGCGGACATGGGTCTTCAAGGTCGTTCGGTTACGGCTCCGAGCTACCACCATCCGTGATGCGCCTTTCCCGTCGGGGACATGCGGTCGGCGGACCCGTACCCGCGCCACCGTTGCCGGAAGACGCCGGTACCCCTGTTGCACCCCATCACGCCAACGGCCCGATCGGTGTCGCGCCGGCACCACCGTTCTCCCCGTGGAGCGCGAGGGCCGCCGCGATAAGGGACATATGCGTCAGCGCCTGCGGGAAGTTGCCCAACATGTCCCCGGATTTCGGATCAGATTCCTCGGAGAAGAGTCCGACATCGTTGCCGGTGGCGATCGCTCGATCGAACGCGTCCCGTGCCTCGTTCAGCCGGCCCTGCCGCGCGAGGCACTCCGCGAGCCAGAACGAACACGCGATGAATGCTCCCTCGGTGCCCTCCAAGCCATCCTCCCCGGAGTATCTGCGGATCAGACCCTCGTCCGCCAGCTCCTCGCGGATCGCGTCCGTCGTCCGAACCATCCTGGGATCGTCGAACCCGATGAGGCCTGAGTTCGGGAGCAGCAGGAGCGCGGCGTCGAGCGCGGGCGAGTCGAACGCCTGCACGAAGATCCCGCGCTTCCGATCGTACCCGTCGCGCATGATGGCGCGGTGACACGCGTCGCGCGCCTTCGTCCATGCGCGGAGGGGGCCTCGTCGTTCGCATTCCTCGGCGAGGCGGATGCCGACGTCCAGCGCGGTCCAGCACATCGCTTTCGAGTGCACGAAGTGCCGGGGCGGGCCGCGCATCTCCCAGATGCCCCGGTCCGGTTCGCGCCACAGGTGCGAGGCGTCATCTATGAGGTCCACGAGGAATCGCCAGTAGTCGTCGTCCGGGGATCGTCCCCGCCGGTGCCAGCGGTACGTGAGGAGCAGGAGGTGTCCGTAGACGTCCAACTGCCGCTGGCGCGCGGCCGCGTTCCCGACGCGCACCGGTCGCGCCCCCCGGTATCCCTCCAGCTCGTCGAGCTCGAACTCCAGCAACCGGCGTTCCCCGCCGAGGCCGTACAGGATCTGGAGGGAGGCAGCCCGCGCCGCGGCGCTCCGCTCGACGAACCGCCTGAACCCGTCGGCCTCGGCCTCGAACCCGACCTCCGCGAGGGAGCGAACCGTGAAGACCGAATCCCTGATCCAGCTGTGGCGGTAGTCCCAGTTCCTGATCCCGCCCGGCGCCTCGGGGAGCGAGGTGGTGGCCGCGGCCGCGATCGCCCCGGTAGGCGCGTTCGTGAGCGCCTTGAGCACCATTGCCGAGCGCACGATGGGTGCGGCTTGGGGTCCGCCGACGCGCGCGCGGGACGCCCACTTACGCCACCACGCGATCGTCTCCGCGAGCCGCCGCTGCGTCTCCGACGGATCGAGGACGTCGAACCGCCGGCCGTCGAGCCGCTCGGGCCGCACGTACTCGATCGAGAGATACGCGCGTTGCCCGGGCCGGACCGAAACCAGCGCCCCGATCGCCCCATCGTCCGTGGCTTCGATCGGCACGTCGCTCGAGAACAAGAGACCGTGGCTCCCACCGATCGCGCCGTACCGCTGCACACCGAGTTGGAGCAGCCAGGGACGCACGTCCCCGTAGTCGAAGCGTGGTTCGGCCCTGATCTCGACGTCCACCGAGCCACGGATACCCTCGACGACCCTGAGCATTTGTCGGTACGGGTCGTCGCGGCCCCCTTCGCGCATCGTGAATAGATCGAGCAGCCTCGCCTCACCGCCCTGCGTCCGGTACGTGGTCTCCAGCACCATGGTCCCGTCCAGGTACCGACGCGCCGAGGTGTACCCACCGATCGGCCGGATCCAGCAGGTCCCGCCCCGGCTCCAGTCCAGCAGGCGGCCGAAGCAGCTCGCCGCATCCATGCGCGGCATGCAGCACCAGTCGATCGAGCCGGTGGTCGAGACCAGCGCCGCCGAATGGCAGTCGGAGATCAGGGCGTACTCGGCAACGGGCGGATAGGGCTCCTCATCCATCTCGTGCACCGCGCGTCGCCCCGACAACTCGCGCGCGGGGCCCGCCCCTCGGGTCGGTACGCCCGGCGAGTCGGATCGCCTCCGCCAGATGCAGGGCGCGACGACCCGTCCCCTGCTCCACCTGCGTCCGGCACGAGAAGCCGTCGGCGAGGACCAGCGTCGATGCGTCCGCCGCGCGGACGCGCGGCAGGAGGACCCGTTCGCCGCAGGCCCGCGACACCTCGTAGCGGTCGCCCGCCTCGAATCCGAAGGAGCCTGCCATCCCGCAGCAACCGGTGTCGATCGGCGCCGGATCGAGGCCCATCCGTCGGATGAGGTTCAGCTCGTCGTCGAAGCCCATCACGGCGTGGTGATGGCAGTGCGGCTGAACGATTGCCCGACGTTCGATGCGTGGCGGTTCCCAGTCGGGAGCGTACCGATCGAGGAACTCCGACAGCACGAACGACTGAGCAGCCAGGCGACGCGCATCCTGGTCGTGGGGGAAGAGGTTCAGCAGCTCATCGCGGAACACGGCGAGGCAGCTCGGTTCGACCCCGACGAGGGGGATACCCGCGCGGATCCACGGCCGGAGCGTCGCGAGGACCTTCCGGAGCATCGCGCGGGCGAGATCGAGCATCCCGTAGTCGTAGAGAGGCCGTCCGCAGCAGAGGACCCTCGGTGGGAGCACGACGCGGAACCCCGCGTCCTCGAGGACCTCGACGGTCGCCCGTCCGGGCCCGGGCGTCAGGAAGTTCGTGAAGGTGTCCGGCCAGACCACGACCTCGGGTCCCCCGAGATTGACGGCAGGCCGCCGGTCGAACCACGCACGCAGCGTCTCGGTCGCGAACCTCGGTGCATCGCGGTCCGGCGCCACGCCGGCCGCGCGCTTGAGCAGAGGCGACACGATCGGTGCATGGGCGATGAGGTTCGCCGTTCGCGGCACCGTGGACGCGAGCCGCGCCCACCACATGATCAGGCCCATCGCGTACGCCTGGCGAGGGCGCATCCTGCGGCCGTAATGATGGGAGAGGAACTCGGCCTTGTACGTCGCCATGTCGACGTTGACGGGACAGTCGCTCTTGCACCCCTTGCACGCGAGGCAGAGGTGCAGCGCGTCGGCGACCTCCTTGGAGCGCCACATCCCCACGCCGGCGTCCCCGCGGATCATCTCGAAGAGCAGACGCGCGCGGCCACGGGTGGAGTGCTTCTCCTCCCGCGTCACCTGGAACGAGGGACACATGACGCCGCTCTCCGACCCGAGCCTCCGGCAGGCGCCGACGCCGACGCACCGGACGGCCGATTGGGCGAACGACCCTCCTTCGCGCGGGTAGGAGAACAGCGACCGCACCTGGGCCGGCGCGAAGTCGGGTCCGAGCCGCAGGTTCGACGTGATCGGGTAGGGGTCGACGACCTTGCCGGGGTTCATCTTCCCGTCGGGATCCCAGATCTCCTTGAATTCGCTGAACGCCTGCACGATCCGATCGCCGAACATCTTCGGCAGGAGCGCCGCTCGCGACTGGCCGTCGCCGTGCTCCCCCGACAGCGACCCACCGTAGCTGAGCACCAGGTCGGCCGCGTCGTCGACGAACCGCCGCCACCGTTCGACCCCGTCCACGGTGCGGGGGTCCCAGTCGATCCTGGTGTGGACGCACCCTTGACCCCAGTGGCCGTAGAGCGCTCCCTCGTAGCCGTAGCTGTCCAGCAAAGCCCGGAACCGACGCAGGTACGCGGACATGTGCTCCGGCGGGACAGCCGCATCCTCCCAGCCCGAGTACGTATCGGGGTCACCGGGCACGTAGGCGGTCGCGCCCAGTCCCGACTCGCGCACTTCCCAGATCCGCCCCTGGGACTCGGGGTCCTCGTAGACGCGGCCGTCGCGGAAGCCTTCCGCAGCACGTAGCTCCTCGACGAGTGCGCGGGCACGGGAGGCGGCATCCTCGGCGCTGCGGCCGGGGAACTCCGCCATCAGCCACCCGGCACCCTCCGGGAGCCGTCGGAGCGCGTCCATGTGCTTCCCGAGACGGGCATCGTCCTCGATCAGTTCGTCGTCGAACCCCTCGAGCGCGATCGGCCGGTGCTCGCGCGCAGCCACGACCTGCGCGGCCGCAGCGTAGAGGTCCTCGAACCCGACGACGGCGATCGCCCGGTGCGCCGGCTCGTCGATCATCCGGAGGGTGGCCTCGAGCACGGTGACGCAGGTGCTCTCGGTGCCGACCAGTGCTTGCACGACGTCGAACCCGTTCTCGGGGAGCAGCGCGTCGAGGTTGTACCCGGACACGCGCCTCGGGAACTCGTGGAACCTGGCGCGGATCTCATCCTCGTACCGGTCGCGCAGCTCCCTCAGCCGCCCATGGATCTCGCCGCTCCGCCCGCCACCCCGGATCGTGCGATCGAGTTCGTCCTCCGACATCCCCCCGGTGACGTGCATGCGTGTCCCGTCGTAAAGGAGGATCTCCATCTCCTCGACGTTGTGCTGCATCCGCGGACCAGGTCCGTAGAACTCCGACATGATCGAGTAGTTGCCGCAGGAGTTGTTGCCGATCATGCCGCCGATCGTGCAGTGGTCGTGCGTCGAAGGCGTCGGACCGAACGTCAGCCGCGGCGTTCCCGCCCTCCCGAGATCGCGTAGGGAGTCCAGGACCACGCCCGGCTCGACCCGTGCGAGCCCACGTTCGCGATCGAGGTCGAGGATCCGATCGAGGTACTTCGAATGATCGATCACGACGGCCACGTTGCAGCACTGCCCCGCGAGGCTGGTGCCTCCGCCTCGCGAGAGCACGGGGGCGCCGACCTCCCGGCACACCGCGACGGTCTCCACGACGTCGTCGATGCACCGCGGGATCACCACGCCGATCGGTATCTGCCGGTAGCTCGAGGAATCCGTCGAATAGAGCGCCCGATCGCCGCGCCCGAAGCGAACCTCTCCGTCGATCCTGCGTCGCAGCTCGTGTTCGAGCCGCTCGGCGACCGACGATCCGGGTGTTGCCGAACCGTTCGGCGGCGTCATTGTCGCTGCGCGATCGCGCGTCCGAGATCCTCCTTCTTCATGCGGTGGCGGCCCTTGATGCCGAGCCGTTTGGCGCGCGCGAGCAGCTCCGCCCGCGTGTGACCCAGCACGTCGACGCCTCCGGCGGTCCCGCCGGGCCTGCGGCGAACGGCTGCCGACGGGCTCGCCGACTTCGCCTCGGACGGCCCGCGTCGCCGCTTGGGCTCCCAATGATCGCCGACCTTCTCGTACGAGCGCTTCACGGCGGCGAACGCCGTGCGATGGGCCCGCTCACCTTCACCGTACCGCTCGACCGCGTCGTCGTGCGCCTTCGCGAACGTGCGCTGGGCCTTCTCCGGCGACCGCTCGAGCGTGCTCGGGAGTTCCTCGCGCTTCGCGTTCCCTTGCATCGTCGTCTTCGGCATCTGGCATCGACCTCCTCGTCGGTTCGGTTACCCCGAGGCCTCGGCTCGGAAACGGCGCTCTCAGCGACGTGCGCGAGCGACGGCGGCCAGCCCGACCGCCGCTGCCGCCGTTCCACCCAGCGCCGCGGCCCACGTTCGCCGTTCGGTGATCCACAGTTGCACGCTCCTCGCATGCGAGCGCTCGTCGAAGGCCCCGTGGACGCCCGGATCCCCTTCCTCCGGCGCCCAGAGGTTCGGAGTTCCCCGCTGGACGCCCAGCTCGGGCGCCTGCTGGGCGTCCACGTTCGTCCTCGCCAGGTACCGGTCGAGCAGGCCAGGCGCCAGGCGGTTCGCGAGGATCGTCCCGACCGTGGGAGCTCCGACCCAGACCTCGCGGCGGTCATGGCGGGCCGCCCATTCGATCGCACGCGCGGCCACCTCGGGCTGGTAGATCGGGGGCACGGGCTGCGGATGCTCGGGCATGCGCGAGAGGCAATGATCGAACTGCGGGGTGTTCAGCGCCGGAAGATGGACCATCGTCACGCGAACGTTCGATCGCTCATGCAGCAGCTCGCATCTCAGGGACTGCGTGAAGCCCTGGATCGCGTGCTTCGCACCACAGTACGCCGACTGCAGCGGGATGCTCCGGTGCGCGAGCGCGGACCCCACCTGGACGATCGTTCCCCGGTCCCGAGGCTTCATCCGCCGGAGCGCCGCCATCGTGCCGTGGACGAACCCGAGGTACGTCACCTCCGTGACGCGCCGGAACTCCTCGGCCGTGATGCGGTCGAAGGGCGCGAACACGGTCGTCATCGCGTCGTTGACCCACACATCGATCGGACCGATCTCGCGCTCGATGCATGCGGCGGCATCCTCGACCTGTTCGGGGTCGGCCACGTCCGCCTCGACCGCCATGGCCTGGCCGCCGGCGGCTGCGACCTCCTTGGCGGCGGCCTCCAGCCCATGGCTCCCCCGTGCGATCACGGCGACGGCGGCGGACCCCTCCGCGAACCTGATCGCGGAGGCGCGCCCGACGCCCGATGTGCCGCCCGTGATCGCGACCACCTTCCCAGACCAACGCTCCATCACCCTCACCTCCGCCTCATGGCGACCCGGGCTCGTGGCGGCCCGTCATGCGACGCGGAACTTCTCCGCATCCGGTTCCTTCAGCTCCTGCCCGAGCCCCGGCCGCGACGCGTCGGGCCGTAGGACGCCCTCCCTCGGGTCGGGCACACCGTCGAAGAGGATGCGTTCGGCCCTCGCGTGGTCGGCGAAGTACTCGGCGTGTCGGAGGTTCGGCACCGAGCACGCCGGGTGCACATGTATCGACTGGGCGGTGTGGCTGGAGATCTGCAGACCGTGTGCCGTCGCGATCTCCGCGGCCGCGAGCCAGCCCGTGATCCCCGCGCACCGTGTCGCGTCGGCCTGTAGGCAGTCGACCGCGCCCGCGGCGCACATCCGCTCGAAGTACGCTGGATCGTAGCCGTACTCTCCCGCCGCGACGTCCATGCCGACCAGGTCGCGGACCTCCCTGAGGCCGTGCAGGTCATCGGAGGACACGGGTTCCTCGAACCAGACGACACCCAGGTCTACGAGCGCATGACCCACGCGGACGGCCTGCTTCCGCGCGTACGCACCGTTGGCGTCCACGAGGAGCTCGACGTCATCGCCGATCGCTTGCCGTGCGATCCGAACGCGGTCCAGATCGTGTGCCTCCAGCGACCCCCACTCCGCGCCGATCTTCATCTTCACGCGCGTGATGTGGGCGTCTTCGACCCACGTCCGGAGCTGTTCGACGAGCGCCGCATCGGGCATCGACGTGAAGCCGCCGCTGCCGTAGACGGGTACCTCCGCCCGCGCCGCACCGAGCAACGCACAGAGGCTGACGTCGAGGAGGGTGGCTTTCAGGTCCCACAGCGCGACGTCGACGGCCGCGATCGCCATCGATGCGATGCCAGGCCGCCCTACGTTACGGACGGCGTCGACCATGGACATCCAGGCACCGCGCACGTCGCTTGCGCCGGTACCCACGACACGCGGGGCCAGCAGCTCGTCGACGAACGGCGCGCACGCCGCCGCGCCATACGTGTACCCGAGGCCCCGGGTGCCGCCCGCCTCGACCGTCACCACGACGATCGTGGTCGCGTCCCAGGTGAGGGTGCCGTCCGATCGCGGCTCGGGAAGCGGGATCCGGTAGGCCGCGGCCCGCACGGAACGAACCGGTTCCGCGATGGTCGCGGCGGCTTCCCCGACCGTTCCCACAGATCCGTTCGCCCCGACGGCCTCTGCGATCGTGCTCCCCCGGACGCCCGGCGGGCCCGAACCCCCAGTCAGCTCGGGCCTCATGACCGCAGCTGGTCGATCTTGTCGCGGAACAACGTCGAGGCGATCGACGCACGGCGCGGCGTTCCCTTGAGGAACGACTTCGCGAACGCCTTCGCCTCGTCGTAGGTCACCTTGGCCGGCATCGGCGGCTCGTCGGCGTTCACGACGACGTCGAGCAGCGCGGGGCCCGGGTGAGCGAACGCCTCACGGACGGCGGGCTCCAGATCCCCGGGCTTCTCGATCTTGATCCCGAGCCCGCCGCACGACTCTGCCCACGGAGCGAATCCCATGTGCGTCGGGAAGCGAACACCGTACTCGGGGTAGCCGAGGGCCATCTGTTCCCAGAGGATCTGCCCGAGCGATCCGTTGTTGCACACGATCACCTTGATCGGCAGCCGGTGCCAGGCTGCGGTGTGGAACTCGCCCATCAGCATCGAGAAACCGCCGTCCCCGACGAACGCGATGCACTGACGGCCGGGGTACGCCACCTGGTGAGCGATCGCGTAGGGCAGGCCCGGCGCCATGCTCGCGAGGTTCCCGGAGAGGTAGAACTCCCGCCCGCGCCTGATATCCCAGTGACGGGCCGCCCACGTCGCGATCGTGCCCGAGTCGCTGTCGAGGATCGCGTCGTCGTCGGCGACATCGTTCACGACCCGCATCAGATACTGCGGCTGGATCGGCTCGCGTTCGGCGTCGGCCAGGGCGGCCATGTCCGAATCCCACCGCTCCTTACCGACGCGCGCCTGCTCGAGGAACCCCCGATCCGCCTTCCGCGCCAGCAACGGGATCAAGGCCCGGAGCGTCTCCTTCGCGTCGCCGATCAACCCTGCGTCGAGCGGCATCCGATTCCCGAGCCGGATGGGGTCGATCTCGATCTGCACGGCCGCACGGTCGGCCGGCAGGAAGCGCGTGTAGGGGAAGTTCGTCCCGATCAGGAACACGAGGTCGCACCCGTCGATCGCGTCCTCGGAGGGTCGCGTGCCGAGCAAGCCGAGTCCACCCGTCACCAGCGGATCGCCGTCGGGCACGACCATCTTCCCGGAGAGCGTCTTGACGACGGGCGCGCCGAGCAGATCGGCCGCCTCCAGGATCTCCGGTCCGGCACCTCGGGCGCCGACGCCCGCGAGGATCGCGACCTTGCCGGCGGCGTTCAGCAGGTCTGCCGCCTCCTTGAGCTGCTCCGGTCGGGCGACGACCGTGGGCGGGTGCAGGATCGGGTTCGTGATCGGCGTCCTCGCCGTTCCGAGACCGCCTTCGTACCCATGGGCCTCGGGATCCGCTTCCTGGAGGTCGACCGGCAACGTCAAGTGCGCAACCCCATGTTGCGACAGCGCGCTCCTGACGGCTATGTCCGTCAGTGCCGGGAGCGAGGCGGGTACGACGACCATCTGGTCGTAGACGCATAGATCCATGAAGACCCGATCCAGGTGCACCTCCTGCTGGAAGCCGGTACCGAGCTGGCTCGTGGCCTGCATCCCGGTGATCGCCAGGACCGGAGCGTGATCGAGCTTGGCGTCGTAGAGGCCGTTGATGAGGTGCAGCCCGCCGGGCCCCGATGTCGCGAGACATACGCCCAGCCGACCGGTGGCCTTCGCGTAGCCGGTCGCCATGAACGCGGCCGCCTCTTCATGGTGAACGAGGAAGAACCGGATCCGATCCCGGTGCCGCCGGAACCCCTCCATGATGCCGTTGATGCCGTCGCCTGGCAGGCCGAAGACCGTGTCGACGCCCCAGTCGATCAGCCGTTCCACCAGCAGCTCGGACGCGATCCGGCTCATCGCTTCCTCCTCTCGTGGCGCCGCATCACGATCGCGGCGCCCCTTCCGTCGGGTATCCGCCAGGTACCCGCGTCGTCGTCCGGTGAAACGGCGGGGAGCCCACCACGCGGATCTCGGCGAGGCGTGCGCGGCCCGAAGAGGGGTACACATGCGACCATGCGGGCGCACCACGATGCGAACGATGGCGCCCCATCGGATCGAGGGCCAGGAGGAGATCGATGGGAGGAGGCACGATTGCGTTCGGCTTCGGACTCGGCGCGGGATATGTCCTCGGGAGACGGGGGCGTGGTGAGCGCGGTCGCAGAGAGCGACGGGATCCTGAAGCGCGGTCGGCTGGCTCTGCCATGGGCGCACGGCCCGGGCCGGGTCGGTCGGCGTCGGAACGGTCCCGTCGAGCCGCGGACGTGATGACATCACCGGTCGTGACGGCGCGTGCCGACGACACGCTCGTCGACGTCGCACGGACGATGCGCGACCTCGACATCGGAGCGATGCCGGTGGTCGATATGTCCGGAGTGTTCCGCGGGATCGTGACCGACCGCGACATCGTCGTGCGCGCGGTCGCCGACGGGAACGCAGGAGCCAGGGTCACCGACGTGGTGAGCGAGGGCCCCCTCGCGACGCTCTCCCCGGACGACTCGGCTGCGGACGCAGTGGCGCTGATGGGAGAGCAGGGTGTCCGTCGGCTGCCGGTAGTCGTCGGCGGGGAGTGCGTCGGGATCGTGTCGATCGGCGACCTCGCAGTCGCGCGTGAACCCGATTCGGCTCTCGGCAGGATCTCCGCGTCCACCGGGAACCGGTGATCGGGCGCTCGAACGCCCCACGATGGCGACGAGTGTGAGCTGTTCCGAGGGTTGACGGATGCGCCGGAGGGGTACGGACCGGCGGACCGGGGGCCCCTCCGACCCGCAACCCGGTCGAGGGGACGCCAGCCCCGGGGGTTTGGGGGCCCGCCCTACCTCCCGGGGCCGCCCCGCCTCGCGGCCCAGGCGCGCGGGCCACCGATCGCGGCGCGGCCGCGTTCGATCAACGCCAGGACCTCCGATGGCGGTACCGGGGGGACTGAACAGGTAGCCCTGGCCCAGGCGGCACCCGGCGCCCGCGAGGAAGGCCCGCTGCTCTTCGGTCTCCACCCCCTCGGCCACCGGCTCGATCCCCAGGCTGCGCGCGAGCGCGATCAGCGCCTCCAACATCCGGCTCGCATCCAGGTCGTCCGGTACGTTCCGGAGGAACGGCCGGTCGATCTTGACGGCGTCCACGCGCACGTCGCGCAGCATCGCGAGCGATGACGAGCCGGTGCCGGAGTCGTCCACCGCGACCCGGAAGCCACCGGCCCGGAGGCTCTGGACGGCCCGGTGCGTTCCGGGCTCGGACAGGCTGGGGAATCCGGGACCTCGACCGAAACGACGCCAGGCTCGAGTCCCGCGCCCCTGACGCGCTCGAGCATCAGCGGCCCCGGATCGCCCCGGCGACACCGGTCCCTCGAGAGGTTCACGCTGACTGGGCCCGGCAGTCGAAGGCCGTCGCGCCGCCAGGACGCCACCTGCCGGAGGATCTCGTCGAACACCCAATCGTCGATCGCGTCCAGCAGGCCGGCATCCTCCGCGACCTGGAGGAACCCCGCGGGCGGCACCAAGGTGCCCGATTCGTCCCGCCACCGGACCAGCGCCTCCAGGCCGACGACCGCGCCGTGTCCAGGTCCACGACCGGCTGGTAGTGCACGGCCCAAGACCCGGTCTCGACGGCGCGCCGGAGCCGTGCGGCGAGCGACCCTCCGCTCATCGGCCAGGCGCCGTCGCCCGTCGACACCGTCACGCGGCCAGGCCCCGCACGCTTGCTCCGGTACATCGCGGCGTCCGCCTCGATCAGAACCCACCGAAGCAGCTCGCCACCATGGGAACCGACTGGGTGAGGAGTGTTCCAAGTTCCGTGGATCCCCTCCGGCAGGTGGTTCGTGCGCGCGGTCGCTCAGGCGGGGCCGGGGATGTGTGTGCGGTACGACCCTGCCACGGGTGCCGTCGTCACCCTCGTCGTAGTCAGGGACTGTCCCGGCCCGACCTGAGGTGCTCGCGGGACTGAGTCGATCGCGGAAGGCATCGCCTGAGGACGAGCCGGACTACGAGGGCCGAGAAGCCTCCAGCGACTTCACGACTGCTTCCTCCATCCCGGGCGTTGCGTGGGTGTAGTGCGCGGTCATCGCCGAGGCTCCCACGCCGTTGAGCGAGTGCCCGAGCATCACAGAGCGGTAGGAGTCCGGGATCTGTAGCTCAGCCCACAGCGATGAAGCCGAGTGCCGCAGATCGTGGGGCCGTACGCCTTCCAGGCCGGCCTGCTTGGCAGCAGGATCGAACACGCGTCGCCGCCAGTTGGTCGGGCTCATCATCTGACCCAACGGCGACGGCAGGAGCCACGCCTCCAGGCAGTCGATCCTTCGCGAGCGCCTCGATCTGCTGGCAGAGCCACGAAGGCACCGGGACCCGCCGCACCTTGTCGGTCTTCGTCGAGCCGAGGCGAGCCGAGCGAGAGCCCTTTACCGCCTCCCGGATCGTGATGCTTGACCCATCGAAGTCCTTGACCCGCAGAGCGGCGGGTTCGCCGATCCTGGCGCCTCCGAGGCCCATCAGGTAGGAATAGACGCGGTCGCCGGGCCGGGGCATGGCAGCGGCCAACCTGTGCAACTCGTCGAGGGTGAGGATCCGTCGCTCCCGGCGCTCCTGGACCGGAAGCATCTTCCGGGAGCCCTTGGTCACCGGGTTGGCGGCCGCGAGGCCGTCCTCGACGGCGACCTCGAAGAGGTGGTGCAGCAGCGCCCGGCACTGCTCGATCGTTCGGGCTCCGGAGCGGCCACCGAACTTCTTGGCTGCGAGCGCAGCGAGCCACCGCTTCACGTCGGGGGCCTGGATCTCGCGGAGGCGTTTGTTGCCCAGCGTCGGCTCGATGTGGAGCCGCCAGTTCTGCTCGTAGCGTTCCCGAGTGGTCTGCTCGGGCGGAGGCGACGTCTCCATCACGTAGGTCCAGAGGTCGCCCAGACGGATGGTGCCGACCTGCTGGACCAGCGGCCTGGAGGACCGCACGTCGGCGGCGAACCGCTTGGCTGAGGCCAAGTCGCGGAACGTCTTCGTCCGTTGCGTATGGTTCAGATCGCGGTAAGGACAGTGGTAGACGACCCACGCGAGGTCGTTTCGTAGATCGGCCAACCCTGGACTCGCTCGCCCCGTGGCATGGCACATCACCATCCCCTACACGCGATGTACAGACGTTGTACAGGATACCATCGCGAGGAGCGCATAGTGCCACTGAGCAGGCCATTCCTCGGTCGGGGCGCCGGGATTTGAACCCGGGACCTCCTGCTCCCAAAGCAGGCGCGCTGCCAAGCTGCGCCACGCCCCGTGCGACCAGGGTATAACGCCCACATGCCCGGTGGCGTCGAACCCTCCAACCTCGACAAGCCGTACTGGCCCGACGACGGGCTGACGAAGGGCGACCTGCTCGCATACGTCGACGCGATGGCGCCGTTCCTGCTCCCGGGGCTGCGGGGGCGCCCACTCACCGTGATCCGCTTCCCGGATGGGATCGACGGGCCGTCCTTCTACCAGAAGGACACGCCGAAGTACGCGCCGCCCTGGGTGAAGACGATCACGCTTCCCGCGTACGGCGCGAAGAAGGAGGTTCGCTACACGGTCTGCGATTCGACGCGCACCCTGCTCTGGCTCGCGAACCAGGCCGCGATCGAGCTGCACCCATGGCTCGCCCGCACGGACCGCCTGGATCGCCCGACTCACCTCGTGCTCGACATCGATCCTCCCGAGGGTGGGTTCGCCCGGGCGATCGACGTCGCGCTCCTCGCGCGGGACGCGCTTCGCGAGGAAGGCCTCGAGGGGGTCGCGAAGACCTCGGGCTCGAAGGGCGTGCACGTCTACGTGCCCATCGCACGTCGGCACGGGTACGGTGAGGTTCGGACCGCCGCGAATCGGCTCGCCGAGCGCGTCGTCACCGCGGAGCCCGACCTCGTCACGACCGCGTTCAAGAAGGCCGAACGCGGCGGGCGGGTCTTCCTGGACACGACCCGGAACGGCCCCGGGACGCACACCGTCACGGTCTACTCGCCGCGGGCGCGACCCGGCGCGCCGGTGTCGTTCCCGGTCCCCTGGGACGAACTGCGCGACGCGGAGCCGCTGGACTTCACGATCCGGAGTGCGCCCGACCTGATCCGGCGACGCGGCGACCTCTGGGCCGAACTGATGCCGGACCCGCAACGCCTGCCGTCGCGTCTCCGCGCGGACGGCTGACCGTCAGACCCGAGCCTCCGGCACGTCGAAGGTGCCTTCGCCGACCACCCGTAAGCCGCCGGAGACGAACACCGCCAACCGTCCGTCGGGATCGGGCTCGACGTCGACGATCAGCGTGCTCGAGCGACCGATCTCCACGCCCTGCGAGATGGTCAACCTCCCTGACGGTATGACCTCGTGGTGGACCAGGTACCCGCCCAGCGGCCCGGCCGCCGAGCCGGTCGCGGGATCCTCGTCGATCCCGGCGACGGGCGCGAACAGGCGTGCCTTCGCCCGGCTGCCGTTCGCCGAAGCCTCCTCCACCGCGAACACGTAGACGGCGTCGGCCCCAGCCGCTCGGAGCAGTGGGATCAGGGTGCGGCGCTCGCACGACGCCCTCGCCACCGTGGCGGCATCGCGCACCGGGACCATCGGGTAGCCGGAGCCGGTGGAGACCATCTGGACCGGCAACCCCGGGACGAGGTCGCCGACCCCCAGCCCGACCGCCGCCGCAAGCCCGGCGCACGTGGCGTCATCGAGCGGTTCGCCGAACGAGGGCGTGTGCTGCTGCATCCTCGCCGAGCCGGCTGTGACGTCCACCGTGATGGGGAACTCCCCCGCGGTGACGGTCTGGATGACGGGCGACGTGACGCGTTCCTCGGAGACGAGGACGAACGCGGTCCCCAGGCTCGGGTGTCCGGCGAACGACAGCTCGTGATCGGGGGTGAAGATCCGCATCGCGTAGCGGTCCCCGCCGGAGGAGGTGACGAAGGTCGTCTCGGAGAACCCGATCTCCTGTGCGATCGCCTGCATCAGCACGGGCGACGCCCCGACCGGCTCGGGGACCACGCAGAGCTGGTTGCCCGCGAGTGGGCGGTCGGTGAACACGTCGACGAGCCGGAACGGGATGCGCACGGCGGAGCCATCGTATCCGCGCGCGACCTGAGCGATGCTGTCGGAGGAGCCCGCCGTCCGCCGATAGACTGTGCCTACCGCGGGCGTAGCTCAGTGGTAGAGCTCCAGCCTTCCAAGCTGGCTACGAGGGTTCGATTCCCTTCGCCCGCTCCACCGTCGAGCGTGCCGCGCATCTGCGTGCCGAAAACCTGAACCTTTCGGCGGCCTCGGACGAACATCCTGCGGGGGGTTCGATGAGGCTGAATCAACTCGGCCGCGCCGCGATGAACCAACCGATGCGCGCCCTCGCGCAACGTTCCTACGTCGCGCCGCTGTGGCGGCGCCTGGGTGGCCCCGTCGAGGGCACCCGCCGCGCGCTCGAGGTCGGCTGCGGCCGCGGCGCGGGCCTCACCGTCATCATGCAACGGTTCGGCGTCCGGACGATCGTCGGGATCGACCTCGATCCGGCGATGATCGACCGAGCCAGGCGGCGCGCGGTTCGCATGGGGCGGGCTGCGGAGGTGACTGAGGGCGACGTGACCGCGATCGACGCGCCCGACGGGAGCTTCGACGCGGTGTTCGACTTCGGCGCGATCCACCTGGTGCCGGGTTGGCGGACGGCGATCGCCGAGGTCCGGCGGGTCCTGAAGCCGGGCGGGAGCTTCTACTTCGAGGAGATCGTGGGCCGAGGGTACCGGTCGCTGTTGCCGCTGTTCACGGACGGCTCGGTCGATCCGCGCGCGAGCGGCTTCGACGAACGCGCCTTCCTGGACGAACTCGCGGCGCAGCGGTTCACCGTAGGGCCGCGGTGTCGGCGGCCGACGGTCCTCGCCTACACCGGCGTGGTCGGCGACCTGATCGGCGTCGGCGTCCTCGCGGCGAACGGAGCATGAAGCGAGGAGGGCCGGCCCCGCGGAGCGGGGGCCGGCCCTCCTTCCGGAACCGTGAGGCTAGAAGTCGCCGATGCCGTTCGGCGTCCCGAGGCCCGTGGGGCCGTCGTAGCCCTTCCCAGCGTTGCACAGGTACTGCCATTTCGAACTGCAGGTGCCGTTCGAACCGCTCGTGATGTCGTAAAGCTTCTTCGGGTTCTGGTACACCCGCTCGGCGTAGGTGACGTCGTCACCGGCGAGCGCGTACACCGAGGCGATGATCGGCGAGGAGACGCTCGTCCCGCCGAACACGAGCCAGCCGCCGAACCCGTAGGTGTCGTAGACCGCGACGCCCGTGCTCGGGTTCCCCACCGCGGAGACGTCGGCCATCGCGCGACGCTTGCAGCCCACGTCGGTCTGCCACGCCGGCTTCGGCTCGAAGTGGCTGCAGCCGCTGCCGGCACCGGACCACGCCGTCTCGTTCCACCCGCGGCTGTTCCCGGACCGGGTGAGGGTCGTGCCCCCGACGGCCGTCACGACGTGCATGCCCGCGGGCGACGAGTTGCCGTACCCGCTGTCCCCGGATGACGCCGTCACGGCGATGCCCGGGTGGTCGAAGTACTTCTCCTCGATCTTCAGCTCGCCACGGCCCTCATGGCCGCCGTAGGAGTTGCTGATCGCGTCCGCGCCCATCTTCGCGGCGCGGGCAACCGCCACGCCGAGGTTCTTGAAGGTGTTGTCCTTCGCCTCGACGAGCAGGATGTGGCAGTTCGGGCAGATCGCGGAGACCATGTCGATGTCCAGCGCGATCTCCGTGCCCCAACCCGTGTTGCCGACCGGGTAGTCGGTGCCCCCCTTCTGGTCGACCTTCCGGAAGCAGCCGTTCTTCGTGGTGCAGGCGGGCAGGCCGAACGTGCTGCGATACACGCCCAGGTCGGCCTCCGCGTTCGGGTTGTCGAAGGCGTCCACGATCGCGACCGTCTGGCCATCGCCCTTGCTGTCCGACGGCAGGTTGTACGCGTCCTGCAGGTCGGCCGGGCCGTAGCCGGCCGGTGCCTGCGTGACGAACGGGACCCCTCGGTCGGTCACCTGGACGAACGACATGCAGTGCGCGTATCCCGGCGCGACGTCGGCGCAGATGCGCTTCGCGTGCAACCGTGCGTGCGCGTTCGGACTGGCTGCGCTCGCGCCTGCGGTCGCGGCCCCGGCGAACGCACCGGACACCGCGAGGCCGGCGCTCAGCGCGGCCAACAGCACTCTCTTCATGCGGGCGGCTCCTTTCGGTCCCCGGACCCTCCGGAGAGCCGCGACAGCCTATCGGACCGGCGCTCCGGAACACCCTGCGCCGCAGGATCAGCCGGCCCGCTCCTCCTCGAGGTCGGCGCGGGTGTTGCCCAGCCAGCTGTGGTACATCCGAGCGTAGGTCCCGCCCTTCGCGAGCGAGCTCGACGTGTTCCCCCCGCTCGACGATCCTTCCCCGGTCGAAGACCAGGATCCAGTCCGCCGCCTCGGCCGTCGAGAGCCGGTGCGCGATCGTCACGGTCGTCCGGCCCTCGGAGAGCCGCTCGAGCGCGTCGCTCGACCATCCGCTCGGTCTCGGGGTCCACCGCGCTCGTCGCTTCGTCGAGGATCAACAGGCCCGGCGACGCCGATCTGGGCCCGGGCGAGAGCGACGAGCTGACGCTCGCCGACCGAGAGGCTGTCGCCGCGCTCGCCGACGGCGGTCTCGAGCCCGTCGGGCAGGTTGTCGACCCACCCCTCCAGGCCCAGCGAGCGGAGGGATCCCCGGATGTCGTCGTCCGTCGCGCCCTCGCGCCCGTACCGGACGTTCTCCCGGATCGTCGTGTCGAACAGGAAGCCGTCCTGCGCGACCATGCGGACGCCCTCGCGTCGCGACGCGGGAGCCACCTCGCGCAGGTCGACCCCGGACAGCAGGATGCGGCCGCACGTCGGGTCCGCGAGCCGGCAGAGGAGCTTCGCGAACGTCGTCTTCCCGCACCCGGTCTCGCCGACGACGGCGACGTGCGCGCCGGGCCGGATGTCCACGTCGATCCCGCGGAGCACGAGTCCCCCGCCGTCCCGGTAGCCGAACTCGAGCGCCTCGGTCCGAACGCCGAGCGGGCCCGCCGGCAGCCGGATGCCCGGCGACGGCTCGACGACGTCGACCGGCGTGTCGATCACGCCGAGCACCTTGCGCCACCCCGCGATCGCCTGCTGGGTGAAGTCGAACGTCTCCGACAGCTCGGACAGCGGATCGAGGAACAGCGTGATGAGGAAGATGAACGCGATGATGTCGCCGAGCGACAGGCCCCAGCTCACGCCCAGCATCGCGCCCACGACCACAACCGTGGCCATGGCCGCGGCGCCGAACAGGTCGGCCATCGTGAAGATGGAGGCCTGGTAGCGGTTCCCGTACAGCTCCGCCTTGTAGCGACGGCGGATCGAGTCCTTCACCTTCGCGTTCTCCTGCTCCTCGAGCCCGTAGGAGCGGACCACGGCGGCGCCCATCAGGCTCTCGGAGAACGCCGTCAGCATGTCGCCGACGCGGCTCCGTACCCGGTCGTAGGCGGCCAGCATCCCGCGCTGCAGGAACCGGAGCACGACGAACAGCGGCGAGACGATCAGCAGCGCGATCACCGCCAGTTGCCACGAGTAGACGAACATCGCCGATCGCCGCCGCGAGCATGACCGCAGGGCTCGTGAACCAGGACACCGCCCCCCACTCCATGAACTGGCCCAGGATGTCCACGTCCGCGGTCACCCGCGCGACGAACGCCCCCCGTTTCTGCGCAGTTCTGCGTCGCCGATCGACAGCTCGTGGATGTGACGGAACGTGCGCACCCGAAGCGAATACAGGGCCTTCTCCGAGGCGCGCACGAGCCTCGTGTAGGTAGCGCGCGCCGCGAAGTACAGCGCGATCGTGATGACCCCGACGACGGTCGTGATCGTCAGGACGAAGGCCCCGTCGAAACCGTCCGGCCCGTTGATGCCCTTGTCGATCACCTGCTGGATCAGGATCGGCAGGAGGACGCGCGCGGCGGCGACGACCAGCGCCAAGCCCAGCGTGTAGCCGAACCCGACGCGCAGCTCGGGGCTCTCGCGCACCCCTCGCCGCAGGACCCCGAGGGCACCCTTCGGCTCGGTGGCCGCACCGGGCGCGGGCGGCGTCTCGATGGACCTCGGCAGCTGGCCTTCGTACCCTCCGGGGGGACGAACTCCTCGCGTGGCGGTTCCGGCTCGGCGCGCCGCGAGACCCGGTCCAGCAGGGCCCACCGGCGTCCCCGGCCGGTCCGCCCATGCCGTCCCTTGGGCTCTCGAGCCTGGCCGTCGTGGCTCATGCCGCACCCCGCTCGTAGGCCCGGACCATCGCTTCGTAATCCGGATGCGAGAGCAGTTCGCGTGTGCGTGCCCTCCGCGACGATCCGGCCGTCGTCCAGGAACAGGACGCGGTCGGCGAGGGCGATCGTCGAGACGCGGTACGCCACGACGATCAACGTCGTGCTCAGCTTCTGCCGCAGACCGTCCAGGATCGCGGCCTCGACGGTCGGGTCCACCGCCGACGTGGCGTCGTCCAGCATCATCAGCCGGGGGCTGCGGACCAGGGCCCGCGCGATGGCGACCCGCTGGCGCTGCCCGCCCGAGAGCGTCACGCCGCGTTCGCCGAGGACGGTGTCGTAGCCGTCGGGCAGCGACATGACGAAGTCGTGCGCCCGCGCGAGCCGGGCCGCGTCCCGGATGTCCGCGTCCGACACCTCGAGGCCGAGCGCGATGTTCTCCGCGGACCGCTCGAGGCGAACAGGAAGCTCTCCTGGAACACGACCGCGAGGTCGCGCCGGAGCGCGTCGGGGGCGATGCGTCGGAGGTCCAGGCCACCGAGCTCGATCGCGCCGTCGTTCGGGATCGGCGAGCCGGTCGAGGAGCATGCGCCAGCGTGCTCTTGCCCGGAGCCGGTCGGCCCGACGATCGGCCACCGACTCGTTAGGCGCGAACCTCGAAGGACAGGTCGTGCAGCACCGGAGGATGGCGTCCGGGTAGCCGAACGACACGTCGCGCACGGACAGGCCCAGCGGGCCCGGCGGCGGCAGCAGTTCCTCGGCGGGAGGTGGGAGCGTGACGGGTTCGTCGAACACCTCCTTCACGCGGTTCCAGCCGACGACCGCGCGCGGGATGTCGGAGAGGAGGAACCCGATCAGGCGCATGGGGAAGGCGAGCAGCAGGAACAGCGACATGAACTGCACCAGCGTCCCCTCCGTGATGGCGCCGGTCGACACGCGCCACGCGCCGACGCCGATCATGATCACGATGGCGAGGTTCGGCAGCGCCTCGAACGCCGGCTCGAACGCCGCTCGGAGCGTTCCCATCCGGGCCCGTTCGTCGCGCAGAGCTTCGCGGCGCGTTCGGCCAGACGGTCGACCTCGCTGCGCTCGCGCCCGATCGTCTTGACCACGAGCGCGCCGTCGATGCTCTCGTGCGCCACGGCCGAGACGTCGCCGATCCGCTCCTGGGCGCGCTTCGCCGGGGCCTCGACCTTCTGCATGTAGTAGCGGTTCAGGATCGCGAGGCCGGGGAGCAACGCCAGCCCGATGATCGCCAGGAACGCGTCGGTCATGATCAGCGAGATCAGCGCGAACAGGATCAGCAGCACCACGGCGCACGAGTACGGCAGCGGGTGCAGCACGTCGGTCGCGGCGACCACGTCGGCCTCCGCGTGCGCCATCAGCTCGCCCGTGGGGTGCGAGCGGTGGTAGGCCGAGCGGCAGCTCCTGGTACCGGTCGACGATCTCGGGTCCGCAGCGTCGCCGACACGCGCGCCGACCGTCATCCCGGCGAAGTACCGGCGCGTGATGATGCCCGCGGCGCGAACGATCGCGACGGACAGGATCGCGACGCCGCCGAGCACCGCCGTCTCCATGCTCACGCCGCCCGAGAACGCCGGCTCCAGCACGCGGTCCGTGACCTTGCCCAGGACGACCGTCGAGAGCACCGTCATCGCGGCGTAAACGTCGAGCCGATCACGGCGATCGTGAACGGGCCCGGATGCATCCTGATGTACCCGCCGATGATGCGGAACCCGCGCGCGGTCGCGCCTCGCTGTTTGTCCGAACCCATGCTTCGTCGCTCCACGGCGCCCCTGTGAGGCGCTTCGATCGATGGACGTGAAGGAACAGACCTAGGAACCGGGCCGGCGGCCCGACGATGATACGCCACCGAGCCGCTGGTCGCCTCACGTCCGCTTGACGTCCACGGAGCCCGGAGTATACTCGCCTTGTTCGAAATATATCGAACGGAGGAGGGCCGGCATGGCACAGCGCGTGATGGACCTCACGGGGCGGGCGGATACGTCGACACTGCGCATCGAAGCTGGCCCAGCCACCGAGTTACTCGTCAGCCTCTGCGCCTTCTGCCTGCCGGCCGATCACGCAACGCTGGAGAGCGGGCCCACTTGGGTCGAAGATATTCGTACGAGGGCGTCACGGGAGCTGCTCCGGGCCATCGAGCGCATCGGCCGCGCGACGGGCAAGGCGTGGGTGAACCTGATGGGCCTGGCGGTCCGGGAACCGTCCTCGCTGGAGGCCGCGGGTCTCCTGGCCCGCGTCGAGGAGCTCTCGCCGCTGGACGCGCGCCTGTACCTCCTCGGGTACCACGTGCCGGCCTACCAGGGCACGATCAGCCGGGAGGTCCTCCGTCGGGCCGCCGAGGGCGACGACAGCGCGATCGGGGTCTTGGTCAAGGACTCCTGCTACTACGGCGGTGAGGCCGGCCAGATCGTCGGCCCCCTGCTCGCGCTGTCGCCTGAGGACACGAAGGACCTGATGGTCGAGGTCCTGCATCGCTTCTACGACGAGGTGTTCGCCGCCGGCGAAGCGCAGGCCGTCCAGATCCTCTCCCGCGACGCCGACGCCAAGCGGGCGTTGCTGGGGACGGTCAGCGCCGAGGAGCTGATCGAGGCCGCGAGCGGGATCCAGTTCGTCGCGCAGCCGGGGATCGAGCGCGTCCACCTCGTGCCGCAGATCGCGATGCGACCGTGGGTGCTGCTCGCCGAGCACGACGACGCGCGCCTCTTCTGCTATCCGGTCGCCGACGAGAGCATGGGAGGCGAGGTCGGCGCGCCGCCCGGACGCCTGGTTCGGCTCCACCGGGCGCTCGGCGACGAGAAGCGGATCCGCCTCCTGCGGGCGGTGGCGGCCTCGAACCCCACGCTCGGCGAGCTGGTCGAGCAGTTCGACATGCCGAAGACCACGCTGCATCACCACATGGCGATCCTGCGGACCGCCGGCCTGATCAGGGTGACCTCCGACGCCGAACGCCGCTACAGCGTCCGCTTCGACGTGATCCCCGAGGCATCCAGCTTGCTCGACGCCTATCTGCGAGCCGGCCGTGGGGCCGGCGCCGCACGGGCGTGACGAGAGGAGGAACCGATGCATCCGTACGTCCAGAACGCCGGGGTCACGAACCGGCGCATGCGGGACCTGATGACGCGGTCCGAACGGATCCGCCACGCGCACGTCGCGAAGCGCGAGCGACTCGCCTTCCAGCCCGTCGCGCTGCGCGACCCGGGTGAGCTCGTCCAGATCGTTCGGCTGCAGGCCGACGACCAGCTCGAGCGCTGCGCCGACGAGCGGATCGCGAGCTGACGATGCGGTACCGACTGTTCGGCCGCAGCGGGCTCCGCGTCTCGGAGCTGGCGCTCGGCACGATGACGTTCGGCGACGCATGGGGCTGGGGCGCCCCTCCGGAGGACGCACGGAAGATCTTCGACGCGTTCGCCGAAGCGGGCGGGAACTTCATCGACACGGCGTGCAACTACACCGACGGTCAGAGCGAGGAGCTGGTCGGCGAGTTCACCGAGAGCGACCGCGGGCACTTCGTGATCGCGACGAAGTACACGCTGACATCGCGGCCAGACGACCCGAACGCCGGCGGGAACCACCGCAAGAACATGGTGCAGACGCTCGAGCGCTCGCTCTCGCGGCTGCGCACCGACCACGTGGACGTGCTCTGGCTGCACATGTGGGACGAGACGACGCCGGTCGAAGAGATCCTCCGGGCGATGGACGACCTGGTCCGCGCCGGGAAGGTCCTGCACGTCGGGTTCTCCGACACGCCCGCGTGGGTCGTCTCGCAGGCCGTCGCGATCGCCGACCTCCGCGGATGGACGAGGCCGGTCGCGGTCCAGGGGCCGTACAGCCTCGCCGACCGCGGGATCGAGCGCGACATCCTGCCGATGGCCCGGACGCTCGGGCTCGCCGCGACCCTCTGGGGCGTCCTCGAGGGCGGCGTCCTGACCGGCAAGTACGACGACGGCGGCGGCCCCGATGCCCAGAGGTACGAGGGCGAGCAGGGCGAGACCGAACTTCGCCTGGGCCGCGAGGTCCGCGCGATCGCGTCCGAGCTGGGTCGAACCCCCGCGCAGGTCGCGATCGACTGGGTCCGTCAGCAGGATCGCGGCACGCTGATCCCGATCCTCGGCGCGCGGACCGAGGCGCAGATCCACGACGACCTGGGTTCGTTGGAGTTCGAACTGTCGGCCGAGGTGATGGCCCGACTGGACGCCGCGAACCGGGTGGACCCGGGGTTCCCGCACTCGTTCCTGGCCTCGAGCGGCGTGCGCAGGTTGATCTTCGGCGACACGTTCGAGCTGATCGATCGCTGAGCCGAAGAAACCGGCCCTCGGGCGCCTCACAGATGGTAAAGCAACCTTACCATCTGTGTCCGAGGCGAGCGCGTCCCGGTTCAGTACTGACCGTACGCCTTGACGATGTCGAATCGGTAGATCAGTCGCTGCTCGCTGACCATCGCGGCCAGGTATCCGTCCATGTCGTCCGGATCGTCGCCCGTCAGCACGCGGTAGAGCGCGAGGTTCCGCTGCGGCGCGTCGTCGCCGTCGAAGATCGTCACCCTGGTCACGAGGCCGAGCCAGCTCCACGGGTTCTCGGAGTTCAGGACCGCGAGGGTCGCGCGCGGGTCGCGGTGGAGGTGTTTCGTCCGGACGCGGGCCTGGGTACCCGAGCTCTCGAGATGTCCGTCGACCAATCCGACCCCTACGCGCGCGACGTGCGCCGTCCCGTCGGCCGTCGTCGTGACCATGATCGCGCCGTGGTTCGCCTCCAGGAACGCCACCACCCGGTCGTCCATCCTCCGCCTCCTGTCGCGCCGCCCGCTCGTGCGCGGGAGCATCGCACACCCCTGTGCTACCGTTCGGCCCATGGCTGACCAGCGGGGCATCCGCGGGGCCGTGAAGGCGGCCGTCGATCGCGCGAGGAACCTCGCACGACTCGAGGCCGAGCTCGCGCGCGCGGAGATGCAACAGAAGGGACGGGCGTTCGGCGCCGCGGCCGGGATGTTCGTCGCCGCCGCGGTCCTGGGGTTCTTCGTCCTCGCGTTCCTGCTGGCGCTGATCACGGCCGTGCTCGCGATCTGGCTCCCCGTGTGGGCGGCGATCCTGATCGTGTTCGTGCTGCTGGTGATCGCGGTCGCGGTCCTGGCGGTGGCCGGGCGCGCGCAGGTCAAGCGCGCCGGAACGCTCGCGCCGACGCGCGCGATCGATCAGGCCAAGCGGACCCAGCGGGCCGTGCAGGACGCCATCCGCCCACCCGCCCCCGTCATCCCGATCGATCCTTCAGCCGGCCCAGCCGCCTCCGGGGGGACGAGCGATGTCGTCTGACCCGTCCGTCCGTCCGGACGGCCAGCCGGCCCCGGTCCCGAAGCCGCCGCCGAGGCCGCCTGCGGAGATCGAACGCGACATCGAGGCCGAACGTCAGGGCCTCGTGGACGCCGTCACCGCGCTCAAGGGCGGCGTGAACGACACCCGCGCGAAGGTGCTCTCCCCCAGGGTGCTCGGGATCGCGGCGAGCGTCTTCGGCACGTTGATCGTGCTCCGCAGGCGTCGGAAGCGTCGCCGGCGTGCGCGCGGCTGACACGCGCGGCCGGTCGAACAGGAACGCCCGCTACAGCCCGTAGGCTTCCATCAGGCGCAGCCAGACCTCGCTGACCGTCGGGAACGACGGCACCGCGTGCCACAGGTCGTCGAGCGGCACCCGCCCCGCGATCGCGATCGTCGCTGCGTGGACGATCTCCTGGACGTCCGGTCCGACGAACGTCGCGCCGACGATCACGCGCCGGTCCTCGTCGACGACGATCTGCGACGTCCCGCCGATCCCGTTCCCCCTCGTGTACGCACCGGCGACCCCTCCGGTCGGCGTCGTCACGACCCGGACGTGCAGGCCCCGTTCGCGCGCCTGTTCCTCCGTCAGGCCGACGGCGGCGACCTGCGGGTCGGTGAACGTGACGTGCGGGACCATGTCGCGGTCGGCGGTGTCCCGCGCGTCCTTGCCGACGATCACGTCGCCGCAGATCCGGCCCTGGTACTTCCCCATGTGGGTCAGCAGCGCCAGGCCGTTGCAGTCCCCCACCGCGTACAGCCAATCGCCGCCTGCCCCCTGCACGCGGAGGCGCTCGTCCACGGCGAGGAACGCGCCGACGAGGTTGTCCAGGCCGACCGTCTCGAGGCCCGCGTCGGCCGTCCGCGGACGCCGCCCGACCCCGACCAGGATCTCGTCGCCGACGAACGAACGCCCGTCCTCGAGCGTCGCGGTCACCGGCCCGTCGGCTCCCTCGCGTTCGGCCCTGACCATGCGGGCGTCGGTGACGACGGCGATGCCTTCGGCCTCGAAGGCCTCCCGGACGAGCTGACCTGCCCACGGCTCCTCGCGAGCGAGCAGGCGAGGGCCGCCTCTCGATGACCGTGACCTCCTCGCTGCCCAGGCGCTTGAAGGCCTGGGCCAGTTCCGCGCCGATCGGGCCGCCGCCGAGCACGAGCAGGCGGCGCGGGAGCCTCTTGGCTGACGTCGCCTCCACGTTCGTCCATGGGTTCGCCTCGCGGAGGCCCTCGATCGGCGGGATCAGGGCGGAGGACCCGATCGCCATCACGACGGCCCGCCGGGCGGTGAGCGTTCGCGTCCCGCCGCCGTCCTTGAGTTCGACCTCGACGGTGCGCTCGCCGGCGAGGCGACCGTGGCCGCGGACCAGCTCGATGCCCTCGCTGTCGAGCCACGGCGTCTGCGTGTCGATCCGAGAGGTCGCTCGTCATGTAGTCGCGCTGCGCGAACGCCCTCTCGACGTCGAGGGCGCCCGTGACCGCTTCAGCGGCCCCGGGCACGCGCCGCGCCGCGGCGATCACGTCGCCCGGACGGATCAGGGTCTTCGACGGGATGCAGCCGAAGAACGTGCATTCGCCCCCGACCAGCCGCTCCTCGACGATCGCGACGGCCAGGCCGGCGTCGGCGCACCGGCCGGCCGCGTTCTCTCCCGGTGGTCCGGCCCCGATCACGATCACGTCGAACGCATCGCTCATGGCTCGCTCCCTCCCGTCCTCACCCACGCCCGGTACGCGTCGAGCAACCGAGCCCGCAGGTCGAGCGGGAGCGGCCCCCGCTCGACCCGGCCGCTGATCGCGATCGTCGTGCGCATCTGATCGAGGTACGCGCGGCACCCGCCACACGCGTCGAGGTGTTCCGCGAACCGTCGCGCCTCGTCGGGTTCGTGTACGCCTTCGAGGTGGTCGGTCACCAGTTCGACCAGCTCACGGCACGTC
Organism: uncultured Actinomycetota bacterium; assembly: GCA_963781595.1. Classification (GTDB taxonomy): domain Bacteria; phylum Actinomycetota; class UBA4738; order UBA4738; family UBA4738; genus JBEDUK01. Next base: position 1,574,185 of record CAWAGG010000006.1, on the reverse strand, counting down.
AGTTCGTCGGTTGTCATCGGTCCCAGCTCTCCCGCGGATCCCCGCCCTCGTCGTCGAGGTAGCGCTCGAGCGCCCGCCGGACCGCTGAGCGGCCGCGGTGCAGCAGCACGCGCTGGTTCGTCTCGGTCAGCTCCAGGACGTTACAGACCTCCTGCGACGTCCACCCCTCGACGTCACGAAGGGACACGACCTCGCGCTGCGCCGCGGGCAGTGCGTCGATCGCGGCACGGGCGACGGCGACGGTCTCCCGGCCCATCAGCCGGGCCTCGGGGAACTCGTCCCACGGGTCGGGCAAGGCGGCCCAGTGACCCGGGTACCGGCCGTTCGCGCCCTGGAACCGCGCCGCCGCGACGGCCGGCTCCGCCGCGCCATCCCCGTCCCACGCGCTCGAGAACGGCACGCTGCGCCGCTCCCGCGTCCCACGCGTGATCGCGCGGTTCGCCAGGATCCGGAAGATCCACGTCTTCAGCGAAGAACGCCCCTCGAACCTGTCCAGGCCGTTCAGGACCCCGATCCACGCCTCCTGCACGACGTCCTCGGCGGCCGCTCTCGTCGGCGTGTACCGCATCGCGACGCGGAGCATCTGGGGGCCGTACGCGTCCACGAGCGCGGCGAACGCTCGGTCGTCGCCGGCCCGGAGCGCGTCCACCATCCGGAGGTCCTCGGTCGGATCGACCGGGTCCGGGGGCGTGGCCCGGTCGCCGGCGCCCTCCACGAGCGCGGTGGTCACGGCATCGCTCCGATCCGTCACGGGAGGCTGACTGTATCCGAGGCCCTCGGATCGGGCCATCCGCACGCGGATCGCCGCCCGGCATCCGCCTCGGCGGCTCTGGCCGCTGCGGGGGCCGATGTCGGTCGTCGTCTTCCCAGCGAGCGCGCTCTCCCTCCTGACGCGGAGCGCGGCGCGGGCGTAGGGTCTCCCCGCCGGCGGCAGCGCGGCTGAGGGAAGGAAGGAAGGAAGGAGCGCGAGCGATGCAACTCGGGATGGTCGGCCTCGGCCGGATGGGCGCGAACATGACGCGCCGCCTGATGCGCGCGGGCCACGAGGTCGTGGTGTTCGACGTGAGCCCCGACGCCGTGCGGACGCTCGAAGGCGAGGGCGCGATCGGGTCCGCGTCACTGGAGGACTTCGTCGCGAAGCTCTCGTCGCCGAAGGCGGCGTGGATCATGGTGCCGGCCGCCTTCGTCGGTTCGACGGTCGACCAGCTGGCTGCCCTGATGGGCAGCGGCGACATCATCGTCGACGGGGGGAACTCGTACTACCGCGACGACATCGCGCGGTCGACGGCGCTGGCGCCATCCGGCGTCCGGTTCGTCGACGTGGGCACCAGCGGCGGGGTGTTCGGCCTCGAACGCGGATTCTGCCTGATGATCGGCGGCGAACGGGAGGCCTTCGACCTCCTGGAGCCCGTGTTCGCCTCGCTGGCCCCAGGTCCGGAGGGTGCCGCGGAACGCACGCCGGGCCGTTCGGGCGAGCCGGCGATGGCCGAACACGGGTACCTGTACTGTGGCCCGAGCGGCGCGGGGCACTTCGTGAAGATGGTCCACAACGGGATCGAGTACGGGATGATGGCCGCCTACGCGGAGGGCCTGAACGTCCTGAAGCACGCGAACGTGGGCCTGCTCGAACGTCCGCAGGATGCCGAGACGACGCCGCTGCGTGAACCGGAGTTCTACCGGTACGAGTTCGACGTGAAGGACGTCGCGGAGGTCTGGCGGCGTGGCAGCGTCGTCGCGTCGTGGCTGTTGGACCTCACGGCCGAGGCGCTGGTCGAGGACCCGCAACTGGAGACGTTCGGCGGGCGGGTCAGCGACTCCGGCGAGGGGCGCTGGACGGTCACGGCCGCGGTCGATGAGGGCGTCCCGGTCCACGTCCTGTCCGCGGCGCTGTTCGACCGGTTCGAGTCGCGCGCGGAGGCGGAGTTCGCGAACAAGCTGCTGTCGGCGATGCGCAAGAGGTTCGGCGGGCACTCCGAGGTGCCGGCGGACGGCCGGGTCTGAGGACACCACGATCGACGTCACAGCGACGCCCGAGTGGGAGGCGCTCCGGACGCACTTCGGCGCGCTCCGCGACCGGCACCTCCGCGACCTGTTCGCCGGCGATCCGTCGCGCGGGGAGACGATGACCGTCGAGGCGGCGGATCTGTTCCTCGACTACTCGAAGAACCGCGTCACGGACGAGACGATCGCCCTGCTGGCCGCCGTGGCCCGTCGCGCGGGCCTGCGCGAACGCATCGAGGCGATGTTCGCCGGCGAGCGGATCAACGTCACCGAGGATCGGCCGGCCCTGCACGTCGCCCTCCGCGCGCCCGTGGACGAGGTGATCGAGGTCGACGGCGTGAACGTCGTGCCCGAGGTGCATGAGGTCCTTCGGAAGATGGCCTCGTTCAGCGACCGGGTCCGCGCCGGCGAGTGGACGGGCTTCACCGGACGGCGGATGCGCAACGTCATCAACATCGGGATCGGCGGCTCGGATCTGGGCCCCGCGATGGCCTACGAGGCGCTCCGGGACTTCAGCGCGCGCGAGATGGTGTTCCGGTTCGTCTCGAACGTGGACGCCACCGACATCTGGGAGGCCACCCGCGACCTCGACCCGGCTGAGACCTTGTTCGTCGTGTCGTCGAAGACGTTCACCACCGTCGAGACGCTGACGAACGCCGCCACGGCGCGGTCTTGGCTCCTGGACGGGCCACGCGGGCTGGGCGACGCCGCCGCGGTCGCGAAGCACTTCGTCGCGGTCTCGACGAACGCGGAGAAGGTGCGTGGGTTCGGCATCGATCCCGAGAACATGTTCGGCTTCTGGGATTGGGTCGGCGGCCGCTATTCGATGGATTCCGCGATCGGGCTGTCGCTGATGATCGCGATCGGACCTGCCGCGTTCCGCGAGATGCTCGACGGCTTCCATGCGATGGACCTGCATTTCAGGACGACGCCGTTCGAACGGAACATGCCCGTGATGATGGGACTGCTGGGCGTCTGGTACCGAGACTTCTTCGGCGCCGAGACGCATGCGATCCTGCCGTATTCGCATTACCTGTCGAGGTTCCCCGCGTACCTCCAGCAGCTCGAGATGGAATCGAACGGCAAGCGGGTCCGGCTGGATGGGTCGCCGGTCGGCACCCAGACCGGTCCGATCGTGTGGGGTTCGCCGGGGACGAACGGGCAACACGCGTTCTACCAGCTGCTGCACCAGGGGACGAGCGTCGTACCCGCGGACCTGATCGGGTTCGTCCAGCCGTTCCACGACGTCGGGACGCACCACGACCTGCTGATGGCGAACCTGTTCGCGCAAGCCGAGGCGCTCGCGTTCGGCAGGACGGCCGAGGAAGTATCCGCCGAGGGGGTCCCGGCCGCGCTCGTACCGCACGAGGTGATGCCGGGGAACCGTCCGACGAACACGATCCTCGCGCCGGCGCTGAACCCCCGCATCCTCGGCGAACTGATCGCGCTCTACGAACACCGGGTGTTCACGATGGGCACCATCTGGGGCATCGACTCCTTCGACCAGTGGGGGGTCGAACTCGGCAAGGCGCTCGCCCAGCGCATCGAACCCGAGCTCACGGCCGCCGACGAACCGGCGCTCGCGCACGACTCATCGACCGACGCGCTGATCAGGCGGTACCGCACGGGCCGAGGGAGGTGAGCCGACGCGCGATCGTCGCGGCGCTGGTCGCTGCCGTGGCCGTTGGGGTCGTCGCGTTCGTCGTCTCCAGCGGTCGCCGGCCGGCCACGAGCCATTTGACCGGTACCGCGCCGAGCGCCTCCGCACCGAGCGCATCATCACCGAGCCCTCCGGTGGCCACGTGCTTCGGCCGGCCCGCGACGATCGTCGGGACGTCCGGCGACGACATCATCCGCGGAACGCCTCACGCGGACGTGATCGTGGTCGGTGCCGGGAACGACGTCGTTCATGCGGGACCCGGGAACGACCTCATCTGTGGCGGCGAGGGCAACGACAGCTTGATCGGCGACGCCGGCGACGACCGCATCGACGGCGGGCCGGGCAACGACGGCCTCTTCGGGCGAGCCGGCGCCGACATCGAGGAAGGAGGTCCCGGGAACGACATCGTGACCGGAGGCGGCCGCGACCCGAGCGCGGACCTGCTCCAGGGAGGCGACGGTCGCGACGCCCTGAGCGGAGGTCCAGGCGACGACCACCTGATCGGCGGCGAGGGCGACGACGTCCTCCACGGCGCGATCGGGAACGATGTGTTGGAGGGCGGCGGCGGGTCCGATGCGATCGTCGGCGACGAGGGCGACGACCGGATCGACGGCGGTCCCGGGGACGATCGCCTCTACGGCGCCTGGGGTAACGATCGCATCCAGGGCGGTGCGGGCAACGACATCCTCGACGGCGGGGACGGGAACGACACCCTGACCGGCGGCTCCGGAGGCGATGTGTGCATGAACGGCGCGGCCGCAGCATGCGGATCGGTGCCGAGTCCCCTGGCGCGGGTGAACCCGCCCGGGTCGGTGACCTGCGAAGGCCACGCCGCGACGATCGTCGGGACCGAAGGCGGCGACATCATCGTCGGGACGAACGGGGCGGACGTGATCGCCGGGCTCGGCGGGAACGACCTGATCGAGGGGCTCGGTGGGAACGACGTGATCTGCGCGGGGAGCGGCGACGACGGGATCCTCGGCGGCACGGGCGCGGACGTCGTTGATGGCGGGAGCGGCGACGACGGGATCTTCCACGACGACGAAGCGGGCGTCGCGCTCGTCGAACGCGGCGGGCCGGGCGACGACATGATCGTCGGTTCGCAGAACGCCGCCGCCGGGGGCCTCTTCGGCGACCTCGGCGACGACGTCATCCTCCGGGGCGGGGCGGCGAAGGACGGAGGCGAGGGCGACGACGTGATCTTCGGGTCCGCGGCCGCCGACAGGATCGACGCCGGCCCGGGAGACGACATCGTGTACGGCGACGACGGCGACGACACCATCGAGGGTGGGGACGGGCAGGATGTCCTCGCGGGCGGCGACCAGGACGACCGTATCGACGGCGGACCCGGGAACGACTCGCTCGACGGCGGCTACGAGGACGACATCGCTGACGGCGGGCCCGGCTTCGACGTGTGCCTGTCCGCCGTCAGCTCGGGCTGCGAGGCGGGTGCCGGTTCGCCATGACGCGACGGAGCGCGGTGCTTGCGGGCCAGTCGCCGCCCGTACAATCGGCGTCGAGCGCCGGTAGCTCAGGGGACAGAGCGGCTGCCTTCTAAGCAGCGGGCCGGAGGTTCGAATCCTCCCCGGCGCACTCGCACAACTAGCCCACGGTCTGAATCGCCCTGGGAATGGTGGAGGCTCCATCGCTTGGAAAGGAAGATGGAGTCATGGCAGCCAACCAGTCCCAGAAGAGGTACCCGCCGGAGCTTCGTGAGCGGGCGATCAGGATGGTCCAGCAGGGCATCGAGGAGAACGGCGGGGAGCGCTTCGGCGTGGTGACCCGGGTGGCCCGCCAGCTCGGGATCGGCGCGGAGTCGCTGCGCACCTGGGTCCGCCAGGCCGAGGTCGACGCCGGGAGCCGCTCCGGGGTGAGCACCGAGGAGCGCCGGCGCACGGCCGAGCTCGAGCGGGAGGTCCGCGAGCTCCGCCGGGCCAACGAGATCCTCAAGGCCGCGGCAAGTTTCTTCGCGCGGGAGCTCGACCCGCGACTGCCGAGGTAGTGGCCTTCATCGAGGAGCACCGTCACCGATGGGGGGTCGAGCCGATCTGCAGGGTGCTGCAGTTCGCCCCATCCACCTACTACGCGCACCGGAGCCGCCCTCCGTCGGCCCGGTCGCTCCGCGACGCCGAGCTGAAGCCTGAGATCACCCGGGTCCACCGCGAGAACTTCTCGGTCTATGGAGCGGAGAAGCTCTGGCGGCAGCTGAACCGGGAGGGCGTCGACGTCGGCCGGGACCGGGTCGCCCGTCTCATGGGCGTCCTGGGCCTGGAAGGGGTCAGGAGGGGCAAGCGCAGGCGCACCACCGTCGCGGACGCCCAGGCCGCCCGTCCGGCGGACCTGGTCGAGCGCATCTTCGCCGCTCCGGCTCCGAACCTGCTCTGGGTCTCGGATCTGACCTACGTCTCGACCTGGTCGGGCTTCTGCTACACGTCGTTCATCACCGACGCGTTCTCCCGCATGATCGTGGGCTGGAGGGTCTCCTCCTCGCTGCGGGCCGATCTCGCCCTGGACGCCCTGGAGATGGCCATCTGGAGCCGCAAGAGCGCTCTGGAGGGCCTCGTGCATCACTCCGATCGCGGCGTGCAGTACCTGTCCATCCGCTACACCGAGCGCCTGGCCGAGTGCGGCGCCGTGGCCTCCGTCGGATCCAAGGGGGACAGCTTCGACAATGCTCTGGCCGAGACCGTGAACGGGCTGTACAAGGCCGAGCTCATCCGTCCCCGGGGCCCTTGGCGCACGGTCGATCAGGTCGAGCTCGCCACCGCCGAGTGGGTGGGGTGGTGGAATGAGCGACGGCTACACGGCGCATGTGGCGGCGTCCCACCGGTGGAGTTCGAAGCGGCCTACTATCGGGCGCTCGCCGAGAGGGAGGAGGTGGCGTAAACCCAACGTCCCGAGCCTCCATCAAACCCAGGGTGATTCAGTCAGCCCAACTGCGCGAGGTCGCGGAGCGCATAGCGGTTGTGATGGAACTCCTCCTCGAACACGGTATACAGGCACTCGTTCACCGGCGTGGTGCCGTTCTCGAGGACCTCCACTTGGCGCGCCAGGTCGGCCGGCGTCACGGTGTCGAGGAACTCGCGGAACCGCGCCGCCCTCCGGGCACGCACCTCGAGGACCTCGTCGAAGCTGGGGTCGGCGCGAGGGTCCAGCCCGGGCCACCCGAAGTCGGCGGATCCTGTGTTCGGCAGGCCGATCGGATCGAACTCCGTCTCACCGAGGATCGGCACCGTGAACCACTTGTCCATCGCCATCACGAGATGACGCAGGGTGTCGACGACGGACCACTCACCGCCGACGGATGCGTGCCGCTGTTCTTCGCTGAGCCCTCGCGCCTGCTCGACGGTCGGGGCCCACGCCTCCTCGAGCGCGTGCCATGCCGCAGGGAAGTCGGCTGGATCGGTCGGCCGCAGCATCGCCCGCAACGGGTACCAGCGATCGCGCTCGTTGACGTAGTCGGTGACGTCGACACCGTTGATCGTCACGTGGTCCACCAGCGCGTCGATATCGACGTTGACGAGCCACGAATGGGTGATCGTCACGTCGGTGAGGTTCACGTCGCGGAAGCGCGCCCCGCTCAGATCGACGCCCCAGAACACGGCGCCACTGAGATCCCGACCCTCGAACTCCTCTGCCATCGCACCTCCATCTCCTCGGGTCGCGCCCGTCGAGCTTCACGGCTGCCGATGAGATCCGACGGTCGGCGCGGTCCGACGTACGGAGCAAGCGCCGACGGCTCGAGCGAGGAGTGGACCCATTGGCCACCCTCACCATCGCCACGTCCATCGACGCTCGACGGTACCATGCAGACGCCCGGGGGCCCCCGACGAGGACCGCGACGGCGGCTTCTCACACGACGGCTGGAGCTTCCCCTACTTCAGCGACGACATGGGTGACGTCATCGGCAGCGCCTTCGCCAACGCCGACCGCTTTCTGCTCGGCCGCCGGACCTACGAGATCTTCGCCGCCAGCTGGGGGAACTTCTCCGACGAGCGTGCCCTCCTAGGGCGCTGAAGCAAGATCCCGCGACCGCTCCGGTATGCTCCGGAGATGGCGCACTATCTGTTCAACTTCACGGGTGACCCAGCGATGGGACCAGCGCTGCGGGAACGAGCCGCTGCGCTTCTGCGGGTCAAGATGTGGGCCATCGACGTCGACGAGCCCCACCGGAACGCGCTTGCCCCCGGCGACCACGTCCTGATCTACCTCGCACCGGATCGAGAGTTCATCGGGCGCGCTGAGCTTGCCTCAGCGGCTCGAGAATGGACGCCATCCGAGGCACAGGTGTACCCCGGCGATTCCCGGGGCGGAGTCCTGCTCTCGGGGGTCGAGGGATGGGACGCCTCGGTACCGATGAACACCGTCCTCTCTCGACTCGACCCGACAGCGAAGGCACGGGCCGACTTCCAGGCGGGCGTCGTTCGGATCACCGCCCACGAATATGAGACCGTCGTCACGGTATCGGCGGGACGCCTGCACCCGGGTGGCTGATCTAGCAACTGAGATCGGTAACGGGCTCGAGAGACATCCCCGGCCACTCGCTTGCGGTCCGTCGTTCCGACGCTACCGACCCTGCGCTCGAGGGGACGGATCCGTTCAGCAGGTCCCGTTCCCGCACAGCGGACGCTGGGGTACCCAGGCGTCTCCGGCCCCACCGTCATCGGTCGATCTCCCCTGGAAGGACGCCCCCGACCGATACTTGGCCGCTCCTCAACGGGTTCGTGCGAAGCGCCGCAGCGCCCTCAAGCACGTGAGCTCGCAGCGAAGCGACGCCGGCGTAGACTCACTCGGGTCCGGACGACTCGGGCGGGGGTGCCCGTGCACAGGTTGCTGATCGCGACGATGGTGGTGTCCGCGTTCGTCGGCGTGTCGGCCGCCGACGACGAACGCGCCGCTGGCTCCGACCCCAGCGCGCGAGTGGCCGCCGCCCCCCGCTCCGACTTCAACGGCGACGGCTTTTCCGACCTGGCGATCGGAGTACCGGGGGAAGACCTCGGCGCCCACACGGATGCCGGTGTCGTCGAGGTGATGTTCGGCTCCGCCGGCGGCCTCACCACTGCCGGCGACCAGCTCTGGTCGCAGGACTCGCCGGGGGTCTCCGATCAGACGAGCACCGGCGATCGGTTCGGCGCGGCGCTGGCCCCGGGCGACTTCAACGGCGACGGTTTCGCCGACCTGGCGATCGGGGTCCCGTTCGAAGACCTACTCGGCACGGACGAGGGCGCGGTCCAGGTGCTCTACGGGTCGCCGGCCGGCCTCCAGGCCGATGCACCGAACGATCAGGTCTGGCGCCAGGGCGCGCATGGGGTGAACGACGAGGCCGAGGACGGCGACCGGTTCGGGTTCGCCCTGGCGACGGGAGACTTCGACGGCGATGGCTACGCCGACCTCGCTGCAGGGGTGCCGGTCGAGGATCTCGGCGACGATCCGGGGAAGGAAGCCGCGGGGGCCGTCGAGATCATCTACGGGTCCGCGGCAGGCCTCCAGACGTCGGCGCCGGCCGACCAGCTCTGGACGCAGGACAGCGCGAGCGTCAAGGATCACGCCGAGCCGGACGATGTGTTCGGCAGCGTCCTCGCGGCCGGAGACTTCGGACACGGCCCGCAGGACGATCTGGCGATCGGCGTGTTCGCGGAGAGCCTCACCGGAGCCAACGTCGAGGAGGGCGCGGTCCAGGTCCTGTACGGCACCGACGGCGGCCTCCAAGCGTCCTCGCCCGATGACCAGTTCTGGACACAGGACAGCAAGGGGGTCAAGGGCTCGGCCGAGGGCGACGACCACTTCGGTTCAGCGTTGGCGGCGGGTGATCTGGGGAACGGTGGGCACGCCGACCTCGCCATCGGCATCCCCGGTGAGTCGCCGCCTCCGCCGGCCGTGGAGCCGGAGGCCGGCGCCGTCGCCGTCCTGTACGGCGGGGCGGGCGGCCTACAGGCCGTTGCACCCGACGATCAGCTCTGGACCCAGGACACCAAGGGGATCGCCGATGCGGGCGAGAACCTCGATCGGTTCGGGAGCTCCTTGGCCATCGGGAACCTGGGATCGGGTGGGACAGGCGACCTGGTGGTCGGCGTCCCGGACGAGGATCTCGACGACGAGGACGACAACATGGACCCGTGGGGCGTGGTCCATGTGATCTACGGATCCAGGACCGGGTTGACCTCGGCCGGGAGCCAGCTCTGGAGTCAGGACACGCACGGCGTCGCCGACCATGCCGAGGCCGGAGACCTCTTCGGATACGCCGTGACCGTCATGGAGCTGGGCAACGGGTCCCAGGCCGACCTGGTGATCGGGGTCCCATACGAAGACCTGGGCATCGATGACGTCGGCGCGATCCACGTGCTCTACGGCTCCGCCGGTGGGGTCATCACCGACGGTGCGCGCTTCCTGGGGCAGAACAGCCCTGGGGTCGAGGATCAAGCCGAAGAGGGCGATGCCTTCGGCCAGCATCTGAGCTGATCTCAGCCCGTGGCGGGCGCTCGTCGATCGGCGGCGCGAGGGAAGTCACCGCACACCCGGTATGCTGTGGGGCGAGGGTACGGCATCTAGCCTGACAGCTTTCGAGCAGTTCCCTCCCGGCGCCACGCCGGAGCCCACCGAGCGGTCATCAGGTTCGGCACGGGCAAGGAAGGAGGGAATCGCTAGTGAGCACAGGCACCGTGAAGTGGTTCAACGCTGAGAAAGGCTTCGGCTTCATCACCCAGGAGGACGGTGGCCCCGACGTGTTCGTGCACTTCAGCGCGATCGCGGGCGAGGGCTACCGGAACCTGGAGGAGAACCAGCGGGTCGAGTTCGACGTGACCCAGGGCCAGAAGGGCCCGCAGGCCGGCAACGTCCGTCCGATCGCCTGAACGGCGGATCGGAGACGAAGTACCGCGGAGGAGCCCGTTCCGCCGATGCGCGGGACGGGCTCCCTTCCGTTCGTCGGCGGAGATCAGACTATCCGCGTTCCATGCCCCATCGGAAGCGGAACCGAGGCTCTCCCGCATCCGGGATCCGGCCGACATCGCGGCTCCAGGAAAGGGCTTCGCGCGGGATCCAGCGCTCTCCGGTCGTCGACCACCTCCAGGTGTCCTCAGGCGAGAGCTGTCTCGGGATCGCTCGTTCGAACCATCCCTCGGTGGCCAGCACCTTTTCGGCTTTCATCGCGTGGATCCGGAACGCCCGGCCGCTGCGGGATGACCCGGTCACCTTGTAGAGGTGGTCCACGACGAGCTCGACACCGGATCCCACCCGCGAGTCGTACATCCCCGCGCGCCGCTCGGACAGGGTCGCCATACCAGCCTCGGTCGTCGGCTGTTTCACAGATCCCATCTCGTTCCCCTTCCCGTTCGACAGGACCGCGTCATCGATGGTGCGCACCATCAGCGCTCGCGGTCGGGCGAGCCATTCACGCACCGTCAGGCCGCCACTTCGCGTTCGTCGACGTGCTCGGCTCGCGCTTGGGCCGTGGGACGGACGACGCGCGTTCGCGCGCCCGCCCACGCCTGCATCCTGATCCGCGAGGCCGTGGCGAACCGGCCCGGGCCAAAGAGCACGAAGGTGGCGAAGCCGAACAGGGCGGCGACGAGCAGCAGCGAGGTCGCCGGTCCGAGCGCGAACAGGACCAGGCTGGCGACGAAGTTCGCAGGGATCAAGACTCGAGTGACGTGGTAGGCCCAGCGAGCGCCGATCAAGAGCATGACGCCTACGATCACCTCGATCGCACCGACCGCGAGGGCCGCGTACCGCTCGCCTCCTCCCAGCCCGGTCGCGAGACCGGAGACCGCGTGCATCAGCAGGACCGCGCCGGCGGCCACGTTCAAGAACGCGAGTGCGACGAGGGCGAACGGCGTCTGCTTGGTGTCGATGACCACATCGCCCGCCACGAATACGTCTGGCTGTCCACCGGTCGCCGGGAGCACAGCCTGCGCGGTCCGCTGTGTCGAGGATCGCATCTCCTTCTCCTTCCCACTCGATGGGACCGAAGAAGGGCGGTGAGCGAGCACCCACCTTGTCGGCTTGGGCGATCCGCGTCGAGATGCGTACTTCGAGTGTAGCCGTTCGGCGCCGGCCGGCGGCCGGAAGCCTCGTCGTGGCCCGGAAGAGGGCAGGAGGATCCGTCGCGTCGCACCGGTCCGTGTCATCTCGATCCGCCCGTGAGGATGTGCGATCGCCTCACGTCAGCTCGAACGACCCGCCGGCGCGCCAGTACTCGCCGTGATCGCGCTCCATGAAGCCCTCATCGACGAGGTACCGGCGGAGCGCCGCGACGTCGGGATGCCAGCGGCGCAAACGGCGGTTCACCTCTCGCTCGGGGTAGCGCTGTCCGGGTTCGAACTCCTGCGCCAGCACGTCGAGGATCACGAGGCGCTTCGAACGCTGAGACGGGATCGACGTGAGCTTCCCGTCCTTGAGGAACGCACGCCGGGCCCTCTCTTCCTGCGTGACGGCCGGCCCGGCGTCGCGCGCATCGGAGGCCGCGGCCGCCTTGGCAACCAGACGCGCTGCTTCTGCCAGGTCCTTCAGTCGAACGACGAACCGCCCGCCCTCCTCCGCCGCGACGTCCGACGCGACGAGGCGGTCGAGCTCGCGGTGCACGGTGCGTGCGTCGAGGCCCGTCGCCGTGCGCACCTCGGCTGGCGTCGAGGAGCCGAGGATCAACGCGGCCACGATCAGGAGGCGCTGCCGGGTCCCCAGCGACCCGACCATCCGCGCGGCGTTCGCCGCAGCGGCGCCCGTCTCTTCCATCAGATGGTAACGCCGCCTTACTATCCGCGTTCGAAGTACCGCGCGAGCTCCCAATCCGTCACACAGGTGTTGTCGAAGATCGACTGCTCCTGAACGGCGGTGTTCAGCAGGTGTTCGAACACGAAGTCCCCGAACGCCTCGCGCGCGACCGACGATCCGCGGAACATCTCGATCGCCTCGTGGAGCGAGTACGGCACGCGTGGCACGTCCTTCGCCTCGTAGGCGTTCCCGACGTACATCTCGGGGGGTTCGACCTGGTTCTCGATCCCCCACAGGCCGCTCGCGATCGTTGCCGCGTAGCCGAGGTACGGATTGACATCCGCGCCTGGGATGCGGCATTCGACGCGGAAGCCCTTGTGCTCGCCGACGGTCCGGAAGCCGCAGGTCCTGTTGTCCCGGCTCCACACGATCGCCGTCGGCGCCCACGACGCGTGCTGGTACCGCTTGTACGAGTTCACGAACGGCGCGTACATGAGCGACATCTCGCGCGCGGTCGACATCATCCCGCCCAGGTAGTGGCGGAACGTGTCGCTCAGGTGATGCGGCGCGTCCTCTGACCACATCAGCGAATCGGTGCCGCCGGCATCCCACACGCTGGAGTGCATGTGGCACGACGAGCCGGCCTCGGCCATCGTGTATTTCGCCATGAACGTCGCCGCGACGCCGTTCGCCGCACAGATCTCCTTCACGCCCTGCTTGTACAGCGCGTGGTAGTCGGCCGTCGCGAGCGCGTCGGCGTACGTGATGTTGATCTCGTGCTGACCTCTGCCGAATTCGCCCTTCGAGAACTCGATCGGGATGCCGGCGCCCAGCATGCCGTTGCGGATCTGCCGGATGATCCATTCGTCCTTGGTGGTCTGCAGCATGTGGTAATCCATGATGTAGGTCGAGCTCGGCCGGAACGTCCGGTATCCGCCCTCGGCCAGATCGTCGTAGGCGTCACGGAAGAGGTAGAACTCCAATTCCGAACCCGACTTGACCACGTAGCCCTTGGCGGCGGCGCGCTCGATCTGGCGCTTGAGGATCTGGCGCGGGGACACCTCGATCGGTTCGCCGGTCTCCTCGTCCGCGACATCGCAGATCACCATGACCGTCTTGTCGATCCACGGGCACCACCGGAGCGTCGACATGTCGGGGATCATGCGGAGATCCCCGTAGCCGGTCTCCCAACTGGCGTACGCGTACCCCGGGAGCGGTTCCATCTCCATGTCGATCGCCAGGAGGTACAGGCACGCGTGGAGGCCTTCGTCCCCCATGATCTCCTCGAGGAAGAAGTGGGGAACGACGCGCTTGCCGACGAACCGGCCCTGGAGGTCCGTGAACATGCACAGGATCGTGTCGATCTCGTCGCGCTCAGCGAGGTCCGTGAACGTCTCCAGGTCGAGCGTGCCCTTCATCACCGATCCTCCTCACGCCGTAAACACGAGCGCGGCGGACCGCCGAACCGTCCGCCGCGCTCCACCTCCGCCCTCCCTCGTGCTATGAACCGTCCTTCATCTCGGACACGTGCATCGCGCCCAGGCCTTCCTTCGCCGGATCGCCCTTCTCGCCTCGCGTGAGCGCGAACTCCTCCTCGGGCGAGAGCACCAGCTTGTGCCGACCGGCCACTGCGAAGTAGAGGATGCCGATGACGAAGTAGATCAGGGTCCCGTACACGCCGGGTCGGTAGTCCGCGTTGGAGTACAGCGAGATGAGCGAAACGAGCGCGATGACCCCTGCGATCGCCGCCCCGACGGACCCCAGCGGACTTCGGTACGGCCGCTGGATGTTGGGCAGCTTGCGGCGCAGCATGATGTACGAGAGGCACTGCATCGAATATGAGATGACCGCGCCGAACACGGCCATATACAGGAGGGCGCCGACGATCTGGCCGGCGAACTTGCCCGATGACTTCCCAAGCTCGTAGATCAGCACCGCCAAGGCATAGCCGACCACAGCGCCCGAGATCAGCGCCACATGAGGGGTCTTCCGGGTTCCGTGCGTCAAGGAGAGCCACTTCGGGAAATAGCCCGCCCTGGAAAGTGAATACGTGTTCCTTCCGTACGCGTAGATGATCGTGAAGAAGCTCGCGATCAGGCCGGCCAGCCCGAGGAGACCGAGCAGCTCTGCGCTGGTGCCCGATCCGAATACCGCCTTGAAGCCGTCGAACAGCGGTGTCGCGGAGTCACCGAGGGGTGTCGCGCCGACGACACCCGTGTTGAGGAAGAGGGTGAGGACGGCCGTGACCACCAGTGTGGTCAGGCCCCAGATCGTCGCCCGAGGTATATCTCGCTTCGGATCGTGCGATTCCTCGGCCGCCAACGGGAGCTCCTCGATCGCGAGGTAGAACCAGATCGCGAAGGGTATCGCCGGGAAGATGCCTGCGATCCCCTTCGGGAGGAAGGATGAGTCACCCGGATCGGGCACGATGTTGGTCAAGAGGCTCGCGTTGAACTTCCCGGATGCCAGGACCGAGATGAAGAAGAAAGCGAGGATCGCCAGCGCGAGGATGTTGATCGCCACGGTGAACCTCATCGTGACCTCGATCCCGATGATGTTGAGGCCCACGAAGATCACGTAGAAGACGGCGCACCACGTCACGTAGCTGTTCCACCATGGCTCGCCCGACAGGTTGAAGAGCCCAGCCATGATGTCGTGCATCAGGAAGCCCATCGCCCCGACGACGACGGCTGGGGTGATCACGTACTCCATGTTCTCCGCCAGCCCCGTGATGAACCCTCCCCACGGGCCCATCGCGGATCGCGCGAACGAGTATGCGCCGCCCGTGTGCGGGAGGGCCGGCGACATCTCGGCGATGCTGTAGCAGAGGCCGTAGTACATGATCGTGACGAAGATGGTGGCGATCACCAGGCCACCGAAGCCGCCGGCCGTCAGGCCCGCGTTCCAGCCGTAGAAGTCGCCGGAGATGACGGCCGCGACGCCCAGGGACCAGAGGGACCAGAAGGCGGCATGTCTCCTCAGGCCGCGCTTCGCGAAGTAGTCGACCCCCGCCTCCTCGTAGCTGACCGTACCGACCTTCCTTCGCTCCGTGGACAAGACGCGACCCCCTTCCGACGTCCGACACGTGGGCCGGCCCCCGTCTGACTTGTCTGACGGCCGCGCCCTTCGGCGGATGCTAGAGCCGACTCCGCGGGCGAGTCAAGGACATCGCGGGTCGGCGTTCAACCTCCGCGATGTCCGCGATCCCCGTGGGCGCTAGTCGGTGATGTCCGACCGCGGCAGCGCCCGGCGCAGAGGAACGAGCATGCAGTAGAGCATCGCCGCGATCACCACCGGCGCCCACGGTCCGAAATGCGCGCCGAGCGCGCTGACTGGCACCCCCGCCGCGGCTCCAGCCGCAACCATCCACCAGCGCAGCCGGATGCGAGCGCGCCATGCGGCCACCAGCAGGAGGATCGCGCACGCGAACGGAGTGAGGTCCGGCTTCCAATCGGTCGGGAGCCCAGCCGGATGCGCGGTCGCTAGGAAGTGGTGCATGGACCCCCATCGTAGGCGCGATGACCGTCGCGAGTGGGCTCGCGGTTTGACGCTGCCAAGTTGTCTGACAAATACTCCTGGGACCGTGGAGCGACCGGAGAAGGCGAAGGGATCGAGGCCGAGGCTCCGATCCGTGTCGGTCCTCGACGAACTGACGCATCGGATCGAAGGAGGTCTGCTGCCGCCGGGGTCGCGGCTGCCGTCCGAGCCGGAGCTCGCAGCGGAGCTGGGCGTCTCCCGGGCGACGCTCCGCGAGGCCCTCGGCGCGCTCGAGGCGGAGGGATTCGTCCGACGGATGTGGGGCTCCGGCACCTACGTCTCGCATCGCGAACGGGTCGTCAGCAGCTTGGACCTGAACTTCGGCGTCACCGACGCGATCCGGGCCGCCGGCATGCATGCCGGCGTCAAGGATGCCCGCTCCTGGATCGAGCCCGCGTCGGTTGGGGAGGCGGAGCGCCTCGGCCTCGAGCCGGGGCGCGACGTCCTCTGCGTCGAACGCGTCCGGACGGCCAACGACAAGCCGGTGGTCCTGTCGAGGGACTTCCTGCCGAACCACCTGGCGGAGGACCATCCGGAGATCGTCGACCGGATGCTCGAGCGCTCGATCTACGAGGTCCTCGAGCGCTCCCTCGGGCTCGTCGTCCATCGGGGCGTCGCGTTCTTCCGGCCGGTGGCCGCGGACCGAACGGTCGCTGCGAAGCTGCGCGTCCCCCGCGGCGAGTTGCTCCTCTACATCTGGCAGATCGACTACACGGAGGACGAGACGGCGGTCCTCTCCTCGCACGAGTACCACTTGGCCGACGCGTTCGAGTTCTCGGTCGTTCGCCGAGGGCCCGGGAGGAGGTTCACGTGAACACGACCGTTGGAACCACGATGCGTCTGAAGCGCGTCATCGACGCCGCCGGGGTCTCGGTGATCTGCGCGCTCGACCACGGGATGACGTCGCCCACGTTCCTCGAGCCGCTCGCGGACATCTCGACACGCACGTCCGAGGCGGTCGCCGGGGGCGCGAACGTCATCATGATGTCGAAGGGGATGATCCGGATCGCCGAGCCGGCGTTCGCGCCGACGACGTCGCTCGCGCTCCTGCTCTCGGCGTCGGCGAGCCCGGGCGGCGACCGCCCCAGCATCGTCCAGATCGCGGAGGTCGAGGAGGCGCTGCGCCTGGGCGCCGACGCGGTCGTCCTGTTCACCGCCCTCGGCGGGGACACCGAAGACCTGATGATCCAGACGCTCGCGGCGATCGGCGGCGAGTGCGCCGTGCTGGGTATGCCGTTCATCGCCGAGGCCGAGTTCCCCACGACGTACGCATCCGTCGAGGACCTGAAGGACCAGTACGGGTTCGAGTACCTCGCCCGGAACGTCCGGCTGTGCGCCGAGATGGGCGCCGACATCGTCAAGACGAACTGGCCGGGCGACCAGGACGCGTTCGGCCGCCTCGTCGAGGCCGCGAACGGGGTGCCGATGGTCCTGGCCGGCGGATCGCGGGTCGAGGACCAGGAGCTGCTCCGCCGGATGGAACAGGCGATGGCCGCCGGCGCGATCGGATGCTCGGTCGGCCGGAACATCTTCATGCATCGCTCACCGGAGGCGATCACGCGCGCGCTCTCGCGCGTGATCCGCGATCGATGGAAGGCGGACGAGGCGTTCGACGCGCTCCAGCGCGACCTCGGCGAAGGCGAGAGCACAGGCGGAGTGAGCGCCTGATGCGCGCGGCGTTCATGACCGGGGTCGACGCGATCGAGGTCCGCGACGCGGCCGAACCGCCGCTCGACGCACGAGGCGCGATCATGCGCGTCGAAGCGTGCGGGGTCTGCGGAACCGACGCCCGGACGTTCTTCAACGGCGATCCCCGGGCGACCCCGCCGTGGATCCTCGGCCACGAGCCGGTGGGAATCCTGGAGCGCGTCGGTCCCGACGCGACGCTCCCGCCCGACGTCAAGGAGGGCGACCGGGTGTTCCTCGGTTCGATCCTCACGTGCGGCGGATGCAGGTGGTGCCTGGACGGGCTGCAGAACCTCTGCGAGCACCACCTGCTGTACGGGTTCGACCCGTTCCCGGGCGCCTACGCGGAGTGGGCCGCGGTGCCGCCGATCGCGACGAAGAACCTGATCCCGCTGCCGCACGACCTGCCGTCGGACCTGGCCACCGTCGCCGATCCGTTCGCTTGCGCGCTGAACGGGATCGAGATGCTGGACATCCGGCTCGGCGACCCCGTGCTGATCCTCGGCGCCGGGCCGATCGGATGCTGGCAGGCCGTCATGGCGAAGGACCGTGGCGCCAGCGCCGTCTACCTGTCCGACGTGAGCCAGCAGCGCCTCGACCTCGCGCTGGCCGCCGTCGGCGCGTTCGTCGACGACTCATGGGTCGCGGGCGAGGACAACGGCGTGTCCGATGTCCTCGAGCGCTCCGGCGGCGCCGGCGTCGACCGCATCAGCGTCGCCGCACCATCGAAGCAGGCCCAGCAGGCGGCGCTGGAGATGGCGTCGAAGCGCGCGGTCGTCGTGTACTTCGCGGGACTGCCGAAGCACGACTCGGTCAGCCCGCTGGACATGAACCAGCTCCATTACAAGGAGCTCACGATCCGCGGCGCGTACGGCGCCACGCCGCGGCAGTACCGGCTCACGATGGACTACCTCACGCGGCGCCGGGACGACCTGGCGGCCGTCGTCACGCACCGGTTCCCCTTGGAACGGATCGACGAGGCGTTCGAGACGATCCGCTCCGGCGCCGGCCTGAAGATGATCATCGAGCCGTGAGCCCCGCGGGCGGAGACCGCGGCGGCGGTCCCTACGTGATCGGCTGCGACGTCGGCAGCCAGGGGACGAACGCGACCCTGTACGCGGCCGATGGGACGCTGGTGGCGTCGGCGTACGAGGGCTACGACCTCTCGTTCCCCCACCCGACCTGGGCAGAGCAGGACCCGGATGCCTGGGTGCGGGCGCTCCACGCGACGATACCGACCCTCCTGCGCGAGGTGCCGGAGGGCCCGAGCGCGGTGAAGGGCCTGTCGTTCGGCACGCAGCTCGACGGGATGGTCGCGTGTGGGAGCGACGGCCGGCCGCTCCGCCCCGCGATGATCTGGATGGACCGCCGCGCGGAGGCGCAGGCCGAGGCGTTCGCGCGGATCATGCCCCCCGACGCGTTCTACGGGCACGTCGGCGCGAACCTCGATTCGTCGCACGCCGTCTTCAAGGCCCTCTGGATCCGCGACGAGCAGCCCGAGGTCTTCGCGCAGGCGACCCACCTGATGTCGCCGGGCTCGTACGTGCTCCGCGAGGCGACCGGCGAACTGGCCGTCGACCCGTCGAACGCCTCGTCCCTGGCGCTGCTCGATCCCCGGACGCGGACCTGGTCAGAGCCCGTGCTCGAGGCCGCCGGCCTGGATCCTCGCATGCTCCCCCAGCTGGCGCCCGCGACGCACCCGGTGGGGCCGGTCGCGTCTGTGTTCGCCGACGCGACCGGCCTCGCGCCGGACACGGTGGTCGCCGTCGGCTGCGGGGACGAGATGGCCGCCACCCTCGGCGCCGGCGTGTTCGCCCCCGGAGAGGTCTGCGACGTCGTCGGCACCGCCGAGCCCGTCTGCGCTGCCTCCGCCGAGCCCCGCGAGGACCCGACGATGCTCGTCGAATGCCACCCCCACGCCGACCCAGACACGTGGCTGCTCGAGAACCCCGGGTTCGTCTCCGGGGGGAACCTCCGCTGGTGGCGGGACCAGCTGTGCGCGGAGGAGGTCGCCGTCGCGTCGCGCGAGGGCGCCGACCCGTACGACGTCATCTCGCGCGGGGCGGAGGCCGCCGGTCCGGGTGCCGACGGGTTGGTCTTCCTCCCCTGCATGCAGGGCGCGATGGCCCCGGAATGGAACGGAGCGGCTCGGGGGGTCTTCTACGGCCTCACGCTCGCGCACACGCGGGCGCACATGGCGCGCGCGCTGCTCGAGGGGAGCGCGTTCGCCCTGCGCGACATCCTGGAGGCGATGCGCGGCGCGGGCCTCCAGGTCCGCCGCCTCACGATGGTGGCCGGCGGCGCGAAGGGCGCACTGTGGCGCCAGATCAAGGCCGACGTCACGGGCCTCCCGGTCAGGGTCCCCACGAGCGTCGAGACGACGGCCACCGGCGCGGCGGTCCTGGCGGCGGTCGGGGCCGGCATCCATCCGACGGTCGGGGACGCCGTCGAGGCGTTCGTCTCGTTCCTGCCCGATGAGCACGAACCCGACCCAGAGCGGCGGGAGACGTACGACGCCGCGTACGCGCTCTACCGGGACGTGTACTTCGCGCTGCGGCCGGTGTTCGCGCGGGGCTGACCCCGTCGACCCGCGCCGGCGGAACGGGCTCACTCGATCATCCCGCTCCGGTGCCCTCGAGCGCGAGTCGCCCCGCACGCTCCAGTTCGTCCGCGCCGACGTCCTTGAGCAGGTACCCGGCCACGCCGGCCCGGATCGCTTCGCCGACGCTCGCGCGGGATTCGTCCACGCTGAACACGATCACCTTCACGTCCGGATGCTGCGCGCGGATGAGCCGCGTCGCCTCCAGCCCGTTCATCCGGGCATCCGCACGTCCATGAACACGACGTCCGGGAGCGTTTCGTCAACCAGGTTGACGGCCTGCTCGCCGGACGAAGCTTCCCCGACCACCTCGACGTCGTCCGCGACGGCGAATGCCGCTCGGAATCCCTGCCGGGTGACGGGGTGATCGTCAACGATCACGACACGCATGGCTCTTTCGCCCCCCCGTCCCACCGCGCCCGGCCCGGCGCCGATCAGGTCTGCCTGCGCTGGCCGGCCAGCACGACCAGCCTTCGATTCACGGCGTCCAGCACGGCCTTCGCGCCGGCGCGCTCCTCGTCCTCCTGCCGAACGACCGTCGCCCCGACGAGCCGTTCGTCGCCCACCAACACCGAGACCAGCACGACCTCGACCTCCGACGGCAGCGTGTTGACCTGCAGGTGTTCGACCTGCAGGTGCCCATGGATCAGCGGCTTCAATGCGTTCATCGCCGCGCGGGCCGCCGCCAGGTGCCTGCCGACCAACGACGTGTGTCCCCGGCCCACACCCCGCAGCTCGGAACCCTCCCAGAGGAGGCGAACCTCGGCCTCCGGCGACCCCTCCATCTCCGAGAGGTTCACGGCGACCAGCCGCGCGCGCTTCTCGACATCCTGTTGCGGCGCCGGGATGATCCACCGGAGGAGCTGACCGGGGAGCATCTCCGCCAACGCGTCCGCGGTGAGCCCCTCGCCCTGCTGCTCGGTGGGGAGCACCCGCAAGCCCCCGTCCGTCGCCATCTCGGCCCACGCCACGCCCGGCACCGTCCGCGCGAGGTCCTCCGACGGCGGCGGCTTCACGCCGGACCTGGACGCGGCGAGCCACTCGAGCGCGAAACGCGACAGGCGGAGCGACTCGACCGTATCGGGGGACGCCGCGCCGGTCAGGAGCAGGAGCTTCGGACCCCCCACGCCGAGCCAGCGCGTGCTGGAGGTCTCCCCGATCGCGCGCTCGCCCGATCCCGCGGCCACCATCGCCTCGCGGGCCAGCCTGGCGAGCTTCGCGACGCCGTCGTCGGGGAGCCCGCGTGGTTCGATGTAGAACCGCTCCCCCGCTGGCGTCTCCCGGTGGAACACGACGGCGTCGGCGTCGGTCTCGAACAGGAGCCAGCGAAGGATGCCGCGCAGGTTGATGTCGCCGGTCACGCTCGGCGTGGGGGTGGCCGACAACGCTTCGGGCTGCGGCACCTGGGGACGGTCTGCCACCGGACCGATCGTCACGATCTCGGGAGCCGCCGGCTGCGACGGCGTCCCCTGCACTTCCGTGGGAGGCGATGCCCAGAGCGCCATCCATTCCGGTGCCGGCCGTGACGCGGGCGTCGCTGCCGGTTCGGGTTGCGGTTCGGGTTGCGTGGACCCAGGCTCCGGCTCGGACCCCGGCTCCGCGGCGGATCGTTCGCCCTCGGAGGGCTCGTCCATCGTCTCGGAGCGGAACGGCGCAGGGGACGAACGTTCGGCCGCCGGCGCGGCCTCGACGGGGAACCCGTTCGAAGGGTCCGGGCGCACGGGCTGCCGGGCCGCGCGGGATCGCCGGGTGGTGACGCTCACGACGATCGCGGCGACCAACGCCGCGACGCCGACCGCAGTCACGATCCAGACGACCGCCCCGGACGGCGCGTCCGCCAGGAGAGCCGTCACCGACGCCCCCCGAACGCGGCCCGCGCCGGCGGGCGCCCTTCGAACGCCATCGATCCCCCCCTGCCTGAGTTCGCATCCGCGCCTGACGGCCCGGACCAAATGGACTGTATATGGCGTTCGCGGTACGGCACACCCCCCATACGGCGGATGTTTGGACCGACCATCGGTCGCCCATCCGGGGGGGTCCTGTCAGGGCTCTTCGGAGAAGAACACGTTCTTGACCTCGGTGTACAGGTTCGCGGCGTGCATCCCCATCTCGCGGCCTATGCCGCTCTGCTTGAACCCGCCGAACGGCGCCTCGGTATGCACGCTGTGGCTCGTGTTCACGGAGATCACCCCCGCCCGGATCGCCTTCGCCACGCGGATCGCGCGGCCCAGGTCGCGCGTCCAGACCGACGCGGAGAGGCCGTATTCGGTGTCGTTCGCGATCCGGATCGCGTCGTCTTCGGTGTCGAACGGCATGATGCAGGCGACGGGCCCGAAGATCTCGTCGCGCGCGACGCGCATCGTCGGCCCGACGTCGGCGAGCACCGCGGGGCGGAGGAAGAACCCGCCCTCGCCGCCGGGGACGGTCGGCACCTCGCCTCCGGTGAGCACCCGAGCGCCCTCCTCGCGACCGATCGCGACGTAGTCGATCGCACGCTGGCGTTGCCCGTCAGAGATCAGCGGCCCCATCTGCGTCTCCGCATCCAGGGGCGGCCCGACACGGATCGCATCGGTGATCGCGGTGAACGCGTCGACGAACCCCTCGTACACCGGGCGCTGGACCAGGATCCGGGAGCGCGAACAGCAGTCCTGCCCGGTGTTGTCGAACACGGCCCACAGCGACGACTGGACGGCCTTCTCCAGGTCCGCGTCGGCGAACACCACGTTCGGCGACTTCCCTCCGAGCTCCAGTGAGACGCGGGTGATGGTCTTCGCCGCGAGGGCCATGATCTGCGAGCCGACCTCGGTCGAGCCCGTGAACCCGACCTTGCTCACCTTCGGGTTCGTCACGAGCGCCTCGCCGGCGATCGAACCCGGCCCGGGCAGGACGCTGATCGTCTCCGCGGGGAGTCCGGCCTCGAGGAGGATGCGGCCCAGCTCCAGCACCGACAGTGGCGTGAGGCTGGCGGGCTTGACGACGATCGCGTTCCCGCACGCGAGCGCGGGCGCGATCTTCCAGGAGGCGATCACCAGCGGGAAGTTCCACGGGACGATCAGCGCGCAGACCCCGACCGGCTCGCGGATCGTGACGTCCAGACCCGGGTCCTGGACCGGGATCGTCTCGCCGAAGATCTTGTTCGCGGCGCCGGCCCAGTACTCGAACACGTTCGCCACGAGCCCGATCTCGCCCCGCGCGGCATCGATCGGCTTGCCGCCGTTGCGGGCCTCGATCACCGCGAGGTCCTCCAGGCGCTCGCGGACGAGCCGGGCGGTCTCGGCCAGGACGCGTCCGCGGGCGGTCGCGCTGGTGCGCCGCCAGGCACCGGTTTCGAACGCCTCGTGCACGGCGTCGACCGCGCGCGCCGCGTCCTGCGGCCCGGCCTTGGCGACCGTCGCCATCGGCGCGCCGGTGGCCGGTTCGATCACGTCGAACGTCTGTCCGTCGGCGGCCTGCTTTGGTTCGCCTCCGACGATGAGGGGCTGGGCATCCATGGGTCTCGGGTCCTTTCCGGGAGGCGCGTTCCGGTGCGAGCGGGCCGATGATACGCAGGTGGGTCCGTGGCCCGTTGCTACACTCGACGGGCGTCGTGGTGGCCGTAGCTCAAGTGGCAGAGCGCCGGGTTGTGGTCCCGGAGGCTGGGGGTTCAAGTCCCCTCGGTCACCCTCTCGAGGCGGCGGGTGGCTGATGTGGCACCCCGGACCACCTGCGTATACTCGCCCGGGCCCTTAGCTCAGTTGGCCAGAGCGGCGGACTCTTAATCCGCGCGTCACAGGTTCGAGTCCTGTAGGGCCCACTACCATCCTCCCAGGTCAGGGGCGTTACTCGGCGCCGGTCGATCGCTCCTCGGTCAGCTTGGGCCACGCCTGGGCCACATCCAGTCGCCCTCTCGTGGCATCCAGGCCGTCATACAGGCGGTCGAGGTCGCCTGCGTACAGGTGCGAGTAGACGTTGAGCGTCACGACGGGCGACGAATGTCCGAGCTGCTCGGCGACCGCCCGGACCGAGGCGCCCTGACGGATCAGGAACGAGGCGCATGTATGCCGGCAGTCGTGGGGCCGCGCGTTCGGCAGGCCGGCGGCCGCAGCAGCAGGCGCCCACGTGCGTGCCCGGAAGTTCCCATGGCGCAACGGACCGCCTTCCGGCGCCTCGAACACGAGCGCATCGGCGCCATCCGCGACCCTTCGCGCCAGGTGCTCGGCGAGCAGCTCCGACACGAACCGCGGGAGACGAGCGTAGCGCCGCGCATACGTCTTCGTTGGCCCCTCGATGATCCGACCGCCGACCTCCGCAGCCGACCGCTCCACCCGGACCCGCGAGCGCAGCGGGTCAACGTCGGAGCGCCGCAAGGCGGCCGCCTCGCCGATTCGGAGGCCGCCGTAGGCGAGGACGTAGACGAGGACGCCGTACGGCGGCGCGATCGCGGCCGCGAGGGTATCGACCTCCTCGGGTTCGAGGACCCGGACCTCGCGCCGCGGAGCAGGGCGCACCTTCACCCCCACGACCGGCGAGCGGCGGACGTGCCCGGAGGCGACGGCCGCCGCCATGATCTGGCGGAGCAGCTGCACGGCCTGGCGTTGACGTGAAGACGAGAGCCCCGCAGTGTCGAGCCTGGCCGCCCACGCCCGGACGGACTGCGGGGAGATCCGACCGAGTGGCGACGTCCCGAACGTCGGCAGGATTAGAATTCGGAGCAGTCCGTCGTACCCGTAGCGTGTCTTCGGCTTGAGGTGCGTCGCCTCGTTGAGCCATCGCTCGGCGAAGGATCCGCGCAGCCCTGGAGCCGATGTCCGTTGGCGCTCGACGCCGGCTCCTGGAGGTTCTGATGCTGCCCGAGACCGAACGGGCGTCGCGATTACCGGCGCCGGCCGCCGGGCCGCGTTGGCATCGAAATGCCGAGTGGCCGGCGCGCTGTAGGCGCCCGGCCACTCGAAAAGAGCGGATCGTTGCTGTGCCGCTGCGCCGCTCTAGCTGATCACGAACATGAAGTCGTTCTCGCCCACGTTGCTACCGAAGATGCAGTCCTGCATGTAGAAGCCGTCCTGGTAACCAGGCGTGCAAGGGGTGCCGAACGCGTTGTTGGTGTCACGCCAGTCCGCCTGGTTCTTGTGCTGCTCCTGCTGCACCTCCCAATACCACGCATTGTCCGACACGGCCTGGACCTCGAGCCAGTTCACGCCCTTGTGCGCCAGGCACGGGGTGGTCAGGGTGATGACCGTCGTGTCGTTCGTCGGATACACCGAACCGGTCGGGCTTCCGATGACGCTCTGGGTCGGACAAGTGGGTGGGCTATTGTTGTCCGGCTCCCCGTTCAAGTCCGCGTACAGCGTCACGTCGAACGTGGTCGAATCGGCGTCGCCGAAGTAGCCGTTGACGGTGACCGTCGTGAAAGTGCGGGCCTTCTTCTTCAAGTTCTTGCCGCACTTGAAGTCGGCGGCGCCGGCCACGTCGAAGCCGCTGACCTCCCACGAGATGATGCCGTCAGGGGTCGGCAGGGGCGTGCCGAACGCCGTCTTACATTTACCCGTCAAGGCAATCTTGGCGGGCGCCGTAGCCTTGCCGTGGTAGCCGGCCGCCAGAGAAGCGGAAGGGTGCGGGGTGATGGAGGCGCCCGCGCCGGGAGCAAGCGCCCCGGAGGCGGCTAGTGCCAAGGCAGTGGTGCCAGCCAATAGAACCATGCGTACACGCATACGCGACCCCTCCCGTACGAGGCACCTGCTTCTTCAATCCGAAAAAGCATGTGCACCTTTGGCGGGCAAGTCGAAGTCTACACAGATAGGCAGCAAGTGCAAATCGACCGGCAGGTGGTGTGGGAACAGGACGAACCGGGCATCATCGCTCGCAGCGCCACAGCTCGCCCACGAGATTGCGGAGATCACTTCGGCTCCAGCCGGAGGGGTTGCCGCTCAACGCGACTACGGGCGCCCAGAAGATCACGGCCGCTGGGCTGGTGAGCCCCCAGAAGGCGAGGGCGAAGTTCACGGTGAGGTAGCGGATTCAAGTGACAGACGCGAACCCTCGCGCACAACGGCGTGCTCTTCCTCGACGAACTGACCACTCGGCCCGCTGGGTCGCCTCCGGCGGGGGCGGATAGTCGGAGTGAACGTCAGTCGTTGTTCCAGCCTGCCATCGGCCCGTTCGCGTTGGTCCATTCCTGGGCCACATCGTTATGGCCCAGGGCGGTCACTCTCGGTCACTCACGGTGAGCCCCAAGCGGACTATGACCAGCACAAACGCGCCGAACCCGCAGGTAGGTGAATCGCCCGGAACGGACTCTTAATCCGCGCGTCACAGGTTCGAGTCCTGTAGGGCCCACGCGTGTTTTCGCAGTTCACCCTATACGTCCATGCACGTCCCCAACGACCCGCACCCAGGCCGTCCCGTCTACATCCCGTGAACGACCGGTCAAACGCTCGTCAAGGCGAGCCGCGACATCGTCCATGTCGGCCTCGAAGGGGTGCCCGTAGACGGTCAGGGTGAACGCCGCGGACTGGTGACGATCAGGCTCTATCTTGGCGGTGCGCACGGGTCCTTGGCTCGCGGAAGTCCCGGATCGACTGCCTTCCGAGGACCCCCAACCGCCGTCAGTCGGCGCCGGTTGGGGCGAGGGAGAGGATCGCCGAACAGACACTAACCGGGTCGACGGCCAGATGCAGGTGTCCGGCAGTGAAGCGAACGACCGGCCAGCCGCGTTCCTCGGCATCCGCGGCGACCGCCTCGAAGGCTTCGCTCAAGCGAACGTAGCCGCATGACGCCTCGGTCCAGCCGCTGGGGACCTTCACAAGGTTCTCGAAGTATCGCAGGGGGAGACGTGGCATCTCCGCGCGGAGCGTTTCGCGCGTGACGGGATCGGGGACGAGCCGCTCCATCGCGGTCTTCCACCAGTCCGCCCACTTCGGCAGCACGCCGTCGACAGCGAGCGGCGCGATCAACTCAACGAACCCTTCACGCGCGACAGGGAGCTCCCGGGCATCGCCAGGCAGGTGCGAGTCTACGAAGGCGAAGCCCGCGGCTCGCCTGCCGGCCGCCGCCGCGATGGCGGGCAGCAGGATCCCCGCAGCGCTGTGCCCCACGAGCATCAGGTCCGCACCCGGGAGCTGGGCCGCCGCCGCGGCGACCACATCGCCGACCGACGTTCCGTGCTCCGCCGCATCGCGGATGTCAGGGACGACGACGCGCTGACCCCTTCTGCGGAGCTCGTCGGCGACGCCGGCCCACGTCGATGGACCGGCAAGCGGACTGTGGATCAGGGCGAAGACTTCAGCGTTCATTGCCACATCGTGATGTGCACCACACCGGGAACCCGCATGCCGCAACCTCAGTCTAGGGCCGTGCCTCGCGAGCGTGGGGTACAAGCCGCCGGCACCACACGTAGCGGCGATCACGCGCCTGCCTGACGATATGAAGGTGCGTTCGCGCCTGTCAGAGGCCATTTCCGGCCGAGCGACGCGAACGGACCAACGGCTCGGGACCGAACAACTAGGAGCGCCGACGCGCCGGCTGGATCAGGGGCGTCTCGCTGGTCACGGTGGTCGACCAGGAGCTTCAGGTCCTCCTCGGCATCCCCGGCGCGGACCGCAGGCGGGCCCGGCTCGCGGAGCGTCACCCGTGCTACGGCGAGGGCATCGGTCGGATCGGCCTTCCCCCTGGACCGGAGCCGGTGCGCCTCCCGGTGTGCGAGAGCCGAGGTGGCACCGCGACGACATGTGACCCGCCGCGACGAGGGCGACGGCGAGCCGCGCGCGATCGCTCCGGGGAGCTCCATCCCGCACCTGGCTGTCGGGGCACGCTGGTCTTACCCGCCGCGCGACAGGACGATCTGGCGGACGCCGAGGCGGCCCGTCCGGAAGCCCGCTTCGCAGTACGAGAGGTAGAAGCGCCACATACGCCGGAAGCGTTCGTCGAATCCTAGGCTCGCGACATCCGGCCACGCCGCCTCGAACCGCCGGTGCCACTCAGCGAGCGTTCTTGCGTAGGACGGCCCGAAGTCGCGTTCGGCATCCCACCGCAGGTGCGCGCCGGCAGCGAGCGAACGGAGCACTGACGGCGCCGGCACGATGGAGTTCGGGAAGACGTAGGTGCGGATGAAGTCCTCGTGCCTCCGGTACGAGGACCAGTGGAGGTCGTCGATGACGATCGACTGCAGGCCGATCGTGCCGCCGGGCACGACCAGTTCGTGAAGGCGGGCGAAGTACGTGGGCCACTGCGCCTCGTCGATCGATTCGATCATCTCGATGGAGATGATCCGATCGAACCTACCGGCTACCGCCCGGTAGTCCTGCAGCCTGGCGTCGATCCGGCGCTCCAGGCCCTGTTCGCGGACAAGGCCCGCGACGTACGCGTGCTGCTCTCGCGCGATGGTGATCGTCGTGACGTGGCAGCCTAGTTCGTGTGCGGCGAAGACGGCGAAGCCGCCCCAGCCGGATCCGATCTCCAGCACTCGCTCGCCCGGCCGGATCCCAGCGACGCGCGCCATCCGTTCGTACTTCGCGCGCTGCGCCTGTTCCAGCGACGCGCCGGGATCGTCGAACAGGGCGGACGAATACGTCATCGTCGGGTCGAGCCACACCTGGTAGAAGGCGTTGCCCAGGTTGTAGTGGGCGGGCATCGACGGGACAGCGCCGAGCGAGCGGATCCGTCGCGACCGCCGTTCCTGCGCGTGATGCGAGCCTCGTGCGCGCCGGGCTGCCCGCGCGGCCCCCTGGACGGCCCGGGCCGGCCACGATTCGAGCCACGCGTCCCGGCTGCGCGCCGCGACCTCGAGCAGCGCCGCGAGATCCGAGGTGTCCCATTCCCCCCGGATCCAGGACTCCCCCAGGCCAATCCCGCCCCGGGAGAGCAGCGCCGGGACCACGCCGGGCGCGACCACTACGACATCCGCACGCGGACCCGGCCCGCTTCCGAAGGATCGAGTGCGTCCGCTCGCGAAGGACACGTCGAGATGGCCGCGCCGCACCAGGGACCCGACGAGCGCCAGCGTCGCGTCCTCGACCCGCGAGCCGCCCGGCCGCCAGCCTCCGCCGCCGGCGCGCCCGGGCAGACGGACGCCGACGCGTATCTCGCGTTCGCCGGTTCGAATGCTCATGCCAACAGCCAGTCGGGCCGTTCGACGACGGTTCGATCCGGCCAAACGTAACGGGTTTCGACCCCGGGCGCGGGCGGCCTTCGGTGCAGCGGCACGCCTTTCGCCCAAAGCCGAAGCGCCTCCGTGTGGATGCCGACGGTCACCTTCAGGGTCGACAGCGGGTTCGCGGCCAGCGCACGCCGCAGGTTCGCCTTCGTGAACGCAACCCGGCGGCCCCGCCAGGCCGCCGTGAACAGCGCGCGCTCCGGGCCGTCCGCACCCTCGGTGTGACGCAGGCGCATCGCGATGGAGATGCGCTCGTCCGGCTCGCGAACGACGAATCCGTACTCCAGATCCATGGGCATGAAGGGCGAGACGTGGAACTCCTTGCGGCAGGAGTGCCGGACGAGGGCGCTGGGAAGCCGGCCGGGCTCGACCGGGATGAGGTAGTTGTGGTGCTGGCCGAAGGTGTTGCGGACCTCGTACAGCATCGCTCGCAGTGAGCCGTCGCGATGATGGCAGAACCACACCGACAGCGGGTTGAAGACGTATCCCAGGACGCGTGGGGAGCACAGGATCCTGACGGGCCCGCCCTCCAGGTCGATGCCCATGGCGCCAAGGTGTCGGTCGATCCAGGGCCGTAACGGCGAGCCGTCCCGCGGTCCGTGGTCACGGTCGAGGAAGGAGACCACGCCCGGGCGGTTGTGGCGGAACAGCCGGCCATCGCGGCCGAGGTCGGCGACCTCGTCCAGGTCGATCAGCGTCGACAGCACGCGGTAGGAGAACGCGTGCGGGGCCGGTTGCAGCCGCCGGTGCGTGACGATGCTCGGGTAGATCGCGGATACGCGGTCCTCAGCGTCGCGACCGGCTGCGGCCGGCGGCGCCGGGCGCGTTCCGAGGCGCGCGGCCTCGCTCATCCCGCCATCCGTTCCGTGTACGCCGTCCCGGCGGAGGCGAGGATCGAGCGTGCCGCTTCCAGGCCGGAGCGAAGCCCGTCCTCGTGGAACCCGTATCCCGTCCATGCCCCGGCGAACCAGACGCCGCCCCGGCCCTGGATGCTCACCAGCTCCCCCTGCGCGGCCACCGAGTCCGCGTCGAACTGCGGATGTGCGTAGTCGAATTCGCCGAGCACGGAGCCGGAGCGCGGATCGCGCTTGGGGTTCAGCGAAACGAACAGGTCCAGCGACGGGTCGAGGTTCTGCAGACGGTTCATCCAGTACGTAAGGGACACGGGCTCGCCGCTGCGCGACGCCGTCTCGCCCAGGTAGTTCCAGCTGGCCCACGCACGCCGGCGTCGGGGCATCAGGCGGCGGTCGGTGTGGAGCACCGCGCGGTTCGGCCGGTAGGGGAAGGCGCCCAGCACCCGGCGCTCACGAGCGCTCGCGTCCAGGAGCGCCAGCGTGTCGTCCGCGTGCGTGGCCATGACCACCGCGTCGAAGACGCCGGTGCCGCCCCTCGCGTCGCGGACCTCGACGCCGTCCATGACTCGCCTGACGCCGGTCACCGGCGTCCCGAGCCGGATCCGATCGCTGAACGGCGCGGACACGCGCCGCACATACTCACGGCTGGCGCCCGACACGGTTCGCCAGCGCGGCCGGTCCCGCAGCTCGACGAGCCCATGATTGTCCAGGAATCGCAGGAGGGGCCAGGCGCGCTGCGTCAGGATGTCCTCGCGCGTCGCCGACCAGATGCACGCCGCCATGGGGATCAGATAGCGCTCGATGAACGCGTCCGAGAGCCCACTCTCCCGCAGGAACTCCGCGAATGAGAGATCGTTCACCTCCTCCAGGAGGCGCGTCGCGGCCCGCGCGAACCGCCGCATGTCGGCGGCGATCCGCCAGGCGGCCGGGTCGACCACGTTCGTTGGCCGCGCCAGCAGGCCGCCGGCGCTTCCCCGGTACTCGAATGCGCCGCCGTCCAGCGACACGGAGAAGGACATGTCACTCGGCTCGGTGGGGACGCCGTGCTCGCGGAACAGCCGCGTGAGCAACGGGTAGTTGCGTTCGTTGTATACGATGAAGCCCGTGTCGACGGGCACCGGACCCGCCGGTGTGTCGACCTCGACCGTGTTCGCATGGCCTCCGACGTAGCCGCCCGCTTCGAACAGCGTCACATCGAAGCTGCCATGAAGAGCGCTCGCGGCGCCTAAGCCGGCGATGCCCGCTCCGACGACCGCGACCCTCATGCCGGCCTCAGCGTCCCGGCGAAGACCTGCCATGCGAGCAGCGACTTCGCCACGAGACTCAGAACCACGTAGGCGCGTTCGCCGTACAGGTAGTCGTGCCAGCGCCCGACCCTCCGGTCCTGCAGCGCCAAGTTCACGGCGCACACGTTGAAGGAGACGAAGATCGACAGGTGAACCCAGCGGACGAGCGCGGGGGAAGGGCTGTAGCCACCCGCGTCGACGCGGCCCGATGGCGGGCCAAACAGCTCGGCGAGCGCATCCGCAGGCCGCCCTCCGACGGTCGCCGTGGCGCGCTCGTCCGCGAGGGCGCGGCTCGAACCTGTGTCCTTCTCGATGAGGTCCATAGCCGCGAGTATGCGGTACGCGCCGACCGAATGTATGCATAAAACCTATGCAAATCTGCATGCTTTCGTTGACACCGGCGCGCGGGTGCGCGACCATGCATCCATGCGAACAGGCGGCATGCCGATCAAGGACGTCTCCACCCTGCTGGGCGTACCGATCCCGACCCTTCGCTCCTGGGAGCGCCGGTACGGCGTGCCCGAGCCGCCCCGCACGGGCGGCGGCCACCGCAGGTACTCGATGGCCGACGTCGATCAGATCCGGACGCTTCGCGACGAGGTCAGCCGGGGGCTCGCAGCACGTGAAGCGGCCGGCGTCGTCCACCGCCTCTTCAACGTCGATCCGGGGATGGGCGTGGCCATCGAGCGCTTCACCGATGCCGCTCGCGTCATGGACCCCGGCGCGCTCCGGAAGATCCTGGACGCGTCGCTGCACGATCTGGGCGTCGATCGTTCGATCACGCAGGTGGCGCTCCCCGCGATGCGGCACCTCGGCGTTCTTTGGGAGGTCGGCAACTGCGACGTCGCGAGCGAGCATGTCGCCACAGAGGCGGTCCGCGCTTGGCTGTCCCGCCTTGCGCTGATCGCACCGCCCCATCGGGGCCCTCCCCTGCTCCTCGCATGCGGCCCGAAGGAACTGCATTCCATAGGATTGGATGCGCTGGCGGTCGTTCTCGCCCGCCGCGGCTGGGAGTGCCGCTCGCTCGGTCCGAACACCCCTGCCCGTTCGATCACCACCGCGACCATCGCCTCCGGCGCGGCCGGGGTGATCATCGCTGCGCAACGCGCCGCGACGCGGCGTCCCGCGGTCCAGGCCGTCGAAGAGACGGCGGCGCTCCCGGGCGTCGCCGTCTTCTACGCGGGCGGCGCCTTCGCGCCCGCCGGGGCGCGCCGCGGCGTGCCGGGTGTCTATCTGGGCGACGACCTGGTCGAGGCGGCCGAGGTCATCCGCCGCGCGATCGACCCCTCGCCGGAACCTCCGGCCGCTCGCCGCTTGCCGGCCTTCTGATCGACCCGCCAAACCCAACGAAAGGAGCGAACGTCCGATGGTCAGGCTGCTGGAAGTCACCGAAGTCGAGAGGCCGTTGGAGGAGGCGTTCGCGTTCGTAAGCGACTTCGCCAACGCCGAACGCTGGGACCCCGGCGTCAGGGAGTCCTGCCGCGAGGGCACGGGACCCGTCGGGGTCGGCGCCATCTACCGCCTGGTCGTGACGTTCCGGAAGACGAGCCTGCCGATGACGTACCGGATCACCGAGTTCGACTCTCCGAACCGGGTCGTGCTCCACGGCCAGGGTTCGACCGTCCGTGCCGTGGACGAGATCCGCTTCGAACGCGCAGGACGGGGACGAACCCGCATCACCTACCGGGCCGACCTGCGCATGCGCGGGCCCCTTGCGCTGGTGGAGCCGTTCCTTCGCGGAGCGTTCGACCGGATGGGCAAGCGAGCCGTGGCCGGCCTCCGGGACGCCCTGAACCAGCCGAGCGCCACACCCTCGCGACCATGACCGTCGCCGGCGTGAACGCCCTGCGCGACCTCGCGGACCGATCCATCGAGGCCACGGTGGTGCTGTCGTTCTCGCGCGTGGGTTACGCGACACGAAGCCGGCTCTTCGGCTGGGCGCCGCCCGAGTCCTTCCGCATGGACGGCCGCGTGGCGATCGTCACCGGCGGCACGTCCGGTCTGGGCCTAGAGGCGGCGACGGCGCTCGGGCGCGCGGGCGCCTCGGTGCGCATCCTTGGCCGGGACGCCACGCGCGCAGAGAGGGCCGTCGGGGCGATCACGTCCGCGGTGGGTCGGTCGGACGTCGCCGCGTACGTGGGTGACATGAGCGATCTCGACTCCGTCCGCTCGGTCGCGAACCAGATCCGCGCCCGAGAGGCGCGCCTGGACGTCCTGATCCACAACGCGGGCGCGCTGCTCGCGAAACGCCGGACGTCGGCGCAGGGATTCGAATCGAGCTTCGCCACGATGGTGCTCGGGCCGTTCATGCTGACCGACGAACTCCTACCGCTGCTTCGTCACTCCGATGACGCGCGGGTGATCTTCGTCTCGTCCGGGGGGATGTACACGCAGGGGCTCCACCTGGACGACCTTCAGATGGAGCGCGAGCCCTATCGCGGCTCCGTCGCCTATGCGCGCGCGAAGCGGGCGCAGGTGGCGCTCGCCGAGGAATGGGCCGAGCGCCTCGCGCCGTCCGCCGTTTCGGTCCACGCGATGCACCCGGGCTGGGCGGAAACGCCGGGCCTGGCCGCCGGACTTCCGACGTTCCGGAAGATCATGCGGCCGCTGCTCCGCAACGCCCGACAGGGCGCCGACACCATCGCGTGGCTCGCGGCCGCGCCGGAGCCGCGGGGCGCACACGGGCGCTTCTGGCTCGATCGCCGGCCCAGGTCCACCGTCCGCCTCCCCGGGACGGGCACGAGCGCGGCGGATCGCGCGCGGCTGTTCGAAGTGAGCCGGGAACTGACCGGCGCCGCCAGGGAGCCGCGACGCGGCCCCGCCCGGGCCGCCGCGCGCTGATGGAACCGATCTACGCCGGGATCGCGGGCTCGCTCATCGCCTGGATGGACGCGATGAGCTGGCGGATCGAGATCTCGGGCATCGAACGCATCCCCGTGCAGGGCGGGGCGGTCGTCGCAACCAACCACGTCGGCTACCTGGACTGGCTGTTCGTCGGGCTGGCCGGCCGCCGCCGCGGCCGCAACATCCGGTTCGTGGCCAAGCGGGAACTGTGGGAGCGCCCCTTCACCAGAGCGATCATGTCCGGCGCGAAGCACATCCCCGCCGACCGGTTCGGCTCACCCGGCGTGGCGGTGCGGCGGGCCGTCGATGCGCTGCGGGCGGGCGAGATAGTCGGCATGTTCCCCGAGGGCACGATCGATCGCTCGTTCCTCCCCTTGGTCGGCAAGACCGGGGCGGCGCGCATGGCGATGGAGGCTGGCGTTCCGCTCATCCCGGGGGCGGTGTGGGGAAGCCAGCGTCTGGTGACGAAGGGCCGGCCGCGGGACCTTCGGCGGGGCGTGGCGATCGACGTTCGATTCGGCCCGCCCGTGCCCTGCGCGGGCGGGGATGATCCGGCAGAGGTCACGGGCCACCTGATGCGGGCGATCCGGGGGCTCGTCGAGGAGG
Organism: uncultured Actinomycetota bacterium; assembly: GCA_963781595.1. Classification (GTDB taxonomy): domain Bacteria; phylum Actinomycetota; class UBA4738; order UBA4738; family UBA4738; genus JBEDUK01. Next base: position 1,539,276 of record CAWAGG010000006.1, on the reverse strand, counting down.
CGATCGCCACGTACCCGCAGTCGCCGCGGTCGCCGGACGATCGCTGGTGGCTCCCGGCCGCGTACGGGGGCACGGCGCCGACGGAAGAGGAGGCCGCTCGCATCCGTGCCACCGAGGCGGAGTCGAAGCGCCGCCCTTCCGGAAACCCGCGGACGGATGCCTGAAGGGCCCGCCGATGCCGAACCTATGCGATGGCATGCATCGGCTCCGTGGTGCGTGTCCCGTGCGGATCAGGCCGACGCGGCGCTCAGGACGTCGCTCTCCATCTCTGCGATCCCAACGCGATGAGCGATCCAATCCGCCTGCCTCCGCCGCTCGTCAGCAAGCGCCTCACGCGCGACCTCTGCTCGGGACCTCTCGTCGACGAGCGCCGAGGCATAGGACAGGGCTGTCGCGGCACGCGCCGCAGCCGCTGCACGAGCAGCCTCGGCCGGCCGTTCCTCCCCGTCCGCGACGGAGAAGTGACGCCACGCGCCGAGGAGGCTCACGACATGGTCGAGCGCCAGTACGTCAGCAGGCGAGTCGAGCAACTCCGTCCGGATCTGGCGAGTGGCATTCGCCATCGATTCGACGACGAGGCTCCGCGCCTCTCCGATGCAGAAGTCGACGAAGTCCGCGCTCACGCGCGCGTCCCACCCTTCGATCCTGTAGATGATCCGAGCACGGTCGCCGAGGATGCGCGCCTCGCCGGCGCGGCGTGACACCGCTCCCGACCCAGCCCATCCCTCGGAGAACGGCACGCGTTCGATGTTTCCGTGCAGTTCGATCAACCAGAGCTCCTCGCTGACCTCGTACGGGAGCCCCAGCACCGAGGACCCGTGCGGCCGCCACGGGCCCCTGGTCATCCCGTCCACCCATGGGCTCAGGCCTCGGTCGGGCTGGGGCCACGCGAAACGGGCGTCAGGGTCGACGCGGCCGGCGCGCAGCCACTTGAACGCGACGACCGGCCGATCGCGCTCCGTCATGTGGAAGCCTTCTCGAACTGGATCCGCAACGCTCATCCTTCGCTCCCTCCTCCTCGTCGATCCGAGCGTTCCTGGGGGCCTGCGCGGCTCGACTCGGCCGGCGAGGCCACGCTCGGCACATCCTCAGGCCGGTTCCGGTTCGGCAACGGACCGGATCACGGTCGGGCTCGCGAGTATCGAAACCGAGACGCCGGAGCCGACGAGCCGACGGCGTCCCGACCGCACGACGTCGGCACCGTGCCGATCGAACGACGTGACGCGCTCCAGGTCGAGAACAACTCGACGTTGGTCCTGAGCCTCGGCGAGGTCCTCCAGAACGTCGTCGAGATGTCCGGCCGTGTAGCTGTCCACGTCGCCCTGGACCCTCAAGATGAGCGAGCTGCCGCTCGCGCGACTCTCCATCCGAAGGTGCTTCATGCCCGCTCCTCTCCGCACGACGAACGCGGGGGTCGCCATGACCACCTCGCCCAAGGTGGCGGCGCTGGGTTTCGCGCGAGGGTCGCGGACGTTACGGATCCGTGACGCCCGTCCTTGCCTCGCGGTCGGTTCGCGGCGCCCAGATGACCCGATCCCGATCTGTAACAGGACCGACTTCGTTCGGAAGCATCGGGCCCGTACGGTCGCTCCATGTGGGCGGACCGGGGAGGTGACACGCGTGACGCGAAGGAACGATCGTGGCGATGGACCGGACGGTACCGGAAGGGATGGATCGGAAGAGCGGTGTCCGTGGTGTGGATCGGCGCGGGTCCGCCGGCAGGGAAGCACGGATCCGAGATACCTCTGTCAGGCGTGCCTCAGTCGCTGGATGATCTGCGGCCCGTGGCGTATCAGCGTCCGTCGCCATCGTGGGGGTGTCGGTCGGCGCATCCGGTACGTGGGCGATCCCCAGCCGCTCGGGCGGGACCGGATAGCCTGACCCGGCTGCGCCTCCGAGGGCGAGGACGCCGACCGGCCCTTCAGCTCGCCGACCGCGCACACGGGCCGCGTGCGCGGTCCCCTCCGTTCGTATGCTCGTTCGGTGACGAACGCGCGGATCCTCGTCGTCGAGGACGACCATCGGGTGCGCCGTGCGACCGCGATAGCCCTGCACGACGAGGGGTACGAGGTGCTCGAGGCCGCGGACGCGGTCGTGGGTTCCCGCCTGATCTCACAACGGGCGCCGGACCTGGTGATCCTCGACGTGATGCTTCCGGGTCAGGACGGGTTCGAGCTGTGCCGCGAGATCCGCAAGACCAGCGGGGTTCCCATCATCTTCCTCACGGCCAAGACCGACACGGTCGACGTCGTGGTGGGGCTGGAGTCCGGTGGCGACGACTACCTCACGAAACCGTTCGAGCTGAAGGTGCTGGTGGCCCGGATCCGCGCGCTCCTCCGCCGCGCACGGAGCGAGCCGGCACGGCGGCGCATCGTCGTCGGGGACCTCGAGATCGAACCCGACGCCGCCGCGGTGCGTGTGGGCGGCCGAACCGTGATGCTGACGAAGACGGAGTTCGAGCTACTGCGATGCCTGGCCGCAAGACCGAACACCGTGTTCTCGCGCGAGCAGCTCCTCAGCGAGGTCTGGGACTACGACTACCTCGGGGATTCGCGTCTCGTGGACGTCCACGTCCGGCGGCTCCGGGCCAAGATCGAGAGCGACCCGACCGAACCGAGGCTGATCAGAACGGTTCGAGGGTTCGGGTACAAGCTATCCGCGTGAGGTTCGCCGGCGGCTTCCTTCGGCGTCGGAGCCTCCGGGCGCGCATCACATCGGCGTTCGTCGCGATGGCGTTGCTGCTCACGTCCGCGATCTCGCTCACCACCTACTACGTCGTGCGTGCGTCGCTGGAGAGCAGCCGGATACGTTCGGACACCCGTCAGACGATCTTCGCCCTCCTCTTCGCGCGCGAGTTCCTGCGCTCGCGTCCCGGGTCCTCGCGGCAGCTCGTGTCGCTCCTCCAGACGAGGGAGAACTTCGACGCGATGATCACCAGCGGCGGTGCGTGGTACTCGACCGCGCTCTCGCTGACGCCTCGCGCGGTGCCGCCGTCACTCGTCGAGGCCGTCGAACGCGAGCAGCTCGCCTACCAGCAGACGAGCGGGAAAGGCTCGCGCGCACTCGTGTTCGGCGCGCCCCTGCCGCCCGAGGGCACCAACCTGTACCTCTTCTATCCGTTCCGCGATGTCGATGCCACGCTCGCACTCCTGGCTCGCGTGCTCGCGATAACGAGCGCGATCGTCATCGTCCTGGCCGGTGCCTTCGCACAGCGGGTGAGCCGACGGATGCTCAAACCGCTCGCCCGCGTGAGTACCGCGGCCCAGCAGGTCGCCGAGGGCTTGCTCGAGACGCGTGTGGAGCCGACAGCCGAGGACGAGCTCGGCATGCTGGCGACGTCGTTCAACCGGATGGCCGAGGCCCTGGAAGAGATGATCCAACGGGAGCGCCGTTTCGTCGCGGCACTGTCTCACGAGATCCGCACGCCGCTCGCGGCCATGAAGACGACGAGCGATGTGCTGCTGGCCCGGCGGGACGATCTCGCGCCGTCGTCGCGCGAGGCCGTCGATCTCCTTCACGACGACGTGGCCCAGCTCGGCCGCCTCATCGAAGAGCTCCTGGAGATGTCGGAGCTCGATGCCCGTCGTGGTGCGGTCCGGGTCGAGCAGGTCGATCCGCGCGCCGTGGTCGGGGCCATCGTTCACCAGAGACGGCGTGAGGTGGACGTCACCGACGGTCCCGACGTGCAGATCGCCACGGACAAGTTCCGACTCGAGCGGATCCTGGCCAACCTGATCGACAACGCGCTCGAGCATGGTGCCGGCCGCGGGGTTCGCGTGACGTTCGCCGTGGACGGCGACACGTACCTGATCGCGGTCGCCGATCGCGGGCCGGGGATATCGTCCGAGAACCTACCCCATCTCTTCGAGCGCTTCTACAAGGCGGATCGAAGCCGCACCCGCGCGCACGGCGGGATCGGCCTCGGCCTGGCCATCGCATCGCAGAACGCCACGCTCCTCGGGGGCACGTTGGATGCCGAAAGCGTCGTCGGCGAAGGGACGTCGTTCGTGCTGCGATTGCCGCTCCATCGTGAGCCGCCGGGCGACGCCGCCGACTGATGGTCCGATCGGGCCTGAGGAGGGCACTCCCTGCAGCGATCGTCTCGGCGAGCCTGGCCGCGTGCGCGGCTCCATCGGCGCCGGTCATCGTTCCCACGGACGAGCTCCCGTTCCCCGTGACCAGGTCCGCGCACACCGCGGCGCCGGGCCCACTCCGCGGGATCACGATCTTCCTCCTCCGGGACGGGCGGCTCGTCCCCGTCACGCGCGAGGTCCAGAATGAAGCGTCCCCGCAGGCCGCGGTCCGCGCGCTCCTCGATGGCCCCACCGAACGTGAGCGGACCACCGGTGTCACGACCGATGTGCCGCCGAGTACCCGGCTCCTGCAGGTTGGCGTGTTCGACACCGTCGCGGAGGTCGACCTCTCGGGCGAGTTCCAGTCCCCGGCCACGCCCGACGCCGTGATCCGTCGAGTGGCCCAGATCGTCTGGACGCTCGTGTCGTTGCCGAGCATCAGCGCCGTGCGATTCTCGGTCGACGGCGAGCCGGTCGCCGTCGTGACGGACAAGGGCGTTGCGGTCGAGCGGCCCGTCTCGGCTCCGGATTACGGGGCCGTCGCTCCGGTCCCCTGACCCGTCCGGCGCGCGTGTCCCCCGGCTGGGCGCGTTCGGGCGAGCCACCCGCCTGCCTCACACGCGCGGGTGGGACGCGGCGGCGTCCCGTTCGGGGTGGCTCTGGAACCGTACCTCGGCCTCGCGTGAACGTCGGTGGCGCTCCTCGGCCTTCGCCAGGTCACCGCGGCGTTCCGACACGCGAGCCAGGGCCCGCCACATCCAGCTCGCGAGCTGCCGCTCGCCGAGCTCCTCGGAGACGCGGATCGCATCCACCAGGTCCTCCTCGGCCTCATCGAGGCGGCCGAGATCGCGCTTCGCGATCCCACGCTCCGCGATCGCGTCCGCGTACTCCCACCTGGCGCCCAGCTCGTCGAAGATGGCGATGCCGCGGTCGAGAGACGGCAGCCCCTCGTCGGATCGCCCCAGATCCTCGAGGACGCGGGCCTGCTGGACGGCCGTCATGGCGATGCTGAACCGATCGCCGATGTCCTCGGCGATCGCGCTCGCCTCCTCGCTCAGCCGGAGAGCGTCCTCGCTCGCGGCGATCGCCGCGGGACCGGTGCGCTGCGGGCCACCGGTCAGGTTGATCGACAGGCAGTTGAGCGCTCGGACTCGCGCCCAGCCGTCCGCCGGATCGGCGATCGAGAGCGCACGGCGCCAGGTCGCTTCGGCCTCCTCGTACCGCTCGCGCGTCCAGGGCACCCATCCGGCGAACAACAGCGTGCGCGCGATGGCCCAGGGATCACCCAGCTCCTCGGCAGCGGCGAGCGAACGATCGAGGAGGGCTTCGGCCGCATCGAGGTCCCCTTCCACGTTTATCGCGATGTCCCCGAGGAACCGCAGGGCGAGCGCGAGCGTGAACGGGTCGTCGATCTGCGTGCCGAGCGCCGCGGCGCGCTCGAGCGCCTCGGTCGCGGCGGCGTAGTCGCCGAGCCAGTAGCGAGCCTCGCCCATGCCGGCGAGCGCCCGCGCCTCGCGCACCCGCCACCCGTGCTCTGGGCCGGCGATCGTCAGCGCGCGACGGTAGTGATCGACTGCCGAACGGCTCTCCATCCGGCGCCTCGCACGATCCCCGGACGCGACCAGCGCGTCGGCGGCGGCCTCGGCCACGGTCCGGTCGTTCGGATCGAGGTCCAGCGACGCAACGGCCGCCAGCTCGAGGTGGTCGGACGCCCAGGAGTGATGGCCGCTCGCCACCAGCCGGTCTGCGATGAGCTGATGCAGCCGCACCCGCTCCCGCTTCGGCAGGCTCGCGTAGGCGACGTCCTTGAGTGTGGCGTGCCGGAGGCGCCATCGGGTCGGCGCGGACCCCCGGCCGCCGGACCCTTCGCGGACGAGGATCTCGGCGTCCTCGAGCGCACGCAGCTCGTCGGCCCGAGCGAGCGGGTCGACCACGGCCAGTTCGTCCGCATCGAAGGACACGAAGAACGCCGACGCATGCCTCGTGAGCTCCCGGAGCCGCTCGGGAAGAGCGTCCAGCCGCGCCGCGATCACGGCTTGCACCGTGGGCGGGATCGCCATCTGCGACGAGGGACGATCGCCGCCGTCGGGGAGCAGCATGCCGGTCGTCTCGATGATGAAGAACGGGTTCCCGCCCGTGCGCTCGGCGATCCCCGCGGCCGTGTCCTCGTCGAAGCCACCGCCCCCCGCCTGGCAGACGAGTTCGATCGACTCCGCGGTCGTGAGCAGGCCCAGCCGGAGCGTCACCGCGTTCGCCGCCCTCGACCCCCAGGTCGGGCGCTCGTCGACGAACCCGGACCGCGCGAGGACCAGGACCATGGCTCGTCGCGAACCGGTCCGCGTCCGTCCGCCGAGCCGTTCGATCAGATCCAGCATCGGCGCCTTCAACGTGTGCGCGTCCTCGAACACCAGCACGATGGGTCGCTGGCTGGCCACGCCGTCGATCAACGCGATGAACCCCGCGTGGACGTCGTCGACGAAGGCCGACTCGTGGAGGCCGTGGGCCATGCCGAACAGCAGGGAGAGGCGCTCGACGATCCGGTCGACATCGCTCGGCGGGCAGGAGCGCACCACCAGATCGCGGAGCTTTCGGCGCGCCCGTCCATGCTGGTCGCCCTCCTGGAAGCCGGCCAGTTCGCCGACGATCCCGGCCACCAGCGCGAACGTGGCGGTGTCCGAATACGAGCGGGTTCGGCCCGCGACGACGAGCACGTCGTCACCCCTCGTCGCGATGAACTCGTCCGCGAGGCGCGACTTCCCGATGCCCGGCTCGCCGAGGACGGTGACCAGCACCGGCTGTCCCGTGCTGGTCGCGCGACCCAGGCAGTCCGCGAGGAGCCGGAGCTCGCCGGCCCGCCCGACGAACGGGATCGTCCGGCGAGACGACCGCATCGAGAGCGCCTGGACGCCGAACGCGACCAGCGGGGCGTCGAAGCCCTTCGCCCGCACGTCCCGGCGCTCGCGGTACGCCACGGAGCTCGCCGTCAGCGCGAAGGTGGTCTCGCCGACCAGGACCTCTCCCGGATCGGCGGCCTCCTGCAGGCGGGCGGCGGCGTTCACGACCGGGCCCGTCACGAGGAGCTGTCCGGCCGGCCCGCGACCGGCCGCGGCCTCCCCCGACTGGATGCCGACGCGAACCTCGAGCGGTTCGCCGAGGCCGAACGAGCGTCCGAGTCGCCGGAGCCGCTCGCGGATCGCGATCCCGGCCCGCACGGCCCGCAGCGCGTCGTCCTCGTGGACGGTGGGCAGCCCGAAGACCGCCATCACCGCGTCGCCGACGAACTTCTCCGGCCGGCCCCGCAGGGCCTGCAACTCCTCGGTCGTGGCATCGAAGAACCGGCCGAGCACCTCGCGGGCGCGTTCCGGGTCGAGCCGTTGGGCGAGGCCGGTGGAATCGACCAGGTCGGCGAACAGCACCGTGACGACCTTCCGTTCCTCGGTCTCGACCGGAGCGCCGACCGTCGCACCGCAGTTCGGACAGAATCGAGCGCCCTCAGGGAGCGGCTCGTGGCAGACCGCGCAGGTCATGCTTCGGAGCATAGGAGGGAACGACGACATGCCCGGCCGCACGGGGGCCGTCGTTCGGGAGGGGGCTGGGCGGGCGTCAGGCCGCGATGCCCGCTTCGAGCTCTCGGCGGACGCGTTCGTACTCGCGCTCGACGGCCTGCACGTCGTCGGCGAGCTCGACCGCGCGACCCGAACGCGCCTGCTCCTCGATCGCTCGGCACCGGGTCGACAGCGCGAGCGCGCCGACCGTGGCGCTCGACGACTTCAGCGTGTGCGACGCGCGATCGAGGACGATCGGGTTCGACGTCCGAACCGCCTCCCGCATCTGGTCGATCAGCACGGGCGCGTCCGCGAGGAACGTCTCGACGATCTCGGCGACGATCTCCGCGGCGGCCCCGCCGAGCTCGCGGGCGAAGGATTCGAGCGCCGACGGATCGACCGCCGGGCTCCCCTCGCCGCCGAGCTTGACGGTCCGGATCGCGGGAGCCACCGGCTCCGCAGGCGCGGGCGCGGGCCCTGCCTCCGAGTCGCGTGCCAAGCCATCCCCGTTGCTTCGGAGACCGGCGTGGGGGGCGTCGGCGGCTCCCGAGATGCACGGACTCCGCCGGAGCGCGGTGGCAAGGAGGGCGATGTCGATCGGCTTGCTGACGTAGTCGTCCATCCCCGCCTCGAAGCACCGTTCGCGGTCGCCCGCCATCGCGTTCGCGGTCATCGCGATGACCCGCGGCTGCTGGTCCGCGGGCATGTCGCTGCGGATCCGGCGCGTCGCCTCCAGGCCGTCCATCTCCGGCATCGCCACGTCCATCAGGATCACGTCGTACGGCTCGCGCGCCAGCGCCCGCAGGACATCGACGCCGTTCAACGCGAGGTCGGGCTGGTAGCCCATCCGCTCGAGGAGCTTGACCGCGACCTTCTGGTTGACGACGTTGTCCTCCGCCAGCAGGATCCGCAGCGGATGGCGAGTGCCCAGCTCCGGACCCACCGGCGACGCCCCGCCGGCGGGCTCATCGGTCGCCGGGTCCGCCGGCGATCCGGCCCGTGGGCTCGCGATCGCCTGGGCCAGGACGTCGTGCAGGCGTGAGGGCTTGACCGGCTTCGTCAGGTACGCGGCGAACGGTTCCCCTTCCGCCCGACCGTCCCGGTGCCGGCCGAGCGACGTCAGCATCACGAGCGGGAGTCCCGCCGCTTCCGGCGTTCGGCTGATCACCTCGCCGAGCGACTCGCCATCCATGATCGGCATGATCATGTCGAGCACCGCAGCGTCGAACCGCTCCGCGCGCAGGAGCTCCAGCGCGTCTTCGGCCGAGGCCGCCTCGACCGGGGTCACGTCCCACGACTTGAGCTGCTTCGACAGGATCAGCCGGTTCGTCGCGCTGTCGTCGACGATCAGGACGCGCAGTCCGGCCAGGTTCGCCCCCTCGAGCTTCGGCATCGCGAGCTCGGGCGCGATCTCCGCCAGGATCGAGAAGTGGAACGTCGAACCCGCGCCCGGCGTGGACTCGGCCCACATCCCGCCGCCCATCATCTCGCAGAGCCGCTTGCTGATCGCGAGCCCGAGCCCCGTACCGCCGTACCGGCGTGTCACCGAGGCGTCCACCTGCGAGAAAGAGTCGAAGAGCCGGTCCATCTTCTCCGGCGGGATCCCGATGCCGGTGTCGATCACCGCGAAGTGCACGTCGTGGCGCCGCTCGTCCCGCGGCCGGCTCGAGACGGTGACGACGACCTCACCGGCCGAGGTGAACTTCACGGCGTTCGACAGCAGGTTCACCAGCACCTGACGGAGCCGCGTCACGTCGCCGACCAGGACGGGCGGCACGTGCTGGTCGATCAGGTAGGCGATCTCGATGCCCTTGGCCGCGGCGGCCGAGGTCACGAGGTCGAGCGACTCCTCCACGCACGCGCGCAGGTCGAACGGCGCGTGCTCGACCTCCAAGCGCCCGGCCTCGATCTTCGAGAAGTCCAGGATGTCGTTGATGACGCCCAGCAGGGCGTCGCCGGACGAACGGACCGTCTCCAGGTAGTCGCGCTGCTCCTCGTCGAGTTCGGTGTCGAGCAGGAGACCCGAGAGCCCGATCACCGCGTTCAGCGGCGTTCGGATCTCGTGGCTCATGTTCGCCAGGAACTCGCTCTTGGCACGGTTCGCCTCCTCGGCGGCCTCGCGCGCGGACTCCAGTTCGGCCTCCTCCCGCTTCCGCTGCGTGACGTCGCGTGTGATCCCGAGCGCACCGACGACGCGTCCGTCCTCGACCTGAGGCGTGAGCGAGAACTCCCCGACCTGGAAGCCGCCGTCGGGCCTCAGGATCCGCAGCTCGAACGCGGCCACAGACTCACCCGCCGCGATCCGCTTCAGCGCGTCGAAGGCGGTCCCCAGGTCGTCGGGGTGCACGAGCGGCGGGAAGAACTGGCCGATCCAGTCGTCCCGGGACCAACCGGTGATCTGCTCGAAGGCCGGGTTGAGCGATGTGAGCGTCGCGTCCGGACCGAGCGTGAACACGACGTCCTGTGCGTGCTCGACCAGGTCGCGGTAGCGCTGCTCCGAACGGCGGAGCGCATCGTCCGCGCGCTTCGCCTCGGTGACGTCGAGCATGACGCCCTGGACGAGGGTCGGTCGGCCCATCGCGTCGCGGATCACCATCGCCTCGTCGCGGAACCAGACGACGCGGCCGTCCCGGCCGATCAGCCGGTACTCGAACGCGAACGGCCGGCCGGAGGAGCGGCCCTCCAGGTACTGCTCCAACGCCCGCTGACGGTCGTCGGGGTGGAGCATCTCGTACCAGAGGTCCGGGTCCTCGATGTACTCCTGGGGAAGCACGCCGAGGAGCCATTCGATCTGCGGGCTGATGAACGTGGTCGTCATCTGCTCGTCCGCGAGATCCACGTACGTGATGGCCGGGATCTGCTCGACCAGGCTCCGGTAGCGCATCTCGGCCTCTCGGAGGCGGCCTTCCATCTGCTTCGACTCGGTGATGTCGACCATGACCCCGCGCCACGCCTCCGGACCGTCGGGGCCATCGGGGCTGTCCGGGTCGCCGGTGTCGAAGGTCGCGCGATCCTGGACCCAGAAGGCCTCACCGCCCTCTCCGACCACCCGGTACTCGATCGCGAACGAACCCTCCTGCGAGGCCGCCGCCGTGGCGAGCGCCGACTCGACCTCCTCCCAGTCGTCCGGGTGCAGCGTCGAGGTCCAGAGGTCCGGGTCCGCCCACGCATCGGCGAGGCGCCCGAACAGCGAACCCGACGTCGGGTGCAGCCGCACGGCTCGAGCCATGCCACCGATCGGGTGGGTGTACCCGACGGCGGTGACCACCCCGAGGTCGCGACCGCCGTTCATCCGGCCTCGCGCAGCGGGCCGCCAGCCGTAGGTCCGAGGCCGAGCTCGTCGGCGCGCCGGTCGGACCGCGGGTCGCCATCACCCGGCACGGCATGTTCGACGCGATCGCGTCCGGCCGCCTTCGCTCGATACAGCGCCGCATCGGCTGCCCGGACCAGCTCCTCGTTCGTTCGGCCGGCCGTTCCGAGCGTCGCGGTGCCGATGCTGACCGTCACCGCGACGACGCCCTCCGAGGTGTCCATGGGCTCGGCACCGATCGTCGCGCGGATGCGCTCTGAGAGGGGTCGAACGCTCTCTGCGTCGCAGCCCGGTAGCACGATGATGAACTCCTCCCCACCGTAGCGCCCCAGGATGTCGTACGGTCGCAGTGATGCGCGGATCCTCCGGGCGACCTCCCGTAGCACGGCGTCCCCGGCCATGTGTCCGAACCCGTCGTTCACGGCCTTGAAGTGGTCGAGGTCGGCCATCAGGACGCTGATCGCGGAGCCCTCGCGGACGACGCGGACCAATTCGCGGTCGAGGGCTTCCAGCGCCTGCGCGCGGTTCCACATCCCCGTAAGGGGATCGTGCGTGGCCCGGTCCCGCAGGATCCGCTGGGTGTCGAGCAGGACCGATTGCAGCTCGATGATCCGGCGCCCGGCGCGAAGCCGCACGCGGAGCTCGTTCGAGTCGAACGGCTTCGTCACGTAGTCGTCGGCGCCGGCGTCCAGCCCCTGGACGACGTCGCTGGTGTCCGTGCGCCCCGTGAGCAGGATCGTGTAGACGTACGGGCGTTCGCCGTCGGCGCGCATGCGACGGCACACCTCGATGCCGTCGAGGACCGGCATCACCCAGTCGATGATGGCGAGCGATGGCGGGTCCTCGGCGGACAGCGCGGCCCAGGCCTCGGCGCCGTCGCACGCGACGACGACCTCGTAGCCCCACTGCTGCAGGACCGCCTGCAGCAGGCGTCGGGACACGGCGTCATCTTCGGCCAGGAGGATCCGCACGCTTGCGTCATCGGCCCCCGCGAGTGGGACCTTGACGCAGGTGGATGGCCGTGTTGGGCCGAGCGCCGGCGTCAGGATCCGGCGCTGGCGAGGATCCTCTTTGGGCACGCGATCTCGAGGCTGCCTGGCTCGTCAGGCTGCGCCCCGGCCCGGACCGCCCACGGAAGGGTCGCCAGAGTCCTGGACCCGGAGGTCGTTAGAAGCTATGCGCGCGAGCCATCTGGTTGACGTGCATCACCTCGCCCAGTCCGCGACCCGCCGGCTTCCGTCGGAGCCGATGAACACCGTCCCCGCAGGGACTGCGGCGATCAGATCCGCAGCGTCGTCGGTCGAGTAGACGTAGTGCTCGGTTCCGGCGGGAACGATCACCGTATCCCCGGGTCCGGTGGGGTGGTCCACACCGTCCAAAACCGTCGTGACCCGCCCCGTGAGCACGGTGAAGACCTCTTCGTGGTCGTGGCAATGGGCCGGCAGAGCGGAGCCCGGCGTCAGGACGACCCGATACGTGGTCAGCTCGACCGCGCCTCGGCTGGCGGCGGCGAGGCCGATGATGGTGGCGCCGGGGAGTTCGAAGCGCGGCGCGTCGTTCGCTCGCACGAGCTGCATGTCAAGACCCCCCTTCGCGGGTCGCTCGAACGTACCCTTCGTGGCACCATCATGCGCACGTGCGGTCGGGACCGGCGCACCATGGCCGAGGCCTCGCCGGGAGCACGAACCCCTACGACGCGCTGATCACGAAGTAGGCCACGGGTGGTTCCGCTCAGGTGCGGCAGACGCTCGCGATCCTGGTCATGGATGAGGAGGGCGGCGACCAGGTTGCTAGCCTCATCCTCGGCAACTGAGACACATGGCAACGGATGGCCATGAGGACGGCGCGAGGACTCGCCGGACTTCGGCTCTAGGCTGAGTCGCAGGTCAGGGTACATACGCGAGAGTGGCGGAACGGTAGACGCGCCGGACTTAGGATCCGGTGCCCGGAAGGGCGTGGGGGTTCGAGTCCCCCCTCTCGCACTAAGTCTGAGCTGCGGGGATGCGGTTCCGCCCGTCAGGCTCCTACCCGTCAGAACTCGACATATGGAACAGGCGCAGCGACCGGGCGGTTCGTCGAGAGGTGGCGACGATCCCATCGCGGCCCCTTGCGGCCACGGCTGCGATGCAGCCTGCGCTCTTGGAGCGCTCCGAGCAAGCATAGGACTTCCGCATTGCAGCGCCGGTGGCTTCCCGTGCGTCCACGGCACAAGATGGGGGCGAACCTGCCATCGGTCGTACCTCTGGAGCCGGTTGGGGAAGCCGATGTGCGCTAGTCGGCGCCGAGCTTCGAGGAGTTCTACGGGTCCACGTATCGGCGGCTGTTCGCCGCGCTCTGCCTCTTGACCGGCGACCGCCGCGCGGGACGAACGCGTCGCGCGAGGAACTGGATCAGGTCGGTCCGTGCGTGAGCGATTCCGCGGTGCCCTGCGAGAGGCGTTCTGTGATCACGATCGTCGAGCGACTCCGACAGGTCGGTCAGGTCCGCGGAGCCGGGTGCCGCCCGGGGCGGGGAGGGCAACCCCACCGCCGGAACGGGTGCATCCACCCTTCCTGGTCGGACCTCCGCCGTGCCACGATGGGCTCGGAGGCATCGTCATGACCCGGCCCACCGCTCGTTGGCTCGCGTGGACGGTCGGCGGTCTATCGATCGCGCTGATGATGGGCGCCGTCGCGATCGAGCTGGTCGACCGGCGCGTCGTCTTTCCCCCGACCTACACGGGATGGAGCGCCACGGCTGCTTTCGACCTGGCCGCCAACGTCGGTACCGCCATCATCGGGATCGTCCTGGCGTCTCGACTACCCTCCAACCCGATCGGCTGGATGTTCCTCCTGGCAGCGGCCGCGCTGGGAATCGGCACCTTCGGCGATGTCTACAGCGCACACGCGCTGCTGGCCGATCCGGGCTCGCTACCGGGCGGGGTGTCTCTGTACTGGATCTCGAACTGGTCCTGGCCGATCGCCGTGGGGGCGTTGCCCTTCCTGTTCCTGCTCTTCCCCACGGGTCACCTGCCGTCGCCCCGATGGCGGCCGCTCGCGTGGTTCGCGGCCGCCAGCATGGTGTCCCTCACCGTCGCCGTGGTCGCCTACACGGCCTCCGCGTCGACAACACCCTTCGCGCCTCCCGTGCCGGTCACCGGGTTCGTGGCCGGCGCCAAGGCGGCCTTCGCGCTGATCATCCCGGTGCTCTTCGTGGCCTCCTTCCTGTCGCTGGCGGTCCGGTACCGGAGCTCCACGGGCGAGGAGCGACTCCAGCTCAAGTGGTTCGTGACCGCCGCCGCCGCCGTCGCGGTGGCGTTCATCGTCCAGATCTTCTACGAGACCGAGGCGTCGTCGCTCGTGGTCGACCTCTCGCTGCTGTTCCTGTGGGCGGCGATCGCGATCGCGGTCCTCAAGTACCGGCTGTACGAGATCGACGTGGTCATCAACAGGGCCGTGGTGTACGGCACGCTCGCCGTGTTCATCACCGCCGTCTACGTGGGCGTCGTGGTCGGCGTCGGGGGCGCCGTCGGCTACCAACGGAGCCCCTGGCTTTCGGCCCTGGCCGCCGCGATCGTGGCCGTAGCGTTCCAGCCGGTCCGGCAATGGGCTCGACGATTGGCGAACCGGGTCGTGTACGGGCGGCGAGCGACACCGTACGAGGTCCTGTCGGACTTCACCGACCGCATCTCGGGTGCCTACTCGAGCGAGGACGTGCTCCCTCGCATGGCCCAGATCGTCGCGGCGGGCACCGGCGCCGACCGCGCGACGATCTGGCTCCGGGTGGGGAACCTGCTCGACGCGGTATCCACCTCGAGCGGCGCGCCGGCGGCGCGCTCGCTGCACGTCGAGGGTGAGGCGCTCCCGCCGATGCCCGAGCCGGAGACGGGGTTCCCCGTCGAGCACCAGGGGTCGTTGCTCGGCGCGATCTCCGTGCGGATGCCCGCGAGGGGCTCGCTGGGGCCGACGGAGGAGCGACTGATCGCCGATGTCGCATCCCAGGCCGGGTTGGTCCTGTCGAACGTCCGGCTCGTCGAGGAGCTCCGCTCCTCCGTCAGCGCCTGGTGGCCGCGCAGGACCAGGAGCGCCGCAGGCTGGAACGCAACATCCACGACGGCGCCCAGCAGGAGCTGGTGGCGCTGTCGGTCAAGCAGCGGCTGCTCGGTGACCTGCTCGAACGCGACACGGAACGAGCCAGGGAGATGTTGTCCCAGATCCAGGCCGATACGACCGATGCCCTGGAGAACCTCAGGGACCTGGCCAGGGGGATCTACCCGCCGCTTCTCGCCGACCGGGGGTTGGCCGTGGCCCTCGTGGCCCAGGCGCCGAAGTCGGCCGTGCCGGTCACGGTCGAGACCGACGGGATCGGCCGCTACCCCCAGGAGGTGGAGGCGGCCGTGTACTTCTGCGTCCTGGAGGCCCTGCAGAACGTTGCGAAGTACGCGGACGCCGCCTCGGCGACGGTGCGGCTGCGGGCCCTTGACCGCGAGCTGGCCTTCGAGGTCGCCGACGACGGCGACGGCTTCGACCCGCAGACCGTGCCGATGGGATCGGGCCTGCAGAACATGGCGGACCGCATGGCGGCCCTGGGCGGAGCGCTCGAGGTGCGCTCGGCGCCGGGAGCAGGGACCACCGTGGAGGGCAGGGTGCCCGCCGTCGCGACGGACGGGCCAGACGATCGTCGCGGCGCCGTCTCCTGGCGAAGCAGCGCGAGTCACCTCGGATAGGCTGTTCGCTTGGACTCCAGTCACCGGTTACGCGCTGCTCGGCGAGCAGCGGATCGCCTACCAGGTGATCGGCGACGTACCGATCGACGTGGTGTTCACCGCGGGGTTCTTCGGTTCGTTCGACGTCGAGTGGGAGGAGCTCGCGCACCGCATGTTCATCCAGCACATCGCGAGCTACGCGCGGGTCATCCGGTTCGATCAGCTCGGCACCGGCGCATCTGACCCGGTGCCGTTGGACGCCACACCACCCTGCGAGTCGTTCGCTCGCGTTGAGTTGATCTGAGCTGACGTCCAGCGCAGTAGCTCGCTACGGCTGGACCCGTCCACATCTCGCGCACGTCGAGCTGTACCGCCACGTCTGCGTCGGGTCCCTGGGGAGCCGGGCCCCGCAGTACTCGCAGCAATTGTAGCCGGCTCGGCCCTTGCGCCCGCCGACCCGAAGGGCGCGCACGGCGGCTCGGAAAGCTCCCGCCACGGCCGACACCGACGCCGACAGCACACCCCTCTGCTCGCGCTCACGCCGCGGATCCGCGTCATGATCCGGCGGCGGATCGGTCGCCTCGTGATCGTGCACGCGCCCCCCTTTCCCTGCTGCGCTCCAACGACTTCGATGCGCGCCACGATCGGGCCGTTGCGGTCGTCGGCCGACACGCTCGAGCTCCTCGGCGCCATCGACCGATACGGACGGATACCGCGCGCGGATCCCTTCGACACACTCGACCAACCCTCGAGGCTGGCCGGGGTGGTCGGCCGGCCCACCGTCTGGTAGCCTCAACCTCCACCTGAGGTCGCGGCGCGTCTCCCCTTCGGCCCGCGATCGTTCCCTCCCTCTCCGGTCGATGGTCGCTGCGCCGTGCGCGGTGGCCGCCGCGGAAGCGCCGCGGGCCGGAAGGGCGGGCGAAGGACGGAGACGAACAACCGGATAGGACGGCGGGGCGTTCGCCCGAGGCCCTGGAACCCCACCAAATGGGTCCGCCCCGCGAGCGGTGATCGTTCCCCTTGCGCGGTCACGACCGGCCCATGAACGAGCCGGCCCCCCTCCCCCGAGCCGCTCCCGACCGCCGTCCCGACGCGTGCGCGGGAAGGAGCGTGATCGCCCATCGCCGGCCCATCCCCCTGTCCCTCGAATAGGAGGTTCGGATGAGGAAGGATCGGATCACCAGGGCCGTCCTCGGCTCTGCCATCGCGATGTCCATCTCGATCGCGGTGCTCGCGGCGGCGCCTGTCGCGTCCACCGCGGGCGCCGGTTCGGTCACCCGTTCCCGGCAGCCGCATCAGGTTCCGCGGACGGCGCCCGCACTCGTCGACGCGATGGCCGCCGACGCGACCGTCCCGACGGCCGACGAAGCCGCGCTCATGCGCCGCGCACGTCGGCACCGGGAGCACCAGGCCTGGCTCGCGCGCGTCCGAGCGAAGGAACAGGTCACGAGCCCTCATGCGCTCGCGGCCGGCGCCGTGGCGGGTGGATCGGTCCACGATATGGTCGTGGCGATCTTCGGCCGGATCGCCGGCCCGAGCCAGGTACGGACCGCCCTCTGCGTCGCCGACCGCGAGAGCCACTTCGACCCGAACGCACGGAACCGCCACTCATCCGCCGCGGGCGTGTTCCAGTGGATCGCCTCGTCGTGGCGGACCTACTCGGCACGCTACGGCTTCGCCGGAGCGTCGGTGTTCGACGCCAACGCGAACATCACGGTCGCCGCGCACGCGGTCGCGGACGGGGGCTGGGGCCCGTGGGGCGGAGGCTGCTGGTAGCGCCGGCATCGGTGGCCCGGGCCGGGCCGGATCGAACGACCGGATCGCTGCACTTTCCCCCGGCGAGCGGGACGTGTCATCCTGCCGCGAGGAGACCGGGGACCGATCCGGGCCGAACGGCCGTTGGCGAACGCACCGAACCAGCCGGCGAAGGAGCCGCCGAACCCACGGCGGAAGGCCATCACGCGCGTGATCCAGGCGCTGGTGTCGGTCGTCGTCGTCGTGGCCATGTTCGTCCTGGTGATCCCCAAGATGGCCGACTACCACGAGGTCTGGAAGGTCATCACGCAGCTCACGTGGCTCGAACTCGCAGGGCTGGTCCTCGCGACGATCTTCAACCTCTTCACCTATTGGTGGCAGATGATGGCGGCGATGCCGGGACTGACCACGGGTCAGGCGGCGGTCAACAACCAGACCACGACGACGATCGCGAACATCCTGCCCGCGGGCGGAGCGATCGCGGTCGGCTTGGCCGTCGCGATCTTCCGGTCGTGGGGCTTCACCGTCTCGGCGATCACGCTCGAGATCACCCTGACGGGCATCTGGAACAGCTTCTTCAAGCTCGGCCTGCCGGTCCTCGCGCTCGCGCTCGTCGCCATCAGCGGGCAGGCGTCCGCCGCGTTGATCGCGCCGGCCCTCATCGGCCTCGCGATCCTCGTCGGCTGCGTCGCCGTCTTCGCCCTGATGCTGTCGAAGAAGCGCTACGCCAAGGCGATCGGCGATGGGCTCGGGCGCGCATGGTCGGCGATCAAGCGGCTGTTCCATCGGAAGCCGGCGACCGACTGGGGCGACCGCGCCGTGCGGTTCCGCCACGAGACGATCGAGCTGCTCGGGCGACGTTGGATCCCGTTGACGCTCACGACGGTCCTGAGCCAGATCGCGCTCTACCTGGTCCTGTTGCTCGCCCTGCGCGACGTGGGCGTCTCCGAGCAGGAGATCAGCTGGACCCAGGTCCTCGCCGTGTTCGCCTTCGGCCGTCTCATCACGGCGCTCCCCATCACGCCGGGCGGGGTCGGCGTGATCGAGGCCGCGTACATCGCGGCGCTCATCGCGCTCGGCAAGGGACACGCCGACGTGCCCCTCGAGATCTTCCACGCGCAGGTCGCGGCCGCGGTCCTGCTGTTCCGGACCCTCACGTATGGGATCCAGATCCCGCTGGGCGGCTTCACGTACATCATCTGGCGGGCGAAGAAGAGCTGGCGCAAGACCCCTCCCGACGAGCACCATGGCCTGGAGGGCGAACCGGCGATGACGGCGCCGTTGCCCGGATGAAGCGACGCCGGGGCACCCGCGCGCTGGTCGGCGTCTGCCTGGCG
The DNA here is from genome assembly GCA_963781595.1 of uncultured Actinomycetota bacterium. Lineage (GTDB taxonomy): Bacteria > Actinomycetota > UBA4738 > UBA4738 > UBA4738 > JBEDUK01. The sequence continues at coordinate 1,520,572 of CAWAGG010000006.1, read as the reverse complement.
CTCGCGGCCTGCACGTCGGGCTCGGGTACCGCATCCCCTACGACGAGGGACCCGGACGTGATCCGGGTCGCGTCGTTCGACTTCCCCGAGAGCGAGCTGCTCGCGCAGCTCTACGGGCAAGCACTGCGAGCCGCGGGCTTCCGCGTGGACCTCTGGTTGAACCTCGGGTCCCGCGAGATCGTCGAGCCGGCCCTCGAGCAGGGGTACGTGGACCTCGTCCCGGAGTACCTGGGGTCGGGGCTGCAGTTCGTCAGCCTCGGCCGGGATTCGGCACGTTCGACGCTGGAGGCGGACCGCGCCGCGTTCACGCGCGCCCTCGCGCCGCGCGGGCTCGTGGCCCTCGGTCCGGCGCCGGCCGAGGACCAGAACGCGCTGGTCGTCCAGGCCTCGACCGCCGCAGCGAAGCACCTGCTCACGATCAGCGATCTGGTCCCGTACGCTGGGACGATGACGTTCGGCGCCCCGCCCGAATGCGCGATCCGCGACCTCTGCCTGAAAGGGCTGGAACGCGTGTACGGGCTGAGGTTCGGGGCGACCGTCCCCCTGGACGCGAGCGGCGGCGCCACCGTGGCGTCCCTGCGTACGGGGTCGATCGACGCCGGGATCATGTTCTCGACCGACGGGAGGATGTCGAACGCAGGGCTGGTGCCGCTCCTCGACGACAGGGGTCTCCAGCCGGCCGAGAACGTGACGCCCGTGGTTCGCCGCCCCGTACTCGACCGGATGGAGGGGATCGGGGCCGTCCTCGACGCGGTCTCCGCGCGGTTGACGTCGGATGAGCTGAGAGCGCTGAACCGACAGGCGACGATCGACGGTGAGCCGCCCGCCCGGGTCGCCGAACGCTGGCTCGAGGAGCATGGCCTTGGCGGTTGACGTCCCCGGCCCGCAGGCGCCGGTCGCGCCCGGCAGATCGCTGGTCGGCAACGGCGGGCGGCGGCGCAGGCCATCCGGCGAGGCACCCCCGCTCCCGCGCGAGCTACGTCGTAGCGGCCGGTTCTGGCTGATCACGATCGGGGTGACCCTGCTCCTCTTCATCGTGCTCGCGATCCTGAACACCACCGGCCTCTGGGTCGAACGCTGGGACACGGCGATCTCGCAGTGGCTCGAGGACATCCGGACGCCATGGCTCACCCACACGGCGAACGGGCTGAACGCCCTCGGTTCGGAGTACGTGAACCTGGTCCTTCGGTGGGCGATCGTGATCGGGCTGATGTATCTCCGCAGATGGCGCCACCTGGTCGTGTTCGTGGCGGCGATCCTCGTGCTCGGGTGGGTGGGGACGGTCCTGCCGACGTTCCTCGGGCGGCCGCGGCCGTATGACGTCATGATCATCGGCAACTGGTCCGGCTTCTCGATGCCATCGGCCCGCGTGGCCGCGCTCGCCGGCACGCTGCTCGGGATCGGGTTCGGCTTCTTCGCCGACGGCCGTTGGAAGGTCCGTTGGTTCTACGCCGCAGACGTGGTGATCGTGCTGCTCGGCCTCGCCCGGATCTACCTCGGGGTCGACCACCTCACCGACGTGATCGTCGGCGCCATCCTGGGGATGGGCATCATGGTGCTCGCGTTCCGGTTCTTCTGCCCTGAGAACGTCTTCCCCGTGGTCTACGGCACGCGCGGCCGGTCGGCGCACCTGGACCTGGGGGGCGCGAGAGGCGCCGCGATCCGCCTGGCGATGGAGGAACAGCTGGGCCTCACCGTGCTCGACGTCAAGCCGTTCGGGCTGGGCGGCTCGGGCGGGTCGACCCCGATGAAGCTCCGTGTCGCGGACGAAGCAGGGGCGGAGTTCGACCTGTTCGGCAAGCTGTACGCCGCGACGCACCTGCGCGCGGACCGCAACTACAAGATCACCCGCACGATCCTGTACGGGCGCCTCGAGGACGAACGGCCCTTCTCCTCGATCCGCCACCTCGTCGAGTACGAGGACCACCTGCTGCGCGTGATGCGCGACGCGGGGATCAACGTCGCCGCGACCTACGGGTTCGTCGAGATCACGCCGGAGCGCGAGTACCTCATCGTGACCGAGTTCCTGGAGGGAACGAAGGAGATCAGCGACGCCGAGGTCGACGTGGACACGATCGACAGCGCGCTCACGATCGTCCGCCAGCTCTGGGACGCGGGCCTCGCCCACCGCGACGTGAAACCGGCCAACATCCTCGTCCGCGACGGCCAGGCCCTGATCATCGACGTCGCCTTCGCGGAGATCCGTCCCTCGCCGTGGCGCCAGGCCGTCGACCTCGCGAACACGATGCTGGTGCTCGGGCTCTACAGCGAGCCGAAGCTCGTGTTCGAACGGGCCCTCCGGCTGTTCACGCCCGACGACATCGCGGAGGCGTTCGCCGCGGTCCGCGGCGTCGCGAGCCCCACGCAGCTACGCTCGGAGATGAAGAAGACGAACCGCGACCTGGTGGCCGAGTACCGGGCGATGGCGCCGCACCGCGATCCGATCGCGATCCAGCGCTGGAGCATCCGGCGGATCGCCGTGACCGTGGGGACCGCTCTGCTGCTGTTGCTCGCGGTCGTGCTGGTGATCGGGAACCTCCAGGGAGCCGGCCTCCTATGAAGCTGCAGCGACGATGGCGCGCGGCGGGGTCGTGGATCGGGATCGTCGCCGTGGCGGCGCCGCTGGCGCTCACCGGCTGCGCCCAACTCGTCACGCAGGCTCGCGTGCGGATGTTCTGCGAACCCACGAGCGAGGGGATCGAGTCCGCGCTGGTCCTGATGGTGCAGGCCGTGCCGAGCGCGTCCGTGGTCCCCTGCATCAACGTCTACCCGCCGGGGTGGACGCTCTCGGCGTTCGACGCGAAGACGGACAGGGTCGAGATCACGTTCGACTCCGACCGCGGCGGTGTTCAGGCGCTCGTCGTCGGACTCGCTCCGAGTTGCCGCTCGAGCGGAAGCACGCTCCCACCCGACGAGGTCGGCGCGCCGCGCCTCCGCCAGGCCGTCGCGATCACCCGCACCACCTTCCGGGCGACGCGTTACTACACGTTCCCCGGCGGATGCATGACGTTTCGGTTCGATGTGCCGCTCAAGAACGCAACGGCCCTAACCTCTGATGCCGTGCTGATGATCCACCTGAAGGCGCGCGCGAAGGTCGAGGCCGAACTGGCGAGGCTCGGGTTCCAGCCGTGACCTCGTCGGCGAGCGATCCGGTCTCCGTGGACGACGACGTCCGCGTCGCACGGCGGGTGCGCGGCGGCGAGGGCTCGGAGCGCGAACACGCGCTGCTGTCCGATCGGCGACGCGATTCGACCGTCGCGCTGATCCTCACCGTGCTCACCGCCGCCGTCTTCGTCGCGATAGCGTTCCACGCACGCATCTCCTGGATCCAGCGTTTCGACGACCGGTGGCTGAAGCTGATGGTCGACGTCCGCAGCACCCCGCTCACGTTCCTGGCGAAGGTCTTCAACGTTCTCGGCCTCGTCTACGTGACGCTGCCCGTGCGGCTCGCGGTCGCGGGGTACCTGGCGTGGCGGCGGCGCTGGTGGCACTTCTCGGCGTTCGTCTCCGCGATGGTGGTCTCGGAGGTGCTGATCGGGACGATCAAGAGCCTCTACGACCGGCAGCGTCCTCCAGCGGCCCACGCGATCGTGCACACGACCGGCGCATCGTTCCCCTCCGGGCACGCGGTCGCGGCGGCGGTCACGGTCGTCGCCATCGTGATCGCCCTGTTCCCGGACGGTCCCCGGCGCTTCTGGTGGGGCGTCGCGGCTGCCGCCTTCGCGTTCGTGATGGCGCTCTCGCGCGCGTACCTGGCGGCGCACTGGTTCACGGACGCGTTCGCCGGCACGCTGCTCGGGGTGACGGTCGCGCTCGACTGCGCCTGGGTGGTCCAGGAGATCTGGGACCTCAGGGTCCAGCGTCGAACGACCGGCCCGCCGGATCCTCGATCCTCGATCGGAGTGACCGCAGCGCCAGCCCCCGGTGGCTGATCGCGTGCTTCTCGCTGGCTGAGAGCTCCGCCATCGTTCGCCCCGCGGCCCCGGGTTCGTCCTCCTGCTGCGGGACGAACGCGGGATCGTAGCCGAACCCACCGGAGCCGCGCGGATCGACGATCAGGCGACCCTCGCACACGCCCTCCGCCCAGATGGCCTCGCCGTCGGGCCGGGCCAGCGCCGCGACGCACCGGTAGCGGCCGGTGCGGTCGGACGGCCCGACGCTTCGGAGCCGCTCGAGCAACAGCGAGAGGTTCTCCGCGTCGCTCGCCCCTTCACCGGCGAACCGCGCCGAGCGGGGGCCCGGCCCGCCGTCCAGCGCGTCGACCTCGATCCCCGAGTCGTCGGCCAGGGCCGGGACCCCGGTGAACGCGGCCACGGCACGCGCCTTCAGCAGGGCGTTCTCGAGGTAGGTGGCGCCGTTCTCATCGATCTCCGGCCAGTCGGCGCCGTCCGCGATCCATCGGACCGGCCAGTCCCCGCAGATCGCCAGGATCTCGTCGATCTTGTGCCGGTTGCGGGTGGCGATGGCGATCGCCGATGGGAGCGTCATCCCTGTCCCGGCCGTTCGCGCGCTCGCCGAGCCAGCCCGGGCCTCAGCCCGACGTGCCGGAAGCGCCCGCGGCCGCCTCGGCGAGCCCGACGAGCGTGGCTCGCTGGAAGGCGTTCATCTCCGTGATCCCGCCGGCGGCCAGATCGAGCATCGCGTCGAGCTGTCCCCGGGAGAACGGAGCTCCCTCCGCGGTCCCCTGCACCTCGACCAGCTCTCCCGAGCCGGTCATGACGACGTTGAAGTCGACCTCGGCGCTCGCGTCCTCCTGTAGCAGAGGTCGAGCAGGAGCTCGTCGCCGACGATCCCCACGCTCACCGCGGCGACCGCGTCCACGAGCACGTCCCCCGGCACCGCACCCTCGCCCTGCAGCCGCGCGAGCGCCTGGGCGAGCGCGAGGTACCCGGCCGTGATCGACGCGGTCCGCGTGCCACCGTCGGCCTGCAGGACGTCGCAGTCGATCCAGAACGTGCACTCCCCCATCGCGTCGAGGTCGGTGACCGAACGCAGGCTCCGGCCGACGAGCCGCTGGATCTCCTGGGTCCGCCCCGACGGGCGCCCGTGCCGCACCTCGCGTTCGGACCGAACGGCCGTCGCGCGCGGCAGCATCGCGTACTCGGCCGTGACCCATCCCTGGCCCGTGCCCTGGAGCCAGCTTGGGCACCTTCGGCTCGAACGAGGCCGCCACCAGGACGCGCGTCTTGCCCATCTCGAGCAGCGCCGAGCCCTCGGCCCATTCGAGGTAGCCCAGCTCGCACAGAGAGCGGTCGCAGGTCCTCGGGACCCCGTCCGTCGATGCGACCGGCCGCCCCGGCGTCCCGTCGACGTTCCCTTCGCGGGCCTCCAACGCCGTCACAGCTCGATCGTCCGGCCGGGCTCCGCGAGCTCGACCGCCCCGTCCTTGAAGGTTCGATCCGCTTCCTCGACGGCTGCGGACGTGTCGAGCGCCGGCCAGATGTGCGTGAGCATCAACCGCCCGACCTCGGCGCGGCGTCCATGCTCCCCCGCCTCGGACGCCGTCATGTGCATGCGGGCGCGCCGACGGGCCGCTGGAGCCAGGTCGCCTCGGACAGCAGCAGGTCGCGACCCGTGCACGAGGCGGACCATCTCCTCGCTCGGGCCGGTGTCCGCGCTGTAGGCGACAGCACCGCGCCGTTCGGTCTCGAACCGCATCCCGAGGGTCGGCACGGGGTGCGACATCGCCGCGGTCGCGCACTGCGGAACGGGCCCACCTCGAAGCCCGTCCCCGGCTCGACCGGGCGGGACTCGAAGACGTCTCCGAGGTCTCTCCTCGAGCTGGAGCGCGTGCTCGAACATCCCCGGCGGCGCGTAGAGCGGGATCCGCCCGTGGCGCTCCTCGCTGTACCAGGCGGGCCAGGAAGTATGGGTACAGGTCGAGGAAGTGGTCGAAGTGCCGGTGCGAGATCAGCACGGCGTCGACGTCGAGCAGCTCGATGTGCTCCTGGAGCTTGGCCATGGTGCCGGTCCCGGCGTCGAGCCAGATGTTGAACCCCTCGTGGCGCAGCAGGTAGCCGCAGGCGGCGCCGCTGGGGACGGGGCCAGCCCCCGCCGGTACCCAGGATCACGAGCTGCACCCGCTTCGTCCTTTCCCTCGTCCGCCGTCCGGTCCGCGTAGGCTACCGCCGAAGCGGCTCACGATGCCGAGCGTTCGGCCGCTCGTTCGGCCGGCCATCCATCGAGACGAACCCGACGTCCTGGAGCTCGGGCCCCAGGAACCGGGCCCCGAGCGCCGCGAAGGCCCGGGCTCACCCGAGGACACGAACCGGTGCTCGGGCGCGGTCTCGCCGTCGCGAGCAGGCCCAGGCGCGAGAGCTCTCGTAGACGTCGTCGGCGGTCTCCTCGGCCGACGAGAGCAGCAGCACGCCGTCGCCCATGACGTGGTGGATGGCGCCCCGCAGGAGCGGGTAGTGGGTGCAGCCGAGGATCAGCGTGTCGACGCCGCTCCGCCTGGAGCGGCGCGAGGTACCCGGTGCGCGACGTCGCAGCAGCGCCGGGCTGGTCGTGTCCCCCCGCTCGACGAACTCGACGAAGGACGGGCACGCCTGCGCGAACAGCGTCACGTCACGCTCGGGTGCAGCCGGCGAACGCGCGCTGGTACGCGCCGCTGGACACCGTGGCGACGGTCCCGATCAGCCCGACCCGTCCGTTCCGTGTGTGCCCGGACCGCCGATCGCACGGCGGGTTCGATCACCGCCGATCGACCGGGACGGGATCGGCCTCGGCCGCGACCTCGTCGAGCGCCGCCGCCGTGGCCGAGTTGCACGCCACGACCATCAGCTTCACGTCCTGCTCGACGAGGTGCCGGCGATCTGCACGGCGAAGCCCGCGGATCTCGTCCAGCGGACGGGGCCCGTACGGGTACCGCCCGGTGTCGCCGAAGTACACGATCGGCTCGTGCGGGCAGCTCGTCCATGATCGCCCGCACGACGGTCAGTCCGCCCATGCCGGAGTCGAACACCCCGATGGGCCGCGGGTCGCTCGGCGCTCACCACCAGAGCGTCTCCTCCACCGACTTCTCGGCGAGCGATTCGTCCTGCGCCCACGCCTCGCGTCGACAGGTACTTCCAGCCGCCGTCCGCGAGCAGGCACACGACGTCGCCGCGTTCCGAGCTTCGACCGCGATCCGCCGGGCAGCGTGGATGCACGGCGCCCGAGGAGATCCCCGCGAACATCCCCTCCTTCGCGAGTCAGCTCGCGCGTCGACACGCAGCGCGTCGCCCGACGATCACCAGGAACTTCCCGTCGAGCACGGTCGCGTCGAACACGGCGGGACGTACCCGTCGTCCAGGGAACGCAGGCCGTAGACGAGCTCGCCCAGCTCGGGCTCGGCGGCGATGACCTTCACGCCGGCGTCGTGCTCCTTCAGCCGGCGCCCGGCGCCGGTGAGCGTGCCGCCGGTGCCCAGGCCCGCGACGAAGTGGGTGACGGTCGGGAAGATCGCGCACGATCTCGGCGCCGGTGCCCTCGTAGTGCGCGCGCGGGTTCGCGTGGTTCCCGTACTGGAACGGCATGAAGTATTTCGGCGTCCCTCGCCAGGGCCTGCGCGACCTCGATCGCGCCGTTCGTGCCCTTGTCCGCGTCGGTGAACACGACCTGCGCGCCGAACATCTCGAGCAGCGCCACGCGCTCCTCGCTGGCGTTCTCGGGGATCGCGCAGACCAGCTCGTAGCCCTTGCGTGCGCAGACCATGGCGAGCGCGATGCCGGTGTTCCCGCTGGTGGGCTCGAGGATCACGGTCCCGTCGCCGATCAGCCCACGGGCCTCGGCATCCTCGATCATGGCCAGCGCGATCCGGTCCTTGACCGATCCGGTGGGGTTCTGGCCCTCGAGCTTCGCCCACAGCCGCACACCGGGCACGGGGGACAAGCGCTGGATGCCGACGAGGGGGGTGTCGCCGATGGCGTCGAGGATGTCGTTCGCGAGCACGCGTCCGATTATCCCAGCGGGCGCCGACACGACCTTGGAAGGGCGCCATGTCGTAGGCTCCCCCTACCCTCCGAACGTGAGAGGAGGACGCGCACCGTGGCGACAGCGCCCGCGAACGGGACGACCGGCCTCGCCTACGAGGACCTCCGTCGTTTCCCGGATGACAACGTTCGACGAGAGCTCATCGAGGGCGAGCTCATCGTGACCCCGGCGCCGTCGACGCGTCACCAGGACGCGGTCGCCTTCCTCACGACCGAGCTGATGCTGTACGCGAGGGCGCACGGAGGCAAGGTGCTCCCTGCGCCGACGGACGTGTACCTCTCCGACCGCGACGTGGTCGAGCCCGATGTGCTGTTCGTGACGCGTGCGCATCTCGATCGCGTCGAGCTGCCGTTCGTCCGGGGGGCTCCGGATGTCGTGGTCGAGGTCGCCTCGCCGTCGACGCGACGCTTGGAGCTGGTTCGCAAACGTGAGCTGTACGAGCGGTACGGCGTCGGCGAGTACTGGTACGTCGACCTCGATGCCGAACGGATCGAGGTGTACCGCCTGGAGGGCGAGCGCTATCCAACGCCCATCATCCTCGGACGAGGAGACCCGCTCGAGCCACCGTTCATGCCGGGATTCGCGGTCGACGTGGCTGACATGATCGAGCCGGCTGGACCGGCGCCCGACCAGCGCTAGGCCGATCGCTTCTTCCGGTCGGCAAGGATCTCGCGAGCGGCGTTCGCTCCGGGTCCGCCCGTCACGCCGCCGCCCGGGTGCGCGCCGGAGCCACACAGGTAGAGCCCGTCCACCGGGAGCCGGTAGCGCGCGTGCCCCAGGAGCGGGCGCCACGCGAAGAACTTATCGAGGCCGGGTTCGCCGTGCAGCGCGCCCCCCTCGGTCAGACCGTGGTCGCGTTCGAGGTCGAGCGGTGTGATCACCTGGCGCGCGGTGACCAGGTCGGACAGGCCCGGCGCGTAGCGTTCGAGCGTCTTGAGCACCAGGTCGCCGAGGGCGTCGCGTTCGCCGTCCCATCCGCCTTCCCGCAGGTGGTAGGGGGTCCACTGGGCGATCACGCTCATCACGTGCGTGCCCTCGGGCGCCAGGGTGGGGTCGGTGATCGACGGGATCGTGGCCTCCAGGAACGGCTCGTCGCTCACGCGGCCGTACTTCGACGCGTCGAACGCCCGCTCGAGCGCGTCGATGCCCGGCGTCATGACGATCCGGCCGGCGAGCTTCGACGCGTCGCCGTCGGCCGCCGTGAACGCGGGCACGCTGGACAGGACCAGGTTCACCTTCGACACCACGCCCGGCATCCGGATGTTGCCGGCGCGCCAGACCATGTGCGGCCCGAGCACGACCGGGTCGACGAACCGCGTGAGGGTCCGCTTCGGATCGGTGCCCGAGACGACGATGCCCGCGGCGATCTCCTCGCCCGTCGGCGAGCGCGACGCCCGTGGCGCGGCCGTCCCGCTCGGTGATCGCGGTGACCTGCGCCCCGGTCCGGATCTCGCCGCCGAGGCCGCGGACGGCGCTGGCCAGGGCGTCGGCCAGGGCGCCGGGGCCCCCGCGCGCGAACGTCGTCTGCCCGGCCGCCCCGCCGTCGTGGCCGGCGGAGTCGAACAGGAATACCGACGCCGTCCCCGCAGACCAGGGTCCGATCGCCGTGTACTGCACCCCGCGGGCGGCGAGCACGCCGCGGAGCGCGTCGGTCTCGAACGCCTCACCGACCAGGTCGGCCACCGCCATCGGCAGCGCGCGGAGCGCCTCGCGGCGCGTCTTCGGGCCCATCCCCTGGAACGCGCGCCCCAGCTTCAGGCCCATCACCACGTCGGTGATCGACGGCGCCTTGATGTCCGGCGGGGTGCTGACGGCGAGGTACGCGAGGAAGCTCGCGAGCGAACGGATCCGCTTGTCGAACACCGGGTACGCCGCGGCGTCGGCGGCGGACCGGTCGGCCAGGCCCTCTGCGGTGCGCTGGACGTCGGCCCAGAGCGTCACCGCGCCGCCGTCGGGCTGCGGCGCGAACGCCCGGACCTCGGGGCGGATCAGGTGCAGGCCGTACCGGTACAGCTCGAGGTCGCGGACGACCGAGCGCCGAAGCCGCCCGACGGTGTGCGCGACGGTGGGAACGCGGACACCGGGCGCCAGCTCGGAGCTGATCGCGGCGCCGCCGACCGTCTCGGATCGTTCCAGCACGAGCGTCTTCAGGCCCGCCTTCGACAGGTACCCGGCGGTGACCAGGCCGTTGTGCCCGGCCCCGATCACGATCGCGTCGAACGCCCCGCCGCTGCCGCCGCCCGCCGGCGAGCTCACGCCGCCCGTCCCTTCCGGTCCTTCAGGACCTCCAGCGCGGCGAGGCGGCCGTTCGCGCCCATGATCCCGCCGCCCGGGTGCGTCGGCCGAACCGTTCATGCCACAGGTTCCGGACCGGGGTCCGGTATCGCGCCCAGCCGGGGACCGGCCGGTTGAAGAACAGCTGCTCGAGGGACAGTTCGCCCTGGAAGATGTTGCCCTCCGAGAGTCCGAAGGTGCTGTTCGATGTCGAGCGGCGTCTGGACCTGCATGTGCAGGATCAGGTCGCGGATGTTCGGCGCCCGCTCCTCGATCGTCGAGAGCACGGCTTCGCCGAACGCGTCCTTGCTGGTCGTCCCACGTGCCGAGCGTCGGTCCAGCTCGTACGGCGCGTACTGGACGAAGCACGAGATGATGTGCTTGCCCGGCGGCGCCATCGACGGGTCGACCAGCGTCGGGATGATCATGTCGATGTACGGCCGGCGCGAGGGGTGGCCGTACTTCGCGTCGTCGTACGCCTGCTCCATGTAGTCGAGCGACGGCGAGAACGAGATGGCGCCGCGCAGGTGCTCGCCGGGGCCGGGGAGGCACGTGAAGCTCGGCAGGCCGTCGAGCGCCAGGTTCACCTTCCCGGAGGAGCCGCGGAACTTGTAGCGCTCGACCTCTCGCTCGGAAGTCCTCGGGCAGCGCGCCCGGCTCGACCAGCCGCAGGAAGGTCTGCTTCGGCGTCCAGGCTCGACAGCACCGCGCCGGCGCTCGATCTCCTCGCCGCCCTCCAGGACCACGCCGGTCGCGCGGTCGCCCGTCGGTGGTCACGCGCGTCACCGGGGCCTCGGTCCGGATCTCCACGCCCAGGGAGCGCGCGGCGCCGGCGATCGCGTTCGAGATGCCGCCGGTGCCGCCCTTCGGGATGCCCCACGCGCGGAACGCGCCGTCGATCTCGCCCATGTAGTGATGCAGCAGCACGTACGCGGTCCCGGGCGAGCGAACGCCCTGGATAGGTCCCGATGATGCCCGACGCGGACATGGTCGCTTTCAGCGGATCGGTCTCGAACCACTGCTCCAGGAAGTCGGCGGCGCTCATGGTCATCAGCTCGACGAACACGGCCTGCTGGCGTTCGGGGAGCTCGCGGAACGCCTTCGCCAGCCCCACGAGTGGCAGCCACTCGCGCGGGTCGACCTTGCCGGGGTCGGGCGGGAGGATCGACAGGATCGGCTTGATGAAGCGCGCCATGTCGACCATCAGCTGGCCGTACTCCTCGTAGGCCTCGGCGTCGGTCGCGGACCAGCGCCGGATCTCGCGCATCGAGCGGCCGTGGTCGTTCACGCGCCACAGGTAGTCGCCGTCCAGGGGCGTGAACGTGCCGTCGAGCGGGAGGATCTCCAGCCCGTGCCGCGGGAGGTCCAGCTCGCGGATGATCTCGGGCCGCAGCAGCGAGACGACGTAGGAGGACACGCTGAACCGGAACCCGGGGAAGACCTCCTCGGTGACCGCGGCGCCGCCCAGCACGTGCCGGCGCTCCAGCACCAGCGTCGACCAGCCGGCCTTCGCGAGGTAGGCGGCGCTCACCAGGCCGTTGTGGCCGCCGCCGATCACGATCGCGTCGTAGCGCTTCGCCATCCCTGGTCCCTCGCTCGGCAGGAGTGCCGGATCCGGCCCCGCGCGCGGCCCTGCGGCGGCGCGCGAACGTTCGTCGCGGGAGTCTACACGGCGAACAGGCGGCGCGGACAGGCACCCCGACCCGCGATACGTTCGGCGGCAGGGCCCTTCGTCCGAACGCATCGCAGGCGGGCGTGCCGACCCCGTGACATACTGTCGCGCGCGTCTGCACCCGATGCCGAGCGAGAGGAGACCGGACCGCGATGAGCATGGGCACGGCGTTCTTCGAGCGGGAAGCGCCGCTGAACCGGAAGATGGTCTGGCGCGAGTGGGCCGGCTACTTGGCGGCGGGCTCCTACGCCGACGCGCCCGACATCGAGTACAACGCGATCCGGGACGCGGTCGCCGTGATCGACGTCTCCCCGCTGTTCAAGTACGAGGTCTCCGGACCGGACGCGACGCGCCTCGTCGACCGCGTGATCACCCGTGACGCGACGAAGCAGGCCGCCGGGCAGGTGTTCTACACGCCCTGGTGCGACGAGCACGGCAAGGTGATCGACGACGGGACCGTCACGCGCCTGGAGGAGTCGCGGTACCGCTGGACCGCGGCCGATCCGTCGCTGCGGTGGTTCCGACTGAACGCGACCGGGCTCGACGTGCGCATCGAAGAGACCACGGAGGCGACGGCCGCGCTCGCGCTCCAGGGCCCGCTGTCCCGGCAGCTGCTGGAGGCCGTGACCGGCGAGTCGTTCGAGGATCTGCGGTACTTCAGAGGCCGTCCCGCCACGCTCAAGGGCTCGGGGCGCGGCGCGTCGAAGGTGGCGTTCGACGTCACGCGGACCGGGTACACCGGTGACCTCGGCTACGAGCTGTGGGTCGACGCCGGCAAGGCCGTGAAGCTCTGGGACGCGCTGTTCGCGGCCGGCGCAGCGTTCGGCATCCGGCCGGCCGGGATCCTGGCGCTCGACGTCGTCCGCGTCGAAGCCGGCCTGATCCTGATCGAGGCCGACTACACGAGCGTCCGGCACGCCGTGATCCCCGAGCAGGCGTACTCGCCGTTCGAGCTGGGCCTGGGCCGGCTCGTGTCGCTGTCGAAGGCGCGACTACGTCGGCAAGCGCGCGCTTGGTGGCCGAACAGGCGACCGGCGGGCCGGCGCGACGCCTGGCCGGCCTGACCCTCGAGTGGGCCGGGATCGAGGAGGCGTTCGCGCGCCAGGGCCTGTCGCCGGCCATCTCGCCGATCGCGTCGCGCGAGCCCGTGCCCGTCTTCAACGAACGCGGCCGGCAGGTGGGCAGGGTGACGTCATCGGCGTGGAGCCCGATCCTCAAGCAGATGCTCGGGCTGGCGTCCGTCGAGACGAAGGCCGCCGCGCCGGGGACCGAGCTCTGGGTCGAGTGGACGGTCGAGGCGCACCGCGGCAGGGTGCGGGCGATGGTCGCGCCGCTGCCGTTCCTCGATCTGCCCCGCAAGCGCGCCTGAGTCCGGTCCGCCTGCGCTCGCGGGGGGCCGCGACGCACGCGCGCAGCACGCGCGGCGACGGAGACTCAGGCCGTCGCGGTCCTCGCCTCTCGCGCGGCGCGCAGGTCCGGCCCGGCGACCTGGACCGCGCGGACGACCAGCCGTTCGTGCCCGGTGAACCGCGGCGTGCAGGTCGTCAGCGTGATCGACGGCACGTCCGTCTGCCCGATCACCGACCAGTCGTGGCGGTCGACGGTCCGGGTCCAGACGACCCGGTACACGAACGCCCCGGCGCGCGTCTGCACGAGGATCCGGTCGCCGACGCGCACCCGATCCAGGGACCAGAACGGGTGCAGATGGGTCGTGCGATGTCCGGCGATCGCCACGTTCCCGCCGAAGCCGGGCAGCGGCGTCCTCGGGTAGTGCCCCGGGCCCTCGGCGAGCGCCTCGGCGCCCACGCCCTGGACGAACGCCATGTCGAGGTGGATCCGCGGGATGTCGATGAACCCGATCGCGCCGCCCGGGAACGGCCGGACGGGGAACCCGTACCGGGCGATCTGCTCCCGGAAGTGGGCCTGCGCGCGAGACGTCGCCACCCCGGTGCCCCACAGCTGGTACGCGACGGTCCCCATCAGGATGAGCCCCGCGATGACGAGCGACGAACCGATCCCCTGGCGGATCCGGCGGGATCGGAGACGCCGCACGCGGGTGCCTCGGTTCGCGTTCACCATGCTCCCCAGAACCGTGCGGCCGAGGGGCTCGGCACGCTCGCCGGGCCCCGTGGCAGGATCCGCACCATCGGGCCGATCGTATCCCAGAGGTCGGAGGCGCCGGGGAAGGGCTGGGAGCGCCGCCGCGATCGACGACAGAGCCAGCCCCGATGGGGAAGGAGCGTCCTGTGGTGCGACGATCCCGAGGGACCCGCGTGCTCCTCGCCGGTGCTGCCGCGATCCTGTTCACGCTGGTTGGAGGCGGGAGCGCGCTGGCCGCCGGCGCGCACGTGAGCGCGGTCGACTTCCACTTCTCGCCGCAGACCGTCACGATCAACGTCGGCGACACGGTGAGCTGGTCGAACGACGGACAGTCGCCCCACACCGTGACCGGGACCGGGTTCGATTCGGGGAACCTGAACCCCGGCCAGGGCTACTCGCACACGTTTTCGTCCGCGGGCACGTTCGCGTACCACTGCCAGTACCACCAGGGCCAGGGGATGGTCGGGACCGTCGTGGTCCTCGCCGGAGGCGGGGGCGGTGGCGGTGGCGGTGGCGGTGGCGGCGGCAGTGGTGGAACGCCGCTGCCGAACACCGGGATCGGGTCGGGAGCTCTCATGGTGGGCCTGGTCGGAGCCGGGCTCCTGCTCGTCGGAGGGTTCGTCCTGTTGAGCGCGCGGCGCCGGAGGGCCTGAGGCCGAGCCGGAACCTACGGGTCGGCCAGCGCAGAGACCATCAGGCCCAGGCCCGCCCCTCCCACCAGGTCCCACGGGAGGTGCGCACCCACGTACATCCTGCCGAACCCGACCAGAGCGACGGTCACGGGCGGGAGCGGACGGATCCATGACGGCAGCCACGGCGACGCGACCACGGCGAGCGTCGTCGCGACGGCCGCGTGACCGGACGGCCAGCCGAGGCCGCCCGCGATCCGTTCGCGGATGCGGACGTCCGCCAGCAGGGACACCGGTCGAGGCCGTCCTCCCAGCGGCTTCACGGCCTTGGCCAGGAGCCATGCGGTCGTTCCGCCCGCGGCCAGGGACACCGCGAGGCGCCGCCGGCCGGCGAGCCAGGCCACGGCGCCGGCCACCGGCACCGTGCCGAACGTCCCCGCCTGCATCACCTTCCTGACCGGGACCCTCCAGACGTCGGGCGCTCCGTTCGCCGCCCGGAACGCGCGCTCCTCCCGCGCGGTGACCGCGGGACGCCGGACCGCGGCGAGGCTCACCGCGACCAGGACCCCTCCGGTGACGAACCGGACGACCGATCGTGCGAGCGCGCACGCCATCAGGCCGCGAGCCGGTACACGGGGCCGCCGAGCGAGAGCACGTACACCTCGCCGTCGGCGTCCTCCCCGAACGACACTGGGGTGTCGACGTGCACGCCCAGGTCGAGGGTGCCGGTCACGCGGCCGTTCGACACCGTGACCCCGAGCAGGTCGCCGAGGCACTCGTCCGAGTACAGGTACGCGCCGTCGAGGCCCGGGACCGCGCTCCCCCGGTACACGGCGCCGCCGATGATCGCGCAGTAGCCGTCGGCGTGCGAGCGCTCGAACAGCGGCCGGGTCCAGTTCGCCGGCGGGCCCGTCGCGGCCCCGTACAGGTGGAAGCCCTCGGTGAGGTTCCACCCATAGTTCCGCCCGCCGCTCGTGCCGGCAGGCTGGAGGTCGACCTCCTCCCAGGCGTTCTGCCCGACGTCGCCGATCCACAGATCACCCGTCTCCCGGTCGAACGTGTAGCGCCAGGGGTTCCGCAGGCCGTAGGCCCAGATCTCCGGGCGGGCGCCGGCACGGCCGACGAACGGGTTGTCCTGCGGGATCGCGTAGGACGCGCCACCGGGCGGGAGCGAACCGTCGGGCATCCTGGGTTCGATCCGGAGCATCGTGCCGAGCAACGAGCCGAGGTCCTGACCGTTGCCGAGCGGATCGCCGCCGGATCCCCCGTCACCCAGCCCGATGTAGAGGTCCCCGTCCGGGCCGAACACGAAGTCGCCGCCGTTGTGGTTCGGGAAGGGTTGCTCGACGAACAGCACCTCGCGCCGGCTGTCCATGTCCGCCCGGCCGTCCGTCCCCATCCGGTACTCCACCACGTTCGTGTTCCCGTCGAGGTCGGTGTCGTTCACGTAGAGGAACCGGCCGTCCGGCGAGAACGCCAGACCCAGGAGGCCGCGTTCGCCTCCGCTGGTGATCTGCCCGGCGACGTCGAGCACCGGCGCCGGGTCGACGGTCCCGTCTCGGAGCGCGACGACCTGACCGCCCTGCTGGGCGACGTAGAGCGCTGGGTCGCCGGCCCGCACCGCCATCGCGAGCGGCGCGTCGAGGTCGGCGATCCGGATCAGCCGGACGTGAACGCCCGCCGCGCGCGGGGTCGTCGTCACGGCCGCCGGTCCGCTCGTGCCCGTGCCGGGCGGCGTTCCGAGCGGGGGCGAAGCCCCGGACGAAGGCGAACCACCGCCGCACGCCGTCAGCAGCAGCCCGCAGAGCGCCAGGGCGGAGCCGAGGGCCTTCACGGTCCCTTTCTACCAGCGAACCCCGCCGTCCGGTTCCCGGCGACCTCTCGGGATCCGTCAGGTAGCCTTACCATCCGCCCGCGGACGCGTGCTCGCGACGGGTTCGTCACACCATCGACACGGCGGGGGCACAGCTTCGCGACGCTCGGTGGCGAACATCGGGCGACGACCATGCCGAGCCGAGCCGAACCGCACGATCCGATCACGACCCGATCGCTGGGCGCCCCGGCGCGCGGCCTCGCCTGGTGGCGGGTCGATCCGGACGGCTGGCTCACGACCCATCCGGGGATCCGATGGCAACCCGGGTGGAACGAGGCCTCGTGCCGCCTGTACCCGAAGCTCTTCCGCGCCCGGTGGCGACGCCTGCACCCGGCCGGGGTGCCCGGCGCGTTCTGCCTCTGTGGCTTCCACGGTTCGTACCGTCCGCAGCCGGCCGGACCCGGACCGCGGCTCGCGGCGCGGATCCACAGCGGCGGCGACGGGATGCTGTTCGGCGCCGTCGAGGGCGCGGGCACGATCGTCGCCGACCGCCGCGGGTGGCGCGCCCGGTTCGCCCGGCCGCTCGCCGTCTACGTCTCAGCCGAACGGCTGGCCGAGGACCCCGAGCGGATCGGCCTGGTCGCCTCCCGGTACGGCGTTCCGATCCTGCGGGACTTCGACGCGTTCACGATGGTGTGGGGCCCGCCGGACCCGGACACCACCGCAGGCGCGGACGCCGGGTCGCGCCCGACCGCCCGCTCGGCATAGCCGCTCACATCTTGTAGCCGAACCGGCGGAGCAGCTCCTTGCGCGCCGCGATGTCCTCGTCGCCCTCGACGCCGAGGGGCGGCTCACCATCGATCACACCGAGGATCCCACGTCCCTGTTCCGTCTCTCCCACGACGACCTGGAGCGGGTTCGCCGTCGCGGCGAAGATGCGACACACCTCGGGCACCATCTTCACGGCGTTCAGGACATTGATCGGGAACCCGTCGCGCAGGAACACGACGAACGCGTGCCCCGCGCCGATCGCCTGGGCAGCCACCTGCGCCATCGAGATCAGTCCGTCGTCGTTGCCGGCCCAGCGGACCAGCCGCGGCCCGCTGGCCTCGCAGAACGCGAGGCCGAACCGCAGGCCCGGTGAGGACCCCACGAGGGCTTCGTACAGATCCTCGACCGTCTTGATGAAGTGGGAATGGCCGAGGATCACGTTCACGTCCTCGGGCGCCTCGATCGGCACGACGCTCAGGTCCACGCTGCCTCCTCGACGCTCGTCGGCCGGGCGAAGCGAAGTGGTCCGGACGAACGACAGGGACCGGAGGTGGTGACCAAGCGTCCCGATTGACGATCCTCTAACGAGGATCCGGTCTCCCGCGACCGACCGGGCGTGGGTGCCGCCTTCCGGTCCCTCTCGTGGGGGTCACTCTATCCCACCCGGCCGGACGGCGCCACGGGCCGGAGGTCCCTGCGGTCCCGGGTCCTCCCGGACTGACGCGGTCGTCGGATGAACCCGCCGGTGCCGGCGATGCCGCCTTTACGGCGCGGGCGCCGGTCGTGCCCGGCCGACCGCCCCTTTCGACTACCGGTAGCCCCGGGCGATCTCCGCTTCCGCGACGCGTTCGACGCCGATCAGGTAGGCGGCCTCGCGCAGGGACAGCGCCTCGCTCTCGGCCCTGGCCATCACCTGATCGGTGGCCGCACCCATCAGCTCGCCGAGACGCGCGTTCACGCGCTCCTCGGTCCACGCCTCGCGCTGGAGGTCCTGCACCCACTCGAGGTACGAGACCGCGACGCCGCCGCCGGAGGCCAGGATGTCGGGCACCACGGTCACGCCGCGATCCGCCAGGATCGGGTCGGCCTGCGCGGTCACGGGGTAGTTCGCCGTCTCCAGGATCACCTGGGCCTTGACCCGATCGGCGTTGCCGACATGGACCGACTCCTCGAGCGCCGCGAGCGTCAGCACGGTGCAGTCCAGGCCGAACAGATCCTCGCCCCGGATCGTCTCCGCGTCCTCGACGCCGACGACGCTCCCGGTCGCCTTCTTGTGCGCGACCACGGCGTGCACGTGCAGGCCGCGAGGGTGGTACACGGCGCCCTGGCTGTCCGAGACCGCGACCACCGGGTAGCCCATCTCCTCGAGGATCAGCGCGAGCCACGAACCCGCGTTGCCGAAGCCCTCGATCGCCACGGTCGTCTCCTCACGCTCCCACCGCCGGGCGCGCGCGAGGTGGTCGAGGCAGATGAACGAGCCCCTGCCCGTCGCGGCGTCGCGCCCGAGCGAGCCGCCGAGCACGACGGGCTTCCCCGTGATGACCGCGGGGTTCGGCCCGTAGCGCCTGGAGTACTCGTCGGCCATCCACGCCATGATCTGCGGCGTCGTGTTCACGTCCGGCGCCGGGACGTCGACCTGGGGTCCGATCACGTCGCCGATCTGGCGCATGAACGCGCGCGAGAGCCGTTCGAGCTCGGCCTGCGACAGCACCTTCGGATCGACCTGGACGCCACCCTTGCCGCCGCCGAACGGGATGTTCATGAGCGCCGTCTTCCACGTCATCAGCATCGCGAAGCACCGGATCTCGTCGAGCGAGACGTCCGTATGGAAGCGCAGCCCGCCCTTGTACGGGCCCCGGGCGTTGTTGTGCTGGACCCGGTACCCGCGGAAGACCTTGAACCCCCCGAAGTCCATCGGGACGCGGACCTGGACGCTCACCTCGCGGGCCGCCGTGGCGAGCGCCTCCCGCAGCGAGAGCTCGAGGTTCAACCGCTCCGCGGCGGTCTCGTAGAAGCTCTGTACGGCTTCGAACGCTGACGACATCGACGTTCCCCCTCCTACCAGCCTCGTGCCCCGCTCCGGCCCGCCGCGCGTCCGCGGCAGCGAAGCGTAGCCCCGGTCCGACCACGATGAAAGGACCTTCGGGCCCGAAGCGCATCGGCCGTTCGGCCATGTCCTGGCGGCGCGGTTCATACTGGCCGGCCATGGGAGCCGGTGGCGCGTTCGACCAGATCGACCGGTACGTCAGATCGCTGCGCGCGGCGGTGACGATCCCCGGGCTCGCGCTGGCCGTGACCTCACGCGACGGCCTGGTCGGGGTCCGCACCTACGGGCTCGCGGAGATCGCGTCCCGACGTCCGGTCGAGCCGGACACCCTGTTCCAGATCGGTTCGATCGGCAAGTCCTTCACGGCTTGCTGCGTGCTGCAGCTGGTCGAGGAGGGACGACTCGACCTCCACGCACCGGTGACGGGGTACCTCCCCTGGTTCGAGGTGCGATCGGCGTTCGACGAACCCATCGCGCCGCACCACCTCCTCACCCACACCGCGGGCATCACACGGGGCGCGGACATCACGTCGAACTCGCTGTTCGACGTGTTCGCGCTGCGCGAGACGGAGGCCACCGCGCCGCCGGGTGCATTCTTCTGGTACTCGAACGTCGGGTACCGCGTGATCGGCGCGGTGATCGAGGCCGTCGAGGGACGCTCCTACCCGGACGTGCTGCGCGACCGGGTGCTCGTGCCGCTCGGCATGGATCGCAGCGAGCCGGCGATCACGAACGCGATCCGGCCGCGCCTGGCGCAAGGCTACGGTCCCTGGCCGGACGACCGGCCGGTGCTGCCGACCGATCCGCTGACACCCGCGGTGTGGTTCGAGACGGGGACGGCCGACGGGAGCGTCGCCGCGACGGCGCAGGACATGGCCACCTACCTGCGGATGTTCATGAACCGCGGAGCCGGCGATCGCCAGCGGATCCTGTCCGAGGAGGGCTTCGAGCTCATGACGGGACGAACGGTCGTCGCCGGCGAGGACGAGTGGTACGGCTACGGCCTGGGGCTCGCGGTCCGCGGAGGCATCGAGTACCTCGGGCACGGGGGCGACATGGTCGGCTTCGTCTCCTCGATGGACGCGGACCTCGCCGTCGGGGTCGGCGCGGTCGTCCTGATCAACGGCAGGGACTGGGGCGACCTCACGGGTCAGGTGGCGCGCTACGCGATCCGTGCCGTCGCCGCCGAGGCTGGGGGCGACGCGATCCCGCCACCGCCCGAGCGCCCGGACCCGGCGCGCGTCGACGATGCCGAGTCAGTCGCCGGGCGCTACACGTCGCCCGGCGGGCGCGAGCTGACGATCCGGGCCGAGGGCGACCGTCCCGTCATGGTCCTGGACGACCGCGTCGTGCCCCTCGCCCAGCGCGCGCC
This sequence comes from uncultured Actinomycetota bacterium, assembly GCA_963781595.1. Lineage (GTDB taxonomy): Bacteria > Actinomycetota > UBA4738 > UBA4738 > UBA4738 > JBEDUK01. The sequence goes on along the minus strand of CAWAGG010000006.1, from coordinate 1,499,920 downwards.
GGGCGTCCTCGTCGCGCGGGACCCCGCGTTCGACCGGTTCGCATTGACGTTCGAACGGGACGCCGAGGGCCGGGTCGTCGCCGCGTGCCACGGCGCGACGCGCTACGCCCGCGACGGGTCCGAGCCGTTCCCCGGTCCCGAGCCGGACCCCGCCTGGACGGGGTTCGTCGGGCACTACGAGAGCTCGAACCCCTGGACCCCGCACTTCCGGGTCATCGAACGCGCGGGCACGCTGTGGTTCTGCGAGCAGCTCGGCACCGAGATCCCGCTGGCGCCGATCGGCGACGGACTGTTCGGCGTCGCGGACGAACGGGTGCCGGAGCGGCTGCGCTTCGACGCGATCGTGGACGGCAAGGCGCTGCGCGCGAACCTCTCGGGCTGCGACTACTTCCGCAGCTTCAGTCCCTGATCGCCAGCCGCCGATGGGGTTGGGTACAGTGTGTCCGCACTGCCCTTCCCTGGCACCACCCGAGGAGGCGCCCGCGGTGAGCGAGAACGGTGAGCTGGCCGCCGCGCTGGAACGCGCCGTCACCGCAGCTCCGGACGATGCCCCCCTCCGCCTCCACGTCGCCTCCGCGCTCCTCGATTCCGGCGACCCGGCGCGCGCGCTCGAGCATGTCGTCGCCGCGCTGACCCTGGAACCCGCCGACCCGAGGGCCGCGTACCTCGCGGCGCGTGCCGCGACGGCCGCCGGCGACCCCCGGGCGGATGCGTACGCTCGCCTGGCCGCGGCGCTCGACGGAGGCATGAACGGCGGCTCCGTGGTGCCTGCGTCGGCGGCCTCGACGAGGAACGGGGATGTCACGGAAGCCGCGAGCGCAACCGAGGACGACCGAGCCTTCCTCGAGATCGTGCGCGGCTCGCTGGGCGGGTCGGTCGATGCCGGGCCGGTCGAGGGTGCCGTCGCCGCGCACCTATGGTCGGCTGAGGAGCGTCCCACGCTCACCCTGAGCGACGTGGCGGGCATGGACGACGCGAAACGCCGCCTGCAGGTCTCGTTCCTCGGCCCGCTCCGATCGCCGGAGATCCTGAAGGCGTACCGCAAGACCTTGCGTGGCGGCCTCCTCCTGTACGGCCCGCCCGGGTGCGGCAAGGCGTTCATCGCACGCGCGACCGCCGGCGAGCTGCGTTCGGCGTTCCTGCCGATCGGGCTCGCGGAGGACCCCTCCGAGGCGGTCGCGCTCTCCGACGGTGGACTGCACCAGCTCTTCGACAGGGCGCGACGGAACGCACCCTGCGTGCTGTTCTTCGAGGACATCGACGCGCTCGGTCCCGCGCGTGGCCGGTCGAGCAGCGCGGCGGGGCGGGGCGCGATGAAGCGGTTCCTGACCGAGCTCGAGGGCGCCGACGCCGCTGAGAACGGTGTGTTCGTCCTCGCCTCGACGAGCCAACCATGGGCCGTCGACCCCTCGTTGCGGCGTGCCGGACGGTTCGACCGGACGGTGCTGGTCCTGCCGCCGGATGAACCCGCGCGCGTCGCGATCCTCGCGTACCAGCTCCGCGAGCGGCCGACCGACGACCTCGACCTCGGTCTGATCGCCGCCCGGACCGACGGGTTCTCGTCGGCGGACCTGGTTCAGCTCTGTGAGTCGGCCGTGGAGCGAGCCCTCAACGACGCGATCGAAAGCGGCGACACGCGCGCGGTCCACCAGGAGGATCTGGTCGCGGCGTTCTCAGCGCTCCAGCCCTCGACGCGACCCTGGTTCGAGATCGCGAAGAACTACGCGGGGTTCGCGAACGCCTCCGGGGAGTACGACGACCTGCTCGGATACGTTCGCGCGCGCGGGCTGTGATGGCGACGACGGCCGAGGCGCGACCGGCCTTCGGTCGGCTCGGGCTGGACGTCACGGCGGTGCTGGCCGCCTTCGCGCTCCAGATGGCCGCGATCGCCGTGATCCTGACCAACTGGTTCGCGGTCGCGTCGGAGGTCGCACGCGATCTGGCGATGCGCGGCGGCGGGGTCTCGTTCGCCTGGCGATTCAACGTCGGGCACGTCCGTCAGCAGATCGCCGTCGACGCGATCTTCGTCGCGGCGGACGTCGCGGCCGCGATCGTGCTCGTGCGGTTCGCGCGCCGCGCAGAGGCGCCGACGGGACCGGCCCGGACGCTCCTGTGGCTCGTCGCGGGCTTCTACGCGCTGTGTGCGCCGCTGATCCTGATCGCCGGCGCGGAGGCCCTGGGGGACCATCCGTACTACCTGAGCCAGGCCACCGGGTGGACCCTGTTCATCGCGACCGCCGCCGTGCCGGTGTTCATCGTCCGGATCCTTCGTCGTCGGGGCCTCGTCCGGGCGTCGCTGCCGCCGGCCGTGCACGTGGATCGGTGACCCGAGGGCGGTGCCGGGCGGGCTTCAGCCCCCGGCGACGGCGGGCAGGATCGCGATCGTGTCGCCGTCCGTGAGCTTCGTCTCGAGCGAACCGAGGTAGCGCACGTCCTCATCGTTCACGTACAGGTTCACGAACCGGTGCAGCCCACCGGAGTCCGTCACGATCGTGCTCGTGAACCCCGGGTACCGGGCCTCGAGGCCCTCGAGCACCTCACGGAGCGTCTCGCCGTCGCCCTCGAGGACGGCCTCGCCGCCCACACGGCCGCGCATCATCGTCGGAACCTTCACTCGCACGGGCATCGTCGTCGTCACGCCTCCAGGGTCGCGGACACGGCCGCGCCGGCGCCGTTCGCGCTCGCCGACGGCAGGCCGCAGAACAGGTCGTAGTCGATCAGCTCGGTCACGCTCGGGTGCTTCCCGCAGACCGGGCATCCGGGGTCCCAGCGGAGCTTCACGGTGGTGAACTCCATGTCGAGCGCGTCGAACAGCAGCAGGCGGCCCACGAGCGGGTCGCCGACGCCGGTGATCAGCTTGATCGCCTCGACCGCCTGGATCGAGCCCACGACGCCCGGCAGCACGCCGAACACGCCGGCCTCGCTGCATGAAGGCACGGCCCCCGGCGGCGGCGGCTGGGGGAAGAGGCACCGGTAACACGGCGTCTCGGGGCCGGGCAGGAACACCGACGCCTGGCCCTCGAACTGGTAGATCGAACCGTAGACCAGGGGCTTGCCGAGCATCTGGCACGCGTCGTTGACCAGGTAGCGGACGGGGAAGTTGTCGGTCCCGTCGATCACGACGTCGTAGGGCTCCATGATCTCGAACGCGTTCGCGCTGGTCAGCATCGTGTCGTGCGGGATCACGTCGATCGTCGGGTTGATGCCGCGGAGCCGTTCGACCGCGGACTCGACCTTCGGCCGGCCCACGTCCGCGTCGTCGTGCAGGATCTGTCGCTGGAGGTTCGTCGTGTCGACGCGGTCGAAGTCGAGGATCCCGAGCGTCCCGACCCCGGCCGCGGCCAAGTACATCGCGATCGGCGAGCCGAGTCCGCCCGCGCCCACGCACAGGACCTTCGCGTCCAGGAGCTTCCGCTGCCCGGCCCCGCCGATGTTCGGCAGGATGATGTGGCGCGAATAGCGCAGGACCTGGTCCTCGTTGAACGCGGGGAAGCCATTCGAGCTCATACGATCCTCACTTCCTGTTCTTCGACCGCCCCGTCCCTGATGCTGAACCCGCGCACGACGGGGTTCGCGCGATCGGACAGGGACACCAGGAGGTAGTGGGCCTCCGGGTAGAACGCCTGGTTGCGGTCGGTCTCGGACGGATATGCCTCGGAATGCGTGTGCGAGTGCACGATCGCCACGACCTCGCCGCCCGCGTCCTCGATCCGGGTGAACACCTGCAACTGCTCCTTCGGGTCCAGCCGATACGTCACGGGGCTCGCGTCGGCGTTCGTCATCGGGTGGAACCGCGACGCGACCGCCGCCGGGATCCCGTTCGACGCGGCCGGCTCGGCGAACGAGCCGGCCAGCAGGCCGCAGGCCTCGTTGGGGAACTCGCCGAGGGCGTGCTCCACCATCTGGTCCCTGACGGCGTTCGTGATCTCGATCATCTCCGGAAGGCGAATCCTATCGACTGTATCGGGATAGCGGCCGGGGACGCGACCCGGCGCGGCCGGCCGACCTCCACGACCTCTAGCGGCGGGAACGCGCCGCGAGGGTCGGGCTATTCCTCGCGCGGCGCAGCCAGGCCCCGATCGGCGCCGGCGATGCGGCCCGTGACGGAGATCGATCCCGGCGGGCCGCCCTCGACGATGCCGATCTCGGCCGCGGGGACGTCCCGGGCTGCGAGCGCCTCCGCGAGCCGCGCGGCCTGCGCGTCGCCCGCCGCGATCAGCATCCCGCCGGAGGTCTGCGCGTCGGCCAGCAGCAGGCGTTCGACCTCGGGCAGGTCGGTCCACGACACGTGCGGCGCGACGAACCGCAGGTTCGAGCGGGTGCCGCCCGGGATCGAACCCGCGCGCCCCAGGTCGACCGCGCCGGCGATGAACGGGACCGCGCCCGCGTCCAGGCGCGCCGAGGCGCCCGAGGCCGCCAGGGCGATGTGCAGGTGACCGAGCAGGCCGAAGCCCGTGACGTCGGTGGCCGCGCGGATCCCGGCCTCGACCATCGCCTCGGACGCGGCCGCGTTGAGCGTGGTCATCACGTCCACCGCGCGCCGCGCCAGCTCGGCGGTCGCGCGACCGGACTTGATCGCCGTCGAGATGATCCCCAGGCCCAGCGGCTTCGTGAGGAAGAGCCGATCGCCGGGCCGCATGGCGGAGTTGCGCACGATCCGGTCCGGATCCACCAGCCCCGTCACCGCCATGCCGTACTTCGGCTCGGGGTCGTGGATCGAGTGCCCGCCGACCACCGTGGCGCCGGCGGCCGTCGCGACCGTCGCGCCACCGTCCAGCACCCGCGCCAGCAGGTCCAAGGGAAGCTCCTGCACCGGCCACGCGACGATGTTGAGGGCGGTGAGCGGCCGCCCGCCCATCGCGTAGACGTCGGAGAGCGCGTTCGTCGCGGCGATCCGCCCCCAGTCGAACGGGTGGTCGACGATCGGGGTGAAGAAGTCGACCGTCTGGACGAGCGCGATGCCGGGGACGCCGGGGATCGATACCACCGCCGCGTCGTCGCCCGTCGCCGGCGACACCAGGACCTCGGACGGGTAGACCGTCGGGGCCATGAGCCGCAGGACCTCGGCAAGGTCCCCGGGGGCCAACTTGCACGCGCAGCCCGCGCCATGGCTGAAGCTCGTGAGCCGCACATCCTCGCGGACGACCTCGGACATCGTCCTAGCATCCACCAGGGTCGCGCGGGCGACAACGATGAGATGCTCCGCGCGTGCAGCGGTCCGAGCTGTGGCGCGCATCTGTACGAGTTGCCGGGCCCGGAGGGGTCCGCGTCTGTGCGTGCCCAGAGGGGGCTCGCCCGATCGGAAGGGGACATCTTGTCCAAGTCAACCCGCAGCTCGGGACGCAAGGCTCTCGCTCTCGCATCCCTCACCACGGTCGCGCTGAGCCTCGCGCTCATCGCGGGGACGAGCGCCGGGGCCGCCCCGTCGGCTCGCCCGCACGGCAGTTCGCACATCGGCGGGGTCGTTCGCGTCAAGGGTTCCGCAGCGCCGGCCTTCGGGTCGAACCTCGATTACCACGGCGGACCCGTGATGAAGAAGAAGAACGTCGCGTACGCCATCTACTGGCAGCCTCCGACCCTGCAGAACGGCAACCCGAGCCACGTGAGCGCGACCTACCACTCGCTGATCGAGCGCTTCTTCGGCGACTTCGGCGGAACCGGGCTCAACAAGGTTGCTACGCAGTACTACCAGATCAAGAAGGGCAAGACGCAGTACATCAAGGCGAACGCGTCGCTCGGGGGCACGTGGACGGACACGTCGGCCTTCCCGGCCTCGGGTTGCAACGACAGCGCGACGCCCGGCAACTGCCTGACCGACAACCAGATCCAGGCAGAGGTCAAGAAGGCGATGAACGCGAACGGCTGGAAGGGCGGCATGCAGCATCAGTTCTTCGTCTTCACCTCCTACGGCGAGGGCTCGTGCTTCGCCTCCGGACCCCAGGACTGTGCGTTCACGGCCTACTGTGCCTACCATGGGGAGTTCAAGGCCGCCGGCCTCGGCAAGGTGATCTACGCGAACCAGCCGTACGCGGGCACGAACCTCAACGCCTGCAGCAACGGTGGTAAGTCGCCCAACAACGATTGGGACGCCGATGCCACGATCAACGTCATGAGCCATGAACAGCGAGAAGCGACGAACGATCCGTTGCTCAACGCCTGGTGGAACAGCTCGAACGGCTACGAGGGCTCCGACCAGTGCGCGTGGCAATTCGGCACGATCAAAGCCGACGGCTCGAACGTCACGTTCAACGGCCACCTCTACCTGGTGCAGCAGGAATGGTCGAACAACGGCTCGCACTGCGTCCTGACGTATCCGTAGCAAGGTCGCGCACGCAGCGGCGAACGACGGAGGGCCGGTCCAGGGGCCGGCCCTCCGTCGTTGCCGGGAGCCGTCAGATGCCGCATGGCGCTCAGGCCGACCCGACGCGCCTCCAGCGGTCGCCGTGATCAGGGGAAGGGTCATCACGAGCATCCTCGGGTGGTCCGGCAGGGTTCCTGATGGAGACGAGCGCGTCCACCACGAGCGCACGCTTGGCGTGGACGACCTCGGCCGTGGGCACGCTGCCCCGGGATCCCCCCGGGCAGCGCCGCGGGAACGGCCATCTTCCCTCCGTGGGCCGTTTCGGTGGCGGATCCTACCCGCACATGGCCATGAAGGGCTGATACACCTCCTGTAGCTCCACCACCTGAGGCCGTGGCTCTGGCATGAAGGAGCCGGTGAGCCCTCTACGCGGGAGGTGATCATGGGCTACATCGGAGGAAGCCTGCAGCAAGCGTTCGTCGAGCGGATCCGGGGGGTCGACCGAGAACGGCTCTTGGCGGTGCCGATCGACGTCGGCAAGCGGAGCGCCGCGGCGCTCGTGTGCGACTTCTACGGCGAGCTGGTCGTCGCGCCGTTCACCTTCGCCCTCGACGAGCGAGGCCTCGAGCTGTTCGTGCGCACGGTCGCCGCCGCCGAGGCCGAGCGGGGGTCGACCTTGGTCAGGGTCGGCTTGGAGTCGGCCGGGCACTATCACCAGAGCCTGCTGGCGAGGCTCGTCGATCTGGCGTTCGATGTCTCGGTGCTCAACCCGGCCCAGGTCAAGGAGAGCCGTGCTCAGGACCTCCTTCGCTCGCTCAAGTCCGACGCCCGCGACCTCGGAGCGATGGCGGAGCTGCTGATCCGGGGCAAGGGCCGCCCCGTGGGGCACCTCGACGAGGCGATGGCGACCCAGGCCGCGCTCTGCGCGCACCGCCGGCGCAAGGTGAAGGCCCGCACCGCGGTGAAGAACCACGTCCACAAGGGGCTGGATCTGGTGTTCCCCGGGCTGTCGGGGTGCTTCGAAGACATCTTGGACACCAGGGTGGGACGGCTGCTGCTCGCCGAGGGGATGGATCCCTCCCGCGTGCGCCGGCTCGGCCCGGAGCGCCTCCGGGAGTTCTGCGGCCACCGTGGGGTGGTCCTGCGTCGGGCCAAGGCCTCACAGATCGTGGAGGCCGCCAGGCGCGCGTTCGCCCTGCCAGAGGCCATCGCAGCCGTTCACGCTGGGGTGCTGACCTCCGACGTGGCGCTGCTCGCCTACCTCGATCGGGAGATCGCCTCCGCGGAGCAGGCGCTGGCGGAGATCCTGCCGCACACCCCGGCCGCGGTGCTCACCACGATGCCGCGGGTGGCGGTGGTCAGGGCCTCATCCTACGGGGCGGCGCTCGGTGACCCGAACAGGTTCACCAACGCCGGGCAGGTCTACCGGCTCTCCGGGCTCGTGCCCAGGCTCTATGAGTCGGCGGGCAGGCGTCGCGCCGGGACCCGCATCTCCCGGGAGGGCAAGGTGGAGCTCCGCGAGGCGATCCTGGAGCTGGGGATGGCCCTGCGCCAGGGTCACCCCGACTTCGCCCGGTACGCGAGAGAACTCGAGGCGAGGGGCAAGCGTCCGGGCGTCGTCGCGTGTGCCCTCGGGCACCGGGCCAACCGCGTCGCGTTCGCCATGGTGCGCCACCAGGTGGCCTTCGATCCCGACCGCTGGAGGTGATGAGGTGAGGCGGGCGGGCGCGTCATGGCCGAGCGAAGCTCGACCACCCTCGACGTCACCCGTCCGCCGCGGACAAGCCTGCCATCGACGGCCGGCGAGAGGAAAGCCGGCGGAGGCGGAGGGGTCGGGATCGACGTCGATAGAGCTATGGGGGCCTTCGTGGGACTCCGCAGCTAGCATGACGCCCGGCCCCTCCTCGTCCGGGAGCGCGCACGTGGTTGCCTGGGCCACCGCGAGCCGGTGAGTCCGCGTATGTCAGCGAGTCGCCCCTGAGGAACCGCCTTCACCGCTGAGCCTGCTGGCCTGCAGAGGTCCCCTCGGGAAGGGGGTCTTGTCTCCACGCCTACACCAGCGGATTTGACTCGCCGTACGGTTGCTAGTCCCTCATGCCGTGAGGCCCGTCCGGTCCGCCCAGCCGGTCGGGCGCTCCGGGTCCGCCGGATCGGACGACGGCGGCGGGAAGCTCGACGACCGCCGTCACGCCGCCGCCGGGCGTGGCCTCGAGCCACATGCGGCCGCGCTGCGCGACCACCAGCTCGCGGGCGACGGCAAGCCCCAGCCCGGAGCCCCCGAGCTCCCGCGCTCGGCTCGGTTCGGCGCGGAAGAACCGGTCGAACGCCGCGTCCCGCTGGTCCGGCGACAGCCCCGGGCCATGGTCGGTCACGAGGACTCGTGCGTGCTCGTCGACCCGGCGGACGAACAGCTCCGCCTCTCCTCCGCCGTGCCGCGCGACGTTCTCGAGCACCGCATCCAGGACGGCCTCGACCGTGACGGCGTCCGCGAGCGCCGCGACGGGCCCGTCTCCCGCGTCGGTCACGAGGTCGACGCGGACGCCGTTGACGCGCACGGCGCGTTCGATCGAACGCCGGCACAGCGGGGCGAGCTCCAGCGGCGCGGCCGGCAGCGCGATCGTCGCGGCGTCGGCCCTCGCGAGCGTCAGGAGCCGCTCGGTCAGCGCGGTCAGGTAGTCGACCTCGGAGAGCACGTCGGCCCCGAGCTCCGGGTCCCGTTCGGCCATCACCTCGACGCCCGACCGGACGAACGCGAGCGGCGTCCGCAGCTCGTGCGAGGCGTCGGCCGCGAAGTTCGCCTGTGCCTCGTACGCGCGACGGACCGGGCGGAGCGCGCGCCCGGCCAGGAACCATCCGGCCACCATGCTCGCGGCCACGGCGACGACGCCGCCGGCGAGCAGCAACAGCCGAACGCGATCCAGCAGCTGATCCTCCGGTTCGAGCGACCGGCCCGCCACGACGAACGCGGTCTCCCCCGCGGCAAGCTCGGCCCGGCGCGTGACCAGGCGAACCTCCTCCCCGCGGACCCGCGTTTCCACCACCGGGGCCGCGCCGGGCCGGAGCCACGTCGGCACGTCGTTCGCCTCACCGACGATCGAGCCGTCGGCGCGGAACACCGCGACCTTCGTCGCCGACGAGGACGGGAGATCGCTGTCCGGCGCGGCGACGGGGCGCCCGGCCTCCTCGATGCGGTCGACCTGCTGCGCCGCGGCCGCGGTCAGCCCGTCGACGGCCTGGCGGTTGAGGTTCCCCTCGAGGAGCAGGTAGCCGATGCCGCCGAGGACGACGATGATCGCCGCGAGCACCGCGCCGTGCGAGAACGCCATGCGGATCCGGAACGCTCGGAAGACCGGCGTCCGAGGGTCGCGGCGAGGGTCTCGCATCGGCCCCTCGGCCCGGTACGCTCCCCGGCCGCCGGGACCGCCGCGGCGGCGCGGCACCGGATCAGCGGCCGATCGCGTAGCCGACCCCGCGAACCGTCTCGATCACGTCGGGCGCCCCGGCGTCCGCGAGCTTCTTGCGCAGGTAATGCACGTACAGGTCGACCACCTTGGTCGGCGCGTCGAACGTGAAGTCCCAGACGTACTCCTTGATCTCGACGCGCGTGAGCACCCGCCCGACGCCTCGCAGCAGGCACTCCAGCAGGTCGAACTCCTTGGGCGTGAGGTCGACCCCGACGCCGTCGACCCGAACGCGGTGCGCCCCGACGTCCATCTCGACCGGCCCGTACCCCAGCCGGCTCGTCCTGCCCGTCCTGCGCGTGAGGGCTTCGATCCTGGCGAGCAGCTCGGCGAACGCGAACGGCTTGATCAGGTAGTCGTCTGCCCCGGCCTGCAGGCCGATCACGCGATCGTCGACCGTATCGCGCGCCGTCAGCATCAGGATCGGGAGGTCCGAACCGCGTTCGCGCAGCGTCCGGGTGAGCGTCACGCCGTCCATGCCGGGGAGCATCACGTCGACGATCGCCAGATCCGCGCCATCCGATCCGGCGCGCTCGAGGCCCTGGAGGCCGTCGAAGGCGACCGTCGTGCGGAACCCGACATCGTCGAGCCGTCGCGCGAGGAGCCTCGCGAAGCGACGCTCGTCCTCGACCAACAGCACATGCACGGATACATCCTCCCGCCACGCTCGTGGCCATGACCACGGTTTCAAACCGGATCCGAACCTCCTGCACATCGGCCGCGAACATGCGGAACCCATACTCGTCACCCATGCCCGTCACGAACGCGCCCCGTCGAACCGCCCAGGGCTCCCCGATCCCCGGGGCTGCGCCGAGCCTCGCGGCGAGCTGGGAGCGCCAATCGTGGCCCGTGCGCATCTTGCGGGCGTTCCTCGGCGTGACGTTCGTCTACGCGGGCACGCAGAAGTTCCTCGACCACAACTTCCTGCACGCGGGCACGCCCGACTTCGTTGGCGACCAACTCCGGGCGTTCGCGCAGGGGAGCCCGATCGGGCCGGTCCTGAGCGTGTTCGCGCACGCCCCGATCCTGACGGGCATCGGGATCGCCCTGGTGGAGATCGCGGTCGGGCTCGGCACGCTGCTCGGGATCGCCTCGATCGCGTGGGCGGCCGTCGGCCTCGGGATCAGCCTGATCCTGTTCCTCTCGGCGACGTGGCACGTCCACCCGTACTTCCTCGGTTCGGACTCGATCTACGCGGTCGCGTGGGCCGCCCTCCTCGCGGGCCTGATCGAAGCCGAGCGCGCACGGGCGCTCGCCGCGGGTCCGGTGAGCCGGCGGGAACGCGCTCTCGCCGCACAGGATCTGAGCCGCCGGCGGTTCCTCCGCGGCGCCATCATCGGCGCGGGCGCGTTCGCGCTCGGGATCGCGGGATCGCTGCTCTCCGGGGGCCCGTCCCAGGCGGCCGCGGCGATCTCACCGACCGCCGGAGCGACGCGGCCGAGTCCCAAGCGTTCGCACAAGGTCGGCGACGGCTCGGGGAACGGGTCTGGGAACCGCGCCGGCACCACCGAGCCTCCGGCACCCGGCGGGGCGCCCATCGCGAGCCTCGACAGCATCCCCGTCGGCGGCGCGGTCCCGTTCGACGACGCGGCCCAGGGGCCGGCGGTCCTGTGCCGTCTGTCGCAGCACCGCGTCGCCGCCTACAGCCGCGTCTGCACGCATGCCGGGTGCCTGGTCGACTTCGACAACGGCTCGGGGGTGCTCTTCTGCCCGTGTCACGGCGCGGAGTTCGACCCGAGCCACGGCGCCAGGGTGATCGGCGGGCCCGCTCCGACGCCGCTCGCCTCGATCCCGGTCGCGATCGACCCCTCCAGCGGCCAGGTCGTCGCGACGGACTGAGCTACAGGCCCGGAAGATGGTTGTGGAAGACGATGTATCCCAGGCCGGCGAGCGTGTCGATCATCGCGTGCGCGATCACCAATGGCCAGACCCGACGGGTCCGGACGAACACGATCCCGAAGAACACCCCGAGGAGCAGGTTCCCGGCGAAGCCGCCCCACCCCTGGTAGAGGTGGTACGAGGCTCGTAACAGGGCGCTCGAGGCCACGGCGGCGGCCGTCGGCCACCCGATCTGCTCCAGCCGCGTGATCAGGTACGCGACCACGATGACCTCCTCGAGCAGGCCGGCCTCGATCGCGGTCAGGACCAGCATCGGGATCGTCCACCAGTACCCGAGCGGCGGGACCGGCACGACGAACCGGTTCAGGTGCAGCGCGACCGATCCGAAGTACACGCCCAGTCCGACGATCGACACGACGAGCGCGAGGACGGCGCCCAGCGCGACGTCCGGCCCGATCCCGCGGGTCGCGACCAGGCCGAACCGGCTCATGGGCTCGCCGTCGGCTCGGATCAGGTACAGCACCAGTGCTACCGGCGCGAGCCCGAAGATCAAGGCCAAGAGCTGCAGGCTGAGCTGCGTGTCCTGGTTCGCCGATGCGACGACCACCCCCGCGACGGGGGCGGTGATCAGGCTGATGAACGAATAGACGGCGCTCTGCAGGAGCGAGAGCGACAGGACGATCAGGACCTCTTCGACGAGCATCCGCCGACGGGTCGCGGGCACAGCGTTCATCCCAGCGGCGAGACGGCGTGCGGGGCTGGAGGCGTGGGCACGCCCGCTAGGGCTTCGCGGCCGGAGGAGCTTCGCACTCCCAGACCCGGAGCGCCCAGAGCAGCCGGCTGCCCTTGCGGATCAGGCTGACGACGCCCGATTCCATCAGCTTGCGGATCACCTGCGAGTCCGAGACCTTCGTCGGAAGCGGGAACAGGCGTTCGCGCAGCTGGCGCATCCGGCTCTCCCCGAAGATCGAACGTGCGGCCCGAAGGACCGCTCCCTCGTCCTGGATCGATCCGGTCGGCAGGTAGAGCCGCCCGCCGGGCCGCAGGTGCGTACCGGTCGCCTCGAGCATCGCGACCGGCACCTCGGCGCCCGTCGGCCCGCCCGTGTGGCCTCCGGGATACCAGCCGGTCTCGGCGGCCAGGTCGTCGGGGATCCCCGCGACGTCGCCGATCACGACGTCGGCCTGGAGGTCGTCCAGCGGCTCGTAGAGGCTCCCGTGCCGGATCTCGACCCGGTCGGCGACGCCGAGGGCTTCGGCGTTCCGCCTGGCGAACACGACGGCCTCCTCGTTCACCTCGGTCCCGTAGACGCGCTTCGCGCCGAGCTTCGCCGCGACGATCGCGAGGACGCCCGACCCGCAGCCGACATCGATCACCGTGTCGCCGGGTTCGACGCGCAGCTCCTCGGCCAGCTCCATGCTCGTCCGCGTGGGCGCGAAGGTCCTCGGACCCAGGAGGAGGGAGAACGGCCCGCTCCGGCCTTTCCACAGGTACCGGCTGGAACTCTGGTCGTCGGCCGTCTCGGGGTTTGCCATATAGGGTCATGGTACCTGGTCGGAGGGCCCGGGCGATAGCGTCGAGGTCCCCTGCTACAGTCCCGCCCCGGGGACGTGTCGTCCCCTATCCGGACCGAACGGACACGGGGCGCACCCATGGACATCGCGATCAGGCCGATCGAGCCCGACGAGTTCGTCGCGTTCGTCTCCGCGGACGAGGTGGCGTTCAGCCACCACCACGAGCCGGAGGAGACCGAACGCTGGCGGAAGGTGTTCGAATTCGACCGGAGCCTCGCGGCGTTCGACGGGTCGCGGATCGTCGGCACGGCCGCGGCGCTGACCATGACGGTCACGACGCCGGGCGGTGCACTGGCGATGGCCGGGGTCACGAACGTCGGCGTCATCCCGTCGCACCGGCGGCGCGGGATCCTGACCTCGATGATGCGACGCCAGCTCGAGGACGTGCGGGACCGCGGCGAGCCGCTGGCCGGGCTGTTCGCCTCCGAGGGCGCGATCTACGGTCGGTTCGGCTACGGACTGGCGACGCTGGGCGGGAGGTTCGAGGCAGATCGCGACCGGACCGGACCGATCGCGACGTCGGACGATCCGGGCTCCGTCCGGATCGTCGAGCACGACGAAGCCCTCGGCGAGATCCCGGCGGCCTACGAACGCATGCGCCCGCACCGCGCCGGCGCGGTCTCGGTGAGCGACGCGTTCTGGGAGGTCGAGTACGCCGACCCCGAGCGGTGGCGCCGGGGCGCGAGCGCGCTCTTCTACGTGCTGCACGAGACGTCGGGTCGTGTGGACGGGTACCTGACCTACCGGGTGAAGTCGGAATGGCCGGACGGGATCCCGGGCGGAACCGTGATGGTCCGCGACCTGCTCGCCGAGACCCCGGAGGCGTACGCCGCGCTGTGGCGGTTCGCGTTCGGCATCGACCTGATCCGGACGGTCGAGGCGTGGTCCCGGCCCGTGGACGAACCGCTGATACACATGGTCCCGGAGCCGCGCCGCCTCCGGTTCCGCGTGACCGACGGCATGTATGTCCGGATCGTCGACGTACCGGCGGCGCTGGGCGGCCGCGTCTACGGCGCGGAGGGGACGCTCGTGCTTGGCGTCCGCGACGGGTTCTGCGGGTGGAACGAGGGTAGGTACGAACTGGACGTGGGTCCGGACGGTGCGTCGTGCACGCCCACGACCGCAGCCCCTGACCTGCTCCTCGGCGCGTCCGACCTCGCCGCCGCGTACCTCGGCGGATCCAGCGTCCGCACCCTCGCGGCGGCCGGACGGGTGCTCGAGGAGCGCCCTGGCTCGCTGGGCCTGGCCGGGCGGATGTTCGCCGCTGACCCCCCGCCGTGGTCTCCGACGTACTTCTGAGCGCCTGACGGACCCGCGGCGACCGGGGTACCCTCGGCGTTCGATGTCCCTCCTCGACCGGCGCCGCGAGACCCACGAGGTTTCGAACCAGCCGCCCCCGCTGGTTCGATACGACCTCTTCACGCAGGACGCGCCGCTCCGCGAGGCCGTCGAGCGCGAGGGCGGTGCCTGGGGCATGGAGCGGCTGGGGGCGTTCGGCCTCACCATCGGTGGCGAGCCGCTCACGGATTGGGGACCGCAAGCCGACCGGAACCCGCCCGTGCTCAGGACCCACGATCGGTACGGCGTCCGGGTCGACGACGTCGAGTTCCATCCGGCGTGGGCGTCGCTGCTCGGACTGGGCATCTCCGAAGGCGTTGCGTCGCTGCCGTGGCGCTCGCCCGGAGCGGGCGCGCACGTGGTCCGCGCCGCGATGCTGTACCTGCTCTCGCAGGCCGAAGCCGGCGTCGGCTGCCCGCTGTCGATGACGTTCGCGTCGATCCCGGCGCTCCGGCACGAACCCGCGCTCGCCGCGGAGTGGGAGCCGCGCCTGCTCGACACCGATCCGTCGACCTCCGCCCTCTGTGGGATGGCGATGACGGAGAAACAGGGCGGTTCGGACGTCCGGGCGAACACGACCGTCGCGGACCCGGTCGGCTCGGCGGACGGTACGTACGAGCTGACCGGCCACAAGTGGTTCTGTTCGCACCCCGTCTCGGACGCGTTCCTCGTGCTCGCGCAGGCGCCCGGCGGGCTCACGTGCTTCCTGCTGCCGCGCCGCCTGCCCGACGGCTCTCGGAACGCCGGCTTCCGGATCGTTCGCCTGAAGGACAAGCTCGGGACGCGCTCGCTCGCCTCCGGCGAGGTCGAGTTCGACGCGGCGATCGCCCGGCGGGTCGGCGAGGAGGGCCGCGGCGTCCCGACGATCATCGAGATGGTGAACCACACGCGGCTCGACTGCGTCCTCGGGTCCGCTGCCAACATGCGCCGGGCCGTCGCCGAGGCGACGCACCATGCCGCCTTCCGGTGGGCGTTCGGGAGGCCGTTGGTCGAACAGCCGCTGATGGCGAACGTGCTGGCCGACCTCTGCGTGGAGTCCGAAGCCGCGACGCTCGCGGCGATGCGGCTCGCCAGGGCCTTCGACGAAGCGGCCGCCGGAGACGCGCGAGCGGCGGCCTTCCAGCGGATCGCGACGCCGGTCTTCAAGTACTGGATCTGCAAGCGCGCGACGCCCGTCGCCGCGGAGGCGTTGGAGGTCCTCGGCGGGAACGGCTACGTGGAGGACTCGCCGATGCCCCGACTGCTGCGAGATTCGCCGCTGAACTCGATCTGGGAGGGCAGCGGGAGCGTGATCGCGCTCGACGTGCTCCGCGCGATGGCGAAGGAGCAGGCTGGCGTCGACGTCCTCCTCGGTGAGATCGGGCTGGCGCGCGGTTCGGACCCGCGGTTCGACGCGTGGGTGGACGCGACCCGCACCGAGATGGCCGGGCTCGACGAAGCATCCACCGATCGCGCGCAGGCGGGAGGGCGTCGCGTGGTCGAGCGCCTGGCGCTCGCGCTCCAGGGATCGCTCGTGCTCAGGCATGCCCCGACGCCCGTCGCCGAGGCCTTCGTGGCCTCGCGACTGGCCGGTGAGGGCGGTCGGACGTTCGGCACGCTCCCGCCGGACCACGACGTCGAGGCGATCGTCGAGCGCCACCGCCCGCGGGTCGACGCGGCCTGACGACGGCCCGCTCAAGACTTTCGGGCGTGAGGCCGAATCTCCCGGTACGACGCCACCCGCTCGGACGGGTCGGCGCCGGGACGTCAGGAGGCTACGTGTCGATGTTCGGTGGGGTCAGCCGGAGAACCGCGCGACGGACGGCGCGCAGGATCTCGCGCCTCGAGGTCGAGTGGTCCGCGAGCCAGTTCGCGCCCGTCCAGGCTCCCCCGGTCACCGACGAGGACGAGAAGGTCACCGCGCAGCTCCGCGAGATCACGCGCCTCCACGACGAGGGCCACCTGAGCGACGAGGAGTTCGTCGCGAAGAAGCGTCGGATCCTCGGCATCTGAGGCCGTCTCCGCGGCCGGCGCGCGTCCGGGGAGCGCCCCGCCGCGGACCGTCGCGCGTCGTCACACCGTTCGCTCCGCCCGACGCAGCCCCGTCGCGGTCCAGATCGCCAGCAAGGCCACCATGCCGACGATCGCGGACAGCGCGAGCCCGACGTCCGTGGGCCTGCCCGCCAGGAACCCTCGGCCAGATTCGAACAGGTACGAGACCGGGTTCCACGTCGCCGCCCCATGCAGCCAGCCGGCCAGCAGTGCGAGCGGTGCGAACGTCGGCGCGAAGAACAGCGCCATCAGGACCGGGACCTGCATCGCCGGGGCGCCCTGGACCGAGCGCACGCGGAGCGCCATGCCGATCGCCCAGAGCGCCACGGCCACGCCGAACCCCATCGCGATCACGACGAGCCAGACGACGTTCCACGCCGAACCGTGCGGGCGCACACCCACGGCGGTGCCCACGACGAACACCGTGGCGATGCCGAGCGCCACGCGGACCACGGCGGTGATCCCGTACCCGAGGATCAGCGCGCTCCGCCTGCCCGCCGCGAGCATCAGCCTCCGCGAGAACCCGGTCTCCAGGTCCTGCGCGAGCGCCATGCCCGCGAAGATCGCGGCGAAGCTCGCGGCGTTCAGCAGGATGAACACGAAGCTGAACGACGTGTATCCGCCGGGGAAGTCGAACCCCGGCGCGCTCCCGAGCGCTCCCAGTCCGGCACCGATCACGGCGAAGAAGATCAGCGGCGCGATCAGCGGCGGCATCAGGAGCGCCGGGTTGCGGAACGTCGTCCGGAGCGTCCGAGCGGCGACGCCGTACGCGCCCCTCGCGTACTTGCCGACGTGCGAGCGTGGTTCGTTCATCGCGCCAACCTCCTCCCGAGGGCCGCCGACGCGCCGACCAGGCCCAGGACCGTCAGCGCCCCCGCGAGTCCGAACGCAAGGCCGAGCGCCCGTGCGTCCCAGCCCGTGATCACGAGTGATCGCAGCCCCTCGATCAGGTACGAGGCCGGATTCCACGTCGCCACATCACGGAACCAGGTGACCGTGATCAGCGCGCGCGGGATGAACAGCGACGAGAAGCCGATCACGACGAACCCGAGGGGGAAGAGGCCCTGGACCGCTTCCGACGAGCCGGTCGCGAGCCCGATCACCGCCCAGAGCGCGCCGAACGCCACGAACACCAGCAGGGCCAGGGCGACGACCACCGCGAGCCCGCCCGGGCCGCTCTCGAGCCGGACCCCCAACGCCGCGCCCACCGCGAAGAACGCCGCCAGCTGGATGACGCCCAGCACCAGGGTTCCCGACAGGTTCCCCAGGATCACCCCGACCCGCCGGACCGGCGTCAGTGCCAGGCGGTTCAGGAAACCGGACTCGACGTCGCTCGCCAAGTCGGTCCCGCCGTTCGCGCCCGCGAGCAGCGCACCCAGGAGGAACGGCCCCGCCAGGTAGAACGTCAAGTACGAGTCGGTCGGGAAGCCGGGGAGCTTCGCGGCCGACTTCGCGCCGGCCGACACGACGGCGAGGAAGAACAGCGGGAACACTATCGCCGGGATGATCGCGCCGGGCTGACGGAGCGTGCGCACCATCGAGCGTCGCGCCAGCGCGAGGATCTGGGATCCGGAGCCGCTCACGCCGTTCATGCCGCCACCTCCTCGTCGGAGGCGTCGGCCGCGCCCTCGAGGGTTCGGCCCGTCTTCTCCAGGAACACGTCGTCGAGCGTCGGCGCGTGCACGCCCAGGTCCGCGATCGTCACGCCAGCGCCGTCGATCGCGCGGACGACCTCCTCGACCGCGTTCCATCCCGGCGGGAGCGACATCGCGACCGCGACCGCGTCCGGCCTCCCGCTCGCCGGTTCGCCGAACGCTGACAGGACGGCTTCCACGATCGGACGGTCCTCGGGGTCGGTCGGGACGACCTCGATCCGCTTGCGACCGATGCTCTCCTTCAGGGCATCCGGCGTGCCTTCGGCCACGATCCGCCCGTGGTGGATGATCCCGATCCGGTCCGCGAGCAGGTCCGCCTCCTCCAGGTACTGGGTCGTGAGGAACACCGTGGCGCCTTCGTCCTTCGCCAGATGGCGAACCTCGTCCCACAGCGCCGCGCGGCTCTGGGGATCCAGGCCGGTCGTGGGTTCGTCCAGGAACAGGACGCTCGGCCTGTGCACGAGCGCCAGCGCCAGGTCCAGCCTGCGCTTCATGCCGCCCGAGTACGTCGAGACCTTCCGCCGACCGGCGTCCACGAGCCCCACCCGCACGAGCAGCTCCTCGGCGCGTGCGAGGCCCTCGTCGCGTCGCAGGCCGTGCAGGCTCGCCTGGAGCCGGAGGTGCTCGTTGCCGGTCAGGTGCGGGTCGAGCGCGACCTCCTGGAGCGCCGCCCCGATGATCGCGCGGACCTCGGCGCCCCGGGTCGCGACGTCCATGCCGCCGACGGTCGCCCGGCCGCCGGTGGGCGGCAGGAGCGTCGTCAGGACGTGGACGGTCGTGGACTTCCCCGCGCCGTTCGGCCCGAGGAAGCCGTAGATCTCGCCGGGTTCGACGGCGAGCGAGACGTCGTCCACGGCCTTGATGGCTCCGTCGAAGGCGCGTTCGAGGCCGGTCGCCTCGATGCCGTGATGCTCCATCGTGTCCTCCTTCTCTCGCATGCATCCGGAGACGAAGGAGGCCCGCGTCGTGTGACATCCGGGTCGGCCGGAGCCGACCGGCGTAAGGTGACGTCGTTCCGGGTTCTCTCCTCGGGAGGAAGCGATGGTCATGAAGCGCCGATGGGACGATCTCCCCGAAGGCAAGCGCCGGGCCATCATGGTCATGTCGGCCGTCGAGGGCCTCCTCAAGATCGCGGCGCTCATCGACCTGAAGCGTCGCCCCGCGAGCCAGGTCCGCGGACCGAAGTGGGCGTGGGGCACCGCGATCAGCATCGTAAGCTCCGCCGGGATCCTGCCGATCGCGTACTTCCTCTTCGGCCGTCGGCGCGAGTCGTCGCTCCAGGGCGACGAGGTCGTCGACGCCCTTCCCGGGGCGTGACCCCGAAGGTCACGTGGTCATCGCGACGCAGCGCCTGAGGACGACGAACGGTTCGCGCACCTCGTGGCGCTCCGACGCCGGAAGGCGTCGAGCACGCGGGCTCCCGAGATGTCACACGGAGGCCTGCAGGTTCGTCTTCGGGCAACGATGAACGACGGATCCACAGCCGCACGCGCCGTCGGCGACCTCTACGACGAGTTCCGGCCACTGATGTTCTCCATCGCCTACCGGATGCTCGGCAGCGCGAGCGAGGCGGAGGACATCGTCCAGGAGGCGTTCCTCCGCGTGCACCTCGGCGCGCAGGAAGGCGCCACGGAGATCGCGTCGCCGAAGGCGTATCTCTCCGCGGTCATCACGCGGCTCGCGATCGACCACCTCCGTTCGGCGCGCGTGCGGCGCGAGACCTACGTCGGGCCGTGGCTCCCCGAGCCGCTCGTCACCGACGACGAGGACGACGTCGAACGGCACGCCGAGACCGCGGATTCGCTGTCGATGGCGTTCCTCGTCCTGCTGGAGAGCCTCACGCCGGTCGAACGCGCGGTGTTCCTGCTGCGTGAGGTGTTCGACTACGACTACGGCGAGATCGCTTCGATCGTCGGCAAGTCCGAAGCGAACTGCCGCCAGCTCGTGGTCCGGGCGCGCAAGCAGCTCGAGGCACGGAAGCCCCGGTTCGAAGCCTCCCGACAGCGGCGGGACGAGATCGCGCGGCGGTTCTTCGCTGCTGCGGCGGACGGCGATACGGAGGGACTGATCGACCTGCTCGCGGCCGACGTGGTGGCGTACGGCGACGGCGGCGGGAAGGCCGCCGCCTTCCCGAAGCCGGTGTTCGGGCGCGAACGCGTGACCCGCGTGCTGATGGGCGCCAGGGCCCGCGCGAGGGTCCCGATCGTCGCGTGGCGCTCCGCGGAGGTCAACGGCCAGCCCGGCGCGCTGTTCCTCGACCCCGAGGGACGGACCGTCCTGGTGATCGGGCTCGACATCGCCGACGGACAGGTGCAGACGGTCCGTGCGATCAGCAACCCTGACAAGCTCCGGCACCTGAACCCGGCGCCGGGGGCCTGAGCCGGCGCGCGGAGCGCGACCGCAGGGTGGATTCGTGGCCCCGGCTCCCGCATGATGCGGACCATGCAGGACGAGCAGCGTCCACCCGACGATGCCGCAGACGGACCTGCGGCTCTCGCGGCCGGCGCGTGGACGACCGCCGCCGCGGCCTTCGAGGCGCAGCTCGCGGATGAACCGACGCCGGACGCCTACGAGGGCCTCGGTCGGGCGCGCTGGTGGCTCGGCGACGCGTCCGGCGCGATCGACGCCTGGGAGCACGCGTACGCCGAGCACCGCAGGGCTGACGACGTACCTGCGGCGGCCCAGGTCGCGCTGCTGCTCGCCCGCGAGTTCGCCGACGCGGTCGGCAACGACGCCGCGGCCAACGGCTGGCTCGCCCGCGCCGAGCGCCTGGTCCGGGATGGGCAGCCCTCCTCGGCCGAGGGGTGGCTCCTGCTGGCGAAGGCCGAGCACGTGCCGAACCCGACCGATGCACTGCCGATGGTCGAGCAGGCGGCCGCCGTGGCAGCTCGCTACAAGGACCCCGACCTCGAGCTGTTCGCCCTCGGCAAGGTGGCCCTGGCCGAGATCCGGCTGGGCGACGTCGACCGGGGCATGCGCCACCTCGACGAAGCGATGGCGGCCGCGGCGTCCCCGGAGCCGCGGGACCTCCGGACGCTCGGCGACCTGTACTGCTCCGCGGTCGAGGCCGGCGAGCTGGTCCTGGACATGTCGCGGTTCGATGCCTGGACCCAGCTCGTGATGGGGTTCCTCGCGCACCATCAACATCCCCGGCTCTTCACGTTCTGCGGCACCTGCTGCGCAGAGGTCGCCGGCGCGGCCGGAGACTGGGCGGAGGTCGAACGCTGGCTGGTCGATACCCTCAGGACGCTCGAGACCACCGGGCAGCGGCCCCGCTGCGTCCACCCCGCGGCGCGCCTCGCGGGCCTGCGGGTCCAGCAGGGGAGGCTGGAGGAGGCCGAACACCTCCTCGAGGGCTACGAGGATCTTCCCGAAGCGGTCCAGCCGATGGTCGCGCTGCACCTCGCGCGGGACCAGCACGCCCTGGCGGCCGCGCGCCTGCACCGCCGCCTGAACCAGATCGGGCGGGACACGCTGTTGGCGGTGCCGCTGCTGGTCCAGCTCGCCGACGTCCAGATCGAGCGGGGAGACCTCATCGGCGCCGCGGAGACGGCGCGGACGCTCGCGGGGGTCGCGGAGCGCTCCGGCCTGGAGCGCTGCGAGCCGAGGCGAACCTCGCTGAGGGGAAACGTTCGCGCGGCCGCGTCCGAACCGGCCACGACGGAGCCGCTCGAACGAGCGCTCGACGCGTTCGTCCAGCTGCAGATGCCGCACGCCGCTGCGCGCGCGCGGATCGCACTGGCCCGGGCGGTCGCGGCCCCCGACCCTGAGCGTGCGGTCGAGGAGGCGAAGGCCGCGCTCTCGACGTTCGAACGCGTCGGCGCCACGCGCGACGCGGACGGGGCGGCGCGGTTCCTCCGCGCGCTCGGGGTGCGCGGGCGGACCGGGCCGAAGGGCTCGATCGATCAGCTCAGCAAGCGGGAGGTCGAGGTCCTCCGCCTGCTCGGCGAGGGCCTGACGAACGCCGAGATCGCCGCGCGCCTCTACATCAGCACGAAGACGGCCGCGACCCACGTCGGCAACATCCTGTCGAAGCTGGGCCTGCGCAACCGCGCCGAGGCGGCCGCGTACGCCGTTCGCTACCTGCCGGCGGAATCAGCCGCGGGATAGGTGATCCTCCCGATCCTCCCGCGAACCTTCCCTGGCACCCTCGTCCGGAGCGGCCGGAGCGACCGGCCGGCGTTCGGAAGGAGGGAACGAGATGGGTCGGACCGGGACGGAAGCGAGCGTCCGGACGTCGGCGGGCGGCGGGTCGAAGCCGCTGCCGCCGACCAACTTCGAGGGGCCGTGCGGTGCGCCCGCGGAGGTCGTCTACGGGCTCCTCGCGGACCTGCAGAGCCACCTCGAGTGGGCGGGGCGCCGGCAGAACGAGACCACGCGCCTGCTGACGATGGACGCGCCGCCGGGGCCCGCGCAGGTCGGGACGGAGTTCCGCACGACGGGGAGCGACGGCAAGGTTGCGCGTTGGGAGGATCGATCCGTCGTGACGGAGGCGACGCCGGACGGCCTGTTCGAGTTCGTCAGCGACGGCATCCGGCACGGCTAGCCGGGATCGCGGCCGATGACCGCCACCACGGTGCACCGGTACGCGATCGCCCCGGCAGACGGCGGCGGGTGCAGCGTGACCTACCGGGCGACCATCACCCGGTACGACGGCTTCCCCCCTGTCGTCGGGTGGCCGGTCATCGGGCGGTGGCTGCTGGCCTCGTCCGCGAAGTACATGCGGAAAGGGTTCGTTGGACTGATCGCGCTCGCCGAGGAGCGGGCGGGATCGCGATGAGCTCGGCGACGAGCGGGAGGG
This sequence comes from uncultured Actinomycetota bacterium, assembly GCA_963781595.1. Classification (GTDB taxonomy): domain Bacteria; phylum Actinomycetota; class UBA4738; order UBA4738; family UBA4738; genus JBEDUK01. The sequence goes on along the minus strand of CAWAGG010000006.1, from coordinate 1,476,920 downwards.
AGACGACCATGACGACGTACGTGCTGTACAACCGCCACGCACCGGAGGAGTGCGAGGCCGTCAACGCCGAGGCGCTGGAGCGGCCCTTCCCGCGCCGCCTCGAGGGGACGGTCGTCTACTGCGGGTGCCCGAGCGGCGACCACTGGGCGGCGCTCGCGGTCGAGGCGGAGGATCCGCAGGACGCGCTCGACCTGCTCGGACCGGTGTTCCGGGCCGGATCCGCCGCGGCCGTCGGCGGCGTCGTGACGATCGGCGAGGGGCCGTTCCGGGTCGAGTGAGCCCAGCGCGGTCGGGCCCGCGTCGCGGTGCGTCAGCGGCGCGGGCTCACCGCGTCCAGGAGGCGCTTCGACGCCTCGGCGACCTCGTCGACCGCGGCGTCGAACGCTTCGGTGTTCGCCTTCGACGGCACGCGGTAGCCGCTCACCTTCCGGACGAACTGCAGCGCGGCGGCGCGGACCTCCTCTTCGGTCGCCGGCTCGTCCGGCCGGCGGAGCGTCTTGATCGAACGGCACATGGCGTCTATTCCACCAGGTCCACGACGCGTTCGACGTACGCGGGGAACACCGGCAGGTAGGGGTCCGGATCGCCCGTCCACCGGTAGGCGCGGATCTGGTGCCGCGAGCGCCGCCCCCCCATCGCGCGGAACAGCTCGTAGCGCCCAGCCTCGACGGTCGCCGCCGGCGCGCCCTCGCCGAGCACCCGTTCCTTCGAGCCGTAGACGATCCGCAGCGCCGGCATCCCCAGGGCGATCAGGCGCATCGCGAGCCCGCCGGCGAAGCTCGTGAACGCCACGCTGACGCCGGCCGACTCCCGTTCGCCCGGCATCGCGAGCCCGTTGCGCACGTCCTGCACGTGTGTCGCCGCGTCGGTCACGACCATGCGATCGACGAACGGCGCCGACTGGGGCAGCGGCCGCTCGCCGGCCAGCATCGGGACGAGCTCCTCGGCGTAGCCGGCCCATTCGGCCAGGACGTCCTCGAGCGGCACGGCGCGTCGCTCCGCGACCTGCCGTTCGGTGTGCAGATCCGCGAGGGGCAGCTTCGAACGATCCACGACCATCGTGGCGAACACCTCCGGCGCCTCGCCGAGCGTGACGTCACGCGCCAGTCCCGAGAGGTGCGCCACGACGTCGCGCACCGACCACGCGGGGGTCGACGGAACCATCGACGCCAGTTGCGTTTCGGCGAGGCCGCGCACCAGCTGCGCGAGGTCCTCGTGCGTCTCCCGGTACGCCGCCGCCAGATCGAGCGCCATCGTGGTCCCGGAGCCTACCCCTTCGGGATGTCCTTCTTCGGGTCCAGGAACGGCAGCGCCGCCGTGCGGGCCGGCGCCCGCGAGCCGTCCGGCATCTCGACCGCCAACTCCGTGCCGGGGGATGCGAGCCCGGTCGGCACCCACACGTACCCGATGTTCTTCTCGAGTCTCGGCGACCGGATCAGATCGGTCACGTACCCGACCTCGTCGTCGCCGTGGAAGGCCGGCCAGAACCGAGTGATCTCGAACCCCAGGGGTTCGCCCCCGACCTCGACGCCGACGAGCTTGCGCGACACGCCCTCAGTGCGGATCCGCTCGAGCGCCGCCTTCCCGAGGTAGTCGGCCTCCTGGGCTTCGACCAGGCGCTCGAGGCCCATGACCTCGAACGGGTTGTTCGCGATCGTGAAGTCCGAGTTGTAGTTAAAGATCCCCGCCTCGATCCTGCGCGCCTCGCATGGGGCGATCGGCCGGATGTCGAAGGGCTCCCCGGCCGCCATGATCCGCTCCCACAGGTCGTCCCCGCGCGACGGATCCTGCAGGTAGACCTCGAACCCCACCTCGCCCGTCCAGCCCGTCCGGCCGACCACGACCGGGATCCCGTCCAGCTCGGCATGCGCGCACCAATAGTAACGTAGGTTGACTATCTCGTCGCCGAACAGGGCACCGATGACGTCCTTCGACCGCGGGCCCTGGACCTGGACGGGGTAGACGGGGGGCTCGGAGACCTCGACGTCCATGCCGGCGTTCACGGCGACGCCGCGCGCGTAGAGGCCGACATCGCTGTCGGCCAGGGCGAGCCACCACGTGTCCTCGGCCACCCGCAGCAGCACGGGGTCGTTCACGATGCCACCGTCCTCGGCCGTGATCAGCACGTACTTGCACTGGTTCACGGCGCACGTCGTCAGGTCGCGGCACGTGAGCAGGTTCGTGAACACCGACGCGTCGGGGCCCTTGATCTGGACGATCCGTTCTACGCTCACGTCCCACAGCGTCACGTGGTTCAGCAGGTGCCAGTACTCGGCGACGGGGTCGTCGAAGTACGCCGGCAGGTACATGTGGTTGTAGATGTCGTACGCGGTGCAGCCCGCCCGCCTGGTCGCGTCGAAGTACGGTGACCTGCGGTACCAGGGGCCGAAGTACAGCGTGGTCGAGCCATCGTGGTCGTCCGTCATCCCGGGTCCTTTCGTCGGTCGATCGAGCGGGGCTGAACCGATGGTGGATGCAGGGCGAACGTACAGTCAAACGGCTTAGGACCGCATCACCGCATTTCGGCCCTCTCTAGGGAGGGCACACCTTGAGCCGACATCTAGGCTGTGGCGGCTCGCCGCGCGCACGACGGCTCGCGACGCTCCAAGGAGGTGAGGTTCGCCAGCTCGACGCGCGCACGAGCGGAAGCAGGTCGAAGGTCGGCAGGGTCGATCGATCCGGTCAGCCCGGATCGCGGAGGAGGGAACCCGCACATGAGGAAACTGATCTTGATCGTGATGGCCACGGCCATCGCCGTACCCGGCGCGCTGGCAGGCTCGGCGTCGGCGAGGACGGCGGCGGCCGTGAACATCCGGACCGCCGCGAGCCGCGATGTCTGCGCCAGGGCGAAGCCCGGCTACATGTCCTGCTTCTCGAAGGTCCTGGTCGACGCGAAGGGCAAGCCGCTCAGCTTCCCGACCGTGAGCGGGTTCGGCCCGGCCGACCTGATCGATGCGTACAACCTCCCGTCCGGAGGAAGCGGCCAGACGATCGCGATCGTCGACGCGTATGACAATCCCAACGCGGAGGCCGACCTGGCTGTGTATCGGAGCTTCTTCGGGCTGCCGGCGTGCACCACGGCGAACGGCTGCTTCAGCAAGGTGAACCAGAGCGGCAACCCGAGCCCGCTCCCGCCGGGCAACGTCGGATGGGGCGAGGAGATCGCGCTCGACCTCGACATGGCGTCGGCGATCTGCCCGAACTGCCACATCCTGCTCGTGGAGGCCCAGAGCAGCTCGGGAGCGAACCTGTACACGGCCGAGAACCGCGCCGTCACGATGGGCGCCACCGAGGTCAGCAACAGCTGGGGTGGCTCCGAGTACGGCAGCGAGAACACCGATGACACGAACTACTTCAAGCACCCGGGCGTGGCGATCACCGTGAGCTCCGGTGACAGCGGGTACGGGACGGCCTTCCCGGCGGCGTCCCAGTACGTGACCGCCGTCGGCGGCACGCACCTCGTCAGCCTGGGCGGCGGCAACTGGAAGGAAACGGCCTGGAACGGCGCAGGCAGCGGCTGCAGCTTCTACGTCAAGAGGCCCTCGTGGCAGAAGTTCAAGCAGAACAAGAAGTGCAAGAAGCGCACGATCGCCGATGTCTCGGCGGTCGCCGACCCGAACACGGGCGTTGCCGTCTACGACACGTACGGCACCGGCGGCACGTGGCTCGTCTTCGGTGGGACCAGCGTCTCGGCCCCGATCATCGCGGGCGTGTACGCGCTGGCCGGCGGAAGCGTGAACTACGGATCGACGCCCTACAGCAACCCGGGCGCGCTGTTCGACGTCGTCGGCGGCAGCAACGGCAGCTGCGGCGGCAAGAAGAAGCAGTACCTCTGCACCGCAGTGGTCGGCTACGACGGCCCGACGGGCCTCGGCACGCCGAACGGGGTCGGAGCGTTCTAGCGGACGCCCGAACCACGCACGATCAAGACGGAACCGCGGCCGGCCCCGAAGGGGCCGGCCGCTCCGTTCCCGCCCGGCGGAACTGCGGCCCGGAAAGCGTGAACCACACGATCGTCCCGCCGATCAGGGCCAGCACCGACGCCCCCAGGTACAGCGCCTCGGCGCCGATGTGTTCGAACACCCAGCCGCCGACCGCCCCGCCGATGATCGGCCCGAGCCCGAACCCGACCGTCGAGGAGAGCGACTGGCCGGTCGAATACAGGGTGGGCGGCAGGAGCCTGCCGACGATCAGCACCGAGCTGGTGAACAGCAGCGCGAAGCCGCAGCCCTCGAAGACGGTCAACAGCGAGATCGCGACCGGGCTCGTCACGAGTCCCCACAGGAGGAACGCGAGCCCGTAGACGGCTGCCCCCAGCGCGTAGACGCTCCGCAGCCCGATCCTGCGGGTGAGCCGGCCGGAGCCCAGCATCACCGCGACCTCGACAAGCCCCCCGAGCGCCGTGCCGATCCCGATCAGGAGCGGCCCGCCGCCGCGGCTCTCGATCCGCAGCGCGAGGAAGTTCCATGCGCCGTTGAAGCCGGTCCACAGGACCAGCGCGCCGGCGAGGTAGCCCCAGAAGCGCGGTGACTCGCGGAAGACCGCGCCGACCGCACCCAGGCGTCCGTGCTCGAGCCGGCGCTCGGGGCGATCCGACGCCAAGGTGAGCGTCCACGCCAGGACCGCGAGCATGGAGGTCGCATTGAGGGCCATCAGCCAGGTGACACCGACGCCTTGCAGGACCAGGCCGAACGCGATGCACCCGAACGCGTAGCTCAAGCTCTCCCACGCGCGGACCCGGCCGTAGTCGGACATCCCGCGGTCACGGAGATGCGCCAGCGCGAACGCGTCGATGTTCGGTCCGATCTGCCCGTTGAACACGGCCAGGAGCGTCGCGGGGATCAGGACCGCGGCGATCCCGTAGCCGACGGCGGACAGCAGGATCGCGGCCAGGATCGCGCCGGTCAGCCCGATCCGGATCACGCGCCGGCGGCCGAGGCGCACGTCGGCGAGCGACCCCCATATCGGGTTCGCCACGATCCGCCCGATCGCCATCGCAGCGACGACGAGCCCGACGTCGGCGGGCGTGAGGCCGCGATCGGACAGGAACAGCGCGAAGAAGGGAAAGAACGACGCGATCACCAGGCCGAACAGGACGAAGGTTCCCGTGAGGGCGACCGTCGGGGCGATGCGGGCTCGGGGGTCGGTCATCGGCGTTCGCACAGCCTAGGGCTGCATCAGGACGCGGTCCGTCGGACCCGTGCCGGATCAGTCGCGAACGCCGGGAAGCGCGCGGGCCATCAGGACCGCCAGATCGCCCGGCCAGAGCCCCGGCAGGTCGCGGACCAGGGCGAACCCGCGGGCGCGATAGAACGCTCGGGTCGCCGCGTACCCGCCGCCGGCCGTCGCGTCCCGGACGTCCTCGGCAGCGTCGTCCTCCGAGGGCGACACCGTCAGCACGATCAGGAGGCGTCGGCCTTCGTCCGACATCGTCTCCGCGAAACGATCGACGAGCGCGGTCCCGACGCCGCGCCCGCGCAGCTCGGCGCGGACCGCCATCCACGTGATCTCCGCGACGTCATCGAATCGACGGGCGAACGTCAGGAACCCCACGACGGCGTCGTCCTGCACGGCCACGAGGCCGTCCTCCACGCGGACCGCCGTCGCGCACAGCCGACGACCCTCGGCGTTGCCGAAGTGGTACGTGAGGCCGGCGACGATCGCGTCGCACGCCTCGGCGTGCGCGTCCGGACGCAACGGCAGGACCTCGACGACCGTCACGCCGTCCTCCGAGGCCCGCCTACCCCATGAACTGGACGAGCCCGATGAGGTTGCCTTCGCTGTCCTTGAACCAGGCCGAACGCAGCGGCCCCGGCGAGGCGATGTTCGTCTCGGGGTCGAAGTTCGGCATGCCCTCGTAGGACTCGAACACGACCCCGCGGGCCTTCAGGTCCGCGACCTCGCGCTCGATGTCGTCGACCGTGAAGCCCATCTGGGTGTGCGCGCCGGTGCTCGGCGTGCTGCCGGGGAAGATGACGAACCACCCGCCCCCGGTCTCATACAGCAGGCCGCTCGGCCTCTCCTCGACCGGCTCGAGCCCGAGCTTCTCCGCGTAGAACGCCCGCGCCCTCTCCAGGTCGGAGGCCGGCAGGGTCGTGTGGCTCCGCGTGCCGTTCAGCATCTCCTCGATCGCCTCCGTCGCGCCTCAGACGCCCTCGGTCGCTTGTAGCCGTCCCGATCGGATCGCTCCCACGAACGCCTCGTAGTCGCGCTGGTTCTGATCCGCGTACCCCTCCGAGAACGACGTGATCGCGCGGTCGAACTTGTCGCTCGTGCCCAGGTACTCGGCGATCGCGACCGGATCCCCCGACCGGGCGTGCGCCCGCGCCAGGGTCCACGAGCAGATGTTCGCGTAGATCGTCATCGTCGCCGGCGACATCGTCTCGACCAGGGCCGAGCCCTTCATGTCGCGCAGCTGCCGCCAGTAGAAGTGGCGGGTGACGTCGAAGCCCACCGTCCAACCGAGGTAGATGTCGCTTGCGGCCTGCATCATGCGCTGCCCACGCACCACGCGCTCGCCGTGGTGCTTGTACCGGCTCTTCGGCAGATGGTCCTCCAGCACCGAGGACGTGGCCTCCTTGACCTGCAGGAAGAGCGGGTCCTGATCGTCGCGACCCTCCAGCAGCCCGATGAACGCTCGGGTGCCGACGCTGCCGACGCCGACGACCTTGCGCGCGAAGTCGACGAACTGGAACTTCTCCAGCAGGTGGCGCCGGTCATCCTCTAAGGTCGCGCGGTACGACCGGAACTGCCCACGGATCGCTCGCTCGACCTCCGTGCGGGACATGCCGTAGGTGGCGGCCAGCTCGCGCGACGGGACGACGATCGGCGGCTGGCTGACGATCCGGTACTGACCGTCGACCAGCTCGGCGAGCTTCGACAGGGCCTGCAGGCTGTCGCGCGTCCGTGCCTTCTCGACGTTCTTCTGCGCGCGCTTGACGACCTTGGCCTGCGCCTTGGTCGTGGCGGCGCTAGCGCACGCCGGCCATGATGTCCTCCTCGGCCAGGTGCGCGTACCAGATGTCCATCGTGCGCATCTGCGCGAACCCGGCCATCGCCTCCCGGTACCCCGCCGCCGAGGCCTGTGTCACGGCGCGCGTGTCGGCCTTCGAGAAACCGTTGTTGCGCGCCGCGATCGTGAAGCTCGCGGACATCCGCTTGACGTCCCACTCGAACGGCCCCGGGAGCGTCTCATCGAAGTCGTTCACGTCGAAGAGCATCCGCCGCTCCGGCGAGGCGAACACGCCGAAGTTCGACAGGTGCGCGTCGCCGCAGAGCTGGGCGTTCAGGCCGGCGTTCGGCGTGCGCGACAGGTCCGGGGCCATGATCTTCGCCGCGCCCCGGTAGAACGTGAACGGCGAGACCATCATGCGGCCGTGTCGCACCGGCACGAGGTCGGCTTCGCGGGTGGTGTTCTGCTGCTCGAGCAGCGCGACCGGGTCCGGGCGATCGGGCGCTGCCTCCCAGCCGGCATGGCCCGGGATCGGCGTCTGCTTCCGGGCTTCCTTGCCCCGTGCTCGGCGTTCCTCCAGACTGGGGTGCGCGATCTTCCTCGCAGGCATCGGTTCGAGTCCCTCCTCAGGGGTGATGTCGCGGCCTGCACGGCCGCGAGCGGGGGGACATCACATCACACGTACGAGTGCCGGCGCAGCCAGCGCATGGCGAAGACGCCCCACAGCGGGGGCAGGTAGAACGTGACCAGCCGGAAGGAGATCGCCGTCGACATGGCCGCGGCGCTCGGGATGCCGAGTGCCTGGAGCCCGGCCGTGTAGCCGGCCTCCGCGACCCCCATGCCCCCGGGCACCGGCATGAAGCCGGCGAACAGGCTGACGAACGTGTTCACGAGGATCAGCCCCGCGAACGAGGTTCGGTAGCCGAACGCCCGCAGGCAGAGACCCAGGATGACGGCGAGCAGGATCTGCGCGCAGAGGTTCCCACCGAACATGAACACGAGCTTCTTCGGGTCGCGCAGCACGCGCAGCGCCGTCGCCGCCGACGAGGCCTGCTGGCGAAGCATCGCGCGGTACCGGGGCGCGGCCTCCTTGATCATCTTGCGGTACTTCGGGACGGCCAGCGCGACGATCGCGCCCAGCACCAGGAGCACGACGATGAGCACCCAGATGCTCACGCCGGAGGACGAGGACGAGGAGGAGGAGGAGGAGGAGGAGCTGGAGGACGAACGCGCGGACGAGAGGTCGATGTTCACGAGCCCCAGCAGCGTGATGGTGAGGATGAGGATCATCTGGACCACGAAGCCGGTCACGCTGTCGATCACGCCGATCGAGGTCGCGCCGCCGACTTCGACCCCCACGCCCTGAAAGAAGCGGACCTCCAGGGCCACCCTGGCCGCCGAGCTCGGCACCGCGAGCGCGATGAACTGGATCGCGTACTCGAGCATCAGGACGGGGCCGAACCGCACCGGGTGCAGCGACGCACCGATCGTCGAGAAGGCCTGGAAGACCTCGACCACGGGCGTGAGGAGCAGCGCCAGCGCGATCCAGCCCCACTCCGCCGAGCTGAGCTCGTCCCAGAGCTGCTGGAAGTTGACCCCGGCGAGCCTTCCGATGATCGCGTAGGCCAGGACCGCGATCAGGACCACGATCACGATCGATCGAAGCGTGACCCGACGGACGCGCTCGAGCTTGGGGGGCTCGACCCCCGCCGAGTCCGCGGCCGCGTTCCGCAGATCGTCGATGTCCCAATCCGCCGCGTGCACCGCTCGCCTCGTGGCGCGGTCGAACACCGCGGGCTGCAGGAACGGGAGCACCTGGACGAGCGCGTCGTTCCCGAGGGCGGCCGTCGCCGCGTGGATCGCGCGCTGGTGTCCAACGGACAGCGCGGTGGTGACGAGGAGCTGCGCGCGGTCGGCCATCAAGGCGGCGTCCGTCGCGGCGACCTTGGCGTCGCCGAAGTCGCCCAGGGCCGGCGAGCCGTCCGGCCGGACGACGTAGCGGTACCCGTCCACCTGCCGGTGCGCGATGCCCAGGTCGTGGACGCCGGCGATCGCCCGCCACATCGCCTGCAGGAGCTGGTCGTCGACCTGGTCCGGCTGGAGGGATACGAACGGACGTCCGGTCGTCTCGGTCACGAGCAGCGCGTCGCGTTCGGCCGCCATACCCGCGGCGACGACCGGGAGGACCGGCACCCCCGCCCGCTCGGCGAGCAGCGTGACGAAGGCCTCGTGTTCGACCTGCTCCAGCCGGCCGCCGGCGAGATGCGGCGTCTCGCCACGACGCCAGAGCGAGGACCAGAGCGAGGTCAGCACCTGTCCCTCGCGGGCGTCGCGCCCGTAGACCTTCACCAGCAGGGAACGCCCGTCCGGCGTCGAGGCGAGGGCCAGCGCGACGCCGCGTGGCTCCAGCGGGGCGTGCCGGAGGTCCGTCGCCTCGACCTCGAGGTCATCGAGGGCCGTCGCCACCTGGTCCAGCGTGAGGCGGCCGGCTGGCGAGCCGAGGAGCAGGTGGACGATCGCGGCCGAGCCGACGCCGATCAGGAACCCGGCGATCATCCCGATCGGCAGCGTGACCCCGAGCGCGATGCCCGCCGTCGCGCCGACCCACACGATGAGCCTGCCGATGTTGCGGAACGGCCGGCTCATGTGCGGCGACGCCATCACGACCACCGCCGTCGCCAGAGCCAGGCGCACCGCCAGGTAGACCGGCGGCGGGTGGGCGGAGGAGAGGACCCGGATGCTCGCCGAGAGGTCGGTCCCGGCAACCCTCCCCGCGAGCAGGGCGAACCCGAACGCCAGCACCGCCGCGAGCAGCTCCTCGAGGAAGAGCCGCTTTCGGCCGTGGGCGAACAGCGCGAACGCCAGGAGGATCACCGCCCACGCGATCAGCAGGTTGTACGAGATCTCCCAGAACCAGCCGAACAGACCCGGCAGATCCTTGACCAGGCTCGAGAGCGCCATGTCGATCGCGGTCGGCCCCGGGGCCGGGAACGACAGCGCCACGATCCCCAGCGTGGCGAGGATGAGCAGGACGATGTCGGTCGGGCGTCGCGCCCGCGGGGCGTCGCTCGCTGAGGAGAAGATCCTGATGTCGCCCGGCCGCCAGGCACGAGGGTCGAGGCGACGACGATGATCGGAAGATCCAGGGTCCGAGGCCCCCTCGGCCCTGGTCGACGCCGCCTGCTGGGTCACGGCGGTCCGGCCACGGCGCCACCCCCCACGGCGATGGCGATCGGCCCCACCGTTACACGGTCGTCTTCACGGGGAGCAGCAGCACGATGATGACTGTGATCAGGGGGAAGAAGCACGCGAGGAGGCCCCAGAGCAGCGGGCTGTGGCCCTTGCTCCGGGCGATCGACATGGTTACGAACAGGAACACCACCCACAGGAACACGAAGAGCATCCACCAGATGAATCCGAGCGCTGCGATCATGCGACTCCCCTTTCATCGGAACGGAAACCGCTCCGTCCCCCGGCAATCCACCGCTCAGCGGCAACTCTGGCCGCTGGACGGACGCCATGCAAGCATGTGGCGCGGATGCGCGCCATCATCCGGACCACATGAGGTTCGGCTCGGTTCCTCGCAGCGTTGGCTGCGGATGCCCGCGCGGATCGCCCTACGGGCCGATGCCGAGCTCGGCCTTCTTCGCCTCCACGTCGATGCCGTGCAGCCGGGCGAGGTTCTCGCCCAGGATCTTCCGTTTGGCCTGTTCTGTCAGCGGCGGGTAGCCTCGCTCCTCGACGATGTCGGTCGGCAGGTCGAAGTTCCAGAAGGCCTCCAGCGCCCACTGCGGATGCCAGATCGGCGCCTCGCCGCCGTAGAGGATCTTGTCCTCGCCGGCCCACCACATCATCTTGCCGAGCCATTCGGCGAAGACGCGCGGGTGGCGCCGGATGAAGTTCACGGTCGCCGCGATCGACGCGTAGAGGTTCGGATATCTGACGATCTGCCACAAGGTCTCGTCGAGCCACGGCAGCCCGACGTGGAAGATCGCGAAATCGATGTCGGGGAAGTTCGCCGCGGCGCCGTCAATGCTCGCGTGCGCGCGCCTGGGCGCCGTGCACTCGGTCGTGTTCGGCGGGTTCGCGGCGCACGAGCTGGCGATCCGGATCGATGACGCGAGGCCGAAGGTCGTCGTGAGCGCCTCGTGCGGGATCGAGCCCGGCCGGGTCGTGGGGTACAAGCCGCTCCTGGACCGCGCGATCGAGATGGCGACCTACCAGCCCGAGGCGTGCGTGATCCTCCAGCGCGAACAGGCGCGCGCGGAGATGACGCCGGGCCGCGATCACGATTGGGACGACGCGATGGCCACGGCCTCGCCCGCCGACTGCGTGCCTGTTGCCGCCACCGATCCCCTCTACATCCTCTATACGAAAGGCACGACCGCGAAGCCGAAGGGCGTCGTGCGCGATAACGGCGGCCACGCGGTGGCGCTCTCGATGGAGCATGCCCAACATCTACGGGGTCGAACCCGGCGACGTGTTCTGGTCCGCCTCCGACGTCGGCTGGGTCGTCGGGCATTCGTACATCGTCTGCGCACCTTTGCTCACGGGCTGCGCGACGGTCGTCTACGAGGGCAAGCCCGTCGGCACGCCCGACCCGGGGGGCGGTCTGGCGCGTGATCGCCGAGCACGGCGTGAAGGTGCTGTTCACCGCGCCGACCGCGTTCCGCGCGATCAAGAAGGAGGACCCGGCCGGCGAGCACCTCCGAAACTATGACCTGGGCGGCTTCGAGGCGCTGTTCCTGGCCGGCGAGCGGCTCGACCCGGACACGTACCACTGGGCGTCGGACCTGCTGCGAAGGCCGGTGATCGACCATTGGTGGCAGACCGAGACCGGCTGGCCGATCGCGGCGAACTGCGTCGGGATCGAACCACTGCCCTGAAGCCGGGGTCGCCGACGAAGGCCGTGCCCGGGTACGACGTGCGGATCCTGCGGCCCGACGGCTCGGAGTGCGCTGCATCGGAGGAGGGTTCGGTCGCGATCCGGCTGCCGCTGCCACCCGGGACGCTCCCGACCCTGGGGCACGACGACGAACGGTTCGTCTCGTCGTACCTCTCCACGTTCCCGGGGCACTACCTCACCGGCGACGGCGGGTTCGTCGACGAGGACGGGTACCTGTTCGTGATGGGTCGAACCGACGATGGGATCAACGTGGCCGGGCACCGACTCTCGACCGGCGCGATGGAGGCGGTGGTCGCGACCCACCCGGCGGTCGCCGAGTGCGCGGTGATCGGCGTGCACGACGACCTGAAGGGCCAGGTGTCGGTCGGGCTGGTCGTCCTGAAGGCCGGCGTAGACGTCGGCCAGGAGACGCTGCGGGCGGACCTGGTGCGCATGGTGCGCGCAGAGATCGGTCCCGTCGCATCCTTCAAGGAAGTGATGGTCGTCGAACGCCTCCCGAAGACCCGATCGGGGAAGATCTTGCGCGGAACGATGCGGAGCATCGCGGACGGCCGCCGAGTACGCGGTTCCTTCGACGATCGACGATCCCGCGATCCTCGACGAGATCGCACGCTCCCTCGCTGGTCGCTGACCATCGGTCGCATCATCTCGTCACTTCGCCTGCATCGCGAGTTGCTATGCTTCGCGCATGGCACAGCTGGTGACGCGTATCGGCGACGACCTCGCGGCAGCGGTCGACGAGTTGGTCGCCGCCGGGGTGGTGGCGAGTCGCTCCGAGGCCGTTCGGGTCGCGCTCGCGCGATTGGTCGATCGCTACCGTCGGGACCAGCTCGGGTCGCGCATCGCACAGGGTTATCGGTCCAGGCCGCAGACCGACGCCGAGGTCGGATGGGCCGACGCGGCTTCCGTGCGCATGATCGCCGACGAACCGTGGTGACCGGGCATCCGGCGCAGGGCGAGATCTGGTGGGCGGAGGCGCATGACAAGCGACGACCGGCACTGATCGTCACGCGGAGCGACGCCGTGCCGGTGCTCACGTGGATCGTCGTCGCACCGGTGACGCGCACGATCCGGAACATCCCGACGGAAGTGATGCTGGGCGCAGCACACGGGCTGTCGGACGACTGCGTCGCGTCGTTCGACAACCTGCAGCCGATCCGGAGGAGCTTCCTCACGCATCGGGTCGGCGAGCTCGGGATCGAGCAGCTCGACGAGATATGCCGCGCGCTTCAAGCGCTCGCCGACTGCTGAACGTCGTCCAACCCCTTGACGCTGGAGGTGGAGCGACGGCTCGGCCGCAAACACCCCGGCCTCCCGTCGTGAGCCGATGCTCAGCCGAAATGCCGGTCGGGGATCCCGTTGTAGACGATGAATCGGTCGAACACATGGATCCCGGCTCGCCCGTCGATCGTTCGGACCGCGTCCTGCAACGTGCGCAGGGTCGACGCGTCCATCTCTAGCGGCGGTTCATCCGGCTGGTACGTCGTGCGGATCGCGTAGTCGCGGCCGGGTTCCTCCGTCATCTCGATGTGGCAGCCGAGCAGGTGCGTCACGGGATGCTCGTCCGCGAACCGCACCAGACGGTCGACGGTCGCGACGAACGCGGGCCAGTCGCGAACGTAGAGCCGCCCGGGGTACAGCGTGTCGCCCATGAGGAGCCATCCGGTCGCCGGGTCGTAGTAGGAGACGGCGCCATCGTCGTGCCCCGGGCTCGGGATCACCGTGAGTTCGCGTTCGCCCAACGGGACCGATCCCTGACCGTCGGGCCAGTCGTACAGGCCGAACCTCCGCACGGCCTCGTCGCGCGCCGCACCGACGACTTCCGTCCGCGGTCGGTCCGCGAACTGCACGTCCCCGGCCACGTGATCGCCATGCCCGTGCGTGTGGAGCACCAACAGGTCGTGCCCACCGATCAGCCCGTCGACGGTCGCCCGGAGTGGGAACCGCGCCGGCTCGGCGGTCACACCCGTATCGATCAGGGCGGCGCGATCGGCGCCGACGAACAGGAACAGGAACGGCGCTTCGTAGTGGACCGACATGTTCTGACGCATCACGAACGTGGTCTCGTCGAACGCGAAGACCTGGATCTCCGGGTCGGTGTCGTGCTTCGCCGACGGCGATCCGTGGATCCACCGAACCGGGAGCGGTGCGTTCGTCATCCGCTCGGCGCCCTCCGCCAGGGCTCGGGCACGCTGTGGTCGAAGAACCGATCGGCCGGTCGCGCGTGCGCGTGCCAGTGGTCCGGGATCTTCCGGCGTTCGGGGTCGATCCAGAACCCGTCCGGGTAGCGCTCGCCGGCGACCGTTGAGAGCCGGTTCAACAGCGAGGCTTCGAGGTCCTCGTCGGGTAGGCCGTGCGAGCGCCAGACGATCATCGGGGTTCCGCAGACCAGGCAGTCGGCGACCCAGCAGTCTTCGTCCTCGAGGTGCCACGCCGTGATGCGTTCGGCGTCGCAGAGCTGACATCCGCTGGCCGACGTCACGATCGCTTCACACCTCGTAGAGCATGTCGATGTACCGCTTCAGCAGGTCGCTGACCATCCCGCGGAACGGCACGGTCCCGCCCATCCCGTAGACGGGCGCCATCGTGCCCTTCATCTTCGGATCCGCCCGCACCTGCCGGACCGCGTCGCGCAGGTCGTCGACGAACCGCTCCGCCACGCCCGGCTGCGCGACCCGGAGCGTCACACAGACGTGCACGGCCGCCGGCTTGTGCAGCCCGTTCAGGTTCCAGCCGCGCTTCGACATCACGTCGAAGACCTTGTATACGTCCAGGTCGTTCGCGCCGAACGCCACGATCCACAGCGGGTCGCCCAGGACGAACAATCCGGGCGTGTCCTCGATCCCGCGGCGGATCGTCGCCGCCGCCTCCAGGATCGCCTTCGTCGCGTCGAGGTAGCCCTTCTCCCCCGTCGTCACCATCGCGGCCCACGCGGCAGCCGACAGCGCCCCTGGCCTGGAACCCGCCAGCGTCGGCGAGAAGTACAGCCCGCCAGGCCATTCCGTCGCGGTGAAGTACTGCCACGACCGGAGCTTCCGTCCCCGGTACAGCACGACCGATGTGCCTTTCGCCGCGTAGCCGAACTTGTGCGTGTCCGCCGACATCGACGTCACGCCGGGCACGCGGAAGTCGAACCCCGGCACCGGCGCGCCGAGCTTCCGTGCGAACGGCAGGACGAACCCGCCCAGGCACGCGTCCGTGTGCATCCCGACCCCGTGGTGCCGCGCGACGTCGGCGAGCGGCTCGATCGGATCGAGCACCCCGTGCGGGAAGGTCGGGGCCGAACCGACCAGCGCGATCGTCTGGTCGTCGATCGCGGCCTCCATCGCCTCGACGTCGCCGCGGAAGTCCGCCCCGACCGGGATCCGCCGGAGGTCGATCCCGAAGTACCGCGCCGCCTTGTCGAACGCCACGTGCGCGGTCGTCGGCGCGACGACGTTCGGCTGTGTCACGCCCTTGCGCTCCGCCGCCCAATCCCGGTACGACTTCATCGCCAGCAGGATGCTCTCGGTTCCGCCCGACGTGACGGCCCCGACGACCGGTCGGTCGGCGTCCTGCGCGCGCGCCTCCTCGCCCCCGAGCATCTCCGCCGCCATCGACACGACCTCGGCCTCGAACTTCGTCGCGCTGGGCCACAGGTCCGAGTGCAGGGGGTTCGCCTGCGAGTTCAATGCGTAGACCTCGTTGAGGAAGGCGATGTGCTCCGCGCCGCCGTGGTAGACAGCGCCGCTGACGTAGCCCTCCTCCCAGCGCGCCTCCTCGAGGCCCGCCATCGACCGGAGTTCGTCCAGGACCTCGTCGCGCGGACGCCCCTCGTCCGGCAGCGCGGCGTACGAGGGGATCTTCCCCTCGTAGGGACGCAGCGCGGGTCGGAGCTCCGCGAGCATCGCGTCGTACTGCCTCTCCAGGCGCCGCTGCACCGCCGGCACCCTGCGCAGCGCCCGCTCGGCGCGCTCGGCAACCCGCGGGTTCACCTTCGCCGCCAGGTTCGTCCCGATGTCCCGCATCTTCGCCATCGCTCTCAGAGCTCCCAGAACGTCCGTGGTCAGCGCCCGGCGTTCAGCCGCGCGTACGTCTTCTTCGTTCCCTTGTAGAGGTCGACGAACGCCGCGAACCCCCGGTCGTACACCGCCCGGTTCGCGCGGTTCGGTTCGAACGTCCGGTCGATCGGCACCAGGTCCGCGATCCGGTCCCACGACTGGAGGCCGAACGCGACCGCCGCCTGGAAGGCGGCGCCGCGCGCGCCGGCGAACATCGGGTCCTCGACCCGGCGGATCGGCCGCCCGAGCACGTCCGCGTGGATCTGGCACCACAGGTCCGCCCGCGCTCCCCCGCCGATGATGTTCACGGGCCCGAGCGGGCGCTTGATGAACCGCTCCACGTAGACCTGGAGCCATCGCGAGTTGAATGCGACGCCCTCCAGGACGGCGCGGACCATGTGCGCGCGGGTCGTCCCCAGGGTTTGGTTCGCGAAGCCGCCCCGGATCAGGCGGTCGTCGACGGGGGTGCGTTCCCCGTTCAGCCACGGCAGGAAGATGAGGCCATCGCTCCCCGGCGGGACGGTCGCGGCCGCGTCGAACAGCTCGCCGTACTCGTCGGCCAGCAGGACGTTGTCCTTCAGCGTCTGGAGGCACACGCCCGCCGATTCCTGTTCGTTCGTCAAGAGGTAGCGCCCAGGGATGCCGGATGGCAGCGAGGCCATGTTGTGGAACAGATCGGTCTTCTTGAAGGGCACGTGGCACACGAGCCACGACGACGTGCCGACGCACAGGTGCGCATCGAAGTCCCGGACCGCGCCCGAGCCGACCGCGGCCGCCAGCAGGTCGCCCATGCCGCTCGCGACGCGCACGCCCTCCGGGAGCCCCAGCTCGCCGGCGGCATCGGTCGTCAGCGTGCCCACGACCGACGCGGCCGGGACCAGGTCCGGGAGCTTCGCTCGGTCGATGCCCGCCATCGCGAGCAGGCCGTCGTCGTAGCGGACGTTCGCGATGTCGCGTGAGTCCGCGACCCAGTGCAGCGTGATCGAATCGAACGACGCGACCGCCCGCCCGGTGAGTCGCATGCCCAGCCAGTTGATCGGTTCGAGGAACAGGTGGGTCCGTCGGTACAGGTCCGGCTCGGCGGCCTTCAGGTAGAGGATGTGCGCGATCGGATCCTTTCCGGAGTGGCCCGGCGCGCCACCGGTGAGGCGGATCCAGCGCGCCAGCTTTCCGGCCGCGTAGCCGCTGACCTTCGGGAACCCGTGCACGATCCGTTCGATCTGCGGGGCGCCGCGGCTGTCCATCCAGATGATCGCCGGCCGCAGGTGCCGGCCGTCCGCGCCGACCGCGACCGTGCCCGACCACTGGACCGAGCCGCCGATCCCAGCGACGTCGGTCGCACCCACGGTTCCGCGCGAGAGCATCGCCTTCGTCCCGCGGACGATCGCGGCCCACCACTCGTCGGGGTCCTGCTCGGCGCCGCCGTGCGGCAGGAGGTCGAGCGGGAGGGGTTCGACCTGGCGTTCGGCGATGCGCCCGGACGTCGCCGAGACCAGCGCCATCTTGACCCCGGAGGTCCCGAGGTCGATCGCCAGGATGTACGGGTCGACCGCCCGGCCGGCCTCGTCGTTCGGCGTAGCAGCCATCGTCGTCTCAACCCTACAGAGGCGGTCCCTCCGTCCGTCGCGCGCTCAGCGGCATCCGCGGTCCCTCGTACCGCGCGGTGGTCGCGCCGGCGGCGTTCCCCCATCCGCAGGATGCGAGCGGATCGAGACCCCGGAGCCGGGCGGCGATGAACGCCGCGTCGAACGCGTCGCCCGCACCCGTCGTGTCGACCACCGGCCCGTCCACATCCTCGACGGCCACGTGGGTGACCTGACCGTCGATCAGGTAGCACCCGTGCGCGCCGGCCTTCAGGATGATCGGCTCGGAGCGACCCCCCGAGACGGACGGCAGGTCCTCGGTCCCGAAGTAAGCGACGAACTCGTCACGGTTGCACAGGATCGTCGCGCGCTCCAGCGGGGTCCGGCGTCCGGTCGCGGCGATCCCCTCCAGGTCGACGCTGCACGGAACGCCGCGACCTTCCGCCACGCGGACCAGCGCGTCGCAGCGTCCCTCCATCACGGGGTCGATCAGGACGTATCCGGAGACGTGCACGTGGCTCGGACGGGCCGCATCCAACGCGCCGCTCGCGTCGAGGGCGAAGCGCTCCGACGCACCTCGCGTCCCTACCATCGTCCGCTGCCCGTCCGGCTCGACCATCACGACCATCGCGCCCGTTGGGGCGTCGGCGTGCCGTTCGACGAGCCGAACGTCGACGCCACGGCGCTCCAGCTCGTCGATCACCTGCGACCCGGACGCGTCCATCCCAACGGCGCTCACGATCGCGACATCGACATCGAGCGCCCGCAGGGTCGATGCGACGTTCGTCCCGACGCCGCTGACGTGCACGGCGGCGCCGGACAGCAGCACGTTCTCGCCGGGGTGTGGCATCCGCTCGACGCCGCCGGAGACGACGACCATCAGGTCCCCGACCACCAGCACGCGGGCCATCGGCGGCGGAGGTGCCCGGTCAGCCGGTCGCGGTCCGGAGGCCTCGGACCACGTCCATGAAGGCGTCCACGGAACCCCGGTCGACCCGCTTCGACAGGTCGCCGCCCGGCCGGAAGGCGGTCGCGACGATCGCGCCGTCCGCGGCGCGAAGCATCTCCACGGCGTTGCCCGCCGTCACGCCGCTGCCGAGCACGACGTCGGCGCCGAGGCCGCTCACGGCCTCCACGTCTCCCGGGTCCGCGGCGGCCCCCGTGCGCGATCCGCTCACGACCAGGACGTCGGCGCCGCCGCGCTCCAGCATGTCCAGCGCCGAGTCGCGGATCGGTCGCGGCAGCAGGGGCGCCGCGTGCTTGACGTGGACGTCGGCGAAGATCGCGACGTGCTCGGCGCCGATCAGGCGCCGAGCACGGAGCAACTCCGCCGCGACGCCTTCGATCGAACCCTGATCCGTGACGTAGGTCTCGGTGAGCACGTTCACGCGGATGAACGAGCCCCCGAACGCATGTGCGATCGCCAGCGACGCCCGTGCGGCGTTCCGGAGGACGTTCACGCCGAGGGGCACGTCCGGTGCGGCGCGACGCATCTCGCCGGCGACCCGGCCGATCGCCGCCACCGTCTCCTCCGGCACGCTCGAGGTGAAGAACGGCGCGTCGCCCATGTTCTCCAGGATCAGGCCGTCGACGCCGCCGCTCACCAGCGCGCGGGCATCCTCGAGCGCCGCGTCGACGACGGCGTCGACGCTGCCGCCGAAACCCGGCGAGCCGGGGAGCGCGAGCAGCTGGACCGGTCCGATGATGGGCTTCGGCTCGGCGAACAGATCCGACAGGCGCATGGCGGCCCGAGCCTACCCGACGGGGGCCCACCCGGCCCCGTCGCCGCCGACCGCGGCCGACGAGGTGGGCAGGACGAACGTGAACACGGTTCCCGCGCCCTGGCTGGCGACCTCGATCGAACCGCCGTGCGCCTCGACCAGCCCCTTCGCGATCGCGAGCCCCAGGCCCGCCCCGCGAGAGTCCGGCGACCTCGAGAACCGGTCGAAGACGTGCTCCACCTCGTCCGCCGGGATCCCGGATCCCGTGTCGGCGACGCGGAAGGCGACCGCCGGAGCCTCGCCGCGGGCGCGGCCCGGCTCGACGCCGACGGTCACGGTACCGCCCGGGGGCGTGTACCGAAGGGCGTTCGCGATCAGGTTCGACAGCACCTCGCGCACCCGGACGGGGTCTAGCTGGACGGACGGCACGTCGGTGGCGGCGACCACCGAGATGGCGACGCCGGCGGCCCGCGCCTCCGCCCGATGCGCCCCTACCACGTCCTCCGCCAGCTCGACGGGGTCCGTCTGCTCGAGATGCAGCCGCAACGCGCCACCCTCGGCCATCGCGAGCGTCGAGAGGTCGTCCAGGAGCCGGGCCATCACGTTCGTCTCCTCCAGCACGGGCTCCAGGTGCTCCGCGTCGGCCGGGTACAGCCCGTCGAGCACGCCCTCGACGTTCGCCCGAACCACCGTCATCGGCGTCCGCAGCTCGTGCGCGACGTCGGCGAAGAGCTGCCGGCGCACACGCTCGTTCGCCTCCAGGCGCTCGGCCATCGCGTTGAACGACCGGCCCAGGTCACGGACCTCGCGCGACCCGCTCGGGGTGACCCGGACGCCGTAGTCACCGGAGGCCACGCGCTCCGCGGCGTCCATCACCTCCCCGACCGGCTCGGCCGTCCTCCGTGCGCCGCGGACCGCGGCGACGATCCCGACGACGACGAGCGCGACGAACAGGATGCCGAAGGGGTAGAAGCGCCCACCGCCGGCGTGCCGGGCGCCGACGCGCGTGCCCGCCCAGAACAGGGCGCCGCCGGCGAGCAGCGCAACGGACACGAGGATCAGCAGGAAGGCGAGGATGCGCCGGACGAACCTGCGCCGGAGGCCTCGCCACGCCTCCGGCCCCTGGGGCGGGAACGGCTGGTCCTGCGGCCACCACGGCGGCCGGTCGCGCCACTCGGGTGGTCCTCCGCCCCACGGTCCGCCACCCCACGGCCCGCGGCGCCGGCCGGGCCGTCCCCTGGAGGTCGAGGCCTCGGGCTCAGGCATCGGCGAACCGGTATCCGACGCCGTAAACGGTGAGCACGTAGCGTGGGCGCCCGGGCTCGGGCTCCAGCTTGCGCCGGATGTTCTTCACGTGCGCGTCGATCGCGCGCTCGTATGACTCGAACGCGACACCGTGGACCGCGTCCAGCAGCTGGGATCGCGTGAAGACGCGTCCGGGCTGCCGCGCGAGGGTCGCGACGAGCTCGAACTCGGTCGGCGTGAGCGCCACCTCGCGGTCGCCGACGGTCACGCGCATCCGGGGCACGTCGAGCGTCACGTCGGCGACGCGGACCACCTCGGCCCCGCCGGCCGCCGCCTGGTCGGTCCGCCGGAGCACGGCTCGGACGCGCGCGACCAGCTCCTTCGGACTGAAGGGCTTGACGACGTAGTCGTCGGCGCCGAGCTCGAGGCCGACGATCCGGTCGGCCTCGTCGCCTCGGGCGGTGAGCATCACGATCGGGACGGTCGAGGAGCGACGGAGCTCCCGGGTCACATCGAGCCCATCGCGTTGCGGGAGGCCCAGATCGAGCACGATGAGGTCCGGCTTCGCCGAACGCGCGCCGGCGAGCGCCGAATCGCCGTCGCCGGCCACCAGGACGTCGAACCCGGCGTCCTCGAGGTAGTCGCGCGCGACGCGCGCGATCGCCGGCTCGTCCTCGACGACCAGGATCTTCCTCACACCATCCCCAGCGTGCCGGACGCGTGGGCGCGGTGGCAAGCGCGACGCGCCTCCACCGCCGCCCACGCCCCGGCTCCCGTCACGCGCCCGACGGCGCGGGGTCGCCGGCCGTCTCGGTCGACTCGGGCCGGTCCGTCGCCGACCCGGAGCCGTGGGCCTGCCGGTGCCATTCCTCGATCCGCCCACGCGGGTCGCCCTGACCCCACGCGCCGGGATCGCCCGGGCCCATCGGGCCGCGGCCGCCCCAGCCGCCGCCGTACCAGCGGCGCGGTCCACCGAACGCCAGCCGCAGGCCGACGAAGAACAGGATGAGGACCAGCGGGAACAGGAACAGCCCGAAGGGGAAGAACCCCCATCCGTACCCGTAGTGCAGGGGCGCCGCGTAGACGACCCGGGCGCCTGCGTCCATGGCCCCGTGCGTGAACCCGGCGTGGTACGCGCCGACCCCGATCCCGATGCCCGCGGCCACGACGATCAGCACCAGCAGCAGGACCCCGATCCATCTGCGGTTCGTCATCCGAACCTCCTTTTGTCGGGATCGCCGTTCGACCCCGAACGGAGACGTTCGTCGGAGATCGTGAAGGACCCGTGAAGGCGGCAGGCAGGTCCCATGCACGTGGAGGGAGCGGCCGCAGGCCGCGGGGCGATCCTCAGTGGGACGGTGCCGTTACCGGGACGTCCGGGCGCCGTCCGTCCTCGCGTTCTTCGATCGCCGCGGACACGCACGCCGCCAGCCACGCCACGATGCTTCGCTGGCCCTGCACGCTCCGATGGCCGTGGAGCGTCGCCCCCGGGACGACGACGACCTCGATGTCGACCCCGTCCCGCCCTGCGCGCCGGCGCAGCTCGACCGCGTCGCTCAGGTGGGCGTCCTGCTCGCCGGCGACCACGACCGTCGGCGCCCTGCGCGCAGCGGCGACGATCGACGAACACACGGCGTCGTCGATCGACGGCGACCGGACCACCGCCAGCTCCCGGCGGAACCGGCGCGCGGCTCGGGCCACGAGCCGCCGGCTCGGGACCCGCATCAGGTACGGAACGTGCAGCGTGAGACTGTTGAGCGTGGGCTCGTGCTCCGCGACCGCGGCCGCCGGGCGCACGCCGAAGCACGAGCCGACCAGGTGGAGCCCGAGGCCCGCGGTCCGTTCCCGGAACCAGCCGATGCCCTCGACCAGCGCGAGGTCGGCCTCGGCCCCGGGGGCGGCCGGCCGGCTGTCCCCTCGCCCCGGGTAGTCGAGCCGAAGGACGACGAGGCCGAGGTCTGTCAGCGCGCGAGCCGCGTGGGTCCAGATCTGGTTCACCCCGGCGCGCCGCCCGTTGATCCCTTCCAGGATCACCGCGGCGCCGCGTTCGTCCCCGTCGGGCTCGGTGACGATCCCGCCGAGTGGCCCCGCCGACGTGGGCACGAACACCGGATGGTCCATCGTCATCCCAGGCCCGCGCGGCGCGCGGCCGCGATCGTGCCGGCGACGAGGTCCGCCCGATCCGGATCGCGCATCACGGGGCGCCACGCGCCGGGAACGGTCACGGTGGCCACCTTCGCCGGCAGCGGGTCCGGTCCGGGATGCGCGTACCGGACGGCGACCGCCGTACCGTCGAAGCTCGCGAGCGACCCGGTCGCGTCCCGACCTCGGGCGCTCAGTACCAGGCCGTCGGCCAGCGGATGACCGAACACCATGCGGTCGAAGGCGTCGCCCTCGGCCGCTTCCCGCCGCATGCGCCCCCTCCTGCCGGCCGCGGCCATCTCCTCGAAGAACCGTGCCGGATCGAGCGCCGGCTGGATCAGCAGCAGGCCGTCGGTCGTCCGCCGCGAGGCGGCGAGCACCGCCAGGGCCGCACCGAGGCGGACGCCCGCGAACCGCAACGACGCGTCCGGCAGCCGGTCCGTGGCGGAGGCCGATGCGTCCACCGCCGCGTCCAGGAGCACGTCCACGGTGGCCCGCTCCGGGTCCCCCGTGCTGTCCCCGTGCCCCGGCGGGTGATAGACGAGCCCGGCGACCCCGGCCCGCGCGAGCTCGAGGGCCAGCCCGTGACAGAGTTCGTGCTGCTGGACGAACTCCCAGCCCCACGAGGGGCATACGACGAATCCGTTCGCCACGCGCGACCCGAGCGGGATGTACAGCGACGCGAGGAGCCGTTCGCCGTTCGACTCGAAGAACCACGCGTCGCGCCGGATCCCGCCTCCGCTCCAGGTCGCGGCATCCGCCCACCGGTCTGCCCCTGCTCGGACGATCGTCTCGGTCAAGGCGAACGCGTTCCTCTCGATGGGACGAAGACGACTGCGGGCCGGAGCGCGAATCGTAGCCCGGCCCATACCCCGCGTCCAGACCAACGACCCTCCGGCGATGGACGGCCTCGGCTTGGCGGATCTACGATCGACCGGCGGGAAGAGGGGAAGCGCGTGTTCGAACCTGCGATGGTAAACATGGCTGACCGATTCGCGCCGAGCGACCTCGGCTTCATCGCGGACCCCTACCCCGTCTACGCCGAGCTCCGCGAGCTCGCCCCGGTCCTCTACCACGAGCCTACCGACCACTGGCTCGTGTCGCGCCACGAGGACGTCGACGGGCTGCTGCGCGACCGACGGTTCGGCCGAACCTACCTGCACCTCGCGACCCACGCGGAGATGGGCCGCCCCGAGCCGCCGGCCTCGCAGGATCCGTTCTGGTGGCTCATCGCCAACGGCATCCTCGACATGGAACCCCCGCAGCACACGAGGGTCCGGCGCCTGGTGTCGAAGGCGTTCACCCCCCGGACGGTGGACCGGCTTCGCCCCAAGATCCAGGAGATCACCGACGGGCTCGTCGAGCGGGTGCGGGGCGCGGGCGCGTTCGACCTGATCGCGGAGGTGGCCGAGCCGCTCCCGGTCACGGTGATCGCCGAGCTCCTCGGGGTCCCGCAGCAGGATAGCCACCTGCTGCGGCCGTGGTCCGCGGAGATCTGCCTCATGTACGAGCTGAACCCGTCGGAGGAGTTCGAACAGCGCGCGGCGACGGCCAGCACGCAGTTCAGCGACTACCTGCGGGCGCTGGCGCGGGAGCGACGCGAGCGGCCCGGCGATGACCTCATCAGCGACCTCGCGCAGGTCGTCGACGGGGGCGAACGCCTGACCGAGGGCGAGCTGATCGGGACGTGCGTCCTGCTGCTGAACGCCGGGCACGAGGCGACCGTGAACTCGACCGGCCTGGGTTGGTGGTCGCTGTTCCGCAACCCGCCGCAGCTCGCGAGGCTCCGCGCGGAGCCCGAGGCGCTGCTCCCTACCGCGATCGAGGAGCTCCTCAGGTTCGACACGCCGCTGCAGATGTTCGAACGCTGGGTCCTGGAGGACGTCGAGCTGCACGGTCAGCACATCCCGCCCGGGGCCGAACTGGGGCTGCTCTACGGCTCGGCGAACCGTGATCCGGCCGTGTTCGACCGGCCCGACGAGCTCGACCTCTCGCGCGGGCCGAACGAGCACATCACGTTCGGCGCTGGGATCCACTTCTGCCTGGGCGCGCCGCTCGCGCGCGTCGAGCTGCAGACGTCGTTCGGCACGATCCTGCGCCGCCTCCCGGGACTCGAGCTGGTCGAGGAACCCGAGTGGAAGCCGAACTACGTCATCCGCGGCCTCCAGGCGCTGATGGTCGACGCATGAGCCGCTGGACTCAGGCCGACGCGCCCCCGTAGTGCTTCAGGCCGACACGCCAGAAGATCCGGGTGAGCACGACGAACACGATCGCGAGGCCGGCCGCGAACGCGAGCGTCCCGCCGGTCAGCCGCGACGTCAACGCCTGCGCCGGGATCGTCACCGCGAACGCGATCGGCACCAGGAACGTCAGGCCGATCCGCAGCCACCCTGGGTAGACGCCGACCGGCCATCGCCCGCTCTGGAAGACGCCTTCGAACAGCTCGACGACCTGATCCATCCGGATCAGCCAGAACCCGCCGGTCGTGATCGCCAGCCAGAAGCAGTAGAGCATCACGCACCCGATCAGGAGCGCCACGACGAACGCGAGCGCGTCCCAGGCGTCGAGACCGTTGCCGAGCTGCACGATCGCCACGACGAGGACGACCAGGCCCGACACGATGTCCGTGGCCTGCCAGATCCGCACGTCGCGGACGCTGACGATCACCTGCGAGTCCTCCGGCTTGGTGAGCGCGAAGTCCAGCTTGCCGTCGCGGATGTCCCCGAGCAGGTGGGTCATGTTCGGCTGGATGAACGTGTGGATCACGCCCGACATCAGGATCTGCACGCCGAGGATCGCCAGGAGCTGGGGACGCGTCCATCCGTTCAGCTCCGTCGTGTGACTGAACACCAGCGACAGAACGATCAGGCCGGTCCCGAGCGCCAGGAAGGACTGGAAGACCTGGATGAAGAAGTTCACCCGGTACTGCAGCTCGTTCATCGCCCCGATCGCGGAAGTAGCAGCCACGCGATGCGGAACGGCCGCAGTGGCTCGAACCGCCGGCGCGCGCCCATCCTCGAGGCCATCGTCAGTTCCCCACCGAGGCGAAGCGCCGGACCGCTCTGCGCCAGACGACGGCGACACCGAGCGCGCCCAGCGTCGTCCAGAGCGCCTGCATCGCCGAGGCCGCCGACCAGCTGCGCGGCCGGCAGCCCACCGGTCAGCGACTCGATCGGGTAGCCGAACGTCCACTTGAACGGCAGCAGGTTCGCCAGGTCCTGGACCCACACGGGCATCAGCTGCATCGGCACGAGCCGGCCCGAGAGCAGCAGTTCGACCACGAAGTACGCCTCGAAGATCGCGGTCACGCGTGTGCTCCAGAACGCGAGCATGCCGAGGATCCACGTGTTCATCGTGCGGATCAGGTACGCGCCCCAGATCGCGACGGAGAACACGACGATCTCCAGTCCCGTCGGGTGCAGGTTCGGGTGGAACAACCAGGACAGGACCACGGCGATCGGCAGCCAGAGCACGATCGACACGATCTTCCACCCGGCGATGTCCGCGATGTCGTAGTGGATCGGGTGGACGGGGCGCAGCAGCTGCCCGGCGAATTGCCCCTCGCGGATCCGCTCCTCCCAGCCGAACGGGGTGAACGTGATGTTCATCTGGCGCACGAGCGTCCAGACGATGTAGTAGGCGGCGAAGTCCGCCGGCGTGAACCCGTCGACCGAGCCGCCCTGCTGCGTCGCGATCGGTCGACCACACCACCAGGTAGATCACGGGCTCGGCGAGCATGCCGAACATGTAGAAGTACTGCGGCGATCCGGTACTGGAAGCCCGAGATGATCGACGTCTTCATCGTGCCGCCGTAAAGGCTGAGCATCGAACGCACCCGGCCGGCCTCCGGCAGCAGCGGCCGCCATCGCTGCGTCGTCGCGTCGAGGCGCGTGCTCACGCCGGCGCCTCCTGCGCGAACACCATCTCGATCACGTCCTCGATCGGCGGGTCCTCGATCGTGAGGTCGGCCACCTGCACCTCGGAGAGGATCCGGGCGGTGAGCTTCGACGCGTCGGCCTTCGGGATCCGGAGCACGACGTGGTCGCCGTCGCGCTCGACCACCTCGCCGTACGGCGTGAGGTCCGCGGCGCCGTCCATCAGGTCGACCCCGATCGTCTTGTAGGCCGCGAACCGGTCCGACAAGGCCGCGAGGTCGCCGTCGTAGAGGATCCGGCCGTGGTGGATCACGATCACCCGCTTGCAGAGCGCCTGGACGTCCGCCATGTAGTGGCTCGTCAGCAGCACCGTGGCATCGTGCCGCCGGTTGTATTCGGCGACGAACGAACGGATCCGCTTCTGCATCGTCACGTCCAGCCCGATCGTGGGCTCGTCGAGGAACAGCACGCGCGGGCGATGCAGGAGCGACCCGACGATCTCCACCTTCATCCGTTCGCCGAGCGACAGGGTCCGCACGGGCTTGCGGACCAGGTCGCCGACATCGAGCAGTTCGATCAGCTCGTCGCGCGTCTCACGGTAGGCGTCCTCGGGGATCCGGTAGATCGCGCGGTTCAGCTCGAACGAATCCATCGCCGGGATGTCCCACTGGAGCTGGTTGCGGTTCCCCATCACCAGCGTGATCTGGCGCAGGAAGTCCTTCTCTCGCCGGTTCGGCGTGAAGCCGAGCACGCGCCCCTCGCCGCCCGTCGGGAACAGGAGGCCGGCGAGCATCTTCAGGCGTCGTCGTCTTGCCGGCGCCGTT
Organism: uncultured Actinomycetota bacterium; assembly: GCA_963781595.1. Classification (GTDB taxonomy): domain Bacteria; phylum Actinomycetota; class UBA4738; order UBA4738; family UBA4738; genus JBEDUK01. The sequence goes on along the minus strand of CAWAGG010000006.1, from coordinate 1,449,632 downwards.
CGGCCCCAGGAACCCGACGACCTCCCCGGGTTCGATATCGAACGAGACACCGGCGACCGCGTCGACGTCCCGATGCTTCCGGCGAACGAGGCTGTGGAGGGCGGCCTTCACCCCGGGCTCGCGCTCGGGGACCTTGAAGGTCTTGCGCAGATCGGAGACGTGGATGACGGGCGATAACACGGATGACCGGGTTGACTCGGACACGGCGACGCTCCCTCCGGGTGGAAGGCGGGATCGGTTATCGAGTCAACGGCTTCGCATCGCCGCAGATGATACCCGCTCCACCGGTCCCTCAGGCGGGCGCGGCCTCGAGCTCGCCCCTCGGCACGTCCTCATCCAGCTCGTCCAGGTCCTCGGGCTCCACGTGGATCTTCGGGAGCACGCGATCGAGCCAGGACGGGAACCACCAGTTCGCCTTGCCGAAGAGCAGCATCAGCGACGGCACGAGGGCGCTGCGGATCACGACGGCATCCACGAGGATCGCCGCCGCGAGCCCCAGGCCGAACTCCTTGATGATCCGCTGGCCGCCCAGGATGAACGACCCGAAGACCAGCACCATGATCACGGCGGCCGCGGTGATCGTCCGGCCTGTGACCGCGAGTCCCCGGCGCACCGCCTCCCGGTTGTCCCCGGTGCGCAGCCACTCCTCGTGGATCCGCATCACGAGGAAGACCTCGTAGTCCATCGACAGGCCGAACAGGATCGCGAACAGCATCACGGGAAGGAACGACTCCACCGGGCCGGTGCGGTTCACGCCGAACACCCCGCCCAGCCATCCCCACTGGAACACCGCGGTCAGGATGCCGAACGCCGCGGCGGCCGACAGGAGGTTCATCACGGCCGCGGTGATCGGCACGAGGATGCTCCGGAACACGATGGCCAGGAGCAGGAACGACAGCAGGACGACGACGCCGATGAACAGGGGGAGCTTCGCGGTCAGCACGTCGGCGAAGTCCGCGAAGATCGCCGTGATCCCTCCCACGTAGACCGTGAGGTTCGAACCCTCCACGGCCGGCGGGATCGTGTCGGCGCGGAGGCGGTCGATCAGCTCGGTGGTGGCGGCGTCCTGCGGGGCCGAGCTCGGATACGCGCCGAACACGGCGACCTTCGTGCCGTCCTTCACGGGGATCACGACCGGGGGCGTCACGGCCACGACCTGCGGGTCGGCGGCGACGGCCGCGGCGACGCGATCCAGCGCGGCCTGGTCGCCCTGGCCGTGGAGCTGCGCGGTGATCTGCAGCGGCCCGTTGAAGCCGGGTCCGAAGCCCTTCGCCAGCAGGTCGTAGGCCGTCCGCGTGGGAGAACCGACCGGATCGTTGCCCTCGTCGGACGACCCGAGCCGCAGCGAGAGGAACGGCATGGCCAGCGCGACGATGACGACGAGCGCCACGGTGCCCGCCACGATCGGGTGCCGTTCGACCGTGCCCGCCCAGCGGAACCAGAAGCCGTCCTTCCGCGCGCCGACCGGGCCGGTCGCCGCGAGCTTCCGCCGCTGTCGGCGCGACAGCACCTTCGGGCCGAGGAACCCGAGCAGCGCCGGCAGAAGCGTGAGCGCCGCCGCCATCGTGAACAGCACGCCGATGCTGGCGGCGATCGCGAGGCCGTACAGGAACGAGATGCCCAGCGCGAACATCCCGAGCAGCGCGATGCACACGATGATGCCCGCGAACAGCACGGCCCGCCCCGAGGTGTCGATCGCGACCACCACCGACGACTCGACGTCCCGCCCGGCGAGCAACCCCTGCCGGTGCCGCGAGACGATGAACAGCGCGTAATCGATACCGACGCCCAAGCCGATCAGCAGGACCAGTTCGCTGGAGAAGTCCGGCATCCCGAGGACGTGCGAGAGCAGGCCGATCACGCCGAGCGCCGTGCCCAGCGAGATCAGTGCGGACGCGAGCGGCAGCAGCATCGCGAACAGCGAACCGAAGACGATGAACAGCACCACGCCGGCGGCGATGATCCCGAAGCCGGTCCCGCCGACCGAGGGCGGGGTCGCTTGGGACGCCACCAGGCCGGACGCCCCGACGATGAGGTTCGGGCCTGCGGCGGACTTCGCGGTGTCGACGAACCGTTTCGCCGCGGCGAGCGAGACGTCCTGCGCCTGCACGTCGAACGTCACGTTGGCGAAGGCGACCGTGCCGTCCTTGCTGATCTGCGCGGCGCCGGCTTCGGAGTACGGGCTCAGAACGTTCGTGACGTGCGGGAGCTTCGCCACCTCTGCGAGCATCGGCTCGATCTGCGCCTGGACCGACGGGTCGGTCACCTTCGTGGCGTCGCGCGTCGCGAAGACGATCTGGTCGGTGTCACCCGCGGATGCGGGCGCGACGGAGGTGAGCAGGTCGATCGCCCTGGTCGACTCGGTGTCCGGGAGCGAGAAGTCGTTCGAGTACGCGGTCCCGACGGCGCGGGAGATGCCGGAGATGACGATCAGCGCCAGGATCCAGCCGCCAACGACCAGCCAGCGATGGCGGAACGACCATGTGGCGAGGGCACGCACGAGCTCGACGACCTCCGATCTGGGTGGACGGGAAGAACGTTCGGGTGGACGAACCCACCATATCGGACGCGCTCGTGGTTGACCGCCGATGCGGCCTTCCACCTGCGCGGTCGCTCACGCGACCGGGTCGACCGAGACCTCCACGCTGTGGACGGCCGTGCTCCCCCCCATGTCGGCCTTCTCGCCGGGGTTGAGGACGTTCACGTTCGCGCCGCCGGGCTCGCGCTTCGGCCAGCGACCTTTCGGGGAGAGCACCACGCCGGGCAGGACCTCGTCGGACAGACGCAATCGCAGCCGGAGCCGGCCGGTCGCGTTCGCGACCTCGACCTCGTCACCGTCGGCCAGGCCGCGCTCGCGCGCGTCGTCGGGGTGCATCGCGACCCAGGCCTCTCCCAGCTGCCGAGCGATCCGTTCGTCGTTCGCGAAGCTGTCGTTCATCAGCCACGGCGACGCCGGCGACAGCAGCCGGAATCGCCCGGCCTCCGGTCGTGGCTCGGCCGTCGGCTGCGGGACGCGAGGGTGACCGTCCCGTCCGGCGCGTTCGGACGCGACCTCGATGCGGCCGCTCGGCGTCGGGAACCGCAGGTCGGCGAACGCCACGATCGGGTCCTCCCGGTACGGCACGGTCCCCAGCGACGCCAGCCGGGCGAAGTCGACCCCGACGCCCGTGCCGGCGAGGAGGCGTTCGATCACGTCGCGGTCCGGTTCGAACAGCTCGGGGTCCGTGTAGCCCATCGCACGCGCCAGCCGGCGGAAGATCTCCTGGTTCGGCAGTGCGTCACCGATCGGCTCGGTGGCCTTGACCTGCGCGGAGATCGTCAGGTCGAAGTAGGAGATGACCAGGTCGTCGAACTCCAGGAAGCTCGCCGCCGGCAGGACGATGTCGCCGAACGAGGCGGTGTCGGTCGGGAACAGGTCGACGACGACGGTGAACAGGTCCTCGCGCTCGAGCGCGCGGCGCAGCCGCGCCTGCTCTGGGCTCGACGCGGCGGGGTTGATGTTCCAGCAGATGAACGCCCGGCTCCCTGCCGGATCCTCGAGGGTGGCCGCGAGGTCCATCTGGCTGATCGGGTCCGGCTTCGTCGCCGGCGGGTCCGGCGCGAGATGCGCGCCCGAGAGGTCGTCGTCGTCGATACCACGGTTCCCCGTGCCGTTCAGGTAGAGGAACCCGGCCCCCGGCTTCCCGACGTTCCCCGTGACCGCAGGCAGCATGGCGCAGGCGCGCATCGCGTTCCCGCCGAACCGCTGCCGCTGGAAGCCCTGTCCCATCCACAGCAGCGACGGGCCCTCGCCGTAGATCCGCGCGGCGCGCTCGATCGACGCGGCCGGGACCCCCGTCATGCGCTCCCCCCAGTCGGGGGTGCACGGCGGGAGGAGCGGTTCGAGCTCGGGCCAGCCGGTCGTGTGCGCCTCGACGAAGCCGTCGTCGACGAACCCGTCCCGGCGCAGCACGTGCAGCAGCGCGAAGGCGAGCGCGGCGTCCGATCCGGGGAACGGTTGGAGGTGCAGGTCGGCGCGGATCGCGGTCGGCGTGCGGATCGGGTCGACCACCACGATCGTCCCGGGTGCCTCGGCGAGCCACTGCGCGTCGACGTGCGGAGCCGACGTCGACGGGTTCGCGCCCCACACGAGGATGCACCGCGCGTCCTTCGCCGAACGGGGATCGAACCCGTCCTGGGACGTGCCGAACACCTGGTCGAGCGCGACGTGGCCCGCTTTGTTGCACACGCTGTCGGGGTCGACCTCGGTGGCTCCGAGCCGGTTGAAGAACCGCATCGGGAAGGAGCCCGCCAGCAACGAACACGTCCCCGTGTAGTGGGCGTTCAGGATCGCGCCGGGACCGACCGTCGACACGATGCCGTCGAGCCGCTCCGCGGTCGCGTCGATCGCCTCGCCCCAGGCGATCGGCTCGAACGAACCGGAGCCCTTCGGTCCGGAGCGGCGGAGCGGTGTCGTCAACCTGGCTGACGGATCGCGCCAGACCCCGTTGTAGCCGACCGCGCACTTGCGGCAGAGCTTGCCCCGCGCGACCGCGTGACCAGGATCGCCCCTGACCTGTTCGATCGTCCCGTTCCGGGTGACGACCTGGATCCCGCACGCGTCGTAGCAGTCGCGCGGGCACGTCGTGAGGACGATCTGGCGGCCGGCCACCCGGCCATCGTACGGGCCTTCGCGATCAGGCAGCCGCCGGGAGCACGACGCGACGCGTGTGGCCCCCAGGGAAGTACTGCGCCAGCACGCTCCGGAGCCTCGGCCTCGGCTCCCGGATCGAGGCGCATCCGAGCCACAGCGCGCCGTCCCGTTCGAACACCGCCGTCGGCGAGCCGCACGCTTCGCACCATCGCGTGCGCTGCTGTTCGAGCTCGAGCCGCTCGAGGGCCCGAGCATCCGTCGTGGGTCCCATCGGCATGCCCATCGCGTTTCCCGCTTCCCGGTGTCGCTTGATAACGATACGGTTCGTTCCGTATCCTATCGTCGTCATGAGCTCGCGTCAAAGCACGCCGCGGGGGTCGGCCAGACGAGCCGTCTCCGCCGTGCTTGCGGCGGTCCCGGTCCGGCGGGGACGGCCGCGCAGCGACGAGGTCCACCGTGCGATCCTGGACGCGGCGCGGGACCTGATCGTCCAGGAGGGCTTCGGCAACCTCCGGCTCGAACACGTCGCGGCGAGAGCCGGCGTCGGCAAGGCTGCGATCTACCGGCGGTGGTCGTCGAAGGAAGCACTCGCGCTCGAGCTGCTGCTCGAGCTCGCGTCGCCGCACATCGCGATCCCCGATACCGGCGACACGCGCGCCGAGCTCCTGGCCGCGGTCATGAACCCGATCCGGGCCCTCACGAAGACCCCGTTCGGACCCGTCGTTCGCGCCCTGCTGTCGGAGATCGCCGTCGACCCGTCCCTCGGCGATCCCTTCCGGGCCACGGTCGTCGCCGCCCGTCGCGAGGAGATCGCGCGGGTGGTCGAGCGCGGCATCCGGCGCGGCGACCTCCGGGCAGACGTCGATCTGGACATCGCAACCGAGCTGCTCGTCGGTCCGGTCTACTTCCGGCTCGTGTTCGGCGGGAAGCTCGACCGCGCGTTCGCCGCGAAGGTCGTCGACGCCGTGCTCGCCGGCTACAGGCGTCCCGAGGTCACAGGCCCTTCGGGCGGATGATCCACGGGCCGCTGGGCATGTCGCTCGCCAGCACCAGGTTCCGCGCGGCGTCGGGGTCGACGCCCCACACCTCGTCGGAGGGCGGCTGGAACTGTCCGAGCTGCGTGGCGGCACCGGTGTCGTAGATCTGGGACTCGCCCCAACCGCCCCAGTAAGCACGCCCTGGGACCGAACGCAAGGAACCCTGAGCGCGCGGGGCGCCGCATCGGGACCATCCGGCTCGGATGACCGGCAGCCCCACGGTAGTCTGCTCCGCGTGAGCGGGTCGACCGTATCCACCGACAGCGGCGGAGAGAGCGGCCATGTCGTCGTCGAACGTGGGGACGGGGTCGCGATCGTCCGGCTGGACCGGCCGGAGAAGCTGAACGCGCTCAGCCTCGAGATGCTCACGGACATCGGGGCGGCGCTGGACCGCCTCGGCCACGAGGACATGGCCGCGGGCATCGTCATCACGGGGACCGGACGGGCGTTCTCGGCGGGCGACGACCTGCCGGCGACCGGCGGGTTCGACGAGGCGGACTTCGAGGTCCTCCTCGACCGCTTCCAGGGTCTGACCAGGTCGCTGCTGGCGACCGAGGTGCCCGTCGTCGCCGCCCTGAACGGGATCGCGGTGGGCGGAGCGGCCGAGCTCGCGCTGGCCTGCGACGCGCGGGTCGGGTTCCCCGGTTCGGACTTCCTGTTCCCGGAGAACGAGGTCGGGCTCACGATCTCGAACGCCGCCAGCTACCTCCTGCCGCGGGCGCTCGGGAGCCGGGCGCTGCCGATCGTGCTCGACGCGCGCCGGATCCCGGGGGCCGAGGCGCACGCACTCGGGCTGATCGACCGTATGACCGAAGCTGCGGACGACGTGCTCCCGGCCGCGCTCGCCCTTGTCCGAGGCTGGATCGAACGCGGCCTCGCGAACCGCTGGCACCTGAAGCTCCTGCGCCCGCGGATCGAGGAGATCGAGGCGGCGATCGCGCGCGAGGACGAGGCCGGGCGGCAGGCGTGGCGGAGCGGCGCCCCGAGCGAGGGGATCCGGCGGTTCATGGCCGAACGCGAGGCGCGGCGGGCGCGGTGATTCGCGCGCGCGGCGCGGGCGCGCCCGATCCTCGCGACGAGGACCTCGGGTCGCTGATACGGCGCCAGGCGGAGCGATACGGCGCGAAGACCCTGATGTCGTTCGGCGATGGCGTCTCCGTGAGCTTCGAGGCGTTCGAACGGCGCGTCGCCGGCTTCCGCGGCTGGCTCACGGACCATGGGGCGCATCCGGGAGACCGCGTCGCATTGATGCTGAAGAACTCCCTGTTCTACCCGGTCGCGTGGCTCGGCGCGGTCACGGCCGGCGCCGTCGCCGTTCCGTTGAACAGCCGGCTGGGCGCGCTCGACGCGCGGTTCGTCCTGGAGCACAGCGGCGCCACGATGCTCGTCGTCGATGACGCCACCGAGGAGGTGGCTCGAGCCGCGGCCACCGAGGCGATCCGCGCGACGTTCGTCGCGAGGGCGTTCGATCCGATGGAGGAGCTCGAGGCGCTCGGCGACGGCGATCCCGGGGTGGCCGTACTCGAGCCAGGATCGATCGCGAACATCCAGTACACGTCCGGGACGACCGGGTTCCCGAAGGGCTGCATGCTCAGCCACCGCTTCTGGCAGCGGATCGGTGCGGCTTCCGTCGACATCATGGGATGGACCGAGAACGACGTCGTGATCACGTCGCAGCCGCACTCGTACATCGACCCGCAGTGGAACGTGATCGCGGCGCTGCGGTCCGGGGCGCACCTGATCCTGCTGGACGCGTTCCACCCCAGCACGTTCATGCGGGCGGTCGCCGCGTGGGGTGTCACGCTCTTCTACTGCATCGGGGCGATGCCGACGCTGTTGCTGAAGCAACCGCCGGCGCCCTGGGACACGAACCATCGCCTCCGGCACGTGTTCGCGTCCGGGATCCCCGTCGAGCACCACGCCGCGATCGAGGCGCGGTGGGCCGTGCCGTGGTTCGAGGCGTTCGGCATGACGGAGACCGGCATCAACATCGCGGTCGGACCCGAGGATCACGACCGCCTCGTCGGCAGCGCGTGCATCGGCCGAGCGCTGCCGCACAACGAGGCCGCGGTCGTGGACGGCGACGATCGCGGGGTGCCCGCCGGCGCGATCGGGGAGCTGGTCCTGCGGGGCGACGGGTTCATGGACGGGTACTACCGCGACCCGGAGGCCACGGCCGCGTTCGTGCGGAACGGATGGGCGCACACGGGCGACCTGGTGCGGCGGGACGGCGACGGGCTGATCTTCTATGAGGGCCGGCGCAAGGAGATGATCCGGCGCGGCGGCGAGAACATCGCGCCCGCGGAGGTCGAATCGGCCCTCTCGGGCCATGCGGACGTGCTGGAGTGCGCGGTCGCGCCCGTCCCGGACGCGGACCTGGGCGAGGAGGTGAAGGCCTACGTGGTTCTCCGCGACGGAGCGGTTCCCGACGCCGCGGCGCTCGCCGCGTTCCTCGCCCAACGGATCGCGCGGTTCAAGGTGCCGCGGTTCTGGGAGTTCCGTGCGGAGCTTCCCCACACCCCGTCAGAGAAGGTGGCGAAAGCCGAGCTCGAGCGCGGCTCCCGCGAGTGGCGCGGGGGGATCATCGATCTGTTGCGGCCCTCCGTCTGATCCTCGTACGGCCGTTTTTCGCCGAAGCGTTCGGCGCCTCAAAGCACCTATGACTGCGGGCGTCGTCGCATCTGCCAGAAGCGGGCGCCGGTCGACAGCGGCAGCTCGCCGATCACCTCGAACCGATTGCCCAGGTAGAAGTCGCGACTACGCTCGCTCGACGCGTCGAGGTACGCAGGGAGCCGCTCCTCATCGCAGCGCTCGAGCACCGGTTGGAGGAGCGCGGTGCCGATGCCGCGCCGCTGCCTCCCGGGAACGGTCCCCATGAATTGGAGGTAGTAGTGCGGTTCGTCCGGATGATGCTCGGCCTGGACGTTCATGATCTCCTCCACGATCGCGGCATGCGCGCCGAACAGCTCGCGGATGAACGCGCTGGGATCATCGTCGCCGGTCGCCTCCTGACCGTCTCCGACCGGCGCAGGCGGGATCCACGCCGCCACGGCGGCGACATCGTCGGTGGTGAACACGAGCCCGTGCGGCAGGAACCGATCCGCGAGCACGACCTCGAAGAACCGCCGCATCGTCGGGACCACGTCGCCGTCGGGGGGGAAATGCGACCTGGTCACGGGGTCGTGATGGAACGCTTCCGCAAGAACCTCGGCCAAGCGCGGAAGGTCCGCCGAGGTCGCCGCACGAACCCGATCTCTGGGCTGCTCGTCCACGCTCCCTGCCTACCACGGGGTGCGGCCTGCGGCAAGGTGGCGTCCTCGTGGCTCGACCAGGACCGACGCGCTGCGTGGTGCGGCTCGCGAGATGCAGTCGGACGGGTCGCGTCACACCCTTCAGATCGACGAGTCCGACGTCGACGAACCGCCTCGTGGCGTTCGTGCGTGCGAACCGTGCGACGCTGTCGCTGACCAGGACCTGCCCCGGGCCCGCGTGGGCGGCGATCCTCGCAGCCGTGTTGACCGTCCTGCCGAAGTGGTCGCCGTCTTGGAAGATGACCGGACCCGAACTTCGACAGCACCGAGAGTCTCGACGGGGTGCCCGACGGCTACCGAGCGATGAACGACCGGGAAGCGATCGAGGTCCTGATCGAGTTCTGAGGAATGGGGGCTGCGCGATCTCCTCCGGCATGAGCCTCGCGCGGCGGCGTCGTCACCCTCGATCGGGAGGTGCCACTTCGTGGAGATGCCATTCGCCGGGCACGCCCTTGAGCTGATGCGATCCCGCGTCTGCGAGCTCGATCCCCGACCCGACCACCAGGTCCTTGACCGTGCTCGAGACGAGCACGTGACCGTCCCGGGCCAGCGCCATCACCCGCGCAGCGATGTTGACCGCCAAGCCCCCGATATCCGCGCCCTCGACCTCGATCTCGCCCGTGTGCAGGCCGGCCCGGATCTCGATCCCGAGCGACCGAACCCCCGCAGCGATCGCGGTCGCGCAGCGAACGGCACGAGCCGGGCCATCGAAGGTGGCCACGAAGCCGTCGCCGGTGGTGTTCACCTCCGTGCCGCGGAAGCACGCGATCTCGGCACGACCCAGCGCGTTGTGCGCGGCGCGGACGTCGAGCCATCCCTGGTCTCCCAACCGGGCGGCCAGCTGCGTCGAGCCCACGATGTCCGTGAACAGGACGGTCGCCAGGATGCGGTCCTGCTCGGGCGCGGGACGGGATCCGGTGAGGAACTCCTCGATCTCCTCGAGCAGCGGCTCGGCGTCCAGGAATGGCGGGTACCAGTCCGAACCCGGGAGCTCCACGTACTTCGCCTCTGGGATGTGCTCCGCCAGGTACCTCCCCATCGGGGCCCTGTAATGGGGGTTCTCGGCCCGGTGCAGCACCAGCGTCGGAGCCCGAACGCTGGGAAGGACCGACCGCACGTCGATCTGGAGGACCCATCCGTTACATCCGGAGCGACGTCAGGGGCGCGGCCGACAGGCGCATATACCGGGCCGCCCAGCGCTGCAGCTCGTGATCGCTCGCTGCGCTCGGGGCGGTCAGCTGGAGCGTGATCGCCCTCCCCCACGACGATCCCCACAGCCGAAGCAGGTTCTCGGCGGCGCTCTCAGGCATCCCGATGGAGTAGTCGTCCGCGCGCAGCATCCTGGCGAACGTGTTGACGAGCACCAGCGAACGCGTGCGCTCAGGGTGGGTGGCCGCGAACAACATGGCCATCGGGCCGCCCTCCGCGTCGCCGACCAGCGCCGCCTGCGCCGAGCCAGCCGCGTCCATGACGACGCGGGCGTCGTCCATCCACTGCTCCAACGTGGGAAGCGCCCCGAGCGGCACGGGATCGGAGACGCCGGCCCCTCGCTTGTCGAAGCAGATGACGCGCGCGAAACGACCGAGGCGGTTCAGGGAGCGGGCCAACGGCGGATACTCCCACATCACCTCGATGTTGCTGGCCCAGTTGCCGATGAACAGCAGATCGACAGCACCCGCGCCGAACACCTGGTACGCCACGAACCCGTCTTCGCTCGCGGCGTAGCGGGTTTCCGGAGCCGCGGTCGTTGCCATCTCATGCGCCGACACGGGCCGTCAGCCTAGTCAATCGGCGGAGCGACGCACGACGTTGGCACTCAGACGCCGGGTTCGGCGGCGGTCGAGACCTCGTAGGTGGCCTGCACGGGCACGCCGCGGCGGAGGGTGTCGATCGTCACGCAGAACCGTTCACCGGCGAGGCGGACGCGTTCGAGCAGCCGAGCCGGCGTGTCGGGCCCGCAGGCGGACGTCCATCCGCATCGATCCGAAGCCGACCCGGACCTCCGGACCTCCGGACGTCCGGACCGACGTTGAGCGTTCCGCGCACGTCGACCATGCCGGTGGAACACCGGGTCCCCCTGTGCGAACGGACTGGCTGCTCGAGCGACCCTGGTCGAGCCGTGTCTGCGATAGCCTGGGTCGCTCAGGGCGGCGGACCGCCGCGGAGCTCGGTCATCACGGGAGGTTCTGAACATGCTCGAGCCCATCGAGGATCTTCCTGACGGAGTGATCGGATTCGAGGCCGTCGGGGAGGTCCATGCCGCGGACTACGCCGACGTCCTCATCCCGGCCATAGATCGGGCCGCGCGAGATGGAAAGGTTCGGCTCGTCTACGTGCTCGGTGACCGGTTCGACGGGTACTCGGCCGGCGCGGCGTGGGAGGACGCGAAGCTGGGCTTCGAACACATGCGGTCGATGGCCCGGATGGCGCTGGTGTCCGACCTGGGATGGGTCCAACACCTGGCATCGATGTTCGGATGGATGGTGCCGGGTGACTTCAGGCGGTTCCCCCGGTCCGACCTTCCCCAGGCGAAGGCGTGGGCCGCAGGCTGAGGTTTCCCCGGCGACCAACCGGGACCACGGTGGCGTGCGCGCTCGCATCTCACATCCGGGTCATGCGACGCGGCCACTGACCTCCAGAGCCAGGCACCGGCTGGAGAAGCGGACCGGTCGGTAGACGGCCGGCGGGTAGTCTCCACGGTCGGAATGGCCGATCGTCCCGAGCGAGGCCAGCGGGTCACGCCGCTGGAGCTGTTCTTCGACCTCGTGTTCGTGTTCGCGATCACGCAGGTGAGCGGCTTCCTCTCGCGCGACCCCACGTGGGGTGGGCTCCTGCGGGGCGTCTTCCTGCTCGGCGTGCTCTGGTGGGCGTGGTCCGCGTACGCGTGGCTGACGAACATCCTGGACCCCGAGGAAGGCGCCGTCCGCCTGGCAGTGCTGGCGGCGGTCGCTGCGCTGCTCGTCGTGGCGCTCGCGACGCCGGGGGCCTTCGGCGCCGACGCGGTGCTCTTCGGCGTGGCCTACCTGATCGTGCGCCTGCTGCACCTCGTGCTGTTCGCGAAAGCCGGCCGCGGGGACCGCGAGCTGCTCCGCGGCGTGCTCCGGACCCTCCCCGGATCGATCGTCGCTCCAGCCTTCTTGATCGCAGCGGGCCTCGTCGACGAGACGGTGACGCAGCTGGCGCTCTGGGGCGTCGCGCTGGCGATCCTGTACCTCGCTCCCCTGATCGGCCACATGCGCGGGTTCCGTGCGTTCCTGCGCCAGCTCACCGACGTCGACGCGGTCGAGGCGCGACTGGGGCGCGGAGCGGGCCACCAGGATCGACCGCGCCACACCGGGAGCTGAGGAAGATGCGTTTCGAGTCCGGCTCCATCGCACCGAAGGTCGAGGCGGCGCGCCGCTGCGTCGAGAGCGTCGGCGGGATCGCTGCGACCGGGGCGCTGGACGACGCGGCCACGCTCGTTCGGGGAGAGGCCGGGACGCGGGTTCGTGCCGGGTCCTCACTGAGACGATGACGGTTCAAGGGGCCCCCCTCTCGACATCCAGCGCGGCGCCGACCGCTCCGACGGCCGAGCCACAGGGGCTCGAGCTGGCCGCCACGGCCGCACTGCCGGTCACTGATGTGCTGAGCAAGCTCGGCTCGTCCGCTGCGGGGCTCTCGAGCGCCGAGGCGAGCGCGCGCCTGGGGATCTACGGCCCGAACGTCCTGGCCTCGCACGGCGTCAGCGCCTGGTCGGTGCTCGCCCGTCAGCTGCGCAGTTGGCTGCTCCTGCTGCTGCTCGTCGCGGCCGTCATCGCGGCTGCGGTCGGCGACGTGACCGAGGCACTGATCATCGGAGCGATCATGACGATGAGCATCGGCCTCAGCTTCGTCGACGAGTACCGCTCGGAGAAGGCGGTCGAGGAGTTGCATTCCGAGATCAAGCACCTCGCCGCGGTCGAACGCGACGGCGCTCCGACCGCGATCGACGTCAAGAAGCTCGTTCCGGGCGACGTCGTGCACCTGAAGGTCGGCGACGTGGTGCCCGCCGATCTGCGGCTGCTGGAGGTGCCGGGAGGCCGGGATCACCCCGTCGATGGGATCTGTCGGCGACGCCTACGACAACGCCATGTGCGAGTCGTTCTTCGCCACCCTCGAGACCGAGCTGATCGACCGCACCGTGTTCAGGAACCGGACCGAGGCGCGCCTCGGGGTCTTCGACGACATCGAGGGGTTCTACAACCCGCGCCGGCGCCACTCCTCGATCGGCAACCTCTCCCCGGCGGAGTTCCAGCGGAGGCACAGTGCGGCGTGATAGGCGCCGATCGGCCGGACTCCGGTGCGGACCGGGCGAAGAACGCGGCTCTGCGGGGCTCCTGTGGCCCCGTTCTCGGCCCGAACCGGTCAGAACGGCGTCTCATCGCCCCTCGGCCGGACTACGATGCCAAGCGCTCGCTCGAGGAGGTGGTGCGGTGAGCTGAACCACCCAGCCGTCCACCGTCCACGAAAGCGGGGCAACTCCAATCTGTCGATCCGCTACTGCTCCTTCGCCGCCTGATCCTCGGCTTGGCGTCCATCCGGGACGCCCAGTCGATGGGATCGAGAACCAGGTGTGCGTCGGGATCCACGCGAAGAAGGCGGCGCCCGCCCACGTGATCGGTATGCCGAGGCCACGCATGGCGGCGCACGACCCGGGCGTCCTCGCGCGCGATCTCCTCTCGACCAGATCCGGCCCCCCATCGAACAGCACGATGCCGACGGCGATGCCCACGAGCGGCGGGAAGGCCGCGCCCAAGAGCTTGTCCGGGTTCACCGATGGGAACAGCACGCCCGCAGCGAATCCCACCGGCAGGAGCAGGATCATCGCCGGGATGCTGAACGTCGACGCGATGATCTGGCAGCCGACGGCGAGCCCGACGGTCAGGGCGATGCCGAAGAAGATCTGAGAACCGCTTACGGGTGCGGTGACCGTCGACGGCGTGCCCGCACGCTCCGCCGGCTCGAACAGGGGATCATCGGCCGCCGCTCTCCCCGTCACCGCTTCCGCCGGCCAAGGTCCCCTCCCGCGTCGTCGCTATTCGATCGGAAGTGGACCGTACCTCATCGTCGAGCACGCTACTTGGGACCGTGCACGCGCGGTAGGTGATTCCCCTCTCCTGCGTCCGAGCGACCGGAACGTTGGACAGGTATGTTACCTGCAGAAATGGCTTGGGAGTGCCGATAGCGTCAGTGGAGGTGGCGGGAATCGAACCCGCGTCCTCGAACGTCCGACCGGGTCTTCTACGGGCGTAGCCGGCGGGAAGATCTCACCTCGAAGGCCTCCACCGGCGGAGGGCCTCTTCGGCCAGCCCGGGTGCGATGTTCGGCGGCGGCCCCCGGGCGGAGCCACTACCGTAAGCCTCCTCACGACGCCCGACCCGCGGACGGAGGCGTTCCGCGGCGGACGGCTACCTAACTACTTAGGCAGCGAGCGCCAGTTCAGAGTTGGCACTTGTAGCGTTCCCGGCGATTTAACGAGGCATCCGGGGTTCCTCGGCCCGCTTCCCCCGGACGGATGCCGCCCGAGTCGAAGCCTGTTCACCCCCATATTCGGTTCTCAACCTGCCGACCGAGTATACGGCCGGCAGGTCGAGCAGCCGAAAACGCACCGGCCCCGGCCGGCTCCGATCACGCGCCGGGCGCGCGGTAGTCGACGGAGATCTTCGACGCGGCGTCGATCTCCTCGGCGGTCAGCAGGGGCGTCGTCGAGACGCTCGCGGCGCCCGAAGCGCCGACCGTCATGCTGATCGCGGCCGCCGTGGTGTTGTCCGCCACGTCCGCGATCACGATGACGTCGTCCTCGCCGAAGCAGAAGTAGAACGCCTCGACCGTGCCGCCCAAGCCGCCCAGCAGATTCTCGACCATCGCCCTTCGGCCGGACCCGCCCTCCTTCAGGACGCCCTGGACACCCTGCGTCGTGTACGACACGTTGAGCAGGTACCTCGCCATGAACCCCTCCCTCTCGTCGGAACGTGAGCCCGAACCCTCCCGCACCGGATGCCGCGACGTCAAACGCCGCGACGCGTTCGACATGGCGGGATGCGCTCGGGCAGGGTTCGATCGAGGTACCGGCGTGTGGCGACACGTGGGGCTGACGGCGCTCAGCGGCGCGCGGCGGACCAGATCGGGACGGGCTCGGCGACACCCTTGAGTGTGACCGGCCCGATCTCCGTGAACGTCACGTCGGCCGCCGACGCGGCCACGTGCACCACCGACGCCGTCACGAGGACCTCCCGGGGCCGCGCGTAGTCGGTGAGCCGGGCCGCGACGTTGACCGTTCGACCGTAGAAGTCGCCGTCGCGCCGGATCAGCGGGCCCGCGTCCACGCCGACCCGCGCCGGTGGCAGGTTCGCTTCCGGGACCGCGTCGACCAGCTCGAGCCCGCACCGCACGGCGTCGGCAGGCGTGACGAAATGGAGCATCGCGCCGTCGCCAAGGAGCTTGACCACGCCCCCACCGTTCGACGCGGCCGCTGCCCGGACGAGCTGCGCGAGCCGGTCGGCCTCCAGCGCCGCGGCCTCGTCGCCGGCCTCCTCGGTCATCCGGGTGAAACCGGAGAGATCGAGGAACGCGATCGCCGGATCCACGCGGTCGGCGCGGCGGTGGATGCCCGCCTGCTCCATCGCCATCTCGAGGTTCTCGGCGACGTTCTGGAACGTCTGCTGCTCGAGGAACCGGTTGTGGATCAGGAGCAGGAGGCGTTCGCCCGTATCGTTCAGCTGCGCGGCTATCGACGCCGTCCTGCGGAACATCTCCCGGTACGTCCCGCCCTGCGCCAGCACGGGGCGCTCGATCGCCTCGCGCCAGAACTCCCACTCGACGCCGACGACACGACGCAGCAGGTCCGCGTAGGCGCGCGCCAGGCGTCGCAACGGCTCGGCCGGGACGCCGATGCCGATCATCCGCACGTAGATCTCGACGTACTCCGCGTCGTCCTCGCGCACCGGCTCGTCGCCCGGCACGACCGGGAGGCCGAGCGTGCGCAAGAGCTCGTCGCCCTCCTCCTCGGTCAGCCCGAGCCTGCCGAACAACTCGGCGTGCGTCTCCTCGCGCATCGGCACCAGGCCCGAGAACTGGCCGTCGATGAAGTCGAGCGCCAGGCTCCCGTCGGCGAGCGCACGCGCCAAGTCGTCGAGCGGGATCCCGGAGGACTCGAGCTGCAGGATCACGCGCGCACGAAGCGCCAGGCGATCGGCCTCCGCCTCGGATCCGGCCGTCTCCAACAGACCGAGCCCCGCGAGGCGCTGGATCGCCTCCACGTGGGTACCGGCCTTGACGGCGAGGTCGTGTTCGTCGAACGGCTTCACGGCCACCAGCATGCCCCACCCGGCCGCGCGGTTCGAACCAGGGTGGGTGCCGGATCGCGGCTACGACTCGCCGCGCTGGCGCGCCACCAGCGAGCGTTCGACGTCGCGTCGGTATTCCCGCTCGGCGATCGCGTCGCGCTTCTCGAACCGACGCCTGCCGCGCCCGAGCCCCAGCTCCATCTTCGCGATGCCGCGGGTGAAGTAGATCTTCAGGGGAACGAGCGTGAGGCCCTTCTCGGCGGTCTTGCCGATCAGGCGCTCGATCTGACGACGATGCAGCAGCAGCTTGCGGGGCCGCATCGGGTCGTAGCGGCGGCGCGCGTCCGCCATCGCGTAGGGGGGGATGTGGAGGTTCTCGACCCACAGCTCGCCGTCCCGGACCCGGGCGTATGCGTCGGCGAGCGACGCCCGTCCGCCGCGGAGCGACTTTACCTCGGGGCCGCTCAGGACCATGCCGGCCTCGAACGTCTCTTCGATCGCGTAGTCGTGACGCGCGCGGCGGTTCGTCGCGACGGTCCGATCGGCGCCGGGACCGGAGCCGGAGCCGGCCGCACCCGATGGCACGCCGGATCCGGCCTTTCAGACCTCGAGCCAGCGGCTGATGGCGATGAAGCCGGCCGTGAGCGAGACGACGACGGCCGCGGTCATCAGGAGCGGGATGCAGAGCAACACATCTCGCGAGTCGATCAGGGCCAGGAACGTCAGCTGATGCCCGAGCGGTTCGATGAACAACCGCCTCCACGATGAACAGCGCCAGGATCGCGAAGGTCGCGCCGAGGAGCCCTTCGATCAGGCCCTCGAACAGGAACGGTAATCGGATCCGCCAGTTCGTCGCGCCGACGAGCCGCATGATGCCGATCTCCTTGCCGCCGGTCGAACACGGCCATACGGACCGTGTTGCCGATCAGCGCCGCCGACGAGACCAACATGATCGAGGGCCAGCACGAACCCGCCCAACTTGAACACGTTCGTCACGCGCGAACAGCCGATTGTAGAAGTCCTTCAGGTCCATGATCTGGTCGATCCCCGGCTCACCGACGAGCCGCGCCGCGCACGACGGCGAATTTCGTCGGATCCTTCAGCTTCACCCGGAACGACGCCGGCAATGCGTCCGGGCGAGACGTTCTGGATCAGGTCGGGTTGGTTGTGGAAGAGCCGGAGGAACCGCTGGTACGCCTCCTCCTTCGACTCGTAGCGCGACCGTGTCGACCTCGGGCATCGACTGAGCAGCGTCCGCTGCAGGTGCGTCTGCTGATCGAGGCTGACGTTGTTCGAGCAGGAAGACCGAGACCTCGACGTTCGCCTCGAACTGGTCCGACGAGCAGGTTGAACTCCTGGCTGGACCAGCAGCGCGACACCCGGCCAGGAACAGGGCGATGAACGCCGTCGAGACGGCCGCGAAGGCCACCAGTCCGTTCCGCCGGATGCGCGGTGAACGTCTCGCGGAAGTAGTAGTCCGACCCTACGCGCCATACCCGTAGACCCCGCGGGCCTGGTCACGGATCAGCTTGCCGTCGTCCAGCTCGATGACCCGCCGGCGCATGGCGTCGACGATCGCGTTGTCGTGCGTCGCCATGATGACCGTGGTACCCAGCCGGTTGATCCGGTCGAGCAGCTTCATGATGTCCACCGAGGTCGCGGGGTCGAGGTTCCCCGTGGGCTCGTCGGCGAGCAGGATCAGCGGCCGGTTGACGAACGCCCTGGCGATCGACAACGCGCTGCTGCTCGCCGCCGGACAGCTCGTTCGGGTAGTTGCTGCATCCGGTCCCCGAGGCCGACCAGGTCCAGGATCTCCGGCACGCGCGAGTTGATCACGTGCTTCGGCTTGCCGATCACCTCGAGCGCGAAGGCCACGTTGTTCGAACACGGTCTTGTCGCGGCAGGAGCTTGAAGTCCTGGAACACGGTGCCCACGTTCCGGCGCAGGTACGGAACCTTCCACGTTCGAGAGCTGGCCGATGTTCTTGCCCGCGACGAAGATCTGCCCCTGCGACGGTTCTTCCTCGCGGAGCAGCAGCTTGATCAGCGTGGACTTGCCCGAGCCTGACGGGCCGACGATGAAGACGAACTCGCCCTTGTGACCTCGACGGAGACGTCGTGCAGCGCGATGACGTCTTCGCCTGTACGACCTTGCTGACACCATCCAACTTGATCATGAGACGACGCTCCGCAGCATGATGAGGAGGGATCCCAGACGGGGTGGTCCGAGGCCCGATGGTAGCAAACGAACCTGCGGAAGTCGGGAACCGACATCAGGCACCCCGCGGGGAGCGGTCGCTGGCGGCGCGACACCCCTGCCTACGGGATGTGGGGATGCTGTGACCGCACGCGGAACCCCGCACCGCCGCTCGGTATCATCGGCCGATCGTGAGCGAACCGACCCCCTCGGCCGCGGGCGCCCGACCCGACCTGTCCGTCGTCATCCCCGTGTGGAACGACGAGCACAACCTCGGTCGGTTGCTCCCCCGCCTCTCGCGCGCGCTCCGGTCGCTGCCCACGGCTTCCGAGGTCGTCGTCGTCCTCCCCGCGGGCGATCCCGTCGAACCGCTCGTCGAGCGCTCCGGCGCGCGGGTCGTCGCCCCGGCCCATGACGGCTACGGTTCGGCGCTGAACGCCGGTCTGGCGGCAGCGCGCGGGCGACTGGATCGTGACGATGGACGCCGACTACTCGCACCATCCCGAGTTCGTCCGAACGCTGTGGCTGAGCCGCAGCGCAGCCGACGTGCTGATCGCCTCCCGGTACGTGGCCGGTGCGTACGCCGCGATGCCGCTGTCGCGGCGGATCGCCAGCCGGATGCTGAATAGCATCTACCGTTCGGCGCTGGCCCTCCCCTACCGCGACCTCTCGAGCGGGTTCCGCATGTACCGGCGGAGGGTCCTCGACGACATCGGACCCGTGAACGCGACGGGACTGGACTCGCTCCAGGAGGTCCTGATCGCGAAGGCGTTCGCCCAGGGCTGGCGGATCCAGGAGGTTCCGCTGTACTACCCACAGTCACGGCGCTGGACGAGCGGCCGGTTCGCCGAGCTGGGCGCCGGCTACCTGCGGACGTTCGGCCGGATGTTCTCGCTGCGCAACTCCGTCAAGTCGGCCGACTACGACCACCGGGCGTTCGACTCCTGGATCCCGCTCCAGCGCTACTGGCAGCGCGCGAGGTTCCGCGTGATCCGGGGGATGGTCGATGGCTCGACGCGGATCCTCGACATCGGCTGCGGCTCGAGCCGCATCGTGCAGTCGCTGCCGCAGGCGGTCGGGCATGGACATGCAGCTGCGGAAGCTCCGGTGGCTACGGGCACCGGGCCGTCAACTGGTCCAGGCGTCGCTGATGGACCTGCCGTTCCCCGACGAGACGTTCGACTGCGTGATCTGCTCGGAGGTGATCGAGCACATCGCGCGAGAGGACATCTCGCTGGCCGACATGGTTCGCGTGCTTGCTCCCGGCGGCATGCTCGTCCTCGGCACGCCCGACTACGGGCGCTGGATCTGGCGGGCACTCGAGGGCGCGTACAAGAAGGTCTTCCCGCAGGGCTACGCGACCGAGCACATCAACCGGTACACGAGCCCGTCGCTGCGCGCGGAGATCGAACGCCTAGGCCTGACGGTGCTCGACCTGCAGTACGTCGGCGCGTCCGAGATGATCTTCAAGGCGATGAAACCCGCGACCGTCGGCGCCGGCACGCCCATGCTCCGCGTCACGGGGTCCCACGCCTGACCGCCCCGTCGCCGCGCCCGCGGTTCGTCCGATCGCCCAGCGTCGCGCGCTTCGCCGGACCGCTGCTGATCGTCATCTGTGTCCTCGTCGTGCTGAACGGCTTCTGGCTGGGCGATCGACTGTCGAACCAGCAGGTCGACATCATGGCCTTCTGGCTCCCGAGGTGGAGCTTCCTGGGCGACGCGCTTCGGGCCGGCCACGTCCCGACCTGGTTGCCGAACCAGTTCGGCGGCGTTCCGTTCGCCTCGGATCCGCAGTCCGGGTGGCTGTACCTGCCGGCGATGCTGCTGTTCTCGGTCCTGCCGGCCGCGCGGGCGATGGAGTGGTTCATCGTCACCCAGCCGATCCTGGCAGGACTCGGCCTCTACTGGTTCCTCCGTCACGAGGGCCTCGGCCGGCCGGCCTCGACGTTCGGCGGGCTCACGCTCGCGCTCGCGATCTCCGGCTCCTCGGCCGTCCTGTCGATGCCGTTCGCCGGGACGCTGGCCTGGACGGCGATGACGCTCGCCGGCGCGTCCGCGCTGGTCCGGGCGAAGCGTCCCCTGCAGGTCACGGGCTGGCTCGCGTTCACCGCGTTCGCGTGGACGCAGATCGCG
Source organism: uncultured Actinomycetota bacterium (assembly GCA_963781595.1). Taxonomy (GTDB): domain Bacteria; phylum Actinomycetota; class UBA4738; order UBA4738; family UBA4738; genus JBEDUK01. Next base: position 1,429,018 of record CAWAGG010000006.1, on the reverse strand, counting down.
GCGGCGCACCTGACCGACGGCCTGCTGATCGGGACCGCGGTGACGGGCGTGTACCTCCTCGCGCGCACGGTCGAGCAGATCCGCCGGCGCGAACGTACGCTCGCGAGCGCGGCGATCCTCGCGGTCGTGCTGATCCCCACGCTCGTCGTGCTCTCGGCCGGCGCGTGGCTCCCGCGGATCGACCTGATCCCGCGGACATCGATCGGGCTCGGCTACCGGACGCTCGGCGCCCTGACGAACCGGCTGTCGTCTGGGCCGTACGCGCAGCCCCCGCTCGCGACCCACGGACTCGGGCCCTGGTGGCCGACGGCGTTCGCTCGCGGCCTGGGCGGCTACATCGGCGCGGTCGCCGTGCTGCTGATCCCGGTCGCGTTCGCCTCCCGGCGGTTCCGCTGGCCCGCGGTCGCGTTCGGCGCGCTCGCGGCCGTCGGTTGGATGTTGAACCTCGACCGCCTGATCGCGGCCGTTCATGTCCGACGGCTCGCGCTCTCGCTCGGCATCGGCGAGCTGTGGCTGCGCGACCCGTCCCGGTTCCGCTATCTCGTGCTGCTCGCGTTCACGATCCTGGCCGGGTACGGCCTGCAGGCGTGGCTGGACATGGGCGTCGGCGACCGGAGCGCCGCGACCCGGAGGCTCTGGTGGCTGGCGCCCGGGTTCGTCGTGTTCGTGATCGGGCCACTGGTCGCCGGGGCGCTGTTCGGCCGGTACCTCGGGTTCGTCGTGGGGGCGGCGGTCGGGGTCCCGCTCCTGTACCTCGCGGCGAGAGGCCGCGCATGGGCCGCGCCCGCCCTCGTCGGCCTGGTGGCCCTGGAGCTGACGACGCTCGCGGTGGTCGGGCAGTTCGGCCCGCCGCCAGTGACCCGGGCACAGGGCCTCACGCTCATCTATGACCCGGGCCTGGGGCCCGCGTTCGCGCCGCTGCACCATCCGAACGTGGACCCCGACGCGTACCTCACCCCCGGCGCGATCGGCCGTGCCCTGATCGCGGACAGTGGATCCTCCCAGCGGTACTTCTCCTTCGACGAACGGATCGCGAAGCGCTCGAGCCGTGGGTTCCTGTCGCATCAGACGGCGCAGCTGTGGCCCGCGTACGAGAACGGGCGGTCGATCCTGTTCGGCCTCGACGAGATCCAGGGCTACTCGCCGATCCAGCTCGACCGGTACTGGCGGCTCTCGCGCGCCGCGAACACGGTCCCGATCTTCTTCAACTCGGCCACGTTCCAGTCGGCGAACCCCGCGGTGTCGCGGCTGTTCGGCGTCGAGTGGGTGATCGCGCCGACGAAGCAGGGTCCGCCCGGTCCCCCACCGCCCGACCTGCTCGCCGGATGCGACGTCGCGTACCACCCGTGCGTCGAGGTGCAGCCGGAGGCGGTCGCCCACGAGGGCGGGTTCACCCTCTGGCGCCTCCCGTGGACCGAGCCGCGCGCATCGATCGTGTTCGACGAACGGCTCGTGCCGCCGTCCGCGAGCTTGCGCACCGTGCTACGGCCGTCGTTCGACCCGGCGCGCACGGTCGTGATCGAACGCGCGCCCCGACGGGGCAAGGTCTGGGGCACGGGCGTCGGCACCGGGACCGCGACGTACCGGCAGATCGACGCCGAACACGCGGTGGTGAACGCCACGCTCTCGGCGCCGGGCTGGCTCGTCGTCCGCAACGTGTACGACCAGGGCTGGGAAGCGACGATCGACGGTCGCCCGGCGCCGATCCGGATCCAGGTCGCCGACTACCTGATGCAGGGCCTGCCCCTGCCCGCGGGGACGCACACCGTTGAGCTGACCTACCGGGATCCCGCGATCGGCGCGGGCCTGGTGGTCAGCGCGGTCGGGTGGACGCTGCTGCTTCTCGTGATCGCGTGGCTCTGGAGACGGGAACGCGAACGCTCGGCTCAGGAGGACGCCGAACCGCTCGACGTCGGCGGCGAGGCGGAGCCGGCGCCCCTCACGACCACGACCACGTAGAGCACCGCGAGGACGCCGTACGCGAGGGCGAGCAGGATCGTCCCGGCGCGCAGGCCGATCGGCAGCATCGCCGGGATGAACGCACCGAAGATCCACGCGACCTGGAACGAGATCTCGTAGCGGACGTAGACGCGGCCCTGCCGTCCCGTCGGCGTCCGCGCCTGCATCAGGCTCTGGAAGGAGAGCCTCCCCACCTCCGTCGCGCCGCCGGAGACGGCGGAGAGCACCGCGAGCGTGCTGAGGGAAGGCCGTGTGGCCGCCAGCGCCGCGGCCAGACCCGACGCGACCAGGGAGCCGAACACGATCGCCTCCCCGCGCGCGCGGGACCGGAGCGCCGGCGCGATCACGTCGCCCAGGAACGTCCCCGCGACCGCTGCCCCCAGCACGACGCCGTACCACCACGCGGGCGCGTGGGCGGCTCGCAGCGCGAACGCGAACAGGAACAGGAGGAACCCTTGTGCGCCGCGGAGCCCTCCGGTCCCGATCGCCGGCGCCGACAGCGACGGGATCCGGCCGCGGCGACCATCGACGTCGACGGGAGGGCTGGCCCCGCGCGCCCGCTCGTCGGAGGGTGGGTCGTGCTCTGGCTCGGTCCGAGATGCCGCGACCTGTTCCGGGTGCGCGAGCCGAACCGTCAGGGCCGCCGCCGAGCCGTAGAGCGCGGCACTGAGGTAGAGGACGGGTCCGGCGCCTCCGAGCTTGAGCAACGGGATGCCGGGGATCGCGGCCACGAATGCCGCGATCGCCGTGAGCCGGCCGAGACGGGCGTTCGCGGCGACGAGCCCACGTTCGCCGGTCGCGTACGCGGACACGAGCCCCGTGCGCGTGAGCGCCTGTACGCGACCCAGCATGAGCGCGCCGAAGACGACGGGGAACAGCACCAGCGAGTCGAGGACGGAAGCGCCGTAGGCCGCCAGCCCCGCGCGGCCGAGGTTCGCTCCGAACGAGAGCGAACGCCGGAACCGGCCGCTGTCGAGGGCCGGAACGAGCAGGGGCGCCGCCGCCGCGAGCGGCAGCATCGTGAGCGCGAGGTACAGGGCGACCCTGGTTCGAGCCGCCCCGACCGGGACGGAGAAGAACACGGTCCCGGCGAGCGCGATCGCGAGGAGCGCGTCGCCCGCGGCGCTCGCCATCTGGACCAGGCCGAAGGCGTCCAGCGGCTCGGTCGAGTCCCACATCCTGCGCAGGGGTGCCGTCGCGGCGGACACCGCGCGGCGAAGGCCGCCGGCGCGATCCCCAGGGGCCGGATCCTCGCGGCGCAGCATCGTGACGGGAGCCTACGCGCGACCGACCCGCCGGGTCCCGGAGGCGCCGCTAGTGTTCTGCGGCAGAAGTTCCTTGACATGAGGGATGGCCGTGCCATGATGAGCCATGGTGCGTTCCGCCGAGGTGGTGGAGGTCTCCGAGACCGACCGGATGGAGCTCTTGGCGTGGACGCGATCGGCCACGATCTCGGCCAGCTCGGCGCTTCGGGCGAGGATCGTCCTGGGGGCAGGTGCGGGTGAGGGAACCTCGGGGATCGCCAGAAGGCTCGGGGTGTCCCGGCCCACGGTGATCATGTGGCGGGAGCGCTACCGGTCGGGCGGGATCGCGGCTCTGGAGGACGCTCCCCGCTCGGGACGGCCCAAGACCGTGGACGAGGCGGTGATCATCGCCCGCACCCTGGAGCCGCCGGCTCCCCACCTCGGTGTGACCCACTGGTCCACCCGCCTGCTCGCCTCGGAGCTGGGGGTGAGCGACACCTCCGTGGCCCGGTGCTGGCGACGGTTCTGCCTCAAGCCCTGGAGGCGGGAGACCTTCAAGTTCTCCACCGATCCCGAGCTCGAGGCCAAGGTCCGCGACGTGATCGGCCTCTACCTGGACCCCCCGGAGAAGGCCGTCGTCCTGTGCGTGGACGAGAAGTCCCAGATCCAGGCGCTGGACCGAACGCAGCCGATCCTGCCCATCCGTCCCGGCCTTCCCGAGAAGGCCACCCACGACTACGTCCGGCACGGCACCACCACCCTGTTCGCCGCCCTGGAGGTGGCCACGGGCAAGGTCACCGACGCCTGCTACGACCGGCACCGTCACGAGGAGTTCTTGGACTTCCTCAAGGTGGTGGCCCGCGCCTATCCTCGCCGGGAGCTGCACGTGGTGCTCGACAACTACGCCACGCACAAGCACCCGGACGTGGAGGCCTGGCTCGCCTCGCACCAACGGGTCAGGCTGCACTTCACCCCGACCTCCGGATCGTGGCTGAACCTGGTCGAGGTGTTCTTCTCGATCATCACCCGCCAGGCCATCCGCCGGGGCACCTTCGGAAGCGTCTCGGACCTCACCGGTGCGATCAGGCGGTTCATCGACGGCTGGAACGACCGGTGCCATCCGTTCACCTGGACCAAATCACCGGACGAGGTGCTCAGTCGCACACGAGAGCGTCAAGGAACTTCAGACGCGCGACACTAGCTCGCCGGGGGCGTCGCGCGACGATGGAGCTCGGCGGAGATCAGCGCGTCGAGGTCGCCGTCGAGCACCGCCTCGATGTTGCCGACCTCCAGGTTCGTCCGATGGTCCTTCACGAGCTGGTACGGGTGCAGTACGTACGAACGGATCTGCGAGCCGAAGTCGATCCCCATCAGCTCGCCCCGCAGGTTCTCGATGCGCTGCTCGCGCTGGCGCCGGGCGAGCTCCGCCAGGCGGGCCTTCAGGATCCGCATGGCGACCGCCTTGTTCTGCAGCTGCGAGCGTTCGTTCTGACAGGCGGCGGTGATCCCGGTCGGCAGGTGGGTGATGCGAACCGCCGAGTCGGTGGTGTTCACCGACTGCCCGCCGGCGGAGGACGAACGGTACACGTCGATCCGGAGGTCCTTGGGGTCGATGTCGACCTCGGCGTCGTCCTCGTCGTCCAGGAGCGGGATCGCGTCGAGCGACGCGAACGACGTGTGCCGGCGGTGCGCTGCGTCGTACGGCGACAACCGGACCAGCCGGTGCACGCCGCGTTCGGTCGAAAGCAGCCCGTAGGCGTTCGGCCCGCTCACCGTGAACGTGGCCGACTTGATGCCCGCCTCGTCGCCGGGCAGGATCTCGTCCAGTTCGGCCTGCAGGCCCTCGCGTTCGGCCCAGCGCAGGTACATCCGGAGCAGCATCTCGGTCCAGTCCTGTGAATCGACGCCACCCGCGCCCGCGTGTAGCGAGACGACCGCGTCGTTCCCGTCGTATTCACCCGAGAGGAGGTTCGCGAGCTCGACGCGATCGAGCTCCGATTCGAGACCCTTCAGCTTGCGAGGCAGCTCCGCGGCCAGCTCGGGGTCGTCCTCTTCCGACAGGAGTTCGTCCATCGCCTGCAGATCGTCAACCTGCTTTACCAGATCTGCGTGGCGCTGCAGGACGCCGTTGATACGGGAGAGCTCGGTGGTCAGCTTCTGGCCGCGGGCGGGATCGTCCCAGACGCCGGGCTCGGAAAGCTCACCTTCCAGCTCCTTCGCGCGACCGGCCTTCGCGTCGACGTCAAAGGTACTCCTTCGCGTTGTCGACCCTGCGCGAGAGGTCGGCGATGCGTTCGGTGTATCCGCTCATGGCGCACCACGCTAGCAGGGACGGCCTTGCGAACCTGGCGCCGGGCCGGTTGGCCGCCGGGACCGGGTCGAACGGCCGCCGCCGCGAGCCAGCGCCACACGTACGCTCCGCCCCGACGATGGAGTCGCGAACGATCATCGAGCCGTTCCGGATCCACTCGGTCGAGCCGCTCCGGATGACGACCGAGCCGTACAGGCGCGAGCGGATCCGAGACGCCGGCTACAACCTGTTCGCCCTGCACGCCGACGACGTGCTGATCGACCTGCTCACCGACTCCGGGACGGGCGCGATGTCGCGCGATCAGTGGGCCGCGATCCAGCACGGCGACGAGTCGTACGCGGGCTCGCCGTCCTGGTTCCGATTCCTCGAGGCCGTCCAGGACCTGTTCCCGTTCGAGCACGTGATCCCCACCCATCAGGGCCGCGCGGCCGAGAAGATCCTCTTCACGGCGATCGGCGGGCCGGGGAAGATCGTGCCGAACAACACGCATTTCGACACGACGAGGGCGAACGTCGAGTTCACCGGTGCCGAGGCGGTCGACCTGCCCATCCCGGAATGCCGCGAGCCATCGCTCGTGCATCCGTTCAAGGGGAACATGGACCTCGGCGCGCTCGAGGCACTGCTGGGCGAGCGCGCCGTCGACGTACCCGCGGTGTTCGTCACGATCACGAACAACTCGGGCGGCGGGCAGCCCGTGTCGATGGAGAACCTCCGGGGCGTCCGCGCGCTGTGCGACCGGTTCAGGGTGCCGCTGTTCCTGGATGCCTGCCGCTTCGCCGAGAACGCGTGGTTCGTGCACGAGCGCGAGCCCGGGTACGGCGATCGCGCGATCCGCGACATCGTGCGGGAGACGGCGGCGCTCGCCGACGGCATGACGATGAGCGCGAAGAAGGACCCGCTGGCGAACATCGGCGGATGGCTGGCGATGAACGACCCATCGCTCGCCGATCGCTGCCGGAACCTGTTGATCCTGACCGAGGGGTTCCCGACGTACGGCGGCCTGGCGGGTCGCGACCTCGAGGCGATCGCGCAAGGGCTCACGGAGTGTGTCGAACCCGACTACCTGCGGTACCGGATCGGCTCGACCGCGTACCTCGGCGAAGCCCTGGACCGCGCCGGCGTCCCGCTCGTACGGCCGATCGGTGGCCATGCGGTGTACCTCGATGCGCGAGCGCTCCTGTCCCACATCCCACCGCTGCAGTACCCGGGCCAGTCCTTGGCGGTCGCGCTGTACGGGACCGGGGGCGTGCGCGGATGCGAGATCGGCACCGTGATGTTCGGTCGCCATCCGGACGGCACGGAGTCGCCCGCCGCGATGGACCTGGTCCGGCTCGCGATCCCGCGCCGCACGTACACGCAGAGCCACATCGACTACGTGACGGAGGTCGTGTGCGACGTCGCGGGGCGCGCCGCGACGCTACGCGGCTACCGGATCGTCCACGAACCGCCGCAACTCCGGCACTTCACGGCGACGTTCGAACCGCTCGGCTGAAGGCGCCGCCCCGAGCAATCGACCTGGTCGGGACGTCCCGTTCCCCAGTTCGGCGCCGACGAGCGAGGGGTCAGCAGATCCGAGAGCGCGGCGAACGAGAGCCGGGTCTCGCCGCCCGCGGGGCTGCACGAGAGGACGCCGATACCGCGCGCCCGAGCCTCGTCGGCGGCGGCGCGCCAGAGCGTCGTCTTCCCGATGCCCGCCTCGCCCTCAATCACCATCGAGCGCGGTCCATCACGCGTGACGAACGCTCTGAGCTCCCCGAGCTCGTCGTCCCGCCCGAGGATGTCGTGGGCCGACGTCCCCACCTCGCCCCCCCCGCCCCCGCAGATACCGGACGCGACGGATCGTACGGACTCGACCGAAGGTTCGACCGCGTGGTCCGGACCGGTTCGGCCCCGCGGTGACGCCGCCGGGAGTTCGTGCTAGGCGATCGTGAGCGGGGATGACTTCGTGACTCCACGGAGCGTCGCGGTGATCGTCACGCTCCCCTGATGCAGTCCGTAGACGAGGACCACGCCCGTGTTCTGTCCGGCGGGCACCGTGATCGTGTCCGAAAACGGGAGGGCGATCCACTCGTCGCTGGACGCGATGTCGACGAGGACGTCCTTCTTCGGCGCCCGCTTGAGCGTGACGGTCGCGTACGCCGCGGCGCCGACCGGGATCGACGCCGGCTTGACGACGAGCGACTTGAGCTTCGGGGTCTTCTGGGTCGTCGCCGTCGCGGGCGGGACGACGGCGAGCGACACGGCGAGCGAGACGGCGGCGAGGACCACGCCGGCGGCGATGGCGCCGGAGCGCGGGCGGGCTGGGGACCGGTCCATGCACCCGATCGAACGACGCCGCGGGACCCGTGTCAATGGGCCGAGCGACGGGCGTCACGCACGCACGGCCGACGACGTTCGGCTCAGACCGTAGCCCCGTGACATTTCTTGTATTTCCGCCCACTGCCGCATGGACAGGCGGCGTTGCGCGGGGTCTTCGACCAGTCCCCGTCGGAGCCACCGATGCTCACCGACGAGCTCGAAGCGGCGCCACCACCCGTGTCGGCCTCGACGTCGCCGTGGTGGGTCTGCACGCCCTTCACGGGCGGCGGTTGCTTCCGCTGGGGCTCGTCCTGGCGCACGAGCTGCACCCGGTAGATGTACTGGACGAACTCGGTCTGGATCGCGTGCTTGAGCTCGTCGAACATCCCGTAGGCATCCCGCTGGAACTCGACCAACGGGTCCTTCTGGCCGTACGCACGAAGGCCGATGCCCTCCTGCAGGTAGTCCATCTCGTAGAGGTGCTCGCGCCACTTCGTGTCGGTGATCGACAGCAGCACCACGCGTTCGAGCTCGCGCAGGACCGGCTCGCCGTTCGCGTCGAGGCCGATCTCGTGCTCCTTCGCGTCGTAGGCGCGCAGCGCGTCGTCGAGGACCAGCTCGTGGACCTCCTCGGCGGTGAGCGCATCGCCGATCGCATCCTTGGTCAGCGCGCTCGGGTAGAGCGTCTGGAGCGCGGCCTCGAGCCCGTCCACGTCCCACTGCTCCGGATACGAGCCGTCGGGCACGAACGTCGCGACGGTCTCGCCGACGGACGCGGTGACCATCTCGAGGGCCTCGTCCTTCAGGTCCATCCCCTCGAGGATCCGCTCACGCTCGGCGTAGATCACCTCGCGCTGCTTGTTCATCACCTCGTCGTACTTCAGGACGTTCTTCCGGATCTCGAAGTTCTGCTCCTCGACGTTCTTCTGCGCGGTTTCGATCGCGCGGGTGACCATCTTCGCGGCGATCGGTTCGTCCTCGGGCCACTTGAGGACCCGCATGATGCGCTCGATGCGCTCGGCCGCGAACAGCCGCATCAGGTCGTCGCCGAGCGACAGGTAGAACCGCGACTCGCCGGGGTCGCCCTGACGGCCGGAGCGCCCCCGCAGCTGGTTGTCGATCCGCCGCGACTCGTGGCGCTCGGTCCCCAGGACGTAGAGGCCGCCCAGCTCGAGGACCTTCTCGCCCTCCTCGTCGGTCTGGGCCCGGTACTTCTGGTAGATCGGTTCGTACTCGGCCTCGTACTCGGTGCGTTCGTCCGGTTCCATCTCGAACAGGAGGTACCGGTCGTTGTCCCACTCGCGCGCGGCCATCTCCTGGCGCGCGAGGTACTCGGCGTTGCCGCCGAGCTTGATGTCGACGCCACGGCCGGCCATGTTCGTCGCGACGGTGACCGCGCCGATCCGTCCGGCCTGGGCGATGATGAACGCCTCGCGCTCGTGCTGCTTCGCGTTCAGGATGTTGTGGGGGATCCCGCGACGGTTCAGGTAGCCTGACAGCTTCTCGGACTTCTCGATGCTGACGGTGCCGACCAGGACCGGCTGGCCGGTCCCGTGCCGTTCCGCGAGGTCCTCGGTGACCGCCCGCCATTTCGCGTCCTCGGTCTTGTACACAAGGTCCTGTTCGTCCATGCGGATCATCGGGCGGTTCGTCGGGATCTCGACGACGTCGATCTTGTAGACCTCGTTGAACTCGGCGCGCTGGGTACGCGCCGTACCGGTCATCCCCGAGAGCTTGTCGTACATGCGGAAGTAGTTCTGGATCGTGATCGTCGCGAGCGTCTGGTTCTCCTCTTTGATCCGAACGCCCTCCTTCGCCTCGATGGCCTGGTGCAGGCCTTCGGAGTACCGGCGGCCCTCGAGGGTGCGGCCCGTGAACTCGTCGACGATCAGGACCTCTCCCTGCTTGACGAGGTATTCGACGTCGCGGTGGTACAGCTCCTTCGCGCGCAGCGCGTTCTGCAGGTGGTGCACGAGCGGGGTGTTCACCTGGTCGTAGAGGTTCTCGATGCCCAGTTCCTGCTCGACCTTGTCGACCGCGGACTCGAGGACCGAGATCGTCTTCTTCTGCTCGTCGACCTCGTAGTCCTCGTCCTTGCGCAGGCGCGGCGCGATCCGCGCGAACACCTGGTACCACTTCGCCGAGTCCGCGACCATGCCGCTGATGATCAGCGGCGTCCTCGCCTCGTCGATCAGGATCGAGTCCACCTCGTCCACGATCGCGTATGCGTGCCCCCGCTGGACCATGTCCTCGAAGCGCATCGCCATGTTGTCGCGGAGGTAGTCGAACCCGAACTCGTTGTTCGTGCCGTGCGTGATGTCGGCCGCGTAGGCCGGGCGCCGCTGCTCGGGCGTCATGTTCGCCTGGATCAGGCCGACGCTGATGCCGAGCAGCCGGTACACCGGCGCCATCCACTCGCTGTCGCGCTTGGCTAGGTAGTCGTTGACGGTGACCATGTGCACGCCGTCGCCCGTAAGCGCGTTCAGGTACGCGGGCAACGTGCTGACGAGCGTCTTGCCCTCACCGGTCTTCATCTCGGCGATCGAACCCTGATGGAGCACCGCGCCACCCATGATCTGGACGTCGAAGTGCCGCTGGCCGAGCGCGCGCTTCGCACCCTCTCGGACGACCGCGAACGCCTCGGGGAGCATGTCGTCGAGCCCCTCCCCGTCGGCGTATCGAACCCGGAACGCGTCGGTCTTCGCGCGGAGCTCGGCGTCGGTCAGGTCCTCGACCTCGGGCTCGAACGACTTGGCCAGCTGGGCGAGCTCCTCCAGTCGCTTGAGCCTGCGACCTTCGCCCATCGTGCCGAGCTTCTCGAGGACCACGGGACCTTCTGCCTTCCTTCTCCTGCGCTACGGGGCCGTTCGGGGGATCACCCTAGGGTACCGGGTCCTCGCGTGAACTCAGACGAAGAGCCGGATCGTGAGCGCCACCGCCGACGCGATCCCGATGACGATCACGACCCGGCGGATGAACGTTCGACCCATCCGGTGGGCGATCCCGGCGCCGCCGAACCCACCCAGGACCGCGCCCACGGCCATCACGGCCGCGACCGACCAGAGCACCGCGCCGGAGGCGGCGAAGTAGATCGCCGCGACGCCGTTGATGCAGATCGCGAACGTGTTCTTCAGACCGTTCATCTGGTGGATGTCGGTGAGCCCGAGGAGCCCGAGCGCTGCCAGCATCAGGATGCCGATCCCGGCGCCGAAGAACCCCCCGTAGACCGCCACGGCGAACTGGACCGTCACGGCCGCGAGCGCCCAGCGAGGAGAGCCGTGCTCGGCGCCGGACGGCGTCCCGAGCCGCCGTGTGATCGGGTCCTGCACTGCCAGCAGGACCGTCGCCGTCAGGACCAGGATCGGCGAGATCGCGGCGAAGACGTCTTCCGGCGTCCGCAACAGCAGGACCGCACCGACGATGCCGCCGGCGAGCGATGGCCAGATCAGGAGCACGACCCATCGGCGGGTGCCACGCATGTCCCTGCGGAACCCCAGGACGCCGGCGAAGCTCCCGGGCCATAGGCCGAGCGTGTTCGTGGCGTTGGCCGTGATCGGCGGCACGCCGAGGAAGACGAGCGTGGGGAACGACAGCAGCGTCCCGCCCCCGGCTACGGCGTTCACCGCACCCGCGACGAGCGAAACCACGAACACGGCCATCAGGCGCCAGAACGACACAGAGCGCCGTCAGGTGATCTCGAGGAGTTTCTCCCGGACGGCGTAGACCACGGCTTCCATCCTGGAGTGCAGGTGCAGCTTCTCGAGGATGTTGCGGATGTGGTTCTTGACCGTGTTCTCCGAGATGAACAGCTCCTTGGCGATCTCGCGGTTCGACAGACCCTTCGCGACGAGGCCCAGGACCTCCATCTCGCGGTCCGTCAGCCGGGGAGGCGGCGGCTGGGCAGGCTCCTGCGCGCGGCGCGAAAGGACGGCGAACTCGGTCAGGAGCTTCGAGGCCATCGACGGCGAGAGCCGCGACTGTCCGGCCGCGACGGCCCGCACCGCCTCGGCCACCTCCTCGATCGGGATCTCCTTCAGCAGGTACCCGGCAGCCCCGGCCTTGACGGCGTCGAACAGGTCCGCCTCGTCCTCGGAGATCGTCAGCATCAGGATCGCGACGTGCGGCAGGAGTTCCTTGATGCGCTCCGTCGCCTCGATCCCGCTCCGACGGGGCATCCGAACGTCCATCAGGATGACGTCGGGCATGAGCTCCTGCGCGGTGTCGATCGCCTCTTCGCCGTCCGCGGCCTCGCCCACGATCGCCATGCCCGGCTCCTGCTCGAGGACGAGGTGCAGGCCCCGCCGAAAGAGCGCGTGGTCGTCGACGATCAGGACCCGCAGCGGCTCGCGGCCGGGGCCATCCGGCGGGCGGGCGGCACCAGCCGGCTCGCGACCGTCGGCGCTGCCGTTCGGATGCGTGGTCGGATCCATCCGCCTCCTCGACGTGATCCTGGTCCAGCCTGCGAGCGCTCCAGGGCCAAGCGGCATGACCGCCCGGCGAGACCCGTGCCCGGCCGCCCGGCCCCGCCGGGTCGCCCGTTCGAGCGGGCCGGTGACGCTCCCGCGGTCCCGCCGGCTACTCCGGCGCGGCCGTGGATATCGTATGCGACCCCGCGCGCGTGGCGCGAGCCTCGAGCTTGCTCCGGTACGTCTCGATCTGGCGATCGAGGCGTTCGACGGCCTGGTCCAACGCCGCGTCGATCGTCGCTCCGGTCGCCTCGGATCGGAACGTCTTGCGCGACGTCCGGCACGTCAGATGGACGCGATGACCCCCTCCGATGCGCGGCGTCGGTTCCTCGACGATCTCGACCTCGAGCCGGCTGATGGACGGCCGTCGGGGTCCGTCGAGCTTCGCGACGCGGTGCTCGGTCACCTTCCTGACCTGATCGGTGATCTGGACACCTCGGCTCTTGATCACCAGATCCACCATCGCCGCCTCCTTCCATCCCCCCTGGCTGCGTGTCCTCGGCTCCGGCAACCGTACTACCAGGCACCGGTCTCGCTCATGTCGAACGCCCCGCGGTCGGGGGGCCGGCGAGCGGTTCACGTACGTCGATCCCGGCGAGCGCGCGCGCGAACGTCACCACGCCGACCCGACCCGCGCCGGCGCGAACGAGGGCGGCAGCGCAGGCCGCCGCGGTGGCGCCGGTGGTGAGGACGTCGTCGACCAGGACGACATCGTGCGGAACCGGAGCCGGAGCCGGAGCCGGAGCCGGAGCCGGAGCCGGTGAAGGTACGATCGTGACGAACGCCTCGCGCAGCGTCTCGCGCCGCTCACGCGCGCCCCGCCGTGCCTGGGGGGCCGTCTCCCGCACCCGGACGAGCAGGCGGGCGACCGGCCACTGCGCCTCCCGCCCCAACGCGCGAGCGAGCACCTCCGCCTGGTCGAACCCACGCGTCCGCCGCCTGCGCCGCCCGAGCGGCACCCAGGTGACGACCGGCTCACGCAGGCGAACCGGCGCTTCCGTCGCTGCTGCGGCGAGGAACGGTCCGAGCGCCACCGCGCCGCTCCGCCACCCGGAGAACTTCACGCGCATCAGCGCCGACCGTGCGGGGCCGGCGTAGAGGTACGCTGAACGCGACCACGCGATCGGCTCGGGCGGGCAGTCCGCGCAGCGTTCGACCTCGCGGTCGCGCGGTCGCCCGCACCGCATGCATCCGGGCGGCCGGAGCGCCACCATCTCGGCCGTGCACGCGTCGCAGAAGGGTCCAGGCCCGCGCCCGCACCCGAGGCATCGGAGCGGGAACAAGGCGTCGACGATCGGACCGAACACACGGCGACCGTACCGGCCGCCCCAGACATCCGCGCGGCCCGGTCAGGCGAGCGGGAACGTCAGGCGACCCTTCGCCGAGGACCGGGGGATGAGCTCGATCGCCACCGATCGGGTTCCCTTCGGCGCCGGGTACCAGACGGACCGGCGCCGGTCGGATCCCGGATCGGCTCCCGCCGGCGCCGGGACCGCTTCGAGCTCGACGCCGTCCGCTGACGCGATGAGCGCGGGTTCGGCCTTCGCCCGATCCTCGGTGTGCCAGAGCACCTCGACGCGATCGGTCCTGAGGTCCACCTTGTCGACGACGAGGGCGCCGGTGCTCCCGGCCAGACGATCCCCCGGTGCGAAGGTCCCGGTCGCCATCGTTCCCCTTGGCCACGGCATCACGAACGGCCGGCTCTCCACCGTGATCGGCGCGGCGCCGTCGACCTGCAGACCGCACCGCACGACGTACCACGACGGCTCCAGGTCGGCGATCGTCACCTCGAACGGGAGGAAGAGGTCGCGGCGCGGCGCCACGTCCATCGCCGCGCTCTCGATCGGGATCGGCTTCGCCGGCCCCGTCGGCGTCCGCGCGACGTCGGCCGTGGCGATCCGCGCGACGTGAGGATCGGTATCGCCTCCCCGCAGCACGAAGGCGCCCTTGATCGTGACGGGGAAGCGTTCGAACACGATGCGAACCACCACGGGGCCGGGCGGGGAGTCGAACGTGGGCTCGGGCCCGCGCCGTGTCCGCGGGCTCACGCGCTACCCCCGCGGACCACCGATGCGAGCGAGCGACGGTAGGGCGCCCGGACGATGCCGCGCTCCGTGACCACTCCGCTCACCAGGCGGGCGGGCGTCACGTCGAACGACGGGTTCGCGGCCGGCGTCCCGGACGGCGCCACCGCCACCCCCAGCGGCGCCAGGACCTCCCGCGGGTCGCGGTCCTCGATGGGGATCAGCGAACCCGACCCGGTGCTCAGGTCCACGGTCGACGTCGGCGCGGCCACGTAGAACGGGATCCGGTGCTGGCGCGCGAGCACGGCGAGCTGGTACGTGCCGATCTTGTTCGCGACGTCGCCGTTCGCCGCGATCCGATCCGCCCCGACCACGACCAGATCCACCTCCCCGCGCGCCATCATCCAACCCGCCGCCGTGTCCGCGAGTAGCGTCATCGGAACGCCGAGCCGTTGCAACTCCCACGCCGTCAGCCGCGCGCCCTGGAGCACTGGCCGCGTCTCGTCGACCCAGACCCTCGCGACCTTCCCGAGCCGGTGGGCCTGCGCGATCATCGCCTGCGCCGTCCCGTCCCAGTTCGTCGCGAGCGCTCCCGTGTTGCAATGCGTCAGGATCCGGGCGCCCGAGGGAACCACCTGCGCCCCGTGCAGCCCGATCGCCGCACACGCGTCGCGCTCCTGCTGGTCGATCCGGATCGCCTCTTCCAGCGCGGCGTTCACGACGCGACCGGCGTCGGCGGCGGTCCCCCCGTCGGCGGCAGCGGCGCCCGCGGCCGCGCGCACCACGCGGCCGACCGCCACCGGCAGGTTCACCGCCGTCGGCCTGGCAGCGGCGAGCTTCGCGCCGGCGCGCTCGATGGCGCGAAGGACGGTACGGACGTCCGTCGTGCGGAGCCCGTTCGCCCCCAGCACCGTCCCGTACGCCCCGGCGATGCCGATCAGCGGCGCGCCGCGGACGGCCAGCGAACGGATCGCCGCCACCACGTCGCCGGAAGTTCGGCATTCGAGGTACCGCACCTCGCGCGGGAGTCGGGTCTGGTCGAGGATCCGAACCGCACCGCGCGACCACACGACCGGTCGGGGGATGCCACGAGCCCGGCGAGGGGCGGCCACGCCCGGGGGCGCGGCCGGCATCAACCCTCCCGCGCGCGGCGGACGCACTCGGCGGCCGCGGCGTCGAGCGTCGCGTCGAACGCGTACACGCCGTGGGCGCCAGGTCCGCCCCCCTCCTCGGGGACGGTGCCCGGCGGATGACAGTGCGCGAACGCACCGGGGCCGCGTTCGGCATAGGTCTGCAGGTGCACCTCGAGGTCGCTCGACGCGCCGTCGAGCGAGCCGTCGAGCGGCCCGACGATCAGGTCCCCCTCTCCCAGGTTCCCGAGCTCCGAGCCCGTCCGCGTGATCACCAGCGTCGTGCCGTCGTAGGTGGACAGGTTCCCCTCAGAGCCCTTCACCAGACCGAAGGTGAAGAGGGTGCGACCCGCCGCGCGGAACGCCGTCAGGAGCTCGTCGGCCACGGCCCCCCCGCTAGGTGCCCTGCTGCCAGGATGCGAGGTACGACGTCTGCTCGGCCGTGAGCTCGTCGATCTCGACCCCCATGGCCGCGAGCTTCAGCCGGGCAACGTCGGCGTCGATCTCAGCCGGGACGCCGTAGACCTGGGGCCGCAGTTCGTCGGCGTGCTTGACCACCCACTCCACGGACAGCGCTTGGTTGGCGAACGACATGTCCATCACCGACGCGGGATGGCCCTCCGCGGCGGCGAGGTTCACCAACCGGCCCTCGGCCAGGAGGAACAGCTTCCGTCCGTCGGCCAGGCGGTATTCGTCGACGAACTCGCGCACCCGGCGGACCTCGACGGCGTCCTCGGCGAGCGCGACCGTGTCGATCTCGACGTCGAAGTGGCCGGAGTTCGCCATCACCGCTCCGTCCTTCATCAGCCCGAAGACGTCGCGGGACAGCACGCTGGTGTCGCCGGTCACCGTGATGAACAGATCCGCGATGCGTGCGGCGTCGCGCATCGGTATCACCTCGAACCCCTCCATCACGGCCTCGAGGGCCGCGAGCGGCTGCACCTCGGTCACGATGACGCGGGCGCCCAACCCACGCGCCCGGGATGCGACGCCGCGGCCGCACATGCCGTAGCCGCAGACGACGACCGTTCGGCCAGCGAGCAAGAGGTTCGTCGCTCGGACGATCCCGTCGATCGTCGACTGCCCGGTGCCGAACCGGTTGTCGAACAGGTGCTTCGTGTCGGCGTCGTTCACCGCGACGATGGGGTACCCGAGCACGTCGTCGGCCGCCATCGCCCGCAGCCTGATCACCCCGGTCGTGGTCTCCTCCGTGCCGCCGATCAGCTCGGCCAGCTGATCCTTCCGCTCGCGATGCAGCAGCGTGACCAGGTCGCAACCGTCGTCCATCGTGATCTGCGGATGCCGGTCGAGGACCGCGTTCAGGTGTCGGTAGTACGTCTCGGTGTCCACGCCCTTTATCGCGAACACGTCGATCCCGTCGTCTTCGCACAGCGCCGCCGCGGTGTCGTCCTGAGTCGACAGCGGGTTCGACGCGCACAGCGCGACCTCGGCCCCGCCGGCGACGAGGGTTCGAACGAGGTTCGCCGTCTCGGTCGTCACGTGCAGGCAGGCGCCGATCCGGATCCCTTCCAGCGGGCGCTCCTTCTCGAAGCGCTCCCGGATCAGCGCGAGCACCTTCATCTCCTGTGCGGCCCACGCGATCCGGTCCTGCCCCTGCGGGGCGAGCACCAGATCCCTCACGTCGCAATCCACGTTGCCTCCGTTCGTCGCAGGTCGTGCGTCAGCGGTCGTCCACGGGTTCGTCAGCCCACCTGACCATCGTCCGGCAGGCTCTCAAGGATACTCGCCAGCAGCCTGGCCAGCTTCCCCGACGCGCCCGTCGCGGCAGCCAGGACCTCGCCGTGGCTGGTGACGTGGCCGACCACGTTCGTGATGCACGACAGGCCGAGCGTGCGCAGGCCGAGCGCGGCTGCGGCCACCGCCTCCGGCACGGTGGACATCCCGACGGCGCGCGCACCGATCGCTCGGGCCATCGCGTGCTCGGCGGGTGTCTCGTACGACGGTCCGGGGAAGGCCGCGTACACGCCGGTCGTCAGCGGAACGCCGACGCGTTCGGCGATCCGCAGCGCGAGGCCCTGGAGCGCCGGGTCGTAGACGTGGGTGAGATCGACGAACGCCGGCGTTCCGTCCTCGAACCGCCAGCCGGCCAGCGGGTTCGCGCCCATCAGGTTCACGTGGTCCGCGAGGAGCATCAGATCCCCCGGGGACATCCTGGGGTCGAGCCCGCCGGCCGCGTTCGTGAGGACCAGGACCCGGATACCGAGGGCTTCGGTCAGGCGCGGGATCAGCGTGGGTCCGGCCATCCCATGCCCCTCGTAGTAGTGGATGCGCCCCGAGAACACGGCGGCCGGCACGCCGAACAGCTCGCCGAGCGTGAGCCGGGCGGCGTGCCCGGGCACCGATGGCGGCGGGAATCCGGCCAGATCGGCGTATCCGATCTGCGCGTCGGGTCGCAACGCGTCGGGACCGAACGCGGCGCCGAGCCCGGAGCCCAGGACGATGGCGACGCGGGGGCGAACATCCGAGCGTTCCCGGACGGTCGCAGCGGCCTCGGCGGAGCGATCGTCCTGAGGTCGCGCGATCCCGCTCACGCGCGCAGCTCCTCCTTCAGCTTCGTCAGGACCGGGACCGGGGTCGGATCCACCCCGCGCCGCACCGCCAGGTACGTGCTGACGAAGTCGCCGAGCGCGATCAGCGTGAACAGTTGCGTCATCGCCGAGCCGTCGCGACCACGGACCTCCCGGCAGCTGACACCGGACGGCGCGATCGCGGCGAGCGTCGCGGCGACGCGCCGAGCCACCCACGCCTGCTCGTGCGCCGGCCGGAGCACGAGCACGGCGAACCGCTCGCCGCTGCCCGCCGACCACCCCTCGATCTCGTTGTGATCGAGCTCGGGCAGCACGCCGGCGAACGCCGGCACCTTCGCGTTCTCGTTGAACTGGTTCTTCCACCGGACCGCAGCCGTCTCGCCGATGCCCTCCGGGCCCCAGGCGAGCGGCGTCGCGATCCCCGATCCACGTCGCGATCGCCTTCGCCTCGTTCTCGGCGATCGGCCGGTCGGGTCCGAGGCTGACCGCCTGGACGCGGAGCGCGCCGGCGGTCTCGGCGACCACGCGATCGGCCTTCGGGATGAGCTCCGCGGCGTCCATCACACCGATCGGAGCCGCGGCGAGATAGCCGAGCGCCGCTCGGGGCATCGGGACGTCCGCCGGCACGGCGACGTGCGGAACCCCTTCATCCTCGGCTCGCATCGCCAGCTCGCCGCCTGCGCTCACGGCGACGACGCGCGCGCCGATGCGCACGGCGTCGTCGAACGACGCCAGCGTCTCCTCGGTGTTCCCGGAGAACGACAGCGCGATCGCGATCGTGTCGCGGCCGACGAACCCCGGCGGCGCGTAGCCCTTCGACACCACGATCGGCACCCGCGACCGGGCCGCGTAGAGGCTGAGGAGCACGTCGCCGGCGATGCCCGAGCCGCCCATCCCGCACACCACGACGTTGCGGACACCCTGGCCCGACGGCAGGTCGGCCGTGGCGCGGGTCGCGACGAAGCCCCGTTCGAGCTGCTCGCCGAGCCGGGCGATCTGACCGAGCATCCCCGAGGCATCGACCGCAGCGATCCGCTCGGGGTCGTCGAGCGCCTCCGGGTCGTCCCGATCGCCACCGGTCGCCGTGGCGCCGGTCACGACGGCCGTTCGGCCTCGTCGATCAGCATCACCGGGATGTCGTCGCGAACGGGATACCGGAGCCCGCAGGAGAGGCACACGATCCATTCGGCGTCACCGTCGGCGCGGAGCTCGACCTGACCATGGCAGCTCGGACACACGAGGATCTCCAGCAACTCCTTGTCGACCGGCACGCCTCCCCCCTCCTCTCAGGCGCCGCGGATGATCGCGAGCACCGTGGCGGTCCCTTCCTCCAACAGCTCGGGCGTCCTCGCCTCGACGTTCAGCCGGAGCAGCGGTTCGGTGTTCGAGGCTCGAACGTTGAACCACCAGTCGTCGAACTCGACCGTGAGCCCGTCGAGCCGATCCTGCCGCCCGCCGGTGAACGCTCCGGCGATCCGTTCGATCGTGGCCTGCGGATCGAGGACCTCCGTGTTGATCTCGCCCGAGTCCGCGTAGCGCCGGAACGGCGCCAGCAGCTCCGAGAGCGGAACGCCCGCCTTCGATATCTGGTCCATCACCACCATGCTCGCGACGAGGCCGGAGTCCGCGCGGTAGTGGTCGCGGAAGTAATAGTGCCCCGAGTGCTCCCCGCCGAAGATCGCGCCCGTCTCGGCCATCACCTGTTTGATGAACGAATGGCCCACCCGCGTCCGGATCGGGATCCCGCCGTTCTCGCGGATCACCTCGGGCACCACCCACGAGCAGATCAGGTTGTGCACGACCTTCGAGCCGGGCTCGCGTTCGAGGAGGGCCTTCGCCACCAGCGCGGTCACGAGCGATCCGGAGACGCCCTCGGCGCGTTCGTCGACGAGGAACACCCGGTCCGCGTCGCCGTCGAACGCGAGCCCGAGGTCCGCGTGATGCTCCTGGACGGTCCGGCGCAGGTCGGCCTGGTTCTCGGGCTGGATCGGGTCGGCGGGATGGTTCGGGAACGTGCCGTCGAGCTCCATGTACAGCGGGACGAGGGTCGCCGGGAGGCGTTCGAACAGCGTCGGCACGATCAGCCCGGCCATACCGTTCGCCGCATCGGCCGCGACGACGAGCGGGGCGAACCGATCGAGGTCGGCGAACGTGAGCAGGTGCTCGAGGTACGGTTCGACGAAGTCCTGCCGCCGCACCTCACCGGGGGAGGCCGAGGGCGCCGGCAGCCCAGCCGCGTACGAGGTCGCCAGCTCCAGGATCGCTCCGAGGCCAGTGTCCTCGCCGACCGGTGCGGCGGCCTCGCGACAGAGCTTGATGCCGTTGTACGCGGGAGGGTTGTGGCTCGCCGTGAACATCGCCCCGGGCAGGTTCAAGCGCCCCGAGGCGAAGTAGACCATGTCGGTGGTCGCCGGGCCGATGTCGACCACGCCGACGCCGGCCGCCGTGACGCCGTCGACGAAGGCCCCCGACAGCGACGGCGAGGACGCACGGCAGTCGGTCCCCACGATGATCCGCGAGGCCGCCGACCAGACCGCGAACGCGCGGCCGATGCGCCGTGACGCGTCCTCGTCGAGCTGGTCCGGATAGATCCCGCGGACGTCGTATGCCTTGAAGATGGGGCGGAGGTCGGAGGCCATCGGCGGTCATCCTAGCCGACCTCCCCCATCCGCCCGGGGCCGTTCGCCGGCCAGGTCGGCCGGTCCGCCCCCGCGGGGCTTCAACGGCCGTCCGGCTCCGCGGACCGCGTCGCTAGCGGGAGGAGACGATCCCCAGCACGGAGCGCAGGGGGATCGAACGGCCCTCGCGCTCCCACCACCGGTTCTCGCAGGCGACGCAGCAGGTGAACCGGAGGTCGGATTCGCCCACCACCATGCTCAGGGCCAGCACTTCGTCCGAGCCGCAGCTCGGGCATCTGGCCTTCGTTGCGATCGCGTGTCCCATGGCACCAACCTTCGGCCTGCGGCTCTCGGCGCCAGATGGTCCGGTCGGGCCATTTCGGCCATGGCCCATCGTGATCATGCTGCCGTGCCCCCGATGGGGGACACGCGGGGGTCGACCGGTCCGGGCGGCGCCGCCATGCCGGCCTCCGCCGGCCGGACGACGAGCTACGGGAGCGGGATCCCGACCGTCGCGGCGAACGCGGAGGACCCGATCGACCGGGACGTCTCGCCGACGACGATCGACCCCTTCACGGCCGTGACCAGCGCGAACAGCGGCACGTCGGCGTCCGGGACATCGACCACGATCGTTCGGCCCGCCGGCACCGAGACCGATGTGGTGCCGGTCCCCTTCGGCCCGTCGGGCCCGATCCACAGGATGCGCACGGTCGCGTCGGCGCCGGTCGGGTTCTGCAGGGCGAGCTGGGCGGTGCCCCCCGTCGGAGGGAGCGTCGGCGGAACCGCCCACCGGCGCGCCGGGTTCGGCCAACCCGCGATCGTGGCCTCTCCGCCGTTCGGCCCGGCCATCCGCAGGGCAACCGCGACCGATGCCTTCCCGGCGTCGACCAGGATCCCCGCGTCGGCCACCTCACCGACGTCGAACGTCCGTGCCTCGCCCGGGTCCAGATCCGCCCCGGTCGCGTCGGGGATCGTGGTCGAGCCCTTGGAGCCCGAGGCCTCCACGGTCAGCCTGGCCCGCGTCGTGCCGACGTTCAGCAGCTCGAGCCGGACCGGCGAACCGTAGCCCGCGGCCGGGAGCACCCAGCGCGCCGCGCCGGCGGCGATCCCGACCTCGGAGCGCACGCCACGCGGCGAGGACACGAGGCTGCCCGCGATGACCTTCCCGACCTCGGGGACGATCTGCACCGTCACGGTGTGCTCGTTCGGTCCCTCCAGGGCCCAGGGAGCGACGGGGATCGACGTCGCCGTGAACGGATCCAGCACGACGGGGGTGAGCGGACCCGGGCGAACGGTCCGCGGCAGGTCGGTCCTGATGACGACGTTGAACTCGGCCGGCACCCCGTACGGGTTCATCACGACGATCGCGGCCTTCTCGTCCGCCGCGGTCGTCTCGTCCGGCAGGAACCATCCCCGGTTGCGCCCCGCGACGCACCGTTCGGCGGCCACGTCGGCGCCGGACCCGGACGAACGGACGACCGCGCCCGCGGCGACCCAGCCTCCGACGTACTCGACCTCCGTCGACGCGCCGGGGTCGGTCACCGGGATCTGGCGGTAGGCCTCGCGCGACGGGGGCAGCGTGAAGCTGCGGACCAGCACGACCCCCTGCGCGCCGAACGTCGTCGTTCGGACCCGAACCGGCGATCGGCCGGGGTTCGCCACCGCGATCCACCCGGTCCAGCCCGAACCGCCGCCGTGCGGGCAGAACCACGCTCCCGAGGCGACCCTGGAACCCGGCGGCGTCGGCGGCGGGGGGCTGCTCCCCGCCCGGTCGAGCAGGGTGCCGGAGAGGACGACCAGCACGGCGAGGCCGGCTACGGCCAGGAGGCGAGCACCGCCCGTCGGACCGCGGGAGCCGTTCGACGGCACCGCTCCGTCGTCCTGGCGCTGGTCGGCCATCAGGCCACCCTCGACGGCCGCCGGGTGACCCACAGCGCGGCGAGCCACAGGATCGACAGCAGCACCACCTCGATGGTTCGCCGGGTCTGGCCGGTGAACGTGAAGGTGAAGCCGGCCGACGTCGGTCGGTACGGCACGCCGACGGCCCAGCCGAACGCGGGACGCGGTGCGACCTCGGGTCCTCCGCCGGTCGGCGTGAGCCGCCAGCGTCCGTCGTACTCCTGGGTCAGCAGGACGCTCGATCCTGGGGGGAAGGTGCGCCCGGGGTACGGGCCGCCCGTGAAGGACCCGTCGCTGCCCGCCAGCGGCACCGCGTCCGGCTGTTGGAGCGCCGCGGCGGACCTCGGGTCGCCGGTCGCGGCCGCGAGCCGCCAGGACGGGTCGGGGATCGCGGAGGCCGGTGGCACCGTCACGGAGTCGCGGAAGATCGTGAGCCCGGCGGCGCGCGCGCCGACCAGGTCGAGCTGCTCGCCCAGACGCAGCGCGGCCGCGTCCGGAAGGTCGCCGTTGCCCGCTACCACGTAGCGGATGCCGAACTGCGCGAGCATCGCACCGCCCTGCCGGGTCGGCCCGGACAGGATCGACGACAACACCTCGGATAACGCGCCGTACCCGGACCCGCCGAAGGAGCGACCGAACTCGTACGCCGATGCGCCGGCCGGGGCGGTCACGGCGAACCGGACGGATGCGCTCCCCGCCGCCGCCGTGCCCATGGGGACGCCGCCCGGAGCGGGGAAACTTCCGCCCAGCCGTCGCCCGATCCACAGGACGCGGTAGGACTCGCCGTTCACCGGCTGGATGACCGCGTACGCCGGCGAGACCCGGTCACCGGCACCGATATCCCAGCTCCCCCGCATCGCCTGGAACGCCTGGCCCGCGAGACCAACCGTCACGACGCCGACGAGCAGCGCCGACCCGAACTGCGCGATCCCGAACGAGCGCCGGTGCAGGCCGGACAGAACGCTCTCCAAGCCCATCGCCGCGAGCGACGCCATCCCGAACGCCGCGAGGGCGGCGTACGACACGGGGTTCGACAGCCATGGCGGGAGCCAACCGTTCGCCGCCGCCCACGCCAGGTAGACGCCGGCGAGCATCATGAGCATCGACCGCGCGGCCGGACGCCGGAGCTGCCCCGACGCGAAGCCCAGTCCCAACGCGGCGGCGACCGGTAGGAAGAACGCGATCACCCAGTCGCCCGGCGCGGGCGCGAGGGCGACCCGAAGCGCGTCGCCGAACGACGGCGTGCCGACACCGTCCGCAAGGCTGCGGCCGGCCGAGCCGAGGATGCCGACGGTCGCGGGCCACGCGAGGAGCACGGCCCCGACGACGGCCAGGCCGACGCGAGCCAGGCCGGCGACGCGTCCGCCTCCGCCCGGCAGGATCACGGCGATCGCGGCGACGACCGCGACCGCCAGGAACGCTCCCGGGAAGAACGACCCCAGCGCCGCGAGGCCGAGTGCCGCGCCGCCGATCCACCGCACCCGGCGAGCGGGTGGGTTCGACCCGAGGAGCGCGATCACCCTGCCCGTCAGCCACGGGAGCCCGGCGATGAACACCAGCTCGGGCAGCCGGCCATCGGACAGGCCCCACAGCACGATCGGGCTCAGCCCGTAGCACGCAGCCCCGAGGACGGCGGCGGTCCGTCCGACCGGGATCCGCTGGAGGGCGCGGTAGCACCCGATCGACGCGAGCACGGGCAGCGCGAGCAGCAGCACCTTCTGCGCGAGGGAGGGGTTCGCGAAGGCGATCGCGCTCGAGACGCCAAGCATGGCGAGAGCCGGCGTGCCCGGCGCCGCCCCGCCGAGGGCGGTGTGTCGCAGCCCGGAGAGGAACTCGTCGAAGAACCCGCGCGGCGAGGACGGGAACGCCGCGAGCGCGCCACCGGCGAGCGGGGAGGCCGTGAGCAGGTGCCGGTAGGACATCGCGACCACCAGTGCCGTGAGCACCCACGCCACGGCGACGGGATGCGCCAGCGCCAACGTCCGGGTGCGGGCCCAGGCGGTAGGGCGTTCGACCTCGCCGTCTACTTCGGCGGCGACAGCGGCGGTGACGGCCGGCCGCAGCGTCTCCATCGTGTGCCGGCTCCACTGGTCGAACCGGATCCAGACGGAGGCCATGAACTGCCGGACGTGGCGATCGGGCACCGCGCGGACGGCCTGCGCGCGCGCGCGGCGGCGGCCGGTCCCGAACAGGTGCGCCACGTTCCAGCCCCATGCCGCGACCACCTGCCAGCCGTCATCGAATCGCCGCGAGAAGAGGTAGCTGATCGTTCGGATCAGCGCCTGGCCGATCGCGAGGGGCAGGATCCACGCGAGCGACAGGAGGCCGTAGTTCTTCAGCATGCTGGCGACCGCCGCCCGCTCGCGCAGGTAGCGGGTGTGCGTCCGTGACCAGGTCGTGGTTCCGGCCCGCCGTGCTCCAGGGCTGAGCGCGACCGCCGTCGGGGTCCACAGGACGCGGAACCCGGCGAGCCGTATACGCCAGCACTGGTCCATCTCGTCGAGATCGGAGCGGAGCCGTTCATCCAGCGGCCCAGCCCGGGTCACGGCCGCGACGGATACGAGCATCGCGGTCGAGGAGACGTAGAAGACCTCGCGGATCCGGTCGTACTGCCCCTGGTCGATCTCGCCGGCCTCGAGGGGTGAGTACGGATGGCCGAACAGATCGACCGACATCCCGATCTCGCGGATGACGGTCTGGTCGTCCGCGTCGAGCACCTTCGGGCCGACCACGCCGACGCCCTCCATCCGCTCGGCGGCCTCGACGAGCGCGCTGATCGCCTCGGGGGCGAGCAGCGTGTCGTCGCGCATCAGCAGGACGTAGTCGGCCCGATGCGCGTGCTCGGAATGCAGCGCCGCCGCGACGGCGCCCGGGAAGCCCATGTCCTCCGGGAGCCGGATGACCCGATCCTCGCCGAGCGAGGATCCGAGGAGATCCGCCGATCCGTCCGTCGACGCGTTGTCGACGGCCAGGATCCCGATCCGCTGGTGCGTCTGACGGGACAGCGCCGCGAGGCACTGCCGGAGCGCATCGATGCCCTCCTCCGATACCAGCACGACCAGAACGTTCGGCGTCCGTTGCTGCTGGCCAGCGGCATCATCAGGCACGGTCGGGGTATGGGTCCTGGACATGGCTCATAGAGGTGGTGGTTCGAGGAAGCCCGGCGAGGATAGCACTGGGCGAACGCAGGGACGGGAGCGTTCGCTCCCGTCCCTGCCGTCGATCGATCCTCCGATGAGGCGGCCCGTCGGTTACGCAGAGCTGGAGCTGGAGCGCCGAGCCGCGGGCGCCTTCTTCGCCGGTGCCGAGCGGGAGGGCGCCTTCCGGGCCGGAGCCTTCGTGGCCGGCGCCGCACGCTTCGCTGTTGCCGAACGTTTGGCCGCCGGTGCCGCCTTCTTGGCCGATGCCGCCCGCTTCGCAGGGGCAGCCTTCTTCGCGGGTGTGGCCTTCTTGGCCGGTGCAGCCCTCTTCGCGGCCGGTGCGGCCTTCCTGGCGGGTGTGGCCTTCTTCGCTGGTGCAGCCTTCCTCGCGGGTGTGGCCTTCTTGGCCGGTGCAGCCTTCTTCGCGGGTGCGGCCCGCTTCGCACCCGGCGCCGCCTTCTTCGCGGCCGCCACCCTACGGGTCGTCGCGCGCTTCGCCGTCGACGCCGCCTTCTTCACGTCGGCACTCGCTCGGGCCGCCGCCGCCTTCGCTCCGGCACTCGCACGCGTCGCGGCCGTCTTCGCTCCGGCCGCCGCCTTCGCTCCGGAGGCCGCCGCGCGCTTGGGCGCCGCCTTCAGCGTGGCCGTCGTCGTGCGCGCCGCCCGGCTCGCGGTCGCCGTGGTCTTCTTCGCCGTCGATCGTGGACTCACCCGTGCAGGGGTCATGGCTGCGTCTCCTCCCTTCCTTCCTGGACGTGACGGCGCCGCGCGGCTGGCTTCAGCTGGCCATGCGCTTCAGGCGACGCCGTTCCCGTTCGCTCATGCCACCCCACACGCCGTAGCGCTCGTCGCGGCGCAGCGCGTAGTTCAGGCACTCGATGCGGACGGGGCAATCGGCACAGATGCGCTTCGCCTCTCGCGACGAACCGCCCTTCTCGGGGAAGAAGATCTCCGGGTCGTGATCCCGGCATCGTGCGCGCTCTTGCCATGGGATGTAGTGGTGCACCGGCCTCCCCCAGAATTACATTCGTGTGATTCTGAGGCACGGACCCTCCCGATGGCAAGCCCGATCGCCGATCCCATCCACGATCTCGCATCGGAACGCATGCTGGCCGGTCCGCGACGCGTACGCAAACTCGACCGAAAGGTAACGCTACCTGACCGTTCGAGCGCCGCGGCCGCCGAGGCCCGCGAGCGGCGCACGATCGACCCTCCCGTAGGTGGTCGTGCGCTCGGCGGGGACGCGGCCGATCGCCCGGATCGCTTCGACGAACTCTTCCGGCTCCTTGCGGATCCCGTGCTCGGCGCCCGCCATCCGGCTGATCGTCTCCTCCATCAGCGTGCCGCCGAAGTCGTTCGCGCCGCCCTGGAGGATCGCCTGGCAGTAGGGCATCCCCATCTTCACCCACGACACCTGGACGTTCGGGATCAGGCCCTCCAGGAGGATCCGCGCCACCGCGTGCATCCGGCGGTTGTCGGCGAGCGACGGACCCGGCCGCGCCTTGCCGGCTAGGTAGATCGGCGAGTTCTGGTGCACGAACGGCAGCGGGACGAACTCCGTGAACCCGCCCGTCTCGCGCTGGATCCGCCCCAGGCGCTTGATGTGGGCGACCCAGTGGGGCGGGGCATCGACGTGCCCGTACATGATCGTCGAACTGCTCCGGATCCCGAGCCCGTGCGCCGCCTTGACGATGGTCTCCCACGTGTCGGCCGGGAGCTTCCCCTTCGTCAGTACCCATCGCACGTCGTCGTCGAGGATCTCGGCCGCGGTCCCCGGCATCGTGCCGAGGCCGCGCGTCCGACATTCGGTCAGGAACTCTCCGAACGAGATGCCGAGTCGGGTCGACCCGTTCAGCACCTCCATCGGGCTGAAGGCATGGATGTGGATGTTCGGAACCCGCGCCCGGACCGCGTCGAGGATCCGGAAGTAGAACTCCCCGGGTAGCGACGGGTGCAGTCCGCCCTGGATGCAGACCTCGGTCGCGCCGTAGTCCCATGCCTCCTGCGCGCGGTCGGCGACCTCGTCGAGGGACAGCGTGTACGACTCCGCGTCGATCTCGCGCTGCGCGAACGCGCAGAACCGGCACCCCGTGTAGCAGACGTTCGTGAAGTTGATGTTCCGGTTCACGACGTAGGTGACCTCATCGCCGACCGCGTCATGGCGCAGGTCGTCGGCGACGAGGCAGACCGCCTCCAGCGCAGGACCTTCCGCTTCGAACAGCGCCAGCGCATGCGCGTCGCTCAGGGATGCGCCCTCGCCAGCGGCCGCGCGCGCGAGCGCCGCGCGCACGTCCGCATCGAGACGCTCGGGCGAACGGCGCTCGCGCCGCGCCCACCCGTCGGTGACCTCGATCGCGTCGAAGCTCCCGTACACGTCGTCCGCGTCGACGCGCAGGCCCGCGCCCTCTGCCTTCGCGAACGTCAGGTCGATCGTGCGCGGCTTCCACCGGACCTCGGGGTCCTGCCACGCGACGGGTTCCGGTCGCTGGCCGTCGACGGCGAGCCCATCGGCGCTCAGCAGCCGTGCCACCGGCTCCTGCATCTTGCCGGCGATCCAGGGGTCCGGTCGCAGGGCGTACTCGGGATAGATGGTCAGGCGCTCGCGGAGCTCGTAGCCGCGTTCCGCCGTCCGTGCGGCCAGGGCACGGAGCGTCGGCCAGGGGGCCTCGGGGTTCACGTGGTCGATCGTCACCGGCGAGACCCCGCCGAAATCGTTGATGCCGGCGTCGATCAGCCGTGGGTAGTTCGGATCGGAGAGGTTCGGCGGCGCCTGAACGTTCGCGCGCGGCCCCAGCACGATACGTGCGACGCTGATCGTCGCGAGGAACTCGTCCTCCCCCGGCTCCGGTGCTTCATGCATCGCCGTCCCCGGCTTCGCCCGGAAGTTCTGGACGATCACCTCCTGGACGTGCCGGTACGTCAGGTGCAGCGAACGGATCGCGAACAACGACTCCGCGCGCTCCAGAGGCGTCTCACCGATGCCAACGAGGATCCCGGTCGTGAACGGGATCGACAGACGCCCGGCGTCCTCGATCGTGCGCAACCGGACCGCGGGGACCTTGTCGGGCGACCCGAAGTGCGGGCCGCCCTTCGTCGAGAGGCGCTCGGACGACGTCTCGAGCATGATCCCCATGGACGCGCTCACGTGCTTCAGCCGCGCCATGTCCTCCCACGACATCACGCCGGGGTTCAGGTGCGGCAGCAGGCCGGTCTCCTCGATCACCCGGATGCTTACCGCGCGGAGGTAGTCCAGCGTCGACGCGTAGCCGTACGAGGCGAGCCACTCGCGGGCGACGGGGTATCGATCCTCCGGCTTGTCGCCGAGGGTGAACAGCGCCTCCTTGCATCCGGCGCGGCGCCCCGCCTCGGCGATCGCGACGACCTCGTCCGGGGCGAGGAACGGCGTGTCCAGCTTCGCCGGCGGCTTCGCGAACGTGCAGTAGTGGCAATGGTCGCGGCACAGCATCGTCAGCGGGACGAACACCTTCCGCGAATACGTGATCGCCCGGCCGTGCCCGCGGTCCCGCAGCACTGCCGCGAGGTCCATCAGCTCGGCGAGCGCGTCGCCCCGCGCGTCGAGCAGTGCCGTGGCCTCCGCGACCGTGAGCGACTTCCCGGCATGCGCGCGCGCCAGCGCGCGGCGGAGCTCGTGCGGTCGTTCGGTCATCGCGCCGGTCGATCAGGTCGTCGAGGGCTCGGTCGGGTCACGCTGGCCACCACCCTACCCGCTGGCGCGCGAAGGTTCGGCCTTCGTGCGCCTCCAGCGCGAACGCGTGCGGCGCGACCTACACTCGCGCCGATGGACACGCGGAAGGATGCCGCGCGCCGATGGTTCGATCGACGGGCGAGCGGCTACGACGGAGGCGTCACCGCGCGGTGGCGCGACCCCGTCCAGCGCGCATCGCTCGCCGCGGTCGATCCCGGGCCGTCGGACCGGATGCTCGACGTCGGGTGCGGGACCGGCACCGCGTCGCGCGCCGCCGCCGCTGCGGGGGCCATCGTCACGGGGATCGACCTGTCGCCGGAGATGATCCGTCGGGCCGCCGACCTTGCGAACTGCACCCCGAACGTGACCTTCGAGGTCGCCGACGCCGAGCGGCTCCCGTTCGCCGACCGCGCCTTCACGGCGGTGCTCTGTTCGAATTCGTTCCACCACTATCCGGACCCGATGCAGGCCGTCCGCGAGATGGCGCGCGTCCTGGCGACGGGTGGGCGGCTCGTGATCGGCGACGCGTGCGCCGACCTCGCGACCGCACGGTTCGCCGACCGGATCCTCCGTCGGACGGAGCCGGGACACGTTCGGCTCTACCGGTCCGCGGAGCTCGGGTCGTTCCTGCACGCCGCGGGCCTCGCGCACGTGAAGCTGCGACGGCTGTCCGGCGGCGGCTTCGCGATCGTGCGCGGGATCGCCGAGCGCTGAGGTCGAGGAGCTCCTCGAGCCCGGCTCAAGGGTGTGCCCGGCACCTGGTTCCTCGTCTCGGTGTCGAACGTCTGACGCGGTGGTGGTTCAGGCGAAGACGGCCCGGCCCGCCGCCCACAGACGCAGCCGTGCAACGTCCTCCGCCCGCGTACGCGACAAGGGCTCCGTGGACCCGATCTCGGCCAACAGCCCGTCGGTGGTCAGGACCTTCCCGTCGGCGAACGCCCGGTACATCGCGCTGACGATCGCGGCCTCGATCTCGGCACCCGAGAACCCGTTGGTCGCTTCGACCAGCGCGCGCAGGTCGAACGCGTCCGCCTCCTGCTTGCGCTTCGACAGGTGGAACCGCAGGATGGCCTCCCGTTCCTCGGGTGTCGGGAGGTCGACGAAGAACACCTCGTCGAACCGACCCTTCCGCAGGAACTCCGCGGGGAGCTTCTCCACGTCGTTCGCGGTCGCGATGATGAACACGCCCGCAGGGCGGTCCTGCATCCAGCGAAGGAACGTCCCGAGCAGGCGGGCCGACACGCCACCGTCGCTCTCGCCGCCCTGCGCGAACCCCTTCTCGATCTCGTCGATCCACAGCACGGCCGGCGCCATCGCCTGGACGCTCTCCAGCGCCTGCTGGAGGCGCTGCTCCGACTGCCCGACGTAGTGACCGTAGAGCCGCGCCGGGTCGAGGAGCACGAGCGGGAATCCCCACGTGCCCGCGAGGCCCTTCGCGACGAGCGACTTCCCGCACCCAGGGACGCCGGTGAGCAGCACGCCCCTCGGTGGGTCCAGGCCGACGGCCGCCGCCTTCGGGTCCATCGCCTTCCCGCGGATCGCGAGCCAGTCCTTCAGGTGCTGGAGCCCGGCCACCTGATCGAGCGTCACGTTCGTGTCGATCAGCTCGAGGGGCCCGCCGGAGCCCAGCGCCTCGGCCTTGCCCTCCCGGATCTTCGCCAGCGTCCCGACGTCGAGCTTCCCGTCCGCGAGCGCCATCTGCTGGATCAGCCGTGCCGCCTGCGTCGCACCCATGCCGCGCACCGCCTCGACGAGCTGGGCGCGCTGGTCGTCATCCAGCGTCACCGGGAGCTTCCGCCCCTCCAGGCCGGTGAGGGTCGTGGCCACGATGTCCTTGAGCTCGTCCGTGTCGGGGGGCTCGAGCGTGAAGGGAACGGCCAGAGCGGCCAGATCGGTCACGGACAGGGTCTCGGCCGCCGCGAGGATCAGCGTCTGCCCCGGCTTCGCCGCCTGCGCGACGTCCTTGACGGCCCGCACGACGACCGGATCGGTCATCGCGGGGGCGGCGTCCAGGAGCACGAACGCGCCTGGGCCGGGGAGGGTTCCGATGAACGCCAGGGCGCCGGCCGCCGGCTTCGTACCGTACTGCGGGTCCAGCCCGTCGCGGGCCAGGCCCTGCGTCGCCGACCACACCCACAACGGCACGTTCAGGTCACGGGAGGCCGTTCGAACCGCGTCCAGGAAGCGGATCTCGTCATGCTCCTCGGCGATGATCAGGGGGTAGTGCGACGCGAGGAGCGCACGGAGGTCGTCGGCCGCCTTCACGCGCGCGACCCGGCGGCGGCGCTCGCGAGCGGCGTGCGGCGTGAACGTCCTTCCCACATGGCCTGGGAAGATACCCGTTCATGAAGGTCGTGGCGCTCGCCGGCGGGGTCGGCGCGGGGAAGTTCCTCCGTGGCCTGACGCGCGTCGTGGCCGCGCAGGACGTCACCGTCATCGTCAACACGGCTGACGACCTGCGTGTCCACGGCCTCTACGTGTCGCCCGACCTCGACTCCGTCACGTACTGGCTCGCGGGCGTCGCGGATCGTGAGCGAGGCTGGGGACGGCAGGGCGAGACGTTCCACGCGACGACCGAGCTGCGCGAACGGTTCGGCGCCGAGGGGTCGTGGTTCGGCCTCGGCGACCTCGATCTGGCGACGCACCTGTTCCGGACCGCCGTGATCGCGGGCGGGGCGACGCTCACCGAAGCGACGGCGGCCGTGACCGAACGGTTCGTCCTCGGGGTCCGGCTCCTCCCCATGAGCGACGACCCGATCACGACCGTGATCGAGGCGGTCGACGACGACGGCACCGAGCTCGTGCTCGACTTCCAGGAGTACTGGGTCGCGCGCGCTGCTCGCGACGACGTCAAGGCGATCCGCTTCCGCGGAGCCGAGCGCTCGAAGCCCGCACCCGGCGTGCTGGAGGCGATCGGCGAAGCGGACGCGATCCTGATCTGCCCGTCCAACCCCGTCGTCTCCATCGGCCCGATCCTGGCGGTCCCGGGGATCCGCGACGCGGTGGCCGCCCGGCGCGGGACGGTCGCCGGCGTGTCGCCGATCGTCGGCGGCGCGCCGCTGCGCGGGATGGCGGACCGGCTGCTCCCCGCCTGGGGCGTGGAGGTCTCGGCCGCCGGCGTCGCCGAGCACTACCGCGGCCTGATCGGCGGATGGGTCATCGACGACGTGGACCGCGCGGCCGCCGAGCGGGTGGGGTCGCTGGGACTCCGGGTCGCCGTGACCGACTCGATCATGGTCGACGACGACGCCGCCGCGTCCCTGGCCCGCATCGCCCTGGAGATCGCGGAGCCGGGATGACGGTCCAGATCGTCCCCGTCCGAGGCGTGCCCGAGGTTCGGCCCGGCGACGACCTGCCCGAGCATCTCCTCGGCGGCCTGCGCGCGTCGGGGATCGCGCTGGAGGACGGCGACATCTTGGCCGTGACCCAGAAGGTCGTGTCGAAGTCGGAGGGGCGGCTCGTCCCGGAATCGGACGGCCCGGGCAGGGACGGCTGGGTCGAACGCGAGACCCGACGCGTCGTCGCGCGCCGCGGCGAGCTGGTGATCTCGGAGACGCGGCACGGGTTCGTCTGCGCGAACGCGGGCGTCGACGCCTCCAACGTCCCCGAGGGGTACGTCACGCTCCTGCCCGAGGATCCCGACGAGAGCGCCGAACGGATCCGGGCGACGCTGGCCGCGGCCTCGGGGGCGCGCATCGCCGTCGTCGTCACGGACACGTTCGGGCGGCCGTGGCGCGAGGGGTTGGTCAACGTCGCGATCGGCTGCGCGGGCCTCCCCGCCATCGTGGACCTGCGAGGAAGGGAGGATTCGTCGGGCCGCGTGCTGGAGGCGACGGTGGTCGCACTCGCCGATGAGGTCGCGGCCGCGAGCGGCCTCGTGATCGGGAAGTCCGACGGCGTCGCGGCGGCGCTGCTCCGCGGTGTCGAGCCGCCGGCGTGGGCGGCCGATGCCCCGGCCGCCGCGCTGATCCGCGATCCCGCGGACGACCTGTTCCGGGAGGGCTCGATCGAGGCGTAGCCCCCGCGCGCGGTAGGCCCGACGCCCGAGCGGTATAGGGTCCCCGGGTCACGGCAGAGGGTCGGAGGAGGTCGAACGACGTGGGGAAGCGGGGTCCGAAGGGCCGCCCCGCGCCGTCCGGCGCCCGGAGGCCGAAGCCCGCGCAGGCACGCGCTGCCGTCCCGCCCAGCCCAGCGGCGCGCGCGAACACCCTGCGCACGATCCGGCGGGCGGCGATCCTGTTCGTCGCGCTCGGCGTGCTGCTCGTGAGCGTGTACTGGTACTTCACGAGGCCGCGCGCCGAGAGCGCCGAGGCGAAGCGGGTCGTCGCGGAGGCGTCCGCCGCTGCGAAGGCCGCCGGGTGTTCCGCGGTTCGAACGGTGGGGCCCTACGACCCGTCCGACCTCGACCGGACCCACGTGGGCACCGGCGTGCCGACGCTCCCGCCGCTGTCCTCCTATCCGTCGGTGCCCCCCACGTCCGGGCCCCATGATCCGGTGCCGCTGGACGCCGGCGTCTACGCGACCGCCCCGCCGATCGGCGGGGCGATCCATTCCCTCGAACACGGCGCGGTGATCGTCTGGTACTCGCCGGCGAACGTCGCCGAGGCCGGCCCTCTCGCGGACTTCTTCGATCAGAAGGGCAACCGCGACCACGTCATCGTCGCGCCCTACGACTATCCGAACCAGGGCTCGGCGGGTCAGCTCCCCGCGGGTGTCGGCATGGCCCTGGTCGCGTGGCACCGGATGCAGACGTGCACGACGCCCAGCCTGCCCGTCGCGGCGCTGTTCGCGCAGCGGTACGCCACGCCGACACAGTTCGTGCCCGTCGGGCGGCCGAGGGGCTACGAGGGGGACGCGCCCGAAGCCGGCCTCGCGATCTGACCGCGCCGACGCTCGCGCGTTCGGGCTACGGCCCGCCGAACTCCGTCCGCAGGACCCAGTTGTCCGTGTCGAACGGCGCAGCGGAGTACACGCTCATCCGCACCGAGGCGTGGACGATGCCGTACGCGCTCGGATCGAGGTAATAGCGGT
The DNA here is from genome assembly GCA_963781595.1 of uncultured Actinomycetota bacterium. GTDB lineage: Bacteria > Actinomycetota > UBA4738 > UBA4738 > UBA4738 > JBEDUK01. The sequence continues at coordinate 1,394,643 of CAWAGG010000006.1, read as the reverse complement.
GCCACAGCCCGTCGTTCGGCACGTTGACGGACTTCTGCCGCGTCAACCCGGAGTTCGATCCGTCGGGGAAGGCCATCACGCGGATCGTCAGCGGACACGGCGTCGCCCGCGTCTTCGCGCATCTGAACGAGACCCGGTCGTGGTAGCGCGTCGACGACGTCCCGAGGAACGGACGCTGCTGGTACACCGTGCCGACCTTCCCCTGGTACGGGGCGACGTGGAGGAACCATCCGTCGTCGCTGCCCGTGCCCTGCGTCCGGGTGATCGTGGCCTTGAACGTCTTGAACGCGTACATGCCGTCAGAGGCGAACGTCGGGTCGACCATCAGGTCGTTCGTGTATCGCCACGAGGTCGGCGTCTGGTCCGACGAGTAGAACGTGTCCACGATCGCCGTCCACAGCGCGTGGCCGAGCGCGCAGTTCTGGGTCCCCCACTGCGACATCCACCCGGCGTACTGCCCGTCGACGTGGACGCACGGGTCCGACTTGCCCCCGGCGAAGTAGTGCGCGACGAACAGCGAGCCGTTCTTGAAGACGACGCTCCCCCACGTCGCGTCGACGGCCAGGGTCGCCGCGGCGGTCGTCCACGACGGGTCGAAGTAGCCGTCGATCGTGTCGCGCACGTCCGCGCAGTTGTCGCCGGAGCTGTACGCGTGCCCGGTCTGCGCGCGGTACCCAGCGTAGGTCTTGACCGCGATCGCACCGGCGCCGAGCGCGTCGGCGTCCCACGACGAGATCCATTCGTTCGGGAGGACGTGCGCGGCGTAGAAGGCGAAGTCGTACTGCTCGGAGGCTCCCGTCTTCGTGCGGTACACCCAGATCGTCGGCGTGGGCACGAGCTGGCGGTCCCAGCCGGTGCACGTGTTCGCCGTGATGCCCGCGTCCTGCCGAGTGCGATCGCCCCCGATGCGGTGCGCGGTGCGCTCGGCGGGGTTCAGCACGCGATCGACGAACGGCGAACGCTCCAGCTGGGCATGCAGGATCAGCGCGTCGGACGGGTACAGCGGCACCCCGGTGATCCGCCACGCGCCCCAGCCCGCGGCCGTCACGTCCACGGTGAGACGCCGGTACGGCGAGCTGGTCGGGATCCCGACCGGGAAGGCGAACGTCCCGTCCGCGGCCGTACGAACGGTTGCAGGCTCGCCTTCGACGCGAACCACGGCCCCCGGGACGGGAGCGCCGGAGGCACGGACCACGACGTCGCCGCGGACGCCGCCGGCGAGCGTCGCATCGCTCACCGCGGGCACGCTCGCGTCCGCCGACGGCGTTGCACGCGCGAACGGGACCATCGCCACGACCGCCGAGACGACGACGAGCGCCCGCGCCGCCGCCGCGAGCGGCGCCGCACGGCCCGCGGGCGGGGCGCCGCCGCTCGTATCCGTCGTGTCCATCGTCATCGCGATCGCTCCCGCTCGTCGCTCTCAGCACCGCCTGCCCCGACCACTCTGGAACAGCCTTCGACAGGCCGGCATGAGGGCTTGAAGCGGGGTGGGAGGCCCTATACCTCTCACAGACCGCGGCGGAGGTCAAGCTCCGGCCCCTCGCTCGGTGGGTCGAGGGGCTGCCATAGACTCGCGAGATGGCCACGTCGCAGAGGGTCCGCGGCCCGCTCAGGTTCGCCGTGGACGTGGCGCTCCTGTTGGCCCTCCCGGCCGTCGCCGTCGCGGCCGTCTACCTCTCGATCTACGCCTCGAAGCGCTTCGCGTTCCCCGTCGGGTACGACACCCCGAAGTACCTCTGGCGGACGGCGCTCGTCGGGTCGAACGGCGTCACGTCCCTGGCCGGGGCCGCGCCGGCCCCGTTCCGCTCGAACCCCGACCGCGCCGGTTTCCCCGTGCTCATCGGCGCCGTGTCGTCGCTGCTGCGCGTCAGCGTTCCGCATCTCGTGATCGTGTTGCCCGGGGTGATGGCCGCGGTGATCGGACTCGGCGCCGGCGCGTTCTCGCGCCTGGCGCTCGGGCTCCCTCGCTGGGCCGTGCCCGTGTTCGTGCTCGGGGTCGGCGTCTCCCCGAACGTCTCGCGGATCGCCGGTCCTGGGTACAACGACAACCTGCTGGTCGCGGGCCTCTGCATGTCCGCGGCAACGGTCGCAGTGGTGGCCGCGGCGTCCCCCGCGCGCCGGGCATCGACCGGAGCCGACGGATCCCCAGCCGCCACGAGCGGGACCGGGTCCGGTGGGCTGGCGGCGACGATCGGGGGCATCGTGCTCCTCACGGCCGGGGTGCTCACGCACTGGATCTTCGTCGCGCTGTTCGGCGTGGTCCTGCTCGCCGTCGCGGCCATCGCCCTCCCGGCTTCGGTCCGAACGTGGCGTGGGTCGCGGCGACCGTTCGAGACGCCCTCGGGCCGTCTGGCCACGATCGTGGGGGGCTCCGCGATCCTGGGCGGCATCGGGCTGCTGACGCTCGTGGGGAGCGAACCGAACCCGCCGCGCCTGCCCAGGAGCACGTTCGTGCTGAAGCTCCGTGGCGACGTGCCCCGGTACGTGTTCCCGTTCACCGGGGTACTCGCCGCGATCGGCGCGGCCTTCGTGTGGCCTGGCCGCCCAGGGCTCTCGAACCGCCCGAACCGTGGAGCCGCAGAGAGGCGCGCCGGGTACGCACCGACCCTCGGCGGCTGGTTGTGCCTCATGTGGGCCCTGACCGCCGCGGCCGGGGTGGTCCTCCTTGCCGTGGGGGCGTCGGTCCCGGCCCATCGATTCCTGGCGTTCGATCTGGGGATCCCGCTCCTCGCCGCCGCCGGGATCGTCGGCCTCGGCACCCTCGTCGCGAGCCACGCGCGACGGGCCGGACGCGCGCTCGCCATCGCGCTCGTCGTCGTCGCGCTGGCCGGCACCACGACCGTCGCGTACCGTGCGTGGTCGGGAACGCACCCGTGGATCTCGCCGAAGCAGTTCGAACAGTCGAGCGTCGCCGGGACGTACCTGCAGCGGGTCGGAGGGACGCGCCCGGTGGTGTTCATCGTCGATCTGGGCGGCGCGGCGCCACTGTCCTCGACCTCCGCCGCGTTCCACGTGATCCGAACGGGGCTCGCGCCACAGGACATCACGCGCACGTACGAGTACCTCGGGTCCGCCGAGGAGTTCCTGGCCGGGCGGCCGACGCTCCGGGCCGCGCCACCGACGTTCGACGAAGCATCCCTCCGCCTCTGGCCGTCCGTCCGCGCGGTGCTCGACCGGCACCCGATCGCGGTGCTGATGCGCGCGTTCCATCGGGGCTACGGAGCGATCGTCGCGGCCCACCCGGACTGGCGGGTCGCGCCCGGCGTCGCGGTGGTGCAGGGCCCTCGTCCTCCCGGCGACTATCCGCCCTTGCAGCCCGTGCCGGTCCCGCTCCCGGCCCCGTGGCTGGCCGCGCTCTGGGTCGCGTTCGTCGCCGTCCTGTCGATCGCCGGGGCCGGCTGGACGGCGGCGCTCGTGCGCGCCGGATGGGTTGAGCGCCTGGCGCTCAGTCCGGCGTTCGGCATCGCGACCATCGTCCTCGGCGGGATCCTCGTGGACCCCGTGGGCGTGCGGACGACCGGCGTCGGGGGCGCCATGGTCGTCGTGGCCGTGGCGGTCTGCGGGTGGGTCGTGTTCGCCGTCGGGGAACGGAGACGTCGACGGGCGTCGGGCCTTTGGGCGCCCGTGGCGGCGACGGCGTCGGCGGCGACGGCGGAACCGCTGGAGCCTGGGTCCGGCGCGAGACCCTAGACGTCCAGGACGCGGCCCGCGCGCACGCGCGCGCCGTCGCTCTCGGTCTCCGGGGGCACGACCGCACCCTCGGCGAGGACCGCGGCCCGGATCCACGCGCCTCGGCCGATCCGCGCGCCGGGCCCGACGATGCATCCGTCGACCTCGGCGCCCGCCTCGACGATCGCCCCGGGCAAGAGCACCGAATCCTGGACGTTCGCGCCGTCCTCTACACGGGCGCCCGAGCACACGGCGACGGCGCGGCCGACGTCCGCACGCCCCGACACCGCGGCGTCCGGAGCGACGAACGGCGCCGCGTAGGAGAGGCCGTCGACCCGGCCCTCCAGCGCGTCGAACGTCGCTCGCAGGTACTTCTCGGGTGTCCCGAGATCGATCCAGTAGGCGTCCGACGGAGAGCCGAACACGCCAGCGCCCGTGGCGATCAGCTCCGGGAACACCTCGCGCTCGATCGAGACCGCTCGGTCGGACGCGAAGCCGGCCAACGCCGCGGGCTCGACCACGTAGGTGCCGGCGTTGATCAGGCCCGCGACCCGTTCGATGGGCTTCTCGAGGAACTCGGTCACGCGGAGTTCGTCATCCACGTGTACCGATCCGAAGCCTCGGGCGTCGGGCACCTCGGTGAGCGCGATGGTCACGTCGGCGCCGCGCGCCCGATGGAAGCCGACCAGGGCCGTGAGGTCGAGGTCGGTGAGGGTGTCGCCGTTCCGCACGAGGAACGGTTCGTCTAGGCCGGCCGAGCGCGCGGCGTTCGCGACGGCGCCGCCGGTGCCGAGTGGTGTGGGCTCGGTGATCCAGGTGATCGCCGGATCGCCGCGACGGTCCTCGATGAACTCGTGGAACGTCGACTCCAGGTACGCGGACGAGAGCACCACCTCGTGCACACCGTGCACCGCCAGGTGGTCCAGAACGTGATGCAGGAACGGCCGGTCCACGAACGGGATCAGCGGCTTCGGGATCGTCTCGGTGAGCGGACGGAGGCGCGTCCCCTCGCCCCCCACGAGCACGACGGCCTTCACGATCCGGACCCCAGCGGCGATCCGCCGGCTCGGTTCACCGGTCGCCGCGCTTCCATGACACCAGCGCCGCGCGGGCGCGGACCCCGGACCACACGATCGGCCGGGTCACCGCCAATGCGCCGGGCGACCGGTGCTTGGCGTAGTAGCGGTAGATGCTCTTCGAGTGCTCGAGCGTCATGCGCTTGGACCCGCGGGTGGCGGAGCCGACGACGTGTTCGACCTCCAGTTCCGGCGAGTATCGGACCTCCCAGCCGGCCGCCCGCATGCGGGTGCACAGGTCGACGTCCTCGACGTACATGAAGTAGTCCTCGTCGAACATCCCGACGGCCTTCAGCGCCTCCGCGCGCAGGAGCATCGACGATCCGCTGACCCATTCGACCTCGCGCTCGGAGAGCCGGTCCCAATCGGCCATCGTGTACGCCCGTGACCAGCGGTTCTCCGGGCGGAACGGCCCGACGAACATGTGGCCCAGGGACTCGACCGCGCTCGGGATCTTGCGTGCGGACGGATAGACCGAGCCGTCGGGGTTCTTCGTCAGGCAGCCGATCACGCCCGCGCGGGGATGCTCTGCCGCGACCTTGAGGAACCCTCCGAGCGTCCCGCCGCAGATGATCGCGTCCGGGTTCAGCAGGAAGACGAACGGCGCGGCCGTGGCCCGCATGCCGCGGTTCGCCGCGGCGCCGAACCCGAGGTTGTGGTCGTTCCGGAGCAGGCGCGCGTCCGGGACCGCGGCGATCGCCCGCTCCTCGCTGCCATCTGCGGAGTCGTTGTCCACCACGATGATCTCGGTCCGGGCGTCGCCGGTCGCGTCGACGATCGAGCGGAGGCAGCGTTCGAGGTAGTGGCCGCTGTTGAAGTTCACCACGACGACGGAGACGTCCGGCCGTGCGACGTCGGCGTCGGCGTGTCCGTCGGTCATGCGCCCGCGAGGCTTCCGGTCCGCGAGACCAAGATGATGCCCATCATGATCAGCGCGACCCCGGCCCATCGCAGCGGCGAGACCGTCTCGCCGAGCACGAACCGATCGAACACCAGGATCAGCGCGTAGGTCAGCGAAACGAACGGGTACGCGAACGACAGCGACGCCTTCGACAGGACGATCAGCCACGCCCCCGCGGACGCGACGAACAGCGCGAGCCCGCCCCAGATCGCCGGCGTGCTCACGATCCTGCGGAACGTGCCCGTCAGGTCCTTCAGGTCCAGCGGCACCTGGCCGTGGTCGGTGACCTGCGTCATGCCGTGCTTCAACGTGAGCTGTGCGACGGCGGCGAGCACCACCGACACGAGGATGAATACGATCAGCATGCCCATCCCTTCCCGGTCGAGCTTCCGTGGCTCATCGGGGTCCCAGTCCGAGAGCCGGCGCGGCCGGTCGGTACGGCTCACGTGGCCGCACCTTCCCGGGTCGTCGCGCGCAGCGCTTCGAACGCCTCCACCAGTCCTTCGTCTCCTTCGACCATCACATCGGCCGGCGAGGCCTGCTCGGCCAAGCCGCCCACGTCGCAGACGATCGCCGGCACGCCGAGCTCGTGCGCGCGGGCGAGCACGCCCGAGGACCACGATCGCCGGTACGGCAGCACGACCCGATCGGCCGCCGCGACCCAGAGATCGAACTCCTCCTCGGGGACGAAACGTTCGATCAGGTGCACGCCGGCGACCTCGCTCGAACGGGTCCGCAGCGCCTGCGCGTACGACCGGTTCTCGGCCGTATCCTCGCGGACCGACCCAACAAGGTACAGGCTGGCTCCGGCGCCCGACCCGTTCGGCGTCGAAGCGTCACGCGAAGCGAACACGCTGGCGAAGGCGTCGACGGCACGATCGAACCCTTTCGAGGGCTGAAGGAACCCGAGGCACACGAGCATCGGCCCGGCACCCGCACCCGCACCGCGCCGTCGTCGTCGATCGCGAGCGTCCTGCGCGCCTCGGCCCGCGTGACCGACCCGGCCGCGAAGGACGGACGCGCCAAGTGCGGTACTAGGCGGCCCCGTCCCCCGAGCCGCATCCGGTACTGCCGTTCGAACGTGCGCCGTTCCGCATCGGTGTGGAACGCCAGGGTCCGCGCCCGCCAGAACGCGAGCCGCAGGAGCAGGTAGTCGGGCCGCCAGTCGATCGGCGGATCGGACTCGTGGATCAGCAGCTCGACCACGGATCGCCGCCGCAGCACCAGCCAGAGCAGCGACGCGGAGGTCACGACCTTGGCGACCGCGCGGCGCGGCGGGTAGTACAGCGCCGGCTGGAAGTGGACGACGATCCGGCCGAACCTCCCGCCGATCGCGGCGGCTCGCCGGAACGCGGCGCCACCGACGAACGGCGCGCGCACGTCGCCGTCCCCGTCGGGTGGTGAGAGCACGGTCACGTCGTCGCCATGCGCCCGCAGCGATGCCGCCTGATCGCGCGCGTACGCGCCGATCCCGCAGTGTCGCGGGGGGTACGAGGAGACGCTCAGGACTCGCTCGCGCCCGGCCCGCCCCTCCGAGGCGCCGATCACAGACGCTCCGAGCGACATTCCACGGGGATGAACACGGCCCCCGGATTCTCCTCACCGCGAACGACGTCGAACGCGAGCGCCTGCTGCATCGTGTGGTAGGCGGTCCGCGAGTCGCGCGAGTGCACGCCGAACGTCAGGTAGTACCGGCCGTCGACCAGGGGCAGGCTCTTCAGCGCGAACTGCACGCGGTGCTTGCCCTCGAACCGCGGCCACCGGACGTTGCGCCAGTCGGAGTTCGTCCCGAAGACGAACTGGTTCTGGTCGTCGTGTATCGCGAACGACACGACCGGGTTCTCGACGGGGGCGTTCGCCTTGAGGTCGAGCTGGATCACCATCTCGTCGCCGGGCTCGAACCACTCCCGCGCTTCGCCGCCGGGGCCGAACACGTCGGCCGACACGATCTCGATCTCGCGCGTCCCCTCCTCGGCGCCGTACGCCAGGTCGTGCCGGGTCATCAGCAGCCGGAAGTCCCGCACGACCTCCTGCGGCCGGCCCTGCGCGCGGACCTGACCGTGATCGAGGAGCACGACGCGGTCGCAGATCCGCATCACCAGGTCGGGGGCGTGGGTGACGAACACGATCGTTCGGCCCTCGCGCTGGAACGCCTCGACCTTGTCGAGGCACTTGCGCTGGAACGCGATGTCGCCGACGGCCAGGACCTCGTCGACGAGCAGGATCGCCGGGTCGACGTGGACGGCGACCGCGAACCCCAGTCGCACGTACATGCCGCTCGAGTAGAACTTCACCTGCGTGTCGATGAAGTCCTCGAGCTCGGCGAACCCGACGATCTCGTCGAACCTCCGATCGGTCTCCTCGCGCGACAGCCCCAGGATCGATGCGTTCAGGTAGACGTTCTCCCGTCCGGTGAGCTCGGGATGGAACCCGGCCCCGAGCGCGAGCAGCGCCGCGATCCGTCCGCGCGCGGTGATCGTGCCCTCGGTCGGCCGCAGGATCCCCGCGATCAGCTTCAGGAGCGTCGTCTTCCCCGAGCCGTTCGGGCCGATCAGCCCGAGCGTCGAGCCGTGCGGCACCTCGATGCGCACGTCCTTCAGCGCCCAGAACTCCTCCGAGGTCTGGCGGAACCGGAGCACGCGCTCCTTGAGGGTCGTCGGCTTCTCCCGGTAGCGCTTGAAGCGCTTTCCGACCCCGTCGACCAGCACGGCCGGTTCGTTGGCCGCCACCGCCGGCTCAGAGCTCCTCGGCGAAGTCGCCGGACAGGCGGAAGAACGTGCGCCACGCCAGGAACGCCAGCACGAGCGACCCGACGGCCACCGCGCCGACGACCAGCGCGAACCATCCGAGGCTCACCGGCGGCAACACCTGCGTGGGCACCAGCCGGTGGGTGGCGGGATCGACGACCAGCCGCGTCGGGAACCGGTAGAGCGCGCGCTGGAACCCCATCACGATCACGGCCATCGGGTTCGCCAGGAACAGGTCCCAGAGGAACGGATGGTGCTGGAGCTTGTCGTAGACGAACCCGCTGGGATAGACGATCGGCGTCAGCCAGAACCAGAGCGTCAGGCCGATGTTCAGCAGGTGCTGCGTGTCGCGGTACCGGACGTTCAGCGCCGCCACCCACAGGGACATCGCGACCGTGAAGGCGTACAGCGCCAGCAGCGACAGCGGGAGGAGGAGCAGGTTCGGGCCGAGGAACGGGTAGCGGACGATCGCCATGAACACCAGCAGCACGATGCTCTGCAGGCCGTAGTCCACGCTCGCGGCGCCCACGGACGCGATCGGCAGGATCTCGCGCGGGAAGTAGACCTTCGTGACGAGGTTCGCGTTGTCGACGACCGAGCGGGATGCCAGGCCGAGCGAACCCGCGAAGAAGTTCCACGGGATGAGCCCGGCCAGGAGGAACACGGGGAAGTTCGGGATCCCGTTCTTCAGCACGACCGCGAACACCAGGCTGAAGACCGCGAGGTACAGGATCGGGTTCAGCAGCGACCACAGCGCCCCGAGCACCGAGGACGTGTACTTGACCTTGACTTCCTTGCGGACCAGGTTCGCCAGGATCTCGCGGACCCCCAACAGCTCGCGGAGCCGGCGGACGGGACGCAGCCGCGGGGGCTCCGAGGTGTGGATCGCGATCTCGGGCGCGGAGGCGCCCTGGGGGGCCGGTATCGTCACCACGGGTTCCTTCGACGGCTCCTCGGACGAGGGATCGTGTATCAGAGAACGAACCCGCAGGTGAGCGGGTTGCTCGGGTCCGCCTAGTCTACCGTCGGGACCCGGCAGGACCGGGATGCGTCGCAGGTTCTCAACCGGGCTCGTGCGACGGCGCTCCGGCCTCGGGGCCGTCGTGCCGCTCGCCGATGCGCCGCTCGAGCTCCCGTACGCGGCCGCGGAGCTCGGAGAGCTCCCGGCCCGGCGTGTAGGCCTCGCCGTCCGGGAGATCCCTCGACAGGACCGCGTTCGCCCCGATGAAGCACCCACGGCCGACGACGATCGGCCCGAGGACCTTCGCGCCGGCCATGATCTCCGTGCCGTCCCCGATCGTGGGGTACCCGTCCTCGAAGACGCCGTCGAACCAGCCACGGGCGCTGCCGCCGAGCGTCACGCCGTGCAGGATCGTCACGTTCGAACCGACCACGGCGCCCATGCCGATCACGATCCCGGACGTGTGGGTCAACCGCAGGCCGCCACCGATACGCGCCCCCGGGTGGATGTCGGCCCCCGTCAGGAACAGGTTCAGGCGCCAGACGATCTCGGCGGGCGTCTGCCAGCGCAGCGTCCAGAGCCGGTGGGACGTGCGGTACAGCGCGAGCGCCATCGGGCCCGGACGCGTGATCACGCGCTCGAGCGCCCGGCCGAGCGACGGCCGTCCCTCGAGCGTCCCGCGCGACGAGAAGAGGCGCGCGAGATCGCCGCGCAGCCCCGGGGGGTACGTGATCGGATCCACCTGCTTCCCCTCGTTCTGCCGCTCGCTCATCGGCTCCGCCCTCCGCTGCGGGTTCCCATCGCTCCGGACACGACGGCGCGAACGGACCTGGGTCGTTCGGTACTCTAAGCGCGTGCGCCAGTGGCTCCTCGACATCGCGAAGGCGATCCTGCCCGATCGGTTCATCGATTGGTACCGGAGGAAGCGGGCGACGCGCCGCTACCTCGAGGCCCTCGGGTACGAGATCTACGATCGCCAGATCCGCCTCGAGCTCGAGGACCTCGAGGGCCGGGTCGCCGCGAACCGCGCCGGGTTCACCGAGCAGATCGTGAAGGACATCCTCGAGCGGACCGAGCTGGTCCTCCAGGGTCTCGATCGCCGGATCGAGGGGGTCTCCGCGCGGCACGGCCAGGCGATCGAGGACCTGCGCGTGGAACTCGAGGCGCTGCGCGAGGAGCTCCGGACCGTGAACGACCGGCTCGCGGCCCGGCGCGACTAGCGAACCGCACCGTGCGCCTCGCCTGGTTCTCGCCGCTCCCCCCGCTCGCATCGGGGATCGCCGACTACTCGTTCGAGCTGCTCCCGCTCGTCGCCGAGCGCGCGACCGTCGACGCGGTCTCGCCGAAGCCGAGGTGGCCGAAGCGCCTGCAGGTTCCCGCCGGCGTGACGTGGACCCCCCCGCCGGCGGCCGACGACCTGGAGCGATCGTCGTCGGCCCGGCCCGGGCACGACGCCGTCCTCTATCACCTCGGCAATAACCCGCACCACGGGTTCGTCTACGAGGCGGCGCTGGCGCGACCCGGGATCGCGGTGTTCCACGACTTCGTGATGCATCACCTCGTCGCGCACCTGATGGTCGAGTCGGGACGCCGGCGCGAGCGGTACACCGAGCTCATGCGCGAGGAGTACGGTCAGGCCGGCGAACGTTTGGCGGAGCTCCGGATCCATCGGGTCGCGACGGAGTTCGAGAAGTTCGTCTTCCCGCTGAACCGGCACGTCGCGCGGGCGGCCACGGCCATCGTGGTGCACAGCCGCGACAGCGCCGAGCGGATGCGCGAGCTGGCGCCCGGCGTGCCCGTGTGGGTGATCCCCCACCACGCAGGGAGCCCTCCCGCGTCCGTGGCCGGCGTGACCAAGGAGGAGGCCCGCGCCCGCCTCAAGCTGCCGTCCGACGCGTTCCTCGTGGGGCACTTCGGGTTCATCACGAAGCCGAAGCAACCGGCCGCGGTGATCGGCGGCTTCGAACGCCTGGCGCACGTGGACCCCGATGCCCGGCTCGTGCTCACCGGCGCCGACCACACGGGAGGCGGCCTCGACCTGATGGTCCATCGCCACGGGCTGGACGGGAAGGTCATCAAGGCGGGGTACGTCGACCTGGAGCGCTTCTACCTGTACCTGAAGGCCGTGGACGCCACGGTCAACCTCAGGTACCCGAGCGCGGGCGAGTCGTCCGGCACGTTCGCACGGGCGCTCGCCGAGGGCCGCGCGGCCATCGTCAACGACCTGGGCTCGTTCGCCGAGGTGCCGAACGACGTTGCCCTCAAGGTCGAGGTCGACGGCGATCAGGCCGAACAGGTCGGCGCGCACCTGGTTCGCCTGGCGTCCGACCCGACGTTCCGTTCGACGATCGAGTCCGGAGCCCGGAGGTACGCGGCGACGGTCCTCGATCCGGTCCGATGCCGCGATCTGTACCTGGAGGTCGCGACGGCCGTGGCCGCCAGCGCGCCGGCGCGGGCGTGAACCCTGCCCGGTTTCGGGCCTACTGGTAGACGATCAGGTCCGGCGTGGGGGTCAGCCCGAGGACCGTCAGCGGCGACATCAGCCCGACGTCCTGCCGGTAGAAGAGCTTGAACCCGTAGTGGAACTTCGGGTCGTCCGAGAACGACTGGTACTTCTGGATCTTCGCCCCCGAGATGCCGAACCCGTCGAGGTCGAACACGACCGCCACCTGGGGGGTCGGCCTGATCTGATCGCGGTTCGTGATCATGTTCCGGGTGAACTGATGGATCACGAGCAGCTTCTGCGGGAGGTTGTACCGCTCCACGATGTCGGTCAGGTACTGGATCACCTGGTTGACCGTCGTCGCGTCGACCGAACCCCGGTAGTCGCCCTGTCCCGGGACGGCGTCTGGCGCCACGTGCCACTCGGGGTCCAGCGCGAGCCCGATGTCGGGCTTCGTCAGCAAGGTCCGGTAGACCTCGACCTCGGGCATGAAGTCGGCGCGCCCGGGCTGCACGTCCAGGAGGGTGTACGCGCGGATCCGGCGCGCCTCGTCGATGAACGGAGCGATCTCGGCCGTCGGGATCCGCCGCCGGTACATCCCGTCCTCCTGCGGGGTGCCGGTCGCGATCGTCGCGATGATCTCGAACGCGGGCAGGATCGGGTGGCCGTCGACCTGACCGTACGGCTGGGCCTGCCGGAGCAGCGCCTGGCCGGCCTGGGACGGACCCTCGCCCAGGATCCCGAGCCGCGTCGTCCCGGGGACGCCGTAGTACGCGACCATCCGGTAATCCGGGAAGATCGTTCGACCACCGCGCGGAAGCTCGAGCGCCGGGGGCTTGGCCGCGCCGAGCGCTCCGCCGACCGCCGCGCCGCCAGCCGTGGTGGGATCCGAACCGACCTGACGGATCACGACGACGGCGCCGGCGGCCACCACGAGCGCGGCGAGGAGCGCCCCGAACGCCATGGGCGAGCCCTTCCCATCCCGACGCCGGTGGGTCCGGTCGGGCACGAACGCGACCGCGCGGGACGCGCGCTTCTCGCGATCGGAGCTGGGGAACAGGTGGGCGAACGGCGCGGTGATCGTCCGCCAGAGACGGGTCAGCGCCGAGGGCCGCCGCGCCTCCTGTCCGGAGAGCGCGAAGCGGCGCGGCAGGACGTCCGCCGAGAGGTCGATCGCCTCGCCGTACCGCTCGTCGAACAGCATCAGCATCCGCGCCTCGTCCAGGCCGAGATGCTGGGCGTAGCTCCGGAGGAACATCCGGGCGTACACCGGCCCCGGGAAGGCCTCCATGGGCGCGTCCATCTCGAGCGCCTCGAGGTACCGTGGCGCGATCCGCGTGGAACGCGATGCGGTCGCCAAGCTCTCGTCCCGGCGCTGGCGTGCCCTGCGGAGCAGGTCGCCGACAGCGATGTCCGAACGTAAGGTCAAGGGTCAGGTCCTTGATTCTCGGGGAAGCAGAAGGTATGCGAGAGCAGTATTCCGAGCCGTCGGTTCGGATGTCAAACCGGGAACGGGGCACTGGATAGGTTCGGTCGAGGGTGACCGAACGCTCCGAGGGCCCCGGTAGGTCTCGTGTTGAGGTCGACGGTTTGTCCACAGCCTTGTCCGGGGCTCTCGATCGAACGGCCGCGCAGCAGGAGGTCCGGCGGCAGGGGCGTGGAACCAGGCCGCTGACCTGCGGTTCCCGTGCCCGGCCGTCGCGGGCGGTGCGCCGGGCTCCCGCGCACCGCGCCGGGTGACCCGCGCGGTCGACCGACGCGACCGACCTCGGGAAGACCGGTTCGACCCGTCATCCACCCTTCGCGCGCTCGAGGAATCCCGCTTCGTCGACGATCGGGATCCCGAGCTGAACCGCCCGGTCGTACTTCGAACCGGGGTTCTCGCCCGCGACGACGAACGTGGTCGCCTTCGACACGCTGGAGGCGACCCGAGCGCCGGCGGACCGCGCGGTCGCCTCGGCGTCGCTCCTCGACATGGAGGAGAGGCTCCCGGTGATCACGATCGTCGAGCCCGAGAGCGGTCCCTCGGGTGGGGCCTCGACGACCTCGTCGCGGACCCGGACGCCCGCGGCGCGGAGCTTCTCGACGAGGCCCCGATTCCCGTCGTCGTGGAACCAGTCGAACACGCTCCGCGCGATCTCCGGGTCCGATCCCCTCGACCGCGTTCAGCTCCTCGACGTCGGCGGCCCGCAGCGCATCGACCGAGGGGAACGCCCGGGCGAGCACCTGTGCCACGTGGCCGCCGACGTGGGGGATGTTCAGCGCCACCAGCAGGCGCCACAGCGGCCGGTCCTTCGACCCCTCGATCGCGTCGAGCAGGTTCCGGATCGAGCGGTCCTTGAACCCTGGCAGCTCGGCGAGCCGCTCGGCATCGAGGGCGTAGATGTCGGCCGGGTCCTCGACCCACCCCCGGTCGAGGACCAGGATCACGGTCTTGTAGCCCAGGTGCTCGATGTCCATCGCACCGCGCGACGCGAAGTGCGACAGCCATTCGATCGACTGCGCCGGACAGCCCCGCTTGTTCGGGCAGCGCCAGTAGGCCTCGCCCTCCCTACGCACGAGCACGGTGTCGCACGAGGGGCACGTGGTCGGGAACCTCCACGGCCGCGACCGGCGGGCTCGCTTCGCCAGCACGGGCCCGACGATCTCCGGGATCACGTCGCCCGCGCGCCGGACGATGACCGTGTCACCCTCCCGCACGTCCTTGCGCCGAACCTCGTCCTCGTTGTGCAGGGTCGCGCGACCGACCGTCACGCCGCCGACGGCGATCGGCTCGAGGATCGCGAACGGCGTGACCATCCCGGTCCGGCCCGTGTTCACCGCGATCCGGTGGAGCACGGTGGTCCGTTCCTCCGGCGGGAACTTGTACGCGATCGCCCACCGGGGGGCCTTCGACGTGGCGCCCAGCTCCTCCTGCTGGGCGACCGAGTCGACCTTGACCACGACGCCGTCGATCTCGTAGTCGATCGTGTGACGGTCCTTCGTCCATCGTTCGCAGTACGCGAAGACCTCGGCGAGCGTGTCGACCAGCTCGGTCGCAGGGTTGACCGGCAGCCCCGCCTCCCGCAGGTACGCGAGCGCTTCGGAGTGCGACCCGAAGCGCTCGTCCTGCGCGAACAGCACCCCGTGGCACCAGAGGCGCAGCGGCCGCGACGCCGTGATGCCCGGATCCTTCTGGCGCAGCGACCCGGCACCGGCGTTGCGCGGGTTGGCGAACGGCCGTTGCCCCTGTTCGGTCAGGTCGCGGTTCAGTCGTTCGAACCCGCTGATCGAGAAGTACACCTCACCGCGGACATCGAGGATGGCCGGCGGATCGGTCGATCCGGAGCCGCGCCGGGACCTGACGGATCGTGCGGATGTTCGCGGTCACGTCCTCGCCCGTGTAGCCATCTCCCCGCGTCGCACCGGTCGCGAGGACGCCGTCGGCGAAGGACAGGACGACCGCGAGTCCGTCGATCTTCAGCTCGCAGACGAACCGCGCCGAGCCCTCGCCCAGGACGCGGTCGACCCGCGTGGCCCACGCCTCCAGCTCATCGCGCGAGAACGCGTTGTCCAGCGACAGCATCGGCGCGCGGTGTGGCACCGGGGCGAAGAGGTCGGCGGCCACGCCCCCCACCCGCTGTGTCGGGCTGTCGGCGGTGATCAGCTCGGGGAACTCGGTCCTCGAGGCCCTCGAGCTCCCGGACGAGCTGGTCGTAGTCGAAGTCCGAGACCTCGGGTTCGTCCTGCACGTAGTAGCGGTACGCGTGGTGGTTGATCTGCTCGCGGAGCTCGTCGACGCGCTTGCGTGCGTCCGAGCGCTCGCGCTCCTCGCGTTCGTCGCGATCGACCGATGGTGTCGACGCGGGCGGTTCCGCCTTCGGCATCAGGCGAAGGCTACACGGCGCGACCGACGCGTCGAGCCGAGGACCCGGCGCGGATCGCGCCGCCGGTGCGTTGTGGAGTAGGTTCGTGCCAGAGGATCGGCCCGGCAAGGGACCCACGACGGGGGGGACGAGACGAGATGACCATCAGATCGATCCGCGTCATGCTCTGCATCGTCGTCGTCGTGCCGCTCATGGCGGCGACCGCCGCGATGGGCGCACCATCTGCCCGTGGCGGGTCGGCGCAGCCCGGAGTGGGCCCGTTCCGAGAGCGGTTGATCCGCGAGGGGCGCGTCTCTGGGGTGGTTCGGCCGGAGGCGATGGGTGGCGGTCGCGCATCCGGCCCAGCGTCCGCGCTCACGGCGTGTTCGAGCCCGGGCAAGACGAACTACATGGCCGACTGCAACACCACGGGCCTGCCGGTGAACGAGACGACGATCGCGACGAACGGCTCGATGTTCGTGGCCGGCGCGAACGACTACAACTCCTACAACGGCCACGCGCAGATCGGCTACTACTGGTCGAAGGGCGGCAGGACCTGGAACGACGCCGGGCCGCTGGACCTGTACCCGCACGACCCGGATAACGGCGCCGGCGACCCCGGTTTGGCCATCGACGAGAACGGCGTCGTCTACTACTCGAACATCTTCTTCAGCTACACGGACCCGGTCGTCGGCGGCGTGGAGCTTGCCCGGCGCGACCCGTCGGGCGGTGCCTGGACCTACTACCAGATCGCCGACAACACCGCGACAACGTTCCAGGACAAACCCGCGATCCTGCTGAGCGGGACCCACCTCTTCGAGTCCTGGACGTTCTTCACGACGAACTCGCCGATCCTGGTCGCACAGTTCAAGTTGGGGCCGAAGTCGAGGAAGCCGACGAAGATCCTCCACGTGCCCGGCTCCTCGAACGCGCAGGGATCGGCCATGGCGGCCGACGGGTCCGGTGGCTTCTGGATCACGTGGGAGGAAGGGCGGAGCATCAGGCTCGCCCACTGGCTCCGGGGCTTCTGGTCGAGCCAGCGTACGATCAGCCCGAGGAGCTTCCGGGATCTCCCCAGTCCACTTCCGGGCTTCGGGTTCCGGACCGATTCGTTCCCGGCGATCGCGGTGGTCGGGGGCAAGCCGACCGTCGTCTGGGCCTCGTACGACACGGGCGTCGGCAGGGTTTCCCGCTGGGCGAACGGCACGCTGACGACGATCTCGGACACGGGCGGCGACCAGTTCTTCCCCTCGATCGGTGCGTCCGCGCAGGGGTTCGCGATCTCCTGGAGCCAGACCGGGCCGAGGTCCACCTACTCCCAGTACCTGAAGTTCCGCAACGCCGTTACGAAGACCTCGACGGGACGATCGAAGCCGAACCTCGACTGCCACTTCGATCCGCCCGGCGCGTTCATCGGCGACTACAACTCGACCATCATGAACGGGGCGACGCCGATGCCCATCTGGACCGACATGCGACGCACGAGCCAGGTGTGCGACGGCAAGGCCGAGGACGCGATGGTGTACGTGCCGTAGCCGCGCTTCGGTCGATCCTCGGCCGCGCGGGGCGGCTTACGCGGCGAGCTCGATGCCGCCGGCGAACCCGATCTGTTCGCCGCGCACCAGCATCGCGCCGAACAGGCCCGGGAGTCCCTGGAGGTAGGCCAGGGCGTCGCCCAGCGAGTCGCGGCGCGCCAGGATCGCCCGGACCGCCGTCGCGGCCGCGGCCGCGAGCGTCGCCGAGTTCGCCACCACGACCACGCCGTCCTCGTGGCCGGGCAACGTGCGATCCACCTCACGCCCGAGCGAGGAGTACACGCCGTGCGGCCCGAGCTCGGGCCGGACGACCACGGCCAGCGGCTCGACGCCGCGGCCCTCCCGGACCGTCAGGCGCGCGCGCTTGCGCGCGAGGACGAACCAGATGCCCGGCGACGAGACGCTGACGTCCTTGCGACCGCTCGCGGCGAGCGAGCGGCCCACGTACTCGACCAGCGCGCCGCGGAACGCGTACATCGGACCGACGCCGGCGAGCGCCCCCGCCTCGGCCATGCGCTTGGCGATGTCGGGCGCCTCCTCGGGGAGCTCGACGGGGCCTTTGCTCCTGGCGAACACCGGGTACCGAGCCCCGTACGACTGGATCCGTTCGACGAAGTCCATCCCCGACGCGCGGATCTCCTCGTAACCGAGGTCCTTCGCCGTGACGCGGAGCATCACGTCCTCGATCAGGACGTCGAGGGTCTGCAAGGAAGTCATGACGGGGGAAGGCTACCGTCGGCCGGAGGCCCGGAGAAGCACCTCGGCCCGGTTCGTTCGATCGCTAGCGGAGCGCTTCGGCGATCGTGCCGCCGCCGAGCACCTCGTCGCCCACGTCGAAGACCACGCTCTGGCCCGGCGCGATCGCGCGCTGCGGGGTCCGGAACGTGACGCACGCCTCGCCGCCGGGGAGGGCCCGGACGATCGCCGGTGCGGGTTCGCCCCTGTACCGGACCCGAACGTCGGCCTCGACCGGTCCGCGCGGCGGCGCACCGGAGATCCAGTTGACGCGCTCGGCGCGAAGTCCGCCACGCCCGAGCAGCTCGCCCGGGCCGATCACGACCCGGTTCGTCGCGCGGTCGACGTCCACCACGTAGGAACGCGCCCCCGTCGAGACGCCCAAACCTCGCCGCTGCCCGATCGTGAACCGGAAGGTCCCGTCGTGTTCGCCGAGCGGGGTCCCGTCGGTGGCGACGATGGCCCCGGCGCGCACCAGGTCCGGAGCGTGCTCGGCGAGGTAGGCGCCGTGATCGGCGCCGGGGACGAAACACACCTCCTGCGAGTCAGGCTTGTCCGCGACCGGGAGGCCGAACCGCTCCGCGTGTGCGCGGGTCTCGGGCTTCGTCTGACCGCCGACCGGGAACAGCGAGCGCGCGAGCTGGTCCTGTCCGAGCATGTGGAGCACGTACGACTGGTCCTTCGACACGTCCAGGCCGCGACCGAGGTGCCAGGCGCCGCGGCCGTCCTTCCACGTCCGGACGTAGTGACCGGTCGCGACGGCGTCGAAGCCCAGAGCGTCGGCGCGGGCGAGGAACGCGCGGAACTTGATGTGCTCGTTGCACCGGACGCAGGGGTTCGGGGTTCGGCCTCGGCGGTGTTCGTCGAAGAAGTCGCGGAGGACCGTCCGGCTGAATTCGTCAGCCATGTTGACGATCTCGAAGTCGAACCCAGCGATCCGCGCGACCTCGGCCGCGTCGGCTTCCGCCTGCGGTCCACAGCACCCGTGCTCGACGGCACCGTGGGCGACGAGCTTGATGTGCGAGCCCAGCACGCGGTGGCCCTGCTCGTGCAGCAGGCATGCGGCGACGGAGGAATCCACGCCGCCGCTCATGGCGACCAGCACCGACGCTCCGGGGTTCATGAGAACGAGGCTAGCAGCGGTCCGGTGGCCGTCGCTGAGGCCGGCGACGATGGGATCCTCCTCGCGCCGAAGGGCGGTTCGGCATCTGTGCGGAACGGGAACGCTCGGGCGCGGGGATGGGTTGTGGAACCGCAAGGCGATGCGAGGGGCGTCGGCGCTACCGCGTGCGCCTCGCGGACGCGGATCCGACGAGAGGAGCTTCGATGATGGCCGTACCCGGACCCGGTGCACCGGTGCAGGCACCGACCACCCACAAGGTACACCCGGGCCTCGCGCTCGCGGTGATCGCCGGCGCCCAGCTGATGGTCATCCTCGACGCGACGATCGTGAACATCGCGCTGCCGAGCATCCAGGAGGGCCTCGGCTTCTCCCCCACGAGCCTGGCGTGGGTGCTGAACGCCTACACGCTGACGTTCGGCGGCCTCCTGCTGCTCGGTGGACGCATGGGCGACCTCTACGGCCGCCGGCGCATGTTCATGATCGGGATCGGGGTGTTCGCGGGTGCGAGCCTCCTCGGCGGGTTCGCCACGTCGGAGGCCTGGCTCCTCGGCGCCCGGGTCCTGCAGGGCGTCGGCGGAGCGATCGCGTCCCCGACGGCGCTGTCGCTGGTCACCACCACCTTCCCGGAGGGACCCGAGCGCAACCGGGCGTTCGGGGTGTACGCCGCGGTCTCCGGCGCCGGGGCGGCGATCGGGCTGATCCTCGGCGGCCTGCTCACGGACCTCGCGTCCTGGCGGTGGGTGTTCTTCGTGAACGTGCCGATCGCCATCCTGCTGCTGGCCGTGACGCCGTTCGTGCTGCACGAGAGCGAGCCGAGCGAGGGCAGGCTGGACCTCCCCGGCGCGATCACCTCGACGATCGGGATCGGGAGCCTCGTGTACGGGTTCATCCACGCCGCGACCGACGGGTGGAGCGACCCCATCACGCTGCTGTCGTTCGGCCTCGCGATCGTCCTGCTGGTGGCGTTCGTGCTGATCGAGGCGAACAGCCGACAGCCGCTGATGCCGCTGCGGCTGTTCTCGGACCGGAACCGCACGAGCAGCTACATCGTGATGCTCTCGATCGCGGCGGCGCTGTTCGCGATGTTCTTCTTCCTGACGCAGTTCGTGCAGGAGATCCTCGGGTATTCACCGATCAAGGCCGGATTCGCGTTCCTGCCGGTCAGCATCGTGATCGTGATCGTGGCGCAGATCATCGCGCGGATCATCACCCGCACGGGCCCGCGGCCGCTGATCGCGATCGGGTGCGTCGCGGTCGGGCTGGGCCTCCTGTGGTTCTCCACGCTGACGGCCGAGTCGGACTACCTCACCCTGCTGCTGCCGGCGATGATCGTGATGGCGTTCGGCCTCGCGTTCATCTTCGTGCCGATCACGCTGACCGCGGTCGCGGGCGTCGATCACCAGGACGCCGGCATCGCCTCCGGCATGCTGAACGTGACGCAGCAGATCGGCGGGACGCTGGGGCTGTCGATCCTGGTGACGGTGTTCGCCACGGCGACGAAGAACTTCATCAACGCGCAGCTGGCCGGGGCTGGCCCCGGGTCGGGCGTCAGGCCAACGATCGCCCAGCAGCACGCGCTGCAGAACTCGGCGCTCGCCCACGGCTGGGCGATGGCGTTCCGGTTCGCGGCGATCTTCGCCGTGGTGGGGCTCGTGGCGACGCTCGTCGGGATCCACGTCAAGCCGGAGGACGTCGGGAAGGAACAGCCGCTGGCGGCGCCGGCGTAGCCCGGGGTTGTTGCCCGGCGGGCGCGGGTGGGTCACGCTTCCGTTCGCGATGACGGGCGGATGGCGGTGACCCGATGACGACGCGACTCTTCGGCGAGCGCGTCCCGCGCCGCGAGGACGACCGGCTGGTCCGCGGGCGCGGGCGCTACACGTCGAACCTCGAACCGGGGGCCGCGCACGCGGCGTTCGTCCGGTCGGACTTCGCCCACGCGCGGATCACCGGCGTCGACCTCTCCGAGGCCCGCGCGGTCCCCGGCGTGCTGGGCGCGTTCGCGCACGACGATCTGGACGGGGCGTTCGCCGAGCCCCTCCCGCTCCTCGTTCCGAACCCCGGGCTCGCCTCGCCCAGGACCCAGTTCGCGCTCGCGAAGGACCAGGCCTGCTACCAGGGCGAGGTCGTTGCGATGGTGGTTGCGACCTCGCGCGGCCTCGCCGAGGACGCGGCGGAGTCGGTGGCCGTCTCCTACGAACCGCTGCCGACGGCCGTCGACCTGGAGACGAGCGCCGCCCCGGGCGCCCCGGTCGCCCACATCGACATGACGGACAACGTCGCCGGCCGAGGCGCCGAGGAGACCGGCGACGTCGACGCGGCGTTCGCCTCCGCGCCGTACGTCTTCGGATGGCGCTTCGAGATGGAACGCAGCGCCGCGATGCCGCTCGAGACGCGGGCGGTGTTGGCGCGCTACGACCCCGTCGAGGAGCGGCTGCTCGTGCACGACGCCACCCAGGCCCCGACCGGCGTGCGGTTCGGCCTGTCCATGCTGTTCGACCTGCCGCCGGACAACGTGCACGTCGTCGCGCCCGACGTCGGTGGTGGGTTCGGCGTGAAGGTGATCCAGTTCTACCCCGAGGAGGTCATGGTCCCGTGGGCCGCCCGGCGCGTGGGCGTCCCCGTGCAGTGGGTCGAGGACCGGCGCGAGCACTTCCTGGGTTCGAACCACGAACGGAGGCAGGTGCACCACGTTCGGGTCGGCGTGGACGAGCGCGGGCGGATCCTCGCGCTCGAGGACCGGTTCGTCCACGACTCGGGCGCGTACTGCTCGTACGGGCTGGTCCTGCCGATCATCACGGCGGCGCAGCTCCCCGGCCCCTATCGGCTGGAGAACTACCGGTATTCGTTCGAGGCGATCTTCACGAACACGGTCCCGACCTCGCCGTACCGTGGCGCGGGGCGGCCGCACGCAGCGTTCGTCATGGAACGCGTGATCGAGAAGGTCGCACACGCGCTGGACCTGGACGCGCTCGACGTCCGGCGGACGAACCTGATCCCGGTCGACGCGTTCCCGTACCACGTCGGTGTCACGTTCCAGGACGGCGGGCCGACCGTGTATGACTCGGGCGACTACGCGCGCGGGCTGGACGCGTTGCTCGACGCGTTGGACCTCCAACGGACGCGCGAGGAGATCACGACCGCCCGCGCGGACGGCCGCCGCATCGGCCTGGGGTTCGGCGCCTACGTCGAGGGCACCGGGATCGGGCCGTACGAAGGTGCATCGGTCTCGATCGACCCGGACGGGACCGTCGCGGTCGCGACCGCCCACGGCTCGCAGGGTCAGGGGCACGAGACGATCTTCGCCCAGATCGCCGGCGACGAGCTCGGGGTGCCGGTCGAACAGGTGCGCGTGGTGACCGGCGACACGCGTCGGCTCGGGTTCGGCGTCGGCACGTACGCGTCGCGGACGGCCGTCGTCGGAGGGAACGCGGTGCTGATGGCCTCTCAGGAGCTCCGGCGTCAGGCGGCCCGGATGGCCGCTCGGATCCTGGAGGTCGCGCCCGAGGACCTGTCGTTCTCCGACGGCTCCGTTCACGTGTCGGGCGCGCCGGATCGCTCGATCCCTCTGGGCCGCCTCGCGATGGCGTCGAACCCGACCCGGTACGCGTTCGGCGCGGACGCCGAGGAGGGCGCACGACTGTCCCAGCTCGCGTACGCAGGGGGCGACCGGCCGCTGCCGGAGGGGTCGAAGCCGGGCCTCGCGGCGATCGAGTACTACTCGCCCACGTCGGGCGTGTTCGGGTTCGGCTTCCATGCCGCGGTCGTGGAGGTCGACCCGGAGACCGGCGTCGTCCGCGTGTTGCGCTACATCGCGCATCACGATTCGGGCCGGGTGATCAACCCGATCGTCGTCGAGGGGCAGATCCACGGCGCGGTCATCCAGGGCCTGGCCGGCGCGCTGCTGGAGCGGATCGAGTACGGCGATGACGGGCAGTTGCTGAACCCGGGGTTCATGGGCTTCCTGATCCCGAGCGCGGCGGACGTGCCGGGGATCGAGCAGCTCCACACCGAGACGCCGTCGCCGAACAACCCGCTCGGGATCAAGGGGGTCGGCGAGGCGGGGACGATCCCGGTGAACGCCGTGATCGCGAACGCCGTGTCCGACGCGCTGGGCGGGATCGACATCGACCGGATGCCGCTCACGCCCGAGGACGTGTTCCGGTTCGCGCAGCGGACCGTCTGACCGAGGCGGCGCGTTACGCGCATCGAACCTCATCACCGGCCGGCGCGTCGCCGATACCTCGAGACACCGCGATGCGAGTCGAGGAGCCGAGCCGCGTGTCCGTCACGATGCGCCGCGCATCCGCCGCGGCGGTTCCCGGCGGTCGCGTCGGCGAGCGTCGCATCTCGCTGACCTGGGCGGTCGCGCTCGGCGCCGCGGTCGCGTTCTTCGTCTTGCACCTGCTGCTGGGCCTGCGGGCCCATCACATCGCGTTCGACTACTTCGCCGGCCGGTTCGGTCGAACGCAGGCGCGGCTGTTCACCGGATCGCCGTGGCAGGACCTCCTGTCCGGCACGTTCGTCTTCATCGGTATCGAACTCTCGGCGCTTGCCCTGGCATCGCGTGGCCGCACGCGATCGTTCTTCCTCCCCGCCCTGATCTGGTGGCTGACACCGGCGTTCGTCGTCGCGCCGTCGGCGTTCGGGCGGGTGCCGGCCCCGATCGGTCAGGGGTGGGAACCGTTCGTGGCCGGCCTGATGCGATCCCCGCATATCGCGAGGACGCTATGGCTCGGCGGTGTCGTCGACCTGGTGCTCGCGCTCGCTCCGGCCGTCCTCGTGGTCGGTGTGCGAACGGGTCGCCGCGGACCCGCCTCGGAGGCGGTCGCGCGGTTCGAACCTCCCCTCCTGTACGGCGCCTACGGATCCGCTCTGTTCGTCCTGTGGCTCGCGGTCACCACGCAAGGCTTCAACGGTGCCGTCGGCGATCCGTGGAGCGGCGCCCCGACGACCGTGGCGCTGATGACGTTCGGCCTGTTGCTGGGCACCTCGCGGGACGCGCGTCCATGGCTCTGGACGGCCGTCGCGGTGCCGGTCCTGATCGCCACGGGTTGGTTCAACGCGATCGGCGGTCCGGTCGGTTCGGTCCTGGGCGCGATCGCCGCGTCGTGGCCATGGGTCGTGATCACCGTGATCGGGTTGGTGCCCGAACCCCTCGCATGGCTGCTCGACCGGGCGCGCGATCGGCCGCTGACGCTGGTGATCGCGATCAACGTGCTCAACGTGGCGGACGCCGTCCTGTCCTCGGTCGAAGTGGATCACCTCGGGGCCGTCGAATCGAACCCGCTCATCGGGGCGATCGGGTTGCCGGCGAAGATCGCACTGGTCGCCGCGCTCACGCTGGCGCTCGCGAGGTGGCGTCCGAGGGCGCTCGTCTGGCCCGCGCTGGCCATGCTGTGCGTGCTCGCCTGGCACGTCGCCGGCCTCGCCCTGAACGCGCTGGTTCCATGACGTCGGCGGTGTGGTATCACCATCCGTGAACCGCGCGGCGCGGGAGCGAGGAGGTCGATCGCCGATGAGCCCATCCAGCGGGTCCGAGATGCCGAAGATGCCGAAGACGGACGTGGAGACGAAGGCGTTCTTCCGTTCGATCGTGCCCGAGGACCCGGACATCACGGTGCGACCGATGTTCGGGAACCTCGCAGCCTTCGTGCACGGGAACATGTTCACTGGGCTATTCGGCACGGACCTGTTCGTCCGCCTCTCGGCGGATGACCGCGCGGAACTCGAGCGGGCCGGCGGTGGTCCGTTCGAACCGATGCCGGGCCGGGCGATGACCGGGTACACGCTCCTGCCGGAGGCGTGGAACAGCGACGCGGAGCAGGCGAGCGCCTGGATCGATCGGTCACTCGGGTTCGCACGAGGCCTGCCGCCGAAGCAGCCGAAGCCGAAGAAGCCACGCAAGGCCTGACCATCTCGCCGCGGATCGCCTCGAGACCTCCTTCGAGGTTCGCGACCGGAGCGGATCAGGCGCGGACGACGGCGGCGACGATGTTGCCGTCCGGTGGACCCTGGTGGCTGTTCCGCTCCCCGCCGCTGACGTAGTTCGTCGTCCGGCCGGTGACGCTCGCGACCAGCATGCCGCCGAGCGCCTTGCCGATCTGGTACGCGTTGTGGTCGTCGAGCAACGTGATCTTCTGCCCGCGCACCACGTCCGAACCGGGCGTCACGGACTTCGCAAACACGTGGACCACGCGCGCGAGATCCTCGTCGGACGGCAGCGCGTCGAACGTCAGCCCCGCGGAGCGCAACGCGTTGCGGACGCCTTCCGCGTCGATGTAGTCCTCCGTCGCGGCGTGCCCGATCCGCAGCTGGCTGCGCGACGGCGCCGCGTTCGCGAAGACGACGACCTCGCCGTGCACCTTCTCGCCGCCGGACGACGTCATCGCGACCGAGGAGTACAGGGACCAATCCCGGCGCACGACGTCGTCGGACATCGACGACTCGGGCACCTCGCCGAGCGCGAGTGCGACGCCGAGCGCCGCGCCGTCGTTCCCGTAGGTCCCGGCGCCCTCCGGTCCGAACGTCAGGTCGCGCGTGACGACCGTGTGCCCGCGCGACTCGGCGTCCTTGATCGACGCGACCGTGAGCCCCGGCACCTTGACCATCACGAGGTGGACGTCGGACGGATCGTCGACCCCGGCGTCGGCCATCGCCGCGTGCACGGCGGTGGCGACCTTCCGGATCATCCCCATCCGGCCGACCTCCTCGGGGAGGATCCCGTCCGACCCTGCGATGCCGACCACCAGGCGCTTGTCGGCGTCGCCACCGCCGCCGCCGCCGGCGCCCTCGCCTGGCGCGTCCGGAACCTCGTCCCACGCCCGCGTCACGGCCACGACGTGCGGCGTGATCACGCCGGGGCAGCCACCCGACAGCACGAACGTCACACGCTCGGCCACCCCTTCGACCGGGATCCCGAGGAAGCCGGCGGTCCAGCCACGGAGCGCGACGTCGGCGAACACCCGGCCCCAGTCGTCGTGGAACCCCGTGCCGTCGGTCTTGCCGACGATCGCGACCAGCGTCTCGGGGGCGATGCGCCCGTCCTCCGCCAGGGCCTGCAGGCCGGTCGTGTCGTTCGGCGCATCCATCGGCACGACGAACATCTCCACGCGCTGCGCATTCATCGCGTCACCTCCGCTCGCTCCTCCATCAACACGCGCGCGACCGCGAGGACCTCGTCCTCACGGAACGGGCGCCCAACGACCTGTACGCCGATCGGCAGACCCTCGGAGGACACGCCGAACGGGACCGACGCCGCGGGGAAGCCGAACAGGCTGATCAACCGGGACGGTTCGAGCACGTCCCACATCGTCTGCTCGCGGCCGGGCACGGCCGCCGGCGGTTCGCCGTCCGCCTGGTACGCGGGCACGGTCGCGACCGGCATCAGCAACACGGGGTGCCGCTTCAGGTACATGTCGAACTCCACCCGGAGCCGGTCGCGCGTCTCCCACAGCACCGCCGGCTCGGGTCCGGCGCCGCGCCGTTCGAGCTCCTCCGCCGCGTCGATCGCCGCTCGGACGTCGTCGCCGAGCTGGTCCTCGCGCCCCCGCACGATCCGTCGGACGTCCTGCAGCCGGTCCGTGGCCCGGAGCTCCGAGTACAGCCGGCCCGCGCCCCCCAGCATCGACGGCGCTTCGTCGTCGACGTCGAACCCGCGCGTGTCGAGCGCCGCGGCGGCGGCGCGCACCACCGCGACCACGTCCGCATGGACCGGAGGCTCCTGCGGTCCGTCCCAGACGGCGACGTTCGCGAGCCGCGCCTCGCGTGACGCTCTCAGCTCGACCGGCGGCGCGAAGGGATCCCAGCCGTCCGGGCCCGACATCACGCGGAGCGCCAGCTCGAGGTCGTCCACGCTCCGTGCGAGCGGGCCGATCACCTGCACGCGCCCCTGGAGCGTGACCTCGTTCGGTATCAGTGGTTCGTCGAGGGACGGCGTCGGCAACTGGCCGGTCGACGGGATCCGCCCGGCCGTCGGTCGCAGCGCCAGGACCCCGGTGCAGTGTGCCGGCCACCGCAGCGATCCGCCGAAGTCGGTTCCGACCCCCAGCGCGGACAGCCGCGCCGCGACCGCCGCCGACTCTCCTCCGCTCGAGCCGCCCGGCGTCAGCGACAGGTCGATCGGGTTGCGTGTGGCGCCGAACAGGGAATTGCGCGTGTACGGGAACATCCCCCACTCGGGGCAGTTCGTCTTGCCCAGCAGGATCGCGCCCGCCTCGCGGTGCCGGCGCACCGACGTCGCGTCGGCCGACGGCACCCAGCCTCGCAGGAAGGGCGTGCCGGCCGTCGTCCGGACCCCTCCGGTGGCGATCAGGTCCTTGACGGTGAACGGGACGCCCGCGAGCGGGAGGTCGGCGCCGCGTCCCGGATCGCGGTCGACCGCCTCGGCATCGGCGAGCGCCCCCTCGTCGCGAAGCGTGACGATGGCATTCAGCTCGTCGTTCAGCCCGTCGATCCGTTCGAGGTGCGCCTGCACGACCTCGCGCGCGGACAGCGCACCCCTGCGGACCATCGCCGCGAGCTCGGTCGCGGAGCGTTCGGTGAGATCGGCCGTCGGTCCCTCCCCGTGAGCCGGCGCCCCGCATCCTAGCGGGGCGCCGGCTCACGGTGCCGCCACGCCCGCCCCTCTCGTGTCAGGATCGGTCGAGCGGACGTCGTCTCAAGCGGCTCGGCACGCCACCGTGGCGTAGTCCTCGGCGTTCGGCCCCTCCGACGCCCCGGTCACGAACAGCGCCGATCCATCGGGGGCCACCCCGAGGCCGGTCGCGAAGTCGTCTCGGTGACGCGGCCCGTCGTACCGGTTCAGCCAGAGCTTCTCCCCGGTCGAGGCGTCGTAGGCCAGGGTCGTGTAGTCGTACCCGTTCGGCCCGTCCGCGGCTCCGGTCACGAATACCGACGACCCGTCGGGGGCGACCGCGAGCGCCCTGGCGGACGCAGCGCCGCCGGGACCGTCGTAGCGGCTGGCCCACATCTCACCCTTGGTCGCGGTGTCGTACGCCACCGTCGCGTACCCATCCCCTCCGGGCCCGTCATAGCCTCCCGTCACGAATACCGCCGACCCGTCGGGACTGACCCCGAGCGCGGATGGGTAGTCGGAACCACCCACAGGGCCGTCGTCGCGGCCGACCCAGCGCCGCTTCCCGGTCGAGGCGCGGTAGGCCACGGTCGCGTAATCCGTGCTCGACGACCCGTCCGAGTGACCCGCCACGAAGACCGTCGATCCGTCAGGACTGACCCCGAGCGCGGACGCGTAGTCCTCGAAGTGACCAGGGCCGTCGTACGTGCTCGACCAGAGCACCTTCCCGGTCGAGGCCCGGTACGCGACGGTCAGGAAGTCGTCGTCGCGCGAGTCGAAGGTCCCTCCGGTCACGAACACCATCGATCCGTTGGGACTGACGCTCATCGCCTGGGCGACCGAGTAGTCCAACCAGTTGTAGTTCGTCACCCACCGAGTCTTCCCAGTCGATGCGTCGTAGGCAAAGGTCGTGTACTCGTCGTGGAGTTCCTCGGCCCCCGTCCCGGTAACGAAGACCGTCGCGCCATCGGGACTCACGGCCACGGCGGCGGCGTAGTCGGAGTCGTGCGCCGACCCGTCGTACCGGCTCACCCAGAGCTCGTTCCCGGTGGAGGACTCGTAGGCCACCGTCGCGAAGTCGTAGTTGCCGTTGGCGGCTGAGGATCCCGTGACGAACACTCTCGAGCCGTCGGGGCTCACGGCCAGGTCGGACGCGGTGCCAGGTTCTCCGAAGCGGCTCACCCAGAGCACCTTCCCCGTCGAGGCGTCGTACGCAAGGGTGGCGTAGCCGTACCCGTTCGACCCCTTGGATCCGCCGGTCACGAAGACCTTCGAGCCATCGGGACTCACGGCCACGGCGGCCGCGTCGTCGCGCTTGTGGCGCGGCCCGTCGTATCGCTCCTGCCAGAGCTTCCTGCCCGCGATCCTCGAACCCGGTGAACCGCCTGACGCGCTCTCGTTCGGCACGTGACCAGCTGCGCGCGCGACCGGCTCGACATCGACGACGATCGGCGCGACCGCGACGACGAGGACCAGTAGCCTGATGATCACCCCGCGGAACATCCCGAGAACCCCCTCCCGTGGTCTGCCGCGGGCGCGCAGGCGAACCCGGACGCTACCGCGCCGCACGGGAAGCGGTCAATGCCGACGTCTGCCATCCTGACCGAACGATGCTGCTGCCCGCCGCGCGCGAGCCCGACGATCGACCTGCGGTCACCGTCTCAGGCGTCTCGATGACGTATCGCGAGCTCCACGACGCCGCGGCGGCGTTCGCGCGCCGGCTCGCCGGCGACTCGGCCGGCCCCGGCCGGGTCGCGATCTGGGCGACGCCGTCGATCGACACGTGCGTCGGCGTGGTCGCCGCCATCCTCTCCGGAAGGACCGCGGTCCCGCTGAATCCGAAGCTCGGCGAGCGGGAGTTGGACCACGTGGTGCGAGACAGCGAGCCCGTCGCGATCGTTGCCGCGGACGCCGATGTGCTCCCGGCGGCCCTGCAGGCGCTCCGTCGGTTCGCGCCGGACCTCGACCCAGCCGCCCGCTCGCGGGTCGAACTTCCACCCGAGCCCGACGACGAGCACCCGGCGTTCGTCTTCTACACCTCCGGCACGACCGGACCGCCGAAGGGCGTCCTGATGCCGCGCCGGGCGATCGCGTCGAACCTCGATGCCCTCGCCGAGGTCTGGGACTGGACGCCCGACGACGTCCTGACCCACGGCCTGCCGCTGTTCCACGTGCATGGCCTGATCCTGGGGATCTTCGGACCCCTCCGGGTCGGCGGCTCGGTCCGCCACGTCGGGCGCTTCGACCCCGACGCGATCCGCGAAGAGCTCGCGGGCGGCGCGACGATGGTGTTCGGCGTCCCCACGATGTACCACGCCCTGGCCGAGCAGGCCGAGCGCGACCTCGCCCTGGCCGACGCCCTCGGGCGAGCGCGATTGCTCGTCTCCGGATCGGCGCCCCTGCCCCTTCGCGAGTGGCACCGGATCGAACGTTCGACCGGACAGCGGATCGTCGAGCGGTACGGCCTGACCGAGACGATCATGAACTGCGCGGTTCGGGCGGACGCCGAGTGCCGGCCCGGGTCGGTGGGACCGCCGCTCCCGGGCGTGGACGTCCGGCTCGTCGACGACGACGGGGCTGACCTGCCGTCCGACGCGGGACCCGACGCGATCGGCGAGGTCGTGGTCCGCGGCCCGAACCTCTTCCTCGGCTACCTGAACCGCCCGGACGCCACCGCGGCCGTGATGCGAAAAGGCTGGTTCCACACCGGAGACCTCGCTACGCGATCCACCGACGGCTCGCTACGGATCGTCGGCCGCCGCGCGACCGACCTGATCAAGACCGGCGGGTACAAGGTCGGTGCCGGCGAGGTCGAGGCGGCGCTGATGGAGCACCCGTCGGTGGCGGAGGCGGCCGTCACCGGCGAACCGGACGAACGACTCGGCGAGCGGATCGTCGCGTGGGTCGTCGTCCGCGACGTGGACCGCGATGCGGACGCGCCGTCCGCGAAGGACCTGGAGGACCACGTCGCCGCCCTGCTCGCTCCGCACAAGCGCCCGCGCGAGGTGCGGTTCGTCCACGCGCTGCCCCGCAACGAGATGGGCAAGGTGCGCAAGGCCCTCCTCAAGCCGAACGCCGGATCACCCTCCTGACGCGATGGCCGATGCATCGCGGATCCGGATCGCGTTGGTGGTCGCGCTCACGGCCGCCGTGACGGCGGCCTGCGGCGGCACCACCGGGGCTGCATCGAGCCCTTCCTCGACGTCCCCTCGGCCCGTGCTGGCGACGTCGAGCGGCGAACCGATCCCGCCCCCGCCACCCACGCCCCGGCAGGACCTGGGCGCCGACTCGCCACCGGTCGTCTGGCTGGGCGGCACGATCGACCGCGTCGACGACCAGCAGGTCCGGCTCGCCGAGGACGACGGTTCCGTCGTTAGCCTGCAGCGTCTCGGCCACGGCGCGACGCGCTTCTACCGGGTGAAGGACGGGTCGTGGGTCGAACTGGCCGAGCAGGCGCAGGTCGACCGTGGCCCCCGCGCCTGCGTCGAGACCCTCATGGATGGGACGAACCTCGTCGCGATCCGCGTTTTCCTCGGCGCCGGGTGCGGCCCGATCTGACCGGCCGAACGGCATCCCTCCCCCTCATCGCGGCACCAGCCTCCGACGTGCTGCCGTCCCTCGCCAACGGCCGCGGACACGGGCGGCATGAGACGATGGCGCCGTGCCGACGATCTGGGAACGCGGGCCCGACGACATCACGACCGTCTACCTGGGGCAGTTCACGCGCGAGCACGCGAACGCGATCGCGGAGCAGCTCGAGGAGCGGAAGATCGCCTGGTGGTACAAGGAACCCGGGATGATCAGCGCCGTCTGGGAGCACGGCGTGCGGCTGTTCGTCGACGAAGTGCACCTCGACGAGGCGCGGGGGTTCGCCGAGCAGGTCGGCGCCGGGGCCGGCCTGCCGAAGAAGAGACGCTAGCCGCGCCGCCCGCGGCCCGCGGCCCGCGGCTACGGGGCGAGCGTCGCGAACCAGCGCTGGGCGACCCGCGCGCTCGTCTGTCCCACCGCCTTCATGACGTGTCCGCCGATCGAGGCGTTCGAAGGGGTCACGACCGTCGCGGTGAACCCACCGTTCGCGTTCGTCGTCAGCGTCGCCAGCACCGTTCCCCCGAAGGAGACCTTCACCTGTTCGGCCGGGGTGAATCCGCCGCCGGTCACCTTCACCGAGATGCCGGGCGGGCCGAACCCGGGCGTCACGTTGAACGTCGGGTTCGGGACCGGCGCGTACATCACGGCCGACTTCAGCGAGATGCTCGACCCGTTGTTCGCCCAGCCGCCCGCGACGAGCGCCTTCCCGTTGTTCAGGCGTACGTCCATGGCGTGCCCGCGGGCGGCCGGCATCGCGACCGCCACCTTCCACGTTCCGGGCCCGCCGTTGCCGGCCGGCGTGTACAGGTTCGCGGAGGACAGCACCGTGTTCCCATTCCCGCCGAAACCGCCCGCGACGAGGACCTTGCCCGAGTAGAGCACGTCCGTCGCCGCCGCGGTCCGGCCGCCGCTGAACGTGCCGCCGGAGGACCACGAGTTCGAGTTCGGCGAGTAGAGCGAGGCGCTCGCGAGCGGCTTCCCGGACGAACCCTGCCCGCCGATCACCAACACTCGACCGTTGAACAGCAGCGCCGCCATCGCGTGATCGCGCGCCGCCGTCATCGTGCCCGCCGCCGACCACTTCCCGGTCGCGGGGTCGTACAGCTCCGCGGTACTCGTCAGCGTGCCGTTCGAAGCCGTCACGCCGCCGGCGACCAGGACCTTCCCGCCCGCCAGGAGCGTGGCCGTGGCGAACGCGCGCCGGTGGACCATGCTCCCCGTGGAGGTCCACTTGCCCGTGCTCGGGTCGTAGATCTCCGCGCTCGTGAGCGGGTCGACCGGGCTCCCGACGTCCGTCCCACCCGCCACGAGCACTCGGCCGTCGTACAGGAGCGCCGAGGTCGCACCGTTCCGGGCCTTCGACATGCTCCCGGTCGTGGCCCAGGTACCGGCGCCGGGGTCGTACAGCTCCGCCGTCGCCAGGATCGTGTTCCCGGATCCCTTGCCGCCGGCGACCAGGACCCGTCCGTCGAACAACGTGACCGCCTCGGCGCTCTGTCGCGCGGCGTGCATCGAACCCGTCGTCGTCCACGTTCCGGTCCCCGACTGGGACTGCGTGTAGATCTCGGCGCTGGACAGGAGCGTCGAACCGTTCAACCCGCCCGCCACGAGGACCTTGCCGGTCTGGAGCTGGGCGACCATGCCCGAGGCTCGGGCCACGTGCATGGTGCCCGCCGACTGCCACGGGCTCGCGTCGGGCACCGCGCCAGGGGCGGCGGCGCCCGAGGCGATCGCGATCGCGACCGCGGGTGCCGCGATGGAGAGACGAGCCGTGGACCAGGTGCGCTTCGCGAACATCCGAACCTCCTCGTGGAACGAACCTTGGGGATGCACGACGTGGAGACCCGACGGCCTCCGTAAGGTGAGCGAACAACTCTACGTGACGGCGACCCGCAACGGGATCCCGACCAGCCGACGCGATCGTCTGCGCATCGTCGCCTCCTTGCCCCCAGGTCCACCCCGGCGTACCGTTCGGCGTGCCCGAGGGCGAGGCGAGAGGACAGCCACGGTGACGATCGACGACGGTTCGCCGCCGGAGGGGACAGGCCCTGCGGTCGAGATGAAGCGCTGCCCGATCTGCGCCGAGGAGATCCGCGCCGAGGCAGTGATCTGCCGGTTCTGCGGGTACGACTATCGGACCAGGTCCGTGCCGAGCCCCGATGCACCAGGGGTGCCACAGCCACAGCCGCAGCCGCAGCCGCAGGTCGCACAGCCCGTCTACATCCCCACGAGGACGAACGGCTTCGCGATCGCGGCGCTCGTCCTCGGCATCGTCTGGATGTACGGGATCGGTTCGATCCTCGCGCTGATCTTCGGCTACAAGGCGAAGGGCGAGATCGACCGGTCGGGCGGTCAGCAGACCGGACGCGGGATGGCGATCGCCGGGATCGTCCTCGGCTGGGTCGGCGTCGGCGGGGCGCTTCTGACGATCCTCCTCATCACGGTAGCCACGACGTCGAACACGACGTACTGACGCGCCGGCCTCAGCCGAGCGATACGGGGTTCGGGACGCTGCAGTAGAACGTCACCCCGTCGCGCGCGACCGCTTGGGCGCGGCCCGCATCGACCAGCAGGTCCATGTGTCCGACGACCTCGGAGACGGCGAGGAAGTTGTCGAACCCGGTCAGCGACGGGAACAGCTCGTTCGCCAGCTGCCAGCCGGTCTTGCCCTCGGGCGTCAGCCGCGACTCCAGGTCCGCCGACCGCCGGCGGTGGTGATCGCGCATCTCCTCGATCAGCGCGTGCGGGTCCTCGATCGGCGGCCCGTGGCCGGGGAACACCTCCGTCAGCGGCATCGCCGCCAGCCGGTCCAGCGTGCCCACGTACTCCACGAGCGAGCGCCGCCGCTCCGACGGATCCGCCGGGTCCGGCTCGAGCAGCGGGTTCGGCGTGATGTTCAGCAGCAGCGTGTCCCCGCTGAACAGCACGCCGCTGGCGTCGTCGCACAGGCACACGTGCCCGGCGGTGTGCCCGGGCAGGTGCAGGACCTGCAGCTCGAACCCGTCGAACGACAGGCTCTCGCCGCCGTGGAGCGCGACGATACCCTCCACGGCCGGATGCAGGTCGCGGAAGTCCTGCCGCCTCTGCCGATCGCCCATCTCCAGCAGCGTCTCGACGGGCATGCCCTCGCTGAGCAGCAGCCGACCGGTCGCGCGGAACATCGAACCGTTCGAGACCACCTTCGGCACGTCGGCGGCGCCGATCAGGACCTCGGCGCCGGACAGCTCGCGGATCCTGGGCGCCAGCCCGAAGTGATCGGGATGCCCGTGCGTGATCACGATCCGTTCGATCCGCCCTGGCGGGATCCCGGCGGTGGCGAGCCCCGCCATCAACGCCGCCTCGGTCTCGGGCGTGTTCGTCCCGGTGTCGATCAGCGTGAGCGGCTCGGCGGTGATCACGTAAACGTTCGCCGGACCGACCGCGAAGGGCGTCGGCACGACGATCCGTTCGAACCGAAGCCCCGAGTCGAACGCCGGCATCGCGGCTTTCATCCTACCGACGGCCGTTCGATGCCCGGCGGGCCCGAGGTGATCGGGCCCGCCGGGGTTCGCTCTCGATCCGACGCTGGTCAGGCGGCTTGCTTCGACGACCGTCGCTTCCCGCGCGCGAGGTGGAACTTCACGGGCTCATGAACCCAGCAGAACTGCTGTCGGTTGTAGATCGACAGCTTCGTGGTGCAGCCTTCCGTCGCACACGTGCGCCCGGCCGTCCATGAGCGGTTCGGCCGCGGGAGCGGGCGCACGGGGGCGCCTCGGAGGCTGAGCGGTTCATCCCTCACGTTCGCGCCTTTCGGACTCGGCTTGCTCCGTATACGAACCGGTATCGGCCTCGGATGCATTCCCGTTGATGGCGAACCCATGCACCGCAGGACGACGTTCGACCCCGACGAGCCATCGTTGCAGCTCAGAGGCACTATCAGAGGTCTTCAGCGTCGGAGAACATCTGGACGAACCGCGGCCGGAATCCGAGCTGCGACCAGAACGCGATCGCCTCGTCGTTGCCCGAGAACACGCGCAGGGTCACCAGCCTCGCGCCGCCCCGGCGCGCGAAGTCGGCCAGGTCGCGCGCGATCGCGGACCCGATCCCGCGTCCGCGGTGGGAGGGCAGGACGATCACGTTCGAAACGTCCAGCGCGGGCTCGTCCGAGCTGGACGAGACGGCCGCGATCCTCCCCATGCCCATGCCGACGACGTGTCCGCCGTCCTGCGCGACGATCAGGTGCGCGTTCGGATCGTCGATCGCCTCGCGGAACCGCGCTGCCGCCTCCGCGAGCGGATCCGCGCGCGGCTCGAACACGCGCCACGGGCGCTGCATCTCGTCGAGGAGGCCGAAGAGCCCGACCAGCGCGTCCAGGTCCTGGTCTCGTGCCGGCCTGATCGGGGCGTCGGGATGGACGGGAGGCTCGCTCGGGCTCACGTGCCGGTGAACTCGGCCTTCCGCTTGTCGGCGAACGCCTGCATGCCCTCCTTCTGGTCATCCGTCGAGAACAGGTCGGCGAACACCTCGCGCTCGATCACCAGGCCCGAACGGACGTCGCCCCGCGAGCCCCAGTTCACGGCCACCTTGGCGGCGCGCAGCGCCTGCAGCGGGCCGCTCGCGTAGCGTTTCGCCTCCTCGACCGCGGTCGCGTAGACCTGGTCGTCGGGCACGACGCGGTCGACCAGCCCGATCGCGAGCGCCTCGTCGGCCGAGGCGAGCCGCCCGCTGTAGATCAGATCCTTCGCCTTCGCCGGGCCCACGAGCCGCGGCAGCCGCTGGGTCCCCCCGGCTCCGGGGATCACGCCGAGCGAGATCTCGGGCTGACCGAGCTTCGCCGACGCGCCGGCGAACCGGAAGTCGGCGGTCATAGCCAGCTCGCAGCCGCCGCCCAGGCAGTACCCGGTGATCGCGGCGATCGTGACCTTGGGGATCTCCTCCACCCGGTTGAAGACCTCCTGGAGGGTGGCGATCATGACCTTGATCTGGGCCGGGTTCATCGGGGCCATCATCTTCACGTCGGCGCCGGCGGCGAACACCTTCTCGCCCCCGTAGAGCACGACGGCCCTGACGTCATCACGGGTCGTGGCCTCCATGGCGGCATCGGCGAGGTCGACGGTGAGGTCGCTGTTGATCGCGTTCATCGGTGGACGGTTCAGCAGGATCGTCCCGACGCCGTCGTCCACCTCGAGCCTGACCAG
This sequence comes from uncultured Actinomycetota bacterium, assembly GCA_963781595.1. Lineage (GTDB taxonomy): Bacteria > Actinomycetota > UBA4738 > UBA4738 > UBA4738 > JBEDUK01. The sequence continues at coordinate 1,358,271 of CAWAGG010000006.1, read as the reverse complement.
GTCTCCCATGCGTGCCTCCTTCGCCGGCGCCTGAACCCGGAGTGTAGACCCGTCACCCGGGCGAACCTGGCGGGGCTGGGCCGGGCCCTGCGCACGGTCGGCTCTTGCAAGTCTATGCAACAGCGATATGGTGCGGCGATGGACGGCGCTGGTCTGGACGGGGCGTCGGACCGAGGCCCATCCCTGTTGCGCGACCGCGCGTTCCTTCGCTACTTCGTGGGAGAGACGGTCTCGCTGGGCGGCACCGAGATCACGCTCGTCGTGCTCCCCATCCTGGTGTTCCAGTTGACCGGGTCCCCACTGCAGACCGCGACGTTGACGGCGATCCAGGTGCTCCCGTACCTGGTGTTCGGCCTGTTCGCCGGCGCCGTCGCCGACCGCGTCGATCGACGCCGGCTGATGGTGGCCTGCGACATGCTCAACGTCCTGCTCCTCGCGAGCATCCCGGCCGCGTCGGCGCTCGGGATCTTGACGGTTCCACAGATCTATGTCGTGGCAGCGTTGTCAGCGACGGCGTTCGTGTGGTTCGACGCGGCGAACTTCGGCGCCCTCCCCTACCTCGTCGGTCGCGATCGGATCGTCACCGCGAACAGCGTGATGTAGTCCGCCTGGTCGATCGTCAGCATCGCGGCGCCGTCCCTGGGCGGCATCCTGGCGTTCGCGATCGGCCCGGCGAACACGATCCTGGTCGACGCGGGTTCCTACGCGGTTTCCGCGCTCTGCATCGCGACGATCCCGCGCGGCCTGAACTCCCGCCGCCCGGCCGGACCACGTGATCGCGCCGTCGCGCGCCGGACCCTCGCAGACGTGCGCGAAGGCCTGCGATTCCTCGGGCACCAGCGGGTGGTGCGAGCGCTCACGCTGCTGGGGTTCGGGAACAGCTTCACGTCCGGCGCGGTGTACGGCCTGCTCGTCGTCTACGCGGTCCGTGCGATCGGGCTGTCATCGGATTCGGCCGCCATCGGGGTGCTGTTCGCTGCCGCGGCCGCCGGCGCGCTGGCCGCGAGCGCGTCGCTCCACTTGCTCGTCAAGCGCGTTCCGGTGACGTGGCTCTCCCTCATCGGGCTGTCACTCAACGCGGTGTTCGTCCTGGCCCTCGCGGCGAACGGATCGTTCGGGTTCGGGGTCGTCCTGCTCGCGCTCTGGCAGGCTGCGAACTCGCTGGTCATCGTGAACGGGATCTCGCTGCGCCAGACCGTGACGCCGGAGCATCTCCAAGGTCGGGTCAACACCGCGGCACGGATGGTCGCGTGGGGCGGGCAACCGTTCGGAGCAGCCGTCGCTGGGGTGCTGGCGACATCGCTGAACGTGCAAGCGGCGCTCGCGATATGCGCCGCCGCAGCCGGCCTGAGCGCGATCGTCGGATTCACCACGCCGCTCCGTCACCGGGACGCAGTGACACTCGGCGCGGTCGACGCCACCGGGCCGGCCGTCGACCCCGCGACGCTGATCTCGCCGATCGGCCCGACGGAAGGGATCGGCTGATGGTGGTGGATCGTAGTAGTAAAGCCACCTGACCAACTCGGAGACCTTGGCGCGCTTTCGCTAGCGCGAACCGATCCCGTCGCCGGCCGGCGATCGCGCGGAACCATCAGGGGTCGGTTCGAAGCGCTGTGACGCCACGAGGCGCGCGTACGTCCCACCCTTCGCGATCAGCTCGGCATGCGTTCCCGACTCGACCGAACGACCGCCGTCGAGGACGACGATCCGGTCGGCCGTCATGATGGTCGAGAGTCGATGTGCGACGAGCAGGGTCGTTCGCCCCGCTCTCGCGTGGTCCATGGCTGTCCCAAGCGCCCGTTCGCTCTCGGCGTCGAGGTTCGACACCGCCTCGTCCATCACCAGGATCGGCGCATCCCGGAGCACTGCGCGCGCGATGGCGATCCGCTGACGCTGCCCGCCGGAGAGCTGCGCCCCCCGCTCGCCCACGACGGTCTCGTAGCCGTCCCGGAGGTCCTCGACGAAGTCCTCGACGAGCGCTTGGCGCGCGGCGGCGCGCACCTGAACCTCGGATGCATCCGGTCGGCCGAGGAGGATGTTCTCCCGCACCGATGAATGGAACAGATACACGTCCTGCGGAACGAACGTGATGAGGCTTCGGAGCGTTCGCAGCGGCAGGTCCCGGACGTCGTGCCCGCCGATCGCGATGCGGCCGCCGGCGACGTCCCAGAATCGCAGCAGCAGGTGCATCGACGTCGACTTCCCAGCGCCGGAGTGCCCGACCAGCGCGACGGTCTCGCCAGGCGCGACGCTCAGATCGACGTCCGCGATAGCGTCGGGCAGGTTCGGCGCGTACCGGAAACACACGTGCTCGAACCGGATACGGGGCTCGACCGGCGAGGCCGGCGGGGCGACATCGCGCTCGACGACCGCCGGAGGCGCCTCGAGGATCGCGTCGACCCGCGCGCCCGCCGCCGCCACGACGTTCAACTCCTTGGCGACCTGCGCGACGCTCATCACCGGCGCGAACGCGAACGCCGCCAGGACGACCGCCGCGGGGAACACCGCAGGCGACAGGCGGCCCGCCACGACCAGCGCCGCCGCGGCCGCCAAGATGACGAGCATCCCCAGCGTGACGAGCGAGTCGATCGCCGCCCGTTCGATACCGGCGCGCTTGCCGTGCGCGACCCTCGCTCGCTGCAACTCCCGGTCGTGCAAGGTCAGCGCCTCGATCTGGGCCTCGCCTCGGTCGAACGTCACGACCTCGCGGATCCCCTGAACGGAGTCGACGACCTCGGCGTTCAGCTCGCCGAGGCGTTCGCGGTAGTCGCGCCCCTGGGCCTCGGCTCGATGCCGTAACCATCCCGGGACGGTCGCCACCGCCACCAGGAACGGTGCCACCACGAGCACGAGCAGCGGGTTGAAGAACGCCAACGCGAGCGCCGCGGCCGCCGGAACGATGGCCGCGACCACGATCGGGCTCAGCGTGTGTGCGAAGAACACCTCCAGGGCTTCGACATCAGCGATCGCCGTCGCGCCGAGGTCGCCGGATCGGTGTTCGAGCAGGAACGCCGGCGCAAGTCGTTCGAACGCGTCGTAGATGGTCCCGCGGATGTCGACGAGCGCTCGGAACGCCATCACGTGGGTGAGGAACGAATCCAACGAAGGCAGGATCGCCCTCGGCAGGATCAGCAGGACCAAGACGACGAGCCCGGCCTGCAGATCGTGCACGGATGCACCGGTGATCGCGCTGCCGACCAGGTACGCGCCCACGACCGCGCTCGCGATCGCCAGGGCCTGGTTCGCGATCCCGATCAGGACCGCCGAGATCAGCAGCCGGCGCTGCGGCCGAAGCACCTTCAGGAGGGGCCGCAGCCGCGCGACCAAGCCGCGCCGAGCGTGCGCGTCCGCCTCGGCCCGTTCGACGCGTTCGGCGACGGTGCTCATGCCACGCCGCCCTGCGCCGCGACCAGGCGGGCGTAGGCGCCGCCGTCGCCGATCAACGCCTCGTGGTCGCCGGCCTCGACCGCCCGGCCTGCATCGAGGACCACGATCCGATCCGCATCCCTGACCGTCGAGAGGCGATGCGCGATCACCAAGGTGGTGCGGTCGCGGCTCACACGCACGAGCGCCTGCTGGATCGAGGCTTCGTTCGCCGCATCGACGCTGGACGTCGCCTCGTCGAGGACCAGGATCGGCGCATCCTTCAGGATCGCCCTCGCGATGGCGATCCGCTGGCGCTCGCCCCCCGACAGCTTCATCCCTCGTTCGCCGACCACGGTGTCGTAACCCTGGGGTAGCTGGGAGATGAATCCGTGGGCCTCCGCTGCTCGCGCCGCGGACTCCACCTCCTCGTCGGTGGCGTGAGGCTTGCCGAGGACCAGGTTCTGCCGAACGGTGGCGTGGAAGAGATACGTGTCCTGTGAGACGACGGCGATGAGGCGTCTGAGGTCCGCCGCGCCCATCGATCGGATGTCGTGGCCACCCACGAGGATCCGCCCCTCCTGCGTCTCGAAGAAGCGCAGGAGCAACGAGACGACCGTCGTCTTGCCGGCACCCGAGCGTCCGACCAGGGCAACCGTCTCACCGGCGTGTACGTCGAGGGAGAGCCCGTCCAGCGCCCTGCGACCGCCCGCACGGTACGCGAAGGTGACCTCGCGGAACGAAACGGCCAGGCCTCGTGCCCGATGGGTGTCCGGCGCCGCTCGGGGATCCGACGGCTCCGGCGCCTCTGGCTCGGTGTCGAGGAGCGCGCGGATCCCGGCAGCGGTCGACATCGCCACGTACCCCGAGTGGTAGGCCTCCTGGAGGTCGTGCAACGGTCGGAAGCACTCCCGGGCGAGGAGCAGGATCACCAGCAGGGAGGTGACCGACAGCTCCCCTTTGGCCAGCAGGAGCGCGCCGATACCCACCGACAGCGCCGTCCCTGCGCTCTCGCTGAAGCCCACGATCCCGTTGAACAGCGACGACGTGAACGTCAACCGGATCGACGCGTCGGCGAAGGACTTCGACTCATCGTGCAGGTCCTGGCCACGGCGAACGCTCGCGTCGAACGCCTTCAGGGTGCTCATCCCCTGGATCGCGTCCAGGTTCTCCGAGTAGATGCGCCGGTAGACCTTCCACCACTCGCCACCTCGGCTGCGGTAGTAGCGCGTGGCGACGAACGGCGCGATCGGCACCAGGATCGCGCACCCGAGCACGACCGCCCCGACGACGGGACTGAGGAGGAAGATGAACCCCGCGATCGCGGCAGCTCCGATGATCGAGATGTAGATCTGCGGCACGAACAGCGCCACGTAGCGCTCCAACGCCTCGACCCCGTCGACGAAGGTGGTCGTGAGATCGCCGCTCCGGTGCCGGATCACGTACCCAGGACCCAGCGCGAGGAGCTTCGCGTACAGACGCCGCCGGATCGTTCGCTTGACCCGGCCGGCCACGGCCATCGCGCGAGCTTCGCGGACCCACAGCAGGAACGCCCGAACGAACTGCAGCGCCACGGCGCCGATCAGGAGCGGCGCCAGCGAGCCGACCGTCTGGCCATCGAAGATGCCGGCGATCACATGCGCGACGAGCAGCCCCTGGCCAACGTACGTGGCGGTCGTCGCCAGGCCGATCGCGACCAGCCCGGCGAGCGCGGGTCCCGACCCCTCGGCGAGCGACAGCATCCGGCCGTCGACGGATCTCGTGCTCGCCTTCGTCGGTTCTGCCATCGGCCGCATCCCCTCGATGTCGCCGAACGATACGTTGGGAGAGGGAGCGGCCGGACCGCGAGGGACGCGGCCGGCCGCCGCTGGAGGTGCGTGGTGCCGACCCGACGATACCTGACACGCGTCCCACATGCAAGTCATTGCATATGCATCATCCGTCGCCCCGGGTCCGAACGCGAGGGTCCCGCCTTCGCAGTCGATTGCAGGTGCAAGACCAGCGACATACAATGGCGCCTGTGACCGCGAGCGCCGAACCGATCCTGCTGGAGCTGAAGCGTCGAGGCCTGCGCATGACGCCGCAGCGTAGAGCCATCGTGGCCGAGATCATGGCAACCGACGGGCATATCAGCCCCGTCGACGTAGCCCGCCGCGTCAAGGAACGGATCCCCGGAGTGAACGCCTCCACGGTGTACCGCACGCTGGACATGCTCGAGAGCGTCGGCGTCCTGTCGCACGCGCATCTCGAGGACGGTGCCGAATACCACCGGACGAGCGAGGGGCAGCACGTCCACCTGATCTGCGCGAACTGTGGCACCGACGATTCGCTGTCGGTCGATGAGATCGACGTGATCCGAGATCAGATCACCAGGCACCGCGGGTTCCGCCCGGACCTGACCCATTTCGCGATCTCCGGTCTGTGTGCGGCCTGCGGCTCCTCTAGGGACCTCCCCTAAGCCCTCTCCCGGCGCTGGCCTTGCCGGCTCTTCCTCCTGCGCCTGGATGCATGTCGATGCATCCACACGACCGCGCGTCCGCCGTTCCTTGTAGTTGCAATCCGTTGCGATTGCTCAATAGGATGGGTGGTAGGACGGCGGACCGATGAGGGAAGGGAGCGACCCGTGCACATCCCCGACGGATACCTGAGCCCGGCCACGTGCGGCGTGATGGCCGCAGCCTGCGTTCCCTTCTGGGTCGTCGCCGTCCGCAAGGTCAAGAAGCTCGTCACGAGCCGCTTCGTGCCCCTGATGGCGATCGCGGCGGCGTTCAGCTTCCTCGTGATGATGTTCAACGTCCCGATCCCGGACGGGACGACGGCGCATGCGACCGGGGCGGCGATCACCGCGATCATCCTGGGGCCGTGGGCGGCGGTCATCACGATGACGATCGCGCTGCTGATCCAGGCCCTCTTCTTCGGCGACGGCGGCGTCCTCGCGTTCGGCGCGAACGTGTTCAACATGGGCATCGTCCTGCCGTTCGTCACGTATTTCCTCTACCGCTGGCTGGCGGGCCGATCCGCACTCACCTCGAACCGTCGGGCCGTCACCGCGGGGATCGCCGGCTACCTCGCGATCAACGTCGCCGCCCTGTGCGCGGCGATCGAGTTCGGGATCCAGCCCGACCTGTTCCACACGGCGAACGGCACGCCCCTGTACGCGCCGTTCCACCTCGCGCAGACGATCCCGGCGATGCTGTTCGCGCACCTCACGGTCGCGGGCCTGGCGGAGTTCGCGTTCACGTTCGGGATCGTGGCCTACCTGCAGCGGGCGAACATCCCCGTGATGCGGATCAACCATCCCGGCGTCCCGCTCACGCAGGCCGAGGCCGAGAAGGCGCGCCGGGAGGAAAAGAAGGTCAGCTGGGCGTGGGCGTACGTGCCTCTGATCGCCATGGCGTTCCTGGTCCCGCTCGGCCTCCTCGCACCGGGTGGCGCGTTCGGCGAGGACTCGCCGGGGGACCTGGACCTCGCGAAGTACGGCCTCTCTGCGGTGCCGACCGGGCTGAACAGGTTCGCGTCGTTCTGGAGCCACACCCTCCTGGGAGGCTACGGGTTCAACAGCGGTGACCATCCCGTGCTCGGCTACATCGTCTCCGCGTTCGTCGGTATCGCGATCTGCGGGCTGATCATCTTCGGCATCGTGTACCTGCTGCGGTACTTCGCGAACCGCGGCCGGGTCCCGGGCGACGCTCCCACCGCGGCGGCGGCGACATGACCGCTGAGGCGACGACCGCGCGCCCGGCTACCACCCCCAGGTGGCTCGTCTCGGGAGAGGTGGCCCTCTGCCCCTGCGGGTGCATCGGCAAGCGCAAGAAGGGCAGCTTCATCGAGAAGACCCTCTCCGGCGGCGCGAACGTGATGCGTCAGGCGATGTTCAGCGACGACGTCGCCCAGCAGGACGGGCTCCTCCAGCGCCTCGACCCTCGGGTCAAGATCGTCACGCTGCTGGGACTGCTGCTCGTCGCCGCGTTCCTGCGCACGATCCCGCTGCTGCTGGCCATGTACGCCGGGACGGTCGTGCTCGCGGCGGCATCGAGGCTCCCCCTGTGGTTCTTCGTCAAGCGGGTCTGGCTGTTCATCCCGATCTTCACGGGGATCGTCGTGCTGCCGGCGACGCTCAGCTTCATCACGCCGGGGACGATCGTCGTGCCGCTCTGGTCGTGGCACGGGCAGCCCGTCGGGATCACCGAGCAGGGCCTCTACGGCGCCGGCCTGATCGTCTCCCGCGTCGCCGTGTCGATCTCGCTGGTCGTGCTGCTGACGCTCACCACGCCGTGGGCGAAGCTGCTCGCCGCGCTGCGGTCGCTGCACGTGCCGAAGGTCTTCGTCCTCATCGTCGGGATGGCCTACCGGTACATCTTCCTGCTGCTGAACTCCGTCACCGACATGTACACGGCCCGCAAGTCCCGGTCCGTCGGCAACCCGACGGACGTGAAGGAGAGCCAGCGGTTCGTGACGGCGACCGCCGGGGCCCTGTTCGGCAAGGCGCACACCCTGAGCGAGGAGGTCCACTTCGCGATGGTCGCTCGCGGGTACCGGGGGGACGCGAAGGTCCTCACGAGCTTCCGCACGACGGCGCTCGACTGGGTGTTCGTCGCCGGGTCGATCGCCGTGGCGTTCGCGGTCCTGTGGGGAGAGCGGCTCCTTGGCGCCTGAGGACACCACAGCGCCCGTCACCGGAAGCGATCCGCTGCTCGTATGCCGCGACCTCCGGTACGCCTATCTCGAGCGCTTCACCGCGCTCGACGGCGTGTCGTTCGAGGTTCGTCCCGGCGAGAAGGTCGCATTGCTCGGGGCAAACGGCTGCGGCAAGTCGACGCTGCTGAAGATCCTGGATGGCCTGATCTTCCCCGATGCAGGGTCCTTCGAGGCGTTCGGCCAGGCCGTGACCGAGGAGAACCTGCAGGACGAGGGGTTCTCGATGGGCTTCCGCTCGCGGGTTGGGTTCATCTTCCAGAACTCCGACGCGCAGGTCTTCTCGCCGAGCGTGCGCGAGGAGGTCGCGTTCGGCCCGCTGCAGCTCGGATGGACGAAGGAGAAGGTCGAGGAGCGGATCGGCGACGTCATGGCGATGCTCGAGATCGAGGGCCTGGCGGACCGCGCCCCCTTCCAGCTTTCGGGCGGCGAGAAGAAGCGCGTCGCGATCGCGTCCGTCCTGGTGATGAACCCGGACGTGCTGCTCTTCGACGAGCCGACCGCGGCGCTCGATCCCAGGACGCAGGAGTGGCTCACGGAGCTGATCGCCGAGCTCGGCCGGGCGGGCAAGACGATCGTGCTCGCGACGCACGACCTCGACGTCCTCGACGTGATCGCCGATCGGTGCCTGGTGTTCTCCGAGGAGCACCGCGTGGTCGGGATGGGGACACCGAGCGAGGTGCTCGCGGACCGGGACCTCCTGCTGCGGGTGAACCTGATCCACGAGCACAGCCATATCCACGTGGCGGAAGGCGAACACGCCCACGAGCACGGGATCGATCACCACCCGTCGATCGATATCGACCCGTCGCCGTCGCCGTCGCCGCTCGGCGTCTGACGCCCGGCTCTACGTCGCGCGGACGAACCGGTCGACGGCCTCGACGAGCTCCTCGATCTTCTCGTCCCCCCCGCCGTCGACGATCGAGCCGCGGACGCAATGCCGGATGTGATCGTTCAACAGCAACAGCCCGACCTTCTCGAGGGCGTTCGTCGACGCCGAGATCTGGGCCAGCACGTCGACGCAGTACCGCTCCTCCTCGACCATCCGCTGGATCCCACGCACCTGGCCCTCGATGCGCCGGAGCCGTGCCAGGACCCGATCCGTGTCGGCCTGCGCGGCGTAGCCGGGATGCCCGTTCGTGGTGCCGTCGCTCATCGGGATCCTCCGTGTCGAACCATACCCCCGGAGGGTATCATGTGGGAAGCGCATCATCGAGACATCGCGTGGGAAGGAAAGCCCGTGAGCGAACTCCACGTGCAGGTCGGCGGGATGACCTGCGACCACTGCAAGATGGCGATCGAGCGTGCGATCTCGTCGATCGACGGCGTCGCCGGGGTCCTCGCGGACCACTCCTCCGGCCGCGTCGACGTGACGTTCTCGGCCCAGCCCGACGTCCTCGCCGTCCGTGAGGCGATCGGGGAGGAGGGGTACGACGTCGTGAGCGTCACCGAGGCGCGGGCATGAGCCGCACCGAGGACCGGACGAGCACCAGGTCGAACCATCCGTCGAACGCCGGGACGAACGCCCCCGCCCGGCCCGGTCGATCGCGTTCGTACACCACGCACGACCACGTCCCGTCGAACGAGATCGCCCTCGACATCGAGGGCATGACCTGTGCGTCCTGCGTGCGGCGCGTCGAACGGACCCTCTCGAAGCAGGAAGGCGTCGCGTCAGCCACGGTCAACCTCGCGTCCCGGACGGCACTGGTCACCCCGACGGCGCCGGGGCTCGACGTCCAGCCCTTGGTCGCGGCGGTCGAGCGTGCCGGGTACGGCGCCCACGAGCACGTCGATGGCCCTTCCGCCCACGACGAGGCGCGCGGATACCTCTTCCGGCTCGTCGTCGCCGCGATCCTGACCGTCCCGATCCTGCTCCTGACGTTCGTGTTCCCGGATACGTCGTGGAGCATGGCGGTGACCTGGGCGCTGGCGACGCCGGTCGTCTTCTACTGCGGATGGCCGTTCATCCGGTCCGCGGCGAAGGCCGCCGTCCACGGCACCTCGACGATGGACACGCTGGTCGCCGTCGGCTCCCTGGCCGCGTACGGCTACAGCGTGTGGGCGACGTTGGCCGGTCGCGACGATCACTACTTCGACACGGCCGCCGTGATCGTCACGTTGATCCTGGTGGGGAAGTACCTCGAGGCCCGGGCCCGGGCATCGGCCGGTGACGCCTCCCGGCGGTTGCTCGAGCGGGGCGCGAAGGAGGCGACGATTTTCGACGCCGCCGCCGAGCGACGCGTGCCCGTCGACGAGGTTCGCGTCGGGGACGTCGTCGTCGTCCGGCCCGGCGAGAAGATCCCCGTCGACGGTGTCGTGGTGAGCGGCGCGTCGTCGGTCGACCTGTCGATGCTGACCGGCGAGTCCGTCCCGGTCGACGTCGCGCCCGGCGACGAGGTCGTCGGTGCTTCGCTGAACGGCTTCGGCCGCCTGGAGGTCGAGGCCACGAGGGTCGGCGCGGCGACCCGTCTCGCCGGGATCGTCCGGCTGTTGCAGGCGGCGCAGGGATCGAAGGCTCCCGTGCAGCGCCTGGCCGATCGCGTGTCGTCGATCTTCGTCCCGATCGTGCTGCTGATCGCCGCCGGGACGTTCGTCGGATGGATCGCGTTCGGCGACGCCACGCCCGGCACCGCACTGATCCACGCGGTCACCGTGTTGCTGATCGCGTGTCCGTGCGCGCTCGGCCTCGCGACGCCGGCGGCGATCATGGCGGGCAGCGGTCGCGCCGCTGAACTCGGGATCCTGTTCAAGGGCGGAGAGGTCTTCGAGGCCGCGCGCGGGATCGACGTGGTGCTGATGGACAAGACCGGTACGCTCACCGAGGGCGCGATGCGGCTCCAGGACGCGGTCCCCGTGTCGGGCGTCGACGAGCACGACCTGCTCGCCCTTGCGGCCGCCGCCGAGCAGGGATCCGAACACCCGATCGCCACGGCGGTGATCGAGGGAGCCCGCGGCCGCGGCGTCCGGATCCCCCCCGCCGGGTCGTTCTCCGTGATACCCGGCGCCGGTGCCCGCGCGAGCGTCGACGGCCGCGACGTGATCGTCGCGAGACCGGACGGCCTGCCGAACGAGCTCACCGAGCGAGCGGAGGCGCTCGCGTCGACCGGCGCGACGGTGTTCGCGGTCCTGGCCGACGGGCGGCCGCTCGGGCTGCTGGCCGTGGCCGACCGTACGAAGCCCGGCGCGGCAGAGGCGATCCGACGGATCCGCGCCCTCGGCATGCGGGTGGCCCTCGTGACCGGCGACCGGCGGACGACGACCCGGTCGATCGCGCACGAGGCCGGGATCGACGACGTGATCGCGGAGGTGTACCCGGAGGGCAAGGTGGACGAGGTCCGCCGGCTCCAGGCCGACGGGCACCGGGTGGCGTTCGTCGGCGACGGCATCAACGACGGGCCGGCGCTGGCGCAGGCGGACCTCGGGATCGCGATGGGGGCCGGCGCCGACGTCGCGATCGAGGCCGCGAACGTCACGCTCCTGGGGTCGGACCCCGGCGCCGTCCCCGACGCGCTGGAGCTGGCGCGGCGGACCTACCGGGTGATCGCAGAGAACCTGGTCTGGGCGTTCGGCTACAACGTCGTGATGATCCCGCTGGCCGTGGCGGGTGTGCTGACCCCGGTCTGGGCCGCGGCGGCGATGGCGGCCTCGAGCGTGAGCGTGGTGGCTAACGCCCTGCGCCTGGGCCGGTACCGGCGCGGGTCCGCGCGATGACCGCGCATCGGGACGACCTGCACGAACGGATCCGCCGGTTCTGGGACGCCGACGCGGCGACGTACGACCGGTCCGTGGGACACGTCATCGAGCACCCGGCCGCGGCCGGCGCATGGAGGGCCGCCCTCGCCCGGCACCTCCCTCCCCCGCCCGCCGACGTCCTGGACGTCGGCGCCGGAACGGGGGCGATGGCGCTGCTCGCGGCCGAGCTCGGCCATCGTGTGACGGCGCTCGACATCTCACCCGGGATGCTGGCTCACGCCGAACGCAAGGCCACCCACCGTCGGGTGCGGCTGGACACGATCGTCGGCACCGCCGAGTCGCCGCCTCCGGGGCCGTTCGACGCCGTCATCGAGCGCCATCTCCTGTGGACGCTGCCCGATCCGGTCGGGGCGCTCGAGCGATGGCGGGCGGTCACGCGGCCCGGTGGACGCCTGGTGCTGTACGAGGGCGGCTGGGGGGTCGGCGCCCTCTCGACCAGGGCCCGCCGCAAGGCCGCGGAGCTGGCGCGGCAAGTGCTCCGGGCCGAACCGGACCATCACGGCGACTACGACCCGGAGGTCCGCTCGGCGCTCCCGATGTCCCGGGCGCTCGACATCGACACCGTCATGGCCGGCGCCGAACGTGCCGGGTGGCGGGCCCCGCGGATCGAGCGCCTCTCCGACGTCGAATGGGCGTACCGCGTCGCGTCGCCACCGGTGCTCGGCTGGCTCGAATCCATGCCGCGGTTCGTGGTCCTGGCCGACGCGTAGGGCTCCGAGCTGCCTAGCCGCCCGCGCTGCTGTTCGCCCAGGAGAACTCGGTCGGGATCTGCGGTACCTCCTGCGGCGTCCCGTAGGTGACCACGATGATGTCGTGGTTCTTGAGGACCAGCTTCGTCGGGTTCCCCGTGTACGCCTTGCCGTTGAGGAAGACCTGGAGCGTCTTGCCGCCGAGGTTCTCGAACCCGCCGATCGCGGTCGGGGTGAAGTTCAGGCCCCACACGCCGAAGAAGTTGCCGAGCGTGAAGTCCCGCACGGTCGGAGACTCCACGTGGATCACCCCGTCGGTCGTGTGCACGTGGATCGCGGCGATCTGTCCGCCCGCCTGGTCGATCCCGATGAAGGCGGGGACCGTGAACTGGCGCCCGTCGATGAAGATCTGCAGCTCCTGGTGGATGTGGAACGCGAGCTGCTCGGACGCGGTGAGGGGCGGGAGACCGAGATCGCTGATGCGCGCGGCCAGGTCCGCCGTGTTCGCCGTCCACTCGTCGAGGTTCTGGGAGGTGATCAGGCCGGGCAGGTCCGCCTGGTTGAACGCCTTCGCCCCGGCCGCGTTCTCCTTCGGCCGGGTGAGGACGAACACCACCACACCGGCGAGCACCACGACCGCGACCGCCGCGGCGATCCCCAGGCGCCAGTAGCGCCGGCGCGCCTGCTTGCGCAGGATCGCCTCGCGCTGGCGCCGGGCCTCCTCCTTGCGCTCCTTGCGATTGGCGCCGGCGACCCCCCCGTCGACGGTGGCGCTGATCCTCGGCAGCGCCCCGTTCCCGCTCACGCCTTTCGCGGGCGCGCCGGTGGCGGGACGGGTGGCGCTCCTGTTGCGTTCCTTGTTCGCCATGACGCCAGATCCTTCGTCTCGCTCGGGGGTCCGCCTATGGTACCGGGCCGAACCCCTAGAACCGCGGCGCTTCGGTGTAGGTCCCGAAGACGTCCTGCAGCGCCGCCACGATCTCGCCCTCCGTGCAGGACGCCCGGGCGCAGCCGACCAGCAGCGGGATCAGGTTCTCATCGGTCGCGGCGGCGGCCTTCAGCCGCTCGAGCGCGGACCCCGCTGCCGAGGCGTCGCGCCCGTCGCGGACGCGCCGGAGCGACTCGACCTGGCGCGCTTCGGTCTCGATCGGGATCTGCAGGATCTCGAGGCTGTCGTCATCCGGTGACACGAACTCGTTGACCCCGACCTTGATCAGCCGGCCCTTCTCGTACAGCTCCTGTTCGCGGAACGCCGCCTCCGCGATCTCCGACTGGAAGTAGCCGCGCTCGATACCGACGAGCATCCCCTCCAGCATCGACCCGTTCCCCATCTCGTCGATCCTGGCGAAGTACTCCTCGGCCTGCCGTTCGACCTCGTCGGTCAGCGCCTCGACGAAGTATGAACCGCCGAGCGGATCGATCACGTTCGCCGCACCCGTCTCGTACGCGATCACCTGCTGGGTCCGCAGCGCGATCTGCGCGGCCTTCTCGGTCGGCAGGGCCAGCACCTCGTCGAGAGCGTTCGTGTGCAGCGACTGCGTGCCGCCGAGCACCGCCGCCAGCGCCTCGATCGCCGTGCGCACGATGTTGTTCTCGGGCTGCTGCGCCGTCAGCGAGCACCCGGCGGTCTGCGTGTGGAACCGCAGTCGCAGCGACTGCTCCTGCTTCGCGCCGTAGCGGTCGCGGAGCCAGCGCGCCCATATCCGTCGCGCCGCCCGGTACTTCGCGATCTCCTCGAAGAAGTCGATGTGCGCGTTGAAGAAGAACGAAAGCCCCTGGCTGAACGCGTCGACGTCCAGCCCGCGCTGCTGCCCGAGCTCGACGTAGCCGAACCCGTCGGCAAGGGTGAACGCCAGCTCCTGGACCGCGGTCGAGCCGGCCTCGCGGATGTGGTACCCGGAGACGCTGATCGGGTGGAACTTCGGGACCTCCGCTTCGCAGAACGCGATCAGGTCGCCGATCAGCCGCAGGTGCGGCCGGGGTGGGAACAGCCACTCCTTCTGCGCGATGTACTCCTTCAGGATGTCGGTCTGCAGCGTCCCGTCCAGCCGGGCCCACGGCACGCCCTGCCGTTCGGCCGCGGCCAGGAAGAACGCGAACAGGATCGTGGCGGGCCCGGAGATCGTCATCGACGTCGAGATGTCGCCGAGCGGGATCCCGTCGAACAGCGCCTCGAAGTCCAGCAGCGAGTCGGTCGCCACGCCGCACCGTCCCACCTCCCCCTCGGAGCGTGGGTCGTCCGAGTCGCGCCCCATCAGCGTCGGCATGTCGAACGCGACCGACAGCCCGCCTTGGCCCTGTTCCAGGAGGAACTTGTAGCGGGCGTTCGTCTCCTCGGCCGTGCCGAACCCGGCGAACTGCCGCATCGTCCACAGGCGGCCCCGGTACATCGTGTGGTACACGCCGCGGGTCATCGGGAGGTGGCCCGGATACCCGAGGTCCCGCTGATAGTCAAGCCCCTTTACTTCCTTCGGCGTGTAGAGCGCCTGCAGCGGGATCCCGGACAGGGTTTCGAAGTCCGCGTCGCGCTCACCTGCGCGCCGATAGTGGTCCAGCCAGCGCTCGCGGTCGCCGTTCGCCGCCTCGTTCGGTCGTTCGTCGTGTTCGGTCATCGCTTCCCTTCGGACTTCCCGTCGGCACGAACCTGCTCCAACAGTAGCGTCGCGGCGGCGTACGGGTCGATGCGTCGTTCGGCCAGGTCCTCCGCGAGACGCGTGCCGGAGCCGTGGTCCAGCATCTCGGCCACCTCGAGGCGGAGTCGCGCGGCCGCCATCGACTCGACCTCGTCCAGCACGCGCTGGCGTCGCCTCCGGGCCAACTCGCCTGACGACTCGCCGTGTGCGTGGTGCTTCGCGATCGCGTCCCACAGGTCGTCGATCCCGTCGCCGGTGACGGTCGAGGTTCGAACCACCGGCGGCATCCACGCGAGCCGCGGCCCGGTTCGGAGCATCAGGTTCAGCTCGCGAACCGCATCGTCCGCCCCCTCGCGGTCGGCCTTGTTCACGACGAACACGTCCGCGATCTCCATGATCCCGGCCTTCGCGACCTGGACGGCGTCGCCCCACCCGGGCGCGACCACGACCAGGGTCGTGTCCGCGGCGGTGGCGATCTCCACCTCGGCCTGACCCACGCCGACGGTCTCGATGATCACTAGGTCCTTCCCGGAGGCGTCGAGGATCCGGATCGCCTCGGGCGCCGCGAGCGCCATCCCGCCGAGATGCCCCCGCGTGGCCATCGAGCGGATGAATACGCCCGGATCGGTCGCATGGGCCTGCATCCGGACCCGGTCCCCGAGCAGGGCTCCGCCCGAGAACGGCGACGTCGGGTCGATCGCCAGGACCGCGACCGTCACGTCCCTGGCCCGTGCGGCCTCCACGAGGATCGATACCAGGCTCGACTTCCCCACGCCGGGCGAACCCGTCAGGCCGATCGTGTACGCGCGACCGGTGTTCGCGTACAGGGCCTCGGATAGGGTGGGCAGGTCGGGCGAGCCGTCCTCGACCATCGAGATCGCGCGGGCGACGGCCCGGCGGTCGCCGCCCAGCACGCGTTTCGCGAGGTTCGACGCATCCACGTACGCAACCCTACCGGCCGGCCTCCGGCGGAACGCGATCCGTCGCGCGCCCGAGATCGCTTCCGCGGTAGGGTCGCACCCGTGATGAATGCGTTCGTCACCGGCGGGACAGGGTTCGTCGGCCGTGCCACCGTCGAGGCGCTCCGGGCGCGCGGCGACGACGTAGTCGCCCTCGCGCGTTCGGCCGCGAAGGCCTCTGCTTTGCAGGATCTCGGCGCGCGGATCGTCGATGGCGACCTCTCGTCCCGTGAGGCGCTGGCCCGAGCCATGACCGGGTGCGACGCCGTCCTGCACATCGCGGGCTCGTACAAGGTCGGGATCCCGGCCTCGGAGCGCCCGGCGATGTACGCGGCGAACGTGACGGGCACCGAGACGACGCTCGACGCCGCGATCGATGCGGGCGTGCCTCGGATCGTGTACACCTCGACGGTCAACGTGTTCGGCAACACCCGGGGCCGCGTGGTCGACGAGACGTTCGAACGGAGCCTCGCCGACGGGTTCCTCTCCTACTACGACGAGACGAAGTACCTCGCGCACCGGGCCGCGACGGACCGCATCGCGAAGGACGCGCCCATCGTGATCGTCCAGCCGGGCGGGGTGTACGGGCCGGGCGACCACTCCGCCGTGGGGACGACGCTGGACCAGCTCCGGACCGGGAAGCTCCGCGCGAAGTCGTTCCCCGAGCTCGGGCTCACGTTCGTCCACGTCGACGACGTCGCGGACGGCCTGCTCCTGGCGCTGGATGGCGGCCGCATCGGCGAGTCCTACGTGCTCGGGGGCCAGATCACGACGCTCGGCGAGGTGATCGACGAGGCCGCGGCGATCCTGGGCCGGAAGCCGCCCCGTGTCACCTTCCCCGAGTGGATGATCCGCGCGTCGGTGCCGTTCGCCCCGATCGTCACGCGAGCGACGGGCCAGCCTCCGAACCTCCGGGAGCTGATCAGCGCCGCGGACGGCGTGACGTACTGGGCGACCGACGCCAAGGCGCGGGCCGAGCTGCGGTACGCGCCGCGCGACCTCGCGACGGGCCTGCGGCAGACGCTCGTCCCCTGACGATCGGGACGTTCAGAGGACGCGCGCCGCGTCGGATGCGACGGCGCGTTCGAGCATCTTCATCCGGCGCTCGCGCGACTCGCGCATCCGTTCCGCGAGGACAGGATCACGTTCGATCGCTTCGTCCATCCCGGCCGCGGAGAGCACCATCACCCGCATGTCGGTCGCCGCCGAGATCGTGGCCGAACGCGGTTCGCCGGCGATCAGCGCGAATTCGCCGAAGAAGTCCCCGATGCCGAGCGTGACGACCATCGTGCCACCGGTGGTCGCGGTCGCTTCGCCCCGGAGGATCAGGAAGAGGTCACGGTCGCGGGCGCCCTCCCGGACCAGCACCGTGCCGGCCTGAACGTCCGATTCCGTCGCGCAGGCGGCGACGGCGCGGAGGGCGCGGGGGTTCAGCATGGAGAACAGCGGAACGTTCCGGAGCCTGATCATCAGCTCCTTCTCCGCCCTCCCCGACACGCGAAACGTCTCCTCCGCCGTCCTGGCTCAGCCGGTGGGCGTCGGTTCCGCGTTGCGCAGGCGGCGCGCGAGCGTCGTCAGCATCGTGAGCGCCATCGTCGGTTCGGCGTGGATCAGCGCGTCCATCTCGCGAGGGGACAGGATGAGGAGCCGGACGTCGGACTCCGCCGTTACGGTGGCGGTCCGGGGCCCTCCGCTCAGGAACGCGAACTCACCGAAGAAGTCGCCCGGCCCATCGACGGGAGCCTCCGGCTCCCCTGCGTCACCGACGCCGTCCCGTCCACGAGCACGTACATGAAACGGTCGAGCGCGCCCTCTCGCACGATGACCTTCCCCGCCGCCACGTCGACCTCGGTCGCCGCCGTGACGACGCCGCGGAGGGCCCGCTTCGAAAGCCCCTCGAACAATGGGATCCGCCCGAACGACTCGACGATCTCCGAGGGCACCCCGTGCGCCACGTCGCACCTCCGCTCTCTAGTTCACGGCCAGGAGCTTGTTCAATCGGCCCAGCCGCCCGCTCTGCGTCACGAGCCCCTTGACCTTGAGCTTCCCGGTCAGCAGCTTCTGCAGGACGTCCCGGCCCTCCTTCGTCGTCGCGTCCGGCTGGCCGAACCGCAGCGGGACCGACGACAACGAGATCAGGTCGTCCGATCGGGCGCTGACCGCGACGTGCGGGTTCCCGCGGACGCCGTTCGCCACCTTCACGCCGTCGGGGCCAAGGTGGATCGTGACCGACACGTCGGCGTCGGGCGCCGTGATCGCGTAGGTCGCGGGCGTCGACAGCAGCGACAGGCGCTCGGGGTGCGCCTCGAGGTTCGCCTCGATCAGGCCTCCCAGCATCGCGGCCAGGCCGTTCGGCTCGTCGTCCATGTACGTGACGTTCACGGCTTCAGCACCACCTTCGTCGCCTCGTGAGACTCGAACAGCCGGTACCCCTCGGACGCTTCCGCGAGCGGGAGCGTGTGCGACACGATCGGCAGCGGGTCGATCGCGCCCGTCCGGACGGCCTCCAGCGCGCGCTCCCACCACGCGTGGATCGGGCAGATGCCCGCGAACCGGAGCGTCAGCATGCGGGACCAGTAGATCCCGAGCGGGATCTCGACCGTCTCGGTGACGTACATCCCGACCACCGCGACCGTGCCTCCGCGGCGCGCGACCTCGATCGCGGACTCGAACGCCGCCGCGCTCCCGACGCACTCGATCACGACGTCGGCGCCCCGGCCTTCCGTCCGCTCGCTCACCGCCATCTGCGGGTTCCGGGCGCGGATGTCGACCGGGACCGCGCCGGCCCGTTCGGCCAGCGCGAGCCGGTCGGACTCCCGGTCCAGCGCCAGCACCGCGCTCGCCCCGTGCAGGCGCGCGGCCTGGATCGTGAAGAACCCGACGGGTCCGGCGCCGATGACCGCGACCGTGTCGCCCGGCTCGATGCCCGCGACCGCCGCGCCGTAGTAGCCGGTCGTCAGGATGTCGCCGAGGAACAACGCCTGCTCGTCGGCCATATCCGGCGGGATCGGCAGGAGGTTCACATCGGCGAACGGCATCCGGACCCGTTCGGCCTGCGCGCCCCCGAGCCCGCCCCCGAACGTCCCCGCGCCGAGGTTCCGGAACTCCTCGCAGAGCGAGGTCTGCCCCTTCTCGCAGAACCAGCACGTGCCGCACACGACGTCGAACGCGAGCACCACCCGGTCGCCCGGCGCGAACCGCCTCACTTCCGCGCCGACCGTCTCGACGAACCCGACGGCTTCGTGGCCGAGCGTCTCGCCCGGGTACAGCGGAGCCTTGCCGGTCACGAAGTGCAGGTCGGACCCGCAGATCGCGGTCGACGTGACGCGCACGATCGCGTCCCGGGGATCCTCGATCGCGGGCTCCGGGACCTCGGTGACCCGCACCCGGCCGACATCCTCGTAGACGACGGCCTGCATGCGCCGGGCGCCCCTACGCCCGCTCGTCCACGAACTCGGTCGGCACGCTCCCGGCGAGGTTCACGAGCACGTTGGCGGCCTTCACGTAACGGACGATCGTCGGCAGGTCCCCCTTGAGCTTGAGCTTGCCCTGCATCATCCCTTTGACCGGGTCGAGCTCCTTGCGGATCACTTCCTTCCACCGGGAGTACGGAGCCCGGATCACGAACTTCGCCGCGTTCCCCTCCTCGGGGGCCACGCCGTACTTCCCACCACGGCATTCGCCGTGCCACAGGTCGAGCCACGCGTACAGGTCCGCGGGCACCCCCTTGTCGGGTTCGGCCTCGAACACGTACGTGACGTCACCCTCCCACGTCGCCGCGGCCTCCCGGTAGTCCGCACTCGCGTTGATCAGCACGACGTACTCGTTCAGCCACTCTTCGCTCGGGAACTCAGGCATCGTTCCTCCTCCCGGCCGAACCGCGACGAGCGGACCGACCCTCGCATCCCGCCGCGCCTCCACGATCGCATGCGTCGGCGCGACCGAAGCATGGCAGATGGCGCGGCCGACCGCGAAACCCTCGCCGTCCCGAGCTACCGGGACAGCGCGATGAAGACGATCCCGATGAGGTTGAACGTCGCGTGCGCGGTCATCGACGCGAGCAGGCTCCGGCGGCGGTTGAAGATGTACGCGAGCCCGACCCCCACGACGGACAGGCTCGGGAGCAGCAGCCACAGCGGGATGTGGATCATGCCGAACAGCACCCCGTCGAGGATCGCCGCCGGCCAGAAGGCGAACCGGTTCCGCAGACCTTGGAAGACGAACCCCCGGAACAGCGTCTCCTCGCCGATCGGAGGCAGGACGATGGCGACGATGCCGGTGAGCACCAGCCATGGTCCCCGCACGCAGGTGTCGATCTGCTCGGGGCTTTCCGGCGCGTGGCCGATCACCAGCGTGACGATCGCGATCACGGCGATGCTGACCAGCAGCGCGATGCCGTAGAGGGCCACTCCCCCGATCAGCCCGGTCGCCACGTCGCGCAGCGGCCGCTCCGGCCGGCCGAGCGAGGCGAGCGGCGCACGCTTGACCACCATGACCCAGAACACGACGACGCCGGCCATCCCGAGCTCGGTCCCGATCAGCCCGAGCACCTCCTGCGGGCCGCAGGTGTCGTTCAGCGTGCCCGTCGCGACGATCAGGATGGCCGCGGCGATCTGGCTGGCCACGTACGCCAGGATCGCGACGAGCACGGCCTCGCCCGCGCCCCACGGGACGCGGCGCCCCGCGTCCGGCGCCACTCCGTCGTCACCCGCCGACGGGGGCGGTGGGACCGGGGGCGGTGGGAGCGGCGGACGGGGCGGACCTTCGTGCACGGCCGCCACATCCTAGACGTCGGCCCTTCCGCTTCAGTGCCACCGAGCCGGGGTATCATCCGGCTCCCTGCGATGCGGCTCGTGACGTACGAACGAAGAGGCTCCCGTCGCCTCGGCGCGACCGTCGAGGGGATCGTCGTCGACCTCCCGGATGCCGTCGGGCATCCTGCCTTCCCGCGCACGATGGAGGAGCTGGTCGCGCACAACGGCGGGAGCATCCTCGCGGCGGCGCGTTCCGCGCTCGATCAGCCGGAGACGGTCGAGGAGTTCGGCGTGTTCCACCCCAGGCTCCTGACGCCCCTGCTGCCGTCCTCGTTCGTCGAGGTCGGCTCGGCCGACGCGGAGGTTGGTCCGGCCCCGAACGGGCTCGTCACCCGAGCCGTCATGGGGCCCGGCGACGCGCTCACGTGGCCCCGGTCGATCAGGTTCGTCGGGTGCCACGTCGAGGTGGGGTGCGTCGTCGGACGGCCCGCGCGCGGGCTGTCGGCGAGCGAGGCCGGGAAGGCGGTGTTCGGCTACACGATCATGGTGGGTTGGTCCGCCGCGCGCGCGCACGACCCGGAACCGGCGAACGCGCCGGCCTTCGCCACCTCGCTCGGCCCCTGGATCGTGACGCCCGAAGAGGTCGATCTGGATGGCGCCGAGGCCACGGCGACCATCGACGGCGAGGTCGTGGCGACCTCGATCATGCAGCCGGGGACCCGGCGGTTCGCGGACCTGATCGCCGGCGCGTCACACCACGACGAGGTCGGACCGGGCGACGTGTTCGGCGGGGCCGGCTTCGGGGCGAGCTTCGATCTGACGCTCGAGCGGCGCGTGACGGCGGGCTCCGTCGTCGAGATCGCGGTCGACGGGATCGGCTCGCTCGCCACCCGCCTCGGCCGGTAGGGCCGTCCGGACCCTAGGCCGAAGCCGCCGAGGACGCCGAAGCCGCCGAGGATGCGGCGCGTTTCGACGCCTTCCTCGCGGTCCCCCGTTCGGCTGCCTTCGCGGCTTCGCGCTGCTTGAAGCTGCGCTCCCGGTCGTGCGCCCAGCGGACCCGTTTCCGATCGCCTCTGCCCATCCGTTCGTCCTCCTCGTCGTTCACTCGTCTGGTCGGCTCAGATCGGCCGATCCTCGTCCGGGTCGTGCCCGATCGCCAGCTCGGCGCTGCGCTTGCACGCTGCGTCGATCGCGTTCAGGAAGGCCGCCCGGACCCCGGCCTGCTCCAGGTGACGGATCGCCATGATCGTGGTGCCGCCGGGCGAGGTCACCATCTCGCGCAGCTCGACGGGATGCTTCCCCGTGTCGCGGAGCATCTTCGCCGAACCCAGCATCGTCTGGATGATCAGCTCGGTGGCCACGTCGCGCGAGAGCCCGAGCAGGATGCACGCCTCGATCATCGCTTCGGCGAGCAGGAAGAAGTAGGCGGGACCGCTGCCGCTCGTGGCGGTCACCGCGTCCTGGTGCTTCTCCGGGAGCCTGATGACGCTCCCGACCGCCCCGAGCAGCTCCTCGGCCACGGCCATGTGCTCCTCGAGCGCGTGCCGGCCGGGCGAGATCACCGACATCGCCTCATCGACCAGGACGGGTACGTTCGACATCACGCGGACGACCGGCGTGCCCTCCGGGAGGAAGCGTTCGATGAACGATGTCCGGATGCCAGCCGCGAACGTGATCACGAGGCGGTCGGCGGTGACCGCGCCGGCGATCTGCTCGAGCAGCGCCTCCATGTCCTGCGGCTTGACCGTCAGCACGAGCGCCTCGGCCCAGGCCACGGCCTCGGGGTTCGACAGCGTGGCCGAGACCCCCAGACGCCTCGTGAGGTCGTCGACACGCTCGGTCCGTCGCGCGGTGACGATCAGGTCGTCCCTCGAGCGTGCGCCCGAACGGATCAGACCGGACGCGAGCGCCTCGCCCATGCGACCGCCGCCGAGGAACGCGACCCGTTTCGACCGCTCCTTCGAACCCTCTGCCATCGACGCCGCTCCCGTCCGATCCTCGTCGCGCCTCGCGCCTCACGCCGCACACGCATCAGGTTCGAGGCGAAGGACCAGATGTTCGCAGGACGTTCGGCCTATCGTCTCGTGATGCACGCGGACGCGAGCGCCTCCCCCAGACCGCCGAGTCTATGGCTACAGTGTCGCGGTGCCCGTCTACCCCTATGGGGACAGGGTCCCTCGCATCGATCCCACGGCGTTCGTCGCGCCTGGCGCGCGGGTCGTGGGTGACGTCGAACTCGGTGCGCGCGTCAGCGTCTGGTTCAACGCCGTGCTCCGCGGCGACGCGGATGCCGTCCGGGTGGCGGCCGACACCAACGTCCAAGATGGAGCGGTACTCCACGCCGACGACGGCACGCCGTGCGTCGTGGGACGAGCGTGCACGATCGGCCACCGCGCCGTCGTCCACGGCTGCCGGGTCGAGGACGGCTGCCTGGTCGGCATGGGCGCCGTGGTGCTCAACGGTGCGCAGATCGGCGAGCGCTCGCTGATCGGCGCCGGCTCGTTGGTGCCGCCGGGCAAGACGTTCCCGCCCGGATCCCTCATCGTCGGTTCGCCCGCCAAGCTCGTCCGCGAGCTCTCGGACGAAGAGATCGCCAACCTGATCGAACCAGGCGTCGCCCACTACCTCGGCTACGCCGAGGCTTACCAGCGGCTTCACCTCTCCGACTGAGGGGCTGTCCGGGACTCGGATCGAACCGGCGGCGGCGCCGGCCGGAGCGACTTCAATGGATCCTCAGCGGAGGCAGGCGCCGCCGCCGAACCCAACGTGACACGGGAAAGGCCCGAGGGACCTTCGGCTCGTCGCGACCGGAATCGCGACCACCCTCGGACCCCTCGGGCCTGGCGCCCCGAGCAACCTCTCGCCGCCAGCCGCGGGGACCGGCATCCTGACCCCGATCACCGGGCCCCGAGTGCGTCTCGGATCTCGAACCCTGCCCCGGATCGGTTGGCCACCCCGACCTTCGGACCTGGTGAGTCCCGGCCGCTCCTCGAGGCCCTCCCGGGGCCGCTATCCGGCTCCCTGGCTCGGCCGCTCCGGCTGCTCGGAGCAAGGCGAATCCTACGGACGACGCCGCGCGAGTCAAGCCGACAAAACCGCTGTTCACGAGGGTATCAGTGCAGGTCAGGGGCCATTTCGAACAGGAGTGACAATTCCCGCGGCGACCTTCGCCTGCTCGAACCGGTCACGTGTCACGCTCATCACGACCCGGTCCACCCAAGCCCCGTCCTTGAACGAACGCTCCGGGAGCCGAGCGTCCTCGACGAACCCGCACGCCCGATACGTCGCGGCGGCCGCCTCGTTGTCACCGAGCGCCCACAGCTCGACGCGCGCGAGGTCGAGCCGGTCGAACGCGTATCCGAGCAGCGCGGCGGCGGCGTCCCTCCCGAACCCCTTCCCCCAGCAGTCCGGTTCGCCGATGTACAGGTACATCGACGCGATCCGGTCGCGCGTGCGGAACCGGTTCAATCCGATGCGCCCGATGGGTCGGTCTCCGGCGACGATCGTGAACGGCTGCCCCTCTTCACGTGAGCGCGCAACGTCCTCGCGCACGTCCGCGAGCGAGAACGGACGCTCGTAGTCCATCCCCCGCCAGACGTCCGGGTCGTTCATCCATCGATGGATCAGCGGGACGTCGGCGTCCTCGACCGGACGAAGGACGATGACTCGGCCCGCGATCATGCCGCGGGGTGTACGTCCGCCTCCATGTCCCCGCCCGGCCCGGCGCGACGGGCGAGCTCGAGGTAGACGTCGCGGATACCCGCCGCCGTCGACTCCCACGAGAACCCGGACGCGTGCGCCGCGGCGGCCACGGACAGGCGAGCCGCCTCCACCGGGTCGGCGAGCAGCCTGATGATCCGATCGGCGTAGTCGGCCGGATCGTGTCCCTCCACGAGGTACCCGCTGACACCGTCTGCCACGGAGTAGCGCAGGCCGCCCACGGCGGCGGCGATCACCGGCGTTCCACACGCCTGCGCCTCGAGCGCCACGAGCCCGAAGGACTCCGAGCGCGACGGCACCAGGACGGCCTCCGCGCCAGCGTAGAAGTCGACGAGCCGCTGGTGCGGCTGCGGGGGGAAGAACACGACGCGGTCGCCCACCCCGGCGGCGGCCGCGAGTTGCATCAGGTGCACCACCTCGTCATGCGGGATCGCCCCGGTCGGGCCGCCGACCACCGCGAGCATCGCGTCGCGCGTCAGCTCGGGCGCCCGCGCCACGGCTTCGGCGAGCGAGCGGATCGCGATGTCCGGGCCCTTGAGCGGCTGTA
This sequence comes from uncultured Actinomycetota bacterium, assembly GCA_963781595.1. Classification (GTDB taxonomy): domain Bacteria; phylum Actinomycetota; class UBA4738; order UBA4738; family UBA4738; genus JBEDUK01. The sequence goes on along the minus strand of CAWAGG010000006.1, from coordinate 1,333,158 downwards.
GCCTGCCGACGAACAGGAGCAGCCGCGCGTTCGTCAGGTGCAGCCGGCTGCGTGCTTCGGCCCTGTCCTTGGGAACGAACAACGCGCGATCGACGCCGGGCGGCACGATCCGGATCCGTTCGGGATCGGCGCCGTAGAGCCCGACCAGATGCGCGGCCTCGACCGGTGTCGGCGCGAGGATCCGATCCGCCCCCATGATCGTGCTGCGCTCACCGTCGAGGCGAACCCGTGGCTCGGGACGGTCGCCGACCGCCAGCGAGAAGTTCTTGACCTTGCCGAGCGTGTGGAACGAGGCGACGAGCGGGGCTCCCCAGATCTCCTTCGTTCGTTCGCCGACCCAGCCGGAGAGCCAGTAGTGGCTGTGGACCACGTCGTACGGGTGGTGTCGTCGTTCGGCGCGATCCTGCGTAGCACGATGGAGGACGTTCTCCAGGAACTGCGGGAGCAGCGCCGGGAGGTCCTCCTTCGGCACCGGCTCGCCCGGTCCCGCCTGCACCCTGATCAGCCGAGCGCCTTCGCCGATCTGCTCGGCGGCGGGCCCGTCCCCCCGGTTCCGCGTGAAGACGTCGACCTCGATGCCCTGCTTCGCGAGCAGCTGCGCCACCCGCAGGATGTAGACGTTCATCCCGCCGGAGTCGCCGCTCCCGGGCTGATCGGTGGGCGACGTATGCAAGCTGATGATGGCTGCGCGTGGCTGCTGTCGGTCCGACCCGTCGATCTCGTGGCTGTCCTGGCGCTCGGTCTGCATCCGTATCGCTCCTGTGGCGACCTCGGGGCGGGCGCCAGACGGAACAACGGCCCCGGAGCCGCGGTTCTTCCCGCGTTCGTTCGACCTCCGATGGAGGTCACCGGCGCCGGAACTCGTGCGGGTGGACCAGGCACATGGGGAGGACCCGCCCTGGCGGGCGGGTCCTCGGTCGATCAGCGAGGGAGGGGGTCCTCAGCTGACCTTCTTCACCGCCTCACGCGCGGCCGCGGTCGTCGTCTCGACGGCCTTACGGACGCTCGTCCGGGCGGACTTGATCTGGGCGCGAGCGACCTTCCTCTGGTCGATCGCGCGCTTCGTGTACGCCGATCCCCGGATGCTCCCGACCAGCTTCTCGCCTCGGGTGGCCAGGCCCTCGACGGTCTTGAACACGTCCACCGACAGCTTGTCGGCCATGCCCTGGGCCTCGCTCGGGCTCCGCACGATCGTGATCACCCTGTCGGAGAACCCGCGAACGGCCGAGAACGCCAGGTCGCCGGCGCCGACCGACGCGAACGCGAGCGTGCGCGGGTCGAGCGTCTGCGCGGACTTGGACGTGGACTTCGTCCGAACCTCGACGGTCGCCCCGACGTGCGGGGCCGCCTTCGGCGTCGCCGGACGGCGGGCCTGCGGCTTGCGTGCGCGTGGCGCGCGCTTCGTGGTCGTTGCCATGGTCTATGCCTCCTTGGTCGTGCGGGCTCGAGCCCGCGAACCGGTACGCGGCCGGGTGGCCGTCGTCTTCCTCGTCGTTGCGTTCGGTGCCTTCGGGACTTCGGACGCCTTCGATGCCTTCGATGCCTTCGATGCCTTCGATGTCCCCTTGGTCGTCGATGCCGTGGCCGTCGGCGGCTGGGTCCGAGTGGCCTCTTCGCGGAACGCCTCGTAGATCTGGATCAGCGCCTGCTTCTGCCGCTCCGAGATCTCCGGGTCGGCCATGATCGCCGCGGCCACGTCGGGTACCGGCCGGTCCTCGAGGATGCCGGCCTTCACGTAGAGCGTCTCGGCGGAGACGCGCAGACCCTTTGCGATGCCCTGCAGGATCTCGGCGCTCGGCTTGCGCAGCCCGCGCTCCACCTGCGAGAGATACGGCATGGACACCCCGGTGAGGCCCGAGAGGCCCTTCAGGGTCAGGCGTGAGTTCCTGCGCTGCTCCCTGATGTAGGTGCCGAGTCCTCGAACGTCCATCGCACCACGAGGATAGCACGGATTTCAACACTTGCAAACTTCATGGTTACGTCTGCAAACAACGGGTCAGGGGGGCTCCAGTTCGAACTCCGCGGTCACGCGGCCGACGGGCTCACCACCGCCCAGCACGTCCGGGGACGCGAAGGTCCCAAGGGTCTCCAGCGCTTCCGCGTCCAACGCATCGAAACCGGCCAGGGCACGGATCAGGGCGGGCCCGGCCGCTCGAGGCGAACCATCCCCGATCTTGACCGCCACGCCGAGCCCCTGGTCCGGCAACGCGGCGCAGATCATGCCCTCCGCGCCCGCCTTGACGACGGATCCCCGCGCGGCCTCCATCACGGCCGTGTCCACCCGGTTCCTGCCCGCGACCATGTAGGGCTCCGCGACCATCGCGGCGACGGCCCTGCGCGCGGACGGTTCCAGCGGCCCGAGCCGGTCGGGCGACACGAGCCTCGCGTAGATCGTCGCCATCCCGGAGAGCGGCATGCCGTGGACCGCGACCCCGCATCCGTCGACACCGACCGCGATCCGCTCCGCCGACGACGCGTCCCGGACCGCCTGGAGGACGCGCAGCTGAAGGGGGTGGTCCGCCGCGCGATAGGCCTCGAGCGGCCACCCCTGCTCGCTCGCGGCGCCGAGCATCCCCGCGTGCTTGCCGGAGCAGTCCGAGTTCACCGGCAACCGCTCGGGCGCCGCGAGCATCGAAGCCTGGTCCCACGGAAGCATCGCGGGGCAGCGCAGCGCGGACTCCGCCACTCCGTTCCGGGCGAGGATCGACCGCACGGCTTCGACGTGGACGGGTTCGGCGTTGTGCGAGGCGCACATCACCGATACCTCGCGGTCCGTGTAGTCGAACGACGACAGCGACAGCGACACCGTCGCTTGGAGCGGCTTCATCGAGGAACGGGCGAACGCTCGCCTGTCCGGGTCACCGGCGCGGGCGACCACTCGGCCGTCGGCATCAGCCACGACGACGTCGCCGAGATGGACCGATTCCTCCAAACCCGATCGGATGACGCGAACCAACGGGACGGGCATGCCGAGCGGAAGCCTACCCCGGCGCCGGGAGGTGGTTACAGGCGGGTCAGGATCTCCGAGGGGTCGAGCCGATAGCGGCGCTTGAGCTCGCCCTGGAGCCGGTCGTGGACGCGGAACACGGCTCCGCGGTCCTCTGAGACGTCGCGTTCGGCACCTCGCAGCGCCTCCAGCATGCGGCTCACGTCCTCATCGCTCATGGCCTCGGGCTCCGCCAGGTCGGAAGGACCCAACAGCTGGCGCATCTGGCGTTCGGCCGCCGCGATGTCCGCGGGCGGGATCTGGAGCCTGAGCGCCTCGCCACGGCTCCCGCCCTGCGGCCCGAGTGCGAGCACCGCGATGAGCCGATCGACGAGCGCCCGCGGCTCGCCCCCTTCGAGGCGCCGGGCCTGCTCCTGCTCGAGCAGGTCCTGCCGCGCCTGGATCAGGCGCCGGAGGTAGGACTGGTAGTCGCGCTCGGCCAGGGTCTCGTCGCGCCGCCGGCGGACGTCCTCGGTCGGGAGGTCCTCGAGGCCAGCGACGAACGAGGGGTCGAGGACACGTTCGGTCCGAGACGAGGGTGGAACGCTGCTCGCCGTCATCGCATCAGTACTCCGCTGCACGTGGACATACGTGCAGCATCATCGCTGGTCGGACCGCTCCAGTAAAGCGTCCGTCGAGAGGACTCATCGGCGCGAGGACCCTCCCGCCTTCAATGGCCGTTCGGCCGAACGTCGGTTCCTCGGCGTTCACGAGGCGATACGCTACAGGGCCGCCGGCCATCGTGGTGGACGGCCGCGCACGGCTGGGCGAGGAGGACCACGATGAGGTTCGGGATCTTCTACGAACATCAGCTGCCCCGGCCGTGGGAGTCGGACGCCGAGCGCCACCTCCTCTCCGACGCGCTGGAGCAGGTCGAACTCGCGGACCGCGTGGGGTTCGACGTCGTCTGGGAGGTCGAACACCACTTCCTGGAGGAGTACTCGCACTCGTCGGCGCCCGAGGTGTTCCTCGCGGCCGCTTCGCAGCGCACCGAGCGGATCCGGCTCGGGCACGGGATCGTGCAGATCCCACCCGGGTTCAACCATCCGGCGCGCGTCGCGGAGCGGGTGGCCACCCTCGACCTGGTGAGCGGCGGACGGGTGGAGTTCGGGACCGGCGAGTCGTCGTCGCAGGCCGAGCTGGGCGGGTTCGGCGTCGACCGGGACACGAAGCGCGCGCAGTGGGAGGAATCGCTGGACGCGATCACGCGGATGTTCGTCGAGGAGCCCTTCGCCGGGTTCGATGGAACGTGGACGAAGATGCCGCCGCGCAACGTCGTCCCGAAGCCGGTGCAGAAGCCGCACCCGCCGCTGTGGGTCGCCTGCAGCCGGCGCGAGACGATCCTGATGGCCGCGTCGAAAGGCCTTGGGGCGCTGTCGTTCTCGTTCGTCGAGCCCGAAGAGGCGAAGGAGTGGGTCGACGAGTACTACCGGATCATCGCCTCGGAGGACTGCATCGCGGGCGGCTTCGCCGTGAATCCGAACGTCGCGGTCGTGCTCCCGTTCATGTGCCACGAAGACGAGGAGACCGCGATCGAACGCGGGATCGACGGTGCGCACTTCTTCGGGTACTCGCTGACGCACTACTACGTGTTCGGCAAGCACCGCCCGGGGCGGACGAACGTGTGGGAGGAGTTCGAGCAGAACCGGAGCGAGTTCGGGTTCGCCCGCGACATCGTGACCGCCGACGCGGCGCCGCTCGGCGTGAACCTGCTCGAGCAGGGCCTCGGGTCGCTCAGGGGAGCGATCGGGACGCCGAAGCAGATCGAGGAGCTGGTCGAACGGTACCGAGCCGCCGGCGTCGATCAGATCATCTTCGTCTCGCAGGCCGGGCGGAACCGGCACGAGCACATCTGCGAGTCGCTGGAGCTGTTCGGCAAGACGGTGCTGCCGAAGTACGCCGAGACCGCCGATGCCGAGGACGCGGCGCGCCACGAGCGTCTGGCCCCTGCGATGGCGTCGGCGCTCGCCCGGCGCGCGCCGGCTCGGATCGCCCCCGAGGACTACGTGATCGGATCACAGGGCGAGCCGGACCCCGCACCGCAGCTCATCCCGGACCGGGCGGCCGGGTCGTCCGCCGACCGCGATGCGACCCGCGCCGCGGACGTCCGCACGACGGACCGGAGTGGCGCGCAGGCGCGACGCGAGCGTTGGAAGATGCGCCAGGCAGAGCTCCAGCGCAAGGGCCAGGAGCGATTCGTCGCGTTCCTGAAGGGCAAGTCGGACGACCAGCTCGACCGGATCGTCGGGAACCCCGTCGTGCTCGGGATGATCTTCAGCGGCATGGCGCGGTCGTTCGACCCGACGAAGGCACAGGGGTTCGAAGCCGGGTCGGTCCAGTACGAGCTCAAGGGCCGCACCCGGACCCACCGATGGGCGGTACAGATCGCGGGGACCCGGGCGTTCGCGAAGCGCGGGTTAGCCCACGACACTGCCGTCACGCTCCGCATGTCGGTCGCGACGTTCGGCGGCATCGTGAGCGGTGACGTGGACGGACTGCGTGCCTTCTTCGATGGCCGGATCACGGCCGAAGGGGATCTGGCGGTCGCGGCCCGGCTCGGAGAGATGTTCGCTCCGCAGGAGGGGCAGATCATGACGGCCGGAGTCTACGTCGGGAGGCGGCGACGGCTCCAGGCGCGCAGAGGCCGGATCCGGCGGCGCGAGCGCTCCGCCCGCTAGCGTCGTGCTGAACGACGATGCAAGTGTCGTCCGGCGGCAAGGCTCGATGCCCCATCAGGTTCACGATCACGCGGCATCCGGCTCCTCGCGAGCTTCCGCGGTCCCCACCTAAGATGGCGGCGACCCGAGGCGATCGCCCAGGACCTGGAGGGACCCGTGCTGGACCCAACGCTCGAGGCCGCGCTGAACGACCAGATGAACCTGGAGTTCGCGTCCGCCCACGTCTACCTCGCCATGGTTGCCCAGATGGATCACCGGAACCTGACCGGCTGCGCGACCTGGATGCGCCTGCAGGCCCAGGAGGAGACCGGGCACGCGATGCGGTTCTTCGAGCACATCCTGGATCGCGGCGGCCGCGCCCGGCTCGGGGCCATCGAGGCGCCGCCCGAGGACTTCGGGTCGGCGCTGGAGACGTTCCAGCGAGCGCTCGAGCACGAGCGAACGGTGACGGCCGCGATCCTCGCCCTCGCCGAGAAGGCCGACCGGACCACGGAGGTGTTCCTCGAGTGGTTCGTCAGCGAGCAGATGGAGGAGGAACGTACCGTCGAGCGGATCGTGGGCTCGATGGAGCTCGCGGGCGATAGCGGAGCAGCGCTCCTGATCCTGGACCGCGAGCTGGGCAGCCGAACGGCGGCCGACGGAGCGGCGTCAGCCTGAGCCGTGCGCCCGAGCGACGGGTGCCCCGAGCCGCTCCAGCATCCGACGTAGGGCCAGCGCGTCGCGGACCGCAGCACCGCCCTGGTCGTTGTTGAAGTAGGCGAAGACGTCCCGCGCCGGCATGGTCGCCAGGCGACCCGCCCACCGTCGCAGCTTCTCTTTCGCATAGTCGGGCCGCGTCGCCTGGCCCTGATGGAAGCGAACGTACGACCATCCGCCGGTGACGACGTCTGGAACCCTAGCGCCCGGCCGATCCGCGAGGACGAGCGCTGCGCCGGCACGGTCGAGCAGTTCGTAAACCTGCTTTACCATCCACGATGAATCGCGGAACTCGAACGCCGCTCGCATGTCGTTCGGCAGAACGTCGAGCAAGGCGCCAAGCCGTCCGAGGTCGACGCCGAACCTCGGCGGCAGCTGGAAGAGCACCGGCCCGAGCTTCGGCCCGAGCCGCTCGGCGCGTGACCAGAATAGCTCGACCGGCTCCAGCGGTTCGCGGAGCCGCCGGATGTGCGTGATGTACCGGCTGGCCTTCACGGCGAACACGAACCCGTCCGGGGTCCGTTCGCGCCACGCGTCGAACGCCGCCTGCGAAGGCAGCCGGTAGAACGAGTTGTTCAGTTCGACGGTCGCGAACGCGGTCGCGTAATGCTCGAGCCACGCGGCCTGCGGCAGGCGTTCCGGGTAGAACCGGCCGCGCCAGTGCCGGTACTGCCAGCCGCTCGTCCCGACGTGGATCACCGTTCGACATACTTCTCCTTCCGTGGGCGGGACGACACCGACGTTCGAGGATCGGGTGCTGGCGGTCCTCCGCTCGCTGAAGCCTGGCGACATCGTCACGTACGGTGAGGTCGCGGCCGAGGCAGGCTCGCCGGGCGCGGCCCGCGCGGTCGGCAACGTGATGGCGCGTTGCCCGGACGAGGTTCCGTGGTGGCGGGTCGTCACCGCGACCGGGAGGCTGGTCCCCGGACACGAACGCAGGCAGGCCGCGAGTCTGCGCGCCGAGGGCGTGGTCGTCACCGAGGGACGCGTCCGGCCAGGCTCGATTCGCTGAGGTCCTACGAGCTCAACGCTGTCGCGCGTTCGAGCAGCGCGTCCGTTTCATCGAGCGACGGCCGCGCGCCGAGCGCTTTGAAGATCGCCCGCGCCTCCTGGAGCGTGTCGGTCACGCCGCGGTGCCCCAGCTCCAGCCGGCACCTCCCGAGGCCGAGCAGGGCGAAGGCTCGTTCAGGAACGACGCCGAACCGCTCCCACCGGTCGGCGGCTTCCGCGTAATCGCGGGCGGCCGGCTCGAACTCACCCTTCGCCTCGGCCACGATGGGGTGTGCCACGAACAGGGCGTGGCCCATGTACGCGCTGATCGGCTCGAAGCCGCCCGCCAGTCGCTCAGCGAGCGCCACGTCGCCCGCGCCGGTCGCCGTTCGGATCATCTCCGCGAGGAACCAGGCTGCGCTCGCCGTCTCCCTGAACTTCGGGGTTCGCGCGAGGCCGGACAGGAGGTCGACGGCTCCACTCCGGTCGTCGGTGCCGAGTCGCGCTAGCGCCGTCACCGACACCGCCGGCATGATCCAGTCCACGCTTCCCATGTCACGGGCTACATCGAGTGCGAACTCAGCCAACGGGAGCGCCTTTCGGCATTCGCCGATGAGAGCAAATACACGGGCCTGGTACTTGCGGAGGTTCGACAGTGCAACGGACGATCCCGTCGCCTCGACGGATTCAGACAGCTCTTCAGCCTTCGTCAGGACCTCATGCCACCTGCCCAGGTCATGGAGGGGACCGCACAATTGAACAGCATGCAACTCCGTCCCTAACCCCCTCCGCTCCGCGAACCGGACCCCGTCCATCAGCGTGTCGACCGCAGACTGCGGCCCCTCATCCAACCAAGACTGCAGCGCGAGGTTGTTGTATATCGGAAGCACGGCCATGCTCTGACCCCGTACGATGCCCAGCTCCAGAGCCCGTCGCACGTCGTCCATGCCGCCGGCGTCTCCCATCTCGCGTCGGGCGAAGCCCCGGAAGTGCAGCGCCGTCACCGGATCCTCCAGCCCGATGGAGGCAGCGAGCGCGATAGCCCGGTCTGCGAAACGGATCGCGTCTGTGAATTCGCCATCGAGGTAGTGGCCGGCGGACTCTCCGGCGTACGCAGCGACGAGCTCCGCACTGGGTGGCTGCGACTCGAGCAGGGTCACCGCTTGCGTCGCGACCTCGCGGGACCTCTGCCCTTCCGCCTGTTGCCACAGGACGTTCGACAGGAGGTCCATGCTCCGAGCGGCGGCCAGGACGTCGCGCGTCCGCTCGAAGTCGGCGAGCGCTTCCTCCAGAGCGGATACGGCTTGCGCGAAGCGTCCAAGGCGGCGCGCCGCATCGGCCCATCGGACGAGCACATGCGCCCGTTGCGGATCACCGGCCGGGGTGAACGTGAGTGCTGCGCTGTAGCGCGCTTCGGCCACGGGAACATCGAGCTCCAAGGCCCGATCTCCTGCGAGGATCAAGTACGTGAGCGCGCGCGGCCTGGCCTGATCCACAAGATCGTCCCGACCGACTTCGACGGCGAGATCGAGGGCCGTCGAGTAGTGATGGGCCAGGATCTCCGCGTGGTCCTCCAAGCGCTCGGCGGCCGTCTCCTCGATCCATACAGCGGCCGCGAGGTGCTTGGCAGCCCGCTCCGCTCGGGGGATCTCCGCATACGCCACGTCCGCGACCAAGGCATGCCAGAACGTGTACTCCGCCGTTCCCGCCATGCTGGACGAACGCGTCGGTCGAACCAGCTCACGCGGTACGAGGTCCCGGAGCGCCCCATCGACGGCCTTCACCGAGAGCCCGGCCATCGAAGCCACGGCCGAGGACCAGAACACCTTGCCGACCACGGACGCATCGGAGAGCAGGGCCTTACGGTCGGCCGGGAGGGCGTCCAACCGCGCCGCGACGAGCGCCAGGATGCCCTCCGGGGTCGGTATGTCGCGATCGTGCACCATCACCCACTCGCGCTCCTCACGGACGAGGACGCCCCGTTCGGCGAGCAGGCGGACGAACTGTTCCGCGAACAGCGGATTGCCGCCCGAGCGCTCGACGAGAGCGGATCGAACCTCGTCCGGCAGGAGGGTCCCCTCGAGCAACGCGGACACAAGTTCCCCAGTCTCGGCGCCCGATAGGGGCGCGAGCGAAATCGTGGTGGCGTTCCGTAGACCCCCGGCCCAGCTCGGCTCCCGATCGTAGAGCTCGGGCCGCGCGGTCACCAAGACGACGAGCGGGATCCCGAACGATCTCTCGGCGATCTGCGTGATGAAAGCGAGCAGTGCCGGATCAGCCCAATGGATGTCCTCCACGACCAGGACGAACGGCTCGCGTTCGGCGATGCGCTCGAGGAACGTGCGCCAGGCCGCGAAGGATTCCTCCTGGGCGGCATCGTCACCCGCATCGGAGATCAACCCCACGAGGGGCGATAGCCGCGCGCTCACCCAGGCACGCTCGGATGCGTCCACCGACAACCGCGCAAGGGTTCGCGCGAGCTTCGATGCAGCCTCATCGCCCGAGTCGGACTCGAGGATCCCGCAGTGGGCTTTGACGATCTCCCCCAGTGCCCAGAACGTTATGCCCTCCCCGTAGGGTAGGCACCTTCCCTGGCGCCACCGGACCAGATCGGTACGTTCCTCGATCATGTGGAACAGCTCGGCCACCAACCGGGACTTCCCGATCCCCGGCTCGCCGACGATCGTCACGAGCTGGACGGAAGGGTCCGCGAGGGCGCGGTCGAACGTCGCCCGGAGCAGTGCGGTTTCGCGCTCGCGGCCGACGAACGGTGTGAACGCTACTTCGATCCGGTCGGTGCCGAACCGAGCCCTCGTGCCGACGACCCGCCAGCTAAGCACCGCGCGGCTCTTGCCTTTGACCGCGACCGGCGATCGCGGTTCGTAGTCGATCTCGTCGTGCGTGAGGCGGTAGGTCCGCTCCCCGACCACGATCCCTCCGATCGGAGCGATCCCCTGGAGTCGTGCCGCCGTGTTCACGACATCGCCGGCCACCCAGTCCTCGCCGGCCTCCGGACGCACGTCGAGCGCGACGATCGCCTCACCCGTGTTGATGCCGATCCGGACCGGCAGTCCGAACGTGTGGTCCCGCTCGTTCAGGTGGTCGATCCGGTCCAGGATCCGGAGCGCAGACCGGACCGCGCGTTCGGCGTCGTCCTCGTGCGCCGCTGGCGCGCCGAAGACGGCCATCACGCCGTCGCCGCTGAACTTGTCGACGGTCCCGCCGTGCCGCTCGATCTCATCCCGGAGCATCCGCTGGTACGGGACCAGGTGCGCACGGACGTCCTCCGGGTCGGCCGACTCGCTGGCGGCCGTGAACCCGGCGAGGTCGCAGAACAGCACCGTGACGACCTTGCGCTCTTCCCGCATGGTGGTGGGTTCGGCGGAGAGCGGTCCTCCGCAGGACCCGCAGAAGCGCTGGCCCGTGGGGTTCTCGGCGCCACATGAGTGGCAGGTCATGGCTCGCGAAGTCTACGTTGGGTGGTGGGAGAGGCTCCAGCCTTGCTCACAGTCCGAACGAGCGACCGATGATCTCTTTCATCACCTCGGTCGTCCCGCCGCCGATCGGACCGAGGCGCGCATCGCGCCACGCACGCTGCACCGGGTACTCCATCACGTAGCCGTACCCGCCGTGGACCTGGAGCGCCTCGTCGGCCACCTGCCACGCGAGTTCGGTCGCGAACCATTTCGCCATCGAGACCTCGCGGGTCGCGTCCTCCCCGGCGACGACCTTCCGCAGCGCCCCGTACGTCAGCGAACGCGCGGCCTCGATCTGCGTCGACAGGTCGGCGAACCGGTGCCGCCAGGTCTGGAACTTCGCGACCGGCCTCCCGAAGGCGCTGCGGTCACGCGCGTACGCGATCCCCAGCTCGAGCGCCTGCTCCGCGCCCGCGACCGCGCCCAGGGCCATCACCAGCCGTTCCCACTGGAAGTTCGCCATGATCTGCTGGAACCCGCGGCCCTCCTCGCCGAGCAGCGCATCGGCCGGGAGCTCGCATCCCTCGAAGACCAGCTCGCCCGTGTGCGACGTCCGCCAGCCGACGGTGTCGATCCGCTGGGCGGAGAAGCCCGGCATCCCCGCCTCCACCACGAACAGCGACAGGCCGTCGAAGCGGCGTTCGGCGTCTGCCTCGTCGGACGTACGCGCGGCGACGACCGCGAAGTCCGCCACGGGGCCGTTCGTGATGAACGTCTTCGTGCCGGAGAGGCGCCAGCCACCGCTCGCGAGACGCTCCGCGCGGGTCGTGATGCCGGCGACGTCCGATCCGGCGCCAGGCTCCGTCACCGCGAGCGCGCCGATCTTCACGCCGGCCACGGCGGGGACGAGCCATCGTTCGCGCTGCGCCTCGGTCCCGAACCGATACACGTAGTACGGGCCGAGGTCCTTGTGCGCCCCGAGCGCCGCCGCGACCCCCCCGCTCCCGCACCGCGACAGCTCCTCGGTGATCACCGCGTCGGCGACCAGATCGGGACCCGTTCCCCCGTAGCGTTCCTCGTACTTCGCGCCGAACAACCCCAGCGCGCCGGCCGCATGCACGATGTCCCGGACGGGGAAGTCGCGTTCGCGCTCCCAGTCCTCGACGTGCGGGGCGATCTCGCCGGCGACCCACGCGCGGACCGCGGAGCGGAGCTCGTCGTGCACCGGCGTGAACAGACCGTGCCGTGGGATGTCGGCGAACCTCCCGAGCGCCTGGTCTTCGAACGTCTTCATGCCGGCGCCAGCTCCGACGCGTCGACGTGTCGCGGCCGGATCACGGCGAAGTGACGATGATCCAGTGTGGCCTCGCCGATCAGGTCGCGGCACTCCCGATGCCGGGCAGCATCGCGATCGATCGACGCGAAGATCACCCCGGTGTCGAGGATCAGCGCCATGACCGCGGTGGCACGCGTTCGGTGGCCTCCGTCGTCGGGATGTCGCTTCGGCCGGAACTGCCCATCCCGAGGCTCTTCGGCTTCGGGCGGTACTCCTTCGCCTTGTCCTCGAGCGCCTCGCGGACGATCGTGGCGAAGGACACGCCTCGGTCCTTCGCCACGGCCCGGAGTCGATCGAGCGTCTGCTGATCCGCCATCACCGTGGTTCGTACCATGCCTCCATCGTCGTCATGACATAACTCACAACGCAGCGCTCTACAGCCCCATCGTCTTCGAGATCACTTCGCGCATCACCTCGTCGGTCCCGCCGCCGATCCGCAGGACGCGCGCGTCGCGCCAGGCTCGGTCGATGCCGGTCTCCGTCGCGTACCCGTAGGCGCCCCACAGCTGGAGGCACCGGTTCATCACGCGGTTCACCGCCAGGCCGGCGTGGAGCTTCACCATCGAGATCTGTTTCACCGGGTACTCGCCGCGCTCCCACGCGAGCGCCGTGTCGTAGGTGAGCTGTCGCGCCGCTTCGAGCTCGGTCGCCATCTCGGCGAACGCGTGCCGGTTCGCCTGGAACGAACCGATCGGCCTGCCGAACGCGTGGCGTTCCTTCGCGTACGCGAGCGTCCGGTCGAACACGAGCTGCGCGCCCGCCACCGACCCGGCGGCGCCGATCAGGCGTTCGCCCTGCAGCTCCCACATCAGCTCGACGAACCCGCGTCCCTCTTCGCCGAGGAGCGCGTCGGCGGGCACGTGCACGTCGTCCAGAACCAGCTCGGCGGTGTCCGAGGACCGCATCCCGAGCTTGTCCAGCTCCTGCGACACGGTGAATCCGGGCGTGTCCCGGTCGACGAGGAACAGTGAGAACCCCTCGTGCCCGGCGTCCTTGTCGGTGCGCGTGACCAGCGTGCAGAAATGCGCGCGGACGCCGTTCGTGATGAAGATCTTCCGGCCGTTGATCACGTAGCCGTCGCCGTCGCGCCGCGCCGTGGCCTGGATGTTCGCGACGTCCGAGCCGGCGTCCGGCTCGGTGATCCCGAGGCACGCGATCTTCTCGCCCCGGATCGCCGGGACCAGGTAGCGCTGCTTCTGCTCCTCGGTGCCGAACCGCAGGATCGGCGGCGTCGCCATGTCGGACTGCACGCCCATCGCCATCCCAACCCCGCCCGAGCCGGCGCGGGCGAGCTCCTCTGCGACGACGATCGTGTGCCCCCAGTCGCCGCCGGCGCCACCGTACGCGGTCGGGTAGCGGACCCCGAGGAAGCCGAGGTCGCCCATCCGCTTGAAGACCCAGTCCGGGAAGTGGCCGTCGCGCTCCCACTCCACGGCGTTCGGGGCCAGTTCGCCTTCGACGAACGCCCGCACCGCGGCGCGGAACTCCTCGTGCTCGGGCGTGAACAGCGGATGCAGCGTCACCGTGCGTAACTATACCCGTGGGTAGGTTCGACCGGTCGGTTCGGACCGCCCAGGCCGCCCCCGTCGCCGCTAGTCGGCCCGGTAGGCGATGGTCACGTAGTCGAGGGACGCGGGCGCGCCGAGGCTCGAGCCCGTCGCGTACGCCGTGCCACCGTCCGGGGAGATGACCACGAAGGTCCCGAAGTCCCGGGCGTGAGCCGGCCCGTCGTAGCGCTGGGTCCAGTCGCGGTGACCCTTCGCCGTGTCGTACGCGATGGTGACCACGTCGTACCCGGTCGGGAAGCTCGAACCGTTGCTGTTGGTGGCGCCCGTCAACACCACGGTGCCGCTGTCCGGCGTGGCCGCGATCGTGTTCGGGAAGTCATCCCCGTGGGAATCCCCGTCGTACTCTCTCACCCACTGATGGTCGCCGTTCGACGTGGCGTAGCTCGATCGTCACGATGTCCTGGAGCTGCGAGCCGTCGGGCGCCTCGCCGCCCGTGATCACCACGGCGGAACCGTCCGGCAGCACGGCGAGGTCGCCCGGGTCGTCGTTGCCCTTCCCCGGTCCGTCGTATTGCGCCGACCAGTCCAGCTTCCCGTTCTTCGTCTTGTACGCGAGGGTCACCAGTTCCTCGTTCGCGCCAGTGGTGTCGGCCAGGACGAACACCTGCGATCCGTCGAGACTGGCCTCGATGCACGTCAGGATGCAGTTCCCGTCGTCTCCATGGGTGGGGCCGTCGTAGCGGCTCGCCCACTTCTTCTTGCGGTCGAGCCCGCGTACGCCACGGTGGCGACGTCGAAGCCTGTCCCCTTCCCCAGGCTTCCGCCCATCACGTACACGGTTCCGTCCGGCCCGACGGTCAGCGCCCCCGGCGAGTCCTCACCGTGCCCGGGGCCCTCGTAGCGCGCGACCCAAGCCCGGTCGCCGTTGGCGGTGTCGTACGCCACGGTCGCGAAGTCGAGGTCGCCGGCCTTCCCGATGCTGTCGCCGGTCACGAACAGGTTCGAGCCGTCGGGGCTAAACCCGATCGAGATCGTCGAGTCGTCGCCGTGCCCAGGCCCGTCGTACCGCTTGGCCCACAACTGCGCACCGGTGCCGGCGTCGTAGGCGACCGTCGCATAGTCCGATCCGGTCGTGTCGCCGGCGCTCGTCCCGGTCACGAACACGGCGCTCCCGTCGGGACTCGCGACCACGCCCACGCCGTCGTCGGCTCCGTGGGCCGGCCCGTCGTAGCTCGCCTTCCAGAGCTTGTCGCCGGTCGTGGTCGCGTAGGCGATCGTGACGTAGTCGTCGCCGTTCGCGCCGGCGCTCTTCCCGGTCACGTAGAGCGCCGAACCGTCAGGGCTCAGCGCGTCCCAGGACGCCTGATCGTTGAGATGCGCCTTCCCGTCGTACCGGGCGCTCCAGAGCTTCCTCGACATCGTCGTGCCCGAGGCTCCGGGCGCGGCGACGAAGGCGATCGCGATCGCGGCCACCATGGACGCGACGAGGACCGATCCCCGCATCATCCGCATGCCACTTCTCCTTTCGACCGGAAACCGGCGGAGAGGCTTACGGAAGGACGTGCGGAAAGGCGGTAACCCGATCCGGAGTTGCCGGCACCCGCGACGATCTCCAATGGACCCTCCGATAGACGAAGAGCTGCGGGCGCGCCGCATCATGTGCGAACCGGGCCGAAAGGGCAAATCGTGAGGGCCCGGAGAGGACGCGCCATCCCCCGGATCGCTCGCTCGGATCGCTCCCACAAGGTCGATATCACGGGTGCATCGTGCCGAACAGCGCGGCCAACGGTCTGTGGTCTCCGTCACGGCTGGGTGCGTCATCTGCCACAGACCATCTGCGTGTCGGCGGAAAGCGGCACCCAGCTGCGTCCGGTGGCCCTCGGGCGGACCGCGCGGAGCATGGACCGTTGGCACCTCGGGCTCGCCGCGGAGCCCGGCGTATGCTCCGGACGATGCGCTCAGACCGGTCGCCGTTCGAGGGTCTCCTCGTTCGCCTCCGTGCGGTCGAGGAGGACGACCTCCCGTGGATCAACCGCGAGTTCTGGAACCCGAACGTCACACGGAACCTGCTCGTCGCGTGGCCCGAGTCGCTCGCGGGCACGCGCGCCTGGTGGGAGTCGGGGAGGAAGGAGGCTCCGGGGCCGCTGCTGATCGAGTCTCTCGAGGCCGCGCGGCCGCTCGGAGTGTGCGCGCTGGAGGAGGTCGACGCCAGGTCGCGCGCGGCGCTGCTGGGCATCTGGATCGCCGAGGAGCACTGGGACCGCGGCTACGGGACGGACGCGGTGAGGACGCTCTGCCGGTTCGGATTCCGCGAGATGAACCTGCAGCGGATCGCGCTGTCCGTCTACGAGACGAACCCGCGCGGCAGACGCGCGTACGAGAAGGTCGGGTTCAAGGAGGAAGGGATCAGGCGGCGAGCAGAGTTCGTCGACGGCCGGTACGTCGATGTGATCGAGATGGGGCTCCTGGTCGAGGAGTTGATCGACGAGTGACGTGCGAAGGAGCCGCTCGGGGAGACTGAGCGGCTCCTTCCTTCCGCGGCCCACGCGTTCCCGGGGCCGGCCGCGGGAAGTCTTCGTCAGTGCTTCAGCGCCAGCGTCAGCACCGACAGGATGCTCGTCGCGGCGCGCTTGCCGGGGCCGGGACCCTTCGCCCTGGCGACCTCGCGGGCGATCCGAGCGCGTTCGGCCTGTCGAGCGCGATCGGCCATCACGTACTTGGCGCCGTCTCCCTGGTAGAGCATGGCTCCTCCTCCCTCGTCCGTGATCTCGTAGGGGGAGGCTATGCCCGGTCGCTCGGAGGATCGGTGCTCGTCGCCACGGTTCGGTTGTGTCGTTCGTCACATGGCGAGCCGATGCCGAGCACCGAGTCAGCACGCCGTCGCCCTACCGACGGCGCCATACGTAGGGCGACGGCGCGATGTGCGGAAGGGAAATGATGCCGGGTCGCGCTACAGGCCGGCCAGGCGGCGTAGGCCGTCGACTCGTTTGAGCACGTATCGCCGGCCGTCGCGTTCGACCAGCCCCCTCCGCTGGAACTCGGACAGCACCCGCGTCACGTTCTCGCGGCTGCCACCGCAGAGGCTCGCCAGGTCGGCATGCGTCACGACCGACGGCAGGACCGTGCCGTCCGGCGGGAGGTGATCGAGGCTCGGGGTGACGAGCTGCAGGAGCCGCTTCGCGACGCGGCCCTTGAGGTCGAGGTGCAGGAGGTCCTCGACGAACGCCTCGTGGGCCTCGATCTGGCGCGCCATGCCCCGCAGGAGCGCCTGCGTGGCTTCGAAATGCTTCGCGAGGAACCCCAGGAACCGCTCCGCCGACAGTACCCAGACCGTGCTCTCCTCCAGTGCGAGCCCGGTGGCGGTCCTGCGCTGACTGCCCAGCACGCCGAGTTCGCCGAAGAACTGCGGCTCCTCGAGCGTGGTCAGGAGCTGGCGGTGGCCGGTCGGCGAGATCGAGCTGACCTCGATCCTACCCTTCCAGAGGAACAGAACGAAGTCGGCGGCGTCGCCCTGATGGAACAGATACGTCCCGCGGCGGTAGGCCCTGAGCGTGCCGTTGCTGGCGAGGTCCTCGACGGCGGCGCGCCCGACGTTCGTCATGATCGGCGTGGCGCCCATGGCACGGTTGAGTTCCTCGGTGACGCGCGCAGGCGCCTTCGCGACCATCTCGAGGGCGAGCGTAGCCGAACGCATCGGCGCGGGCCAGCGCGGGTCACGGCTCATCCCGCGCGCGGACGAACGACGGACGGGCCCGGGAACCCGAGCCCGTCCGTGGGGGAGGGACGCTGCGCATGCTTCGTCTACTTCGTCAGCCGCGCTCCCTTCGATACCCGAGTCGCCTTCGATACCCGAGTCGCCTTCGAAACCCGAGTCGCCTTCGAAACGCGAGTCGCTGCCGGGGCGTCGTCACCGGCCTTCGCCTTCGCGCTCGGCGCCTTCGGGGTGATCTTCTTCTCCGCCATCTGCAGTCACCTCCCTGGTTCGGTCGGCGGATCGTGACTGGAACGGATACTGGGGCATGCGTCACGAACGCGATGTGCTACCCGTCACCGGACCACAGGTGACGTTCGACACCCTCTTCGTGTGACGCGCGTCACAACCAGGACGCCTGGATCACCCGAGCTCGGGCAGGTCGAGGGGATCCGGCCGTGGCGTGCACGCGCCGCAGAAGAGGGCGTCCTCGACGACGAGCGCCCTGATCACGTCGTGGCTCCGGTACAGGTCGAGCACGTACGGATGCGTCTCGACGTGGTCCTCGCAGATGCCACGTCCGCAGAACCTGCACGTCCCGACCGCGGTCCGTCGGCAATGCCAGCAGTCCATGGCGCTCGGGCCTCCCGTCCTCCTCAGTGCTCCTGCACCCGGTCGGGCGCGATCGCGGTCGCTACCGCCCCGCTCCGGTACGCCTGGGCGACCAGGCGGTCGAAGCCCTCGCGGTCCAGGCGGAAGCATCGCACGGGCGTGAGCGCCATGACGGTCGCGGTCCTGGGCACGTCGAAGAGCAGCGCGATCTCGCCGAAGGCCGTGTTCGGACCCATCGTTCGCGTCCGCACCCCGTCCTTCAGCACGTCGACCCTCCCCGATCGGATCGCGTAGAACGCGTCACCGATATCGCCTTGTTCGACGATGACCTCGCCGGGCGGCACGTTGATCCACGCGCCGTGCTCCAGCACCTCGCCCAGTTCGTCGGCCTCCAGCCGCGAGAACACATCCAGCTCCCGCAGCTCGATCAGCTTCTCGATCGTCGGCGCGAACTCGGGCACGTGCACCATATCCGCGAGCAGCTGCTCGAACGTGCCCTTGTCGATCTCGAAGACCTGCGACTCGGACGCCGCGCGCACGGTCGCGGTCCGGGGCGCCGCGTCCGCCAGACCGAGCTCGCCGAACCCATCGCCCCGGCCGAGGACACGCAGGGTCCGCTCCGCGCCGGATCCTGGATCCTCCTCGATCACGCGGAGCGTGCCCTTCCGCACGACGTAGAACGCGCTCGCCCGTTCGCCTTGGCGCACGACCGCCTGCCCGTTCGCGACCGACCGGAGCCGGACCCGCCCGGCCAGGTCCGACAGCACGTCCTCGGGCACGTCGTCGAACAGCGGGAGCGCGTCGATCATCCTCGCCGCTTCGACACGCCATCTCGTCTCGAACCGGAACCGGAGCCCACGCCAGAGCGCGCGCAGGCGCCTGACGAGCGCGCGAATGAGCGCGATCACGCCCCGGATCAGGGGACCCGCGACCAGCATGAGGAGCAACACGAGGACGATCCGCGAGATCAGGTTCCCTCCCCAGAGCTGGCGGATCACGCCCCCGAAGATCTGGCCCCAATACTCGAGCCCCAGGTAGACCATGAAGATCGTGAACGCGATCCCGACGATGCCGTACAGGGCGAGACCGACCTCGCGGCGCGTGAAGGCCTCGCGTCGGCGCAGCTTGCGCCACATCTCCGTCCGGACGAACGCGAGCGACATCGGCCGCAGCTCCGGCACCTCGAGCGCATCGGCGAGCACCCAGTACCCGTCCAGCTCGAGCAGCGGGATCAGGTTGAAGAACAGGAACAGGTAGTTGAGCACGACGAACCGGTACAGGATGTTCGCGATCGCGTTGTGGGGGAACGCGAACAGGATCAGCGCGAACAGCGCGGCCATCAGCGATTCGGCGAACGGTCCGTTCAGCGATTGCACGATCCGCTTGCCGCGGTCGAGCATCAGCGCGTCGGCGGATTCGACGAACAGCGCCGGCGAGCCGAAGTAGATCATGAAGCCCGCGCTCTTCACCCTGCGCCCGTAGTGGATCAGCGTCAGCGCGTGCCCGGCCTCGTGCCCGACGATCACCAGGTAGTTCAAGGCGGTGATCACGACGAACGCCAGCAGCGCGTCGTCCGGGATCATCGTGTACCGGCCCGAGCGCACGACGTCGAGGAACGCGACGAACCCGAGCACCTCGACGATCAGCGCAACCGCGACGCCGACGGGGGTGAACAGGAACTTCAGCCCGTATCGGTACCCGGCTCGGGCAACCCGATCGCCGCCCTTCCAGTCGATCATCTGCGTCTTCGCGAACTTCTTCAGCCGCTCGCGCCCGGGTGAGACCGGATGGACCGCGCGCGCGACCGCCCCCTCGACGTCGAGGTACGGGCGGTCGAGGAAGTTCGCCGAGTACAGGGTCTGCACCAGTTCCGCCGGGCCGGACAGGTCCAGCTCTCCCGAGTCCTGCAGCCGGTCGAGGACGAGTTCCTTCAGCGTCCGCGTCCCGTCCATCAGGCGCACGAGCCCGATCTCGGTCTCGTCGAGCTGGTGGTAGATCAGGTCGCGCGGGTTGGCGATCATCCCGTAGTCGCCGCCCCAGCGCTGGTGGAAGACCTTCAGCTCGATGTCGTCGGCGAGCTTCGGGCGGAACTCACCCGGGTCGACGAGCAGGGCGAGGCGTCCCCAGATGCCGGGGAGCTCCCCGTCGATCGACCCGTCATCTTCCTGTGCGCCGTCGTTCTCGTAGGTCTCGTCGATGGCGTCGAGGTCTTCGGCCTCGCTGGGCTCGTCGCCCACACGACCCTCATCGCCGATGCGGCGTTCGATCACGGTCCAGACGTCGAGCCCGCTCCCCCCGGATTCCATGGCTGCCGCATCTTGCGTCGGCCGACCGTCGGGCGCAAGGCGTCAGCGGCCTGGCGTCAACATCTCGTCATCGCGCTGGTCGTTCCGCAGCTCGCGGACGGCGGCATCATCTCCGGCAGCGACTGCGGGATCGTCTGCGTCTGCACGACGGGCAGCTTCGCTGGAACGACCGGGCCGGTCGTGGGCACCGTCATCCGCCCGACCAGGAACGTCACCGCGATCACGGCGCTCAGCGCGATCGTGACCAGGATCAACCCGAACTTCCCGACGGTGATCCGTCCGGGCCCTAGGACCGCGACCTGCACGTTCGCGCTCATCGAACCCTCCCTCGAACCGGCACCACCCACCCGAGCGGCGCATCCATCGGACGATGCGCCGAGGCCGACCGTGCCGCGGTGCCATGGGATACCCGCGCGATGTGCCGTTTGGCACGGCGGAAGCACCGCACACCCGCGCGTGGATCCGGGCGGTGTCAGCGGGTTGCGTCCGCTTCGCTCAGCAGCGGCTCGACCAGGGCAACAACCCGCTCGCGCCACGGCGCCGCACCCAGTCCGTCGAACATCCCGCGGGCCTCGGCCAAGAGCGGTTCGGCCTGCTCGAGCTCGCCCTTGGATGCGAGCCACTCGCCGTGCTCGAGGAGCGTGACGGCCATCCAGAAGGGGACGGCGATCTCATGGAACGCCCTCGTTGCGCACTCGAAGTGGCGCCCCGCATCGCCAGGCTCGCCGCGCCGGTCGGCCAGCAGCGCACTCCCACCTCGTTGTCGGTACCGCCCGCCGAACAGATCAACGAACGCTCCCCCGGGCCGGCCCCGCCCGCGCTGCGGCGGACGGGCCGAAGGCTACTTCACCGAACCCCGAAAGGGTACAGACCGGATCGGCTCACAGCGCCGCGTGCTTCGGGCAGCTCGTCACGAATCTGGGCAGGTCTTCGTGTACGGGCGTCCGGGCACGTAGAGCCTCCATTCCACGGCGGTCAAGTTCCGGCCGGCGACCAGGCACGCCTGGCGGAGCCATGCGGTGGAATCGGCGGGGAACTCGATCGCCGGGCCCTGGGCGGACATGAGCAGGATCTTCGCGTCCACGCCCCTGTCGACGAACGCCGAGGCGGCAGCCAGCGAGGTGTCGGCGCCAACGAACCGAGGCAGGTCGGTCCCGATCTGCTGAAGGTCGGGAACGGACCATAGCCTCGTCGTGCCCTCGTACCCCGTCGACAGGAGTTCGCGGCCCGTGGCGTCGAAGGCGACGGTGGTCGCAGGACCTGCGAGGCCGACGACCCCATCGCCGATCTGCTTCCCGGTCGATGTGCTCCAGAGTTGAACGAGGCCGGAACCGCTCGCGGTCGCCAGAGAACTCCCGTCGGGGGAGAAGGCGACGAAGGATGCGCCACCCGATCCCGGCGTTAGGTGGCGGACGACCTTCAGCGTCGCCGCATCCAGGATCGAAGTGTCCCCGGCTCCGGTGGCGATGAGGCTTCCATCGGGACTGAAGGCCACGTTCGTCGTGTGTCCAGTGAGCCGCACCGGACCCGCGCGGACTGCCCCCGTGGCGGCGTTCCACTCGATCATGTCGCTGTCGCCGTGGGCCCTCGCGTCGATCCCAGCGATCCATCGCCCGTCGGCACTGAAGGTCGCCCACGGGGTGGCCGGGTACCCAGCAGCACACGAGTCCGCGGTGCACGGATAGTTCACCAGGCCGACGAACGAGCGCACCAGCTTCGGCACCGGACCGCCGAGGCGCCAGAGCGTTACCGCGCCGCTCTTCTGGGGACCCGGGCTGACGAGGAGCTCGTTGCCCTCCCTGGAGAATTCGGCGTAACTCACGAAAGTGTCGCCCGGGATGTGGAACGAGGACGTGATCTTCGTCGTGCGGACGTCGACGATGCTGACGACGCGACCGCCGCCCTCGGTGACCGCGATCTTCGTGCCGTCGGGCGACCCGGAGAAGTAGGGATACATGTATCCGCCGAACGGTTCGTCCCACCCGCCCGTTCCGGCAACGAAGCGTCGGCCGAATCCGCGCGTGCCCGAGAGATCCCACGCGAACACCGTTCCATCGAAGTTCGATGAATACACGATCGGCTTCGAAGGATCCATCACGACCGCCGTGGAGAAACCGTGTTGCCCAGTGAGCGTCTGCACGACCGAACCTGACGCCACATCCCACACGGTCAGCTCGCCGTCGGGGCTCGCGCTGACCATCTGGCGCCCATCCTGGGTGAACGGACCCGCTGTCTGATCCGAACCAGCACCGGTCGGCTCGGGCTGCTTCCCCGTCCGGAGGTCGACGAAGCGCACGACGCCACCCGGATAGCCGCCGATCGCGGCGGTCCGACCGTCGGGCGAGACCGAGAGCGAGGTCCCGAGAGGCGCCGCGAACGAACGTTCGAGCTTCAATGACTTCGCCGCCCTGACCTCGATGCCAGCACCGCCGGCGATGACGACCTGGCCGGTCCGGGTCACGACCGCGGGGTTCGCAGCCAGCGGCGGCATCTCGACCTTGGGGAGCAGCTTCCCGGTCGCGACGTCGAACCGGGACACGGTCCCGCCATACATGCCCGTCCACGCGTACAGGACGCGGCCGTCGACGGAGAAGCCGACCATCGAGCCGCTGTTCGGGTCCGTCGACAGCTTCCGGATGACTTCGTGCGTGTGCGCGTCGAGGATCGCCGCTTTCCCCGAGAAGACCGGCGGAACCGGGACCGCGACCATGGACCCGTCCGGGCTGTACGCCATCGTCTGACCTGAGAAGGTGACGACGTCGGGGTTCGTTCGCCCGACCGCGCCCCGGGACGCCACGTCGTAGAAGGCGAGCCCGCGGTCCGTCGTGGCACCCTTGGTCACGGCGAGGGTCTTCCCGTCCGGGCTGATGGCCATGCTCTCAGGCCTGGTCCCGGTGGTTCCGATCGTCAACACGCCGATCGCTGCCGGACTCCGGAGCAGCGCGGCGAGCAGGTCACTCCTCGTCTGTACGGAGTCGTCCAGCCGGACGCCCTCGGCCGCAAGCACCAGGCCGGTGTCAAGCCGGGAGATGAGGACGCCGTGCTCGCCGACGCTCTGCGCGAGTGCCGTCGTGGCGGTCCGCCGCTCGGAGGCAGCCGAGCGCCTCGCCTCGCCTCGCTGCACAAGTGCCACGCCGCCGGCAATCAGTGCGACCACCAGGAAGATCGCGACGCCGACCAGAAGGCCCCTCAGGCGGCGGTTCGTCCTCCGGATCCGCTTCGTGTCACGGTCGCCCGCGTCGCGGCTCTCGGCGATGAACGTTCGTTCGAGGTCGTTCAGCTCCGAGCCATGGGTCGAGGAGAAGTCGAGTGCCGCTGCGAGCCTCGTCCCTCGGTAGAGCTCGGCCTCCTCACGCCCGCTCGTGTCCCATTGGCGCGCGGCGGAGATCAGGTGGCGCTGGACCGCCCGGCCTTCGGCGTCCTGTTCGAGCCATCCCCGCAGGCGCGGCCACTCCCGGAACAGCGCCTCATGGGCGACCTCGACCTGGCCCTCGTCGACGGTCAGTAGCCGGTCGGCCACCAGCACCGTCATCGCCCGGTCGACGGCAGCATCCTGTTCGAGGTCGAACTCCGTCAGCGGCGCGCGCCTGCGTACCGCGGCCTCGTCCTCACCCTGGCCGGCCAGCCGCAGCATGATCGCCTTCGTCGCGTCCTGCTCGTCCGGCGATAGCGATCCGTAGGCGGACTCCGCCAGCCTGGTCACCGCGCCACGGACGCCGCCGGTGGCCTCGTGGGTCCGAAGCCGGAGCCACTCGTTGGTGCGGGCGTGCCACAGCTCGACCAGCGCCGTGGAGAGCAGCGGGAGCGCGCCGGGTTCGTCGGAAACCTCCGCCACCAACGCGTCGGCGAGGCCCGACTCCACTCGCAGCCCGGCTCGGCGCGCGGGCAGCTCGATCGCCCGGCGGAGCTCCTGTTCGCTCATCGGACCGACCAGGACCTGGTTCGAACCGAGGAGCTCCGCGAGCTCGGGGAACTCCGAGCACCGTCCGACGAAGTCGGCGCGGATACAAGAGACCGCGCCGAACCGATCGCTGTCGGCCGCCGCGCTCGCGATCGCCGCGATGAAGGCGGCACGGAGGTCCTCGTCGTCGCACGCGGTGAACACCTCTTCGAACTGATCGACCAGGAGGATCAGCCGGCCGTCGCGACCGGCGTCGTCTATCGCGCGCTGGAGCGCGTCGGAGTCACCGTCGCGCGCCGCGAGCACCGATTTCAGTGCGGCCATCGGATCGGGCCCCGGCCGCATCTCGACGAGGCGCCACTTCCTGCTTCCGGGGAGGAGCCCCGCGGCGAGCGAGGGCAGCAGGCCGGCCGCAACGAGGGATGACTTGCCACTCCCGCTGGGTCCGATCACGCCGAGCATCCCGGCGCCGACCAGTCGCGCGGCGACCTCGCCAACGAGGCGTTCGCGCCCGAAGAACAGCGCGGCGTCGTCGCGATCGAAGCTGGCCAGCCCTCGGTACGGACATCCCGTCGCCGGTGCCGCGGGCCCGGCGTCGACAGAGTAGAGGCGGCCGAGCTTCAGCCCGATCGCGTTGTTCGCCAGCCGAAGCTCGGCCCTGCGGAGCTCTCCGCGGCCAGCGGCCAGCCACTCCGCGGCGGCGGCGACCCTCCGGTTCGCCTCGTCCTGGGCCCACGTCGCGACCAGTTCGTGGAGCGTGCCGGGCAGTCCGCCGGACGCCCTCACCATCGCGTCGACGGGGACGTCCGAAGGGTCCTCGATGTAGCTGCGCGCGATCGCCGTGACCGCATCGGCTACCAGCGGCCCCAGCGCCCGGTGCCGGTCGCCGGCAGCGTCTTCGCTTTCGATCAGCGTCGAGAGCGCCGCGAGCGATGCCGGCTCGCGCGCGAGCATCGCGACCAAGACGGGCCGGGCGGCGACCCGCGATCCGGTGACAGCGAGCTGGTTCAGCACGGCGTCACCGAGCGCGTCGAGGTCGTCGAGGACGACGAACGTTGGCTCGGTCGTCTCCGCGGCTTCGTGCAGGACCCGGAGCGCCTCGGCCGCGGCCGCCCCGCCGGAACCGGCGTAGTGGATGCGGCCCGATACTCGCGCGGCGATTTCGGCGGCGAGTTCGGCCGCCAGGCGCGTCTTGCCGATGCCCGCCGGCCCGGAGATCAGCACGATGCGGCCCTCACCCCGCCGTGCCTGCCGCCACGTACCCCTGAGCCAGTGAAGCTCCCGGCCCCGGCCGACGAGCGGCGTGAGCGCGTCGAGCTCGATCGGCAGCACCTCCTTCGCACTGGTGGGTGAGACCACGAGCGCGACGGCCGGCACCTCGGGCGACGCGATGACCACGTCGACGGGATCGGCGAACCCTTTCAGCTCGAAGGTGCCCCCGTCGGCGAACGCGATCCCGTCGAGGTCACGGCAGGCGGCGGCGGCCCCGCGGGTCAGCAGGACCTCACCGGCGGTGGCCTTCGAACACAGGCGCGCCGCAAGGTCGATCGCGGTCCCCCGATAGCCGTCTTCGACCTGGACCGCCTCGCCGGCGTCGATCCCGACGCCCACGGGGATGGGAAGGTCCGGATCCTCGGCGGTCTCCTCGGCGCACGCGAGCTGGAACTCGACGGCAGCGCGCACAGCCTGGGCGGTCGAGGCGAAGACGGCGAGTGCCTCGTCGCCGCGGAGTTCGACCACCCTACCGCCGCGCGCTTCGACCGAGTCGCCCGCGAGGTCCGCGAACCGCTGGGTCAGCTTCGCCGCCCCGGCGTCGCCGTGCTCGCGGGTGAACGTGGAATATCCGCGGACGTCCGCGATGAGGAACGCCAGGAACTCGGTGGTGGTCCCACCGGCCTGCCGAGACTCCGAAACCTCACTCAATCCCAGTCCTTCACGGTCGCGGCCGCGCAGGTCCGTGGTGATCTGAAATGGAGGAGGTCGGCCGAGCGTTCACGGGCTCGGACACCCCTTCTCGTACGGGCGGTCGGAGCCGACGTAGAGGTTCCATTCAGCTCGGGATAGGTTGCGACCAGCGACCGAACACGCGCGATCCACCCAGGAACCCACCGTTGCCGGCCAGACGATCGCTGATCCGAACCCGTAGACGGCGACGATCGAGGTGGTGGACCCGTGGCCGGTGAACGCGGCAGCCCCATAGGCGCCGGGCGTCCCCGGCAGGTCCGTGCCGATCTGCTGGAGATCCGGAACCGACCAGAGGTTGATCGTATTGGGCGCTGTCGATAGCAGTTCGCGGCCGGTTGGATCGAACGAAAGACTCTCTATCCCGGCGCTCGCCGTCTGCACTCCCGCGCCGATCTGCCTGCCAGTCCTCACGTTCCAGAGCCTGACGACCCCCGCCGCATCGCCCGACGCGAGGATGTCGCCACTTGGCGAGAACGCCACGTAGCCGATGCCGAGCGGGTCGACCCCGAACGTCCGAACGACCTTCAGCGTCGCCGAGTCGATGAGGGCGATCCGATCTGCCTGGGCGGCGGAAGCGATGAGCGACCCGTCGGGACTGAATGCGACGTTCCCCTGGGCGCTCGACTCGACCTTCCAACGTAGGACGAGAGGCTTGGCACGCTGGGCACCGGTTGCCGCATCCCATTCGATGATGTGGTTGGACCCGTCGAGCGTCGCGTCGACGCCCACGATCCATCTCCCGTCGTGGCTGAACGTCGCCCACGGTGCGTTGATGTAGCCCGCCGACGTGTCCAGCGTGGCCGTAAGTCCTGAGAATGTGCGAGCGAGGCTCGCGGTGCCTCCATGGAGTCGCCAGAGACTGAGATCTCCCTTGCTCATCGGTCCCGGGCTGACGAGCACCGCGGTCCCGTCGGGCGAGAACTCCGCGTAGCTGATGGACGCCACTCCCGGCACACGGCCCGCCACTTTGAAGGTGAGGATGGGACGACCCGAAGCGAGATCCACGATGTTGACCGCACCACCCGAGCTGAACTGCTTCGCCGGATCATGTTGCAGCGCCTCGGTGACGGCGATCCGACGGCCGTCGGGAGACGAGGAGAAGTACGGATACACATGCTGGCCGTTGATGGTCCACGAGCCGAGACCAGCCGTGAAGGGGCGGCCGAACCCCGCGCTGCCCGAGAGGTCCCAAGCGATCGCGTTGCCGTCGGCCCCCGTCGAATAGAGCGTCCTTCCCTGAGCGCCGATCGAGATCGATGTGATCTCCCCGGAGTGACCCGAAAAGGTCTTCTCGACCGTGGCTGAAGCGACATCCCACACGAGGATCCTCCCGTCGGCGGTCGTGCCAACGGCGGTCTTGTCGTCAGGCGAGAAAGCGATCGAGCCGCCGCCATCGCCCCCAGATTCGGTCCGCACGACGCCCGTCCGCAGATCCACGAAGCGGAGCGAGCTATCGCCGCCCTGATTGGTTGTGTATGCCGCTGTGCTGCCGTCCGGAGATACCGCGATCGAGTAGAAGAACGCATCCGGTACGAGCGGCACGTGGAACGACCGTTCCACCGCCAGCGTCGCGGCGTTCCGAACCTCGATCTGCCCGCCGTTCGCGGACGTGAGCGAAACGAGCCCACCGGAACGCGCAGCGACGGCGGGACTATCGAGGGCTGGGACCGATGCGTCGCCGCTGATGACCACAGCGGGGAGCGCTCGGCCGGTCGATGTATCCCAGTGCTCTTCGTAGGCCGTCGCCTGCGCGTATGCATACCGTCCGTCGGGAGAGAGCGTGAGGCCTTGGATACCGCCGTACTTCTCAGGCGCCTTCATCCTGCGTACGATCGCGCGCGTCCGAACGTCGATCATCTGGGCGCCCGATCCGCGCACGACCGCGAGCTCCGAACCATCAGGGGTGAATTGCGCTGTCAGCGTCGAGTAAGCACCAACGTTCAAGACCGGCCCGCCGATCGGTCGGTGAGTCGATATGTCGTAGAACCAGAGCCGGCCGTCGCTGTTGATCACGGCGAGCATGCGGCCGTCGGGACTGACCGCCGTGGTCGTGGGTGACGCACCCAGCGTTCCCACACGGAACGCAGCGATCGCCGACGGGCTCCGCAGGATCGTCGTGAGGAGATCTCCTTCGGTCTGTCTGGAGTCATCGAGTCGGATCCCTTCGGCCGCGAGGAGCATCGCCGTGTCCAACCGAGGGTGCGATATCGACTCGGCGCCGAGGCTCTGCGACAGCGCGACGGTGGCGGCGTGCTTCTCCGCCGCCGCCGCGCGGTTCGCCTGGCCCTGCTTGACGAACGCGAGCGACCCGGCGACGACGGCGACGACCAGGAAGATCGCGACGCCCACCAGGAGTCCCCGGAGGCGGCGGTTCGTCCTCTTGATCCGCTTCGTCTCTCGCTCGCTCGCCTCGCGGCTCCCAGCAACGAACGTCCGCTCCAGTTCGTTCAGTTCACGGTCATGCGTCGAAGAGAAGTCGAGCGCGGCCGCCAGCCTGGTCCCCCGGTACAGCTCGCTCTCCTCGCGCCCGCCCCGGTCCCACTGCCGCGCAGCGGCGATCAGGTTCCGCTGCACCGCCCGTCCCTCGGCGTCCTCCTCGAGCCACGTGCGCAGGCGTGGCCATTCGCGCAGCAGCGCCTCGTGGGCCACCTCAATCTGCCCCTCATCGACCGTCAACAGCCGGTCGGCCACGAGCACCGTCATCGCGCGCTCCGCGGCCGAGTCGCGGTCGAGGTCGAACTCCGACACCGGCGCGCGCCGACGGACGACGCCTTCCTCGTCGCCTTGGCCGGCGAGGCGCAGCAGGATGGACTTCGCCGCCCCCTGCTCCCCCTCGGACAACGATCCGTAGGCCGCTTCCGCGAGGCGCGCCACCGCTCCACGGACGCCGCCAGTGCGCTCGTGCGCCTCCAGACGTAGCCACCCGTTGTCGCGCGCCTGCCATAGCTCCACGAGCGCGGTCGACAGCAACGGGAGGCCGCCGGGTTCGTCGGCGACCTCGCCCACCAGCGCGTCGGTCAGTCCTGACTCCACGCGCAGGCCCGCCCGGCGCGCGGGGAGCTCGATCGCCCGGCGGAGCTCGTCGCGCGTCATCGGCCCGAGCAGGACCTGGTTCGAACCCAGCAGCTCCGCGAGCGCCGGATACCCGCCGCAGTGGCCGTAGAAGTCGCCGCGGATCGCGATCACGATCCCGACGCGGTCCGGCGCCGCCGCGGCCACGCCGGTCAACGAATCCACGAACGCGGCGCGTTCGGCTTCGTCTTTACATGTGGTGAACAACTCCTCGAATTGGTCAACCAGGATGACTACCCGCTCGTTGGCGCTCCCCGCAGCGACCGCGGCCGCCAGCCCGTCGCCATCCGGAGAGCCCAGCGCCGACCCGAGCGCTGCGATGGGATGCTCGCCCGGGCGCATCGTCACGTGGCGCCACCGCTCGCTCCCGGGCAGGAGTCCGGCGGCCAACGACGGGAGCAGCCCGGCTGAGACGACCGAGGATTTGCCGCTCCCGCTCGGACCCACGACGCCGAGCAGACCGGCGCCGACCAGCCGCGCCGCGAGCTCGCCGACCAAGCGTTCCCGCCCGAAGAAGAACGGCGCGTCGTCCTCCTCGAAGCTCGCCAGGCCCTGGTACGGGCACGTCTCGACCTCGCGCACCGCGCGCGCGTCGACCTCGTATAGGCGGCCGAGCTTCAGGCCGATCGCGTTGTTCGCGAAGTCGAGCTGCGCACGGCGGACCTCGCCTCGTTCGGCCGCGAGCCACTCCTCGGCCGCCGCCATCCGACGGCTCGCCTCGTCCCGGGCCCAGTCGCTCACCAGCTCGTGGAGCTTCCCGGGTGACCCGCCCGAGGCCTTCAGCATCGCGTCGGCCGGCACGTCCGGTGCGTCCTCGCCCAGGTACACGCGCGCGATCTCCACGACCGCATCCGGACCCAGCGGGCCGAGCTCACGGTGGGTGTCGCCGCGCACGACGTCCAGTTCGACGAACGCCGAGAGCCACGCGAACGCCGCCGGATCGCGGACCAGCCCGACGACGAGCACCGGGAGCCGGTCGATGCGGTCGGCCAGCGAGGCGAGCTCGTTGGAGATCGCGTCACCGATCGCTTCGAGGTCGTCCAGCACGACGAGGGTCGGCCAGGTCGCATCGCGCGCCTCGCGCAGCGCGCCGAGGGCGTTCGCAACCCCGGCGCCTCCCGCGCCGGCGTACAGGACCCTCCCGCTCCCCCGCTGGGAGATCCACGCGGCCAGCTCCGCGGCCAGGCGGGTCTTTCCCACGCCTGCCGGCCCGGACACGAACACCAGCCGGCCCCGGCCTCGGTGGGCTTGCCGCCATGTGCCCTTGAGCCAGTGGAACTCGCGGTCCCGTCCGACCATCGGGGTGAACGCGTCGAGCTCCGGCGGCAGGGGCTCCGCCTCCGGCGACGACGGGGCTGGGCGCACCACCATCGGGTAGCCGCCCGAGACCGCCACCACCTCGACCGGAACATCGAAGCCCTTGAACGCGGCCGGCCCTCTGGGATCCACCTCCAGGCCGCCGTCCTCGCCGATCACCTCGGCCACGGCGGCGGTCACCAGCACCTCTCCCGCTTGGGCCATGGCACACAGGCGAGCCGCCAGGTTCAGCGAGGCGCCGTGGTACTGCTCGCCGCGGCGCACGGACTCGCCGAACGCGATCCCCACGCCGGCCGGCACCGGAAGGGAGGGATCCTCCGCGCTCTCCTCCGCACACGCGAGCTGCAGCTCCACCCCTGCCCGGACCGCCGTGAGCGGCGAGTCGAAGACGGCAAGGATCTCGTCGCCGCGGACCTCCACGACCCGGCCTCCGGCGGCCTCCACCGCATCGGTGCCCAGATCCACGAATCTGGCAGCCAGCCGGGACGCGTCCGCGTGCCCCCGCTCACGCGTGAAGGTGGAGTACCCACGGATATCGCCGATGAGGAACGTCCGGACACGCGTGCCCTGATCCTCGGCGGTCACGATCTGTGAGGAGCGCGTCATCTGGGTACCTTCCTAGGCAGACGCGCGGGCTGGCGTGGAGTATGACCGGGCACGCCTCGCGGGGCAATCGTGACCTTTCGTACGCGAGCGAACGAGCGCCCGTCCGCACGAGGCTCGTTCGCTCGGATCGCCCTCGCGTTCGCCATCACACGCAGACGCTGTCCGGCGCCGCGCCCGCAGGGCCGGCGGTGTTCCCTGCACCGCCCGCGAGCACCGGCTCGGTCGACAACACCCTGAACTTCGCCTTTCCGACAGCCATATCCCTCGGCGACTCGGCCAGGATCGTGTCCATGCCGACGGTCCCGTTCATCGGGATGCACGCCCAGTACGCGAACTTCCCGGTCGCGTCCGCCTCCGCGGTCCCGAGCGCCTGCGTCCCGTTCGAGTCGACGAACGAGATCGCCACAGGCGCGTTCGGGACGAACCTCGAGCCACGCAGCAGAACGAGCGTTCCACCGGGCCCGTAGGCTGGGCTGTCCTTCAGGCGCGCGCGCTGGGTGACGTCCGCCCACGCCGACGTCGCCGTGATCGCGACCAGCAGCGCGATCAGGACGACCGCCTGCGCCGCGATCCGCGCGGCCAAACCGGTCCTTCCTGTAGCCATCTGCCCCTCCCTCTCCGGTGGATCGGTCCGGAACCGGTCCGTTCTCCCGATGCTCGCCGGAGAGGCGCCCATGGTCTGCGGTCGGTGCCACAGCCGGACCGGTCGTTCGGCACAGTTGGTCGACCGGAGCGGATCGGCCGGATGAAGCGCGCCCGCCGGCCGTCGCCGCTGCCGGCGGGCGCGATCCTCGCAGCGCGGTCGGACGTGGGCGGGCCGTGGCCTCGACCGCACGACGGAGGAGCCACGCGGGTCACCGAGCTCGGGGACACCGCGTGGCTCCCGTGATCGGTCAGGATGCCGGCCCGTCGATCCGGACATCGCCGCTCTTCAACGCGATCGGCGCCAGCTCGGGCGTGTAGCAGCCCGGGGTGTCGGTCGGGTCGATGAACGGGTCGTACGAGAAGCGCAGTTCGTCCGGGGCGTCGGTACCGCTCGGGTTGCTGTTGTCGACGACCTCGGCGACTTCGTACTGCAGCACGCCCTTGATCTTGACCTGGATCGTCACGATCGAGTCGTTGCCCGTGGTCTCCACGCACGTGACCTTCCCCGTGACCCATCGCTGGGGGGATCCGGCCCAGACCGACGCGGTGCCGGTCGCGCTGTTCCCGCTCCCCTGAGCGAAGATCCCGAACAGATCGTGGCGAGCCGGTCCCTGCTGATGGCCGTAGCCGATGACCTCCGCGTCGGTCGACACCCAGGGTCCCGGCCCCGGGTGGACGCGCTTCGCGGATGCGTTGAGTGCGACGCCGCTCACCGCGATCAGCGTGGTCACTGCGACCACGAGGATCCGCTTTCCTCGAACCGAACTCAGATGCATGACCCTCCTCCTTCTTGCGGTGACCGAGCGATGCGTCGGGATCGACGAGCACCGACTCGGCGCTGCGAACCTCCGGCAGGGCGCCGGCGGCAGTTCGTGCTCCTGCTCCAACCACCTCCTCTCTCGCATCGATGGACGGGATCGTGGCGCGGCGGCCTGTTCGGCTCTGCGGCCGTCGTCACCGGCGGAGCGGTCATCTGCCACAGATCGGTCGGGTTCGCCCGCGACGTTCCCGGCGGCTACACTCCGGCGGTCGGGAACGAACCGTGAGCCTTCCCGGGCGTTCGGGCGGGAGGTGCTACGAAGTGCGCGTCGTCGAGGTCGAAGCTCCCGAAGGTCCCGCCCTCCCATTCCTCGAGCGGCTCAACCACTCCGACCGGCTGGAGCTCCTCTCGACCGGACGGAAGATCCGGCTCCGCGCCGGAGGGACGACCCTGGTCGAAGGCCAGGTATCCGGCCAGGTCATGCTGATCGTCGAGGGGCACGTTCGCGCCTGCTCGACGTCGGCCGACGGGCACGAGTCCCTCCTCGCGGTCCGCCGACCGGGAGACCTGGTCGGCGAGCTCTCGGCGATCGACGGCCGCCCCCACTCGGCCACGGTCTCGGCGTTCGAGGCCGTCGAGGCGCTCGTGATCCCGGCGAGCTCGTTCCGCCTGTTCCTACGGACGCATCCGGAGGCGGCCTTCGCCGTGCTGGAGGTGATCACGGAGCGGCTACGGGACGCCGACCGCAAGCGCGCCGAGTTCGGGTCGATGGACACCACCGGGCGCGTCGCCGCACGGCTCGCCGAGCTGGCCGAGGAACACGGCGAATCGACCGAGGGCGGAGCGGTGCGGATCGACCTCGCGCTGTCCCAGGAGGAGCTCGCCAGCTGGGTCGGCGCGTCCCGCGAGGCGGTCAGCCGCGCGCTACGACTGTTCCGCGAACGCGGTTGGATCGAGACCCGCCGCCGCGGCCTGACGGTGCTGGACCTGGGCGCGCTCCGCGCGAGGGCGACGTAGACGCGCCGCCGGACGCGGCAGGGAGCCCTACTTCTCGCCGTTCCTCGGCGATGCCAGCCCGCGCGGGTCGACGTCCCGCTCGGCCGGGTCGGTCGCCATCGCGTCGATCAGGATCTGCGCGACCTCCGGCCGGCTGAACTCCTGGGGCGGCTTCTCGCCGGATCGGAGCATCTCGCGGACCTTCGTCCCGGACAGCGAGACCCGATCTGACTCGCCGTGTGGGCACGTCTTCGGCGAGCCCATCCCCTCGCAGCGGTTGCACCAGAACGAGTGCTCGAACATCAGCGGCGTGATCCCGAGTTCTCCGGGTTCGAACTCCTCGAAGATCCGTTGCGCGTCGTAGGTCCCGTAGTACGAACCCACCCCGGCATGGTCGCGGCCCACGATGAAGTGCGTGCACCCGTAGTTCTTCCGCGCGATCGCGTGCCAGATCGCTTCCTTCGGGCCGGCGTAGCGCATCGCGGCCGGGAACACCGAGATCATCGCGCGGTCCTTCGGGTAGTAGTCCTCGAACAGCGCCTCGTAGCAGCGCATCCGGACGTCTGCGGGAACGTCGTCGCCCTTCGTCGCGCCCATCAGCGGGTGGACCAGGAGGCCGTCGACGATCTCCAGCGCGCACTTCTGGATGTACTCGTGCGCCCGGTGGATCGGGTTGCGCGTCTGGAAGCCGACGACGCGCTTCCAGCCACGTCGCGCGAACTCGGCCCGCGTCTCGGCCGGGGTGAGCCGGTACCGCAGGAAATCGTGGTGCTGGGGGAGCCGGATCACCCGGAGCTCGCCGGCCAGGCAGTGGTCACCCGCGTCGTGCAGCGCCCTCACGCCGGGATGTTCGAGGTCCTCGGTGCCGAACACCGCCTTCGCTTCCTTCGCCCGGTCGCGCGCGAACACCTCGGAGACCTCCAGGATCGCGAGCGGGTCGCCGCCGTGGTGCGAGAGCAACGCCAGACGGTCAGCCTGCCTGACCATCTGCGCCTCGTCGTCCGACACCGAGAGCGTCACCGGGATCGTCCAGGCGAGGCCGTTCGTCAGATGCATCGTCTCCAGGATCGAGTGGTAGTCGCGCTCGCCCTGGAACCCCGTCAAGGGGGACAGCGCGCCGTTCGTGAGCATCTCGAGGTCGGCCAGCTCGCGGTGGTTGACCAGGACCTGGGGCAGCGCGGCCGCCTCCTCCACCAGGCGTTCGGACTCCGCCTGCGGGGCGAGCAGGTCGATCAGGGTTCCACCGTGCGGCTCGATCGTCTCGTGCGTCATCAGGGCTCCTCGTCGTACTCGGGTGCGGGCTACCGGGCCCTCAGCATACGGAACCGCGTGGCGGGGCCGCCCGGCCTGGCAGGCCACATGGCTCGCGCGGCCCCTGCGTATACTCGCCGGACCCCCCGATCGCCCGAGGAGTTCGATGCAACCCCTCATCCCAGACGACGAACTGCAGGAGCTGAACGCGCGGTTCGAGGACGCGGCGCCACAGGACATCCTCGCGTGGCTGTTCGACGACTCGGGCATCGAGCGCATCGCGATCGCCTCGGCGTTCCAGCGCGAGGGCA
Organism: uncultured Actinomycetota bacterium; assembly: GCA_963781595.1. GTDB lineage: Bacteria > Actinomycetota > UBA4738 > UBA4738 > UBA4738 > JBEDUK01. Next base: position 1,298,115 of record CAWAGG010000006.1, on the reverse strand, counting down.
CGGCGCTGATCCACATGGCGACCCGGATGCGCCGCGACGTCCCGATCCTGTTCCTCGAGACCGGGTTCCACTTCGCAGAGACGCTCGCGTTCAAGGCGCGCCTGACCGAGCTGTACGACCTGAACGTGGTCGACGTGACCGGTGAGTACACCGTGGATCAGCAGTCGGAGGCGTTCGGCCCGCGGCTGTACGAACGCGACCCCGACCTCTGCTGCAGGCTGAACAAGGTCGATCCGTTCAACGTCGCGCTGCGCGACTTCGACGCGTGGGGCACGAGCATGCGTCGCGACTCCGCGTGGACGCGGGCGAAGAGCCCGCTCGTGACGTGCTACGAGGTCTCGCCCGGCCATCCGATCATCCGGGTGAACCCGATCGCGAACTGGACGCAGCGAGACGTGTGGGCGTACCTCAGGGAGAACGAGATCCCGCACAACCCCCTCTACGACCTCGGGTTCGCGTCGATCGGCTGCGCGCCCTGCACGCGCGTGATCTTCCCCGGCGAGGACGAACGCGCCGGGCGCTGGTCCGGGACCGGCAAGATCGAGTGCGGCATCCAGGCGCCCGAGGCGGCAGCGGCGCAGAACGGCGACGCCGTCGACCTGACGGCCCTGGAGGACGAACCCGTCACCCAGCGCTGACCGGTCTCACCCGGTCGTGACGCTCGCCAGCCGGTCGGCCTGTTCGGGTTCGGCGATCGTCGCGACCAGGACCAGTTCGTCGAACCCCGACCTGTCGTACGCCTCGATCCCCTCGCGGATCGCGTCCGGCGTCGTGAGCGCCGACGACGCGATCGCTTCCGCGTAGGCGCCGGCGAACGCGTAGTAGTCGCGGAGGTTCGCCAGGCCGCCTTCGGCGTCGTCGCCGAGGGCGAAGTACGCCAGCCCGGTGATGCGCGGGTCGCCATCGCGACCGGCCGCTCCCCACGCCCCGCGGAGCCGTTCGACGAACGGTGCGGCCCTCGCGGAACCGCCGCCTCCGGAGGTCCACCCGACGCCATGGCGGACGACCCGGTCCATCGTTCGGTCGTTCGATCCGCCGAACACGAGGGGGATGCCGCCCTCGCGCATGGGCGGGACGATCGGACGGTCGGCGCCGGGGATCGCTTCGCCCCGCCAGATCGCCTGCATCGTCTCGATCGCCGCGTCCAGGCGGCGCCCGCGGTCCACGAACGACCGTCCCACGGCTTCGTAGTCGTCGGGCCGCGCGCCCACCGCGATGCCGAGCGTGAACCGGCCGCCGGAGAGGAGGTCGACGCTCGCGGCCTGCTTCGCGAGCAGCACGGGGTCGTGGGTCGGCGCCAGCAGGATGTTCGTCATCAGTCCGATCCGCTCCGTCGCACCGGCGGCGGCTGCGAGCGTCGTCAGGTCGTCGTGGCCGGGATACGCGACGCGACCGATCGTCGTCAGCGTCGAGAAGCCGAGCGCGTCAGCCCGCCGCGCGAAGGCGACGAGCGCGCGACCGTCGGCGCCGGGGACCTGGTTGGGCAGGCCGATCCCGATGTCCACGCTCAGCGTCCCCCCGACACGGGCGGCAGCAGCGCCACCTCGTCGGCGGCCACCAGCGTGTGCTCGGCGTCGACGGGCTCGCCGTTCACCACGACCGAGCCGGCGGCCATGATCGCGTCGAACCGCGGCCCGAGCCGCTCCGACAGCGCCGCGAGCACGCCCGCCACGTCGGCGGCGTCGACCTCGACCATGGACGCGCCGGCGAGCTCCCGGAGCGACGCGAACAGCCGGATCCTCACGGTTCCTCCCCCATGGCGGACCTAAGCGTACCCACCCGCCTGACGGCCGTGTCGGCGCCCCGCGATCGACCTGCTAGCCTCGCCGGACGGTGGCCAGGATCGTGTTCCTCACCGATCGATCGCCGGCCGAGGTCCTCCCAGCCGTCGAGTCCCTGGGCCAAGACGTGAAGGTAGAACCGTTCGGCCCAACGCCGGTCGCCCTGCTCCGCGATCTCTCGCCGTCGCTGGTCTTCGCCGATTGCGCCCTCGAGCCCGAGCGCGCGTTCCGCGTCCTGTTCGCGAGCTCGGAGATACGACGGGTCGCGCCCGTCGTGGGCGTGCTGGCGGCCGCGGACCTCGGGCGCCTCCCGTGGCACGAGGTCCTCGACGACGTCGTGTCGCTCGCCACGTCGCCGGAGGAGCTGCGGCTGCGGATCGCCATCCTCACCGCCAGGTCCGGTGAGCGCGGCGAAGCCGTCCTGCGCCTGGGCCCGCTGTCACTCAACACCGAGACGTACCAGGTCGTCGTCGCCGGCCGGGTCCTGGACCTCACCTACAAGGAGTTCGAACTCCTCCGCTACCTCGTGGCGAACCAGACCAGGGTCCACACGCGCGCGGCGCTCCTGCACGAGGTCTGGGGGTACGACTTCTACGGGGGCACGCGGACGGTCGACGTGCACGTGCGACGCCTGCGCGCGAAGCTCGGACCCGAGCACGAACACCTGATCGACACGATCCGTGGCGTCGGCTACCGTGCCGTGCCCCCGCCGCCTCCCGAACCCTGAACCGAAGGCTCCGCGCCGTTCCAGCGGCCTCCGACGTCCGGCCGATGTGACGGACCCCTCCCGTAACGCAGAGTTAACCGGCGGGTAACAGCGCGGCGATACCGGCTCGGTAGCCTGATGCCGTTCCTCGCCGGGCCTCGCGTGGCCCGTGCGGGGCTGGTTACCGAAGGGAAGAGAGGAGCGCACCGGCATGGCCACCACCACACCCGATGACGTCCTGCAGCTCGCGTCCGACGCGGGCGCGCAGATCGTCGACCTCCGCTTCAGCGACCTGCCCGGACTGATGCAGCACTTCTCCGTGCCGATCGGCGAGCTGACCGACGACGCGTTCGCCGACGGGTTCGGGTTCGACGGCTCCTCGATCCGCGGGTTCCAGGAGATCCAGGAGTCGGACATGCTCCTGACGCTGGACCCGTCGGGCGCGTACATCGATCCGTTCCTCGCGGTGCCGACGATCGTGATCAACTGCTTCGTGAAGGATCCGGTTACCGGCGAGTCGTACTCGCGCGACCCGCGGTTCATCGCGCGGAAGGCCGAGCTGTACCTGCACCAGACCGGGATCGCGGAGACCTCGTTCTGGGGCCCGGAATGCGAGTTCTACATCTTCGACTCGATCCGGTTCGACCAGAACGCGCACGAGGGCTACTACATGATCGACGCGAGCGCAGGCATCTGGAACTCGGGCGCCGAAGACGGAGGGAAGAACCTCGGGTACCGGCCCCGCCACAAAGAGGGGTATTTCCCGCTCCCGCCGATGGACCAGTACCAGGACCTCCGGACCGAGATGGTCCTGAACCTGCAGAAGGTCGGGATCCAGGTCGAGGTGCACCACCACGAGGTCGGCACCGCCGGTCAGGCCGAGATCGACATCCGGTACGGCACCTTGCTCGCGACCGCGGACAACGTGATGAAGTACAAGTACGTCATCAAGCAGACGGCCCGCCAGCACGAGAAGACGGTGACGTTCATGCCGAAGCCGCTGTTCGGCGACAACGGCTCGGGCATGCACACCCACCAGAGCCTGTGGTCGGGCGGCGAGAACCTCTTCTTCGACGAGATGGGCTACGCGCAGATCAGCGACATGGCGCGGCACTACATCGGTGGCCTGATCGCGCATGCGCCGTCGCTGCTGGCGTTCACGAACCCGACGACGAACTCCTACCGCCGGCTGGTGCCCGGGTACGAGGCGCCGATCAATCTCGTGTACTCGCAACGGAACCGTTCGGCGTGCGTCCGGATCCCGGTGTTCTTCAAGAACGCGGGTGCGAAGCGCCTGGAGTTCCGGACGCCGGACCCGACGTGCAACCCGTACCTGGCGTTCAGCGCGATGCTGATGGCTGGACTCGACGGCGTGAAGAACAAGATCGAACCGCCGGACCCGATCGACAAGGACCTGTACGACCTGCCGCCCGAGGAGGCGCGTGGGGTCAAGCAGGTGCCGGGTTCGCTGGAGGAGGTGCTCGACGCCCTGGAGGCCGACCACGACTTCCTGCTGGAGGGCGGCGTGTTCACGCCCGACGTGATCGAGACGTGGCTGTCGTACAAGCGGAAGCACGAACTCGACGCGGTACGGCTGCGGCCGCACCCGTACGAGTTCTTCCTCTACTACGACCTGTAGTCGCTCGGAGACAGCTACGCCGGATGCATCTTGACCCCGTCGCGAGCGGTGTGATATCTCCCTGATATGCCGCAGGGGGGCCGCTCCGAGGAGCGGACAGGCAGCCGGATCGGGCGTCGCGATTTCCTTCGAGGCGTGGGTGCCACGGGCGCGGGTGTCGCGCTCGCCGGGACGCTTTCGGGAACCGCGTCGGCCGGCACGGAGGCGTCTCCCCAGGTTGCCGGCATCCGTCCGGCGTGGCGGCTCTCCCCGAACGGATCGCGAGCGTGCAACGCATGCAAGGGTCAGGGCGCGAACAAGTACTTCCGGAAGAAGAGGTTCGCGAAGGTCATGCGCGCGCACGACGGGTGCAACTGCCCGATCCTGCGGCAGCGCCTCGGGAAGGCGCGCTGGCAGAGCCTCTTCATCAGCCCGGACGGCACCCGGCGCGACGTGTGGGACGTCCGCTGGGAAGCCTGAACGCGATGACGAAGGAGGGAACGGGAGAGTCCTGAGGAAGGGGATCACGGAGCAAGCGAGCACCGGCGGGTCTGGCCCCGGCACGAACGACGGGTTCTTTTCAGCTCCCCGCACGGACAGCGCAGTCACCGGAGAGGGGCCGAGCCCGTGGGCGTCGGCGCACTGGATGGGTCAGAACCATCTCCCCTCCCTCAGGGCTCTCCTTCGTGTCCGGGTGCTGCGTGGAACCCGGCCCGAGCCCCGGCGATGGTCGCGCGTCAGGCGCGACGCCAGGTCGCGAGCGGCACCAGGCGTTCGGCATCGGTCAGCGAACCGTGGTGTCCGACGAGGGACGCCTGGAGCGGATCGACGTCGCGCTGGACCACGGCGACCGGCGCGTGGGCGGCGGCAACCACGTCGCCGATCCGCCCACGGACGGCGTCCGCGACGCGGGGGCCGAACCAGCCGGCATCGATCGCCTCGTCGCGGGTCAGCACCCACATCCGGTCGCCGAGCAGCTCGCGCCAGATCGTGAGCACATCGGTCTGCGCGCCCGGGACCACCATCACGTGCCGCGCTCGGCCTTCCCCCGCGAGGAATCGAACCCCGGCCTCCAGCTCTGGCTCGTCGGCCGGATCGATCAGATCCTCCTGCTCGACGGTGATCATCCCGTGGTCGCCCGTGACGAACAGCGCCGTATCCGGCGGGAGCCGGTCGGCGATCGTCGCCACGGTCGAGTCGATCGCCTCGAGCTCGTCGAGCCAGCGGGCCGAACCGGGCCCCGTCACGTGTCCGAAGAAGTCCAGGCCGGGGTGGTACGCGTACACGGGCCGGCCGTCGACGAGGTTCGCTTCGACCGCGTCCACGAGCTCCGGAAGCGACGACGCGCCGACGTACCGGCCGCCGCGGAGGATCGCGCGCGTGAGGGCCGAACCCTCGTGCTCGGGCGGCCCGACGATCGTCACCTCGAACCCGATCGCCGCCGATCGCTCCAAGAGGGTCGGCGCCAGCTGGAAGGTTTCGGGCGGGAACTCCACCTCGAGGGGCGCGTCAGGCCCATGGCCGTAGAGCTCCCAGAGCAACAGGTTCATCGGGCGCTCGTAGCCGTCGAGCGGCACCGTATAGCCGACCAACCCGTGCTCGCCAGGTGGGACGCCGGTCGCGAGCGAGCCCAGGCTCGCCGCGGTCGTCGATGGGAAGCCGACGGTCAGCGGCTCGGTGACGCGGCAGGCCTCGGCCAGGTTCGGCGCCGCGTCCGCGTTCTCCAGGACCTGTTCCTGACCGAGCCCGTCGACGACGAACACGCACGCCGCGCGCAGCGGCTCGATGCCGAGCGGGTTCGCGAAGCCCTGCGCACCGAGCGACGCCAGGACCGACGGCACCAGCTCGGTCAGCGAACGCCCGGCGTACGGCGCCGGTTCCGGCAGCCCCGGTTCGGTCACATGCCCTCCTCTTCGTAGAACACACGCTCCATCGCCAGTCGCGCCTTCCGGGTGATCCGCCGGTAGTCCTCCAAGAACCGCTGGCGTGGCCGTTCACCGTAGCCGAGGCGACGGGCCAGCGCCGCCTGCGCTTCGGGCGACGGCGGCACCGCCTCGGCGGGGAGACGGCGTTCGAGCTCCATCGCGGCCTTGACCTCGGTGAGGAACATGTACGCCTCGCCGAGCGACAGCGCGACGCTCGACTCCAGCAGGCGGGCCTCGGCGAGCGCGGCCAGCGCCTCCAACGTGTTGCGCCGCCGAACCTCCGGATGCGCGGCGCCGTGCCGCATCAGCGACAGCTCGACCGCGAACTGCACGTCGGCGAGCCCACCGTAGCCCAGCTTGAAATGGAACCGCCGCGCCTCCGCGGGCTTCACGCGTTCCTCCTCCATCCGGACGCGCATCCGCCGGATCGCGGCCACCTGCTCGATGGGGAGGATCTGCGGGTACGCGAAGTCCTGCGCGTTCGCCTCGAAGCGCCGGCCGAGCGCCTCGTCGCCGGCGACCGCGCGCGCGCCGAGGAGCGCCTGGAACTCCCACGTCTCAGCCCATCGTTCCCAGTACTCGAGGAACGACCGGATCGATCGCGCCGCCGGCCCGCTGCGGCCCTCGGGCCGGAGGTCCGGATCGATCTGCCAGCCGGAGTCGCGGACGCGCTGCATGACACGCTCTGCCGTGGCGCACGCTGCCGCGAGCGAGTCGGGTTCGTCGGCGTCGAAGACGAACACCACGTCCAGGTCCGAAGCGAACGACAGCTCCTCCCGTCCGAGCTTGCCGAGCCCGATCACGGCGAACGGCATCCCGGGGACCTCTGCCGCGAGCGCGCCGGCGAGGACCGAGTCGGCCACGGCCGTGAGGCGGCGCCCCAGCTCCGGCACGCGGAGCTCGCCGGACGCGTTGGCCGCCGCGACCCGCACGAGGTCCGCCTCCGGGTCGCCCGCGAACAGCGGCCGTTCGGCGGGCGGAAGCTCGAGGACCGCCGACGCCAGCGTCGGGTCGGCCACGAGCCGATCGGCGAACGCAGAGCTGACGGCCAGGAGCGAGGCGAGCCGGCGCGCCGCGTCGGGCCGTTCGGCCAGCCGGTCCGCGAACGCGGTCCCATCGTCGTCGCGGATCCGGTCGGTCACGCGTTCGAACCTCGTGAGCGCCCCGTCGGGCGTGTCGGCCTGCGCGAGCGCCGGTGCGATCACGGGGAACAGGGTCCCGAGCACCCGGCCGAGCCGCCTCGCGGGGTCCACGATCCGCCGCAGCGCCCGGTACGCGGCCGGGGGGTCCGCGAACCCGAGGCCGGCGAGCAGCTCCTCGGTGTCGGCCCGGTCCGCGCCCGGATGCGGCGCTTCGGACACCGCGAACGCCTCCAGCAGCGGGCGGTAGAACAGTCGCTCGTGAACGCTGCGGACCCGATCGGTGTGCCGCGCGTGTTCGGCCCGCAGCTCGTCGGGCCCCTGGAGCCCGATCGACCGCGCCAGGGTCGCCAGCGCCTGCCGGCTCGCGGGAAGCTCGTGCGTCTGCAGGTCCCGCACCATCTGCAGGCGGTGTTCGAGCGTCCGCAAGAACCGGTACGAATCGGCGAGCGCGTCCGCGTCGGCCGGCGCGACGAACCCCTCCTCGGCGAGCGCGGACAGCGCCGGCAGCGTTCCGGCGTGCCGCAGGGTCGGGTGCCGGCGCCCGTGCACGAGCTGCAGCAGCTGCACGGCGAACTCCACGTCGCGGATCCCGCCGCGGCCGCGCTTCAGTTCGCTCCCCTCCTTGCCCTGCGCGCGGACGATCTCCTCGATGCGCGCCTTCTGCGCGCGCACGTCGTCCACCGCGTTCGCCGGCAGCACGGCCGGGTAGACGAACGGCGTGACGGCGTCGACGAACGCGCGCCCGAGGGCGGTGTCGCCCGCGATCTCGCGCGCCTTCAGCAGGGCCTGCCGCTCCCACGTCCCGGCGTGACGCGCGTAGTACTCCTGCATCGCGTCGAGGCTCCTGGAGAGCGGGCCGGCGCGGCCCTCCGGACGGAGGTTCGGATCGACGCGGAGCGCGACGCCGTCCGCGGTCGCCTCGGACAGGAGCGCGATGATCGCGGCGGCCGCGGCGTTCGCGCGTTCCTGCTGCTCAGGGCCCGGTTCGGCGTGGACGAACAGCACATCGACGTCGGAGCTGTAGTTCAGCTCGCGGCCTCCGAGCTTCCCCATCGCGATCACGGCGAGCCCGCCGGCGTCGGGGGCGGCCGCGACCGCGGCCCGGATCGCGGCCTCGGCGATCGCGGTGAGCTCGAACATCACGTCGTCGACGGGCTCGCCCGCGAGGTCGCGAGCGGCGAGCCGGTAGGTCGCTCGGTGGCGGAACCGTCGGAGTCCTTCCTGCGGTCCGAACGCCGCGACCGCGTCGCCGGCTTCGGCCTGCAAGGCCTCGGCCGATCGCGGTCTGAGGTCGGCGGTTGCCGCGAGTTCGTCAGGATGCTTTACGAGATAGTCGGTGGCCGCCGTCGAGAACCCGATCAGCGGGATGGCCGCGGCCAGGACGTCCGCCCGGCCGAGCGCGTCGCGGGCGCGCGGGTCGTCGCCCAGGCGCGAGAGGGCCACCCGCGCGAGCTCGGGGTCCGGCGCACGGGCGAGCGCGCGGCCCAGTTCCTCCGGCGTCGCCAGCTCGCGGGTGCCCACGAGACAGGATGCTACGGGCCCAGCAGTGCGGCCGGAATCACGGCGATCCCGTCGGGGCGACGGTACGCAGTCCGGCCCGTGGTTACCACGACGGCATCGAGGAGATCGTCCCCGATCCGTTCCGAAAGCCACCGATGGTGCCGAACCGCATCGGCACCGGGATCAGCGCCGAGCTTGACTTCGACGGCAACGACGCGACCGTCATCTCGTTCGATGATCACGTCTGTCTCGTGGTCGCCGCGGTGCGTTCGGAAGTGCCGGACGCCCGCCTCGGCTGCCTGCGCGTACACGCGGAGCGACAGCGTGACCAGCGACTCGAACAATGCGCCGAGGAACGTCCCGTCGCGCGGGATCGATGGCCCTGGAGGATCACCCTGAAGCAGCGTTCGGCTGGTGGCTCCCACCAACCGTGCGGCGAGCGCGGGATCAGCGAGGTGGTGCTTCGGCGGAAGAGCGAGCTCCGCGATGTGGCCCCGCGTTGGCCTCCATGCGGGCACCGGTTCGATGATGAACAGACGCTCGAGGATGTCACGATACGGTTGGACGGTTGTCTTCGCGGGCTTCCGATCCTCGCCCCCGGTCGCCGCGTCTCGGATCTTCTCAAACGATGTGACCGTCGCCGTGGCCGCGGCATAGGCAGCCATCCATCGGCGGAGGGCGGTGGGGTTCCGTACGGCGTGTCCGAGTTCCGGGAAATCCCGGTCGACGACGCGCTGCAGGTAGCCATCCAGTTTCGCACGCAGAGGTCGCGCGCTCAAGCCGCGGATACCGGGGAATCCGGAGCGGAGGATCTCGTCGATGTAGTCCTCAAGGGTGACCATCGACTCGCCGTCGACCTTCGGTCGCTCGCCCGTGAGCAGACCCGCCACGCTCACGGTCGGAGCCACGTCGAGGCGTTCGGCAAGTGAGAGTGGGCGCAGCCGCACGCTGACGACCCGACCGCCCCCGCTGTGCGTCCCGCTTCCCTTCGGCGATGCGGATCCCGTGAGGAGGAATCGACCTGCAGCCGCGCCGGAATCGACGGCGCGGCGAACCCGATCCCACACCGCGGGCACGTACTGCCACTCGTCGATCAGGACGGGCTCGGGGCTGGAAACCAGACGATCGAGGTCAGCCTCGGCGATCGCGCGTACCACGGGATCATCGAACTGATAGACGCGAGAGACGCGCCGCGACGCCGTCGCGGTCTTGCCAACGGCCTTCGCGCCCTCGATCGCAACCGCCGGAAGCTCCCGGGTGAGCGCGTCAAGCTCATCGTCCAGGATCCGCCTCCGGTATCGCCCATGAGCGAGACTCATGTGCTTAACGCTACCATTTCGGCCCAGACTACGCTACCGTTTCGGGCATCGGATGCCTACCATTCCGGGCGTCTGCTCCTTCGGTCGGCCCTCGTGCGGGTAGCGGTGCCTGGGGAGCTGGGCTCGGATGCTACGGTTCGCGCGCCTAAGCGCCCGGCGGCCCTCGAGCGTCGGAACTGGTGAGCGGATGCGCGACGAGCAGCGGGAGGCCTTCGAGCGGCTCTGCCGCGAAGAGTATGCCCAGGTCGTCCGCACCGCGTTCCTGATCACCGGCGACCGCGAGGAGGCCGAGGACGTGGCGCAGGAGAGGTTCGCCCGGGCGTACGAACGCTGGCGAACCGTGTCGATGATGAACCGCCCCGGCGCGTGGGTCACCAGGGTGGCGGCGAACCTCGCGATTCACCTGGCGCCGCCGACAGCGGTTGCGCTCTCGGGAGTCCGCAGCTCCGACGACAGCGGCGCCGGCGCTCGAGCCGCTCGACGACGAACTCCTCGCGGCCCTTCTATCGCTCACACCGGCCCAGCGCGCTGTCGTCGTCCTTCGCTTCTACGCGGATCAGTCGGTCGAACAGACGGCCGCCGCCCTCGGCAAGCGCCCGGGGACCGTTCGAGCGTTGACGTCGCAGGCCACCGCCCGGATGCGGACGTTCCTCACCGAGGGGGCGGATGCCGATGCCGGACGCTGACCTACGGTCGCGGATGCGTAGCGTCGCGGATAGCCTGCCGGTCGGCGAGCCGCCCACGGACGACATCGCGCGGCGAGGACGGGGCAGGGCCGGACGACGGGTCGGAGCGATCGCGGTCGCCGTCGCGATCGTCGCACCGGCGTTCGCGTGGTCGGTGGCCACCTTGGTGACCGCCACGCGACCGGGCGCGTCGCAGCCGGCAACCACGTCGAGCCCGAACCCCGGACCGCACGGCTCGCCCATCGTGACGTCGTTCCGCGTCGGCGGGTATCCGATCGACGTGGCCGTCGGAGCCGGGAGCCTCTGGGTCGCGGACAACCGGCGCGGGGCCGTGCTCCAGGTCGATCCGCGGACCGGGAATGTCCTTCGGATCATCCCTGCCGGTGGTCCTGATGCCACGACACAGTCGGTCGCGTACGGCGATGGGATCGTCTGGTCGGCTCCCGGCCCGGGCGGCGAGCCGGTTCGGATCGATGCGGCCAGCGGCCGCCCGATGGAAGGGCTGGGCAATGACGTCCTCCGGTTGCTCATCAACGACGTGGCGGTCGGGTTCGGCAGCGGATGGGGATACGGAGGCGCGGTCGAGCGGATCGATCCGCGGGACGGGTCCCGCATCGCCCTCATCGAGACGGGGAACTTCTCCAACCAGAGCGGACCGTTCCTCGCCGTCGGCGCCGGAGCGGTCTGGGTGTCGGGCGGCGACAGCGGCTTCCTGTTCAAGATCGACCCGACGACGAACGCGATCGTGGACCGGATCGCGATCGGTCACAGGACGCGGATCTCGCCGGGTCGATTCGAAGCTGACGCCCAGGTCAGCGCCGTCGTGGTCGGCGGAGGCGCCGTATGGGTCTGTTGCGACCGCCCCGGCCGGATCCTCCGGGTCGACCCGGCGACGGACCGGATCAGCGAGACGATCCAGACATCGTCCGACTGCCAGAACTACCCGGGGACGCTCGCGTTCGGCGAAGGTTCCCTGTGGTTCACGACCGGCTGTCGGTTCGAGGGCAACAGCGACCGGGGCTCCCTGTGGCGCATCGATCCGACGAACGGGAGGATCGCCGGACCCGTCGGTGTGGGGTCGGGCCCCGGCTCGATGACCGCCGGTCAGGGGTTCGTCTGGTTGACGAACGGCGTCGACGGCACCGTGTGGCGGGTGGACGCGAGCCGGTTCGACGAGGCCATCCCAGGCCCGAAGGCGAACCCGTCGTCCGTGGGCGCTGCCCTGGTCCTCCTCGCGGTCCTCCTGTTCATCGTCGTCGGTCTCGTGGTCGGGGCCGTGCGGTCGCTCAGGACCACCTGGGCAGAACGCGCATCTCCCCTTTCGAATTAACACGCCGGTAACGGCGGCCGACGGCGCGCTGCCTAGGCTGGAGCCCGCGACGAAGACGGAGGAGACGCCAGCCACCATGGACCGTTCGAACGAAGCCGACTACGTCCTCAAACACGTCGAGGACCGCGGGATCGGGTTCATGCGGCTGTGGTTCACCGACGTCCTCGGGTTCCTGAAATCCATCACGATCACCGCGCAGGAGCTGGAGGGCGCGTTCGCCGACGGCGTCGGCTTCGACGGCTCCTCGATCGAAGGGTTCAGCCGGATCCAAGAGTCCGACATGGTCGCGGTCCCCGACCCGGCCACGTTCCAGCCGATCCCGTGGAAGGCCGAACAGGGCGTCGCGCGGATGTTCTGCGACGTGGTCGAACCCGACGGCGAGCCGTTCGACGGCGACCCACGGTTCGTGCTGAAGCGGCAGCTCGCGCGCGCGGCCGAGCAGGGCTTCACGTTCTACGTCGGGCCGGAGCTCGAGTACTTCTACTTCGCTGACTCCGGCGGCACCGAGTTCCTGGACCGCGGCGGGTACTTCGACGAGACGCCGCTGGACGTCGCGACCGACTTCCGCAAGCGAACCGTCACGTACCTCGAGGCGATGGGCATCCCGGTCGAGGCGGTCCATCACGAGGTCGCGCCGTCCCAGCACGAGATCGACCTCCGCTACGCGGACGCGCTCACGATGGCCGACTCCGTCATGGCGTACCGCCTCACGGTGAAGGAGGCCGCGCAGGAGTTCGGCGTCTACGCGACCTTCATGCCGAAGCCCGTTGCCGGGGTGAACGGGTCCGGGATGCACACGCACATGTCGCTGTTCGAGGGCGACCGCAACGCCTTCTTCGATCCGACCGACGAGTTGCACCTGTCGAAGACCGCGCGCGCGTTCATCGCCGGGGTCCTGCGCCACGCGAAGGAGCTCACCCTCGTGACGAACCAGTGGGTGAATTCCTACAAGCGCCTCGTGCCGGGCTACGAGGCGCCCGTGTACCTGTGCTGGGCACGCCGGAACCGCAGCGCCCTGATCCGAGTGCCGATGTACAAGCCCGGGAAGGAGAAGTCGACGCGGATCGAGTTCCGGTCGCCGGACCCTGCGTGCAACCCGTACCTCGCGTTCGCCGTGATGCTCGCCGCGGGGCTGAAGGGGATCGAGGAGGAGTACGAGCTCCCGCCCGAGGCCGCGGAGAACATCTACGAGATGAGCGAGACCGAACGGCGCGCCGCCGCGATCGACTCGCTGCCCGAGGACCTGTTCGAGGCGATCGCAGCCGCCGAACGCAGCGACCTGCTCCGTGACGCGCTCGGCGACCACGTCGTCGAGTACCTCGTGCGGAACAAGCGCGAGGAGTGGGACGAGTACAAGGCGTACGTCACGCCGTTCGAGCTGGAGCGCTACCTGCCGCTGCTGTAGGCGGCTCGGTCCCCTCGGGCGCGACGTCAGCCGCCCGCCACGACGTGACCGCCGCGGCGACCAGGACCGCCGCGAACGGGATCATCAGGTAGAGCGTCCCCGCGTCCTCCAGGAGCTGCGTCACCGGGTCGATGCCGCCCGGCAGAGCCAGGCCTGCCCCCGCCCGGAACGCCGCGATCGTCAGCAGCGCGCACGACATCCCCACCTCCCACAGCACGCGGCCCTGCCGCGCGGGCCCCGGTTCGTTGAGTTCGTTCGCCCGGAAGAGGAACTGGTAGGCGACGGGGAACAACAGCGACAGGTAGAAGAGGAACCCTGCGTCCCAGAAGACCGGCAGCAGCAGGCCCGGACCGGCCACGAGGGTCGACACGATCAGGACGAACAGCAGCATACCGGGCGGGGCCGCGCGCTGCCGGCCCGCGAGCCAGAGCAGGCCCAGGACGGCGATGCCGACCGTGAGCGCCGTGTCCATCGTCAGCGGCGTCACGTTCGCGAACAACGCGTCGTCGGTCACCAGCCGCCAGGCGACCGTGAGCGCCCGTGGCACCGCCCACGCTGCGAGCGCCAGCAGGAAGAACACGCCCGCGTTCCGCCGTCCCGATCGGTAGAGCACGACGCCGATGACGGTCGCGATCCCGACGGTGACGACGATCCCCCAGAGCGCGGGACCGAAGCCGAGGAGGCTCTTCGCCGCGGTCTCGAGCCGGGCCGCCGGCGTCGTGCTCGGGAGCAGGAGCGCCATCAGGACGAACAGGAACAGCGCGGTCGCGGCCAGGAACACCGCGGTGAACCCGACCACGACCGACCACGCCGGTGCGGACGCATCATCCTCGCGGAGGACTCGCGCCCGCGAGCGGGCGAGCCAGGCGACGGCCGCGCCGGCGAACAGGATCGCGAGCGCCCACGCGACGGGCCCATCGTGGAGGCTCGCGTCCCACGAATCGCCGCCAACCGCGGCGGGCAGCGCGCCCGCGTACCCGAGCGCGAGGACGGCGAGCTTCGCGATCACCGCGGCGGCGAACACGCGGCCGACCACCCGCGGTGCCCGATGCAGCAGGTCGACCGCTCCCCGCCCGAGCCCGAGCGCCAGCCGCGAGGACTGCATCGTGCCCCACAGGACCAGGATCGCGAGGCCGACCGCGAGCCCACCCGTCACCGTCTCGATCGTCTGTCCGACGATGTCCCGCGGGAGCACGCGCGCGCCGGCCGCGAGCCCGAACGCCGAACCCGAGAGCGGAGACCCCGTCGTCGCGACGTACGCGAGCGCGGAGAGGGCGAACGGCGCCGCGGCGAGCGCCGGCCGGATCCACGGCCGGCGGCCGATCGCCGCATCGGGCAGGAGCGCGAGCGCTGCGGCGGCGGCCATGCCGATCCATCCCGCTCCCAGCGCGACGATCGGGTCGGAGCCGGCGAACGCATCCAGGTACGGCACCGACAGGATCGTCCCGGCGCTGATGCCTGCGCCGAGGGCAGCGACCGCCACGAAGGTCCCCCGACGGACGAGGACCGTCCGAACCCGGACCGACGCGGTCAGCAGCGCCGACGCGACGCCGAGGCCCACGAAGCTGAACAGCACGACGACTCTGCCCAGCGATCGGCCGGAGAGCGTCGGGTCGGTTCCGAACGGGAACGTCCACTTCGCGCCGACGGCAACGATCAGGGCGCCCGCGGATCCGCAGGTCACGAGGCCTGCGACGGCCAGCGCACGCGGCCGCGGCGACAGCGAGGCGACGTTCAGGATGCGACGGCCCCACCAGCGCATGGCCCGCGCAGCCGCGGATCCCGGCGCCGGTTCGACCTCCATCGCCGCCGCATGGTGACCCGACCGCCGGCGCGGCGCAAGCGGGGTCGAACGGGCCGAGCCGGCCGAGATACTCACGCCACTCCCGTCCGCTCGGTAAGCTCCGCCGCGTGCGGTGCCCACGGTGCGGGGAGGAGGTCCCCGAGGGGACCTATTGCGTGCGGTGTGGAGCGCGGCTGACCGAGGGCGGGCTCGCCGGCCCGGGCGGGCGCGGACACTTCGCCGCGGCCCCGCATGAGCCGGTCCGGGTCCC
This sequence comes from uncultured Actinomycetota bacterium, assembly GCA_963781595.1. Taxonomy (GTDB): domain Bacteria; phylum Actinomycetota; class UBA4738; order UBA4738; family UBA4738; genus JBEDUK01. Next base: position 1,282,649 of record CAWAGG010000006.1, on the reverse strand, counting down.
GCGCCTCGTCTCGACCCTGTTCCCGCACCTGCCCAGGTCGGATATGGCGCCGTTCCGGATCCTGCTCGGGATCGGCGCGGCGATCGTCGCGGCGCTGGCGCTCCTCGGGCTGTTCCCGGTGGCGATGGCCGCCGCGGCGGCGCTGGTGCCGTTCGTGATGGTGCTCTACCTCCTGGACGTGGACCTCTACGAGGACGAACCCCTCGTGGTGGTGGCCGCCACGATGCTCTGGGGCGCCGTCGCCGGCGTCGGGCTGGGGCTCGTGGCGAAGGCGCTGGCACCGTCGGGCGTCGAACTGCTCCTCTCGCCGGCCTCGTCGCGCGTGCTGGCCCTCGGGGTCCTGATCCCGGTCGCCGGCCTCGTCCTGGCGCTCGCGGGGCCGCTCGTCCTGCTGCGGTACCGGAGGTTCAACGACGTCCTCGACGGCGTCACGTTCGCGGCGGCGTCGGCCGTCTGTCTGGCGGGCGCACTGGCGATCGTGGAGGGTTCGGACCTGTTCGCGCAGGGGCTCCGTCCGGTGGGCGCCGCCATGCCGTGGGTCTTCCGAACGCTCTCGCAGGGGGTGTTGATCCCCGTCCTGTGGGCGTGTTCGGTCGGCGTCGCAGGGGCGGCGCTCTGGCTCCGGTTCCGGGCACCGGTGCGCGATCGAGCGGCGCTCGGCGCGGTCGGTCGGCCGGCGGTCGCCTCGCTCACCGCCGCGGCCCTGCTGGTCGTCGGCTCCACCCTTCTGCTCGAGCTCCAGCCCGTCTGGGCCTTCGTCGCGCTGATCCCACTCGACCTCGTCGCCCTGATCCTGCTCAGGCGCGCGATCCATCTCGGCCTCCTCGAGGAGTCGCTCGAGGTCCCGATCGGGCCCGACATCACGTGCCCGAACTGCGGCCGTCCGACGCCCCGGCACACGTTCTGCATCGCGTGCGGGATCGCGCTCTCCGCGATGCCCAAGGCGCGTCCGGACCGGTCGCCGCCGAACGCTCCCGTCGGGCCGGGACCTGAGGGGCCCGGGGGCGAAGGCTGATGGCGCACGTCGCGGTCCCGCCGATGCCCGGCCGCAGCCGCGTCGGGAGGCGCGGCATCTTCGGTGGCGGGATCGGAGGGTTCGTCTTGCTGATCCTCGTGGTCGTCCAGGTCGTCCGGGCCCTGGCGCCCGGGCCGGCGCCGACCGCCTGCAGCGGAGGCGAACCGTGCGGGGCACCGCCGACGACGTCGCTGGCGCTGGTCGAGGAGCAGCTGTGGCGGAGCGCGGACCTGGGCTACGAGTTCGACTTCGACCCGAAGCTCTGGACGGTCGATTCGCAGGACGGCACGGCGGTCGTCCTGCGGTCGAACGAACCGGGTTCGCCGTTCCTCGTCTGGTTCTCCGGCGTGCCGGCCGCGGAGGCGACGCCGGATCAGCTGATGGCGCAGCGCTTCGGCGACCTCCGGGAGAAGATCCTGGGCCTCGAACGCGACGACGCCGCGCCGATCCTCGGCCCGGCGATCGGGTACCTCGGCGGGGTCGGGGCACGGTTCGTCGGACAGGTGGACAGCCCCCAGGGCCCCGGCGTCCAGGTCGACGTGGCGATCATGGCCGCGACGGACCAGGGCATCACTGCGGCCGTCGCCGTCATCACGGACCACGGGGCCCAGGCCGAGGCGTATCAGCAGGCCGATTCGCTCGTGAACACGTTCCTGTGGCCGGCGGCGCCATGAGCGTGCCGTCGCGCCCGCGCGCACGTCTGCTCGCTGCCGCCTTGGTGGTCAGCATGACCGCCGCCGGGTGCTCGGTCGTCGCGCTGAGCGCGGGTGGCACAGGGCCCGCGACCTCGAGCAACCAGGACCGTGTGCTGGGCAGGACTGACCCGCGCGCCACCGTCGACGTCACGCTCGTCCTCCGGTCCAGGGATCCAGACGGGCTCCGGCGCTTCATCGACCGGCTCGGGTCGGAGCGGGCGCCCCACGGGTTCCTGTCGGCCGCGGCTTTCGGGCGCAGGTTCGGGCTCCCCTCCGCGAGGATCGAGCGCGTCCGCCGCATCCTCGCGGGCGCCGGGTTCACCGTCACCGCGACCTACCCACAGCGGACCGCCGTCCGCGCGCGTGGAACGGCGTCGGCCGCCGAGGGGCTGTTCGACGTCACGCTCTTCGATCAGGCCGTGCCTGGCGGTGCGTACCACGCTCCGGACCGAACCCCGGCCGTCCCTGAGGCGCTGCGACCCGACGTGACGGCCGTCGCCGGGCTGTCCGACCGGCCGCTCGTCCCGTTCCATCACCTCGGCGAGATCTCGGCGATGGGCCTCACCCCATCGGTCGTCGCCGGCGCGTACGACATCGCGCCCCTCCAGCGCGCGGGCATCACGGGCGGCGGCCAGACGGTCGCGATCGTGTCGTTCGCGACGTTCGAGGACGACGAGATCGCGGCGTACGACCGGCGGTTCGGCCTCTCCGGACCGCCCGTCCAGCACGTCGATGTCGCCGGGGGCACGACCAAGGCCGACGTCGAATCGAGCCTCGACGTCGAGGTGATCCGCGGGATCGCGCCGTCCGCGCAGATCCTGAACTTCGAGGCGCCGAACGGCGACGTCTCGATCGGCGACGTGATCGACGCGATCGTCCGCGACGGTCGCGCCCGGGTGATCTCGATCTCATGGGGGTTCTGCGCCCAGCCGCAGAATCAGGCCGAACGCGCACGCGACCAGCGCTCGATCGACGCCGCGGTCGCGAGCGGGGTATCGATCTTCGTCGCCTCGGGCGACGCCGGCGCCTACGACTGCCAGCGGCAGAACGCCTCCAACGTGCGGCTCTCGGTCGACTGGCCGTCGTCCAGCGGCGGGGTGATCGCGGTCGGCGGGACGCGGTTGTTCCTCACCGCCGACGGGTCGTACGGGCGCGAGTTCGGATGGCAGGACGTCCTGTCCGACGCCGGCGCCGGCGGCGGGTTCAGCGACGACGTCCCGCGCCCGACCTGGCAGCGCGGCCCTGGCGTAGACACGCCGGAGTCGACGGGGATGCGCCAGGTCCCCGACGTCGCGGGACCGGCCGATCCTGCCAGCGGCTTCCTCGTGATCTCGACCGACGACTCGGGCGACCTCGCCGGATACCAGGTCGGGGGCACGAGCGCCGCGGCGCCGTTCTGGGCCGCATCGGCGGCGCTGATCGCTCAGTACGCCGCGAAGAACGGTGTGCCCAGCCTCGGGTTCGTCGCGCCGGCGCTGTACGCGCTGGGCGCGACACCCGGGCGGTTCGCGGCGTTCCACGACGTCACGAAGGGCGCGAACCGCCGCTACGACTGCACGGACGCGTGGGACCTGGTCACCGGCTGGGGTTCGCCGGACGTGTTCGGACTGGCCAGGGACCTGGTGGCGCGCGCGAAGGGCTAGGCCGGGGAAGGTCGCTCCTGCTATCGTGCCGCGATGGCGTCATCCGACGACGACCTCACGCCCGCGCTCGAGGCGGCACGCCGGCGCCGGGTCGAGTTGCACGAGGCGCTCGTCCGCCTCGAGACGGAGATCTCCTCGCCCGGGCGCGGCCGCCCGGCGGACTGGGCCGGCGACGTGGCGAAGGCCCTCGCGAACCTGCAGGCCGCGTTCGACGAGCACATCGAGGCCACCGAACGGCCGGGCGGCCTGTACGAGGAGATCCTCGAGAACAGCCCGCGCCTGGCCGGGCAGGTCCGTCGGCTCCAAGAGGAACATCCCGCGATCCATGGGTCGATCGGGTCGGCGCTCGACCGCACCTCCGAGCCCATCGACGACGAAGGGCTCGACGAGGTCCGCGACGAGCTCCAGCGACTCATGGGCCTGGTCGTGCGGCACCGGCAGCGCGGCGCCGACCTGGTCTGGGAGGCCTACAACCTCGATATCGGGGGCGCCGAGTAGGCCGGGATCCGGAACGGACCGTCGTCGGGCCGGCGATGACGGTGATGCCCCTTCCTCTTGACCTCGAACGTCTGCTTCGTGCTCACGCGTCCGGCGGTCGTCACCACGGTGATCTTGGCCGTGATGGCCTTCTTCGGCACGAGGAACGACAGGCTCGAGTAGGACTGCACGGTGAACGCCGCGCTGAAGTCGCCGAGCGCGACCCGGGTCACGCCGACGAATGCCGTTCCGCTCACGACCACCGTGCTCTTCGGCTTGCCGATCTGGGGCGTGAACCCGTTGACGCTCGGCAGGACGCCGAACGTCTCCGGCGCGGTGGCGATACCGCCGGTGGTCACGACCTGCACCGATCCGGTGACGGCCCCATCCGGGACCGAGGCGACGAGCTGGGTGTCGGAGTCGACCTGGAACGTCGCGGGCACGCCGGAGAACAGCACCTGCTGGGTCGCCGACAGGCGGGACCCGATGACGGTCACCGACGTCCCGACCCGAGCCGACCCCGGCGTGAAGCCATCGAGGGTTGGTGCCGGCGGCGCCGGCGTGACGGGGTTCGACGGATCGGACGCGGGGCTCGTGCCGATCGCGTTCGTGGCCGCGACCGTGAAGGTGTACTCCACGCCGTTCGTCAGCCCGCCGACGACCGCCTGCGTGGTCGAGCCGTCCACGTCCACCCATCACGCCGCCGGGCGATGAGGAGACCGTGTAGCCCGTGACCGGGCTGCGTCCGTCGTCGGCCGGTGGCGACCAGCCGATGTTCGCCGATCCGTCGCCGGAGCTGGCGGTGACGCCCGTCGGCGCGCCCGGCACCGCCGGACCGCCCGGCATGACGGGCTGCGTCGGCGCCGAGGCCTGCCCCGTCCCGATGGCGGTCGTCGCGGTGACGGTGAACGTGTACGGAACCCCGTCCGTCAGCCCGTCGACGACCGCGTGGGTCGACGACCCGTCGACGTCCACACTGACCCCATCCGGGGACGACGTCACCGTGTACCCGGTGATCGGGCTCCCGCCGTTCGCCGGCGGCACCGACCACTCCACCGTCGCCGAGCCCTCGCCCGCGGCCGCGATCGCGTCGACCGGCGCGCCGGGGTTCGCGTACTCGTCCGGCATGATGATCGGCTGCGGGACACAGAGCTCTCGGAGCCGCGTCCGGAGCGCGCGGAGCCGATCCGCGTACGCGGGATCCCGGGCCACGTTCGTCAGCTCGTACGGGTCGGCGTCGACGTCGTAGAGCTCCTCCTCGTCGTTCGTCGTGAAGTAGTCCGCGTACATCAGGCCGTCGTCGGTCCGCAGCGCGCAGAAGGGCGGCGCGACCCTCGCCCCGCCGCCGTGTTCGATCAGGAAGTCGTGCCGCCACGAGTCGTCCGTGACGGTGCCCGTGAGGACCGGCATGAGGTCGACGCCGTCGATCTGGCTCGCCGGAGCCGCGCCGGCGAGGTCGGCGAACGTGGGAGCCAGGTCGATGTTCAGCGCTAGGTGCTGGTCGTCGGTCGTCCCCGCCGGGAACACGCTGTCCCAGCGCGCGACGAACGGCGACCGGATCGCCTCCTCGTACGGCACGTTCTTGATCATCGAGAGCCGGTGCTCGCCGTACATGATCCCGTTGTCGGTCGTGTACACGATCAGCGTGTTGGACAGCCGGCCGGTGGCCTCCAGCTCGTCGACCATGCGCCCGACCTGCCGGTCGACGTCCTGCAGCGCCTCGTACTGCCGCTGTCGGAACGCGTCGAGCTTGTTGATCGCCGGGCCGCTCAGCTGGATCCGCTGCATGCCCGCGGGCTTGTCGGTCATGTCCAGCTCGTTGAAGCTCGGCGGCCGGTACTTCGGCAGCCACGAGAACGTGCCGATGTCCTGCGCCGCCGGCGTCGAGTCCGCGTGCGGCGCGTGTGGCGCCCAGTACAGGAAGAGCGGCTGATCCGTCGGCGTCGAATCGATGAAGTCGACCGCCTGCTGACCGAACGCGTCGGTCTGGTACAGGTCCGGGGCGTAGCTGACCGGCGTACCGTTCACGGACTCCGAGAACTTGTAGTACCCGGTCTTGATCAGCGCGTTCCACTGGTCCCATCCGGGCGGCACGACGGGGTTCCCGTCGTCCCCGTACCCGTTCAGGTACTTGCCGACCAGTCCCGTTCGGTAGCCCGCGTCGTGGAGCCACGTGGCGACGGTCGACAGCTGGTCCCCCATCGCGTTGAACCGAGGGTACCCGCCGTAGGGCCCGTCGTTGTCGTACACGCCCGTGCCGTGCGGGTACTGGCCCCGCAGGATCGAGGACCTGCTGGGACAGCAGAGCGGATCCGTCAGGAAGTAGTTCGTCAGCGTGACCCCGCGGTCGGCGAGCTTCTCCTTGACGATCGGCATCGACCACATGCTGTCGAACCGCTGGTCGTCGGTCAGGACGAACACGATGTTCGGGCGGCCCGGATCGTCGCCGTGCGCCGGCGTCGACATCACGACGAGCGAGCCGGAGAGCACGGCCATCGCGACCAGCGCCGCGTGCACCGGCGCCCTTCGGCCCGCGTTCCGTTCGAACCCCACCGGATGGCCTCCTCCGCATCTCGTCCGAGCACGAACCTTGCCGATGCATCGGCTCGCGACCGGCCGGCCATGAGCGCCGGATCGGCCGCCGCGGGAGGCAGGCCTACATGCGCAACAGGGGCGCTGCGGGCACGTCGGAGTTGCCGTCGGGGTAGCCGGGGCCCGAGATGAGGGTGAACCAGGCCTTGCTCTTCGCCTTGCCGCTGCCGGTGACGACCATGACGACGCCGGAGCTCGCGCCGTACGGTACCTTGACGCGGAGCGACCAGTACGAGTCCGCCCAGAAGCGTGCATGATGGTGGTTCAACGTCACCTGCTTCACGTCGACGAACACCGAGCCGCTCACGGCGAAGACGTCCCCCGCGCGACCGCTCGCCGGGTCGAGGCCGGAGATGCTCGGCGGGACCAGCAGGGCCCCCGAGCTCAGGGCGCTCCCGCCGGGCGTCACCACCGCGATCGGACCGGACGCTGAGCCGTCCGGAACGGTGACCGTCACCTGGTCGTCCGACAGCACCTCGAAGGACGCGCGGACGCCGCCGATCGTGACCGCCGCCGTCGAGGCGAGGCCCGAGCCGATCACCCCGACCTGCTCGCCGACGCGTGCCGAGGTCGGGCTGAATCCCGACACCTGGGGCTTCACCAACCCGGGGGTGACGGGGTTCGAAGGATCCGACGCAGGGCCCGTGCCGACGCCGTTCGTGGCGGTGACCGTGAACCGGTACGACGTCCCGTCCGCGAGCCCGTCGACCGTCGCCGAGGTCGCCGATGCGTCGACCGAGGTGCTGATGCCTCCCGGCGACGACGTCACGGTATACCGCGTGATCGCGCTCCCGCCGTCACCGGCCGGCGCGTCCCACCCGACCAGCGCCGCCGACTCCTCGGGCGAGGCCTGAACGTCGGCCGGCGCCATCGGCGCCTCGGGGACGCCCGGTACCACCGCGTTCGACGGATCCGACGGGGGACCCGTGCCCAGGGCGTTCGTCGCGGTCACCGTGAACGTGTAGGAGACGCCGTCGCTCAGGCCGGGTACCGCGACGGAGGAGGACGAACCGTCCGCCTTCGCGCTCACGCCATCCGGAGACGCGGTGACCGTGTATCCGGTGATCCGACTGCCACCGTCGTCGGGCGCCGTCCACGCCACGATGGCCGAACCCTCGCCGGGCGTCGCCACGACCGCCCGTGGCGCGGCCGGCGGGCCGGATGGCTCGACCCAGACGGCGTTCGACGGGTCCGATAGTGGACCGCCGCCGTACGCGTTCTCGGCCTTCACCCTGAACGCGTAGGACCCGGTCGGCAGGTCGCCGATCTTCGCGGACGTCGCGCTCCCGTCGACCCGAACGACCACGCCTCCCGGGTCGGAGGTGATCTTGTAGTCCTTGACCGGGCTCCCGCCGTCCGCGGGCGGCGGCGACCATGTCACGATCGCGACGCCGTTCGCCGCGCTCGCCGAGACGTCGACGGGGGCGTTCGGGTGCGAGTACTGGTCGGGCATGACCGGGGGCTCAGGCGAACACAGCTGCCGCGCGCGCGCACGCAGCGCGGCGATCGCGTCGTGGTGGCCCGGATCCGCGGCGATGTTGGTGAGCTCGTACGAGTCGGCGTTGAGGTCGTAGAGCTCCTCGTCGTGCGCGGTGAAGTAGTTGATGTACGCGTAGCCGGCGTCGTTCTGCACCTCGCAGAAGGGGGGCGCGACGCCGGCCCCTCCCCCGTGTTCGACGAGGAAGTCGTGCCGCCACGAAGCGTCGGGCGCGCCGGTCAGCACCGGCATCAGGTCCGAGCCGTCCACCTGGTTCGTCGGGGTCGCGCCGGCGGCCGCGGCGAACGTCGGCGCGAGGTCGATGTTCAGCGCGATCCGCGGGTCGGTCAGGCCAGCCGGGATCACGCCATCCCAGCGCGCGACGAACGGCGACCGGATCGACTCTTCGTACGGCAGGTTCTTCGTCATCGAGAACCGGTGCTCGCCGAGCATGATCCCGTTGTCCGTCGTGTAGACGATCAGCGTGTCGGAGAGCCGGCCCGTCGCGGACAGCTCGTCGAGCATCCGGCCGACCTGCCGGTCGACGTCCTGCAGCGCTTCGTACTGATGCTGGAGGAACAGGTCGTTCTTCGTGACCTTCGAGTCACTGATCGGCCGCCGCTGCATCTCGGCCGGCTTGTCGCTCACGTCAGCCTCGTTGAAGCTCGGGGGCCGGTAGGGCGGCAGGTTCGAGAACGTGCCGACGTCCTGCGGAGCCGGTACGGCCGCGGCGTGCGGTGCGTGTGGCGCCCAGTACAGGAAGAGCGGTTGCCCCGGAGGGGTGTTCCTGATGAAGTCGACCGCCTGCTGGCCCTCCACGTCGGTCTGGTAGACCTTCGGATCGAACGTCGTGTACGTACCGTTCACGGACTCCGCGAACCGGTAGTAGTGGTCGATCACCAGCGCGTTCCACTCGTCCCACCCGGGGGGAACGATCGACGCCTGATCGGGGCCGTAGCCGTTGAAGTACTTGCCGATCATCCCGGTGTGGTAACCGGCGTCCTGGAGCCAGGTCGCGACGTTCGACAGGTCGTCGCCCATCGCATGGAACCGCGGGTAGCCACCATACGGCCCGCTGTCGTTGTTGTACACACCGGTGCCGTGCGGGTACTGCCCGCGCATGATCGAGGCGCGGCTCGGGCAGCAGAGGGGATCGGTCAGGAAGTAGTTCGTGAGCGTGACGCCCCGGTCCGCCAGCTGCGACTCCACCGTCGGCATCGCCCAGAGGCTTTCGTAGCGCTGATCGTCGGTGAGGACGAACAGGATGTTCGGACGCGCCGCGTCCTGCGGGTCCTTCTGGTGGTTCGCGTGCTTCGATGCCGAGAACGACGCGGAGATCGCGACGATCGTGCCGGCGAGCAGGGTCAGCGAGGCCACGGTTCCCACCCATCTCCGTGCGATCCGTCCTCTCGTCGTCGGCACGCGTCCGCCGGCTCGCTCGGCCCGGATCCTCATGGGTGGTTCCTCCATTCGCGCTCGGCTACCCTGCACCCCCTTCGGATCTGCTCGACGCCTTGCATCGGCATCGATCCCGAGCGGATTGAGCACCGCGCCGATGCGCGGGCGACGGTGCGCGCGAGCCCGCGCGGCCGCCGACTAGGCTTGCGACCCGTGACCCGCATCGCGCTCGGGCAGGTCGATCTGACCGTCGGTGACCTCGAGGGGAACGTCGAGACGATGGTCGCCTGGACCGAACGAGCGACCGCCGCCGGCGCGGACGTGATCGTGTTCCCCGAGCTGGCGGTCACGGGCTATCCGCCAGAGGACCTGGTGCTCCGGCCCGCGTTCGTCGAAGGCAACCTCGAGGCCCTCGCGCGCCTCGCCGAACGGACCGCGGGCGCGTGCGCGGTGGTCGCCGGCTTCGTCGACCGTTCGGAGCGGGGTATCCACAACGCGTCCGCGCTCCTCCGCGGCGGGGAGGTCGTCGCCCGCTATCACAAGGTCCACCTGCCGAACTATGGCGTCTTCGACGAGGCGAGGACGTTCGTTCCCGGCGAGGCGTCGTGCTCGGTGCGCCTCGCCTCATCGTCGCTCGGGCTGTCGATCTGCGAGGACGCGTGGTACGCCGGCGAACCGTGGACCGACTACCGCGCCGAGCGCGTGCCGGCGATCCTGAACATCAACGGGTCGCCGTACCACCGCGGCAAGGCCGGGGAGCGGGTCGAGGTGTGCCGGGCGCGCGCCGTCGAGACCGGGGCGTCGATCGTCTACGTGAACACGGTCGGCGGCCAGGACGAGCTGGTGTTCGACGGTGGGTCGATGGTGGTCGCGCCCGACGGGACGGTGTCGAGGCGAGCGGCGATGTTCGAGGAAGACCTGGTGCTGGTCGACCTGCCGGGAGAACGTCCGGCGGACGGCCCGGCCGGCGCCCGCGCCGGCGCTGCCGCCGGTTCCAGCTCCGGCGCGGGCGATGCCCGATGGCCGGAGGACCCGGAGGACGTGTACCGGGCGCTGGTCCTGGCCCTGCGCGACTACGTGCGCAAGAACGGCTTCCGGGACGTGGTGATCGGCCTGTCGGGCGGCGTCGACTCGGCGCTGGTCGCGTCGCTCGCGGCGGACGCCGTCGGGCCGCGCGCCGTCCGGACGGTCGCGATGCCGTCGATGTATTCCTCGCCCGAGAGCCTCGTCGACGCCGAGGACGTCGCGCGCCGGCTCGGCGTCGACTTCGCGGAGATCCCCATCACGCACGTCTTCGAGTCGTACCAGCGGGCCCTCTCCGCGGTCTTCGCCGGGACCCGGCCGAACGTCGCCGAGGAGAACCTCCAGGCCCGGATCCGCGGGAACTACCTGATGGCGATCTCGAACCGGTTCGGCTCACTGGTGCTGGCGACCGGCAACAAGAGCGAGTACGCGGTCGGCTACGCGACGCTCTACGGGGACATGGCGGGTGGATTCGCGCCGATCAAGGACGTGCCGAAGACGCTCGTCTACGAGCTGTGTCGCTGGCGGAACACCCAGGGCTCGGGGCCGATCCCCGACCGCGTCCTGACGAAGCCGCCCTCCGCGGAGCTCCGGCCCGGCCAGCGGGACACCGACTCGCTCCCACCGTACGACGTCCTCGACCCCGTGATCCACGGGTACGTCGAGGAGGACCGTTCCCCCGAGGAGCTGATCGCGACCGGCTTCGACGCGGACGTCGTCCGCCGGGTCGTCCGCATGATCGACCGTTCCGAATACAAGCGCCGCCAGGCGCCGCCCGGCGTCAAGATCACGCCGAAGGCGTTCGGCCGGGACCGCCGGCTCCCGATCACGAACGCGTACGGACGCGCGGCGGACGACCGATAGTCAACCAGCTTTACGACCCGCAACCTTACGACGGCAGGTGCAGGAGGCACGCGAACGCGTCGAACCCGCCGTCGAACGAGGTGTCGAACGCACCCGGCGTCGTCGGGAAGTCGTCCGAATGCGTCGATCCGCTCACGTAGACCTCCCGCGGGCCGACGAGCGCGACCGAGAGGCCGGAGTCGATCACCGCGCCGGTCCCGCCCAGGAACGTGCTGAAGACCAGCGAGCTCCCGGTCGGGTCGAGGCGGCTGACGAGCACGTCGGCCGGCCCACCGAGCGCGCGGTCGAGCGCCCCGTGCGTCGTCGGGAAGTCGTCCGAGTAGGTCGTCCCGACGATCGTCAGGCTCCCGTCGGTGCCGAGCGCGACGTCACCGGCGATGTCGCTGTCGCCGCCGCCCAAGAAGGTTCCATACGACAGCGAACGCCCGCGCGCATCCAGCTCCGTCGCGAAGACATCGCTGAACGGGAAGCTGTTGAGCGACGTGTCGAAGGCCCCCGTGGACACGGGGAAGTCCGGCGACGACGTGATCCCGACCGCGTAGACGCTCCCGTTCGCGCCGACCGCGATCGCGCGAGCCTCGTCGTCGTCACCGCCCCCGAGGAACGTGCTGAACCGCAGCCCGAAGGCGCCCGCGCCGATCCGGGTGACGAACGCGTCGCCGCTTCCGCCGCCGTTGAAGCTCCGGTCGAAGGCCTTGCGGGTCGTCGGGAAGTTCGGCGACTGGGTCACGCCCGCGACGTAGGCGCTCCCGGAGGCGTTCACCGCGATCGCCTCCGCGGCGTCGTTGTACTTCCCGCCGAGGAACGATCCCGCGAGGAGCGCGCGGGCCTTCGTGTCCAGCCGTGCCACGAACGCGTCGGCGTAGAGCTCGTCGCCGTCCTCGTTGATCGTTCCGTCGAACGCCGATGGCGCGGTCGGGAAGTCGGCCGAGAGCGTCTCGCCGGTGACGTAGACGGACCGGTCGGCGCCGAGCGCCATGCCGGTGACCTGGTCGAACGAGTCGCCTCCGAGGAACGTGCTGTACACGAGCTTCCTGCCGGAGGCGTTCAGCTTCGTCACGAACCCATCGCAGCACCCGCCGCCGAACGCCGGCTCGAACGCCCGCGCGGTCGTCGGGAAGTCCTGCGCGTACGTGTACCCGGCGACGACGACGCCGCCCTCGGAACCGACCGCGATCGCGGAGACGGCATCGGTGTCGGACCCCCCGAGGAACGTGCTGTAGATGAGCGTCGAGCCGGTGGGGTCGAGCTTCGACACGAACACGTCCCCGCCGAACGACCCGGAGTTGTAGCTCGTGTCGAAGGCCCCCGGGGAGGTCGGGAAGTCGTTCGACAGCGTCTGGCCGGCGACGAATATCGAACCGTCGGGGCCGGTCGCGACCTCAGACCCGTAGTCGTCGTCGGCGCCGCCCAAGAAGGTGCCGAGGAGCAGCCGGGTCCGCGGCGGCTCGATCGCGCCGGCCGGGCGCGTCCCGGTCGGGACGGCCGCGCTGCGCGGCGCGAACGACGCCGTCGATCCACGGATCGACGGGACCGTCCCATCACCGTCGAACAGGACCTGCGGGAGCTCGACGTCGCCCACGGCCGTACGTGCCACGAGGCTACCGTCGGCGCTGACGACCGCCCGCGCGCCCTCGATGCGGATCCGGACGCGGGTCAGGCCGGCGACGCCCCCGCCGTCGACGCGGATCGCCAGCCGGCCATCCTCGCCGCCGAGGGCGAGCGAGACGCCCGGGTAGGCGGCCGGCCACCGGACGGAGCCGAACGTCGGCACCGCCGTCCTCCACCGCGAGCGGTCGGCGCCCAGCAGGTAGTTCACCTCCGTCGGGCGTCGGTCGGCTCCGACGGGGCTCGCCTCGGGGCCCATCCCGACCAACGTCAGACGCAGGCTCACCCCGTGTCGCGCCCGAGGGCGCGGCGGGGACGAGGGTGATCCGGGCCACAGCGTCGGCTCCCGCGACGCGGGTCCGGGCACGGCATCGTCGACACGGGACAGCACCAGGGCGTCGCGCGTCACCCATGCGACCGCGCCGCCGCCGCGGGCCTGGAAGCGCACGGTCCGGTCGAACTGCCCGACGTTCGGGACGAACAGGATCGACCGGTCGCCGACGGGTGAACCGGCGCTCGCCGCGGCGACCGCGATCGCGCCGGTCGCCAACGGTCCGATCGCCGTCGCGAGCGCCACCGCAGCCACGACCGCGACCGCGCGGATCGGACCCGTCGCGACCCGCTCGGCGCTCACGGCCCCGGCGCGGCCATCGGGTCGCGGGGAGGCAGCGACACGCGGGGCGACAGCGGCGAATCGAACGCAGCACCGGCGTCGAACGTTCGCCACGCCGTCCCGGTCCGCACCGCCGCGGACCCCGTCCCCACCACGCGCCACGAGCGTCCGTCGCCGACCACCGCCGTTCGCTCGTCGATCGCGAACAGGGAGGTCTCCGGCGGCACCGAGGCTTCGATGTGCGCGCGCAGGCCCGGCACGTACCCCTCGAGCGCGTCCCAGTGCGGTCCGAAGTACGTGTCCGGGAACAGCCCGAGCCCCGGCTGCCACATCGCGTCGCCGTCCGAGGCGATCGCCGCGCTGTCCGGAGCCCGGTCGCCGAGACAGGCGACCCCCGCGCTGCACCCCGCGTACGCCATGCCTCGAGCGATCCCTCGCAGGACGGCCGCCCACAGCTGCGTGCCGGCGACCGTCCGCGCCAGGTACGGCGGGTTGCCCCCGGAGAAGAACACCATCGACGCGGTGTCCACGCGCTCTGCCGCCGCGTCCGCATCGGCGTCCTCGCGCGACTTGACCGGGAGGACCTCGGCGCGCATCCCCAGGTCCTCGTAGTGGTCGAGGCCCATCGCGGCCCACCGATCGAACACCGCGTCGCCCTCCGGGGCGCTCGCCGTCGGCAGGATCACGACCGTGCCGTCGCCGGTGGCCCGATCCACGAGCCAGCGGTCCACGGCCTCGGACCAGGGTTCGAACTCACCCGATCCGAGCAGGCCGAACGACAGCTCGGTCATGACCGCGCGCGGAGCGCCGCGGGACGCAGGTCCGCGTCCAGCCTCGCTCCGATCTCCGCCGCGACGTCGAGCACGACATCCATGTCGTCCGCCTCGGTCCGGAAGTTGACGACGCACGCCCTCAGCACGAACCGCTCTCCGAGGACCGCGTTCGACACGAACACCCTCCCGTCGAGCTGTACCTCCGTCATCAGCCGCTTGTTCAGCTCGTCGAGGTACCCGTCGCGGCCCGGCGGGGCGGCTGGCAGGTCGACCGGCACGTAGCGGAAGCAGCAGATCGAGAGCCCGACGGGCGCAGAGAGCTCGAACTCCGGGCGCTCCTGTACGCGCTCGCCCAGGTAGCGCGCCAGCGCGGCGTCGTGCGAGATCCGTGCCGTGTACGCGGCACGTCCGTGCGCGAGCAGCGAGACCCAGACCTTCAGCGCCTGGAACCCCCGCGAGAACTGCGGCCCGAGGTCACGGAGCCCGACCGGATGACCGAGGCGTTCGGCGTCCGCGTACGTGTAGCTGGCCTCGAGCGTGAACGCATCCGCGAGGTGCTGCATGTCGCGCACGACGACGCAGCCGGCGCTCAGCGGGATGTACAGCCATTTGTGGGGATCGAACGCGATCGAGTCGGCGCGCTCGATGCCGGCGAACAGCGGCCGCAGGTCGTCGGCGAACGCCGCCGGTCCGCCGTACGCGCCGTCCACGTGGAACCAGATCCCGTGCGCCGCGCAGAGATCCGCGATGTCCTCGAGCGGGTCGATCGCGCCCGTGCCGACCGTCCCGGCCGAACCGACGATCGCGACGGGCACGACGCCCGCGGCGAGGTCCCGATCGATGGCGTCGCGGAGCGCGGCCACGTCCATCCGGAGGTTCGCGTCCGTCGGGATGTGCCGGACGGCGTCGGTGCCCAGCCCGAGCATGTCGGCGGCCCGCGGGGTCGTGTCGTGAACCTCGGTCGAGGCGTAGATCGCGTAGCCCGCGGGCCCCGCGCCGTCGCCGGCGCCCGCCACGCCGCGGCGTCGGGCATCCGGACCGATCGCCCGGTCGCGCGCCGCCTTGAGCGGGATGAAGTTCGCGACCGCGCCTCCCGACGTGATCAGGCCGCCGGCGGTCGGCTCGGTGAGCCCGAAGCTCGCGGCGAACCAACGCATCAGATGCAGCTCGATCTCGGTCGCGGATGGCGACAGCTGGAATCCGCCGAGGTTCATGTTCAGCCCGCTCGCGAGGAGCTCCGCCGCCGCGCCCGGAACGGTCCCGGCGCCGCTGACGTAGGCCATGAACCGCGGGTGCCCGGTGTACATCGACCAGTCGAAGACCATCTCGCGCAGGTACGCGAACAGCTCATCGTCTGGCATCGGGTCGTCGGGGACGTCCCGCACCATCGCAGCGCGCGCCTCCGAAGGCGTGACGCCGGGCGTGACCGGCAGCTCGGGGAGCTTCGAGAGCCAATCGGTCCATAGCTCGACCATCCGTTCCCCGAAGCCACGTGCGCGATCGGCGTCCCAGTCCAGGTCGGGGACGGGCCGCGGGCGTTCGATCATGACCCCGATCCCGACTTCTCGGCGCCGAGCCGGAACCACTCGACCGCCATCGAGCCGCTGAAGACGTCCGGGCCGAACGCCGCGATCATGCCCTCGACCTGGCTGACGTGCTGCTCGATCGCGCGAAGCTTCAGCTCCAGCAGGTCCGGCGGCAGGACGTACTCGATCGAGAGGTCTTCCGGGTCGGTGATCGGGGGTGTCCCGGGCACCATGAACACGTTGAACGGCGCCATCCGCGGGCCCCACTCCTCGATCCACGCCCGCGTCTTCGTCGCGTGGTGCAGCCGTGCGCGGGCGGGCGCGGCGTGCTCGAACGCTCGCGTCGTCCACGCGCATATCGCCTGATGATCGGGATGCCCGGTCATCCCGTCGGGGCCGAACGTCAGGACCGTGTTCGGGCGCACCTCCTCGACGATCGCCTGCACGCGCGCGGTGGCCTCGTCCTGATCCACGTCCGCGCACGTCCCGTCCGGGTAGTTCAGCCAGCGATGGTCGTCGACGCCGAGGATGGCCAGCGACCGGGTCAGCTCCGCTTCGCGGATCGCTGCGAGCGTCGCCGGCGACCAGCGATCGTGGTCGAACGACCCCTGCTCCCCGCGCGTTGCGGTCACGCACACGACGCGCCCGCCGGAGCGGACGGCGTTCGCCATCAGTCCAG
Organism: uncultured Actinomycetota bacterium; assembly: GCA_963781595.1. Taxonomy (GTDB): domain Bacteria; phylum Actinomycetota; class UBA4738; order UBA4738; family UBA4738; genus JBEDUK01. The sequence goes on along the minus strand of CAWAGG010000006.1, from coordinate 1,266,266 downwards.
CCGAGAGGTACGTCTCGTCATCGGGGTGCGCCCACACGGCGAGCACCGTTCCCAGGTCGCGCACGCGCCGTATGGTACCGGGCCGCACGCTCATCGCTCGGACCCGGCACGCCGATGGAACATCCGAACCATGGAGACGCTGGAGACCTGCGGCACGTGTGGCGCACGCCTCGCGCCGGACATCGGATGGTGCCCGCGCTGCTACGCGCCCCGCGCCGCGGCCCAGCCCTCGGGCGGGCACGCGGCCGCGCCCAACCTCCGCATGTGGTACCCGCCCGAGGAACCCACACCCCCGGCCGTGTACTCGCGGTGGCGCGGCGGAGCCACGACGTTCGGCCCGGTCGGCCGGGTCGTGATCACCGTGGCCATCCTCCTCGTGCACGTCCTCCTCTGGAAGGTGTTCGGATTCGACGGCGTCGTCTTCCTCCTCGGCGTCGGGTACATCGCCTGGTCGCTCCTGTCGGTGTGGATCCTCCTGCACGTATGGAAGCGCGACCGGGTGGACTGAGCGCACCCAGCGCACCCAGCGCACCCGTCGCCCGCCGTCGTCACGGCGGAGGTGCGTCGACCGGGGACCAGCGGTACTGGCGCAGCCGTGCCCGTTCGACGAAGCCCATGCGCTCGTAGACCTCTCGACGGAGGTGCGACGCCTTGAGGACGCCCCACCGCAGGCCGGCGTCGCGCGCCTCCACCAGCGGCGCGAGCGTGACCGCGCCACGCAGTCCGCGGCCGCGCGCGTCCGGCCTCGTCCCGACGTGATAGATGCCTGCGGCACCGGCGCCGAGGAACGCCGTCGCGCTCGCCGCCGGCTCGCGGTCGGCGAAGCCGATGTAGTGCCGCAGCGGCGAACCCTCCTCGACCCCGAGCTCCTCGAAGGCCTCGAGCCACGGGCGTTCGGCATCCGGATCGAACCCGAACCCGGCGGCGAACGCCGAGAACCAGGTCCGAAGGTCGCGCATCTCAGTTACGCGCCGGATCTCGATGCCGTCGGCGGGGGCGGCCACGCGCAGGCCGTTCCCCAGGTCGACCGTCATGCCGGGCACGTCCCACTTCATCGCGAAGCCACGGCGCTCGAGGGCGCCCGTCAGGTCGGCCGGGTGGCCGCGTTCGTCCGTCCACCATCGCATCGGCACCGACCAGGCCTCGAAGGCCGCGAGGACCTCACCGACGCGTCGCGCGACCCGGTCCGGGGCGAAGGTCGCCGACATCGCCGCGTTCAGAAGTTCGGCGGCCGGCCGGACCGGTACCAGACCACGTCGGGCTCGCGGTGGAACTCGCTGCCGGCCAGGCGCCGGTGGAAGGCGTAGTGCTCGACCAGGTTCTCGTGCAGCGCCCGAACGTCGGGCGCCGGCCCGCCGCCGGGCGTCCCTTCGGGCTCGCTCATACGGGGAGGACGCCGTGCTTGCGCCAGGGCCGTTCGACCCTCTTGGTCCCGCCGAGCTCCAGGCCGCGGACGACGGTCGCCCGCGTGTCCGCCGGATCGATCAGGTCGTCGAGGAACGACCAGCCCGCCGCGACGTACGCGTCGATCTGCGAACGGACCATCTCCACCATCTGGTTGCGCATCGCGTCCCGCGCGTCCGCGTCGCCCGCCGCCTCGATCTGCTTGCGGAAGATGATGTTCACGGCGCCCTCCGGGCCCATCACGGAGATCTCCGCGGTCGGCCAGCCGACGATCAGGTCCGGCTCGTACGCCCGGCCGTTCATCACGTAGTACCCGGCGCCGTACCCCTTCCGGAGCACCACCGTGACCTTCGGCACGGTCGCCTCGGCGACGGCGAACAGCATCTTCGCCCCGTGCCGGATGATGCCCTGCTTCTCGACCGCCGAGCCGACCAGGAACCCAGGGCAGTCCATCAGGAACACGAGCGGGAGGTTGAACGCGTCGCACAGCCAGACGAACCGCGCCGCCTTGTCGGCGGCGTTCACGTCCAGCGCGCCGCCGAGCATCATCGGCTGGTTCGCGACGATGCCCGCAGGGCGTCCGTCGAACCGCGCGAACCCGGTCACCAGGTTGCTGGCCCACTCGGGCTTCATCGGGAAGAACGCCCCGTCGTCGACGATCGAACGGATCACCTTCCGCACGTCGTAGGCCCGGCGCGGGTTCGCCGGCACGATGTCGTACAGGTCCTCGCATCGCCGATCGGGGGGGTCGGTCCGGTCGGCCTCGGGCCGGCGCGGGGGAGGCTCGAGGTTCGACGAAGGGAAGAACCCGAGGTACGTCCTGACCGTCTCGATGCACGCACCGTCGTCAGCGACCTCCAGGTCGGCCACGCCGCTGATCTTGGTGTGGACCTGCGAGCCGCCCATCTCCTCGGCCGTGACGTCCTCACCGACCGCGGCCTTGACCAGCGGCGGCCCACCGAGCGCCATGTGCGACGTGCCGCGGACCATGGGGACGAAGTCCGCGAGTCCCGGGATGTACGCCGTCCCGGCCGCGCCGGGGCCCATCATGGCGGCGACCTGCGGCACGACGCCGCTCATCACCACCTGCTCGCGGAACAGGTCGCCCGTCCGGGCGAACATCGACCCGGCGGCCTCCTGGATCCGCGCGCCGGCGGAATCGATCAGCCACACGAGCGGGATGCGGTCACGCAGGGCCAGTTCGCGCATCCGCGTCGCCTTCAGCTCGCCCACCATGCCGATCGAGCCCGCCATGACCGTGAAGTCGTAGGCGATCACCGCGACGCGCCGGCCGTCGACGCGCCCGACGCCCGTCAGGCAACCGTCGGCCGGCGTGTCCTTGCCCTGCATCTGCGGCGAAGCCGACTGATGGTGCGCCAGCAACGCGAATTCGTCGAACGACCCGTCGTCGAACAGCAGGTCGAGTCGCTCGCGGACGGTGAGCTTGCCGTCGGCGTGCTGCTTCGCGACGCGGTCGGGCCCGCCCAACTCCTCGGCGTGGGCCCGCCTCGTTCGGAGCTGCTCCGCATGTCCGCGAAGATCCGGCCCCTCGTACGTGTACGTGACGTTCCGGCTGGTCTGCGGTTCGTGCTCGTCGGGCGGCGGCGTGGGTCCGGCCGGTGCGGCCATGGCTGGAACCTCCTCGGGGGCTCTTCGCCGGGACGTCGTTCCCCGATGCCTACCGGAGCCCGCTCGGAGCGGATGCTATCGCGCGACGGTGGCGTCGATGGAGACGAAGCCTGAGGCCGCGAACACCCGTCGGTTCGCGCCCGGGCTACCCCTCGCCGCCGCCGGTCCCCCCGGAACCGTCGGAGCCGCCGTCGTCGTCGCCGTCCTCAGCGGCGTCGGCGAGCGCCACGGCGGCAGCCGCGTCGTCCACCGCCATGTCGTCGAGGTCCTCGGCAGCAGTCTCCTCGACCACGGCCTCCGCGGTCAGCTCGTCGGCGGCCGCGTACAGCTCGCCCGCTGCGACGGCCTTCTCGGCCGCATCATCGTGCAGGACGGCGGCGGCTTCGGCCTCATCGATCGCGTCGCCGGCAGCCTCTTCGGCGGCGCCCATCATCTCGTCGCTCATCCCCAACTCCTTCGCTCGGCGGACGGATGCTCAGCCTACTCCGGTTCGCCCGCCCGGCGCGAACGGCCTTCCGTGTCGACGGGCAGCAGCGCATCGATGAGCGCGGCTCGTTCGGGAACGTTGCCGCCGGCCGCGACGCCTACGGTCGCGGGGCGCGAGCGACGATCGAGGAGGTCGTGCCCACGCCTCCACGGCGACGGTCACCGGTCCTTCCAGTTCGGCGCCCGCCTCTCGATGAACGCCGAGATGCCCTCGACGACGTCTTCGCTCTCGAGGTTCACCGTCAGGGCCGCGTTCAGGTACGACAGCGCATCGTCGAACGCCATCTCCTGCGCTCGCCGGAACGACTCCTTGCCCAGGCGCATGACGAGGGGGCTCTTCGAGGCCAGCTCGTGGGACAGCGCGTCCACAGCCGCGTCGAGCTCGGCTGCCGGGACGACCTGGTTCACGATGCCCCAGCGTGCCGCCTCGTCGGCCGCCACGCGCCGGCCCGTCAGCATCATCTCCAGCGCGAGCTTCCGCGGGACGTTCCGCTGGATCACGGCGGTGATCATGTACGGCCACAGCCCGACGTCGATCTCCGGCGTGCCGAACGCAGCAGCGTCGGAGGACACGATCAGGTCGCAGGCGAGCGCGAGGCCGAACCCTCCGGCGAGCGCGTACCCGTTCACGCGCGCGATCACCGGCTTGGGGTGTTCGATGAGGGCTCGGAGGACGGCGCCCATCCGCCCGCGGCGCTCGTGCTCGGCGACGCGACCGTCGGCGGGGGCCATACCGGCAAGGTCGGCGCCTGCGCAGAACGCCCGGTCTCCGGAGCCGGTCAGCACGACGACGCGCGCCCCGGCGTCATGCGCGGCGCGTGCGAGGCCGTCCAGCAGCCCGTCGATCACCGCCGGGTTCAGCGCGTTCCGGCGATCGGGCCGGTCGATCGTCAACCAGACCGACGGACCGCGCGCCTCGTAGAGGACCACGTCCGGCATGGGAACCGAAGCCTACCCGAGGTCCGGGTCGCGGCGGTCATTCCCGATCGCTCAGGCGCTTGCCCCGGTAGTTCGGGAAGTGGAGGTCGGCGTGCTGCCAGCACCTGGACCCGAGGTTGTAGATCGACAGCTTCGTCCGGCAGCCCGGGGCGTCGCACGTCCGTCCCTCGTCCGACGTCTGGGTCGGCTGCGGCAGCCTCTGGGGTCGGCTTCCCTTCATGACGAGCCTCGGGCGAGCATCGGCGCGGTGTCCATCGTTCCCGGAAGGGATTCGCCCGTGAAGGTGCGTCGGTTTCGTCACGAACCGAGAAAGTTGTGGAGGAAACGTCGAGGTGGAACGGGTCCCGAAGGGTGCGGGCGCTCAGACCTCGTCTCGGTACCGAACCTCGGACCGGATCGTCTGGCGCACCCGTAGGACGAACCCCTCCTGCGGGACCGACCGGCTCGCCTCGCACTTCGTGCGCAGGATCTCCTTGAGCTTCGCCTGGAAGTCCGCGCGGTAGAGGCACGGGGGGCACTCGTGGATGTGCTTCACGAGGTCCGCGAGCTGGTCGTCGGGAAGCTCCCCGTCGACGTAGCGCTCGATCTCCGCAAGTACCTCGTTACACTTCTCTGACAAGACCTCGCTCCTTGACGACGTCCCACAACCGCTTCTCCAGCGCCTTTCTTCCGCGGTGCAGCCGGGACATCACGGTGCCGATGGGCACGTCCATGATCTCGGCGATCTCCTTATAGCTGAACCCCTCGACGTCAGCCAGCAGCACGGCGGTGCGGAACTGCTCGGGCAGGGCCATCAGCGCCGCCTGGACGTCCTCGTCGGGGAGCTTCTCGAGGACCTCGGACTCGGCCGACGGTTCGGCGCCGCCCTCGACGATCCTCGAATAGAGGTACCAGTCCTCGACCTCCTCGTCGGAGATCGTCCGCGGCTCGCGTTGCTTCTTCCGGTACATGTTGATGAACGTGTTCATCAGGATCCGGTAGAGCCACGCCTTGAGGTTCGTCCCCGGCTCGAACTGGTGGAAGCCCCGGTACGCGCGCAGGAACGTCTCCTGGATCAGGTCCTCGGCGTCGGCGGCGTTGCGCGTGAGGCGGTAGGCGGCCGCGTACATCCCGTCGAGGTAGCGGCATGGCCTCGGCTTCGAACCTGGCCTCCAGGTCGCCGGTGATCGCCCTGCTCTCCGCCGCACCCATCATCGCTCCCGGACGTTCGAGGCGGCCATCGTAGCGGTTCGCGCTGACGGCGCCCGGGGCGCGACGGGAACGTCCTGTGCACCGCATCGGTTCGAAGGTGGGAAGATGTAGGCGGAAGTCACGGCCGGCCGCTGGGTTCCTCGGGGGCTCGCGTCGGCTTCCACCGGAATGGTTCTCACGGAGTGGGTGACGACGATATGCCGAACGACGACAACGGCGGACGCAAAGGCCGGTTCCCCGGCTGGGACATCGGCGGTGGGAACAACAGCGGGAGCGGCGGCGGTCAGCCCACCAAGAGCCCCTGGCGGTTCTCGATCGCGTACATCATCGGCGCGGTCCTCCTGGTGCTCCTGGTCCAGAGCCTCCTGCTCCACCCGCACCCGACGTCGATGAGCTACACGGCGTTCATCCAGCAGGTCGACGACGGGAAGGTCGCGAAGGCCGACGTCTCCAGCACCAGCGTTACGTGGGAGACGAAGGACGGCAGCCAGTTCAGCGCCGCGCTCCCCACCAACTTCCAGTCTCAGGACCTCATGACCAAGCTCGCCAACTCCGGCGTCGAGGTCACGGGGTCCACGCCGAGCGTGCTCCCGAGCATCCTGATCAACATCCTGATCTACGCCGTTCCGTTCGCGCTGCTGTACTTCTTCCTCTTCCGGCGCATGGCGGGCGGCGGCGCGGGCGGTGCGCTGAACCTCGGCAAGAACCGCGTGAAGATCTACGACCGCAAGGAGATGAAGACCACGTTCAAGGACGTGGCCGGCGTCGACGAGGCGGTCGAGGAGCTCCACGAGATCGTCGACTTCCTGAAACAGCCGAAGAAGTATCAGCGTCTCGGCGGGCGTATCCCGAAGGGCGTGCTGCTCCTCGGGCCCCCCGGGTGCGGCAAGACGCTCCTGGCGCGGGCGGTCGCCGGCGAGGCGAACGTCCCCTTCTTCTTCATGAGCGGCTCCGAGTTCGTCGAGATGTTCGTCGGCCTTGGCGCCGCGCGCGTTCGCGAGCTGTTCCAGCAGGCGAAGGAGAAGGCCCCGTGCCTGGTCTTCCTCGACGAGCTGGACACGATCGGCAAGTCGCGCGCCGGCGCGCTGGGCGGCTCCCTCGGCTCGCACGACGAGCGCGAGCAGACGCTGAACCAGCTGCTGGTCGAGATGGACGGGTTCGACTCCAGCAAGGGCGTGATCATCATGGCCGCGACGAACCGTGGCGACGTCCTGGACCCCGCGCTGACACGACCCGGTCGGTTCGACCGGCAGGTGGTCGTCGACCGGCCAGACCTGCGTGGCCGCGAGACCATCCTGCGCGTGCACGCCCGGGCCGTCGCGCTGGACCCGACCGTCGACCTCAAGACGCTCGCGGCGAGGACGCCGGGCTTCACCGGCGCAGACCTGGAGAACGTCGTGAACGAGGCTGCGCTGCTCGCGGCGCGCCGCGAGAAGAACTCGGTCACGATGGTCGAGCTGGAGGAGGCGATCGACCGGACCGTCGCGGGTCTCGAGCGCAAGAGCCGGATCATGTCCGATCGGGAGAAGGTCCGCGTCGCGACCCACGAGATGGGTCACGCGCTGTGCGGCGCTGCGGCCGAAGAACATCGACCCGGTCCACCGCGTCACGATCATCCCGCGCGGAGCCGGTGCGCTGGGGATCACGATGACCCGGCCGCTGGAGGACCGCTACCTGCTGACCGAGCCCGAGCTGCTCGACCGGTTGGTATTCGCGCTCGGCGGGCGCGCGGCCGAGGAGATCGTCTTCAACGAGATCTCGACAGGCGCTGCCGACGACCTGCAGAAGGCGACCGAGATCGCCAAGGCGATGATCACCGACTACGGGATGAGCAAGAAGCTGGGCCCGATCGCGTTCGGCCAGAACGGCCGCGGCGCGAACGGCTTCTTCTTCCCCGAGCGCCCGGCGATCTCCGAGGAGACCCAGCAGCTGATCGACCAAGAGGCGGGCGGCCTGATCAACGAGGCTCGCGGGCGCGCGATCGAGATCCTGAACAAGGATCGCGGATTCCTGGAGAAGCTGTCGAAGCTGCTGATGGCCCGCGAGGTCATGGAGGGCGACGACCTCAAGCGCTACGTCGACGGCAGCCTCCAGATCCCGAGCGACGAGGAGATCGACCGCGAGGCGGCCGAGCGCGCACGGGCGCTCCAGGAGGAGGACGCGCGCATCGAGCGCGAGCGCGCGGCGGACGCCGGCCCGCAGATCATCACCGACGCGGCACAGGGCAGCGACGGGATCGACCTCCCCCGGTTCCCCAGCGCCGTCCCCGGCGGCGACATCCCGCCGCGTCCGGACTAGCTCCGGTCGCCCCGCGCCAGCCGCTCGGGCCGGCGCCTCGGTTCAGGGCGTCCGCAGGATCGGACGCGTCAGGCACGTCGGGCCGCCGCTGCCGTTCAGGCAGATCTCGCTGCCGTCGAACGCGTGAACCTCGCACCCCTGCTCCTCGAGCGCACGTCGGGTCGCCGGGTTCCCATCGACGACGATCACGACGCCCGGCCGCACGGCCAGGATGTTCGTCCCGAGCGACGCGTACTCCTCCGGCGGCACGGCGATGAGCTCGACCCCGTGGTCACGGAGCAGGTCGTAGAGGCCGGTGGGCAGGAGCGGCAGGTACACGACCGCCAGGTCGTCCGCGATGGGCGAGAGGAGCGACAGCAGGTGCAGGCACCGTTCCGGCCCGTCGCCGTACGGGACGTCGAACATCAGCACGTCGCCCCCCACGATGTCGCCGAGCTGCCGAGCGCCGTCACGGTTCGTCCGCAGCGACCGGCCGATGCAGAACACGTTCGGTCGGAGCCAGAACGTGTCCCCTCCGTCGACGGTCCCGGGCGCCTCGATGCGCCCCGCGATCGGGATCGCCTGGTCGGTCGCCCACGCCTCCATCACGGCCTCCTCGCCCAAGCGGTTCGGCTTCCCCGAGCGGAGCGCGACGAGGCCACGATCGCCCACGATCGCCGGATCGAACACGTAGACCAGATCGGGATCCGCGCCGTTCTCCGCGCCGAGCTCGTCGATGTGGACCCCGAGGTTCGCTAGGAGCACGAGCAGTTCGTCGTGTTGCCGCCGCGCCAGGTCCAGGTCGACCGGGTGGAGGTACCCGTTGGCCCGGTCGTCGAACGCCGCGCCGAAGGGCGGCCCGGGCCGCTTGACCAGGACGCGCCGGAGCGGGTCGGTCATGGTCTGCGCCCCGTACGCGATCTCGCTCATCGTCCCTCCGTCGTCGCGTGCGCCACGGTCAGGTCGAACCGGCCCCTCCACCGGTCGAGGAAACGGTAGTAGTTGCGCTTCGACAGCGCATCCCGGCGATCGGTCGGGGTCTGCTCCCACATCCGATGCTCGTGGCGCACCAGCGGCAGCGGCGTGACGGTCGCACGCAAGCCCGTGGCTTTGATCCGGAAGGACAGCTCGATGTCCGCCGTTCGGTAGAAGCGGAACCGCTCGTCGAACCGCAGGCCGTCCACGACGGCCTCGCGCCGGAACGCCATCAGGTAGCCCTCGATCGCGTCCACGTCCGGCCCGGCGGATCCGTGGAACTCGCGGAGGTCGTCGGTGACGATCCCGAACGGCCCCGTCACCCCGATGCTCGGGTCCTCCAGCGTCGCGATGAGCGGGGAGACCACGTCGCCGGTGGTTTCGATGCTCCCGTCCGCCACGATCACGACCCGCCCGAGCGCGCGCATCAGCCCGGCGTTGCGCGCCGCCGCCCACCCGACGTCGTCACGGAGCAGGACAAGGTCCGTCACGCCGCGCCATCCGTCGACGGAGGTTCCGGTGAGGTCGGCGACCACGTGCTGGATCGCTCGAGCGGGATGGTTCCGATCGAAGGCTGCGATGCCCCGGCGAACGTCCTCGGGCCACCCTTCGACGATCCAGGTCACCGTGGCGTCGGCCGACGCCGGCCGGTCGAGCAGGCCGACCACCTCCGACGCCGCGAGGCGGCGTGGGGGGGACGGTTCCGCGCGAACGGGCGACAGGACGGGGCCGTCCGCCGTATCGGTGATCTCGAAGCCCGCCACGCGGATCCGCTCGCGGACGGTGTCGGCGCCCGCGTAGTCCTTCGCGCGGCGCATCGCGTCGCGCTCCGCGGCGAGCCGCCGTACCGCCTCGGGCACGTCGCTCACATCCGGAACCGGGTTCGCACCGCCGATCCGACGCATCCCGGCCCAGCCTACGAGCCCGATGGGCCGAAGGTCTCCACGATCAGACGGTGGTTCTCCATGAGCCGAGCGGGATCGGGGCCAACCCACGCGCCCCCGAGGATCAGCCGGTCTGCGGCTCCGTCGAACGCGAGGACCTTCTCACGACACTCCTCCGGCGTACCGGCGACGGCGAGGTCGTCGACCATCGGCAGCGCCTCACGCGCGAGCCGCGCGAGGTCCCCTTCGGCGAGCGCCTCGCGCAACACGTCGATCCGGTCCTCGTGACCGTGCAGGGCGAGCACCGGCCGGTACGTCCGAGTGGTCGCGTAGAACCCGAGCTGACCGGCGGCCTCGATCCGGGCCCGCTCGCGGTCGTGGGAGAGCTGAAGGATGACGCCCGTCGAGACGCTGACGCGACCCGCTGGTCGGTCGGCGGCCATCGCGCCGCGTTCGACCGCCGGACGGAGGAGCTCGCGGACGTAGCGCGGGCTGGTCATCGGATGCCCGAGGACGCCGTCGGCGACCCGACCCGCCGTCTCCGCCATCAGCTCGTTCACCGTCGCCAGGTAGATCGGCACGCTCCCGCCGGGAGCGGGCCCGGCGCCGGGGAACGGTGGCATCGTGATCGTGTAGAAACGGCCGCGGTGGTCGATCGGCCGGCCCTCGAACGTCCCCAGGACGGCTCGGATCGCCTCGACCGCCTCGGCGATCTTCGGTGCCGGGTGTTCGAACGGAACACCGAACCGCCCCTCGTTCACGCGCTTGACCTGCGTGCCCAGGCCCAGGACGAACCTGCCGCCGGACAGCTCGGCCAGGTCGCGGGCGCTCATCGCCGTGATCGTCGGGCTGCGCGGGAACGCGAGCGCGATGTCCGTGCCGACCGTCGCTCGCGATGTGGCGGCCGCGACGATCGCCGCCTGCACGTACGCCGATCGCGCGGTCTCCGCCACCCAGATGCTCTCGAACCCGGCCTGCTCGGCTTCGACCGCCAGGTCGCGCAACGAGGCCAGCTCTCCGCCGAGGACGATCCCGAGGTCCACGCGAGGTACCGGTCAGGCGTTCGGCCCTCGGCCCGCCGTCACGCGGTGGCCGACGCCGACGTGGCCCGCAACCGCGACGCTACCTGCTCGAGGAGCTTGATCGTGATCGACGGATATTCGGAGAGGATCCCCTTGAACGCCCAGGCCGTGACCCCGAGCAGGTGGACGTCCGTCTCGGCCACGACGGTCGCCGTGCGCGGCCCGCCGTCGAGGAGGGCGATCTCGCCGAACGTGTCGCCGGAGCCCAGCCGGCGCCGCGTGCGACCGTTCACGACGACGCGCGAGCGGCCCTCGACGATCAGGAAGAACCCGATCCCGCGCTCACCCTCCTGGGCCAGGACGTCGCCGGCGTGCGCGAAGACCTCCTTCGTCGCCCCGGCCACCAACCCGAGCTCCTTGTTCGACAGGCCCGAGAAGAGCGAGACCGACCGAAGCTCCTTCACGACCTCCGACCTGTTCACGGTGATCCCTCCCTCTACCACGGGCGACGGACCGCCGTATCGTACTCCGAGCCGCCAGGCGTTCCGCCATCCGCGCGCGGGCCCGCTCAGGCGCTCGGTTCGGACGAGGGCACCGGCGTTCGAGCCGCCCCGAGCGCAGCGAGCGCTGCGACGCCGGCCGCGATCGCGATCGCGCCGCCCCCCGCGAGCGCCACCCTGGGCCCGAAGTGTTGGCCGACCCAGCCTGCGACCGGCCCCCCGATCGGCGTGCTGCCCAAGAAGATGACGCTGTAGAGCGACATCACGCGCCCGCGCATCGCCGGGGTCGACGTCAGCTGCAGCGTCGAATTCCCGGTGATCGCGAACGCGATCGCCGACGCCCCGAGGAACAGCAGCACGAACCAGGCGACCAGCAGGGTCGGTGCCGCCGCGAGGGCGACCAGCGCGACCCCGAGCGCCGCCGCGAGCAGCGAGAGGCGCCGCGGGTTCGGCGTCTTCGCCCGGCTCGCCATCACGAGCGCCGCGGCCAGCGAACCGACCCCGACGATCGCGAGCATCACCCCGTACGTCCCCGAGTCGCCGCCGAACGCGCGGACCGCGAACAGCGGCATCAACACCTGGAAGTTGAACGCGAACAGGAAGACGGCGAGCATCACGAGCATCGGCAGCCGCAGGTCGCGCGTCCGCCAGACGTAGCGTATCCCCTCCCGGATCTGGCCTTTCGCCCGCGGCACGCGCTCGCGTGCGTGCAGCTCCGAGGTCCGCATCGCCAGGAGCGCCACGATGACCGCGAGGTACGAGACCGCGTTGATCAGGAACATCGGCGCCGTGTCGTTCCCGGCGGCCCGGATCATGAGGCCGGCGATCGCGGGTCCGACGATCCGGGTGCCGGTGAACGTCGCGGTGTTCAGGCTCATCGCGTTCGTCAGGTCGGCGGGACCCACCATCTCGAGGTAGAAGCTCTGGCGCGTCGGGAAGTCGACGGCGCTCACGCACCCGGTGAGGAACGACAACACGAAGACCATCCACAGCTCGACGATGCCGGTCGCGACCACCAGGAAGAACACGAGCGCGAGGATCGCGTAGGCGCTCTGCGTGGCGATCTGGGTACGGCGGTTGTCGTACCGGTCCGCGATCACGCCACCCCACGCGCCCGCGACGAGCATCGGCAGGAACTGGAGCGCGGCGTCGAGCCCGAGCATCGTGCCGCTATGCGAGAGCTGCCAGACGAGCCATTGCCCGCCCACCAGCTGGATCCAGGTGCCGGTCGTCGAGATGAGTTGCCCGGTGATGAACAGCCGGAAGTTGCGGACCCGGAGCGAGGCGAACGTCCGCTGGAGGCCGTTCGGGACGGCCACGTCCTGATCGGTCGCTCCGCTCACGGCGCAAGCCTACGCGCCGGCGGGACGAACCCTGACCCGGGCTTCGCCGAGGACGGTTCGGGCGACGGCATCCTGCGGTGCTTGACTGGCGCATCGGCGCGCCGTTTGATGCTCGCAAAAGCCTGGATGGAAGGAGAGGGATCGATGGCTCAACAAGCGCAGACCGACCCGCAGGACATGATCGCCGCGGTCGGACGATCGTGGGGATGGGTCCTCTTCTTCGGGATCGTTTCGGTGATCGCCGGGATCCTCGTGACCGCGGACCCCGGACAGTCGCTCGTGTTCATCGCGATCCTCTTCGGCGCATGGCTCTTCGTGTCCGGGATCTTCCGCCTCGTCGAGGCGATCGCCGACCGGGACGACAGCGGGGGCTTCCGCGTGGCGATGGCGATCCTCGGCGTCCTCTCGATCCTGATCGGCCTGTACCTGATGCGCAACGTGGGCGACTCGCTCGCGGTGATCGCGCTGCTGATCGGCATCTTCTGGGTGGTCGGCGGGATCATCGAGTTCATCACGGCGATCGCCCACAAGGGCATGCCCGGGCGCGGCTGGCGCATCTTCATGGGGCTCCTGGGTTTCGTCGCCGGCGTCATCGTTCTGGAGCAGCCGGCGATCTCGCTGGTGACGCTCACGTGGGTGATGGGGATCTGGTTCATCGTCTACGGGATCATGCAGATCATCGTGGCTTTCCAGGTCCGGAGGCTCGCCGCGGCGTGACGCTCGCGAACGATCTTCAGCCGCGTGACGCCGAGGCCCGAAGGAGCCGAACGGCCAGCGCGACCATCCCGGCGAGCGGCGCAGTGATCGCGATCCGCTGCACGGTCCCGTTGCGCGGTCGCGCGGTCTCCACCGCGAAGTAGAGGCCGAGCGCCCCGGACAGCCCCGCGCAGGCGAGCGCCGGCCATCGGAGGCGCGACCAGGCCGGGTCGCCGCGGAACCGGTTCGCCAGCGCGATCAGAGACAGGAACGTACATGTCTGGCCCACGATCGAGGCGTAGTCGTGGCCGTCGTTGACGAGCGACTGCCGGTACGGTTCGATCTCGTCGGGCGCGGCATTCGCCATGCGATCGCGGCGGAGCAGGCCCGCCAGCAGCGCGGACGCGCCCGCCCCGGCCATCAGCCCGGGCCCCATCCCCGCGCGAGGCGCACCCCCGAGCCGATCCTGCAGCTCCCACGCGAGCACGATCGCGCCGAGCCCGAGCGCGAGGAACCCGGCGGTCATGATCTGCGGATCGGTGGCGTCGGGCGCGGCAAGTCCACTGATGTGCTCGTGGCGGACCGAATACGCGTCCTGGCGCCGGCCGGACACCGCCCACGCGAGCGTGAAGGCCACCGGGCCGACGATGCCGGAGAGGGCCCGCAGCCGAGACGAGATCCGACCGGCCGACACGGGCGCGAGTATCCCATCAAGACCCGACGCGGGCGGCGTCGGGTCCGCGGCACCTCGGCTAGGATGCGGCTCCGATATGCGGGGGTTGCCCTCGGCGATGAATGGAGGCTCGCGGAACGGATCGAGCACCTGCCCGCGGCGGCGCGCGATGCGGTGCTCGACGCCGCGGACCGGTACCGTTCGCACCTCGACCTCCTGAGCCTGCGGGACGAGGACGTCGTGCCTGGCAACACGGTCGCGCGGTGCAAGTACGCGCGGCGCGAGGCGCGTTACGTGGCGCGGCACCGTTCGCGGCCATCGGGGCGATCGTGAACGCTGTGCCCGCCGGGCTCGTGTACGTGGCCGGACAGCGGAAGCGTGTGAGCCAGGCGAACGCGAAGCTGCTCGCGTCCCTGGCGCTGTATCCGTCGACATGGTTGGCCTGGGCGCTCGGCCTCCGCGCGCGCGGGATCCCGCACCCGTGGCTCGCGGCGCTCGCCGCCGGGCCCGCGTGCGGCTGGGCGACCCTGTACGCGGTCGAGCGGTTCCGCCGCAACGAGCGGGACCGGATCGCGTGGACCCACCTGATGCGCGGCCGACCGGCCCTGGAGGAGCTCCGGGAGCAACGGCGGGCCGTCGTCGGATCGGTCGGAGCGGCGCTCTCCTGCACCGCCGGCGTCGCCGCGCCGGCGCCCGGCCACACCACCTGAAACGACGAACGGGGCACCGGTGGGCGCCCCGTTCGTTCAGCTTCGTTGCGGGGACAGGATTTGAACCTGCGACCTCTGGGTTATGAGCCCAGCGAGCTACCGGACTGCTCCACCCCGCGGGCCGATGCTAGCAGACCCGCGCGTTACGGCGTTCCGGATGGCGATGGCGAGGGCGTGCTGCCCCCGCCGCTCGAGCCTCCCCCGGACTGCTGGTTCAGCAGCTGCGTCGCCTGCGCGATCAGCTGCTGCGCCGCGTTGACGTGCTGCTGGTACCCGGCCAGGTCGCCGGCCTTGAGCGCCGCGTTCGCCAGGGTGAACTCCTGCTGCGCCTGCGCGAGCAGCTGGTCCACGGTCTGGCCGCCGGGCTGCGTCGGGCAGTTCCCGTTCTCGTCCGGCTGGCTCCCGTCGGGGCACGTGCCACCGCCCGTCTGCTGGCCGAACGCCTTGGTCAGCGCGTCGGCGAGGTTCGTCCCCAGGAAGACGTCGCCGCCGTTGACGACGGCGACGAGCTTCAGCTGCGGCAGCGCGTTCTCGGTCGCCTGCAGGAAGATCGGCTGGACGTAGATGAACGATCCTTCGATCGGGACGACGACGAGGTCGCCGTACTGCACGTTGGACCCCTGCTGGTTGAGCAGCGTGATCTGGGCCGAAGCCGCCGGATCCTGGTTGATCAGGTTCCGGGCCTGGACCGGTCCGATCACGTTGCCGTTCGTCGGGAACTGCAGCGACGTGAGCACGCCGTAGTCGCCGGGATCGGTCCCCCCCGCGCCGAAGTTGTCCGACCCCGCCGCGACGTAGGCGACCATGTTCGTGCGGTTCGGCGGGCTGAACGGCTCGAAGAGCACGAAGTGCTCCGAGGTCGAGCCGGGCACCTTCGACAGGACGTAGTAGGGACGGAACGGTTCCTGCGGGGCGGGGTCCTTGGGCGACGGGGGCAGGGCCTGCGGGATCGCCCAGACGCGCTCGTTGCTGTAGAACGTGGACGGGTTCGTGATGTGGTACTTCTGGAACTGGAACGCCTGGACGGTCAGCATGTCCTCCGGGTACCGGAAATGCTGCTGCATCTCCGATGGCGCCTGGGAGACGGGCGTGAAGAGGGCCGGGAACGCGTTCTCCCACACCTGGATCAGCGGGTCGTTCGGATCGGTGACGTAGAACCGGAGCGTCCCGTCGTAGGCGTTCATCGCCACCTTGACGGAGTTGCGCAGGTAGTTCGCCTGGCCCTGCATGAGGGAGTTGCGCACCGTCGCGTCGCCCAGGCTCATCTCCTCCGAGTACGGATAGAGGTTCGTCGTCGTGTAAGCGTCCCAGATGTAGTAGAGGTGACCGCCCACGACCGCCGCGTAGGGGTCGGCGTCGTACTTCAGGAACGGCGCCACCTTCGTCACCCGCGTGAGCAGGTCCCGGTTGATCATGATCTTGCTCTCACCCGTGATCAGGCCGGAGATCAGCAGGTTGATGTCGCGGTAGCGGTAGGCGAAGAGGAGCTTGCGGAAGAAGCTCCCCATGTCGATGCCGCCCTCGCCCGCGTACGTGGTCTGCACCGATCCCGTCCCGCTCGGGTAGTTGAGCTCCTTCTGCTTCGTGTCCACGACCAGGTAGGGAACGGTGCCGTTGTTGGTCTCGCCGTAGTAGACCTGCGAACCCTCGCCGGTCATCTGCAGCGACGTGGCTCCGTCGGCGATGACCGGCGGGATGTCGTCGAGCAGGAAGTTCGGTGCCCCGGTCGTGGTCACCGAGTTGACGAGGCTCGCGACCGCCGCGTACCCGTGGGTGTAGACGAGGTGCTTGTTCTGCCAGGTGCCGC
Organism: uncultured Actinomycetota bacterium; assembly: GCA_963781595.1. Taxonomy (GTDB): domain Bacteria; phylum Actinomycetota; class UBA4738; order UBA4738; family UBA4738; genus JBEDUK01. The sequence goes on along the minus strand of CAWAGG010000006.1, from coordinate 1,249,730 downwards.
CGCTGCCGGGGATGCTGTTCTGAGCGATCTCGCGCGCGGAGATCATGACCTGCCGCTCGTCGCTCTGGACCGGATACCGATCGATGTCGACGTCGGTGAACTCGTAGTACTGCTGGAGGCGCTGGAGCTGCTGGTAGTTCGCCTTCAGGATGTCCGGGTTCCAGAGCCGGATGTTGTCGATCGTCGGTTGGTTCTGGTCCACGTCCGTCGGCGTCACCGCCACGGCCGGGGTCCCGCTCTGCAGATCGATCTGATTCAATCCGAACGCGTACTGCGTCGCTTCGATGTTGCGGCTGATGTACGGGCTCTCCCGCTGGAACTCCTGCGGGTCGACGGAGAACTTCTGGACCGCCGCCGGCACCAGCGCCCCGACGACGATCGAGGAGATCGCGAGCAGGCCGATCCCGATGACGGGCAGCGCCCATCCCCGGAACCGGATGTTCACCAGGAAGAGGCCGGCGCACACGATCGCGATGAACACCAGGAGCCGGAGGGCCGGGAGCTGCGCGTGGATGTCCGTGTACGACGCCCCCGTCACGACCCCTCGCGGCGAGACGAGCAGGTTGTACTTCCCCAGGTAGTACCCGTACGCCTTGACCAGCATGATGAGGCCGAGCAGCACCGACAGATGCGCCTTGACCTGCGGCGTGACGCGCTCGCCCGCCGTCTGCGTCCGGATGCCACCGGTCAGGTAGTGCGCGACCGCGACGATCACGGTGACCCCGACCAGGGCGGAGAAGAACCACCCCTGGACGAACTGCTGGAACGGCAGCTTGAAGATGTAGAAGGACGGGTCCTTGTGGAACAGGGGGTCCGCCTGCGCCGCGCCGAAGGTCACCCCGTCGGCCGAGCGCCACAGCAGGAACGTCTTCCACTGCGCGCTCGCCGCCACGCCGACGAAGATCGCGACGACCGCGGCGAACGCCGGCACCAGGTACCGCGCGTACGGCTCGAACGCGGCGCGGTAGCGTTCGATCACCTCCTGCTCGGGAGAGAAGACGCGGAACCGTGGCGCGAGCCTGCGAACGATCAGCAGGTTCACGATGAGCAGGATGAAGAAGATCAGCCCGAAGATGAAACCCAGGAGGGCCTTCGACCAGAAGGTCGTCCAGAACACGCCGGACTGCCCGATCTCACGGAACCACAGGATGTCGACGTAGAACCCGGAGAGGCCGGCCAGGATGAAGAGGAACAACAGGAGCGCCGCGATGACGAGCAGCACCCATCTGCGCCTGGACCGAACCGCGGTCTGAGCCACCGATCCCCTTCCCGGACGGGCGAACGACATCGAGGTTCCGCCTCGTGCCGCCGCGACGACAAAGCCTACTGCACGGGCTTCGCTTCGGGGCTAGGCCCTCCCCCCGTGGGCGAGCAGCCAGTTCAGCGCCTGGTCGTAGTCCTTCACCGGCACCAGGACCAAACCGGGGGCCGCGCCCCGGGCGTCCGGGTAGTCCTGGACCGGCACGAAGAACACCTTCGCGCCCGCCCGCTGCGCCGCCACCACCTTCTCGCGGATCCCGCCGATCGGGTAGACGGTCCCGTCCGGCCCGATCTCGCCGGTCCCGGCGATCACCCGCCCGCCGGTCAGATCGCCGGGGGTGATGACGTCCGAGACCCCGAGCGCCCACATCAGGCCCGCGGAGGGCCCGCTGATGTTGCCGCTGGAGATCGTCAGTTCGAACGGGAAGTTCGCCACGGACGTGATCCCGACGATCGGATGGTCGATGCCCTTCACCGTCTTCGGCGCGATGATCGCCGTTCGTGTCTCGCCGCCCGCGGTGACGGTGAACGTCACGGGGTGGCCGACGCCGGCCGCGACGATCAGCCGTCCGAGCTGATCCGGATCCTCGATCTTCGTTCCGTCGACCGCGGTGATCAGATCCCCCGCGAACAGCTTGCCGGCCGCCGGAAGGTTCGGCTGGACGTAGTCGACCAGCGCCCCGGGACCGTGGTCGTCGGGGTAGTCGGTGAACCGCGTGAGCGCGACCACGGCCGCGTCGATCTTGCTGGTATCCATCTGCGAGATCGCGACCTGCTGCTGCTGCTGATCGGTCTGACCGGGCGCCAGGAAGGCACGCTCGGGATCCAGCTCGTGGTGCGGGAGGACCTTCGCGAGCAGCGCCTGGAACGTGTTCGCCCGCTGGAACCCGACCGCGGTCAGCAGCAGGTGCCCCCCGGACGGGTACGTCGGGTGGCCCGAGACGTGGATCAGCGGGGTGACGTCCTCCGCCGGGCCGGGCGTGATCAGGAAGTACGGGGTGGGTAGCAGCGACAGGATCAGGAAGAGCGCCGCGAGCGGCAGGATCGCGAGCACGAACGACGGCCGGCCCCGCTCGGGGGGCAGGGCGGCGAACGCATCCGCGTCGATCGCGGCCGGCGCTCCCCCTCCGGCCTCGGTCACGCCCATGGTCTCGCCGAGGCGAGCGCCGCCTGGTACTCGGGGAGGTACTCGAGCAGGCGGCCGGCGCCGATGACGACCGTGCCCAGCGGGTCGTCCGTGAGGTGGACCGGCACCTCGCACTCCCGGGACAGGCGCATCTCCATGCCCTGCAGCATCCCGCCGCCTCCGGTCAGGAAGATGCCGTGCTCCAGGACGTCGTGCGCCAGTTCCGGCGGGCTCTCGGCGAGGCACTCGCGAGCGGTTTCGGCGATCGCGCGCACCTGGGGAGACAGCGCCTCCCGGATCTCTTCCGGCGTCACGGTCACCGCCGTCGGGACGGCGTTCCGCATCGAACGGCCGGGGACCTCGAGCGGACGCGCGTCGGCGGTCGGGTATGCGGAGCCCATCGCGATCTTGAGACGTTCGGCCATGACGTCGCCGATCGCGATGCCGTACCGGGCACGGATGTGGTCGCGGACGGCTGCGTCCATGTCGAACCCGCCGACCTGGATCGACGCTCCCTTGACGACGCCGCCCATCGCCACGAGGGCGATCTCCGTCGTTCCGCCACCCACGTCGACGACGAGGTTGCCGACCGGCTCCTGGACGGGGAGGCCGGCGCCGATCGCGGCCGCGAGCGGCTCCTCGACCATCGTGACCGACCGCGCCCCAGCGCCCGTGAAGACCTCCTCCACGGCCCGCTGCTCGACCGCGGTGACCCCGGTCGGGATCGTAACGACGACCTTCGGACGGCCGATGCGTCCGACCCCCATCCTGCGGAAGATCAGCCGCACCATCTGCTGGGTCGTGTCGAAATCCGTGATCACGCCACGCCGGAGCGGCCGCGTCAGCAGGGTGCTCCCGGGGCTCTCGCGAGCGACGTTCGCGGCCTCGTTCCCGACGGCGACGACGCGCCCGGTGCGCGCGTGAACGGCGACGATCGTGGGTTCGTCGAACACCACGCCCACGCCGTGCTGGTACACGAGCGTGTTCGCCGACCCCAGATCGATCGCCAGCTCCCGAGACGGCCTCGACGTCAGCAGCGCTCGGCTCACGACCCCATCACCCACCGGGACTCACCGGCCGCGAGCAGTTCCTTCTTCCAGATCGGCACGTCGTGCTTGATCCGTTCGATGCCGTGCCGGGCAGCCTCGAACGCCTCACCGCGGTGCGCGGCGGACACGCAGACGACGACGGAGATCTCGCCGATCCCCAGCGCGCCGAACCGGTGCCAGAGCACCGCGCGGCAGAGGGGCCACCGTTCGAACAGCTCGCGGCCGATCTCCTCCAAGGCGGCCTCGGCGCGTTCCTCCCACGCCTCGTACTCGAGGCCCGTGACCGTCCCGGCCTCGGAGTGATCCCTCACCGTCCCGGCGAACAGCACCTCGCCGCCGGCGCGCGGATCGCAGACGTACGAGAACGCCTCGGTCGGATCGAGCGGATCGCGGGACACGCGGATCGAGAGCCTGGTCACGGTGACCGATCGTAGCGCAGCGGTTCCTCGATCGGCCCCGGACGTTCGGCCCGAAGCCTCGTTCGAGCAGGTCCAGCGTATCCTGGCCCCATGGTGAGTGACCCGAGGGACCCGTTCGGCACCGGCTCGGGAGATGCCGGCGACCTGTCCGGCGCCCCCCTGTTCCGCGAGCTCCAGCGCGTCCTGTCCGCGTCCTCGGGCCCCGTGAACTGGGAGCTCGCGCGCCAGGTGGGCATCGCGACCGCGTCATGGGGCGCCGACGACCCGGCTCCCAATGACGAGGACCACGCCGCGTTGACGGACGCCGTCCGCATAGCCGAGCTGGCCGTCGCGGACCTGACGGCCCTGCCGACCCCCTCGGACCTGGTCGAGGTCCAGGCGATCCGGCGGGGCCAGTGGGTCGAAGCGAACATCAAGGCGCTGGGCGACGTGGTCGATCCGGTCGCCTCGAAGCTCGCGGGAGCGCTCGACGGGCTGGGCGGCGACGCGTTCGGCGCGGGCGGCACGAGCGGCACAAGCGGCGCGAGCCCGCTGCCGGGCGTGGGGTTCGGTCCACCCGCCGACCCGGACGCGCTCAGCCCGACGGGTGACGTCGACGCCGGCGATGCCGACGCGCAGGCGCAGATGTTCCGTCAGCTGATGGGAACGCTCGGCCCGCTGCTGATGGGCGCCCAGGTCGGGACCGTCCTCGGGACGATGGCGCAGCGCGTGCTCGGCCAGTACGACCTGGCGCTCCCCCGCCGGTCCGGAGCCTTGCTGTTCGTCGTGCCGAACATCGCTCGCTTCGGGGCGGACTGGAGCCTTCCGCTCGACGAGTTCCGCACCTACGTCGCGCTCCACGAGGTCGCCCACCGGTTCGAGTTCGCGCAGGGATGGGTGCGTCCCCACTTCCTCGAGATGGTCCGCGACCTCGCCGACCATGCGGAGGTCGACATCGCCAGCCTGCAGCAGCGCTTCGAGGGCCTCGATCCGTCGAACCCCGACGCGATGCGCGAGGCCATGGAGGGCGCCGGCAGCCTGTTCGACGCGCCCTCCGATCCCGAGCAGCGGCTACGGATCGCCCGCCTGCAGGCGTTCATGGCCGCCGCCGAGGGGTTCGCGGACCACGTGATGAAGACGATCGGGGCGCGGATGTTGCCGGCGTTCGACCAGATCGAGGAGGCCCTGAAGCGCCACCGCGAGGGCCGCGGATCCGAGGGCGCGCTCGAGCAACTGCTCGGCCTGGAGGTCTCGATGGAGCAGTACCGGCTCGGCGAGGAGTTCTGCACGAAGGTCGTCGACGCGACGGACGAGGCGACGCTCTCGCGGATGTGGGGCTCGGCCGAGTCGCTGCCTTCGATGCCCGAGCTGCAGGAACCGACGCTCTGGCTCTCCCGGACCGTCTGATTCCACTATCCTGACGGCCGTCGTGCCCGAGGGTGAACTGATCTTCGCGAACGTCCTGGACCTCGCCGAGCGGCAGGCCTCCGGCGACATGGCTCCGTCGGTCGTGTACCTGGTCGCGCCGCAGTCCCGGGCGCTGCCGTTCGTGATCATGCGGGACTGGAAGGCGCCCACCGGCTACCTGTCCGAAGAGATCGAGCTGATCGCGCCGTCGGGCGCCATGGCGCACCGCGTCGGCCCTATGGCCAGCTGGATGCACGGGCAGATGGACCTCACCCACCTCGAGAACGTGGTCGAGGACGCGGTGCTCGAGGAGACCGGCGGGTACCTCGCGTCCTTGCTCCTCGACGGTGAGGTCATCGCGCAGACCGAGTTCCAGGTGACGCTCCGGCCCGCGGTCGCGAAGCTGCCCCAGACCTACGAGGACGGGTTCAAGCGTTCGGACGTCGTCTGGGTTGGCGTCGAGGTGCGCGGGCGCGAGCACGCCGTCCCGATCTGGTACGCGTATCGCGGGGGCAAGGCGTACGTGCTCTCTCAGCTCGAACCCGGCCCCGAGGAGCAGACCGTTCCGGGCATCCCGGGCGTCGAGGAGCTGCTCGTGATCTCGCGCCGCAAGGGCCGGGACACCGCGCTCGAACGGTTCCACGCGGTGCAGCGCGTGCTCGAGGGCGACGAATGGGAGCAGGCCGCGATCCTCCTGGCCGATCGCCGGCGGTCGCGACACGGGTCGCCCCAGGAGAGCATCGAACGCTGGCGCGGGACGTGCGCGATCGCGGAGCTCACGCCGATCGTGTTCGCGTGACCGCCGGCGCTACTGGTCGCCGGTCCCTTCGGCCCCCTCGGTTCCCTCGACGGCGATCGCATCCAGGTCGGCCAATCGGCGTTCGGCCTGATCGACGAGCTGCGCGTTGCCGATCGCGGTCGCCTCATCCCGCGCCCGCTCGAGCAGCTCTCTGGCCTGCTGACGTCGCTGCTCCCCGCGTTCGTCCGTCGCGTACTTCACGCGCTCGTCGGCCTTGATGATCAGCTCGAAGATCTCGTTCGGCTCCATGGCGGCCTCCCCTCGTCGCGGTCGCCTATCGTCGCACGCGGCGGGATATGCTCCGCGTCGGTGGACGACGACCTCGCCTCCGGGCTGAACGAACGCCAGCTGAGCGACCTCACCGAGCGCGTCCGTCGCTCGCCGTTCCACCAGTGGGCGGGCATGGACCTGATCGAGGTCGGGGACGGTCAGGCCGAGCTCGGGATGGAGCTCCGGCCGCACCACTTCAACCCGCAGGGGATCGTGCACGGCGGGATCATCAGCGCCCTGGCCGACACGGCGATCGGGCTCGCCCTGCGATCCAAGCTCAGGCCGGGGATGACGCATCGAACGGCGCAGCTCGACGTGCACTTCCTGGCGAAGGGCGAGGGCAACCGGCTGATCGGGCGGGGACACGCCCTGCACCTCGGGCAGCGGATGGGCTACGGCGAGGCCGAGGTGCTCGACGGTTCCGGGCAGGTGCTGGCGAAGGCGTCGGCGACGTTCATCGTCCTCCCGGCGCCGGGCGCGTTCTGACTGAGCGCCTCCTGGGTCTTCGGTGGGAACCGACGTTGGCCCGGCGCCGCAAGCGACGCCGGGCCCCCGGTTCGAGCCTTCGAGATGGTAAAGCTACGTGACTAGTAGTCCACGTCCAGGCTGGCCAGCGCCGCGGGCATCTGCGCGAGCGCGCCCTGCAGCTGCATGATCTTCATCAGGTCGCCCGAGATGCGGAGCTTCCCGCTCATGTACGCGGCCGTGCCGTTCAGCTCGTTCTTCGACAGCGCGACGGCGGTCTCGTAGTCCTGGGTGATCGTGGCGTCGGGGGTCTCGAGGTCCCCGGTCCCGAGGGCCGCCTCTCCGCCCTCGAGCTTGAACCAGTACCGCTTCTCGCCATCCGACGTGGTCACGACCTGCTGGAGCCGCGCTCCCAGCGATCCGATCGCGCTCTTGAACGCCGGGTTGCCGTTCAGCGCCTCCTGGACGGCCTGCGTCCACTCGTCCGACAGGAACTGCACGCCCATGCCCATCCTCCTCGTATCTCACGCCGCCCGCCCCATCGTGTCCCGGGCCGCGGCTCACGGCGCCGCGAAGTATACCCGCTGGTAACTTCGGGCACCTGTTCGGCCTGTCATGCCTCCGAGCCCGGCGGCGGGCTGAAGATCCCGGGAAAGGCCAGGTGGGCGACGTCGTTGATGAATCGCATCCGCCGCCCGTCGCCGTCGACGTCGACCGTGTTCACCGACGTGTTCTCCGGGATGAAGAACATGTCCTGGTCGAACCCCATCAGGTGCCCGAGGTACGCGTTGATCACCCCACCATGCGTGACCATCACGACGTTCCCGTCGCGTCCGCCCGCGCCCCCGATGGCCTCGTCCAGGAGCCGTTCGATCGCGGGCACGACCCGCGCCCGGAGCTCGGCCCCGGACTCGCCCCCCGGCGCCAGGTTGAACATCGGCTGCTGGTCGTGGAGCCTTCGGCGCAGGATCTCGGGGTTCGCCGCGAAGATGTCCTCGAACCGCACCCCTTCCCACTCCCCCGTGTAGACCTCCCTCAGGCCGTCGTCGACCGTCGGCGTGACGCCGATCGCCCGGGCGTAGGGCTCGACCGTCTGCAGGCATCGGCGGAACGGCGAGACGAACAGGGCGACCGGCGGGTCCATCGAGGCGAGGCGGACCGCCATCAGGTCGGCCTGCTGGCGCCCGCGCTCGTCGAGCGGCGGATCCCACTGCGGACCGCGGTCGGTGTCGCGGAAGTCCTTCGCGTCGAAGTCCACCCGGCCGTGACGGATCAGGAGCAGTCGCATCGACATGTGTGCGCGACACCCTGCCGGGTTCTCAGTCTTGCGCCAATCGAACATATGTTCTATCGTCGAGCGCCTGATGCGCTGGGACAACCTCCGACTCCTGGACGCCGCCGACGGCGCGGGCGAGACCCCGTTGCCGCTCTTCGAGCAGGGCGCCGTGGTACGAACGGTCGACACGCCGGAGTTCCGCGGCGTGACGTTCTACGAGGTCCGGGCGAAGTCGATCATCAACCGGGTGCCGGGCGCCTCGCGGATGCCGTTCCGCTGGACGATCAACCCGTACCGTGGCTGCACCCATGCGTGCTCCTACTGCCTGGGGGGCGACACCCCGATCCTGATGGCGGACGGTCGGACCAAGCCGATCGCCGACGTCCGGGTTAGCGACCGCATCTCCGGCACCGTCCGTCGGGGAAGCTACCGGAGGTACGTGGCGACGGACGTCTTGGCGCATTGGTCGACCTTCAAGCCGGCCTTCCGCGTGACGCTCGAGGACGGCACCGAGCTCGTCGCGAGCGGTGACCATCGGTTCCTCACGCGGCGCGGCTGGAAGCACGTGACGGGGCGGATGGCCGGTCCCGGCCAGCGCCCGTACCTGACCACGAACGACGCGTTGATGGGAACAGGGCGGTCCGCGGCGGCGCCCGACCATGACGCCGACTACAGGCGCGGCTACCTCTGCGGCATGATCCGCGGCGACGGGCACCCCGGCAGATACGCGTACGTCAGGCCGAACGGACGCCCCTGGACCAGCTTCCGCTTCCGGCTCGCGCTGGGCGATCTGGAGGCGCTCCGCCGGACACGCGAGTACCTGGACGCGTCGGCGATCGACACGACGGAGTTCGTGTTCCAGCACGCGGTCGCCGGGCGACGGGATATGAGCGCGATCCGGACACAGGCGCGCGTCGGGGTCGAGGCGATCGAAGGCCTCGTCGCATGGCCCGATGCTCCCTCAGAGGGTTGGTGCAAAGGGTACCTGGCGGGCATCTTCGACGCCGAGGGAAGCTGGAGCCCCGGCGTGCTGCGCATCTCGAACACGGACCGCGCCATCATCGATCGCACCTCGTCGGGCCTCCGACGCTTCGGGTTCTCATTCGCGATCGAACGTCCGACCGGTGAGCGCGCGAAGCCCGTGGTGACCGTTCGAGTGACAGGCGGGCTGCGCGAGCACCTGCGCTTCTTCCATACGGTCGATCCCGCGATCAGCAGGAAGCGAGCCATACCCGAGGGAACCGCGCTCAAGAGCGACGCGGACCTGCGCGTCTCGTCGATCGAACCGCTCGGCGTCGACGTCCCGATGTTCGACATCACGACCGGAACGGGAGACTTCATCGCGAACGGCGTAGTGAGCCACAACTGTTTCGCGAGGAACACGCACACGTACCTGGACATGGACTACGGCGAGGACTTCGACTCGAAGATCGTCGTGAAGGTCAACGCCGCGGAGCGGCTACGCGTCGAGCTGGCCCGGCGCACATGGACCGGCGAGCACATCGCGATGGGGACCAACGTCGACCCGTACCAGCGCGCGGAGGGCCGGTACCGGTTGATGGTCGGGATCCTCGAGGCGCTGCGGGATGCCGCGAACCCGTTCTCGATCCTGACGAAAGGCTCGCTCATCTTGCGGGACCTCGCGCTCTTGGAGGAGTGCGCCGACGTGACCGACGTCGGTGCGAACGTCAGCGTGGGATCGGTCGATCCGTCCCTGTGGCGGTCGGTCGAATCCGGCACGCCCTCGCCGCTCAAGCGTCTGGAGGTGTGTTCGAAGCTGAACGACGTCGGCGTCGGGTGCGGCGTGCTGATGGCGCCGATCCTCCCGTACCTGTCGGACTCGCCGGCGCAGCTCGAGGCGACCGTGCGCGCGATCGCGGAGGCCGGCGCGAACCACATCGTGCCGATCGTGCTGCACCTGCGGCCCGGCGCCCGCGAGTGGTACCTGGCGTGGCTCGAGCGCGAACACCCGTCCCTGGTGCCGAAGTACGGCGAGCTCTACGGGCGGGGCTCGTACGCGCCGACGGCGTACCAGCAGGAGGTGTCTGCACGCGTGCACGACCTCGCCAGGAGGTTCGGCATCGGTCGGGCCAGCCCGCATGCAGCTCGCCGCGTGCGCGCCGGACCGGCGGCTCCAGCCGATCCCGGGCCGGATCAGCTCGCGCTGCTCTGAGCGCTACCGAGGTGGCGCCGGCCGCCACGCGAGCGAGCCCGCGTCGACATGTTCGAAGTTCGAGACTTGCGTCGGATCGCCCCCGCTGGCCGGGACGAGCCAGATCTGGGCGACGTCCGTTCCTCCACGACCGCTGCCGCTGAACGCGATCTGCGACCCGTCCGGCGACCAAGCGAACGACGCGACGTCGAACAGCCCGGTCGGCACCAGCTCATGGAGGTCGCTCCCATCGGTGTTCACCAGCTGCACGTTCGAGCCGCCGACCGACGTCGAGAGGAACGCGATCGCGGCACTGTCGGGCGACCATTCCGGGTGGGCGCCCGAACCAGCGACGGATCGGCGACTGCCGGTGCCGTCAGCGTTCATGACACAGACGCAGTCTCCGTCCCGCGAGGCGCCGTGCACGACGAACGCGACGAACCTGCCGTCCGGGGACCAGGCGGGCTGAGAGGCGTCCGCGAGATCGGGGGTGAGGCGCGCCTCGCCAGCGCCGTCGGCACCGATCACGTAGAGCTGACTCGAACAGAAGAGGGGATGGACCGAGCCCGGGCCGTGCGAGGGCGTGCAGGTTTTCGCCGTTCGTGCCGCCTGGTCCGAGGCGAAGACGATCTTCGACCCGTCCGGCGACCACGAGGGCGAGGAGTCGACGGCCCGATCGTGCGTGAGCCGCGTGAGTCCTGAACCGTCGGGGTTCATCACGAACACGTCGTAGTCCTTCCCCAACGGGGCGGTCGGATCGTCGTCCGTGTAGTTCACGAAGGCGACCCGCGACCCGTCCGGCGACCATGCGTAGTCCTCGCCGACGGCCGCCGGATCGACGGTGTCCGGTGGTTCGTTCGGATCGCGACCGTCGCCGAACAGGAGGGTCTGCGCCGAGCCATCCGGTTCGACCGAATAGACGAAGCTCGCCCCGTCGCCGCCCCCGATCCGAACCCAGATCTCGCCGTTCGTGGGCCCCGCAGGCAACGGTGTAGCAGGTTGAGGTCGGCGGTCGCGGAAGGCGTAGACCGCGAACCCAATCGCGCCGACCATGAGCGCCATCACTGTGGCAATGACGATCGCGCGCTGCGCGGGTCGTTCGGAACGCACCGGCGCGCGCCTCGGTTCGCGCTCGCGGATCTCGTCCCACAGGTCCGGGGGGTTGAGTCGGTCGAGCACGTCGAGGCGTTCGGTCGTGTCAGGCATCGTCGTCCTCCAGGAGTTCGCGGAGCCGCTTGCGACCACGGGAGAGGTGCACGCGGACCGCGGGGCCCGTCGAGCCGATGATCGCGGCGACCTCCTTCACGGGGAACCCCGCGTAGTGGTGCAGGACGAGTGCACCCCGTTGCTTCGGCGACAGGTGCGACAGCGCCCTGACGAGCCGATCGACCTCGGCGACGTCCCGATCCGGCGCGGCGGCGTGGTCAGGTTGGATCTCCATGGCGGCTGCGGAACGACCGCGTTCCTTCAGCTCGCCCGCGGCGATCCGGAACGACGCTCGCCATACCCACGCGGCCGGGTCGCTAGGCGCCGGTTGACGCCGCATCGCCTGAGCGAACGCCTCCGACATCGCGTCGCCCGCGACGTCCGGGTCGCCTGTGAACCCAACGAGCGAGCGCCAGAGCCGTGGAGCCGTATCGGCATAGACACCCTCCCAGCCGACCGGCGTGCGTTCGCTCACCGACGCATCCTGCATCCACCGTGCAAGGGTCGGGAAGCGGTCGAAAGGTGAAGACGCGCCTGACCTGTCGGCCTTCAGACGCGGAAGCCCCGACGGCGCAGTTCGCGGCGCCAGCACTCGGTGTGCCAGTGGCGGCGGCCCTCGACGTCGTCGGATTCGACCACCACCAGGTGCTGCAAGCCCGGCCGGATCGCGTGCTGACAGCCCGGACACGTGTACGGCTTGTCGCCGGTGACGGCCCGCACGGTCGAGTCGTCCGCCTGCGCCCAGTCCGGAGCGACGAACTGCGGTCGCCGGAGGGGCGGAGGCTGGGCGTCCGGCGCGCGGCGGTTCTTCCTGGGCACGACGCTTCGCCTCAGCCCACCACGTCGCGGACGAACGCGCCGGCCATCGCACCGAGCATGGCGCCGGTCTCGCGGTCGGACCGCTTGACGCCGCGGACGCGGTGCGAGTGGTCGCCGCCCTCGATCCACTCGACCCTCGCCAACGACCCGAGCCTGTCGACGACCGGTTCGAGCAGCTCGCGGCGCGCGAACGCGTCCCGTGCGCCTTGGATGAACAGCATCGGCACCGTGACCGTCGAGAGGTGCTCCGAACGCTGCCTCTCCGGCGTCTTCGGCGCGTGCAGCGGGTAACCGAAGAACACCAGGCAACGCGCCGCGAACTCCGGCCCGTCCTCTGCCGCGACCATCGACGCGATCCGGCCACCCATCGACTTGCCCATCGCCGCGAGCGGGAGGCCGTCGGCTAGCGTCGCGGCCTCGTCCAGCGCCGCTCGCCAGGCCGCCAGCAGAACCGGCGGTTGGTCGGGCGAGCGCCGACCCTCGTGCGCGTAGACGAAGTCGAACCGGAACGTCGCGACGCGCTCGCCGGCGAGGCCCTCGACGATGCCGTCGAAGTACGGGTTCCGCATCGGGCTCCCCGCGCCCGGCGCGAGGACCGCCACGGCGACCGCGCCCTCGACCGGATGCCACAGGCCCGACGTCGACCTGCCGGCGACCGTGATCGGGATCTCGCGTTCGTCAGTCATGTTTACCATCCCCTTCGACGACGCCGACGGGCGGGATGCCCACGTCCGACAGCGCGCCGGTCACGAAGTCCGTCTTCCCCGCGCTGTACGCCGCCAGATCATGCGGGTAGCGCGCGGCCCATTCGCGCTTCAGATCGGCGTACCGGGCCGCCAACATCGCGCCCGCGCGGAGCGCGTCGCGGAACCCCAGGTCACGGCGCTCCCACGGCGATCCCGCTTCGCAGACGTGGAGGTTCGCGATCCGAACGTTCGGCCTGCGGAACCGGAAGAACCGGTGCTCGGGGTCGTCGTCGGGACGGTACTCGTACCCCGTGTCGGCCAGCCACGGCGCGTAGGCCGAGATCGGTTCCATCGCCGGGACGCTGACCAGGATGTCGATGATCGGCTTCGCCGCGAGCCCGGGCACCGCGGTCGAGCCGATGTGCTCGACGCGGGCCTCGACCCCACGGTACGCGAGGATCGATGCGATCCGATTCGCCTCGTAGGCGAAGGTGCGCGGCCACGACGGGTCGGGTTCGACCACGCGGATCGGGCCGCTCGGCTCGGGGCCTCGCAACTCCCACTCGACCGCGCGGATGAACCGGCTCTTCTCGTTCGCGTAGGCCTCGACGTCGTTCGGGTGCAACGCCCGCACGCGCCGCTTGTCCTCCGCGTAGGCGGCCGCGACCTCCGGGTGCGAGCGGAGGTGGTCGCGGAACGCGACGTGCCTCCACTCCCAGTCGCTCCCGACCTCGCAGACGTGGATGTTCACGCCGTACCGATCGTCGCCGCGGCGCCGGTACAGGATCCGGTGCTCGGGCGTCGAGGGATCGACCATGTTCGTGAACCCGATCGCCTCGAGCGGTTCGAGCAGCGTGTCTTCGGGCTCGAACGACGCGACGCTGACCTGGATGTCCACCTGCGGCTTCGCGATCAGCCCCGGCACGGAGGTCGAACCGACGTGCTCGACGCGCGCGGCACGCGAACCGAGCGCGGCCAGGATGCGCGCCGCTTCGTGTTCGAAGTCCGCGGGCCAGCGCGTATCGGGGTCGACCAGCACGACGGGACGGTTGGCGAACGGCTGTGACGGGTCGGACACGCGCACGATTATGCTCGGGCGTCATGGCGACGGGAACGAAGCGACAGAAGGCCGCACAGCCCGGGACCCTCTACGTCGGGACGTCCGGGTTCGCCTTCCCGGAGTGGAAGGGCACCTTCTACCCGGCGGGCCTGAAGGATCGCGAGATGCTCGCGCACTACGCAACGCGGTTCCGCAGCGTGGAGATCAACTACACGTTCCGCCGCGACCCGGCGGCGAAGACGCTCGAGGCCTGGACCCAGGCGACGCCGGAGGCGTTCCGGTTCGTGCTGAAGGCGAACCAGAGCATCACGCATTACCGGCGCCTGACCGACCCGGACCGGGCGATCGAGTTCCTGGAGACCGCGGCGCCGCTGGGCGAGCGCCTCGGCCCGGTCCTGTTCCAGTGCCCGCCGAACATGAAGCGCGACCCGGGCCGCCTCGAGGCGTTCCTCGACGCGCTCCCGGGCCCGCCGTACCGGTACGCGTTCGAGTTCCGCCATGCGTCGTGGGAGGACGAACGCCCGATGCTCGCCGACCGCGGCGCGGCCTGGGTCCTGAGCGACACCGACGAGCAGCCGTGGACCGAAGACGGCCTGCCCGCCGGTGGGTTCGCGTACCTGCGCCTGCGGCGGAGCTCCTACGACCGGGCGGTGATGGCCGCGTGGGGCCGACGCATCCGCGCCGCGCTCGACGGCGGGACGGACGTGTTCTGCTTCGTCAAGCACGAGGAGGACGCGTCGGGCCCCGACCTGGCGCTCGGGTTCGAACGAGCGGCGTCCGGGGCCTCCACGGCGTAGCCGAGGTCATCCGCCAGGCGACGCGGCCCGCGTGAGCGCGTCGCGCACCACGCCGACGCGCACGGGATCGTCGACCTTCCCGCCCGTGCCCTCCGTGACGTAGAACGTGTCGACGATCCGCGGCCCGTACGTCGCGGCCTGGGCGACGTGGACGTCCACGCCGCTCGCCGCGAACGCGCCGGCGAGGTCGAACAGCAGTCCGAGCCGATCGGCCGTCTGCACCTCGACCAGCGTGAAGTAGTCCGAGACGTCCTCCGTCACCGAGACCTTGACCGGCACCTCGGCCGGCGGGGGCCGGTAGTGCGATCGCCACTCGCGGACGCGTTCGTCCAGGTCCACGCTCCCGTCGATCGCGCCGCGCAGGACGTCGCGGAACCGCTCCCACCGTTCGCCGGGGATCTCGTCCTCGAACGAGCCGCTCACGTCGAACGCGTCCAGCGCGACGCCCTCCGACGTGGTGAACGCCCGGGCCGTCAGGATCGAGATCCCCGAGACCGCGAACGCGCCGGCGATCGTCGCCAGCAGACCGATGCGGTCGCGCGCGCCGACCGCGACGACCCACGTGTCCGGGGATCGCCCGGGCGCGATGTGGAAGCGAACTTCAGTTTCATCTGGAACGGGCAGCACGAGCGCGAGATGGTCTGGCGCGTAGGCAGGTTCGACCCACTGGGCGTACGCCGGCGGCGTGATGTCGAGGAACCGGTCGATCAACTCCGGATCGACGAAGGCGTCGACGAGCGCGCCGCGGATCGCTGCCTCGGCGCGTTCGACCTCCCACGCACGGCTCGGGTCCATCAGGCCACGGTCGAACGCCCGATCGACCTTCGTCACGAGCTCGCGGATCAGGCCGAGGCGCCAGGGCGTCGAGGCCGAAGGACCGGTCGCCTCCGCGTCGGCCATCGTGAGGAGGTACAGCATCCCGAGGCGCGCGCGGTCGCGCACCCTGGCGGCCACATGCAGGATCAGGTCCTCGTCCTCGAGGTTCCGCCGGGTGGCCGTGTCGGACAGCAGGAGGTGCTCGCGGACGAGGAACAGGACGAGGTCACGGCGGTCGCCAGCCACGCCCATCCGGTCGAGGACGCGGGACGCGACCTCGACACCGAGCGGGACGTGCGAGCCGCGGCCGTTCTTCCCGGCGTCGTGGAGCAGGGCGCCCAGCAGGAGCGCGCCGGGATCGCTCACCGCGGCGGCCGAGGCGGCCGCGACCGGGTCGTCGGCGTCGCGGAGGAGCCGCGCGGCGGCGGACGTGGCCTCGATCAGATGCACGTCGACCGGATACCGGTGGTACGGATCGTGCTGCGGACGCCCGGCCAGGTCGGCCCAGCCGGGGAGCAGCTGATCGGTCAGGTCGCGCTCTTCGACCGCTCCGATCGCCGCCGCACCGAGGCCCCGGTGCAACAGGTCGACGAACGACCCGACCGCTGCGGGCGACCACTCGCCGTCGGCCACGCTCTCGGCGAACCGACCGACCGCGTCGTCGTCATCGCCGTCTCCCGCTCCGTCCACGTGCTCGTCCATGCTGGTGGCCGCGACCGCGGTCTCCAAGAGCGAGTCGACGATCGCGGAGACCCGGCGACCGGAGCGTGAGAGCGTCCGCATCAGGACGTCGCGGGGCTCCCATCCGGGCTCGGCCTCGATCCCCAGCTCGGTCGCCACCGGCTCCTGGTTCGCGTCCGCGAGCCGGTCCTCGCCGGTGCCGAGCACCCGATGCAGCGCCGTCCGAGTCGCCAGGATCAGATCGGCCCCGTCGGCCACCCTCGCCAGCTGCGAGGGCGTGCGCGGCGCCGCAGCGCCCGCGGCGTCTAGCCATCCGATCACCTGGAGGTCCCGGAGACCGCCGAGACTCTCCTTCAGGTCGGGTTCCTGCACGCAGCCGATGCGTCCGTACCGGTGTTCGCGCTCGACGCGCGCGTCCCGCAGCTCGCCGGCGAATCGTGCGGGGTCGGCCCGCACGACGTCGAACGCCGCCGAGCGCGCCATCTCGACCAGCATCTCCGGGCCATCGAGGAGGCGCGCGGAGAGCAGCGCCGTGAGCGAGTCGAGGTTCCGCCGCGCTTCGAACACGCACTCACCGAGGGTGCGCACGACGTGTCCGACCGTGAGGCCCGCGTCCCAGAGTGGGTAGAGGATCGCCTCGGCGACGGCCGCCGCTTCGTCCTCCGCGTCCGGCTCGTAGACGATCAGCAGGTCGACGTCGGAGCCGGGAGTCAGCTCGGAGCGCCCGTACCCGCCGATCGCGGCCAGCGCGGTGCGGCGGAGGTCGAGCGGCGCCAGACGCCGGATCGCCGCGTCGAGCGCCTCGGCGCGACGGTGGGCGGCCACGCGACCCTCTTCGACACGGATCGGCGCCGCATCCAGCTGTGTCAGTCGGCCGGTGAGCGCCGCGTCCATGTCAGCCCCGTCAGCGTCCGGTCAGATCGCGTCCGGGCCCATCTCGCCCGTCCGGATGCGGTACACGTGCTCGACCGGGAGCACCCAGATCTTGCCGTCGCCGATCTTGCCCGTGCGCGCGGAGGCCAGGACCGCGTCCACGACCTGCTCGACCTGTCGTTCGTCCACCAGGACTTCGACCTGGACCTTCGGCACGAAGTCGACCTGGTACTCGGCGCCCCGGTAGATCTCCGTGTGCCCGCGCTGACGGCCGAACCCCTGCGCCTCGACGGCTGTCAGGCCCCCGATCCCGATCTCGCGGAGGGCCTCCTTGACGTCATCCAGCCGATGGGGCTTCACGATCGCGACGACGAGCTTCATCCCGTCGGAAGCCTACCGCGCGCGACCGGTGCGCTTGGCCTCGTGGCGCTCCGGTCGTTACCCGGCGGCGGCCTTCTTCGGACGACTCGCCCGCTTGGCTGGCGCCGCCTCGTCCTCGGAGGCCGCCTTCTTCTTCGTCGCCTCAACGCTCGCCTTCAGCGCTTCCATCAGGTCGACGACCTTCGTCTCCTCGGGCTCGGGGACGACCTCGACCTCGCGGCCGTCGATCTTCGCCTCGACCACGCCCATCAGCGCCTCGCGGTACTCGTCCTTGTACTGCTCGGGCTTGAAGTCGTCCGTGAGGTTGTCGATCAGCGTCTTCGCCATCTGGATCTCTTGCAGCCGCGGCCTCACCTCGGCGGCCTTCGACAGCTCATCGAACTTCGTGTCGCGGATCTCGTCCGGCCAGAACATCGTCTCCAGCACGAACGTCTCGTCCTTGAACCGGAGCGCCGCCAGGTGCTCCTTGTCGCGGAACGAGACCTTCGCGATGCCGACGCGGCCGTCCTCCTCCATCGCCTGGCGCAGCAGCGCGTACGCCTTCACGCCGGACTCGTCCGGCACGAGGTAGTAGGTCTTCTTGTAGAAGATCGGGTCGATGTCGTCGGCGTCGACGAACTGCAGGATGTCGATCATGCGGTTCGACTCGACCGGCACCGCGTCGAAGTCCTCGTCGGTCAACACGACGTAGCGCCCCTTCTCGTACTCGTAGCCCTTGACGATGTGTTCGAACGACACGACCTCGCCGTCCAGCTCGCACACGCGCTGGTAGCGGATCCGGCCCATGTCGTCGTCGTGGAGCTGGTTGAACTTCAGGGACTTCTCCTCGGTGGCCGGGTAGACGGCTACGGGGATCGAGACGAGGCCGAACGAGATGGCCCCCTTCCACATCGATCTCGGCATCTCACACCTCCGGGGAAGCAGGAAGGGCGGCAGAACCGCCCCGAAGCTTGGATTCTACCTTCGGGCATACCCACGGGCGAGCCCCGAGAACCCGTCGGGCGGCGTCACGGATCCAGCCGGTAGAAACGCTGGAACCCGAGCTCGTGCGGCAGCGTCTCGAACCCGGAGAACCCCGCCCGTTCCGCGTACTCCCGCATCGTCGAGGGGCGCATCACGGTGCCCGTCGCCTCGGACGGTTGGTCGGCGAGGCTCGCGGGCAGGCAGCAGAGCACGCTGAACCCATAGAAGAGCCGCTCCATATCGCTCGCCGGGACGGTGAACTCGTCCTCGGTGGCCTCGTCCGCGACCAGGAGCGTGCCGCCGGGCGCCAGCGTCCGGCGGGTCGCGGCGAGCACGTCGACGGGCCGCGAGAGGTCGTGGACGGCCTCGATGACGATGGCCAGGTCGAACACGCCCTCGAGCGACGGGTCGCCCGCGTCCATCACGTCGAACGTCACGCGGTCGGCGACGCCGGCATCCGTGGCGTTGCGACGGGCCAGCTCGATCGACGGTGCGTCGAGGTCGATGCCGTGCACCGTGACCTTCGGGTAGGCCTTCGCGATCGCGATCGCGGCCCACCCGACGCCGCAGGCCACATCGGCCACGCGCGCCGGTGGATCCGCCAGCAGCCGTTCGTGCACGTCCGGGATCGCCGGCAGGTGCTCGATGCCGAGCGACCCGACCAGCCACGGCCGATTGAAGTCGCCCTGCGCCTCGATCATCTCGGGACCGAACGCCGACCAGGGGACGCCCTCGCCCGATCGGAACCCGTCGAGCAGCGCCGGCAGGGTATGCGCGCACGCGACCAGCGCGCGCACCAGCGGGATCATCGACGCGGGACTCTCCGGGTCCAGGAGCGCCTCAGCGTGCTCGGCGGGGAGCGTGTACCTGCGCGCCGAGTGTGGCGCGCCTGGATCGTCGACCAGGATGAGCGACGACGCGGCCTGCTGTTCGAGCCATTCCCTGGTGCTGCGCTCATGGAGTCCCGCGCGGGATGCCAGCTCGGCGGGTGTGGCAGGGCCCTCGTCGAGCGCGCGGTACAGCCCCAGCCGGTCACCCATGTAGATGCAGAGCAGGTCGAACATCCCGACGCTCGCGGCGAAGAGCTGTTCGACGAACGCATCGGTGCTCGGCTTCGGTTCGGTCGTCGCACGTGCCACGGTCGACCCCCTCTCCCCGCGGGCCGGCGGCCCGCTCGTTGCTCGACACCGTCACTGTACGGCGCGCCGGTACGATGGCCATCATGCCCCGTACGCGCGCCGGCCGAGGGCGTGAGGCGTTCACGGTCGACATGCCAACAGCCCTGCCGGTCGAACGCGAGTCGGCCGAGGTCTGGTGGCTCGACCTCGACGGCCAGCGCCTCCGCCTGACGAACCTGGACAAGATCTTCTGGCCGAACGAAGGGTTCACGAAGGGCGACGTCGTCGCGTACTACGTCAACGTCGCACCGTGGATCGTGCCCTACGTGCTCGAGCGCCCGCTCACGATGAAGCGTATGCCGAACGGCGCCACGGGCGGGTTCTTCTACGAGAAGGACGCACCGTCGCATACGCCGGAGTGGATGCCCCGCTGCCCGGTGGAGAGCGTCGGCGACGGCGAGGGACGATGGGGTCCGGCGAAGCACGAGGTGATCAACTACCTGATGGTCGAGGACGCCGCCGGCGTCGCGTTCATGGCGAACCTCGGCTGCATCGAGTTCCACCCTTTGCACTCGCGGTGCGGAACGGTCAGACATCCTGACTATCTGTTCTTCGACCTGGATCCGTTCGAGCCCGCCGGGTTCGAACAGGTGTTGGCGGTGGCGCGGCTGGTCCATGTGTCCTGCGAGCAGCTCGGGCTGCGCGCGTACCCGAAGACCTCGGGCGCGACCGGGATGCAGATCTACGTGCCGCTCGAGTCGGCGTTCACGTATGAGGAGACGAGGGGCCTGGTCGGTGCGCTCGGCCACCTGCTGCGGCGCGCCGACCCGGACCTGGTCACGATGGAGTGGCAGATCGCGAAGCGGACCGGGAAGGTGTTCGTCGACCACAACATGAACCGGGTCGGCGCGAACATCGCGGCGGTGTTCTCGATCCGGCCCGAAGCAGGCGCGACGGTCTCGACCCCGCTCACGTGGGACGAGGTCGAGGCCGGCGACGTTCGCCCGCAGGACTTCACGATCCGGACGATCTGGGACCGCCTGAAGGCCTGGGGCGAGCCGGGCGGGGAGCCGTTCCACGGCCTGCTCACCGACCATCAGGACATCGGGCCGGCGCTCGACGCACTCGGCGTGCCGCGCGCCGAGGAACCACCGCGGCAGGAGAGCAGCGAGGAGGTCATAGCGCGGTCGAAGGATCCGAAGCTCGGCGAGTACCTGCAGAAGCGAACGTTCGGCGCCGACGGAACCCCGGAGCCGGCGAGCGGCGAGCCATCACCCGGCGGCAACGCGTTCGTGATCCAGAAGCACGACGCCACACGGATCCACTACGACCTGCGCCTCGAGCGCGACGGCGTGATGGTCTCGTGGGCCGTCCCGAAGGGTCTGCCCTCGGTCAGGGGCGAGCGTCACCTCGCCGTGCAGACCGAGGACCACCCGATGGAATACAACACGTTCGAGGGAGCGATCCCGAAGGGCCACTACGGCGCCGGCGAGGTCAGGATCTGGGACCACGGGACGTACGACCGGGTCGAGTGGACCGACACGAAGGTCTCGTTCCGGCTGCACGGCGAACGCTACCGAGGCGAGGAGTACCACCTGATCAAGACGAAACGAGGCGAGAACGACTGGCTCGTGCTGATGGCGTCGCGCTCGGTCGAGGAGCCGCCCGCGCCACCGCCGACGTTCGCACCGATGATGGCCGAAGCCGGCGGGAAGCCGTTCGACGATCCCGCCTGGGCGTTCGAGCCGAAGCTCGACGGCGTGCGTTCGCTCGTCTACCTGGAGATGAACTCGGTCCGTCTCGTGTCGCGGACCGGCAAGGACCAGACCGACAAGTACCCGGAGTTCGGTCGGATCTTCGAGCGGGTGACCGCGGAGAACGCGGTCCTCGACGGTGAGATCGTCGCGCCGGACGCGCAGGGGCGGCCGTCGTTCCAGCGGCTCCAGCAGCGGATGAACCTGGCCTCGAAGCCGGACATCGACCGGATGCGTCGTGAGGTGCCGGTGCAGCTGTTCGTGTTCGACGTGCTGTGGCTCGACGGGAAGGACCTCACGAAGCTGCCGTTGACCGAACGCCGCGCGCGCCTGGAGGAGATCGTCGTGCCCGGGAAAGGGATCGACGTGACGCTGGTCGTGCCCGAGCACGGCCTCGCGCTCTGGGAGAGCGCGAAGCAGCGCGGCCTCGAGGGCATGATCGCGAAGCGCGCGGCGAGCCGGTATCAGCCCGGGAGACGATCGCCCGATTGGAAGAAGATCAAGGTGCTGAACCGCGACGACTTCGTGATCCTGGGCTGGACGCCGGGGCAGGGCGGGCGCGGTTCGTCGTTCGGCGCGCTCCTGCTGGGTGCGTACGTGGACGGGGCGCTCCGATGGGTCGGCCAGGTCGGGACCGGGTTCACCGACCGGACGCTCGTGGACCTGATGGCGAAGCTGACCGCGCTCGAGTCGGACCGGCCCGCGGTGGAGGACGATCCCGACCTCGCGCGGGTCGCCGGGGCACGCTGGGTCCGGCCCGAGCTGGTCGCCTCCGTCGAGTACCTCCAGGTGACCGACGGCGGGCGGAAGCTGCGCGCGCCGTCGTTCAAGGGGCTGCGCGACGACGTGCTGCCCGAGGACTGCGCGCTCGAGGTCGCTGCGACCGAACCGTGACCGCGCGGTCCGCCCCGTCGAGCCACGCGGTCACGCCGAGCCCTCCAGGAGCACCAGTTGCTCGCGGAGTTCGGCGTTCGTCCGTTCCTGCGCCTCGAGCAGGCCGCGGATCTCCGCGATGCGCGCCTGGACGTCGGTGTCGCCGCCAGCGGTGTCGGGGACGGGGGTCGCCGGCGTGCTGGGCGAGAGGAAGCTGTTCGCCAGGAAGCCGGTGAACGTGCCGAAGAGCCCGATCCCAACGATCATCATGACGGCTCCGACGGCGCGCCCGCCCGCGGAGACCGGGTAGTAGTCCCCGTAGCCGACCGTGGTGATGGTGACCAGCCCCCACCACAGCGCCTCGCCCCCCGTGAGGATGTTGCCGTTCGGGGCGCGGGACTCGAAGAACAGCACGAGCATGCCCCCGAACTCGAGGGTCAGGATGCTGAACAGCGCCACCAGCAGCAGCCCGCCCTGGGCGCGGTTCTTCCACACGTCGCGAAGCACCCTCCGCCCGCCCTCATCGCGGAGCGTCTTGCTCACCCGGAGGATGCGGAAGACCCGGAAGACGCGGAGGAGTGGGAGGCTCCCGAGCAGGTCCAGCCAGCCCCGTTCGTGCAGGAAGTACCCGGACTTCGAGGGTGACGAGAACAAGCGGAACGCGAAGTCGCTCAGGAAGACCACCGTCAACCCGGCATCGACGATGAACACGATCTGCTTGACGCCATCGGCGATCGGCAGCACCAGCAGGATGATGTTCACGATCGAGAGGACCGACAGCGCCAAGATGAAGATCTCGTAGGTGCTCCCGTGCATCCCGGAACGGCGGCCGGCGCTCATAGGTAACCCCTTTCAGAGGTGGTCACCGGGGATTATCAGGGGCGGAACGGCCGCCGGAACGGAGGCCTGCGGATCAGGCGAAGGGTTCGAACCCGGACTGCACGAGCAGGGCCAGCGCCTCCTGCTCGGGCATGCCGCGTTCGATCAGCTCCTCGTAGAGGCGGAGCGGTGCGAGCGAGCGGCCGCACTTCGGGCAGAAGTCGAACGCGACGTCGACGTCCGCGTCGCACCACGGGCAGAGGGTGACGTCGATCTTCCGCGTCGGGTCGAGGCCCGCGTCGGACAGCGCGTCGACGTAGCCCTTGCCGTAATCCCAGACGACGTATTCGTCCTCGCGGGGCTCGTACGCCGGCTCGTGCATCCGCGGCTCACCGGTGTCGAGCATGTGCTCGAGGTTCTCCTTGAGCAGGTCCCAGCCGTAGTAGTGGTTCTCCCCGCAGTCGGCGCAGGAGATCACGACGCCCTTCGCGCCCTGCGCGGCGAACACGCCCTGCATCGCGCCGAGGTCCTCGAGGTCGGCCTGGACGCTGTCGCGCTCGTCGGCGGACAGCGGCGCCGGCGTGAAGGCCTCGTCGCCGTCTTCGAAGCCTCCCTCGGGCTCTTCCGGGACCGGCTCCTCGAAGGGTTCGTCGTCCGTGCTCATGCCGTCTCGGCTCCGGCCTCGGTCGCGGCCGGCTCCTCGGGTTCGTCACTCAGACGGAACGTCCGGAACGACTCCGCGTACTCCATCCCGGCGACCTCGCCGCGCTGGTGTGCCCGCTCGCGGATGAAGTCGTCGACCGGCCAGTCGCCGATCTGGCTCTTGTGACAGCGCAGGGCCTGGATCTTCTGCTCGATCGTCTCGGTGATGTCGACGAACGTGTCGACGTCGGTGTCCCACGACGGCATCCACATGCTCGGGATCTCGAACGGCTCGAAGCCCTCGTCGAGGTGCTCGGGGAACATCGGGCGCGTCGGCGCGTCGGGGTTCACCACAGCCAGGCAGGCCATGCCCACGGTCCGGTGATCGGTGTGGTTGATATACCGGCGTTCGGGGTCCCACAGGCGGATCGGGTCGGGAACCATGAAGATATCGGGGCGGAAGCGCCGGACCTCACGGGTGATCGCCCCTCGCAGCGCGAGCGTCAGCTCGACGTGGCCGTCCTGGATCCCCAGGAAGGTGCAGTTCTCCACGCCGAGGACGTCGCACGCCGCCAGCTGCTCGTCGCGCCGGAGCGCCGCGAGCTCGTCCCGGCGCGCGCCAGGTTCGTTCGACCCGGCCGAACCGTCGGTCACGCAGACGTATTCGACCGTGACGCCCTCGCGCGTCCACTTCGCCACGGTGCCCGACGAGCCGAACTCGGCGTCGTCCGGGTGGGCGAAGACCACCATCGCTCGTTCGATCCCCACGGGCCGAGACTACCCCGAGCCGTGTCGAACGACATGGAAGCGAGGTGTCGGGCGTGGCGGCGTGGTACACAGCCGGATGTGATGCGAGGGCGTGACCGGTTCCTGCTGCTGGTCGCGTTCACGCTGGGCGCGCTCTGGGGTGGGTTCGCGTACGCGGTGCTCTGGAACGACACGCCGATCGTCGTGACCAGGCAGTTCTTCGAGTCGCCGCTCGGGCTCGTGACCCTCTTCCCGGTCCGGGTCGTGCTGTGGGGCATCCGTCTGGTCGAGACGAAGCTCGTCCATCACCCCTTCCGGTTCCCGGACAACACGCGCTGGATCGGTGCGCTGTCGGCGCTGGTCGGAGCCGCGCTGGTCGGCGTGCCGGCGTTCGTGGCGCTCCGGCTGGCGGGCCGGCGTTCCGCGTGAGGGACGGCTACGATCGTCGGCACGATGGCGAAGACCGACTTCGCGTCCGTGGACGAGTACATCGCGACGCATCCGGCCGAGGTGCAGGCGATCCTGCAGCGGGTCCGCGACGCGATCCGACGGGCCCTTCCCGATGCGGAGGAAACGATCAGCTACCAGATCCCGGCGTACCGTCTTCACGGCGGGACGGTCCTCTACTTCGCCGCGTGGAAGCGGCACTATTCCGTGTATCCCGCGACCGACGGTGTGGTCGCCGCGTGCGCGGGGGGATCGGCTCCGTACGAGGTCAGCAAGGGCACGCTCCGGTTCCCGCTGTCCGAACCGGTCCCCGAGGAGCTGATCGAGCGGATCGCGAAGGTCCGCGCGGAGGAGGCGGCCAGCGACCGGGGCTCCGGCTAGCGCCCGGCGGCCGGTTCGGCGAAGTCGAGCGATCGCAGGAGCGCGTCGGTCCGGTCCAGGACGGATGTCAGCCACGCGGCATCCTTGGGCCCGCGCTCGTCGCCGGACGGGTACATGAACAGGTTCAGGACCTCGCCGTCGCCGACCTGGATCCCGCGCCCGGCGAGGTACTCGGCGATCGCGAACTCCCAGGTGAACAGCGCGGTGCCGTCCTTGTACGTGTGCACCGAGAGCGTCATGAAGGGGTTCGGGTTCGCCTCGTAGACGGATGCGCTGCGCGTGCGACGGTCCTCGGCGCGGCGGAACCCGGCACGAGCCAGCGCGTCCTCGAAGTCCATGGCGGCCGAGCATAGCCGTGGCCGGCGGAGTGGTGCGTGGCCGGCTACCCGGCGAACCGCCGCGCGTCGGCCAGCAGACGCTCCGGGACGTCGTCGATCACGACGCCCGGGAGCGACGGATCGCCGAGCGGGACGTCGGTGCCGGCGCGGGCCCTGGCGACCGTCGCACGCGCCTTGCCGAGCTGGCCGCGGACCTCCTCGGAGCCGTTCGACAGCATCGTGACCGCGCGCACGAGCTTGTTCTCGAGCGTCGATTCGATCGAGTCGAGCACGGCGGCGACGTCCGTCAGGCAGGCCTGGGCGTCGGCGGCGCCACCGAGCCGCGTCATCACGCCGTACAGGAACAGGACGAACGGGAGCGCCTGCGAGTACGAGATGACCACGACGCCGCTCCGGAACGCGTCCGCGTGAGCCTTGCGCAGGACGGCGTACGCCGCGTCGGGCACGGCCGCGACCGCGAGCGGCGCCGTCACCGCGGGGTCGAGGTAGCCCGCGACCTCGCGGGCGCGGCGGACGACCTCGTTCTCGATGATCCGGCTCAGGCGGTCCCGGTCGGCACGGTCGGTCGTGTCGGCCAGCTCCTGGAGCTCACGGTCGCAGGTCCATTTCGAATCGACGGGGAGCCTTCGGCCGTCCGGCAGGACGAGGCCGAACTCCACGACCCGTCCGTTCACGCGGAAGTCCGTGAGGACCATGGACGGCGGGAGGTTCGCCAGCGCCTCGCGGAGCACGTTCTCGCCGACCCGGCCGGTGCGTTGGCCGCCGGCGAGCACCGCGGTCACCCGCTGCAGCGACGCCCACGCGTCGTCCTCGCGCGCGCGGCGTCCGCGCTCGCGCGCGTCCATCACCTGGAGCGACTCGCGGAACGCCTGGATCTCTCGGCGCATCTCGACCGAACCCGTGTCGCGGTAGGCCGCGCTGTCGGCGAGCCGGCGCAGCTCGGCGTGCGTGGCCGCGAGCCTCGCCTCCATGGTTCGGCGCTGATTCTGCATGGCGAACCACGCGCAACCCGCGAGCACCGCGCAGGCGATCGTCGCTGCGATCCAGATTGCCATCGTGACCGGACCTCCTCGTGGTTGGGGACTCCGAGGAGCACCGTACCGTCCGGGTCTGACAGAACCGCTGGTCGACCCGGCTACGGTGGCGCTCGATCCTCCAGGACCGATCCGTCGCGCCTTCGGAACACGGGCCCGCCCTCGACCATCTCGACGGCGAAGCCCGTGTGCACCGACCGGTGGTGGCGACGACAGAGCAGGATCAGGTTCGCGAGCTTCGTCTCGCCGCCGTCCGCCCAGTGTCGCACGTGATGGGCATCGCACCAGGCATGCGGCCGGTCGCACCCCGGGAACCGGCACCGGCGGTCACGCACGATCACGGCTCGCCGGATGGCGGGAGGCACGACCGGCGTCTTCCTCCCCACGTCGAGCGGCTCGGAGCGCGACCCGAGCACCACGCGGGTGACCGACGCGTCGCACGCGAACCGACGTGCCGCCGTGGCCGCAACGGGACCGGCGTGGTCGAGCTCGGCGGTCCCTGCTCCGGTCCCGATGGCCTGGAGCGGCACCGTCACCGTCACGTGCGGACGTTCGCCGGAGATCCGAGGGCGATCCGATCCGTCGAGCCAGCGACGACAGATCTCCCCGAGCGCGTCCGCCCGGCGCTGCGCGGGTGTCCGGTCATCGGATGGGTCGTTCGACCTGACCTCCGCGTCGCAGACCGCGTGCACGGCTGTGAGCACGGACTCGCCCGTCTCCGGGTCGAGGTCGCCGTCGATCCGGACCATCCCGAACACCGTCGGAGACACGTGCAACCGACGCCTGGCGAACAGCGGCTCGTCATCGTCGACACGGTGTTCGCGTTCCACGCCCGTGCGCCAGTGCCCGACCACCCGACACAGGTCCTTCACCGTGTGGATCCGCGCCGCCTCGAGGAGCACCTCCTCGGACCGGGCGAACGCATCGGGGTCGGCGCACTGCGCGTCCGCCAGCGTGCGGACCGAGGAGGACGACACGTCGCCGGACGCGAAGGCTTCTCGGACCAGCGGCATCGCCCGCAGCGCGTTGGCGATCTTGACCTATGACTTCGCGTGGCCCCAAGACAGCCCGAACGCCGAGACCAACCACGAGGCCGCGGACAAGTGCCCGTCACGCCGGTGGCTCCCGCGCCGGTCCAGGTCCGCGAGCCGTCGCAGCTTCTCGGCCTCGAGCGCCTCGGAAGCCGCCATCAACGCCGCGAAATCCTCCTCCGCGCGAGCGTCGGGCATCGATCCGAGGTCCTCCGACCGATACGCGTCGATCGCCGAACGAAGCTCGCTCACGCCTTCCCCCCAAGGCCGAACATCCGTTCGATGATAGCCCAGGGGTCTGACACGCCGGCCGGCGCCGGCGCCGACCGCCGACGCGGTTCGGGCTCAGGCGAGTTCGATGCGGATGCGGCGGAACATCTTGCCCTTGTTCTGGGTCTTCACGACCCGCACGCGGCCGACCTCCGCGGTCGACCGAACGTGCGTCCCGCCGTCCGCCTGGCGGTCCAACCCGACGATGTCGATCACGCGGATCGGGTCGATCGACTCCGGGATCAGCGAGATCTTCGTCCTGATCAGGTCCGGATCACCGAGCGCCTCGGCTCGCGGCATGAACAGCACGCGAACCTCATGATCCTCCCCCAGCGCCGCGTTCAGCTTCATCTCGATCTCCTCGCCGAAGCCCGGCGGCAGCGACTCGAGCTCGAAGTCCATCCGCGCGGTCCCCGGCTCCATGTTGCCGCCGGTCACCTTCGCGCCGTAGTCGCGGAACACGATCCCCGACATCGCGTGCAGCGCCGTGTGCGTCCGCATCAGCCGGTGCCGCCGCTCCCAGTCGATCGCGGCCTCGACCTCCGTGCCCACGGCGGGCATGCCTCCAACATCGTCAACCATGTGTACGACCTCGCCGTCGCGGTGCACGGTGTCCACCACCGCGACGGACCCGCCGCCCGGCCAGGACACCGCGCCCGTGTCGCCCGGCTGTCCCCCACCTCGCGCGTAGAAGACGGTTCGGTCCAGGACGACGCCGTCGCCCAGGACCGCGACGACGCCCGCGGACACGGACCGGGCGTACGCGTCGACGGCGCAGATCGACTCGGTCACGGCGCCACGCCGGCCACGACCTCGCCGTCCTTCCAGACGGACCTCGGCGCCAGCAGGACGGTCGGATCGTCCAGCGGGTCGCCCTCATACGCGACCAGATCGGCGGCCTTGCCGGGTTCGACGCTCCCCGTCACGTCGTCGACCCGAAGCAGCGCCGCGGCGTTCGACGTCGCCGCCTGCAGCGCCTTCAGCGGCGTGAGCCCCCACTCCACCATCGACACGACCTCCTTCGGCGCGCTGCCGTGGGGGTTGTGCGGCGTGCCGGCGTCGGTCCCACACGCGATCCGGACCCCGGCCCGGATCGAACGCCGCAGCGCGTCCTTCGCCATGTCGATGATCTGCAGCCCCTTCTCGACGGCATACGAGGGCACGTCCTCGGGATGGCCCGTGATGCCGAGGAGCGCCGCGATCGTCGGCACGTGGACCGTGCCGCGTTCCTTCATCTCCTTCGCGATGGGGCCGTCGATCTGCGCGCCGTGTTCGATCGAATCGATCCCGGCCGCGACGCAGTACGCGATCCCCGTCCGGCCGATCGCGTGCGCGGCGATCGGCACGCCCCACTTGTGCGCCTCGTCGACGGCCGCCTCGACCTCCTCGGGCGTGAACGCGGTGAAGTCCACCGACACGCCCGGCGTCAGCACGCCGCCCGTCGCCACGATCTTGATCGAACGCGCCCCGGCGCGGATCTGCTCGCGGACCGCGACCCGCATGGCGTCGGCGCCGTCGGTCTGCCGGGCGAACGAGTTCCACCCGTGACCACCCGTCACCGTGAGCGCCGTGCCGCTCGCGACCACGCGCGGGCCGGGCACGCGGCCGTCGGCGATCGCGCGTCCGACGTCGGTGGCGACATCGCGGGATCCGCCGAGGTCCCGGACCGTGGTCACGCCGTTCGCCAGGTGCTTGGCCGCGTTCGCCACGCACTTGACCGCGGCGTATGGCTCGGTCACGCGAGCCTCGGCGACGAAGTCCGGCGAACCGTCGAAGCACAGGTGCACGTGGCAGTCGATCAGCCCGGGCGTCAGCGTCAGCCCCTTCCGCTCGACGACCGCCGCGGCGTCCCGCGCCTCGCGTGGCGCGCGCGCGTGTGAGCCGACCCACTCGATCGCGCCGGCCGCCGTCAGGACGCCGGCGTGCTCGTGCACGCGACGCCCGTCGAAGAGCGTGACGTTCGCGAAGTACGTCGCCAAACCCTGCCCCCTCCTAGACCGTGCCGCCCTGGATCCCCGCCTGGTCGCGGAACGCCGACCGCTGCGGGTTGTACACGGTCGGACGTTCGCCGAACAGGTCTCCCATCCGGTCCGCGAGCTCGGTCGGCGTCCAGCGTTCGTCCTTCGACAGCTGCGAGACCGGCGTCCAGCCCTGGTACAGCTGGATCAGGCCGCCGGCGATGTAGAACAGCTGGCCGGTGATGTGGACCGCGGCGTCGCTGGACAGGTACGCGACCAGCGGCGCCACGTTCTCCGGCGCGAGCACGTCGAACGCCCCCTCGGCGATCGAGAGGTCGCCGAACGTCTTCTCGGTCATCCGGGTGCGCG
The DNA here is from genome assembly GCA_963781595.1 of uncultured Actinomycetota bacterium. Classification (GTDB taxonomy): domain Bacteria; phylum Actinomycetota; class UBA4738; order UBA4738; family UBA4738; genus JBEDUK01. The sequence continues at coordinate 1,219,465 of CAWAGG010000006.1, read as the reverse complement.
CGCCGGGCGCGATCGCGTTCACGCGCACGCCGTAGCGCTGCAGCTCCATCGCCGTGATGCAGGAGAACGCGGCGATGCCCGCCTTCGCCGCGCCGTAGTTCGACTGGCCCGCGTTGCCGAGGATGCCCGACGTCGAGGACGTGTTCACGATCGAGGCGTTCACCGGCTCACCGGCCTTCGAGCGCTCGCGCCAGTGCTGCGCGGCCGCGCGGGTCACCAGGAAGTGCCCACGCAGATGGACCTTCATGACCGCGTCCCAGTCGTCAGCGCCCATGTTGAACACCATCTTGTCGCGGAGGATCCCGGCGTTGTTCACGACCGCGTCCAGCGAGCCGAACGCCTCCATCGCGGTCGCGATCAGCGACGCGGCCCCGGCCTCCTCGCTGATGTCGTCGAAATGGGCGACCGCCTCTCCGCCGGCGGCGCGGATCTCTTCGACCACCTGGGAGGCGGCGCGGTCGTCCGCGCCGGTGCCGTCCCAATCGCCGCCCAGGTCGTTCACGACGACCTTCGCGCCCTCCCCGGCGAACTGCAGCGCCTCGCCGCGGCCGATCCCGCGGCCCGCGCCGGTGATGACCGCGACCTTCCCCTCGAGCATACCCATGGCTTCGACCCCCGCGCCGGCCGGCCGACGGCCGAGGCGCGAACGGAACCCTACCCCACGTCGGACGAGGGCGAACGCGGCGGCCGCGTGCGCTTCGCCACGTCGCGGGCCTTCGCCGTGGCGAGCCGGACGGCCTCGGCGCGAGCCCTCGCGGCCCGGCGGATGTCGTCCCGCGACCTGGCGGACCGGAGCGTCCCGGCCAGGCTCTCCCCGAGGCGCTGTCGGGAGGCGACGGGAGCGGCGGCCGCACCGGGCCCGCCGGCCCGTGCGAGGCGGACGGCCTCGGAGATGCTCCCCATCCCCTCGCGCACCTCGCCCAGGTTCGCGCGTTGGTTCCGGACCACGACCCTCGTCTTCTCGATCCCGGCCTTCGGCTTCGTGAGCGGGTGGTTCGAACCCCACCATTTGCGCCGCTGGTGCTCGTACCGGGCCGCGGCGCCGGCGACGGCCGCGCAGATGACGAACGTGACGACGGCGTTGAACCGCCGGAACCGAGGGTCGCCGGGAGAAGGTTCGATCATCGAGGTCACCGATCCTATATGCGCGGGTAGGTGCTCACGGATACGAGGGCGAAGGCCAGCACGACGCCGGCGACGACGATGGTCGCGACGCGGACGTTCCGGAGCTTGAACCGCTGGGACAGGGCGATCAGGAAGAGGACCGTCGCGAACAAGACGGTCACTCGGACGTACTTCGCGGCGGTTCGGCGCGCCTCGGTTCCGTCGGCGAACAGCATGCTCGCGCGGGTGTTCAGCGTATGCGATCGCTCGAGGAGCGCGTTGTGGTACTGCGGCATGAACGTCGGGCCTGGCGGGGCGTTCGGGTCGACGAGCGGCGCGGTCTTGAGCCACGCGTAGAACGCGACGATGTACTCGGGGCTGAACCGCCGCACGTAGAGCTTCGCGACTTCCTCGTCGCCCGTGGTCTTGGCAGAGATCCACGTATTCAAGGTCGCGGTGTCCTGCAGACGCTGCTCCCCGCCTTCGGTCGCGGCGACGCCCGCGTCCACGCGCATCGTCGAGGACTGTCCGTACAGGAGCGCCTGCCTGCCGTCCCATTCGGCGCCCTGATAGCCGCTCCAGGCGGTCGCGATCGCGACCAGCGCCAACACGAGGGCCTCCAGGATCTCGACGAACTCCTCCCGGCCCCTGCTCCGCGGCTCCTTGCGTTCGCCCAGCTCCTCGGCGACCTCGGCGTTCATCCCCTCGGGCATGGCCCATGGACCTCCATGATCACGTTGCGGCCAGTGCCTCAAGGGCTTCGACCTGCCAGGTGGTCGCGATCAACGTCGTCACGCCGGCATCGCGCCACAGCGGAAGCCGCTCGGCGATCCGCTCGGGCGGCCCGACCAGCGCGACGTCGTCCACCAGGTCGTCGGGGATCGCGCCGGCCGCTTCGCCCTTGCGGCCCTCGAGGTACAGCGACTGGACCGCGTCGGCGGCCTCCTCGTAGCCGTACCGGCGGACCAGGTCGTTGTAGAAGTTCCGCCCGCGCGCGCCCATGCCTCCGACGTACAGCGCGAGGAACGGCTTGACCATGTCCCGGCAGGCCTGGACGTCGTCGCCGACCACGACGCTGACCATCGGGGCGATGTCGAACGAGGCGCGCCCGCGGTCGCCGCCGTCCGCGTCCCCGCGCCGGGCGAACCCCTCGTCCAGCCAGGCGCCGTGCATCGATGCGTGCGCGGGCGCGTAGAACGTCGGCAGCCAGCCGTCGGCGATCTCGGCCGCGAGGGCGACGTTCTTCGGCCCGATCGCGGCGAGGTAGATCGGCAGGTCGGAACGCAGCGGGTGCACGATCGTCTTCAGCGGCTTGCCGAGGCCCGAACCGCCCTGCACCGGGACGTCGTAGACCTCGCCGTGGAACTCGACCGGCGCGTCACGCCGAAGGATCCGACGGACGATCTCCACGTACTCGCGGGTTCGCTGGAGCGGCTTGCCGAACTCCACCCCGTGCCATCCCTCGCTGACCTGCGGCCCCGACGTCCCCAGCCCCAGGCGGAACCGGCCGCCCGTCAGGTGGTCGAGCGTGATCGCCGTCATCGCGGTCGCGGCGGGGGTTCGGGCCGGCATCTGCATCACGGCCGTGCCGACGCCGATCGCGTTCGTCCGCGCCGCCGCCCACGTGATCAGCGTGACCGCGTCGGACCCATACGCCTCGGCGCTCCAGATCGAATCGAACCCCAGGCGCTCGGCGCCCGTCGCCAGCGCCATGAAGTCGTTCGGCTGCGAGCCCCAGTACCCGAGGTGGACGCCGAACCGCATCGTGCGCCGAAGGATAGCCGGGTCGCGGAACCTTGAACGGCCGTTCGAGCCACGCACGGCAGCGCTCCTGTAGCCTGGCGCCCGTCCGCTCCCCCGGGGGTGGCGTGGGAGGGCGTTCGATGCTCGAGGTGGCACGAGAGGCGGTCGAGGCCGCGCGGCGCGCTGGCGCCGACTACGCGGACGCGCGCTTCGGTTCGGACGAGACCGAGGCGATGACCGTCAAGAACCAGGAGATGGAGGGCGTCGACCGTTCGACCTCCCGCGGCCTCGGCGTCCGCGTCCTGGTGAACGACTACTGGGGCTTCGCCGCCACCGCGCGCACCGATCAGGAGGACGTCGAACGGACCGCCCGGCAGGCCGTCGCGATCGCGCGTGCGGCCGCGCGCCTGCCGATGGAGCCGGTGCGCATGGCCGAGGTCGAACCCGTCCGCGCGACGTGGTCGACGCCGATCGAAGAGGACCCGTTCGAGGTGCCGCTCGCCGAGAAGGTCGCCCTGCTGATGGACGCCAGCGCGCGCATGCAGGCCGTGAAGGGCGTGACTTTCGGCGAAGCGTCGTTCGACCTGCTGCGGCGGCGGACCGCGTTCGTCTCCAGCGAGGGCGCGGAGATCGACCAGACGATCGTGCACTGCGGCGGCGGGATCGAGGCCACCGCGGTCGCGGACGGCGAGGTGCAGCGGCGTTCGTACCCGAACTCGTTCCGCGGCGACATCCGGGCCGCGGGGTTCGAACACATGCGGGCGCTGGACCTGGTCGGCGAGGCCGAACGCGTCGCGACCCAGGCGGTCGAGCTGCTCACCGCGCCCGAATGCCCGTCGATCGTGACGACGCTGATCCTCGAGCCGACGCAGGTGGCGAACCAGGTCCACGAGTCGATCGGCCACCCGACCGAGCTGGACCGCGTGCTGGGGATGGAGGAGGCCTACGCGGGCACGTCGTTCCTCACGATCGGTGACCGCGGGCACCTGCGCTACGGGAGCCCGCTGGTGACCGTCGTCGCCGACGCGACGATCCCCTGTGGCCTGGGGACGTTCGGCTTCGACGACGAGGGCGTCCCCGCACAGCGCGTCCCGATCATCACCGACGGGATCTTCGAGGGGTTCATCTCCAGCCGCGAGACCGCGCCGGTGCTGGGCACCGACGCGCGTTCGACCGGCGCGATGCGCGCCGACGGCTGGCGGCACCTCCCGCTGATCCGGATGACGAACATCAACCTCGAGCCGCGCGACGGGACGCTCGAGGAGATCGTCGGCGACACCGCGGACGGGATCTTCATGGAGACGAACACGTCCTGGTCGATCGACGACAAGCGCGTGAACTTCCAGTTCGGCTGCGAGGTCGCCTGGCGCATCAAGGACGGCGTGCTCGGCGAGATGTACCGGAACCCGAACTACACGGGGATCACGACCGAGTTCTGGGGCTCGTGCGACGCGATCGGCGGCCCGGAGGCGTGGGGCCTGTGGGGCACGCCGAACTGCGGGAAGGGCCAACCGGGGCAGGGCGCGCACGTCGGCCACGGCGCGGCGCCGGCCAGGTTCCGGGACGTCCAGGTCGGGGTGCGCTGAACGTGGCCGTCGTGGACCGCGTGCCCGAACGCATCGGCCCCGACGAGGTCCGCCGCGTCGCCGAGGCCGCGCTGGACCTCCCAGGCGCCGACGGGGTCGAGGTCCTGTTCTTCCACGAATGGGGCGGTCTGACGCGCTTCGCGAATTCGAGCATCCACCAGAGCACGTGGCGCGAGGACACGGCGCTCCGCGTGCGGGCGGTCACCGCGGGCCGGACCGGGGTCGCGTCGACGAACGACTTCACGCCCGAGGGCGCCCGCGCGGCCGCGGCGAGCGCCCTGGAGATGGCGAACGTCGCCGTCGCCGACACGTTGTTCCCCGGCCTCGCGCCGCCGGCGTCGCCGCCCGCGAAGGAGGCGTTCGACGCGGCGACCGCGGAGATCACGCCGGAGAGCCGGGCCGAAGCCGTCGCCGCGCTGGTCGGTGAGGTCGGCGACGGCTTCCGCGCGGCCGGCGCGGTCGAGACCGAGGCGGTCGAGGTCGCGCTGGCGAATAGCGACGGGCAGTTCTGCTACGCGCCGTACACGCAGGCCGGCGCCAGCACGGTCGTCTCCGGCGGGGGCGGCGGGGCCGGGACGGCCGAGTCGTGGGCGCCGTCGTTCGGCGGGAACGACGCGGCCGCGGTCGGCCGGCGCGCGTTCGGGAAGGCTAGGGACAGCCAGGACCCTCAGGACATCACGCCGGGCACGTACGAGGTCGTGCTGGAACCGCTGGCCGTGTCCACGCTGGTCGGGTTCCTCGCGTACATCGGCTTCAACGGCCGCTCGATCGCCGAGGGCCGCTCACCGCTGTCCGGCAAGGAGGGACAGCGCGTGGCGGCCGACGCCGTGACGATCGTCGACGACGCTCTGGATCCGGACGTGATCGGGCTGCCGTTCGACTTCGAAGGGACGCCGAAGCAGCGGGTGACGCTGATCGACCACGGGGCGTTCCGCACCGGAGTGCACGACCGGCGCAGCGCGAAGCAGGTCGGCACGACATCGACCGGACACGGGTTGCCGGCGCCGAACCCGGACGGCGCGTTCCCGCTGAACCTGCGGCTGGAGCCGGGTGACTCGTCGGTCGAGGACATGATCGCGGCGACGTCGCGCGGGTTGCTGGTGACGCGGTTCCACTATTCGAACGTCGTCCAGCCGATCGAGAGCATCATCACGGGGATGACCCGGGACGGGACCTGGCTGATCGAGGACGGCAAGGTCACGTCGCCGGTGAAGAACCTCCGGTACACGCAGTCGATCCTGGCGGCGCTGTCGGAGGTGCAGATGGTGGGGCGAGACCTCGAAGCCGCGAGCGAGTTCTTCTTCGCCGGCTCACGGGTACCCGCGCTGAAGATCGCGCGGTTCAACTTCAGCGGCGCCAGCGATCACTGATTGGGCATGGCTCCCCGACTTGACTATGTAGCACTCTCCGCAAGTGGGGCATCACCCACTTCGCATGTCGAAGACAGCTGTGGTGGGCGCTCCAACGATGCTGGCGACACCGTCCTGATCCGCGTCTATGAGGATAACCTCAACCTGGTAGTCATATCCGGTCCCGCCGGGAATCGTCTGAGCCCAGTCGAAACTGATCGTCGAAGAGCGCGAACCTGTGATGGGGAATTTCCCTGGCCGGAGAAACTGTACTGGACAGGGGGTTCCGCTGAGGCAGTATAAGACATGGATGAATGCGCGATCGCCGGTGCTTACGCGGATTCCTGAGGTAAGGGTCATGACCTCCTGGACCATGCCAGCTGGCACCGGTATATTGAGGAAGGTCAGGACAGGGTATTCTGCCGTCCCGCACTCCGTGCCGCGGCACCTCGCATGCCAGGCCGTCGTCTGCGTGCGCGTGACCCGCAATGCGGTTCGCTCCGGTCCACCATGGCGAGCCACTGCAGTCGATACCTGACCGACTACCAACGCTAAGAGCACGACGGTCAGGCCAATAAGCCTGCGGGCGAATGGTCGACCGCACCCGCCATGCGGCCTGGCCGCCGGGGTCGTTGCGAGTGGCATGCTCATGTCTCTGCCCCTTCGTCATAAGGATCCGCTGCATCGTCGTGTACCGGGCCCGGTTCCTTGGACACATCCTGCCGTTGTTTCGATCACGCCGCGTCCTTCGTCTCGAGCCAGGCCGTGTAGACCTCCCGAGGGGTCCGGTGGCCGTGGCGTTCGATCAGCCACTGCGAGTTGTAGCGCTCGATGAACTCCGCGATGGCCTCCCGGAGCTCGTCGAGGCTCGCGTAGAGCTTGGCCCAGATGCACTGCTCCTTCAGGGTGCGGATGAACCGCTCCGCGCAGCCGTTGGCAGGGCGGCTCTCCGACGAAGGACGGCGAGTCTTCGATCCCGAGCCAGGCGAGCGCCCCCGGGTGAAGTGCCCGGAGGTGTACTGCGGTCCCCAGTCGTGGCGCATGGCCACGCCGCAGGCGACGTCTTTGTCCACCACGCCGAACCGATCCCTGACCGCCGAGTAGATCGGCTCCAAGGCGGCGAAGCGATCGCCGCGGCGGGCCACCGACGCCCAGGCTTCGTCGGTGTGGTGATCCTCAAGGCGGTTGCCCGAAAAAGGGGGCTGCAGATCCCGCCGAGGAAGCGGCCGAGGTGAGCGCCGAGCTCCACGTCCCACTGGCCACCGTGTGCCGGCTCACCGAGGCGCCCCGGTCCACGGTCTACGCTCGCCGGGTCGCCGAACTGGTGCCGGCCGTTCAGCGCAAGCGCGGTCCCAAGACCGCCCTGTCCGACTCAGAGCTCACCGAGAGGATCAAGGAGGTCATCTGGTCCGCTCCCTTCGCGGGCGAGGGCCATCGCAAGGTCACTGCCCGCCTGCGCCGCGAGCACGGGATCCGGGTGGGGCGCAAGCGCGTGCTCAGGCTGATGCGCCAGGCCGGCCTGCTCGCTCCCCAGCGGGCCCGGGGCAGACGCAAGCCCCGTCCGCACGACGGCACGATCATCCCGCCGGAGCCGAACCTGCTGTGGGGCACCGACGCCACGATGGCCTACACCGTGCGCGACGGCTGGGTCTGGGCGTTCGTGGCGATCGATCTCGTTCTCCATCGTGAGCTGGCCGATCTTGCGTTCAGCCTCCTTCAGCCGTCGGTCCTCCGGCGTCGACGGCTGCGCCTTCAGGCCCTCGATCCCGCCGGCCATGAAGTCATCGCGCCAAGCTGCGAGCCGGTGAGCCTCCACGCGGAGCTCCCTGGAGACCTCCTCCAGGTCCTCACCTCGGAGCAGGCGCATCACCGCGTCGGCCTTGCGCCTGGCCGACCACCGGACCTCCCGTGCCGGATCCGCCACCGCTGACCTCCCCGATCCCATCGGACCTCCTCATTGTCGAGTGTCCAAAGGAACCGGGTGCGGTGGAAGGCCTGACTGCCAACTAGCTTTCAACTCGGCATCGCGCGCGTGATTGCGATAACGATCCGACGGCCCTCCACTTCCACCACCTGCAGTCGCACGTGCTGGCCGGCCCGAAGCCATTCCAGTCCTCGCGTCTCGAAGAGTTCATAGCTCGTGGGGATCCCACCATCGGGGCGGAAACCAAACGCGGCACCATTACTCGATAGACCCTCCACTGTGCCGGTCACGGTCGTTGCCCGTGGAAGACTCGTTCCTCGCGTCAGAACGAGTGTGAGCGATGCGGCAAGCATCGCACCCAGGACGAACGCCACGATGACCGCGGCCCATCGTAGGCCCTGAGAATCCGACACTGGTGGGTCAGCGTACTCGGCGCCATCTGCACGCAACCGCATTGCACCCACTCTCCTTCTCCGGCTGTTAGGCGATCCCGGCTACTCGTCCCAGGCGGACCATGAGATGTGGACCCACTGATTGTAATCGGGATACGTTCCGATGTAGCTGAACTGAAAGCCTCCGTGAATCCCGATGTATTGGCAGCTCCCACCACCACAGCCCTTGTCTCCGTCCCATCCATAGTAGTAACGACTGCCAGGAATGCTGAGGTACTGCACCCCAAACTTGTCCGGATACACCCTAAAGGTCTGCGAAATACTGGCTGATCCACCAGGGATGTCAGCGCTGAGGGTAGCCGTGATGGTCGTCGGATCGCTGTACGGTTGCGAGTCATCGGGACTCCAGACGTCCAGCCCGTAGCTCGCAAGGACGTGGTCGCGGGCGGATGCAGTCATTAGGTGATGCAGCCAATCTCCGCCATGCGCTGAGCCACTCTGGAACCAAACGACACGGTAGATCGTCGATCCACCCGGAGGATTGTTTGGCTTGTACCGGTTCGAGCAAGTTGCGTAGAATGCTGCCGTGCCCGAGTTACTGTTGTCTGAGTTCGACGATACCTGGCCGCAGCGTTTGGAGCCTGAAATGGCTGTAAGGCCTGAGACGGCGTCTGGAGCTGTATCGCTGTCGGGTTCCACCAGGAAGCCCGTCGGCATGGACGAATCGTAACCAGCTTCGCCTGGGAAGTTAGGAAAGAGTGACCCGGCAGGGTACTCGCCGGTGCCATCGGATGTGACTAGCGTATCGTGGTCACTCTCGGAGTCGCCAGTTTCGTCCCCGGCCACCAGCGGAATCTCCTTGTAGGTGGCAGTGATGCCATCCACCGTCTCGCTGCCCGTCGTCCATGCCACGCCTCCTGAGATGTATGAATCCGCGGTGCGTTGCGTCGCGCAGACCGTGTCACGAACGTCGCCCAGAATCACGTCGCTCGAGGGAGGCGGGCAAACGAGGGGCGACTCTGTGTACGTCACCGACAGCGTGGGGGTGTTCGACCCGGCGTCGGCAGAGCGGAACTTCTTCCAGTAGTCGCTGTTCGACTCCGAGGCAGCCTGCACGATCACGCCGTCGTTGGCGATCGTGCCGTCGGCCCAGGCCTGCACCAGGTCGGCGAGCGTGTGCCCGTCCGCTCCGCCGGTCGAGATGTTGACCATCCCGCTGGAGCTACAGGACGAGTTCGGCTTGCCGTGGGCGGCGCTCGCCGATGCGTAGAGCGTTCCCGCGCTCGGCTTGCTGTTCCAGGTGACGGGGGTAACGGTGATCCAGTTCGAGGTGGCGTCGTAGACGTCGACCTCGGTGGCGGTGCAGGACTTCGCATCGATCTGGAACAGGTTCAGCGTCGCGGAGGACACCTCGATCGGGTTCGTCACCAGGTCCGCGACCCCGGTGAACTCCAGCAGGGCACGGTACTTGTCGCTGCCGTCGTTCGTGCCGACCTTCAGCACGTCGTCGGTCATGTGGGACGTCGTGGGCGTGCTCTGCCGCACGTAAGTGTCGTAGGTGACGTCGAGGTTCGGCGAGGGATCGATCGTGACCGGGTAGGTGAGCCCGGGCTCGGAGAAGAACGCCATGTCGGGGGAGATCCGGAACACCGGACCATCCTGGGTGCTCACCACCTCGGTGTCCACGACCGCGGAGACGAGCGGCTCGCCGGCGGCGTCGAGGGCGGCGCCGAACATCACCGCCGTGCCTGCCGTCGCGACCGTCTCGCCGTGGACGTCGGTGACGATCAGCGAGCCCGTATCGTCGACGGTGGCGCTCAGGCCCTCCAGGGAGAGCGGGACGTCCAGCACGGGGGGCTGCGAAGGCGGCGCCTTGACGACGAAGCGCTGCTCGAACCCGGAGGTCTGGGCGGTGAGCATCAGGTCCACGTTCGGACGCACGTTCGGGTAGGTCGCGGTGTCGCCCGAGACGCTCGGGGCGGGAAGCGCCGCGTTCCAACCCTCCGCGTAGCTCGTGGAGCCCTCCTGCAGTGTCGCGAGGTCCCCTGATCCGCCGTCGGAGAAGGTGGTGTCGGCCGCCGAGACCGCCGGGGCGTAGGCGCCGCCGGCGTGCTCGAGCGTGAGGTCGATCGGGGACCACCCGGTCGGGCTGTCGGGGTCGGGCTCCTGCAAGGGTCCCGCACCGAGCGTGGCTGTGAGCGTGCCGTCGGGATTGGCCACGACGCTCGAGGACTCCGTCGTCTCGGCCGTCGCGAGCACGGGATGGCCGGACTCGGCCGCCTGGGCGACGGCCTCGGGGATCGTGATGCCGTCAGACCCTTCTGCCCGGGCGGTTCCGGCCGGACGAGCGATCACGGCGAGCGCGATCGCCACCATCGAGAGCGTCGCGAATAGCGTGGGAAGGGTGCTGCGGTTCGCCCGCCGAGTGATCCGGTCCATCTTCCCCTCCTTCAGGGTCCGATGCTCCACCGGTATCCGCGCGAGGGCCGCGGGCTCGTCCTCGGCGCCCTCCCTGTTCTTGCCCCAAAAGTAGAGGGGCTGCATCGTCCTACCAAGGTCGAACGTCCCCCTGCGGGCAGGCCACGGCTGGTTCCGCGTGGAACCGCGGCCTGCCCCGCGCCGAACCCCGACGGCCGTTCCCGCTGAACCTGCGGCTGGAGCCGGGCGACGCCACCCTGGAGGAGATGATCGCGTCGACCTCGCGCGGGCTGTTGGTGACGCGGTTCCACTACTCGAACGTCGTGCAGCCGATCGAGAGCATCATCACGGGCATGACCCGCGACGGGACCTGGCTGATCGAGCACGGCCGCGTGACCCGGCCGGTGAAGAACCTCCGGTACACCCAGTCGATCCTTGCGGCGCTGTCCGACGTGCAGATGGTAGGGAGCGAACTCGAAGCGGCGAGCGAGTTCTTCTTCGCCGGCGCGCGGGTGCCGGCCCTGAAGATCGCGAGGTTCAATTTCAGCGGCGCCAGCGATCATTAAGCTGCTTGGAGCGAACCCTGCGGACGGTCGGTTGGTCCAGAAGGCCCGCTTTGGCGTTTGTTTCCGCGGGTCGGTACACGCTCGATAAGGTTTGGCAGCAGGTGATGCGTCATCTCCGCTCGGAAACATGGCTCCGCTCAGACCAGCACACTTACGGTCACGTGATCACACCGCCGCGTGTTGCGTAGCGGGCCCCGCTTCCCGGACCGGGCCTTCTGTAGCTATTGGAGCGTGGTGCAGAAAGCACCCGCAATCCTACGATTCGAGCAAGTAGCTCGGTCCCTATGGCGACCCGGGTGCCCGGGGCACGCCCTGTCTACTTGCGGCTCGCCTCGTGCCGGGCTTCCCTACCCGTCGTAGAACTCCGCAAGCGTGCGATGGGGTCGGCCGAGCTTCGCATGGTCGCCGACAGCGACACACGCGAGGTTGCCGAGGCAGGACGTCCCGAAGAGCTCGGTCAGCGCCGCTCCATCCGGCACCGCCGGATGCGTTAGCGACCACTTCGTCCCGTCCCATCGCTCCGCCAGCATCGACACGAGCGCGCCGTTAGGCCCGCCTACGTAGGATCCAACTGCAAGGCAAGCGTCGATGCGCGGGCAAGAGACATGGGATAGCACCGCGCCTCCGTGCGAATGCTTCGGAGTCGGGGTGTCTTGTACGCGCCAGGTGATTCCGTCCCAGGTTTCGACCAACGTCTTCGAGCGGTTGGGAGGTCCCATGCTCCCGACGGCCACACAGGTAGATGCATCCGGGCATACCACCGACGAGAAGTAGCCGTCCCTCCCATCGGGCAGGTCCGGGGTCGGCTGGATCGTCCACGAAGCGCCGTCCCAGCGTTCGACGAGGGGATGCGTGCCGTGATCCACGAACGTCCCGACCGCCGTGCACGCGTTGGCCGTCGAGCACGATACGCCAAGCACGTTCGGATGCTTCGAGTCCGCCGGGGCGGGCAGGATACGGAGCGTCCATGACAAGCCATCCCACTCCTGAGTGATGGCCAGCTCCTGCTCGCCCCGGGCAGTCGACTGAATCGCGAACCCGGCGGCGATGCATCGGTGTAAGTCTGGGCATGTGACATCGGTCAACCACGTGAGCAGGGCACCCGCAGGATCAGAGAGCGGCATGAGCGACCAGGTCGATCCGTCCCAGGTCTCCGCGACGGAGGAGTAGGTCTTGTCGTCGTTCAGGGAGTATCCGACCGCAGTGCATCGGCTCTTCGAAGCGCAGTCGATGCCTGTAAGGTAGGAGATGAGCGCTCTCGGAGGCACTTCCGCCGGCTCGATTGTCCAGCGGCCTTTCTTCAGACGCTCGATAAGTGGATCCTTGAAGGGCTCCCCACCGTAGGCGCCGCCACCGACAGCGACGCAGTGGCCGACGGCGGTGCAACTCACCGATGAGAGATTGACGCTTGATCCGTCCGAGGGGTCCCGAGTTCGCTGAATGGACCAGTTGGAGTAACTCCGGTCCGTACCGCCGGAGGCGGAAGCCCCGCTCACGAAGTAAGCAATGGCTAGCGCGACGGCCATCGCACTGACGAAGCCAAAGCCCCGGCCCCTGTTCCAATGGCGCCGAGGCCTAGGCTTCATCGTCGTCATCGATCAAAAGGATACATTCCCGCTATTGCGTCGGACCTGTACTCTGCAGACTCCCGGCTCGGTCACGAAACACAGCCTCGAGGAGCCCTCTGAGTGGTACGTGCCCGACGGATCGCCGGCCCAGTCAGTCGACTCGAACCCCGTCCCGCCGTCCTGATAGCTCTCAGTGTAGTTATGCTTGAGGTTCGTGGAACCCTCGGTGGCCGTGCAGCTGTTCGCGTCGGTCTGGTATAGGTTCAGGGTCGCCGAGGACACATCCACACCATCACCCTCGATGCCGCTGAGGTCGAACTTCAGGAACGCCCTTGTCTTGTCGCTGCCGTCGGGAGAGCCGACCTTTAGCACGTTGTCGGTGACATAGGAGGAGGTTGGGGTGCTCTCCTTGACGTAGGCGTCGGTCGTCACGTCGAGGTTCGGCGAGGGGTCGATGGTGACCGGGTAGGTGAGCTCGGGATCGGAGAAGAAAGCGGGATCCGGCGTGATCCGGAACACCGGCCCATCCTGTGTGTTCACGATCGCGGTGTCCACCACCGCGGAGATCGTCGGCTCACCCGAGGTGTCCGTGGCCGCCCCGAACATGACGGCGGTCCCGGCCGTGGCGACCATATCGCCGTGGACGTCGGTCACGATCAGGTTGCCGTCTGCGTCGACGGTCGCGCTCAGGCCCTCGAGGGAGAGCGGCACGTCGAGCACGAGCGGCTGGGTCGGAGCCGTGTGCACGACGAAGCTCTGCTCGAAGCCCGAGGTCTGTGCCTGCAGGACGAGGTCGACGTGGGGGAGCACGTTCGCGTAGGTCGCGGTGTCACCGGTGACCTCCGGGGCCGGGAGCGATCCGCTCCAGCCCTCGGCGTAGGTGGTCGAGCCCTCGTCCAGGCTCGCGAGGTCACCGGAGCCGCCGTCGGAGAAGCTCGTGTCCGCTGCCGAGACCGCCGGCGCGTAGGTCCCACCGGTGTGCTCCAGCGTGAGGTCGATCGGGGACCATCCCGTCTCGCTCTCCGGATCGGGCTCCTGCAAGGGTCCTGCTCCAAGCGTCGCCGTGAGGGTACCGTCCGGGTTCGCGACCACGCTCGAGGACTCGGTGGTCTCCGCCGTGGCGAGCACGGGTTGACCGGACTCGGCCGCCTGCGCGACGGCTTCGGCGATCGAGACGTCTCCCCCGCCCTCGTCCGCTCGTGCGGGCACGGCTGGCCGAGCGATGACGGCGAGGGTGAGCGCGAGGATCGAGACGGTGCCGAGGAGCGCCGTGAACGTGCGGCGGGGTCGTCCAGTGGTCCGGTGCATCTTCCCTCCTCAGGGTCGAGATGCCGTCCGGTGTCCGCCCCGAGGCTCTGGACCCTGCGGTCCCGCCTCTCGGCGCCTCCCCTTTCGACCGAACGTTAGAGATGCCGCCGTGACGCCCCAAGGCCGAAGGGCCCCGTGCCGAGGGACCGTCCAGCGGCATGCTTTCGGATGAACCTCATCCCCGGCGCGGTTGCTCGGGCCGTTGGCGCCGACCGTTCGTAGGTCCACACGTCGCAGCCACACCCAGGCAAGGCCCGCGACGCCGATCAGGGCTTCGAGTCCCCAGATCGACAGGTTCAGGGGCCGCAGGTTGTACCGGTGCCCCGCGACGTGGACGAGCGGTTCGACGATGAACACCGCGGCGACCGCGCTCGCGGCGAGGCGACTCCCCTTCCGAGCCCACGTGTAGCCGAGATAGCCGAAGATCAGCCCGGTGACCAGCGCCACGGCGAGCCAGGGCCTTCCGCCAGGGTCACCGAGCAGCAGGTTCCGGAACCAGTTCGCGTACGCCTGCGCGATGACCGTCCCGGTCGGCGTCGAAGTCGGGAGCCCCTGTTCGACCGCGGTCGTCCGGGCGACCGCCACCAGATCGTAGAAGCCGGCCACAGCCGCGACCCCGGCTAGGGCGCCCACCGCCGAGGCAGCCACCGGTCGGAAGTGCCACGCGCCGGCCAGGAACGGGATCAGCACGAACGGCGCCGCGAGGTTTCCGATCCAGAAGATCGTCGCGTCGGTCTGGGCCGCGGGGAGATGTTCGGCGATGAACCCGTACGCGTACGCGCCGACGGCGATCACGCACACGCGCACGGGCGTCGGGATCGACGGCCGCCGATCAGACGCGGGGACGACGGTGTCCATGTTCGGTCGTACGTCCGCGCGAACCGGTTCGGCCTGAACCCACGGCCGCGCGACGCCCGCTAGAGTGGCCGCCGTGCCGACCGCCGTCCTGCTCCTGCTGTCGGGCGCGGTCGTGCTCACCCTCGGTGCCGAGGCCGCCACGCGCGGCTCGATGCGGTTCGCTCATGGACGCGGCGCGTCACCGACCGTCCTGGGCGTCCTGCTGATCGGGTTCGACCTCGCCGCGCTCGGCGTGGCGATCGTCGCGAGCGCCAAGCAGCAGACCGCGATGGCCGGCGGGGCGGCGTTCGGCGGCATCGCCTTCCTGATCGGAATCGCGTTCGCGAGCGCGCTGCTGTCGACGAAAGGCAACGTCGAGGCGCCGTCGGCGACAGCGACGCTGCTGCCGATGGGCGGCCTGATCATGGGGGCGCTCGCGATCCGGGACCTATACGTGAGCCGCGCCGAAGGCGTCGCGCTGATCGCGGCGTTCGTGATCTACCTGGTGTTCGTGTTCCGCGATCCGCTCGAGCCGACGGTTCGGGCGCGCGCGCAGGAGGTCGAACGCCAGACCGCCGAACCCAGCCGGCTCCGCGTGCCGAACCTCGTCGCCGTCCTGATCGGGGTCGTCCTCCTGGTCGCCGGCGCGATCCTGCTGATCGACGGGGCGGCCAGGATCCTCGACCGCAGCGACCTGGCCGCCGGGTTCATCGGCGCGGCGATCGTCGGCTCGCTGCATGACGGCCCGGCAGGTGCGGCCGGAGGTCCGGGCGGTTCGAAGCGGTGCACCGGGGGTCGCGACCGGGAACCTCGCCGGGATCGTGGCGTCCTCGAGCACCGCGGTCCTAGGGATCGCGGCGCTGGTTCGCCCCCTGATCCTGGACTCGTCGGCCTCCGTCGCCGCGATCGCCGTCGCGATCCTGTACACGATCGTCGCCACGGCGTTCGTCATCCGGCGGCGCGCCGGCGGCGTGATCGGCGCCGTGCTGATCGTCGGGTTCGCCGCCTGGCTGGTCCTCGCCTGGCGCTACTGACGCGGGGACCCCCGACAGCGCGAACAGGAACGGCTCGCGCGGACGCTGCAACGACCCGAGCTGCACGACGTCGCGCCGGAAGAACAGCGCCACGGTCCAGTCGGCGATCACGCGCACCTTGCGGTTCAGCGTGGGCACGCGGCTCACGTGGTACGTGCGGTGGAGGAACCACGCCGGGAAGCCGCGGATGTTCAGCGACAGCACGCGCGCGACGCCCTTGTACAGCCCGAGCGACGCGAGCGCGCCCAGGTTCTTGTACCGGAACGGCGTCAGCGGCTCGCCGCGGAGCTCAGCGACCAGGTTCGCCGACAGTCGCTTCGCCTGGCGCAGCGCGTGCTGGGCGGTCGGCGGCGCGAGGCCTCCGGTCGTGAGGTCCGGGATCGCGGCGGCGTCCCCGGCCGCCCACGCGCCGTCTACGCCACGCACCCGCAGGGTCTCGTCGGCGACGATCCGTCCACGGTCGTCGAGGGGCAGGCCGAACCGCGAGAGGATCGGGTTCGCCTTCACGCCGGCCGTCCACACGATCGTCGCCGAGTCGTACACGCCGCCGTCGGACAGCACGGCCCGGCCGCCCTCGGCCGACTCCAGCCGCGTGCTGAGATGCACGCGGAACCCTCTGCGGCGCAGCTGCTCGAGCGTGTAGTCGCCGAGCTCGTCGGATAGCTCGGGCAGGATGCGCGTGGCGGCTTCGACCAGGACCCATCGCATGTCCTCGGGACGCACGCGCCGGTAGTACCGCGTCGCGTACCGGGCCATGTCCTCCAGTTCGGCCATCGCCTCCAAGCCCGCGTAGCCCCCGCCGACGAAGACGAACGTCAGCGCCATCCGGCGAACGGTTTCGTCCTCGGTCGACTCGGCGGCGTCCATCGCGGCGAGCACGCGGTTCCGCAGGTCGATCGCCTCGCTCACGGACTTGAACCCGATGCCGCGCTCCGCGAGGCCCGGCACCGAGAGGACCCGCGAGACCGAACCGACGGCGACGACCACGACGTCGTAGCCCAGGTCGAACGCGTCTCCGACGGTCGGCTCCACGGTCGCAACGCGCCGGTCGTGATCGAGCGAGGTGACCCGACCCGTGATCAGACGAACGCGCTTCAGCAGGGGCCGCAAGGGGACGACCACGTGCCGGGGTTCGATGCTCCCCGACGCCGCCTCCGGCAGGAACGGCTGGTACTGCATGAAGCTCTCGGGGTTGACGAGCGTCACGCGCGCCTCACCGCGCCGGAGCCGCCGCTGAAGACCGAGCGCGGTGTACAGCCCCACGTAGCCGCCGCCGATGATGAGGATGCGGGTCGGTTCCCGCGTTCGGGTGAGCGTCATGCGGCCTCCTCGTCGTCCAGGACCGACGCTACACCGGGCGAGCGGCTCCGGGCTCGGCGGAACGGCGACGGGTGCGCGATGATGGGCGCCCGCCAGGGAGGCAGCGTTGAAGGAACACATGGACGACGGCTTGGAGGGGATCCTCGGCGAACGGTTCGCCGTGCTCTCCGGGTGCCGGGTACCGGGGGCGCGTTCGGCCTTCGCCGACGTGGTCGTCGGACCGACGGGGGTGTTCGTCGTCGAGCCGCTCGATGGGGAGGGGGCGGTGCGCGTGCACGGCGAGGACGTGATGCTCGAGTCCGAATCTTTGGTCGCGACCCTGCAACGCCTGCGGCGTCAGGGGTTCGCGCTCCAGATGCTGCTGGCGGACGCGCTCACCGAGCTGGAGCTCCGCGTGCGGCCGGTCCTGTGGACGCGGGCCGCGCGGCTGGGCCTGCGCCGCGTCGCGTACAGCGTCCGGCTGGCGACGACGCGCGACGTGCGCCGCATGATCGCCAAGGGGGGAACCGTGCTGCCGGCGTCGGAGGTTCGGCGTCTGGTCGCACTCGCCGAGAACCGGCTGATCCCCGTCGAGGGCCTCTCGGCGTGAGGGCGGCGCGGTTCCACGGAGCCGGGCAGCCGCTGTCGATCGACGAAGTCCCCGATCCCGAACCCGGACCGCAGGACGTCATCGTCCGGGTCCAAGCCTGCGGGATCTGCGCGTCCGACCTGCATCTGATCCACGGCGAGATGCCGCCGGTCGCCGCGCTCCCGCTGACGATGGGCCACGAGGCCTCCGGCACGATCGACGCGGTCGGTTCGAACGCCCCCTCCTGGCGTGTCGGTGACCGCGTCTCGCTGATGGGCGGGAAGGTCTGCGGCGTGTGCCCGCGGTGCGCGTCGGGCGCGCTGGAGGAGTGCTGGAACCCGCAGATCATGGGGTTCCACTACGACGGCGCGTGGGCCGAGAAGGTAAAGGTGCCTTACTATGCGGTGGCGCGCGTGCCGGACGGGGTGTCGTTCGACCACGCGGCGATCGCGTGTGACGCGGTCGCGACGCCCTACGCCGCTCTGGTCTCACGGGCCGCGCTGACGGCCGGTGAGTACGTCGGGATCTGGGGGATCGGCGGGCTGGGCACCCACGCGGTGCAGATCGCGCGCATGCTTGGGGCCGGGTTCGTCGCGGCGATCGACCCGCTGCCCGCGGCGCGCGAACGGGCGCTCGCACTGGGCGCCGACGTGGCGCTGGATCCCGTGAACGACGACGTCGTCGGAGGGCTCCGCGCGGGGACCGGCGGCCGCGGCCTGGACGTTGCCGCGGACTTCATCGGGAAGACCGCGGTCACGAAGCAGGCGATCCCGGCGATGGCGCGCGGCGGCCGGATCGTGAACGTCGGGCAGTCGTTCGAGGTGCTCGAAGCCGGCCCGATCCTGCTGTTCTCGGTGCTGGGGCTGTCGCTGCTCGGGCACCTCGGGTATTCGAAGGCGAACCTCGAGACGGTTCTGGACCTGATCGCCCGCGGTCGACTGGACCTGTCGGCGTCGATCAGCGATCGGCTGCCGCTCGATCGTGTCCAGGAGGGCGTCAACCGGCTGACGTCGAAGGAGGGCTCGCCGGTCCGGCTGGTGGTCCTCCCTCAGTCCTGAACGGCTACGCGCCCGGCGCCCGTGCGACCATCGCGGGGATGATCGCGTCGACCGACGGCGTGCCGGTGAGACCCATCGCGAGTTCGACCTCCGTCCGCAGCGTGTCCAGGACCCAGCGCACACCGCGCTCCCCCGCGACGGCCAGGCCCCACAGGTAGGGCCGGCCGACCATGACGGCGCGCGCGCCCAGCGCGAGAGCCTTCACGACGTCGGTTCCGCGCCGGACGCCACCGTCCAGCAGGACCTCCGCCGCGCCGCCGACGGCTTCGACCACCTCGGGCAGGACGTCCAGCGTACCCGCGACGCCGTCCAGTTGGCGGCCGCCGTGGTTCGACACGACGATCCCTGCCACGCCGTGCTGGACGGCGAGCGTCGCGTCCTCGGCCGTCATGATGCCCTTGACCAGCAACGGCAGGCCGGACGACTCGCGGATCCAGTCGAGGTCGCGCCACGTCAGCGCGGCGTCGAAGAACAACCCGTTCGGATCGAACGTCTGGCCGGGGTTCGCGATCGCGCCCGCCCGCGCGATCAGCTCCATCGTCACGTCGCCCGGGAACCATTGGTCCGTCCGGTTCTTCACGTCGCGCTCGCGCAGGCCCATGTGCGGGAGATCGACCGTCAGGACGATCGCGGTGCAGCCCGCCTCGACGGCGAGCCGGAGCACCTCTCGAGCGATGCCGCGGTCCTGGTGGACGTAGAGCTGGAACCAACGAGGAACGCCCGTCGCCGCGATCGCTTCGATCGGGGAGGTCGTGGACGTCGAGATGCACATCGTCGCCCCGGTCGACGCCGCGGCCCGCGCCGTCGCGACCTCGCCTTCCGGATGCGCGAGCCGATGGAACGCGGTCGGCGCCAGCAGGACCGGGAACGGCATCGGCTGGCCCAGCACGGTCGTCGACGGGTCGATGGCCGAAACGTCGACCAGATAGCGGGGTCGAAGGATCCATCGGTCGAACGCCCGGCGATTCTCCGCGAGGGTCCACTCGTTCCCGGCGCCGCCCGCGTAGTAGTCGAACGCCGGCACCTCCATCCGTTCGCGCGCGAGCGCTTCGAGCTCGTCGAGCCGGGTGAGATCCTTCAACGGATCGTGTTCGTCCACGTCCACGGCGCGCAGCATACCGGCGCTCGCGTGGCCGACTACGACGGTGGGCGGTGCCGGCCCGCGCCGTTCGCGCATTCGAACGCGTGCGCCACGCGCAGGACGCCCAGGTCGTCGCCGCGCCGGCCGACGATCTGCAGGCCCACGGGCAGGCCGTCGTCGGTGAACCCGCACGGGACCGAGATCGCCGGATGGCCCGTCACCGTGATGCACCAGCACGCTTCCATCCAGTCCAGGTAGGTCGCCATCGGCGCGCCCGCGACCTCGGTCGGGTACTCGGTCTCCACGGGGAACGGGACGACCTGCGTCACGGGCATCGCCAGGAAGGCGAAGCGTTCGAAGAACGTCGCGACGCGCGCGTACAGCTCGGTCCGGAGGCGTTGCGCGCGCCCGACGTCGTCACCCGAAAGCTTCAGGCCCTGCTCGATGTTCCACACGACCGTCGCTTTCATGCGGTCGCGGTCGGTCGCGAGCAGCAGGCCGAGGTCTCGCGCGAACGCGAGCGCCCGCAGCGTCAGGAAGACCTCCCGGGCGCCGCGGAGATCGGGGAACGCTTCCTCGGTCCGGCAGCCGATCGCCTCCAGGATCGCGCGCCCCGGCTCCAGGGTCGACGCCACGGCCGCCTCGACCGGCATCGATCCGCCCGCATCCGGTGCCCACGCCACGATGGGGCTGCCGAGGTCGGCGTCGAGCGGCGGTGCGAACGTCGCGCCCGGCTCGGGCAGCGAGATCGGGACACGAGGATCGGGCCCGGCCATCGGCGACAGCAAGAGCGCCGCGTCCCCGACGGTTCGACCCATCGGTCCTTCGACAGGAAGGGTCGCCCACGCATCGAACGTCGGCCAGGTCGGCACCCGTCCGGGTGAGGGGCGGAACCCGACGACGTTGCAGAAGCTCGCCGGGTTCCGCAGCGAACCACCCAGGTCGCTCCCGTCAGCGATCGGGAGCATGCCGGTGGCCAGCGCCGCCGCTGCCCCGCCGGACGACCCACCCGCCGAGCGCGCGAGGTCGTACGGGTTCCGCGTCACGCCGAAGACCGGGTTGAACGTGTGCGAGCCCGCGCCGAACTCCGGGGTGTTCGTCTTCCCGATCAGGATCGCCCCGGCGGCGCGGACGCGTTCGACGAACAGCTCGTCCTGATCCGGGACGAAGTCCGCGAAGATCGGCGAGCCGAACGTCGTCCGGATCCCCGCCGTGAGCGCCAGGTCCTTGTGCGCGATCGGGAGCCCGTGGAGCGGGCCGACCGGCTCGCCCCGCGCGAGCGCCTCGTCGGCGGCGAGCGCGGCCGCCTCGGCACGTTCCGGCACCAGCGTCACGATCGCGTTCACGACGCGGTTCACGCGTTCGATCCGGCGGAGGTGCGCGGCCAGGACCTCCCGCGCGGAGAGCTCCGACGAACGGATCAGCCGTGCGAGCTCCGTCGCGGGGAGGAAGCAGAGCTCCTCGTCGGTCGGCACCACGGCGGCCTCGGACGACTCGGTCGAGCCGCCGGTCAGCCGGCGGTCGCGGCCCGCGCCGCGCCGAGCTCGGCCGCTCGGACCTTCAGGCGTTCGAACTGCTCCGGCGTCGTGGACCGGCACCCGAGCCGGACGGGGTCGTACAACGCCCCGTGGCAGTCGCTCCCCCCGGTCCACAGGAGCCCGAGCGACTCCGCCATGTCGACGTACCGAGCCTCAACCTCCTCCGTGTGCTCGGGGTGGGAGGCCTCGATCCCGTCCAGCCCGGCGGCGGCCAGCTCTTCGATCAGCAGCGACGGCACGGGCTTCGTCTCGCGGAACGTCCCCGGGTGCGCGAGGACGCAGACCCCGCCGGCGCCGTGGATAAGCCCGATCGCGTCCAGCGGGTGCAGCGCGTGCTTCTCCACGTACGCGCGACCGTCCGAGCCGATGAACTCCTCGGTGAACGCCGACTTCGTGTCGGGCACGACCCCGGCTTCGACCAGCGCCTGTGCGATGTGGGGCCGCACGATCGGCGCGTCCCCGGCGATCTGCTTCACGCGTTCGAACGTGACCGGACAACCCAGCGCGACGAGCTTCTCGACCATCAGGTCGCCGCGGCGTTCGCGGTCGTCGCGCAGGCGCTGGAGCTCGTCGACCAGCGCCGGGTCGGCGGGGTCCATGAAGTAGCAAAGGACGTGGACGCCTTCGCCTCCGTAGATCGTCGAGAACTCGATGCCGGGGACGACCTCGACGCCCGCGTCGGCACCGAGGGAGGCGGCTTCGTCCAGTGCGGTCGTCGTGTCGTGGTCCGTGATCGCCAGCGCGGCCAGGCCGCGTTCGCGCGCGAGCGTCAGCACCTCGCGAGGCGTGAACGTCCCGTCGGAGTGGTTCGTGTGGACGTGCAGATCGATCCCTGGCATGCGGACGGACATGCTAGCGGCCGCGCGGACCTCAGAGGACGAACCGTGCCACCCACGGCATCAACAGCCCGTATCGCCCGGCAGCATCGGGCGGAACACGATCGGATAGGCAGGCGCATCCGAAGCACCATCACCGCCGACCCACAGCGCCCCGCTCCGGGTCCCGTCCGCCGCCGACACGAGCCGGTGCAGGTCGGTCCCCTCGACCACGCCGCAGCGGAACCCAGGGTCGGAGGTCGGTCGGCCGAAGGCCGGCAGGGGCACGGACAGCGGCCACGCGTGCGCGGACCGGGCGTCCGAGCGCGGTGCGCCCCGGTTGACGTAGACGGCCATCCGATCGAACGCGTACGGGGCGAAGGCACCGACGTCGCCGGCCGGCAGCCACGAGGACGGATCCGCCAGCTTCGCCTCGAGCGCCCCGAACCGTCGTCGTGCGGCGAGCTCGCCGGCGGGGAGGTTGGCCGACGTCGAGGACAGGTCGCCGGCGAACGCGACGGTCCGGCGCGCACCGTCGACCGACAGCGCGAACGTTTCGGCCCCGGCGTCGACGACACCGCCCGCCGTGTACACACGGCTCGGCCCGAACAGGCCGGCGACCTGCGCTTGCCTGAGGATGGCCTGGACGCCGGCCTCGGTCGCCCGCGCCGTGTGCAGCGATGGGATCGCGTCGTCCGCCGGGGCCGCGACGGGCGGGCCCTCGACGATCGTCCCGTCGCCGTACAGGGTGAACGCCGGCTCCCGACCGAGCGTGGCCTGGGGTGCGACGAACCCGCCCTGCTTCGACACCTGCAGCACGATCGCGTCGGCATCGGTCGGATAGGCGATCGGGCCGCCCGGCGGGGTCAGGACCGTGGCGTCGCCTCCGCGATGCTGGGAGGCGAGGGCGAAGCCGCCACCGACGAGAGCGCCGATCGCCAGCGCGACGACGGCCACGACGAACACGCGGGACGCTCGCATCGTCACGACAGGCTACCCGCCTCGTCATTCGAGCGGCGCGACGGGCTCCCGGATGCGCCGCGACCGGGCCGGACCCACGATCGCCACGTAGAGGCCGTAGAGCACGATGACCCCACCGACCACGGCCGTCCACGGCGGCACCTGCCCGAGGATCAGGAACGCCAGCACGGTCGAGCCGACGGGCTCGCCCAGGATCGAGACCGAGACGATCGTCGCGTCCATCTCCTTGAGCAGGTAGTTGAACGTCGTGTGCCCGAGCCCCTGCGGAACGAGCGCCATGAGGACGAACATCCACCACGTCTTCGCGTCGAACCCGACCATCGGGGCGCCCGACGCCAGCGCGATCGGGAACAGGATCGCCGCGCACACGGGGTACACGATCCCGACGTACCCGAGGAGCGACACGTCCTGCCGGAGGTGCCGGCCGATCAGGAAGTACGCGGCCGCGCCGGCCGCGCCGCCGAGCGCCAGCAGGTCCCCGAGGGCCGCGCGTCCGGATACGGAGAAGTCGCCGCCGGAGATGATCGCGACGCCGACCAGGCCCACGACGATCCCGATCATCGTGAGCCGGTCCACGCGTTCGCCGAAGAACACGCGCGCGCCGGCCGCCACGAAGATCGGCGACGACGTCACCAACGTCACACTGGCCGCGACGCTCGTGAGCTTCACCGACGGGATCCACAGGGCGAAGTGCAGCGCGAGGATCGCGCCCGACAGCACGGCGATCCCGATCTGCCCCCGCGTGAGCCGGCGCCACTCGTCGCGCCGCAGCGCGAGCGCCAGGGGCAGCACGATGGCCGCGGAGATCGCGTTGCGGTAGAAGGCGATCACCAGGCCGTTCGCCTGCGCCTCGGTGATGAAGATGGCGGAGAACGAGACCGCCACCACGCCCATCGTCAGCAGCAGCGCCTGCCGGGGGGTCACGCGGCACATCGTCGCAGGGTTCGGCGACGAACCGCGTCCGATATCCTCCGAGCCGATGCCACGGATCACCGTGTTCGGCTCGGGGGCGATGGGGACCGCCGTCGCCATGCACCTCGCGAGGAGCGGGAACGACACGACGCTGTGGGCCTCGGAGTTCGACCAGGGTGTGCTGGCTGCGCTCCGCGACAGGCGGCGCCACCCGACGCTCCCCGAGCACCTGCCCGAGGCGCTGCGGGTGCTGGGCCCCAACGAGCTCGCGGCGGCCGGTGAGGACCTGGACATCGCCGTGATGGGCGCGCACTCCGGTGGCGCGCGAACCCTGGCCAAGATCGTCGCGGGCGCGCACGGCGACCTCCCCATGGTCGTCGGCCTCGCGAAGGGACTCGAACAGGGGACCGGGGCCCGGATGTCCGAGGTCTATGCCGAGGAGGTCGGACACCAGCGGGTCGTCGCGATGGGCGGTCCGGCCCTCGCGCCGGAGATCGCGCAGGGGCTCCCGACGGCAGCGGTCCTGGCCTCGACCCACGTCGACGCCGGGCAGACGGCCGCGGAGGCGTTCCGTTCGGCCGACTTCCACGTCGTCGTGTCGAACGACGTCCAAGGCGTCGAGTACGCGACCGTCGCGAAGAACGTCACGGCGATCGGCATGGGGCTGCTGGACGGGTTCGGCAAGGTCTCGAACCAGGGCTACCGGAACGCGAAGGCGGCGCTGTTCACCCGCGCCGTCGACGAGCTGGTCGTGCTGATCACCGCGCTGGGAGGCAGGCGCGAGACGGCGCTCGGCCTCGCCGGGCTCGGCGACGCGCTGGTCACGAGCCTCGGGGGCCGGAACCGGCTCTACGGTGAGCTGATCGGCGAGGGCGCCGATCCGCAGCACACGCTGGACGACCTGGTCTCCAAGGGCATGACCGTCGAGGGCGTCGAATCCTCGAAGGAGGTCCGGCGGCTCTCCGACGACCTGGGGCTGGACCTGCCCGTGCACGCGCAGGTGCACCGGATCCTGTTCGAACGCGCTCCGGCTCGGAGCATCCTCGAATGCTTGAAGGGGTGAGTGCGATGGGCGATGACGGACCGACGACGGCTGGCTCGGGAGAGGGTTCGGGTCAATCCCCAGACCGGAACCTGGCGATGGAGCTTGTCCGGGTGACCGAGGCCGCCGCGCTGGCCGCGGGCCGCTGGATCGGCAAGGGCAAGAAGGAGAGCGCGGACCAGGCGGCGGTCGACGCGATGCGCCTGATGCTCGACACCGTCGCGATGGCCGGCGTCGTCGTGATCGGCGAGGGCGAGAAGGACGAAGCCCCGATGCTGTTCAACGGCGAACAGGTCGGCGACGGGAAGGGCCCTGCCGTCGACGTGGCGGTGGACCCGCTCGAGGGCACGAGACTGACGGCGCTGGGGATGCCTGGCGCGATCGCCGTGGTCGCGGTGTCCGAGCAGGGGACGATGTTCTTCCCCGGCGCCGCCGTCTACATGGACAAGATCGCCGGCGGGCCCGAGGTCGCGGACGTGCTGGACATCGAGGCGCCGCCCGGCGAGAACGTCCGGCGGGCCGCGAAGGCGAAGGGCGTCGCGCCCGAGGACATAGCGGTGGTGGTCCTGGACCGGGAGCGGCACCAGCAGTTGATCGCCGACCTGCGCGAGGCGGGCGCGATGGTCACGCTGATCACCGACGGCGACGTCGCGCCGACGATCGCGGCCGCCCGGCCGGAGACCGGCGTCGACCTCCTGATGGGGGTCGGCGGGACGCCGGAGGGCGTGATCTCCGCCGCGGCACTGAAGGCGCTCGGGGGCGGCATGCAGGGGAAGCTCTGGCCGCGCACCGACGACGAACGCCAGCAGCTCATCGACGCCGGATACGACATCGACGAGGTGCTCACCACGGACCGGCTGGTCGGCGGCGACAACGTGTTCGTCGCGGCGACCGGGGTGACCACGGGCTCGATGCTGCACGGCGTTCGGTACACGCACGACGGGGCGGTCACCGACTCGATCGTGATGCGGTCGCGCTCGGGGACGGTTCGGCGCATCGAAGCCGACCACGCGCTCGACAAGCTGATGCGGTACTCGAAGGTCGCCTACCGGTAGAGACGCTCACGAACGGTACCGCCCTCGGGTCCGCCCACCCCGAGTGCCTGCCGGAGGAACACGACCTGCAGGAGCAGCAGGTTCTCCGCGACCACCTCCTGCGGCGTCATGTGCGTCACGCCCGAGAGCGGCAGGACGGTGTGGGGCTTGCCGGCCGCGAGCAACGCGCTCGAGAGCCGCAGCGTGTGGGCCGCCACCACGTTGTCGTCGGCCAGGCCGTGGATGAGCATCAGCGGCCGCTCGAGCCGCGCGGCGTCGTCCAGCAGCGAGCTCCTCGCGTACGCGTCCGGGTTCGTCTGCGGCGTCCCGAGGTAGCGCTCGGTGTAGTGCGTGTCGTACAGGCTCCAGTCGGTGACGGGCGCGCCGGCCACCGCTGCGTGGAACACGTCGGGCCGCCGCAGCACGGCGAGCGCCGCCAGGAACCCGCCGAACGACCAACCGCGGATCGCGACGCGGGTCAGGTCCAGCGCGCCCGGGTTCGCGTCCGCGACCGCCTCAAGCGCATCGACCTGATCATCGAGCACCGGCCCTGCAAGGTCGCCGTGCACGGCGCGCTCCCATGCAGGGCCGCGCCCGGGCGTGCCTCGCCCGTCGGCGACGACGACCGCGAACCCCTGATCCGCGAACCACTGCGACCCTAGGAACGCATCCGCAGCGCGGACGACCCGGGCGTGGTGGGGGCCGCCGTACGGATCGACGAGGACGGGCAGGGGCCCGTCGCCGACCGCGAAGCCGGTCGGGAACAGCACGGCCGTCCGAAGTTCACGGACGCCGGCCGTCAGGAACGACACCTTCGGTTCGAGTGACGGCTCCTCGGCGAACGATGCGATCGCAGCGACGGGAGCGTCGCGACGGAAGACGATGGTAACGCTACCTGACGATCCCATCGTGGTCGACGTCAGGACGAGGACATCGCCGCTGCCGGCCGCCGAATGCACCCCGGGCTCTACGGTGAGGCGTTCGACGCCGCCGTTCGGGCTCCATCGCCAGACATGCTGCTCGGTGGGGTCGTCTGAGGCTTCGAACACGACGCCATCGGCGACCGAGACCACGCGCCCGACCTGGAGGCCGGTCGGGGTGGCCGGGCCGTCGCCGACGAACAGGCGGCGGGTGTCCTCCGAGTCGCGCGCGGTCACCGGCCGGCCGTCGCTCGTCCAGGCGGGCGTCCCGCCGACGATCTCCACCCAGGCGTCGTCGTGCTGCTCGCTCTGCAAGGTCGTCGCACCGGTCGCCGGATCGAGCGCCAGCACTCGCAGCACGCGCTGATCCCGGGACTGGACGGCGAGCAGCGGCGCACCACGATCGGACCAGTGCACCTCGACCAGGTACGGGAACGCCTCGCGGTCCCAGTCGACGTCTGCGCGCGAACCGTCGGCGACGTCGAACAGCGCGAGCGACACGTCGGCGTTCGCGGTGCCCGCGGCCGGGTAGGCGAGGACCTGCGGCGTCACGCTCGGGTCGCCCGCATCGGCGACGTGCCAGCACGGGACGGACGCGACGTCGACGCGCGCGGCGAGCAGCCGCGAGCCGTCCGGCGACCACCAGAACCCCCGCGAGCGGCCCATCTCCTCGGCGGCGACGAACTCCGCCAGCCCCCACGAGACGTCGGGGTCGTCGTCGCCGGCGACCGGCCGGTCATCGTTCGTCACCAGATCGACGACCCGGAGCGTCCGCCCCGACACGTACGCGACGCGCGCGCCCGTCGGATCCGGTCGCGGATCGAACACCGGCGCCTCGGCGCCGACCTCGCGAGGCGGCCCCCCGGCGGCCAACAGATCCACGACGAACAGCCGGCCACTGAGCGCGAACGAGGCGCCCGTCACGCCCCGGTCCGCGGCGTAGGCCACGATGCCGCTCGCCGCCTCGCGCGAGCGCTCGCGCCTCGCACGCTCCGACGCCGTGAGCGTCTCGCCGGCGTCGGCGAGCACGTCGCGGGCGTCGGCGACCAGCCGCTCACGTGCCACGTCGACCTCGAAGACCCAGAGCTGCGTGTTCGGGTCGTCACCGCACGGCGATCGGAGGAACGCCACCCGTGCCCCGTCGTTCGCGACGGCGAACGAACGCGGCCGGCCCAGCGTGAACCGGCGCGTCGCCGCGTATCGCCGCGGGAACGACCCACCGGGACCGGTCACGACGCCGCCTCGCCGGTCGGGAGCTCGTACACGCCCGTGGCCGCCTTCCGGACGCGGCCGTCCTTCGTCATCGACGCCAGCGCGGCGAGGAGCTGCTTGCGGATGTCGCGCTGGGTGAACGGATCCAGGTACCCGCGCCGCAGCGCGAGGTCCTGGATCACGGTCCAATGCAGCGGCTCCGCCTCCTCGGACAGGACGGTGAGCACCGCGGCGTCGACCTCCATCGCGCTACAGCTCGTGCGCCGGCGGGATCAGCGCTTCGGCGATCAGCTCGACCTGCCCCCAGTCGTGGACGGCGAACGGCAGGTGGGCGGCGTCCACGATGACCTCCTCGACGCCGCTCGCTGCGAACGCCCCCAGCCGCGAGAGCGCGACGTCGGGCATCCCGACGAGCGTGTCCTCCGCGAAGTCCTCGAGCGAGACACCGTCCAGCGATCCGCCGGGCGCCCACTCCTGCATCGCGAGCCAGCGCGCCTGGAGGTCGCGGCCGTCCTCGCCGATCAGCGTGTAGAGGCCGACCGAACGCCGCGCGGTCGCCGGGTCACGGCCTACAGCCTCGCACGCACGGTCCAGCGCCGCCGCACGCTCGGCGTGCGCGCCCGGCGTCGAGCGCCACGAGATGTTCCACCCACCGGCGTGCCGAGCGACCAGCCGGAGCAACCGGTCGCCGCCCTTGCCCCCGAGCCAGATCGGTGGCCCGCCCGCCTGCACCGGCGGCGGATGGTTGAACGCGCCGTCCAGCCGCACGGTCGACCCTTCGAAGGAGACCGGCCCCTCGTCGGCGAACAGCGCCGCGATCGCCTCGACCGCCTCCTCCAGGCCGCGGAACCGCTCCCCGACCGTCCCGAACGGGTACCCGAACGCCCGGAACTCGGGCTCGAACCACCCGGCGCCGAGGCCGAGGTCGAACCGCCCGCCGCTCACCAGGTCGATCGTCGTCGCCATCTTCGCGACGATCGCCGGATGCCGGAGCGGTGCGCACGCGACGAGCGTGCCGAGACGCACGCGCTCCGTCAGCGCGGCCAGCCCGGCGAGCGCGGTGAACGGCTCGAGGGTCGCGCGCGGGCCGGCGGGCCCCCCGTACCGCGCGATGTCGAGGAAGAAGTGGTCGGAGATCCAGATGCTGTCGAACCCGAGCGCTTCCGCTCGCGTCGCGGCATCGACGAGCGCCGGCCAATCGAGCGCGCGTCCCGGCGAGAACGAGTAGTCGTAGTGGGGCAGAGCCAGGCCGACGCGCACGGACGCGATGCTAGTCGAGGGCACGGGAACGTCGCCGGTATGCTCGCGGTGGCTCGCGACGACGCACGTGGATCGGTCCGACGAGGAGGGCGGCGATGCGCTGGGAGGGCTTCGTCCGGGAGGCGGCCGAGCTGGGCGAGCTGGCCGAGGAACGGATCGCGGCGACCGAGCTGTGTCTCCTCGGCACCCTGCGCGCCGACGGCTCCCCACGGATCAGCCCGTGCGAGGCGTACGTCGTGGACCGCGACCTGCTGCTCGGCATGATGTGGCGATCGCGGAAGGCTCGCGACCTGCTCCGCGATCCGCGGATCGTGGTCCACAGCGTCCAGTGCGACGCGTCCGGCGCGAACGGCGACATGAAGCTCTACGGCGCGGTGGTCGACGTGCCCGACCCCGCGGTCCGTGAACGCTACGGCGACGTTCTCCAGGCGAAGATCGACTGGCGGCCCTCCGAGCCGTATCACCTCTTCGCGCTCGACATCCGTGAGGCCGGGTACGTTCGCTTCGGCGACGCGCGCCGCGCACTGCGGTGGGCCGAGGCCGATGGGTTGGTCGCCCTCCGGCACCCGGACGACTGACGGAACCGACCCCGCGGGCCACGTCTGCTACCTTCGGTCGCCCCGAGCTGCTGGAGGAGGGTCGCCGACATGCTGCCGTGGTCGATCGACTGGGCCGGACGGTTCGACGAAGTGGTCTTCGATTCCGACGTGCTGAAGGGCAACCGGCTCGGCGATCCGCACGAGCGGCCGCTGTGGGTCTACCTGCCCCCGGGCTACGACGACCCGGACCACGCCCGTGGCGACCCGGACCGGCGGTACCCGAGCGTCTACATGATCCAGGGCCTCACCGGCCAGGTCGACATGTGGCGGTCACGGTCGGCGTTCCGTCCCACGTTCCTGGAGCTCATGGACGAGGCGTTCGCCTCGGGCGCGTGCCCGCCGGCCGTGGTCGTGTTCGTCGATTGCTGGACGAAGCTCGGCGGGTCGCAGTTCCTCGACTCGCCCGGCACGGGGAGGTACCACACGTACCTGTGCAACGAGGTCGTGCCGTGGGTCGACAGGCGGTACCGGACGAAGGCCGGACGCGATCATCGCGGGATCGCGGGGAAGTCCTCCGGCGGGTACGGCGCGATGGTCACGCCGATGCTCCGGCCCGACCTGTTCGGCGGGTTCGCCACCCACGCCGGCGACGCGCTGTTCGAGACGTGCTACCTCCCCGAGGCGCGCGAGGCCGTCCGCGCGCTCCGCGACGAGTACGAGGGATCGTTCGAACGGTTCTGGGACGACTTCCGGGGCCGGCCGGCGTTCTCGAAGGACTCGGACGGCGTCCTGCTGAACCAGTACTGCATGGCGGCCTGCTACTCGGCCGAGGACGACGGGACGGTCACGTTCCCGTACGACCTCGCGACGGGCGAGCTGCTCCCGGAGGTCTGGGAGCGATGGCTGGCGTGGGACCCCGTGCGCATGGCGCGAACCGCGTCGGGCGCCGAGGCGCTGCGTTCGATGCGCGCGATCTTCATCGACTGCGGGAAGCGCGACCAGTTCTCCCTGGACCTCGGCGCCGAGGCGTTCCACAGGTCGGTCGTCGCCGCTGGCGTCGATCCCGGCACGGTGTCCTACGAGCTGTTCGACGCGACGCACTCGGCGATCGAGTACCGGTACCCGCTCGGCCTCGCCTACCTGGCCGAACGTCTCTCGTAGCGCCGCCCGGTCACGCGCGGAGCTCGTCCGGCGTCACCTCGAGCCTGAGCGTCCGCCCGCCGCGGTGGACCGTCACGGGGAGGGTCCGGCCGATCGCCGCCGCGTCCATCAGGCGCTGGAGGTCGTCCATGCCGGAGACGGCGACGTCGCCGACCTCCACGATCAGGTCCTCGACGCGCATTCCCGCACGCCCCGCCGGGCTCCCGTCGACGACCTGCACGACCTCCACTCCTCGCTGACGACCGGTCTCGGCAGCCAGCCTCGGCGGCAGCGGACGCGGTCCGCCCGCGATGCCCAGGTAGGCCCGACGGACGCGTCCGTCGGACATGAGGGAGGCGATGATCGCGCGCGTCGTCGCGTTCACCGGGACCGCCAAGCCGAGGCCCTGGCCGATCCCCGGGCCGACCACCGCCGTGTTGATGCCGACGACGCTCGCCCGACCGTCCGCGAGCGCCCCGCCCGAGTTCCCCGGATGCAGCGCTGCGTCCGTCTGGATCACGCTCTCGACCAGCCGCGAGACCGAACCCGACCGGGCCGGGAGCGAGCGGCCGACGGCGCTCACCACGCCGGCCGTGACCGAGCCGCCGAAGCCCAGCGGGTTCCCGATCGCGATCACCAGCTGGCCCACCCGGAGCCGTCCGGCGTCGCCCATCTCGGCCGCCGACAGCTCCGCGCCGGCTCCCGCTCGGACCACGGCCAGGTCCGAGAGCGGGTCCGCCCCGACGATCTCGACCTCGATCTCGGCGCCGTCGTGGAACGTGGCCGAGCCCCGATCGCACCCGGCGACGACGTGCGCCGACGTCACCAGGAACCCGTCCGGCGTGATGGCGACCGCGCTGCCGCTGCCCTCGGCGCGGCCGCCGCCGGTCCGGCGCCACACGCGCAGGCTCGCGACCGACGGCGTGAGCCGTTCGACCACCGCCGTGACCACCCTGGAGTACGCGTCCAGGGCCTCGCCCTCCGCCCGGGTCCGGTCCTCGGGCGTGGCCCGGGACCACGGTCCGGCGTCGAGCGGGCCGGTTCGTGGCCTGCGCACCGCCGCCGCTACGCCTCTCCGGTCGCCTCGGCGGCGTCGGCCGCCGTCATGCTCACCGCGACCGTCCGTTCCTGCGTGCCGCGCACGACCTTCACCTCGAACGACCCGTCGCCGGCCACCCGGTCCAGCGCGGTCCAGAGGTCGTCGACGTCCGCGATCGCGGAGCCCGTCACCTCGGTCAGCAGGTCGCCCTGCTCGATCCCGGCGCGACCCGCCGGCGAGCCGTCCTCGACGAACCGGATCAGCAGCCCGTCCATCTCGGGAAGGCCGACCGCGCTGCGGAGCCGCCGCGCCACGTTCGACGGCGCGACGCCGACGCCGAGCCGCGGCCTCGCCGCCGACTCACCCCGGCCCAGCGCATCCACACGGTCCCGGAGGCTCGCGTCGGCCGGGATCGCCGCGTAGAAGCCCTCGCCGAGGCGGTTCGTGTTCACCCCGACGATCCGGCCCTGCCCGTCGACGATCGGGCTGCCGGACGAACCGCGCGCGAGCGGCGCCGTGTGTTCGACGCTGCCCTGGATCTTGCGTCCGCGCGGGCCCCGGAACTCGCCGATCGCGCTGGAGACGAAGCCGACCGTCACCTGAAGGCCTCGTCCGCCCGGGTTCGAGACCGCGAAGACCGGCGACCCCGGGGCCACCGCGCCTTCGGGGGCCCACGCCGGCACCGGAGCCCCGGCGGTGTCGATCGACACGACCGCGAGGTCGCCGTCCGCGTCGACGCCGGACACCGTCCCGGTCGCCGTCCGGCCGTCGGCGAAGGTCACGTCGACCTCCCCGCCGTGCAGGTTGTGAGCGTTCGTCAGGACCTTGCCGTCCGCGATCACGAACCCCGCACCCCGACCCCAGTGGCCTGCGCCGATGCCCACCACCGAGGGGCCGACCGTGCTCGCGACGCCCGCGACCGCGTCGCGGATCTCATCTAGGACCGCCATGCCTGTGCCTCCGTTCGACGAGGGTGATCGAGCGCATCGGTCGCGCCCCGTAACCCCTGGACATCCGATTCACTTGCGACTTGCAAGTTACTATGCCCACGTGGAACGCGCAAGTCGAACGACCGAGGCGGGTACGAGGTGACCTACGATGGGCCGATGGCGAAGGCGACCGATCGCGAGGAACGCCTCCCGTCCGCGGGCGACGGCCCGTCGGCCCTGCAGGAAGCGCTCCACCGGGTCGGCGACCGCTGGGCGCTGCTGCTCGTCGATGCGCTGCTCCCCGGGCCGCGCCGGTTCGGCGAGCTCCAGGACGCGGTCCCGAGCATCGCGCCGAACATCCTCTCGGACCGGCTCAAGCGCCTCGAGCGCGAAGGGGTGGTGGTCGCGCGGCGCTACTCCGAGCGCCCGCCACGGTTCGCCTACGAGCTTTCGGCAGGCGGTCACGAACTGGCCGGCGCGCTCCGGCTCCTGGCCGAGTGGGGAGCGCGCCGCTCCCCCCACGCCGAGCCGCCCCGGCATCAGGCCTGCGGCACCCCGCTCGAGACGCGCTGGTTCTGCCCGACCTGCGCCCGCCCCGTCGACGAGGGCGAGGCCGGCGAGGTCTCGTTCGTCTGAACGACCGGGAACGGTCAGGCCGTCCTGAGCCCCCGCCGGGGGCGTCCCGCCGCCGCGCCCGCGACGACCAGGGCCAGCAGGAGCCCCGCGCCGAGCGCGATCGCCCATCCCGGGAGCGAGCGTCCGTCCACCGGCTGAGGATGCGCTGGCGGCGCCTGGACGGGCGACGACGCGTGCTGCACGCCCGGAGGCGTCGTCGGCATCCCGTACGCGGCGAGGTCGTCGAGGAAGTACGGGGGGGTGGGCATCCATCCCGGACCCAACGGTTCGCCGAACGCCGTCTGCCCCGCGCCCGTATGGATCCACGGGACGCCCGGCAGGCCTGCGGCGAGCGGCGGCCCGTAGGGGTACAGATCCTGTTCGATCGTCTCGGTCGCGCCGCCCTTCGTCACGACCCACGTCACGTGGTACTTGGGACCGAGCGACGCGAGGGGAGCCGGGGCGTGCGGCGTCCCCGACACACCGCCGGTCAGGGACAGGAAGTTCGAATCGAGCGCCAGCGTCCACAGAGCGCCGTGGACGCGACCGAGGTCCGACGGGAACCCCCGCATCTCCGGGTGGAAGCCGGGCTGGTTCGAACACGCGAACCGCTGGAGCGCGAAGCAGGATCCCTGCCAGCCCTCCGTGATCGGCTCGGAGAGCCCCGGGCCCGTGATCACGAGGCGCGCGCTCGTCGGGACCATGGAGAGGTACACCGGCCGGCGCGCTCAGGTTCCACGGGCGATGGCGCCAACGCGCGCGCGCCGATCCCCGTCCCCCGATCCGCCGAGCCCGACGCCGAGGATCGAGCGGGTCATCGCATCGAGCCGGCGACCGCGATCGCCCGATCCTTCGTCATGAGCGATTCGAGCCGCATCGTGACGTCGGCGCGCTGCCACAGGAGAACGTCGCCCGAGAGCCGCAGGGTCTGGGTCGCCACCATCCCGTCCGGGAGCAGGTACGCGATCTGATGTGGCGGACCCGACACCCAGATCCCGGCCCCGTCGCCGACGCGTACGTCCTCGATCGTGGTCCTCGCTCCCGCGAACTTGACGAGGTACGGGCGTACCGCCTGCCCGAGGAACTCGGTGACGACGATCCCGACGCCGCTGCGCCCTTCGGCGGGGACGCCGGGTGCCGCCGGATAGACCAGGTTCACGACACCGCCTGCGACCGCGTCGGAGACGAACACGCTCGGCGTCCCCAACCCGGGGATCGTCGGCACGGTCACGGGGAAGCGGACCCGCTCGCGCGCCTGCGCGAGGGTCATGCGTCGGCCGAGGAACAGACCGTCGCCGAGACCGGCGGGCGTCGGCCCCATCGTCCCGCCAGCCGGCCCGGTCGCCGCCGGTCCGGGGCCGAACACGATGCGGACGCCCCGAACGCCGAGCGTGGTCGCGGCCGCGAGCCCCGCCAGCACGAGGACCACCGCCACAGCCAGCACGAGCGCACGCCGCGCCGGCGAGCGTTCACGGAGCGTTCGTTCGATCCGGCGCCGGAGGCGCTCGGCGACCGGAGCGTCCGCCGCGCTCGGTCGCCCGGCCTCGATCGCCCGCGACACGGCCCCAGCCAGCTCGGGACCCGGCTCGGACGGGTATCGGAGCCGTCCGCCCAGGTCCGTCAGCGCCGCCTGCAGGCCGCCGTCGGAGGACCATCGGCCGGCGACCGGTTCGTCAGCCATCGTGCCCACCTCCGGGTCGGCGCTCGCCGACCGCATCTCCGATCCGAACCTCGTCGGCGCCTCCGGCGGCGTCGTCCACGGGAAGCAAGGTCCGAAGCCGGCGGAGCGCGCGCGAGCCCCTCGACTTCACGGTGCCGAGCGGCACGCCGAGCACCTCGGCCGTCTCCGCCTCGGACAGGCCGAGGAAGAACCGATACCCGAGGACCAGCCGGTCCTCGTCCCGCAGCCGGTTGATGGCCTCCAGCAGGATCCGGCGCTGCGACGCGTCGAGAGCCGCGGCCTCGGGCGACGGGGCCGCGTCACCCGGGCCGCGGTCCTCGACCTCCGCCAGCCGGGAAGCCAGTCGCTCGCGCCGCCTGGCCGCTCGCTTCCGGTTCGATGCCTCGTTCGCCACGATCCGGAGCAGCCACGGTCGGAACGGCGCGCCTTCCCGGAACCTCGGCAGCGCGTAGAACGCCTTCACGAACGCCTCCTGAACGGCGTCGGCCGCGTCGTCGGCCCCGCGGCTCGCGAGGTACGCGACCCTCACCGCGAGGCCCTGATACCGGCGGACCAGCCCCTCGTAGGCGCCGACGTCACCATGCTTCGCCCGTTCGATCAGTTCGGCGTCGTCCAGTGGTCGGCCCTCCACCGCGGCGGCCTGCTCGCTCGTCCATGGTGATACACCCGTCGGGATCGCGAGGTTCCATCGAAGTCGTCCCGCTCGCGGACGCCGCGCCGTGCGAGGTGGCCGTTCGGCCGCACGCGGGCCGCCGGTCGTCGTGGGGTCGTGGTCAGGCCGTCGGCGCGGTGATGAGCTGGATCGCGCCCGTCAGCAGGGTCCCGCCGTCCCTGTCGAGGACGACCACGCCGGTCAGGTGCGAGAGATCCTCCTCGAAGAACTTCGGGTCCTTGGCGAGGACGTAGTCGCCGTCCGGCGTCTTCACGAGGCCGCCGGCCCTGATCGCTTCCCGGTGCGGCCGTTCGAACAGGACCCGGAAGGGCCCATGGGCAACGGGTGCGAGGTTCACCTGCATGTGGACGAAGTCCGGGGTCTTCCCAGGGATGCTCACGACGAGCAGCTGACCGCTGCCGCCGTCGATGCCGGGCGAGGACAGCAGTGCGCCGAACACCTTGCTCTTCTCGGCGTCGGGCACGAGCTGGAGATCGTTGATCCGCTGCTGGAAGTCCGCGATGAAGCGCTGGAGCTCCCGGATCTGCTCCGTCCTCCGGCTCAGGACCTCCTTCTGGAGCGCCACCTGACCACGCATCGCGAGCGCCCAGCTGAACGAACCACCGGCGAGGATCGCGGCGGCGAGCGCGGATGCCACGACGATCCGGAACGTCCGGCGAGACGCCGGCCGTGGCACGCCGGCGCGCTCGCGCACGGGATCGCGGTCCCGCTCCACCTGCGCGACCGCGATGCGCTCAGCGATGCGCTCGCGGAGCATCGGATCCGGCTGCACCGATGGCAGCCCGAACGCGAGCCTCGCCGAGCCCTCGCGGAACCCGTCGGCCTCCTTCCGACAACCGGGGCATCCGTCGAGGTGGCGTTCGATCTCCGCCGCGTCGCCCGCCGGAAGGACGTCGAGCGCGAACTCGGGCAGGAGGTCGCGAACGCGCATGCAGCTCATGCTCACCGTCACGCCTCGAGCCCTTGCGCGGCCGCGGCCTGCGTCCGTTCGGCTTCGTTCTTCCGCAGGCGGATCAGCGCCGCGCGCAGTCGCGTCTTGACGGTCCCCAGCGGGACCCCCTGCGCCTCGGCGATCTCTCGTGCCGTCCACCCGTGGAAGTACGCGAGCGAGAGCAGCTGCTGATCGGACACCGACAGCGCGTCGAGCGCGCGGCGGGCCGTCTCCCGGTCGAGCAGCTCGTCCTCGTGGCTGATCGGCGGGTCGGGCAGCTCGTCGACGAACACGAGCGGCGGTCGCGCGGCGCCCGTACGATGCCGCAGCCGATCGATCGCGAGGTTGTGCCCGATCGCCATCAGCCACGTCGACAGGCGGCCGCGCGAGGCGTCGAAGCGATCGCCCTTGCGCCAGACCGCGATGAAGACGTCCTGGGTCAGCTCCTCGGCCTCCTGGTTCGAACCGAGCATGCGCAAGCCGAGCGTGTACACGGGCGACGCGAACCGCGCGTACAGGGCGCGCAGGGCGCCGTCGTCGCCGACGATGAGCTGTCGCATGAGCTCCTGCTCCGATTCCGGTGAAAGGGGACCTTCGTGGTGGAAGGTCATGCGCTCTCCTGTCGGTATACGGACGCCGCTCACCGGCGAGTTTGCCCTCTGTTCCCCGTGCATGATGCCATGCGGGCGGCACGACCGCGCGGGGTCGAGCACCGTGGCAGCGCCCATCGGAGCACGCGGCCGGTGAGAAGATTCCTGCATGAGGCGTTCGCGGGCGCTCGCGCTCGTGGTGGGGATGGTCGCGTTCCTGGGCTCGAGCATGAGCCATGCCCACGCCGACGCCACGGCCCCGAGCCACGTCGTCGTCGAGCTGAAACTGGACGGCGTGGTGGATCCGTTCGCAGCGTCGTACATCGAGGACGGGATCGCGAAGGCCGAGACCGCGCACGACGAGACGGTCGTGCTGACGATCGACACGCCGGGTGGCCTGGACTCGTCGATGCGCGCGATCACGCAAGCGATCCTGAACGCGTCGGTTCCGGTGATCTGCTATACGGCGCCGTCCGGTGCCCGGGCCGCGTCGGCCGGAACGTTCGTCATGTACTCGTGCCCGATCAACGCGATGGCACCGGGGACGAACATCGGCGCCGCCCACCCGGTCGGGGTGAGCGGGGCGATCGAGCAGGAGAAGGTGACGAACGACGCCGTCGCCTACATCCGGTCCCTCGCCCAGGCGACCGGGCGCAACGCCGCGTGGGCCGAGCGGGCGGTCCGGGAGTCGGTGAGCATCACCGCGGAGGAGGCGGTTCGGATCGATGTCGCCGACCTCCTCGAGCCCTCCACGCAGGCGCTGCTGGCCGACGTCGACGGACGGACCGTGTCGGTCGGCGGTGGCCAGACCGTGACCCTCGACACGACGAACGTCTCGATCGAGCCGTTGCACATGTCCCTCGGGCCAGCGTTGCTCCACGGGCTGTTCGATCCGAACCTCGCCTTCCTGTTCTTCTTCCTGGGGCTGATCCTGATCGTGGTCGAACTCCTCCACCCCGGCGTCTCGGTGCCGGGTGTGCTGGGGACGATCCTGCTGGTCATCAGCGTGATCTCGTTCGGCCTGCTGCCCGTGCGGCTCGGCGGGGTCGTGCTGTTGATCGCATCCGCCGTGTTCTTCCTGCTGGAGTTCAAGCACCCGGGCCTGGGGCTCCCGACGCTCGGGGGCGTCGTCTGCCTGGTGCTGGGCGGGCTGCTTCTGTTCAACCCCGCCGTGCCGAACGCACAGGTCTCGCCGTGGCTGATCGCCGGCGTGGCCGTGGTCGCCGTGGTGTTCTTCGCGGTCGTGGTCAAGGCGGCCCTGGCCGCTCGGCACCGCCCGATCTCCGCGGGAGCCGAGAGCATGGTCGGCGCGACGGGGACCGCGATCACCGACCTGGGGCCGAGCGGCATGGTCCGGGTCGACAAGGAGACCTGGACGGGGATCTCGGAGTCGGGCCGGCTCGCGGCGGGCACCGCCGTGCGCGTCCGATCCGTCCGCGGGGTGCACCTCGTCGTCGAGCCGGCAGAGCTTGGCGCGACCGCGGAGCGGGGTGACGTGCAGGATCCGAGCGTGCCCACTGACGGCCACGAGACGGCCGGCGCGGAAGGAGGCGTCCGATGAACTACGTGCCCCTGATCGTCGTGGGGGTCGTCCTGCTCATCCTGATCCTGATCGTCACGAACGCGATCAAGATCGTTCGGGAGTACCAACGGCTGGTCGTGTTCCGCCTCGGTCGTGCGATCGGGATCAAGGGTCCCGGCCTCGTGCTGATCATCCCGATCGTCGACCGCGTGAGCTGGGTCGACCTCCGCGAGCTGTACCTCGAGATCCCGCACCAGGCCGCCATCACCGAGGACAACGCCACGATCTCGATCGATTTCATCATCTTCTACAAGGTCGTCGACGCCGCGATGTCGATCCTGCAGATCCAGAACTTCGCCGGCGCCGCGCAGAACATCGCGGCGACCACCCTGCGATCGGTCGTCGGCGACATGACGCTCGACGACGTCCTGTCGAAGCGCGACGCGATGAACACGATCCTGCGCACGAAGCTCGACGAGGTCACCGAACGCTGGGGCGTGAAGGTGACCAACGTCGAGGTACGCGAGATCATCCCGCCGCCGACCGTGCAGGAGGCGATGACCCGGCAGATGTCGGCCGAACGGACCCGGCGAGCCGTCGTGACCGAGGCCGAGGGCACGAAGTCGGCGGCGATCACGGTGGCCGAGGGCAACAAGCAGTCCGCGATCCTGAACGCCGAAGGCCAGAAGCAGGCCGTGATCCTCGCCGCCGAGGGCGAGCGGCAATCGGCGATCCTGCGCGCGGAGGGGTTCTCGATGGCCCTGCAGCGCATCTTCGACGTCGCCCACGGCGTGGACTCGAACACGATGAGCCTGCAGTACCTCGAGGCGCTCAAGCAGATCGGGCTGTCGCCATCGACGAAGTGGGTCATCCCGCTGGAGTTCTCCACGATGCTGTCGAACGTGATCGGCCAGGCGGGGCGCGCGTTCGGAGCCGGGTCGAACGGCGCGACCGCGGCGGCGTCGGAGACCGCCAGCGACGTGGCTGCAGCGGCGCCGACACAGCCGGGCGCGCAGAGCGATCCCTAGACCAGCCTGGCGGATCGCCATCCCCGGACCGAACTCACGAGCGCGAGGGCCTCGGCTTCGCCGAGG
Source organism: uncultured Actinomycetota bacterium (assembly GCA_963781595.1). Classification (GTDB taxonomy): domain Bacteria; phylum Actinomycetota; class UBA4738; order UBA4738; family UBA4738; genus JBEDUK01. The sequence goes on along the minus strand of CAWAGG010000006.1, from coordinate 1,179,142 downwards.
CCCTCGCGCGTCAGGACCCGTTCGGCCAACGCGCCGTCCGCGAGCAGTTCCGCGCGCCGCGCCCCGGGGAGCAACCCGCATCGGATCGGCGGCGTCCACCACCGGCCGTCGGCCCGGAAGGCCAGGTTCGCGATCGTCGCCTCCGTGACCTCCCCACGCAGGTTCACGAGCAGCACGTCGTCGGCGCCGGGATGCGCGGCCCACGCGCGCGCGTACCGCTCGCGGAGCGTCGTCTTGTGGAAGAGGAACACATCGGTCGGGTCGACCCGCTCAGCATCGTGCACGGAGACGCGCACCGGCTCGGCCGGCGCCGATGGCACCGGCTCCGCTTCGGCCCGCGGCGCGCCATCGCGGCCGAGGAGCATGCGCACCCGGAGCGCTTCTCCGGGACGGCCCGCGACCGCGGCGGCCAGCTCACGCAACACGCGTTCTTCGTCGTAGGCGAACCCGAAGTACGCAGCCGACCCCGCGAGCCGCTCGAGGTGCCGTTCGAGCAGCAGGAACCCACCGCCCGGACCGCACCCCGGGTCGAACCGCATGGATTCGATCAGTTCGAACGCCGGCCTGCGCGTGGTGAGCACGGCCGCCTTCATGCGCGCTTCCTCGAACTCGCCGCCGGGCGAGGAGTCCCACGTGATGCCGCCACCCACGCCGAAACCGGCGACCCCGGTCGCGTCGTCGACGACCACGGTGCGGATCGCGACGCTGAACCTCGCCGTCGGTCCTTCGGTCCCGGGCGGGGCGAGCCAGCCGATCGCGCCCGTATAGACGCCCCGAGGTTCGTCCTCCAGCTCGGCGATCGCGCGCATCGTGCGGACCTTCGGTGCCCCGGTCACGGAGCCACAGGGGAACAGCGCGCCGAAGAGGTCGCTCGTGCGCGTCCGCTCGGGTACCCGCGCCCGAACCGTCGAGGTCATCTGCCAGACGGTCTCGTAGCGTTCGACGTCGAACATCGACGGGACCTCGACGGTCCCGGGGATCGCGATCCTTCCCAGGTCGCTTCGGATCAGATCGACGATCATCGCGTTCTCGGCCCGGTCCTTGACCGACCCCGCCAGTCCGTCACGGGCGCCGGCGTCCTCGGCGGGCCAGCGGCCGCGTCGCGCCGTCCCCTTCATCGGCCGGCACGTGACGAGGCCCCCATCCAACTCGAAGAACAGCTCCGGTGACGCGGAGAGCACGGTGTGGCGGCCGGTACCGACGAACGCCGCGTACCCGGGACGCTGCGCGAGGCACAGGTCGCGGTAGAGGCAAGCCGGGTCGCCTTCCAACGACGAGCGGAGCGTGAACGTGTGATTGACCTGGTAGGTCTCGCCGGCCGCGATCAGCGCCTGGATCCGTTCGATGTCCGCGTCGAACCGATCGCGTCCGATCGACGGGGTCCACTCACTCAGACGGTAGCCGCACGATGGGTCCGGTAACGCCGGTACCTCGGCGCCTTCGAAGAGGCCGAACCACACGAGCGGCAGGCCGTCGACCGCGTGGTGGACGACGAACCCAGGGTCGAACGCCGGTGCCGCCTCGTACGCGACGAACCCGCCGGCCCAGAGGCCCCGCGACACGGCGGCTTCGACCTCTTCGAGCGCCGGGACGACGGTGTCGAGCCCGTGCGCCTCGATGGATCCGCGGGATCCGGTCAGCGCGAACGATGCGTGAGACTCGGACCTGAGGTCGTCGAAGCGAACCGTCGGCGTGGTCTCCATCGGGCGCATCGTATCGACCGGCGAATGGGGGGTGGCTCGGCGACGACCGCGCCTTCGACCTGGGATCAGGGCTCGATGGCGTCCATCGGGAGCCGGAGCTCGAGCTCGAGCTCGTCGCGGATCGGGATGCCGTACGCGCCGGTCGCCGAGATCTCGGGCTTCATTGCGCGGGACCGATCGACGGCGCCGGGTCGCAGCGCGACGAATCGCATGCCTCGCCGCTGGTAGAACCGCATCGCGTCCAGGTTGTCGTTCGTCGTCACGAGCCACAGCCGCGAGCAGCCGGCCTCCCGCGCTACGCCGATCGCCGCGTTCAACAACGCCGTCCCGACACCCTTCGCCTCGACCGCCGACTCGATCGTGAGGACCTCGAGGCCGCCGTCGCCGTCGAGGCGGTACGTCAGCAGGCCGACGCGACGGCCATCGTCCTCCGCGACGAACGCCGGATGCTCTGCGGGGCGGAACACATCCCCGTGGACGACGATGATGTCCGAACCCATCCACGCCTGGAGGCGGGATTCGATCCACGGCCCGTCGGCCTTCGTTCGCTCGCGGACCCTGACCATCCGGCCCTTACCCCGCCACCACGCGGCAGGCGTCGCGGTCGCTGAACGGCACGAACGACCGGATCGCGATCGGCGGCTGCAGAGCGGCAAGGATGCCCTCGATCAGTCCCCGGTGGAGCGCGCAGACCAGCTCGCGGTGTTCCTCCGCCAGATCCTTGAACGGGCAGTCCCGGAGGGTCACCTCGACCTCAGCGCTCCCCGCCGACCGCCGGAACCGTGGGTCGAACCCGGCACGCGCCATCGCGTCCTGCATCAGGGCGAGGTTCCGGCCCGCCGGACCGCGCGTCGTACCCGGCTTCGGCCGGTGCTGCCCGACGAGGTACGCACCCCATTCGCGCGCGAGCTCCTGAGCCGAATCGACCGCCCGCTGCCCGCGGACGACGCCGATCAGGATCTCCGCGAGGAGCCGGTAGTCGCCGGCGTTCGCGTCCTCCGGCTCGCGCACCGAGTAGAGGGTCTGCGGCCGCCCGACCGCGCCGCGCTTGACCTCGCTCGCGACCAGTCCGGCCTCCTCCAGCCTGCGCAGATGGGGGCGGACGGTGTTCGGATGCAGGTTCAGCCGCCTGGACACCTCGCGGACCGAGACGGGCCGGCCCGCCAGTCCGACGAAGCGGTACAGGCGGTACCGCGTGTCGTCGGCGAGCGCCTTGTGGATCTCGAGCGGCTTCGCGGTCGCCATCGCGCCGCTATCATCGGAGAAAGGTAAACACGGTCACAACCGGTGAAACTCGAGCGGCAAGAGCGCGGAGACGACAATGCCAACGAAGGAAGAGGTTCGCCAAGCCCTCCGGAACGTCCTCGATCCGGAGATCGGCAAGCCGATCGAGGACATCGGGATGCTGAAGGACATCGAGGTGAACGGCGACACGGTCCGCGTGTTCGTGCTGCTCACGATCGACGGCTGCCCCCTCCGAGACCGCATCACGAACGACGTCACGAACGCCGTCGCACCGCTGGCGGGCGTCGAGCACGTCGAGGTGATCCTGGGTTCGATGTCCGAAGAGCAGCGCGGCGAGCTGGTGACGAAGCTCCGCGGAGGCCGGCCCGAGGCGCCGGTGTTCTTCACGGATGGGCGGACGACGGTGATCGCCGTCGCCTCCGGGAAGGGCGGTGTCGGCAAGTCGAGCGTGACGGTGAACCTCGCGTGCGCGCTGGCGGCCGAAGGTCACCGGGTCGGCATCGTCGACGTGGACGTCTGGGGCTTCAGCATCCCGCGCATGATCGGCGCGCACGGCGAGCCCGTCGGGCTCGACAACATGATCATGCCGCTCGAGGCGCACGGCGTGAAGGTCATCTCGATGGGGTTCTTCGTGCCCGAGGAGAAGCCGGTGATCTGGCGCGGGCCGATGCTCCACAAGGCCGTGCAGCAGTTCCTGGGTGACGTCTACTGGGGCGACCTGGACTTCCTGCTGCTCGACCTCCCGCCGGGGACGGGCGACGTGTCGCTGTCGATGGCGCAGTTCCTGCCCGGCGCGCAGATGGTCGTCGTGACCACGCCGCAGGACGCGGCGCGGAAGGTCGCCGAGCGCGCTGGGAAGATGGCCGAACAGACCCGCCTGCGCTGCGTCGGCGTGATCGAGAACATGTCGTTCTTCGTCTGTCCGCACTGCGGCGAGGAGACGCCGATCTTCGGCACCGGCGGTGGCCGGGAAGCGGCGGACACCCTCGGCGTGCCGCTGCTGGGTCGGATCCCGCTCCAGGTATCGCTCCGCGAGGGCAGCGACGAGGGACGGCCGATCGTCGTGACGGAGCCGGACTCTCCCGCGGGTCGGGCGCTGCTGGGTGCCGCCCGAGAGCTCGCACGGGTCAGCCGAACCGTCGTGCGCAAGCCGCTCGGGCTCGCGGTCGTCGGTGCGGGTAGCGCGGCGGACGGTGGCGACGGCCACGCCGGTCACGACCACGCCGGCCACGCGCACCAGCACTGACGCCGTTCAGCGCCCGCGGTTCCGACGACGCCGTTCCGCCGCCTGATCGTCGAGCTCGTCGCGGAGCGCTCCGAGCACTTCGAGCTCGATCAGGTCCTTCGGCCTACCCGCCGCGCGCTTCATCCGCATGAGGTCCTCCAGCGCCGCCACCCGAACCACGAGCCCGTCACCCAGATCGATGTCCGTCGCCGTCCGATCGAGCTCGTCGTAACCGCCGCGCGCGCCGCTGGGCGCGCCCAGGATGTCGAGCGGACCCGCATCGGTCATGAAGGTGAAGTGATCGCCCTCCCGCAGGGTCCTCGCGTCGAGCAGGAACGGCACATCGGCCGGCGCCCCACGCGACGTCGCGTTGAGGGCGCTGAGCGCTCGAGCCATCGCCCGCAGGTTCGCGGCATCGCGTGCGTAGCACAGGTCGATGTCGTTCGTGATCGATGGCGAACCACGAGCGCGGCCTGCGAGCCCACCGATGAGGACGAAGCGGACATGATGATCGAGCAGGGTTCGAAGCGCGGCGAACGGTCGGAACGGTGGCTCGTTCACCCCGATGTCCGTCCCGCAGCTCGGTCGAACAGCGCCATCTCCTCGGCCTCTCGCTCGGCGAGCTCGATCCGTCGCCGCGGCGGAACCTTGAGGAGTTCGGCCGGCAGTGTCCGGTCTACACCGATGCCTGGTCGCGGCTCGACCTCGAGGCCCAGGCCGCATGCCTCGAGCAACCGGTCCAGCAGGTCGACGCGGGGGACGGACGTGCCGGATTCGATGCGAGCGATCGCGGGTTGCGCCACGCCGGAGCGTCCGGCGAGCTGACGCTGGGTCAGGCCGGCCCGCCGGCGCGCGTACCTGAGCACCCGTGCGGCATCCATCGCCGCAACATGATAACGGATACGTTATCGCGCCTGGGCGTTACGCCTCGGCCGGCGCGGCATCCTCGGATGCGGCGTCCTCCGGCGCGACGTCCTCGACCGGCTCGGGCGGAGGCCGCCTGCGGATCCACCCAAGGATCACCAGGCACAGCACGATCGCCCCGATGCTCGCCCACTGGCTCCCCGTCAGGCCGAGGAACCGGTTCTCCACCCGCAGGAAGTCCGTGATCAGTCGCGCGGACGCGTACCAGATCACGAACGCGATCGTGAGGATGCCCGTTCGGCGCTCCCGCTGCATCAACCACAGGAGGAACAGGGTCAGGCCCATCGCCGACAGCCAGTCGTACATGGCGGTCTGGTTCACGCCGATCCCGTGCGCGATCTGGTGGAAGTTCGCGTCGAACAGCCGCGCATCGGCATGCGTGATGACCTGCGTGCGGCCGTGCGAGAGCTGCGTCGTGCACGTTCCGGCGAACGACGTGCAGTCGTAGCCGGACAGGTTCCCGCCCCAGTACCGGAACGCCAGGAAGAAGTTGGTCGGCGTCCCGAGGTGGTCGCCGATGATCAGGTCGCCGACGCGTCCGACCACGACGCCGACCCCGAGTGGCATCGCCGCGGCGTCGAACGTCGGCAGCACGCGGAGATGGTACGAACGGACCACGGGGATCGCCGCGACGACCCAGCCGATGATGCCGCCGATCAGGCTGATCCCGCCGCGGTAGACGGCCAGGACGTCACCGACGCTGTTGAACTGCGACGCGTGCGTGATCACGTAGCCGATCCGGGCCCCGACGATCGCGCCGATCAGGCCCCAGAAGACCAGCGAGTTGATCGCGCGCTCCGGGATACCGCGCTTCGTGCCCTCGTGGGTCAGGACGAACGCGCCGGCCAGGTACCCCATCGCGATCCCCACCCCGTGCGGGGAGATCGCGAACCGGCTGCCGATGTGGAAGCGGTCGAGCACCCTCCACCCGATCGCAGCGAGCACGGTCAGATCGTGGGGGAACGAGGCGAGGGAGCGCAGCATCTCCGACGAACTCTAGCCGAGGGCGCGCGTCGGGACGGATGCGGTCCACGCGTCGGCGACGGCTCGCCCCAGCAGCAACCCGCCGACGACGTCCGACGGGTAGTGGACGCCGACGTACACGCGAGAGACCCCGACGAGCGCCGCGAGGGCCGCCAGCCCGGCGCGCGCGCCGGGACCGATACCCAGCCGGCGGGCGGCGACGGTCAGGAACGCCGAGATCACGGCCGGGTGGCTGCTCGGCCACGAGGTGCCTTTCGGCTTGCCGATCAGCCGCCGCGATCCACCGGCCTCGTAGGGGCGGGGACGTAGGATCAGCTCCTTCGCGGCCTGTCCCACGAACCACATCACCGACGCGGCGCCGAGCGCCTCGACGGCGGCCCGGCGCCGACCGGCGAGCGCGAGCACGCCGGCCGCACCCGCCGAGGCCACGATCGAACCCAGCTCGGTGATCCCCTCGAAGAGCGCGTCAGGCGATGGCCCATGGCCGCGGTTCAGCGCGTCGAAGGCCGCGCGGTCCGCCCGGGCGCCGGAGGGGAGCGACGAGACCGCGGCCACGGCGAGCGCGGCCCCCGCGAGCAGTCCGGCGCGCGCGAGCTCCCTCCGATCCATCGGGGCCAGAGCCTACATGCGGCCGGCTCGGCACATCGAGGTTCGCTCGCGCGGAGCCCTCGCCGGCGGCCGATCACTCGCCCTGCTCGGCCTGTCGCTTCTGCGCCAGCACACCGCGCCGAAGGACGCTGACCGCGCCCAGGCTCCGCACGGCCTCGGCCGCGAACAGCCCAAGCGGACCACCGGCGAACCGGTAGTCGACCTTCTGTGCGAGCCGCGTCCGGTCGCCGTCGATCGCCTCCAGCATCGTCTCGACCACAGCGTCGACGGGGCCGGACAGATGCACCTTCGCGGTGTGTTCGGGCTGGAGATCAACCACCGTGGCGTGCACGTGGACCGTGACGCCCATGAACCGGATGTCGGTCGTATAGCTGGTGCCGACGTCGAGGCCGCCCGCCGGCACGCCCCGAACCGCGATGACATGACGGTCCCATTGCGGGAGGTTCCGCGGATCGGAGACGACGCCCCACACACGCTCGGGCGGGGCTTCGACGTCGACCTCGGTCTGAAGGACGGGCATCGGCTACCCCGCCTTCGCCGCGCGCCGTTGGGGCCGTTGGGGTCGTGCGCGCCGGGCCGCCGGCCTCGCGACCGTCCCGCTGGTCCAGCCCTCCCACCAGACCGCCCGCTCCGGCGCCAGACGGACGAGCGCTTCCCCGTCGCCGACCCGCGCGCGCAGCGCTCCCGCACCGCCCTTCGTGATGCCGGGCGCGAACGTCTCGGCCTCGCCGCGCAGGAGGATGCCGCGCATCTCGGCGGCGCGCCACGCCGAGGCACGGTCGATCGTGAGCGCCGCACGCACCGTCGCTCCGGCCCGGGTCAGCTCCGCGACCGGCATGGGGAGCCGCGCCTCGTAGGCGCCACGGACCCGCCGCCACCCCACCGGCACCACCGTGACCAGCGCGCCACCGTCGGTGTCGACGTGCGTCGCGAGCACGCCGTCGCCCGACGCGCCGAGGGCGTCGGTGAGATCCTCGGGGATCAGCGCGTCGACGGACCGTGCGCCGGAGGCCGGGGCGAACGACGAGGCGGGTTCGAACCCGCGGGCCCACGCACCCCAGCCGTCCTCGACGGTCCCCTCGGCCAGGTCCACGACGCGAGCCTCGGTCGGATCGACGGCCGCGAAGACGCGGCCCGGCGGCGCCCATGCGAGTGGCACGCGGTAGGCATCCCGGGCGTAGCCGAAGAAGAACCTGGCGTTCTTCATGGAGAATCTCGTCGCGGCCCTGCCGATGCGCGGGGTCGAGACGACCGCGGACGGCCACGTGAAAGGGTCCAGCGCATCGTATGTCGTGACCGTGCCGCGGAAGACGACGGCGCGCTCACCGACCCGCACCATCCCGGCGACGCGAGGTTCGGTCTTCCAGGCTCGCGCCTTGACCGAGCCGCGCGCGGTCGTGAGCCACAGCCGGCCGCCGTCCAACGCGTAGACGACCGGCGTGAGGTGCGGGCCGAACGGCGTCACGGCCGCGACGTAGCAGAACTCGCCGTCGGCCAGGATGCCCTTCGCCAGCGGCGGCATCTCCGAGCGCTTCACGCGGCCTCCTCGGACGGCTCCTCGGAGGGCCGGACACCGCCCGGCGGCGGGAACGCCAGCATCAGGCCGGTCCACAGTGCGTGACACACGACGCTTGCCAGGACCCCGCCGGTCCAGGCCGCGAGCAGCACCCAGACGCCTCCGCCGACGATCGCCGCGGCCGTGATCGGCAGGCTGAGGCTGACGGCGCTCGCCGCGATGTAGCCGACCCACGACCCGAGCGCGGCCGGGCCGCGGCCGTGGTTCTGCAGGATGTGCTGCTGGAACAGGCCGCGCCAGAACAGCTCCTCGCCCGGCGCGGCGATCCCCGCGGACAGGATCAGCCCCTGGAGCAGCGACACCCCCCCGCCGCGTTCGTACAGCGCGGTCACGTTCTTCGAGAACGCCGGCCACCGGCGCACGAAGATGACGAACGCGACCGTTGCGCCGTACAGCACGAGCCCGAAGACCAGCCCGATCAGCGCGGCGGCGCCGAGGCGGTAGTCCGCCGACCAGACGACCGTCCCGGTCGCCAGCGACGCGACCCCGAGCACGCCGTTCAGCCCGGCGAACACGACCCAGATCGACGCGCCGCGACGCGTCACGAGGAACCAGCCGACGCCGGTCGCGACGAGGCCGACGACCATCAACGTGACGATCACGGCGTTGCTGGAGCATGCGCAGGTCGCCAGGACGGTCACGGGAGGAACTTGACCTTCGCCGCGAGCTCGGCCGTGAACGCGGTGATCACCGCGAGGTAGAAGAACCCGGTCGCGGACTGGACCGCGCTCGGGCGCTCGCCGCGCAGGGTCGCCTTGATGAACAACGCGATCAGCGCCGTCGTGCCGACCATGCCGATCGCGATCCACGACGCCACGCCGGCCAGCGTGAAGATCGGGCTGAGCGACGAGCTCGCACCGGCGGCGGTCGGCGAACCGAAGCTCCCGAACCCCCCCAGCGCCACCGCGACCGCCTCGATCCCGACCGCCAGCAGGAGTGCCCACGTCATCCGGTTGATGGGGCCGCGCGGCAGTTTGCGGTCGGTGAGGTACCAGTGCCCGAGCAGCAGACCGTCCAGCACGGCCCCCGTGAACAACGCGCCGGCGAGGAGTTGGAAGAACGCCAGGAGCGTCGACTCGTCGGCCACATCCGCGAACGTCCACAACATCGCGACCGACAGCGCGACCGTGGCGATCCCGAGCCAGCGCGCCACCGCTCGTTGCTTCGCCAGCATCAGGACGAGCCAGAGCCCCGTGGCCGCCGCGAGCGCCAGCGCCATCGCGACGGGCAGGCCGGACCCGGCCGGGGCGTCCGGCGCGAGCGCCGCGTTCGCCGAACCCGCCGCGCCGAGCGCCAGCGCCAGCACGATCGAACCCGTGAGGTAGAAGAACCCAGGCTTCACCTCCCTCCAGAGCGGCGTGAGGAACAGGAAGCCGGCGGCGCCCGCCGCGGTCTCGGCCAGGACGAGCGCCATCACTCCGGCCGGGCCGGTCACGAGTCGTCCGCCGTTGCGGTCCCCGGGATCACGGCCCTAGCCTAGCGACCGTGCCGGCCCCCGGACCCGATGGAAGCGACCAGGACGAGGCGTTCGTGGCGTTCCGCGAGCGGCGTCGTCCCGCCTCGCTCGTCGACGGCGGCACGGCGACGGTCGACGTCGAGGTCACCGCCGAACTGACGGCCGAGAACGTCGGCTCGGGCGATCTGCCGGTCCTCGCGTCGCCCGCGATCGTTCGGCTGGTCGAAGAGGCGGCGGTCGCGATGCTGCGCGAACGGTTGCCGCAGCGACTCACGACCGTCGGCGTGTCGTTCGACCTGCAGCACGAAGCACCGACGCCGGCGGGGGCAACCGTTCGTCTCAGCGTGGGACTGGATCCAGGGGAGGATCGCAAGCTGACGTTCCGGTTCACGGTCGACGACGGAGCGGACGACGTCGCCCGCGGCTCGCACGTCCGGGTCATGGTCGAACGCGACCCGTTCATGACGAAGGCGGAAGCGCGCCGTCGGCGGTGACGCGGCGCGCGGCGCGACCGAGGGACCTGGGCCGACCCTTCCGGCCCTCCGCGGTCCGGCGACGTTCCTAGCCGGGCCGGGCGGAACCGCGATACGCGATCACGTGGACGCGTTCGGTCGTGACCATGCCCTCGCCGACCATCTCGTCGAGGAACGGGAGCACCCGTTCGATGTTCTCCGACACGTCCACGATCTCGACGACCACGGGAAGGTCCTCCGAGAGCCGGAGGATCCGCGACGTGTGCAGCCTCGAATCCGCGCCGAACCCCTCGATGCCCCGAAGCACCGTCGCACCGGCCAGGCCTTCGGCCCGGACGCGCTTGACGATCGCCTCGTAGAGCGGCACGCCGTGCCACGTGTCGGATTCGCCGATGAAGATCCGCAGCAGCGTCCCTTCGCCCTCCATCCGCATCTCAGATCGCCCTCCCCACGACGGTGCCGACGTAGACCGCGAGCAGGCCCGCCGCCAGGCTCCCCAGTCCGTTCGCGGCCGCCAGCGCGTACGCCCCGTCCTCGACCAGCCGGTACGTCTCGAGCGACAGCGTCGAGAACGTCGTGTACGCGCCCAGCAGGCCGATCGTGATCGCGGAGCGGAGCGATGGCGAGACCGACGCACGCTCGGTCAGCACCGTGAACACGAGCCCCAGGAGGAACGACCCGGTGACGTTCACGACGAACGTTCCCCACGGGAACGCGGACGTCGAACGGCGGGCGACGAACCCGTCGAGCCCGTACCGTGCGAGCGCCCCGAGTGCGCCCGCCACCCCGATCCCCACCCATGTCCGCACATCAGCCTCCCATCGTCACCGTAGGAGCCATCAGCCGGGTCGGCGGTTCGAGGCGAGCCCCATCGCCCGCCGGAAGCATAGAGGTGTACGGTTGGTCGGTCATGCTCCGGCGCCTGCTCGACGCCCTCGCCCTGCTGGCGTTCCCCGTCTCGCTCTACGTGGCCGGCTGCTGGCTCCCGCGAGCCGACCCGCTGCAGCGAGGAGCCGATGCGCCCGTCGCGCTGATGGTCGCGACGGTCGCGTTCGGGGCCGTCATCTCGATCACGCTCGCGATCGCCCGCAGGCGGATGAGGATCGCTCGGCCGTCGCACGAAGCACCCGAGACGGTCCGGTGGCTCATCATGGGCTGGCCGCTCCCGATGCCGAAATGGCGCACGCGGACCGCTCCCGCCGCATCGCCGCCGGTGAGCCCGACGACCAGTTCGTAAAGACACCTTACTATCCCCGGCTACCGAGCCCGACTCGGCGCCGTCCGCTAGGCTGGGCGGCCACATCCGCTCCTTCCGGCAAGGAGAACGCGCCCATGACGGGGCCGAACCAACCGGGCCGGCCGGCCGAAACCCAGCCGGTCCTGGGCCCGCCCAGCGAGGCGGCGATCTTCCTCGTCGTGACCATCGATCACGGCGCCGAACGGATCGCTCGCGACCTGCTCGCGGATCTGGCCGGATTGCGGCGCGCCGTCGGCTTCCGTATGCCTGCAGGGGCGCTCAGCTGCGTCGCGGGCGTGGGGTCGGCCGCCTGGGACCGGCTCTTCACCGGACCGCGGCCCGCCGACCTGCACCCGTTCCGTGAGCTGGCCGGCCGCAGGCACCAGGCGGTGTCGACGCCGGGCGATCTGCTCTTCCACATCCGCGCCGGCCAGGCCGACCTGTGCTTCGAGCTCGCGGCCCGCATCATGGACCGGCTCGCCGGGTCGGTGACGGTCGAGGACGAGGTGTATGGGTTCCGGTACTTCGACGAACGCGACCTGCTGGGCTTCGTCGACGGGACCGAGAACCCGAGCGGCCTGGCGGCCAGCGCCGCGGCCTTCATCGGCGAGCAGGACCCGGACTTCGCCGGGGGAACCTACGTCATCGTGCAGAAGTACGTGCACGACATCGCGGCGTGGAACGCGCTGCCCGTGGAGGCGCAGGAGCGGGCGATCGGCCGGACCAAGCTGTCCGACATCGAGCTCCCCGACGACGTCAAGCCCGGCGACTCCCACGTGGCCCTGAACACGATCACGGAACCGGACGGCACCCAGCGGCAGATCGTTCGCGAGAACATGGCATTCGGCACGGTCGGGCGCGGGGAATTCGGGACCTACTTCATCGGCTACTCGGCGACGCCGAGCGTGACCGAGAGGATGCTCGAGAACATGTTCATCGGAAACCCGCCCGGGAACACCGACCGTATCCTCGACTTCTCCACGGCGCTCACGGGGACGCTCTTCTTCGTGCCGACCGCCGACTTCCTCGACGACCTGCCCGAGCCGCCGGCGCCGGACGGCGCGGACTCGGCGAGCACGCCCCCGGCGTCCGATGTCGTACCAGACGGTTCCCTGGGTATCGGCGACCTGAAGAAGAGGAGCATTCCCTGATGAACAACCTGCATCGCGAACTCGCCCCCATCTCCGACGCCGCGTGGGCCGCGATCGAGGAGGAAGCCAGGCGCACATTCGAGCGCCACGTCGCGGGCCGGCGCGTCGTGGACGTGGTCGGGCCGAGCGGTCCGACCCTGGCGGCGGCGGGGACCGGTCACCTCAGCGACATCGACCCCCCGAGCGACGGTGTCATCGCGCGCGCCCGGACGTCCCTGCCGATCGTCGAACTGCGAGTTCCCTTCACCGTGGACCGCCAAGCCGTCGACGACGTCGAACGCGGCGCCCAGGACTCCGACTGGCAGCCGGTGAAGGACGCCGCGAAGGTCGTCGCCTTCGCCGAGGATCGCACCGTGTTCGAGGGCTACGCGGCGGCCGGCGTTGCGGGCATCCGGGAGAGCTCGTCGAACCCCGCCCTGGCGCTGCCCGATGACGCCCTCGACCTACCCGAACGTCATCAGCCAGGCCGTCAGCTCCCTGCGGCTAGCGGGCGTCAACGGACCGTATTCGGTTGCCCTCAGCGCCGACGCGTACACCCTCGTCAGCGAGACCTCCGACCACGGTTTCCCGATCCACGAGCACCTGGCGCGGCTCGTCGACGGCGAGATCCTCTGGGCTCCCGCCATCGACGGCGCGTTCGTGCTCTCGACGCGGGGCGGTGACTTCGCGCTGCACGTCGGCGAGGACCTCTCGATCGGCTACCTCTCGCACGATGCCACGCGGATCGAGCTGTACTTCCAGGAGTCGCTGACGTTCGTCACGCACACGAGCGAGGCGGCGGTGGCGCTCACGGCGTAGCGGGGCGCCGCAAGCCTCCTAGCCGAGGTACGAGGACCGGCGCATCAGGTTCGGGTCGACGCGGACGTTGATGCACGCCGGGACGCCGGAGTCGAACGCCCGGCGCAGGGCCGGCCCGATCTGCGCCGGCTCGGTCACGGCCTCGCCGTAGCCGCCCAGAGCCCTTCGACCATCTTGTGGTACGGCGCCTCGGGGTTCAGGTTCGACGCCGGGGCGTTGCCCTGGCCGTAGAGCGCCTCCTGGGCGACCTTGATCTGGCCCCATGCCCCGTCGTTGCCGATGATGCCGACGAACGGGATGTCCTGGCGGAGGGCGCTCTCGTACTCCATCGCGTTCAACCCGAACGACCCGTCGCCGTAGACGATCAGGACCTGCTTGTCGGGCTTGGCGAGCTTCGCCGCGATCGCGAACGACGGCCCGACGCCCAGGCAGCCGAACGGCCCCGGGTCGAGCCAGTGGCCCGGCTGGGACGCCTGCACGATCGAAGCGGCGATCCCGACGATGTCCCCGCCGTCGCCCACCACGACCGCGTCGCGGTCCAGGAAGTCGCGGATCTCCTTCGCGAAGCGCTGCGGGTGGATCGGCACGGCGTCGGACTCCATGCCGGCCTCCGCGTCCGCGGCCTTGCGCTGCTCCTCGGCACGGACCTCACCGGTCCAGTCGGGCTCCTGCGCGTTGCCCGCGCCGGCGTCGACCAGCTGTTCGATCACCATGCCCGGGTCGCCGACGATGCCGACGTCGACCGGACGGTTACGCCCGATGTGCGCCGCGTCGACGTCGACCTGGATCACCCTGACGTCGGGCGCGAATCCCTTCGTGCCGAAGCCCAAGCGGAAGTCCCAGTCGACCCCCAGCGCGAGGATCACGTCGGCACTGCCGAGCGCGTGCCGGCGCGCCCCGGAGAAGAAGTACGGATCGTCGGGCGGGAGGCAGCCACGCCCGAGCGAATTGAGGAACACCGGCGCCTTGACCGCGTGCGCCAGCTCGCGGAGGCGCTCGTGGGCGTTCGACCAGCGGACGCCGGCGCCGGCGAACACGATCGGGCGGGTCGCCTCGCGGAGCAGCCGGACCGCCTCCTTGACGAGGTCGGGATCGCCGAGCGGCTTCGCCTCGGTCCGCGTGTGCGCCGGCGGCTGCGCGTCGCCGGGCGTGTTGAACTGGACGTCGAGCGGGATGTCCAGGAACACCGGCCCGCCGCGCCCGGCCGTCGCGTGCCGGAGCGCCGTCGTGACGAACTCCCCCAGCTTCCGCGGATCGAAGCACGTCTTCGCCCACTTCGTGATCGACGACACCAGCGTGACCTGGTCCATCTCCTGGAGCGAACCCATCTCGAACTCCACGATCGGGTTCTTGCCGGAGAGTACGAGCATCGGCGAATCCGCGTACATCGCGTTCGCGATCCCGGTCACGGCGTCGGTCAGGCCGGGACCCGCGGTCACTGCGGCGATACCCGGCTGGAGCGTCACGCGTGCCCACCCGTCGGCGGCGTGGGCGGCGGCCTGCTCGTGGCGGAAGTCGACGATACGGATCCCTTCCCGCACGCACCCGTCGTAGATCGGGGCGATGTGCCCACCCGAGAGCGTGAACAGGTTCTCGACGCCCTCGGCCTTCAGCGTCTGCGCGATCAGGTGGCCGCCGTGCATCGCCCGTGTGGGTTCGGCCATGAGACGGCCATGCTAACGCGGGCGCCCGGTACCCTTACAGGTCATGCCGCTCTTCCGACGACGTGACGACGGCCACGAACCCTGGCTCTACGCCCCCCTACCGGCCGGCGCGGTCGCGACGCGCGCCGGCCCACGACCTGGACGACGGGCCCGACTGGCGCTCGTACGACTCCGTGGCCGACATCTACCTGCGGGTGCATCAGCCGCGCCTGGCGCTGGCGGCGAAGGACCTCGTGGAACTCGCCGCGCTCTCTTCAGGCGCGCGGGTGCTGGACGTCGGGACCGGGACGGGTGTCGTGGCGCGCGCTGCGGCGGAGGTCGCAGGGCCCGCGGGCCTCGTGGTCGGCGTCGATCCGTCGATGCCGATGCTGCGGACGGCGCTCCCGCAGGACGGCGGCGCTCGGTACGCGGCGTCCACGGCGATCGACCTCCCCTTCCGGGACGCGGCGTTCGACGACGTCTTCGCGTCGTTCGTCCTGCCGCACTTCAAGAAGTACGAGACGGCGTTGTTCGACCTGATGCGGGTCCTCAAGCGCCAGGGGCGGATGGGCGTGGCCACGTGGGGCTCGCGCGAAGACGAGTTCTCCAGGGCGTGGCGCGAGGTGACCTGGGAATTCGCCGAACCCGAGATCATGCGTGACTCCATGGCGCAGGCGCTGCCGTGGGAGGAACGGTTCCGGGACCCCGAGAACCTGAAGATGGCGCTGCACGACGCCGGCCTCCGTGACATCATGATCAGCCGGCGCGAGTACCGCTTCTGGATCAGCGCCGAGGACTACCTGGACGGCCGGGAGACGGCGGCCTCCGGTCGGTTCCTCCGGCAGATGCTGGGCGAATCGCTCTGGCCGCGCCTGCAGAAGCGTGCGCGCGAGGTGTTCGCGGAGCGCTTCCCGCCGCAATTCAACGATTTCCGCGACGTGAACATGGCGGTCGGCTTCAAGGGCTGATCGCCGCCCTTCCCCGTTCGGCTCGTGCTCAGCTCCAGAACTCGTCGCCTGCGTACTGATCGTTGGGGTGGAACCAGGACTCGGTGACCTTCCCGTCGCGCACGTGGAAGACCTGCGCTCCGATGTCGCTCAGGGACTTGGTTCCGCGTTCACCGGTGGTCGTGGTCAGGGCAACGACGTGCTCGTCGTTCGCCAGCACGTCATGCAGGTCGATATGGAAGTTACCTCCGGTCTCCTGCGCGATGCGGCCGAAGAACCCGAGGACCTCGCTCTTCCCTCGGTAGTCGCCCTTGATCGGGCTGCGACCGCCGACGTGCCAGACGATATCGTCGGCGAACAGCTCGTCCAGGTTTGCCATGTCCCCAGTCTCGAACGCGGCATAGCCACGCCGGACCAGGTCCTCGTTGGGATGCGCCATCTCGCTCTCCTCCCCCATCCGATGGTCGAACGACCTGGTGAGCATCCTGACATCTGGCCTACGGCGAACGCAACGCCGCCCTCTAGTCGAGCTGCAGGACCCGGAAGGACTCCGCGTGCTGGACGCCGATCTTCTTCCCGGCCTCGACGGCTTCCTGCGGGAGCCACTCCTCGAAGAAGCCGATCATGCCGTCGGCGACCTGGCTCGCATGGAGCGCCAGGGCCTGGACCTTGCGCTCCATGAACCCGGTGATGTCCTGATGGTGGTTCGGCTCGAGCGTCCATCCGAGCCAGACCTCAGGAACGCCCCAGGGCTCGAGGCCATCGGCTAGGAGCTCCTCGAAGAACAGCGGGTTGCCGGCGGCCGGGAAGATCCCATCCAGGGTGCACCACCCGGCGTTCCGGTGGTCGGCGTGGTTGTAGTACCGGTTCCCCATGAACACGGCGGTCGGGTCGCACGAGAGCACCAGCGTCGGCCGAACGCGCCGCACCTCGCGGGCGATGTCGCGACGAACGTCCGGCGTGTTCTCCAGCTCACCGTCGTGGGTGTCGAGGATCCGAACGCCCGCGAGGCCCAGATACGCCGCGGCCGCGTCGGTCTCCCTCGCGCGCGTGGCGGCCACCTCGGCGCGATCGACCGGCTTCGCGGCGCCCCGGTCGCCGTTCGTCAGGATCAGCAGGTGCACCTCGCGGCCCTCGGAGCCCCAGCGGGCCAGCGTCCCACCCGCGCATATCTCGGCGTCGTCGGGATGGGCGAAGATCCCCAGGACCGGCCCGCCCTTCTCCGGGGCCGGATGGCGGTGCGGCGCGCCCTCGGGGAGGGGTTCGCTCTCGACGGCCATGCCTTCGCGCCGACCCTACCTCTTCGAGCCCGAAGCCTGGCCCTCGATGTACCGGAGCAGGGTCCGGGCCGGCGAGCCGGTGCCGCCGCGGGGCCACCACTGGTTCGAACCGTCGACGAACGCCGGGCCGGCGACGTCGATGTGGGCCCATGGCGTGTCGCCCACGAACTCCGCGAGGAACAGCGCAGCGGTGATCGCGCCTCCGTAGCGGTTCCCGACGTTCTTCACGTCGGCGACGGAGGACTCGATGTTGCGCCGGTAGCCCTTCCATAATGGGAGCTGCCAGCCGGGTTCGCCCTCCGCCTCACCGGCAGCGAGGAGATCGGCGATCAGCCCATCGTCGTTGCCCATCACCGCCCAGAGGTCGTGGCCGACCGCGACCATCGCGGCGCCGGTCAACGTGGCCGAGTCGATCAGCACGCGGGGCTTCTTCTCCGCGAGGAACGCAAGCACGTCGGCCAGGACCAGCCGGCCCTCGGCGTCGGTGTTCAGGACCTCGGAGGTCTTGCCGCCGCGGTGCCGCAGGACGTCCCCGGGGCGGATCGCCGAGCCGCTTGGCATGTTCTCGGCGAACGGGATCGCGGTGACGACGTTGACCTTCAGCTTGAGCTGCGCGAGCGCGCGCATCACGGCGAGCGTCGCGGCGGCGCCGGCCATGTCGTCCTTCATCGTCTCCATCCAGTCGGCCTGCTTGATCGACAATCCACCGGAGTCGAACGTGATGCCCTTGCCGGTGATCGCGATCGGCTTCGCGTTCGCGCCGGCGCCCGTGTACGTGACCTCGACCATCCGGGGCTCGTTCGCGCTGCCGGAACCGACGCCGAGGATGCCGCCGAACCCGCCCTGCTTGAGCTCCGCCTTCGTCCAGACCTTCACCTTCAGCCCGGAGGACTTCGCCATCGTCTGTGCCTCGTTCGCCAGGTACGCGGGGGTCGCGTCGATCGACGGGGTGTTGACGAGGTCGCGCGCCCAGTTCGAGGCCTCGCCGAAGATCTGGCCACGCTTCAAGGCGTTCTTCGTCGCGGAGCCGCTGCCGCCGAGGACCGAGACGCGCTTGAGCTGCGGTCCCTTCTTCCCGTCCTCGTCGATCGGGCGTTCCTTGTACTTCGTGAACCGGTAGGCGCCGAGCGTGACGCCCTCGGCGAGCGCGTGCGCGGCCGCGGCAGCGTCGTCTCCGACCTGGCCCAGCGTGGTGGCCATCGAGGCGAACTTCTGCCCGCGGCTCCCGGCGCGCATCGCGGCATGCCGAACCTCGTCCTCGCCGGCTTCGTCCTTCGGCCCGAGGCCGACGAGCAGGACGCTCTTCGCCTTGATCCGTCCGAGCGTCGGGACCGTCAGCGTGTCGCCGAGCTTGCCGGTGACGCCATGCGCCTCGACGGCGGCCATCAGGTCGCCCCCGAGCGCCTCGCCGACCTCGGCGACCCCGGGTCCGGGCTCGCGGCCCTCGAAGAACGGCAGGACGAGCAGATCGGCGCGGGCCTCGGCGGGCGAGGTCGTGGACAGGTCGAAGTTCGGCACGAACGGAACCTCCTGTAGCGGTCGGGCTTCAGCGGGGGATGCGCGCGTCAGTCTAGCCGACCGGCCCCGTTCGGCCAGCCAGCGGAGCGGACCGACGCTCCGCGCCATTGTCGGGCGCGCGCCGCGCTCCGTAGGCTCGTGCCGCCATGCGGAGCCGCAGCCTGAAGGACCTCGTCCACTTCGACCCGGACGAGGTGCGTCGCGAGACCCTGTACGAGACGGCGAACCTCTTCAGCGAGGTGCTCTGCTTCGATGGCAAGCAGCACGTCGGTCCGATGCAGGACGCCGACTCCGACGCGGTGTTCACGGTGGTCGCGGGCGAGGGGCGGTTCAACGTCGGGCACCGGAGCAGGACGCTCAAGCAGTGGGGAACGGTCCTCGTCCCTGCGAACACCGAGGTCACGGTCATCAACCTGCACGACGAACCCCTGGTGCTGCTGATGGTGGCCTCTCCCCCGCCCGCCGGCGACCCCGAGGTCGATTTCGACCCCGAAGACGAGCTCGAGCCCGGGGACCCTCGGCTCGACTGAAGATGACCACCGATCCACAGCGCCCAGCTCGAGACGTGTCGTACCGCCGGGTTAGCATCCTTCAGAATCCAGACACGAAGGGCACAGGGCCCCGGAGGCACGAAGGATGAGGGACGGAGGTCGGATGAGCAATCGCGCAGAGTCCCACAACTCCGAGGTGCACCTGCTCACCGACGAGCAGCTGTTCGAGCGCCACCTCGGCATGCCCGGAGTGAAAGAGCGTGTCGAAGAGGCGATCCGGATCGCACTGAAGGCGCGGACCGACGAAGCTGAGCTTCGAGAAAGAGACCCTCCCGAAACGCCGGCGTGAGTGCGCAGTGGACGTTCGACGCCGCATCCGAGAAGCGCTGCTTGGCTCGTTTCCTCTGAACAGACCCGCGCGAGACCGACTACGCAGATGTTCGTCGGTGTCTGCGCGCCATCCGGGCAGATCCGGGCGGTCGCGGTCAGCCGCAGCCGACCTCGGATGACGCCCGGAGCCGGGTCGCTCAGGTCCCACCGCCCCTCGTGTTGTACCGAGCGCGCGTGTCCCCCACCACTGATCTTGGCGTCCTCTATGTGATCGACGCTGAACGACGACACGTCGTCTTCGTCGACATCGGCCCTAGCTGAACGCAACGAACGATCCGACGCAGCTCGGGCTGCGAATGGGAGAACGATGGAACATCCTCAGCTGCGTGGATGGGGCCGGGCGGTCGCCCGCGCGCGCGCCGCGGCGCCCGCGGTCGTCGTGGTGTCGCTCCTCGCGAGTGCTTGTTCGGGGCAGGCGCCCGCGGCGACCGTGCAGATGGAGAACTTCACCTACAGCCCGGTGCACATCACGATCACCACCGGCGACCAGGTCGAGTTCACGAACGGGACCGGCACGACGCACAACTTCACGCTGCTGAAGGGCGGCTCGGTGAGCTTGGATGTCGACTCCGGGGCAAGCACGACGACGGACCAGCTGGGCGCGCTGAAGCCCGGGACCTATCCGTTCCACCGCAAGTACCACTTCAAGCAGGGGATGGTCGGGGTGCTGACCGTCAGCGCTGCGGGCTCGTGACCCGTCGCGCCGTCAGGGCTTCCAGCGTCAGGTAGAGCCCGAACGCCACGGCGAACGACGGCAGGCTGGCTCCGAAGTGCGAACCGGCCAGCGGGTACGGCAGGTGCGACCACCCGTGGATGACGCGTTCGACGCCCGACTGCCACGCCGCGGGACCCGTGGGGACCGCCCACTGGTAGACGACGAACCCGGCCGCCCAGGCGACCAGCGCCCTCGGCTTGAACCCGCTGCGTTCGCGGTCCCCGAACAGCGTGGCTTCGTCGTACCCGCGCCGCCGCAGCACGAAGTAGTCCGCCAGGAACACGCCGAACAGCGGCACGAACACCGACCCGAGCAGGAAGAGGAACGACTCGAACGTCCCGAGCGCCGTCGTCCCGCGGCCGCCGAGCCAGGCCGCCAACCCCACGCCCGCCGCTGCCACCGCCAGGATCGCTCGGCGTTGGCGCACGCGCTCCCATAGGTTCTGCGACGAGACCGCCGCCGAGTAGACGTCGGCGAACGCTTCGTCCGTCTCGCCGACCAGCAGCACGAGCAGGACGATCCAGCCGCCGGCCAGTGACGCGATCGCCTCGGCGAGGCCAGGGGGCGACGCATCGGACAGGCCGGCGCCGAGCACCAAGAGCGCGCCGAGCGCGTAGAACCACGCGTTCCCCACGGCGTACCCGACGAACGTCCCGACCGCGGCCGCGCGTGGCGCGCGCGAGAACCGGTTGTAGTCGGCGACCAGCGGCATCCAGGAGACGGGCTGGGCGATCACCAGATCGACCCCGAGCCAGAACGGGAGGCCGCCCGTGCCGGGCGTTCGCCACAGCTCGCCCAGCGAGGCGTTCGTCATCACGCGGAACGTGATCCACAGCCCGACGGCCGCCACGACCCACGCGCCGAACCGTTCGAGCCACCGCCTGATGACGAGGATCGGGCCGCCGAGCGCGAGCGCCGTGCACACGACGGCGATCAGCACGAGCCACAACAGGTACGAGTCGAAGCCGAACAGCCGCTCGCCGATCCGGTTCGCCACGAGCGCCATCGCCCACAGTTCGAACCCGGTCCAGCCGATCAGGACGAGGACGTTCAGGACGGAAGGGATCGACGACCCCGCGCGGCCGAGGACCGGCCGGAACAGCACCATACCGGGAACGCCCTCGCGCGCGCCGGCGAGGCCGACCAGCGCGAGCGGGATGCACCCGATCACCGACCCGATCGCGATCGCCGCGAGCGCCTGCGGCAAGCCCATCGCGGGGACCAGGAGGGCACCGGTCAGGATGACGAGCAGGCCGATCGAGAGATCGCCCCACAGGATCCCGAGGTCGAAGCCAGACAGGGTCCTTCGTTCTGGAGGAACCGGGCGGATCCCCCACTCGGGCGCCTCGCGCTGAAGCGTCCGTTCGAGCCGTTCGCGGACGGTCACCGCTCCGGTCGTCTCCCTCCGCCGGTGTTACCCGGATCAGGTTCGAAGGGTCGCCGGCTGCACAGCCGGCCTCTCAGCCCGGTTCCACCGAGCTCCCCTGGTCGCGACGAGTCTACTGACCGGCTCATGATGCGGCGCCCGGTTGACGATACCTGTACCGACATGCAGACTCTGCCCACGATGCGGTCGAACGGAAGCTCCGCGCGGTCCCAGCGCCGACAGGACGCGTTCGCGTTCTATTTCACCTTCGGCTATGGCGACCCCACGCCTTCCGGGGGGGTTGCCGTCGGGTAGGGACCTGACGACACCGACACCGCGGGAGGCGTGGGGCCGAAGGGCTCCGCGCCTTTTCGTTTTTCCGAGGACGTTGGAGGCGCACGATGGACGACAGGGACCAGGACACGGAAGCGACCGGGACGCTCGCGTGCCGCGGGATCCGGGGGGCGACCACGGTCGCGGGCACGGATCCGGTCGCCGTCGGGGAGGCGACGGCCGAGCTGCTGCACGCCTTGCGCGAGGCGAACGGGTTCGACATCGACGACATCGCGGCCGCGATCTTCACCCTCACCGACGAGCTGGCCGGCGCGAACCCGGCCGCGGCTGCCCGGGCGGCCGGCTGGTCGTCGGTACCCCTCCTGATGGTCCGCGAGCACGGCGGCGACGTGCGCGTCGCCCGCTGCCTGCGGGTCCTCCTGCTCGTCAACACCACCCGGCGACAGCCCGACATCAGGCACGTCTACCTGCGCGGAGCGGTCGAGCTTCGCCCCGACCTCGCTACGCTCTCATGAGCACCGTCCTGGATCGGGCGGGAGCCCTGAAGGAGGAACCCATGGTCATCGTCATGCAGGCCCACGCCACCGATGACGAGGTCGCGGGGGTGATGGCGAAGATCGAGTCGCTCGGGTTCGCGCCGCATGTCTCCCCGGGCTCGGAGCGCACGGTCATCGGCGTGATCGGCGACGAGCGTCCGGTCGAACCGATCGTGTTCGAGGCCCTCCCCGGCGTCGACCGCGTCGTGCGGATCCTGGCGCCGTACAAGCTCGCGAGCCGCGAGTTCCACCCGCAGGATCGGGTGATCGAACTGCCGAACGGCGTGCGGATCGGCGGCGGCCAGGAGGTCGTCGTGATGGCCGGACCGTGCGCCGTCGAGAGCGCCGACCAGCTCGGCGCCGCGGCCGAAGCCGTGTACGGGGTCGGCGTCCGTGTCCTCCGCGGCGGCGCGTACAAGCCCCGGACGTCGCCGTACGCCTTCCAGGGCCTGGGCGAGAAGGGCCTCCGGCTGCTGCGCGAGGCCGCCGACCGGTACGGCATGGCGGTCATCACCGAGGTCCTGGCGCCCGAGGACGTGCCGCTCGTGGCCGAGCACGCCGAGGTCCTGCAGATCGGCGCGCGGAACATGCAGAACTACCGCCTCCTGCGAGCCTGTGGCGAGACGGACCGGGCGGTCGTCCTCAAGCGCGGGCTCGGTTCGACGATCGACGAACTCCTCCAGGCCGCCGAGTACATCCTGGCCCACGGCAACGGTCAGGTGGCCGTCTGCGAGCGCGGGATCCGAACGTTCGAGACCGCCACCCGGTTCACCCTCGACATCAACGCGGTGCCGGTGCTCAAACACGCGACGTCGCTGCCGGTGATCGTCGATCCCTCCCACGCCGCGGGGAAGGCCGACCTGGTGCCGTCGATCGCGCTGGCCGCGGTCGCTGCGGGCGCCGACGGGCTGCTGGTGGAGGTGCACCCCAACCCGCCGGAGGCACTGTCCGACGGCGCGCAGTCGCTGACGCCCGCCGCGTTCGCCGATCTGATGGACAGCGTCGGGCGCGTGGCGTCGGCGGTGGGCCGAACCGCGGGATGAAGGGCGGCGCCGGCGCGGGATCCGGCGTGATGTCGCTCGGCCGCATCGCGATCGTCGGGGCCGGGCAGGTGGGAACGATGCTCGGGATGGCGCTGATGGCCCAACGCGCCAGCGGCGATGGGCGGATCGGGTCGATCACCCTGTTCGACGTGCGGCCGGAGGTCGCCGAGGAGAGCCTCGCGCGGCGCGCCGGCGACGACGCCCGGACAAACACCGCCGATGCGTTCGAACACACCGACACCCTGATCCTGGCGGTGCCGGTCCCGGCGATCGTCGAGCTGCTCGAACGGTTCGGCGAGGCGACGAAGCCCGGAGCGCTCGTGATCGACACCGGCGGCACGAAGCGACCGGTGGTCGACGCGATGCGCCGGTCGATCCCGCCGGCCGCGCACGCGATCGGCGGCCACCCGATGGCCGGCTCGGAGGTCCCCGGGCCCGCCGGCGCCGACCCGGACCGGTTGCGGGGCGCGGTCTTCGTCCTTACGCCGGTCCGCGACGACCCGGATGGGATGGCACGCGCGAGCTCGCTGGTCGAAGCCGTCGGTGCCCGCCCGTTCGAGATGGACGCGAACACGCACGACCGAGCCGTGGCGCTCACGAGCCACGTCCCCCACCTGCTGGCGTTCGCCCTTGCGGCCGCTGCCGGGGAGGCGCCGAGCGTCGGCATGGATGCCCTGATCTCGACCGGCTTCATCGGCGCGACCCGCCTGGCGGAGACTGACCCGGCGACGGTCGCCGGATTCCTCACGGCGAACGCCGAGGACGTCGCGGCCGCGGTGGCGGCGTTCCGTGGGGCCTTCGACGGACTGATCGGCGCCCTCGGGAACCCCGCGGCGCTGGAGCGTGCGCTCGCGCACGCGAGGGATGCGCACCGGGCGCTGGTGCACGAGGCTGGCCCGTGACCGCGCCGCTCACCGGCACGTACGAGGTCGCCGGCGACAAGTCGATCTCGCACCGAGCCGCGATCCTCGGCGCGCTCGCGCACGGGACGTCGGTCATCCGCGGCTTCTCGCAGGCGGGCGACTGTGCGTCGACGCTCGCGGCGCTCGATTCGATCGGCGTCACGGTCGAACGCGACGCCGCAGGCTCGGTCCTCGTGCACGGGCCGCTCGACGCGTCCCCGCGCGACGTGGGCATCGTCGGCTGCGGCCGCGCCGGCACGGCCATGCGACTGCTGGCCGGCGTCCTGGCGTCGTTCCCGTTGAGGGCGACGCTGACCGGGGACCCGCAGGTGCTCCGCCGGCCGATGCGCCGGGTGGCGGAGCCGCTGCGCGCCATGGGCGCGCGCGTCGAACTGGCCGACGGCGAGCACGCGCCGATCCACGTGGAGGGAGGTGGGCTCGGCGCGATCGATCACGCGATGTCCGTCGCCAGCGCACAGGTGAAGAGCGCGGTGCTCCTCGCCGGCCTCCGCGCAGACGGTCGCACCTCGGTCGACGAACCGGCGCCGACCCGCGATCACACCGAGCGGATGCTCGCGGCGATGGGGGCGGCCGTCGGGCGATCCGGCTCCACGGCATGGGTCGAACCCAGCGAGCTCTCCGCGATCGACCTGTCGGTGCCCGGCGACCCGTCGTCGGCGGCGTTCCTCTGGGCGGCGGCCGCGCTGGTGCCCGGTTCGGACCTGGCCGTGGACGCCGTCGGCCTGAACCCGACCCGGACCGGGTTCCTCCGGATCCTCGAGCGCATGGGCGGCGACGTGCGCATCGAACCGGCCGCGGACCGCGCCGGCGAGCCGGTCGGCGCGGTTCGGGTTCGACACGCGCCACTGACGCCGACGCGCGTCGACGCTCGCGAGGTCCCGTCGGCGATCGACGAACTGCCGATGGTCGCGCTGCTGGCGACGCAGGCCGACGGTGTCACGGAGGTCCGCGGCGCCCGGGAGCTCCGCGTCAAGGAGAGCGACCGGATCTCCGTGCTGGTGACCGGCCTGCACGCGATGGGCGCCAACGCGGAGGAGCTCGATGACGGGTTCGTCGTACGGGGGCCGACGCGGCTGCACGGCGCCCAGGTGGACGCGGCCGCCGACCATCGGCTCGCGATGACGTTCGCGGTGGCAGGACTCGTGACCGAGGAGCCGGTGCGCGTCGGGGATCTCGCGTACGCCGGCGACTCGTTCCCGGGGTTCGAGGCGCTGCTCGACACGCTCACCGCCGGATCGCGGACATGACCCGGACGGTCGCGCTGATCGGGGACCCGGTGTCGCGCAGCGTGTCGCCCGCGATGCAACGCGCCGCGTTCGACGCGGCGGCGCTCGACTGGACGTACGAACCCGTCCGGGTGAGCAGAGACGAACTCCCCGACGCCTGGCCGCGGCTCCGCGACGAGCGCGCCGGGCTGAACGTCACGATCCCGCTCAAGGAGGCCGTGATCCCTCTGCTCGACCGTCTCGCGCCGGACGCGCGGGCCGCCGGGTCCGTGAACACCGTCGTCCTCGGCGGCATCGAAGCGGTCGGGGACTCGACCGATGGCGCCGGGTTCCTTGCGGCGCTGGAGCGTGGGGACGCGCGGGCGCGGCGGCGCGCCGTGATCCTGGGCACCGGGGGCGCCGCGCGCGCCGTCGCGTCCGCGCTGCGGAGCGTGGGCTCGAACGTGCACGTGCTCGGACGGAACCCGGACGCCGGCGCCAGGATCGCGACCGACCTCGACGTCGGGTTCGAACGCTGGTCTCCACCCGAGGCGGGTCCGCTCGCTGCGGCGTTGGACGGCGCGGACCTGCTGGTCAACGCGACGCCCGTCGGGGCGGGCGACCCGACGGCGTCGCCGGTGCCCGACGACGTCCCGCTGCATCCCCGCGTCACCGTGTTCGACCTCGTGTACCGTCCACGCCGGACCGCGCTGCTGGAGCGGGCCGCGCGCCAGGGATGCGTGATCGTCGAGGGGATCGAGATGCTGATCGAACAGGGCGCCAGGTCGTTCGAACTCTGGACCGGCCTCCCCGCGCCGGTCGGCCGCATGCGCGAGGCCGCCTACGGTGCACTCGATGGTAAAGCTGACTGACGATGTTGCGCTTCCTGACCGCCGGTGAGTCGCACGGGCCAGAGCTGCTGGTCATCGTGGAGGGATTCCCCGCCGGTGTCGAGGTACGACCCGACGCCATCGACGCGGATCTGGTCCGCCGGCAGCAGGGGTACGGCCGCGGCGCCCGGTCCACGAAGATCGAACGCGACCATGCGGAGATCGTGAGCGGGCTCGCGGGGGGTCAGACCACCGGCTCGCCGGTCGGCATCCGGATCGTGAACCGTGACTTCGCGAACCAGCCCGCGCAGCCGAAGCCGCTCACGGCACCACGGCCCGGTCACGCCGACCTTGCCGGCGGCATCAAGTACGGGCTCGAGGACTTCCGGCTGATCCGCGAGCGGGCCAGCGCGCGCGAGACGGCCGCGCGCGTGGCGGCCGGCGCGCTGGCCCGGGCCCTCCTGTCGGCGTTCGGCGCCGAGGTCGGGTCGTTCGTCACCTCGATCGGGGACGTCGGGATCGAGACGTCCCTGGAGATCCTCGACGAAGCGGGGCTGCGGGCGCTCGCCGACGCGGCCGAGGACGATCAGGTGCGCGTCCCGGACGCGTCCGCATCGGCACGGGTCGTGACGGCGATCGACGCGGCCAAGGAGGCTGGCGAGACGCTCGGAGGTGTCTTCGTCGTGTTCGCCACCGGCGTGCCGCCGGGACTCGGGAGCCACGTGCACTGGGACCGCCGGCTCGACGGGCGCCTGCTGCAGGCGGTCGGCTCGATCCATGCGGTCAAGGGCGCGGAGGTCGGCGAGGCGTTCCGGCTCGCGTCACTGCCCGGCACGAAGGCCGTCGACTCGATCATCCGTGCGGACGGCTCCGATGCGTCAGGTCTGGTTCGGCCGACGAACCGCGCGGGCGGCCTGGAGGGCGGCATGACGAACGGCCGTCCGGTCGTGGTTCGCGCCGCGATGAAACCGTTGTCGTCGGTCCGGCGCGAGGTCGAGTCGATCGACCTGCGGAGCGGCGAGCCGGTCGACCCCGCGTACGTCCGTTCCGACGTCTGCGCCGTGCCGGCCGCGGCGGTCGTCGGCGAGGCGATGGTCGCGTGGGTGCTGGCCGACGCGCTCGTCGAACGGTTCGGCGGCGACCGACTGGACGCGATGCGGGCATCGTTCGACGCGACGCGCGCCGACGAGCGCTGGCGGCCGCCGCCGCCCGACCCGGGCGCCCGCGACCAGCCCGCCGCGGGCAGGCCCGACGACCCAGACGCCGAACGATGACACGCGGGGAGGCCGCGACGACGCTCCTGCCCGCCCCGGAGCTGCCTCCGGGCCGGCCGCGATTGATCCTGACCGGCTTCATGGGGACCGGGAAGTCCACCGCCGGCCGGGAGGCCGCGGCCGCGCTCGGCCTCCCCTTCGTCGACCTGGACCGCCTGATCGAGGCCCGCGCGGGGCGTTCGATCCCCGACGTCTTCGCGACCGGCGGCGAGCCGGCGTTCCGCGCGCTGGAGCGGGACGCGATGGCCGACGCCGCGCGGCTGTCCGCGACCGTCGTCGCGACCGGCGGGGGCGCGGTGATGCAGCGCGAGGCGTTCGACGAACTCGCTCGTGGCGCCGAGGTGGTGGTCCTGACCGCCGACCCCGCGACGATCGAACGGCGCGTCCGGAGCGGCGCGGGGCGGCCGATGCTGGCCGGCGAGGATGTGGACGCTCGGATCCGACGGTTGTTCGAGGAACGTTCCGAACGTTACGCGGAGGTCGGGGCGGCCCTGGACACCTCGCATGCGATCCGGGGGGTCGCCGGCCCCGAGGCCGCCGACCGGTACCGGCTCCGTGCCGCCGACGGGCCGACCAGGATCGACGTCCCGGGCCCGGCCGGCCCGTACCCGGTGCTGATCGGGCGCGGGGCGCTGGACGAGCTCCCGACCGAGCTGTGCGCCGCGCTCCCGTCCTGCGCCGCCGCTGCCGTCGTCTCGGAGCCCGCGGTGGCGTCACCGATCGCGACCGCCGTGACCGACGCGCTCCGCGCGACCGGGATTCGCGTCATGTCGCTCACCGTGCCCGGCGGCGAGACGGGAAAGACCGTCGAGGCCGTCGCGGACCTGTGGGATGCCCTCCGCGACGCGGGCCTGTCGCGAACGGACGCGGTCGTGGCGGTGGGGGGCGGCGCGACGCTGGACGCCGTCGGGTTCGCCGCAGCGACGTTCGCGCGCGGCGTCCCGTTGGTGAACGTTCCGACCACGCTCCTGGCGATGGTCGACGCGAGCCTCGGCGGGAAGGTCGCGATCGACCACGCCGGGTCGAAGAACCTCGTCGGTTCGTTCCACCATCCATCGCTGGTGGTCACCGACCCGGCGGCGCTCGAAACGCTCCCCGGGGAGCTCGTTCGGCACGGCCTCGCGGAGGCGGTCAAGGAAGCGATCCTGGCCTCGCCCGCGATGCTCGACGTCCTGGAGACCGAACCGCTGGACGCGCGCGGCCTGCCCCGGCACCTGGATTGGGTCGTCGAACAGGCCGTCCGGATCAAGGCAGCGTACGTCGGCGCGGACCCGTTCGACCGGGATGTCCGGCATTCGTTGAACCTCGGGCACACGTTCGCCCACGCGATCGAATCGGCGACGGCCTACGGCGTGGCTCACGGCGACGCGGTCGCTGCGGGGACCGTCGCCGCGACGCGCCTGGGCGAGCGCCTCGCAATCACCGCGCCGGGCACCGCCGAGCGCGCGCGGGCGCTCTTCGAACGCCTCGGGCTTCCGGTGCGCGCGCCGGCGGCCGCCGGTCGGGATGCGATGATCGCCGCGATCGGTTCGGACAAGAAGCGCCGCGGCGCGCGGGCGGTGTTCGTCGTTCCCGCGCCCGGCGGCGCCGCGCTGGTCGAGGGACTGGACCCGCGCGATGCGCTGACGGCGCTGGAGGTGGAGGGGGTCACGACGTGAGGGTGCTGATCGTGCACGGCCCGAACCTGAACCTGCTCGGGGAGCGTGAGCCCGAGGTCTACGGGACGATGACGCTCGCGGAGCTGGACGACCGGCTGGTGACGCTCGGGCGGGCGCTCGGTCTCGAGGTTCGGACCGAGCAGTCGAACGCCGAGGGCGCCCTCGTGGATCTGATCCAGGACGCGAAGGGCACGGCCGACGCGTTCGTGATCAACCCCGGCGGGTACACGCACACGAGCGTCGCGATCCGGGACGCGATCGCCGCCGTGGCGCTGCCGACGATCGAGGTGCACCTGTCGAACCCGAACGCCCGGGAATGGTTCCGCCAGACCGACCTGATCGCGGGCGCGTGTACCGGCGTGATCGCCGGGTTCGGTTGGCGCTCGTACGCGATGGCGCTCGAGGCGCTCGCGGCGGAGTCGGCCAACGACGCCGGCGAGGGAGAGGGCGCGTGAGCGATGAACGCCAGCCCGCGTCCGAGCGGTTCGGTTGGCACCCCGACCCCGAACTGATCGGGATGGACGACCCCGCGACACGGGGGGCGCTCGCACGGCTCGGGGAGGAGGCGTGGCGGACGGGGCTCGACTTCCTTCGCGACGAGGCGCTCCGCCGGCCGATCGCCGGGCTCCCGTACCCGGAGATGCGCGCGCGGTTCTTCGCCGACAGCGGGGGCCCATCGGCCGCGCCGGCGGAACCGTCGGCGTGGGCCGATGTCCTGGCCGACATCCGCGATCGGCTCGTGCCGTACCAGTTCGCCGCACAGCACCCGGGACAATTCGCGTATTTCACGCCGCCCGCGCTCCCGGTGGCGATCGCGGCGGACGCCATGACCCAGTGGTTCAACCAGGGGATCGACATCTGGGCGTGCAGCCCGACCGGCGCGTTCGTCGAGGAGGAGGTCATCGCCTGGCTCCGTTCGCTGGTCGGCTACGGCGACGGGTCGTGGGGCGTGTTGACCTCCGGCGGCGTGATGGCGAACTTCATGGCGCTGACCGTCGCCCGGGACACGGGCCTCAGGCGGCTGCTCGGCCTGGATGCCCCCCCGCGCGGGGGCGCCCTGGACGGCGTGCGCGCGTACGCGAGCGATCAGACGCATTTCTCGATCGCCCGCGCGATCTCCGAGCTCGGGTTCCCGCCGGAGACGCTCCGCGTGCTGCCGTCCGACGAGCGCTTCCGGCTCCACGGCGACGTCGTGCGCGTCGCCGTCGAGGAGGATCGCGCCGCCGGCCTGCTGCCCTGGTGCGTCGCGGCCGTGAGCGGTTCGACGAACACCGGTTCTATCGACCTGGTCGGCGAGCTGGCGGACGTCTGCCAAGCCGAGGGGATGTGGCTCCACGTCGACGCCGCGTACGGCGGCGCCGTGCGGATGTCGAAGCGTGACGCGTGGCGGGTCACCGACCTCGAGCGCGCCGACTCCGTGACGATCGACCCGCACAAGTGGTTCTTCCAGCCGTACGACATCGGCGCACTCGTCGTGAAGCGGCACGACGACCTGCTCACGACGTTCCACGGCGCACCCGAGTACTACCGGAACGCCAGGCCCGAGGAGGAGCCGCTGAACTGGTACCAGTACTCGTTCGAGGGAACGAGACGGTTCCGCGCGCTGAAGCTGTGGGTGTCGTGGAAGCACCTGGGCACCAGCGGGTTCGGCCGACTGATCGAGGACAACATCGACCTGGCCGCCTACCTCGCCGCCGCGTGCCGGGAGAGCGGCGACTTCGAAGCGCTTCCCGAGGAACCCGACCTGTCGGTGGTGTGCTTCCGGCATCTGCCGGGTGGGGCTCAAGCCGCCGGGGGCATGGATCCGGAGGAGCTGGACCGCCACCAGGATCGGATCCAGCGCGCGTTGGAGTCGAGCGGCGAGGGGTGGGTCTCGACGACGAAGCTTCGGGGCCGAACCTACCTGCGGGCCGGGATCGTGAACTACTTGTCGACCCGCGCCGACGTCGACCGGGTCCTTGTGGCACTGCGCCGTGCGGCGGCGGACGACGGCTCCACCGGAGGATGAACCTCGGGCTCGTCGTCACCGCGTTCGGCCTCGGCGCGACGCTCGGACTGCTGCCCGGCCCGGTGCAGTTCCTCCTGCTGACCGAGTCGACGCGGGGTGGCATCCGGCGTGGGTTCCCCGCGATGCTCGGCGCGAACGGGACGTTCGGGACCCTGCTCCTGGCGTTCGCCGCCGGCCTGTCGTTCCTCGCACCCGGCCCGACCGCGCTGCGGGTGCTGAAGGTGGCCGGCGGGGCGTTCCTCCTCTACGTCGCGGGCGATGCGATGATCGCGTCGGTACGGCGCGCCGAGGGTGAGGAGACCGTCGCCGAGGAGGAACATGGCCGAACCCCCTTGCTCCGAGGCGTGTTCGCCGTGCTGTTGAACGCCGGGGCCTGGGTGTTCCTGGCGACGACGGCGTCGGCGTTGTTCGCGACGGCCGCCCATCAGGACGGGCGACCGTTCGCGATGCTGACGGCCGTCGCGATGTTGCTGGGCGTCTCGGTCGTGGACGGCACGATGGTGTTGCTCGGCAGCGGTGTGCGGAGGTTCGAACTCCGGATCGCGAGGTGGCTCACGCCGATCCTCGCGGCCGGTCTCGCGGCGTTCGGTGCCATCCTGGTCGTGCAGGGGCTCGTCGGGTGATCCTCCTCACGGGGGTGGTCCCTCGAGACCGACGGTGGAGGCAGGCGACATGACGCTCGGGTATCAAGGTCCGCTGCACCTCCTGGCCTTCGATCACCGGAGGTCGCTCTGGGAGGGCATGTTCGGCATCAAGGGCGACCCGGATCCCGGGGAGCTGGCCAGGATCTCGGAGGCGAAGCTGCTGATCCTCGACGGCCTCCGGCGGGCTCTCCGCGACGGGACTTCCCGGGCCGGAGCCGGCATCCTCATCGACGAAGCGTCCGGCGCGCAGGGCGCACGTGCGGCGCTGGCCGAGGGCCTCATGGTGGCGATGCCGGTCGAACGAAGCGGCCGGCGGGAGTTCGGATTCGAGTACGGCGATGACTTCGGCAGGCACATCGAGGCGTTCGATCCCACGTTCGCGAAGGCCCTCGTCCGGTACAACCCCGAAGGTGACGTCTCGGCGAACCGGGCCCAGCTGGCTCGGTTGCAGCGCCTCTCCGATTGGCTCCACGCGCGCGGGCGGAAGCTGATGTTCGAACTGTTGGTCCCCGCCGAAGCCGCGCAACTGCGCTCGGTCGGCGGCGACACGGATCGCTACGACCGGGCGATCCGGCCCGGCCTCGTGGTCGGGGCCATCCGTCAGATCCAGGAGTACGGCATCGAGCCGGACGTGTGGAAGATCGAGGGACTGGACCGCCGCGAGGACTGCCTGCGCGTGTCGGAGCAGGCCCGAGCCGGAGGGCGGGACGACGTCGGATGCGTCGTCCTCGGGCGCGGCGCGGACGCGGACGCCGTGATCCGGTGGCTCCGGACCGGAGCGGGGTGTCCCGGCTACATCGGCTTCGCGGTCGGACGAACGATCTGGTGGGACGCGCTGCGCGATCACCTGACCGGAGGGGCCGACCGCGAGGCCGCGACGGGGCGTATCGCGGAGCGGTATCGAGCGATGGTCGACGCGAACGCCGGAGCGACCTAGGAGCGACGGGTGGCGGACTTCGACCTGCTCGTGATCGGCGACTGCAACCCCGACCTGGTGATCCGCGGTGGCGACGTCACGCCGGTCTTCGGACAGGTCGAGCGTCTGGTCGACGAGGCCATCCTCACGGTCGGTGGGTCGTGTTCGATCATGGCCTGCGCCGCGGCACGCCTGGGACTGCGAACGGCATTCGCGGGCGTGGTCGGCGACGACCTCCATGGCCGGTTCATGCTCGACGCGTTGTCTGGGTTCGGCGTGGACACCTCCGGGTGCGTCGTCGATCAGGCCAGGCCGACCGGACTCACCGTCGTGCTGTCGCGCGGCGACGACCGGGCCATGCTGACCGCGCTCGGGACGATCGGCGCGCTCCGCGCGGACATGATCGACCGCGACCTCTTGCGATCGGCGCGGCACCTCCACACCAGCACGTACTACGTCTCGCAGCTGGCGCCCGACCTGCCCGACCTGTTCGCTGAGGCCCACCGGGCGGGGCTCACGACCTCGCTCGACCCGCAGTGGGATCCGTCGGACCGGTGGGATGCGAGCCTCCTCGAACTGCTCCCGTCCGTCGACGCGTTCCTGCCGAACGCCGCCGAGGCGCGGGCCATCACCGGGATCGACGACACGGAGGGCGCCGCCGCGGCGCTCGCCGGACGTGGACCCGCGGTCGCGGTGAAGCTGGGCGCGGATGGTGCGCTCGCCATGGACGGCCGGGACGTCGCGCGCTCGGCGTCCCCGCGGGTGGTCGTCGTCGACGCCATCGGGGCGGGCGACGCGTTCGACGCCGGGTTCGTCACGGGCCGCCTCGCCGGCTGGTCGCTCGCCCGCGCGTTGTCGCTCGCCACGGCATGCGGAGCGCTGTCGACCCGCTCGGTCGGGGGAACCGGTGCCCTGCCCAGCCTGCCGGAGGTCGTGCGGGCCATGGATACGATCGAGCCGAACCCCCACACGCCCTGACCTGACACAATCCGCGCATGCCCAGGATCGTCCTGATCGGCGCCGGAAGCGTCGAGTTCACCAAGGACCTGCTCGCCGACATCCTGAGCTACGAGGAGCTCCGGGGTTCGACGATCGTCCTGCTCGACATCGACGCGGAGCGCCTCGCGACGGCGGAGGCGATCGCGCGGTACACGGACGAGGCGCTCGGGGCCGGGGCCGTCGTGGAGGCGCACCTCGATCGCCGCGCCGCCCTGGACGGGGCGACGTACGCCGTCAACGTGATCCAGGTCGGGGGCTACGCGCACACGCTGCTCGACTTCGAGATCCCGAGCCGGTACGGCCTGCGGCAGACGATCGCCGACACGATCGGGATCGGCGGGATCTTCCGTGGCCTGCGCACGATCCCCGCGGTGCTGGGGATCGGCCGCGACATGGCGGAGCTGTGCCCGGACGCGCTCCTGCTGAACTACACGAACCCGATGGCCATGGTCCCGTGGGCCGTCT
This sequence comes from uncultured Actinomycetota bacterium, assembly GCA_963781595.1. Classification (GTDB taxonomy): domain Bacteria; phylum Actinomycetota; class UBA4738; order UBA4738; family UBA4738; genus JBEDUK01. The sequence goes on along the minus strand of CAWAGG010000006.1, from coordinate 1,144,616 downwards.
ACGAGGGCACGCCGTTCCGGAACGTGGTGGGCGTCTGTCATTCGGTCCGCGACACGCACGCGTTCCTCGCACAGACGGTCGGGGTCCCCGAGGAACAGGTCGACTTCACGACGGCCGGCTTCAACCATCAGGCGTTCGTGACCAGGTTCGAACGGACGGACACCGGCGAGAACCTCTACCCGCTCCTCGACGCCGCGATCGACGCCGATCCGGAGGGCCTCGGGCGCCGGGTCCGGGTCGAGCTGTACCGGCGGTTCGGGTACTTCCCGACGGAGTCCAGCGAGCATTCGGCCGAATACGTCCCGTGGTTCATGGGGCGGGACGACATGATCGAGCGCTTCCGCATCCCGGTCGACGAGTACCTGCGGCGGTCCGAGGGGAACCTCGACGAGCTCGAGGACCTCCGCGGCCGGTTGGACCGCGCCGAGGGCTTCGCCATCGAACCGGCGCACGAGCTCGCGTCGAACATCATCCACGCGATCGAGACCGGCACGCCGAGGGTGGAGTACGTCAACGTCCGCAACGACGGACTGATCGCGAACCTCCCCGACGGATGCTGCGTCGAGGTCCCGGCGAACGTCGACGCGGGTGGCGTGCACCCGGTCGCCGTCGGCGAGGTGCCGCCCCAGTGCGCGGCGCTGAACCGCACGTTCCTCAACGTCGCCGAGCTGACGGTGCGCGCCGCGCTGGAAGAGCGCCGTGACCTCGTCTACCAGGCCGCGTACCTCGATCCGAACGCCGGCGCGACCCTCACGCTGGATCGGATCGGCGAGATGTGCGACGAGCTGATCGACGCCCACGGCGAGCTGATGCCCGCTGGCGTCCGCTCGCGCTAGGTCCCGGCGAGGCCGGGGATCAGCCGGCGGGCGTTCCCCGCGTAGACCGCTCGGAGCACCTCGTCAGGCAGGTCCAGGCCGGAGATCGCCCATCGCCCTTGCGGTGGAGGCTCCTCCGTCGCGTACGGGAAGTGTTCGTCCTCGGTCTCCAGGAAGCGGAAGTGCACCTCGTACGACGCGGCGTCCGGTGGGATCAGGTCGGTTCCGAACAGCACGCGGTCCGGGAACCGGCCGATCAGCCGTCGAGCCGCCCGGGGCTGCCGCCCCAGCTCGGCGATCCGCGCCGCGATGTCGATGTTGAAGTTCGGGTACGCCGCGAGCATCCGTTCCACCCAGGCGAGGTCCTCCGCGTAGCACCCTACGTGGGCACCGATGAACGCGGTCGCGGGGTTCGCGGCGATCAGCGACTCGAGCGCATCGATCAATCGGTCGAACGGCGCGAACGCCGCGCGGTCACCGAACCACCACTCGGGGTGCACGAGGAGCTCCTCGAGGCGTTCGTTGGAGGTGTCCATCGGCCCGAAGAAGGCCACGGGATCGGCCACGTGGATCGTCACCGGCACGCCGGCGTTCGCCGCCACGTCCCACAGGGACCCAAGTCGAGGGTCGTCCGGCATCAGCGGGTTGCCGCCGGGGTCGCGCAGGCGCAGACCCAGGTCCTTCCACACCTTGATGCCACGGGCACCGGCGTCCAACGACCGGCGGATCCCCGCGGAGATCCGTTCGCCGAACCCCTCCGCGCCGAGCTCCGACCAGTCCGGATGGCAGAACGTCACGAAGCGCCCCGGGTGCGTTCCGTCGTAGCGGTCCAGGTTCCGATCGAGCTCGTCGCCCCAGCGTCCGTCGAGGTTCACGATCGCCGCGACGTTGCAGGCATCCATCAGGTCCAGCAGCCGAGCGACGTCCACGCACGCCCAGGCTCCCGGATCAGCGAGCCATGTCCCGAGATGGTCGTGCGCGTCGATCGCGGGGAACCTCGCGCGCGGGACCTCGGTCGCCGGAACCCGTGCGGCGGACCGGGGACGGTACGCGCGGAGCGGGAGATCGGCGAGCGAAGCATCGGAGGAGGCATCGGAGGCTGCCCCTCCGCCCTCGCCGCCCGGGGAGGCCACCCGCCCTATCTCGGGACGGCCAGCACCGCGTCCGACTTCCGCGCCGCCTCGTCGAGCGCCTCCTGGGGCTGGGCCTTCCCGAGCAGCACGGAGGCGACGGCCGTTCCGATCGCGTCGACCACCCGAGGCCACTGTGGCAGCGTTGGCATCGCCTCCGTCGCGTTCGCCAGGTTGTCCGCCATCGGCGCGATCCCTGGCCACGCCTTCAGGTAGTCCTGGTACCCGGGCACGTCGAGGATCGAAGGCCGGATCGGGAGCGACCCGGTCCCGATCATCCATTCGAGCTCCTGGTCGCCGGCGGTGAGCCAGCTGAGGAACTCGAACGACGCGTTCACCCGCGCGGTGTCGTGGTCGAACATGACCCAGTTGTCGGGCCCCGAGACCGTCTGGTGGCTGCCGTTGTACCCGGGCAGCTGGACGTCGGCCCAGTCGACGCCGGCGTCGTTCAGAGTAGCGACCTCCCACGGACCGCTCACGAACATCGCGAGGTGGCCGCTGGTGAACTGGGCCTCCGCCTTCTCGTCGGTGGGATCGAGGTACACGGAACCGTCGGTGACCGCCATCTGCTGCCAGAGCGTCAGATTGTCCACGCCGGCCTGCGAGTTGAACAGCGCCTGCTTGTTGTCCTGGGAGAGGATCTGGCCGCCACGCTGCCACAGTCCTGGGAAGAACCGCCAGACCGTGTCCAGATCCCCCGTCACCGGGTAGTTCGCACCGTAGATGTGCTTGGCCGGGTCGGTGAGCTGCTTCGCCGTCGCCCGGAAGTCATCCCAGGTCCAGTCCTGCGACGGGTACGGGACGCCGGCGGCATCGAAGAGCGCCTTGTTGTAGATCACCGAGAGGTTGTCGATCAGCGCCGGGAACCCGATGACCTTGCCGCCCGGCGAGACGATCTGCTGGGATGCCGGGAAGAAGTCGTTCCAGTCGTAGCCCGGCTCGTTGACGCGGTCCTTGAGGTCGACGACCTTGTCGCTCTGCGCGATGTTCGCCGCATACGAGCCGTAGATGTAGGCGATGTCGGGGTACGTGCCCGCGGCGATCGCCGCGGTGACCTTCGGCAGGAGGTCGCCCGACGTCGTCCCGCCGGAGTTCGCCTGCACGATGATGGTGGGATGCGTCGCGTTGAAGCGATCGACGAGGCGTTGCATCACCTTCTCGGAGATATCGCTCTGCGCGTGCCAGAACTGGATCGTGACCGGTCCGGTCCCGCCCGACCCGTTGTCGTTCGAGCTCCCGCCCGACGACCCCGAGCACGCGGACAACAGGAGGATGCCCGCAGACAGGCTGGCCACGAACGCTCGTCTCATGACGCTCCCTTCCCCAACGTCGGAGGTGACGGTGCGCACCCGGCTGTGCGCCGTCCCGGTACACGGCTCATCCCTTGACCGCCCCGGTGATCGCCTGCACGAACCGGCGCTGTCCGAACAGGAATATCAGGAGCACCGGCACCGTCGCCAGCACCGTCCCGGCCATGATCGCCGACCAGTGGGTCGAGTGCTCGTTCTGGAACGTGGTGAGGCCCACCTGGACGGTGTACCTGTGCGTCGACGTGATCGCGATCAGCGGCCAGAACAGGTCGTTCCACGCGTAGATGAACGTGATCATCGCGAGCGCGGCGAGCGCCGGCTTCGCGATCGGCATCACGATCTTCAGGAACACCCCGAGCCGGGTGCAGCCGTCGATACGGCCCGCCTCCTCCAGCTCGACGGGGAACGCCTGGAAGAACGAGTACATCAGGTAGATACCGAGCGCCGACGTCAATTGCGGGACGATCAGGGCGCCCAGCGTGTTGATCATCCCGATGTCGTGGAAGATCAGGAACGTTGGGATCACCGTGAGCTGGAACGGGATAAGCGCGGTCGCGAGGACCAGGATCAGCAGGACGGTCGATCCCTTGAACCTGATCCTCGCGAACGCATACCCGGCGAGGCTGCACAGGACCAGCTGCGAGACGACCGCAGCCCCGGAGACGATCAGGCTGTTCAGGAACCACCTGGGGAAGTCCGAGTTCGCGAGCACGAGCGAGTACCCGACGAACGAGAGGGGATGCGGGACGATCGTCGGCGGCACACGGTTGATCTCTGAGTCCGTCATGAACGACGTCAGCACCATCCACACGAACGGCAGGACCATCAGGATGGAGAGCGGCAGGAGGATCAGGTGCCACCTCCCCGGTATGCCGCGGCGCCAGCCCGAGCGGCGCATCCGGCGTTCGGCCTCCTGGATCCGGGCGCGATGCAGGTCCGCGTCCACAGGCGACGGAACGCCTCCGGGGGAGCGGACGTCCGCGATCACAGCGCGAGCCCTCGCCGGCGGCTGTAGACCAAGGCGCCGATGATCGCGATGAGGCTGGTGAAGAACAGGACGTACGCCACCGCCGCTCCGTAGCCGGCCGTGAAGTAATTGAACGCCAGCTGCCAGATGTAATAGACGAGCGTCAACGTCGAGTCGAGCGGACCGCCCTTCGTCGTCGTGTAGACCAGATCGAAGAACTGGAACACGTCGATCAGGCCCCACGCGAGCAGGAAGATCGTCACCGGCCGGACGGTCGGCAGGATGATGTTCCAGAAGATCGACCAGGTCTTGGCCCCGTCGATCTTCGCGGCTTCGATCACCTCCTCCGGGACGTCTTGGAGGGCGGCCAGGTAGATCACGACGTTGAAGCCGAACTGCGTCCAGAAGTAGACGACGGCGAGCACGATCAGCGCCTGGGAGGGATCCTGGAGGAACCCCTGCCGCGGCAGCCCGAGCGCCTGGAAGATCCCGTTCATCACGCCGAAGTCCGGGTCGAAGATGAAGCCGAAGAGCAGGCCCTCGGCGGCCGCGGACGCGATGAACGGCACCAGGAAGCACGTCCGGTAGAAGCCGATCAGCCTGATCCTCCGGTTCAGCATCATCGCCACCGCGAGGCCCGCCGCGAGGCCGATCGGGAGGTACAGCAGCGCCAGCAGGAGCGTGTTCACGAACGCCTGGCGCAGGAGCGGGTCCTTGCGGAGCGCGGCGTAGTTCGCGAAGCCGATGAAGTGGCCGCTCGAGAGCAGGTTCGAGTCCGTCAGCGACAGATACGCGGCCCACACCATCGGGATCAGCGAGAGCCCGAGGACGATGATCACCGAGGGGGCGGCGAACAGCCAGCCGGTGGCGTTGTCCGACCGCCTGATCCTATGGGCGGCGGCTTCGGCCGTCCCGTCCTGGACCGTCGGAGTCGTCACTCGCTCACCTCGGGTCGAGCGCCTGAGTATCCGTTTACGCTCGGATCGAGGCACATTAGAACAACACCGCGCGTCCTGCAAGGCCGGTTGTGTTGCTCGCTGTTCCTTTCGCGCGTACATTGTCGTTCCGTGTCCGCCACCTCGACCGAGATCGGGACCCAGCCGGAGCTGTGGCGGCGGGCGGCGGGCCTGGCCGGTTCCTCCGCTGACGTCCTGCCGGCGCGCGGTGAGCACGCGGCGGTCATCGGGTGCGGCACCTCGTTCAACATCGCCCGAGCGTTCGCGGCGCTCCGGGAGCGGGCGGGGCACGGCATCACGGACGCCGCGATCCCGACCGAACTCTCGCCGCGGCGGCGCTACGACCGGATCGTCGCGATCTCTCGCTCGGGCACGACGACCGAGGTCGAACGTGCAGTGCGCGGATCCGGCGGGGTGCCGACCACCGCGATCACGGCCGTCCGGGATACCCCGGTGGTGCGGGCCGCGCCGGACGCGATCGTCCTCGAGTTCGCCGACGAAGCCTCGATCGTGCAGACGCGCTTCGCGACGACGGCGCTCGCGCTCTTGCGCGCCAACCTGGGCGAGGATCTCGACGCGGTCGCCGCCGACGGTGAGCAGGCCTTGGAGCGTCCGCTGCCCGCAGACCCCACGCGGTTCGATCAGACCGTGTTCCTCGGCGAGGGCTGGACGGTCGGTCTCGCCGACGAGGCCGCCCTGAAGATGCGCGAAGCCGCGTGCGCATGGACCGAGTCGTACCCCGCGATGGAGTACCGACACGGACCGATCAGCGTCGCCGGTCCGCGGACGCTCGTGTGGACGATCGGCCGCGTCGACGATGGCGTGCTGCGGGATGCGGCCGGGACGGGGGCATCCGTCGTCATCGGCGACCTGGACCCGATGGCGGAGCTGGTGCTCGCCCAGCGGGCCGCCGTCGAGCTCGCGGAAGCTCGCGGGCTCGACCCCGACAGACCGAGGCACCTGGCTCGGTCTGTCATCCTGCAGTGACGGGCCGCGGGTCCCGAGAGGGATAGGCATGGCCGAGGTCTCATTCCACGAGGTTCGGAAGGTCTTCCCCGGTGGAACGGTCGCGGTCGAGGACCTGACGTTCACCGTCGAGGACGGCGAGTTCATCGTGCTCGTCGGCCCGTCCGGATGCGGTAAGTCCACGGTCCTTCGGATGGTCGCCGGGCTGGAGGAGCCGACGGCCGGCGCGATCGCGATCGGCGGCGAGGTCGTGAACGGCACCCCGCCCCGGGACCGGGACATCGCGATGGTCTTCCAGAGCTACGCCCTGTACCCGCACAAGACCGTGCTGGAGAACCTCGCGTTCGGGCTCCGGCAGCACAAGGTTCCGAAGGACGAGATGGCGCGTCGGGTGAGGCAGATCAGCGCGCTGCTGAGCCTCGACGACCTGCTGGACCGCAAGCCTGCGCAGCTCTCGGGCGGGCAGCGGCAGCGCGTCGCGATGGGGCGGGCCCTGGCTCGCGACCCGCGCGTCTACCTCCTGGACGAGCCGCTCTCGAACCTGGACGCGCAGCTCAGGACGCAGCTGCGGGCGGACCTCAAGCAGCTCCACCGGCGGTTCCCCACCACGGCCGTGTACGTGACGCACGATCAGGTCGAAGCGATGACCCTCGGCGATCGGATCGCCGTGATGAACGCGGGTCGGCTGCTCCAGCTCGGCGCGCCGCAGGAGATCTACCGGCGCCCGGCGAACGTGTTCGTGGCCGGCTTCATCGGCAGCCCGCCGATGAACCTCCTGAAGGCGACCTGCGTCCGGGGGCACATCGACGCCGGCGACGTGCGGTTCGATCTGGCCGGTGTCCCCGACGGCGATCTGGTCGTCGGCATCCGGCCGGAGGCCTTCCGCGTCGCGGACGCCGGGAGCGGGGACGCCATCGTCACCGTGCACGTCGACGTCGTCGAACTCCTCGGCCACGAGACGATCCTGTACGGCAGCGTTCGCGGGGAGCGCGTCGCAGTGACCGCTGCCGCCGGTGAGCTCGCTCCCCTCCCGTCGGATCGCGCGACGATCGTCGCGCGCCTCGACGCGCGGGTGCAGCCCTTGGTCGGCGACACGGTCCCGCTCGCCGCGCACCTTGACGAGGTGTACCTGTTCGATCCGGGATCGGGCGCGGCCCTCGAGCGAGGGCGGACCGGGACCTAGACGGTCGCCACCTCGATGCCCACGGCGCGGAAGGCCGCGACGATCGTCGGCTCGGCGTTCGCGTCGGTGATCACCTCGTCGATCCGGTCGAGCTCGCAGATGCGGGCGAACGCGACCCGGCCCAGCTTCGAGCTGTCCGTCACGACGATCGCCCGCGCCGCGCTGTCGATCAGCGCCCGGTTCGTTCGCGCTTCGACCTCGTGGTGCGTCGTGACGCCCGCCTCGAGGTCGATACCGTCCGCGCCAACGAACACGACGTCGAGGTGGAGCCCGGACAGGCTCGATTCGGCGATCGGGCCGACCAGCTCGTAGGACTCCGACCGCGCCACCCCGCCGGTCACGACGAGCTTGAGGTTGGGACGAACGACGAGCTCAGAGGCGATGTTCAGTGCGTTCGTCACGACCGTTAGGCGCCGGCGATCGACGATCGCGCGAGCCACCTCGGTCGTGGTCGTGCCACCGGTGAGGCCGATCGCGCCTGCGTCGGTCATCCGCTCCGCCGCGGCCCGGGCGATCCGAAGCTTCTCGTCCTGGTGCCGGGCGGCCTTGTACCGGAGCGGGAGCTCGTAGAGCACGCCCTGCGCGAGCGCGCCGCCGTGGGTGCGCGCGAGGAGGCGCTGCGACTCGAGGAGCTGCAGGTCGCGGCGGATCGTCGCGGACGACACGCCGAGCTCTTGCGCGACATCGGCCACGCTGATGCTGCCGTTGCCGGACAGTCGCTCCAGGATCGCGCCCAGCCGTTCGGCCTGCCGCACACGCTGCTGTCGATCCATCCCCGTCCTCCGACCGACCCGCCGATCCGATCGACGAACGTGCTCGGGTCGGCGCCGGTCCCGGACGATTCGGGCGTCATGACGCCGAGATCGAACGTCGCCGCACAGGATACGCGCACGTCCTGCACGCGTACACCGGGAGCTCGGTCGATCGGCTCGCTGCCTCAGCGCCGCCGTGCGGCGTCGCGCGCCCCCGAGACGATGCCGGGCGCGATGAACTCCGCGTGCGCCAGCACGAGCTCATGGCACAGCTCGACGATGCGGTCGGGCGCGAGGGTCGCCGCGGTGTTCGGGTCGAGCAGCGCCGCGTCCTCGACGAGCCGGGCATCCTCCTCGAGGGCGGCGCGCACGGTCAGGTCGACGACGCTCGCGTACGTCCGGTTGAGGGCCGCGAGTTGCACGGGGAGGGCGCCCACCGGCTGCGGATGGATCCCGTCGGCATCGACCAGGCAGGGAACCTCGACGCAGCATCCGGCCGGCAGGTTGTCGATCAAGCCGTCGTTTCGGACGTTCGCGAAGACGCGGCGGCGCGTCCCGGTCTCGATCGAGTGGATGATCTCGGGCGCGTACTCCATCCAGTCGGGAACCTCGGGAGCGCCGCCGGCCCGGAGCGTGGCGCGCAGCTCCGCGTAGCGCTCGGCGTTCTGTTCGCTGCGACGCAGGTACTCGCCGACCTGGATCCGGTAGCGCTCGACCTGATCCGCGTGCGGGAGGAACCACGGGACCAGATCCGCGAGGTGCTCGCTCGACTCCGACGGGAAGAACCCGAACCGCCGGTAGACCTCGACCCGGACGCGCCTGCCCAGGCCCTCGGGGTCCGCGGCGACGATCCTCGCCAGGCGCGGGTACAGGTCTGCACCGGAGTCCCGGTGGGCGAAGCGCAGGATCCACGCCTGATGGTTCAGGCCGGCGCCGTCGAAGTCCACGTCCTCGAACGGGACCCCCACGATCTCGGCCAGCTCCCCGGCGGTGTTCTCGATCGACCGGCAAAGCCCGACCACGCGGCGGACCGGCGAGCCCTCGTAGACCGCCCAGCACAGAGCCGCCATCGGGTTCGTGTAGTTGTAGAGCCAGGCGTCCGGGCAGACGTCGGCGATGTCCCCCGCGATGGCCAGAAGGGCAGGTACCGTGCACAGCACGCGCGCGATCGCCCCGGGTCCCAGCGTGTCGCCCATCGTCTGGCGGACCCCGTACCGGGCCGGGATCTCGAAGTCGCGCGCCAGGGCCGCGTGTCCGCCCACCCGGATCGTGCTGATGACGTGGCCGGCGCCCTCAAGCGCGCGCCGACGGTCGAGGTGCTCCTCGAACGTCGCGTGCGTCCCGAGCGCGTCGTTCATCGCCCGCCCGACGGCGCCCGCGGTTCGGAGCCGTTCCTCGTCGATGTCGTGCAATGCGACGGTCACCTCCGACAGCTCGGCGAACCGGAGGATCCCCGCGACGAGCTCGGCGGTGAACTCCACGCTTCCGGCGCCGATGAGCGCGATCCTGGTCATGGGCCGCCAGCCTGGACCGCGGTGGCCACCAGTGGGAACAGGCGCTCCACCCAGAGATCGATCTGCCTGGTCGACGGCTCGAGCGTGTGCAGGATCAGGTACCGGACGCCGGCCCGTAGCCGCCGCACGATCTTCTCGACGACCTCGGTCCGCGTTCCCGTGAGGTAGACCGCCTCGAAGTACTCGAACGGCCGGCCGGTGCCCATCACCGCGGCGAAGGCCGGCCGTTGCTCGGCGGCCGCGACCTCGGCGTCGTCCGTGTCGACGAAGTGGAGGAAGTTCTCGTGGGCGAACGTGAAGCTCGACCGGTCGCGTCCGGCCGACCGGAGCGCGTCGGCGATCCGGCCGGCGTCCCCGGCGATCTGCTCCGTCGTCGCCGTCGGCCGCGCGATCCATCCGTCCGCGATCGCGATGCGCCGGAGCACCGCGGGTGCGAACGCCGGCGGCTCCGGGGATTCCGGACGCGCGAGCTGCTGGCCGCCGGCAACCCAGGTGGGGACCCGCCGCGACGGCGTCGGACCGATCCCGATGCCATCGGCCTCGAAGAACGCGCCACGGTGATCGACCCGCCCGCCTGCGAGCAGCCGGTCGATCAGCGCGAGGCTTTCGTCGGTGCGGGCTCCCCGATCTCGCTTGCGGACCCCCACCGCGTCGAACTCGCGTTCGTCCCAGCCGGTCCCCGCGCCCAGGATGAACCGATCGCCGGACAGCGCAGCGAGCGTCGCGACGTCCTTCGCCAGCGTCAGCGGATGACGGGTCGGGATCACCAGGATCGAGGTCCCCAGCCGGACGCGGCGCGTGACCGCCGAGGCGAACGACAGCGACAGAAGCGGGTCCAGCCACGCCACGTCGTAGAACACGCTTCCATGCAGCAGGTGATCGGTTGCCCACAGCGAGTCGAACCCGAGGTCCTCAACGCGGCGCGCGAAGCCCGCGATCTCGTCGCCCGCGCGCCCGCCGGGGCCGCAGAACGTCGGGAGGAACACACCGACCTCCACACCCGGCGCGAGGGTTGCCATCAGAGGGTTGCCATCAGCAGAGGCCGGCCTGCTTCAGCGCGAGGTCGACCCGCTGCTCCTCGTCGGCCGAGAGCGGGAGCAGCGGAAGCCGGACGGTCGGGTGTTCGATCACGTCCATGCGCCACAGCGCATGCTTGAGTCGCGCCCGGTAGTCACGGACCGGCAGCGCGAACACCGCGTCGCACAGGGTCTGTGTCGTCCGGCCGAGCTCGTCGGCGCGCTCGTCGTCCCCCGCGCGGAGGGCGTCGAGCATCGCGACCTGCAGGTCGGCCGCGAGGGTGCCGAACCCCAGCAGCGAACCATCGGCGCCGAGCCGGTACGCCTCCAGCAGCATGTTGTCGTTGCCGTTCAGCAGCACGGGAGGGTTCGGAAGCTCCCGGATCATGGCCGCGATCTCCGTCAGGCGCTCCGCGTCGAACGACGCCTCCTTCACGGCGACCACCTCGTCCATCGACATGAGGCGCCGCATCGTCTCGGGTGCGAAGAGCACTCCGCCGAGGGCGGGCTGCAGCTGGAAGGCGATCAGCGGCAGCCCGCTCGCCTCGCCGACGGCGGCGTGATACGCGACCGGGATCTCGGGATCGAGCGGTTCCCCCTGATACGCCGGGATCGGGAAGACCAGCAGGGCGTCAGGCCCCACCGCCGCGGTCTCGCGCGCCGTTCGAACCGCCTGCTCGGTGAACGAGGCGCCGAGGCCGGCGACGACCGTCGCGCGTCCCGCGACCTCCTCGAGCGCGATCTCGAGGACGCGCGTGCGCTCCTCGGGGAACAGGTGGGGTCCCTCTCCCGTATCCACGTTCACCGCGATGCCGGCCACGCCCTGAGGCACCAGCCAGGAGAGGTAGCGACGAAGGGAGCCTTCGTCCACGGCGTGATCGGTCGTCATCGGCGTCACCGTGGCGGCGATCAAGCCCCGCAGGTTCATGCGCTGCTCCCGAGCTCGAAGGGGCGTGCGACGTTCCGCCCGCAACCTACACCAGCTGATCAGACGTCGGCGACGGCGCGGTTGACCCAGCCTTCGAAGCACTCGAACCTCCGTCGCTCGCCGACGGATCGGGGACGAACGGCATCGGTGACGAAGTCGAGCGCGTCGACGAGGTCCCAGTACGGATCGCGGTCGGCCACCCGACCCCGAAACGTCTTCGTACACCGGTGCCCGCACGCGCGAGCCCTCGAGTGCCAACAGGACGCGGAGTTCGTTCTCCGGGACGTACCATGCGTCCGAACCGAGGCGCGATGCATCGACGAACCTCCGCAGCGCGACCGCCGCGGACGGCCGAAGCGATCGCGCGAAGGAACCTCGTGGACCGCCGTCGAGCCGGCGCGAACCGGACGGACCCACGTCACCCGCGCGCCGGGACCGACGGCACGCTCGACCCACCGCAGCGTCCCGGCCGGAGGCCGCGACGGGACCGCCGCAGCCGCACCCGTCAGCGCAGCGCCACCGGGATCACGAGCTTCAGCGCCGTGTGCGTCTCGGACCACCGAGCGACCTTCACGTCCACCAACCCCGCGTGCTTGGCCGCGGCCATGACGTCCAGGTCGCGGATCGTCGGGTCCCCCTTCGGCGAGACGACCCAGATCCCCCCGTTCGACACCAGCGACGATCTCAGCCGACCCAACCGCCCGAGCTCCCGCACGGAGTCCGCCCGGTACAGGATCAGGTCCGAGGCCCGCAGGGTCCGGCCGACCGTCACCTCCGCACCTCGGCTCTCCAGCTGCGAGACGAGATCACCTTCGTCCAGCCCGATCACGGAGACCCGCAGGCCCGCCTTCACCCCGAGCTTGTCCAGCAGCGAACGCGGGTTCCGGACCCGCTCCTGCCACACCCCCGCCTGCTGCCCCAGCTCCAGCTCCAGCGATTCCGAGCCCCAGACCAGCCGGAGCCACCCGCCGTGCGCCTCGGCGGTCGAGACCTCGACGAACGGAACCCGCACCCGGACGCCGGCCTCCTGGCTCCGGAACAGCACCACGTCGGTCTCCAGCTGCGCGCGGCCGGTCAGCGTTCGACCCTCGAACCGCGCGCGGCAGGCAGCCTCCCGTCCCATGACCGTGCGATGCTAGCCGCGAACCCTCGTACCACGCCGGACGACCACCCAGGAGGCGTACCGCGATGCCCTACGAACAGCTGCTCGTCGCCCGCGACGGCGCCGTCGCGACCGTTCGGATGAACAATCCCGCGAAGCTGAACGCGCTCTCGGACACGCTCACGGGCGACCTGAAGGACGCGATGACCGGGCTCCGCGACGACGACTCGTGTCGCGCGATCGTGCTGACCGGCGAGGGCCGCGGCTTCTGCGTCGGCGCGGACCTCGGCGCGCTGCAGCCGTTCTACGCGGCGGGCGAGCGTCCCAAGCTGAGTGGCTTCCTCCGAGAGGGGTACAACGAGCTGATCCCGCTGTTCACGGACACGCCGAAGCCCGTGATCGCCGCCGTGAACGGCGTGGCTGCGGGCGCGGGACTCTCGCTGGCCCTCGCGTGCGACATCCGGGTCGCCAGCGAGGACTCGTCCTACCTGATGGCGTTCGTGAAGATCGGACTCGTGCCGGACTCCGGCGCCGCGTACCTGCTGCCGCGCGCGGTCGGCCATGCGGAAGCGCTGCGGCTGTCGATCACGGGCGACCGGATCGACGCGCCCGAGGCGCTGCGGATCGGGCTCGTGGCGAACGTCGTCGCGGCCGATCGCTGCGTCGCCGAGGCGCAGGAGGTCGCCGCGCGCCTCGCCGCGATGCCGACCGCGGCGATCGGTATGACGAAGCGTCTGTTCGCCGACGCCGCGGCGGGCGACGGCACGGTCGCGGAGGCGCTCGAGCTGGAGGCCCAGGCGCAGGACGAGGCGGGCGCTACCGACGACCATCTGGAGGGCGTCATGGCGTTCCTGGAGAAGCGCGAACCGCGGTTCACCGGGCACTGAACCGGATGCCCACCCGACACCGCCGGCGGCCCCGGGTCGGGTTCGGCGTCATCGCGACGGCAGCGCTCGTCCCGATCGCGGCACTGATCCTGATCGACACGCCGGCGGCGCGGATCGCTCCGCCGGTCCCGACGATCGCCGGCATCGACGTTTCGCACTATCAGGGCGCGATCCAGTGGCGGCGGGTCCGGGCGGACGGGTACCGGTTCGCCTACCTGAAGGCGACCGAGGGCCGCGGGCTGGTCGATCCCACCTACGCGAGGAACGCGCGCGCCGCCGCCGCGGCGGGACTGACCGTGGGCGCGTACCACTTCGCGCGGCCCGACGGCGCGTCCGCCGATGCGGTCACCGAGGCGGACGCGTTCCTGAAGGTCGCGCGCCCGAGGCCCGGGCAGCTCGTCCCTCTGCTCGACCTGGAGCGCTCCGGCGGCCTCGCCCCGCCCGCGCTCCGCGCGTGGGTCCGAACCTGGCTCGCCCGCGTGCGCGCGGCGACCGGTGTCCGGCCCGCGATCTACGCGAGCTCGCGGTTCTGGCGCGTGCACATGGACGGAACGACGGACTTCGTCTCGTTCCCGCTGATGTGGATCGTACAGACGCCCGGGAGCACGGCTCCCGCCGACGGCTGGGCGCCCATGGGGTGGTCGATCCAGCAATGGTCGCTCTGCGGTCACGTGACCGGCATCGAGGGGTGCGTCGACCTGGACGGGATGCGGACGGACCGGGCCAGGCTCCTGCGGATCCCGCGACGGTAGGAGCGCCGCCGCTCGCATCGCCACCACCATGGGATCCGGATCTTCACGGCACGGCCCGCGTGTAGAGTGACCGCCGCCATGACCGACGCGATCGAGGCCCGCAGCGACGTCGTCGGGAGCCTGCTTCGGCCCAGCGAACTGCTCACAGCCCGCGGACGTCACGACGCCGGCGAGCTCTCCCACGCTGCCTTCAAGCGCATCGAGGACGCCGCGGTCGACGCGGCGCTCCTCCTGCAGGAGGAATCGGGCGTCGAGGTCGTCACCGACGGCGAGCAGCGCCGCCTGTCGTTCCAGGCGGGCCTGCCCACCGCCGTCGAGGGCTTCGGTGCGTGGGACCTCGACGCGTTCCTGTGGGGTGACTGGCAGAGCGACGTCGTCGGCGAACGCAGGATCGAACGCCCCGCGATCGGCGTCGTCGGGCCCCTTCGCCGCGTCCGGGGGATCGCGACCGAGGAGTTCGTCTACACCCGCGGGAGCACCGACCGGATCGTGAAGGTCACGCTCCCCAGCCCGAGCCTGTTCGCGAACTTCTACGACCCCGAACGGTCACGCGACGCGTACCCGACGCTCGAGGACTTCCTTCGCGACGTCGCGCGCGTCCTCCGCGAGGAGGTAGACGAGCTGGCCGAGCTGGGCGCCACGTACCTGCAGCTCGACGCGCCGCACTACCCGCTGCTGGTCGATCCCGCGTACCGCGACTTCTACGAGAGCCGCGGCTGGCCGGCCGAGCGATGGATCGAACTCGGCACCGAGCTGGACAACGTGGTGATCGCGGACCACCCATCCGGAGGGGTGACGTTCGCGTTCCACCTGTGCCGGGGGAACCAGCTGTCGCGGTGGCTCGTGTCGGGCGGCTACGAGTGGCTGGGCGAACGCCTCTTCCCGAGGGTCAACGCGCAGCGCCTGATGCTCGAGTACGACGACGAACGCTCCGGCGGGTTCGAACCGCTGAAGACGGTTCCCGAGGACAAGACGGCCGTGCTCGGCCTCGTTACCACCAAGACCGCTCGCCGCGAGACCGTCGCCGACCTGTCGGCGAGGATCCGGGAGGCATCGGCGTTCGTCCCGCTCGAACGACTGGCGCTGTCGCCGCAGTGCGGGTTCGCCACGTCGATCGAGGGCAACGCGATCACCGTCCAGGACGAACGCTACAAGCTCCGGACGATCGCCGAGACCGCGGAAGCCGTCTGGGGCTGAAGCGGGGCGAGCGGGACGATGGCCGGCGACGATCGCGTGTTCTGGGATGGCATCCCCCAGCTGATGGACTGGAAGCGACGCGTGTCGGAGCTCTACGCGATGGTAAGGATGACTGACGATCCCTCGATGGCGTGGGAGGCATGGCGGGTCGAACGCGACGACCTCTTCGCCGAGCACCCGCAGTCGCCGATCGCCGCGCGCGACCGCCCGAGCTTCTCCGGGCTGGCGTACTTCGACCACGACGGATCGTACCGAACCGCCGGCGTGCTGGAACGCGCGGAGCCCATGCACGCGGACGTCGCGACCAGCGGCGAGAGGGGGGAGGCCGGTGGCTCGTACGGCTTCACGCGGTTCGCGACCGTGCGGTTCGAACTGAAGGGCAGGGCGGGGTCGCTGGACGCCTTCTGGCTGGACGGCTACGGGGGAGGGCTGTTCCTCCCGTTCCGGGACCGGACGAGCGGGAGGGGGACCTACGGTGCGGGCCGCTACCTCCTGGACACCGTGAAGGGTTCGGACCTGGGCATCGGCCCCGACGGCCGCCTGGTCCTGGACTTCAACTTCGCCTACAACCCGTCGTGCGCGTACGACCCGCGGTGGGTGTGTCCGCTGGCGCCGCCGGGCAACCACCTGGACGTCGAGGTCCGCGCGGGCGAGCGGTACCCATGGAGGCGCGACCGATGACGCTGGAACTGACCGGGCTCGACCTGACGATCGCCGACGTCGTGGCCGTGGCCCGGCACGACGAGCCCGTCGCGTTCGCGCCCGACGCGGTCGCGCGGATGCGTTCCGCCCGCGAGGTCGTCGAACGCGCCTTGGCCTCGGGCGCGGAGGTCTACGGCGTGTCCACCGGTGTCGGGGTCCTCAAGCGGGACCGCATGCCGAGCGACGCCGCGGGCCTGTCGAACTTCAACCGCCGCATGATCGAGATGCACCGGACCGGGCAGGGTCCCAACGTCCCCCGGGAGGTCGTCCGCGCGACGATGCTGCGGCTCGCGAACCACTTCGCGCTGGGCACGCCCGGGGTGCGGCCGGAGCTGGCGGAACTCGTCGTCGTCGCGCTCAACGCGGGCGTCACGCCGCCGGTGCGCTCCTTCGGATCCGTGGGGCAGTCGGACCTGATGGCGATGGCCGATCTCGCGCACGGGCTCCTGGTCGACGCCGAGGGCGGCTCCGGGTTCGCCCTGGCGCCCGGCGAGGCACTGGCATTGGTGAACAACAACTCGCTCTCCGCGGGGTGGGCTGCGCTCGGTGTCACGGATGCGGCGAACCTCCTGACGGCCATGGAGACCGCGGGCGCGCTGTCCCTCGAGGGGTTCGCGGCGAACCTCAGCTCGCTGCACGCGGCGATCGGGGATGTCCGACCGTACCCGGGGCTGCGGACGTCGCTCGCCACGTTGCGCACGCTGCTGGACGGCAGCCCGCTGTGGGAGCCGGGCGCCGCGAGGAACCTCCAGGATCCGCTCACGTTCCGGAACCTCCCGCAGCTGCAGGGCGCGGCGCGCGACGCGCTCACGTACGCACGCGAGCAACTCGCCGTCGAGCTGAACGCCTCGCAGGGCAACCCCATCGTCGTGCTCGATGAGGACCGCGTGATCTCCGTGGGGAACTTCGAGATCGTCCCGCTCGCCGCGGCGCTGGACCTCCTCCGGATCGCGCTCGCGCCCGCGCTCACATCGTCGGGCGAACGCGTGGTGAAGCTCCTGGAGACCCCGTGGTCGGGACTGCCGACCGGGCTGACGAACGGAGGTCCGGGGGACGCGGGCCTCGGGTACCTGGGGATCGCCGTGCAATCGATCGTGACCGAGGCGCGCCTGCTCGCGCAGCCCGTCTCGTTCGAGATGGCCTCCACCGCGCACGCGGAAGGTATCGAGGACCGGACCACGATGGCGCCGCTCGCGGCCAGGCGCCTGTCCGAGATGGTCGCCTTGGGCGAGCGGGTGGCCGCGATCGAGCTGGTCGTTGCGGCGCAGGCGGCCGACCTCCGGGGCCCGTCGCTCGGCACCGGGACGGGCGCCGCCAGGGACACGCTGCGCGCGACGATCCGGTTCACCGACGCGATGGAGCTCGTCCCGCAGGACCTCCAGCCGGTCGTGGATATGGTCGCCGCAGGTGCCTTTTCGGGCCTCCCGCCCGCCTGATCGGCTGCGGATACGGGATCAGCACGACATTCTCCCGGTCAGAGCCTTTCGCAACGTGACAGCGATGCCGATGAGATGCATCATGCGCGATATGGGAAGCGTGCGCGTCGAGGATGCCGCGATCTTCGCAACGCCCCCCTTCCACCGGCTCGTGCCCGTCAAGGCCGGATACCAGACCGCGCCGATCCTCGAGGCGTTCAACTGGAGCTACACGCTCTCCGACGTCGAGTGGGGCCGCTGGTACCTGATCGTGTTCCGCTCGCTCCGGCGACAGGACGTGGACAACGATCTCCTCACCGAGTACGACGACATCGCGTTCGCCGAGGCGATGGCCTCGGGTGGGCTCCTGCGGTACTACAAGGGCGAGATGGACAAGGAAGGCAACTGCCTCTCGCTGTGCGTGTGGCAGAACCGGCGCCAGGCGCAGGCGGCCACGATGCTGCCCGACCATCGCAGCGCCGCGCAGCTCACGAACCGCTTCTACGTCTGGTACGACGTCGAGCGCTACATCCTGCGCAAGCGGAAGGGTTCGACCGAACCCGAGGTCCTGACCGTCGGGGGCTACCGCCACCGGCCGGACGCCGCCGCTCAGGGCCTCGAGCTCGCCTCGAGCTGAACCGGCCCTCGCACCGCTCGAGACCAGCCGGCGCGGTGCCAGCGAGGGGCGGCGAACCACGCCCCGCTCTAGGAAGGCTCGATCGACCCGTCGAGGACGGCGACGGTTCGCCCTCCCACGCCGGCGTTCATGCGGTCGAACGCCGCCTGGATGCCGTCGAGGTCCGTGGTCGCCGTCACCGAGTCCGCCAAGGGGAACCGGCCGGTCGCCACCAGCTCGGCGAGCCGGGGGATCTCGGCGACGGGGTTCCCTGACCCGTAGTACGAACCCTTGATGCCCTTCTGCGCGAGCATGTCGAGGGCCGGAAGGGCGACCTCGAGGCCGCGCGGCGAGATGCCGACGACGATCGCCGTTCCGCCGGGCCGGAGCACGTCCCACGCCTGGCGGATCGTGGCGGGCGAACCGACGATCTCGAACGCGTGGTCGACGCCACCGTCCGACAGGAGCACCACGGTCTCGACGACGTCCTGCGAGAGCGCGTCGACGGCATGCGTGGCGCCCCTCGCGAGCGCCGCCTCGAGCTTCTCCCAACCCCGGTCCACCGCGATGATCCGCGCGGCGCCGGCCAGCTGCGCCGCAGCAACGACCTGCATCCCGACCCCGCCGCACCCGATCACGCAGACCGTCTCGCCGATGCGGACCCCGGCCGCGTTGCGGACCGCCCCGACGCCGGTCACGACCGCGCAGCCGAGCAGCGCGGCTTCGGTCATCGATAGCTGCGGGGGGATCGGGACGGCCGACGCCGACGGGACGACGCAGGCTTCGGCGAAACACGACACGAAATTGAAGTGCAGGAGCGGATCGCCATCCGACCGGTGCAGCCGGGTGGTCCCGTCCAGCATCGTTCCCTTCCACGAGAACGCGCCGGCCGTCTCGCACAGGTTCGGCCTGCCGATCATGCAGGACGGGCACTCACCGCAGGCGGGGACGAAGTTGAACGCGACCCGGTCGCCGGGGCCGACGTGCCGGACCTCGGAGCCTACGGTCTCGACCACGCCCGCGCCCTCGTGGCCCAGGACGATCGGGACCCGTTCGTACCCGAGGTGGCCCTGCGCGAGGTGGAGGTCCGAGTGGCAGACGCCCGCCGCGGCCACGTGGACCAGGACCTCGCTCGGGCCGGGCGGGTCGAGCAGCACGTCCTCCACCTGCAGCGGCGCGCCGATCTCGGGGAGGACGGCAGCCCGAACGACGAGGGCGTCGCGTGCGGTCGTCGCCATCGGCGCTCGCGTTCAGGCCACCCGGTAGCGTTCGAGCGCGTCCAGGTCCAGGTCGACCCCGAGGCCCGGACCGTCGGGTGGGCGGATCGTGCCGTCGGCCGCGATCGCGACCGGCGACGGCAGCAGCCAGTCCCGGCGCTCGGCGCTCCATGCCGGCGGGTCGAACGGCACCTCGACGAACGGCACGGTGGACACGGCCATCGCGAGATGGAGGTTCGCGATCAACCCGAGCCCGTTCGTCCAGGTGTGCGGCGAGAACGCCCGGCCGCAGAGGTCCGCCAGATCCGCGATGCGCCTGCCGCCGCCGATGCCGCCGGCCAGCACCACGTCCGGCTGGACGACGTCGATCCCGCCGTGGACGATCAGGTCGCGGGCTTCGTGCAGACCGCGGACCATCTCGCCCGCGGCGAGCCGGACCGAGGTCCGGGACCTGAGCAGCGCGTACCCGTCGACGTCGCTGGTCGGAAGGGGTTCCTCCAGCCAGTAGACGTCGAGCGCTTCGAGCGCCCGCGCGCATCGCGTGGCGGTCGCGACGTCCCAGCTCTCGGCGCGGTCGCCGGCCATGCGCCAGCCGTGGTTCGCGTCGACCATGATCTCGACGTCCGAGCCCACCGCGTCGCGGACGCGCTCGACGACCTCGACGTCGCGGCGCGGGTCGGGGTCGTGGAACCGGATCTTCACGGCGCGCACGCCAGCGTCGCGCATCCCCTGGACCCGGCGGACGCGCTCGTCTGCGTCGACCCGCTCGCCGGTCGAGGCGTACGCGACGAGCGAGTCGGACCTGCCGCCGAGGAGCTGCCACAGCGGCACGCCCAGGGCTCGGCCGACCAGGTCCCAGACCGCGACCTCCGCGGTCCACGGACGGCCGCCGTGGAAGTCGACCGTCTCGCAGATCCGCCGGACGACCTCCGTTCGCATCGGGTCGACGCCCTTCAGGAGCCCTTCGAGCGCCGCGGCGTCGGGGAGCGGAGCGCCGGACGCGACCCCGCTCGAGCCGTCGTCGGCGCACACGATCGTGACCGTCTCCTCGACGCGATCGCGCGGCACCGGATCCCACGCGGCGACGAACGGAGGGTCGAGCGGGACCACGTAGGACCTGGTCTCGATGCGTTCGATCCGCATCCTCATCCGCCCCCGTAGTAGCCGTTCGTGGCGCGTTCTCGCTGGGCGGCGAGCGTCTGGATCGTGGCCGCGTCGTGCGCCACCGCCGCGTCGGCGATCGCCGCGCGGGTGGCCTCGCGGTTCGCGCGCTTGACGGCCGTCTCGTCGTGCGCGGCCGGATCGACCCAGACGGCGATCAGCACGACGACGTCGTCCGCGTCGGCGGGGTCGAGGACGCCGTCGGCGACCGCGTCCAACACGCCCTGCGCGATCCCGAGCTGCGAGGCGCCCCACGTGATCCGTTCGAGCTGCGGGTCGCCCAGCGGGACCTTGTTCACCACGATCGTCACGGGCCGAACGAGCGTGCCCGGCGACAGGCACGCGAGGTACGGGAGGATCCCCGGGCGGGGCGACGCGAGCGCGCCGACCGCGGCCGCGGCGGTGGGCGAACCCCGCCGGGCCAGCACGACGTTGATGTGGCTGCCGTTCGGCACCTCGCCGGACCAGGCCTCGCCGACCCGGCCGTCCAGGGCATCGAGCGAGGCGCTCACGCGGCCGCTCCGTCCCCCAGGTCCAGTACGGCCCGCACGGCGGTGCCGGTTCGAACCAGCTCCAACGCCTCCTGCGCGCCGTCGAGCGGCAGCCGGTGCGAGATCAGCCGATCGAGCGGGAGCCGTCCCTCGCCGTACAGGCGCAGGATCGCGCCGAAGTCGCGTTCGGGCCTGACCGAGCCGTAGAGGGAGCCGAGGATCCGGCGCTCCATCCGGGGGATCGTCAGCGCGGGGAGCGGGATCACGGCGTCCGGGCGAGTTATGCCGATCAGGACCGCCGCGCCGCGCTTCCGGGTCGAGAGGAACGCGGCCAGCATCGCCTCGGGCCGGCCCGTGGCCTCGATCGCGAAGTCCACGCCGCCGGCCGTCGCCTCTCGCACGGCCGCGGCGGTCTCCTCGGCCCCGTCCCGCCAGGTGACCGTCTCCGTCGCGCCGAGGTCCTTCGCGACCGCGAGCTTCGCCTCCGAGAGGTCGACGGCCACGATCGGGGTCGCGCCGACCGCGGCTGCACCGAGCAGCGCCGAGAGCCCGACGCCCCCGCAGCCGAACACCGCGACCCGATCGCCGGGCCGAACCCCTGCGGTTCGCCATACGGCTCCGACGCCGGTCGAGACCGCGCAGCCGACGAGCGCCGCGACGTCGAACGGGACGTCGCTGGGGATCGGCACCACGCATCGCTCCGGCACGACGGCGGCCTCGGCGAACGTCGAAAGGAACGAGTAGTGGTACACGGGCTCGCCGTCCTGGGAGAGCCGCGGCGTGCCGTCCATCAAGCCGCCGTGACCCATCGCGGTCCACGCCTCGCGGCACAGGTGGGGCAGGTCGCGCGCGCACTCCTCGCATCGCCCGCACGCCGGCATCCAGGAGAGCGCCACGTGATCGCCCGGCTTGACACCGCGGACGCCGTCGCCGATCGCTTCCACCACACCGGCGCCCTCGTGTCCCAGCACCGCCGGACATCGGGTCTCCGCGGTGCCGTCGATCGCGTTCAGGTCGCTGTGGCACACGCCACTCGCGCCGAGGCGGACCAGCACCTCGGCCGGGCCCGGCGGTGCGAGGTCGAGGTCCGTGACCTCCACGTCCGAGCCGGTCCTCGGGAGGACCGCCGCCCGGATCATCACGCTCCCGACCCCGCTCCCGACGGCGAGTCGGATGGATCCGTCGACAGGGCGCCGCCTTCCGTTGCCGTAGGAGCGGCGCCGGCCGATGCGACTCCCTGCAACGCGCGAAGTTCCGTGACCGGGATGTGACAGCGCATGAAGTGCCCGGGTTCGACCTCCGCCAGCGGCGGCTCCTGCTGCACGCAGAGATCGCCGAGGAACCGCGGGCATCGCGTATGGAACACGCAGCCCGTCGGCGGATCGGCCGCGCTGGGGATCTCGCCCTCGAGACGGATCCGCTGCTTGCGTTCGCCCTCCAAGATCGGGGCGGCCGACAGCAGCGCCTCCGTGTACGGGTGGTGCGGCCCGCTGAACACGACGTCGGCCGCGCCGACCTCCATCACGCGCCCGAGGTACAGCACGGCGATCCGGTCGGAGATGTAGCGGACCACACCCAGGTCGTGGGAGATGAACAGGTACGCGACGTCCTCCTGGTCCTGCAAGCGGACCAGGAGGTTCAGGATGGCGGCCTGGACCGAGACGTCGAGCGCGGAGGTCGGTTCGTCGCAGAGCACCAGGCGCGGATCGCCGGCGAACGCACGCGCGATCGCGACACGCTGCTTGAGCCCCCCGGACAGCTGCGCGGGCCGAACGTCGAGCGCCGGGCGATCCAAGCGGACCGAACGGGTCAGCGTGTAGATGCGCTCCGTCCGCACCTCGCCGTGCATGCCGAGCAGCTTCGTGAGCGCCCGCCCGACGATCCGCCGGACCGTGTGCCGGCGGTTCAGGGACGCATCCGGACTCTGGAACACGACCTGGAGCGCGCGGATCTCGTCGGGCGTCCGCTTGCCGATGCGCGACGGGAGCGGCTGGCCGTCGAGCTCGACGGTCGAGCCGCCGTCCGGCGTGATGATGCCCAACAGCGTCCGAGCCAGGGTCGTCTTCCCGCTCCCGGACTCTCCGACGAGGCCGACCGTCTCGCCCGGGCGGATCTCGATCGACACGTCGGCGAGCGCGCGGATATCGTGACCCTCCTGCCGGAACGTCTTGCTCACGGACTCGAGCCGGACGAGCGACCGGTCATCGCCGCCGGCCGCATCGCGGGCGGTCGCGGCGGCGCTCCGCCGGCCCGGCGCATCCCGCTCGTTGCGTGGGAGGGACTGCGCTCGCTCGTGGAAGTGGCACCGCGCCCGATGCGACGTTCCGACCTCGAACAGGTCTGGTTCATCCGTCCGGCAGATGTCCTCGGCCAGGCCGCAGCGGTCGGCGAACACGCAGGCGGGGACGTTCGCGCCGACCGCCGGAGGGAACCCGGGGATCGTGTCCAGCGTGCCTTCGGACTTCCGCGAACCCCACTTCGGGATGCAGCGCAGGAGCCCGACCGTGTACGGGTGCCTTGGGTTGCGGAACAACTCCTCGGTCGAGGATTCCTCGACCATGCGCCCGGCGTAGAGGACGCCCACCCGGTCGCACACGCGCGCGACGACACCGAGGTTGTGGGAGATGAACAGCACGCTCGTGTGGAACTCGAGGCGCAGGTTCGACACCAGGTCCAGCACCTCGGCCTCGACCGTGGCGTCGAGGCCGGTGGTCGGCTCGTCGAGGATCAGCAGGGTCGGATCCTTCGCCAGGGACATCGCGATCACGACGCGCTGCTGCATGCCGCCTGACAGTTGGTGGGGATATCGGCGCATCACGCTGGCCGGGTCGGCGATCTGGACCTTGGTGAGGATCTCGCGCACCCGGTCGGTGGTCTCCGCCTTCGGGGCACCCAGGATGCCGAACACTTCGCCGACCTGCTCGCCCACGCGGATCGACGGGTTCAGCGCCGTCCCGGGATTCTGGTAGACCATCGAGATCGAGGTCTGGCGCAGCGTCCGGAGGTCCGACTCCGGCATCGAGAGCAGGTCGCGGCCCGCGAGCCGGATCGAGCCACTGGTGATCCTGGCGTTGCGCGCCATGTAGCGCATCGCGGCGAACGCGATCGTCGACTTCCCGCACCCGGACTCCCCGACCAAGCCGTAGGCCTCGCCCTCGTCGACCTGGAAGCTCACGCCGCGGATCGCCTCGCGTTCCTTGCCGCGCACCGTGAAGCTCAGTCGGACGTCGTCGACCTCCAGCGCCGGCACGGATCCCGGGACCGACGCCCGGTCGCGGACGGTGGCGGGGTCGCTCACCGCTCGAGCACCTGCGCGACGGCGTCGGAGATCAGGTTCACCGCGATCACCAACGAGGCGATCGCGAGCGCGGGGAACAGGGTCGGCCACCAGAATCCCGCCGAGAGGTATCCGTACTCCTGCGAGATCGTGAGGCCCCAGTCGGCGGAGGGCGGCTGGATGCCGAACCCCAGGAACGACAGCGAGGCGATCGCGAAGATCGCGTAGCCGATCCGGACCGTGAACTCGACCAGGATCGGGCCCGACACGTTCGGCAGGATCTCCACGAACATCACGTAGCTCGATCGCTCGTGCCGGAGCTGCGCCGCCTGCACGTACTCCAGCTCGCGTTCGCCGAGGACCGCGGCGCGAACGGTCCGGGCGATGATCGGCGTGAAGACCAGCCCGATGACGACCATGACCCCGAGGCTCGACGAGCCGGTCGCTGCGAGCACCATCGTCGCCAGGATGACCGTCGGGATCGCCAGGAACGCGTCGACGATGCGCATCAGGCTCTCGTCCAGCCAGCCGCCGCGGTACCCGGCCAGCAGCCCGACCGCGGTCCCCGCGACGGTCCCGAGCGCCGTCGCGAGCGGCGCGATGATCAGGATGTCGCGAGCACCCGCGATCACCCTCGAGTACACGTCCCGGCCCAGGTCGTCGGTACCGAACCAGTGGGCGCTGGAGGGCGCCTTGAACTTCTGCAGGATGTGGGTCTCGATCGGGTCGTAGCGTTCGAGCAGGTGCGGGAAGATCGCGCAGGTCACCCAGAACAGCACCACGACCGACCCGATCACGAACGTGGGCGACCGCATGAGCAGGCGGATCCGTTCGCGGCGCGCGACCGTCCGGCCGCTCCGTACCGGCTCGAGTCCGGGTGCGATCTCGCCGACCACGACCTGCGCGGAGGCGGCGTCCTCGTCGAGCCCTTCCAGCCGAGGGCCGTCGATCTTGGGCGTCACCAGATCGCGATCGTCGCTCATTCGCCGCCCGCGAGACGGATCCTCGGGTTGACCACCGAGTAGAGGATGTCGGCGATCAGCGTGGCGACCAGGTAGATGATGCCGACGGTGATCACCGATGCCTGCAGCAGCGGAAAGTCCTTCTTCTGAGCGGCGAAGTAGATCAGGTGTCCGATCCCGTTGTAGTTGAACAGCAACTCGATCGTGACGAGCCCCCCGAACAGGTACCCGACCTGGGTGGCGCTGACCGCGATCGTCGGGAGCAACGCGTTGCGGATCACGTGGCGCCGGATCACCGTCGGACGCGTGATCCCCTTCAGGATCGCGGTCCGCGTGTAGTCCGCGTCGAGTGCCTCGATCATCCCCGATCGCGTTACCCGCATGATGTACCCGAACAGCACGGTGGAGAGCGCCAGCGCGGGAAGGAGCAGGTACTTCAGCTGGACCAGCGGCGACGCGCCCGGCGGCGCCTGCGCGGTCGGGGGGAGGACCTTCCACGTGATCGAGAAGAGGATGATGAGGACGATCCCGGACACGAACTCCGGGATGACGGTCCCGGCCAAGCCACCGATCGTGATCGCCCGGTCCCTGAAGCGTCCTACCTTCACCGCCGCCGCGATGCCCCCGAGGATGCCCAGCGGGACCACGATCACGAACGCGACGAACGCGAGCTTCAGTGAGTTCACGAGCGCGGGGAACACGAGCGAATCCACCGACTGGTTGAACGCGAGTGAGCTCCCGAGGTTCAGGGTGAACACGCCGGAGATCCAGCTCCCGTACTGGACGATCAACGGGCGGTCGGTCCCCAGTTCCTTGTCGAGTTGCGCGACGGCCCGCGGATCGGCGAACGGCCCCAGGATGCGCTTGCCCACGTCGCCGGGGAGCACGTGGGTGCCGATGAACACGATGATCGACAGCAGGAACAGCGTCAGGATCGCGAGCCCGAGACGCCGGAGGAGGAAGCGACCCATGTGCGCTCCCTCCTCCCGTCGTCCGGGCGAACCCTCGCGTCAGCTCGCGAGGAACGCGGTCTTCGTCAGGCGGATGTGCCCCATGCCGGTCGTCTCGACGCCGACGACCGTCGGCTTGGTGGCCGTCATGTGGTTGTAGAAGTAGAAGAACGCGATCGGGGTCTCGTCCAGCAGCAGCTGCTCGATCTGCCCCGCCGCCGACTTCTGCGCGTCGACGTCGAGCGCGGCGACGTAGGTCTTCACGAGCGCGTCGTACTGGGAGTTCGCGAAGTGCGCGGCGTTCCACGTTCCGGTGGACAGCAGCGGCGCGGACAGCACCACGTTCGGCACGCCACGGTGCCCGTAGTCCGTGATCCCGATCGGCGAGTCGAGCCAGTACTTGCCGTAGTACGTGCCGGGGTCGTCGACCTGCAGCTTGATGTTGATCTTGATCGCCTTCGCCGCCTCCTGGACCAGCTGTGCGAGCTGTGGGATCTCGAACCCGTTCCATGTGTACAGCGTCACGTCGAAGCCGTTCGGCACGCCCGCCTGCGACATCAGGTTCTGCGCCGTCGTCAGGTCCTGCGCCCGCTGCGGGACCGAGGTGTCGGTCGAGGGGTACTGCGGCGCGAACGGCGAGTCGTTCCCCAGGACCGCCTGGCCGTTCAGGAGGCCCGCGATCAGCTCGGGCCGGTTCATCGTCAGCGCGAGGGCTTGCCGGATCTCCTTCTTGTCGAACGGCGCCTGGTCCGTCCGCATGTGGACCTGGCGGTGCGCGGTCGACTTCACCGCGATGATCTTCACCGCGTTGCCGCCGGTCAGCAGCGCCTGTCCGGTCGAGGCC
The DNA here is from genome assembly GCA_963781595.1 of uncultured Actinomycetota bacterium. Classification (GTDB taxonomy): domain Bacteria; phylum Actinomycetota; class UBA4738; order UBA4738; family UBA4738; genus JBEDUK01. Next base: position 1,117,506 of record CAWAGG010000006.1, on the reverse strand, counting down.
GAGAACTGGCTGATGATGTCGATCGTCCCGCTCTGCAGGGCGAGGATCTGCGGCTGCTGGTCCGCGTAGTACTTCAGCGAGTAGCCGTCCAGGAGCGGGAAACCCTCCTGCCAGTAGCTGGGGTTCTTCACGAACTCCACCCCGGTCTGGCTGTTGAAGCTCTGCATCTTCCACGGCCCCGTCCCGATGAACGTGTCCGTGTACTTGCCCGCGTAGTCGTACGACTTCGGCAGGATGATCGTGTTGTAGTTGTCCGAGCTGACGATGTAGGGGAAGTTCCCGTTCGGCGCCACCATCTCGAACGTCACGGTGCTCGCGTCCGTCGCGGTCACGCCGTCCGGCTCCAGCACCCCGACGAAGGCGGAGAGCGCCGCGCCCTTGTTGTTCGGATCGCACTGCGCCTTCAGCGACGTCGCGACGTCGTCCGCCGTGAGCGGCGTGCCGTCGTTGAACGTCACGCCCTGGCGGATCGTGAACGTCCACACCGACGCGTCGGAGTTCGGCGTCCAGCTCTCCGCGAGGACCGGCTCGAGCTCGAGGTTCCTGTTCGACCACGTCAGGTACTGGCCGGCCTGCCCGAGCGTGGCGAGCCCGCCCTCGTCCGCGGTCGTCAGCGGGTTCACGTCGCCGGCGGGTGCCAGCTCGGAGACGGTCGCGGTCCCGCCCTTCTGGATCGCGCCTCCCGTCCCGCTCGCGCCGCTCGTGGCGGTCGACCCGCCGTTGTCCGAGCTGCAGGCCGCCGCGATGAACGCGACGAGCGGGATGCTCATCCCGACGACCGTGCTCCGGCGGAAGAATTCGCGGCGCGAGATCTTCCCGGCGCGGAGCTCGTCGATCAGGTGGTTCTCGACCTCCGAACGCCCACGCCGGATGTCATCGAGCCGTTCCTGGTTCCTGTCCATCCCTTGCCCCCTCCTCGCACCGCCCTCCCCGACGCTCGGCCAGGGCGTTCCGCCGGCAGATCGCCGGTCGATGCGCGGTCGTATCACGCCCGATCGCGATCCGTCAAACGACCAGGTATACGGTTCGCACCGCTCCGATGGATGGCGCGCACCGGCTGGATCGCCGGTTTGACACGGCGGACACCTCGCTGCAGACTCCGTTCGCCATGAGGGATGCCGTTCCACGTACGAAACGGAGGCGGGCCGGGCCGTGACCAGGGCGCGCGCGGAGGAACCGGCTGCGGACCAGGGGGCGGAACCGGTCCGGACGGGCTCGCCGGGCGTCCACACGGCGCTGTCCGTGCTCGACGCGCTGGCCGGGACCGGTCCGATGTCGCTGTCCGACCTCGCGTCCGCGCTGTCCACGCCGAAGAGCTCCCTGCATCGGATCTGTGCCGTGCTCGTCGAGCGCGACTGGCTCGTCCGGCGCCCGGACGGGCGGTTCGACATGGGGATCCGCGCGATCGGGCTCACGGCGCGGTCGGCTGAGCTGCCGATCGTGACCGCGTTCCGGAGCGTCTCCGCGGACCTCCTGACGCGGCACGACGAAACGGTGTGCCTCGCGGTCCTCGACGGCGAGGATTCGATGTACGTGGCGCTCGAGGAGACCTCGCAGCCGGTGCGCCTCGTGACGCGCGTGGGCAGCCGGACGCCGGCGTTCGCCTCGGCGAGCGGTCGCGCGATCCTGGCCGACCGGGCGCCGACGGTCGTCGCGGCGCAGTACGCGGGTCGAACCCTCGTCACGCCCACGGGACGGCGCCTGCGGGGCGTCCAGGAGCTCCTGGAGATCCTGGCGACCGTGCGCGAACGCGGTTACGCCGTGAACGACCAGGAGACCGCCGCGGGGCTGTTCACCGCCGCGGTGCCCGTGCGCGGCGCGAACGACGCCGTCGTCGCGGCGCTCACCGTGTGCGTCCCGACCTCCCGTGTCGACGCCGAACGGCGCGACCGGATCGTGCGCGACCTGATCGCTGCCGGCGAGCGGCTCTCCGCGAGCGTTGCGTGGCTGCCGGCCTGGAACGCCATGCGAGCGGAGATGCACCGCGCCTCGGTCGATCACGGTTCCGGCAGTGACCGCCGGACCGGTTGATGGCCCCCCATCCTCGCGCGGCATGCGCGGGAAGCTTCAGCTACCCAGGTGGCCGGGGCATACCAAGGGGGCGCTCGCGAGCTGCCCGACCTCAGGTGACGGGGAGCTTCGGCTTGAACGCCTCGAACGGGTTCCGGCACGCGTTGCAGAAGTGCGTCGAGCGACAGAGCGTCGGCCCGAACGCGCTCTCGAGCACCGTGTCCTCGCTCCCGCAGAACGGACACGCGACGGCTCGCGTCGGTGCGCCCGGACGTCCGAGCGTCACGCGGACCGGACCTGCGCCCGACGGCGGTGTCAAGCCGTATGCGCGTAGCGCCTCTCGGCCCGTCTGGGTGATGCGGTCGCTGGTCCACGGCGGCGTGAGGACGAACCGAACGGTGAGGGTTCTGCCCTCCGCGACATCCGCAAGCGCCTGCACCACGTCGTGGTGGATCGCGTCCAGCGCCGGGCAGCCGGCGAACGTCGGCAGCAGCTCGACGCGGACCTCGTCTCTGGCGACCTCGACGCGTTCGACGATCCCCAGATCCACGATCGAGAGCGGCGGGATCTCCGGGTCGTGCACGGAGGCCAGCGCGCGGCGCACCCGCGCTTCGACGTCTCGCAGATCGTCAGCATGCTTTACCATCGCGCGCCAGGGTGGGTTCGGTACATCTGCGTGAGATCCTGCCAGAGGGGACCGAAGTCCTCGGAGCGCACCCCGGTCCGTCCGCCGGAGCCGACGAACGCCCCCTCGTGCACCCAGCGGCCGTCGCGGCGGGCGACGCCGGGGACGGTCAGCGGTTCGGCTTCGTCGACCTCGCCGGAGCCGGTCGGGACCATCTCGCCCACCGTGGCATGCCGTTCGAGCACGTAATCGAGCGACAGTTCCTCGAGCGAGGAACCGAGCTCGGCCAGCCATGTCGCGAGTTGGTCCTCGTTCGACCGAGACATGGTGCCGTCGGCCCGCAGGTCCGGTTCGCACGGCAGCGGTTCGAACAGTGCCAACGCCTCGGGCAACGCCGCCTGGAGCCCGTCGGCCAGGCGCTGCCGTGCGGTCACCGGGCCCCCGGCCAGCCGGTGCACCCACGTCTCGGCGTGATCCAGGTGGTACGCCTCCTCGAGCTGCATCAGCCGAACCAGGTCGGCCAGCCCGGTCCACGACGACGACGCCAGCGCCTCCAGCCGAACCGCGTCCGCGCGGTCGTACAGGTACTGGCGCGCGATCGTGTAGCCCCAATCGCCGTTCGGTCGTTCGCAGATCACGGCGTTGCGATACCCGGACGGCTCACGGCCGAGCGCGAGCCGGTCCTCGTCACCGGCGTCCGGCCACGTCTCGCCGACGAGCCGGTAGAGCAGGCGCGCGTGCGCCATCTCGTCCTGGGCGATCGAGGAGAAGGCCAGGTCCTCTTCGAGGTGCGGGGCCCAGCCGGTCCACTCCGAATGGCGGTGACCGATGATCAGTTCGTCGTCGGCGAGCGCCAGGAGGAGCGTCCGGCGCGGGTCCTCGGGAGCAGGGGTCATGCCCCCATGCTAGCCCCGCCACCGGCCACGACCGTCCCCGCCAGGACGATCAGCGACGGCCGGCGGAGCGCACCGAGGTCGTCGCGTGGATCGGCATCGAACGCAACCAGGTCCGCGGGCGCGCCGGCCTCGATCCCCGCGAGCCGAAGGAACGCCCGGGCGTCCCACGAGCCGGCGCCGAGCGCCGTGGACGGCGAGGCGCCGGCCGCAGCCAGCCGTTCGATCTCGCCAGCGATCGCCCCGTGGGGAACCACGCCGCTGTCGGTTCCGGCGAGCAGCCGCACACCGGCTTCGGCGGCGGCCCGGACCATCGCGGGATGGCGCTCGACGGCGCGGGCAGCGCGTTCGACCTCGCTCGTGGGCGACCCCACCATCTCGATCAGTCCGGTCCAGAAGCCCATCACCGCGGTCATGGTCGGGGTCAGCGCGATGCCCGCGGCGGCCATGCGTTCGAGCTGCCGCTCCGTGACACCCAGGCCGTGTTCGATCGAATCGAACCCCGCGTCGATCGCGGCCTCGATCGCGTCGTGGTCGGCGGCGTGGACCGCGAGTCGGCCGCCCGCCGCGTGGACCGCGCGCCCGGCGGCGGCCATCGCCTCCGGCGGGAACGTCGGCCTCCACACGCCGTCGGCCGGGTCCACCCAGTCGCCCACGAGCTTCACCCAGCCGTCGCTGGATGCCAGCTGACCGAGAGCCGCGTCGGCCAGCGCCTCGGGCGCCACCTCGACGGCCGCGCCGGGGAAGTACCGGCCCGGCGCCGAGATGAACCGGCCCGAGGTCAGGACGCGCGGGAGGCCGCCCTCCGGTCCGATCCCGACCGACGGGACCGTGGGGGACGCCGGCTCGCGGATCGCCAGCACGCCGGCTTCGAGCTGACGGCGCGCGCTCGCGCGCGCGGTCGCTTCGGCCGGCGACCCGTCGGGGGCAGGGCTGTTCAGCGCGAGGTGCGCATGCGCGTCGACCAGGCCCGGCAGCAGGAATCCGCCCGACGTCACGGTCCGCGCGTCGGATCCGTCCGGCAGCTCGAACGCGAACCTCCCATCGAGGACGAACACGTCGCGTTCGACATCGTCCGGCAGGACCGTGCCGTGGACGTGGAGCGCGGGAGGCGGAACCCGTGCGGTCACCGCGGCGCCGTCGCCGCGATGCCACCGACGATCGCGCCGTCGAGCACGATCAGCAGGGGTTCGGAGAGGACGCGCAGGTCCTCGCGCGGGTCGCGGGCGAACGCGACCAGGTCCGCGGGAGCGCCGTGTTCGATCCCAGGGAGCCCGAGGAAGGCCCGGCCGGTCCAGGAGCCCGCTGCCAGCGCATCCTCGGTGGGCAGGCCGGCGGCCGCGAGCGAGCTGATCTCCAGCGCGATCTGGCCGTGCGGCAGCATCCCGGAGTCCGTCCCCGCCAGGATCCGGACCCCGGCCTCCGCGCCGAGCCGGACCGCGCGCGGCAGGTCCTCGATCGATCCGGTCAGCCGGTCGACCTCCGCCTCGGTCGCCCCCAGGGAGCGGACGAACGGCATCACGTTGACGCCGATCGCGAGCGTCGGGACCCAGTCCATCCCGGCGCGGGCGAGCCGTTCGACGAGCGCGTCCGTGATCCCGTCGCCGTGTTCGATGCAGTCGAACCCCGCGTCGATCACCATCTCGGTCGACGCCGGCAGCGTCACGTGCGCGGTGATCCGCCCGCCGGCCGCGTGGACGGCGTCGGCCGCGGCCGCCAGCGCGTCGAACGGGAAGTTCGGCGTGAACACGCCGTCCGTGTCGACCCAGTCGGCGATCACCTTCGACCACGTGCGACCGCCGGCCCGCAGCTCCTCGACGCAGGCGACCGGCAGCTCGTCGGCGCGCACCTCGCGGCCGAGCCCGCGGACGTACCCGCCGGGGCTCGCGAGCATCCGGCCCGAGGCGAACGTCCTGGGCAGGCCCGGCGGCCCCAGGCCGGTCGAGGCGTGGTTCGGCCCGCCGGGCTCGCGGAGCGCCAGGACGCCGGTCGCCAGCTCCATCTGGGCGCTCGCCCGGGCGCGTTCGTCATCGGGCGCGTCGTCGCCCGCCGGGCTGAACAGGCCCAGGTGGCAGTGGGCGTCGACCAGGCCCGGGATCAGGAAGCAGTCGTCCAGGACCGTCGGAGCATCGGTCTCCCCCATCAGGTCGAACCGCCCATCGTCGGTGACGACGACGTCCCGTTCGACCCCCCCGGGCAGCACCGTTCCTCGGACGTGCAGCGTCATCCCCTCCTCCTCGCGTGCGGGCAGGACCGTATCGTGCCGCGTGCCGCGTCGCGAGCACCAGCATCGGCGGAGGAAAGCAGTCGCCGTTCGTCTCGGTCCACATCGGCGGCGTCGACACCGGGTGCGGCACCGTCTGCCGGTGGGGCGACTACAGTGCGGCGACGCCCGACCCGGCCGCGGATACGAAGGGCGCGCACGGGGTCGTCTGGCTGACGAACATGTACGAGAAGGCCACCGACGACGGCTCCTGGAACTGGTCCGCTTCGCCGTAGGGAGCGGACGTCGGCATCATTTCGAGGCATCGGCCCCGGGCATCACGGGTGCCGGTCCCGCGCGGTGATCGGAGGCAGCGCCCCGGCCGCCGATCACGCGGCCGTCCAGCACGATGAGCGCCGGGGCGTCCAGCGCCGAACGGTCCTGCCTCGGGTCCGCATCGAGGACCAGCAGGTCGGCCGGCGCACCCTCCTCGATGCACGGCAATCCGAGGAACGTCCTCGCCGCCCAGGAGGCGCCGGCCAGTGCCGTCTCGGACGGCAGGCCCGCTCCGATCAGCGCCGCGACCTCCCGGCGAACCATGCCGTGCGGGATCGCCGCGTCGGTCCCCGAGAGCACCGGCACGCCCGCCTCCGCCGCCGCGCGGAGCACCGGAGGGAGGCGCCGGACCCCGTCGGCCAGCGCCGCCCGGACCTCCTCCGGCACACCCAGTCGCTGACGACCCTCGGTGACCATCCGGACGGCCGAGAGGGTCGGCGTCCACGCGGTCCCGCGCGCGGCCATCGCCTCGATCATCGCCTGGTCGACGAACGTGCCGTGTTCGATCGAGTCCGCCCCGGCGTCGATCGCGGCCTCCGTCGCGGGACGGAACATGGCGTGAACCGCCAGCCGTCCACCGGCCGCGTGGACCGCGTCCGCAGCGGCCCGGAGACTGTCCGGCCCGAACGACACCACGCCCCAATCGTCGCCGACGCGCCAGTCGGCGATCACCTTCGCCCACCCGCCGCCGCCGGCGCGGAGCTCCTCGAGCGCGGCATCGGGCAGCTCGTCGGTTGCCACCTCCCGTGCGAATCCGGGCATGAACCTGGACGGACCGGCGAGCCAGCGGCCCGAGGTCAGCAACCGAGGGACGCCGTCGGCCGGGCCAAGCGCGGAGGATGCCCGGTTCGGCCCGCCGGGCTCGCGCACCGCCAGCACGCCCTCCCGGAGCTGCGCGGCGGCACTGGCCATCGCGCGCCGGTCGTCCGGGGCATCCGGCCCGGCGGGGCTGTTCAGTCCGAGGTGGGCGTGGGCGTCCACCAGTCCCGGCAGGACGAAGCCGCGCGAGGCGAGCGTCCGGGCGTCCGCGGCCCCCGGCGCGTTCGGGTCGAGCGTGATCCGCCCGTCGGCGGTGACGAACACGTCGCGTTCGACGCCGGCCGGCAGGACCGTTCCGCGGACGTGGAGCATCACCGCACCGACGCTCCGTCAGTCGTCGAGGTCCGAACGGATCCGCGCGTCGGGCGGCCGCGGGCGGTCGATCGTGGCGCCGCGCTCGCTCAGCTCGCGAGCGACGCGGCGCAGGCGCGCACCGACCCCGGCGTAGGCCTCCTGACGGCGGTACGAACGATCGGTCAGGCCGCCGAGCACCTCCGCGGGTTCGGGATCGACGACGAGTTCCGCGGCTGCGGCGCCCCGCTTGCGAACCGCGAACGCCACGCCCTCCTTGTGGCGGAAGAACGACTCACGCGCGAGGAGCAGCGCCATGTGCGGGTCGTCTGGGGCTTTCACGGCGCCGACCACCGACCAGTCGTCCCCGGCGTGGCGCTTCCCGAGGACGTCCCAGACCTCCATGCGGGACCTCTCTACGCAGCTCGAGGGATCCCGGCGAAGGCCTCGCGGATCCAGGCGTGCGTGTCCCAGACCGACTTCCGCTGGGCGAGCCGGACCGTCGTCATGGGGCCGTTCCCGCCGACGACTTGCCAGAACGTGTCCCAGTTCGGCTCGGACCAGCGCCACTCACCGATGGCCTCGTCCCAGGCCAGCTCCGGATCCGGCACGCTGATCCCCAGGTCCCATAGCTTCGGCACGTACCCGGAGAAGAACTCCTGACGCAGGCTCTCGTTCGACCGCGTCTTGATCCCCCAGTACAGGAGCATGTCCTTCTTCTTCGACGGCGGGCCGAAGAAGTGCATCGTCGGCTCCCACCACCGGTTCACGGCGTCCTGGAACAGCGCGCGCTGCGCCGGCGTCCCGCTGCAGAGCTCGAGCACCATCTCCAGGCCGTGACGCAGGTGCAACGACTCCTCGGCGCAGATCCGCCGCATCGCGCGCACGTACGGGAGGTACGACGAATCGAGCAGCGCGCGCTGGTTCACGATCGCGGCGCCGTCGATCAGCCAGCCGATGTAGGCGACGTCGCCCCACGTCTCGGCCGGGTAGTGGAACACGTTGTGGAACTTCGTCCGCCCGTTCACCAGGTCGTCGAACATCGCCTCGCGTGACTTGCCGAGGTCCTCGGCGACCCGGTAGAGGATCTGGCCGTGGCCGACCTCGTCCTGGACCTTCGAGGTGAGCGACAGCTTGCGCTTGAGTGACGGCGCCTTCGGGATCCACGTGCCCTCGGGCAGCGCGCCCATCACCTCGGAGTTCGCATGCATCTCGATGAACTTGATCGCAGCGAGGCGGTACTCGTCGGGCATCCAGTCGCCGGCTTCGACCTTGCCGCCGCTGTCGATGTGCGCCTTGAACGCGGCCACCCGCTCGTCGTAGGTCATGCCGCGAATGCTACCCGGTTCGGCGCCGATCACGGATGCGGCGCGCGGCCGGTGACATCCGCACCTGGTACGAGCTTGCGGGCGCGGGGCGCGCCTGCGAGCATTCCCGCGAACCGGGTCGAGGGGGGAACCGTGTCCGCATGTCCGTCCTGCGGTGAGCAGGTCGCCGAGGGATCCCGCTTCTGCGCATCGTGCGGCGCCCGCCTGGGTGACGTCGTGGCGCCGGCGCGCGAACGGAAGTTCGTCGCCCTGCTCTTCGCCGACCTCGTCGGCTCCACGGCGCTCGGCGAGCGCGAGGACCCGGAGGTCGTCCAGGGACTGATCTCGCGCACGTTCTCCCGGCTCAGCGAGGAGATCGAGCGCTTCGGCGGGACGGTCGACAAGATCATGGGCGACGCGATCCTCGCGTTGTTCGGCGTCCCGGCGGCGCACGAGGACGACCCGGAGCGCGCGGTCCGCGCGGCCCTCGAGATGCAATCGGTCATGGTGACGATGAACCACGACGCCGAGCGCGAGGGTCGGACCGCCCTGGGGATGCGGATCGGCGTCGAGGCCGGCGAGGTCATGGTGAACCTAGAGCGTGCGCCCGACCTGCCCGACCGGATGGTCACCGGCGACGCGGCGAACACGGCCGCCCGGCTCCAGACCTCCGCGGAGCCCGGCTCGGTCGTGGTCGGCCCCGCGGCGTACGCGGCGACGAGCGACGTGATCGAGTACCGCGAACTGCCGCCGCTCGTGCTCAAGGGGAAGTCCGAAGCGTTGCCGGCGTGGGTCGCCGTCGCCGTCACCACGCGTCACGGCGAACGAGTGCGCCTCGGCCTCGAGGCCGTGCTGGTCGGGCGCGACGACGAGCTCGCTTCGCTCAAGCAGGCGTACCAACGCGCCGCAACCACGGGCCGTCCGTCGATGTTGACGGTGATCGGGCCGGCGGGGGTCGGGAAGTCCCGGCTCGCCTGGGAGCTGTCGAAGTTCGTCGACGGGCTTCCGGTCCCGCCGAGCTGGATGCGCGGCCGGTGCTTCGCGTACGGGAACCGGTCGTACTCCGCCCTCCGCGAGGCGATGCGGGCCCGGTGCGACGTCCGCGAGGACGACCCGCCGGGATCGGTCCGCGCGAAGGTGGAGGCGGCGACGGCGGAGGTGTTCGGCGAGCCGACGTTCGTCGACGAGATCGACGCGCTCGTCGGGGGCAGCGCCGACCGGGCGTTCCTCCGCGAGGACCTGTTCGATGCGTGGCGCCGGTTCCTCGAACGCGACGCCGAACGACGGCCGCTGGTGCTGCTGCTCGAGGACATCCACTGGGCCGATGAGGGCCTGCTCGACTTCCTCGATCACCTCGCCGACTGGGGACAGGGGACGATCCTGGTATTGACCCTGGCCCGCCCGGAGCTGCTCGACGTACGCCCGGGGTGGGGCGGTGGGAAGCGGAACCACGCCAACCTCTACATCGACCCGCTGACCGAGGAGCAGAACGAGGAGATGCTCACGGCGCTGCTCGGCGCCGCGGCCCCCGACGACCTCCGGCGCCTGGTCCTTGAGCGCAGCGAGGGCAACCCGCTGTTCACCGAGGAGATCGTCCGGTCGCTGATCGACCGTGGGATCCTGCGTGCGCAACAGGCCGAGACGTGGGAGCTGGCGGCGTCGATCGACGACGTCGAGCTCCCCAGGTCCGTGCAGGGCGTGATCGCCTCCCGCCTCGACGGCCTGCCGAACGAGGAGAAGCGGGCGCTCCAGGACGCGGCCGTCATCGGTCGCTTCTTCTGGCTCGGCGCGCTGATGCACCTCACCGGCGCGGACCGCGAGGCCGCCCGGGGCCTCCTCGGCCGGCTCCGGGTGAAGGAGCTCCTCGTCCCCCGCGAGCCGTCGGCGTTCGCCGGCGATCCCGAGTTCGGGTTCCGCCACGTGCTGATCCGCGACGTGGCGTACGAGTCGCTGCCGAAGGCGGATCGCGCGGTGAAGCACGGTCGCGTCGCCGCGTGGATCGAGGACGTCGCCGCCGGACGCGAGGAAGAGTTCGCCGAACCCCTCGCCACGCATCACGCGGAGCGCCGCCGACTCCTGATCGAGATGAGCGGAACCGCCGCCGAGCGCGAGGAGGCGGACCGAGCCACCCTGCGGTGGGCGCGCGTTGCGGCCGAACGCGCCGAAGGGCTGAAGGAGACGTCGGAGGCGGTCCGTTGGTACTCGACCGCCGTCGAAGCGGGCCGCACGCTCGGCCTCCCCCCGGGGGACCTCGCCGAGCTGCTGGAGACCCTCGGCTGGACCCAGGCGAGCGCCGGACTGGTGGCCGAGTGCGAGACGAACTGCAGGGAGGCACTCGCGCTCCAGGAGGCGGCCGGCAACGAGGCCGATGCCGGCCGGCTGATGACCCTCCTCGGCACGATCGCGTTCCAGAACGGTCGCGACGCGGAAGCGATGGGCCTGATGGCGCAGGCATTCGCGCTCCTGGAGCCTCTCGGCGACGGCCCGGACCTGGCGTTCGTGCTGACGTTCATGAGCATCGGCGTGGCGATCAACGAGCAGCTCGAAGCCGCCGAGCCCCACCTGCGGCGGGCACTGGCGATGGCGCGCGCCGCGGAGCCGGGGGCGGGGCGCCACGTGATCCACACGATCTCGCTGGCGCAGGTCTTCCTGACGATGGAGCTCGCATTCGTCGGTCGCTGGGAGGAGGCGGAGGTCTTCGTCGACGAGCTCGACTCGTTGGCGAGGCAGACGGGCGACGTCGCCGTGTTCCTCCGGGCGAAGGGCATGACGGCCATCGTCCTGCACGACGGCGCCCCGCACCTGGACCTCCCCCGGGTGGACGCCATGATGGCCGAATCGCTCGACCTGGCTCGGAAGTCGGGCCGGTACGGCGACGCGCTGTACACGCTGGACGGCGCCGCGATCTTCGCGATGGTGCACGGCCGGCTCGACGACGCCGAAGGATACCTGCGGACCACCCAGGAGTGGGCGGGCGCCGGCGCAGAGGGGTTCGTCGCCGAGGCGACCAGGCGTCTGGCTTGGGTCGCGCTGGTGCGCGGCGACCTCGATCGGGCAGAAGCCGTCCTGGCCGAGGCCGGTCCGCTCGTCGTGGCCACGTTCGGCAAGCTGGTCGGCCCCATCGTCGAGGCGGGGTTGGCGAAGGCCCACGGCGACATCGAGCGGGCGGCCGACATCCTGACGACCGTCGCCGCGGGTGCCCCCGCGGGCCCCGCGCTGGACCTGTGGGAGCGGCTGTTCGTCGAAGCGGTGGTCGTGCTCACCGAGCTGGGCAGGATCGACGAGGCCCGGCCGCTGGCCGAACGGATCCGGCGGATCGCCGACCTGCGCGCCCCGGTCGAGCCGGTCGCGCTCTGGGCCGAGGGTCTCGTCGCAACGGATCCCGCCGAGGCTCGCGCGGCGTTCGACCGATCGATCGCGGGGTTCACCGAACGACAGCAGCCGATCGACGAGGCCCGCGTGCTGCTCGCCCTGGCGGAGGTCCAACGCGCGCTGGGGGATGATCCGGCGCCGACGGTCGAACGCGCCCGGAGGCTCCTGACTGACTGCGGCGCGGCGCTCTACCTCGTGGACGCGAACGCGGGCAACGCCCGCGAGGGCGTTGCCCCCCGATCGCCCTCCATCGAGTGACGACCACCTGCCGCGCGTGCGGCGCCGAGAACCCGGAACAGGCGCGTTTCTGCATGTCGTGTGCTAGCGCCCTCGGATCGGCTCCCGACGTCCGGCGCGAGCGGAAGTTCGTTGCGCTGCTGTTCGCCGACGTGGTCGGCTCGACGGCCCTCGGAGAGCGCGAGGACCCGGAGGTCGTGCAGGCGCTGATCTCCGGGACCTTTTCCCGCCTGTCGCAGGAGATCGAACGCTTCGGTGGGACCGTCGACAAGATCATGGGTGACGCGATCCTGGCGCTGTTCGGCGTCCCGTCGGCCCACGAGGACGACCCGGAGCGCGCGGTCCGGGCGGCTCTCGAGATGCAGGCGGCGCTGGCGGCGCTGAACCGGGAGGCCTTCGACACACGACGCCAGGCGCTCGACCTGCGGATCGGTGTCGAGGCCGGCGAGGTGATGGTGAACCTCGAACGCACCCCGGACCTGCCCGACCGGATGGTCACGGGCGACGCGGCGAACACCGCCGCCCGCCTCCAGACCAACGCGGAGCCCGGGAGCGTCGTCGTCGGTCCCGCTGTGTACGCGGCCACGAACGGCACGATCGAGTACCGCGAGCTTCCGCCGCTCACGCTGAGGGGCAAGTCCGAAGCGCTTCCGGCATGGGTGGCGACCGGCGTCCGGACGATCCAGGGTGAGCGCCGGCTCGGCCTGGAGGCCCCACTCGCTGGCCGTGACGAGGAGCTCGCTGGCCTGAAGCAGGCGTTCCACCGGGTCGCCTCGACCGGCAGGCCGGCGCTGATGACGGTGATTGGACCGGCGGGCGTCGGGAAGTCCCGCCTCGCCTGGGAGCTGCTGAAGTACGTCGACGGACTCCCGCAGCCGCCCGCATGGATGCGCGGACGGTGCCTCCCCTACGGGAACGTCTCGTATTCGGCGTTCGCGGACGCGATGAAGGAACGGTTCGGTCTGCGCGACGACGATCCAGCGGAGGTCGCCACGGCGAAGGTGGAGGCCGCCGTCACGACGCTGTTCGGCGACGGAACGTTCGCGCCGCACCTCCTGGCGCTCACGGGCCGCGCGCCGGAGCGGGCGTTCAGCAGGGAGGATCTGTTCGACGCGTGGCGGCGCACGCTCGAACGCGACGCCGACCGCCGACCGCTGGTCCTGCTCCTTGAGGACATCCACTGGGCCGATGACGGTCTCCTGGACTTCCTCGACTACCTCGCGGACTGGGGGCAGGGGCCGATCCTCGCGCTGACGCTGGCGCGGCCGGAGTTGCTCGAATCGCATCCCCGGTGGGGCGGGGGGAAGCGCAACTACGCGGCGGCGTACGTCGACCCGTTGACGAGCGAGCAGAGCGCCGAGATGCTGGATGGCCTCCTCGGCGGCCACGCACCCGACGAACTTCGGGCGCTCGTGCTCGATCGCACCGAGGGCAACCCGCTGTTCACCGAGGAGATCGTGCGAGCGTTGATCGACCAGGGCGGCCTGCGGGCCAGCGGGACCGGGTCTTGGGAGTTAGCCGTCGCCGCCTCGCGGGTCGAGCTCCCACGGTCCGTCCAGGGCGTGATCGCATCCCGGGTCGACGGGCTTCCAGCGGAGGAGAAGCGGATCCTGCAGGACGCCTCCGTGATCGGTCGCGCGTTCTGGGTCGGTGCCGTCGCATCGCTCTCCGGGCAGGAAGCCGACGCCGTGCGCGCCCTGGTCGGCCGCCTCCGGGTCAAGGAGCTCGTGGTGCCGCGCGAGCCCGCGGCGTTCGCCGGCGACGTGGAGTTCGGCTTCCGGCACGCGCTGATCCGTGACGTGGCGTACGGATCGCTCCCGAAGGGCGAACGAGCCGGGAAGCACGCTCACGTGGCCGACTGGGCCGAACGCACGACCGGCAGCCGCGCGGAGGAGTTCGCGGAGTTGATCGCGACCCATCACGTCGAGGCGTGCCGGTACCTCGCGGAGCTGGGCGAGACTAGCCCGCGGCGTGACGCTGCCGATCGGGCGACGCTCCGGTGGGCGGTCACGGCCGGCGATCGCGCCGAGCGGGTGAAGGACCTGACCGAGGCGATCCGCTGGTACGAGCATGCCGTGGACGCCGCCCGCGGCCTGCCTGCGCCGCAGGCCGAGCTGGCGGCGCTCCTCGAGCGGCTCGGCGATATCCGCTTCCCGGCAGGCAAGCTCGCGGGGGCGGACGAGGCGTACCGGGAGGCGGCGACCCTCCGTCTGGTCGAGGGCGCCGAGGCGGACCTGGGACGCCTCGAGGCCAAGTCCGTGTTCGCCGGTTGGTACGCGGGCCGTGGCGACGAGCTGATGGACGTGATCGACCGCGCCGTGGCCAGGCTCGAGCCGTTCGGCGACGGCCCGGACCTGGCGTTCGCGCTCGTGGTTCAGGGCGCGTCGATCGCGTTCCTCCGCGGGCAGGATGGATCGGCGGCCTGTCGGCGCGGCGTCGAGATGGCGCGCGCGGCGAGCGACCGGGCGACGCTCGCGCAGGGGCTCACCTTCCTCGGCACGATCCTGGTCAACTCGGGGCGGGCGCTCGAGGGGATCCCCGTCCTCGAAGAGGCCGAGACGCTCTCGCGCGAGCTGGGCGATGTCGAAGCCGAGCTGATGGCGTTCGGGCTCCTCGCGGACGCGCTGAACAGCCACCAGGAGGTCCCCGAGCCCGATCGCGTCGACGCGCTGATCGCGGACGCCGCCGACCTCGGCCGCAAGGGAGGTCGAGAGCTCAGGCTCGAACGCACGCTCGACAGCGTCGCGTGGTTCTCCTTCCAGCGCGGCCGGCTCGACCGGGCGGAGGAAGCGCTTCGCGAACAGCTCGAGATCGCCCGGCGCAACGACCTGCCGTTCGAGGGGCCGATCCTGCTGATGCAGGCATGGGTGGCATCGGTGCGGGGGGACATCGACGACGCGGCGCGGCTCGGAGCCGAAGGCGCCGCGAAGACCACGTTCCCATCCGTCCGCCGACCGATCGTCGAGGGAGCGATCGCCTCGGCCCTCGGCGAAGCCGAGCGTGCGACGCAGGTCCTCGTCGACGGCGCCGCCGAGGGCGTCTTCACCTCGTTCGAGGCGGGGGTCGAACTCGAATACCTCCTGATCGAGGCCGTCCGAGCCGCGCTCGCGGCCGGTCGGGCAGGCGACGCCGTCGAGGTCGCCGGGCGCCTGCGCCACCTCGCGGACGATCGCGCCGCTGCCAGGCCCTTCGCGCGGTGGGCCGAAGGGGTCCTGTCCGATGACCCCGAGGCCGCCGTGGGCGCGCTCCGCGAGGCGGTGGCTGGGTTCACGCTGCGCCGACAGCCGATCGACCAGGGTCGCTGCTCTATCGACCTTGCCCGGGCGCTGCGCGATCTGGGCGAGGATCCACTCCCCTCCCTCGAGGCGGCGAGGGGGCTGCTGGCCGCCTGCGGCGCTGGTCGCTACGTCGCGGAAGTCGACGCGGCCATCGACCGGAACGAGGACGGCTGACGGCGCTCAGGGCGATGCTCGGGCCGCGATCTGCGCGAGCGCTCGCGTCCGGATCCGCGCGCTGAACGGCCCGACCATCGCCCAGTACAGGACGAACTTCTTCCGCGACGCCTCGTCGGGCACGAGCACCCGGGTCTCCGTCGAGAGGAACGACCGTGCGTCGCCGTCCGCGATCACCCGGAAGTTCCAGACGGCCTTCGCGTAGCCGGGTTCGTCGAACGCGTCGAACTCATCGGCCGCGACGCGACGGATGCTGGCGCGCGGCCGCCAGAAGGCGCCGACCACGCCGAGCACGAGCTCGTGCGGCGGCGCGTCCTCCAGCCAGACGAACCCTCTGCGCGCCAGGTCGTCCAGGTACATCGACCGACCTGCGCGCCGCATGGCCGTTCGCGGGTGCCGGACGGTCGCGGGCACCGCCCTGACCGCGAACAGCGTCTTCACGACCGCCGAGCCCGCCAGGTCGACGTCCCGAGCCGCGGCATAGGTCGCGTCCGCCGGGGCGTCGACGACGATCGCGTGACGTTCGAACACGTCGAACTCCGGCATGTGGCGGTCGATCAGCACGACCTCAGGGTATCCCAGGCGCACGAGCCCTTCGCGGGCGGCATCCCGTAAGCTGGCTTTACTATCTTGACGGCGCTTCGCAGAGCGCCCTGAGGTTCCGGATCGAGCGACGAAGCAACGCGCGCTGCACCGGTCCGTACGCACGCAGCGCGAGCTCGCCGAGCGGTCCGAACGGCAACCGGAGTTCCTCCGTCCATGTGAACCGCGTGCCGGCGCCGAACGGTTCGAGCCTCCATCCACCGGAGCCCTTCACCGGACCGCGGTGCTCCACCGCGAGCCGTCGTGGCGGGTCCCAGGCCGTAACGGCCACCTCGTCGGTCAGGGTGGGGATCCCGAAGACCCTGGTTCGAACCTCCAGGATCGCGCCCTCCCCGCGATCCGCTCCGCGGACGCGGATCCACGCGACGTCCGGCATCCACGACGCCTGGCGCTCCCAGTCGGACAGCACCTCCCACGTCCGCTGGGGTGTCGAGCCGAAGACCGCGGCTTCGACGATCCGCACCTCGTCGATCCGGTCAGCCGGCGGCCGACGGGGCTGCGGATTCGAACGAGGCGGCGATCTCCGCCGCCGCGGCCTGGACGGTCGGCGCGAGGACCGGTTCGTCACCCTCGAGCCAGTATGCGCCGACCCAGTCGAAACGTGGTTGCTCCGCGTGCAGCCTTGCTACGGTCACGTCCCCGACATCATCGCCCATCGGCGAAAGGAGTCTAGCCACGGACGCCATGCGAACCGACCCGAGCGCGGCGGACGAACGCGACCGGAACGATCCCGTGTCCAGCGGGGTGCTCCACACACCCCGGCTCGTGACCGCGACCGGGGCGGCGCCCAAGCGTTCGACCGATCTCGCGAGACCCGAGGTGACCGAGGATGCCGTGCTCGCGTGGCGCGACGGCGTCCTGACCTACGCGGGACCGGCGTGGGGATTCCCAGACGCCGAACGCCCGGCCGACGGCGTGGAGGTGCACGCGCGCGGCGCGGTCGTGCCGGGGTTCGTCGACTGTCATACGCACCTGCCGTTCTTCGGCTGGCGGGCGGACGAGTTCGAAGCCCGGCTCACGGGCAAGTCGTACCGGGACCTGCAGGGGGGCGGCGGAGGGATCTTCCGGAGCGCGCGCCTCCTGGCGGCGGCCTCGGACGACGAGGTCGTCGACTTCTGCCTGCCCCTCGCCCGCGAGATGCTCGCGCACGGGACGACGGCTTTCGAGATGAAGTCCGGCTATGGGCTCTCGGTCGACGCCGAGCTGCGCCAGCTCCGCCTGGCCCGAACCCTTGCGGAGCGGGTCCCGCAGACCGTGAGCACGACGCTCCTCGCGTGCCACGCCGTGCCGGACGGTTGGGAGCGGAGCGCGTGGGTCGAGACCGTGTGCCGCGACCTGATCCCCGCCGCCACGGCGGAGGGGCTCGCAGACGCTGTGGACGTCTACGTGGAGGACATCGCGTTCTCCGTCGACGACCTGCGCCAGGTCGCCGCCGCGGCGCACGAGCACGGGCTCCGGCTGCGCGCTCACACGGACCAGTTGGGACCGTCCCGCTCGGCGGAGGCGGCGGCGCGGCTCGGCGCACGCAGCGCCGACCATCTGAACAACGCCGGGCGGGACGGCGTGACGGCGCTCGGTTCCGGGACCACGATCGCGGTCCTGCTGCCGGTCTCGACGCTGTTCATCCACGCCGAGCGGCCGCCGGTCGAGGACCTCCTTGCCGCCGGCGCCGCGATCGCGATCGCCACCGACTTCAACCCCGGCACGTCGCCGTGTTGTTCGATGCCCGAGGTGCTGGCCGTCTCGTCGGCGCTCTACCGGCTGGCTCCGCTCGCGGCGATCACGGCCGCGACCCTCAACCCGGCGTTCGTCCTGGGCATGGACGACCGCCTCGGTTCGCTCGAGCCGGGCAAGCGCGCGGACTTCGTCGTGCTGGACGTCGAGGATCCAGCCATGGTTCCGTACCGCCCCGGGCACGATCCCGTCTCGCAGGTCTGGCTCTCGGGCCGGTTGGTGAGCCCCTCGACCTGAGAGGATGAGGGAGATGGCAACGATGCTCGATACCGCGGACCCGAAGCACGCGCACGCGCAGGAGCGGCTGCGTGCGGACCTGATCGCCTGGCTCGCGACCGTGGGTGACGACGGCCAGCCGCAGGCGACGCCGGTCTGGTTCCTCTGGGAGGGAGACTCGTTCCTCGTCTACAGCAGGGCGGATGCGAAGAAGCTGCGGAACATCGCGGCGAACCCGAGGGTATCCCTGCACCTCGAAGGCAACCGGGTGGGCGGCGACAACGTGATCTTCGAAGGCATCGCCGAGGTCGTCGCCGACGCGCCGCCGGCGAACGAGGTCCCCGAGTACGTCGAGAAGTACGGACCGCGCATCGACTCGTACGGCTGGACGAACGAAGGCTTCGCCGCCGATTACCCGCACGCGATCCGGATCACGCCCACGCGCCTACGGGTCTGGTAGCCGAGCCCCCGAGCGCTACGAGGGAACGTCCTCGGACCGCCGGAACACCATGTAGAGCACGCCCCCGATCAGCCCGCCCGCGAGCGGTCCCACGATGTAGATCCACAGGTTCGTGTAGTCGCTCGCGACGATCGCGGGCGCGATAGAGCGCGCCGGGTTGAAGGACCCACCGCTGATCGGTCCGATGACGGTCGCCGCCGTGAAGATGAACATCCCGATCGCGGCGGGCGCGAAGACACCGTTCCACGGAGCCTTCTTGTCCGTGGCCACCGCCTGGATCACCATGAGGAACAGGAAGGTCGCCAGCAGTTCCAGGGTGACCGCCACGCCGTCGGAGACCTTCGGACTCGGCTGGGTCACCAGGGCGTCGCCGACCCTCGCGTCGAACAGCCCTCGGACGAGCCCGGCGGCGGCGAGCCCGCCGACGAGCTGCGCGAGCCAATAGGCCGGCAGCTCGACCCATCGGAACTGCCGCCCGACGGCGAGCCCGAGTGTCACGGCGGGGTTGAAGTGCCCGCCCGAGATGTGTCCCAGCGCGAAGATCATGAGCGCCAGGCCGAGGCCGAAGCCCGCCGCCACGCCGCCACTGCCGATCGCGGTCGGGACCACGACGGACACCGCGATGCCCATGAAGCCCAGGAAGAAGAACCCGAACGTGCCGACGACCTCCGCGGCCATCCTCGTCGCGAGCGACGGTTTCATCGCGTGAACCTCCCCTCGAGCCGAACCGGCCGAGTCTACGTGGGCGGTCGACCACTTGCTCTTCCAACGGCGATGGGGTGAAGAGTGATGCCGGTCTTCCACCGGGGGAGGAGTGACGCTGACCGGCACCCATCATGGGGATGCCGTGAGCCTCGAGCTCGGGCGCATCGGGTTCACGCCGCCTGACGTGACGCCCTGTCCGGGCGCCGGCGAGCCCGGGAAGATCGGGGCGCTTGCAGACCCGCTGCTCCCTCCGGTCGGCCAGGCGCTCAGCGCGATCACCAAGCAGGACGACGGCACCTTCCGCGCCGAAGCCAGCGGCACCTACGGGGTGACGTATCCGTACGACGTGAGCTTCACGATCGAGCTGAAGCCGTCGGGCTGAGCGATCCCGTCAGCGGTCGAGGGGGCCGACGGCCGCTTCGACGGCTTCGATCAGGGCGCCGGATCCGATCAGCTCTATCGCCTCGTCGACGTCGGGCTTCAGCGACCGATCCTCGTCCAGGAACGGGATCGCGACGCGGATCGCGGCGCGTGCCGCTCCCGTTCCCTCCGCCGCCCGCGCGCCGGTCAGCTGTTCGCGGATGTCGAGCGCCTGCGCCGCTGCCAACGCCTCCAGGGCGACCACGACCTCAGCGTTCGAGATGACGTCGCGCGCGTGACGCGCAGCGATCATCCCCATGCTGACGTGGTCCTCCTGGCCGGCCGAGGACGTGATCGAATCGATCGACGCCGGATGGGCGAGGCTCTTCGATTCGGAGACCAGCGACGCGGCCGTGTACTGCACGATCATGAACCCCGAGTTCACGCCGGAGCGTTCGACCAGGAACGCCGGCAGGCCGTTGTTCTGCGCGGGATCCAGCAGACGGTAGAGGCGGCGTTCGGCGATCCCCGCGAGGCCGACCGTCGCGAGAGCCAGGGCGTCCATCGCCACGGAGACGGGCTGGCCGTGGAAGTTCCCACCGGAGAGCACCCCGTCGTCCTCCGGGATGATCAACGGGTTGTCGGAGACCGAACCCATCTCGGTCTCCAGGACGGAGCACGCGTGGTCGAGGGTGTCCCGGAACGCGCCATGGACCTGCGGCGCGCAGCGGATCGAGTACGCGTCCTGGACGAGGTGCGAGCCCTCGTGGTGGGAGGCGAGGATCCCGCTGCCGGCGAGGAGCCTTCTGAGGTTCGATGCCGACGCCGCCTGTCCGGGATGAGGACGGAGCCGCATGATCCGTTCGTCGAAGGCGGCGTCGGTCCCCAGGATCGCCTCGACGGTCATCGCGGCGGCGATGTCCACGGCCTTCGCCAGGTGCCGGGCGCGGTCGGCCGCCAGGACCCCGATCGCGAGCATCCCCTGCGTCCCGTTGATCAGCGCCAGGCCCTCCTTCGCCTCCAGGGTCAGGGGTTCGAGGCCGAGGCGCTCGAGCGCCATCTGGCCCGAGATGTGATCGCCTTCGAAGGACACCTCGCCCTCGCCGACGAGCGGCAGCGCGAGGTGCGCCAGCGGCGCCAGGTCGCCCGACGCGCCGAGGGATCCCTGCTGCGGGACGACCGGCAGGACGCTCTCGTTGAGGAACAGGATCAGGCGTTCGACGATCTCGGGGCGAACGCCCGAGTGCCCGAGCGCCAGGACGTGGGCGCGAAGCAGGAGCATCGCGCGGGTCTCCCATTCGGAGAGCGGCGGACCGACCGCGACGGCGTGGGAGCGCAGGAGCGAATGCTGCAGCGCCTGCGCATCCTCCGGCTCGAGGTGCACGTTCGCCAGGCTGCCGAACCCGGTCGTCACGCCGTAGACGATGGCGTGGGAGGCGAGTGTCGACTCGACGACGCGGCGAGCGGCTTCGATGCGCCCGCGCGCCCGGTCGGAGAGCTCGACGTCGTCCCCGCGTGCGACGACGACGACGTCGTCGATCGTGAGCCTCTCCCCCACCGTGACCGGCATCGCCCGCGAAGGCTATGCGCGCGGCGCGCACGCCGGCAAACGGATGCGCGCGCATGGCGTCTGACCGGGCGCCCCGTCGCGGCAGGCGCAGGGCCGTCAGGCCGAGGCCGCGAGCAGGGCTTCGCATTCGCGCACGTAGCGTGTGGCGCGCACCGAGCGGTAGAACGCGAGGGCTTGGTGCAGCTGCTCGTCCGCCTCGGCGCGCCGGCCCTCGGCCACGAATCGCTCGGCTGCTCGGAGCCGGGCGTCGGCCTCTTCCGGCCTCGAACCGGTTCCGTGCAGGATCTCTGCGGCGGCAACGAAGTCGCGCTGTCCGTAGGCGCGTACCGCCTCCGTCCAAGGGGTCCGCGCGCGCTCGGCGATCGCATCCTGGAGTTCTTGGACGAGACCGAGGTAGCGGGCCGCCGATGCGAAGATCGGGAGGTTGATGAAGCCGAACTGGATGTCCGCGCCACGGCCCAAGTCGCCGATGAACTCGCGCGCGAGCGGGACGGCGCGATCCCGGTCCCCTGCCAGCGCGAACACATGTGCGCAGGCCGGCAGTACGAAGTACACAGCCTGCGCGTCCGCGATGGCTCGGCCGGCGGCAAGTGCACGGTCCGCATCGTGGGTCGCCCCGACGGAGTCGTCCCTGGCCAGGCGCATCTCGGCGCGGATGGCCCAATCCTGCCACGCGCTGTAGTGCGGCGAGCCGCGTTCGACCTCGGAGAAGAACTCCTCGGCCAACCGCCCCGCCTCGTCCCAGTCGCCGCGGCGGTACTCGTGATCGACCAGCACACTCTGGAACCAGCGGATGTCGCCGGACAAGCCGACCTGCTCGGCGATCCGCGCGCCCTCCTTGCGGGCCGCGTACCCGGCGTCCAGGTCGCCGAGGATCTGGTGCGCCACGGCCAGGGTGTTGTACCCGCGTACCAGGGTGGAGAACGCCCCGGTCGCCGCCGCGATCTCGATGCTGCGCGCGACGTCCTCGAGCCCACCGCGATCGCCCATCTCGACCCGGATGAGCCCGAGCTGGCCCAACGCATCGCTCAGACCCTCGTCCCAACCCAACCGATCTGCCAGGACACGCGCCTGCGACGCCAGCTCGATCGCGCTCGCGTTGTCCCCTCCGATGCTCTTGCGTGCTGCCAGGCGCGTCAGGACCCAGGCGCCCGAGCGGCTCGCCGGTGCGTCGGCGAGCAGGGCAGCCGCCCGGTCCGCATGCGCTGTGGCGAGCTCTCGCCGGCCCGACATCCAGTGGCCCATCGAAAGCAGCATCTCCGCCTCAGTGGCCCTGGCGATGTCGCCCGCGGCCAGCAGTGCGTCTCGCGCCTCCGCCAGACGTGCCGGATCGGCCCCGCCCATACTGCGCACGGGCGCGGCTCGGCTGAAGAGCAACTGGGCCCGCGCGGGGTCGTCCTCGGGCCACAGCCGGAGCGCCGCGTCGTAGAAGCGCTCGGCGGCCTCGAGCGCATACAGCGACGCGGCCCGGTCTCCCGCATCGCGCAGCGCATGCCGGGCCGACACGCCGAGGGCGCCCGCATCGAGCCCTGACGCCTCCGCCAGCTCGAGCGCCTGCAGGTAGTGGTGGGCGAGCATCTCGGCGTGGTCCTGTGTGCGTCCCAGCGACTCGATCCAGGCCGCCGCTCGCTGATGCTTGCCCGAGCGCGCGGCCCGCGGGATCTGGCGGTACGCGACGTCGCGGATCAGCACGTGCCGGAACGCGTACTCGCTCTCGCTCGCGACCGATGAGCTGCGGGAGCGCTGGACGAACTCCTTGCGCTCGAGGGCACGGAGCAGCTCCTCGCCCTGCCATCGTGTGAAGCCGTCGATCGCTTCGACGGCACCCAGCCAGAACACCTTGCCGACGACAGCGGCGTCCTGGATCAAGCGCTTCTCGCCCTCGGAGAGCGCGTCGAGCCGGGCCGCGATGATCCCCTGCACCGCCTCCGGGAGCTCGAGGACGTCGCCCCGCTCGAGCAGGATACGCGCGTACTGCTCGGCGTAGAGGGGGTTGCCACCGGCCCGGGTGAGCAACGCGTCCTGGGTCCGCGCATCCATCAGTGTCCGATCCAGGAGGGCCTGGACGAGATGCGCGGTCTCCTCGTCCGAGAGGGGTGACAGCGAGACCGTGATCGCGTTCGGCTTGCCGCCGCCCCAATCCGAGCGGCGCTGCAGGAGCTCGGGGCGGGCCGTCCCGAGCACGAGCAACGGGACGCCGCTCGCTCGTTCGACCAGCTGGTCGACGAACTCGAGCAAGGCGTCGTCGGCCCAGTGCAGGTCCTCGAAGACGAGCACGAGCGGCCGCTCGTCGGCCAGCGCTTCGAGGAACCGACGCCATGCGGCGGAACCCTCCTCCGGACCGGCGGGCGAGTCCTCCGCGAGGCCAGCCAGCGGACGGAGGTGGCGCTCGAACCACTGCGCCTCCGAAGCGTCGACGTCGAGGCGGGCGACCATCCTGCCGAGCTTCTCCTCGGCCTCCGCCGCGGAGTCGCTCTCGAGGATGCCAGCCTGCGCCTTGACGATCTCCGCCAGTGCCCAGAAGGTCACGCCCTCCCCGTAGGGGAGCGACCGGCCCTGGCGCCAGCTCACGAGCGCTACCTCTCTCTCGATCGCTCGGAAGAGTTCGGTCACGAGCCGCGTCTTGCCGATGCCGGGCACGCCGACGAGCGTGACCAGTTGCGGCGAACGCTCCTCGCGCACGCGCGCCAGCGTCGAGACCAGCAGTTCGAGCTCGCGGTCGCGACCGATGAGCTGCGTCGCCGCGCGCTGCGAGACGTCGACGCCGAACCGCGAACGGGCCTGCAGCGCCTCCCAGGCGCGGATCGGCTGACGCTTCCCCTTGGCTATCACCGGTTCCGCCTGGCGGTAGTCGACCGCCTGCGAGGTGGCCCGGTAGGACTGTTCCCCGACGAGGAGGCCGTTGAGCGGCGCGGCCGCCTGGAGGCGGGCGGCCGTGTTGACCACGTCGCCGGCCGCCATCGCCTCGCCCTTGCTCGGCCGTGCGTCGAGCGCGACGAGCGCCTCGCCCGTGTTGACCGCGATCCGCACCTGAAGGTCCGCGCCCTGCTCGATCGCCCAGTCGCGGATCGCGAGCGCCGCCCGAACGGCTCGCTCCGGGTCGTCCTCGTGCGCGACGGGCGCTCCGAACAGCGCCATCACCGCGTCGCCGATGAACTTCTCGACCGTGCCCCCGAAGCGCTCGAGCTCGGAGCGGAGGTGGGCGTGGTAGGGCGCGAGCAACGCGCGCACGTCCTCGGGGTCGAGCCTCTCCGCCCGAGCCGTGAAACCGACCAGATCGGCGAAGAGCACGGTGACGACCTTCCGCTCCTCCCGCCCGGGCCCTCCAGATCTCTCGGTCAGCGCGGAGCCGCAGAAGGGACAGAACGGGAACTCCCCCGGCAGTTCCTTCCCGCAATTCGGGCAGGTCACCGGTCCGAGTGTAGGCACTCGCGTTCGCGTGGCAAGGCCATCCGGAACGCCTTGGACCCGCGGCCCGGAACGCCGGCGGGTGCGCACCGGCGCTCCAACGCGGCACCGTGTTTCCGTTCGGCCGGGCATCTGCGGCGACAGGAGCGGGTCCTCCCCACCGCAACCGAAGATAAGTGGTCAGGACGCCCGTCGATCGTGCCGATGGATGCAGAGCATGAACAGGGGTCCGACATCGGACGACATGGTCCACGCGTCTGGCGGTTTCGAGTCGTCGGACTACGTCGGCCTGTTCTTCGAGCTGTTCGAGCACAGCACGGACGCGGTGTGGATCGCTCGGCTCGAGGACGGCGTCCTGTACGCGGCGAACGCTGCGTTCCGTACGCTGTTCGGCCTCTCGCTCTCCGAATCGATCGGTCGTTCGACGATCGATCTCGGCCTGTGGGCCGACACGTCGGATCGCAACACGCTCGTCGGCGAACTCCGCCGGAGAGGCCGGGTCGATCGCTACGTCGTGCAGATGCGTACGGC
Organism: uncultured Actinomycetota bacterium; assembly: GCA_963781595.1. Classification (GTDB taxonomy): domain Bacteria; phylum Actinomycetota; class UBA4738; order UBA4738; family UBA4738; genus JBEDUK01. Next base: position 1,092,374 of record CAWAGG010000006.1, on the reverse strand, counting down.
GGCGAGCGCGGAGTTCCCGCTCTCGGTGTCGGTCGCGAAGATGCGCTGGCGGGGAGAGGACGTGATCCTCGGGATCGGCTCGCGCCTCCGATAGTGCCGGCCGACCGCGTCGAGCTCCGCTGATCGGCGACGTTCCCTCAGCGAACCCGGGATCTCACTCGAGCCAGGGCAGGCGCACAGCCCGCTCGCGCGCGGTCGTCAGCGCGATCTCGTAGCCGGCATCCGCGTGTCGGATCACGCCCATCCCCGGGTCGGTCGTCAGCACGCGCTCCAACCGGCCGGCGCTGTCCTCGGACCCGTCGGCGACCACGACCATGCCGGCGTGGATCGAATACCCGATCCCCACGCCGCCGCCATGGTGCACGCTCACCCAGTGCGCGCCCGCCGCGGTGTTCACCAACGCGTTCAGGATCGGCCAGTCGGCGATCGCGTCCGAGCCGTCCTTCATCCCCTCGGTCTCTCGGTACGGCGACGCGACGCTGCCCGCATCCAGGTGGTCGCGCCCGATCACGATCGGGGCCGACACCTCCCCCCGCGCGACCAGGTCGTTGAACGCCAGCCCGGCGCGATCGCGTTCGCCGTACCCGAGCCAACAGATCCGCGCCGGCAGGCCCTGGAACGCGATGCGCTCCTCCGCCAGGCGCAGCCAGCGTTGAAGGCGTTCGTTCTCCGGGAACAGGTCGGCGACGGCCCGGTCCGTGCGCAGGATGTCCGCCGGATCGCCCGAGAGCGCCACCCAGCGGAACGGGCCCTTGCCCTCACAGAACAGCGGCCGGATGAACGCCGGGACGAACCCCGGGTACGCGTACGCGCGATCGTGCGCCAAGCCGCCCAGCTCGGCGCCGGCTCGGAGGTTGTTCCCGTAGTCGAACACCACGGACCCCGCCTCGAGGAACCCGACCATCGCGTCGACGTGCCGCGCCATCGACTCGTACGCGCGCGACACGTACGTGTCCGGGTCCGCTCCGCGAAGGGCGATCGCCTCGTCCAGCGTCAGGCCCGCGGGCACGTAGCCGCCAAGGGGGTCGTGGGCGCTGGTCTGATCAGTGACGATGTCGGCCGCGAGGCCGCGGCGGAGCAGTTCGGGGAACACGTCGGCGGCGTTCCCAAGCAGCCCGATCGAGACGGCGTCGCCGGCCGTCCGTGCTTCGTCAACCCACCTGACGGCCTCGTCGATGTCCGCCGTCTCGCGATCCAGGTACCGCGTCTTGATGCGGCGTTCGATCCGCGAGGGGTCGACCTCCACGCAGAGCGCGACGCCCTCGTTCAGCGTCACCGCCAGCGGCTGCGCGCCGCCCATCCCACCCAGGCCGGCCGTCAGGGTCACGGTCCCCTTCAGCGAGCCACCGTGCTTCTGTTCGGCCAACGAACCGAGCGTCTCGTAGGTTCCCTGCACGATCCCCTGCGACCCGATGTAGATCCACGAGCCGGCGGTCATCTGCCCGTACATCGTGAGGCCGGCCTTCTCCAGCTCCCAGAAGTGCTCCCAGTCCGCCCACTTCGGCACCAGCATCGAGTTCGAGATCAGCACCCGCGGAACCGACGGCTGGGTGCGGAAGACCCCGACCGGCTTGCCCGACTGGATCAGCAGCGTCTCGTCGTCGGCCAGCCCACGGAGCGCGCGAACGATCGCGTGGAACGCGTCCCAGGAGCGCGCGGCCCGGCCGGTGCCGCCGTAGACCACCAGGTCGGCCGGGCGTTCGGCGACGTCCGGGTCGAGGTTGTTCATCAGCATCCGGAGCGCCGCCTCCTGCGGCCAGCTTCGGGCCGAGATCGCCGTGCCGCGCGGCGCGCGGATCTCCGGGGCCGCAGCGGAGGGAGCTGCCGGCTCGCTCATGTCGCACAGGATACGCCCGGACATGGGCGACCTCCCGGGGATGCGCCGCCGCGCGAGATAGGCTCCTCGGGCAGACCGAACCGCGACCGCCATCCGGGACGACCGCCGTAAGTCTCAGCGCCCCGACGCCGATAGGAACGGTGTAAGGGGGCGACGAAGGAGGGATCCGCAGATGAAACGCTTCTCCGTACTGGCCGCCATGGCCGTTGTCCTGACCGCCGCAACGGCGGGATGGGCGCCCGCCGGAGCGGGAACGCAGGGGACCCAGCCGCAGGGCGTTCGCCCGCAGGCGCTCGGGATCGACCCCGTGAAGACCGGCCTCGCGAACCCGGCAGGCTTCACGTTCCTCCCGGACGGCCGCATCGTCTACGGCGAGCGCAACTCGGGCAGGGTCATGCTGCTGGATCCGTCCAACGGGAACACCTCGCTCATCTACACGATCACGAAGGTCCGGTCGAACGGCGAGCAAGGGCTGCTCGGGCTCGCGATCGACCCGAGATGGCCGGCCAAGTCGTTCGTCTACGCGTACGCGACGCGCGCCATCAAGGGCCAGCTGAAGAACCAGATCCTCCGGATCAAGGTGTCCGGGAACAAGGGGAAGTCGTCGAAGGTGCTCTGGTCCCTCGACACCACGGCCGGGACGTATCACGACGGCGGCCACATCGACTTCGGCCCCGACGGGAAGCTCTACGCGGTCGTCGGCGAGGGCCACGACGCGGCGAACGCGCAGAACCTGAACAACGACGCGGGCAAGGTGCTTCGGATGACCCGCGGCGGCGGCGTGCCGAAGGACAACCCGTTCCCGGGGAGCTACATCTTCTCCTTCGGTCTCCGCAACTCGTTCGGCTTCGCCTTCGACCCCGAATCAGGCACGCTCTGGGAGACGGAGAACGGCCCGAGCTGCGTGGACGAGATCAACGTCGAACAGGCGGGCGAGAACCACGCGTGGGGCCCCAGCGAGACGTGCTCCGGCAACGACCCGCAGGACACGAACCAGGACGGGCCGAACCCGAAGATCATGCCACTGCGCTGGTTCACGCCGACGATCGCGCCGACAGGGCTCGCCTTCTGCGAGGGCTGCGGGATCTCCGGCGCCGACGGGGCGCTGTTCTTCGGGGCGTACAACACCGGAGAGATCCGCGAGATCAAGCTGACGTCGGACCGCAAGGGCGTGTCGTCGATGTTCGTCGCCTACGACTACCTCGGCTCGGTGCTGTCGATGCAGGCCGCGCCGGACGGCGGGATCTACTTCAGCACGTCGGACACGATCTTCCACCTCGTCGAGACGTAGGCCCGTTGGGGACCGAACGGGTTGGGCCGCAGGGGTTCAGGCCGGGCCCGGTAGGTGCCGAAACCCTGGATGCGATGGTTGCCGTCCCCGACATGAGCCGCCAGGGTGCCCAGCGGGCGCATCTGCGCGCGACGTCGGCCGGCAGCGCGAAGATCACGGTCCTGATCGCGGACGACCAGCCGCTGATGGCGCGGGCCGTCGCGGGTGTGCTCTCGACGGATCCGGCCGTCGACGTGGTCGGCATCGCCGAGGACGCGGCCGGCGCGGTCGAGCTCGCGGCCGAGCACCGACCCGACGTGGTGCTGCTGGACGTGCGGATGCGCGGCGGAGGACCGAAGGCTGCGGCCGGGATCCGGTCGCGTTCGCCGCACTCCGCGGTGATCGGGTTCTCCGCGCACGAGGACCGGCACAGCGTGTTCGCCATGCTGCGCGCGGGCGCCGTCGGCTACCTCGTGAAGGGCGCGTCGGCCGACGACATCACCGACGCCGTCCATCGCGCGGCCGCCGGGCAGAGCGCGCTGTCGGTCGGCGTCACGGCCGACGTGATCCGCGAGCTCGCCGGGCGCCTGGAATCCGAACGCCGCGAGTTCGAACGTCGCCGGCGCCAGTTCGAACGCGTGCGCGGCGTGCTGAACGGCGGCGTGCACATCGTCTTCCAGCCGATCGTCGACCTCCGGCTCGGCGGCGCGGTCGGCTACGAGGCCCTTGCCCGCTTCCCTTCGGCCCCCGGCCGCAGCACCGAAGCCTGGTTCGAGGAGGCCGGTGAGGTCGATCTTCGGACCGAGCTGGAGCTGACCGCGATCCGCGCCGCGTTCACGCGCATGGACGACATCCCGGACGAGTGCTTCCTCGCGCTCAACCTCTCGCCATCGACGGCGTGCTCGCCGCAGCTGCTCCGCGCGGTCGAGTTCGCGCACTCCCCCCGGCGCGTGGTGCTCGAGGTGACCGAACACGCGCCGGTGCGCGACTACGCCGAGCTGAACAACGCGATCGGGTCGCTCCGGGCGCGCGGCGTGCGCCTCGCGGTCGACGACGCCGGCTCGGGGTTCGCCAGCCTGCAGCACATCATCCGGTTGGCCCCTGACTTCATCAAGCTCGACATGGCCCTGACCCGCGACGTGGACAACGACCTCGCGCGACGGGCCCTGGCGGCCGCGCTGATCTCGTTCGCCGCGGAGATCGGCGCGACGATCATCGCCGAGGGCATCGAGACGGAAGCGGAGCTCTCGACGCTGCGCGACCTCGGCGTCGCGTACGGGCAGGGGTTCCACCTCGCCCGCCCGGCCGATCTGCCCAGGGTCACCGCGAGCTGACGGCGGCCTCCCGCGGCGAGGCGCTCCTCGACGGGCACGGGCGCGTGGCAAGATAAGCCGCCGATGGAGATCCTCGATTCGATCCTCGACGCGACAGGTCGTACGCCGCTGGTCCGTCTGCCGCGGATCACCCGCGGGCTCCAGGCCACGGTCGTGGCGAAGCTCGAGATGCTGAACCCCGGCGGGAGCGTCAAGGACCGGATCGGCCTGCGGATGATCGAGGCGGCCGAACGCGACGGCTTCCTGAAGCCCGGCGGCACGATCGTCGAACCGACGTCGGGCAACACGGGCCACGGCCTCGCGATCGTCGCGGCGCTCCGCGGCTACAAGTGCATCTTCGTCATGCCCGACAAGATGAGTCAGGAGAAGATCGCGCTCCTGCGTGCCTACGGCGCCGAGGTCGTGATCACCCCGACGGCCGTGCCCCCCGAGAGCCCCGAGTCCTACTACCGCGTCGCCGACCGCCTGACCGAGGAGATCCCCGGCGCGTTCCAGCCGAACCAGTACCACAACCAGGAGAACCCGGCTGCGCACTACGAGACCACGGGCCCGGAGATCTGGGAGCAGACCGACGGCGCGATCGACGTGCTCGTCGTCGGCGTCGGGACCGGCGGGACGATCACCGGGACCGCGCGGTACCTGAAGGAACGCAAGCCCTCGCTCGTGGTCGTCGGCGCGGATCCGGAGGGTTCGCTGTACTCGGCGGCGCCGGGCGAGGAGGCGCGCCCGTACCTGACCGAGGGCATCGGCGAGGACTTCTGGCCGGCGACGTTCGACCCCTCGGTCGTGGACCGCTGGGTGCGCGTCTCGGACCGTGATTCGATGCTCACGGCCCGCGCACTCACCCGGCAGGAGGGGATCCTCGCCGGCGAGTCGTGCGGGACGGCGATGTTCGCCGCGCTGACGGCCGCACGCGACCTGTCCGCCGGGACGCTGGTCGTCGTGATACTCCCCGACAGCGGCCGGAACTACCTGTCGAAGCTCTACAGCGACGCGTGGATGCTCCAGTACGGCTTCCTCGACCGTCCCGAGCCGGTCCGCGTCGAAGAGGTCCTGGCGACGAAGCACGGCGGTCGCACGCCGCAGCTCGTGACCGTCGGCGCGCACGACAAGGTCCGGCAGGCCGTCGACCGGCTGCAGGAGTTCGACATCTCGCAGGCGCCGGTCATCCGGCAGGACGGCGGCGCGGACGTGACGTCGTTCGTCGGCTCGGTCCGCGAGGCGACCCTGCTGGACCGGGTGTTCCGCGATCCCGGACGCGCTCCAGGCCGATGTCGCCGAGGTCATGGCGGCGCCCTTCCCCATGGTCGAGTTCGACGCCCCGCTGGAGGAGGCGTTCGCCGAACTGCAGGTCGCGCCCGCGGTGCTGGTCGCGAAGTCCGGTGAGGCACTCGGCGTCCTGACCCGGTCCGACCTGCTCGAGTTCCTGGCCCACCGGCGGCAGCCGCAGTAGCGCGTCCGGCTTGAGATGGCGCGCGCCCTGGGGGTCGACGTCTCGCTGGGACGGGGGCTCGACGTCGCCCTGATCGACGGGGTTCGGGTCGAAGCGACGTGGAGCCGCGTGGGGCCGTCGACGCTGACGGAGCTGCTCCGCGAACGTGCTCCGGACGCGGTGGGGATCGACGCGCCGCCCCGGCCCGGCCTGGCGCTCCTGCGGGACCCGTCCGAGGCAGCGCGCCTGCCGGTCCCGCCGCGCCCGGGCACGCACCTCGACCGTCGGATCGCGGAGTACGAGCTCTCGCGCCGGGGTATCGGTTCCCATCAGACGCCCCGCGAGGAGGAACGGCTGTTCACGTGGATGACGGCGGGGTTCGAGGCCTTCGCCGCGGCGAACGACGCGGGCTACGCGACCTTCTTCGGCGAGGGCCCGGTGCGCGAGCGCGCGCTCGAGGTCTTCCCGTACGCGTCCTACGTCGCCCTGGCGGGCTGTCTTTCGCCGGGCCGGCGGCACCGGCTCGCGTGGCGCCGTGAGGTCCTGGAGGAGGCGCGCGTCGACGGGATCCCTGACGGTGCCACGATCGACGTGCTGGACGCCGTGTGCGCGGCGCTGACGGCCGGGCGGTTCGTCGACGGAGACGGCTCGTGGCTCGGCGACCCCCGCGAGGGCGCGGTCGTCCTGCCGGTCCCCCGGCTGGAGGACGCGTATCGGCGGTGCACCGCGCCCGACGGTACGGCTGCGCCCCCCGACGCGGCGGCCCCACGCCTGTGCGCGTGCGGGTGCGGCGAGCCCGTGCGCCGGCGGTTCCTCCCGGGCCACGACGCCATACTGAAGTCCCGGCTGCTCCGGGAGATGCGCGCCGGCGACGACGCGCGCGACGAGCTGCGCCGCCTCGGATGGCTGGCGCCGTCGCCCGAGAGGACGTGAAACGGATGGAGTTCGAGACGAAGGCGATCCACGCGGGCCAGGAGCCCGAGCCCGCGTACGGGTCGGTGAACGTGCCGATCTACCAGACCTCGACGTACGCACAGGAGGCGGTCGGCAAGCACAAGGGGTACGACTACGCGCGGACGGGGAACCCCACGCGGACGGCGCTGGAGACCGCGCTGGCAGCGCTGGAGGGCGGCGCCGGCGCGCTCGCGTTCTCGTCCGGTATGGCGGCGGAGGCGAACCTCTTCTACCTGCTCCGACCGGGCGACCACGTCGTGCTCGGCGACGACGTGTACGGCGGGACGTACCGGTTCGTCTCGAAGGTCCTGGACGGATGGGGCGTGACGTTCGACCCGGTCGACCTCACCGATCTGACGGCGCTGGGGGCCGCGCTGCGGCCCGAGACCCGGGTCGTGTGGTGCGAGACGCCGACGAACCCGCTGCTCAAGATCGTCGACATCGCGGCGGTTGCGGCCGCCGCCCACGAGGCCGGCGCGTTGTGCGTCGTGGACAACACGTTCGCGACGCCGTACCTGCAACAGCCGCTGGCGCTCGGCGCGGACGCGGTGATCCATTCGACGACGAAGTACCTGGGCGGCCACTCGGACGTGGTCGGCGGGGCCGTCGTGGCGAACGACCCCGAGATGCTCGACCGCCTGGCGTTCCTGCAGAACTCCGCCGGCGCGGTGCCGGGGCCGTTCGACGCGTTCCTCACGTTGCGTGGATTGAAGACCCTGGCGGTGCGGATGGAGGCGCACTGCCGGAACGCGGCGCGGGTCGTGGAGATGCTGGTGGTGCACAAGAAGGTAAAGCACATTTACTACCCCGGGCTGGTGGCACATCCGGGGCACGACGTCGCGTGCCGCCAGATGCGGGCGTTCGGCGGCATGGTGTCGTTCGAAACCTACGACGAGGAGACCGCGCTGGACGTCTGCCAGCGGACGCGGCTGTTCTTCCTGGCCGAATCGCTGGGTGGCGTCGAGTCCCTGATCGAGCACCCTGGGCGCATGACGCACCAGAGCGTCGCCGGATCGCCGTGCGAGGTCCCGGAGACGCTGGTTCGGCTGAGCGTCGGGATCGAACATCCCGACGACCTGGTCGCGGACCTCGAGCAGGCCCTCAGCTGAGGCCGTGTGCGGCGCCAAGGACAGGCCGGTCGCGCCTCTCGGGCGCCACCGGCCTCGAACCTAAGGGCACCCGTCAGGAATGTCGGAACAGCCGCGCGAGCAGGTGCGCGAGGTCCATCGGCTCACCGTTCGCGGTGCTCGGGGAGCCAGCCAGCGGCGGGCGAAGTGCTGGCGTAACGGCGGACCCGGGATTGCTGCCCCAGTCGGGGTCGTCGGGGAACGACTGGCCCGGCATGTTGACGATCCTGTGGATCTCCTTCCCGTCCGCGTTCATCACGAACAGGTCATACCTCTCGTCGAACATCCGGTCGCTCGCGAACGTGATCTTCTGCCCGTCCGGCGAAAAAGCAGGCCCGATGTCGTTGAGCAATGCAGGGGGATCCGTGAGCGCCTTCCGCCCCGAGCCATCGGGCCGAACGACGAAGATCCGGAAGTTCGGAACCAGCGCGTTGTAGGTGATCCACTGCGAGTCCGGCGACCAGTCCGGGAAGAAGGACGGCACGTCGTCTGGCGTGATCTGCGCGGTCCCCGTCCCGTCCGGATCGATGACATAGACGTGGTAGTCGGCGCCTGTTCCGTACGAGTGGGCGGCATACGCGATCCGGCTGCCATCGGGTGCCCACTGCGGATACAGCTCGCGGAGATCGGGCGTGTGCGTGAGCTTGTGCCGACCGGTGCCATCGGGACGGATCAGGTACAGGTCAGGGTTATTGTCGAAGCATTCCGGATATGCGCCAGGCCAATGCGACGCGACGAGCCATCGACCATCCGGGGAGAAGCTCGAGTACTCCTCGCAGCCCGTGTCTGTGACCCGGCGCACGTGGGACCCGTCCGCTCTCATGACGTAGATATCTTGCGAATGCCCCGTGTCGCGCGTGAACGTGATGAGCTTCCCACCAGGCGACCAGGCTGGGTTGAAGTTCAGCCCTCGTCGGGTTAGTGATTGGAGCCCGGAGCCGTCCGGCTGGACGCTGAAGATCTGGCAGCAGCCGTTGATGTCGCTGTCGAAGGCGATGAGCCCATTGGGGCCTGGGAAGGCCCCGGCGTGAGCTGGGGCCGCGGAGGCGACCAGCCCCAACGAGCCGCTGGCCAGCGCCACCAGTCCCGCCAACAGCATCCGAAGTGAACGCCAACGGTATGAAGGTGCCATCTCGGTCGTCCTTTCTCGCTCGAGCCGGCGGGCCGAAGGGCCGACGCCTACGGTTGCACCCCCCAATCCGGCAGGGCGTCGTCGATCACCTTCGTGCGCGGCGTGAGGTTCACGAGGTGGGCGCCCCGCACGCTCATCACGTAGATGTCGTTGAAGTCGTCGTGGTGCCGGTCGGAGGCGAACACGATGTACCTGCCGTCGGGCGAGTAGGCAGGGAAGATGTCGTCGAGGCCGAGAGGCGCATCCGTCAGGCGCTTCTTGTTGCTGCCGTCGACGCCGATGGTCCAGATGCTGGAATGTGTCTCCGCGAAGAACCTCGTACCGAAGGCGATTCGCCGAGAGTCGGGCGACCAGTTCGGGTACCACGCATCCAGTGAGAAGGGCGTGACCCGGCGCATCCCGGTTCCGTCGGGGTGGATCACGTAGATGGCCGAGGGACGATCTCCGACCCTCGCGTCGAAGGCGATCCATTTGCCGTCCGGCGAGAAGTGCGGAGCGCATTCGTCGTCCGCGGAGGTATCCGTCAGATCCTTGAGTCCGGTCCCGTCCAGGTGCACCGTCCAGATGTCTGCGGGGCCGTCCGCCGAACCGGCACAGAACGCCAGGATGTCCCCTTCCGGGGACCATGCCGGGAGGACGTCGAAATCGAAGTCACTTCCCGGCTGAACGACCAACTGGAGATTCCCGCCGGTCGGATCCATGACGTAGATCGCGTTCGGGCCATCGCAGTCGGTGTCGAAGGCGATCCGCTTGCCGTCCGCAGACCAGTTCGGGAACTCCGCGCATCCCGCATCGACGTTCGTAAGTTGCTGCACGCCCGAGCCATCGGGGCGCATGGTGTAGATCTGGCCGATCCCCGTTCGGTTGCTCGTGAATGCGATCAGACCGTTCGTGCCCGGGAAGGCTTGGGCGGCAGGAGCGACGAGCGTCACCGACGCCGCGGTTCCCGCGACGATCCACAGAACGGAAACGAGAACCTTCACCCGCATACGAACCACCCCTCTCGCTAGCCTGCTGCGGTGTTGCCGAGCGTTCGCTCGGTGCATTTCATCGGATGCTTCGTCCTGCGGGCGCTTCGAAACCTGCATGGCCTGGGCGGCAACGATCATCTCGCCGGACAACAGCCTCAGGGGGGGTGGAAGATCTACCCACGAGCTGACGTCTACCCGGAGCGACGACCCGCGATCGTGGCTTGCCCCGGGCGTCGCGGCTGCCGGCGTGGGGCTTCCCAGCGAGGGAGGCTTCCCAGTTCCCAGCTCCCTCGGCTTCATCTCCTGCCCTACCTTCGGACTCGTCGATCGTGCCATCCATCGATACAGGAACGATTTCCGGCCGAAACCCAAGGGGCCGTGACGAGATATTCGGACTTTTCGGTAAGGCTCCGTTGCAACCTTTGGATTCCGTATCCCTATCGCCCCTGTACAGGTGCGATGCAGAATCCGGTCGTGGACCTCGGAGCGCGGCGTGCACAAGTGAGCTGGAGCGCGTGTACCGGGCCGACGGGCCGAGGCTCCAGCGGGCGATCACGCTGTTCACCGGAAACCGCGATGTTGCCGACGAGGCGGTAGCGGAGGCATTCGCGCAGGCGCTGCGCAGGGGCGATGCCATCCGGTCCCCGCTCGCGTGGGTCTGGCGCGCCGCGTTCCGCATCGCCGCCGGGGAGATGAAGGAACGGCGGCTCACCATCAGCTCGACCGAGTCCCGATCCGAGGAGGCGTACGCACAGATCCAGCCGGCGTTCGAACTCATCGCGGCGTTGGGGAAGCTCTCCCCGAAACAGCGCGGTGCGGTAATCCTTCATCATTACGCTGGCTACCCGACCAGGGAGGTGGCGCAGATCCTGGGCTCGACCTCGGCCGCCGTGACCGTTCACCTGAGTGCCGGGCGCAGGCGCCTCCGCGCGTTGCTGGAGGAAGCGGATGGCTGACCTCGATCGTCGCTTCCGCGAGGCGGATCGCATACCCACCCACGATCTGTGGACCGACATCGCGACCCGGACACCGTCGCTTCCGGCCGGCGCATCGCCGACGCGTCGCGCGACGATCGCCGTTCTGGTCCTCGCTGTGGTCGCGGTCGCCATCGCGTACGCCGCGTGGGCGTTCCTTGGCGAAGGACGCTCGAGACCAGCCGATCGGCCGACGGCCGAGGTCAAGAACGGCAGACTGGCCTTCGTCTCGAAGGGCATCATCGTCACGACGGAGCCCGATGGCACGTCGACCATGGAGGTGGCCCGCCGAACAGGAACCCGATTCACGAGCGTCGCGTGGTCGCCGGACGGTTCGTCCCTCGCAGCTATCGAAGCGCCAGCCTCATTAGGAGACTCGGATCCGTGGTCGATGATCGTCATGCGGGCAGATGGCCGCGATGCACGGACGATCCTCACGATCGCCGGTTGCGACGCGGCGCGGTGCTTCGACGCGCCGACGTGGTCGCCGGACGGATCTCAGCTGGCGTTCGTGTTCGGCACGCTCCCGCCTTCGATCGCAATCCGTGACTTCAAGGGCTCGGCGGGCGGACCGGACCACTTCCGCGGCTTGCCCGGATCAGCTGGACTGACCGATCCAGCATGGTCGCCTGACGGGAGGCGCTTCGCGGCCGTATCGCCCGCCGGGCTCTGGGTGCTCAACGCCGACGGGAGCGGGAAGCGGCGCCTCGCCGGATGCGGAGCGAACCACCCTGCATGGTCACCTGACGGGTCACTGATCGTGTTCGCCTGCGGCTCGAAGAGCTTCTACGTCATCGATTCGGTCGGCGGAGCGCCGCAACGGATCTATCAGCTAGACCCGCGAGACCGAGATACGAACGGCGCGCGACAGGAGGCGCTGGCCGATCCCACATGGTCTCCGGACGGGAACCTGATCCTTTTCGCGATGCAGCTCTACTACGCGACGCTTCCGCCAGGATGGGATGGACCGCCTGGATCGAGGTGGGGCCTCTGGACGGTTCGTGCAGATGGGACAGGACTGAGGAGAACGCTCGGGGACCGTTCACCCAGGAGCCTTCGGTCTCCTGGCAGCCGATCCGCGGCGGATGACCGGTCCGCCGGGAGGTCCCGTACACAGGATGGGTCGCACGAGCGATGCGCCGGCCGTTGTTTCAGTGGGCGATGAGGTGGATCACCCCGACGTCCTCGAGCCCGTTGAGCACGAGTTGCACGGCGAGCGCCGCCAGCAGGAAGCCGAACACCTTCTCGGTGATCAGCATCCGACTCTCGTCGAGGTGCTCGCTGACCCGGTTCGCCCATCGGAACACCACCACGTCGATGAGCAGCACGACCGCGAGCACCGCGATCACGACCCCGAACATTCCCCACGAACCAGCCTCGGCTGAGACGGTCACCAGCACCACGATCCCTGCCGGGTTGAGCAGGTACGGCACGGCCAACGGGAACACGGCGAGCCGCATCGGATCCTTCCCCTGCATCGCCCGGTTCCGCGCCTCCGGATCGTCGGAGCCCAGGACCATCGTGACCGAGATGATCAGCAGGATGATCCCGCCGGCGATGCCCAGCGCGCCCGGGGAGAAGTGCAACAGTCGCGTCAGCACCTCGCCGAAGATCACCAGGAGCAGCGCGACGGTCCCGGCCGTGACGAGCATCTTCCGCAGGACGCGGGACTTCGTCTTAGCGTCCATCGAACCCGTCGCTTCGACGAACGGCACCAGCGCGATCTTCGGACCGATGCCGATCAGGAGCAGCAGGAAGATGTCCACGACGACGTAGACATCGATCGTTGTGGCATCGACCATCTGGACCTCCCAGAACGCTGGCCAGTCATCTTCGCAGACGGCAACTTCGCTCGAGGTGCTCCCGCAACCCCATCCTCGAACCGGTTCCCACGCGCGACGATCCTCAGCCGAGGCCTGGATGACCGGGGCAGGACAGACTCACGCCTGAGAGACCGACGTTCGAGCCGTTAGCGACGCGGTGGCGGAGAGGTCATCGCCGTTCCGCCTCGCGCGACGCTCCAGCGCTCGGCGTTCGTACGGGTCCAGACCACCCCAGATCCCGTGCGGCTCGCCGCGCTTGAGGGCGATCATCAGGCATTCCTCCCGCACGAGGCACTCCGAACAGATGTATCTCGCGTGGTCGGCCGAGCGATACGAGGTCGGGAAGAAGACCTCCGGATCCACGTCGCGGCACTTCGCCAGTTCCTGCCAGTCCTCCATCGGGCGTCCCCTTCCCCCGCCGCTCCGGCTCAGGCGAGAAGGACGGGGAGTCCTTCAAGGGGGAAGCGTGCAAGCGCAGCGGCGAACTCCCGGGCTGTATCGGCCGACGGCCGGATGAGACTTGAGTCCTAGGTTCGAAGGAAAGGGTCAAAAGGCCTAGTCGTCGAGGAGCGCCTCGAGTTCGAAGCACATCGCCAGCTCGTGGAGGAACTCGGCCGCCTGCGCGTTCGTGACCCCGATGGACCGGTAGAAGGGGATCATGAACCCCAGCGCTGCCTCGATCTGCGCGTCCTTGTTCTCCATCGTGGCGCTCCATGGGCCGGAGCCCTGCCGCGTCCTCACCCCTTAGTTGTCGGCATCCGGGACCGGTCGGCTGAACCCGCGGGTCGGCCCGCGCGCGGTTATGGGTGGTTCGTCAGCAACACGGCGGCCTCGCGCGGGTGCAGGACGACCGACGTCACGGAGGAGTATGTGAGCTTCCACGACGGCGGCAGGACGCCGTCGTCCGGGACGATGCCGCCGCCCACCGGCGTCACGCGCCACATCGACGACGACAGCGAGTACGTGATCGTCGAGTCCCCCGGGTTCACCACGACGAGGCCTTTCGCGTACGCCCTGGCGTACGCGCCCTGGGACGACAGCTCGGAGATCGAACCCGGCACGGGGTCGACCGCCTTGCCCAGGTCGATCCCGTACTCGGGGAGCCACTCCGGGCTGAACCCGCCGAGCTCCAGGTTCACGAACGTGTGCGTGCCCTTCACCAGCAGGTACGAGCCGAGCACGAACATCCGCATCTGCACGTCGGAGAGGTTCGGGTACGACTGGCCGATCACGACGCGGCCGCGGTTCACCTCCGAGAGCGTCCGGTCCATCTGCAGCACCCAGTCGCTCGGGGCCAGCGGGCATCCCGAACACGGCTCCGCGAACCCCTCGACCATGATCCCGGTGGCGCCGGAGTACTTCGTCCGATCGCGAGAGGTGATCCACATGCCGGCGTTGACGATGACCGGCTTGCCGAGGTGCTTCGTGATCCAGGGCAGCCACGCATCGATCCGCTTCGTCCAACCCTTCTCGAATCCCGCGTCGATCGGCGGCAGCGGCGGCTTCCACGCATCGCCGGAGCCGAGGTAGTTCGGCACGCTGACGGAGTCCAAGAACGCGGCATCGGTGTGGGTGTCCGCGATCTGCTGGGAGAGCTGCCCGAGGAACCAGGTCCGGTACGCCGCGTCCTTCGTGTCGACGAGGAACCACCCGTTCCCGCACGAGTACTCGCGCTGGCCCTTGCGGTGGTAGAGCCACTCGTCGGGGACGCTCTGCGGCCACTCGCGGATCCACTCGTTCCCGTCCAGGATGTAGATCCAGTCGCCGGCCTGGTCGCACCCCTGCGTGCTGGTCCTGTACCCCAGGCCGATCCCGAGGCGGTACTGCAGCACGACGAACTTCGGGTTGATCGCGTGGAGGTCGTCGACCATGTCGGCCGGGTCCTTCTGGCTCCCGTCGTAATGGGTCGCGGCGAACTGGGTCAGCGCGGGCGGGAGCGGTTCGATCAGCTGATCGTTGAAGACGTGGATACCGACAGAGGTGTTCGGGAAGGCGCCCACACCGCCGGCCGCCGCGGACGGCGCAGCAGCGTGTCCGGAGAGCGCGGTGGCTTGTGCCCAGGCACCGGTCGCCGCGACGGCCAGGGACAGGCCCGCCGCCAACGCGATCCACCGGCCGGTCACGCGCCTCATGCAGGTGATATCGACGTGCCCCGGGCCGAGGCTGTAGCGTCGACGGTCGGCTCAGCCGGACGATGCGCCCGTGTTCGCTGGATCCCCGCGCAGGTTCGGCCACGGCGCCACGCTCGCGTCACCGGGTGTCGCGTACACGTACACCCAGCCCTGCCGCGTCGCGACCGCGACGTCCGTGTGGCCGTCGCCGTCGAAGTCGCCGAGCGCGGGGGCCGCCAACACCCAGCGCGCGACCGTCTTCGGCCATCCGGCGGGCTGCGAGCCGTCGGCGTGGAACGCGAACACGTTCCCGTTCCCGTCGCCGACGACCACCTCGGGCTTCCCGTCGCCGTCCACGTCGCCGACGACCGGGCCTGTCAGGAACGCCCAGTCGCCCAGCAGCCGGGGGAACGCGCGCAGGTAGCCACCGTGCGCGGTGCTCCAGGCCGAGAGCAGGTGGTCGAAATCGATCCGCTGCCCAGGCGTCAGCGTCGCCGCCGCCAGGCGCGTGTCGGTCGACCCGCAGGTCAGGTCGGGCGTCCCATCGCCGTTGAGGTCCGCCACGGCGCAGTTCGACACCGTTTCGAGCGAATCGGACGCGGTTACCGCCGGGTCGTGTGACGGACCGAACTTCGTCCCGAAGAACGACGAGAGGCCCGAACCGTTGGCTTCCTCGGTACCGCCGCCGGTGAGGAGGTGGAACCGCGTGGTGAACCCACCGACCGCGACGTCGAGCGCCCCGCCATGCGGCACGAGCACCGGGCTCATCGGGACCCCCTGGCCGACGACCGGGATCCCGGAGCACTGCAGCCCGGTCAGCGACGCCGGCCAGCCCGGCTCGAAGGACCCGTCCCCACCCAGGGCGTACACGCGGCAGTTCGAGCCGTAGCTCTCCCCGTCACCGATCACGATCTCGTTCGCGCCGTCGCCGTCGATGTCGCCGATCGCGGGCGAAGACAGGATCTTCGCGTACTCGGGCGCCTGGTTCGGATCCTGCAGGAGCACCGGGAACCCCGCCACCGTCGAGCCGTCCCGGTGGAACGCATAGACCTTCCCGTCGCCGCCGCCGACCACGACCTCGAGCCCGTTCGCCGGACCGTCCAGATCGCCGATCGCGAGGGCGTCGACGACCGCGGACTCCCAGTGCTGGTGCTGCGGATCCGGTCCGTCGAACGCGCTGGTTCGAACGGGCCAGCCCGGGAGCATCTTGCCCTTCGGGTTCCAGGCGTACACGGACCCCTCCGCCCCCCCGATCACCACGTCGAGCTTCCCGTTGCCGAGCAGGTCCACCACTGCGGGCGACGACACGAACCCGGCTCGAACCTTGCCGTTCGGCGTCTTCACCCGGCGTTCCTTGACGGGCCAGCCCTTCAGCTCGCCGCCGCGGGACGTGAGCGCGTGCACCAGCCCGTTCGCGTCGGCGACGATCAGCTCGTCCTTGCCGTCGCCGTTCAGGTCGGCGAACTGCGGCGAGGACTCCACCGATCCGCCGATGTCCTTCGGGAACCCGTTCGCGAGCTGCGGATCGAGGGTCACCGTGAACGCCTGCCGGTCCGTCCCCGCGTTGCCGTTCGAGTCCTTGACGTCCAGCCGAAGCGTGACCGGTCCGTTCGGCACACCCGCCGGGTCGAACGTCCCGAGCGGCCCGGTGTACGAGCTCGAACCGGAGCCCGAGCCGATCTTCTTCCAGGTCGTCGGCTCGACGCCGATACCGACCTTCAGCGTCCAGTCGAACGACGCCGCGCGCGAAGACACGGTCCCCACCACGTCGGTCGGCGCGCCGACGGGCTCGTACCAGTCGGGCGACGTGATGTTGGCGACCGGGGGGATCTTGTTCGGCGAGACCATCTTGACCGCACGCCACGCGTCGATGCGGCCCCACCCCGTCCACCGATCCCAGCCCTTCGCGTACCCGTACGGGCCGCCGACCAGGTCGTCGGCACTCAGGCGCAGGATCTGCGTGACCTCATCGGACGACAACGTGATGCCCTTCGCGATCGCCCGCGACTCGACCAGCGCCGCGACCCCAGCGGCTCCGGGCGTGGCGCCCGACGTCCCCGCGATCTTGCCGTAGCCACCGCCGAAGTCCGTCGTGTACACGTCGGTCGGCGCGACGACGTCGATGCCAGGGCCGTAGTTCGAATACGTCGCCTTCACCGTGAAGTCCGACGCGGTGTTCGAACCCGTGCCGTCGGTGTCGGGGACGATGCCGCCGACGCCGATCACGTCGTCGAGGTAGGCGGGCGTGTTCGGATGCGAGCTGAACTCGTTCGCCGTGGCGTCCAGCAGGACGACGCCGCGGTCGTGCGCGTAGGTCACCGCGTCCTCCAGCTGACGGCTCGTCTGGATCAGCCCGACGCTCATCGAGATGACCTGCGCGCCGTGGTCGGTCGCGTACACGATCGCCTGTGCCAGGCGCGAGGGCGCCACGATGAACGTGTCGGAGACGCGCAGCGGCATGATCTTCGCCCCGGGCGCGACGCCGGTCCCGCCCTTGGCGTTGTCCTGCTCGGCGCCGACGACCCCCGCGGTGCCGGTCCCGTGCCCGTACCGCGTCCCATCCGTGGGGTCGGCATCGTTCTGGTAGAAGTCGTACCCGGGGACGAGCTGGTCCTCCAGGTCCTCGTGGTTCGGATCGATCCCCGAGTCGAGGACGGCGATCGTGACGCCCTCCCCCTTCGTCACGTCCCACGCCGTGTCCGCTGAGATGCCCCGTCCATCGGAGAACAGGTTCCACTGCTGGTTCACGCAGTTCGTCACGCCGTCGCACTGCGCGACGTTCAGGAACAACGGATCGTCGGGGGTGGTGACCGCCGAGGCCGGCTGGACCACGGCGAGGGCCAGGAGCACGGCGGTGACGATGAGGCCGGAGCGGACGCGGGGCACGGTCCGCGATCATCCGCGCCCGCGCGCCGATCGGCAAACGGGCCGATCGGGCCCCCCTACGGCTTCGGGCGCTTCATGTAGGCGACCAGGCTGATCCCCCCGCCCTGCGGGGTCGGCTGCGCCACGATGCTCACCAGCTCCCAGCCGTCGTCGCCGAACGTGTTCAGGATCTCACCCGGGTTGTGCGCGAGGACCGGTGCGACGAAGTACTCCCACTTCTGCATCGGCGTTCGACCTCCGATCGGATGCGCCTTCGGAAACGTCCCATCATGCGCCGCCCGCCGCCGTGCTCCAAGCAGGTGACGCGTCGAGCGCATCCAGGAGGGTCTCCAGGATCCGCCCGGTCGCGCCCCAGATCACGTGGCCGTCGACCTCGAACACCGGCGTGGGGAACCGGAAACCCTCGCGTTCGAACCAGCGCGTCTCGCGGACCTCGATCAGCGTGCGGAGAGGTACTTCGACGACGTCGGCGATCTCAGCGGCGTTCGGTGTGAACCGCGGGTCCTCGCGCAGCAGCCCCACGAACGGCGCGATCAGGATGCCGCTGACGTGCGTGTGGACCGGCGGCAGCGCGCCGACCGGTTCGACGTCCTCGGCGGCGAGCCCCAGCTCCTCCTCCGCCTCCCGCAGCGCGGTCGCCGACAGTTCCTCGCCTGGCTCGGCGAGCCCACCGGGGAACGAGACCTCCCCGGGGTGGCGCGAGAGGTCCTCGGTCCGGACCGTGAAGACCACCCGAGGCGCAGGCGCAGACACCAGGACCGGCACCAGCACCGCCGCGGGGCGAGCCCCGACCGCGACCGCGTCGTCCGCCGTCATCGGCCCGAATCCGGCCAGGGCCGCGCGGATCGCGGCGGCGAGCCGATCCTGTCTCATCGCGCCCATCGTACGAGCGGCCGATATCATCGACGGCGATGGAAACGGCGGCGGACACGACCGGCACCACCACCACGCAGCCGCTCGGCGTGACCGAGCGCGCCGCTGAGAAGGCGATCCAGCTCGCGACGCGCGACGGGTTCGATCGCGCGTACCTCCGGTTGCGGGTCCTGGCGGGCGGGTGTTCGGGCTTCTCCTACAAGCTGTCGTTCGAACGCGAGCCTGCCGACGGCGATCACGTGATCGAGGCGCACGGGCTGACCGTCCTGGTGGACCCGAAGAGCCTGCCGATCGTCGCCGGCTCGACGATCGAGTTCGTCGACGCGATGCTCGGCGGCGGCTTCAAGGTGCGGAACCCGCAGGCCGTGCAGGAATGCTCTTGCGGGGAGTCCTTCTCGATCTAGGGGTCGTTCGGCGACTCAGCCGCTCGGCCGGACGGGGACGACCTGGCCGATGCCCTTGACCTCGAGCAGCCGGACCTCGGTCTCGACCCACGGCGACTCGATCTCGGAATGGGCCAGCATGCACGTCCAGAGCCGCTCGGGCAGGTCCCGGTCCATGCCGCCGTCGAACATCTGGTTCCACGTGGGACCGGCCAGGAAATCGGACTTCGTGCTGGTCGGCGTCTCGGCGTCCGATCCGAGCAGGTCGAACCCCGGATGGTCCTCGGTGTACCCGGGCAACCAGCGCCAGAAGCGCGACGGCGCGGCGACGGCGACCGCGGCCTGCTCGACAGCGCCGGCTTGACGGGCGACGACCATCTTGACGACGTCGGCCATCGCCTTCGTCGCGAAACCGGCGTGATCCTCGCCGCGCGGGTGCCAGGAGATCTCCGCGGCGAACTGCGGGGTCCGCGACTTGCCCGCGACGACCACGTCCACGGGCTGGCTGAGGACCCCCTTCGAAGCGAGCGGAGAGGACACCGACACGGTCTCGACGCGGCCGAACTGGAACGCCAGCCGGAGGGCCGCCTGGAAGTCCGGTTCGAACACGAGCTTCGCCGTCGGCGCCGACCTGGCGGCCAGGCCCAGGTGGTTCACGAGCGCCTGGACCTCGCCCGCCGCGGCGTACAGGGCGGCCTGGATCGCTTCCGCTTCCAGCATCCGTCGTCCTCTCGACCCGAACGAGCGTTCGTCGGTCGCGGCGGAGCGTAACAGCAGGGGAAGCGCGTTCCAAACACATCGCGGCGCGCCCACCGGGCCCTATACTTGCCGCTCGTCATGCCCCCACAGAAGACGCAGTGGAAGGATCTCTTCAACGAGGTCGTCACGAGTGGCCTGTGCACTGGCTGCGCTGCGTGCGTGGTGGTGTGCCCCTTCCACGTCCTGGGCTACGAGGATCGCGAGGACTACAAGCCGGTCCAACTGCAGCCCGAAGGCCCCGACATCTGCACGCACGGCGACAAGGGATGTTCGATCTGCACGCTCGCCTGCCCGCGGTTCCGCACGTGGGAGGACGACGCGAACGTCGCGATCTTCGGCCGTTCCCGGGCACCCGAGGAGATCATCGGCATCAACCGGTCGATCGTGCTGGCCCGAGCGCGCGACCAGCGGGTGCTGGCGCACGGGCAGGACGGCGGCGTCGTCTCGGCGCTGCTGATCTGGGGCCTCGCGACGGGGCGGATCGACGGCGCGGTGACGTCGAAGCTCTCGGAGAAGCGTCCATGGGACGTCGAGCCTGCCGTGGTGACGACGGCCGACGACGTCCTTGCCGCGGCCGGTTCGCGGTACACCTATTCGGCGAACCCGCTGGCGCTCACGAAGGCCGCGGAGATGGGCCTGTCGAAGCTGGCGCTGGTCGGGATGTCGTGCCAGGCGAGCATCACCGGTGAGCTCAAGGCCCGGCGCGTCGGCAAGTGGGCGAAGAAGATCACCTGGACGTTCGGCCTGCTGTGTTCGAAGTCGTTCACCTACGAGGGACTCATGCAGGGCAAGGTCCACGACGAGCTGGGGATCGAGTGGGACGACATCGCGCGCGTGAACGTCAAGGGCAAGGTCATCGTGTACAAGACCGACGGCGACGTGATCGGCATCCCGCTGAAGGAAGCGCGACAGTGGACGCGTCCGGGGTGCGAGCACTGCCCCGACTTCACCGCCGAGCATGCCGACATCTCTTTCGGCGGGCTCGGGCAGAGTGAGGGCTGGACATTGACCGTCGTTCGGACCGAGGTCGGCGAGGAGATCTTCAAGGACGCCGTCGATGCCGGCGTGATCGAATGGCGGCCTGGCGACGAGGACCCGGGCGCGATCGCGTTGATGGAGAAGCTGGCGCTGCGCTCACGCGCGCGCTGGCCCGTCGAGCAACTGCCGGAGGAACGGCAGGGTCCCGCGCTCATCCCGGACGGGAACGGCCACGTGACGCTGGCGCAGCCAACCGGCGCGGCGCACTGACGCGCGGGGCGCGCTACTCCGCGGCGAAGTTCACGACGAGCGGGATGTCCTTGTCGACGGCGCCGACCTGCGCGGCTCCACCGGGTGAGCCGATCGCGGAGACCGCGTCGGTGAAGAACTCGGCCTCGCCGGCCGTGTACGCCTTCCACTCGGCGGGAACGTCGTCCTCGTAGAAGATCGCCGTCACGGGGCAGACGGGCTCGCAGGCGCCACAGTCGACGCACTCGTCGGGCTGGATGTAGAGCTTGCGGCCGCCCTCGTAGATGCAGTCGACCGGACACTCGTCGACGCAGGCGCGGTCCTTCAGGTCGATGCAGGGTTCCGTGATCACGTACGTCATCGCGTTCTCCTTTGACCTATTGACACGGTGTCCACCGTGGAAACTATATATCACCCGCGCGGCGTCCGTGTGGAGCTTCGCGTTCGAGAAGTTCGCTCCGAGGTCCGGGCCGTTCGGCCCCTCTACCATCCACGCCCGGGGCGGATACTGGAGGTGGAGGTGAGGCCACATGATGCGCCTCGAGTTCATCGGTCAGCCTCCGACGATCCCCTTCACGCTCGACTGGACGCCGGTGTGGACAGCGATCGCGATGTCGGCTGGACTGGCCGTGGCGGCGACCGCGACGATCGCGTTCGTGAGGGCGCGGCTCGAACGGGCCAGGCATCGGCACGCGGGTGAGCACGAAGTTCCTGCACGCGAAGATGAGGCGCCGCGGAAGGCAGCCTGATCGACGCCCCCGACGGACGTCGTCGCTGAACGGCGATCAGCACGCGCTCTTTCGTCGGCGAACCTGGCGAACGGTGTCTCCACGTCGTACGAGTGCGCGCCGGCGACCGTCACCTTCGGATGGGTCGAGCGCCACGCTCGAGTTCTGCACCTGGGAGGACGCCGACACCTTCGGACTCGTCGTGACGATGGACCCGGCCGTCGACGGGATGGAGACGGTCGAGCGAGCGCACGACGCCGTCGTGAGCTGAGCCCCGCAGGCCCGTTCAGCGTTCGACGGCAGGGTTCGGCGCTGCGGCCAGGACGGTCCCGAGCACCGACGAGAACGGATCGAGCGCCACGACCGGATAGAGCAAGATCAGGTCCGCGCCGGCCTGCCGGTAGGCGTCGAACCGCGCCAGCGCGTCCTCCCTCCCGCCCGTGATCGTGAGCGCATCGACGAGTTCCAGCGGGACGTCGTGCGGACGCTCCGCGGCGAAGGCGGTCGCCGCGGCAGCGGCCTCGGCGCCGAGCCCGACCGCCTCCATCTGCTTGCGGTAGTGCGGGATCGAGGCGTACAGGCCGGTCATCGCCTGCAGCGGCGGGAGCGCGTGATGCGCTTCGACCCCGAGGCAGGCGCGAACGTAGACGGCGACCGTGATCTCGCCAGCGTCACGGCCCGCCTCGCGAGCCGCGTCGGCCAGGACGGCCTTCGCCGAAGCGACCCGTTCCGGCGGACACCAGTTCAGCAGGACGCCGTCGGCGACCCGGCCCGCGAGCCTCATCATGCCGTCGCCCAGAGCCGCGAGCCAGACCGGGAACGGCTCCCCAGCCAGGCTCGAACGGAACCCCTCGGCGCCGAACGGATCGCCGATCGGGCCCGATGTGACCGGTTCACCGGAGGCCGCCTCGCGCACGACGCGGACGAACTCCTCGACGAGCCGCAGCGGCGTCGAACGGCGACCGGCCGCTGCCGCGCCCAGACCCGCGGGGCTGCCGGCCCCGATGCCGAGGATCATCCGCCCGCCCGACACGTCGTGGACCGTCTTCGCCGCCATGGTCGTGGTCACCGGCGAGCGGGCCCAGATCGTCACGACGCCGGTCCCCAGCCGCATGGTCTGAGTCGCGTCCGCGAACCCGGTCAGCGTCGAGAACGCTTCGCGCCCGTCGATCTCGGGGACGAACACGGCCCCGTAGCCCGTGTCCTCGGCGGTCTCGACGACCTCACGGACCTCGTGCCACGGCAGCGCATCGCGCAGCACGATCCCGATCGAGCCGGCTTCGGGTACGGTCATCGCCGGCCATCCTAGGCAGGAGCGAAGGGGGAACGACCCGAACCTCGATGGAACCGATCCGGATCGAGACCGACGACGGCCTGACGCTCGTGGGTGAGCTCCGGCTGCCCGACGGTGAGGTACGCGGCGCCGCCGTGATCTGTCACCCGCACCCGCTCCACGGCGGGAGCAAGGATCACCCGCTCCTGTGGGCGATCCGCGCGGAGCTGACGAAGCGGGGATTCGGCGTCCTCGCGTTCAACTTCCGTGGCGTGATGGGCTCCGAAGGCGCACACGACCACGGGTTCGGCGAAGTCGACGACACCCGCGCCGCGATCGGAACCGCGGTCGCCCGGATCCCGGGTCCGCTCTTCCTGGCGGGATGGTCGTTCGGCGCGAACGTGGCGTTGCGCGAGGCCGTGGAGGACGATCGGATGGGCGCGTTGGCCCTGGTCGGGATGCCACTCGCGCCGGATCGGCTCCCTGACCTCCCTCCCTTGCCGCCCGCCGACCGGCTGGCCACCTTCGAACGTCCGGTGCTGCTGGTCTCGGGCGACCACGACACATACTCCCCGGCGGGCGAGCTGCGGATCCTCGGTCGCAAGTTCCCGGATGCGACGGTCGACGTGCGAGCCGGGGCGAACCACTTCTTCACGCGCCGCGAGCGCGAGGCGGGCGAGGCGGTCGGCGCGTTCGCCGAGGACCGGCTACTGAGCGGGGCCTGAGTCCGGTTCGTCCGGCCGCAGGACCGTCACCTCGGACGAACCCTGCAACGGCGACGGCTGCGCCGCCGGTCCGGGGACGCTGCGCGGCGTGCTCGTGGGCGGGTTCATCGCGCGCCGCCAGGCTCGGCGCACGCGCCAGGCGATGAACGCTCCGAGGGCGACCATCGCCAGGAACACACCGATCGCGACGCCGAACGCCACCTTCAGGACGAACCCCAAGACGCCCAACGCCGCGAGCGCGATCACGATCAGCACCAGTATCAGCAAGGCCATTCCGCATCGTCCCCTTCGGTCTCGTCAGCCAGGATAGCCGGGTACGCGCGATCGGGCGGTCGCCCGAACGCGACGTCCGGGAGACCTACCGGAACGCCGCTCGCCAGCTGCGCTCCATCCGGCGGATCGGCGCGCACGATCCGCAGGATCGATGAAACGAAGCAGCTCCGAGCACGTTCATGATGCAGTGATGGAGCAGCGTGGACGCGGGTCGTGAGCACGACGGAGGTCGGCACCGGGGACAACTTCCAGGGGCTCCCGGGCATCATCACACGGGTCGATCCGGCGACGAACCGGATCACTGGACGCTTCCACGTAGGCGAGGGTGACCTCGGCGTTGCGGCCGGCGAGGGTTCCCTATGGGTAACGGAGGCCACGCAGTTCAGCCCGAGCACGCTCCTGCAGATCGACCCCCACTCGCTGCAGATCGAGGCACGGATCCAGGTCGGACGCGACGCGCTCAGTGTCGCCACCGGCTTCGGCTCGGTGTGGGTATCGAACAGCCAGGACGGGACCGTCATGCGCGTCGACCCAGTCACCAACGACATCCTCGCGACGGTCTCGATCCCGGACGGAACTTCGGGCCTGGTCGTGGCGCCGGACGGGATCTGGACCAGCGACCGAGATGGGAAGGGCCTCCTGTCCCGGATCGATCCTGCGAGCAACGCCGTCACCGATCGGATCACGCTGCCGCTGCTTCCGCCGGGAGGAGAGGGATACGTCGAGACGTTCGGCTTCGGCTCGCTCTGGGCACGCAGCATCCCGCACACGATCTATCGGGTCGCTCCCGGTCGCTAGAGGAACCGAGCGCTATGGCGCGGCTACTTCGCGCTCCAACGTCCCGAGCGGCAGCGACCCGAGCGAGAGCAGCCGGTCGTGGAACGCCTTGATGTCGAACGGCGCACCGAGCCGGGCCGACGCCTCGGCTCGCCAGCGCTGGATCTCCAGCTGGCCGATCATGTACGCGAGCGCCTGCCCCGGCCACGAGATGTACCGGTCCACCTCGATCTCCGCGTCCATCCGATGCGTCCCGCCCGCCTCCATCTGCTCGATCGCGCGTTCGCGCTCCCACCCGAGCGCGTGGATCCCCGAGTCCACGATCAGGCGGCTCGCCCGATGGGCCTGCGCCTCGAGCATGCCGAGCCGTTCGTACTCGTCGAGGAACAACCCCAGCTCGTCCGCGACCCGTTCGCTGTAGAGGCCCCATCCCTCCACGAACGCGTCGCCGGCGAAGAAGCCACCGAAGCGCCGTAGCGGGAGCCGGTCCTTGTACTCCTGTTCGATCGAGAGCTGGAAGTGATGGCCCGGGTTGCCCTCGTGGTACGTCGTGGTCGCCACCTGGTGGATCGGCCGCGACTCGAGATGCGATGTGTTGAGGTAGTAGACGCCGGGCCGCGAGCCGTCCGCGGTTGGCGCCTGGTAGAACGCCCCCGGCATGTCGTCCTCGCGGAATTCCTCGACGGGGCGGACCTGGCAGTTCGCCTTCGGCAGTCGGCCGAACATCCGCGGCGCCGCGTCCCACGACCGCTGGACCTGGTCCTCGACGAGCTTCAGCATCTCCTGCCGGCTCGCCGCGGTGTTCGAGCCCGCGGCCGTACGGGCGGCGACGGCCTCCTCGGGCGAATCGAAGCCGAGCGCGCGCGCGATCTGGTCGCGTTCGGCCTGGATCTTGGCGAACTCCTCGAGGCCGATCCGGTGCACCTCCTCGGCCGGCAGATCGAGGGTCGTGAAGCCCAGGATCTGGCTCGCGTACATCACGTCACCGTCGGGGAGGGCCGACATCCCGATCGTTTCGGTCGCGTCGGCGCGGTACCTGCGCAGCGTCTCGAGGTAGCGCTGGTGGGCCGGCATCACCTGGTCACGGAGGAGCGCCGCGACGCGTTCCTTCGACTCCGGGGGCGCGCCCGCGACCGGCACCATGCCCGGCGAGTCGGCCGCGTCGAGCGAGAGCAGGCGTTCGATCTGCGCGATCGTCCGATCGACGACCACCGTCGGCACGGTCTGGCCGGCGCGCGCGGCGTCCTCTGCGATCCGTGCCACGGCGTCGAAGAACGCGGGCGTCGCGGAGAGCCGTGCGACGTACCGGTCGATGCGCTCCGGCGTGTCCGCGCGCTGGAGCGACGCCAGGTTCGCCAGCAGCCCAGCGGGGCCGAACAGATGCGTCACGGCCTGGAGCCGGTCGATCCGATGCTCGATGTCGGAGAGGGCGCGCGTCGAACCGAACTCCACCAGGTCCATCGTCGTCCTGAGGTCCTCGGGGAGGCTGTCCCGATCGATCGTGGCCAGGTCGGCCAGCGCGCCCGTATAGAACTCCCGCTCGCGCTCGATGCCCTCGTCGCTCGGGTCCGGCAGACGGTCGTCGTACCGCTCGTCGCCGACGAAGGTCCCCGTCAGCGGCTGGATCTCGAGGTGCGTCTCCCAGAAGCGGTCGGCCAGGTCGATCGCTCGCTGTTCGGCCTCGCTGCTCATCCCCCATCCCTTCCCTCGTTCGAACCCCTGTGCGGTGCGGTCGCGGAGCATACCGGGCGAGCCGGTTGTGACGGGCGGCCGCCGGCCGTCAGGATACGGCGCGTGAGCGAACGTTCGCCGACGCCGACCGAGGGGATCGAGGCGCTCCTCGCGCCGCGGTCGATCGCGATCGTCGGCGCGTCGCCCACGTCGTTCGTCGGACGGGTCGTGCTCGAGAACCTCGATCTGATCGGGTTCGAGGGTCCGGTCTACCCGATCAACCCGCGCTACGAGGAGATCCTTGGGCGGCCTGCGTTCCCAGGGCTCGACGCATTGCCGGAGACCCCGGACGCGGTCGTCGCCGCGCTGCGGATCGACCGGGTGCCCGGAGTGTTGCGCGAGGCGGCTCAGATGGGCGTGCGCGCCGCGGTCGTGCCCGGCGGCGGGTACTCCGAGAGCGGCGAAGCGGCCACCGTCGCGCAAGGAGAGATCGCAGAGATCGCGGCGAAGCACGGCCTTGCCGTCGCCGGCCCGAACTGCATGGGCGTGATCGCGCCGGGACGTTCGGCGATGTACATCGGCACGCTGACCGAGCACGTCCTGCCCGGGAGCGTCGCGGTCGTCTCCCAGAGCGGCTCGGTGATCGAGGCGATGGTGAACATGGGCCCGCGCGTCGGGTTCTCGGCGCTGATCTCGAGCGGGATCGAGGCCGGCACCACGACCGGCGACTACCTTCGGTATTTCGCCGACGACGCACGGACGTACGCGGTGTGCGTGTTCATGGAGGGCTTCCGCGATCCGGCGGCGTTCGTCGATGGCGCCCGCGCCCTGCGAGCGGCGGGCAAGCCCCTGGTCGTCGCTGCAGGCGGGCCGGCACGCCGAGGCCGCGGCGGCCGATCGCGGCGCACTCCGGGACCCTGGCGACCGCCGACGAGGTGCTGACGGGGCTGCTGCACCAGCTCGGCGCGATCGGCGTCGACGACCTGGACGAGATGATCGAGTGCGCCGAACTCCTGGGCCACGGGCGACTCCCCGGCGGCCGACGGTTCATGGCCGTGACCGACTCGGGCGGCGAGGCCCAGCTGATCGGCGACCACGCGCGGGCGCTGGCGTTCGAGGTGCCGGCACCGTCCGGCGCCATGAAGCGGCGACTGCAGACGCGGTGGCCGAACTTCTCGTTCATCGGCAACCCGGTGGACCCATGGGGCGTGGACCCCGACTTCGAGGTGCTCTACGCGGAGATCCTCGACGCGATGTCGGACGAGGACGTCGACATCCTGGCCGTCGGGCTCGACAAGGTCACCACGTGGATGGGTGCGAACGAGGTCGACCTGGGCGCGGCGGCGGCGCGCTCGCTGATCGAGGCGGTGAAGCGGTCGGGGAAGTTCGGTGTGTTCCTCACCCTGCACGGGATGGGCCCTGCACACCCGTCCGTGCGCGACCAGCTCCGCGAGGCCGGGATCCCGCTGCTGCACGGCCTGCGCCCCGCGATGGTGGCTCTTCGCCGCGCCTGGTACTGGAACGCGTACTGGCGGCCGCGGACTCCCTTCGGCGACGGGCGCCCGTCCCTGCGGCGCCGGTCGCGTTCGACGAACCCGGCCCGGTCCTCTCGGAACGGGCCAGCCGCGCCGTGCTCGGCGCCTACGGCGTGCCGCTGGTGCGGACGGAGTTCGCGACGAACGCCGAAGAGGCGGGCGCCGCCGCGTCGCGCGTCGGCTTCCCGGTCGTGATGAAGGCCGACGTCGCCGGGATCGCCCACAAGGCGGCCGCCGGCCTGGTCCGCGTCGGCATCGCCGACGAGACCGAAGCCCGGCGCGCGTACCGTGACCTGGTCGAACGCGCCGCCGCGAACGGCCAGCCGTCGCGGGGCGCGCTGGTTCAGGCGACGGCGAAGGGCATCGAGGTGATCTGCGGCATGCGCCGAGACGCGCAGTTCGGCCCGGTGGTGCTCCTCGGCGCGGGAGGAACCCTCACCGAGGTCCTGCACGACGTCACGTGCCGGCTGGCTCCGCTCAGCCCCGAGGACCTCGACGAGATGCTCGACGAGTGCGCGGTCGGCCGGATGCTGCAGCGCGACGGACACCGACCCATCGGCGTTGAAGGGCGTCGTGCGCGCGCTCGCCGACCTGGCACTGGACGACGAGCGGATCGCGGAGGTGGACGCGAACCCCGTGTTCGTCGACCGGGACGGCTCGGTCCGGGCGGCCGACGCGCTCGTGGTCCTGGACGGATAGTCAACCCGCTTTACCGATCACGGAAGGAGAGAGCAGATGGCCGAACCGATCGAGGCGTACCTCCGGCTGCGCGTCGGCTCGGAGGACGCGCACTACGGGACGATCGCCGCCGGGGCGTTCGTCATGCAGCTGTTCGGCGACCTGGCGACGGAGATCACGGTCCGGCGCGACGGTGACGAGGGACTGCTCCGCGCGTACGAGAGCGTGGAGTTCCTCTCACCGGTCCGGCCCGGCGACTTCCTGGAGTGCCGGGCGCGCCTGATCCGCGAGGGGAAGACGTCGCGGACGTTCGAGGCCGAAGCATGGAAGGTGATCACGACGCGCCAGGACATCGGCGAATCGGCGGCCGACGTGCTGGAGGAGAAGGTCCTGGTCGCGAAAGCGACCGCGACGACCGTCGTCACGGCGGACCTCCAACGCAAGGGCTGAACCACGATCGGTACCGGTACGCTTCGCTGATGCCACGGATGCAGATCAACCGGCCGGGCGAGCCCGGGTACGCGGGCATGAATCCGTTCATGAAGCTCCCGCTCGCGCTCGACCCGGCGGACCTCGACGGCGTCGACGTCGCGATCGTCGGCGCCCCGATCGACGAGACGGTCTCCTACCGGCCGGGGGCTCGGTTCGGCCCACGCGCGATCCGCGGGATGGACCAGGGTGGCGGCACCCCTCCGTCCACGCCGAACATGGACGTCGGCGTCGATCCGTTCGACGTGCTCACCGTCGTCGACTACGGCGACGCGGAAGTGACGCCCGCGGACGCGGCCGCGAGCCACGTCGCGATCCGGCGGATCGTCGGGGAGATCGCCGGCGCGGGCGTCGTGCCCATCGTGCTCGGCGGGGACCACTCGATCGCGCATCCGGACATCGGCGCCGTCGCCGACCACCTCCCGGACGGCGAGACGCTCGGGCTGATCCACTTCGACGCGCACGCGGATAACGCGGACACGGTGGCGGGGGTTCGCTTGTCGCACGGGACGCCGCTGCGCCGATTGGTCGAAGAGGGATCGCTGAAGGGTGCGAACATCCTCCAGATCGGCCTCCGCGGCTACTGGCCCGGGCCCGAGGAGTTCGAGTGGGCGCGCGAGCAGGGTTTCCGCTGGTGGCTGATGGACGAGGTCGGGCTGCGCGGGATGGAGGCCGTGATCGACGAGGTCGTCGCGATCGCGAAGAGCTGGGACCACATGTTCCTGTCGTTCGACATCGACGTGGTCGATCCGGGTTCGGCCCCTGGGACCGGGACGCCGGAGCCGGGTGGGATCACCCCCCGCGAGGCGCTGCGCGCGGTCCGGCGGCTGGCCACCGAGGTTGGGTTCCGCGGCATGGAGGTCGTCGAGGTGTCGCCGCCGTACGACCACGCGGACATGACGTCATTGCTCGCCCACCGCCTGGTGCTGGAGGCGCTCTCGGGCCTGGCGCTCCACCGTCTGGGCCGGGAACCGGATCCAGAACGGTCGCCTCGCTGAGGTCGCTCGGTCAGCGGGGCGTGCCGGCGTTCGGCACGAAAGCCGGCCCGTGGCCGGGCACGATCCGGTCGGCTGCCTCCAGCACGCGCGCACGGTGATCGTGCACCAGCGCCGGATCCGGCGCGTACGGATCCTCGGCCGGCCCCTCGGCCATCCACCACAGGTGCGTGAAGGCGAACATCCCCTCGGGCGTCCGCGCGAACGTCGTGACGTCCTGCGGCGTGTGCCCCGGCGTCTCCCACAGCCAGATGTCGGGCGATACCTGGAAACCCTCCGCCGGGCGGTCGATCCACCGATCGTCCTGGTAGGTCGCCCAGTGGTCGTGGATCCGCGCGTTCGGGAACAACGCGGCGTTCACGGTGTGGTCGGGATGGTGGTGCGAGAAGACGATGTCGGTCACCGCAGCCGGATCGACGTCGAGGGCCGACAGCGGCCCGAGGATGGCCGAGCGCGCGACGACGAACCCGGGATCGATCACGACGAGCGCGTCGCCGTCACGGACGAAGCTGACGGTCGAACCGACCCGTTGGGGTTCGGCCTCCAAGATGTACCCGTCGACGAGCACGTGGACCTCGGCCATCGGGGGCAGAGCTTAGCGGCCCGCTCGTGCCCACGCCCGGAACTCCGAAACGGTTCAGCCGGGCATATCGTAGGCGCGGAACCGGATCCTGTGCCGTGCGGGCCGCGGCGTCTCGAGGTCGCCGTACCGCTCCTCGGCCCACGCGCTGACGAGGTCGACGGCGGCGCGCCGTTCGGGCTCGGGCACGTTCCATGTCCACGAGTAGCGACCATCCGCGATCATCCGGAAGTACGCGGCGAGCGGCGAACGTTCCACGAACGACACCGGCGCGAGCAGGCGGCGTGTCGCGCCGAGCTCGGCCATCGCCGCATCGACCATGCGGTCGCGGCCCCACTGCAGGCCCGCGTTACGCAACGCGTCCGTGCCGAGGATCGCTTCGAGCCGTCGCCGGATCTCCCTGCCGATGCGCCATGACTCGCCGCCAAGGTCGAACAGCAGCACGCCGCCGGGCCGCACCGCGCGCGCGAGCTCGGCGAGCGCCGCGCGCCAGCCGGGGATCAGGTGCAGCACATGGACGCCGAACGCCCCTCCGAACGTCGCGTCCGCGAACGGGAGCCGGGTGGCGTCGGCGACCGCCACGCGGAACGGGAGCTCGCCGCCGGCGTTCTCCCGGAGCCGTGCGAGCATCGACGGTGACAGGTCCACGCCGACCAGATCGACGCCGGCCTTCGCGACCGGGACCGCGATCCGGCCGGTCCCAACGCCGATCTCCAGGATCGGCCCGCGGTCGTGCAACTCCCCCGCGAGGCGGCCGACGACCGACGCGAGGGTCCGCGCCGGGAGCGCGCGCGTCCGGTCGTAGTCGGCCGCGACCGGGTCGAACGCGACGCTACGCGACGGCACGGGGGGCACGGTCGATCACCTCGTGGTGACCACGATAAGGTCCTTGAACGACGCCTTCGGCCCCGGCGCGCGCCCGGGCGTCGCGGTGGGCGTCTGGGCGACGGCGCGATGCCGGCGGTTCGCCGCCTTCGTCTGACGTCTCCCTCCCCGCGCCGGCGCGGTCGGCTCCCCCATCGCGGGCCGTCCCGCGTCAGGAGTTGAGGGCGGCGCAGAACCCGGCGAACGCCTCGATGTAGTGCTGGATGTCGGCATCGGAGTGTTGCACGGACAGCGTCCACTGCTCCTCGTCGCCCGGCGTCATGAAGACGCCGCGGTTGACCATCCAGGGGTAGGACGCCGCGAACAGCACCGGGAGCGTGTCGAGGAAGTCACGGTAGTTCGTCAGCGGCTCCGACCGGTACGACACGCACCCCTTCGCGCCCAGGTCGACCGTGTGAGCGGGCAGGCCGTTCTCCGCGATCGCCTTCGAGCAGCCCTCCGCGAGCATCGTCCCGCGGCGCGCGAACTCCGCGTAGGCGTCTGGCGTCAGGACCTCGGTGAGCGCGGCGAGGCCGCCTGCGCAGGACACCGGGTTCCCGTTGAACGTGCCCTGCTGGGCCGCGCCCCTCGTCACGATCTCCATGATCGAGGCCTTGCCGCCGAACGCTCCGATCGTGATGCCGCCGCCGACGGCCTTCGCCAGGCACGCCAGGTCCGGCTGCACGCCGAAGCGCTCGGTCGCCCCGCCGGCGGCGATCGTGCCACCGCACTTGACCTCGTCGAAGATCAGGACCACACCGTGCTTGTCGCACGCGGCACGCAGCGCCTCGAGATACCCGGGCTGCGGGACCACGATGCCGATGTTCATCATCACGGGCTCGAGGATCAGCGCCGCGATCTGCTCGCCGTGCGCAGCGAAGACCTCCTCGACGGTCGAGGCGTCGTTGTACGGGACGATGATCGTGTCGTCCCACATCGAACGCGGGACGCCCTTCGACGTCGGCTGCGTCGTGTAGGCCGTGCCCGACTCCCCGACCGCCCGTCCGGTCACGGTGTTCTTGAGGTCGAGGACCTCGGCCTCGGGCACGACGGAGAAGAGCACGGCGTCGTGGTGCCCGTGGTACGAGCCCTCCATCTTCACGATCCGGTCGCGACCGGTCGCGGCGCGCGCGACACGGACGGCGTCCATCGTGGCCTCGGTGCCCGAGTTGACGAACCGCATCTGCTCCCAGCCGAACCGCCGGTTGATCTCCTCGGCGAGCGCGACCGTCTGCGGCGTCGTGACCGCGAAATGCGCCCCCGACGCGACCGCCTTCGACACCGCCTCGACGATCTTCGGATGCGCGTGCCCGACGACGTTCACCCCGAACCCGCCGTGGAAGTCCAGGTAGTCGATCCCGTCGACGTCCCAGACGTGCGGGCCCTTCGCGTGCGAGAGGTAGATCGGGTACGGATCGCCCGCCTGGAAGTTCGACGAGACGCCGTTCGGCAGCGACCGCAGTGCCCGTGTGTGCAGTTCGGCCGAGCCCGGTGAGCGTTCGAGCAGACGCGCCATCTCGGCCTTGGTGATCTCCTCGGCCTTGGCCACCAGCCGGTCGGTGTCAGGGTGTGCGACCACGTTCAGGACCTCCTCCGCCTTCGGGGCGCCCATCGTGCCAGAGCCGGGGTCCGCCGTCAGGCCTTCTTGCGCTGGAACACGAGGCTCGCGACCGCGAACAGGACGCCCACCGTGAAGATCAGCGTCCCCATCACGAACACCTGCGGCGGGATGCCGGTCTTGACGGCGCCGTAGACCCACAGGGGGAACGTGATCGTCGTGCCGTTCACGAAGTTCGAGATCACGAAGTCGTCGATCGAGAGCGCGAAGACGAGCAGCGCGCCCGCCAGGACGCCAGGCCAGATGATCGGCAGCGTGACCCGGAAGAACGTGACGGTCGGGGTCGCG
This sequence comes from uncultured Actinomycetota bacterium, assembly GCA_963781595.1. Classification (GTDB taxonomy): domain Bacteria; phylum Actinomycetota; class UBA4738; order UBA4738; family UBA4738; genus JBEDUK01. Next base: position 1,058,787 of record CAWAGG010000006.1, on the reverse strand, counting down.
TAGAGGTCACCGGCGGCCTCCTCGAGCGACCGATCGAACCCCGTCAGCCGCGCACGGACCGTGATCGTCACGTACGCGATCGAGAACATCACGTGCGCGATCAGCAGCGTGCCGAAGCCGCGCGCGAAGCTCGCACCGACGAACAGGGTGAGGAGCGATGCCCCGAGCACGATCTCCGGCGCGGAGATGTTCATGAACATCACCATGTCGGTCGCGGTCTTGCCGCGGTATCGGTACCGGACGAGCGCGAGCGCGATCAGCGTGCCGAGGATCGTCGCAACGACCGTGGCGCTCAGGGCCAGCAGGATCGACACCTTCAGCGCGCTCGTCAGCTCGGGGAGCCCGAAGATGTTCTTGTAGAACTCCGTCGTGAAACCGTTCCACTTGAACGTGACGCGCTGGTTCGGCGCCTGGTTGAAGCTGTAGAGGATCATCACGAAGATCGGCAGCATCAGGTAGAGGATCACGAGGGTCGTGAAGATCGGCAGGATCCTGGTGGTCCATCGCCGCTTCGAGGGTCGCTCGGGGACCGTCGCGCCGATCGAATCCGCCGGAGCCTGATCCTCCATCGCCTGCGCGATGCGCGAGACGTCGCTCACACGTACTCCTGGATGCTCCGGGTCCCGAGGACCCGCGCGTACGCGAAGATCCCGATCAGCAGCGCCGCCATCAGGATGAACGACAACGCCGCCGCCTGGTTGTACTGGAAGTTCGTCAGGTACAGGGTCTGGATCACGTTCCCGAGCATGGTGTTCGCCGTCCCCCCGAGGATCTGGGCGTTCACGTAGTCGCCCGCCGCCGGGACGAACGTCAACAGGACGCCGGCGAACACGCCCGGGATCGACAGCGGCAGGATCACCTTCATGAAGGTCTGGTACTTGTTCGCGTACAGGTCGCCCGCCGCCTCGATCACGCGCCGGTCGATCCGCTCGAGCGCGACGTACAGCGGCAGGGTCATGAACGGCAGGAAGTTGTAGGCGATCCCCGAGACCACGGCGAAACCGGTCGCGAGGACCCGGAAGTTCTCCGGGAGCAGGCCCCAGTCCTTCAGCGTCCCGAAGATGATCCCGTCGTCCGAGAGGATGAACTGCCACGCGAGGGTGCGGATCACGAAGGACACGAAGAACGGCAAGAGGAGCAGCAGGAGGAAGAAGTTCTTCCGGCGTCCCCCGTAGAAGGCGATCCAGTACGCGACCGGATACCCCACCAGCAGCGTGAGGATCGTGGCCGCCCCCGCGTAGACGATCGAGTGGAGGAACTGCTCCTTGTACAGGCTGAACACGTCGGAGTAGTTCTGGAAATGCCACGTGAATCGGTAGCCCGCAGATGGCGTTCCGGTCATCAACGAAGCCGACAGTGTGTACACGAGCGGGACGATGAAGAAGATCGCGAGCCAGAGGCCGCCGGGGAGCGTGAGCAGGTACGGCGACAGCGTCCTGCTCAGCCGGCCCCGCTGCTTGCGGGGCGGCGGCTCGGACCCCGCGTCCGCTACCCCTGGTAGATCGGCTGGAAGATGCTGTTCCACAACTGCTCCTCGGCGTCGTTCTTGAAGACGTAGTACCGGTGGCCCTTGGCGAGGTCCTCGGGCGTGGGGTACACGAGCGGGCTGTTCCCGACCGTGGGGTTCTCCTTCACCACGATCGGCTGCGACGCCGGCACCGGGGTGATGTACGCGACCCAGGAGGCGATCATCGCGGCGATCTCGGGCTGGTAGACGTAGTCCATGTACGTGATCGCGTCGACCGGGTGCAGCGCGCGGAGCGGGATGCACATGTTGTCCGTCCACAGGACGCCGCCCTCGTCCGGCACGGCGAACTTCAGGGTCTCGTAGCCATCGGAATACACGGCGATGTAGATGTCCCCGGACCATGCCATCGTGATCCAGATGTCGCCGTTCTCCAGCGCCGTGATGTAGCCCTGGTCGTAGTAGGCCCGCACGAGCGGCTTCTGCTTCTGCAGCCATTCCGCCGCTTTGTGCCAATCGTCCGGGGTCGACGTCGCCGGATCGACCCCGATCGCCAGCAGCCCGAAGGACGGCATATCGGCGTTGTCCGCGAACATCCCGATCTTCCCGGAGAACTTCGGGTCGGCCAGTTCCTGGATGCTCGTGATCTCCCGGCCCGTCTTCGTCGGGTCGTAGCCGATGCCCGTGTAGCCGGATTGCCAGGCCATCGTGTACCGGTTGTCCGGGTCGTACGACGGGTCCTTGACGGCCGGAGCGGCGTACTTCTCGAAGTTCGGCGTCAGGTCGTGGTCCAGCGGCGTCAGGTACCCGAACTTGATCATCTTGTCGAGGACGGTGCCGTTCGTGACCACCATCAGGTCGTACTCCGTCGGCTGCTGCGCCTGGAACGACGGCAGGATCTTCGCGAAGAACCCGTCGTTGCCGTTGTTCACCGGGTAGTAGTTCACCTTGATCCCAGTGTCGGCCGTGAACCGGTCGATCGACGGCCGGTGCCGCGTCTTGTTGTCGAAGTCGATGTAGTAGGGCCAGTTCGCGAAGTTCAGGATCCCGGCCGGTTCGCCGGCGTAGATCTTCGCGACGTCGACGGGCTTCTGGCCCGCGTTCGCGACGCCGAGTCCCCGGGATGCTGCAGGCCTCCAGGAACGACGAGAGCCCGAGCGCGCCGGCGCCGATGCCCGCGTAGCGGAACAGGTCCCGGCGTCCGAACCGCCGCTGCGTCAGACCGCGGAGCAGCGCGGGGTCCTCGGGACCGACGGGATCCACGGTATCGCCGCGCTCTGTCGGGTCGAGGGCCTCGGCCGTCACGCCTGCTCCTCCCACGCCGCCAGCGGCTCCGACGGCGTCACGGCGAACGTGTGCTCAGGTCGCCACGTCAGCGTCACGGCCTCGCCAGGCCCCGGGACCCATTCGTGTCCGAGGTTCTGCGAATACACGGTCATCGTGCCGCCACCGGGCACCTCCACGGCGTACTGGTGGCTGACGCCGATGAACGTCGAGATGCGCGCCGTTCCGCCGACCCCGTTCCAGCCGTCGGGCACCGGCTCGTTGCCTGGCTGCAGCCGGATCTTCTCCGGCCGGACGCCGACCCGCAGGCTCCGGTCGTCGGTCATGCTGCTCGGCGTCGGCAAGGTCACGATCGACCCGTCCTGGACCCGGAGCTTCGTCATCCCGTCCTCGTGACCCACGACGGCGCCGTCCAGGAGGTTCGAGGCGCCCAGGAAGCCGGCGACGAACTCGGTCGCAGGTCGCTCGTAGACCTCTGCGGGCGAGCCGATCTGCTCGATCTTGCCGTGGCGCATCACGGCGAGATGGTCGGACATCGTCATCGCCTCTTCCTGGTCGTGCGTGACGTAGACGAACGTGATCCCGACCTCGGACTGGATCCGCTTCAGTTCGAGCTGCATCTGCTTGCGGAGCTTCAGGTCGAGGGCCCCGAGCGGCTCGTCCAGCAGCAACACCTTCGGTCGGTTGACCAGCGCGCGCGCCAACGCGACGCGCTGCTGCTGTCCGCCGGAGAGCTGCCTCGGCTTGCGCTTCTCGAACCCGGGGAGGTCGACGAGCTGGAGCGCCTCCTTGACGCGCGTCTCGACGTCCGCCTTTCGCCACCTTCCGGCGCTGCAGCCCGAACGCCACGTTTCGGCCACCGTCAGGTGCGGGAACAACGCGTAGGACTGGAAGACCGTGTTGATCTCGCGCCGGTACGGGGGCAGCCCGGTCACGTCGCTGCCCCCCAGGTAGATCACGCCGGCGGTCGGCTCCTCGAACCCACCGATCATCCGCAGCGTCGTCGTCTTCCCGCACCCGGAGGGCCCGAGCATGCTGAAGAACTCCCCCCGTGCGATGTCGAGCACCAGGTTGTCGACGGCGGTCATGTCACCGAACCGCTTCGTCACCCGGTCGAGCCTGACATCGACCTCGCCGTTCGCGGACGCCTTCACCATGCTGGATCGACCCTCCCGCGGTCCACTGCTACCCCCCGATGGCTCACAGCAACCGCTGCCGGTGAACCGGCCGGCGGGTAAGCCATCCGGACCCTATCCCGGCGCATCGTGGGCCTAGAAGTCACGACAAGTCAAACACCATCGGTGCCGCCTGTACGGACCGGACAGGCCAACCCGGTCCGGCATCGTGCCCGCGGCGCCGAGCCGGTAGCATCCGCGCTCAGCGATGACGGCCACGGGACCGCTCCAGGGGATCTTCGACATCCGGGCGTTCTTCCGGATGAACGAGACGCCCGTGTACTTCGTCTCCGCGACGGCGTTCAACCTGTTGGGCATCGATCGGTGGGTCCGAGGGTTCCGGTACGTGAACCACTACGACTCCTTCGACGGACATCAGCCGAACGTCTTCGTTCCGCGCGAGCGCAGCGATCGGGCGTTCGAGTCGATCGAGCAGATCGTGAACTACCTCCTGGGACACAAGGAGGTCGCCGACCTGGTGGCGGCGGGCGGCTCCCCCGAGCGGCGCGGGAAAGCGACGTTCCTGATGTTCGACGAGGAGACGGAGGAGCTCGCGGCGGAGCTCGGGCTGGAGGTCGCGTTCCCGTCCGCCAGCCTGCGCCACCGGCTCGACTCGAAGATCGTGACCACCGAGCTCGGGAACCGGGCGGGTGTGCCATCGGTGCCGAACGCCCTCGGTCGGGCAGGAACCTACGTGGAACTCCTGGAGCTGGCCCGCGCGAACGAGCTGGGGTCGGACCTGGTGGTCCAGACCCCGTACGGGGATTCGGGCCAGACGACGTTCTTCGTCGCCTCCGTGGAAGACTGGGTCGCCGACGAGGACGACTTGGCCACCGAGGAACTCAAGGTCATGCGCCGGATCGAGCCGCGCGAGGCGGCGATCGAAGCCGTCGTCACGAGACACGGCACGCTCGTCGGGCCCCTCATGACCGAGCTCACCGGCTTCCCGGAGCTCACGCCCAACGGCGGCGGGTGGTGTGGGAACGACGTGTACCCGGGGGCGTTGTCGCAGGAGCATCGTACGCGGGCGCGCGCGTGGACGATCGCGATCGGCGACGCGCTCCGCGCGGAGGGCTACCTCGGCTACTTCGAGCTCGACTACCTGGTCGACGCCGCGACGGGCGAGATGTACCTGGGCGAGCTCAACCCTCGCGTCACCGGAGCGAGCAGCATGACGAACGTGACCTCGGTCGCGTACGGCGACATGCCGCTGTTCCTGTTCCACCTGCTCGAGTTCATGGACGTCGACTACGAGATCGACGTGGAGGAGCTGAACGATCGCTGGGCGCGGCAGGAGCGCCTGGACGCCTGGAGCCAGTTCATCCTGAAGGAGACCGGGGACGCGGTGGAGCTGCTGACGGAGGTACCCGACTCCGGGATCTGGAGGCTCTCGCCCGGTGGGGACGGCATCTCGTTCCTGCGGCGCGACACCGATTGGCACGGCGTGGCGGACGAACGCCAGGCCTTCTACCTGCGGATCGCGGGTCCCGGGCAGTACCGGTACCCCGGGGCCGACATGGGCATCTTGGTCACGCGCGGCCGGCTCCAGGACGACGACCACGAGTTGACGGACCGGGCGAAGGCGTGGATCGCCGGGATCCGGTCGCGCTTCCGGGGCGTTCCCCCCGAGCCGGCCGCGCAGTTGCCGCCGCCCGAGCCGTTCTCCTTCAAGCTCCTGTAGGCGTCCGGGACCGTGGCGCCCGACCTGACCGCGACGTCCGATCGTGCCTCCCCCGACGGGTGGATGCCGTTCGTGTTCGAAGGCTGGAGGGAGGCCACGCCAGGTCCCGTCTGGCAGCGCGTGTTCGCCGAGCGGTGGCCCGCGTATCGGGGGTGGTTCGTGAAGGAGGGAGAGGCGGCCCGGCCCTCCTACGCCGAAGGCGTCCGCGCCCTCCGACGGCACATGCCCGAGCTGCTGCCGATCTACGAACGATTGGTCGAGCTCGCCGGCGGTGGGGACCTGGCCGCGCGGTTCCTGTCGATGTGGGATCCGCCGCCCTACCTGTCCGCGTGCTCGCAGGCGGCCTGGGTCCGCGACGCGACCACCGGGAGCGAGGGCCCGATGTTGGTGCGGAACTACGACTTCGCGCCGGATCGGTTCGACCGCGTCGTGTGGTCGACCGCATGGGGCGGCCGGCGCGTGCTCGGCACGAGCGACAGCGGATGGGGGCTGCTCGACGGGACGAACGATGCCGGCGTGGCCGTGTCGCTGGCCTTCGGCGGACGTCGCGCCGTCGGTCCGGGGTTCGGCATCCCGCTGGTGCTCCGGTACGTGCTGCAGACCTGCGCGACCGTGGGCGAAGCGGCCGACGCGCTGCGGCGGGTGCCGACGAACCTCGCGTACAACCTGACCCTCGTGGACGCGACCGGTTCGTTCCGCACGGCGTTCGTCGGCCCGGATCAGGCGCCGCGCTTCGTGGACTTCGCCTGCACGACGAATCACCAGGACGTGATCGAATGGCCCGAACATGCCGAGGCGACCCGGACCCTCGAGCGCCAGGAGGCGATGATGCGGGCGCTCTGCGATCCGGCGACGACGGCCTCGTCGTTCGTCGAGGCGTTCCTCGAACCTCCCCTCTACTCCGGGCCGAACGGACCGGCGACCGTGACGCTCTACACCGCCGTGTACCGCGTCGGCGCCGGGACCGGGAGCGTTCGGTACGTTTGGCCGGGTTCGGCGTGGGATCGCTCGTTCGACTCCGAGCACGGTTCGCACGAAGCGCTGATCCCAGCGACGCGCGCGGCCGACCTCCGGGAGCCGACGACGGACCGATGACCGAACGCGGGTATCGTCCTCACGTGATCGAGGGAGCCGACGTTCGCGTCGCCCGTGCTCGGGGCCACCGGATCGCCTACGAGGACGCGGGGTCGGGCCCCGCCGTCGTCCTCCTGAACGGCATGGGCGGCCTGGCGCGCGAGTGGCGCGAGGCCGGGTTCGTGGACCGGCTCGCGCCGACGTTTCGCGTGCTCAGCGTCGATCCGCTCGGGCACGGCCTCAGCTCCGCGCCACACGACCCTGCCGAGTACCTCTTCCCGGACGTCGCGGGCGACGTGATCGCCGTGCTGGACGCGATAAGGGTGCCGCGCGCCGCCCTGTGGGGTTACTCGCGGGGCGCGTGGCTGGCCTGTACCGCTGCGGTCACGTGGCCGGAGCGGGTGTCGGCACTGATCGTGGGCGGATGCGAGTTCACGGCACCCCCCGCCCCCGATGTACCGCCATCGACCGAGGCGCTCTCCCGTGGCGATTGGGAGGGGTTCTGGTCCGAGCTACCGTTCGAGGTCTCCGACCACGATCGGGAGCTCCTGGAGTCCAACGATCCGCGCGCGATCGCGGCGGCCGATATCGGGTCGAGGCGCTCAGGCTACCTCCCGGACCTGCGCCGGGTCGTCGCCCCCACGCTCCTGTACGTTGGGGGAGGCGACGACCCCGAGGACGCGCGCTCGACCGCGGCGGCGCTGGGGGTCGAGCTCCACGTGATCGGGAGGAGCGATCACTTCGGCACGTTCAACGACGACGAGGCCATCGCGCCGCTGGCGATCGCGCACCTCGAAGCGGCGAACGCCAGAGGCGGGTCACCCCGGGGACCGTGATCGTCGTCGACCTCGGGCGGGCGCCGCGGGGTACCTGCTGAAGGACGCCGAGCCTCGCGAGGTGGTGGAGGCGATCCGTGCCGTTCACCGCGGCGAGGCGTCCCTGCAGCCGGCGGTCGCGAGGGTCGTGATGCGGGAGGTCTCCGACGGCCGACGACGTCCCGACGAGATCCTCACGCCGCGAGAGATCGAGGTGCTACGACTGATCGGGCGCGGTCGATCGAACCGGGAGATCGCCCGCGAGCTGCCGGTCTCGGAGAAGACGGTGAAGACGCACGTGAGCAACGTCCTGTCGAAGCTCGGTCTGGCCGACCGGACCAGGCTGCCCCCTCTACGCGGTCCACGAGCGTATCGTCGAACCGTGAGCCGTCCGGCCCACCGCAGCCAACAGGGAGGAGACGCGCCGTGTGGATCCTGTTCGTCGTACCCAGCCCGACGCCCGATGGCCAGACGGCCGAGGACCTCTACCGCAAGCGGTTGACGTGGATCACGCCGGAGATGCAGGCGAGCGCCCGCGAGCTGGGCTGCGGCTTCCACCGCGCCTGGTACGCCGCCGACGGCTCGGCGTTCTACGCGCTCGCGAACTGGAAGTCTCGCGAGGCTGCGACCACGTTCTTCGAACGCTGGGACATCCGCGACGAGCCGGGCGAGATCGCGATCCGACTGGAGGGTGACGTGGGGCTCGTGCCGACCCCCTGACGTTCCCCTAGGGTTCACCGCGACGTCGTCGGTTCGGTTCGGCCAGTCCGTCCGCTCGAGAGGAGATCCACCCTGTCCAGACAGATGCTGAACGACGCGACGTTCTCACCGGAGAACGCGCGGAAGATCACCGGCGGGGACATCACGTCCACCGTCGCCGCTCGCACGATGAGCTACGGCGGCACGATCGCGAAGGCGATGTTCCTCCTCGCGCTCACGATCGGGTTCGCCACCGTCGGCTGGCGCGCGGCGGCCACGGTGCAGACCACGTCGGGGCTGTGGTTCTTCCTCGGGTACATCCTGCTGATCGCCCTGTCGTTCGCGGCGGCGGCGAACCCGCGCCTCGCGATGTGGGCGGGACTCCTCTACGCGGTCCTGATGGGCCTGTGGATGGGTTCGATCTCCCGGATCTACGAGGCCTACTACGACGGCATCGTGGGCGAGGCGCTCCTCGCGTCGGTCTGCGTGTTCGCGGCCTGCCTGCTCCTCTACTCGGTCCGCGCGATCCGTGTGACCGGGAAGTTCGTGCGGTTCGTGCTGATCTCCATGTTCGGGATCGCGTTCATGTACCTGGTCGGATGGCTGCTCTCGCTGTTCGGGATCCGGCTGAACTTCCTCTACGACGGCTCGACCGTCGGGATCGGGATCAGCCTGTTCGTCGTGCTGATCGCCGCGTTCAGCCTGATCCTCGACTTCGCGGTCATCGAGACCGGCGTGAAAGGCGGGGCGCCGAAGGCGTTCGAGTGGTACTCGGCCTACGGGTTGCTCACGACGCTGGTGTGGCTCTACCTCGAGGTCCTGCGGCTGCTCGCCCGAACCCGTCAGTAGGGTGCCTGGGCCGACGAACGGGGCTGACAGACGTGGTGCCCGTCCTCCTGCTGGATCTGGATCGAACCCTCGTCGACGTCGAGCGGCACGTCGACTACTGCGCCGCGCTCGAGGCGATCGACGGGCTGGCGGGCCCGATCCCGGCGAGCCCGGATCCGGAGACCGCGTGGGGGCCGTGCACCCGCCATGCGGTCGAGGTGCTGGTGGCGCTCTCCGGGACGCCTGGGTGGGGGTCCGTATCACGGAGGATCGAAGCCTTCGAGATCGCCGGCGCCGAACGATCGACCCCGATGCCTGGGCTCCAGGCCTTCCTGACCGCGGCCCGCGACCTGCCGATCGGCGTCGTGACGCTCCTCGGCCCGAACGCAGCCGACGCGGCACTCGCCAGGCACGGCATCCAGGTCCGGTGCCTGGTGGCGCGCCGAGCGGACCTCCGGCCGAAACCGTACCCGGATCAGGTGCGCGAGGCGCTGCGCATCCTTGGCGCATCGGCCGAGGACGCGCTCATGGTCGGTGACAGCGAGCGCGACGAGGCGTCGGCCGACGCGTCGGGCGTACCGTTCCTGGGGATCACCAACGGACGCCCCCGACACGGATTCTCGCGAGCCGTCGCCGTCGTGCCGTCGCTGCTGGAAGCGGTCGCATGGCTGCCGCGCCAAACCCACCCGCCGGACCGGTAGTCCGTCGGACGGCAAGATCCGCCGCACCGCCGACGAGACGGAGCCCGAGAGGTCGGTCGATGCACAGGGGAACAGACGCGGCCGACTCGTGGCAGTGTGACGCCCGCCTCAGCCGACGCGGGTCGCGGGCTGAGCCGCGACCCGCCGGCCCTCGGGGAACGGTACGACCGCGAACCCCTGGCCGGGAGCGGGCAGCCCGACGCCGGGCGCGTCCACGAGCGGCAACGTGAGCGAGAAGGTGCATCCCTGCCCGGGCGCGGACTCGCACCAGATCCTTCCGCCCATCGCCTCCACCAGCTTCTTTGAGATATGGAGCCCGAGGCCCACGCCACCCGCCATCCGGGTGATCGCGGATTCGGCGCGGTAGAAGCGGTCGAACAGCCGCTCCTGATCGCGGGCGGGCACCCCTTCCCCCTCGTTGTACACGGAGATATTCGCGTACCCGTCCGATGCGGTGAGCGTCGCCTCGATGCGCGCGTCCGGAGGCGAGTACTTGAATGCATTGGACAGCAGGTTCGTGATGACCTGACCGACCCGCTGGGGGTCCGCGCGCACCCAGATCGGCTCGCAGGGCACGACGAAGACGACCGATCGGCCGATCGGTAGCTGCTCGGCCTCCCGGATCTGCTCCGCGAGCGCGTCGGGAAGGCATACGTCCTGCGCTTCGAGACGGAACGTGCCCGCCCCGAGCAGCGACACGTCGAGCAGGTCCGTGATCAACCGCTCCAAGCGCTCAGCCTGGCGCCGCATGATCCCGTAGTACTCCAGCAGCGCGTCCGGCTCCGGGTCCACGATCCCCTGCTCGAGGGAGATGAGGAACCCCTTCAAGGGGGTGAGCGGCGTCCGCAGCTCGTGCGAAACGGCGGCCACGAAGTCGCTCTTCAGGCGGTCGGCCTCCAGTTCGCCCGTCACGTCCCGGGCCACGACCACGAACGCCTTGGGCCTGCCATCCCGGTCGGGCATCGCGCTGCTCGTGTAGCGGATCCACCGCTCGGAGCGATCCCTCCTGATCACGAGCGCGTCCTGGCTCTCACGAGAGTCCAGCAGGAGCCCCCCGGTCTCCTCGTCGCTGGGGGCGCCAAGCTCCGGCCGCAGGCGAAGGATCCCGTCGCAGTCGGCCCCGACCGCGTCGTCGCGGCGGAACTGGGTGATGCGCTCCATCGCGGGGTTCCACGACAGGATGCGGCGATCCGGCGACACGACGAAGATGCCGTCGGAGGAGTTCCCGATCACGTCGGCGAGGTAGCCGCGCTGCTCGAGCGTCTCCTGGAACAGCCGTTCGTTCTCCTGCTTGACATAGATCTGGGAGGCGAGCGCGTCGACGAGGGAACCCTCCGTCGGGGCGAGCTCGTCCGCGCGGTGGACGGCGAGCAGCCCGCGCACGTCGTTGGGGCCGCTGATCGGGGCCAGGTACCTCGATACGCCCTCCTGTGAGCTGACGTAGCGCTCCGCCGACGCCTCCTCACCGTGCGCGTCGGCCTGGTACCGCAGTCCGGCATCCGCGTCGAACACGCGGATGGCATCGCCAACGAAGACGAGCTCGACGCCGGACGCGTCGACCATCTTCCTGACCAGCTGGAGGAAGGGCCGGTAGTCGAAGTCGGCGTCCAGCGGCCCCGCCAGCGCCCGGCCGGCTTCGTAGAGCGTCCGCATCCGCTCGCGCTCTTTCGTCTGCTCCTCCTGCCGCCGGCTCTGGATCCAGCCCCGGTAGGCGAGGTAGGACAGGACGACGGGCGCCACCAGCAACGGCAGGCCGATCGGGCCCGTGCACCAGACCAGCGCGGCCAGCATGCCGATCGTGATGTTGCCGGCGGCATGCAGGACGTTCAAGCCGTCCGGAAGCACCAGGACGCGGCGGAACGACGCCCCTTCCACCATGGCGATGATCGAGGCGATGAACGACTCGTTGATCGCGAAGTACGCGAGCATCGCGACGCAGGCCGCGACCCACGTCAGCAGCTGGAGGTCGCGGGGGAGGTGGAACCGCGCGTAGATGAGCTCCGCCGCGGTGATGGCGAGCGCGAACTGCCCGGCGTTGAAGGCGATCTTGAACCAGGCCCAGCGCTTGATGGTGTGCCCGATCACGGTGGCGGCGACCAGGGCGATCGTCAGCACGCTGGGCCGCGCGAGCAGCAGCGCCGGCACCCAGATCGCGTCGGTGAGGGAGAAGTTCTCGTTCTCCGTGCTGTGGCTGACCACCACGCTGAACTGCTCGGCGAGGGCCCCGGCGGCGGCCAGCCCCACCAGCGCGAGGAGGTCCCAGCGGTTCCAGGAGCGGACCTCGGGCAGCCGGAAAGCGACGGCCGCCACCGCCGCGGCCACCGTGGTGATGATCAGGAGCCGTGCGGCCCTTGGGAGATCACCGAAGCGGTTCATCCTCGTCCTCGCGTCTCAGTGAGCCGCCCGAGCCCGCGATGTCCCCCGGTGGTGACGCGTGCTCGGGACGACCCGTCGGCTCAACTCCAGGAACCCCCGGACGAGAAGTACGCGTTGAAGCCGCTACTGCTCCAGGACGCGCCGCTCCAGCTGTTGCCCGACCAGCTGTTCCCCGACCAGCTGTTGCCGCTCCACGAATTGCCCGACCAGCTGTTCCCCGACCAGCTGTTGCCGCTCCACGAATTGCCCGACCAGCTGTTCCCCGACCAGCTGTTGCCGCTCCAGTTGGCGCCGGACCAGCTGTTGCCGCTCCAGGAGTTGCCGCTCCAGACGTTGCCGTTCCAGGTGCCGCCAGACCAGGAGCTCGCGGTCGCCTCCGCGGCGGCCATGGCGGTCGAGTCGAACGCGTGGCCGAAGATGTCGATCTCGCCCTGCAGGACGACGCCGTCGTCGGTCAGATGCTCGGTCCCCCGTGACCCCTCGAGGGTGCCCGTGCCGGTTGCCGGCGCCCAGGTCTGCTCGTAGCTGCGCGGCGCCTTGTTGGCGGCCATCGTCGCCAGGTCGACCTCACCCGCGCCGGCGGATTGGCCTTTCCACTCGGGCGCCCAGGTGGGCTGCACGCCCCACTTCCTGATGAAGGCCTTCACCTGGTCGGGCACCATGGTCGGGTACTTCTGCAGCATCAGGGCGATCGAGCCCGAGGTGATCGCCGCGGCCTCCGAGGTCCCGCTGCCGCGGAAGTAGCGGTCGTTGATCCGGCCCTCGGGGTGGTTCATGTCGATGTAGCCGTTCGGCACGCGGAGCCCCTGCAGGTGCGAACCGACGGCGGCGAAGTCGGGCGTCCTGCATCCCCAGCCACAACCGCTGGCCGAATACTGCCCCATGTGGTCGTCGGCCGGGGACGCGGTGCCCTGGGTGTCGTAGCCGCCGACGCCGATGACGTACCGGTCGTAGGCCGGGTCGGCGAGGCCCGGAGCACCGTTGCCGCGCTGGTAGCCGGTGTTGCCGGCCGCCGCGACGACCACGACGCCCTGTTGCCAGGCCTGCTCGACCGCATAGGCGAGGGGGTCGACCGTCCGGGGCTGCGTCGAGTTCGTGCCGTACGACAGGTTGATGACCCGGATGTTCAGGCCGTTGTCGTTCTTGTGCTGCACGACCCAGTCGATCGCGGCGATCACCTGGGAGACGTCGACACCGCCGTCGGCGACGCCGACCTTGAGGGACACGATCCGGGCGTCGGGGGCCATGCCCCGGTAGGCGGACGCCGGAGCGCCCGAGTACGGCACGGTGAGCGCCGCGTCGTGCCCGGCGATCAGACCCGCCATGAACGTGCCGTGGCCGTTCGTGTCCAGGTTGGTCAGGTTCGGCGCCTGGGACTCGAGCGACAGGTCGGGGCCGTAGACGACCTTGCCGGCGCCATCGAGGCCCGGGACGGGCGACACGCCCGTGTCGATCACGGCCACGTCGACGCCGGCGCCCGTGTAGCCGGCGTCCCACCACGTCGTGGCGCCCGTGTACGCCGTCGTGTTGTACATCGAGTACGGGTCCGACGCCGGGTCGTACGGGGCCGCGCCCGCGGGCCGGGCGAGGATCGTCGTACACAACGCGGCGAGCAGCATGGCCGCGGTCAGCATGCCGACGTGGCGATGCAGGGGATGCCGATGTCGACGGCCCCAGGAACGTGCGAGCGCGACGGTCCCGCCGGAGCGGCCGTCCGCGACGGTGATCGCCATGGTTCCCCTCATCTCGTTACCGGTCCCTTCGAGCTCGGAGGTGCCTCGTGTCGTCGGTGGATCCGCATTCCGTGAGTGTCGGGCCGGTCAGGGGCCCAGGCCAACGCGTGGATTGGGGAACCACGCGGCGATGGGTCCCTCTTTTCGTTCGGGGCAGCCGAGGCAGATCTAGGGCCGAAGGCTCCCCCCGAGGCGCACTTCGGAGCGCGCCGAACGACCTAGGTCGAAGGTGTCCCCTCGCCGCGGCGCGGGATCAGGACGGCCACACCGCCGCGAGGGTTCGATCCATCTGAGCGAGGTGGAACCGATCGTGCCCCGCCATCTCGACGAACAGCACCTCGAACGTGCTGGCACCGCGTTCGAGGTGGACGCCGTCGCGCGCCCGCTGCTCGGGTGTCGATCGAGCCCACAGATCGAGGTTCGCCCGGCGCAGGCCCTCCCAGGCCGCGAGGAGCACGTCCGGATCGGCCTCGCCGTGGCCCGAGGCCTCGGCGACGAGGTCCTGATCGTAGCCTTCGAGCGCCGGCCGTTCGTGCCCGAGGACCCAGCGGTACCTCGCCGACGAGTAGATCTCCGCGTCCAGCATGTGACCCACGAGCTCCACGACCGACCATTCGCCGACCTCGGGACGCGTGCGGAGCACCCCGTCGTCGGAGGCCGCGGCGACGCGCCGCCGGAGCTCCGCCGGCGTGCCGGCTTGGACCTGTGCCGGGTCGTCGTCCCCGACGAGGTCGAACAGCTCCTGGCGGTAGGCGGCCCAGGCGGGCGAGACCGTGGGCTCCGATCCGGTGCTCATGGCGACCTCTCTTTCGTTCCGAACGACGATCGCGTGGGCGAACGTGGCGTCGAGCGTCGCCGACGGCCGGCCGGCACGGCTACGGCGGGGGGTGCACTCCTTCGGCCTCGCGATCGTGCACGACGACCGGACGCGCCCCGCTACAAGGGCACGTTCGACAGCACCATGATCTTCGGTTCGGTCATCTCCTCCATCGCGAACCGCAGGCCCTCGCGGCCGTAGCCCGACTCCTTCGAGCCGCCGTACGGCATCTGGTCGGCCCGGAACGCGCTCACGTCGTTCACGATCACGCCGCCGACCTGCATGTCGCGGTGCGCGAGCATGGCGCGGTCGATGTCGATGGTGAACACGCCGGCCTGGAGGCCGTACGGGGAGTCGTTCACCCTGGCGATGGCGTCCTCGAAGGTCTCGTACCGCTCGACGGTGATGACGGGACCGAACACCTCCTCGCTGCAGACCTTCATGTCGGGCTTGGTGTTCGCCAGGATCGTCGGCAGGTAGCACGTGCCCTCGCGCGTCCCGCCGACCAGCACCTCGGCACCGCCCGCGACGGCCTCCTTGACCCACTGCTCGATCCGCTCCAGCGCGTCGGGATCGATGACCGGCCCCACGTCGACGGTCGGGTCGAGCGGGTCGCCCATCTTCAGGCTCTCGACCTGCTTGACCAGCCGGGCGATGAAATCGTCGTAGACCTCGGACTGGACGAAGATGCGCTGCACGCTGATGCACGACTGTCCAGCCTGGTAGTAGCCGCCGAACGCCATCCGCTGCGCGGCGCAGTCGAGATCGGCGTCGGCGTGCACGATCACGCCCGCGTTGCCGCCCAGCTCGAGCGTCACGTGCTTGTGCGGATCGAGGCCCTTCAGCTTCCACCCGATCCCCCAGCCGGTGAAGGACAGCTTCTTGAACCGCCGATCCTCGACCAGCTTCTGAGCACGGCTGCCGCAGATCGTCAGCACGGACAGCATCCCCTTCGGCAGGTCGGTCTCGTCGACCAGCTCGGCCAGCAGCAGCGCGCCGAGCGGCGTCTGCGACGCGGGCTTCAGCACGATCGGCGCGCCGACGGCGAGCGCCGGCGCGATCTTGTGCGCCACCAGGTTCACGGGGAAGTTGAACGGGCTGATCCCGAGCACCGGGCCGAACGGGAACCGCCGCAGGATCGCCGCGCGCCCGTCCATGCCCGCGTCGGCGTCCAGCCGGAGGAACTCGCCGTGGATCCGGCGGACCTCCTCGGCGGCCCAGCGGAAGGTCGCGACGGCGCGGGTGGCTTCGACCTTCGACCACTTCAGCGGCTTGCCGCCCTCGCGGGCGATCGACTCCGCGAACTCGTCCACGCGCTCGGCGATGCCGGCGCGAGACGTGCATCAGCGCCTCGGCGCGCTGGTTGATCGTCAGCAGGCGTGTCTGCTCGAACACGCTCACCGCCGCGGAGACCGCCTCCTCGACGTCGGCGTCGGTCGGCACGCCGATCTCCGCCACGAGGCTGTCGTCGTACGGGCTCTTGACCTGGAACGTCGAGTCGCCGGTCCGCCACGAGCCGGCCACATAGAAGGGTCGCGTCGCCATCGTCCTCTCCTCGCTCGAGCGCGCTGCCGCTCGGTCGACCTGCGTCGTCAGTCGAGCGCCGCCATGACGTGCTTGATCTTCGTATAGTCCTCCAGCGAGTACATCGACATGTCCTTGCCGTACCCGCTCTCCTTGTAGCCGCCGTGCGGCATCTCGGGCGAGATCATGAAGTGCGTGTTGATCCACACGGCGCCGAACTGGAGCCGCCGCGCGACGCGCAGCGCCCGCGCGCCGTCCTTCGACCACACGGAGGACGCCAGCCCGTAGTCGACGTCGTTCGCCCAGGCGACCGCCTCGTCCTCGTCGGCGAACCGCTGGACCGTGACGACCGGCCCGAAGACCTCGCGCTGGATGATCTCGTCCTTCTGTCCGATGTCCGTCACGACGGTCGGCTTGTAGTAGAAGCCGGACCCCGCGATCTCCTCGCCGCCGGTCAGGACGCTCGCGCCGTTCGCCTTGGCGCGCTCGACGAACCCCTTCACGCTGTCGCGTTGCCGATCGGAGACCAAGGGACCCATCTCGACCGCCTCGTCCTCGAGCGGGCCGACGTTGATCGACTCGACCGCCGGGACGAGCCCGGCGAGCAGCTCGTCGTAGATCTTCGGGCCCGCGACGACGCGGCACGACGCCGTGCAGTCCTGTCCCGTGTTCGTGTATCCGGCGAACTTCAGCGTCTCGATCAGCTTCTCGACGTCGGCGTCGTCGAAGACCACGACCGGCGCCTTGCCGCCCAGCTCGAGGTGCACGCGCTTGACGGTCTCGGCCGCCGCGGCGGCGATCAGCTTCCCCGTCGAGGTGTCTCCGGTCACGGAGACCAGTCGAACGACCGGATGCCTGGTGAACGCGTCGCCCACGACCGAGCCCCGTCCGGTCACGACGTTGAGCACGCCTGGCGGGAAGATGTCGGCCGCCAGCTCCGCGAGCCGGAGCGTCGTCAGCGGCGTGATCTCCGCCGGCTTCAGGATCGACGTGTTCCCCGCCGCGAGCGCCGGTCCGATCTTCCACGCCGCCATCATCAGCGGGTAGTTCCACGGACAGATCCCGACGGTGACGCCGAGGGGCTCGCGGCGGATCATGCTCGTGAAGCCGCGCTCGTACTCGCCCGTCGACTTGCCCTCGGGCAGGCGCGCCGCGCCGGCGAAGAACCGGAGGTTGTCCGTGATGAATGGGATGTCGGCGGAGGAGACGGAGATCGGCTTGCCGACGTCGATCGACTCGAGCCGCGCCAGCTCCTCGGCGTCGGCGTCCATCGCGTCGGCGAGCTTCAGGAGCATGGCCGAGCGCTCCTTCGGAGGCGTGTCGAACCACACGTCCTCGAAGGCCTTCTGCGCGGCCGCGACGGCCCGGTCGGCGTCCTCTTTCGTGCCGATCGGGATCTCCGCGATCGTCTCACCGGTTGCCGGGTTGATATCCGGCTCGCTCTCGCCGGTGGTGGCGTCGACCCACTCGCCACCGATGAACATCTTGTGCTGCTGGACGGTCGTTGCCATCGTTCCCCCTCCTGCTCCGGCGTTGGCAGTGATGACGAAACCTCAGGCTATCCCGTCGACGCACCGCGTGAACACCCACGCCAGGACAAGCCGGATGCGCGGGTTCGTCCCACGTGGCCAACGGACGCGAGCGCGCGCCGTCGCGGCGCCGCGAGCGCTCAGGATGCGGCGAGGCGTTCCGCGATCGTCGCGAGCTGCGCCTCCACCGAGGCGCGCCCCGTCCCGCCGCGCGTGACCCGCCGGTCGATCGCAGCGTCGAGCGTGAGGGATCCCTCGGCGAACGCGCCCTCGCCGGGAGCCATCGCGCGCCACTCGTCGGCCCGGAGGTCCGCGATCGTCCGACCCTGCGCCTCGAGCGTGGCGACCATCGCTCCGACCGCCCCGTGCGCCTCGCGGAACGGCATCCCCTGGCGGACCAGGCGCTCCGCGACGTCGGTCGCCAGCAGCGACCCCGACGCCGCCTCGCGCATCCGTTCGATGTCGAACCGCAGCCCGCCCATCAGCTGAGCGACCGCCGGGAGCGCCAGCGCGAGCGTGTCGAAGGCATCGAACATCGGCTCCTTGTCCTCCTGGAGATCCCGGTCGTACGCGAGCGGCAGACCCTTCATCGCCGTCGCCAGCGCGACGAAGTCACCGAGGAGCCGGCCCGCCTTGCCGCGGGCCAGCTCGGCGACGTCGGGGTTCCGCTTCTGCGGCATCATGCTCGATCCCGTGGCGTGTTCGTCCGACGGCACGGCGAACCCGAACTCGCTGGTGCACCACAGGACGATGTCCTCGGCCAAGCGGGAGAGATGCACGCCCAGGATCGCGCACGCGGACAGGAATGCGAGCGCGAAGTCCCGGTCCGACACGGCATCGATCGAGTTGTCGAACACGCGCGCGAACCTGAGCCGATCCGCCGTCGCGGCGACGTCCAGCGGGATCGTCGAGCCCGCGAGCGCGCCGGCGCCGAGCGCGCTGACGTCCGCACCGGCGGCCGCGAAGTCGAACCGTTCGGCGTCCCTGAGCAGCGCGAACGCGTGCGCGAGCAGATGATGGGCCAGCAGCACGGGCTGCGCCTGCTGCAGGTGCGTGTAGCCGGGCATCACCGCGTCGGGATGTTCGGCCGCGCGATCGGCGAGGCCCCGCGCCAGGTGGCGCGTCGCCGCGGCCACCTGCGCCGCGGCGTCCTTCGTCCACATCCGCAGGTCCGTAACGACCAGGTCGTTCCGGCTGCGACCCGCGTGGATCTTCGCGCCGACCTCGCCGAGGCGATCGATCAGCGCGCGTTCGATCGCCGAGTGGATGTCCTCGTCGGCATCGTCGACGTCGAACGTCCCGGCGGCGAGCTCCTCGCCGATATCGTCAAGCGCCCTTGCTATCTGATCGCGTTCGTCCTGCGACAGGACCCCGGCCCCATGGAGCGCGAACGCGTGCGCCGCCGTGGCCCGCACGTCGTAGGGCGCGAGCCGCACGTCGAACGCGAGCGATCGCGTGAACGCCGCCGCCTCGGCCGACGGCGCTTCCGAGAACCGCCCTGCCCACAGCGGTCGCCCGCCGGTCACGGGCGCGTGTCCGTTCGAGATCACGGAGGCCGGAGGCGGAGGAGGCGCCGCCGCTGTCGCCGGGGGCTCGGCGACCGATGCTGGTGCGCGATCGGCGTTCGGCTCCGCTCCCCGAGCCGTTCCGGACGGGTCGCGCTGGATCGACGCCCACGTTCGGATCGGAAGGGACCACAGGCGGACGAAGCCTTCGGCGTGCCGGTGGTCGAACCGATCCGCGGCCCCGTCGTACGTGGCCAGCGAGGGCTGGTAGAGCGAGCGCTCGGACCGCCGACCGACGACCGTGCAGGAGCCCTTGTAGAACCGCAGGCGAACCTCCCCCGAGACCGCGTCCTGCGTGGACGCCACGAACGACCGAAGCGAGGCGTGCAGCGGACCATGCCACTGGCCGTAGTACGCGAGCTCGGCCCACCGGCGTTCGACACCCGCCTTCTCGTGCGCGAGGTCGCGCTCGAGCGTCAGCGACTCGAGGTCCCGGTGCGCCGCGATCAGCGCGAGCGCGGCGGGCGCCTCATACACCTCGCGCGACTTGATGCCGACGAGGCGGTTCTCGATCATGTCGATCCGGCCGAAGCCGTGTCGCCCCGCGGTCTCGCCGAGTGACGCGATCAGATCGAGCGGCGCGCGCGGAACCCCGTCCAGCGTCACCGGGTGGCCGGCGTCGAAGCCGACGACGACCTCCTGCGTGACGTCCGGCGCATCGGGCGGGGCGACCGTGACGCCGAACGCGTCCGGCGGCGGCTCGGCCCACGGGTCCTCCAGCGGACCGCACTCGGCGGTTCGGCCCCACAGGTTCTCGTCGATCGAGTAGACCTTGGCCTCCGTCGCGAGCGGGATGCCCCAGGCTCCGGCCCTCGCCTTCGCTTCGTCGCGAGACATCGCCAGCTCCCGGACCGGCGCGAGCATCTCCAGCTCGGGCGCCAGTGCGGCGAACGTCGTTTCGAACCGCACCTGATCGTTGCCTTTGCCCGTACACCCGTGCGCGACGGCGTTCGCCCCGACGGCTCGGGCGACGTCGACGACCACGGCCGCGATCAAGGGTCGCGCGAGCGACGAGATCAACGGGTACGTGCCCTCGTACAGGGCGTTCGCCTGGAGCGCCGGCCAGCAGTAGCCATCGACGAACGCCTGCCGCGCATCGACGGCCAGCAGCCGTGCGCCGGCCGCCGCGGCGCGCGCTCGCAGCTCGTCCTCGACCCACGCCTGACCGACGTCGACCAGCACCGCGACCACGTCGAACCCTCGCTCCCGTCCGAGCCACCCGGCGGTCACGGACGTGTCGAGGCCGCCCGAGTACGCGAGGACGACCTTCGGCTTGCCCGCCGCGTCCGCCGGGGACGGAACCAGCTCGGTCCACCTGGGCCCGGTCACGTCAGGCCTCCCGCGTCCCGCAGGCGGCGGGCGACGGTCGAACCCTTCACGCCATCCTTCGCCACGATCAGGATCGTGTTGTCGCCGGCCACGGTCCCGAGCACGCCCTCGATCCCAGCGTGGTCGATCGCCTCGGCGACCGCGTTCGCCGCGCCCGGAGGCGTGAGCGCCAGGGCCAGGTTGCCCGATGTGTCGACGGAGATCAGGAACTCCTGCAGGAGCATGCGGAGCCTGGACGCCGTGGCATGCGCCGTGGTTTCGGACGGTTCCGCGTACCGGAACCGCCTGCCCTCGGCGCGAACGCGAACGAGACCGAGCTCGTCGAGGTCGCGCGAGATCGTCGACTGCGTCGCGTGGTGGCCGGCGACCGAGAGCCGGGACTGGATCTCCGACTGACTCCCGAGTGGCTCGCGGCGGATCAGCTCGAGCAGGGCTTGCTGGCGCTGCCGTTTCATCCGATCGCCTCCTGGATCGCACCTGGGAAGACCGTGAGCAGTTCGTCGACCTCCGCCTCGGAGACCGACAGCGGGGGTGTGAGCCGAACGACATCGGCGCCGGCCGTGGTCGCGAGCGCGCCCCGTCCGATCAGCGCTCGAACGACGGCGTCCGCGTCGCCACGAACCTGGACGCCGACGAGTAGGCCGGCGCCACGGACCTCGGCGACGCCGCCGATCCCGGCTCCGCGGATCCCGTGCGCGAGCTGGCGCCCCCGCTCGCCGCAGTTCGACAGCAGCCCTTCGGCCTCGATCACGTCCAGGACCGCCAGCGCGCCCGCGCACGGCACCGGGCCGCCGCCGAACGTCGAGGCATGCTCGCCCACGCCGAACGCCACGTCCTCTCGCGCGATCGTCGCGCCGATCGGCAGCCCGCCCCCGAGACCCTTCGCCAGCGTCACCACGTCCGGCAGGACGCCGGAGCGCTGGTAGGCGAACCACGCGCCGCACCGGCCGACGCCGGTCTGGATCTCGTCGAACAGCAGCAGCGCGCCGCGCTCGTCGCAGAGCCGCCGGGCGAGCGCCAGGTAGCCGGCGTCGAGCGGCACGACGCCGCCCTCGCCCAGGATCGGTTCCAGCATGACCGCGGCCGTGCGCTCGCCGACCGCCCCGTTCAGGCCGACGACATCGTTCGGCGTCACGTGGATGAACCCCTCGGGGAGCGGCTCGAAGGGCGCGTGCTTCGCCGGCTGGCCGGTCGCCGCGAGGGTGGCGAACGACCGCCCGTGGAACGAGCCGTGGAGCACGACGACGTCCGTGCGGCCCTGTGGCTTGCCGCGCAGGCGCGCGATCTTCAGCGCGGCCTCGTTGGCCTCAGCTCCCGAGTTCGAGAGGAACACCGAGCCGAACCCGGCCAGGTCGGCGAGCCGTTCGGCCAACCGTTCCTGGGGGACGGTCGAGAAGAGGTTCGACACGTGTGTCAGGCGGGCGGCCTGCTGCTGCACCGCGGCCACCCAGGCGGGGTGCGAGTGGCCGATCGGCATCGCGGCGATCCCGCCGGCGAAGTCCAGGTACTCGCGGCCGTCGGCGTCCAGGACCCGGCAACCGTGGCCTTCGACGAGCGTAACCGGGTAGCGCCGGTACGTCGGCATCAGCCGGGAGGCGGTCGTGACCGCGTACGGGTTCATGCGGCCTCCCGAACGATCATCGTGCCGATGCCCTCGGGGGTGAACAGCTCCAGGATCAGGCCGTGCTCGACCCTCCCGTCCAGCAGATGCACCCGTTCGACGCCGGCGCTCATCGCCTCAAGCGCGCTGGTGAGCTTCGGCAGCATGCCGCCGGTGGCGACCCCGCTGCCGATCAGGCCCGCGCACGCCGCGTCCGTCAGCTCTGTGATCAGCTGCCCGTCGCCGCCGATCAGGCCTGGAACGTCGCTCAGGCAGACGAGCTTCGCGGCGCCCATCGCGCCGGCGATCGCGCCGGCAACCAGGTCCGCGTTCACGTTGAACGGCCGGCCCCCGTCGTCGGCGCCGATCGATGCGATCACCGGCACCGCGCGCTGCATCACATGCTCGAGCGTGTCCACCGCGACGGCGTCGACGCGGCCGACGGCCCCGAGGCCCGGGTCGAGCGGGCTGACCCGCAGGAGCCCGCCGTCGATCCCCGAGAGCCCGATCGCCGTCGTCCCGTGCCGCTCGAGGGCGGCGACCACGTCCTGGTTCACGATGCCCACGAGCACCATCCGGGCCACCTCGAGGGTGCTCTCGTCCGTGACGCGGTGCCCGTCGACGAAGGTCGGTTCGATCCCGAGCCGCCGTGACATCTCGGTCACTTGCGGACCCCCGCCGTGGACGACCACGGGACGGATCCCCACGAGCCTGAGTAGCGCGACGTCCTGCGCGAAGCTCTCCGCGAGCTCCGCGGTCTCCATCGCCGCGCCCCCGACCTTGACGACCACCGTTCGGCCCGAGTGCTCCCGGATGAACGGCAGCGCCTCGAGCAGGATGCGAGCCTTCGCGCGGGTCCGCTGCCGGACGTCCGGACGGTCGGTCAGCACGCTCACGTCGAGTACTCGCTGTTGATCCGGACGTACTCGTAGCCGAGGTCGCAGCCGAACGATGTCGCGATCCCGGGACCGTCACCCAGCCGGACCCGGAGCACGATCTCGGCGGCGTCCATCGCTGCCGAGACCGGTGCCGGGTCGAACCCGTCCGGCACGCGGCCGCGATCGACCACGCGATGGCCGGCGATCCACGCGTCCACGTCGAGCGGTTCGAACGCCGGCCCCGATGCGCCCACCGCCTGCAGGATCCGGCCGGGGTTCGGATCCCTGCCGAAGACCGCGGTCTTGATCAGCAGCGAGCCCGCCACGGACCTCGCGACCGTCCGCGCGTCATCGTCGCTCGCCGCGCCGTCCACGTGCACGACCAGCGACGTCGTCGAACCCTCGGCGTCGGCCACGACCTGGGCCGCGAGATCCCTCGTCGCCTCCGCGACCGCTCCGGTGAGCTCCGCGGCCGACGGACGCGTCCCGGACGCGCCGTTCGCGAGCAGCAGAACCGAGTCGTTCGTGCTCGAACACCCATCGATCGTCAGGGCGTTCCAGATCGGTCCGGCGCCCTCCCGGAGCGCCGTACGGACGGTCGCGGGATCGCTCTCGGCGTCGGTGGTCAGGAACACCAGCAAGGTCGCCAGGTCCGGGGCGATCATGCCCGCACCCTTCGCGCATCCGCCGAGGGTGAAGCCCGCGCCCTCGACCACGGTCTCCTTCGAGACCCGGTCGGTCGTACGGATCGCCTGGGCGAAGGCGCCGCCGCCGGCTCGCGCGAGGATCCCGCGGCGGCCTCCACACCCGCGATGGCCGCACCGACGGGGATCCGGGCGCCGATCACGCCGGTGGAACACGGCAGCACCGAGCGGGGATCCAGGCCGAGCGTCCACGCGGCGGCGGACGCTACGCGTTCGGCGTCGGCCGCACCATGCCGGCCGGTCCCTGCGTTCGCCTGCCCGCTGTTCACCACGACCGCGCGGGCCGAACCGTCCAGCAGCCGCCGCCGGCACGCGTGGACGGGCGCCGCAGCGAACACGTTCGTGGTGAAGATGCCTGCCGCAGACGCCGGCCGGTCCGAGACGAGCAGGCCGAGGTCGGGCTTCCCGCTGGCCTTCAGGCCGGATGCCACTCCGGCCGCGACGAATCCGCTCGGGGCCGTCACGCCGGACGGCTCAGTGGGCGACGTCGCGTCGCGCGGCATCGCGTCGGGCGACGCGACGATCGAACGCGCAGCGAGGGGGTCCGCGCTCATGGGTAGATCCCCACCGTCGACAAGCCGTCGGTCTCGTCGAACCCGAACATCAGGTTCAGGTTCTGTACCGCCTGGCCTGCGGCTCCCTTTCCCAGGTTGTCGATCGCGCCGACGACGACCGCCGTGCCCGCGTGCTCGTCCACCTCGACCGCAAGCTCGCAGACGTTGGTCCCGAGGACGCGCTTCGGGTCCGGCATCGTCCCCTCCGGCAGGACGCGGACGAACGGCTCGTCGAGGTACGTCGTCGCGAGGACCGAGCGGAGGGCGTCCGGCGCGGCGGTCGGCATCAAGCGCGCGTACGTCGTGGTCACGATCCCGCGGACGGCGGGAACCAGGTGCGGTACGAACGTCACCGTCACCGGCACATGCGAGGACATGCCGATCGCGCGTTCGATCTCTGGCGTGTGCTGGTGACGCCCGACCCGATAGGCCTGCACGCTCCCGTCGAGGGCGGCGAAGTGCGACGCCGGCGTCGGGCGCTTCCCGGCCCCGGAGATGCCGGACTTCCCGTCGACGACGAGCCCGCCGGGCAGGATCATGCCTTGGCGCAGGAGCGGCGCGAGGCCCAGCGCCACCGGTGTCGGGTAGCAGCCGGGATTCGCGACGAGCGGCGCGTCGATGATCGACTCGCGGAACAGCTCGGTCAGGCCGTACGCGGCCTTGTCGAGCCACGCAGGCTCCGGGTGCTCGAACCCGTACCACTCCGGGTAGGCGTCGGCCGGGAGCCGGAAGTCGCCGCCGAGGTCCACCACCCGCACGTCGGCGCCGACGAGGTCGGGCACGATCCCCGCGCTCTGACCGGACGGGAGCGCGACGAACGCGGCCTCGACCGCGCCGGGATCGACGGCGTCGATCGGATCGAACGTCCGGTCCGCGTACGGGGTCAGGTGCGGGAAGACCTCGGTGACGCGAGCACCGGCCGCATCGTTGGCGGTCAGCTGGGCGACCTCGGATCCGGGATGCGCGGCGAGCAGCCGGAGCAGCTCGGCGCCCGAGTAACCGGATGCGCCGATCACCGCGATCCTGATCGCGCCGGTGGGTTTCGTCGTCATGACTGCAAGATTATGCAGTCATACGCATGAACTTGCCAACCCTCCCGAGGTTTGGGGGTTCGGGCGAGAGCGTCAGTCGGCCGTCGCCAGGAGGTCGCGCGCCCGCAGCGCGAGGAACAGCTCCATCCGGTCGCGGGCGTTCGCCAGGTCGCGACGCGTCAGCTCCTCGATCTTGCGCATGCGGTACCGGAGCGTGTGCCGATGCACGTACAGGTCGTTCGCCGCCGCCTCCCAGCGCGCGTTCCGCTCCAGGAACGCTCGCAGCGACGGGATCAGGTGCCCGCCGTGACGTTCGTCGTAGGCGTCGATCGGGCCGAGGACGCTCGCGGCGAACGTCCGGAGGGCCTCCGGGTCCTGGAGCGAGAGCAGGAGTTGATACGTGCCCAGGTCGGCGAACTCGGCCTCGTCACGGCGTTCGGTCTCGCACACCTGGAGCGCGTACCCGGCTTCCCTGGCGGCCTGCGGCAGGCGGTCGAACGTCGCCGGATTCCCCGCGCCGGCCCGCACGGGCTCGCCGAGCCGCTCGGCGAGCTTCGACCGGAAGGTCGTGAGGTACCCGTTCGACGGCGGCTGCGCGATCACCAGCGTGTGCGAAGCGCGAGCCGACACCACCAGTGGGCCCGGCTCGTGCTCGAGCACCTCCTCGGCCGCCGACGCGAGCGCGTCGGGCGTCGCGCCGGGCGACGACATCGCCACCGCCGCCAGCGGCCGGAACAGGTCGAACCCGACGCGCTCCAACGCACGGCGCGCCTCGGGTTCGCCCATGTCGCCGGAGAGGATCCGGTCGAGCACGTCGCCCTTCAGCCGGCGTTCGGCGTCGCTCACGGCCCGCACCTTCGACAGCTCGAGCGCGATCAGGGCCAACGCGTGCGCGGAGACCACACGGTCGAACTGCGTCAGCGCATCGCGCTTCCCGAGCGCGAGGTAGGCGTCGATCCGGCCCTGGCTGGTCACCGGCTGGATCGCCACGTGATTCCCCCGGTCCATCACCGACAGGCTGAAACGGCTACCGTTCGGGTTCGAGCCCTGCAGCTCGGCCCACAGTCGTTCGGCGCCTTGCGACGCGGACCGCGGAGAGGCGGCGAGCGGCTGCCCGTGCAGGTCCAGCAGGAGCGCCCACCCCCCCGTCTCGGCCGTGAGCGCGGCGACGATCCCATCGATGCCCTTGCCGTCGAGCACCGAGCGCGTGAGGGCGTGCTCGGCCTCCAGCGACCGGGACAGCAAGTCGTACTGCTCGGCGACGAGCCTCGTGAACACGACCTCCGTGATCGCGATGAACGGCGTCTCGTACGGGACCTCGAACACGGGGAACCCGGCCTTCTCCGCCTCGGCCACGAGCGCCTTCGGCGAGTGCTTGAACGCGAACCCCGCACCGATGCCCAGGCCCGAGAGGCCCGCGTCGATCAGCCGGCGCACGTACGCGCGCTGCTTCGCGGCCGTCGATCCGATCCCCAGGCCGACGGTCAGCAGCAGCTCGCCGCCCTTGAGGAACGGCGCCGGGTCCTCGAGCTCGCTCACGTGGACCCAGCGGATCGGGTTCGTCAGCCCCTTCCGGCCTGTGAGCCGAGCGAGCGGCAACGACGAGGTCTTGAGCAGTTCGCCCACCGTGAGCGCCACGCGAGGATTGTACGGTTCGTACAAAGGGTTGGCGGATCGACCCACGACGGCGGCCATCTCCGATCCGATGCCTGCTCCGGTCCGTACAAACGTCGGCCCGCGATTCCCCGGTGAGGGGCCTGACAGGCGTCGGAGGGTCGTGGACACTCGGGGTGACGCTTCGATCCCGATCCCTCGAGCCGTTCCGGGAGGCGAGCCATGGATATCACGCAGGAGCGCAGGCTGATCACCGAGATCCCGGGCCCACGGTCGCGAGAACTGCTCTCGCGCCGGCAGGGGGCCCTGCCGACCGGCCTGGGCTCGACGACGAACGTGTTCGCCGACGCGGCCTCCGGCGCGATCGTCCGCGACGTCGACGGCAACCAGCTGATCGACCTCGGCGCCGGGATCGCGGTGCTGAACGCCGGGAACTCGGCGCCGGAGGTCGTCGGGGCGGTCCGCGCCCAACTCGACCGCTTCACCCACACGTGCATGCAGGTGACGCAGTACGAACCGTACGTGGCGCTCGCAGAGCGCCTGAACGCCCTCACCCCGGGGTCGTTCGCGAAGAAAACGATGTTCGTGTCCACCGGCGCGGAGGCGGTCGAGAACGCGGTGAAGATCGCGCGCTATGCGACCGGGCGGCAGGCGGTCGTGGTGTTCGACCACTCGTTCCACGGCCGGACGTTGCTGGCGATGACGATGACGGCGAAGGCCATGCCGTACAAGTCCGGCCTCGGTCCGTTCGCGCCCGAGGTCTACCGGATGCCGATGTCCTATCCGTACCGCTGCCCGACGGGCGCGCCGCCGAAGGAGTGCGGGACGTCGTGCGCCGAGGAAGCGATGCACATGATGGACAAGCAGATCGGCGCGGACCGGATCGCGGCGATCGTGCTCGAGCCGATCCAGGGCGAGGGCGGGTTCATCGTCCCCGCGCCGGGGTTCGTGCCGGCGCTCGCCGGGTACGCACGGGCGAACGGGATCGTGCTCGTCGCCGACGAGATCCAGACCGGCTTCGGCCGTACGGGCCGCACGTTCGCGATCGAGCACGAGGGGGTCGAGCCCGACATCGTGACGACGGCGAAGGCGCTCGCCGGCGGGCTGCCGTTGGCCGGCGTGACCGGTCGCGCCGAGATCATGGACAGCGTCCACGTCGGCGGCCTCGGCGGAACGTTCGCCGGGAACCCGCTCGCGTGCGCGGCGGCGCTCGCCGTCGTGGATGCGATGGAGCGCGAGGGGTGGGCGGATCGCGCAGCGCGCCTGGAGCCCGTGATCCTCGGGCGCCTGCGCGAGATCGCGGGGAAGTCGCCGCTGATCGGCGACGTCCGCGGGCGCGGCATGATGTGCGCGATCGAGCTGGTCGAGGATCGTTCGACGAAGGCGCCCGCCAAGGACGCGACGAACCGGGTCCTCGCGGCGGCGCTCGCCGAGGGCGTGATCCTGCTGAAGTGCGGCACCTACGACAACGTCGTCCGGCTCCTGCCGCCGCTGACGATCGACGAGGGCCTGCTGAACGAGGGCCTGGACGTCCTGGACAAGGCGCTGGCGTCGGCGTAGCGCGCGGAGGATCGGAGCGCTCCGACGCGATCCGTGGGGCGGCGCCGGCTCGACGCCTCAGACGAGCCTGCGGTCGGTCGCCCAGCGGGTCAGCTCGTACCGGCTCGACAGCTGCAGCTTCCGCAGCACCGCGGACACGTGCGTCTCCACGGTCTTCACCGAGATGTGCAGCTGCCGCGCGATCTGCTTGTACGCGTACCCGCGCGCGATGTACCGGAGGACCTCGCGCTCCCGCGCGGTCAGCTGATCGAGCTCCGGGTCCACGCCTGTCGCCGAGACCTCGCCGGCGAACGCATCCAGGACGAACCCCGCCAGGCGCGGTGAGAACACCGCGTCACCGTCGTACACGCGGAGGATCGCATCGGCCAGATCGGCGGGCGAGATCGACTTCGTCACGTACCCTCGTGCGCCCGCGCGGATCACGGCGATGACGTCCTCCGCGGCGTCCGAGACCGAGAGCGCCAGGAACCGGACATCCGGCTCCTTCGATGCGACCTCGGCGATCACCGCCAGCCCTCCGCCGTCGGGCATGTGCACGTCCAGCAGCACGACGTCCGGTGAGGTCGAACGGATCCCCTCGACCGCCGACGCGACGTCCGACGCCTCGCCGACGATCCGGAAGCGCGGGCCGCCGAGCTCGGTGCGAACGCCGGACAGGAACAGCCGGTGGTCGTCGACCACGAACAGTCGGATCGGTTCGGCACCCGGCCGCGCGTCACTCGTCGGCGGCCCCCCATGCCTCGCAGCAGCGGTCGCGTCCCCCATGGCCGCGTCGAACGTACACCGCTTCAGGCGTCGGGGCGCGGCATGCGCAGGTGCACCTCGGTGCCCTCGCGGGGCTCGGACACGACCGTCGCCACGCCTCCGCTCCGTTCCATCCGTCCGACGATCGATTCGCTGATCCCGCGGCGGTCGGGAGGGACGTGCGACGCGTCGAACCCCTGCCCTTCGTCGCGCACGTACAGGTTGATCGTGTCGGCGCCGACCTCGCAGTAGACCGCGATCGACCGCGCGCCGGAATGCCTCGCCGCGTTGTTCATCGCCTCGCCGGCGGCGTCGACCAGGGCTCGCACCCGATCGTCCATCGGGGCGTCGCCGACGACGACGGCCTCGACCGCAACCTGGTGCATCCGTTCGACCCGCGCGGCCGCCTCGTCCAGCGCGACGCTCAGCATCCGCGAGCCGTTCCCGTCGGCGCTCGGCGCAGCCCGCCGGTAAAGCCACGAGCGGAGCTCGCGCTCCTGCCCCCGTGCGAGCGACGTCATCTCCTGCGCCGAGGACGAACGCTGGATCAACGCGAGCGTCTGCAGCACCGAGTCGTGGAGGTGCGCCGCCATCTCCGCCCGTTCCTCCGAACGGATCCGGTCGCGGCGCTCCTCGGAGACCTGCCGGATCAGCCGGAACACCCACGGGCCCAGGATCAATGCCAGGCCCGCCACGGTGACCAGGACCGCGAACACGATCCCGCGGGCGACGCGTGCCGCGGCCAGCGCGTCGTTGGCCACCAGCAGGCCGGCCATCCCCGCCGTCACCAGGAGCGCGCCGGCCACCAGCCGGATCCTCGGCGCCCATCCCGTCCGCGCGCCCAGGATCGCGTCGCGTGGGAGCCTCGACGTGGCCCGGGCCAACCGCTCGCGCCCGGGCCGGTCGGTACGCGTCCAGATCACCGCCGACCCGAGCGCGGCGATCGCGACCGGCCACACGAGCCCGTCGCCGAACCACGCGCCGAGCTCGCGCAGGATCAGGAGGATCCCCGCGACCACGAGGCTCACCGCCAGGATGCGTCCCGGCTCGGATCGAGGATCGCCACCGTCTCGCGACCGAGTGGGCGGCACCGGCGGCGCGTCGGTGCCGAGCAGCCAGCACAGCAGGTAGATCACCACGCCCGCTCCACCCGCGAACGCCAGGACGACGAACGCCAGGCGAACGACGACCGCGTCGATCCCGAGTTGCTCGGCCAGTCCTCCTGCGACGCCGGCGATCACCCGGTCCGACGTGCTGCGGACCGGGCGCCACGAAGCACGGCGACCGCGTGGAGACGGATGTGATCGTTCGCTCATCTCGAGAACCCTCGATGGATACGCGCGCCGCTCGATCGGATCGACGGCGCCCAACCGATGGTGCCACAGCGGACCGCCCCGAGCCATCGGTGAGCACCCTGAGCGGCCTCGGGCCGGTCTCAGGGTTCGTCCGGGGACATCCCCGATGTCAGCCGCGGCGTTCCGGTCCCATCATCGACGCATGGATGACTCGACGCACCAGAGGACGAACGAACCACCCCCGCCGGACCAGCCGACGACCGCTCCGGCTCCTCCATCCCGGCCCTCGCCCGGGCCACGACGGCTGACGCGCCGGACCGATCAGAAGGTGATCGCGGGCGTCTGCGCTGGGCTCGGTGAGTACTTCGACCTCGACCCCGTGCTCTTCCGGGTCGGGTTCGTCGTCCTCGCGATCCTCGGCGGGGCCGGACTGATCGTGTACCTCCTCGCGTGGTGGCTCCTCCCGGTCCAGGCCGGCCCCGACGACCCCGCGGCGCCGCCGCTCGGGCAGCGGACGTACTGGGGCATGCGCGGGAGCAGCGCGTGGATCTGGGGAGCGCTCGTGGTGGCTGGCATCGCGTTGCTCCTGTCCGACATCGGCAACCACGGCGCGTTCTCGTGGGCATTCCGGCCGGGGATCGTCTGGGGAACCGCGCTGATCCTGTTCGGCGTCCTGCTCTACCAGCGCTCTGGGAACCGCAGGACGGGCGCCGACGTGTCCCCCGGCGGGTCCGCGGTGCCCATGACCTCTGCGGCCGGCATCGGCGCCGCGTCGGTGACCGGCTCTCCGGCGTTCGATCCATCGGAGCCGATGCCGGCAACACCGAGCGTCGCCTTCTCGGGTTCGTCGCTGCAGCCCGCGACGGCCGGCGCCACGACGGTCCCGGTCGGGTACCCCGTCGCGCGCGGGACCGCGCGGCGCCGGCAGGGTTCGCCCCTGGGATGGGTCACGCTCGGGGTCACGCTGCTCGCCGTCGGCACCCTCGCGCTCGTGGATCAGGCCGATGGTGTCACGGTGACCGTCGCCCAGTACCTGGCCGTCGCGCTCGCCGTGCTCGGCCTGGGGCTCCTGGTCGGCACGTGGTGGGGCCGCGCACGATGGCTGATCGTCCCGGCGATCCTCCTGGTGCCGTTCGTCCTGGCCGCGAGCCTGATCGACGTGCCGCTCACGGGCGGCACCGGCACGCGCTTCTATCAGCCGGTGACCATCGCCGACATCCAGCCCGAGTACCACCTCACGGCCGGCGAGATGCGGTTCGACCTGCGGAACACCGACCTCGCCGGCGCATCGGCCAGCATCACGGCGACCGTGGGCTTCGGCACCCTGGTCGTCGTCGTGCCGAACGACGTGCCCGTGAAGGTCCACGCGCTGGTCGGCGCGGGACAGATCCGCCTGCGGAGCCAGCCGTTCGACCCGTCGGAGCGCGAGGTGGACGGCATGCGTGTCCGGCTGGACCAGACGTTCGGCGTCTCGACGGGCACCGGCGCGATCGTGCTGAACCTCCAGGCGGGCTTCGGTCAGATCTCGATCTTCCGAGAGGTGCCCGACGGGAGCCTGGGCTGAGACGGCCGCGAGGCGAGAGGAGAACGAACGATGCGACGACACGACTTCGACCCGATCTCGCTGGTCTTCGGCGCGATCTTCACCGCGGCCGGACTGATCTTCCTGTTCGGGAACGTCGATCTCGATCGGGTGTCGACGGCGTGGACGTGGCCGATCCCGCTGATCGTGGTGGGGGCGCTGATCGTCCTGCTGGCCGTCGGCCGAAGCAGGGGCGAGCCGTCCCGCGCCGCGACGACCGCGGCGGACGGGACCGATACGACGGACGTCGCGACGGGCTCCGATCTCGGAACCGGGACCGACGCGGCGGTGGCCGTCGAACCCGACGCGCCGACGACCGGAACCGTGAACCTACCTGACGAAGGTTAGCCTGCCGCGTCGTGGGCCGACCGGTCGTTCCACGGCGAGCCCGGTGGCTTCAGCACCACGCGATCGTGCGGCTCCTCGATGTCGACCAGGCCCTCGAGGCCCGCTTCCGCGTACACGGTCACGCCGCCGTCGATCGCGATCGCCACGTCGTCGGGGCCCGGTTCATCGGTGAACGTCGCCTGCACCACGCCGGACACGCGGGCCAGCCGGATCCGCACGTCCGGGTTGAACCGCCGCGCCGCGACGTCGGAGCGACGCAGGATATCCTTCGCCCAATCCGTGAACTGCAGCATCATCCCCGGCATCCTCGCAAATGCGGCCGGCGGTGCCCACCCTCACCCCGCCGATCCCTCGAGCGCGGTCAGCACCTCCGAGGTCTCCTCGTCCTGGGTGAGCGCCGCTTCGCCGGCCGCCGGCTCCCTCGTCAGCCGCTGCGCCAAGTAGATCGGGATCAACGAGAAGAGGATGACCACCATCGCCACGACGTTGACGATCGGCCGGTTCCTGGGCAGCCGGATGTTGTTCAGGATGAAGATCGGGAGCGTGACCTCGGCGCCTGCGGTGAACTTCGTCACGATGATCTCGTCGAACGACAGCGCGAACGCCAGCAGGCCGCCCGCCACGAGCGCCGTCCCGATCATCGGCGCGGTGATCCGACGGAACGTCTGCCAGCCGTCGGCGCCGAGGTCCATCGACGCCTCGATCATCGACCCGCCGCTCCGGCGGAGCCGCGCGACCACGTTGTTGTAGACCACGACGACGCAGAACGTGGCGTGCCCGACGATGATCGTCGCGATCGAGAACGGGATCCCCGAGGTGTTGATGGCCGTGTTCAGCGCGATGCCGGTGAGGATCCCCGGCAGCGCGATCGGCAGGACCAGGACGAACGAGATCGCCTCGCGGCCGAAGAAGCGGAACCGGTGGACTGCGAACGCGGCGGCCGATCCGAGCACCAGCGCGATCGCGGTCGCGCCGATGCCCGCCTGGATCGACAGCCACAGGGCCGAACGAACCTCGCCGTTCTCCCACGCGACCGCGAACCAGTGCAGCGTGAACCCGGTCGGCGGCCACGTCTGGATCCGGCTCGAGTTGAACGCGTAGATCACGACGATCGCGAGCGGCACGTACAGGAACGCCATGACGAACCAGGTCGCGACCCGCAGCAGGATCCGGACGCCGCGCGACTCCATGGCCCCCAGCCCCCTAGAGCGCCTCGAACGCGCCGGCGCGCTTCGCCAGCCATAGGTAGATCGCCATGATCGCGACCGGCACCATCGCGAACGCGGCCGCGGACGGGATGTTGCCCGAGACGCCCACCTTCGTCGCGATCACGTTCCCGATGAACGCCGTGTTCCCGACCAGCTCCGGCGCGATGTAGTCGCCCAGGGTCAGCGAGAACGAGAAGATCGACCCCGCGATCACGCCGGGGAGCGCGAGCGGCCATATCACTCGACGGAACGTCGGCCACGCGCGCGCGCCAAGGTCCCCGCTGGCCTCCAGCAGCGACGAGGGGATCCGCTCGATCGACGCGTAGATCGGCAGCACGACGAACGGCAACCACAGGTACACGAACGTGATCCACACCGCCGCGAGCGAGAAGGCGACCCGCGTATGGATGCCGAACAACCCGAGGAACCACGCGGCCGGCCCGCCGACCTCGAGGATCGTGCGCCACGCGAACACCCGCACCAGATAGGACGACCAGAGCGGGAGGACGACCGCCACGATGAGCGCGGCGCGAGCCCTCGGCTTCGCGATCCGCGCCGCGTAGTACGCGAGCGGGAACGCCAGCGCGATGTCGGCGACGGTGACGGCGGCCGCGATCGCGACCGTCCGGAGCGCGATGACCCGGTAGGTCGGATCGGTCAGGATCGTCCGGTAGTTCTGGAGGTTCCACTGATGGACGATCTTCGACGTGTACGGATCGATGGTCCACAACGAGGTCAGGAACAGGAGCAGCAGCGCCGCCAGGTAGACGACCAGCATCCAGGTCAGCGGCGGGCCCAGCGTCAGTCCGAGCTGCGCCCCGCGGTGACGATGGAGGAAGGCCGACGTGCGCCGGCCGATCCCCCCTCGCGCCGCCCGATCCGGCTCAGCGAGCGACGCCACCGCTCCCGTTCCCCGTCAACGCCTCAGCCGCCGACGATCTGCGTCCACTTGTCGTCCCAGGTGTTGACGTCCGTGCAGTCGGTCTTCCCGTTCCCGCAGTCCGCGATCGGCGTCTTCCACAGCGCGATCTTCGACAGGAACGCGTCGTCGCCGCAGTGGTAGAGGTCCGTCGCGTCCGATCCGATGTCCTTCTGCAGGATCGGGCAGGACGTCGTCAGGCTGGGCGTCGCGCCGTAGAACTCGGCGACCTGCGCCTGGACGTTCGCCTGCATCGTGTACTGCATCCACTTCAGCATGCAGTTCGGGTGCTTCGCGTGCGACGACATCATCCACGTGTCCGCCCAGCCGGTGACCCCCTCGGAGGGATAGACGGACGCGACCTTCACCTTCGCGTCGCTGGTGATGTACTGCTGGTTCACCGGCCACGCGGTCCCGACCACCATCGCGCCGGAGTCGAACCCGTCGATCTCGTCGGTGTACGCCGCCCAGTACTTCGAGATCATCCCGTGCTGCTGCTGCAGCAGGTTCACCGCGGCGTCGAGCTGATCGGACGTGAGCTCGTACGGGTCGGTGATCCCGAGCGACGGATCGTGGGCCTTCAGGTAGAGCGCGGCGTCGGCGATATAGATCGAGTCGTTGTACGCCGTCACCTTGCCCGCGTACGGGTTCGGCTGACCGTTCAGGGTGGGCTCGAACACGACGTCCCACGACGTCGGCGCCGTGGTCACCACGGCCGTGTTGTACATGAGGAAGTTCGGTCCCCACTCGTACGGGACGCCGTAGTGCACGCCGTCCACGGTGTTGTGCGGCGGGGACTGCAGCGACGGCATCACGATCGAGTCGTAGTTCGGGATCAGCTTCTCGACGTCGATCGGCGCGACGTCGCCGCCCGCGATCAGCGCGTTCGACGCGTTCCCGGACGCGGACACGCCGTCGTAGACCGCGCCCCCGCCCTGGCGCATCAGGGTGATCATCTGGGCGGAGGTGTCGGCGTCGGTCGACTTCACCTTGCACCCGGTCTGGCTCTCGAAGGGGGTCACCCAGTCGAAGTTCGGGTCGTTCTCGCCGCGCTCCACGTAGCCGGGCCACGCGATCAGGTCCAGCTCACCCTCGGTCGGCCCGATCGAGCCGATCGGGGTCGGTCCGCTCGTACCGCCGCCGGACGACGACGTGGTGCCCTTCGAGCATGCCGCAGCCAGGAGCGTCATGGCGAACACCAGGACGGCCCATTCCCGGAAACCCCTCATACCTCTCCTCCTTCCGGGCCGGTGGTCACGGCCCATCCCCACCGCGCTCCACGGGCCTGCTGAGCGCGCGGTCCCAGACCAGCCGCACCGCCTTCCCGCGGACCTGCAACGCCTCCATCGACGACATCGTCAGGTTCTGCTGCGCCACGACGAGCCGCCCGCCGACGTCCAGATCGACCGTGTAGCGCGTGGTCGAGCCCACGTACACGACCTCGCTCACGTGTCCGGTCGCCGAGCACCGTTCTGGCGCGACCGGCCCGTCCGGCTCGCCGAGGCTGATCTTCTCCGGACGGATCGTGAACGCGTGCTCGGACCCTGTGATCGCTCGCGCGGGCTCCCCTTCGAGCACGTTCGAGATGCCGACGAACCCGGCGACGAATCCGGTCGCCGGCTGCTCGTAGACCTCCGCCGGGGTTCCCACCTGCTCGATGCGGCCGCGGTCGAAGACCGCGAGACGGTCGCTCATCGTGAGCGCCTCCTCCTGGTCGTGCGTGACGTAGACGAACGTCAGGCCGACGCGCTGCTGGATCTCCTTCAGCTCGATCTGCATCTGCTGACGGAGCTTCAGGTCCAGCGCACCGAGCGGTTCGTCCAGGAGCAGCACCGACGGCTGGTTCACGAGGGCTCGAGCGAGGGCCACGCGCTGGCGCTGTCCGCCGGAGAGCTGGGATGGCTTGCGCCCCTCGAACCCGGAGAGCTGCACCAGCGAGAGCGTCTCGCTCGCCCGGTCGCCGCGCTCCCTCGGCGGGACCTTCTTGACCTTCAGGCCGTACTCGACGTTCTCCCGGACGGTCATGTGCGGGAAGAGCGCGTAGTCCTGGAACACGGTGTTCACGTCGCGCTCGTAGGGCGCGAGCCGGCTGACGTCGCGGCCGTGCAGCTCGATCCGGCCGGACGTCGGCAGCTCGAACCCCGCGATCATCCGCAGCGTCGTGGTCTTCCCGGACCCGGACGGGCCGAGCATCGAGAAGAACTCCCCGGCCCGGACGTCCAGGGTGAGGTCGTCGACCGCGGGTGCCGACGCGCCGGCGAACCGCTTCGTGACGCCGTCGAGCCGAACCGCCGGCACAGCGACGGAGGCCATGCTCGGAGCTTCGACGTCCTGACTCGATCGCGCCAACGGCCTCCCCCACGACGCTTATGGTCCGGACCGTAACGGCATGCGGCTGCGGGTGCAACGGCCCGGAACGTCCAAAGGACGTCCCCTGGGTGCGCCGCTCGCGAGGGATACCGCCGGTCGCTCGCCACGCCGAGGGGCCGTCGCCGCGAGCGGGGCGGCCTCGCGTGAGCCGGCGCCCGCGGCCCTCAGGGGCCAGCGAGCGCGCGGTCCAGGAAGCCCATCACCCGCGTCTCCCGCCCGACGGGCTCCGTGAAGAGGCCCGCCGGATGCCCTGCGCCCGGCACCACCCACGGCTCGACCGTGGCCGGAGAGGCCGAACGGAAGTACCGGCCGGCCGTCGCCTCATCGGGGATGTTCCCGCCCGCGATCAGGAGCACCGGGCGAGGCGCGGCCGCCCCGATCGCATCCGCAGCGCCATGGGCCACGGCGCGCCGCTCAGCACGCCGGCGGCTCCGTACATGATCCGGTCGATGCCTCGCTGGATCCACCCGTCCACACGATCCGGCAACCCGCCGTGGTCGGCTGGCTGGGCGCCGGTGACCCCCTCGGCGACGACCGCCTGGATCCGCGGGTCCGCGCCGGCCGCCGCGATCGCCTCCTCGCCCCCCATCGACATGCCGACGGCGCGGCCGAGCTGGCACGTGCTGGTCGGATCGTCCGACAGGCGTTCCGGCGTCGCGACGAGCATCGTCACCCTCCGGGCCCGGACCGGACCGCGCGGTTCGTCCTTCCGTACCAGCCTCCATCGGGATCGCGCCACCGAGCGGGGACGGACGGCATCGTGCCCACAGGGCCGTTCCGCCCGCGATGGGTTCGGCGATCGTGCGCCGTGTCGTGCGGGGCGCCGGTGGGATAGGAGGAGCCGATAGGATTGGCCCCCTCGCCCACCGACCGGAGGTCCTTGGATGCTGAACGTCGTCACCGCGCCCCTGGCGTCCGCGTGGTTCCCCGGCACGATCGCGCTGTTCTTCGTGCTGATCTTCGTGCTGATCGTCGTGTTCGCGCGGAAGACGAGCGCGCGGCGGAAGGGTCATCGCGATCGGTGGGCCCGATAGCGATGGTGGAACCGAGCTGATCCCCGCCCGCGAACGACGCGTGCAGGTGCGCTCCGCGCGCGCGCTGGCCATCCTGCTGGTCCTCCTGGTCCTCGCGGCGTGCACGCGATCCGCGACCGCGGTGGCGCCGACGTCGCCCGAGACCTCCGTCACCTCGCCGTCGCCCACGCGGTCGCTCGAACCGCTGCCGTCGCCCTCGCCCTCCCCGTCGCCGACGATCGGTCCGCCGGTCCACGACATCCACGGGCCCCTGCACGTGGTCGGCGCATCGCTGGTCGACGAACAGGGCCATGCCGTCCGGCTGATCAGCATCCACGTGCCCGGGATGAACCGCGGGGAGGGGACCACCGCGCGGGTCGGGAAGTGTCCGGGCTACACGGCGCCCGCGAGCGTCGCCTACCACGACATCGCGGCGTGGGGGTTCAACTCGGTCCGGCTCACGGTCGCCTGGGCGAACCTGGAGTCGACGCCCCCGACGAAGGCCGCCGACGGGCACCTCGTGCACCACTACAACGCCGCGTACCTGAAGGCCTTCGACGCGGTGGTTCGCGGCTTCACCTCGCACGGCGTGGCCGTGATCCTCGACATGACCCAGGTGCGCTGGTCGCCCGCGTTCACCAACATCCAGCTCGGTCGCGGGAACACCTACCGGTGCGGCGTCGGGATGCCGAAGTGGCTCTACCCGTCCGGGGGTGGCGGCGGGCCGATGGCGCAGGCCGAACGGTCGTTCTTCGCGACGCCGTCGAAGTGGGCCGGGCTGATCGACGCGTGGACGTTCCTCGCGCGCCACTACGCGAAACAGCGGATGGTGATCGGCGCCGACCTGCTGAACGAGCCGTACGACCTGGCGGCCACGCAGTACCCGGGCGTGCCCCTGGCCACGCCCGGCGAGCTGCACCTCAAGGCCTTCTACGAGGCCGTGGGCACCGCGATCCACCAGGTCAACCCCGACTGGCTCCTGATCTACGAGGACAACAAGAGCAAATCGACCGGCAAGATGGCGCTGTCCGAGCCGCCGGACCTCCCCAACGCGGTGTACTCGGTGCACGTGTACGGCACCGGATGGTCGGACCCGCGCGGCGGCCAGGCGATCCGCCTCTACGCGGCGCGAGCGGCCGCATGGAACGTGCCGATGTGGATCGGCGAGTTCACGGTGTTCGGACTCCTCGATCGCAAGAGCTCCGGGACGGGCTGGGAGCCGGATCTCCGGACGTTCCTGAAGTACTGCAGGACGAACGACATCGGCTGGACGATCGCGTCCTACGAGAGCGGCCGGCTGCTGATCAAGGGAACGACGACGCCCAGGCCCGGCGTCGTCCCGCTCCTGCGTACCGGGTACTGATCCGAACGGCTCGTCAGACGGACGACGCGCCGGATCCCATGTCGGCGCAGGTGGGCACCCCGAGGTCGTTGGCGATCTGGTTCCCGCGCGCGTTCAGCCGGTTCGAGGAGTCGAGGTCCTGCTGCGCGGCGTCCGCGTGACCCGCCTTCGCCTCCTGACTCGCCGAGATGAAGTACCTGGCCGAACCGTCCCAGTCGACGAGCATCTCCCGGATCATGCTCGCGTCCTCGCCGGGGGCCTCGATCGCCCTCAGCTTGGCGTCGTAGGCGAGGAGCGTCCGGCCGATGCGCTCGAGCGAGCTCGCGAGCTCCTCCTGCGTCGTCGGCTCGCGGCCCATGATGGGGGCGAGGACCTGGTCCCCGTGGGTGCAGACGATGGTCGCCCGTCGGGCCCATTCGGTGTGAGCGGCCGACACGGCCGGCGCGGCCGAGGTCGACGGCGACGGTGAGGCCCCGCTGGAACGGGACGATGTGGCCTCGACGGAGGCCGGACCGCCTCCGTGGCACGCGCAGAGTGCGACCAGGGCCAGCGCCAAGGGGATGATCCGATCCCGCACGATCATGCCTCCCGCCTGACCATCGGCACCTCTGTCGGACGATCCATCCCGAACCTATAGCCTCGGCGAGGCAGACGTCGCCGTATCTCCACGCGAACGGTTGTCGCACCCCTCCACCGGGGCCATACTGCCTCGGGCCTTCGTCCCTGAGGGCTCGGATCGCACACGCAGGAAGGAGCGAGCGAACGATGGGCGTGCCGTTATGGCCTCCGCACCTAGGCGCCGCGCCAGGCGACTGTTCGCCTACTGGCGGTCCGAGCAGCGCACCCTCAGGCAGGGTTTCGCAGCGCTGCTGATCAGCACGCTCGCGGCCCTCGTCGCCGGCATCACCACCGCAGCGATCCTCCCGACCCTCAAGGCCCTCCCGAGCCTCTACCTCCTACTCCCGGCGTCCACCGGCATGCGCGGCACGATCTTCGGCGCGATCGGCGCGCGGCTGGGCACCGCGAGCGCCGCCGGGACGTTCGACCCCAACTGGAAGCGGACCGGCGTCCTGTACCAGAACGTGTACACGGGCATCGTCACGACGTTCTCCTCCTCGCTGTACCTCGCCGTGCTGGCGAGGCTCGCGGCGGTGGCGTTCGGCTACCCGTCGATCAGCTTCCTGCAGTTCGTCACGATCTCCGTCGTCGGAGGCGTCCTCGGCTCGGCGGTGATCATGGCGCTGACCGTCCTGCTGTCCACGATCGCGCACCGCCGGAAGTACGACCTCGACACGGTCTCGACGCCGCTCGTCACGGCCGCCGGCGACATGGTCACCGTGCCGACGCTGTTCCTCGCGACCTTCATCGCGCGCTACCCGCTGGCGAACACGATCACGGCCTGGATCTGCATCGTCGTCTGCCTGATCGTCACCGCGCGCGGGTTCCTCACCGACCTGCCGTACGCACGCCGGGCGATCTACGAGATGGTCGGCGTGATCGTCCTCACGCCGATCCTCGACGTGCTCGCCGGAACGGTGGTCGAACCCCGCTTGGCGCGCTTCGCCGAGTTCCCCGCGCTGATCGCGATCATCGCCCCGCTCGTCTCGGACGCCGGCGCGATCGGAGGCATCTTCGCGTCGCGGATCTCTTCGAAGCTCCACCTCGGTGTGCTCTCGCCCAAGGGACGGCCCGGGAGGCCGGCATTCCTGGACGCGTCCCTCGTCGCGGTCTTCGGGATGATCGCCTTCGCGCTGGTCGGCACCAGCGGCTACCTCTACAGCCTCTTCGTGCCGCAGAGCCCGGGCGCCGGCGTGATGATCGGCGGGACGCTCATGGCCGGCGCCCTGGCGACCCTGATCGCGATCGTCGTCGGCTACCTGATCGCCGTGATCTCGCTGCGCGCGCGGCTGGACCCGGACAACCAGTCCGTCCCGATCATCACCAGCGTGATGGACCTGGCCGGCGTCGTGTGCTTCCTCGTCGTGCTCGAACTCCTCCAGGTGGCGGTCCACGCGTGATCGGGAGCCGCACGAAGGGCGTCCACGCATGAAGGACGTGCCGTTATGGCGTTCGCGCCGCGCCGCCGGGCGATCCGCGTCTGGGCCTACTGGCGCGCCGAGAACCGCACGCTCCGGCAGGGGTTCGCCGCGCTCCTGGTCAGCGCCGCCGCGGGCCTCGTCGCCGGCATCTTCCTGGCCGCGATCAGCGACACGCTCCTGCAGCTCGCCGGCCTCTACATCCTGATCCCCGCGGCGGTCGGGGTCCGGGGAGCGATCTCCGGCACGATGGGCGCGCGGCTCGGCACGAGCGTCGCGGCGGGCACGTTCGAAGTGACGGCCGACCGGCGGGGCGTGCTGTACCAGAACGTCTATACGGCCGTGATCCTGACCTTCTCCTCTGCCCTGTACCTGTCGATGCTGGCGAAGATCTCCGCGACGGTGTTCGGGCTGCCATCGATGTCGTTCCGCGACTACGCGATCGTCGCCGTCGTGGGGGGAGGGCTCGGGTCGGCGCTCATCATCACGGTCACCGTCGCGCTGTCCGTGTTCTCGTTCCGCCGCGGCTACGACCTGGACACGGTCTCGACGCCGGTGGTGACCGCGGCCGGGGACATGGTCACGATCCCGATGCTCTTCCTCGCGACCTTCCTGCTGCGCGCGGGCTGGCTCGACGACGTCCTCGCCGTCCTGTCGATCCTGCTGTGCATCTACGTGACGGTCCGCGGAGCGCTCACCGACCTGAAGCCGGTCCGGCGAGCACTGCTCGAGATGGTCGGTGTGATCCTGCTGACGCCGATCATCGACATCCTGGCGGGGACCGTGGTCGAACCGCGGCTCGGGCGGTTCCACGAGTACCGCGGCCTGCTGGTCATCATCCCGCCGCTCGTCTCGACCGTCGGTGCGCTGGGCGGGATCCTCGCCTCGCGGCTGTCCTCGAAGCTGCACCTCGGCGTGCTCCGCGGTCGCGCCCTCCCGGAGCGACTCGCGTGGCTGGACGCCACGCTGGTCGCGGCGTTCGGATTCGTCTCGTTCCTGGCGATCGGCTCGTTCGGATTCGTCTACAGCTTGTTCGTGGGTGTGAGCCCGGGGCCCCAGGTGATGATCGGCGGCACGCTCCTCGCCGGGCTGATCGCCACCGGGTTCGCCGTCCTGATCTCCTACTACGTGGCGATCGGGACGTTCCGGTCGGGGCTCGATCCCGACAACCACGCGGTCCCGCTCATCACCAGCACGATGGACCTGATCGGGGTGCTCTGTCTGCTCTCGGTTCTGGCAGTATTGGGCGTGACGATCGATGTCTGACGACGATCATCAACCGAGGAACGT
Source organism: uncultured Actinomycetota bacterium (assembly GCA_963781595.1). Lineage (GTDB taxonomy): Bacteria > Actinomycetota > UBA4738 > UBA4738 > UBA4738 > JBEDUK01. The sequence goes on along the minus strand of CAWAGG010000006.1, from coordinate 1,016,104 downwards.
CAAGGACCTGCTCGCCGAGGCGAAGGATGTCTCCGAGCTCATGGTCGACCTGGCCTACGCGGCCGTCTTCTTCAACGACGCGAAGCTGGCGAAGGAGGTCGATCGCCTCCACGGCGAACTCTCCTGGTACCTGCGGCGGCTCCGCCAGGTCGCGATGCTCGCGGCGCGCTCGCCGGAGGACGCCGAGAAGATGGGGGACGTCCTGCACATCGCGGGCGCCATGGAGAAGGTGGGCGACGCGGCCTCCGACATCGCGCGCGTGGTCCACGCCCGTCTCGGCATCCCGAACGCGCTGCGGCCCGACCTCCGCCACGCCGACGAGATCGTCGGACGCGTCCGCGTTCGCAAGGAGGCCCCGGTGGTCGGTCGTTCGCTGCGCGACCTCCGCCTCCCAGGCGAGACCGGGATGTGGCTGATCGCCGTGCGCCGCGGCGACGACTGGGAGTTCGGGCCCGACGCCGACACGGTTCTCTCGGGCGGCGACGTGCTGATGTACCAGGGTCCCGAGGAAGGCACGAACCCGCTGCGCGAGCTCGTGGGCGCCCCGCCGCGGCCCGAGCCGCCGTCGCACGACGAACCCGCCCTGAACGAACTGGACCGCGCCGTCGACATCCTCGTCGAGATGAAGAACTCCGCGGAGGTCGCCGTCGGACTGGCGTACTCGTGCCTGCTGCTCCAGGAGCCTGCCCTGGCGGCGGAGGTCGGTTCCCTCGAGGCGCGTTCGGACATCCTCCACGATGAGATGGAGTCGTGGGTGCTGAAGGCCGCGCCGGAGGCGCGCAACACGGACGAGCTCCGTGGCCTGCTCCGCTTCGCCTCCGCGAGCGAGATGATCTTCGACGCGGCTCGAGACATGACGTGGCCGGTCGAGAACGGCGAGGAGCTCCACCCCGTCGTCGCCCTGGCGCTCGAGGAGAGCGAGGAGGTCGCCTCCGAGACGATGGTCGGATCCGGTTCACCCGCAGCCGGTCATACGCTGAAGGACCTGCGGCTGGAGACCGAGACGGGCATGTTCGTGCTGGCCGTGCAGCGCGGTCGGCGGTGGATCTATCGGCCGCGACCCGGCCTGGTCCTCCAAGCCGGCGACCGCCTGATCGCGATCGGGCCCGAGGAGGGGGTCGGCGAACTCGACGCCCTCTGCGCGGCCCCCGCGACCGCGGTGGGGGTCAGCTAGCTCGAACGCCAGTTGCACCTCAGGAGCTCGGATCCCGGCGGATCAGCTTTCGATCAACGTTCGCGCCCGGTCGGCTTCCCGCTTCGACCCGAGCCGATCGAACGTTCGGAGCGCCTCGGCGGCCGCCGCTCGGGCCTGCGCTCCGCGTCCCGGGTCTGCGGCGAGCGCCTCGGCGAGCGCAAGCGACGCGAGCGCTTCGTCCCATACCGCCCCGAGTGCCCCGAACCCCTCCTTCGCCCGCGCCAGGGACGCGGCCGCCACGTCCAGATCGCCGCGTGCCGCCGCCGTTCGTCCCCGGAGCCGCTCGGCGTGGAGCGGCAGCGCGACCAGTCGGTCCTCGGCGGCCCACGAGACCGCGTCCGCGACGGCCTCATCTGCCCTGTCCCATGCGCCGACGTCCGCGACGACGTCGCATCGGGCCTCGAGCAACACCCCGTGCCAGAGCAGCCCGTCCCCGTGCCGCTCGTCGAGCAGACCCAGCGCCCGCTCGGGCTCGCCACGATGCGCCGCGATACGCGCGAGCCATGGCGCCTTCCGCATCGTCGGGTTGTCCCGATCCTCGTCGGCGAGCGCGACGAGCACGTCGGCCTCGTCGGTGCGGCCCTGGAGCTCGTGCACCATCGCAGCCGCGCACCGGCTCGCGACGAGCGCGTCCCCTTCGCGAGCGCGGTCGCGGCCTGCTTGCCGTGCGTTCGTGGCCGAAGGACGCACCGACCGGCTCGGCCGCCCGCATGCGGACCGTGCTCCGCGACCCGGACGTCGCGGCGTGGGCGGTCGGCGAGTTGCTCGCCTACGCCGCGTGGGCCGGGGTGCTCGTGTTCTCCGGGGCGCTGTTCGTGGAGTCCTACGGCGCCTCGCCGACCGTGGCCGGGATCGTGCTGGCGATCGGCGCGTCCGCCTACGTGCCGGGTGGGTTCGTTGCACGACGCTGGGGTGGGGCATCCGCCCGGAGCGCCCTCGTGATCCTCGCCGTCCTGATGGCCGTCGGCGCCGCCGTGTTCGGCACCGTCCGGATCGCCCTGGCGCCGAGCGCAGCCGTCTTCGCCTCCCTGGCCTTCCTGGGCGGTGCGCGAACGATGGTCGGCAGCGCGTTCGGCCTCGCTGCGGCGCCGGGGAGTCGGGTCGTCGTCATGCGCGTGCGGACGGCCGCGCTGCAGTTCGGGTACCTCCTCGGCGCCGCTCTGGGCGGGCTCGCCCTGGCTGCGGGAGGCTACGCCGCGCTCGGATCGACGCTTGCGGCGGTGCTGCTGCTGGCGGCGGTCCCCCACGTGATCGCCGGCCGCACGGCCATCCTGCGCCGCCTCGAGCGGCGGTCCCGGAGCAGGGTCGCTCAGGCGCTCGTGCGCACGGCCGCGGGCAGCGAGAAGCGCATCGACTCGTCGACGGTGTGGAGCTCCTCGACCCGCGTGGCACCGAGACCCTTCAGGTGCAGGACGACGCGTTCGACCAGCCATTCGGGGGCCGACGCGCCGGACGTGACGCCGACGGTGTCGGCGCCGTCGAGCCACGAGGCGTCGATCTCCGTCTCGTCGTCGATCAGGTAGGCCGGCGTCCCGAGCGCGCCCGAGACCTCGACCAAGCGCTTCGAATTCGACGAATTCTGCGATCCGATCACCAGGATCACGTCGGCCTCGGCCGCCATGTCCTTCACCGCGTCCTGGCGGTTCTGGGTCGCGTAGCAGATGTCCTCGCGCGGAGGGCCCTGGATGTGCGGGAACCGCTCGCGGAGCACGCCGATGATCTCGTTCGTCTCATCGACCGACAGCGTCGTCTGCGTGAGGTAGGCGAGGTCCCTCGCATCGTCAGGGAGCTTTACCATCCGGGCCTCGTCGGGCGACTGGACCAGCACGATGTGCTCGGGCGCCTCGCCGCTGGTTCCCACGACCTCCTCATGGCCCTGGTGGCCGATCAGCAGGATCGTCAGGTCCTCGCGCGCGAACCGGCGGGCCTCCAGGTGGACCTTCGTCACCAGGGGGCACGTGGCGTCGATCACGCGGAGTCCGCGTTCGTCCGCGTTGTCGTAGACGGACGGCGCGACCCCGTGGGCCGAGAGCACGCAGACGGCGCCCTCGGGGACCTCGCGTTCGTCCTCGACGAACACCGCCCCCTTCGCCTCGAGGTCGCGGACCACGTGGATGTTGTGGACGATCTGCTTGCGCACGTACACGGGCGGCCCGTGGAGGCGGATCGCGCGCTCGACCGTGTCGATAGCGCGTTCGACCCCGGCGCAGTAGCCTCGGGGCCAGGCGAGCAGGATCCGGGTGGGCACGGGTCCATGCTATCGGGTGCGCCATGAACCCCGCGGGACCGGCGGGTGCCCGGCCGGCTGCGCGTCTGCTAGGGTCGAACGACAACCTTCGGTTTCATCCTTCCTTCTGACATCCCCGACCGCTGGCGTTCGCATGCGTTCGCCCTGGGATGCGGAGTAGGACTGACAACGACAGACGGCGGCTGCTCGCGCTGTCGGGGGAACGACTATGCATACATCGAAGAACCGATCCGCGCGCCGGGCGCTCGGCGTATCGCTCGTTGCCGTGTCGATCACGATCGCCGGATCCGCCGCGTTCGCGCAGGTCGCCTCCGGGAACCGCGCGCCCGTGGCCCGGCCGAACGCCGCGGTCGCGGCGACGTGGGGACCGGCGAACACCGAGGGACTCAAGGCGCGTGTCCTGGCCGACGTACTGGCGCTGAACGCGCATCGGGCCGCCGCCCGGGCGCGCCGTCACCGGCTGTGGCTCCGGCCGCCGGCACCGGTCGCGCACCAGCGCGGGGTCGACTGGTCCGGGATCGCGGCGTGCGAGTCCGGGGGCCGCTGGCACGTCCACACGGGCAACGGCTACTGGGGAGGGCTGCAGTTCTCCCAGGACACCTGGGTCCGGGCGGGCGGCCTGCGGTTCGCGCCCCGCGCGGACCTCGCGTTCCCGGCCGAACAGATCAGGGTCGCCGCTCGCCTGTCGCTGTCGAGTTGGCCGATCTGCGGCTCGCGTGGCTGAGCGCATCGAGGGCTCGAGGCTCGGAAGGGTCGGAACCGATCAGGACCGGACCGGACCGCCGACCGGTGGGAGCCCAAGGATCGCCTCCTTCAGGCCCGCGGCACCGCCTCCGGCGTCGGCGCCGGGGATCTCGCCGCCCGTCGTGACGATCCGAACCGTCGGGCGCCGGCCACGAGCGGACTCCACGGCGGCCACGCCCATCGAGGCGTCGATGACCACGACGTCCGGGGCGAAGCGTTCGACCTGATCGGCCAGCTCATCCGGCGTCGTGGCGCCACCGACGAACTCCCAGTGCACCGACACGGCCGTTCGCTTCAGCTCCATCAGCCGATCGGGGTCGGGCGCCGCGCACAGCACCTTCAGGGCCCTGCACATCGCTATGCTCCGGCCTCCGCATCGGGTACCGGGCTCGGGTCGGTCACGACCGACCCCGCGCCGCCTGGCCCGCGGACCCTCGGGAGCACCCACTCCTTGAGCCCGTACTGCGCGATGCCCGCAACGGGGATCGCCGCGAGGATCCCCCAGAACCCGGCGAGTTCGGCTCCGAGCAGGACAGCGAGCAGCACGACCACCGGATGGAGGTTCGTCGTCCCCTTCAGCACGATGGGCGACAGGAAGTACCCATCCACGACGTGTGAGCAGACGATCACGATCAGCACGAGCAGGAGGTACGACGGGGGCTTCGTCAGCAGCGCCACGATCGCGACAGGGATCCCGCCGATCCACGCCCCGAGCATCGGGACGAGGTTCGCCACGCCGACGAAGATCCCGAGCGGGAGCCAGAAGGGCATGTGGATCAGCCACAGGCCGAACGTCGCGAGCACGCCGACGACCGTCGAGACGATCAGGCGGGCGCGCACGTAGCCTCCGACGATCCGCCGGATCTCCGCGAGCGGTGCGTCCAGACGGCCGTGCATCGATGCCGGCAGGAACGCCGTGAGCGACCGGCTCTCCGGCAGCGAGAGCAGGATCAGGAAGCCGAGGAACCCTCCGAGCAGGAGCACCAGGCCGGCGTTCGCCAAACGGAGACCCGCGCCGGTAACGGTCCGCAGGTACTCCTGCACGTTGCCCGCGTGGGCCTGGATCCACGACGCCAGGGCATCGCCGGCGCGTCGCAGCAGTGGGTTCGACGAACCGGACAGCCGGTCGAACAGCGTCGCGCCGCCCTTCGCGACCCGGAGCTTCGAGCTGGCGATCAGCTCGGCGGTCTGATGCACCAGCGCCGGGACGACGAGCGCGAGGACCAGCGCCGACAGTCCGACGGCGAGGAGGAACACGACCGTCGCCGCCAGCCGGTAGGGGACGCGGCGCGCGGCGAGCCACCGCACCAGGGGTCCGAGCAGGAACACGACCAGCCAGGCCATCACGAGGTACGGGATCACGCCCGCGAAGCGGCCCAGGATCCGCCAGCCCACCCACGCCAGGACGCCCAGACCGACGCCCGTCCACGCGACCACGCCCCATCCGATCAGGCGGCGGCTTCGGCCCCCGTCCGGGAGGAGGCGCTCGAGATGCAGGCGGATCGGCTGCAGGCTCGCCGCCCGACCTCGAGGCTGGGCCGTGGGAACGTCGGTGTCTGCCACGTTCGACCCAGCCTACGCTACGGTTGGTCCATGCCATTGCCCGATCCGATCCGTTCGTTCCTCTATGCCTACGAGTCGCTCGCGCGCAACATCTCGCGAACCGCGTGGGGCCTGGTGGTCACGGACCCGCGGTACCCGGACATCTACGACGCGAACAAGGCGATGGTCCTGGAGGAAGCACCGGACCTGACCCTCGACGAGGTCCGGCGCGAGCTGGTCCCGATGCTCGCCGCGGCCGAGGTCGGGTTCGAACACGTGGAGTTCATGTGCCTGGCCGACCCGATGCCGGCGGTCAAGCAGGCCGAGGCCGTCTGCGGCCGCTCTCGACCGGACGCGCTCATGGCGTTCGACGGTAACGAGGTTGCCGTGCCACCATCGGCCGCGACGGTGGGCGAGGTGATCGATCCGGACGAGTCGTTCTGGCACGCGTGGATCGCGAGCCGTCCGGAGTTCGGCGTCGCGATGCCGGAGATGGTGCTCGATCAGTTGCTCGACCGGGATCGGTCGGTGTTCATGCCGGCCGGCATGCGGATCTTCGCCGGCATGATCGACGGCGAGCTGGCAGGGTTCTGCAGCCTGCTGTCGTTGGAAGGAGCGGGGTACGTGGACAGCGTGGTCACGCTGCGAGCGCACCGTCGGCGCGGGGTCGCGAGCGCGACCGTGTGCGCGGCGGTGCGCGCCAGCCGCCGCGCTGGGGATCGCGAAACCTTCCTGCTGGCGGAGCTGGGGCTGCGGCCGCAGCGGCTGTACGAACGCCTGGGGTTCCGCACGATCGCGCGCGCGAACGGGTACACGCGGGTCCGCGCCGACGCGGCGGCGGACGTCTACCTCTAGCGCGGCGCGACGCGTTCGAGCTCGACGAGGTCGCGGCTACGCGGCGCGCGCGAGCGCCCGGCTGATCACGATCCGCTGCACCTCGGAGGTCCCCTCGAAGATCGTGTAGATCTTCGAGTCCCGGTACCATTTCTCGACGGGGAAGTCCTTGATGTAGCCGTACCCGCCCAGGATCTGCACCGCCTGTTCGGTCACCCAGACCGCGGTCTCGCCGCCCTTGAGCTTCGACATCGACCCCTCGGCGCGGTCGAACCGCCCGCCGTTGCGGCCCATCCACGCGGCGCGCCAGGCGAGCAGCCGTGCCGCGTCGATCTCGGTCGCCATGTCGGCGAGCTTGAACGCCACGCCCTGGTTCTCGATGATCGGGCGGCCGAACTGCGTGCGCTCCTTCGCGTAGTCGCGGGAGAACTCGAACGCCGCCCGCGCGATCCCGATCGCCTGCGCGGCGACGGTCGGGCGCGTCATCTCGAACGTCCGCAGCGCCGCGGACTGACCGACCGTGCCGCTCGCGCGTGCCTCGCGCGCCTTCTCGAGCTTCGCCTCGAGCTTGTCGACGCCGCCTACGACATCCTCCAGCGGGATGCGGCAGTCCTCGAGGATCACCTCGGCCGTGTGCGACGCGCGGATGCCGAGCTTCTTCTCCTTCTTGCCCTGCCGGATGCCGGGCGTCCCGGGGCCGACGATGAACGCCGCCTGCCCACGGTGTCCGAGCGTCGGGTCGACGGTCGCGACGACCACGTGCACGGCCGCGATCCCGCCGTTCGTGATGAACACCTTGGTCCCGTTCAGCACCCATCCGTCGCCGTCGCGTCGAGCCGTCGTCCGCAGCGCCGATACGTCCGACCCGGCGTTCGGCTCGGTGACGCACAGGGCGGCGACGGCCGGCGCGTCCGCCGTGCCGAAGAACCTGGGCGCCCACGCGACCAGCTGATCGGGCGTGCCCGTGTACGCGAGGGTCGAAAGGGGCAGCCCGCTGCCGAACAGCCCGAGCGCGATGCCCGCGCAGCCCCAGCACAGCTCCTCGGCGACGATCGGCAGGAGCAGACCGCTCGTGTCCGCGCTGAGGGTCTGCGTGTAGAAGTCGATCCCGTACAAGCCGACCTCCATCGCCTGGGACAGGACCGGCCAGGGGAACTCCTCGGTCTCGTCGTAGTGGGCGGCGACGGGGCGGATCACGTCCTCGGCGAACCCGTGGGCCCACTTCTGGACCTGGAGCTGTTCCTCCGTGAGCTGGAAGTCCATCGGTCTGCCGCCTCCTCGTCACGCCGTGCGCGGGGCTCCAGTAAGTTACCAGTCGGTAGGTTACCGTGTGGTAATGATACCTCCGGGTATCGGTCAGTCAACCGGAGGGGGTGAAGCGTGGCCGAGACGCGGCGCCGGATGCGGGCGCCGGAACGGCGGGCGCAGCTCCTGGATGTCGCGCGGAGGCTGTTCGGCACCTACGGGTACCACCAGGTCTCGATGGACACGGTCGCCCGCGAGGCCGGCGTGACGAAGCCGATCCTGTACGACCACTTCCCTTCGAAACACGACCTGTACCTGGCGCTGCTGGACACCGACCTGACGGTCCTGCACGACCAGGTCCGCGAAGCGCTGGACGCGCCGACGGGCAACCGCGAGCGGATCCGTTCGTCGTTCCAGGCGTACTTCGACTTCGTCGACGAGCACGCGGCCGGGTTCCAGCTGATGGTGCAGGAGACGGTCGGCGCGGAGGACGACTTCCGGGGTCACGTCGAGGCGTTCCGCGACCGGATCCTGTCCGAGGTCGCGGACCTGATCGAACGAGAGTCGCAGGGACGGTTGGATCGGGTGCACGCGGAGACGGTCGCACTCGCACTGATCGGCATGGTGGAGAACGTCGCGCGGCGCGAACCGGGCGCGTCGGCGGCGACGCGGCGAGCGGCACTCGAGACGCTGGTGCAGCTCGCATGGCGGGGGATCACCGGCCTGGGCTCGTAGTCCCTCCGTTCGGCGGCCTCGCGGCGCCCGCGCTCGATCCGGCGTCGATCCGTTCGACCACGCGTCGGCAGACCCCCGCGACATCGCGGACGTCGTCGGTGAACATCGACGGCTTGAAGCAGATGCTGGTGAACCCACGCGCAAGCACCCCTGGTATCGCTTCCAGGGCATGGCCCAGATCTGCGACGTCGGTCGCGTTCGGGAACGTGCCTCTGATCCCGCCGACCATCTCCAGATCGTCCGGGTCGCGTCCGGCCGCGGCCATCGCCTCGCGGATCCGCCGGAGGTCGTCATCGGTCGGCGTGCCGAACGGATGGAACCCGTGGCCGTACGCAACGAGTCGCCGCAGGAGCGCCTCGTGGACGTGTTCGCCACCGAACCACATCCTCGGTCCCTCGGGCCGGTACGGCTTCGGCTCGAGGAAGGCATCTTCGAACGTGAAGTGGCGGCCGTCGAACGACGCCGGCGTGTCACGCCACGCGACGCGCATCGCCGCGAGGTGCTCGTCGAGGATCGCGCCGCGTTCGTCGAACGGAACGCCGAGCGCGGCGTACTCCTCGGCGGACCAGCTCACGGTGGGCTGCGCCGCCAGACGTCCTTCCGCCAGTAGGTCGAGCGTGGCCAGCTCCTTCGCCAGCAGCAGCGGGTGCCGGAGCGGTGCGATCACGGCGGCCAGTGCGACCCGGATCCGGGACGTCGCCGCCGCGATCGCCGAGCCGAGCACGAGCGTGTCCGGCCAGGGCGTGGCCGGATCCTGGTTCCCCGGCGCGGCGTAGTCCCGCGGATTCAGCATGCGGCCCCTCGCGCCGGCAGACGGCCCGAGCACGATGTGCTCGGAGAGCATCACCGTGCCGACGCCCGCGTCCTCGGCCTCCCGAGCGACCCGGACCAGCGCACGGAGATCGCGAGCAGACGTGAGCGTCCAGTTCTCGCTCAGGACCAGCACGGCTTCGGGGCGGCGCCCAGGGAAGTCGTGGCCCTCCATCGCTCCGATCCGCCTCACCTCCCGCGTTCCCGCGCGTCCGGGGCATGACCTCGCGTAGCGAGCATCTTCCATCATCCGAGCAGGAGCGTCGGGCCGGAGCCGCCCGTCCTGCCCTTCAGCGCGAGGCCACGAAGACGATGTGCGCGGTGAAGCTCGTGGCGTCGATCTGGTACGCGTAGCAGCCCGGCCCCCGGACGAAGGCGACGGCCGGAACGCTCCACCAGCCCGACGACGGGTCCCGCTGGAGCGACGGGGCGCCCCCGTCGAGCACCAGCGCGTCCCGCCTGGGCAGCACCGGGTTGAAGCTCAGCTCGACAGGCCCCGACCCGTCGATCCGGCCACCACGGATCAGCACGGGACCGCGGTGGGACCCGTCGACCACCCAGATGTCCTTGATGCCGTACCAGCCGTCGGCGGAGCGGTCCTGCGCCCAGAGCTTCACGTCTCGTCCCGTGTACGCCAGGTAGACGTGCCCGGCCCGCTGCGCCGGCCCGGACCCGCTGAAGCCGGCCCCCCGTCCAGGCGCGATCGTGATGAGCGGCGTCGTGGGGCACGCCCCTCCCGGGGTGACGGTCGGGAGGGTGAGCGGCCTGGCCATGAGCGCGGCGATCGCCGCAGGAGTCGACGCCACCGATCCCCGCCCCGAGACGCCGGTCGGACCGGGGCTGCTACCGCCGGCGGGCCCAGCCGGGGTCGAAGCAGCCGGCCCCAGGGCGCGCCACGCGGCGACCGAGCCGGTCGCCACGACGGCAGCCACGAGCACCGTGGCCGCGACGGTCGCGACCATCGCCCGCCGCGACCGGGACAGCACCCGCGCCGGGACGGGACGCTCAGCGCCGATCTCGGTCCGCATGCGCTCCAGCTCGCGCCCGATGCGCTCCTCCAGCGAGGTCCCTCCGTTCACGATCCCTCCCCTCCTCCGAGCTCCTGCCTGAGCGTCCCCATGGCCCGGTACACGAGCTGTTTGACGGCCCCCGTCCCGCATCCCATCAGGTCGGCGATGTCCCGCTCCGGGAGATCCTCGTAGAAGCGCAGCACCAGGGCGATCCGCTGGCGGACCGGGAGACGCAGGATCGCCGCACGCAGCGTCAGGCGATCCCCGACGTCGGCCGCGTCCGATCGATCGGGCACGGCGCTGCTCGCCGCGTGCCGCCGCTCGAGCGCTCGCCGGCGGAAGTGCGAGTTCGCGAGGTTGACGATCGAACGGCGGAGGTAGGGTCCGAACGACTCCGGGTCGCGGATGTGCACGAACCGCCTGGCGATGCGGACGAACGCCTCCTGCATCAGGTCCTGGGCGAGCGCGCGGTCGCCGGTCAGCAGATACGCCAAGCCGACAGCCTCATCGGCGTGACGTTCGTAGAGCTCGGCGAGCGAAGGCCGGGCGGTCGATCGGTCGGGGCTCTTCACGGCGCTGCTCATCGTCTCGCGGGATAGAGACGCATGAGCACGGGGTTCGGTCACGCCGCGGGAGGTGATCCGCGAAACTCGTTCCCCCCGCGCGGGTGTTCGACCGGGGACGTCGCCTGCCCCGGAGACGTCATTCGGCGGCTTCGTGCCCGACCATGCGCTCCACGCGGATGATGTCGCCGGTCCAGCCGCACGCGCGGCACCACGTGTGGTACACGCGGTGATCGGCCTCCCAGTACTCGACCGAGATGCCGCTCGCCTGGTCGAGCGCGGCGGCGCACTGCGGACAGTACCGGGGCATGTCCTCGACGTGGCGCCGCCGATCCGGGTCCCACCAATGGTCGCCGGTGAGCCGGCGCTCCTCGCTCAGCCCGACACCTCCGGCAGTTTCGACGCCTCGCGCGCGGCAGCGGCATCCATGTGCAACTTCTTCAGCATGTCGGCCTGCGGCGAGTATCGGGACGAACCACGGTCGATCCACTGGATCGCGAAGTCGAGCACCTCGCCGAACTTCGCCTTCTCGCACGGCAGGTCGATCCGCTCGTGGGGCTCCCGGATCACCGCGATCGGGTCGCGGCCCTCCTCCACCGCGGCCATGTTCTCGCGGAACATCCGCCGCAGCATCGTGATGCCGATGTCGGACTTGCCGATGTGTTCGGCCGAACGGTCGGTCACGCTCCCTTGCGTGACCCAGGCCATGACGTCCTGGCCCTCGATGTAGTCCACGATGTGGCGCCCGTTCGCATCTCTCCATTCGTATTCGTAGTCGAACGGATAGACCTGGTCCGGATACGCATCCAGGCCGTCGGGGTTGTGGGTCGCGTAGAACAGCGCCCAGGTGTGCGTGTCGTCGATCGGGACGCGGATCTGCATCTGGTCGATCCCCCCGCCGCCCACCCGCATGAAATAGGGGAACACGAGCGGATGCCCGATCTTCCAGTCGTCGTTCTCCTCGGTCTGGCCCTCGAGCATCCTTCGCTTGATGATCCCCCACTCGAACGCGTCGAAGCCGACCTTCACGTGCTTCTTGTCGAACGCCGACGGCATGGGGAACCCGCCGGCCTCCGCGAGGAACTTGAAGTACCTGCCGTGCAGCCATTCCACGTGGTGGGGGTCGACGGAGTTCTCCATGATCTGCAGCCAGTTGCACGGCAGCACGGAGTGCCCGACGTCGCGGACGCCGTCCATCACGAACACGTCGAACCTCGGGAGCTCGGGGGCCGGGGCCGGGCCGATGTAGACCCACACCATGCCGCCGAGCGCCTGCGCCTTGCCCGCCTGCGCCTTGATCTTCCCCTTGAACGACGAGGTCTCGGGCTCGGCAGGCTGGTCGATGCAGGCGCCGTCCACGTCGAACAGCCACCCGTGGTAGCCGCACCGCAGACCCTCCTGCTCGACGACGCCATAGACGAGCGACGCAGCGCGGTGCGGGCACCGCTCCTGCACGATGCCGTAGCTCCCGTCGCCGAGCTTCCAGAGGGCGAAGTCTTCCCCGAGCAGGCGGACCGGCTTGATCGGCCACTCGTCCAGCTCGCGCACGAAGGCGACCGGGTACCAGTAGCGCCGCATCAGCTCGCCCATCGGCGTGCCGGGACCCACCTGGGTGAGGGTCCGGTTCAGCTCTTCGGTCAACATGCCGCTCGCCTCCTCACGTCCTCGCGTGTCGCGTCCGGCTCCGGCGGGCGCCGCGGGCTCGCGCCGCGGCCGGAGCCGTCCGCCACCTAGTCCAGGACGGTCACGGTACCGTTCGTGCCATCGACCCGGACCCGCTGTCCGGTCTTGATGTTCGTCGTCGCGAACGCCGTGCCGGTCACCGCCGGCAGGCCGTACTCGCGGCACACGATCGCGGCGTGAGACATCATGCCGCCGATGTCGGTGACGGTCGCCACGATCGTGCCGAAGATCGGCGCCCACGCAGGCGCGGTGATCGGAGCGATCAGGACCTCGCCCGGTTCCACGGTCCCGATCTCGTCGGCCGTGAAGATCACGCGTGCCGGCCCCTCGGCGACCCCGGGCGACGCGGCGAACCCGCGCAGCTCGCCGGCCTCCCCGCCCTCGCCCGCGCCGAGCCACATGCTCACGGAGTCCGACGTGATACCCCAGAGCATGATCGTGAACGGTTCCGTCACGACCTCGGGCGGCTGCCCGAGCGCCTTCGGCGGGGACCACGAGCGCAGGGCGTTGAGGATCCCCTTCCTCCGCTCCAGCTCACGTGGCCAGTACTTCGGGCCCCGCGGCTCCGTACCGACGGCCCAGGCCGAGTACATGTCCCAGATCGCCTCGGGCACCTCGTCGCGCTTGAGGTAGAAGATGTCGTTGTCCTCGGCGAAGAACCCCTCCTTCACGAACACGCTCCCGAGGTCGCGCATCTTCCGCCACAGCACCGAGTGCCCCCAGTGCTCGACGTAGAAGTTGTGGTTCTCCACGTACGGGAACACCACACGGGCCAGGCCGAGCTTCTGCTCGAACGCGGTCCGATCCTCGTCGGAGCCGAGCAATCCGGTGTATTCGGTGACGATCCGGTCGCGTTCGGTCCGCACCTCCTCGATCGGGCGCTCGATGTCCTCGCCGGCCTGCACCTTCGCGACGTAGCCGCGGAGGTAATTCAGCGGCACGTCGAGGTTCTCGATCCAGATGTCGTCGCTGTGGTAGAAGCCGCCGCCCGCGGAGAAGTTGAACCACGGCTGCTTGACGTCCTCCCACTTCGCGAGCCACTCCTTGCCGGCATCCGACCCCTCCAGGCGCGCGAGCACCTGGGTCGCCGAGCCGTTCTCCATGATCGGGTCGGCGACACCCAGCTCGACCGCCGCCTTCGCCAGGTTCTTCAGCTCCTCGTTCGGCCGGAACAGGTCGACCTCGATCCCGGCGACCATCCTGGCGATCGCCAGGTCGGGGATGTTCGGGAACGCCTGCTTGCAGAATCCGAAGTAGTCGAGGTACGCGGCGTAGCCGAGGTTCAGGAACTCGAAGTGGTACTGCCAGAGCTTCAGCGCCAGGTCGACCAGCCGGTGGTACGACGCCTGGATGTCCCACCCGGAGCCGATGCCGCGCCCGCTGGTGACGACCTCGATGTCCTCGATCTCCGGGAGGGGTTCGAACGACAGGTCTTCCATCTCCTGGATAAGCGGCCGGATCTTCGCCAGCCATCTCGCGTACAGGTCATCCCAATTCGCGAAGTAGAAGCCGGCCCGCTCCAGGAACAGCGGCACGCGGCGTTCGATCTCGGCGGGGTCGGCGACCCCGACCGGCGCCAGGTACGCATAGCCGTTCAGCACCCGGAAGTCCACGCCGAGCGCCGGCGGGATCATGTAATGGCGCGTGTTGTACTGGGACAGCGACGCCAACGCGAACTCGAGGAAGGTCGCGTCCCACGGCGTGAGGGCCTGGCCCCAGTGGATCCCGTCCTGGAACCAGAACATCGCGTCCTCGTAGTCCCTGCGGTCCTCGCTGAACGGCAGCGAGTACGTGTACAGCTGCTCCCACCCCTCCGCTCCTGGAGGCGTCGGGATCTCGAACGGGCTCGGGAACCGACTCTCTGCCATCTTTCCCCCCTCCTTCTTGGAAGGAACCTCGCGGCCAACGGTCCGTGCGTGGCACTAGGTCTGCGGACTCCGCCTGGTCCCCCTCCTCCTCCTTCCGGCTGGCCTTCCTCGCGTTCAGCGGCGACAGCAACGTCGACACGATGCCCTGGACCCCGCCCGCGTGCGCGATCGGCTCGCGGGGGCGCCGGCTCCAGACCGTCTCGGGACGGCTCTGGAGCAGGATCACGTTCTCCCCGTCGGCGAGGTGCTCGTCGATCGCCCACTCGACGTCCTGGGGGGTTCCGTAGTGCTTCTCGGCGCGCCGAGCCATGCGCGCGACGGCCTTGATCTCGTCGTCGGTGAGGCTTGGCGCCGACGCGCGTTCGGGCTCGACGTCGGCCAGCTCGACCGCATCGCCGGAGACGCGGTACTCGATGGCCTTCGACGAGATCACCCTCCGGACGATCTCGAACAGCACCTTGTCCACGAGGAAGTTGTCGGGGTTCACCTCGCCCGCCACCACGGCCTCGCCGAGTCCCCACGACGAATCGATCGCTATCGTGGAACGGTCCCCGTCGATCGGGTTCAGCGTGAACGCGACCCCGGCCGACCGCGGCTGGACCATCTTCTGCACCGCGACCGCCATGGAGATCACGTCGTGGTCGTGCCCCATCTCGTGCCGGTAGCTGATCGCCCGGGCCGTGAAGATGCTCGACCAGCAGCGTGTCATGCGGTCCAGGACCGCGTCCGCGCTCCGGACCCACAGGTACGTGTCGTGTTCGCCGGCGAAGCTCGCGTCGGGCAGGTCCTCCGACGTGGCCGACGAGCGCACCGCAACAGGGACATCGTCGACGCCGCAGCGCTCGCACAGCTCGCCGTACGCGCCCGCGACCTGCCGCTCGAGGTCGGCGTCCACCGCAGCCGACTCGATCACGGCCCGGACCTTCCCCGAGATCTCCTCGAGCCCGTCAGGGTCACCGAGGTCGACGTCGGCCAAGAGGCTGTGGACGGCCGAACGCACCTCGGGGTGGTCGCGCAGCGTGTGGTAGCCCTCCGTCGTGATCGTGAACCCGGGCGGCACCGTGAGGCCGGCGGCCGTCATCTCGCCGAGGCTGGCGCTCTTGCCGCCGACCCGCGTGTGATCGGAGGGTTGGTGCCGGTCGAACCACACGACGAAGTCGCCCATCGCGGCCGCCTCAGTCGTCCACCGTCGCCGTCTCGAGCGACGGCTCCAGCAGGGTCCAGTCGGCCAGGTCCCCGGCGTCCGGGACGTGCACCTGCTGGACGCGGTTCCGGTAGGCGACCAGCGCCTCCCGCCCGCCCTCCATCAGCTTCAGGCGCACGTGCTCCGTGTTGTACGGCTCGCCGGGGTCGTAGCCGAGCGCCCAGATCGCGAACGCGCGGATCGGACCAGAGTGCGTCGCGACGACCAGCCGCGTACCGGGGTGTTCCGTCGCCAGCCGCCCCAGGCCCGCCCAGAACCGCCGGACGACGATCGCCGGGGGTTCGAAGTGCAGCATCGGGACCGTCAGCCAGAACTGGATCGGGTCGCCGCCGCCCTGCTGGGTCCGCCAGAACCGGTCGATCTCCACCAGCCACATCGGCCGGTCGCCGAGCGCCGTGCGCTCGAACTCCTCCAGCGTCGCGTAGTACTGGCGGAACGCGGCGGTCACGTCGCGGAACCCCTCGGGCATCGCGCACGCGGAAGTTCCGGAATTCCTCCATGGGCTCCGGCGGGAGGACCTCGACGTCCTTGTCGAACATCTCGAGGCCGTCGAGCAGCCCGCGGTGGAGATTCTCGGCGGTCTGGCTCGCGCGGTTCGTCGGCGCGCTGACGATCGCGATCCGCTCGCCGCTCCGGACCCGCTTCGCGAGCGTGTGCCCATACGTGTGCGCCTGCCACGTGCCGAGCGGCGTCAGGCCGGATTCGGTCGAATATCCCTGCGTCTCGCCGTGACGGACCAGGTAGACCTCGTTCGCGATCCGCGGCCTGGCCTCCGGCGGCGTGGAGATCTCCTTGTTCCGGTTGTCCTCGGACAGGGATCGCAGGAACGGCAGATCGCGCTCCTGGACCAGCGGCGGGGGCGCGTCCAGCGATCCCTCCATGCGTCGTTCGCGGAAGCGCCGGAGGTAGAGGGGGAGGTCCGCCTCTTCCCGGTCGCGCCGGCCACGCTGCCCGTCCTCCTGGCCGTTCGACCCCGCCGGCGAGCGTCGCGCGGCTCGCCGTTCCTGGTACTTCGCCAGGTACGCCGGCGCGTCCGAGCGTTCGGTCCTCGGCAGCTCAGGTCCTCGGTCGTAGTCGTTCATCTCGTCAACACTCTTTACGAATGCACCGTCAGGAACCGCTGATCCACGGCGCCTTCGTAGTAGAAGACCGCACGGCCCATCTCGGCCTCGGTCCAGGTGACGGTCTCACGGTCCGGGTCGGCCCAGTACCCGCCCGTGTAGACCTCGTTCCGGTTGCCGGCCGGGTCGAAGAAGTAGAGGCCCCATCCGCGCGTCGCGCCGTGCCGCGTCGGCCCGGCGTCGATCCGCACGCCGTGGTAGGAGCAGATGTCGGCGGCCTGCCGGAGCGAGTTCCAGTCGTCCGTCCAGAACGCGACGTGGTGGAACGCGCCGTTCGGACCGGTGATGAAGGCCAGGTCGTGCGAGGTGTGCGTGCGCTCGAGGAAGCTCGCGAGCCGGTGCCCGTCGTCGGCCATGATCTGTTCGGTCACGCGGAACCCGAGGACGTCGCCGAAGAAGTCCGTCGCCCCGTCGACGTCCTCGCACATCAGGAAGACGTGGTCGATCCGCGGGGGGTGGATCCCGACCAGGCCGAGCGGCTCGGGGGGCGGATTCGTCAACGGGAGGAGGTTCCCGACCTGCTGCATGCCCCACGTCAGGTCGACCGTATGCCCGGACGGTGCGTCGAACCGGACCGTCTCGCCGGTGCCGGGTCCGAGCTCGCCGGGTGCGAACCGCTTCACGGCGACGCGAGCTTCCTCCAGGCGGCTCTGGAGCTCATCGAGATCGTCCCGGTCCTGGAGCTTGAACCCGAACGACTCCAGCCCATAGGTCGGCGCGTACCGCAGGACCACCGAGTGGTGCTGCTGTTCGTCCCAGCACTTCAGGAACACGCGCTCGGCTTCGTGGTCGGTCTCGACGAGGCCGACGACCTCGGTGTAGTAGGCGGTCGCGAGCTCGAGGTCTGGGACCCGGATCTCAACGTGTGACAGCCGCAGGATGCCCATGGCCTACGTGTGCACCTTCATGAAGCGTTCGTTCAGATCGCCTTCGTAGTAGAAGATCGCCTTGCCGATGTTGTCCTCGGTCCAGGTGATCGTCGGGAAGTCGGGATCGGGCCGGTACCCGCCCGTGAACACCTCGTTGCGCGTGCCCATCGGGTCGAAGAAATAGATCGTATTGCCGCGCGTGACGCCGTGCCGCGTCGGCCCGACGTCGATCTGGATCGCGTTATAGGCCAGGATGTCGGCGGCCCGCCGAACGTGGTCCCAGTCGTCGAGCCAGAACGCGAAGTGGTGCAGGCCGCCGTTCGGCCCGCTGACGACCGCCAGGTCGTGCGGGGAATGGGAGCGTTCGAGCCACACGCCGATCTGGTGACCGTCGCCGTCCAGGAGCTGTTCGGTCAGCCGGAACCCCAGGACGTCCATGTAGAAACGCGTCGCCTCGGGAACCTCCTCGGCGTTCACCAGCAGGTGGTCGATCCGCGGCGGGGCGATGCCATGCAGGCCCTGGGGGATCGGGTCGGGGTTCAGCTTCCCCAGCAGGTTGCCGACGCGTTCGACGTCGTGGACCAGCTCCATCGTGTGCCCGGACGGCGTTTCGAACCGGATCGATTCGCCTTGGCCGATCTCCTCGCCGTTCGAGACGCGGTGGACCCGGAGGCCGTACGACTCGACCCTGCGCTCGAGATCCTCGAGGTCGTCGTCGGCCTCGACCTTGAACGAGAAGTGGTCGATCCCGACGCGCGGGTCGTACCGGACCGCCAGGGAATGGTGGTCCTCCTCGTCCCAGCACTTGAAGAACACGCGGTCCGACGTGCGTTCGGTCTCGAGCAGGCCCATGACCTGGGTGTAATAGGCGCTCGCGAGGTCGAGGTCAGGGACGGTGATATCGACGTGCGAGAGCCTCAGGATGCCCATGGGCGGACGCTAGCATGGCCGTTCCGCGCCGCGGGAAGTCGTTCCGTTCTGCGGGAAGGAATCGGGCGGTGGGACGACGCTCCCCGTCGCGCCCGCCGGCCGGGGTCACACGCCCTCGAGCGCCGGCACGATCTCGGCGCCGAGCCGCTGGGTGAACGCGAGCGGTTCGCCCCTCGGCATGACCTCGATCAGGTCGATCCCGATCCGGCCGTAGGCGGCGGCGGCCGCGAGGAAGCCGGTCGGATCGTCGAAGGGGTCGACCATGGTCAGGATCGTCTTCTCGATCCTGTCGTAGTCACGCCCTTCCGCCTCGCAGTGCGCTTTCAGCACGTCCAGCTTGCGTGCCACCTCCTCGGGGCTCGAAGCGAACAGGTTGCACGCGTCGCCGTAGCGGGCGACGAGCCGGAGCGTCTTTCGCTCGCCGCCTCCTCCGATCAGGATCGGCGGGTGGGGCCGGCTGATCGGCCGCGGCGAGCAGATCGTCTCGGCCAGCCGGTAGTGGGTTCCCTCATATGGACCGTCGTCGTCGCTCCACATCTGCAGGAAGATCTGCAGCGTCTCCTCGAGGCGTTCGAAGCGCTCCTTGAGCGGCGGGAACGGCACGCCGAGGCCGGCATGCTCTCGCTCGTACCACGCGGCGCCGATCCCGAGGTGCGCGCGACCACCCGAGAGGACATCCAGGGTCGTCACCGTCTTCGCGAGCAGCCCCGGGTGCCGGTAGGTGACGCCCGTGACCAGGAGCCCGAGTGACATCCTCCGCGTGACGGCCGCCACATGACCCAAGCTGGTGTACCCCTCGAGCATCGGGTCGTCCGCACGCGCCAGGCCGTCCATCTGGAACCAATGGTCCATGAACGTGAGCTTGGCGACGCCAGCCTCGTCGGCGGCTTCAGCCATCCCCCGCAGCACGGGGCCGATCGACCCCGGCGCGCCGGGCCAGGCGAAGGACACGACGTGGAGGCCGACCTTCATCCCTGATCCTCCGGACCCGGCGGCACCGTCGCCGCGGCCGTGAGCTGTTCGCTCACCGTCCAGAGACGGGCCGCTACATCTCGATCGTACGATCGCTTCGACGATCGCCTCGGCTTCAGATCATGGAAGTACTTCCCCGTCACCCCATCGAGGCCGGGGTCCGACGCGAGGTACACGAGCGTCTCTGCGCCCTTCTCCGGCGAACGCATGAACGGCGTGACCACCGGCATGAACAGTCGCCACGCCAGCGGTTGGTCCTCGCGGCCGAAGTTCGTACGCACGACGCCGGGATGGACGCAATCGGCCGTCACGTGCACCCCTCCCAGCCGGCGTGCCAGCTCGTACGTGAACAGCACGTTGGCGAGCTTCGACTGGTTGTACGCGGCCTGCCCTTGGTACCGGCGTTCGCCCTGCAGGTCGTCGAAGCGGATCCGTCCCATCGCCTGCGCCCCTGAGGTGACGTTCACCACCCGCGCCGGCGCACTGGCGACGATCGTGTCCAGCATGAGCGTCGTCAGCAGGAAGTAGGCGAGGTGGTTCAGCGCGAACGTCGTCTCGAGGCCGTCGACCGTCGTCCGGCGGTCCCGGAAGAACGCTCCCGCGCAGTTCACCAGCACGTCCAGTCGATCGTGCTCGGCGAGGAACCTGTCCGCGAGCGCCCGTATCGACGTCTGTGCGGACAGGTCGGCGATGCTCGCTTCGATGCATTCGCTCCCCGTCGCTCCACGCATCTCGGCAGCCGCGGCTTCGGTCTTGGCCGGGTCGCGGCCAACCAGGACGACGCACGCGCCCATCCCCGCCAGTGCGCGCGCCGCGGCTCTGCCGATGCCCGATGTGGCGCCCGTAACGAGGCAGACCCGACCGCGCATCTCGTCGCTCATCGCGGGCCCCGAGTGACGCACTCGTCCACACCGACCCGGACCACGTGACGCCCCTTCGGCACGGACGAGCCGCGGGACGTCGCTGATACAGACCTGTCTCTCTCACCTAACATCCGGGCGATGGTAAAGACAGGTCTGTATCCTGTCAAGCCGTGAGCGACGGCGAGACACATCCGCAGCGTGCCCCCTCGGCCGCCCGCGAGCGGGTCCTGGGAGCGGCCTCCGCCCTGTTCCACCGGGACGGGTTCCGCGCCGTCGGCGTGGACACGATCATCGCGGAGTCGGGCGTCGCGAAGATGACCCTCTACCGACACTTCCCCTCCAAGGATGAGCTGATCGGCGCGTACCTCGAGCGCACCGATGATCAGTTGCTCGCCTGGATGGACGATCTGATCGCGCGCCGCGATGACCCGCGGGAAGCGTTGGAGGCCGTCTTCGATGGGGTCGCGGAGCTCGCCTCGAGCCCCGAGTGCCTGGGATGCGCCTTCGTGGGCGCCGCAGCGGAGTTCCCGGAGCCCGACCACCCCGGACACCGCGCAGCCATCGAGCACAAGCGCGCGGTGGTCGAACGCTTCCGCTCACTCGCCGATGCGGCCGGCGCACGCGACCCGTTATCGCTCGCTGAGCAGCTCCTGCTGGTGATGGACGGGGCGTGGAGCGCGGCCCGCATGTTCGGCCCGGGCAGCCACGGGCGGCGGGCGGCGGAGGCAGCACGGGCGGTCATCGCCGCCGAGATCGCCGCGGATCGCTGAACCCAACATGCAGGGTTTCCTGGCCCGACGCGACGCCACCCTCGTGACTGAGGCGGCGACGTTGTTCGCTCGGATGGGGGTCGAGCGGCAGACGGCGATCACGCGCGCCCGAACCTGAGCGCCGACAGGACCGGTCGTCCCGCAGAGGGGAACGCTTTTCCACCTGGGCGGAACGAGCGCGTATCATCCCCCGCCATGGGGAACGCGCCGCGGCCCGAAGCGATGCGTCAGGCGATGGCCGACTACGTCCGGACCCTTCACCAGGCCTACGCGTCCCAAGCCGAGCTGCAGCCGGCGGCCGTCCGGGGTCGCATGCCCCTCCTCGGCCAGCCGT
Organism: uncultured Actinomycetota bacterium; assembly: GCA_963781595.1. Taxonomy (GTDB): domain Bacteria; phylum Actinomycetota; class UBA4738; order UBA4738; family UBA4738; genus JBEDUK01. Next base: position 994,564 of record CAWAGG010000006.1, on the reverse strand, counting down.
TCACGGTCGTCGCCGCGGGCGTCGGCAACCTGCACGTGATCGGGACTCGCGAGACCCTCGCGGTCCCGACGGGCCCAGAGGTCGAGTTGCACGACCGGGTCGATGGGATCTCCTGGTCGCTGCGCTTCTACGACCCGGTCGTGCTGCCCGCGCTCGGCCTCATCGACGAATCGCGGGGGCCGGCGGGCGAACGTGTCCGGCGCGCCCTCGGCCTGACCACGTACCTCTATCACCTGGTCGTCCAGCCCGGTTCGGAGCTGACCGCCCACCATGCGGGGCACGCCGGCGCCGGGCTGGCGAACGCCCACGCAGCCGAGGCGCGCGACTTCGAGGCGATCCGCGCGCACTCGCCCGGCCGTGAGGCCCTGGTCGACGAGATGGAAGGCGCCTCGCTCGCGGGGCTCCGGCGCGCCCAGGTCCTCTTGGCGAAGGAGATCGCACCCTGGGGTGCCTCCGTCAACGCGCTCGACGAGCGGGCCACACCCGAGGAGGTTCGACGCACCCTGCTCGCGGCCGTCCGCGGGGAAGCGAAGGTCATGTGACCGAGGACCGCGGCCGGCTGGACAGCGTCCGCAACGCGGCGCGTCTGCTGAAGCAGTTCAGCTACCGCGAACGCGAACTGGGCGTCTCCGAGCTGGCCCGTCGCCTGAACCTGGGGAAGTCCACGGCCCACCGGCTCCTCGCGACCCTCACGGACGAACAGCTCCTCGAACAGAACCCGGAGACGGGGAAGTACCGCCTGGGCCTGGCGATCTACGACCTCGGCGCGGCGATCTCAGCCCACTTCGCCCTCCACGAGGCGGCCGTCCCGCCGATGGCGCAGCTGCGGAACGCGACCGGCGAGACCGTGCAGCTCGCGGTCCTGGACGGCCGCGAGGTCGTCTACGTCGAACGCCTGGATAGCCCGCACACCCTGCGCCTGTTCCTGGAGGTCGGCCGGCGGAACTGGGCGCACTCGACCGGCACGGGGAAGGTGCTGCTGGCGTACCTCCCCGACGAGCAGCTCGACCGGCTCCTGGAGGGCTGGGAGCTGAAGGCCCGGACGCCGCACACGCTCACGGACCACGAGCTGCTCCTGAAGGAGCTGAAGGAGATCCGCCGGCGCGGCTGGGCGCAGAACCTGCACGAGTCGGAGGTCGGCGTGCTATCCGTCGGAGCACCTGTACGCAACGCGTTGGGCGACGTCGTGGCGGCGATGAGCGTCGCCGGACCCGCCCAGCGCATGGACCCCGTGATGGACCAGGTCATCCACGAGCTCGTCGAGGCCGCCGCGACGGCGTCGCGCCGGATGGGGTATCGGAAGGCAGGCCCGTGATGGCAGCGGCTGCGCGCGACTGGGGTCAGGCGTTGTTCGAAGCGCGCCGGGACCGGGCACCGATCGCGCCACTGTCGGAGGATGATCCGTCCCTCACGCCCGCCGACGCCTACGCGATCCAGGGGGCGTACGCGGAAGCGATCATGGCCGACGAAGGCGGCTCGGTCGTGGGATACAAGCTGGGCCTGACGTCGAAGCCGATGCGCGACATGTTCGGCGTCGACCAGCCCGACTACGGGCCAGTCCTGGCGAGCATGGTGTTCGACGACGGCGCCTCCCTCCAGGCCGGCGCGCTGATCCAGCCGAGGGCCGAAGCCGAGATCGCGCTGGTCCTCGGGAGCCCGCTCCGCGGTCCTTCGTGTACGCGGGCCGACGCTGCCGCGGCGATCACCGGTGCCCGGGCGGCGATCGAGGTGGTCGACAGCAGGATCGTCGACTGGCGGATCACGCTGGTCGACACGATCGCGGACCTGGCGTCGTCCGCGGCGATCGTCCTGGGTCGCGACGTCGTCCCAACGGACGGCTGGGAGCCGCGCCTGACCGGCATGGTCGTCGCGAAGAACGGCGGAACGCAGGCCACCGGGGCCGGCGCGGCGGCGATGGGCGATCCGGTCGAAACCGTGGCGTGGCTGGCGAACACCCTGACACCGTTCGACGTCACGCTGGAGGCCGGGTGGTTCGTCATGACGGGGGCGCTGCACGCTGCGTTCCCCGTGGAGGCCGGGGACATCGTCGCGGCGGAGTTCGATCGCCTCGGTGCCGTCTCGGTGCGGTTCGAGTGAGCGCACGAAGCGAGGAGGACGGATGAGGGTTCCCTGCGCGATCGTCGGCTCCGGCAACATCGGGACCGACCTGATGTACAAGCTCCAGCGCTCGCCGGGGCTGGAGGTCCGGCTGGTGGCCGGCATCGATCCGGACTCGGACGGGCTCCGGCGCGCCCGGGACCTCGGCATCGAGACCAGCGTCGATGGCGCGGACGCGGTCCTCGCCCGTCCGGCGGAGTTCCCGGTCGTCTTCGAGGCCACCTCGGCATGGGTGCATCGCCAGAACGCTCCGCGGTACGAGGAGGCAGGGATCCGTGTGATCGACCTGACCCCGGCGAAGCTCGGACCGCTGGTCGTTCCACCCGTCAACCTGGCTGACCATCTCAACGCGCCGAACGTGAACCTGATCACGTGCGGGGGCCAGGCCACGGTTCCGATCGTCGCTGCGGTCACCCGCGTCACCCCGGTGCCGTACGCGGAGATCGTGTCCACCGTGGCGTCCAAGTCCGCGGGGCCGGGCACGCGGCAGAACATCGATGAGTTCACGGAGACCACGTCCTCCGCGCTGGTCGAGGTGGGCGGCGCCGCGAAGGGGAAGGCGATCATGGTCCTGAATCCCGCCGAGCCTCCGATCCTGATGCGCAACACCGTGTTCTGCGCGCTGGAGGAAGGCTTCGACCGGGATGGCGTCGCTTCATCGATCCTCGCGATGATCGAAGAGGTCTCTGCGTACGTCCCCGGCTACCGGCTGAAGGCCGATCCGGTCTTCGAGGAGGACGTCTATGCGACGCCGGGCGGCATCGTACCGGCGCGCGTCGTCGCGCTCCTCGAGGTCGAGGGCGCCGGCGATTACTTCCCGCCGTACGCCGGGAACCTGGACATCATGACCGCGTCGGCGGTCCGGGTCGGCGAGGCGCTCGCCCAGGAGCTCGCGGCGGTGTCGGCATGAGCGCGCGGTTCCGTCTGACGGATTCGACCCTGCGTGACGGGTCGCACGCGATCGCGCACCGGTTCACCGAGGAGCAGGTTCGAACCGTCGTCGCGGCATTGGATGCGGCCGGCGTCCCGGTGATCGAGGTGACGCACGGCGACGGGCTCGGTGGTTCGTCGTTCAACTACGGCTTCTCGGCGGTGCCGGAGATGGACCTCGTGCGGGCCGCGGTCGAGACGGCGGAGCGCGCGAAGATCGCGGTGCTCATGCTCCCGGGCATCGGCGTGAAGGACGACCTTCGGCACGCGGCGGAGGCGGGGGCGCGGGTCGCCCGGATCGCGACCCACTGCACCGAGGCCGACATCTCCCAGCAGCATGTCGAGCTGTCGAAGTCGCTCGGCATGGAGATCGTCGGGTTCCTGATGATGGCGCACATGATCGACCCGGACGAGCTGGCGGCGCAGGCGCGGAAGATGGAGTCCTACGGCGCCGATTGCGTGTACGTGGTCGATTCCGCCGGCGCGATGACGATCGACGACGCGCGCGTCAGGGTCGCCGCACTGAAGGATTCGCTGTCATGTCAGGTCGGGCTCCACGCGCACAACAACCTGTCGCTCGCGGTCGCGAACTCGCTCGCGGCGCTGGACGAGGGCGTCGACCAGCTCGACGGCTGCACGACGGGCCTCGGCGCGGGCGCCGGGAACTGCCCGACGGAGATCCTGGTCGCGGTCTGCGAACGCTCCGGCATCGAGACGGGCGTCGACCCGCTGGCCATGATGGACGCCGCCCAGGAGGCGGTCCGTCCGATCCGCCCCGAGCAGGGCGTGATCGACCGCGACGGGCTGCTGCTCGGGTACGCCGGCGTCTACGGTTCGTTCCTGCTGCACTCGAAGCGCGCCGCGGAGCGCTACGGGGTCGACACGAAGGACATCCTGCTCGAGCTCGGCGAGCGCAAGGTCGTCGGCGGGCAGGAGGACATGATCATCGACGTCGCCGTCGAGCTGCAGCGCAAGGCCGCCGAGGCGCGGGCGTCGTGACCGACCGCGACGCGCTCGCCGCACGGATCCTGGACGCGATCGCCGCGCGCCGGGCGATCGCGCCGCTGACCGCGACCGATCCGGACCTCACCCTCGACGAGGCGTACGCGATCCAGGACCTCGTGGTCGAGGCGCTGGGCGGCGGCGCGACGCCGAAGCTCGGCCTGACGTCGAGGGCGAAGCAGGAACAGATGCACGTCGACAGCCCGCTGTTCGGCTGGTTCCCGCCGGGCGCGGCCGTGCGCGACGGCGAGCCGCTCGTCGTCGGTGACCTGATCCAGCCCAGGGTCGAACCGGAGATCGCGTTCGTCCTCGCGAGCGACGTCGCCGCCGGGGCCGGCATCGACGACGTCCTCGCGGCGACCGAGCGCGTGGTTCCCGCGATGGACGTCCTCGACTCGCGCTTCGAGGGGTATGCCTTCACGCTGCCGGACGTGGTCGCGGACGACGCGTCGGCCGCGCGGTACGTGGTCGGCGGCCCGGGCGCGGCACCGGACGGGTTCGACCTGCGGCTGACCGGGTGCGTGCTGGAGCTGAACGGCGAGCTGGTGGCGACGGCGTCGGGGGCCGCCGTGCTGGATCACCCGGCCGCCGCGGTCGCGTGGCTCGCTGCGGCGCTCGGACGCCGCGGCCGGACGCTCGCCGCGGGCACGACGGTGCTGGCCGGCGCGTTGACCGTCGCGGTCGCGGTGAAGGCAGGCGACGTCGTGACGGCGACGTTCGATCGGATCGGGATCGTGGAGCTGATGTGCGTGTAGGCGGGCAGGCTCCCGCGCCGATCGACCACGCCGAGCTGGCGCGTGAGCTCCAGGCGGCGCGCCTGGAACGTCGCGAGGTCGGAAGGCTCACCGACCGGACCCCGCTGTCGGAGGAGGATGCGTATGCGATCCAGGACGAGGGGATCCTGCTCCGCCGGGCCGACGGCGAGCGGGTGACCGGCGGCAAGCTCGGCTTCACGAGCGAGGCGATGCGGCGAGCGATGGGCGTCGACCGGCCGAACTACGGCTGGGTCACGGACGCGATGGACCTGGCCGACGGCGTGGTTCGGCTGAACGCCTTCATCCACCCGAAGGCGGAACCGGAGATCGCGTTCGTCCTGCGGGAGGACCTCGGGTCCGACGCCGATGCCGCCGGCGTTCTGGCGGCGACCGACCGGGTCGTCGCGTGCCTGGAGGTCGTGGACTCCCGGTACCGGGACTTCTCGTTCCGTGCCCTCGACAACATCGCCGACGACTCGTCGGCGGCCGCCTTCGTGCTGGGCGAGGCGATCTCCCCCGATCGACTCGATCTGGCGAACGTGGCGGTGGTCATGACGGTGGACGACCGACCGTTCGCGGAGGCGACGGGTGCGGCCGTCATGGGCGACCCCGCCGAGGCGGTCGCCTGGATGGCCCGGGCGGCCGCGTGCCCGCGGCGGCCGCGGCCTCCGTGCGGGAGACGTCGTCCTCTCCGGTGGCCTGACGCCACCTGTGACGCTGGAGCAGGGGATAACCGTATCCGTGACGATCGACGGGGTCGGGACAGCGGCGATGGACGTGGAGGTGAGGTGAGGGATGCCGATCGTGCAGATCGACATGCTGGAGGGACGCGGCACGGAGAAGAAACACGCGCTGATCGAGAAGGTGACCGACGCCGTGTGCGAAGCCCTGGACGCGAAGCGCGAGAGCGTCCGCGTGATCATCAGGGAGATGCACCCGGACCACTACGGGTCGCGGGCGTCCGGCGTCCGAGAGGAAGTGAGGCCCTGCATGCCCGAGACGAACGAGGTTCGACGCGTCCGGCACTTCATCGACGGGCGACTTCGAGGACTCGTCCGACGGGGCGGCGTTCGCATCGGTCAGCCCGATCGACGGCGCGACGGTCGCGCATCGTCGCCGAGGGCGGCCGCTCCGACGCGCTCGAGCGGTCGAGGCGGCCCGACGGGCGTTCGACGAAGGCCCGTGGCCCCGCATGAGCCCGGCGGAGCGCAAACGGATCCTCCACCGCGTCGCCGACGGGATCGACGCCCGCGTGCAGGAGCTCGCCGAGTGGGAGACCCTCGACATGGGCAAGCCGATCGCGGAGTCCTCGAGGAAGGACATCCCGCGGTGCGCGTTCAACTTCCGGTTCTTCGCGGACTACGCTGAGCATCTGGCGACGAAGGCGTTCGACCAGCCGTCCGCGGGCGTGTTCACGTACGAACTCCGCGAGCCCCTCGGCGTGGTCGCCGCGATCTCGCCGTGGAACTTCCCGCTGATGCTCCTGACGTGGAAGGTCGCGCCCGCGCTGGCGTTCGGCTGCACGGTCGTCGCGAAGCCCGCCGAGCAGAGCCCGATCACCGCGTCGATCCTGGCGGAGATCGTGGCGGAGGCCGACGTCCCGCCCGGCGTGTTCAACGTGGTCGCAGGGCTTCGGCCCGGACGCGGCCGGGGAGGAGCTGACGGTCCATGCGGGCGTCGATGCGGTCACGTTCACCGGCGAGTCGGCGACCGGGCGGATCATCATGCGGAACGCCTCGGCGACGCTGAAGAAGCTGTCGTTCGAGATGGGTGGGAAGTCGGCGAACATCGTGTGCGCCGACGCCGACCTGGACGCGGCCGTCGACGGCGCGATCACCGGGGGCTTCAGCAACCAGGGCGAGGTGTGCCTGGCGGGCACGCGCCTGCTGGTCGAACGGCCCGATCTACGACGAGTTCCTGCCCGCGCTTCGTCGACCGCGCGGAGGCGCTGGTCGTCGGTGACCCGCGTGACCCGGCGACCCGATGGGACCGCTGGTGACCGAGGAGCACATGCAGAAGGTCCTGTCCTACGTCGACCTGGCGCAGGACGAGGGCGCGAAGCTGATGACCGGCGGCGACCGCCTGACCGACGGCGCGCTGGCGGCCGGGAACTACGTCGCTCCAACGGTGTTCGCCGATGCGGACAACGCGATGCGTTCGTGCCAGGACGAGATCTTCGGGCCGGTCGAGATGGTGATGCCGTTCGACTCGCTCGACGACGCGATCGCGATCGCGAACCAGAGCCGGTACGGCCTGGCCGGCATGGTGTGGACGACGAACCTCAACACCGCGCATCGGGTCGCACGCGAGGTGCGCACCGGCATGATGTGGGTGAACTGCTTCTTCGTGCGCGACCTCCGCGCGCCGTTCGGCGGGTACAAGGACTCGGGGATCGGGCGCGAAGGGGGCGACCACTCCTACGAGTTCTTCACGGAGTCGAAGGCGGTCGTGATGAGGCTTGGTTGAACCGGTGACGCCGGCGCCCGCGACGGTCCGCGCGCGGGCCGCCGCGCCGCCCGCCGGCGGCGTCGTCCGGCTGCTCGCCGGCGAGGTCGCGGTCGCGGTGTTCGACCTGGACGGCGAGCTTCGGGCCGTCGACGACAGGTGCCTCCACAGGGGCGGCTCGCTGTCGGCGGGTCACGTCCGCGACGGGGTCGTGATGTGCCCCGAGCACTGGTGGCGCTACGACCTGCGCACCGGCGAGCGCCTCGGGTCGCCGTGGCTGTGCCTCCGACGCTACGAGGTCGAGCGCCACGGCACCGACGTCGTCGTCACGGTCCCGACCCCGCCGGCGGAGGTCTCGATACGCGAGCGTCTCCTGCAGCACGCTCGCGAGTGGGATCCCGCGCGGTGACGGCGGACGCTCCCCGCGCCGTCAAACTCCCCCACGTCGTCTGGGACATGGGGGGCATCATGTACCGCTACTTCACCGAGGTGATCGGCGACGCGGGGCGCGAACGCGGCTGGCCGGTCGGCGGCATCCCGCTCGGGCCGGCGAGCGACGTCCCCGACCCCGACTACGATCGGATGCGCGAGGGCCTGATCGACGAACCGGAGTACGCGCGGATCGTCGCGCACCGGCTCCGCGACGCCGGCATCGACGGTGACCCGCTCCACGCGATCGCCTGGACCGACCAGGCGCGACCGGAGACCTGGGCCGCGATCCGGCGGATCCACGACGCCGGGTTCCGCCAAGCGGTCCTGACGAACGACGCCAGCGCGTGGCTCGGCGAGCGTTGGTGGGAGACGTGGGAGCCCGCGCGCTGGTTCGACGCGATGATCGATGTCGCGGCGATCGGCGTCCGCAAGCCCGCACCGGAGCCGTACCTCGCCGCCGCGGACGCACTCGGCGCGGACCCCACCGAATGCCTGTTCATCGACGACATGCCCGTGAACTGCCGAGGCGCCGAGGCCGTCGGGATGGCGTCGCTGCTGTTCGACGTCCGCGATCCTGCGGCGAGCGTGCGGGAGCTGGACGATGTCCTCGGCCTCTGAGTCGCGCGAACCGGCGCCGGCGCTGCTGACGCTCGCCGTGGAGGCGTGCCACGCCCCTCACGGCCGGGAGGTCACGAGACCCTCCGGCGGATCCACCAGAAGCACAGGCCCGCGAGGGCGAGCGCCGCGACGAGGAAGATCGCCGTCTCGATCCACTGGAACGTCCAGTAGCGGCCGGCCGGCTGGAACGCGACGGCCTCGTGGTACGTCCGGCCGATCGTCCGCAGACACGCCCTGAGCTGCCCGACCACCTCCGCCGGCACGCCCGTGGCGGGCCCTCCCTGATCATGCGCCGGCACGGCGATGTTCGGGCACGCCCGAGCGACGACGGAGGGCGTCAGAGGATGCCCGTCGCCATCGAGGATCCGAGGCGCGTACACCCAGGCGTTCGGTATGCGAAGCCCCTCCGGGAACAGCGTGGGCGGGCCGCCCTGTCCTCTGATGCCGAAACCGATCGCGGCGTGGACGAGCGTGATGGTTCGATGCACCGGCGGCATCAGGTGCGGCCGGATCCATTGGACGAAGGCCAGCCTGGCGGCGATGAAGACGACCAGGGTGACGGCCATGGCGGGGAGCGTGCGTCGGATCAGCAGTCCCATCGCCGCCCCGAGCGCGAACGCGAACGCCGCGTAGCCCATCGCGACGATGGCGCGCTCGTCGAACGGCCCGGGCGCGAACCGGTTCGCGGTGATCCCGTCGAGCGGACCGAACCACCACGTCACCATGAGGCTGAGCAGGCCGGCCACACCGACGCTCCAGACCCCGACCAGGCCGAGCTTCGCGGCCAGCCAACGCGGTCGCGTCACGCTCTGGGTCCACGCCAGCCGGTGGGTACCCGTCTCCAGTTCGCGCGCGATCAGCGGTGCGCCCCAGAAGATGCCGAGGATCGCCGGGACGACCAGCATCAGCGCGTTCAGGCCCAATTGCAGGGATCGATCGGAGGTCAGGAACGCGTTCGTCGCGCCGGCACAGGCGTCCTCCGAGCCGCACGACGCCACGCTCGTGTCGTAGAGATGGGCGAGCCGCGTACCGGTGACCGCGAGGATCACTGCCAGCACGGCCAGCGCCGCCGCCGCCACGGCGGCCTGGGTTCGGAACTGCCGCCACGTCAAGCGGATCATCGAACGACCCCGAGCGTCGGTCCGCCGGCCGCGGCGGCTCCGTCGCTCTGGCTCATGTAGGCGAGGACCAGGTCCTCCAAGCCGATCTCTTCGACGGTCCACGCCGGGTCGTGGATCGCGCCGTCGCGCCGCACGATCAGCGTGCTCTGGCGGTCGGTATGGCTCGCCTCGATGACCTCCTGGTCGGAGGGGAGTGTCGCCGGATCGCGCCGCGGGCCTGTGAGCCTGCGATGCGACGCGAGCAGCGCGTCGACCTCGCCGATCACCTGCACGCGCGAGCCGGCCAGGACGATCAGGTAGTCGCACACGCGCTCCAGATCGGCGACCAGATGCGAGGAGAGCACGACGCTCATCTCGTGCTCGGCGACCGCCTCCATCAGATGCTGGAGGAACTCCCGGCGGGCGAGTGGATCCAGGCTGGCGACCGGTTCGTCGAGGATCAGCAGCTCGGGTCGCTTCGCGATGGCGAGCGTGAGCGCGAGCTGCGCGCGCTGTCCACCGGAGAGCTTCCCGGCCCGTTGCCTCGGATCGAGGCCGAGCTGCCGGATCCTGCGCTCGGCCCGTTCGGCGTCCCAGCCGGGGTTGAGCCAGGCGCCCACGTGGAGGTGATCCGAGACGGAAAGCGACGCGTACAGCGGGGTCTCCTGGGCGACGAAGCCTACCCGTCCGAGCTGCGCGGGGCCCTCGGCTGGCCGCGCGCCCAGGATCTCGATCGAGCCAGAGGTCGGGGCCAGTAGGCCCACGGCGAGCTGCAGCAGCGTCGTCTTGCCGGCGCCGTTGGGCCCGACCAGGCCGACCACGTGTCCAGGGGGGATCGCGAGCGTGCAATCGGTCAGCGCCCAACGCCTGCCGTAGCGCTTGCCGAGATCGGTTGCCGTCAGGACCGCGCTCACGCTACGCCCTCCCGATCGGCGGACCGAAAGGTGTCCTGGAAGAGTGCCTCGATGCTGTCGTCGTCGAGTCCGGCCCGGCGCGCTTTCGCGAGCCATCGCTGAAGGTCGGCGCGCAGCGGGCCGTGCGCCGCTAGGGAGGCGTCGCTCAGCGTCCGTGTGACGAAGGTGCCGATCCCTGGCCGGGCCGCCACGAGGCCAGCGTGCTCGAGTTCACGGTACGCCTTGAGCACGGTGTTCGGGTTGATCGCCAGCTGGGCGACGACGTCCTTGACCGTTGGGAGCTGGTCGCCTTCCTTCAGCAGGCCCAGCCTGAGCGCCTGCCGCACCTGGTGGACGATCTGAAGGTACGGCGCGACGCCAGTGCGGGTGCTCAGGTGGAACTCGATCACATCGATGCCTCCATTCATCTAGGTGCCTAGAGCAATATGCTTCTAGATCGGGGAGTTCGTCAAGTTCCGACGGCGCGCGGGCGGGTCCGTTCAGCCGTTCCACGCGACCGGAACGCTGGCCCAGCCGGTCGACGGATGGAAGGTGAAGGCGGGTCGGGGGCCTGCCCTTTGCGGCTGCGTGATGGTCACCGAACGGCTGTGGTGCGAGCTCGCCTCCAGCTCCAGGACCACCCGCGTTCGCGTGACGTCGCTACGGGGGAACGTCCGACCCCCCGGCGCGAAGATCCCGAGGTCCGCGAGCCCTCGGACGCGTTCGATCCTCGCGGCGGCGCCTACGCGGAGCGGGTTCGAGGCCGACGGGAACGCTTCAGGTGCATGCGGAACCACGTGCGCCTGGGCGCTCCATCCGTCGGGGGCGCCCATCGGTACGACGAGGGATCGGTGCGAGACGGCGGCGGCGGCGGCTGAACCCGTTCGTGATACGCGCGGACCACGTCGCGCTGATCCAGCCATCCGATCACCTGCGAGTGGTCGCCGGAGACGACCACCAGCCCGGGGTTCGTCCCCTGCAGCAGCTTGCCGAGCGCATCCTCCAGACCTTCGTCCGGTGCGGCGGTGGGGACCTGCTCGGCGAGGGCCTCGGCGGTGGCCCCGGTGAGACCATCTCGGATCTGCTCCTCGATGCCGCGGAGGGTGACGACGCCGAGGTATCCCCCGTCCGCGTCGGCGACCGGCAGCGCGTCGATACCGTCCTCCCGGAGCCGCGCGACGATCCGGTCGACCGGGAGATCGCAGGGGAGCGGTTCGGCGGACGGCCGCATCACGTCGCCCACACGCATCCCCTCGAGGAGCCGCGCGCTGCGGTCACGCGTGACGTCGACGCCGCGCCGCCTGAGCTTCGCCGTGTAGATGGTGTCGCCGGACAGCACGCCGCTGATCACGGTCGCGAGCACGACCGCGGCCATCAGGGGCAGGATGATCCGATATTCCCCCGTCAGCTCGAAGATGATCAGGACCGCGGTGATGGGCGCCCTCGCCGCGCCGGCGAAGACGGCGCCCATGCCGACGATCCCGAATGCCCCCGCGGAGCCGGCGACCCCGGGGGCGAGGTGGCCCATGAGCATCCCATAGGCGCTGCCCAGCATCGCGCCCATGAACAGCGACGGGGCGAAGACCCCGCCGGAGCCGCCGATCCCGATCGTCAGGCTGGTCGCCAGGATCTTGCCGGCGAGCAGGATCATCAGGAAGTCGAGCGCGTACCGGCCCCGGATGGCCGCCTCCAGCACCGGATAGCCCACGCCGTACATCTGGGGGAGCGCGAGCAACAGGAGGCCGAGGAGGATCCCGCCGGCCGCCGGCCGGAGCCACTCGGGACGGCCACGCCAGACGCGATCGCAGACGTCCTCCGTGCCGTAGAGCACCTTGACGAACGTCACGCCCACCACGCCCGCCACGATCCCGAGCCCCACGTACATCGGGTAGTCCCAGTACGAGGAGATCCGGAACGGCGGCAACGTCAGGAACGCGTTCGGCCCGAACGCCGCACGCCCGATCACGTCGGCCACGACCGATGCCAGGACGACCGCACCGAAGGACTCGGTCTCGAAGTCGCGCAGGATCAGCTCGAGCGCGAAGAACACGCCGGCGATGGGCGCGTTGAACGTCGCCGAGATCCCGCCGGCGGCGCCGCACGCGACGAGCAACCGGAGCCTCGACGTGGGGAGTTTCATCGCCTGACCCAGCGACGAGCCGAGCGCGGAGCCGATCTGCACGATCGGGCCCTCGCGGCCGACGGAGCCGCCGGACCCGATGCACAGGGCCGAGGCGAGCGATTTCACGACCGCGACCTGCGGCCGGATGCGTCCCCCGTGCTCCGATACCGCGTACATGACCTCCGGGACGCCGTGGCCCCGCGCCTCCTTCGCGAAGCGGTCGACCAGCGGTCCGTAGATGAGTCCACCGATCACGGGCGCGACCAGCAGGAACCACATCCCGAGGCCGGGCACCAGGGGGTTGGCGCTTCGGCCGGCCGAGCTGAAGTCGCGATGCCCGGTGAACAGCAGCGTGAACCACAGGATGAGGTAGCGGAACGCGATCGCGCCAACGCCGGCTCCGGCCCCGACCGCGATCGCCAGCAGCAGGAGGCCCGACTGGGTACCGCCCAGCCGCCCGCGGAGCCACGGGAGACGCACCTGCGGCATCCGCAGCGACCGGCGCCCACCGCGTGCGCCGTCCGGCCCGCTCACGAGGGCGCGAGCCCCTCGAGGATCGCGTCGAGGGCTCGGCGGATGTTCGGCCACTTGAAAGCGCCAGCGTCGAGCCCGCCGTGCAGCGTGAGGCCGTCACCCAGCGCCAGGAGGATCGAGGCGAGCGCGTTCGCGGGGGTGTCGACGAGCTCGCCGGCAGCGATCGCCTCTTCGATGCTCGCGCGCAGCAGGTTCCGACGATCGCTCACCCGCTCGGAGAACCGCGCGCGCAGACCGTCGTCGGTCAACACGGCCGCCCACAGGTCGGCGGCGATCTGGACCGTCGCGGGGTCTTCGCCACGGTGGACCATCGCACGCACGAACACCCGAAGCGCCTCGATGCCCGACGCCGCGCCGGAGCGCATCGCCTCGTCGATCGAGGCTGCGCCCTCGTCCAGGAGCGCCAGGAGCAACTCCTGCTTGCTGTCGAAGTAGATGTAGAAGGCCCCCTTGCTGACGCCGGCCTCGCCGCAGACGTCCTCGACCGTCAGATCGGCGAAGCCCTTCCCAACGGCACATCTGCGCGCAGCCCCGATCAGGGCCTGTCGCCGCTCGTGTTTCTCCTCGGCAGCCAGCCTGGGCAAGCGTGCCTCCTCGGGTCGTCGTTCGGGTCGTCGTTCGGGTCGGAACGGGTCGTGGTTCGATCGTCGACAACGAGGCTAGCAGAAAGGTGACCGACCAGTCAGTTTGTATCGGGTTCGGCTCGCGTGGGCGTTCGGCCACGCGATGTGCGCCGGGTCGAGGCGGTCTTCGGCACCGTCGCGGAGCGCTCCGCTCTACGGAGCCGACCTGGCCCGATGGTAGAGGCGAGATACGACCTGCCTGGCGTTCCCCGTGAGCCTGGGCGACTCCGCGAGGCTCCACCCCTCGTGGTCGACGAGGGTCCTGATCGCCTCCGTCCGGTACGCGTGGAGCGCGCGGTTCAGGCGCGACCCTGCGTCGCGGACGCGACGGCGTGCCGCCGGCCCTGGTCCCTCGCGCAGGATCTCGGAGACGCGCGGCCATCCGCGAGCGAGCGGCGGTTGATCTCGATCGCAGCTCCGAGCGCCGCGAGCTCGCGCGCCAGGTCCGAACTGGCCTCCTCGACCTCCGCGAGTCTCCTCAGCAGGCGATCGCCCACGACCGCAGCGTACCCCGAGCGGTCGATCCCAACCCTCCCGCCCACCTCCTTGACGCACCGGCGGGGTGCGGATGCACCGTCACCGAACGAGGCTTCGTCGTGCCTGCGCTGTCGGAGGGGAGATGAAGGAAGAGGAGCCTGCCAGCCGGCGTCGTCGCGCGAGGCATCGAGCCGATCGCTCAGGCCCTGCGCCGCGGCGAGCCCGACTAGCCCGGACCGGCGAAGGCACCGGCATAGGTCCGCGATGGCCCTCGTGACCTCGTTCACCCGGCTCGTCGGGTGTCGGGTGCCGATCCAGCTCGCCGCGATGGGCGGCGGCGTCACCACTCCCGAGCTGGCGATCGCCGTCACACGCTCGGGCTGCCTCGGGATGCTCCAGAGCGCCGATCCGATCCCTCTCGTCGAGCGCATCGACGCGCTCGAGCGTGCGGGAGCGTCCCCGTTCGGCATCAACCTCGTGATCAGGGACGGCGCGCCCTGGGACGACGGCGACGTCGAGGCGGCCGCCACCCGCGCGCGGGTCGTGGAGTTCTTCTGGGGTGACCCCGACGTGCGCCTGGTCGAGCTCGTTCACCAGGGCGGGGCGCTCGCGTCGTGGCAGGTGGGAACGCTGGACGAAGCGAAGCACGCCGTCGCCGCGGGATGCGACATCGTCGTCGCACAGGGGGTGGAGGCGGGCGGACACGTTCGCGGAACGATGGCGCTCCTCCCGTTGCTCGCGGGCGTGCTCGACGCGATCGAGGCGCCGGTGGTGGCGGCCGGGGGGATATCGAACCCGCGCTCGATGGCGGCGGCCCTCGCCGCCGGTGCCTCCGGCGTCCGGGTCGGCACCCGGTTCCTCGCCACACACGAGTCCGGCGCGCATGCGCGATACGTCGCGGCACTCGTCGCGGCCGGCGGGGACGAGACCGTGCTGACGACCGCGTTCGGCGTCGGATGGCCGGACGCGCCGCATCGCGTGCTCAGCACCGCCCTCGAGGCTGCGCGGGCGCTGGAGGGTGACATCGCCGGATGGGCGCCCGCCGAGCCCGACCCGCAGCCGATACCGGCCTTCGCCTCCGGCCCGCCGAGCGCCGGCACGACCGGGTCGATCGACGCGATGGCGATGTACGCGGGCGAGGACGTCGGGCACGTCACGGGGATCGAGAGGGCCGGCGACGTCGTCGCCGAGCTCTGCGAAGGCGCGGAACGGTTCCTGAAGCTCGCGACCCCGTAGGAGCGCCGGCCGGATAGGGTCGGCATCCGAGATGCAGCAGTTCGGCGCGTTCCTGGTGCTGTCGGTGCTCGTCGTCCTGGCCCCGGGCCGGACACGGCCATCGTGACGAAGAACGCCCTCCAACACGACCGCGCGGCCGCGATCCGGACGAGCTTGGGCGTGTGCTGCGGGCTCCTGTGCTGGACGGTCGCGTCGGCCGTCGGGATCGCGGCGCTCCTTCGCGCGAGCGCGCAGGTCTTCGACCTGCTCCGCCTCGCTGGCGCCGTCTACCTCGTGTGCCTCGGCGTCCAGGCGATCGCCGGCACGCTGCGCAGGGACGGTCGCCGAAGCGCCGCGGACATCCGAGAGACGACCTCGCCGGAGGCGACGAGGCCGCCGCCCGCCTTCCGCCAGGGCCTGATGAGCAACCTGCTGAACCCGAAGATCGGCGCGTTCTTCACGTCGTTCCTGCCGCAGTTCGTCGCGCCATCGAACGCCGCTAGCGTTGCGTCTCGTTAGTTCCTTTACATCAGGGTGACGGCGCGCCATCATGACGTATGGTGCTGTCTACTGGGTTGGTGCAGATCCGCGATGAGGATCGAGCGACGCTGCTGAGTTGGACGCGGTCGTCGTCGGTACGGGCGGGCTTGGCGACACGGGCAAGGATCGTGCCAGGATCGTGGCTGAACCTCGTCGAGGTGTTCTTCGGCATCATCACCCGCCAGGCCATCCGGCGCGGAACCTTCACCAGCGTCACAGAACTCGTCGGCGCCATCACCCGCTTCATCGACGGATGGAACGACCGCTGCCACCCGTTCACTTGGACCAAGACCGCCGACGAGATCCTGCCGCACGCTCGCCGTCAAGGAACTTCAGAGGCGCGACACTAGCCGCCTCCGGACAACGCGCGCGGTTCGAGGACGACGACCGCGGTCTCGTGCGGGCGCCGCGCAGCGTAGTTGTCCAGATGCTTGTCCAGTTCGCGCCAGCGCTGCCATAGCCGTTCACGCTCTCCGTCCGCCGCGGCCCTGCCGAGCACCTCGCGCCGCAACCCCCCGGCCAGCTCGGCGACCGCCTCCGGGTGGGCCTGAAGGTTCAGCCACCAGGCCGGCTCGGCGGCACCCCAGCCGTTCATGGCTATCGAGACCAGGTTGGGCCCGTCCTCGTAGTAGCCCAGGATCACGCTCCGCGGCTGGCCGCTGCGCCGGCCCGTCGCGGTTAGCCGCAGGGCGCCCCACTTCCCCTGGCGCGGGCGCCACAGCCCCCGACGGCCACGGCTCGCTCGGACGACCCGTCGGTGGGCGTGCCAGAAGGTGACGACGAACCACCTCGGTGGGAGGCGTCCCTTGCTTCCGGTCTCGCGCAGGTCCATAAGCGAGCTCACCGCCGATCCCCGAGTGAGAGGAGCGCGGCGTCATCGACCTCCTCGGCCGGATCACCGGACGGAAGCTCGGGTGGGCCGAATCCCTTCGCGATCAGCCACACGGCCAGGACCATCTCCTGCACACCGATCGGAAGCGCCAGGATCGCGTACGTCGTGATCTCGTTCCGCTGGAACAGGGCTAACAGGCACGCGACGAACATCAGGAGGACGGCACCGATCCCCCAGCCCGACAGCCATCGGGGAACGAGTCGGGATCGATAGAACAGGACGTAGTAGAGCAGAGCCCCCGCGCTGAAGGCGAACACCGCGATGAGCGTGATCTGGTGACGCATGTCGAGGAGCGCATCGCCGGCGGTTCGGAACGACGCGGGGTCGGCGGCCCCTTCCGGGGTGAACCGCTGGCTGAGTGCCAGCAACGAGAGCAGGTACGCCACGCTGATCATGTACATGACGGCTTCGATCGTCCTGAAGACGACGGAACCGAGGGCCAGACCCGAGCCCCATCCCTTCAGGACCGGATAGAGGGAGATCGCGATGCCGACGCACGCGCTGGCGGCGACGAGCTCGAGGAGGGCTCCCACGGTCACCCGGTTCGCGTCGGCGGAGACGCTGGTGAGGTAGTTCGGGGCCTCCAAGATGGATCTCGAGAGCCCCGAGCCGATGACGTTCGCGACGGTCGCCGTGATGAGCAGCACCCCTGCGCTCAGCGCCGCCCGTCGGTTCGAGTCGGTTCGCATGACACCACTGTCCCGCCCGTGGTGCCCGCGGGTCGGGGCCGCAGGGCCCTGACTCGGGGGACCATCCGTCGTACCCGCGACCGGGGTTCAGGCTCGCTTCGGGCCCGCTGCGCTACTGGGCGTCCGCCGCGGCGACCTGCACCAGGAGCGCCGTCCGGATCTTCTCCGGCGGCGTCCTTCCCGGATCGGAGAGGTACACCTCGGTGTGCCACGGTTCGCGGCGCAGTCCTCGTTCGTCGAGCAGGTGCTCCAGGGTCGCGAAGCTCTCCGGCTCCGTCGCGTACGGGCGCACGTGCAGGATCCGGCCGAACCGGTGGGGCGGGATCTCCTCCAGGAAGACCCGCGTCGCCTCCGTCGACCCGAAGAGCTTCCCGCCCTTCTTCGTCGTGGCTGCGTCGACGGCGGCCTGGAGCTCGCCCGCGGTGACGTCCTCAGGGACCATGATCCGCAGGCGCCATCGCCAGCTGTCGCGGTCCTCGACCCTGGCGCCCGGATCGATCCGCCAATCCCCTTCCAGCGGAGCGACCTTGAAGTCCAGCGCGTCGGTGCGCTTGCGCGCGAACTTCATCGTGTAGGCCACGCCGTACAGCGCCTGAAGGCTCCGGCGGAACGCGTCGGCCCCGGGAGCCCCGACACCGTCGATCGCCAGCGCGTGCCTGGCCGGCATGTCCACGACGTCGGGCGTAGTCTTCGCCTTCGTCAACACGTCGGCAGTGGTCGACGCACCCGTCATGCCGATCGCCTCCTCTCGGGACCGCGCGACGCCGAACCCCTGTCCTCCGGTCCCTCCTCACGCTAGGCGGGACATTCGACGCGGCGCCGGTCCGCAGGTCGGCCATTCGGAGGGCCGGATGCCCCGAGCGATAGCGCGATCAGGCGGCGCGGTCGATGGCGGCGAGGAGCTTCGTCTGTACTCGAGCATCGGACATCTGCACTCCGGCCCAGTTCGAGAGGATCCAGACGGACATGTTGGTCGTGGCATGAAGTCGAACGGACCGACTCCAACGGAACCGGGGGGCGCGTTACCCACCGGCGGGACCCCGGGCTATCTTCCGATCGGTGCGAAGGATTCGGCGACCGTGGTCACTTGCTCCTCGCTGACCTGGGGCCCGAACACACGCAGCCGAACACCGTTCTCCTGCCACTCGATCCCGGCCTGAGCGTTCGCCGGCGCCTCGCCAGCCATGGCCGCGACGGTGCCATGGATGGTTACGACTTCCTGGAACCCCGGAAACCCAGGATGCGCGCTCCAGCCGCTAACGAACTCGCGGATGTGGGCGGCGAAGGCGTCCTCGGACATGGGGGCGACCTGTTCGGTCACATCGACGGGCCCGCAATCCGTTTGATACACGAGCGAGAGCACGCGGATCTGCTCCTCACCGTCGCCGTTGACCAGGTACACCGCCGGGTCAGAGAGATCGGTCGGCAGGGTGATGGTGAAGGGCAGGTTCGCTTGGGCGGCCTCGAGCGTGGTGGGTTCCCCGCTTGAGGGGTTGCCGCCGAAGTCCGGAGCCGGCGGCATGCCTTCGATCAGGTCGTCGGCGTTCTCGTAAGAGCTTGCCGGAGAAGGTACGACCCCTGACCCGGAGGGGCAGGGGTTGCCCGATGCCGTAGATGGGCTGGCGAGCCTGGCACAGCCGGCGAGGAGCACGGTTGCCATCGCGAGTTGGGCGATCCGCAGCGCCTTCAATCCTCCGTACCTCCACGCGGGTTGCTCGCGTTCCAGATGTAGTACTCGCTGCCCGAACAGCGGTAGTAGGAGTATCCGGTAATGCCGCCGCCCATGTTCGGGTTTGAGCGGTTGTGTCCCCAGTTGGTCCAATGCGAAGAGTCGTACTTATACCTCAGGTCAGTCTGATGATCGCGGGCACCCGTTCCGTAAGCGACGCCGGTGACGGGCGTGAACCCCTGAGACATCCCGGGCGAGAAGCCTTCGTCGCAGGAATCCTTGTTCGTGAAGCCGGAACCGCTGTCCCAGTCCAGCGCCCACGTGGTCCCGGACGTGTTGCGGGCTCGGAACCGATCCCATGTGCTGTGCGAGATGGAGGAACTGAGGACGGCGCAATTGGGATCGATGGTGCCGTTCTCTCCGCCCTCCCAGATCAGGTACCAGGCCTTGGACGAACCGTTCCACTCTTCGACCCATCCGATCTCGGCCCAGTCATCCCCGTTGTTGGCGGTGTTCTGCTCTTCCGCCCAGCTCTCCGTGTAGATGCCGGTGCAACTCCCGGACGAGGCGAGGTCGCGGTTGCGCACATAGATCTTGTTGTCAGTCCCGTGAGCTATAAGCAGAAGTTGTGGATGGCGGGTCTCGAAAAGAAGGCGGCGTACCCTTCACGCGTCCTGAACGCAGATCGCCGGGTGGAGCCGGCGAGAAGGAGTACGCCTGATGCTCACGATAGCGCATGACCCCTCGACAGGCGAGGCGGGCGGCCCGGAAGATCTGGCCATCGGCCTGGACGAGCTGTGCCGGCTGGCGGCCAGGCAGATGCTCGCCGTCGCCCTCGAGGCCGAGCGACGCGCGTACCTGGACGCCCACGCCGAGGTCCTGGACGAAGCCGGCCGGCGCCTCGTGGTCGGCAACGGCTACGCTCGGCCCCGCACCGTGACGACCGCCCCCGTACATGCGCCGCTCCCCGAAGGTCGCCGAGGTCCTTCCCATCCTGTACCTGCGGGGCCTGTCCACGGGGGACTTCGCCCCGGCCCTGGAGGCGTTCTTCGGCTCCGGGGCGAACCTGTCCGCCTCCACGATCTGCCGGCTCACCGAGTCCTGGCAGGCCGAGCACGAGCGGTGGTCCACCCGCAGCCTGAAGGCCGTGGACTACGTGTACTGGTGGGTCGACGGGATCCACTTCCGGATCCGCCTGGAGCAGGACCGGCTGTGCTGCCTGGTCATCGTCGGGGTCCGACCCGACGGGACCAAGGAGCTGGTGGCGATCGCAGACGGGTACCGGGAGTCCACCGAGTCCTGGGCAGAGCTGCTGCGCGACCTCAAGGGCCGAGGTCTGGCCGCGCCCGCCATCGCAGTCGGCGACGGGGCCCTGGGGTTCTGGGCGGCGCTGCGAGAGGTGTTCCCCACGGCCGCCGAGCAACGGTGCTGGGTGCACAAGACGGCGAACGTCCTGGACGCCCTGCCCAAGCGCCTGCACGCCCAGGCCAAGGCCGCCCTGGTCGGGATCTACACCGCGAGGACCCGTGCGGATGCCCTCGACGCCGCCGGCGCCTTCGCAGAGGACTTCGCCTCCCATCCCAAGGCCACCAGGAAGATCGCCGAGGACCTCGACGCGCTGTTCGCCTTCTACGACTTCCCGGCCGAGCACTGGATCCATCTTCGGACCACGAACCCGATCGAGTCCACGTTCGCAACGGTCCGCCTGCGTCAGCGGGTGACCAAGGGCGCCGGCTCGAGGAGGGCCGGGCTCGCCATGGCGTTCAAGCTGATCCAGACCGCGCAGGACCGGTGGCGCCGCGTGAACGCGCCTCACCTGGTGGCGCTGGTGCGCGCCGGCGCCGTCTTCACCGACGGTCGACTACAGGAAAGGAGCGACGAGGCAACCACGGAGGGCGCCGCCGCGTGAGAACTCATCCACAACATTTGACAATTGCTCCAGTCCCGTATGTGCTGACGATCGTCGTGATGACGTCGCTGGTGGGCTGATAGATGAAGTACGCCTCCGACGTGCACGCGGGTGGGTCCGCGCTCGCTGGTCCGGCGATGAAGATCCCGTGGGCGACCACGAACAACACGGCCATCGACAGAAGTGTCCGTCTCACGCGTCATCCCATCTCGGGCTCAGCGACCTTACGACCATAAGTCGCGCCAGGCAAGAGGTTTCTCGATCACGAGGCAAGTCCGAGCGCTACGCGTTCCACCCATGGCCATGCGGCCGTCCTGACCGACGAGGGGCCCCATGACCTTCGGACGCGGCTTGCTCAACCGACACATGGACCTTGGGACGGCGCGGATTGGACGAAGCGGAGCCCCGCGCAGCGCGCGTGCACGCCATATCGACCACGTTTTCTCTACGAACGCCTGCTCACGCTCCAAGTCACCCGCATATCGTCTCAGTTCCCTCGGCACCGCGGAGATGCTCGATGGATGACGATTCCTACGCGGTCCGGCCGAATGCGGCGAGCAGCTTCGTCTGCACGTCGGCGTCCTCGGGCACCTCGGGCCTGTTCGCGATCGCGCCGCTCGACCGGTACACCTCTTCCATCGCCGCGAACCACGCCGCGCACGCGTCGACGAGCTCGGGGTCCATCGCCTCGCTCGCGCCGATACCGCGCGCAAGGTCCCACCCGTGGATCAGGTGGTCGGCGAACAGCTGGTACGCGTACTCGCTCGCCGGGAAGTCGCCGAACGACAGGTGCACGGTTCGCTCCATCGCTCCCTCCGGCGCCGTCGACATCAACGCGGCCGCCGAGGCGGATGCCCATGCGCCCTTCGGGTCGTCTCCCAGCACGTCGCCGTCGTAGACGTCACCGACGTCGGCGATCGTCTTGCCCTCCATCAGGGGCGCTGTCCACAGGTCCTCGGACACCAGGTGGTTCACCAGCACGCGCACGTTCCAGTCATCGCACGGCGTGTCGTTCGTCCACTGGTCGTCGCGGACCTTCTCGACGTTCGACCCGAACCACTCGACGGCCCGCCGGTGCAGTTCGACGATGTCGGTCATCGCTTCCTCCCCTTCCCCTTCGTCGGCTTCTCCTGCCTCGCACGTGGCGACGCGGCCCTCGCGCCGACCGCGGCCACCGGCTCGTGCGCGTCCTCGTGCACGGTCAGCTCGAACACGTCCGGCCGCGCGTAGTGCCCGACCGGGTCGAAGCGGAGCCGCTGCCCGCGAGCGCGTTCGGCGTCCAGCTCCGCGTACAGGATCCCCTCCTCCTCGACCAGCGGTCCCGCGACGATCTCGCCGCCCGCCTCGACGATCACCGAGCGCCCGACGCTCATCCACGAGTCGTCGCCCTTCCAGACCTCGTCGTAGCCGGGCACGTCCTTCGGAACGTCCGTCGCGCGGATCACCGAGTTCACGCCGATCACGTGGACCCGGCCCTCCTTCGCGATGTGCTGCATCGTCGAGACCCACACGGGGTCGTCGTCCCACGTCGGCGCTACCCATACGTCGATCCCCTTCGCGTACGCGGCCGCGCGCGCGAGCGGCATGTAGTTCTCCCAGCACAGGAGGCCGCCCAGATTGCCGAACGGCGTCTCGTAGACCTCCATCGTCGAACCGTCCCCATACCCCCACACGAGCCGCTCCCCGCCGGTCGGCATCAGCTTCCGGTGCTTGCCGATCAACGACCCGTCGGGGCCGAAGTACACGAGCGTGTTGTAGATCGTCGAGCTCTTGGTGTCACGCTCGTCCACGCCGATGGCGACGTACGACTTCGCCTGTCGCGCGGCGCGCCCGATCGTCTCGGTCGCCGGGCTCGGGATCTCGACCGACTGATCGAGCAGCCGGGCGTAGAGCTTGCCCGACGGCCCGCTCCACGGCGAGACGCGCCAGACCCACTCGGGGTAGTTCGGGATGAACGCCTCCGGGAACACGACGAGCCCCGCGCCGGCCTTCCCGGCCTCTTCGATCAGCTTCGCCGCCTTCGCGACGGTGGCCTCCCGGTTCAGGAACACCGGCGTCGCCTGCACCGCGGCCGCGGTGACCTTCTCCACCTCAGACGTCCTCGCGCGCAGGGTCGTCCGCCGGAAGGTAGCCCCGCGCCCACTCGGAACGTTTCCAGTCGGGCACCGGCGTCTCGCACGCTTCGTGCGGGACGAACTCCGAACGCTGCACGAGCGTCCTGCGGTGGATGTAGCGCGGGCAGTTCGGGAAGACCTGACGCGCGCGGACGCGGACGACGAACTGCGCCTCGGGCCACCGGGCCGTGAGCGGATCGTCCAGGGCGATCGACGCCTCGCCGTTCAGCCGCATCCGGTGGCCACGTTCGAAGTCGATGAACAGCAACCCGACGTGCGGATTGACCGAGACGTTCCCCATCGACAGGTACATCCCATTGCCGTCGTAGTTGGGGAACGCGACCGTGTGTTCGTCAACCACCTTTACGAATCCGGGGTCGCCGCCCTTGTAGGAGCAGTTGGGCTTTCCTTCGGCGTCGGCGGTCGCCAGGAAGAAGCAGTCGGCGTTCTCGATGAACCCGCGGTCGCCGTCGCCGATCGTGTCCGTGACCAAGCGCTCGTCGATCCGGTCCGCGATCCGGCGCGTGTCGAACCGGTCCTGCAGGGCCCTGCTTCCCTCGTGGAAGGTGCTGGTCACCGTGCCTCCTCGCCGAGCGTTGGAACGGTTCGCAGAGTCTCCCACGGCGCCGCGCGAGCGACGAACCGGGGGACGCCGACGACGGACGCCCGCTGCGCCGAACGACCTAACCCGCCGACGCCCGAATCCCCTCCATTGGGGATGTTCCGGGCCCTGGCGCCCACTAGCGTCCCAAGCTCGACCGCGGGGAGCGGACGCCGACCGGGATCGCCGGCGTTCGCCGGTCGAGAGGCTTCGGAGGGGGATGGGCATGGCCAGGCTCGGGCGCCGTCCGCGGCGCGCGCGGGGCATCGCGGTCATCGTCGCGATCGCCGGCGCGCTGCTCGGGGGGGCGGCGGCCCCGAGCCTCGGCCTCAACCTCCCGCAGGACGTCGTCGTCAACCCGAACCCGGTCGACTGGACGCCGAACGTCCTGGACGGTCAGGTCAAGGCGTTCGCCCGCGTCGGCCGCGACATCGTCGTCGGTGGCACGTTCACGCAGGTACGCAACGCGAACACCTCGAAGACGCTCACCCGGAACAACATCTTCGCCTACGACGCGACCACGGGGAAGATCGACCCGAACTTCGTCCCTGCCGTGAACGGTCAGGTCAGCTCGCTGGCGGCGGCGCCCGACGGGGCGTCGGTGTTCGCCGGCGGCTATTTCAGCCAGGTGAACGGCGTCGCGACCAAGGGTTTGACGAAGCTGAACGTCTCGACCGGCCAGACGGTGCCGGTGTTCTCCGCGAAGACGAACAGCAACGTGCGCGCCATCGCGGTCCGCGGGAACCGGCTGTTCGTCGCGGGCGCGTTCACGTCGATCCGGAGCGTGGCGCGCTCGCACGTGGCGGCCGTCGACGTGAACACGGGCGCGGTCGACCCGAACCTCGACCTCCAGATCGCCGGCACGCATCACGGCGACGGCACGACGACCGTCGCCGCGATGGACGTCACCGCGGACGCGAGCCGGATGGTCGTCATCGGGAACTTCGCCTCGGCCGGCGGCGCCGCACGCGTCCAGCTCGCCGTGGTCGATCTGACCACCGCACCGGCGACGGTCGCCGACTGGAAGACCGACGCGTACACGGGGCTGTGTTCGACGTCGTTCCCGACCTACATGCACGACGTCGACTTCGCGCCGGACGGTTCGTACTTCGTCGTCGTGACGACCGGCGCGGGACGCTTCCCGACGACGCTGTGCGACACCGCGGCGCGCTGGGAGACGAACGTGACCGGCTCGGACCTGCAGCCCACGTGGGTCGACTACACGGGCGGCGACACGCTGTGGAGCGTCGCGATCACCGGAGCGGCCGTCTACGTCGGCGGGCATCAGCGATGGGAGAACAACGCGAACGTGCCCGACCGGGCCGCGAGCGGCGCCGTCAGCCGCCCGGGCATCGCGGCGCTCGACCCGCTGAACGGCATGCCCTACCGATGGAACCCGACGAAGACCCGTGGGGTCGGCACGTTCACGCTCGTCTCGACGCCCGCTGGCCTCCTGGTCGGCAGCGACACGACGTCGCTCGGTGGCGAGTACCACGCGCGCCTCGGGATGTTCCCGACGGCCGGCGGCCAGGCGCCGCCGGTCGGGACGCCGGCGTCGCTCCCCGGAACCCTGTACCTGGCGCCGCGGGACGGCTGTCCCCAGCCGGACGCGTCGGTCCTCTACCGGATCGACGCCGGCGGGCCCGTGATCGCTTCCCTGGATTGCGGACCCGACTGGCAGGCGGACGTCTCCGGCTCGAGCCAGTACCGGAACACGGGGAGCGCCGCCGCGTCCTTCGGCCCGGTCGGCGCCGTCGACGGCTCCGTGCCACCGACGACGCCGGCGGCCGTGTTCGGTGCCGAGCGCTACGACCCGGGTTCGCCTCCGGAGATGTCGTGGCACTTCCCCGTGCCGCCGGGGACGCACGTTCGGGTTCGGCTGTACTTCGCGAACCAGTACCCGGGGACCAGCGAGCCAGGGCAGCGCGTGTTCAACGTCGCGCTCGACGGCGCGGTGGTGCTGCCGAACTTCGACATCGTCGCCGACGTCGGCAACGAGGTCGGGGAGATGAAGGCGTTCGACGTGACGAGCGACGGCTCGGTGGACATCGACTTCGGGCACGTGGTCGAGAATCCACTGGTCGACGCGATCGAGCTGGTGAACCTGGACGTCCCGCCGGGGCCGCCGCCGCCGGCGGAGCAGCTGGTCGCGCAGCCGTTCGACGGGACGTCCGCGGGGTCGCCGGCGGTCGACACCACGCCGGGGGTCGATTGGACGAAGGCTCGCGGGACGTTCGCGCTGAACGGGACCGTGTACGCGGGGTGGGCCGACGGGAACGTGTACGCGTTCCCGTTCGACGGTTCGACGCTCGGGGCTGGCTCCGACATCATCGCGGCGGGCGGCTACGTGAACGGCCGCTGGATCAGCTTCGCGAACGCGACCGGCATGTTCTGGTGGGGCGGGCGGCTGTACTACGCGCGCGCCGGTGACCCGCACCTCTACTACCGGTACTTCTCCCCGGAGAGCCAGCTGATCGGCAGCATGGAGTACACCGTCAGCGGTGGCAGCGACGGCTTGGACTGGTCGTCCGCGCACGGGATGACGGCGGCGGACGGACACATCTTCTTCGCCACGACGGACGGGAACCTCCATCGGATAGGGTTCACGGGCGGCGGGGTCCCGGTACCGGGGACCGACGAAGTGATCGGCGGGCCGGGCGTCGACGGCCGCGATTGGCGGTCGAACGGGCTGTTCCTGGTGGACCCGGGGGAAGGGGACACGACCCCGCCGACGGTGCCGGGTACGCCGTCGGCGACGAGCTCGACGGTCGGAGCGGTGGACCTCTCGTGGGCCGCGGCGACCGATCCCGACGACGCGACGCTGACCTACGACGTGTACCGGGACGGTGGTCCGACGCCGATCGCGACGTTCGCCAGCGCGTCGGTCACGACGGTCGCGTTCACGGACACGGGGCTCGTGCCGGGTAGCGTCCACACGTACGCGGTCGACGCGACGGACGGGACGAACGTCAGCGCCCAGAGCGCTCCGTCCGACCCGGTGACGGTGCACGCGTACCTATTCACGGAGAACTTCGGCGGCGGGTTCGGCGCATGGACGAAGGTCACGAACCTGACGCTGGACGGGTCGTCGGGAGCGAGCGCGCCGCCGAGCGCGCTGGGGTTGGTGTCCGGGGCGGCGTCGTACGCGTACCACGACCTTCCGGCGACGCAGGCGTCCGTCTGCACGCGCGTCGCGCTGAACGTGTCGTCGGTGGGTTCGCCGAACGTGACGGTGCTGCGGTTCCGCACGGCCGCCGGCGCGTCGATCGGTCGCGCGTACCTCACGTCGGCGCGAGCGCTGTACCTGCGCGCCGACGTGCAGGGAACGGCGATCGCCACAGGCGTGACGTTCCCGTCAGGCTGGACACGCCTGGAGGTCTGCCTGAGCACCGGCGCGAGCGGTTCGTGGTCCGTCTACCTGAACGGCTCGCAGATCGGGTCGTGGACGACGGACAACGGCAGCACGGACGTCGGGCGGCTGCAGATCGGCGACACGGCCCCGGTCACAGCGGCGATCGGGTACGACGACGTGGTGGTGGACACGAACCACATCGGCTGAACCCTCGACGCTACCCCTGGGGCGCGTTCCCTTCCGGCGAGGCCGCGAACAGATCCGCGAGCTTCGTCCGAACCGCCGCTGCCAGCACGACGTTGCCCTTCGCCTCGTGGACGCCGATCGCGCGCTCCAGCGCGTCCCCCGCGGCGTTCATCTGGTCCGTTCGACCCAGCACCTCCGCCAGCGCGACCAGAGAGATGCTCCGGAGGTCCTCGTAGTCGGTCTGCCACGCGCGGTCGACCGACCGCCGGGCGAGGCGTTCGGCCTCCTCGGGCTCTCGCAGCCTCGACAGCGCCCGCGCCCGCGCGGCGTCCCACCGGACCAGCGCGTCCACGTCCTCCTCGATCGCCGATCCGGCGTTTCGGTCCGCGAGCGCGAGGACCTCACGTTCGTTGCCCTCGGTCTCGAGGAGCACGAGGGCGAGATCGGCCGCGACGCTCACGCCATGGCCCACGTCCCCGATCCGTTCGAGGGTCTCCAAGCCGCGCCGGAGCGCCGCCTCGGCGCCCGGGAGGTCGCCCGAGAGCCGTGCGACCTCGCCGGACGAACGTTCGAACCCCGCGCCCATCTCCATGACCAGACCCAGCTGACGGGCGACCTCCATCCCTCCGTCGAGGAGCGAGCGGGCTTCCGCGAAGCGGCCGCGCATCGCCTCGAGCTCGGCGCGATGGCGGTCGAGCGAGCCCTTGAGGATCTGGTCGTGCTCTCGCCCGCGCAGGAGCGCTTCGATCCGTTCGGTGGCCTCTTCGACCGGCGTGAGGCCCTCGGTCAGCGCCAGGGCCATCCAGCGCCGAACGTCGTTCTCGAGCCGGCGGGCGCCGGCACGCGCGGCGTGGTCGACCGCGCGCTCCCAGAACCGGAGTGCGTCACCGCACGCGCCGGCCCAGAGGCGCACGATCCCCATGAACCGCAGCGCCTCGGCGAGCCCCTCGTCGTCGTCGAGCTCTTCGAACATCGCGATCGCCCGCTGGATCTCCGCGATGGCCTCCGCGTGGTTGGCGTCCGTGGCCCGGAGCATCCAGCTGAACCGGTACCTCGTCGCGGCACGGAACTCGATCCGGCGATCGCCGATCGCCCGCCCGCCCTCGATCGCGCGCTGCAGGGTCTCGTCAGCCTCCTCGAATCGGCCCATCGTCTCGAGCGCCACCGCCAGCGACTGCAACAGCCCGAGCGCCCGTGCATCGTGCTCGGAGAACAGGGCCACGGCCCGAGACAGGAGGTTCGCCGCCGAGGGCATGTCACCCCGGTCGAAGCTCCGCCGTCCCGCCGACGCCAGGCGGTCGCCCGCGAGCGCAGCCAGCGCTCCGGCGCGTTCGTCGAGCGGCCCGAGGTCCTCCAGGTACCGGTACGCGCGCTCCGCGTGGTACCCGACGATCTCCTCGTACTCGGCGGCGCGGTCGCCGCTGCGGCGTTCGACCCACGCGGCGAACCTCGCGTGCAGGTCGGCGCGGGTCTTCTTCGGCAGGGACTCGTACGCCACGTCCCTGATGAGCAGATGGCCGAACCGGAACGCGTCCTCGCCGGCGAACGCGGTCCGGTCGGGCCGGATCAGGTCCTTGCGCACCAGGGCCTGGAGGCTCCGCGCGAGCTCGGTGGCGTTCGCCTCGGCGTTGAGGTCGGCGACGGCTCCCCACCAGAAGACCTCGCCCACCACGGACGCGCGCTGCAGGAGGTCCCGGTCGGCCGGTTCGAGCCGGTCGAGCCTGGCCGCGATCACGGCGTGCACGGTCTCCGGCGCGCCCACGTGCGA
Source organism: uncultured Actinomycetota bacterium (assembly GCA_963781595.1). GTDB lineage: Bacteria > Actinomycetota > UBA4738 > UBA4738 > UBA4738 > JBEDUK01. The sequence continues at coordinate 965,580 of CAWAGG010000006.1, read as the reverse complement.
CAGGTCGGCCCGGGCGACCCACCGCCCGCCCTCCTGCTCCAGCGAACCACCCTCCACCAGCATCCGGAGCATCTCTTCGATGAAGAGCGGGTTCCCGCCGGCGCTCTCGACGATCTCACCGGCGACGTCGGCGGACGCCGAGCCCTGGCCGAGGAGGTCGGCGACGAGCCGTGCGCTCTCCTCCGCGGCGAGCGGCTCCAGGCGGACGAGCGGGCCGATCTCGCCCCAGTCGGGCCGGTGCTCCAGCAGCTCCGGGCGGGCCAGGCACAGCAGCAGGATCGGACGACCGGCGGCGAACGTCGCGAGGTACTGGATGAGGTCCAGGAACGTAGGTTCGGCCCACTGGATGTCGTCGAAGACGAGCGCGAGCGGCCGTTCGGTCGCCAGGCTCTCGAAGCTCCGGCGGATCGCCCAGAACGACTCCTGGAGCGGGCCGTCGGTTCCGCCGACGCCGAGGATCGCCGCGAGCCGCTCGGTCACCGCGCGATCCTCGTCGGCGGGCAGGATCGAGGCGATCCGGGCAGTGGCATCCTCCGCCGAGATGGCCGCGTCCAGGCCGGCAGCCTCGCCGAGCGCCTCGACCACGGGCCAGAACGTGATGCCCTCGCCGTACGGCAGGCACCGGCCCTCCAGCGCGCGGGCGCCGTGGGCAAGCGTGCTCATGACCTCGTGGGTGAGCCGGGATTTCCCCACGCCCGCGTGGCCGACGATCGTCACCAGCCGGCAAGCCGGACCCTCCACGGCCTCTTCGAACATGCCGCGGATCGTCGCGAGCTCGTCCTGCCGTCCGACGAGCGGCGCGTCGAACCGTCGGGGCAGCAGCTCCGCGCCGGCCTCCAGGACGACCAGGCGGTAGGCGGCGAGCGGTTCGGACTTCCCCTTCACCGACAGCGGCTCGAGCGGTTCGGCGATCACGGCGGCCCGGACGAGCCGGTAGGTCGGTTCGCCGAGCAGGATCTCGCCCGGTTCGGCCGCTTGCTCCAGCCGAGCGGCGACGTTCACCGCGTCACCGGAGACGAACGACTGGCCCGACGTAGGGTCGGCCGCGACGACCTCGCCGGTGTTCACGCCGATCCTGGCCTGGATCCGGGTGCCCCAGCCGCGCTCCAGCTCGTCGTTCAGCGCCGGCAGTGCTGCCTGCATGTCGCTCGCGGCACGGACCGCCCGCAGCGCATCGTCCTCGTGGATCGTCGGGACGCCGAACACGGCCATCACGGCATCGCCGATGAACTTCTCCACGGTTCCGCCGTGCCGTTCGATCTCCGTCCGCATCTCGTCGAAGTAGCGCTGGATCACCTCGCGGAGGGACTCGGGGTCCAACTCCTCACCAAGCGCCGTGGAGCCGGTCACGTCGCAGAACAGGATCGTCACCGTCTTGCGTGCCGTGGACACCCGGAGAGTCTACGGTCGCCCTTGCGTCGAGGCGGTTCGAGTCGGCTGCAGACGTCCGGGCTGCGGAGGGACGACGTACACCGTGCAGGGGATGAGACAGACATGCCGACCCGAAGAGGGTGAACCTCGTCTCGACGGTGATCGCACTGGTCGCGGTCGCCCTCACGTTCGGTCTCGTGCGATCGTGCCGCGGATGCTCGACGGCCGGTGCCGATCCGCGCGCCGGCGTGGATCCCAACGTGATCACGGACCGGATGACGGGGCCGATCCCGCGTCACCGCGTGCGTCGAGGACGTCTGCACCCGACCCGTGCACGAAGCCCCTCGCTGGGTCCGGTGTTCGTGAGAGACGCGGCCTTGGACGAGAAGCGCGTCGTACGGTGGCGCTGAGGATATGGGAAGCGAACGGTCGATCGATGTTCGACGCGACCACCCGCGCCCGCTCGTACCGCCATTTCGCCAACGGTGAAGGGTGCCCGCCAACCGTCTATCAGGTCGGTGTCACCGCCATCCCCGACGGGACGTTGCGCGTGGTCCCGCCGCCACCGGAGCCCGGATGACGGCCTACTCCGTCGAGGCGTCCGCCTGGAAGTACGGATCCTGCGCGACCTTCGCGAATGCGGCCAAGGACTGGGGGGTCGTGTCCGCCCACCACGTGCAGTCGGCCGGCGAGTCGAAGTACGCCATCCCCACTATGTTCGGATGCGCTTTCACCCATGCCGCCGCGTCCGTGATCCATCGCGCCTTGCGGCCATGGTCGGATGGGTCCTCCGTGCTCCCCCACTCGGGCGCGATCGCCGGCTTCGACTTCTCCACCGACCAGTCGTAGAACCCCGAGAACTCGTCGCCGAACGAGACCCAGTTCGAACCGCGGCAGCCGTACCAGTTGTACCCGTCGGCACCGACCGCGTCGACGTAGGCCGAACCCGGCCAGTAATCCTCGGGATCTCGGCCGGACTTCGGGTCGAACGTCCACGTCATCAGATCCAGGAGCCAGCGGACGTTCGTCACGCCGTCATTGGTGAACCGGCCGTGGATGTGCCGCCACGCGGCGACGAAGTCTGCCGCAGAGCCGTTCTCGTCGTCGACCTCGTCCTCGGGCTCGTGATGGAAGATCAGGTACACGTTCGCTCCGAACGCCCGGATGTCCGCGGCGCGCGCGTCGATCACATCGTCGTACCGGCCCGCCGCGATGTCCGCCCACTGGACCTCGTGGCCCGAGCGCAGCTGGGCCTTCCACGACATCACGATCGTCCGGCCGGCGTCGCGGCTGTTCCGCTCGTGGGCCGTCGGGAACACGTCGTCCCACTTGTGGTACTCGCGGTCGGCGCCCAGCGCGTGGCCGGCACAGACCTCCAGCGCGGCCATCGCGGCGTCCTGGTTCGACGAACTGGTGCACGAGCGATCGGCCATCTGCACCCACGCGCCGAAGAACGCGCCGGCCTGCTGTCCTTGCGCTCCGGCGGCGATGGTGACCTCGTCGAAGTCTGCCGTGTACGTGCGGCCCGGCGCGCTGTTGCCGAGCCGGACGACCCCGATCGGCGCCGAGCCGAAATCGTCGGTCCCGCTCAGGTCGACCTTCCGGCCGTCCAGGCGAACCACGATCCGCCCTTGAACACCGTCCTGGCGGAGGTTCACGTCCAGCAGATGCCACCGGCCGACGCGGACCGTGGCGGCGCCACGGTGGAGCGTTCTGGTGACGCCGTTGAAGTACGTGAGGCCGGCCCCCTGGCGCACGCTGATCGCCACGATCGCGGCGCCCGACGCCGAGCGGAGCTCGATCAGCGTGATGGCGCCTGCGTGCGAGACGAGCTTGAACCGGAGCGCGAGGTCGAGCTGCGGGTACGAACCCGGCAACGCTGCCTGCGCGTACGACGCGCTGCCGGCCGACGAGGCTCGGGCGGCCCAGGTTCCCGTGTAGACGTCGCGGCGCTGGACGCGCAGGCCGAAGCGGCCCGACCACTGCGACAGGTCCCCGGTCTCGAACCCGTCGCCGAAGACGTGGGTCACCGAGGAGATCCGGCCGGAGCCGAGGCTGGAGCCGGCGCGGGAGCGGCCGCCCGGTTCGGACGCGACGCGGCCGTGCACGCCGGCCGGGCGGCCACGCTCCACCGCTGCGGACGCGACCGGTCCCGCGATGACGGCGACCAGCCCGACCAGCGCGACCAGGGCGGCGCGCGGCCATGCCCCGGTGCTGCCGCCCACGCGGTGCCCCCCATCCATCACCAGGTCGGCATCGGTCGAGACGGGGCCACGATTGACGGCCGCGTCCGGCCGGTTCGCGCCGGCGGGGAGGTTTCGGGCCGAACGACCTAGTTCGAACGGCCGAGAGAGCCCACCGGAGCGGCTGACGGCGTACGACCGAGGGCGACGAGCGCGTCGGCTTCGCGCGCCCCCCGTGTCACCCAGGCGCCCCAGGGCCCTTCGCCGAGCTGACGTCGCGGAGCCGCGGGGGCGCTTCGAATACGCCGGTCGGAGTCGTCGCCGCGGGAGCTGACACGGCTTCACCCTGCCCCCGGCCGTAGGTGCCGTACCCGTACTCCGCCGCGTACCCGCGAGACCTCCTCGGGTCGTACTTGTTCAGCACGCCGCCGATCACGCGACCGCCCACGGTACTCAGGCGCTCGACGAGCGGAGCGATCGCCTCGACCGTCACCGACGTGCTGTCCGCGACGAACAGGACGCCGTCCATGAACGGCGCCAGCGCGAGCGGGTCGGACACGATCAGGGGCGGCGTGTCGACGATGACCATCGTGCCGATCGCCTTGAGGCGCTCGACGATCTCGCCGAGGTTCTTCGGCGCGAACAGCTCCGGCGCCTCGATCGTCACGTCGCCGCTCGGGACGAACCGCAGGCGCGGGACCCCGACGTCCATCAGCACGTCCATCAGGTCCTCGTGCCCGGTGAGCAGTTCGATCAGGCCGGGCGCGCTCTTCGACCCGAAGAACCGGTGGAGGCTCGGGCGCCGCAGGTCGGCGTCGACGAGGGCGACGGCCACGTTCGACTGGGCCAGCGCGACCGCGAGGTTCACGGCCGTCGTGCTCTTGCCCTCGCCCTCCGAGGCGCTCGTGACCATGATCGCCTGGCCGGTCTTGCCCTCGGTGGCGTACAGCAGCCCGGTGCGGAGCGTCCGGTATCCCTCCGACGCTGGGTCGTTCGGCTGCTGGAGGAACACGATGCCGTCGTCCCGCGAGCCCGGGGAGGCTCCAACGCGCCTGGGGATCACCGCCATCACGGGCGCTCCGAGGATCGCTTCCAGGTCGCCGATGCCGGTGATGCGCCGGTCGAGCGCGTCGCGGACGAACGCCTGGCCGAACCCGACGGCCACCCCGATCACCAGGCCGACGACCACGTAGACCAGGTTCGAGCCGACCGGCTTCGTCGGTGTCGTCGCCGGCCCGATCACGTCACCGGGATGCACGGTGAACGTGTCAAGGGTCGCGGTGTCCTTCTGAACGTCCTGGATCTGGTTGAGCAGCAGCGACTTCTGCGCTTGGGCGTTCCGCGCCGCGGCGCTGCTGGCCGGTTGCGACGCGATCGTATGGTTCGCGTCGCGGAGCTGGCCGTTCAGCTCGGTCAGCCGGTCATCGAGCGTGGCGCGCATCTGCGCGAGCGACGCGTTCATCTGTTTCGTCTTGAACGACAGGTACGCGTCCGCGAACGCCTGCGCTCCAGCCCTCGCCGCCGCCGGCGAGCCGGCGGTGAACCCGATCACCAGCACCTGGGAGTCGGTCGTGTAGGTCGCGTCCACCCGGGCCGCGAGCCTCTCGGCCGTCTCCGGCGAGTGGAGCGCCGTCCGCACCAGGTTCGCGACCGCGCCCGAGTCGACGATCTCGGCCTCCGTCTGGAGGTTGATCGGGCGGCCCTGCCCCGAGCCGGCGTCGGTCTGCCCGATCTGGCCCGCTGCCTGCAGCACCAGCACGCGCGCCGTCGAGCGGTACCGGGCCGGTCGCGTGATGCCGAACAGGAACCCGGCAACGGTGAACACCAGGACGATCGCCAGGATCGACCACCGGTGCGCCCGGATCACCGCGACGTAGTCGCGGAGCTCGGCGGGCTGCTCCCGCATGACCTCGTTGCGCGCGGACATCAGCGTTCCCCAGTCGGAGGCACCGCGGGCGCGACGGACGCTTCGAGCCCATGCCGAACCATCCAGCGCCCCATCACGACCGGTCCATCGGCACGGAACCAGGGCAACTGAACGCCGTATCCTCCGGTCGATGTCGAGCGCCGGCGAAAGCGAAGTGCTGTTCATCGGGGGTTTCGGGCGCAGCGGCAGCACCCTGCTGGACCGGCTGCTCGGCCAGCTGCCGGGCTTCGTCTCGCTGGGCGAGGTGAAGTACCTGTGGGAGCGTGGGCTCCTCGAGAACCAGTCATGTGGCTGCGGCGAACCGTTCCGGACGTGCCCGTTCTGGACCGCGGTCGGCCTGCGCGGCTTCGGGGGCTGGGACCGGATCGACGTCGCCGAGGTCGTCGCCCTGATGCGCGCGGTCGACCGGCACCGCTACGTGCCGTTCCTCGCGGCGCCCAACGCCGCTCCCGCCGCGTTCCAGGACCGGTTGCGACGGATCGCGGCTATCCTCACGCCGCTGTACGCCGCGATCCGCGACGTCGCGGGCGTCCCCGTCATGGTCGACTCGAGCGTCGACCCTTCGACCGCCATACTGCTCCGGCGGGTTCCCGGGATCGACCTCCGGGTCGCGCACCTGATCCGGGACAGCCGTGGCGTCGCGATGTCGTGGGCGAAGCGCGTCGTCCGTCCCGAGGTCGTCGACCGCCGCGCGTACATGCCCTCGTACCGGCCCACGAGCACGGCGCTGCGGTGGGACGTCGACAACGCGCTGTTCGACGCGCTCCGGCGGGCCGGCGCACCGACCGCGGTCGTCCGCTACGAGGATGTCGTCGCGGCTCCCCGCGCGACCCTGATCCGGCTGGCGCGCCTGGCCGGCCGGGCGGTCGCCGACGCGGACCTGGCGTTCGTCTCCGGTGGCGCCGCGGACCTCGGGATCGCCCACACGGTGGCGGGCAACCCGATGCGGTTCGAGACCGGGCGCCTCGAGCTCCGGGTCGACGACGCGTGGCGGTCCGACATGCCCGGTGCCGCGCGGGGCGCCGTCTGGGCTTTGACCTGGCCGCTCCTGCGCCGATACGGATACCGGAAGGAGGATCGCGCGCCCGCCGAGTGAAACGGCGAACGGCACGAACGAGGACGAGGGCGCGTCCAGGCCGGCGATGGCCGAAGCACCGGATCGGAGCCTCCGTCCCGCACGCCCCGCGCGCCACGCGGCCCCCGGCGTGCACGCCCGAGCCCACCCGCGCATGCCGGCCGGCTGGCCGTTGGCGGTCATCTTCCTCGGCTTCCCGATCTGGTGGATCACCGGCCTGTCGGGGTTCGTCTTCCCGATCCTCGCGATCCCGATGGCGGTGTCGCTGCTGCGCAACCGCCGCCTCGAGCTGCCGGCCGCGTTCGGCCTGTGGCTGCTCTTCCTGATCTGGGTCGCGGCGTCCGGCATCGAGATCGACCGCGCGGCGGCCTGGCTCACGTACCTCTACCGCCTCTCGATCTACCTGTCCGCGACAGTCACGTTCCTGTACGTGCTGAACACGCGCGACCGGCTCTCCTCGGAACGGATCGCGTTCCTGCTGACCGGCTTCTGGGTCATCGTCGTGACGTTCGGCCTCCTTGCCCTGGCGTTCCCGCACCTGACGTTCGCGAGCCTCATCGAGCAGGCGATGCGCGCGGCGAAGCTCGACCATCTGCTGGAGAACTCGTTCCTGTTCCAGCTCGTCCACCCGAGGCTGTCCCAGGTCCAGGACTTCCTGGGGCATCCCAGCCCGCGTCCGACCGCGCCGTTCCTGTACACGAACGACTGGGGCGCGTGCTACGCGCTGCTGCTGCCGTTCGTGTTCGCGTCGTTCTCCCTGATCGGGTCACGGGTGCGGAAGATGGCGCTGGCGGGCGTGCTCGTGGTCTCCGTGATCCCCGTCGTGGTCTCCGTGGACCGCGGCTCGTGGATCAGCATCGGGGTCGCGGCCGCTTACGTGATCGGTCGGGCGATCGCGCGGATGGACGTGCGCGCGATCGCGATCGCCGCGCTGCTGCTGGGCGGGAGCGTGATCGTCCTGGTCGCGACGCCGCTCGGGAGCGTGGTCTCCGACCGCCTGGCCCACCCGCACAGCGACGCGGGCCGGGCCCTCCTGTACGAGCAGGCCGTGCACCGGGTCTGGGATTCCCCGATCCTGGGGTTCGGCGGTCCGTTGCCGCCTCCGACGAACAAACAGCTGCCGAACATCGGCACGCAGGGCCAGTTCTGGCTCGTGCTGATCTCGAACGGCATCCCCGGCGCCGCGCTGTTCCTGGCGTTCTTCGCGTGCGCGTTCTGGCGGTCGCTCCGGTCGCGCGGACCACGCTGGGCGCGCGGCGCAAGCGAGACGGTGCGCTCGTGGGCGCACGTGACGCTCCTGATCCTGTTCGTCCAGGTGTGGGTCTACGAGTTCATCCCCGTCGAGATCAACCTGTACATGATCGCGGCGGCCCTCGCCTGGCGCGGGTCGTTCCCACGCGCGGCTCCGAGCCGGAGCGCCCCCGCCGCCGCGATCCGCACCCCGGCGTTCGCGGTTCAGCCGGGCGGCGGGGGGTAGGTCGTGGACCATCGAACCGCGACGGATCCGCTCTCGGGCGCACCCGATCTGCGGTGGGCCGTCGACGCCGTCTGGGGCCGTGACGGGCCCGCGCGCGTGGCCACCGGCGACGACGTCCCCGCGGGCCACCGCGTCGTGGAGCGGTTCGCCATCCTGCCGAACGTACGGGCACCGCGCTTGCTCGTGCCGATGGGGAACCGCCGCGCCACCGCGGCCGCCTTCCGACGGTTCGGCGCCGGGATGACCGGCGCGGCGAGGACCGGACGAGCGATCGCCGGCCTCGCCGCTGCCGTCGGCGCGGCCCCGATGCTGTTCCGGGATCGTCTCGTGGTGACCGCGCCGCGCAACACGACGCCGGACGAACGCGCCACGTCGAGCGTCACCGACCATCTCCGCGCGGCGCTCGACCGCCCGGACCTGGCGTTCGCGATCTACGTCGGCGTTCCCAGGCCGAACCGCAAGCCCGTCCTCCAGATCCTGGCCGAGGACGGTGCCGTCGTGGGCTTCGCGAAGGTGGGCTGGAACGACCTGACCAGGGCGCTGGTGCGAACCGAGGCCGCGGCGCTGGGCGCGCTGGCCGAGGACCCGCCGGCGGCGTTCTCGGCGCCGCGGGTCATCGAGGCCGGGCCCGTCCGGGACCGTGAGGTCCTCACGATGGCCCCGCTCCCCGCGGGCGTGTCCGGACGCGCGAGTGCCGTCACGTCGGTGCCGCTCGACGCGACCCGCGAGGTCTCGCACCGTGGGGGCACGTCATGCGCCCGGCTCGCGGACGCGTCCGCCTGGCGCTCGCTCCGCGAGCGGGCCGGCACCGCGGCGCGGGACGCGTCGGGCGACGACGCCGACCGGATCCGGGCGGCGATCGTAGACATCGGAGGGCGCGCCGGCGACATGGAGCTCGCGTTCGGATCGTGGCACGGTGACTGGGCGCCCTGGAACATGGCCCGGGCCGACGGCCGGCTGTACGTGTGGGACTGGGAGCGGAGCGCCCGCCCCGCGCCGGTCGGGTTCGACGTGGCGCACTTCCACCATCAGGTGCTCCGGCGCCGGCGTCCGCTCCCGACACCCGCGGAGCTGGTCCGCGCGCTGCGCGCGGCGGCTGGCCCGGATCTCTCGGCACTGGAGGTCGCTCCCGACGCGCACGGGGTCGTGATCGCGACGTACCTCCTCGAGCTGTCCATGCGGTACCGCGACGCGGTGGCGCGGGACCCATCCGCGCCGGACGCGACGGGTGCCCTGAGCACGGCGACGCTCGAGGCGGCGTCGCTCGCCGCCCGCTCGATCTGACCCGGCCCCTGGCCGGCGGCGGCCTCGGTCAGGTCCGCGCCGTTCCCACCCGACAACTCCTGGGTGACCCGCACGAAGGAACGGATCCCGCAGCCGCTGAAGGACCTCGTGATCGAGGGGGTCAAGGCGTACTCGGTTCGAACCAGCGCCCTGCGGATCTTCCCCGACTTCCTCGTCATCGGGGCGCAGCGGAGCGGGACGACCTCGCTCTACCGCGCCCTCGTCCGGCACCCGGACGTGGCCCGAACCGTCATGGGCAAGGGCGTCCACTTCTTCGACGTCGATCACGCGCGCGGCGCGGAGTGGTACCGGGGGCACTTCCCGACGGCAGCGCGCCGGCGGATCGCCGCGTTGGGCGGCAGGAACCTGGTCACCGGCGAGGCGAGTCCCTACTACCTGTTCCACCCGCTCGCGCCCGAGCGCGTCGCGGGGCTCCTGCCGGACGTCCGGCTGATCGCGATGCTCCGCGACCCCGTGGCGCGGGCGTTCTCGCACTACCAGCACTTCGTCCGGCGCGGGATCGAGCCGCTCCCGACGTTCGAGGCGGCGCTCGACGCGGAGCCAGGGCGCCTCGCCGGCGAGGAGGCGAGGATCCGCTCGGACCCCACGTACCGGGCCTGGAACCATCAGCACTTCTCCTACGTCGCGCGCGGCCTCTACGCCGAACAGCTCGAACGATGGTTCGCGCGCTTCCCACGGGAGCGGCTCCTCGTGCTCCGCAGCGAGGACGTCTTCGCCGAGCCGGAGGTCGCGTTCGAACGCGTCGAGGCGTTCCTGGGCCTCGCGCACCGCCCGCCGCCGAGGTTCGACCGCCTGAACGCCGAGTCCTACGCCGGGATGTCGGAGGACACGCGGGCGAGGCTCGTCCTGCGGTTCGAGCAGCCGAACGACCGCCTCCGCGAGCTCCTCGGCCCGGGGTTCCGGTGGGACGGCTAGCCCGGCCCCGAGCCCCGGCGCCCGCGTCGCCCGGCGCGCCGGCGCACGCCTCCATCGGCGACCTGAACCGGCTGGCGCGCGGCGGCACGCTGAACCTGGCCGGCGGGGTCGTGAACGGCCTGTTCGGGTTCCTCCTGGTCGTCGTCCTGACCCGCGGCCTCCTCGCGCAGGGCGCGGGGGCGTTCTTCGAAGCCGTCGCCATCACCACGATCGCCGCCGGGGTGGCCGCGTTCGGCGCGGACGTCGGCCTCGTGCGGATGCTGGCGCTCGAGCGCGCCAGGTCGCGCACCGCGGACCTCGGGCCCACGCTCGTCGTCGCGCTCGTCCCGGTCACGCTGGCCGGCGCGGTCGCGGCCGCCCTGATCGTCGGCTTCGCCGAACCCCTCGCGCACACCTTCGGCCGCGGCGTCGACCAGGCGCTCACCGCGACGTACCTCCGCGTGCTCGGGCCGTTCGTGCCGGTGCTGGCGGCGTACACCGCGACGGTGGCGGCGACCCGTGGGTTCGGGACGATGGTCCCGAACGTCGCGATCGACCGGATCGGGACGCCCGTGGTCCAGCCGATCCTCGTCGCGGCGGTGATCGCGGCGGGCGGCCATGCGGCGGCGCTGGGCCTCGCCTACGCCGTTCCGATCGCTGCCGGCCTGGCCGTGGCGATCGCCTGGACCTCGGCGCTGGTCCGCAGGGCCTCGGCGCGCGCTCCGGACGCGGTGGGGCGGGGTGGGCGCGCGCGCGGCACCGGCGGGCTGTTCGCTGGATTCTGGCGCTTCACCGCGCCGAGGGGCCTCGCGGGTGTGTTCCAGGTCGTGGGGTTCTGGCTGAACACCCTCCTCCTCGGGGCCTTCGTCTCGCTCTCCGCCGCCGCGGTGTACACGGCGGCCATGCGCTACGTGCTGGTCGGCTCGCTCGCGCTGCTCGCGATCATCAACGTGATCGGTCCGCAGCTCAGCGAGCTGCTCGCTCGACAGCGCCACGAGCGAGCGCGGGTCGTCTATCAGACGGCGACGTGCTGGCTCGTGCTGCTGACCTGGCCTCTGTACCTGGCCCTCGCGCTGTTCGCGCCGCTGCTCCTGCGCGTGTTCGGCCCCGACTACACGGCCGGCGCGAGCGCGCTCGCGATCATGTCGGGCGCGATGCTCGTGAGCATGGCGTGCGGGCCGGTCGACGTCGTGCTGCTCATGGGCGGCCGCAGCGGCTGGAACCTGGCGAACACCGCCGTCGCGCTCGGGCTGAACATCGGGCTGAACCTCGTCTTGACCCCGCGGCTCGGCATCGAGGGCGCCGCGATCGCGTGGTCAGCCGGCGTGGTGGCGAACAACGTCCTGCCCGTTCTCGAGGTGTGGCGCCTGATGGACCTCGAACCGTTCGGCGCCGGCCCGGCGCGCGCGGCGGCGATCGCGGCGGTCAGCTTCGGAGGCCTCGGCTCCGTCGTCCGAGCGACGCTCGGCGTCACGGCCGGGTCGTTCACGCTGTTCGCCGTCGCCGCGACCGTGGTCTACGTGGGGCTGTGCTGGCGGTACCGCGCGAGGCTCCAGCTCGGGGCCCTTGCGGATGCGATCCAGCGGCCCCGGCGTGCTCGGACCCCGCCGGCCGCGCGTCCCGGCGAGGTCTGACGGATCGAACGACCCAGGCCCGGGACCGGGGCCGGGGCCGGGGCCGGATAGGACCCCGGCCGGCGGACCGGGCCGCGATCAGATGCCGCGCCCCGCCAGGTGGGCGACCCGGACCACGGGATCGGCGCGCAGGAGCCCGGCGCCCACGAGCAGCGCGAGATACGCGCGTCGCTCTCGGCGGTTCAGGCGCAGCGCCGCCCGGGCCCAGCGTCCCGAGTCCCGGCGACGGCCCGCGGCCGCGTAGGCGAACGCGATCTGGCCGCTGACGCGCGCGAGGCCCTCGGGCTGCGTCTGGAACTCCGGGTAGAGGTCGATCAGGTAGGAGAGCGCATCCGCGATCGTGGACCAGCGCCCCTCGAAGTACGACGCGCGGTGCCAGTGGACCCGGACGAGCGCCTCGGGCACGGCGAGGATCGGGGCAACGCGCGCGGCGCGGAGCAACCACTCGTAGTCCTCCGCGTAGCTCCCGGGCAGCGCTTCGTCGACGGCTCCGACGCGACCGAGGAAGGCCTCGCGCCGGGCGACCACCGTGGACGGATGCACCTCGGCGTGGCGGTCCCGCAGCAGGTCGGCCAGGAACAGCCGGTCGCCGGGCGGCACGCGCTTCCGCACCCGGCCCTCGTAATGCACGGAGATCCCGCAGGTCACGACGTCGGCCGACGGTTCGGCCCGAAGCCGCTCGACCTGCGTGCGCAGCTTCTTCGGGAGCCATTCGTCGTCGTCGTCGCAGAAGGCCACGAGCTCGCCGGAGGCGGCGCGCACGCCGGCGTTCCGTGCTCCCGCCAGTCCCGGCGTCCTGTCGTTCGCGATCGCGACGAGGGACAGGGACGGACCACGTCGGGCATCGGGCGCGAACGACTCCGGGTCGCGGACCGGGGACTGGTCGAACACGACCAGGCACTCGATCCGTCCCGGGTAGCGCTGGTCGAGGATGCTCGTTACCGCGCGCCGCAGGAGCTCGGGCCGATAGCGCGTGGGGACCACGACCGAGACGGTCGGCCACAGGTCCGTCGAGGGCCGGCCGGCTACCCGCATCGGCCCACCGGGACGGCGAACAGCTCGGTCACGAGCCGCGAGAACTCCATCACGGAGGCGCGGACGTCGCTCGGCGGCGCGGCCGACCGGAACGCGTTCCGATCCGCGAGGGCCATGTCCAGGACGTCGCGGAAGCGTTCCTCGTCGTCGACGACCTCGACGCCCGGGTCGCGAGACAGCCACCGCGAGAACCGGACCTGGTGGTCGTCGACGTGTTCGCCCAGCTCGTCTCGGCGCGGAACGACGATCGGCCGGAACCCGTTCCTGCGGCAATGCATCACGGTTCCCGGCCCACCGTGGCAGACGACCACGGCCGCGCGATCGAGCGCGGCCTGCATCTCCTCGGCGGGGAGATAGTCACGCCACTCGACGGATCGCGGCGGCCGCGACGTCCCCACCTGGATCATCCCGCGTGCCCTGCCGCAGCCGTCGTCGAAGAACCAATCGTCAACCCACGTTACCAACCGGTCGAACGGGTGGTGGTCGGTGCCCACCGTGACGAACACGAGCGGCTTCTCCGCGACGCCGACCCCGAGGCCGGTCACAGCAGCGCCCCGATCACGAGACCCTTCGGGTAGCTCCGCTTCTGTTCCTCCCACTGCAGGACGAACAGATCGCTGAACCGGTAGCAGAGCCGACCGGTCAGGGTCGCGGTGTCGATCCGGTCGTACACCTCGATGAACGTCGTCCTGATCCGCATCAGCTTCGCCATGACGAAGAACGGCAACGCGACGCCGGCTCCGGTCGAGACCACCAGCTCCGGACGCTCACGCCGGAGCAGCCTGATCGCCAGGCGCAGGTTCCGCAGGAGGTTCGGGACGTTCCGCGTGGTCGGGTGGAACGCCCACTCGACCCGTTCGCGACTCAGGAGCGACCTGCTGTCGGCGCCGTCGAACGTGACCCACAGGCGATCGTGGTCTGACCACCACGGCTCGAGCGTGTGCAGCTGACCCAGGTGTCCACCCGAGGAGCACACCAGCAGCACCTTCACGAAGCCCCCCCATCCCCTTCGCCGGACCCTCCTCGATCGGAAGGTGGTCACGTTTCGGCGTCGGTCCCCCTTCGGCCGAACGACCCCCCGTCGGGCGGGTGAGTCCGATGGGCCGAGTATCGGAGCGCCCGGGGGACCTGGCCATCCCATGACTTCGGGCATTCCGATGGTCCGAACCGACTAGTCACCTCGCTAGGCCGTTCGGCCGATGGAGGCTCCGCAGCGAGGATCGTGGGCGCGGGTCAGGCGCCGCGGGGGAGCTCGATGATGCCGCGCCGCAGCGCGTTCGTGACGGCCTCGAGCTTCGAGTGCACCCCGAGCTTCGACAGGATGCTCTTGACGTGGCTCTGCACGGTGAGCCGGCTGATGAACAGCGTCTCGGCGACCTGGTCGGTCGACTTGCCCTCAGCCAGCTCGCGGAGGATCTCCAGCTCGCGGCCGGTGAGCCGGTCGAACCCGGCATTGCGCGCTTGCGATCCGCGGTCGAACTCGACGTGCGAGACGACGGAGAAGATGTCGTCGGGCGAGATCACGATGCTCCCGGCCGCGGCGCGCTCGACGACGCTGATCAGGTCGTCCGCCGCGCGCGACTTGTGGACGAACCCGACCGCCCCGACCTGAACCGCACGCGCGACCATCTCCGGCTTGCGAAGCGCCGTCACGACGACGACCCGGGTCTCCGGACGGAGCTGCATGATCCGTTCGATCGCGTCGAGCCCGTCCATCCCCGGGAGGTCCAGGTCCATGAGGACGACGTCGGGTTCCTGCTCCTCGCAGATCGTGACGGCCTCCTCGGCGGTCCCGACGGCGATGACGCTCTCGATCGTCGGCTTCCCCCGCAGCAGCATCGTCAGCGCCTCCGAGAAGAGGCGATGATCGTCGACGAGGAGGACGCGCAGCGGCCGGGTCACGTCGCCGTCCCGTCCGCGGCGGGAAGTCCGAACGAGATCGACGAGGACCCCGCCTCGGACCGCGCGTCGACCCATCCTCCCTGCGCCTCGATCAGACGGTGGGCGAGGTACATCCGCATGCGGACGGCGCCGGGGACGTTCGGCGCGTCGCTCCCCGGCGCCCGCTCGGGAGCGCCCAGATCGAACACGCCTGGGAGCGACGGATCGTCGCCCGGATAGGCCACGATGAAGCGCACCTCCCGTTCCTCCAGCTCGGCTCGCAGCGTCACCTTGACTCCCTCACCTGAGCTTCTGTCGGCTTTGCGCAGGAACGTCTTGAGGACCTGGAGGACCCGGCCGCGGTCGGCGAGGACGCTCGCGGCGCCCGCGTCGGGCTCGAGCGCGACCCGGAGCCGGCCGTCGAGCTCCTCGACGGCCCCCGCCGCGTCGCGGAGCAGCTCCACGACCGCCTCGGCCCGGATCGTGGGCACGAAGCCGTCACCGTCCACCGTCCCGAGGGTCGTCAGGTCCTCCACGACGTCGCGCAAACGCTCGGTCTCCCGTTCGATGCGACGAGCGAGCTCGAGCCGGTCGGCCTCCTCGTGGGTCGACCACCCCTCCGTCAGCGCGAGCGACAATGCGCGTAGCGTGGCCACCGGCTGCCACAGGCCGTGCAGCACGAGGGCAGCGGGGAGCGCGCGGGCCGGAGGTCGCGTGTCGGGCTCGGGACGGCGTTCCACGTAGGCGGCATCGGCCTGCGCGCGCCGAAGATGTAGCCGGCCCGCGGAGCCGCCCGCATGCGTTCGACGACGAACGGATGTTTGACAGGGGACCGACCGGGCGACGTTTCAGGCGATCGTCGCCGGACGCAGGCCCGTCGCGATCAGGATCACGATGCCCGCCGCGGCCGCGAGCCGGTAGATCATGAACGGGAGGAAGTCCTTCGTGCGCAGGTAGCTGAGCAGCCACTTGATCACCAGGAACCCGCTGACGGCCGCCGAAAGCATCCCCCAGAAGAAGGCGGAGCGCATGTCGGCGGGGATCCCGCCGTCCTTCGCCAGTTGCACGCTCTTGTACAGAGCCGCGCCGCCGATGATCGGCAGGGACAGCAGGAAGGAGAACCGCGCGGCCGACTCCCGGGTCATCCGGATCCAGCGGCCGGCGATGATCGTGATGCCGGAGCGGGACACGCCGGGTTGGAGCGCCGCGGCCTGCGCGACCCCGATCCCGAGGGCGCTGCGCCAGGTGAGGTCACGCATCCCACGCTCCTGCGGCCGGATCTTGTCGACGACGTACAGGACCACGCCGCCGACCGCCAGACCGAACGCGATGAGCAACGGCGCGCCGAGCTTGTCCTCGATCACGCTCTCGAACAGAGCGCCGGCGATGGCGCCGGGGATCGAGCCGATCACCAGGAACCACGCGAGCCGTTCGGGCGTGTGTTCGACCCGGCGCCTCCTGATCGAGCGCACCCACGCCTTGATGAGGACGACCAGGTCCTTGCGGAAGTAGATGACGGCACCGACGAACGTCCCGATATGCAGCGCCACGTCGAACGTCTTGTTCAGGGCCGGGTCGTTCAGGATCGGCCAGTTGAACAGCCACGGCACGAGGATCAGATGCCCGGAGCTCGAGACCGGGGCGAACTCGGTCAGACCCTGCGTGATACCGAGGATGATCGCCTGGTAGATGGGCACGGCCGCACATGGTAGCGGCCGGAACGGATCCACCCACGAGCGGGGCCGACGAAAGTTGTGGTGAACGCGTTGGCCCGTTCGGCCACTATCCTCACCGACGATGACCCTCGTCCTGCTGATCCGTCACGCGGTGACCGAGGCGACCGGCAAGCGTCTCTCCGGACGAACGCCAGGGATCCCGCTCTCGGAGGCCGGTCGCGTCCAGGCGGAACGCCTGGCCGAACGCCTCCGGCCCGTCCCGCTCGCGGCGATCTACGCGAGCCCGTTGGAGCGCTGCGTCGAGACGGCCGCGGCGGTTGCCGATGACCGTGAGCTGGACGTGGCCCAGGCGCCGTCGCTGCTCGAAGTGGACTACGGGACCTGGACCGGGCGCCCGATGACCCAATTGGTGCGCACGAAGCTGTGGACGCGTGTGCAGCAGTCCCCCGGTTCGATCAGGTTCCCCGAAGGCGAGACGCTGACGGAGGTGCAGCGGCGCGCGGTGGGGTTCCTCGACGGGTTGAACGACCGTCACCCGAAGCGGATCGTCGCAGCCTGCGCGCATGCGGACGTGATCCGGCTCGCGCTCGCGCATTACGCGGGCGTGCACGTGGATCTGTTCCAACGGCTGATCGTGAGCCCGGCCTCGGTATCCGCAGTGCTGCTGGGCGACCGGATCCCGAGGATCGTTCGCATGAACGACACGGGTTCGCTCGACGACCTCGCGCCGAGGCGGCGCCCGAAGGCGTCCTCCGCGAGCCGCACGAGGGAGCGTCGACCGGCGGTGGGAGGATAGCCGGCATGGACATCGAACTCGGCCCGGTCGACCGCATCACGGCCGACGCGGTCGGGCCGGTGGGCGAGCGAACCTTCTTCATCCAGGGTCGGAAGGACGACCGGGTCGTGTCGGTCCTGGTCGAGAAGCAGCAGGTCCAGCTGCTCGCGGCATCGGTCGTCGAGATCCTGGCGCAGATCGGCAAGCCGACCGGCGAGGGACCGGCCGAGGAGGCGATGGGCCTCGAGGAGCCCGTGATCCCCGAATGGCGCGTGGGTCGGTTGGCGATCAGCTATCTCGAGGACGATGACCTCGTCCTGCTGGAGGCCGAGGAGCTGATCCCCGAGGCCGACGACGACGACGATGACGACGATGAGGACGGGGACGACGACGACGGGGACGACGACGACGGGGACGGGGACGACGACGACGGGGACGACCTCGGCGGCGCGGGGTCGTTCGGGTCCGCAGCCGAACCGCCCCTCGGAGGCGACGTGTCCGACGCCGCCGAGCCCGGCCACGTTCGGTTCTACGCGACGCGCGAGCAGATGCTCGCCCTCGCGCGCCACGGCGCGGAGGTCTGCAGCCGTGGCCGTCCGACGTGTCGCTTCTGCGACCAGCCGATCGATCCCGAGGGCCACATCTGCGCGAAGATGAACGGCCATCGCTCGCTGGGGGAAAGCGAGTGACGCCCGCGCCAGCCCCCGAGTGAGCCATGCCGAACGATGGCGACGGCCGGCGTCTCGTGCCGCTCGATGATGCGCTGCGCGTGCTCCGTACCGGGGAGCTGTCGCCGCTCGGCCTCATGCCCGACGCGTCCAACTCCACGTTCCTCGCTGAGGTCTGCGAGGGCGACGTCAGGGTCCTCGCGATCTACAAGCCCTGCGCCGGTGAGACTCCGCTCTGGGACTTCCCCGACGGCACGCTGTGCCAGCGCGAGGTGGCGGCGTACGAGCTGTCCGCCGCGCTCGGGTGGCCGGCGATCCCGCCCACCGTCCTGCGCGACGGGCCGTACGGCTCGGGCTCGGTGCAGCTCTTCATCGACTGCGACCGCGGCGAGCACTACTTCACCCTCAGGGGAGAGCGGCTGGCCGACTTCGCCCCGGTCGCGGCGTTCGACGTCGTGGCGAACAACGCGGACCGGAAGTCGGGACACTGCCTGCTCGACGACGACGGCGACCTGTGGTTCATCGACCACGGCGTCTGCTTCCACGCCCAGCCGAAGCTCCGGACCGTGATCTGGGAGTTCGCGGACGAGCCGATCCCGGCCGGGCTCCGCCGCGATCTGCGCAGGGTCGCCCGCGAGCTGCGATCCGGTCGCCTGCGAACGACGATGGTCGACCTGCTGTCCGAGCCGGAGGTCGACGCGGCGGCGGCGCGGGCGGACCGGCTCACGCGCGTGGGTCGCTACCCGCTGCCAACCTCCCGGAGGCCGTATCCGTGGCCGCCGGTCTGATCCCGGGCGGGCGGCGTTTCACGCGGGCGCCGCCCGGCGCGTTCCACGATCGATGAGCGAGCGCGCTACGATCCCACCGTTCCATGCGTTCTTCGACGCCCACCGAACGCTCGTGTACCGGTTCCTGCTGGCGAGCGTCGGGCCGAACGACGTCGACGACTGTTTCCAGGAGACGTTCCTCTCGGCCCTCCGCGCGTATCCGAAGCTGGCGAACGCGGACAACCTGCGGGCGTGGGTCCTGCAGATCGCGGCGAACAAGGCGATCGACGCCGGGCGCGCGACGGCACGGCGACCGTCGCCCGTGGATCAGGTTCCCGAGCCGGCCGGCCGTGGCCGCGCGGAGGCCGGGGTGCCGGCGCACCTCGAGGCGATCGACCCGGCGGACCCGCTGTGGGCGGCGGTCCGGGCGCTGCCGGAGCGGATGCGCACGGCGGTGGTCCTCCGCCACGTCATGGACCGTCCGTACGACGAGGTCGCGGCCGTGATGGGCGGCACCGAGGACGGCGCGAGGGCGAACGTGCACCAGGGATTGAAGCGGCTCCGAAGCTCGCTCGACGGACCGATGGCATCGATGGGAGAGGAGCGAGCGAGATGAGCGTACGGGACCTTCGGAGCCTGGGGGCATCCCTCGACGGCGCGGGCGGCGAGCCCGCGGCCGAGGCCGGGGAGCGACTGGCCGCGGCGGCCAGGGACGAGGGGCTCCTCGACGTCGCCTTCGCCTCCGCGGACTCGCCGTTCGGACCGCTGCTGGTGGCCGTGACCGGTCGCGGGCTGGTCCGCCTGGCCTACCCGGACGAGGCGGCGGACGACGTGCTGGCCGAGCTCGCGCGGACCGTGTCGCCGCGGGTGCTCGAGTCGCCGGCGGAGACCGACGAGGTTCGCCGCGAGCTGGACGAGTACTTCGACGGGCGCCGGCACTGGTTCGACGTGGACGTCGACATGGCACTCGTCCGCGGCGGGTTCACGCGGAAGGTGCTGGAGGCCACGGAACGGATCCCGTTCGGCCGCGTGATCACATACAAGGAGATCGCCTCGGAGGCCGGCAGCCCCCGCGGCGCCCGGGCCGCGGGGAACGCGCTGGGGTCGAACCCGATCCCGATCGTGGTGCCCTGTCACCGCGTGGTGCACGCGGGCGGTGGGCTCGGTGGCTACACCGGCGGGCTGTCCAGGAAGGTCACGCTCCTGACCCTCGAGGGCGCTCTCCCCGGGCCGGCCGGCGCGTGAACGAGGCCGAGGCCAGGCGCCGGTTCGCCGACGCGCGGGTCGGTCGACTGGCCACGGTGCGTCCGGACGGCCGGCCGCACGTCGTTCCGTTCGTCTTCGCGGTCGACGGCGACACGTGCTACTGGGCCATCGACGCGAAGCCGAAGTCGACGCCGCGGATCGCTCGCCTGACCAACATCGAGGCGAACTCCGCCGCCGAGGCCGTCGTCGACTCCTACGACGTGGACTGGCGGAACCTGTGGTGGGTCCGTGCGACCGGACGTGCGCGGATCGTCGCCGACGGGGACGAAGCGGCCCGTGCGCTCGATCTCCTGGCGGCCAAGTACCCGGGGTACGCCTCGGCTCGGCCGGCGGGCCCGGTCGTGGCGATCGACATCGGCCGCTGGACATGGTGGGACGCCACCCCGGATCCGGCGCACGCCACCTGATCAGGGCCCGCTGGTAGCATCGAGCCCATGGATGACGCGTCGGGCGGAACCCCCGATACGGGCGGACCTCCCGAGGCGACCGCGAAGCCTCCGCGGTTCGCCGGCCCACAGCCCGGCGTCCCGCTCCCCCCGAGCACGTCGTCGTCGGCCGAGGGCGGGCTGCAGATGGAGCCCTGCTACCGGCATCCCGGTCAGCTGACCGGCGTCCACTGCACGCGCTGCGGGAAGCCGATCTGCGTCGACTGCATGCGACCGGCGGCCGTCGGCTACCAGTGTCCCGACTGCCTGGCCGCCGAGCAGAAGTCCGGCTACACGCCGCAGCGCGGAATACAGACGGGGCTCGCGGCGACGCCCGTCACGCGAGCGCTCCTGATCATCACCGGCGCCGTGTTCGTCCTCGAGCTCGTGACCGGCGCCTGTCAGCTGCTCGGGTTCGGTTCCGGGAACGAGGCCCAGCTGATCCGGCTCGGCGCCGGCTTCGCACCCCAGACGGCAGGCATCGCGCACGTCCTGCCGAACGGCGACATCGTCCGGGGTTCGTTCACCCCGCAGCTCTGGCGTCTGGTGACGCCGATGTTCCTGCACCTCGGCCTGATCCACCTGGCGTTCAACATGTACGCGCTCGCGATCCTGGGCCCGCCGATCGAGCGCGCCTACGGCAAGTGGGTGTTCCTGGCGATGTACCTCGTCACGGGGTTCATCGGGAACGTGGCCGCCTTCGTGTTCGGGTCTCCGTTCGCCGTCGGCGCCGGCGCCTCGACCGCCGTGTTCGGCCTGTTCGGCGTCTGGCTCGCCTACAACTTCCGCCGGCGCGACAACCCCTTCCATCAGTCGAACCTGCGGAGCCTCCTGGTCATCCTCGCGCTGAACTTCTTCATCAACATCTCGCTGTCGTCGTTCCTGGACTGGCGCGCGCACGTCGGGGGGTTCCTCGCGGGCATCGTGCTCGGCTACACGAGCGAGGGCATCGGCACCGGCGCCGTGAAACGCGCCTCCATGGTCCTCGGGTTCGTGGTCGTGCTGGGCGTCGGGGCGGTGCTGGTGTTCGGCCGGATCCACCAGCTCCAGAGCATGTTCGGGGTGGCCTGAGCGTGGCGGAACAGGTGCTGGCGAACGGCGTGACCCTGCACCTCGTCGACGAGGGCGAGGGCCGGCCCATCGTGTTCGTCCATGGCGTGATGATGACCTCTCGGTTCTTCGACCGCCAAGTCGAACACGTTTCGGCGAACGCGCGGATGATCGCCCCCGATCTGCGCGGCCACGGCCGGTCCGAGAAGGTGCTGTCCGGCCACACGGTGGAGAACTATGCGGACGACCTTCGGCAGCTGTTCGACGCGCGGGGCGTGGAGCGCCCGGTCCTCGTGGGCTGGTCGATGGGCGCGATGGTGGTCTGGGAGTACCTCCGGTCGCATGGTCCGGACAGCGTGGCCGGGATCGTGGTCGTCGACCAGCCGCCGTCGGACTGGGCCTGGGAGGGCTACGAGTTCGGCGTGATCTCGCCGGACATGCTGGCCGAGCTGGTCGCCGGGCTCCAGATGGCCCCACGCGCGATCGCCACCGAGTTCGCGCAGCTCATGGTCCACGAGCCGACCGACGACGTCCTGGAATGGATGGCCGACGAGATCACGATGTGCCCGCCCGCGATCGCGTCGACGATCCTGGTGAACCAGACCCTCCGCGACTACCGGGCGTTCCTGCCTCAGATCCGCGTGCCGACGGCCGTGTTCTTCGGCGGCGACGACAAGATGACGTCCCCGAAGGCCGGCGAGTACATCGCGTCGCAGATCCCCGGGGCAACGTTCCGGGTGTTCGAGGCGTCGAGCCACGTCCCCTTCTACGAGGAACCCGACGCGTTCAACGCGGCGCTCGACGCGTTCGTCGCGGGCCTGCCGGCCTAGACGGTAAAGTCGCTTTACCGTTCCGTCAGGACGAACACCGCACGCTGGTGACCGGCGCCAGGTGCTCGGCCGCGAGGAACCACGTCTGCCCGCCGTCGACCGAGCCGAAGACCTCGCCGGATTCGCAGCCGAAGTACAGCCCGAGCGGCTGCTTGCCGTCGTGGCAGAACGCCTGCCGGAGGATCGTCAGGTACGCGTTCTCCTGCGGGAGCCCATCGCCCAGCGCGCGCCACGACGCCCCCCGGTCGGTGGTCTCGTAGACGCGCAGCCGGCCCTCCGGCGTGACGCGGTCGGCGTCGGCGACCAGCGGGATCACGTAGGCGTGGTCGGTTCGACCCGGGTCCACGACCATGGGGAAGCCGAAGTCGGACGGCAGCCCCGTCCCGGCCCCGATGTCGTGCCAGGACTCGCCGGCGTCGTCGGAGCGATAGACGCCGCCGTGGAACTGCAGGTAGAGCGTCGTCGGCTCGAGCGGGGTTCGATGCATGTTGTGCACGCAGAGGTCGACCGCGCCCTCACGCGCCTCCTCGGGGAGGTACCTCGCGACGAGCCCCTCGTTGCCACGCCGCCAGGACGTGCCGCCGTCTTCTGACAGCCAGACCCCGGCCGCGGAGATCCCGATCGCCAGGCGCGACGGGTCGTCCGGCCAGACGCAGATCGAGTGCAGCGCGAGGCCGCCGGCGCCCGGCGACCACGAGGTTCGGCTGGGTTCGTTCCAGAGCGCCTCGTTCAGCTGCCAGGTCTCGCCGCCGTCCTCGCTCTTGAACAGCGCGGCCGGCGCGACACCCGCCCATAGGACGTTCGGCTCGACGCCCTTGCGGATGCACCAGATGCGGTCGACGGCGAGGTCCTGATCCTCCGGGAACGTGACGCCGGTCGCCTCCTGCCACTCCCCGGTCGGGTCGTCGGTGGAGTAGATCCGCGGACCGTGGAACGCGTTCGTCACGGACGCGAGGTAGCGTCCGGTCCGGTCGTCACGCATCGCGAACTCGGCGACCACCCCGGAGAACTGCCGCGACGCGATCTCCATCCGGCCGCCGCGGGGTCCTCGCAACACGAACAGACCCTTGCGGGTCCCGACGAGGAGCTCTGCCTGTTCGTCGTCGGACGTCGTGGCGACCGAGGCGGAGCGTTCGAGCGTCTGCATGGCACCTCCGGAGATCGACGGCAACACGTAGACGCGATCGGCCGGCCCGACGGGCGTGTCCAGGCCGGCGCGTTCGCCGCCGACGAAGACGTTCACATGCTCTCGGATCCGGCCGGTCTCGTCGCGCACCCAGCCGTTCAGCCTTGGGTATTCGTGCTCGAGTCGCGCCACGACCTCTCCGACGGTCGCTCCCTCGACGGGCAGGGACGAACGCCCACCCGCGAGCTCTCGGAGCGGGGACCGGAGCGTGACGACGGCCACGGCCGGAGTGTACCGAACACGGCCGACGGCCACCGGGCCGCGGGCCCCGTCCGACGCCGGTCGCGCCGGCCCTCCGGTCAGGGCCGCCATGTCACGTCGTGATCTTGAAGTACGACCACGCCGTGGACGACGGGAGCGCCCGGCCGTCGCCCTGGAACGCCGCCATGATCCGGAACGAATGGCCGATGACGCCGTTGTTCGGATACGTGAGCTTGACGGGCAGCTTGCTTCCCTTCCCGAGCGGGAACGAGAACGTCCCGATGGTCTTCCAGCTCCCGTTCACGACCTGCTGGAGCGTGAAGTCGACCGGTAGGCCCGTTCCGTCCGGCACGACGGTCACGGTGAAGACCGGACAGCCGGTGTGCTGCTTGCCGGAGCACCGCGACGTGTAGTGATAGAGCTTGTACTGCCCCGACTGACGGTAGTAGCCGGAGAGCGCACCCGTCGTGACGCTCTGGACCTGCACGATGCGCTGGGCGCTCTGCGACGGCGGGTGGTTCGCGTCGCCGTCCCACCGCACCACGAACGACGTGCGGTCGTAGACCTGCACGGACTTCGCGAAGTCCCCGTTGCCGTCGACCGTGCCCGTCGCCACCAGGTACGTCGAGCCCTTGAAGACGGTCTTGTAGATCGACACGGAGAGGTTCGGCGTCTGCTGAAACAGGTTCAGGTGGCCGGTCACCGTGACGCTCTCGCGGAAGTGCACGACGTTCGACGAGGTGGCGACCGTGACCTGGATCGACTGCCAGACGGGAAGGATGTCGGCGCCCGGGTTCGTCGTCACGCGGGTCTGGGTCACCCCGTCGGTCGTCGTCGTATAGATCTCGGGGTTGCCGTCCCGGGCCGTGGAGAACGCGATCAGCGCGCCGTCCCCGGACCACGAAGGCATGACGCCGTCGCCAACCACCGGCGTCAGGCCACCGGAGCCGTCGGCGTTGACGTACGAGACGCCGGTCCCGTCGTCGAACGCGAGCTTCGTGCCATCGGGCGACCAGGCGGGGTGTTCCTCGGCGGCGTCCGACCGGGTCACGTTCAGCGGACTCCCGGTCCCGTCCGCGTTCGCCACGAACACGTCGGTGGTCCCGCCCCGTCCGTTCGCGACGTACGCGATCTCCGTGCCGTCCGGCGACCAGGCCGGCTGCAGCTCCGGCGAGGATGGGTCGTTCGTGATGTCGACGGGGGTCCCGAGTCCGTCGGACGTGGCGATGAAGAGATCCTCGCTCTGCCCGCCGTTCGGGACCGCCGCGAAGGCCAGCTTCGACGCGTCCGGCGACCACGTGGGCGACTCGCCCACCAAGGAGCCGACGTGCGCCTGGTTGCTGCCGCCCGAGTACATCGTGTAGATGGGCCCCGAGCCTGCGCCGTCGGCCCCGCGGACGAACGCGATCAGCCGTCCGTCGGGCGACCAGGCCGGGGACACCGCGCCCCCGGCACACTTCGAGGGGGTGCACGACGTGAGCCGCGACACGACGCTCGGGTTCGTCGGATCGACCGTGAACACGTTCGGCGTCGCGGAGTACCGGTCGCTCACGAAGGCGACCCTGCCGTTCGCGCCGGGCTCCACGGTGGCTGCGGGCGATGCCCCGCCCGACGGTGCGGCCGCCGGCGACGACCCGCTGGATCCGTCTGGGCCGACCGGCACGATCAGGGGGCGGCTCGACGCGGACGCCGGTGCTGCGAGTGCCGCGATGACCACGCCGGTGAGGAGGCTCGCGGCCAGGGCCGCTGCGGAGCGGCGAACGCCGGCTCGAGCCGGCCGCTGGCCGTCGCCTGGCGCGCGCCAGCCGCCCGTTCCCATCCCTCGGTTGCCCGTTGCGGTGCGCATGGTGATGCCTCCTCGTCGTGTCCCATCGCGATCGCGAGCGGACCAGCCTAGTCCGCGTTCCGAGAACCTCAGCCGGGCCGGAACGCGGGCAGCCCGTCCCGGGCGTTCGACACCTCGGCGTACGCCAGTCCCGTCAGCTCGGCCATCGCGCGAGACGCCCGGTTGTACCCCGCCCGGTCCCACGACTCCACCGCGTCGACCACCCTGCCCGAGCCGTCGATCACGAACAGCGTTGGGACCGTCTCGATCCCGTACGCATCCGACGCCGGATACGGCGCAGGATCCGGGATAGAACCGAACCCTACACCATGCTCCGCCGCGAACCCCTGGAGCGCCGCTTCGGGGTCCTGCCCGATACCGACGAACCGGCCGGGATACGCCTCCGACAGGACCGTGGCCTTCGGCGCGGCCATCCGGCAGACAGGGCAGGTGACCTTATAGAAGAACAGCGCCACCGGCCGGCCGTCGAGGTCGACGCCCTCGATCCGCGGCGCGGCGGCTCCTGGCGCGAGGGGAGCCATCTCGCCGGGCAGCCTACCGCTTTGAAGCGGGCCCCCATCGGGTGGGATGCTTCAGCACCGCTTCGCGGGATCGGACCGGATCGGAGGCCAGCATGGACTCGGCACTGTTCATCAGGTGGGGCGCGACCCCGAGCGGGAAGGAGCGGGAGAGCGTCCGGGTGTTCGGCCAGTCGCTGAAGTACCTGACGAGCCTGGTCGTCGCGGGGCGCGTGTTCTCCGTCGAACCGTTCTTCCTCGAGCCGCACGGCGGCGACCTCGAGGGGTTCTTCCTCGTCCGCGGCGAGCGGGAGGAGCTCAGCAAGATCCGCTACGAGGACGACTTCCAACGCATGGCGGTCCGCGCGCAGATCGTGGTGGAGAACTTCGGCGTGCTCGGAGCCATCACCGGCGAGCAGCTGAACAAGCACATGAAGTGGTTCGGCGAAGCGGCGAAGGAGTTCGGCGCGGGCGAACCGCCCGGGTGAGCGCTCAGGCCGCGGGGTCGGCGACGCCGTAGATCCCGCCGTCCCGGGAGCCGACGTAGATCCAGCCGTGCCAGACGGCCGGGGTCGATTCGATCGTGCTCGAGGACAGCTGGACGTGCCACAGGAGCTTCGGCTCACGGCGCGGCTCCGAGATGTCGAAACAGTTCAGCCCGCCGCCGCCGTCGGCGACGATCAGGCGGTCGTCGATCGGCACGGGCGAGGACCACGTGGGCCCGTGCAGTTCCTTCCTCCACAGGATGTCGCCCGTCGTGGCGTCGATCGCCGCGACGCCCCCTTCGGTCCACGTCGTGTACACCACGCCCTTGTACAGCGCGGGCGTGCCCAGGATCCCGCCGTCCGGTTCGAACCCACCGAGCTGCACCGACCACACGACGGGGTCGTTCGGCTTCGTCGGGTCCAGCTTCATCAGGCTCCCGACCTGGTGGTCGCGCGTCTGCGGCCGGGTCGGCACGTTGAACGACGCGTGGCGGCCGACGTAGAGCGAACCGTCCGCGTCGACCACGATCGAGGCGTCGGTCTCGTCGCCGTCCCAGAACCGGAAGACGCGCTCGTAGTGCGAGCCGCCGTCCAGGATGCCCTTGACGTCCCAGCCCTGGACGAGGCCGCCGGAGTTCGCGAAGTACACGACGCCCCGGTTCGCGTCGTAGGCGACGGAGTTCTCGATCGAGACGTCCTGGTCGCCGAGGTCGTCGAGCAGCTGGCTGTCGTAGCCCGGCACCAGCATCTTCAGCTGCGGGTCCACCTGAACGAGGCCGTTCGCGTCGTAGTGGCGGTTCAGCTTCCAGATGTAGAACCACGAGTTCTCGCAGCCTTCCATCAGGTAGTCGCCGACCTGCAGCGCGGCGCCGTCCCAGTCGTCGTTCCAGACGAGGTGCGGGTTCGACCTGGAGTTGTACGACCACAGCACGGCCGGCTTCCCGCCGTTCCGGTCGAGCGCCACGATCCGGAAGTCGTTGTCGCGCGACCCCGCGTAGTAGAGCGGGTACCCGTCGGCGTCGCTGGTCGCCGAGCCCTTCGCGAGGTCGCCGGTGACCAGGTCCGGCCGATACGGCTTGCCGGTCCTGCCGTTCAGGAAGTGGTAATGGCCGTCGTACGCGCCCTCGCGCACCTCGATCGACCCGTTCGGGTGCTCGATCACGTTGGGCTGACCGGTCCACCCCGTCCCGCACCAGACCTTCGTGACGCCGAGGTTCGAGGAGGTCCCGCAGTAGCCCCCGCTCTTCGGCGCGCGCCAGCGGACCACCGGGTGGGTGGGGACCGGACCTTCGCCGTAGTAGTCACGGGTGGCGTTGCCGCGGAACGTCGTCAGGCCGGCGTACTTCGTGTTGATCGGGCCGGGGGTGGTGGCCGCCGTGGCCGGCGAGGCCCCCGACGGGACGGAGCGTCCCGGCGTGGATCCACCGGTGCTGACGGACGGCGCCGCGGAGGACGTGCTCGACCCGGCCTGCGCGGTTCCCTGGTCTCCGAAGAGTCCGAAGCCATCGGTTCGCCAAGCCCAGACCGCGGCGGTCAGGATGGCCAGGACCACGATCAACGACGAGAACCGGAGCCGCTGCGGCCGTCGACGCGCCGGGGGTTTGTCGCGACGGCTCTGCATGACGGGGACCCATCGTATCGACAGCGCGTGGCGAACATGTGGCGCGCTCGGCACCGGCGACCCGCGACCGTGGCGTCAGCCGGCGGGATGGTCCTCGCGCCAGAGGAACTCGCGCAGCGTCAGGCCGGACGCGTGGACGCGTTCGGCCTCGGTCCTGCCGACGTACCGGTAGTGCCACGGCTCGTACGCGTAGCACGTCACCCCGGACCTCCCCCGGGGATAGCTCTGCACGAACCCGAAGCGGTAGGCGTTCTCGGCGAGCCACCGGCCGGTCGGCGTCGAACCGAAGCCCTGCGTGACGTCCTTCGCGCCGAGGGCGGCCACGTCGATCGTCGTCCCGAGCTGATGCTCGGAGTGCCCGGGCTGCGCGGTGCGGTCGAGCGCCCCCTCCGGGCCGAGGCTCTGGATCCGGCGGTCGAACAGGTCCTTCTGGACGGTGAAGCTGCGGAACGCCGCGATCAGCCCGATCGGGTGCCCGGCGTCCTCCGCCGCGTCCCGCAACGCGCTCAGGCCCGGCAGGACGAACGAGCGCACGAGGAGGGCGTCGTTCTCGAAGCCGGCCTCTTCGACGGAGTCGAGGTCCGGTGGCTGGTACGTCGCGGGCAGCCGGAACGCGGTGTCGACGAGCGTCCGAGCCCACCCGTCGTAGCCGGCGTCGGGCGCCGGCAGATCGTCGACGCTGCACGCCGGGAGGCCGGCCACCGACGGGGCCTGGGTCGGGGCGCCGCTCGCCGTCGTCGCGACGGCGGTGATCGATGGCTCGGTGGCGGTGCCGGTCGTGGCGGCTGTGGCGCCTTCCGTCCCGAACGCCGCGACGAACCGGCCGACCACGATCGAGTGCAGGACCAGGGCCATCACCAGCGGGATCCACAGCGGCGGCCCGCGGTGGCCCGTGCGACGCGCCGACGTTCGATGCGGTTCGTCCATCGCGTCAGGCATCCTATGGCGATGCGGCTGGGGGCGGTCGAGGGCGACATCACGGACCAGCAGGTCGACGCGATCGTGAACGCGGCGAACCGGACGCTGCTCGGGGGCGGCGGCGTCGACGGCGCGATCCATCGTCGCGGTGGGCCGGCGATCCTCGCCGCGTGCCGGGCCCTGCGGGCGGATCGCTACCCCGACGGCCTGCCGACCGGACAGGCGGTCGCGACCACCGCGGGCGACCTGCCGGCGCGGTGGGTGATCCACACGGTCGGGCCGGTCTACTCGGCGTCACAAGACCGCGCGAACCTGTTGGCGAGCTGCCACACGGCGTCGCTCCGCGTGGCGGCGGAGCTCGGTGCACGGGGTGTCGCGTTCCCGGCGATCTCGACGGGTGCGTACGGCTACCCGGCCGACCTGGCCGCGCCCATCGCGGTCGCGGCCGTCCGCGAGGCGTCGCGCTCGGCGACGCCCGTCGAGCTCGTTCGGTTCGTGCTGTTCGACGCGGCCACCCTCGAGGTGTACCGGGCCGCGATCGAGCGGGCCTGAGGCTCGCGTCGCGTCAGTGGTCGCGCTGGCCGGCTCGCGCCAGGAACGGCAGCATCAGGTCGAGCGTCTGCTCCGTCGCCTCGAACTGCGGCACGTGGCCAACGTTGTGCAGGAAGTGCAGCTCCGCGTCCGGCAGGTGCGACGCGAGCTCGGAACCGAGCCGCGGCGGCACCAGGCGGTCGTGGTCGCCGAACAGCACCAGCGCCGGCTGCCGGACGCGCCGCATCGACGCGAAGAACGGCCCCGGGCGTTCGGTCACGATGTGCCGGAGCGAGGCGAAGAACGCCATCCGGGCCGCCGGGTCCGCGTAGATCCGCAGGAACTCCGACGCCGCGGACTCCACGGCCTCGGGCGGCAGCCGGCTGGGGTCGGCGAAGAGGCGACGGACCGCGACCTCGGCCCACCTGCGCCGCATCGGCAGCGATACCCCGCCGAACTCGGTCGGCACCACCCTGGTGAACCCGGCGACGTAGCGCCAGCGGAAGCCCGGGACGGCCGGGTCGAGGAGGGCGAGCGGCCCGACGCGGTGGGGCGAGCGCAGGGCCATCTCCAGCGCCACCCGTCCGCCCATGGAGTTCCCCACGATGGCCGCGCGTTCGATCCCGACCGCGTCCATCATCGTGCGGATCACCCGCGCGTAGTACCGCGGCGAGAAGTCCACGCCCCTCGGCTTCTCGGACTCGCCGTGGCCAGGGAAGTCCGGGGCCAGGAGCCGGTGCTCGGACCCGAGCGCGGAGATCAACGGCAGCCACGAGATCTTCGTGCCGCCCAGCCCGTGCAGCATCAGCACCGGCTCGCCGCGACCGACCGCGTAGCACGACAGCCGAACGCCGTCGGCATCGACGTCGAAGACACGCATGTCGGTGCTGCGGACCGGCCGCCCGTAGGGCTTGAACATCGTCTGGAGGCGAACGGCCAAGTCGAGGTTCCCACGGACGTGGAGGCGGCGGTCGAGGAACGCCTGGGTGCCGAGCATCGAACCCTCGTCCATCGCGAGCCAGGTCTCGCCGTCGGTCGAGATGACGACGGAGGGCGCCAGCGCCGGGCCCTCGCGCACGTGACACTCGCCTTCGATCACCGAGACCGAGAACGGTCGGTCGTCGATGCGCAGTTCCCACTCGGCCGCGAGCCCGTTCACGCCGTCGGCGAGGAACCTTCGAGGAAGGGTCCCGACGCGCTTCGCGACGGCTTCCGGGCCCGCTGCGGGCGTCCCGGAGGTCTTCGTGACCATCACGGAGAGGATATAGCGCACGGGCGAGCATCCGGGGCGGGCGAAGGTCACCGCCCGTCCGGGTCGAACGGCGGGCCCCGGCGGATCCCGGATGCCGACGCTTGCCCGCCCGCGGGTAGACTTCGGCCCATGCTGCTGGAGGGCAAGAAGCTGCTGATCACCGGCGTCCTGACGCCGCAGAGCATCGCGTTCGCCTCCGCTCAGGTCGCGCAGGAGCAGGGCGCGGAGATCGTGCTCACGGGCTTCGGCAGGGCCATGAGCTTGACCGAGAAGGTCGCCCGGCGGCTGCCCGATCCACCCGACGTGCTGGAGATGGACGCGAACGAGCCGTCGCAGATCGAGTCCGTCGCGTCCGAGTTGGCCTCGCGGTGGGGGCGGGTCGACGGGTTCCTCCACGCGATCGCGTACGCGCCGACCGACGCGCTCGGCGGGAACTTCCTCAACACTCCGTGGGAGAGCGCCGCAACGGCCTTCCAGACGAGCGCCTACTCGCTCAAGGCGATCGCGGCCGGTCTGCTGCCGCTGATGAAGGCCGCCGGCGGCGGCGCGATCGTCGGGCTGGACTTCGACGCGACGCAGGCGTGGCCGCTCTACGACTGGATGGGCGTCGCGAAGGCCGGCCTCGAGGCCGTCACGCGCTACCTGGCCCGCGACCTGGGCGACCACGCGATCCGCGTGAACCTGGTCTCGGCTGGCCCTCTGCGCACGATGGCGGCGAAGGGCATCCCCGGGTTCCAGGACCTGGCGAACATCTGGGAGACGAGGGCGCCGCTCGGCTGGGACGTGACGGATCCGTCGCCGGTCGCACGGGCGGTCGCGTTCCTGCTGTCGGACTGGTCGTCCGGCATCTCGGGCGAGATCGTGCACGTCGACGGCGGCTTCCACGCGATGGGGTCGGACGTCCGCTCTCGGGAGGACGCGCCGCCCGGCGACGGTGCCTGAGGACCGCGACGCGGCTCCGTTCGCCGTCGACGGCGAACTGTCGTTCCGGTTCATGCGCGACGCCGACGACGATCACGCGGTCGTGGCGGGCTGGCTCGCCGACGACGAGGTCGCGCGCCACTTCGGGGGCCGCGATCGGCCGCGGTCGCCCGATGCGCTGCGCGCGAAGTACACCGAACGGATCCACCGGGGGCCGGCCTTCCCGACCCTCCTGCTGCGGGACGGGCGGCCGATCGGGTTCCTCCAGTTCTACGCGCTGGCGGATCTGGACGAAGGCGAGGCGAAGCTGTTCGCCGTCCCTCCGTCCGATCGGCGTCGTCGCTTCGGGATCGACCTGTTCGTGGGCGAGCCGGCGCTGTGGGGAACGGGCCTCGGGTCGCGCGCGATCCGGGCGTTCGTCGACTGGCTCTTCGCCGAGCGCGACGCCGTCGCCGTCTACGCCGACCCACGCGTCGAGAACCCGCGGTCGGTGCGCGCGTTCGAGAAGGCCGACATGCGGAAGCTCCGCGTGCTCCCCGGGCACGAGCCGTACGAGGGCTCCCGGCGCGACTGCTGGTTGCTGGTCGCGGATCGTTCGGCGCAGGATGCGTGAGCGATGCTGCAGCCAGCGATCGAGGCCGCATCCTCCGATGAACGCCGGGCCGCGCAGTCCGAGCGCCTGACGGCGCTGGTGTCGCGGCTGGCCGCCGCGGAGTCGCCCTACTGGCGTTCGAAGCTGGCCGGCGTGGACCCCGGCGCGATCCACGGGGTCGACGACATCGGCGCCCTGCCGTTCACGGTCAAGGCCGAGCTGCGCGAGACGTACCCGTACGGGATGCTCGCGGTGTCGCTGGCCGACTGCGTCCGCGTGCACGCGTCGTCCGGGACGAAGGGCAAGCCGACCGTCGTCGCGTACACCGCGTCAGACATCGGCGTGTTCGCGGAGGTGAACGCCCGCTCGATCGCGTGCGCCGGCGGCCGGCCCGACGACGTGGTCCACGTGGCGTACGGATACGGGCTGTTCACGGGCGGCCTCGGCCTGCACTACGGCGTCGAACGATTGGGCGCCACGGCCGTGCCGGCCTCCGGCGGGAACCCCGGCTTCCAGGTCTCCTTGATGGCGGACCTGGGCGCGAACGGCCTGTGCGCGACGCCGTCGTTCGCGATGCTCTTGGCCGAACGCGCGGTCGAGGACGGGCTGATGGATCGGCTGCGTTCGGCGCTGCGCTACGGCGTGTTCGGCGCCGAACCCTGGTCCGATGCGTTCCGCGCGAAGCTCGAGGACGCGTGGGGCGGGATCGATGCGTGCGACATCTACGGGCTGTCCGAGGTGATCGGCCCCGGCGTCGCGATGGAGTGCCGCGAGGGCAAGGGCGCGATGCACGTGTTCGATGACCATTTCTTCCCGGAGATCGTCGACCCGGACACGGGCGCGCCCGTCCCGGACGGCGGGACGGGCGAACTGGTCCTGACGACGCTGACGAAGGAGGCCATGCCGGTCCTGCGGTACCGCACGGGCGACGTGACCCGGTTCGTCGACGAACCGTGCCCGTGCGGGCGGACGCACCGACGGATCGCGCGGCTGTCTGGCCGCACCGACGACATGCTCGTGATCCGCGGCGTGAACGTGTTCCCCTCGGCGATCGAGGCCGTGGTGCTGGAGGACCCGGCGCTCGTTGGCCAGTACCAGATCTGGGTGGACCGCCGCGGCACGATGGCCGAGCTGACGGTCAAGACCGAACTCGCTTCGGCGGAGGACGTTCCGCTGCGGCACGAGGTCGAACACCGCCTCCGCGAGCGCCTCGCCGGGCGCCTGCGGATCCGCGTGGAGGTCGAATGCGGCCCCCCGGGTTCGATCCCGCGCTCCGAGGTCGGCAAGGCGAAGCGCGTGTTCGAGGTCGAGGACTGACTACCGCTCCGCGTACCAGCGCCTGACGCTCGGGAGCGCCACCAGGACGGCCATCGCGATGCCGATCGCGCCGATCGTGATCTGCAGCGGCGCGCTCCGGATCGGGGTGAGCGTCAGTTCGATCGCCATCCACAGGATCACCGCGGCCGCGATGAGGACTGCGCCGACCCACGACCAGTGCCGGCCGGTCCACCCGACCAGCGGGCGCGTCCAGCTCCAGACCGGTCGTCTCCACAGTCCGTAGGCGACGATCATCGGCGCGGCGCCCATGGCCGTACCGAGCACCAGTCCGGGGATCGTGAACGTGTGGAAGGGGAAGCGATCCAGCCACGAGACGGGCCACTCCGTGGTGCCGTTCGGATGGCTCACGAGCATCGCGCAGCCGACCAGGCCGCCGATGCCCTCGACGACGTTCAGCACCGCCAGCGCCACGGCACCGCCCGGGCGCCGGATCCTCGCGTCGGCGGCGGACGCCTCGATCACGGCGGTGTGGCTGTGGACCAAGCGAAGGTGTCTCCGCCTGACCTCACGGGGTTCGCTCGTCGCGCGCATCGATTCGCCGCTGGCGCCAGGTTCCGCTTCCATGGCTGCCGCCCTCCCTCGGTCACGCCCACTCGTCGGATCGAGACTGGAACGTCCGCCCACGTCGGTCAGGGGTCATCGGCCCCGCTCCGTCCGGGCCGAGCGGCACGGTTCGGCGGACCGGCGCCGGCGCCCGAGCGGGTTCAGCCGCCGGCCTGCGTGATCCGTTCGGTCAGCCCATGCGCCTCGGCCGACGGCGCGGGGCGCGCGCACCATGTCGAACGTCCGCGCCGCGCGGCTCGCCTGCGCGGCGGCGTCACCGTGCCGTCCGAGCGCCGACAGGCAGCGCGCGGCGCCTAGCCGCGCGATCGCCTCCTGGAATACGTGTCCAAGATCCGACCAGCCCTCGGCCGCGTCTGCGAACTCCGCCAGCGCGTCCGCGTGCCGCCCGCGCGCCTCGGCCACGAGCGCCCCGCTGGTGGACACGACCAGCCTTCCCTGGGGGAACCGCACGTTCGACCCTTCGGCGAGCCGTTCCGCGAGCACGACGTCGCCGATGCCGACCGCGACCAGGACGCCGTCCAGCATCCCGTAGCTCCGGGAGTACCCGGCCGCGCGGTCCAGCTCGTCCGCCAGCTCGTCGAGCAACGCGCGTGCCGCGGCGGCGTCGCCACGGAGCGCGGCCAGACGCGCCGCCGCCGTGAGCGCGGGCCGGATCACCTGGATGTCCCCGATCCTGCGCGCCGCGGGCAGCGCATCCGTGATCAGCTCGGCCGCGCGTTCGACCTCCCCTCGCCAGGCGAACACGTGGATCTGCTGGTTCATCGCCATCACGAACTGCGTTCCCTTCCCGCGGCCGGGGAACCAGCGCCGCACCTGCTCCGCTTCCTCCACCGCGTCGTCCCAGCGGCCGAGGTCGAACAGGGGCCACGTGCGCTCGGCGCGTGGCCACATCGCCATGCTGCCGAGCCCGTGAGCCTCCGCGAACGCGATGCCCCGGCCGTAGATGTCCAGGCCCGCGGCGGCGTCTCGCGTCCGGCACGTCCAGTCCGCGAGGTTGATGTAGGCGCTCGCCGTCTCCTGGCCGAGGCCCTGCTCGGATCCGAGCCGCACCGCTTCCGCCACGTCATCGAGTCCGTCGACGTCGCCGTGGAACATCCTGATCAGTCCCCGGTACTGCATCGTCCGCTGCTGTATCCGCGGAAGCCCCAGCTCCTCGGCGAGCTCCAGCGCGCGCTCCGTCCATCGCTCCCACTCGTCGACACGACCGACGAGCATGCTGTTCCCGGCCTTGTCCGCGTACGCGGCCGCCAGCTCCCAGGTCTTCCCGAGCGGCTCCAGCAGATCGATCGCCTCGTCGTTCGCGCGTTCCGATCGTTCCGACTGTCCAGCGGTTCGCAACCACGCGCTGAACCGTTCGAGCACGTGACCGGTCGCGCGCGTCTCGCCCCGCGGCTCGGAGCGCCGCGATCGCGCCTTCGTACGCGCCGGAGACCTGCTCACCCGACGCTTCGCCAAGGTCGGCGGCAGCCTCCACTGCCTTGACGTGCAGCACCGGAAGGTGACGATCCCCCTCGGGGAGCGCTACTTCGGCCCGTCGGTAGTAGTCGGCGGCCTTCCGGACGTCGAGCGCCCCGGACCGATCCCCAGCGAGCTCGAGGAAAGCGCGCCGCTGAGGCCCGGATCGTCGCGTCCGTCTCGTGACCCGTCGCCACGGCCAGCTCGAGCGCGCGCTCATAGTGGAACGCGACGAACTCGGCGTGGTCGGCCACCCGGTCGCCGGCCAGGGCCTCCGTCCACGCGGCGGCCTCCTGGTGCTTCAGGCCGCGTTCGGCCCGAGGGATCTGTCCGTACGCGACGTCACGCACCGATGCGTGCCAGAACGAATACTCGGCCTCGTCTCGGGCCGAAGAGGTTCGCGTCGCGCGCACCAGCTCCTTACGGGCCAGCTCGTGCAGCCCGTCGCGGACGGAGCGTTCGTCCACGTCGCCCATCGCCGCGAGCGCCCCCGACCAGAACACCTTGCCGACGACCGACGCGTCCTGCAGCAGTGCCTTCCGATCCGGCGGCAGCGTGTCGAGCCGGGCCTCGATCGGCGCATGCACCGTCTCGGGGATCGGGATGCCCGCCGCAGGCACCTCGATCCGCAGCGACGAACCGCGCCGCTCGAGGATGCCGCGATCGATCAGCATCCGGACGAACTCCTCGGCGTACAGCGGGTTCCCGCCCGCTCGCTCGAGCAGCGCGGTCTGCACCTCGGCGGGCAACGCGGTCTGTTGGAGCAGCGCGGCGATCAGGCGAGCGATGTCCTTTTCCGAGAGCGGCGGCAGCGCGATCGTCGCGGAGTTCCGCTTGCCGCCGCCCCAGCTCGATTCGCGCTCGAACAGCTCTGGTCGTGCGGAGCACACGACGAGGATCGGTACGCCGGTCGACCAGTCCACGAGGTGCTCGACGAACGCCAGCATCGTCGGGTCCGCCCAGTGGAGGTCTTCGAACGCCAGCACCAGGGGGTTCCGCAGCGCGATCTCCTCGAGGAACCTGCGCCAAGCCGTGAAGAGCTCGTCGCGATCCCCAGCGTCGCTCGCATCACCCACGCCGAGCAAAGGCGCCAGACGCGCCCGGAGCCAGTCCCGTTCCTCGCCGGCGATCGAGAGGCGATCGAGCGCGTCGTCGAGCTTGCCCATCCGACGAACGCTTGCTGCAGGCTTCCTCCGATGTAGCCCATGATCACCTCCCGCGTAGAGGGCTCACCGGCTCCTTCATGCCAGAGCCACGGCCTCAGGTGGTGGAGCTACAGGAGGTGTATCAGCTCTAGAGCCCGGGCTCCGCCTTGATCTGCCCCCTCTTGACCGCCGCAGCCAGTCGCTCGTAGTCGCGCTCGTTCTGGTCGGCATAGGCCACGGAGAACTCCGCGACGGCGCGATCGAATGCGTCGCTCTTGCCCATGTAGGCGGCGATCGCGATTCGGTCGCCGCATCTCGCATGTGCACGAGCAAGCGTCCCGGCGCATAGCCGAGCGTAGATCACCATCGCATCGGGCAGCATGGTTTCGACCTCGACCGATCCCTTCATGTCTCGCAGTTGGCGCACGTAGTAATCGCGCTGCAGCCCATCGGGTTCACTGACGCGCTGCCACCCCAGGAAGATATCGCTGGTAGCCTGCATGAGCCTCTGTCCCGCGACGACCCGCTGCCCGTGATTGCCGTAGGCACTCTTCCTGACGAAGCGTTCGAGAACCGATTCCTCCGCTTCTTTCATCTGCAGGAACAAGGGATCCTGGTTGTCCTTTCCGAGGAGGAGTGCGATCCACGTTCTGGTCCCAACGCTTCCTATGCCGACGACTTTTCGAGCGGCGTGGACGAAGCGGAACTGTTCGAGCAGGTGACGGCGATGGTTCTCCAGGGTCTTGGGGTATCCGTGGATGATCTTCAGTAGCTGTTCGATCACGTCCTCTCGGCTCGTTCCTTGCGGCAACAGCTCGTCGATCGGGACGATCAAGGGAGGATCACTCACGATCCGCGGCTCCTCCCCTTGCGACTCCGTGAGCTTCGCGAACGTCCGGACGCTGTCTCGGGTCCGCGCCTTGGCAACGTCTTTCTCCAAAGCCTTGACCCGCTTTCGATCCAACCGGGCCTGCAACTGAGGAAGGAGGGACTCGACCTCGAGGTGCAGGTACCAGAGCTCGAGGTTGGAGAAGTGGGAGAACTTTGCCATCGAAGTCCTGTACTCGCGAACTCCGGCCAGCACGACATCTCGGCGCTCGGCCTTCGTGTACTGGTTGTTGCGGCCGGCGATCTCCAGGCTTGCCGCGAGCCGCTTGACGTCCCATTCCCATGGCCCGGGCAGCGTCTCGTCGAAGTCGTTCACGTCGAAGACAAGGTTCCGCTCAGGCGAGCCGAACACACCGAAGTTGCAGAGGTGCGCGTCCCCGCAGAGCTGGGTGCGCAGGCCAATCGTTGGTGTGCCCGCAAGATCGGCGGCCATGATGAGGGCGGCGCCCCGGTAGAAGGTGAACGGCGAGACGAGCATCCTCCCGTAGCGGATGGGGACCAGATCGGGCACGCGGGTTGCCGCCTGCTCTTCGAGGAATGCGACGGGGTCCGGCCGATCCTTGCCGGGCTCGAACACAGCGTGGGCCGACCGCTGAATCTCTGCTCGTGCAGCCTTGCCTCGAGCGATCCGCTCGTCAACCGTCAGGTAGGGCGATCTCGAGACCGTTGGATATCGGGGGCCTCGTTCGCCGATCTCCTGCCCGCGTTCCTTGATGGCGATCACCTCCGTCGCAGAGGTTCGTCGCTCATAAGGACCTCTCTCTCGAGATCCACGTACCGGAGCTCACCGGGGGCAATTCGCTCGCGGACGCGATGCGGGAGGTGCGGCCATCGTTCTTCGCGTTCCTCATCAGCTTCGTGGTCGTCGCGATCGCATGGGCTGGACATCGCGACCTGTTCTCGCAGATCCGCCGTACCGACCGGGCGCTCGTGTGCCTCAACGTCCTGTACCTGCTGCCGTTCTGCATCATGCCATCCGGAGCCCCGCTCCTCTCGCGCTATCAGAGCGATCCGGTCGCGCTCAGGATGTACGGGATCCTACTCATGGCGATCGCGGGGTTGCGACTGATCATCTGGACCTACGCGACCGGACGGTCGCATCTACCGTTCGCACCGATGGACGCCCGGTCGCGGTGGACAGGGGCCATCTTCGCGGCGGTTCGGGTATCGCCTACGCGATCGCGTTCACGATCGCTCGGGCCGCCGACGGCGAGCCTCGTGATCTATGCAGCGGTCCCTACCGTGTACTTCGGCGCGATCACGCTCGCTCGGAGCTCAGCACCACCCGGTTCGGCGGAGCGCGACTTCACGTGGCGGTTGAGGTGCTCGACCGACGACCCGAGCGAAGCTCGCCGGACGCTGCCGCTCGTCCGAAGGTTCGCTTCGTCCTGCGCCCCTCGGGCCGCCCCTGCCCCCCGCCTCCGCCCCGCCCGCCGCCCCTGTCGGTGCTCCGCGTCCGTCCGCCCCCGTCCGCGCCTGCCGTCGGCCTGCCCTGTCCCGGTTCCGCGGCCGTCCCGGCCTTTCCCTCTCTCCCTTCGCGGCGGCACCGCGGACTCCGGCGACACCCGGGGCTAGACTTCGGTGCGATGACGTCCGAACCCGACGGGGCGGCCGCGGCCTCGCGCCTGACCGAGGCGATGCGCCGGGCCGCGTCCGGCGGCGACGAGAAGTACCACGCCAAGCTCGCCGAGCAGGGGAAGCTGTTCGTCCGCGAGCGCCTCCGGCTCCTCCTGGACGACGCCGACGGGTTCGCCGAGGACGGCCTGCTGGCGAACGCGCTGGCGGGC
This sequence comes from uncultured Actinomycetota bacterium, assembly GCA_963781595.1. Lineage (GTDB taxonomy): Bacteria > Actinomycetota > UBA4738 > UBA4738 > UBA4738 > JBEDUK01. Next base: position 926,114 of record CAWAGG010000006.1, on the reverse strand, counting down.
GACCTTCCGGCCGACGGCGTCGTCACCGGCGTGGGCAGCATCCACGGTCGCCCTGCCGCCGTGATGGCGAACGACCCGACGGTCAAGGCCGGCTCGTGGGGCGCGAGGACCGTCGAGAAGATCATCCGGGTGATCGAAGTGGCGCGGAAGCGTTCGATCCCGATCGTCTACATGGTCGACTCGGCCGGCGCGCGGATCACGGACCAGGTTGACCTGTTCCCGGGCCGGCGCGGCGCGGGGAAGATCTTCTACAACCAGGTCCAAGCGTCCGGCCGTGTCCCCCAGGTCTGCTGCCTGTTCGGTCCCTCTGCGGCCGGCGGCGCGTACATCCCCGCCTTCTGCGACGTGGTCTTCATGGTCGAGAAGAACGCGTCGATGTACCTCGGCTCGCCGCGCATGGCCGAGGAGGTGATCGGCGAGAAGGTGACGCTCGAGGAGATGGGCGGGGCCCGGATGCACTGCGAGGTCTCGGGCTGCGGAGACCTCTGCGTGGCCGACGACAAGGCCGCGATCGAGGCCGCGCGCGCGTACCTGTCGTACTTCCCGCGGTCGTGGCGCGACGCGGCGCCGGTCGCTGAGGCGAAACCGGCTGCGTACCAGGGGTCGCTGGCCTCGCTGGTCCCCGAGGACGAATCGAAGCCGTTCGACATGTACGCGCTCATCGCCGGCATCGTCGACGAGGGTTCGTTCTTCGAGATCAAGCCGGACTTCGCGAAGGAGGTCGTGACCGGCCTCGCACGGCTCGAGGGCCACTCCGTCGGCGTCGTTGCGAACCAGCCCGCGCACCTGGGCGGGGTGCTGTTCGTCGACTCCTCCGACAAGGTCGCGCGGTTCGTCTGGCTCTGCGACGCGTTCAACATCCCGCTCGTGTTCCTGGCCGACGTGCCCGGGTTCATGATCGGCAGCGCCGTCGAGCGCCAGGGGATCATCCGGCACGGCGCGAAGCTGATCACCGCCGTCAGCGAGGCGACAGTCCCGAAGATCAGCGTGATCGTCCGGAAGGCCTACGGCGCAGGGCTCTACGCGATGGCGGGGCCGGGGTTCGAACCCGATGCGACGCTCGCGCTGCCGACCGCGCGGATCGCGGTCATGGGCCCCGAGCCGGCGATCAACGCCGTCTTCTTCAACAGGATCCAGGCGATCGAGGACCCCGGCGAGCGCGACGCGTTCGTCGCCGGGAAGCGCCGCGACTACGAGGATGACATCGACCTGGTGCACCTGGCGTCCGAGAACGTCGTCGACGCCGTCATCCAGCCCGACGACCTCCGGGCCGAGCTCGGGAGGCGCCTCGCGCAGGCGTCGACGAAGGACCGTTCGTTCAGCGAACGCCGCCACGGCGTCCCACCGGTCTGAGCCCGCAGGGCCTCGCGATGAGGCGTCTAGGGGAATCCCGCTAGGCGGCGGCCGGAGTCGCTCCTACGCTTCGAACCGTTCGTCTCGGTGACCGGCGTCGGAGCCGGCGCCCGCCGCGCTCACCGAACCCGAACACCAGGCCTGGAGCCGGCCTGCCGATCGCCACACGACCGGCTCGCGAGGCTCCGATCGAAAGGAGGCAGATATGCGGCGTATCTCCATCGTCGTGATCCTCGTGCTCGCGTTCACGGCGCTCGGGGTGACCTTCGCGATGGCCGTCGGGACCCCGGAGGTGGACCGCGCGAACGCGACGTTCGTGCTCGACCCGATCGGGAAGTTCAAGGACAAGAGCTGCCCCGGCGAGGACGGGATCAACTACACGACGTTCCGCGGCAAGTGGGAGGGCGGCGAGGTCGACGCGACTCCCGGTTCGACCGACTACAACCTCACGGGCTCGCTCAAGGTGTCGAAGGTGGTCTGGACGATCAACCGGACGACCGAGCGCGGCGTCCTCAGGGCGAACATCCAGCTCAGCAGCCTGGCCAACGGCCTCACGATCTACAAGGGCCGGATCACCCTGATCACGCAAGGCGCTCCGGCTCCGGGCAACATCGTCCACGCGCGCGGATGGATCGACGCGAGCACGTACGGGGGCGACCCGCCGAACCCACCCGGCGTGCGGGACGGAGGTAGCCTCCTAGCCAACGTCGAGGCGACGATCGACGGCGGCTTCAACGGTCAGGGTGTGTTCGGTGACTTCCCGCCGAACCCGGGCTTCCCGGACTTCTCCGCCACCACGATCAACCAAGCCTGCTGAACCCGGAGGGGGCCGGCCGACCAGTTGGATCGAGCGGCCTTCACCGGTGACCCGGTGCCGCGCGTGTCTCCCCGGAAGCCCGCCCCGGGGAGGCACGCCGCGGCACCGCGGTGCGCTCGGCGCCCCGAGTGGTGTGTAATGCGCCATGCCGCACGTTCGACGCCGCCTCGAGGGTCACGTCGCCGTCGTGACGCTCGCGCGTCCGGGGTCGCTCAACGCGATCGACGGTGAGATGGCCGACGAGCTCGCCGGCGCGGTGCTCGCGGCCGCGGCGAACCACCAGACGTGGGCGTTGATCCTCGAGGCGGAGGGCGACCGGGCGTTCTGCGTCGGCGCCGACCTCAAGGAGCGCAGCGCCCTCGATGACGCCGGCTGGCTGCGGAACCGGGTCCTGATGCGTTCGCTGTTCGATTCGATCCGTGCGGTTCCCGTGCCCACGATCGCGTCGGTGTTCGGCTTCGCGCTGGGGGGAGGGTTCGAGCTGGCGCTGTCGTGCGATCTGATCGTGGCGAGCGACGATTCGCTGTTCGGCCTGCCGGAGACACGCGTTGGGATCGTGCCGGGAGGCGGCGGGACGCAACTGCTGACGCCTCGGATCGGCGTGTCGCGCGCGAAAGAGCTGATCTTCACCGGGCGCCGGGTCGGGGCCGAGGAGGCGCGCTCGATCGGGCTCGTGCAGCGCGTCGTCCCGCGCGAGGGACTGGCCGAGACCACGATGGCGCTCGCGAACGAGATCTGTTCGAACTCCCCCGTCGCGGTCCGCGAGGCGAAGGCGGCGATCGATCGGGGGCTCGAGGTCCCGCTGCACCTCGGCATCGAGCTGGAGGACGTCGGCTGGCGGCGGGCGGTCGCGAGCCAGGACCGCCGCGAGGGGATCACCGCGTTCACCGAGAAGCGCGACCCGGAGTGGACGGGGCGGTGAGCGAGGCCGGCGACCGCCGGCGCGTCACCTGGAAGCTCCACCTGGCGTCGACGCCTGAGACCGTCCACGCGATGCTCGCTTCGCCCGAGGGCCGCGCCGCTTCTGGGCCGGATCGGCCCACATGGCGCTGAAAGCGGCAGTCGACCACGGCGTGGACCTACGGAATCACGACCCCTCGCGGACGTGGGACCAGGGGTTCGCCGACAACTGACCGTATCCTGCTGGCCATGACTCCCCGGCTGCCCTCCCGCGTGACGATCCGGGAGGTCGGCCCGCGTGACGGCCTGCAGGCCGAAGCTCCGCTGCCGGTCGAGGCGCGCGTTCGGCTGATCGACGCGCTGTCCGCGACCGGCGTGCCGAAGATCGAAGCGGTGTCGTTCGTTTCGCCGAAGGCCGTGCCAGCCATGGCCGACGCGGCCGAGGTCTGGTCGAAGGTCCGTCGCGCGCCCGGCGTCGCGTACTCCGCGCTGGTGCCGAACCGCCGCGGCGCCGAGGCTGCGCTGGAGGCCGGCGGGTTCGCTGCGCTGGAGGCGTTCATCGGCGTGTCCGACGGCTACAACACGCACAACGTCGGCAAGACGGTCGAGGAGTCGATGGCCGACATGGCCGACGTGATCGCGGCGGGGCGCGAAGGTGGCGTCCCCGTGCAGGTCTCGATCTCCGCGTCGTTCGGCGATCCGTACGACGGCGACGTGGCGCCGTCGCGCGTAGGCGATCTGGCGGCGCGGCTCCTGGACCTGGGCGCGGCGGGCGTGACGCTCGGCGACACGACCGGGATGGCGACGCCGACGCGCGTGTGGGAGATGGTCGATCTACTTTACGAACGGTTCGGGGACAGGCTCGCGCTGACGATGCACTTCCACGACACGCGGGGAACCGCCATGGCCAACCTGCTGGCCGCGTTGGAGGTGGGCGTCACGGAGTTCGACGCGAGCGTCGGCGGGCTCGGTGGTTCGCCGTTCGCTCCCGGCGCGAACGGGAACCTCGCGACCGATGACGCGGTGCACATGCTGACCGACATGGGGATCGAGACGGGCATCGACCTCGACGCCGCGCTTGCGGCTTCGCGGTTGGTCGAAGAACTCGTCGGCCACCCGGTCGCGAGCCAGGTGTCCAAGGCCGGCCCGCGGCGACCGATTCGATCCCTCGGATGAAGAGAGAGGGGGAGCCGGGGTCGACCGTCAGGCGAGGTGGGCTCGGAGCAGGCGCACCGTGCCGGATACACCTTTGAGCTCTACCAGACCGATCTCCCCGAACGCGATCCCGTCCTCCTGCGACGCGTCGGCTACTGCCTCGCTGACCAGCACCTCGCTGGGCCGCGCGTAGTCGGCGATCCGCGCCGTGAGGTTCACCGTCTGGCCGAAGTAGTCGCCCTCCTGGAACAGGACCGGCCCCGCGTGCAGGCCGACGTGGGCGGGCGGCAGCCCGGCGGCAGCCAGCCCGTCCACCATCTCGAGCGCGGCACGTACGCCGGGACCGGGTTCGCCGAAGTAGAACATCACGCCGTCGCCCAGCCACTTGATGGGCTTGCCGCCGTGCTGCACGGAGCTGCGGTGCACGAGCCGCGCGACCGTCGAGGCCAGGTCGGCGGCCGCATCGTCGCCGCGTTCCTGGGTCAGCCGCGTGTAGCCGGTGATGTCGAGGAAGCAGATCGCCGGGAGTCGCTCGAGGCGGCTGTGGATCCCCGCGTTCTCCATCAGCACCTCGAACCCCTCGATGAGGTGGGCGGTCCAGACGCGCGCCTGCTGCGCGTGGTACATCGCCAGCACGGCTTGCTCAGCGAGTGGCGTGCTCCGATCGGCGAACTCCGCGTTGGCGATCTCCTCGGGGCCTTTGCCTGCGGCGATGGCCGGCTCGATCACCTCGGAGTACCACCATCCGCCCTCCGTCTCCGCGATCCGGCGGGTGCATTCGCCATCGACGCGGAGCAGACGTTCGATCGCCGAGTGCCGGAATCCGGCCGAGACCTGGAGCTCGATGAACGGCACGATCGCCATCTCGTCTTCACGGAGTCGATCGTCGGGCGATGGTTGCGCCATGCCGATCGCTTCGCGGATGACCGTCAGCAGCTCGAGCGGGATCCCGGTGCGGTCGCTGACCTGCTGGAACGTCTCGGCGCCGATCGCCGAGAACCGCTCGTAGGCGGCCGCGTCGAGGAACTCGAGCGACAATGCGCCGTGCCTGATGGCGCCGGCCACGTCGTCGATCGGGATGCCGGCACCCTCGAGCGAGCTGGCCATGAGGACGCGGCGCACGTCGCCCGGAGAGAAGCGATCGGGTCCTTCGGGGGCCAGGATTCCCAGATCCACCAGTCGCACGAGGAACGAGGGCTCGACCCCGGCTCGCTCGGCGACGTCCTCGCCTGAGTACCAGGTCACGTGGGCTAGCCTACTGGGCGCGCAGATCCCGATGCACCGACAGCGCATGTGTCACGAGGCCATGCTCGGCGTGCCTGCGACCCTTCATGCGACACGGCATGATGGCCTGAAGGCGCAGATCTGTACAGATCCGGGTCGACCATGGCGGGCCGCTATCGCGAACCTCGCAGGACCACGAGCTGAGGACGTTCTTCTCGGGTTCCAGGGATCTGCTCGACGAACGGCTCGCCCCGCGGCGATCCGGCGGAAAGGAGAGCCGACTCGAGCGCGCCGAGCAGCGGGTCGCTTCGGCGTCCGAACGACAGCATGGTCCGCCCGCGCGTCACCTCGCCGGTAGCGTTCCCCCAGCGGAACCAGAGGAACCGACGAGCGGGAACCCATCCAAGAACGATGTGATCCGGATGACACAGCAGCATCAGCGGGCGCTCGTCGTGGCGCCTACCGAGCCTCCAGAGCGTTACCTCGTCGAACGCGATCGCGTCGTGTGCCCACTCGCCCGCATGTGGAGACCAGTACAGCTTCCAAGCGAACAGCAGGCGCCTGCCCGTCAGGATGGCGTGCGTCGCCGTGGCCCGTACCTCCTCGTCTCCGGCGAGCTGTGCGCGAAGGTAGGTCTCGGACTCGGCGAGCGCGTGCCGTCGCGCTTCGATCGAACGCTCCCGTGCCGCCTTCTGCGCCGCTCGGGAGCGCGGCGCCGGTTCGAGCGCCTCCATGCGCGTCGTGGCGTCTCTACGGACGGACGTGGGTCGGTGAACCCAAGCAGCGGATCCACAGAACCGTGTCCTCATATCCGCTGTGCGGTCCAACGGACGCGACCCTGACGATCCCGAGCTCTACGGGCTGGCCGTACGACAAGGGAACCAAGCATTCGCGACCGTCGCTGTTGCTCACGTCGTAGCCGGCGATGAACGAGGTCGGATCGTCCGCTTCGGCAACTCCGATGGCGGTACCCTCGCGGTTCACGGCGGTGGTCACCGCGCGAAGCGTTCGCGGCACGACGGAATCGCCAGGCTGCGGGTGGACCAGCCGATAGACGACGGAACCGCACAGGAACGCACCCTGGAGGAATGCGGCGCTCAATCCGCCAGACCCATCGCCCGAACGGTGACGGCGTCCAGCGGCCGCGGCGGTATCACCCTCGCGAGCATCGCCTGCACCTTCGCCTGCCCGCCAACGACGTAGCGAGCTTTCGGTCGGCGGTCGGTCAGCGCTCGTTCGATCGTGTGCGCGACGGTACCGGCCGGCATCGCGTGCGCGGCCGACCGCTCGAAGAAGCGACGGATCTTCGGCGCAGCCATCCCGTACAGTGCCAGCGCCTCGGGGGGATACGACCGCATCGCCTCGTCGGCCGCCTGCAGCGTCTTGCCCCAGATCGCGGTGTCGACGTCACCCGGGTCGACGATCGAGACGCCGATCTCCCACGGCGCCAGCTCCATCCGCATCGCCGCGGAGATGGCCTCGAGCGCGAACTTCGACGCGCTGTAGGGCCCCACGAAGGGCGCGGACATCAGTCCGCTCGCGGATCCCACGTGCACGATCCGGCCGCGGGACGAACGCAGCATCGGCAGGAACGCCTGAGCCACCGCGACCGGTCCGATCACGTTCACGTCGAACTGCAGGCGCAGCTCGTCCAGGGGGACGAACTCGAGCGGACCGCCGATCCCGATCCCGGCGTTGTTCACGACGCCGGCGAGGCGCTCGCCCTCGAGCGCTCGTTCGACCGCGTCTCGGGCCCGCGCGATCGAACCCGCGTCCGTCACGTCGAGCCGCACGGCCGTGACCGCGCCGCCGGAGTCCGCCGACAGCCGTTCGCCGTCCTCGTCTCGGCGGACCCCGCCGAACACCGTGAACCCGCTCCGGGCCAGATGGAGGGCCGTCGCATGGCCGATGCCGGTCGACGCGCCGGTGATGACGACGCCACCTCGAAGTTCGCTGCGCATGGCTGCCTCCTGCGTCCTCCGCCGCCAGCCCACGGGGCCGGTCACGGTTCGGTTCGCCGTCCACGCTCCACGATGCGCCGAGGGTCGCTGCCAAGCCCACGTCGAACGACCCGCCTTGGCCGAGGCGACCGGCCGACGGGAACCGACGCGTGACCGCCTCGGGCCGGGTCGAACCGATATCGTCGCGGGCTATGTTCTCGAAGATCCTGATCGCGAACCGCGGCGAGATCGGGATCCGCGTCGCCCGAACCTGCCGCGAACTGGGGATCGCGACCGTCGCCCTGTACTCCGATGTGGACGAGCACGCGCGCCACGCGAAGGCCGCCGACGGCGCCGTCCACCTCCCGGGATCGACCGCCGCCGAGACCTACCTCGACGTCGGCGCCGTGGTCCGCGCCGCCGAGCGCACCAACGCGCAGGCGATCCATCCCGGCTACGGGTTCCTCTCCGAACGCGCCGACGCAGCCCGCGCGGTCTCCGCGGCGGGCCTCGCATGGATCGGGCCGTCGCCCGACGCCGTGGAGGCGGTCGGCGACAAGCTCCGCGCGCGGCGTCTGGCCGCCGGCGCCGGCGTGTTGGCGGTGCCGGGCACCGACGAGCCGGTGGCGTCGGAGGACCAGGTGACGGCCTTCGGCGAACGTCACGGCTGGCCCCTGGCGATCAAGGCGGCGGGCGGCGGCGGGGGCCGTGGCTTCCGCGTCGCGAACGGACCCGACGACGCCGAAGCGGCCATGGAGGGCGCCGCGCGAGAGGCCGAGGCGTACTTCGGTTCGGGCGACGTCTACATCGAGCGCTACCTCGCGCGCCCGAAGCACATCGAGGTCCAGATCCTGGCCGAACGCCCGGGCGAGGCGATCTGGCTCGGCGCGCGGGAGTGTTCGCTCCAGCGCCGGCACCAGAAGCTGGTCGAGGAGACGCCGCCGTCGCGGTTCCACGAGCTGATCCCGGCCCTCGGCGACGCTGCGGTCCGCGTCGCGAACGCGTGCGGGTACACGAACGCCGGCACGGTCGAGTTCCTGGTCGACGAGGACGGATCGTGGTTCTTCCTCGAGGTGAACGCGCGGCTGCAGGTCGAACACACGATCACCGAGGCGGTCACCGGCCTGGACCTCGTCGCATGCCAGCTCCGGATCGCCGCCGGCGAGCCGCTCGGGTTCGGACAGGACGACCTGCTCCCCGGGGGGCGGCTCGCGCCGAGCGGCCACGCGATCGAGTGCCGGATCAACGCCGAGGATCCGGCGAAGCGGTTCCTCCCCTCACCGGGCGTGATCACCAGGTACGCCGAGCCCACCGGACAGGGCGTGCGCGTGGACTCGGGGTTCGGCGAAGGCGACGAGATCTCGCGAGCGTACGACAGCCTGATCTCGAAGTTGATCGTCTGGGGGGCGACGCGCGAGGACGCGCGCCTGCGGATGCTCGACGCCCTCGACGCCTACGTGATCGAAGGCGTCAAGACGACGATCCCGGCGCACCGGCTGCTGCTCCGGGACCCGGGGTTCACCGACGGCTCGTACTCCACGCGGACCGTCGAGGAGGACGGCGCGCTCGACGCGCTGCAGGTCGAACGCCCCACGCCCCCCGCCGCGGTCGAGCCCGTCCTGTTCGTCGATGGCACGCCGGTGCACCTCTGGCACCCGGCGATCGCGGGGTCCATCCCGGCGGCGGCACGCGCGGGCGCGGGTTCGGGGCCGCCGGTCACGCCAGGTGCCGTCACCTCGCCGATGCACGGCACGATCGTCTCGATCCTCGTCACGCGCGGCGAACGCGTCACGTCCGGTCACGGCCTGGCCGTCCTGGAGGCGATGAAGATGGAGACACTGATCGCTGCCCCATCCGCGGGGACGGTCGGCGAGATCCGGGTCGAACCCGGTCAGGTGGTCGAAGCCGGCCAGACGATCGCGGTCCTCGCCTGATCGCCGAGGTGCTCAGAACAGATCGCCGAGCGCGTCCGGTAGGTCTTTCCGGATCCCGGTCACGAACGGGATCTCGAGCTTCGTGTACGCCCGCGCCTTCGCGTCACGGAGACGCCGGATGCAGTCGACCAGCCGGCCGAGGTCATCCGCCTCGAACGCGAGGATCCACTCCCAGTCGCCGATGCCGAAGTTCGACGTCGTGTTCGCCAGCACGTCCGGGAACTCGCGGCCCATCACACCGTGTTCGATCAGCAGCTCGCGGCGCTCCTCGGCGGGCATGAGGTACCACTCGGGCGTCCGGACGAACGGGTACACGCACAGGTAGCGCTTCGGCGCCTCGCCGCGCACGAACGCCGGCACGTGGTCGCGGCTGAACTCGGCCGGCCGGACCATCCCCATGAACGACCACGTGAGCTCGAGCCGCTGCCCGAGCGCCGTTCGCCGCAACGCGACCAGCAGGTCCTGCGCCAGGTCGGGCGACGGCGTGACCCACCACATCACCAGGTCCGCGTCCGGCCGGAACCCGACCGCCGAGTACGTGCCGCGGACCGTGACACGGTCCGACCATTCCTTCAGCAGCAGCTCTATCTCATGGATCGCCGCGTCGCGGTCGCCCGGGCTCCAGGTCGCGGAGCCTGGGCCGGTCCACACGGAATACCGGATAGCACGCGTAGATCTGTTCGTCCATCTCGTCATCGCCTCCGTCAGGCGCTCGTCGCGGCGGGTTCGGTCATCCGAAGGTACGCGCGGACGCGATCGGCCGTCTCGCCCGCCTGCCGGACGACGTCCGCGATCCCCACGCCACGATACGCCGACCCCGTCAGGAAGACCCCGGGCGTGCGGGCGAGCGACGCGTCGATCCGGTCCACCCGGTCGAGGTGCCCGACCTCGTACTGCGGCATCGCGCGCTCCCACCGCGCGATCGCCGCGGCCTCGGGCGCCGCACCGAGGGGTGTGACCGCGTCGAGGTCGTACACGACGGTCGCGACCAGCTCTGGGTCGGACATCGCCAGCGCTCCCTCGTCACCCGCTCGCCCGACGAACGCCCGCACGATCGCGCGGTCGCCGAACGCTGACTCGGGCCACTTGCGCGAGAGCCATGTGCACGCCGTGACCGTCAGGGGGCGCGCCCCGGCGACGCTCCCGGGAGGCACGATGAAGCCGGTGCCCGCCGGAAGCCGTTCGCCTGTCCCGGGCGGGTATGCGAGGGCGACGACTGCGCTGGAACCGTAGGCGATCGACGCGAGCTCCTCCGACGCATCCGGGTTCGTCGCCGTCAGCAACGCGGAGGAGACGAACGCGGGGGTCGCCAGCACCACGGCGTCGGCGTCCAGTTCGAGCCCGCCGGCGCTGACGCGGAGCGCGCCACCGGTCCGTTCGATCCCCTCCACGGGCGCCCGCAAGGCGACGCGTTCGCTGCCGATCGCAGCCACCAGCGCGGCGACCAGCCCGGAGAGCCCACCGCGGAGCGTGGCGAACATCGCCCGGGAGATCCGAGCGCCGGATGACGCCGGGCCCGCGGACGCCTGTTGACGGGCGCGGCGGGTGGCGTGACGCGCCTCCCGCGATCCGCGGATCAGGCTGCCGTACGCGCGTTCCCACGCGAGCAGCTCGGGGAACGTCGCGGCGGTGCTCAGCCGATCGGGATCGCCCGAGTTGATCCCGGCCAGCAGCGGACCCACGAGGACCCGGGCGCATTCCTCCCCGAGCCGGCGCGTGACGAGCGAGCCGATCGACTCGTCCGGCGGCTGGCCGCCGGCCGGCACGCGCCGGGCCGGTCGCCACAGGTCCGTGGCGGCGCGCAGGCGCCCGCGGACCGAGAGCCCCGGCCAGCCGAGCATCGTCCCCGCGTCCGACGGGATGCCGAACGCCGAACGCTCGGGGAACGGGACCAGGGCTCCGCGAGCCCACACGAACGCGCCGTTCGCGCCGGGGGAAACCAACCGGGACGCGAGCCCGAGTTCGTCGCACAGCTCGACCGCCCATGGCTTGCGGACGACGAACGAATCGGGGCCCGCCTCGACCCCGACCCCGATCCCGTCCAGCTCGATCGAGCGCACCGCGCCGCCCAGCCGCTCGGTCGCCTCGACCACCGTCACCTCGGCCCCTGTCCCGGCGCCATCGGGACCGTGCAGCAGCCGGTACGCGGCGACGAGACCGCCGAGCCCGCCGCCGACGACCACCACGCGGGGGGGTGGTTCGGTCACGGGATCGTCTCGGACGCGTCCTCGAGGTCGCGCACGACGCTCGCGAGCATCGCGACGAACGCAGGGTCGTCGTTCGGCATCCTGGTGCGGGCGAACGCGATGCCCGACGCCGCCGCGATCGCGGCCGCCTCGATGTCGAGGTCGTAGAGGATCTCGAGGTGGTCGGCCACGAAGCCCGCGGAGCAGACGACCACCGCGGTACGACCGTTCGCGGCGAGCGAGGGGATCACGTCCTCGATCGGCGGGCCGAACCACGGGTCGTCGGTGCGCCCCGCGCTCTGCCACGCGATCGTGTACGCGCCGGGAGCGAGGCCCACGTGGGACGCAACCAGGTCGGCCGTCTCCTGGAGCCCGGCCGGGTACCGGCACGTGTCCTCGCAGAGACGGCAGTGCTTGCACCACTCGCGGCCCGCTTCGTCGACCCGGACGGGCAGGCTGTGCGCCGAGAACACCACCGTCGCGCGTTCGCGCTCCGCCTCGGTCAGGCTCGTGAGCGCCTCCGACACGCGTTCGGCCAGGAACGCCACGAACGCGGGGTGGTCGTGGAAGCTCCGCACGAACGCGAACGCCGGACCGCCGTCCCGGTCGACGGCCTGCTCGGCCCGGTCGACGTAGGACTCGATCGACATGCCGGACCAGTGCGGCGCCATCACGATGCCGATCGCGCGGTGGATCCCGTCCTCGCGCATCCGCGCGACGCCATCCGCGATGAACGGTGGCGAGTGCTTCATCCCGAGGTACGAACGGAACCGGACCCCGTCGGGCGCCGCGACGTTGAGGTCGCGTTCGATCCCCTCGGCCTGTCGTCGCGTGGTGTCGAGCAGCAGGAACACGTTCCCGATCGCCGCGTAGCGGTCCTTCAGCTCCTGCAGGTGCTCGGGCGTCGGCGGCCGTCCGCCCCGGATGTCGGTGTAGTAGCGCTCGATGTCGTCGGGTCCGGCCGCGGTCCCGTACGCCATCACCAGCACCCCGATCGTCTCGGTCACGTCGCGCCGGCCTCCTCGGTCCGTTCGGTCCGCTCGTGCACCAGGTGGACCAGTCGCTGCAGGGTCACGGGCGGCGTGCCGGGCAGCACCCCGTGGCCCAGGTTGAACACGTGCCCCGCGCGCCCGCTCGCGCGCCGGAGCACGTTCAGCGCCTTGGTCTCGACGACCTCCCACGGCGCGAGGCACGCTGCCGGGTCGAGATTCCCCTGCACCGCGACGTCGAACCCCGCGCGCTCCCAGGCGATGTCGAGCGGGACGCGCCAGTCGACGCCGATCACGTCGGCGCCGGCGTCGCGCATCAGGCTCAGCAGCTCGCCCGTGCCGACACCGAAATGGATCATCGGCACCCCGAGGTCCGCGAGCCCGTCGAAGAGAGCCCGCATCGTCGGCAGCACGTGGTGCTGGTAGTCGAGCGGGTCCAGGGCCCCGGCCCACGAGTCGAACACCTGGACCGCCTGCGCGCCGGCGTCGACCTGCGCCCGCAGGTACGCCACCATGCTGCCACCCAGGACGTCCATCAGACGCGACCACGCGCCGGCGTCCGAGAGCATCAGCGCCTTCGTCCTGGCGAAGTCCCTCGACGGGCCGCCCTCGATCAGGTAGCTCGCCAGCGTGAACGGCGCGCCCGCGAACCCGACCAGGGGGACGGCCAGCTCCTTGCGCAACAACCGCACGGACTCCATCACGAACGGGACCCCGGCCTCGGGCTCCAGCAGCTGGAGCCGTTCGATGTCGGCGGCCGTCCGGATCGGATCGTCGACGACGGGTCCGCGGCCGGGTTCGATCCGCACGTCGACGCCCATGGCGGCGACCGGGACCATGATGTCGGAGAACAGGATCGCGGCGTCGAGGGGCATGCGCTGGAGCGGCTGCAGCGTGATCTCCACCGCAAGCTCGGGCGTTCGGCACGCTTCGAGGATGTCGCGGTCCCCGCGCAGGGCCCGGTACTCCGGCAGGTAGCGACCCGCCTGGCGCATGAACCAGACCGGGGTCCGGTCGACGGGTTCGAGCCGGCACGCTCGGAGGAAGCGGTCGTCCACGGGACCCAGCCTACAGACGGGCCCTAGCCGTGCGTCCGCGTTTCCTCTTCGTCCGCCCTCCGGAGCCGCTCCTGCGCTGCGAGCGGGTCGCCGCGGCGCTGCGAGACCTTCGCCAGGGCCCGCCACGTCCACGGCAGCAGCGAGCGTTCGCCCAGCTCCTCGGAGATGCGGATCGAGAGCTGCAGATCGGCCTCCGCCTCGTCCAGCCGGCCCAGGTCCTGGTACGCGCTGCCCCGCTCGCCCAGCGCGTCCGCCAGCTCCCAGCGTGCGCCGAACTCCTCGAAGATCGCGATGCCCAGCTCGAAGTACTCGAGGGCCCTCTCGGGCTCCCCTCCGTACCGGAGGGTCCGGCCGACCTGGACGGCAGCGACCCCGACGCTGAACTGGTCGCCCAGATCCCGCGCCACCGCGAGCGACTGCTCCGCCAGCTCGAGCGCCTCGTCGAAGCGCCCCTGGTCGCCACGGGCGACCGAGATCGACGTGAGGGCCCGCGTCTCGGCCCACCGATCGCCGTCCGCCCTCGCGAGCGCCAGCGCTCGTTGCCAGGTGTCGATCGAGCGGTCGAACCGTTCCATCATGAAGTCGGTCCATCCCGAGAACAGCAGCGTCCGGGCGATGGCCCCCTTGTCGTCCGAGGCCTCGGCGGCGTCGAGCGCGAGGGCGAAGAGCCGTTCGGCCTCCTCGAGGTCGCGGTCCATGTTCAGCACGATGTCCGCGTGGAACCGCAGGGCGAGCGAGAGGGCGCCTGGGTCGTTCGCGGCCTCCGCCAGCTCCTCGGCCTGGACGACCGCGGTGAGCGCCTCGGCGTACTCGCTGCGCCAGTATCGCGCCTCACCCATGCCGGCGAGGACGCGCGCCTCCCGGGCCCCCCACGTCTCCTCCGGGCCGGCGAACGCGAGCGCGCGCTGGTAGTACTCGATCGCGGTGGCGCTCTCCATCCGCCGCCGGTACACGTCACCCGCTTCCGCCAGCGCGGTCGCCGCCTTGTCGGGCAGCCTTCGGTCGGACGGGTCGAGATCGAGGGAGGCGAGCGCGGCCTGTTCGAGGTGATCGGCGGCCCACGCGAGCCGGCCGGACGACCGCTCGACCTCCTCGGCGATCGCCAGGTGCAGCCGGAGGCGTTCGCGCTTCGGCAGGCTCGCGTACGCGACGTCGCGGACCGTCTGGTGCCGGAAGCGCCAACGGGGCCGGGGCCTGTCGTCGCGGACCACGATCTCCTCGTCCTCGAGGAGCGCCAGGTCCTCCTCGGTCGCCTCGGGCGCGACGAGTCGCATCTCGTCGAGATCGAACGAGTACAGGTACACGGACACCCGCCGGGCCACGTCGCGCAGGTGCGGCGCCAGGTGGTCGAGGCGCGCCGCCACGACGGCTTGGACCGTCGGCGGCAGGGGCGCGTTGAGGTGCGTCGGCAGCGTGTCCTCCTGGTGCAGCAGCATGCCTGTCGTCTCGACGATGAAGAACGGGTTCCCGCCCGCCCGCTCGGCGATCCGTTCGACCGTCGCTTCGCGCAGGCGGCCGCCGGCGGCCTGCCGCGCCAGCTCCACGCTCTCGACCGCGCCCAACGGCTCCACGCGGATGCGCGCTTCGTTCGCCGCGGTCGAGCCCCACGTAGGGCGCAGGTCGAGCAGCTCGGGCCGCGCCGCGATCAGGACCAGGATCGGCGAAGGCGCCGACGCAGACCCGGCACGGCGGCCGGCGGCGAGCCGTTCGATCAGGTCCAGCATCGGGGCCCCAGCCAGGTGGACGTCGTCGAACACGAGGACCACCGGCCCCTGACCCGCCAGGCCGTCGACGAGCGCCATGAACCCGCTCTGGACCTCCTGGACGAACGCCGAGACGTTGCGGTCCTCGTCGCCGTCGAGGTCGAGGGCGAGCGCGATCCGGGCCGCCACCCGCGCCGCCTCCGACGGCGGGCAACAGCCGTCGACGACCTCCTGCAGACGCTGGCGGGCTTCGGCTCCGGACCCGTCGTCGTCGAGCCCCGCCAGATCCCTGACCATCTCGGCGACCGGTGCGAACGTGGCCCCCCACTCCGAGGACTGGACCCGACCCACGAGCGCCGTGGTCCCCTCCGGGAGGCCGGCGACCAGCTCCTGGGTCAGTCGCGACTTCCCGATGCCCGGTTCGCCGATCAGGCTGACCAGGTGCGGTGACCCGGCCGCGACCACGCGGTCCGCCACCTGCCGGAGCAGTGTGAGCTCGGCGCCCCTCCCGATCAGCGGGATCGTTCGACGCACGGAGCGCGTGGTCAGCGAGACGACCGGATATCCGGTGAGCGGTTCGTCGAACCCCTTCGCGTCGATCGGGCGCGGCTCGCCGAACGCGACCGCCATGCGCGTCAGCGCCCGCGCGGTCTCGCCGACGAGGACCTCGCCCGGGAGGGCTGCGACCTGGAGCCTGGCCGCGGCGTTCACGGTCGGGCCCGTGACCATGAGCTGGCCGGCTGGGCCCTTGCCGGCGGCGACATCGCCGGCCTCGATCCCCACCCGGACGTCGAGCGTCTCGGGGAGGTCGAGCTGAACGCCGAGGCGCCGGGTCCGGTCCGCGATCGCCGTGCCGGCGCGGATCGCGCGGACCGCGTCGTCCTCGTTGACCTGCGGCAGGCCGAAGACCGCCATCACGGCGTCCCCGATGAACTTCTCGGGCTCGCCGCGCAGCGAGATCAGCTCGTCCGACGCGGCGTCGAAGAACGCCCCGAGCACCTCGCGGGCACGCTCGGCATCGAGGTGCGAGGCGAGCCCGGTGGAGTCCACGAGGTCGGCGAACAGGACCGTCACGATCCTGCGCTCGGTCGTCTCCAAGGCCCCCTCGACCGGCGTGCCGCAGTTCGGGCAGAACCTCGCGCCGTCCGGGAGCTCGGCGCCACAGTTGACGCACGTCACATGGGAAGGATAGGCGGAGGTCGCGGCGGTTCCGGTACCGCCCCGCCCCCGCTAGGACGTGAGGGCGGTCAGGCGTCCGATCTCGCCGTCGACGCGTTCGACCAGGCCACGGGCCCCGAGGTCCGCGAAGATCGAACGCGCCTTCAGCAGGGAGGGGGTCGCCTCGTTCGGCCTGCCGATCGCGGACAGGCACCGTCCCCGCCCCAAGAGCGCGTGCGCGCGCTCCAGCGTGAACCCGTAGGTTCGCCAGTCGTCGGCGCAGGTCGCGAACAGCTCGCCGGCGTGCTCCGGGTCGCCGGTCACCCCCTCGAGCTGCGCGCGCGCGGTCGCCAGGCCGAACCGGTGCCGCGGGGACATGACCGCCGCGTCGTCGATCAGCAGCGCCGAGGCCTCGCGCTGCCTCCCGGCGATGATCATCACCCGGACGACGCCGGGGATGTAGTGGGCCCGGAACCCCGGCTGATCCGCGGTCACGTCGCCGAACTCCTCGGCCAGGTCCGCCGCTGCGTCCAGCCTTCCGCGGCCGGCTTCGAGGACCATCGCCGCGTAGAGCGCGGGCGCCAGGACCTCCGGGTGCCCGATCGCTCGCGCGTTCGGAAGGTAGATCGTCTCGAGCTCCGCGGCCTCGTCGAACTCGTGCCGGTAGGCCAGCACCATGCCCCGGTAGTACGCCGCGAAGACCGAGATCTCGCCGCCTCCGCCGGTCTCGTCCCATGCCGCCATCCGGTCGGCGGTCGCGAGCAAGTCGTCCCAGCCGCCGAGGTCGAACAGCACCTCGAGCATGCCTGCCCGGGCCCACATCGCGTGGCTCGCGAACCCCCGGACCTCCGAGAATTCGATGCTGGCGCTCCAGACCTGTCGCGCGACCTCGGGACCCTCCTTCAGCCAGAGCTGGTACGCGAGGTTGCCGTAGCAGAGGGCCGTCTCCTCACCGAGCCCCAGATCGAGCCCGGCCCGCAGCGCCTCCCACAGGTCCTCGAGCCCGCCCGGATCCCCGAGGTCGCATCGCGCCGCGCCGCGGAACTGGCGCGCGCGGACGGCTTCATCCTGGGCGCCGAGGTCCGTCGCCATGCCGAGCGCCTGCTGCGCGAACGCCAGGCTCTCGGCGAAGCGACCCGAGACGAGCCGCTGTCCCGCGAGCCGGTTGTAGACGCGCGTCAGCTCGCGACCGGCCGGCTCGCGCTCCAGGATCTCGCGGGCCTCCTCGAGCATCGCCTCCGAGCGTCCGCTCTGGCCCGCCTGCGACATCGCCCCCGACGCCTGCGCCATCGCCTCGCCGACGCCCACCATGTTCCCGGCCGCCCGGAAGTCCTCGACCGCCTCGGTCGCGATGCGTTCGGCGTCCTCGTAATGACCCGCGATCGACAGCGCCTTCGCGAGGCGAACGAGCGCCGTCGAGCGCGTCGGGTCGCCGGCCGGGAGCAGCTCCAGCGCCCGATGGTAGTAGGACTCCGCGCGCTGGACGTCGAGCCGCATCGCGCGGTCGCCGGCCAGCGTCAGCGCCCGGCCGGTCGCCTCGATCAGCTCGACCGTGACCGGTTCGCCGCTCGCGCGCGCCAGGGCGAGCGCCGTCTCGTAGTGGTGCGCGAGGACCTCGGCGCGATCGGCCAGCCGGTCGCCCGAGGAGCGTTCGATCCACGACGCGAACGCCCGGTGCTTCGCGCTGCGCGCCGAACGCGGGATCTGCCCGTAGGCCACGTCCCTGATCAGCGGATGCCAGAACGAGTATTCGAACATCCCCTCGAGCGTCGAGGAACCGGCCTCCCGAACGAGCTCGTTGCGGGCCATCTCGTGCAGCTCGGCCCGGACCTCCTCGACCGGCCGGTCCGACAGCGTCGCGATCGCGCCGTCCCAGAAGACGTCGCCGACCACGGCGGCGTCGTGCAGCAGCTCCTTGCGAGCAGCGGGCAGGGTGTCGAGCCGCGCCGCCACGAGCGCCTGGATCGAATCCGGCACGGGGATCGTCACGTCCCCGTCGGTGCCGGGGTCGCCGAGCGCGCCGAGCGCCGTCACGAGGCCCTTCTCGTCGAACACCCCTCGATCGATCAGCATCCGGGCGAACTCCTCGGCGTACAGCGGGTTCCCCCCGGCCCGGACGAGCAGGGCCGTTTGCGTCTCGGCGGGCAGGACGGCCTGGTCCAGGAGGGCCGACAGCAGCATCGCGGTCTCGCGCTCGGGGAGCGGCGAGAGCGGGATCGTCGTCGAGTTCCGCTGGCCCCCACCCCATCCCGTGTGCCGCTCGTACAGCTCGGGACGCGCCCCGCACAGGACCAGCAGGGGGAGGTCCACCGCCCACTCGACGAGCTGGTCGATGAACGCGAGGAGGGCCTCGTCGGCCCAGTGGAGGTCCTCGAAGACCAGGATCAGCGGGTACTCGGTGGCCAGCGCCTCGAGGTACCGTCGCCATGCCGTGAACGCCTCGGATCGATCGACGCTGCCGGGCTCCGCGCCGCCGCTCGCACCGACGAGGCCGGCCAGCCGAGCCAGCACCCATCCCCGCTCCTGCTCGTCGTCGATCAGTCCGGCGACGGAACGTTCGAGCTTCGCCTCGACCTCGGCCGGCTGGTCGGACTCCAGGATGCCGGCCTGCGCCTTCACGATCTCGCCGAGGGCCCAGAACGTGATCCCGTCCCCGTACGGGAGGCACCGGCCGTACCGCCAGCGGACGATCTCCGGCAGCTCGTCCACGTACCCGAACAGCTCCCCGATCAGACGGCTCTTCCCGACGCCCGGCTCGCCCGTGATCGTCACCAGCTGGGCCGAGGACTCCCGGACCATCCGCCGGTACGTCGCCTTCAGCAGGAACAGCTCCTCGGCGCGCCCGATGAACGGGGCCGCCTGCCGAGCCCGCGGGTCGAACCCGACCCCGTACCGGCTGCGCACGGCGTTCGGCCGCCAGATCGCGAGGGGTTCGTCCTTGCCCTTGACCCGGATGGGCGGGAGCGCCTCGTAGTCGAACGAGTTCCTCGTCGCCCGGTACGTGGACTCGGCGACGACGACCTCGCCCACCGGCGCAGCCGACT
The DNA here is from genome assembly GCA_963781595.1 of uncultured Actinomycetota bacterium. GTDB lineage: Bacteria > Actinomycetota > UBA4738 > UBA4738 > UBA4738 > JBEDUK01. Next base: position 906,653 of record CAWAGG010000006.1, on the reverse strand, counting down.
GGAGGCGGGAGGCCGTGTTCACGACGTCCCCCGTCACGCTCTCGCCGATCTGGGGGCCTTCGCCGAACGTGACCACCACCTCGCCCGTCGCGACGCCGACGCGGGCGGCCAGGTGGAGGTCGGGTTCGGCCGCGTTCAGCTCGCCCATCGCCTCCTGGATGCGCAGGGCCGCGCGCACCGCGCGCTCGGGGTCGTCCTCGTGCGTGACGGGCGCGCCGAAGACCCCGAGCGCGCCGTCGCCGATGAACTTCTCGAGGGTGCCGCCGAAGTGCTCGATCTCGCGCTTCATGCGCGCGTGGTACGGCCGGAGGGTCGCCTTCACGTCCTCGGGGTCCGCGTGATCGGAGAGCGCCGTGAACCCGACCAGGTCGCAGAACAGGACCGTGACGACCTTCCGCTCCTCGCCGCCGCGATCGGGGGCGCTCAGGCGAGCGCCGCAGTTCCAGCAGAATCGCGCGCGCTCCGGGTTCCGCTCGTCGCAGTTCCAGCAGACGACCACGATCAGGTGAGTCTACGCAGGTCGGGGTCCGGGCCGTCGGCGCCGTCCTGGCCGCCGGCGTCGGCGGTGCCCGTCAGCGCCGCAGGGACCTGGCATGCTCGGCCAGCGCGATCGCGCCGAGGCGTTCGAACGTTCGCGCCGCCGCCTCCGCCGGCTCGACTGCCGCGGCCCCCCGTCCCAGCGCGCGCAGGCAGCGCGCCGCGCCGAGCGACGCCTGCGCCTCCTCGAAGCCGAAGCCGTACCCGGCCCATCCGTGCGCCGCCTCGCGGTACCCCTCGAGCGCCTCGTCGAACCGCCCCCGGGCCTCGGCCAGCGTGGCGCCGGCCGACGCGAACACGTGACGGCCGCGCTGCGTCCCCAGATCGGGATGCGCGAGGGCGCGTTCGGCCAGCTCGAGCCGTTCGCCCTGCACCGCGACGCGGACGCAGACCTGGAGGAACAGCGAGCCCACCCACAGGGATCGCTCGGGAGACATCTCGACGAACGCCTCGACGGCGGCGACGCCGCCGGCCCGGTCGCCCGACTCGGACATCGCGAGCGCCGCCACGGCGAGCGCGGGGAACAGGATCTGGGGATCGCCGATCGCCCGCGCCTCGTCGACGAACCCGCGGGCGAGCTCCGCGGCGCGCTCCGGGTCGCCCCGGTACGTCAGCACCTCGGCCTTGCAGTTCAGCGCCGCGATCCGGATCTGGCTCCCGCCCCGCGCGCGATCCCACACGAGGACCTCTTCGGCGTCGGCGAGCAGACGATCCCATGAGCCCAGCTCGAACAGCACCCCGAGCCGCCAGGCCTTCGTCCACATGCCCAGCTCCGCCACCCCGCGGCGCTCGGCCAGATCCGCGCCCTCGGTGAAGTACCCCAGCGCCGATGCCGGCCCCTCCACCGGAGTGACGAACGTTCCCAGGCTCAGGTACGCGCGCACCGTCTCATGCGCCATCCCGAGCGTGATCGCCGCGCGGAGCGCCGAACGGAGGTCGTGCAGGCCGGCCCAGTCGCCCAGGTCGCACCGGCTCATGCCACGGACCTGGAGGATCTGCCAGGCGAGGTCCTGCGCGCCGACCTCGTTCACCAGGAGGATCGCCTCCTCGGTCGCCTCGAGCGCGGCCCGGGAGTCGCCGGAGGTGAACAGGTCCGAGGCGCGATCCGCCTTGGCGCGGGCCAGCTCCTTGCCGGGCGGCAGGCCCTCGAGCAGCTCGAACGCGCGGCCGAGCGCCTCGCGACTGCGCGTGGTGCCCGCGTGACTCGCGTGGGCGTAGGCCAGATCCAGGACCGCCTTCGCGGCGTCCATCCGCCGCCCCTGCGCGACGAGCGCGTCAACGGCCTCCTCGAGGGACGGCACCGCTTCCGTGACGTCTCCGGCGAGCGCGGCCATCGACCCCACGCGCGCGAGCAGGTCGGCGCGCTCGGCGTGACCCGGTGGCCGGAGTGCCAGGGCGTCGCGGTAGAGCGCCTCGGCCCGCCGCACGTCGACCTGGGCGGCCCGATCGCCCGCGCGGGTCAGGTGCGTCGCGGCCCGCTCCTCCAGGCCGCGCAGGTCCTCCTCGTCGATCCGGATCTGGCGCCCGAGCGCGACCGCCTCGGCGTAGTGATGCGCGAGGGCCTCGCCGATCTCCGGGGTCGCCTGGTCGCCCGTTCGCTCGAGCCACGCGGCCGCCGCGCGATGCTTCGCGAACCGATCCTCCCTGGCCGTCTCGCCGTAGGCGACGTCGCGGACCAGCCCGTGGACGAACGCGTACTCCTGATGGGCGCCGAACGACGACGACCGCGAGGGACGGACCAGATCGCGGCGCGACAGCTCGCGCAGGAGCGTTCGGACCGCCTCGGGATCGCGCCCGTCCATCTCGGTGATCGCGTCGGGCCAGAACACACGGCCGAGGACCGCCGCGTCAGACAGCAGCGAACGATGCGCCTCCGGCAGGTCCCGGAGGCGTGCCGAGATCAGCTCGCGCACGGAGTCGGGCACGGGGACCTCGGCGAGGCTCGCGTACGAGCCGGCCGGACCCGACCCGACGCGGTCGGCGAGCAGTCGGACGAACTGTTCGGCGTACAGCGGGTTCCCACCGGAGCGTTCGACCACGACGTCGATCGCCCGATGCGGGAGCGCGCCTGCCGCCGAGGGCTCCGCCGGTGCGTCCGGCTCCCGCTCGAGCCCCGTCGAGCCGAACAGGGCGATGACCAGACGGACGGCATCCGGCTCGGGCAGCGGCGAGAGCGCGATCGTCGTGGAGCTCCGCTTGCCGCCTCCCCAGCTCGGGTACAGCTCGAAGAGCTCGGGGCGCGCCGCGCAGAGCAAGAGCATGGGCGCCCCGGTCGTCCAGTCGAGCACGTGTTCGAGGAAGGCGAGCAGGCTCGCCCCGGCCCAGTGCAGGTCCTCGAACGTGAGGACCAGTGGCGATCGGGACGCTTCGACCTCGAGGAACCGGCGCCATGCGGCGAACGACTCCCCCTGCGCCGGATCGACCGGTCCACGACCCTGTCCACCGACGAGGGGAGCCAGGCGCGCCAGCATCCACTCCCGGTCGGCCTCATCCGCGACCAGCGCGGCCAGCTCGCGATCGATGTCGCCGCGTCGCCGCGCCGCGATGTCGCCGTCGCCATCGGCCTCGGACATCCCCGTCAGGGTGCGAACCACGTCGGCGAGCGGGCCGATCGCGGGACCCTCGCCCGACGGCTGGGCGCGACCGCGCGCCCAGATGATCCGCGGAAGGACCGCCTCCGGATCGGCGCTCGGCGAGGACCGGAACTCGGCGATCAGCCGGCTCTTGCCCACGCCCGGCTCGCCGATCACGGTCACGAGCTGCGGCGAACGTTCGCGTATCGAACGACCCAGCAGCATGCGGAGCAACTCGAGCTCGTCCTCGCGCCCGACGAACGGCGACGACGAGCGCTCGGCCGTGGCTTCGGCCATGTCCGTGCTGTTCCCGCGAACCATCCCTGCAAGAGTCTTGCATGCGGGCGCCGCACGCGTGGGTTCGGCCCGGCTCGCGCACGCATCGTGAGACCATCGGGACCGCGTCGAGGACGCACCGAGCGGGCACGCTCGGGAGGCTGGAAGCGCGAACGGGAGCGGTGAACATGATCCTGGTCGCAGGGGGCAGCGGGTTCATCGGGCGCGCGATCGTCCGACGGCTCGTCGCGTCCGGGGCGGAGGTCGCCGTCGTGACCGCCCATCCGGAACGGTCGGCGGCGCGGATCGCGGCGCTGGGCGCGACCGCCGTCATCGGCGACGTCAGGGATCCCGCGTCGTTGGGGCGGGCGGTCGCGGGGATGGAGGCCGTCGTCCAGGCACTGACGTTCCCGACGTTCCCAGTCGAGAAGAAGTCAAGGGGCTTTACTTTCGAGGAGTTCGATCATTTGGGGACCGAGCGACTGGTCCGAGCGGCGGCGGCCGCCGGCGTCGGCCGGTTCGCGTACGCGTCGGGCGCCGGCGCCGCGCCCGACGCTCCGAAGACCTGGTACCGGGCGAAGTGGGCCGGCGAGGAGGCGATCCGCGCCACGGGGATCGCGGCCGCGATCGTCCGGCCGTCGTGGGTCTACGGCCCCGGGGATCGCGCGCTCAACCGGTTCGTCACGTTCTACCGGAGGCTGCCCTTCGTGCCGGTCGTCGGGGACGGCCGGCAGCGGTTACAGCCGGTGTTCGTCGACGACGTGGCCGACGTGTTCGAACGAGCCCTTCGCCCAGGGGCGCCGACCGGCACGGTCGAGATCGGCGGGCCGGAGGTCATGAGCATGGACGGGGTGCTGACGGCCATGATGGACGTGATAGGCGCGCGCAAGCCGCTCGTGCACGTGCCGGCCGCGCTCCCGAAACTCGCGGGGTCCGTCGCGCGGTTCCTGCCGACTGCCCCGCTCTCGCCGGACGCGGTCGACTTCCTCACCGGGGACGCGCTGGCGGACACCCGCGGGTTGCTGGAGGCGTTCCCGGACGTCCTGTTGACGCCGCTGCGCGAAGGCCTGGCGACCTACCTCCCGAGGGCCTGACGCGTCAGGAGGCTGGCTCCGACTCCCGGATCCGCTGCGCGGGGGCCGCGGCGTGTGCCGTGAAGAGCTTGACGCCGCTCGTGGCCGCGCGCTTCTCCTCGTAGCGGGTCGCCGTCGCGTCGAGCATCGCGAGGTACGCGTGCACGCCGTCGCGGGCGGCTTCGGCCTCCTCGGAGAGTCCGGTCAGACGATCGATCTTCCAGTGACGGAACAGCACGGGCAGGAGCACGTCGTCGTGGTGGATCCGCAGGTCGTAGATGCCCGCCTTCGCGACCTCGATCGCCTTCGCCCGGAAGTCGGGGATCTCGAGCCCGGGCATCGAGAACCCCGTCACCTGGCGGTTGATCGCCAGCATCATCGCGGAGGGATCGATCGCGAGCGCCGTCTTGCCGAGCTCGCGGTAGAACACGTAGTGCAGGTTCTCGTCGGTCGCGATGCGCGCGGTGAGCTTCTCGATCAGCGGGTCGTGGGTGTAGCTGCCCGTGTTCCGATGCGAGATGCGCGTGGCCAGCTCCTGCAGGGTCGTGTACACGACGCCGTCGAGCGGCGTGAAGGACCCGCCGTCGTTCGGGTAGTACCCGCGCGAGACCTGGTCCATCCGCCCGCGCTCGAGCATCACCGGATCCACGCCTCGGGTCACCGACAGGAAGTCCCGCAGCACGATCGCGTGCCGGCCCTCCTCCGCGGTCCAGCGCCGGGTCCATTCAGCCCACGCGCCGTCCTTCCCGAACGTCTCCCAGAGCGCCAGGTGGTAGTAGGGCAGGTTGTCCTCGGTGAGCAGGTTGACCTCGAGCGCGGTCTGCGCGACCGGGCTCAGCTCGCTGTCTTTCGGCTCCCACGGCTCCAGCGTGTAGTTGCGTCCGACCTCGTAGGGGACGTACTCGTGCGGGAACCATTCGGTGGTCGCGGCCAGGTGCCGCTCCAGGCCAGCGCGCACGGCGGGTTCGAGCTCGCGGAGCATCGCGTCGACGGGTACGGCCTGCTCGATCATGGTCGCTCCTTCCTCAGGAACGGCCCGGATCGACCGATCCACCTACGCCATCGTAACCTACGACTGCGTAAGTTACGCTTCCGTAGGTTACGCTCGCGTAGTACCGTTCGTCAACATGGCCGCACCCACCCGGCAGGAGAAGATGTCCGCGACCGCCCGCCGGGCGCAGCTCGTGGAGATCGGCCGGTCGGTCTTCGCCGAGCGTGGGTTCGACGGCGCCACCGTGGAGGAGATCTCCGAACGGGCGAAGGTCTCGAAGCCGATCGTGTACGAACACTTCGGCGGGAAGGAGGGCCTCTACGCGGTGGTCGTCGACCGCGAGATCGAGCGCATCGTCGCGCGGATCTCCGACGTGATCGCGAGCGGGCCACCCAGGGAGCGACTGGAGCGGGCGGCCGTCGAGTTCCTCCGGTACATCGACGAACAGCCGGACGGGTTCGCCGTCCTGCGGCGCGACAGCCCGGGCGGACTCCCCACCCTGCTGACCGACGTGGCCGAGCGCGTCGGCGCGGTGTTCACCAGCGAGTTCAAGCGCGCCGGCTACGACCCCAAGGCGGCGCCGATCTACGCGCAGGCGCTCGTGGGCATGGTCGCGTTCGTCGGCCAATGGTGGACGAAGACCCGGTCACCGCCGGTCGAGGTCGTCGCCAGCCACGTCGTGGCGCTCGCCTGGATGGGCCTGCGCCACCTCCCCGCGAAGCCCGAACTGATGACGAAGGCCCGGCGTTGACGATGCGCCGACCGTTGGTCCGCGCACGATGAGCGAACCGACCGGGGCGGATCGCGGCGGCGCGGCGGCGCCTGGGTCGCCCGGGCCGCTCCCGGAACGCCGGTGGCCGATGGCGGCCGCGGTGCTCGCGGCCGTGGTCCTGCAGGCCGTCACGCCGCATCGCGGTCGGGTCCCCGGATGGTGGCTGTTCCCGCTCATGGAACTGGTGCTGCTAACGGTCCTGATCGTCCGGGACCCGGGCCGGATCGACCGGCGCTCCGAGGCCCTGCGGCGCGTCACGTTCCTCCTGATCGGCCTCATGACCGTCGGCGTCGCGGCGGCGACGTTCGTGCTGTCGTACGACATCCTCGCCACGGTGCGGGGGGTCGACGCCACCACGCTCCTCGGCCGAGGCGCCGCCGTCTGGTTGACGAACGTGATCGTGTTCAGCCTGTGGTACTGGGAGGCCGACCGCGGCGGTCCCGCGGAGCGGGCGGCGCGATCACGTCTGCGCGCGAGCTTCGCGTTCCCGGAGGACACGGTGCCGGAGCTGGTGGATGAGGGCTGGATCCCCGAATATCCCGACTACCTGTACTTGTCGTTCACGGCCGCGACCGCGTTCAGCCCGACCGACACCCTCCCGATCAGGAGGTGGGCGAAGATGACCATGATGGTCGAGTCGGCCGTGTCGCTCGTGGTGGCGATCCTGGTGGTCGCGCGCGCGATCAACATCCTCCCCGGGTGAGCTGCGTGCCTATGATGCGTTCGAACGGAGGTCGGATGGACGCCGTCAAGCTCCTGCAGGAACGACGGGAAGCGATCGTCGCCGATGCGGCCGGCAAGGTCCATCGGGCTCACCTCGAGCACTACGAGGCGGAGGGATCGCAGCTCCTGCCTCGGCTCGAGACGCTGTTCGACCGCTTGCTCGAATCCCTGTCCGACCGCGACCTCTCGCCGATCGTCTCGCACGCGCAGGAGCTGGCCCAGGAGCGGTTCGCCACCGGGTACGACATCTCGGAGGTCCAGGTCGCCTTCAACGTCCTGGAGGAGGCGGTGTGGCGGTGCGTCCTCGCCGAGCTCGAACCCGACCGGTACGCCGAGTCACTCGGGCTGGTGACCACCGCGCTGGGTGCGGGGAAGGACGCGTTGGGCCGTACGTACGTGTCGCTCGCCACGAAGGCGCATGCCCCGTCCCTCGACCTGAAACGGTTGTTCGAGGGCACGGACGGCGTCTGACACTGGCCGGCCATCGCCGTCCTCACCAGGTCCGGACCGTCGGTCACGGGCCGTTCGACCCCTCCCACCGACGACGCCGTGCAGCAGGCTGTCGGTGGAGGTGAGGAAGATGCTCGGGATCGGATATCCGTATCCGGGACTCGACGTGTCGACCGCCACAGGCTCCATGTGGATCCTCGTCGCGATCGTCGCGGTCGTCGCGGTCTTCTTCGCCGCGTACGCCTGGTTCCTGACCCGCAGCGTGCATCGTCACGAGCGGATCGAAGCCGCCGCGCCGCCGGCGAAGACCGAGGTCCGGAAGGCTGCATAGACGTGGCCGCGGACGGTTCGGCGCGGACGATCCGTCAGGTCCGGAGATGGAGGGAACCGACCACCTCGGTGGTCGGGTTCCCTGTATCCGGGAGGTTCCGTCGCGGCATCTGCGGCGGTCGAGTTCCCATCATGACCTTCGGCGCTCGCTCGAGTGCCCTCGGACCGGTGCTCGCCACGGGACCGGTCGTGGATCCGATCCCACGGACGTCGTGGTTCGATCCTGACCGATCCCCGATGCGTCGAACGGCGGCGGAGCGTCCGTGACCGTGTTCCACCAGTGCGTGAACTCCGTCACGCAGAGCCAACGGGTGAACAGGACGGGGCCGTCCGTGGAACGGAGCACCGTGGTGTGCTCGTCGCGGGCGGCGGACCGGCACGTCGGGCATCTCGGCATCGGGATACCTCCTTCGTCGGTGACGGCGCGCTCATCACTGCGCGGTCGGCGTTTCCGATCCCGATGGTAGGGATGTCCGATTCGTCCTCCTAGCGAGTTTCCCCTACGGATCGGGATGAGAGCGGTCGGGGCGAAGCCGACCGTGCGCCCCTCGTGGCATCGTCCATCGCCCGACCGATCCTCGACCCGGTAGGCTCACGGCGTCCGGGGAGGAGGGGGCATGCCCAGGATCGTCTCGATCGGCGCCGGGAGCGCGGTGTTCACCCGGACGCTCGTCAACGACATCCTCCTGACCCCGGCCCTCCGAGGTTGCAACCTCGTCCTCATGGACGTGGATCGCGAGCGTCTCCGGGAGGCCCGTGACCTGGTCGAGGTCATGATCGAGCGCCGGAAGGCCTCCGTGGTGCTGGAAGCCACCACGGACCAGCGTGACGCCGTTCGCGCCGCCGACTACGTGATCACGACCTTCCAGCGCGGCGGCCTCGACGCCTACGCCCTCGACATCGAGATACCCCAGCGGTACGGCGTCGAACAATGCATCGGCGACACGTTGGGTCCGGGAGGGGTGTTCAGGGCGTTGCGGTCGATACCGGTGCTCCTCGAACTCTGCCGGGACCTCGACGAGGTGGCGCCCGACGCGCTCCTGCTCAACTACGTGAACCCGATGGCGGCGAACTGCTGGGCGGTGGATCTGGCCACCGGCCGGCCCGTGGTCGGACTGTGCGAGAGCGCGCCGAGGACCGCGCGCCTGCTCGCGCGCTGGGTGGACGTTCCCTACGACGACGTCTCGTACACGTGCGCGGGCATCAACCACCAAGCCTTCGTCCTGGAGTTCCGGTGGGGCGCCGAGGACCTCTATCCGCGGCTCCGCGCAGCAGCGGGACGTGAGGACGTCCGCGGCGAGGAGCCCGTTCGGCTCGATCTGATGGAGTACTTCGGCTACTTCGTCACGGAGTCGAGCATGCACGCCAGCGAGTACGTCCCGTACTTCCGCAAGACCGCGCGACAGGTCGAGACGGAACTCGTCCCGCGCTTCACCACGGGCGAGAGCCGGACCTGGTGGGACCACGGTCGAACCGGCGGGGACCTGCGCTACATCCGGGCATCGGCGCCGCGCGTCCAGGAGGACTACCGGGCGCTGATCAGCGGAGAGCGGACCCTCGCGGACCTCCGATCCGACGAGCCCGCGCCCCGGATCATCGAAGCGATGGAGTCGAACCGACCCGCCCGGATCCACGGGAACGTGCCGAACCACGACCTCATCCCCGGCCTGCCCGACGGGTGCTGCGTGGAGGTGCCGTGTCTCTGAGGGATCGGGTGGACGACCTCGCCATGACGACGCTGCCGGCTCGCGGCATCCAGAGGTGGTCGGCGGTCGGCGCCGCGATCGTCCTCACCGCGGCACTGCTCGGCGCGTGTACCGGTGGCGATCAGGGGAAGGAGCCGCGCGAGTCCCGCGCTCCGACCACGCTGAAGACCGGCCGGCCGATGCAGCTGAGCGTGCTCGTCTTCAACGTCGAATACGGCGGCGGCCGCGCGACGGACGAGGCGATCAGGCGGGTCGACGCGGACGTGGTCGGGGTCCTCGAGTCCTACGACCGACTGCCCGAGATGGCCGCGGCGACCGGGTACCCGTACTACAACACCAGCCTGCAGATCCTCTCGAAGTACCCGATCCTCGAACCGTCCGGCGGCGACGGCCAGTACGCGCTCATCGAGGTGCAGCCCGGGTACGCCGTGGTGCTGTGCAACATCCACCTGGACTACGTCTGGTACGGGCCTACCGCGCTACGCAAGGGAACGGCGGTCGACGACGTGATCGCGACGGAGAACGCCGTGCGAACCTCGGCGATCGCCGGACAGCTCCGCACCTTGCCACCCCTCGTCGACCGGGGATACCCGGTGTTCCTCACGGGCGATTTCAACGAGCCCTCGAACCTCGACTACACGGAGGCCACCGCGGACCTTCGCCCGAAGACCCCGCCGGTGGTCGCGTGGCCCGTGAGCGAGGCCGTCCTGGCCGCCGGGTTCCGGGACTCGTACCGCGACGTCCACCCGGATGCCGCGAGCGACCCCGGCATCACGTACCCGGGCACCAAGGACCGGATCGATTTCGTCTACGCCGCCGGTCCGGCCAAGACGCGCGCGAGCGCACTCGTGGGCGAGACGGGCGGCCGCGGCGTGTCGATCGGCGTGACCCCTTGGACGTCCGACCATCGGGCCGTCGTCTCGACCTTCGATGTCACGCCGCTCGCCCTGCCGGCCATGGTGGCGGTCGACGCGCGGCTGCTGACCGTCGGCGACCGGGTCACGGTCACCTACGAGGCGCCGCGTTCCCCGGGAGGAGAGGTGGCGATCGTGGCCCCCGGCGCCGATCCTGGGTCGGCGGCGCTCCGCCAGGTCGCACCGGGCGCGCGCGGGACGCTGACGTTCGACACCGCGAGCCTGGACCCGACTGGCCATGACGTGGTCCTCACCCGCTCCGACGGCACCGAGGTGGCGCGCGTCCCGATCTGGGTCCGAGCCAAGGACGCGCGGGTCCGACTCACGACCGACCGCCAGGACTACCCCGTCGGCGAGCCGATCCAGGTCAGCTGGACGGACGGCCCCGCCACGCGCTGGGACTGGGTCGCCGTCTACCGGGCCTCCGCCTCCGACCCGAACGTCGACCCCTACCTGATCTGGGCCTACACGGGACTGCACGCTTCCGGCACGGTGCCGCCCTCGGTCACGGGTTCGGTGACCCTGGGGCCGGACACGCAAGGGCGGCCGTGGCCGCTCCCGCCCGGAGACTACGTCATGCGGTACCTCATCGAGGACCAGTACGAGTCCTTGCGGAGCGCCAGCTTCACGGTCACGCCCCTGACGCTCCGGGGTTCCCTCTCGACCGGTTGACCCGCCTCGCAGCGTTAGCCGGCGAAGCCGGTCGGGCCGTCGATCCGGCCGCCGCCGCGGCGCGGCGCGAACGCGCCGTGCAGGTCTTCGCCGCTGAACCCGCCCGACGCTTCGCCGGTCGTCGCGTAGCGGTACAGGGCCGCGTTGAAGATGCCCGACAGCGTGGACCCGACCAGCGAGAGCGCCGCGAGCGCGATCAGGCCGACCGCCACCCCGAGGACGACGTTGAGCGCACCGAGGCCCACCGCCACCAGGATGATCGGCAGCGACACCAGGAACATCGCGATCCCGATCGCCGCCACGCCGGTGAACTGTTCGCCCCACTTCGACTTGAACAGCGTCCCCGACCGCTTGAGCGCGTCGATCGGCCCCACGCCCTCCAGGACCAGCACCGGCACGACGAAGAACGTCACCGCCGACCACGCCACGCCGACGATGAGCCCCACGATGCGACCGAAGATGCCCAGCCGCTCCTCGAGCATCCGGATCAGCAGGCCGACCGTCGCCGCGATCACCGACCACGCGAAGATCGCGGGCAGGTGCTGGTTCGCCGTCTTCAGCCCGTCGCCGACCGACGCGTGGCCACCATTCAGACGGTCGGTCGCCACCGCGATCAGCGCGGACTGGAAGTAGATCGCGATGAACGCCGCCAGCACGTAGAAGGCGAACGCGACCACGTACAGGAGCGGCTTCGGATCCTCGTTCCCCGCGGGGAAACCGATCCCCCACGCGATGCCGGCGGCGACCGCGGTGAGGAGCACCAGGCCGAAGAACGACAGGAGCGGCAGGACCAGCAACGACCGGTCCTCCTTCAACACGCCCCAGCTCAGGCCGATCAGGTGGAAGCCTCGCTGGATCCTGCCCATGTCCGTCGCCTCCTTCGGACCCTAGCCGCGGACCTGACCGGTCCCGTGGACGACGAACTTGTAGGTCGTCAGCTCGGGGAGCCCCATCGGCCCGCGGGCATGCAGCTTCTGCGTAGAGATCCCGACCTCGGCGCCCATCCCGAACTCGCCGCCGTCAGTGAACCTCGTGGACGCGTTCACCATCACGACCGCGGCGTCGACGCCCTCGGTGAACCGCCGCGCCGCGTCCGGATCCTCGGTCACGATCGCCTCGGTGTGCTTCGTGCCGAACCGTTCGATGTGGTCCAGGGCTTCCTCGAGCGTCCCCACTACCTTGGCCGCGATCCGCAGGTCGTAGAACTCCGCCGCGTACTCAGCGTCGGTCGCCTGGCGGACCCGGCCGTCCCCGTCGTAGGACCGGATCGCATCGTCACCGAAGACGACCACCCCGTGCGAGCTCAGCGCCGACAGCGCCATCGGGACGAACCCGTCGGCGACCGACGCGTGCACGAGGAACGACTCCGCGGCGTTGCAGACCGCGGGCCGCTGCACCTTCGAATTCACCAGTATCGCCAGCGCGCGGTCCAGGTCGGCCGCGGCGTCGACGTACACGTGGCAGTTCCCGATCCCGGTCTCGATCACCGGGACCTCGGATTCGCGCACGGTCCGCTGGATCAGCTCGACGCCGCCTCGCGGGATCAGCAGGTCGATCAGACCACGCGCACGCATCATCTCCCCCGCGCTCTCGTGCGTCGGCGGGACGAATTGGACGGCCTCGCGGGGGAGCCCCGCAGCCTCCAGGGCGTCCTGCAGCACGTCGACGAGCGCGGCGTTCGATCGTTCGGCGATCCGCGAACCTCGGAGCAGCGCCGCGTTGCCGGACTTCAGCGCCAGGCCAGCCGCGTCGACGGTCACGTTCGGCCTGCCCTCGTAGATCACGCCGACGATCCCGAGCGGCACGCGGATCTTCTCGACCCGCAGTCCGTTCGGCAGCGTCGAAGCGTCCAGCACGTCGCCGATCGGGTCGTCGAGCGCGGCGATCTGCCGGAGCCCGTCCGCCATCGCCGCGATCCGGTACCCATCCAGCGCCAGACGGTCCTGGAGGCCCTCGGAGACGGCGGCGGCGCGGGCCGTGCGCATGTCCTCGTCGTTCGCCGCGACGATCTCGTCGCCGCGGTCGACCAGGGCCTCGGCCGCGGCCAGGAGCGCCGAGTCCTTCTCGCCGCGAGGGGCGACGGCGAGCGCGCGCGCCGCGAGGCGCGCCGGCCCCGCCAGCGGCGCCAGTTCGCTGATGCGTTCCGGGGGAACGCCGACGTCGCGTTCGATCTCGATCATGGTTCGAGCCCGCCCCCTCGAGGGATCGTCGGCTCCATCAGGACCAGTTCGTCCCGATGGATCACCTCCCTATCGTACGGGCCGCCGGGCAGCTGTAGGAGGGTCGCCGTCGACAGTCCCGCGAGCCTCGGCAGCTCGCGCGAGGAGTGGTTCGCCACGCCGCGGGCGAACGGAACCCCGGATGGCCCCACGATCTCGACCGTGTCGCCCGCGTCGAACGCGCCCTCGGCTCCCGTGACCCCGGCCGCGAGCAGGCTCTTCCCACGTTCGCGCACGGCCTTCTCGGCCCCCGCGTCGACGAGCACGCGTCCGACCGGCGCCGCGACGAAGGCCATCCACGCCTGGCGTGAGCCTCGTCTCGCGCCCGTCGGCGGTACCAACGTCCCGATCTGCTCGCCCGACAGCACGCGTTCGATCACGCGCCGGGCGGCCGCGTTCGCGATGACCGTCGGGATGCCCGCCGCCCCTGCGATCCGGGCCGCGTCGAGCTTGGACGCCATGCCGCCTGAGCCGAGGGCCGAGCCCCTCCCGCCTGCCCGGACGCTGGACGGGTCGGTCACGACGGGCAGGAGGGTTGCCGTCCCCGCACGAGGATCGCGGGTGTGGATCCCGTCCACGTCCGAGAGCAGCACGAACAGATCCGCCTTGACCATGACCGCGACCAGCGCCGCGAGCAGATCGTTGTCGCCGAACCGGATCTCCTCGGTCCCGACCGAGTCGTTCTCGTTCACGACCGGGACGGCCCCGGCGGCGAGGAGCGCCTCGAACGTCCGCTGCGCGTTGACGAAGTGCCGGCGACGGACGAAGTCATCCTGCGTGAGCAGGACCTGCGCGGCGATCAGGCCGTGCCCGGCGAACGCCCTCGTGTAGCCGGACATCAGCGCGCCCTGTCCGACGGCCGCGGCCGCCTGCATGCGGGCGACGGACTTCGGGCGACGCGCGAGGCCCAGCGGCTCGAGGCCGGCCGCGATCGCGCCGGAGGACACCAGCACCGCGCGCCGGCGCCCACCCTCGACCGCGGCGGCGACGTCGGCGGCGACCTTCGTCAGCGTCCGGCGGCGCGGCCGTCCGTCGGGCCCGACCAGGCTCGAGGTCCCGATCTTCACGACGAGGGTGGTGGCGGCCGCCATGCCCGCATGGATGCGGTCAGCGCTGCCCGACTTGCCGGCTTTGCTCGTTTCGCCCATCTTCCTGCCCTCGGTCGAACCGCTGGTAGCGTTCGGTTCCGGCATCTCGGGTTGGGTCGCGCGCCCCGGACGCCGAAGAGAGTACCGAGCGACCGGAGACGGAGGGGGCCCTGTGACCGACGACGGCTCGACACCGCACCCACCGGAGACGCCCGAGTTCGGGGCCGTGATGCCGGGTGGGCCGGCGCATACGTACCCGGAGGCGCTCGACGGCGTGCGCGTCTCGAAGTTCTCCGTGGGACCGTACGACAACAACGTGTACGTGATCGCCTCGGACGGACGGGCGCTCGTCGTCGACGGTGCGGCCGATCCCGAGCGGATCCTGCGCGAGGTCGACGGCCTGGACGTGATCGCGATCGTCCAGACCCACGGCCACCCCGACCACGTGCAGGCGCTCCCCGCGCTCATCGGCGCGCTCGGCGCGCCCGTGCTCGCGAACCCGGGCGACCCATGGCCGGTCGCGACGGAGCCCCTGACGGGCGGCGAGACGCTCGACGTCGGCCGGGCGCGGATCCGCGTGATCCACACGCCCGGCCACACGCCGGGGAGCACGACGTACGCGTTGCTCGGCGCCCCCGACGAGGCCGGGAGCGAGGGTGGCGAACCCGTCCAGCTGTTCACCGGGGACACCCTGTTCCCCGGAGGACCGGGCAACACGGGGAAGGATCCGGACGCGTTCGCGCGCGTCATGCGCAGCCTGGACGACCTGTTCGGCTTCGCCGACGACGTCCGCGTCTCGCCCGGGCACGGGCTGGACACGACGCTCGGTCGCGAACGCCCCTACGTGGAGGTCTGGCGCCGGCGCGGATGGTAACCCGATCACCAGGCCGACCGGGAGGAACGGAGATGGCTCGAGCACCGCACCGAGCATCGGAGCACACGGGCCGGGGCCTGCGGATGGCCGCCGGCTCGGTGATCGTCTCCGTCGGCCTGATCCTCCCGCTCGTGAGCACCTCCGCCGATCTGAAGGACCTCCCGCCCCCGATCACCGTCTTCGTCGCCGGCCGCGCGCAGTACGTACCGCCGGGGACGACGTTCCGGGCGATGGTCGAGCGCTTCGGCCTGCGGGCGAAGGACGGTGATCTCGTCTCCGTAGACGGCCACACGCTGCAGGCGGCGAAGTACCCGGGCGCGATCATGCTCGACGGCTCGCCCGTGCTCGGTGACGATCCCGTGCTCCGGGCGCTGGACCGGATCGCGGTACGGAACGGCCGGAACCACGTCGAGCCGGTGTTCCGAACGACGATCCCGATCCCCCCCGGAACGCCGTCGAACCCCCAGCGGACGCTCACGACGACGCCGGGGCTCGTCACCGTGACGAAGGGCTCGGTCTCGGGCGTCGTCGTGTCGTGGGTCTTCACACCGACGGGCGCAGCGGCGACGCCGAGGGCGGTTGCGCTGACGTTCGACGACGGGCCGTGGCCCGGGACGACCTCGAACGTGCTCGCCGTGCTGAGGAAGTACAAGGCCAAGGCCACGTTCTTCCTGGTCGGGTACCTGGCGAAGCGGTACCCAGAACTGGTTCAGGCCGAACGCGATGCGGGGATGGCGATCGGGGACCACTCGTACGACCACCCGTTGGTTCCGCCGTTCGCCGCGCAGCCGCTGGACAAGGTCCGGGCCGAGATCGGACTGACGAAGGACGCGCTGGCCGCGATGGGCGTCGGAACGACGCTCTTCCGCCCGCCAGGCGGGAGCTACGGGCCGAGCACGCTCGACACCGCGCGGTCGCTGGGGATGCGGGTCGTGCTGTGGTCGGTCGACCCCGCGGACTGGACGGACGGCATCGCGCCGAAGCTGATCGTGAAGCGCGTGTTGGCGAACGTCGGGCCCGGCTCGATCGTGCTGCTCCACGACGGCGGCGGGGATCAGTCGGCGACGGTGAAGGCGCTCCCGGCGATCATCAAGTCGATCCGGAAGCGGCACCTCCAGCTGGTCACGCTCGGGCCGTAGCGGCGCCGAACCGTACGGTTCAGCGGAACGGTCGTCCGGCGCCGTTCGATCGCTCGCTCTCCGCGAGCCGGAGGCCACCGCCGCGGACGCGCTCGACCGCGCCTTCGGCCTCGAGAGCGGCGCCCGCTCGCCGGACCTCGTCGATCGGCCGCCCGAGCTCGCGGGCGATGCGGGCCTCGGTCGCCGGGCGCGCTCGCAGCACGCGGAGCACGCCGCCACGGACCTGCCGGAACGAGCCTTCGAAGCGCTCGTCCCGTGCCGCGCGTCGCGCGGTCGCCGTCGTAGGCGCGACGGCGCGCGCCCGAGCCGAACCCCGCCGCCACCCGCACCATGGTTCGATCGGACACGCCCGGCACCGCGGCGCGCGCGGCCGGCAGACCTCCCGGCCCAGGTCCATCAGCGCCTGGTTCCATGCGGCCGGTCGCCGGTGGTCGACCATCCACGCGGCCGCGTCCGCGATCTCCGCGTTCGACGCGGCCGAGGGATCCGTTCGCAGTGCCCAGCGCGCGACCACGCGGCGCACGTTCACGTCGACGACCGCCACCGGCCGGCCGTACCCGAGCGAGGCGACCGCGGCCGCCGTGTACGGTCCGACGCCGGGCAGCGCCTGCAGCGCGGTCGGCTCCGACGGCACCCGGCCAGCGTGGTCGCGAACGATGGCCCGGGCGGCCCGCGACAGCGCGACCGCGCGCCGGTTGTACCCGAGCCCGTCCCAGGCACGCAGCACGTCGGCACGCGGCGCCGCGGCCAGCGAGCCGACATCCGCGAACCGCGAGACGAACCGCTCGAACGCCGGCACGACCCGATTCGCCTGGGTCTGCTGGAGCATCACCTCGCTCACGAGCGTCCGGTACGGGCTCGGTTCGACGCGCCACGGATACATCGCCGCCCTCGGCCGGTACCAGGCCAGGAGTGCTCGCCGTGCATCGCCCAGACCCTCGATCGTGGCCACGTCGCAAGCGTACCGATGCTCGGGGTAACCTTCGACCGCATACCCGCGACGTGGGGGAGCCGATGGCGACGGTCCGAGACGTGATGACGACCGAACTGGTCACGATCGAACCGTCGGAGACGGTGGCGCAGGCCGCGACGAAGATGGGTCGGAGCTTGACCGGCTCCGCGATCGTGCTCTCCGACGGTGCGCTCGCAGGGATCTTCACCGAACGTGACATCGTGAAGGCGCTGGGTTCGGACTTCGACGCCGCCGGCCATCCGGTTTCGCACTGGATGACGGCCGACCCGGTCACCGTCGACGCCGACGTCGACGCCGGCGAAGCGCTGCAGTGGATGCTCGCGCACGGGTTCCGGCACTTCCCGGTCGTGGACCCGAGCGGCGAGCTGATCGGGATCGTCTCGATCCGAGACCTGTCGAAGGCGGTCACCGACCAGGAGCGCCCCGGTCCTTGAGCGGTCGCTCGATCGGTGGCCTCCTGCTGGACATCGACGGCGTCCTCACCGTCTCGTGGGTGCCGATCCCGGGCGCGGTCGGCGCGATCTCGCTCCTGCGCAGGCGCGATGTGCCGTTCGCGCTGATCACGAACACGACGACGGTCACCAGGGCGGGCATCGCGGACCGCCTGCAGCGGGTCGGGTTCGACGTCGGAGCCCGCGACATCCTGACCGCGCCGCTCGCGACCGCCGGCTACGTGAAGCGGCACCACCCGGGCGCGACGTGCTACCTCCTCGGCATCGACGACATCGTCGAGGACCTCGAGGGCGTGCGGCTGGTCGATCAGGACGCGGACGTCGTGATCGTCGGCGGGGCGGACGAGGCGTTCACGTTCGACAACATCAACCGCGCCTTCCGCATGCTGATGGACGGCGCCGCGCTGGTGGCGATGCATCGCAACCTGTACTGGATGGAGGCCGACGGCCTGTCGCTGGACGCCGGCGCGTACGTCCTCGGGTTCGAGGCGGCCTCGGGCGTGAAGGCCGAGGTCGCCGGCAAGCCGTCGGCCGACTTCTTCCGCTCGGGGCTCGAGATGCTCGGCATGCCGGCCGAGCGTGTCGCGATGGTCGGCGACGACGTGGAGAACGACGTGCTCGCGGCACAAGCCCTCCGCATGATGGGCGTGCTGGTCCGGACCGGGAAGTTCCGGGCGGACGCACCGGTTCGAACCGACGAACGCCCCGACCACGTGGTGGACTCGGTCGCGGACGTTCCGGAGCTGCTCGAGAGGGAAGGCTGATGGTCGATGGCGCTGCTCGGGTCAGGAGATGAAGCACCGGGGTTCGAACTGCTCGACCAGTCGGGCACGACGGTAAAGCTGGCTGACTATCGAGGCCGGAAGCTGCTCCTCTACTTCTATCCGAAGGCCGACACGCCGGGGTGCACCACGCAGTCCTGTGCCGTGCGCGACGCGCGTGAGGACCTGAGCGGCTTGGGCGTCGACGCGGTCGGCATCAGCCCCGACAAGCCGAAGAAGCAGCAGGCGTTCGACGAGAAGTTCGGCCTCGGGTTCCCGCTGCTGTCGGATCCGGATCACGCGGTCGCCGACGCGTACGGCGCGTGGGGCGAGCGTTCGATGTACGGCAAGACGTACATGGGGATCATCCGTTCCGCGTTCCTGATCGACGAGGACGGCCGGATCACGCAGGCCTGGTACGAGGTCAAGCCGGGCGACACGGTGCCGAACGCGCTCGCCGCGCTCGCGTGACGTTCCACGCGCTCGCGTGACGTTCGACTCGGGGAAGGCTGTGCGCGCCGTCCTTCAGACCTGGGGAGGTTCCCTCGGAACGACGAGGACCGACACCGTCGCCGACACCTCGGCGTCGACGGGAGCGTCCCCGCGGAGCCGCTCGAGCACGATCGGATCGCCCAACTCCTCTGGCAGCAGCACCACGTCGGCCCCCTCCGACCGTGCGAACTCCATGAGGGGTTCGATGCCGGGCTCCGGGAACAGGCTCGCCCACGTCTCGATACCGCGTGCTCGGGCATCGCGCACCTGTCGGGCGATCTCCGCCCTCCCGATCCGCTCGAGGTCGTCGGGCGAGTAGAGGGATCCCGCGCTCTCACCCGGGCGATCTGCAGGCTGCAAGGCACCGTTCGCGTCGAACAGGATCAGACGGGTGCCGGGCTCGCCTGCGGCCATCTCGATCGCCGCGGCCAGCACGTACTCCAGGTCTCGCTGCTCGTCGACGAGCGCGACGATCGTTCCTGAATCGCTATCGGCACCCATTGCGGCACTCTACCTGAGAAGCTCGATGCGGCCGAGCCTCATGGGTCCTCGCATCACCCGATGTCGCCGGTCAGGTAGCGCTGGATCGCGGGGGCGACCGCGCGAACCAGTTCGTCCGGTGAAGCGGAGGAGAGCGGTTCGACCTGCACGACGTGGCGCGCCATCGCCAACCCGATCATGTGCGACGCCACGAGCGTCGCGCGCAGCGGTGCGTTCGGCCGGTCCATCGCCCGCGCGACCGGCTCGAGGAGGTCCCGGGCGATCAGCCCGCGCAAGGCGGCCGCCGCTGCCGGATTGGACACCGCCGAGCGGAGAAGGCCGAGGAAGGCGCCCCGGCCGTCCGGCGACTCCCAGACCCCGAGGAACAGGCGGACCACGCGTTCGCCCACGTCACGCTCGCGACCACCGGTCAGGGTCGTGACGATCAGGGCGGGATCGAGGGGCAGCAGCGCGGCGGCCTGGAACAGGTCGGCTTTCGTTCCGAAGTAGTGGTGGACGAGCGCCGGATCGACCCCGGCGTCCCGAGCGATCGCGCGGATCGACGTGCCGTCGTACCCGCGTTCGCCGAAGGCGGTCCGCGCGGCCGAGAGGATCGCGGCGCGGGCCCCGCTCTCGCCCGGCCGCCGACCGGTCCTGCGCCCGACGCCCTCCCGTACGGTCACGGCGTACCGGCCGGGGCGGTCAGGCCAGACGAGGCGGCGGGGGACGCGAGCGTCAGCGCGACGAACGCCTCCTCGAACGTGGCCGGAACCGCCTCGACCGTCGCCGGGACGCCGGCGCGACGGAGCGCGTCCTCGACGGGTGCGACGTCGCCGCCGATCGCCCGAAGCGTCCGCCCGGAGAGGATCGCCGGGATCGACGCAGCGTCGAGCGCGTCGAACGCCGCGCTCCAGCCCTCGGTTCGAACCTCCACGGCCTCTCGCTCACCGATCACGTCGGCGACCGTCCCGGCCGCCGCCACGCGGCCGGCCACCATCACCACGAGCCGGTCGCATCGGGCGGATTCCTCCATGTGGTGCGTGGTCACCAGGACGCCGGTGCCGCCCTCGGCGGCCTCACGGATCGTGTCCCAGAGCCGGGCGCGCGCGAGCGGCTCCACACCGGACGTCGGCTCGTCCAACACGAGCAGGTCGGGACGGTGCGAGAGCGCCGCCGCGAACGCGACGCGCCGGCGCAGACCGAGCGAGAGGTCGCGGACGACCTCGTCCCGAACCGACGCCAGGTCCGGGGGGAGGGGCGGCGTGTCGTCATCGTGGAGGCCGAACGCTCCGGCGACGAACGCGAGGTTCTGGTCGACCGTCAGTTCGTCGTACAGCCCGAGGCCCTGCGGCAGGTAGCCCGTGCGCCGGCGGGTCCGCATCGATGGCACCTCACCGAACAACAGGAGACGGCCGCCGGTCGGGGCGAGCAGACCGAGGAGCATCCGGATCAGCGTGGTCTTGCCCGCGCCGTTCGCACCCAGCAGGCCGACGACCTCGCCGGGCTCCACGCGCAGGTCGACGCCGTCGACGGCCGTGAGGTCGCCGAACCTGCGGCTCGCACCGACCGCCTCGGCGAGGGCGCCGTTCGCCTTCATGCGGGCACCTGCGCACGCACGCTCGCGGCGTCCGGAGCCCTCGCGGCTGCGGCGAGCTCGAGCACGATCATCGCGTCCTCCAGATCGACGGTCGCCCGCTCGGCATCGTTCGGCACATGCCCGTCGGGCGACCACGCGCGCCAACCGGCGCCGCGTCGCCACGCCTCGAGGCCCTCGGGCCTGATGCTGGACGCCACGACGGCGCCCGGGGTGCTCGCGATGATGTCGTCCGCCGACCCGGAGGCGAGCGGCCGGCCCTCGTGGAGCACGAGCACGCGTTCGGCGCGTTCGGCCTCGTCGACGTACGTCGTGGAGAACGCGACGGCCGCACCCGCCGCCGCGGCGGCGGCGGCGAGACGCCACAGGTCAAGCCGGCTCACCGGGTCGACGCCCGTGGTCGGCTCGTCCAGCACCAACAGATCGGGCGCCGGCAGGAGCGCCATCGCCAGGGCCAGCTTCTGGCGCATGCCGCCGGACAGCTGCCCAGCCAACCGGTCGCGGGCCTCGCCGAGCCCCGTCCGCGCGAGGAGCGGCTCCTGCCGCTCGGCTGACCGCTCGCGCGAGAGCCCGTACGCCGTCGCGACGAACGAGAGGTTCTCCGACACCGACAGGTCCAGGTACACGCCCGGCCCGGCCGACATGTACCCGATGCGCTCGGGCGGCGGGCGACGCACGACGCCGGAGGTGGGCGAGGACGCGCCCGCGAGCGCTCGAAGCAGCGTCGTCTTCCCCGCGCCGTCCCCGCCGATCACGCCGATCACGGAGCCGTTCGGCACGTCCAGCGTGACGCCGTCCAGCGCGCGCCGGTGCCCGAAGTCGACCCGCAGGTCCTCGACCCCCCAGACCATCACGCGGCCTCGGGGAGCGGTGGGGTCTTCTTCGCTCGAACCTCGCCGCCCGCCGACGCGACCAGATCCCGCCGGAACCGGACGATAGAGAGGCCGAACACGACCAGCCCCAGCACCGTCAGCATCAGCATCGGGAACCAGAGCGCCGCGAGCGGCGTGCCGCGGATCATCACGCCGCGCGAAACCTGGATGAAGTACGACAGCGGGAGCACGAACGCGATCCACCGGACGCCCACCGCCATCGAGGACAGCGGGAAGATCAGCCCGGACAGGAGCACCTGCGGCAGGAGCGTCATGATCGCGAGCTGGATCGCCTGCCCCTGGTTCTCCGAGACCGTCGAGATCAGCACACCCATCCCCAGCGTGACGAACAGGAACAGCACGGATCCGAGCGCGAACGTCAGCACCGACCCGCGGAACGGCACGTCGAACAGGACGAGTCCGGCGACGACGACGATCACCATGTCGATGCACGCGACCAAGAAGTACGGGGCGACCTTTCCGATGAAGACGTCCCGCGCCCGGAACGGCATCACGGCCAGCTGCTCCAGCGTTCCGGCCTGCCGTTCGCGCACCACGCCCAGGCTGGTCGTTAGCGTTCCGACGAACACGAGGATCAGGCCGACGAGCGCCGGGATCATGACGACCGAGGTCTTCAGCTCGGGGTTGAACAGGACCTCGGGTTGCGGCAGGACCGGGTGCTGCGCGGCCGCGGCGACGACGGCCTTCGCGATGAACAGCTGGGAGCCATCGACCAGGATCGCCGCCGGTCGCGTCGCGACGATCACGACGTCGGCCTTCCCGTCGCGCAGCGCGTCGACGGCCTGCTCGCGCCCGTCCTGCGGTTCGACGTTCGTGACGACGAACGGGGCCGGGAGCCGGTCGGCGACCGTCTGTGCCGCCGGCCCGACCACCCAGGTCCTGACCTTCGTGACGTCGAAGCTCGCCGCGTAGCCGAAGACCACGAGCAACACGAGCGGCAGAACGATGATCATCGCGAGCGTTCGTCGGTCACGTCGGAGCTCGCGGAACTCCTTCATCACGATCGCCCACATATGCTGCCTCCCGTCCGGCCGTTCCGAGGGTCCCTCCCAGAATTCAACGGTCGTTGAATTCTATTCGCCAAGCCGGCTCGGCGCAAAGCCCGCAGCCTGCGGCGACGGTGGTCGGTCGCCGCACGCGGGCCTACGCTTCAGCGCATGCTGGCATGTCCCAACTGCGGCCACCCGAACGCGCCGGATGCCCGGTTCTGCAACGCGTGCGGAACTCCGCTCGACGTTCCGTCGGGAGAGCGCCGGGAGGAACGGAAGGTCGTCACCGCGCTCTTCTGCGACCTCGTCGGGTTCACGGCGCGGTCCGAGCGGTTGGATCCCGAGGAGGTCCGCGCCTTCGTCGCCCCGTACCACGCGCGGCTCCGCGCCGAGCTCGAACGCTTCGGCGGCACGGTCGAGAAGTTCATCGGCGACGCGGTCATGGGCCTGTTCGGAGCGCCGGTCGCGCACGAGGACGACGCCGAACGCGCCGTCCGGGCGGCGCTGGCTATCCGCGACTGGGTCACGCGGGACGGCGACGACCTCCAGGTCCGGATCGGGATCAACACCGGCGAGGCGCTCGTCAGGGTCGAGGCGCGCCCACTCGAGGGCGAGGGCATGGCGACCGGCGACGTCGTCAACACCGCGGCCCGGATCCAGACGGCCGCGCCCGTCAACGGGATCCTGGTCGGCGACGCGACGCAGCGCGCGACCTCGCACGTGATCGAGTTCCGGCCCGCGCCGGACGTCGTCGCGAAAGGGAAGGAACAGCCCATCCGCGTCTGGGAAGCCGTCCAGGCTCGGTCGCGGTACGGTGTGGATCTCGCCGAGCGACCGACCGGACCGTTCGTCGGACGCTCTCGGGAGCTTGCCCTGCTGGAAACGACGCTAGCGCGGGTGATCGAGGAGCGCGGACCTCAGCTGCTGACGCTCGTGGGCGTGCCGGGGATCGGGAAGAGCCGCCTGGTGGCCGAGTTCTTCCAGGCCGTCGACCGCGATCCGGGCGTGCTCGTGCTCTGGCGTCAGGGCCGCTGCCTGCCCTACGGCGAGGGCGTCACCTTCTGGGCGCTCGGCGAGATGATCAAGGCTCAGGCCGGCGTGCTCGAGAGCGACCCGGTTGGCGAGGTCGAGGCGAAGCTGGACCGCGCGATCCGTTCGGTGGTCCCCGACGACACCGAGGCCAGGTGGGTCGCGGAGTCCCTCCGGCCGCTGGTGGGGCTCGAGACCCACGTGGACCTCACCGCCGAACGCCTCGACCAGAGCTTCGCGGTGTGGCGGCGTTTCCTGGAGGCCCTGGCGGAGTTCCGCCCGCTCGTGTTGGTGTTCGAGGACCTGCACTGGGCCGACCAGGCGTTGCTCGACTTCATCGACCAGCTCGTCGATTGGGCGACCGGCGTTCCGCTCCTGGTCCTGGGGACGGCGCGGCCCGAACTCCTGGACCGGCGCCCCGGATGGGGCGGCGGCAAGACGAACGCGCTGGCGGTGTCGCTGGCTCCGCTCCCTGACGAGGACACCGCCGACCTCGCGTCGGCGCTCCTCGAACGCGCGGAGCTCGACCCCGAGACGAAGGACACGCTCCTTGCGCGAGCCGGCGGGAATCCCCTCTACGCCGAGCAGTACGCGCGCATGCTGCTCGAACGCGGCGGGCTGGAGGAACTCCCCGGTTCGATCCAGGGGATCGTCGCGGCGCGGCTGGACGGGTTGAGCGGCGAGGAGAAGGGGATGCTCCAGGCGGCCTCCGTCGTGGGAAAGGTGTTCTGGCTCGGAGCCCTGGAGGCGCTGGGGAGCCCTCCGCGCTGGAGGGCCGAGGACGTCCTCCACGGGCTCGAGCGGAAGGGATTCGTGCGCCGGGCTCGCCGTTCGTCGGTCACGGGCGAGGAGGAATACGCCTTCCAGCATGTCCTGCTCCGCGACGTCGCCTACGCGCAGATCCCGCGCAGGGCCAGATCCGAGAAGCACCGGGCCGCGGCGCAATGGATCGAGTCGCTCGGGCGGATCGAGGACCACGCGGAGTCGCGCGCTTGGGCTGTTCCCGAAGGATGATCTGGAGCGGGCCGAGCTGCTCGCGGCGTGCGGTCGGGCGCGGTTCTCCGTGGATGGCACGGGAACGGACCTCCTGACCGAAGCTGTGGAGCGGTTCGAGGCGGCTGAGGAACGGGAGCGGGCGACCGAGGCCGCGATCGATCTGTCTCGATCGTTCTTCTTCCGCGGCGAGCGCGACCGCGCCTACGGGTCGATCGATCGGGCGCTCGCCTTGACCGAAGGGATGCGGGACTCGCCCATGCGCGCGAAGGCGCTCGTTGCCCGCAGCGCGTACCACATGCTGGCCAGCGAGCACCGTCAGGCGATCGACCTGGCCCGTGAGGCACTGCCGATCGTGGAGGAGCTGGGACTCGGACCTGAGCGAGCACGACTCCTGGATGTGGTCGGGATCTCTCGCGTCCTCGACGGAGACGCCGGTGGTCTGTCCGACAGCGCCCAGGCGATCGAGGTGGCCCTCGAGGCCGGCGATCTGTTCGAGTTCATGGTGGCGACGAACAACCTGGCCAACGCACAGCTCTACCTCGGCCTCATCGATGAGTTCGATGCGACGATGGACGCCTTCCGCGATCGGGTCGTTCGCTTCGGCACCCAGGGGAACCGTCGATGGCTCGCGTCGAACGAGAGCGAGGCCGCGTACGTCCATGGCCGGTGGGACGACGCCCTCTCATTGCTCGACCAGGACCTCGCACGGATCGACGCCGGCTTCCCCTTCTACATGGAACCGTCGATGCGCGGCCGGCGCGCCCTGATCCGAGACGCGAGGGGAGACATCGAGGGAGCGCTCGCCGACAGCCGGCAGGCGGTCGAGGTGGCATCTACGACGAAGGACGCGCAGCTGCTCGTGCCGGCGCTCGTCACGCGCGCCCGGATCCTCGCCATCGCCGGCGACACGGAGGGTGCGGCGAGGTTGCTCTCGCAGGTGCTGGAGATGGGCAGCTCCCAGCTGTCCAGGGTGCAAGAGGAGAACATCGGGGAGGGACTGATCAGCCTGGCATGGCTGGCACGAGACCTCGATCGTGCGGACGAGGTGGATGCGGCCCTCGCGACTGTGGTGGCCACGCCGTGGATCGCGGCAGCGGCCGCGGTGCTGCACGACGATCCGCTCGCGGGTGCCGATGCGTTGAAGCGCCTCCGGAGCCAGGCGGCGGAGGCGTACACGCGCCTGCGAGCTGGGCGTGAGCTGATCGAGCGGGGTCGAACGGAGGAGGGGCACGTCCAGCTGCGGAAGGCCCTGGTGTTCCACCGTTCGGTGGGCGCAACCGCGTACATGCGCGAGGCTGAGGACCTGCTCGCCGCGCCGACCGCGACGGCCGACTGACGGCTATCCGGGGACGGTCTCGAGGCGCGCGCGACCCCGGAGCTTCCCCCGCTGGTCCTGAGGGAGGACCTCCTTACGCAGACGAACGGAGGCGGGCGTAACCTCCGCGCACTCGTCCTCGCGGATGAACTCCAGCGCCTGCTCCAGCGAGAGCACGCGCGCCGGAACCAGCCCCTCGTAGTGGTCCGAGCCCGACGCGCGCATGTTCGTCAGCTTCTTCTCCTTCGTCGGGTTCACGTCCATGTCCTGCTGACGGGCGTTCTCACCGACGATCATGCCCTCGTAGACCTCGACGCCCGGCCCGACGAACATCGAGCCGCGCTCCTGGATGTTCACCAGCGCGTACGACGTGGTCGGGCCACGACGGTCCGCCACCAGGGACCCCGTCGGCCGGGTGCGCAGCTCGCCGTGCCAGGGCTCGTAGCCCTCGAACACGTGGTGCAGCTGGCCGGTGCCGCGTGTCTCGGTGAGGAACTCGGTCCGGAACCCGATCAGCGCCCGCGCGGGGACGAGGTACTCCATCCGGACCCAGCCGGTGCCGTGGTTCACCATCTCCTCGAGGCGACCCTTCCGCAGCGCCAGCAGCTGGGTCACGACGCCCAGATACTCCTCCGGGATGTCGATCGCGACGCGCTCGACGGGCTCGTGGACGGCACCGTCGACGCTCCGGGTCAGCACCTGGGGTTTCCCGACGGTGAGCTCGAACCCCTCCCGGCGCATCATCTCGACCAGGACCGCGAGCTGCAGCTCGCCCCGGCCCTGGACCTCCCACGCATCCGGGCGATGCGGGATGTCGAGCACGCGGATGCTCACGTTGCCCACGAGCTCCTGGTCGAGCCGGTTCTTCACCTGCCGCGCCGTGAGCTTCGACCCCTCCTGCCCGGCGAGCGGGGACGTGTTGATCCCGATCGTCATCGACAGGCTGGGTTCGTCCACGTGGATCACGGGCAGCGGCCGCGGGTCGTCCGGATCGGCGAGCGTCTCGCCGATCGTGACCTCGGGGATGCCGGCGACCGCGATGATCTCGCCGGGACCGGCCTCCTCCGCGTCCACCCGGTCGAGGGTCTCGGTGACGTAGAGCTCGGTGATCTTGACGCGTTCAATCTCGCCGTTCGAACGGCACCACGCGACCTGCTGCCCGCGACGGATCGAGCCGTGGTGGATGCGACAGAGCGCCAGACGGCCCACGTACGGGGACGCGTCGAGGTTCGTCACCAGCGCCTGCAGCGGATGGTCGGGATCGTAGGTCGGGGCCGGGATGTGCTCGAGGATCGTCTCGAACAGCGGCTTCAGGTCGGCGCCCTCATCGGCCGGGTCCAGCGAGGCCCGGCCGGCACGGGCGTTCGCGTACAGGATCGGGAACTCGATCTGGTGGTCCTCGGCGTCGAGGTCGAGGAACAGCTCGTAGACGTCGTTCACGACCTCGCGGATGCGCGCGTCGGGCCGGTCGACCTTGTTGACCACCAGGATCACGGGGAGCTTCGCCTCGAGGGCCTTCCGCAGGACGAACCGCGTCTGCGGCAGCGGTCCCTCCGAGGCATCGACCAGGAGCAGGACGCCGTCGACCATCGTCAGGCCGCGTTCGACCTCGCCGCCGAAGTCCGCGTGACCGGGCGTGTCGACGATGTTGATCTTCACGTCGCCGTACCGGACCGCCGTGTTCTTCGCCAGGATCGTGATGCCCTTCTCGCGTTCGAGGTCCATCGAGTCGAGGATCCGCTCGCCCATGTCCTGGTTCGCGCGGAAGGCGCCCGTCTGCCACAGCATGGCGTCGACCAGCGTGGTCTTGCCGTGGTCGACGTGCGCCACGATGGCGACGTTCCTGATGTCCTCGCGCGCGAGCAAAGCGGCTCCCTGCTTGGTCCGAAGGGTTGCGCCAACCGGTCGGCGACGCCCGACCAGTGTACCGGTCGCTCGGGCTCGTTCCGTCGAACGATCCCGCATCCGGTGCGAACGGGCTCATACCTCCGGCGGCGGCTCTTCGACCCAGTCCTCCGTGAGGAACAACCAGAACGCGAGGCCGGCGTGCTCCCGGTATCGCGCGAACCGTCGCCGGATCGTCGCGTCGGACGGCGGTCGCTTCCTCCCGAGGCACCTCGCGTACGTCGGCCGAGTCCACGAATCGAGGATCAGCCTCGAATGCCGCCCGAGCGTCATCATCACGTGCGCGGCCGCGTACGGCCCCACGCCGGGGAGCCCCAGGAGCGTTCTCTCGACCTCGTCGTCGTCGAGCGGGTGCGGCGCATCCGAGGCCATCGCTTCCAGGTCCAGCTCGCCGGCCGCGACCGAACGCGCGAGCGCGATCAGGTACGCGCCCCGGTACCCGGCCTTCGCGACGCCTCGGTAGAACGATCCCGGCGCTTCCGCCATGGCCGTGGCCGTTGGGAACGTGCGCCCCAGCCAGCCGGCGCGGGGCGCTCCCGGCGCCTCGTCCCCGAGGTGCTCGACCAGCGCCCGCACCATGCGCTGCGTCGCCGACCACGTGCAGTTCGTCGTGCAGATCGTCTTGACGACGTCCTCGAACACCGTCTGGCCGCGCAGCATCCTGCCCGCACCCGAGGCGGCCCAGGCGAGCGCGGGGTCCACCCTGATCCGCGCGTAGAACCCGGACAGGTCCTCGTCCATCCGCAGCACGTGCCGAACTGCCTCCACCACCCGTTCGGCGTTCCGCCCTCCGGGCGGCCGCGTGCCGACGACGCCGACGACCGCGCGACCGGCCGCGGCGTCGATCGTCACGGTCCGTGGCCCGATGCCTCCGATCTGCAGCGTGACCCGCACCGCACGTGTTCCCTCGTCCACATCGAACGGCGGCAGGTCACTCATCCCGTGCGAGACGATCGTCCGCCACAGGTCGACCGGCTCGCCGCCCGGACCGATGAGATCGAACCCGAGCCCGGCGCTCACGCGTCCTCCGGCCCGAGACGGTAGCCCATCCGTCGCGGCACGCGCGCCGCCTGCCGGACCGCGAACGACGCGTGGCGCCCATCGTCCTGGGCCTGTTCCGTTCGAACGACCGCTTCCCGGACCAGCCTGGCGCCGATCGTCTTCAGGGGCTCCGGCGGGAACCGGCGCGGCTCCGGGTCGACGATCGGCAGCCGCGTCCATCCGTCGTCGACGCCCAGGGCGAGGCGCGCGAGGATCCGCCCTCCGACCGCGCACGGCCCGACCCCGTTGCCCGAGTACCCGAGCCCGTGGTGCACGTTCCCGCTCGATCCGGTCCCGAAGAACGGCAGGTGCGTCGGGGAGACGTCGATCGGCCCTCCCCATGCGTCGTCGATCGGCACGTCGGCGAACGACGGGAACAGCCGCCGCAGGCCCGCCGCGGCGCGTTCGATCGACACCGGGTCATGGTCGGCCGCCGGACCCAGCCGCGTGGGCGACGCCACCCGACCGCCGCCACCGCCGAAGGCGACCCGGCCGTCGGGCGTCGTGCGGAAGTACTGGACGGTCGTCCGCGCGTCCGTGATGCACTCGCCCCCGGTCCACCCGATCGCATCGAGGCGCTTCGGCGCGGGCGCCGTGAGGACGATGTGGCTCGTCCACGTCGCGAGCCGGCGCCGGAACCCCGGCCATCCGGCCGTCCAGGCCCCGGCGGCGACGATCGCGCGTGGTGCGCTCGCCCGACCGGCCGGCGTCTCGGCCTCGGCCGGCGGCCCGGCCCGGAACCGGCGGACCGGCGTGTGCTCGAAGATGCGCACGCCGCGCTCGAGCAACACGCGTCGCAGGCCGCGCGCGAGCCGGGCCGGCTGGACCGTCCCCCCGTCGCGCATCAGCACGCCCGCGCCGAAGGCCGGCGAGTGGCACCTGGCCCGGACCTCGTCCCGGCCGAGCGCCACGTACTCGTCGCCGACGCCGAGCTCGCCGGCTAGGCGGACGCCTTCGCGCTCGAACCCCTCCTGCCCGGCGGAGCAGGCCGTCGTGACGTACCCGCCTCTACCGAACCACGCGTCGACGCCGTGTTCGTCGCACCACCGGCCGATCGCGGTGATCGCCTCGCCGAGCACGTGCGCCGTCGCCGTGGCGCCGTTCGGGCCGTAGAGCTCGACGAGGTCCGGGAGCTCGTCCCACCAGCCGGTGACGAACCCGCCGTTGCGCCCGGACGGCCCACCGCCGCAGATGTCCTGTTCCAGGACGACGACGTCGGCGCCGGGTTCCAGCTCTTTCAGGTACCAGGCCGTCCACAGGCCCGTGTAGCCACCGCCGATCACGAGGACGTCCGCGCTGGTCTCACCCGACAACGGCGGGCATGGCTCTCCCGGGTCGGCCGCGAGGGCTTCGCGGAGCCACCACGCCCGGTGTCCCGGCGGAACGACGATCGGTTCGGTCCAGGCCATGCCGTGCAGCAGCGTACCGGGCCTCGCGCGAGGACCGTTCACGCGGCCCTCGGTCACTCGTTGCGCAACGCCTCGGCCGCCATGCGGAAGTACTCCATCAGCTCCGCGTGGATCTCAGGAGGGGGCGCCATCGCGTCCAGGGCCTCCTGCATGTGGAACAGCCACCGGTCCCGTTCCTCCGGGCCGATCGAGAAGGGGTGATGGCGCATCCTGAGCCGAGGGTGGCCGCGCAGCTCGTCGTACGCGTTCGGCCCGCCCCAGTACTGCGCCAGGAACAGCGCGAGGTGACGGCGAGCCGGGCCGAGGTCCTCGGGCGTCGGGTAGACCTCGAGCAGGATCGGGTCGGTCGCCACGCCGTCGTAGAAGCGATCGGTGAGCGCTTCGAAGAACGGCATGCCGCCGACGACCTGGTAGACCGTGGCGCCTTCCTGCACTGCGGAGGAGTCTACCGAGGCGGCGGCACGGCCGGGCTCCGGCCCTGGGCTCAGGCCCGCCTCAGCTCGCGACGCACCTCGACGGCGCGGCGCCACGCCTGGGTGATGACGTCGCCCATCAGCTCGGACGAACACCCCTTGACCAGGTATGCGAACGCCCCGACCTCGTCCGCGCTCGAGGTCAGGAGCTCCTCGTACGCGGTCAGGATCACGACCTGGATATCGGGACGGACCTCGACGATCGCGCGCGTCGCTTCGAACCCGTCCATCCCCGGCATCCGTAGGTCCATCAGCACGACGTCGGGAGCGAGCTCGAGGGCGAGCCGAACGCCGCTCAGGCCGTCGTTCGCCTGCCCGACGACCCGCAGCCCCTCCGACCCGAGTGCGTCGCGGAGCGCGCTGAGGTTCTCCTCGTCGTCGTCGACGAGGAGCACGCTCGGGCTGTCTCGCCCAGCTTCGTCCATCTCCCCCCTCGATACCCATGACCTGGACCCGGTTCGTTGGAGGCTCGCGCCGCCCTCGGTCCCGGATGGACCGGCGCGCCCTCGACCGGAATCACCGACCCTCGATGTATCGGCAGGTCAGGGGGGATTCCTCAGCACTGACGCCTGATCCGTGAACGAGCGGAGGTGATCGGCCCTCCCGTTGGCTCGGGCGGCGCGTGAGGGCCACGAACGGTGGTGCCCGGGGTGGGATTCGAACCCACACGCCACGAGGGCCATGGCTTTTAAGGCCACTACGTCTGCCGATTCCGACACCCGGGCGAGATGACCGCCGGTCCGACCGGCTTCGAGGAGTCTACCGGAGCCCGTGTGACGGGACGCGCTGCCGGCGACCCGCACCCGCGTCGAACCTGCACCGAACGCGGATCAGGGCCATAGACTGCGACGATGGCTCCCGGCCGCCGATCGGTCCGCATGGCGCGTCCGATCCCGGCATGGACCGCTCCGATGACCGCGCTGGTCATCGTGTTCGCCCTGACCGCAACGGCCTGCAGCCAGCTCACCGACGTCACCGGCCTGTCCTCCCCCGGTGGGAACCCCCGGCCGGGGACGGCGATCGCGCTGTCGATCCCGCCGGACGCGATCTACCTGGTCGACCCCGTCAGCGGTCGAGCGCAACCCGTGGCGACCAACCTCGTCGGCCTGCAGGCCGGGTACGCGACCTGGGCGCCGGCGCACCGGGCACTCGCGTACGGGAACGCCGGCATCCGGATCCTGGACCCGTCGAAGCTCACGAGCGAGCTGTTCGCCAGGGGGGCGACCGTCTCCATGCCCGCCTACAGCTCGAAGGGCATCCGGATCGTCTTCGGCGACGGGGTGCACATGTGGATCGCGCCGACGAAGCTCGCGCAACCGCTCCCGGCCCCGGGCCCGAGCCCGGCTCCGGGCGCCATCGCGCCGCTCCCGCTCCCCGAGACCCTAGCGCCCTACGCGTTCGCCTGGGTGGGCGCGAAGCCGATCCTGTTCCAGGGCGTCGCGCTCGACTGCGGGAACCCGGAGCGCTGCCTCACCACGTCCGAGACCGACATCTGGACGATCCGGTCCGACGGGACGGACCTCACGCACATCACCTCGACCGGCGACGCCGGCGAGCCGAAGTGGGCGCCAGGCGGGAAGGCCATCCTGTACATCCGGTCGAACGGCAAGAAGGGGTTCGGGTCCCAGCTGTGGGTCTCGCGGCCCGACGGGACGTCGCCACGGGAGCTCATCGACGCGAAGAACGTCGTGGCCGCGGACTGGTCTCCGGACGGCCGACGACTGGTGGTGATCAGGTCGGTGGCGGATTCGTCCGCGCTCGAGGTCTGGGTGGGCAACCGCGACGGATCGGGGCTCGAGCAGATCGGCGACCGGTTGCCCGGCGCCGACGCAACCGTCGATTGGTAAGGTGGCTTTACGGCCTGGGGGATCCCGGTGGGTTCTGCCGTACCCACTCGATCAGGGCACGGACCCCTTCCTGCTGCGCCCGCCCACCCCCGGCTCCGCCGAAGGGTCCGGTTCCCTTCATCATCATCAGCTTGAACGTCCGACCATCCGTGGTCCCGAGCGTCAGCGCGATCGCCGATGCGTCGAGGACCGCGGAGGGGACCGTCCACCAGTCACCGCCCGCGCCGTCGACGACCGCCGAGAGGAGGACCTCGGGCGAGATCGACGCCGCTTCGCCCTTCGGCTGGGCCTTGCGGTCGACCGGCTGGAGCAGGAGCCTCCGGTCGGTCACCGCGAGCGCGACGAGCCGCCCGCTCAACGTCGTCCGCTGGTTCGCCGCGATCACGCCCTGCAGTGCCTCACCCGGCTGGAGCTGCGCCTCCAGGTGCGGTCGAACGAGCGTCGCGAAGTCCGCGCCCATGCGCGCACGATACCGGTGCGGGTCGGACGGCTCCAGCCCTCGCGCCCGCGCGCGGGATCAGGCGGCTTTGATACGGATGCTCTCGATGTAGACCGTCTCGGCCGGCTTCCCGTCGGTCGCCCCACCCTCGATCGGCAGGTCCTCGATCTTCTTCGCCACGTCCTGGCCGGACCTGACCTTCCCGATGATCGCGTAGTCGGCCGAGAGCGACGTCCCATTCTTCCCGGTGACGATGAAGAACTGACTCCCCGACGTGCCGGCGGGATCGTTGCCGGCCTTCGCCATCGCGACCGTACCGATCGGGTACGTCGCGTCCTTCGGCGGCGCGTCGACCGTGCTGTACCCCGGGCCGCTCGTGCCCGTTCCGGTCGGGTCGCCACCCTGGATCACGAAGTCCTTCGAGATCCGGTGGAAGATCAGCCCGTCGTAGAAGCCGTGGTTCGCCAGGAACACGAAGCTGTTGACGGTGTTCGGCGCGAGCTTCTGGTCGAGCTCCATCACGATCGTGCCGCACGACGTCTTGATCGTCGCCGTGTAGGTCTTCTTCGGGTCGATCACCATCTTCGGCGGCTTCTTGTACGTCGTCTTCTCCTTCGACGCGGCCTCGGGCACCGAGCCGCCGCAGGCGACGGTCGCCGCGGTCGGCGAGGCGGTCGCGGGGGCGGAGCTGGACTTCGAGGTCGCGGAGGTCTTCGTGCTGCGGTTCGCCAGGACGAAGACCAGCCCGACCGCCAGCGCGACGACCAGCACGGATGCGATGATCATCGTGAGCGAACGCTGCCGCTTCTGGCGGCGGCGCTCCATGATCCTGCGCTCGTGCAGCTTGCGGAGCTGGCGGTCTCGGGTCTTCCGGTTCGACATCGGCGCACCAGGGTACCGGCCGCGCGTGGGGGGCGACCACGGCCCGGCCAGGTGTTACGAAGCCTCCATCTCCTCCGCCAGGCGGTACGCGAGACCGTCGAGCACGTCGGTCTCGGACACGAGCGCGCGCTCGAATCCCCAGCGGTGCATGACCTGAACGAGGATCGCCGTGCCGGCCGCGATCACGTCCTCGCGGCCCGGGGTCATCGACGGGATCGCGCGGCGCTCGGCGATCGACATGTCGGCGAGCAGCCGCAGGACGTGCTCGGCGTCGTCTCGGGACAGCCACGTCCGGTGGATCCGGTCGGGATCGTAGTCGGCCAGGTTCAGCGCGATGGCCTGCACGGTCGTGGACGTTCCGGCGACGGCGACGAGCGTGCGCGCGTCGTGCACCGCGATCCGGTCCTCGACCTGGTGCAGGACGTTCGTGATCTCCTCGTCGACGACCGCGAGCTCCTCGTACGTCGGAGGGTCGGAGGCGACGAACCGTTCCGTGAGTCGAACGCTCCCGATGTCCATCGAGATCGCCGCGTCCGGTTCGTCCGCCGAACCGAGGACGAACTCCGTGCTCCCGCCCCCGATGTCCAGGACGAGGTAGGGGGCCTCGGCGTCGGGCACGGCGGCCGAGAGCCCTCGCATCGCTCCGACGTAGGTGGTCCGCGCCTCCTCGTCGCCGGAGAGGACCTCCATCGGCTCGCCCGTCCACTTCTGGACCGCGGCCGCGAGCTCGTCGCGGTTCGCGGCATCACGGACGGCGCTCGTCGCCGACAGCCTGACCCGCTCGGCGCGCAGCGCCCGCGCCCGCCGCGAGAACTGCCGCAGGACGTCGACCGTGCGCTCGAGCGCCTCGGGCGCGATCCTGCCGGTCCGGTCGACGCCCTGGCCCAGGCGGGTCAGCGTCAGGTCGCGGGCGAGGTCGGTCAGCACGCGGTCGGCGCGCGCCCAGCGCGCGACCAGCAGGCGGATCGAGTTCGTGCCGAGGTCGATCACGCCGATGCGGCGGCCGGCCTTCTCGTAATGGATGTCCTCGGCGTTCTCCGAGAGCCGGCGCGCCACCCACAGCCCGATCGGGTCCGGGCCGCCGGAGAGGAAGTACGCGTAGTGGGCATGCAGGCACTTCACGCCACCCTGCGAGCCGCCCACCCCACCCCACGCCTCCGAGCCCTTCACGTAGGTCCCGCGCTCGAGCGCGTACGCCTCGTGCGCGCGGCGGAGCCGGATGCGTAGATCGGGGTCGACGATCGCTTCGTCCGCGAGCCGCTTGATCCAGCCCTGCGACTCGAGCGTGCTGACGGCCTTGACGGTGTCAGGACAGGTGAGCCAGTAGAGCGTCGGGAACGGATGCCCGAGGCGGTCGTACGGGAAGTTCCGGATCACGAGCGGGTGGCCATGCGAACAACGCGCGACGACGGTGAAGTCGGCGGTCGGCGTCCGCCCGAGCTGGGCGGTGACGGTCTCGAGGTCGGCGGCGCTGGCGATCGGTCGCTTCGGCTTTCGGGGCCTGCCGCCGGTTATCGCCGCTTGTGTTCGACGGAGCGCTTCACGTCGACCTGGCGCTCCTCGGACTGCTTCATGAAGCGCTTCAGCTTTCCCTCGAACTCAGGATCGGAACCGCGCCGGCGTTCGATGCGGGGCTGCGGGTCCTGCATCGCCTTGATCGAAAGATCGATCTTCCCGTCTTCCTTGATCGAAACGACCTTGGCGGAGACCCGGTCGCCCAGATGCAGGTATTCCTCCACACTGCGGACGTAGTTCCGGTCGATCTCCGAGATGTGGACCAGGCCGACCTTGCCGCCGTCGATCTGGATGAACGCGCCGTATGGGGTTATGCGGGTCACTTCGCCTTCGATGATCCCGCCGATCTCGATCTCGGAGATGTGCCTTCCCTCCCTGTTCGTTCCGCCTGAAGTGGCGGAAGCACTGGAGTCTGGCACCGGGTCGAGGAGCCGTCAACCGCAGGTCGCGGGGCTGCGGCCCTCAACCTTCGAGCCGGGACCCGCCTCGAGGCGCGCGGCCGGAGCGGGCGCGGGCCGTGCAGACCTCGTTCAGGAACGGGAACGGGTCGATCGCGTCCATCACCCGCGTGTACCCGGACGGCGCCTCGTGCAGCGGGGTCGGCACGACCCACGGATGCCACTCGATGTGGTCCTCCGTCGGTCCACCCTCCGCGTCGCCGGTGTCGCCGACGTAGCCGATCACGGTGCCCTTCGTGACGTACCCGAGCGTGCCGAAGCGCTCGAGGTGGTCGTTGCGCGCATACCCCTTCGCGCCCACGAGCGTCACGGAGTTGCCCGCGAACCAGTCGTCCGTGTGCTTCACGGCGAAGCCGTCGAACGGTGCGCGGATCTGACGGCCGCGCGGCGCCAGGATGTCGTTGCCCCAGTGCGGGTGGTACCCGCCGACGTAGCGCGGTGCGCCGAAATCGTCTGCGTAACTGATCGTTCCCGCCACCGGACACATGCCCAATGGGTGGTGGGTGGCGACGTCGTCCGTGCCCGGCCGCGGATAGGAATCGAAACGACCCGAACCCGAACCGACGATGTGGTTCCAGGCGTTCTTCGGCCACGCGTAATCCAGCCATATCCAGCGCAGGCCCGCGATCTCCTGCTGGACGATGCGCGTGTTCCTCTCCTTCCGAGGGCACTTCGCCCAGCCCCAGACGAAGCATTTGGTGCTCAGCCGGAAGCCATGCCGGTCCTCGATCATCCATGGGCCTTCGATCGTTTCGACCTCTTCCGTGGTCATGGCGAAGAGGCCATGCCAGTCGTGGTACGCGTCGCCGTGCTCGCTGAATGCGACATCGAAGCCGGTGCCGAGCCAACACACGATCCTCGCGACGTAGGGAGAGTCCGCCCAATCGGCGTGCAGGTCGCCGGAGATGTCGATCGCCGTGACCAGACTGTCGTGGAACCAGTCCGGCGGAACGGGGTGCTGACAATCGTCGGCGGGCGTCCGCGGCGATGCGGACGCGCGCGGGTCGGACGACGTCCCCGGATCGGGTCGTGCGGCAAGCGCGGTCGGACCCACGGACGCGACCCCGATCGAGATCGTCGCGATCGCGACGCCGAGCGCCGCCCAGCGCATGATCAAGAGGCGGGCGCCATCGCGTCGGCGATCGACGACGCCCATCGTTCGATCTCGGGCCAATCGCGGAAGTCCCCCTCGGGTGCCCGGAAGGCCACCACCATAGCCCGCTCGCCGAAGCTCAGGTGCTTCTTGACCAGCTTCCCGGCGAACACCCGGTGCTCGCGCGCGCCCGTCGCCTGGCTGACGTCGGCGACGTCGACCGGATCCTCGGTCGGCTTGTGCGGATCGCCGATGGGACCGCTCGAGAAGAGCCAGACCGGCCGACCGGCGAGCGCGCCGCCGAACCGTTCGACGAACTCCTTCGCCGGCTTCAGCCAGTGTCCGGCGTAGACGCCGCTGCCGAGGACCACGGCGTCGAACCCCTCGACCGTCTGGACCTCCTCGGGCGGCACCACGGTGACCTCGAGCCCGCGCCGGCCGAGCGTCTCGCCGATCGCGGACGCGATCTCGCCCGTCGCGCCGTACTTGCTTGCCGCCGTGACGAGTACCCTCATCTCCCGCTCCCTCCGTCGTCGCGATGCATCTTGGCCCGTCTCATCTCACGACGCCAAGGTGGCACGGTGCGCGGGCCCTTCGCGCGACCAGCCCGCGACGCCGCCGCGCGGCCCCTTCCCGGCCGGCGTCGTTTCGCGCGCGCGGCCGCGAGTCGCTACGGTGTGTGGCTGGGAGGTGACGGACGTGGAGGTCGCCGACGGGATCCATCGACTCACGAAGGGTGTCACGAACTTCTACCTGATCGAGGAGGGAGGCTCGTTCACGCTCGTCGACGCGGGCGCGCCGAAGGACTGGGATCTGCTGACCCGCACCCTGACGAGCATGGGTCGGCGCGTGGACGACCTGGATGCCGTCTTGCTCACCCACGCGCACGCCGATCACACC
Organism: uncultured Actinomycetota bacterium; assembly: GCA_963781595.1. Lineage (GTDB taxonomy): Bacteria > Actinomycetota > UBA4738 > UBA4738 > UBA4738 > JBEDUK01. Next base: position 868,380 of record CAWAGG010000006.1, on the reverse strand, counting down.
GGGTTCGCCGAGCGCGCCCGCACGTCCGCCGATGCGCGGGTGTGGATCCATGCCGACGACGCCGAGGCCGCCCGTACCGGGAAGGCGCCGAAGAACGATGGGAAGGTCACGTCGTACCTGCTGAAGCCCACGTTCTACAGCACCGTCTTCTCGCTCGTGCGCCGGGGAGGCTCGAAGGTCATCCCGGTCGCCGAGGTGTCGACGTTCGCCGACGGTGACGTGGTCGACGTTCCGGGCAAGCCCCGGGCGATCCACGCGCCGGGACACACGGCCGGGAGCGCGGGTCTGTTCCTGGAGGGACGTCGCGTGCTGCTGTCCGGGGACGTCATCGTCACCTGGAACCCGCTCACGGGGCGCGCGGGACCGCAGATCATGCCGTCGGCGTTCAACCGCGACACGCAGCAGGCGCTGCGATCGGTGGATGTGCTGGATGGCCTCGCCGCCGACGTCCTGCTCCCCGGTCACGGCGACCCGTGGACCGCCGGAACCGCCGAGGCCGCCCGAGCCGCGAGGGCGGCGGGGCCCTCGTAGCGACGCCTCAGCTGGCCGCCGCTCCGGGCCTTACCATCCATACCGCCGAGCTCTTCCGGCCGGCGCCCGAACACGACGGGGTGCCGCCATCCTCCTCCTCGTGGTCCGGCACCACGACGGGGAGCCGGTGCGGGATGACTTCCAGGTGGACCGAGCGAGAACAGACCGGGCACGTCACGTACAGCATCGGTTCGTTTCCCCCTCCATCTGCGGGCATGCGCGCTCCGGGAAGCGCGCCTGAGGCGAACACCCTACCCACCGGACCGCGCTTCGCGCCACCCGAACTTTCCGAGCCGGAAGGTCGCCCCGCGCTACCGGCCACGGTCGCCTAGCAGGATGCCTGCGAACCCCTCGTCGGAGGGGGATCCGCGTCGGCCGGCTTCGATCCGTGCTTGGGGACGATCACGAACGAGATCTCTCCTGGGCGAACCATACCCAGGCACTCGCGCGCGACGCGCTCGAGGTACGCAGGGTCGTGCAGCCGCGCGACCTGGAGCTTCAGCGCATGGTTCTGCCGTTCGAGCGACCGCTGTTCGGCCTGCAGGTGCGCGAGGTCCGAACGCTGCTGCATCAGCGTTCGGACCGGCACGGCGAGCGCGAACAGCAGCGCGATGACCGCCAGGGCGAGCGCAGCGCCCGACGGGGTGAGGCGGACCCGCGAGCGATGCCGGCTGGCGGCCGGGGGTTCGACGACCTTCATCGGAGCGCTTCCGGCGAGACGTCGGCTGGGTCGTCCAACCGTGGCGGCGCCGACCGCTCGGGCTCGGGCTCGGGTTCGGCCCCCATGCGTCCGTACGGCCCGCGACCCGCGTACCGGGCGGTCTCGCCGAGGAGCTCCTCGATCCGAAGGAGCTGATTGTACTTCGCCGTGCGCTCGCCGCGCGACGGTGCCCCGGTCTTGATCTGGCCCGCGTTCGCGGCCACCGCGAGGTCGGCGATCGTCGTGTCCTCGGTCTCTCCGGAACGGTGACTGATGACGACGCCGTACGAGCTCTCCTTGGCGAGGCGGATCACGTCGAGCGTCTCGGAGAGGGTTCCGATCTGGTTCACCTTGATCAGGATCGCGTTCGCCGCGCCGTCGTCGATCCCGCGCTCGAGGCGCTCGGGGTTCGTGACGAACACGTCGTCGCCGACGACCTGGACGCGTTCGTCCAGTGCCTCGGTCAGGGCGACCCAGCCGTCCCAGTCGTCCTCGGCGAGCGGGTCCTCGATCGAGACGATCGGGAACGAATCGACCAGCCCGCTGAAGAACCTGATCATCGCGGCCGCGTCGAGCGAGGCGCCCTCGAGCTGGTACGCGCCGTCCACGTAGAACTCCGAGGCGGCGGCGTCCATCGCCAGCGCGACCTCGCCGCCCGGCTCCAGGCCCGCCGCCTCGATGGCCGCGACCAGGGCGTCCAGCGCCTGCGCCGCGGTGTCGATCCCCGGTGCGAAGCCACCCTCGTCGCCCACGCCGGTGGCGAGGCCCTTCGCCTTGAGGTCCGCGTGGAGCGCGTGGAACACCTCCGTCCCCCACCGGAGGCCCTCGGCGAACGACGCGGCGCCCAGGGGGACCAGCATGAACTCCTGGAGCTCGAGACCGTTGTCCGCGTGCCGTCCGCCGTTGATCACGTTCATCATCGGCACGGGCAGGAGGTGCGCGTTCGTGCCCCCCAGGTACCGGTAGAGCGGCTGCTTCACCGCGGCGGCCGCGGCCTTCGCCACCGCGAGCGACACGGCGAGGATCGCGTTCGCACCCAACGCGGACCGGTCGAGCGTCCCGTCCAGGTCGACGAGGAGCCGATCGATGCCCCGCTGGTCGAACGGATCGAGGCCCTCGACCTCCGGCGCGATCTCCTCGCGCACGTTGCGCACGGCGACGAGCACGCCCTTGCCACCGTAGCGGTCCGAGTCGTTGTCGCGGATCTCGACCGCCTCGTGCGACCCGGTCGAGGCCCCGGACGGTGCGCTGGCCCGCCCGACGGAGCCGTCGTCCAGCTGGACCTCGGCCTCGACGGTCGGGTTGCCGCGAGAGTCGAGCACCTCGCGGGCGCGCACCTGCTCGATCATCGCCATGGGGGGAACATCCTATGTCCGAACGCGCCCACGGGCCGGTAGGTGGCCCGCGGCGCGTGGGTTCGTACAGAATCACGGTCGACGGATCTTCGACCCGAGGACAGGAGCGATCAGGATGCCGGAGCCGGACCAGCTCAAGCGCCGGGCGGTTGACTCGATCCAGCGGGGGTCCGCCGACCTGATCGACCTCAGCCACCGCATCAACGCGAACCCCGAGCTCGGGTTCGAAGAGCATCGATCGGCGGCGTGGGTCTGCGACGCGCTCGAGGCGAACGGGTTCGCGGTGTCCCGAGGCGTCGCGGACCTGCCGACGGCCTTCGTCGCCGCGGCGGGAGACGGGGAGCTGGTGCTGGGGATCTGCGCGGAGTACGACGCCCTGCCGGGGATCGGTCACGCGTGCGGCCACAACGTGATCGCGGCGGCCGCGGTCGGCGCCGCGATCGCGCTCGCGCCGCTCGCCGGCGAGCTGAACGCGACGATCAAGGTGTTCGGCACGCCGGCCGAGGAGGGCGGCGGGGGCAAGGTGCTGATGCTCGAACGCGGCGCGTTCGAGGGCGTGCACGCGGCGATGATGGTCCACCCGGTCCCCGCGAACGAGGAGATCGTCCGGACCGAGGGGATCATCGCGTCGTCCCATCTGGAGGTCGAGTACACGGGCCGTGCCGCCCATGCGGCCGCGTACCCGTGGCTCGGGCTGAACGCCGCCGACGCCCTGACCGTGGCCCAGGTCGGGATCGGGCTGCTCCGGCAGCACTTCGAACCGGGAGACCGCGTGCACGGCGTCGTGACGCTCGGCGGCGGGGCGCCGAACGTGATCCCCGAGCGGACGACCGGGAGCTTCATCGTTCGATCGAAGACCCTCGAACGGCTCGACCGGCTCGAGGCGCGGGTGCGTGACTGCTTCGAGGCCGGCGCCCTCGCGACGGGCTGCTCCGTGGAGGTGAGGCGGCCCGACCCGACGTACTCGCACTTCGAGGACGACGAGGACCTGGTCGAGCTCTACACGGCGAACACGACGGCGCTCGGACGCCCGCCCAAGGAGCTCCCCGAGGACCTGAAGGACGCGGTCGGTTCGACCGACATGGCGAACGTCTCGCTGGCGATCCCCTCGATCCATCCGATGGTCGGCGTCGAGAGCGGGGACGCGGTGAACCACCAGGCCGCCTTCGCCGCCGCATGCGTCACCCCGTCGGCCGACGAGGCGCTGATCCACGGCGCGACCGCGATGGCATGGACGTGCATCGACGCGGCCACCGACGCGGCGCTCAGGTCGCGGCTGCTGGGCACGGCGCCCGGGAACGAAGGCTGAACCGGCCCATCCGTGGGCCTGGAACGGAGGGCTAGCCTCACCGGCTCTCTCGTGCGAGCATCCTCGTTGTTCGTTCGGGCCAGACCGATACTGGAACGGTGAACGACATGGCGGTTCGGGTGCTGATCGTCGACGACCAGGAGCCGTTCCGGCTCGCCGCCCGGATGGTGGTCGAGGCCACCGACGGGTTCGAGGTAGCCGGCGAGGCCGAGACGGGCGAGTCCTCGGTCGACCTCGCGCACGACCTGGATCCGGACCTGGTCCTGATGGACGTGAACCTCCCCGGGATCGACGGGCTCGAGGCGACGCGCCGGATCCTCAAGGCGTCCGACCGCGTGGTGATCCTCCTGCTGTCCACGTACGAGGCCGCCGAGTACGCGCCGAAGGCCGCCGAGTGCGGCGCCTCCGCGTACATCCCCAAGTCGGCGTTCGGGCCGGACAGCCTCGAGGCGGCCTGGGCCGCCGCCGCAGCATCCTGATCGAAGCGCCGAGCGGCTCGCCGTAACCCCGTGCGGGGGGTGGTGGCACCCACCCGAGACGTCGTGAGTACCCCGAGGATCCTTCGTGCGGACCGGGCTGCGCCCGCGGCGCCGTCCGCGTACGGTTCACTCGACCGACGACTGGAGGGTGGGACGGATGGACGACGACGTGGGTGGGGGCCCGAGTCCGACGCTCGAGGCGAGAGGCGTGCGCAAGACCTACGAGAGCGCGGAGGAGGAAGGCGCCCCGGTGCGCGCCCTGCGGGGGGTGGACATGACGATGTCGCCGGGCGAGTTCATCGCGGTGATGGGGCCATCCGGGTGCGGGAAGTCGACGCTGCTGAACCTCGTCGCGGGCCTGGACACCCCGAGCGAAGGAGAGATCTCGATCGCCGGTGAATCCCTCAGCGGCAAGGACGAAGACGACCTCGCCCGGATGCGTCGCACGCATATCGGGATCGTCTTCCAGTTCTTCAACCTGCTCGAAGGGATGAGCGTCCTGGAGAACGTGGCGCTCCCGGCCATCGTCGCGGGTTCGTCCCGCAAGCGAGCCGAGACCCGGGCGAGGGACCTGCTCGACCTGCTCGGGCTGTCCGACAAGGTGAACAAGGCGCCGGGCGTGCTCTCCGGCGGGCAGCGTCAGCGCTTGGCGATCGCCCGCGCGTTGGCGAACGAGCCGACCCTGCTCCTGGCGGACGAACCGACCGGCGCGCTGGACTCCGTGGGCGGCGCGGAGATCATGGAGCTGTTCCGCCGCCTCCACGCCGGCGGACAGACGATCCTCCTGGTCACCCACGACGACGATGTCGCCGCGGCGGCCGACCGGATCGTCCACATGCGCGACGGCCGCATCGACGGCGCTGCGGGCGCCGTTGCCGAACCGGGCGTCGTCGCGTTCCACGATCCGACGTTCGGCCCCCTGGCGGGCGCTGGGAGTGAGGCGGGCGGGTGACCGCGGTCTGGGCGCGGGTCAGGTCCGAGCTCCGTACCCGGTGGCGTTCGGTCGTGGCGCTGACACTGGTCGTCGGCGTGGTAGGGGGCGCCTCCCTCGCAGCCGCGGCCGGCGCGCGGCGGACCGACACCGCCTATGCCAGGTTCTTCACCGCGAGCGGAGGGGTCGACGCGTTCGTGAACAGCTGCCCCGGGTTCGGGATACCCGACGTCGACCTGGATCGGGTCGCAGCGCTCCCCCAGGTCGAACGCTGGGGGCTCGCCTGGAGCCCGCTGGGGATCGCCTACACGACGGGCGGCCGGCCGCTGTGGTTCGCCCACCGGAGCATGGACGCTTCCATGATCGCCTTGGTCGGCGGGAGCTCCTCGATGCGGTACGGGCGGCTGCTTGCCGGCCGGTACGTCGACCCCTCGGATCCTGCGGAGGCGGTGATCGGGTACCGCGGACGGCAGGATCCAGCGGTCCGGGTGGGTAACACGATCGACCTGCGGCTCGTACGCGCGGACGCGTCCCACGACGACCTGCTCGGGGACGTGCCACCGGATCGGGCCTTCCTGCCTCCGATCCCGGTGCGGATCGTCGGGCTCGTGATGACGGTCGGCGAGCTCAACGGGGACTCCGCCGATGTGTACCTGACGCCCGCGTTCGCGCGCACGCACCAGGCCGAAGCGCTCGCGTGCCAGGGCGGCGCCTTCGCGTTGAAGGGCGGCTCGTCCGCGCTGCCGGCGTTCACGCGAGCGGTGCAGGCGATCCAGCCGGGCGCGTTCCTCGTGTCGCAGGAGGACGAAGGGAACACCGTGAACCGGTCGGCGCGCCTGTTGGCGACGATCCTCTGGCTGTTCGCGGCCATCGCCGCCGCCCTGGGGATCGTGGTGACCGCCCAGGGACTCTCGCGGCAGGCGTTCTTCGAGGGGCAGGAGAACCCGAAGCTCCGAGCGCTCGGGATGTCTCGGACCCAGCTCTTCGCAGGCACGCTGATACGAGCGTCGCTCGTCGGCGTCAGCGGAGCGGCGCTCGCCGTCGCCGTCGCGATGCTCGCGTCGCCGCTGTTCCCGACCGGCATCGCGCGGGTCGCCGAACCGGACCCTGGCATCCGATCGGACCCGCTGGTGCTCGCCGGCGGAGGCCTCGCGATCCTCCTCGGCGTGCTGATCGTCGCGGTGCTCCCGGCTTGGCGAGCCGCCCGGGTCAGGGGCGATGCCGCGGGGCTGGCGGACACCGCGGGGTCGGACCGGACCAGTCGGACCGCCGAGGCCCTCGCGCGCTCGGGAGCGCCGGTGTCGGCCGTGACCGGCGTGCGCATGGCGCTGGAGCAGGGCCACGGAAGCACCGCCGTCCCCGTGAGGAGCGCCATGGCGGGGATGACGTTCGCCGTCGTCGCCCTGACGGGCGGCGCAATCTTCGCGTCCAGCTTCAGCCACCTGGTCACGACACCACGCCTCTATGGCGTGACCTACGACGTCGTGGGTGCGAACCCCTTCGCCCCGGACTTCGCGAAGGACGTCACACCGGCGATCCTCGCCGATCGGCGCATCTCGGCGGCGTCGTTCGGGAACGTCACGCAGACACTTCCGCTCCGGCACGGTTCCCTGGGGCGATCGACCAACGTGTGGGGGTTCGACGCGATCCGTGGATCGCTCCACCCGCCGGTGCTGGAGGGTCGGTGGCCGAGGTTGGCGAGCGAGATCGCGCTCGGGGGCACCACGATGCACCAACTCGGAACGCACGTGGGCGCCGACATCGCCGTGGCGGGCACGGGACCGGCCACCGTTCGTGTCGTGGGGCGCGCCGTGTTCCAGGACAACGGGTTCGGTTCCGGGCTCGGCGAGGGGGCCGGGATGACGCTGGCCGGGCTCCGGCGGTTCGTCCCCGACGCCGCGGCCAACGTCTTCGTGATGCAGGTGCGCCACTCGTCCGACGCCGCCGGTGTTGTCACAACGTTGCGCCCCGTGTTCCAGCCGTTCGGTGCGCAGCTCGTCGCAGGCGCCGGGGACCTCGGGACGTCGCTCGAAAACCTGAAGCGGGTGCGACGTCTCCCCACCCTCCTGGCCGGCCTCCTCGCGCTGGCGGGCCTCGCGGGCCTCGTGCACGCCCTCGTGACGTCCGTTCGACGGAGGCAACGGGATCTGGCCGTCCTCAAGACGCTCGGCTTCTCGAAGGGGCAAGTGCGGGCGACCGTCGCGTGGCAGGCGACGACCCTCGCGACGGTCGCGGTCGCGATCGGGGTGCCCGTCGGGATCGTCCTCGGTCGGTGGGGATGGCTGCTGTTCGCCGACCGCCTGGGCGTCGTGCCGGAGACGAGCTTCGGCATCTCCATGATCGCGCTGCTGGTGCCGGCGACGCTGGTGCTCGCGAACCTGATCGCCGCCGCGCCGGCTGGGATGGCCGCTCGAACGAAGCCCGCGCTGGTCCTGAGGAGCGAGTGATGGGCGCCGTCTGGATGCGCACGCGGGTCGAGCTCCGTTCGTCCTGGCGCGCATGGCTCGCGCTGGCCCTGCTGATCGGTCTCGCCGGCGGCGTCGCGCTGGCGGCGGTCGCCGGCGCCCGACGGACCGCGACCGCGTACCCGCGGTTCGTGGCATGGTCGCGCACCCCCGACATCGAGACGGGCGAGCTTCCGGACGGGGCCGATGCCGCCCGAGTGCTGCCGGCGATCGAGCATCTCCCGAGCGTCGTCGCGTGGTCCCGCGTCGACGTCGTCGCGCCGGGCTTCGTGCTCCCTGACGGCCGCCTGGTCACGCAGCCCGAGCTGTTCGGCGTCGCCGACCTGGATGGCACCTTCCTGTCGACGATCGGCCGGCCGAAGGTCCTCGCCGGCCGGATGTTCGACCCGGCGGCGCCGGACGAGGCCGTCATCGACTTCGCCTCGGCCGAGCGCGTCGGTCTGCACGTCGGTGACGTCCTGCATGCCGTCACCGGCGATCCGTTCGCTGAGCATCCGGCGACGGTCCCGGTCCGGATCGTCGGCATCGTCGCGCACCCGCGAGTGTTCCCGGCCTTCGGCGCGAACACCGTGATCTCGATCCTCCTGATGTCGCCGGCGTTCGCTCCCGCGCATCATGTCGAGCCCGACCTGGCCCTCTCTTCACTCGAGATCCGCGTGGTCGGCGGGGCGGCGGGCGTGCCGGCCTTCCTCGCGCGGGCACGACGCGCCGGGCTGCTCGGGAACGACATCCCATACATCCAATCGGTGCGAACGGCCGGCGTGCAGCGCTCCACGCGGATCGAGGCCGAAGCGCTGTGGGCGCTCGCGCTCGTGGTCCTCTTGGCCGCGAGCGCCGTGCTGGGGCAGGTGCTCGCCCGCCAGCTCGCGATGTCGTCGACGGATTTCGGGACGCTCCGTGCCGTCGGGATGTCCCGACGCCAACTGTTCGCCCTGGGCCTCTGGCGGGCCACCATCGTCGGCATCGCCGGGGCGGTCTTCGCCGTCGTCCTCGCGCTCGCCCTGTCACCCCTGACGCCGATCGGCCTGGCCCGTGTGGCCGAACCGATGCCCGGGTTCTCGTTCGACGCCGTCGCCCTACTGCCGGGCTCGGTCGCGGTGCTCGTCCTGATCGTCGCGCTCGCAGCGGTCCCCGCGTGGCGCGCGGCGCGCCGAGCCCCCGGTTCGAGCGAGGCCGTGAGCGGGTCGGCGCTCGCCGCCGCGGCGGGCGCGGCCGTGCCGTCGCCGGTCGCCGGCGTGGGCATCCGCCTGGCGCTCGAACCCGGCCGCGGCAGGACGTTCGTGCCGGTCAGGTCCGCGATCCTCGGCGCGACGTTGGCGATCGCGTCCCTGATCGCGGCGCTCATCTTCTGGTCGAGCCTGCAGCATCTGGTCGAGACGCCGAGACTCTCCGGGTACACGTGGGACCTGTTCACCGTGCCGCCGACCGACGCCCAGGGGACACCGATCCCGGCCGACCTGGCTCGGATCCACGCGATCCTGAAGGCGGACCCGGACGTCGCAGCCTACGGGCCCGGCGGGTTCGCGCCGCTCCGGATCGGCCGGCGCTCGATCCTCAGCGTGATGTCCTCCGGCGGGATCTCGCCCGTGATCGTCGCCGGCCGCGCCCCGGTCGCGGCGGACGAGATCGCGCTCGCCCGGGGGCCGATGCAGGAGGCCGGCCTCGCTATCGGTGACACCGTGCGCGTGGGCCTGAACCTGGAGGCGGGGTCGCCCCCGTCGGTCACGATGCGGATCGTCGGCGAGGTCGTCGCTCCGACGGGACTCGGGAACGAGACGGACGCCGGCCAATCGGCGGCGATCGCCATGGCCGCGGCCACGCGCCTGCAGGGCCAGCCGTTGACGCGCGCGTTCGTCGACGGCTTGCCCATCTTGGTCCGTTTCCGCGAGGGCGTCGACACGCAGGCGGCGACGGACCGGCTGATCGCGGAACTTCCCGACGGTTCGTACAACGTCCCATCCGCGCACCGCGGCGACATCGTGACGCTCGGGCGGATCGCCTCGGTCCCGCTGGCGCTCGCGTTCCTCCTGGGCGTGATCGCGCTGGCCACGCTGGCGCAGACCCTCCTGACCTCGGTCCGAGCCCGCCGCAACGACCTCGCGATCCTGAAGACCCTGGGGTTCTCCCGCCGCCAGGTGCGGGCGACCGTCGCCTGGCAGGCCACGACGCTCGTGGCCGTCGCCCTCGCGATCGGGATCCCGGCGGGGATCCTGGCAGGGCGCTGGATCTGGCAGGCGTTCGCGAACGGGATCGCGGTCGTCCCGTCGGCCATCCTCGACCCCCTGTGGATCCTGATCGCGGTGGTCGCAACCGTGCTGCTCGCGAACCTGATCGCCGCGATCCCGGGTCGGACCGCGGCCCGCACGAAGCCCGCCGCCGTCCTGAGATCGGAGTGAACCGATGGACCCGAGGATCGTTCGCGACGTGCTCCTCGCCCTGTGGATCGTGGCCGGGTGCCTGCTCGTCGTCCGGCGGCGGAGCGAACCGCTGGGCTTCATCGTGCTGGGAGCCTCCGTCGTAGGCGCGCTCGGGATCGTCGTCCCGGACGCCGAAGGCCCGGCGCTGGCGGTCCTCTGCGGCATCGGTTTCCATCTGCTCGCGGGGATGCCCGACGGGAAGCTCGCCACGACCGGACACCGGGTTACCGTCGGCATCGGATACGCGGTTGCGCTCGGCGTCGCCGGGTACCTGTGGTCGCAGCGCCCCGACGTGCCCGGCGGCGTCGTGGCGGCACTGGCCGTGGCCGCGGTCGTCGCCGGCTCCGCGGCGATGCTGACCCGCTACCCGCGGATGAACCCGTCCGGTCAGCGACGCATCAAGTGGCTGGCCTGGGCGATCGTGGTCGCCGGCGGGATCTCCGCGGTCGCGCTCGGCCTGCACGTGCTGGTCGACTGGCCCGCGGACGTCGCGGTCGTCGCGGCCGCCTCCACCGCATTGATCCCACTGTCGCTGGCCGCGGGCGTCAGCAGACGGCTCGACCCGTCGATCGATCCCCTCCTCGTCTGGACGATCTCCTTCGCCGGGCTCATGGTCGTCGTGATCGCCGTCTACGTGCTGATCGTGCTCGGGCTCGGACGGGTCCCGAGGCATGGCGAACGCACACTGCTCGTGCTCTCGATGGTGGCGGCGGGCGTCTGCGCGCTGCTGTACTTCCCCACCCACGCCCGCCTCGTCCGGTTCGCGAAGCGCGTCGTCTACCGCGAGCAGCACGCCCCCGACGACGCGATCCGGCAGTTCGGCACCAGGCTGACGCGGGCGATCCCGTTGGACGAACTCCTCCTGCAACTGGCGGAGTCGTTGCGCAAGACGCTCGACCTGACATCGGCCGAGGTCTGGACCCTGACCGGCGACACGCTGCACCTCGCGGTCTCGGACCCGGAGCGCCCGCGCGCGGCGGTCCCGCTGACGGCGGCCGAGACCGAGACCGTCGCTCGCGCCGGCGTGTCGGGACTCGCGTGGATCAGGGTCTGGTTGCCGAGCATCCTCGCGGGCCGCGAGGACGCCGTGATCCGCCTCGCGCCGATCGTGCACTCCGGCGAGCTGCTCGGCGTCCTGATCGTGGAGCGCGCCCACGAGGCCGCGCAGTTCGGCGCCGACCAGGAAGCGACCCTGGCGGAGCTCGCGCGGCAGGTCGGCCTCACGCTGCACAACGTCCGGCTCGACTCCGCGCTGCAGGCGTCGCTCGACGAGGTTCGCCGCCAGGCCCGCGAGCTCCAGGCTTCGCGCGGCCGGATCGTCGCGGCGTCAGACGCCGCCCGGCGTTCGATCGAACGGAACCTCCACGACGGCGCGCAGCAGCACCTGGTCGCGCTGGCGGTGAAGGTTCGTCTCGTGCGGCAGTTCGCCGAGAAGGACCCGGCCCGCGCCGAGAAGCTGCTGGCGGAACTGGGCGGCGACGTCGAGGACACGATCCAGGAGCTGCGCGACCTCGCGCATGGGATCTACCCGCCGCTCCTCGCGGACAAGGGTCTGCCCGAGGCGCTCGCCTCCGCGGCCCGCCGGGCGTCGCTGCCGACCGAGGTCCACGCGAACGGCGCCGCGCGCTATCCGCAGGAGGTCGAGGCGGCGGTCTACTTCTGCTGCCTCGAAGCCCTACAGAACGCCGGCAAGTACGCGGGCGAAGGCGCGACCGTGAACGTGACCCTGAGCGAGAACGAGGGCGCGCTCGTCTTCGACGTCACCGATGACGGCGTCGGGTTCGACATCCGGTCGCGGGCCGGGGGCGCCGGATTCACGAACATGAGCGACCGGCTCGGCGCGGTCGGTGGGAGCCTGCGCGTCGAATCGACCGTGGGCGCTGGGACGCGCGTGTCCGGCGTGATCCCGCTGACGTCGCCGGCGAGGTCATCATGAGGCGGGTCGGTCCGGGCACGTGGCGGTTCGCGGGATCCTCAGCGACCTGCGTCCGGCAAGCCGGCCTCGCGGAGGAAGGCGAGCACCGCCAGCACGCGCCGATGCCCGTCCGGCTCCGCGGAGAGGTTGAGCTTGTGGAACAACGAATTGATGTGCTTCTCGATGGCTCGCTCGGACAGGAACAGGCTCTTCGCGATCGCCGCGTTGTTCTTCCCTTGCGCCATCTGTTCCAGGACCTCGCGCTCACGCTCCGTGAGGTTCGCGAGCGGCGAATGCGCGAGCTTCGACTTCTGTTCGATCAATCGCTCGACGACCTTCGGATCCAGGACGGATCCACCGCGGGACACCTCGACCAGGGCTCGAACGACCTCGTCGACGTCCGCGACCCGCTCTTTCAGGAGGTACCCGAGGCCGGAGGCGCCGTCCTTCAGCAGATCGTAGGCGTAGTCGCCCTCGACGTATTGGGAGAGCACGACGACGCCGATCTCCGGGTGCTCGCGGCGGATCCGGACGGCGGCGTCGATCCCCTCCCGGGTATTCGTCGGCGGCATCCGGATGTCGGTCAGGACCGCGTCGGGACGGTGTTCCTCCACGGCCGCGAGGAGCTCCGACAGGTCCGTCGCGGTCGCGACCAATTCGATGTCGGACACCTCGGCCAGGAGCGCCGCTGTACCCTCCCGCACCAGGTAGTTGTCTTCGGCGAACACCACACGAAGGGACACGGCCGGATGGTACACGGACCCCGCGCGGTGGACGGAACGGTGACCCGATGATCCGCGTGGTGCTGTGCGACGACAACGTCCTCGTCCGCGAGGGCGTCCGCGCGCTGCTCGGGCTCGCAGACGACATCGAGGTCGTGGGCGTGGCCGAGGACGCGCCGTCCCTGCTGGATGCCGCAGGGGCGCTCCTGCCCGACGTCGTCGTCACGGACATCAAGATGCCGCCGAACTTCCAGCTCGAGGGCGTCGACTGCGCGCACATCATCCGAGAACGTCACCCCGGGACCGGCGTCGTGGTGCTCTCCGCCCACGACGACGAGGCGTACGCGCTCGCGCTGCTGGGCCAGGGGCGCAGCGGGCTCGCGTACCTGCTGAAGGACCGGCTCGGACAGGGCGACGAGCTCGCCCACGCGATCCACGAAGTCGCGGCCGGCGGGTCGGCGATCGATCCCGGCATCGCGGCCCGCCTCTCGGGACGGGAGGATGCCGCCACCGAGGACCGAACGATCCTCGACATGATGGCCGAAGGCCTCGGGTACGCGGAGATCGCCGAGCAGCTCGGGACGAGCCAGGAGTCGGTGGACCGTAAAGTGACCTTACTGTTCGGTCGTCTGGCCGACGACTCCAGCCACGGCGCGAACGTCGCGGTGGACGAGTTCAAGCGACTGCACGCCGCCGTCGTCGACCGCGAGGCCTCGTCGCGGACGCTCCGTTCGTTCCTCCCGCCACAGGTGGCCGCCCGGATCGGTGTCACGCCGTCGCTCGAGCTCCTGCGGGAGGAGCTCGAGGTCACGGTCCTGTTCTCTGACATCCGCGGGTTCTCGACCGTCGCGGAGGAGGTTTCGCCGGTCGAGCTGGCCGACCTGATCGGCGGCCATCTCGAGGCGATGGCCGAGGTCGTGCTCGAGCTCGGAGGAACGATCCCGGACTTCGCCGGCGACTCGGTCATGGTGGTGTTCGGCGCGCCCGACCGCATCCCGGATCACGCGCCCCGGGCGCTTCGGTGCGCCGTCGCGATGCACGAGCGACAGGCCCAACGCAACGCGCTCGCTGCCGAGCGCGGGACGCGGAAGCTCGAGATGGGGATCGGCGTCAACACGGGCACAGTCGTCGCCGGAACGATCGGAGCGGCAGGACGCCTGGAATACACGGTGATCGGCGACGCGGTGAACGTCGCGCAACGGCTCCAGTCGCAGGCCGCCAGCGGAGAGATCCTGGTCTCCGCCGTGACGCTCGCCGCGGCGCCCGGGTTCGAGGTCGAACCGATCGGCCCGATCCAGGTCAAGGGCCGCCAGTCGCCCGTGGACACGTACCGACTCGCACGGGCCGAACACCCCCCCTTGTGACCGGCGCGGTCGGGTCGTACCTACGCCGGTTCGGCACGGCGTTCGGTTCGACGTTCCGGAACCGTTCGCTCGCTCGCACCGAGCTCGCGTACCTGGGATCGAGCGCGGCGGAGCTGGGTACGTGGGTCGCGATGCTCGTCTACGCGTACGGGGTCGGCGGCGCGACCGCGACCGGCGTCGTGGCGATGATCCAGCTGATCCCAGCGATGCTCTCCGCGCCTGTCGCGGCCCAGCTCGGCGACCGGTACCCGAGGGACCGCGTCCTGGTGTGGGGATACGTCGCGCAGACCGCGAGCGCCGCGGTCGTGGCCATCGTGCTCGCCGCCGGCGCACCGCGAACGGTCGTCTACCTTGCGGCCGCCATCGTGGCGACGACGTTCACGATGACGCGGCCCGCCTTGGGGGCGCTGCTCCCGACCCTCGCCCGGACGGGAGACGAGCTGACGTCGGCGAACGTGGTCGGGGGCTGGATCGAGAGCGCGAGCGTCCTGGGCGGCCCGGCAGTGACCGGGGTCCTCCTGGCGATCGCCGGACCCGCGCAGGCCTTCGCCGTGATGGCCACGATCAGCGCGGCCTCGGTGGCACTGGCCGTCGGGGTCCGAGCACATGACGAACGGCCGGCGCGCGGCCCTCGGCCCAACCTGATCGCCGAGTCGGCCGCGGGCTTCCGTGCGATCGCGCGAGAGCCAACCCCACGCGCGTTGGTCGCGCTCGGTGGGACCGTGTCGATCCTGGAGGGCGCCCTCGACGTCCTGCTGGTGGTGCTCGCGCTGGCGATCCTGCACACAGGACCGGGAGGACCGGCGTTCCTCACGGCCGCCTATGGGGCGGGCGGCCTCCTGGGGGTCGGCGCCACCGTCATGCTGATCGGCCGCCGCCGGCTGGCCCCGTCGCTGCTCGTCGGGGTGCTCGCGTTCGGACTGGGCTTCGCGGCGACCGGCATCGTGCCCGGGCCGATCGCGGTGCCGCTCCTGCTGGCGGCGGCGGGCAGCGGCCGGATGCTCGCCGAGGTCGCCGGCCGAACCCTCCTGCAGCGCGTGACGGCCGACGACGTCCTGTCGCGTGTGTTCGGCGTGCGGGAGGGTCTGCGGATGGGCGCGCTCGCGATCGGGTCGATCGGGGCCGCGGCCCTGGTGGCCTGGCTGGGATCGCGCGGGGCGCTCGTCGTGGCAGGGGCAGCGGTCCTCGTGGTCGCACTCCCCATGGTGCGCGTGATCGCGCGCGCCGACCGGCGGACGGCGGCGCCGGTTCGGCAGATCGAGCTGCTCCGGTCGATCGAGATGTTCGCTCCGCTGACCGCTCCGACGCTGGAGCGACTCGCCGCCGACCTCGTACCGGTGGACGCGTCCGCGGGCGCGGTCGTGATCCGTCAGGGCGACGTCGGCGATCGCTTCTACGTGCTCGAGGACGGCGAGGTCGACGTCGGCGTCGACGGGCGAGGCGTCCGCCGGATGGGACCGGGGAGCCACTTCGGAGAGATCGCGCTCCTCCGGGACGTTCGCCGAACGGCGACGGTCACGGCCGCGAGCGATGTCAGGCTGCTCGCACTCGAACGTGAGCCGTTCCTGGTGGCGATCACGGGTCACCCGCGGAGCCTCCGCGCGGCGCACGTCGTCGCGGACCGGCTCCTCGAGCCTCCCGACGGGGCGCGCGGCGCTCAGCGGGACGGCGCCTGAGCGCGGAACCGTGCCACCAGTTCGTCCTCGGTGAGCCCCTCGAGGTCCACGCCGGATCGCGCTGCGTCGGCCACCATCGCGTCAAAGCGCGCGGCGAACCGCCTGGTGGCCTTCCGCAGCGCCGATTCGGGATCGACGTTCAGCCGCCGGCCGAGCGATGCGACCGCGAAGAGCAGGTCGCCGAGTTCCTCCTCCACCCGCTCGGGCGGAGCCTGCGTCCGCGCCGACGTGGCCTCGGGGAGCGCCGCGGCTTCGGCTTCCAGCTCGCCGAGCTCCTCGCGGACCTTGTCGATCGCGCCGCCGGTCGTCCGCCACTCGAACCCGAACCCCGCGGCGCGACGCTGGACCTTGGCCGCTCGCGCGAGCGCTGGGAGCGATGCCGGGATGTCGTCATCGACGCCGTCCCCCGGCGCCGCTCCGGAGTCGGCGCGCTCATCGGCCTTGATGCGTTCCCAGTTCACGAGGACCTCTGCAGCGGAGGCGACGTCGGTGTCGCCGAACACGTGGGGATGACGCCGGATCAGCTTGGCCGTCAAGGCTTCCGCGACGTCGTCGATGTCGAACGTTCCCTCCTGACGCGCGATCTCCGCGTGGAACACGACCTGCAGCAGCAGGTCGCCCAGTTCGTCCTTCAGCCGGTCCGGATCATCGGAGTCGATCGCCTCCAGGGTCTCGTGGGCCTCCTCGAGGAGGTGCCTCGCCAGGGTCTGGTGGGTCTGTTCGGCGTCCCAGGGGCACCCGCTCGGACCACGCAGGCGCGCCATGACGGTGAGGAGATCGCGCAACCGCTCGCCGCGCTCGCGCGACGTCGGGTCGCCTTCGTACTGATCGCCGGCGGGCGGCGTTGGATCCGGCATGGCGTCCACGCGCGCCATCGTACCCAGGATCGCGACCCTGACGGCGGCCCAAGCCGGGCCTTACGGCGGGTTCGTCAGCACGGCCGAGCCGACGCCGGCGAGCAGCAGCACGAACACGATCGCTCCGAAGATCAGGATCGCGAGCACGACGCGGTCGATCGGCCTCCTGGCCATCTACAGGTCGAACCCCACCGTCCGGAAGAACCACAGCGCGCTCGTCGCCCAGACGAGCACCAGGACGGTGAACAGGGTGCCACCGACGAGCGGCAGCACCCTCCGCGGCATCTCTCGCACCTCGGCGATCAGCACCTTCGCGAACAGGGTTCCGAAGAACAGGCACCCGAAGATCCCGTGGAGCATCACGCGGGTGCCGGCCTGGTACTGGAAGCCCAGGGCCCACAGGCAATGGTACGCGACGGGGATCGTGATGAGGAATGCGACGGCCCCCGAGACCCGGTGGAGGGGGCGCACCCACTTCGGCCCCGAACCCCTTCCGAGCTTGCCCGTCATGCGGGCACCGGACAGCAGCTGGACGCACGCGACCGCGACGGCTGCGGTCGCCAGCCAGACCTTGAGCGTGATCGTTCGGCTGAAGAAGAGCGTCACGAGGCTCTGGCCGGTGGGATCGTGCGCCCGTCCGTAGATGCCGAGGGAGAGCGCCACGAGCGCGCCGCCCAGGATGGCGAGCGCGAGACGCGCTCGAGCGGACCCGCCGCGTCTCGCGATCGTGGTGGTCGTCGTGGACACCGCGCCTCCCGAGTGCCGGTCCGGATCGGCCGAGCCAGCCGACCGTACACCCGGGTTGAGGCGCGCGCTACATCGCGTCTTCGATCAGGCCGCGGTCACGGGAGGACCTTCGTGACGAACGCGTCTCCGACCGCCGCTGTAGTCAGATCCAGACCGTCAGGACGGTGCTATGCGAGGCTCGCGGAGCCATTAGGTCGCGATATCGGAGAGATCGGTCCACGCAGGATTTCGCAGGACCTCCCTTTCGAGCAGCGCCCGACCTACTCGGTGGCCGCGGTCCTTATGCGGGCCGACCGCTTCGATGAAAGTAAGACCATCCTCGCTCGATCCCACCGATCCCTCGTCGAATGAGCGGATGAAGGGTCGACCCCGATGATCCGGTACTTGTGGAGCAGGGCAGATGACGATCTCTCGACCTCGCGCACCGGCGACGAGGGGTCGGTGCTGCCGAGATGAGCGGGCCACCGAACAGGACGAACGACCCGGCACTCCAGCCCGGCACGATGTTCGCCGGCTGCCGCATCGAGCGCGTCATCGGCCGGGGAGGCATGGGCATCGTGTACCTGGCGAAGGACCCGAGGCTCGACCGGCCGGTGGCCCTCAAGGTGCTCACGGCGGACCGCTCCGGCGACCCGAGCGCGAGGGAGCGCTTCGTCGCCGAATCTCGGCTCGCCGCCTCGATCGACCATCCGAGCATCGTGCCGATCTACGGTGCGGGCGAGGAGCGAGGGCAGCTCTGGATCTCGATGCGCTTCATCGATGGCCTCGACCTTCGCTCACTGATCCTGCTGCGAGGATCGCTCGAGGCCGGGTACGCGGTCGGATTGCTCTCACAGGTCGCCGACGCGCTGGACACGGCACACGCCAGAGGACTGGTTCACCGTGATGTCAAGCCGAGCAACATCCTGGTCGAACCCGCGCGTTCTGCCGAGGTCGTCATCCCCAGCCCCGACCACGATGTCGTCGACCTCATCGGCAAGGCCGGGGATCATGCCTTCCTGACGGACTTCGGCCTGACCAGGCGAGCGAGCGAGGCGAGCACCTCCACGTCCGCCGATCGCTTCCTCGGGACGGTCGACTATGTTGCTCCCGAGCAGATCGAGGGCGGCGCGATCGACGGTCTGGTCGACCAGTACGGTCTGGCGGCGACCCTGTACGCATGCCTAACGGGCAAGCCGCCGTTCGAGCGGGACCTCGAACTCGCCACCCTTCACGCGCACGTACGCCAGCCTCCACCGAAGGCGACAGACGCTCGGCCCGACCTGCCGGCCACGGTTGACCACGTGCTCGCGAAGGGCATGTCGAAGGACCCGGCGGCGCGGTTCGCCAGTGTCTCGAAATTCATGGCCGCCTTCGGCGCAGCGTTGCAGGGCCATGGCCTCGAGACCACGGGTCCGATCCCCGTCGGGTCCGCACGGCAGCCCGGCCGTGCAGGCAGAAGGCTGGCGATCGCCGTGGCCGCCGTGGCCGCCGTTCGATCGTCGCCGTTGGCGCGACCGCGTCCATGATGCTCACCTCGCATCCCCGATCGGCGCCCGTCCCGACGCTCGGCTCGCCGTCGCCGACGCCGACGCGCCCTTCCACCGCGGCCATCCCGCCATCCGCGGAGGGGATCCTCGCGGTTTCTCTCGCGGACGCATCGTTGCGATGGCTCGTCGGCGGCCTCGACCAGGCGAACAACCTGACGGTTTCCCGTGATGGACGCATGCTCGCGGTCGCCGCGCAGGAAGGCAGCAAGCGACGAGTCTTCGTCACGACTGCGGATCCCTCACACGCCACCCCGCCGGCCACCACCCCACTGGAGCCAGAACTTCTACTGCCGCGCTCAGGGGCCATGGTCGCGCCGGAATGGTCGCCGACCGAAGACCGGGTCGCCCTGATCGGGGAGGTGGCCGGACGAGCCCACGTCTTCGTGGCGGATCCCGACGGTTCCCACGTCGTCCAACTCACACATCAACGTGACGGGGACGATCACGGACCGACCTGGTCCCCGGGTGGCAAACAGATCGCCTTCGTTCGAGACGTCGGCGAGGAGAGCCACGTCTTCGTTATCCAGACGGATGGGGCGGCGGTCGAGCGCGACCTGACACCGGTCGGGATCGACGATCGCGCGCCGGCGTGGTCACCGGACGGTACGCGCATCGCCGTGGCCCGAACCATGGATGTCGATGGCCAGCAGATGCAGGTGATCTGCGTGCTATCACCAGCAGGCCGCGGGGTCGTCCGGCTGACGAACGACCGATATGCGGAGTCGGCGCCGAGGTGGTCCCGCGGCGGCGAAACCGTCGTGTTCGTCCGATCGTTTCCCGGTAACGCGGAGATATTCTCCGTTCCGGTGGACGGCGGCGGCAAGACGAACCTGACGCTGGACCCGGCGAACGACGGGCAGCCGAGGTGGTCGCCGGATGGCAAGTGGATCGCCTACGTTCAGCAGGTCGGCGACCGTTCCTCCCTCTGGATCATGGATGCGGAGGGCCGCCATCAGCGGCAGCTCACGACCGGCCCCGTCCACGACGACGATCCCGTCTGGCTGCCGGATGGCTCGGCGATCGTCTTCATCCGGTCGCTCCCGTGATCGGGCCGTGCCCAGTTAGGGGAGGACCTTCGTGACGAACGCGTCTCCTCCTCCGTTGTAGGTCAGGTCCGGGCCGCCCTTCACCGGGAAGCTCCCCTGCCCGGAATGCGTCGCTCCGGCGAGGATCGCCTCGTCGTTCGGGCCGATCGCCAGCGCCCACGCGACGTCCTGTCCGATCCCGCCAACGTAGCCGCAGTACGCGAGGCTCGCGTGCCCGGACGCGATCTCCGCGACGAACGCGTCGCTCTCTCCGTTGTACGTGAGGTCAGGGCCCAGCTTCACGGGGAAGGACGACTGCGTCGAGTAGGTGTGCCCACCGACGAAGATCTTGCCGGTGCGATCGGCGTCGATCCCGTAACACGAGTCCGCGCTCCTCCCCCCGATGTAGCCGGACGACGCGATCTTCCCGGCCGGGGACACGACCGTGACGAACGCGTCGTCCTTGCCGCCGTTGTACGTCAGATCCGGTCCGACCTTCACCGGGAACGTCGCCTGCGTCGAGGCCGTGTGCCCGCACAGGTAGAACGTCCCGTCCGGATTGCCGACCGCGTCGCGCGCGTCGTCGAACCCGGCGCCGCCCACGTACCCGAGGTACTGGAGCGACGACGCATCCGGCGAGATCCTCCCGACGAACGCGTCAC
The DNA here is from genome assembly GCA_963781595.1 of uncultured Actinomycetota bacterium. Lineage (GTDB taxonomy): Bacteria > Actinomycetota > UBA4738 > UBA4738 > UBA4738 > JBEDUK01. The sequence goes on along the minus strand of CAWAGG010000006.1, from coordinate 847,696 downwards.
CGCCCCCGCCGTTGTACGTGAGGTCCGGACCGACCTTGACGGGAAGCGTGCTCTGCGTCGACCGCGTGGTGCCGGCGAACGTCACGGCGCCCTTGGCGTCGACGGCCACGCCGCGCGCGTGCTCGCTCGCCGCTCCGCCCACGTACCCGAGCCAGTCGAGGCCGGTGCCGTCGGGCCTGACCTTCCCGATGAAGACGTCGCCGTTGCCCTGGAACGGCCTGCCGAAGCCGGCGTTGACGGGCAGGTCCGCGGACTTCGAGCCACCGGTGATGTACGCGGCGCCGGCGGCGTCGACGTCGATCGCCTTGCCCTCGTCATGGCGGTTGCCGCCGATGTAGCCGCAGTAGACCAGCGTGGTCCCACTCGGGTCCACCTTGCAAAGGAACGTGTCGGTCGTCCCACCGTTGTACGTCAGATCCGGGCCGACGGTCACAGGGAACCCGTCCTTGTTCCTCGAGCGCGTCCAGCCGTACACGTAGGCGCTCCCGTCATCGCCCACGGCGACGCCTCGAGCGCGATCGGGCGCCTCCCCGCCGATGAAGCCGCAGTAGCTCATCTGCCCGCCCGAGGTGACCTTGCAGACGAACGCGTCGGTCTGGCCGTTCTCCGTCAGGTCCGGGCCGACCTTGACGGGGAACGTCCGTTCGGTGGACTTCGTCTGCCCGACCGCGTACGTGGCGCCGGCCGATCCGACCGCGACGGCGAGCGCCTGATCCTGACCAGCTCCCCCGATGTAGCCGGAGAACCCGATGGCCGGATCGATCACCAGCGGAGCCGTCGGGTCGTAGCCGCCGAGACGGAACCGGTACGTACGTTCGCCGATCGGGTCGAACGCGGCAGGCACGGTGGCCCGGCGCCCGCCGACCGTCTGGAACGCGACCGGCGGGGCTTCGTCGAACAGGGCGGCCGGCGTCTCCACCCTTAGGCCGCCGTCGAGCCGGAGAGCGATCGTCGACGCGCCCCGGTACGCGACCGCGATCGCGCCGGGATCGGCACCAGGGTGGATCACGAAGCTGTATTCGAGCCCGGCCGACGACGTCGAGTACACGACGTCGATCCCGGGCCAGACGCCCGGGTACGTCACGCGCGGGAACGTCGGGACACCTGTGATCCAGTCGCTCCTCTGCCCGTGGAAGTAGCTCACGGATCCGAGGGACGGGCCCGCGGCGACGGGTTGCACTTCGGTCCGACCGCCCACGTAGCTCGGCTTCACCACCCACGCGGGACCCGCGCCCGCGCCGCTCGACGGGAGCACGTACGTCGGTCCCCCGCGGCCGAACAGGACCGATGCATCACGGCCGGCGAGCGAGTACCGGATGCGCCCGTCTGTCTGGCCCCGGTTCTCGACGAACCCGAGCGCGGTGAGCGCCCGTTGCACATGCTCCGTCGAGCCTGCCGCCGCCGACGCCCCGGCCCTGACACGCGCCGACCGTCCGAGATCGGCGAAGGACGTTCCGACGACCGCGCCTCCGATCATGGTCAGGGACACCAACCACACCGCTGGACGCTTCATGACACGCTCCTTCCGTGGGTCACGTCGGCCTGCAAAGGGAGTAGGGCGCGCCCATGTGTTCGGCGGATCCAAGCTCGGGTTCGCGATATCGCGCGCCGCGGACGTTCTCGCGTTCGTCGCCGCCAGCGCCATACCGACGATCGAGGCCGCGACGGTCGAGGCCGCGACGGTCGATGCGAACGCCCACAAGCTCCCGATCCCTTCGGATCCGTATGCGGGCGTCGATCCTCGTCACTCACATCGAGCGCTTCGCCGGTCGATGTGGGCGCCTTGCCTCGGCGCGAGTGTACGCGAACGGCGGGCCAGGCTAGACGGTGGATGTGCCGGAGGCGCCCCAGCGAAAGGCGCTCTCGACAGACCTTAATCGAGGGCCAACTGGCCCTAGGAACGCGGCCCATCCCTGGGGTAACGTTCCGGACGGAGCCGGATCGAGCGGGTGCAACCGATGGAATATCTCGACGTGCGAACGCGACGGGACGACCTGCGGGTCGTGCTGGATAAGGACGTGCTCGCGATCGGACGTACCCCGATGAACGACATCGCGCTGGCGGACGATCCGAGCGTGTCTCGCGCCCACGCGCTGATCGAGCGCCTCCCCGCCGGGTGGGCGATACGGGATCTGGGATCCAGGAACGGGACCATGGTGAACGGCAAGAGGATCTGGTCGGCCCATGTGATGCACCCGGGCGACCAGATCCAGATCGGGACCGCTCATATCACCTTCCGCCAGGCACCGAGCACACCTCGCGACGACACCCTGGGGCCTGAGCGCGCTCCGGAGCTCACGCGAAGGGAGATCGACGTGCTGGTGGAGCTGTGCCGCCCGGCCCTCTCGGGCGATGTCTTCACCGAGCCGGCTTCGATACGGGAGATCGCGCGGAGCCTCTTCGTGACCGACGCCGCGGTGAAGCAGCACCTGTCGAACCTCTACGAGAAGTTCGGGATCCGAGACGAGGGCGAGCGGCGGCGCGTCAAGCTGGCGAACGAAGCCGTGCGACGTGGCGTGGTCACGCTCGCGGACCTCGGAGACGGAACCGACGGCCGGGATGAGGTGACCATCGTGCCCGACCCAGTGACGCCCGCTGCCAGGGACGGATGACCGCCGTCATCCCGGACGGCACGGTCCTGTCCGGGTATCGCATCGAGCAGGTCATCGGCAGGGGGGGTATGGGGATCGTCTACCTGGCGACGGACATCCGGCTCGAACGACCGGTAGCGCTCAAGATCCTGTCGCCCGAATCGTCGGCGGATCCGAGGGTCCGGGAGCGCTTCATCCACGAGTCCCGTCTTGCGGCCTCGATCGATCATCCGAACATCGTTCCGATCTTCGGATCGGGTGAAAGCGAGGACGGCCTCTGGATCGCCATGCGCTACGTCGATGGCCGGGATCTGCGTTCGTACATCGTCGAGCATGGGGTCCTGGAAGCCACGTTTACCTCGCACATCCTCTCGCAGGTGGCGCGGGCTCTCGACGCGGCGCACGCGAGGGAACTGATCCATCGTGACGTCAAGCCCAGCAACATCCTGATCGAACCGGCGATCGGCGAGCCGATCGGGGGACCCGACGACCATGCCTACCTCACGGACTTCGGCCTGAGCCGGAAGGTCACCGAGCGCTCGACCGTCGGTCCCCTAGCGACGGTGCTCGGCACGATCGACTACGTCGCTCCGGAACAGATCCAGGGAGATGAGGTCGACGGACGCGTCGATCAGTACGGGCTCGCGGCGACCCTCTTCACGTGCCTCACCGAGGAACCGCCCTTCGGCAGGGACCTGGAGATCGCGACGCTGCACGCACACCTGAACAGTTCGCCCCCGCGCGTCACCGGTTGGCGACCCGATCTCCCGCCCGCCGTTGATGGCGTGGTGACAAGGGGTCTGGCGAAGCATCCGGAAGATCGATTCTCGAACACGGTCGCGCTGATGACCGCATTCGACCGCGCGCTCACGGGGCGAGAAACCCCGGCAGCGACGCGGGCCGAACGCAGCTTCGCGCGGGCGCGCTCGCAGCGGCGGGCGGTCAACATCGTCGCGACGATCATCACGCTTGTCGCCCTCGCAGCGGGACTGTATGTGCTGACACGGGTCGCGTTCCGGAACCACGCCGGCGACGCGGCGGTGGTGCAGGTCCAGCTGTCGGGCGGCTCGATACAGGAGCTGGCGTCGGAACTACGACAGGCTCGCACGGTGTCGACATCGTCGGTGGGACGAAGGATCGCGTACGTCGTCATAGACGAGACCGGGAGCCGACATGTATTCGTCAAGCAGGTCGGAGAGCCGGGTCCCGGCACCCGCCTGATGCCGGCGCTGCTGGAGGACCGGTCCCCAGCCTGGTACAAGGACGAACGGGTCGCGTTGGTGGGATCCGTCCAGGGGACCACGCACATCTTCACGGTCGACGCGAACGGGTCGAACGTGAACCAGCTGACCCATGAGAGCGGGAAGGGAGACAACGACCCCGACTGGTCCCGCGACGGCACGATGCTCGCGTTCACGCGCCTCATCCCAGGACAGCACCACCACGTGTTCGTGATGCCCGCCGATGGAACGTCTGAGGCGCGAGACGTGACGATCGAGGGCACGGACGATCGCTCGCCCGAATGGTCTCCCACGAGCGAGCAGATCATCTTGGTCCGTCGGACGACGGGAACCAAGCACCTCGTGCTTGTCGGTCTCGATGGCCGATCCGAGACCCTGACCGATGGTCCGAAAGACGACGAGACCCCGCGCTGGTCGCCCGACGGGAAGTCGATCGTGTTCGTGCGCCGTACCTCGGGCAACGCGGACATCTACACGCTGAACCTCGAGGATCGGACCCTTCATCGCGTGTCGATCGGCCCCGCGAACGACCTCCTGCCGCGGTGGTCGCCGGATGGCCGATACATCGCGTTCGTCCGACAGGAGGGCGGTCTCTCACATATCTTCGTGATGAGCCCGGATGGCTTCGGGAAGCGGCAGCTCACGTCCGGTAAGGTGTTGGATGATAGTCCCGCGTGGCTGGCCGACGGCTCGGCGATGGTGTTCACGCGCGAACCGGTATCGTGATGAGCAGCCCTCGACGCAGAGGGTTGGCAGGTCCGTCCGGGGACCCGCCAACCGCTCTTCGCCGGCGATACGACCGCATCTCTCAGCGTCCAGGACCTCCTGTCATCGGGCTCAGCCGAGCCAGGTGACCTCGGCTCTTCACGAGCTACGGAGGCGGCGGAGAGCAGTGCGCGTCGACCCACTGGCGAAGCCGGGCTACGACGCCTGCTTCCTCCCGGCTGTTGGCGAGGTTATGCTCCTCGAGCGGATCATCGATCAAGTCGTAGAGCTCTTCGTTCGGTCGGCTCTTCCTCAGATACCAGACGTAGGCGAACGGCACGTGCGGCAAGGAGCCGTCGAACCCTGCGTCCGTGCGAACGCCGCAGTAGGCCGGAGCGAGGTTCGCGCCCCCCATGTGCTCGAGCAGGAACGCATGACGCCACGGGTCGGGCGACGTGCCCTTGAGGAGCCGAAGAAGGCTCACTCCTTCGACCTGGTACGGAGGGCTGACACCTGCCACATCGGCGAGCGTCGGAGCGATGTCGATATTGACCGCCAGGTGGCCGCCGTCGGCGGCACCGGCAGGTATCACGCCGTCCCAGCGTGCGATGAACGGCGAACGGATGGCCTCCTCGTATGGCAAATTCTTCATCTGCGCGAGTCGGTGCTCCCCCCACATCATGCCGTTGTCGGAACTGAACATGATGAGCGTGTTGGAGAGTCGACCGCTTTGTCGCAATGCGTCGATGATCTCACCGATCCAACGGTCGACGGCCTGCAGCGACTCGTATTGGTGCTCCCGGAACAGGTCCGTCGAGTCCTGGTCTTCCTTGGTCATGCGCGGTGCCTGCATGAATGGAGGCTTATCGCTCACATCGGGTTCGTTGTAACTACTGGGCCGCCACCGATATCCGTCGTCCAGCATCCAGGCGAAGCTTCCGTCGTCCCTCCGGGCCGGGATCGCCGGAGCGTGTGGCGCGTGTGGCGCCCAGTACAGGAACAGTGGCGTGTCCTGTTCGGTGGTCCTGATGAAGTCCACCGCCTGGCGGCCAAGCTCGTCCGTTTGGTAGTGGTTCGGCCCGAACCTCGTTTCCACACCGTTGATGGACTCGGCGAACCTGAAGTACGTATCCCTCGTCAGCGCGTCCCATTCGCTCCAGCCGGGCGGCACGATGGCGGCGTCCGTGTGTCCGTATCCGTTGAGGAACTTGCCCACCAGGCCGGTGCGGTACCCTGCGCCTTGGAGCCAAGTGGCGATGTTCGACCGATCGTCCCTGTTTCGATGGAAGGCCGGCCACCCACCGTAATGGCCGGAGATGCTGTAGACGCCGGTCGAGTGCGCGTACTGGCCCCGCATGATCGAAGTCCGACTGGGGCAGCATAGGCCGAGGCTCAGGAAGTAGTTCGTCAACGTCATCCCTTTCGCCGCGAGGAGATCGTCGACATTGGGCATCGGTCGGACCCACGTCCCGTCCGGCTTCTGCACCGGCGCGAGGCTGTCCCACCGCTGATCGTCCGTCAGGATGAACACGATGTTCGGTCTCGCGTTGCCTGCGGGCCGCCGCGCGGCCGCCGCCGGTCCGTCCGACGCCGTGACCCCCAGCCCGAGCGTCACGAACGCCAGGATCGCTGCGATCGCCTTCATCTCCCCCCTCCTTCCGGCTCGTTGCGGGCTCCCGTCCATCGACTGCAACGGTGCCGGAGGGCGATGGGCGAACCGATCCCCGTCGGGTGCAGGGTTCCCTAGCCAGGGGGGAAGCTCAGCTAACCATCAGGAAAGGCATACAGGCCGAGCGGCTTCCATCACCTCAAACGGGGAGCACCCGAACCGTCGAGGAGGACTCACTCAGTAGGCCCGCGCCCGGCCATCTCGAATGACACGTTCTCCCGCGCCGAAGCCTGGAGGCGAGGGTCCGGACAGCAGGAGTGGCAGGTCCACGACCGTGGACCTGCCACACGAGGACGTTGAGTATGCGCTTTTGATCAGCCGAACTTCGGTGGGCGTGGGATGCACCTCGCATCGACCCACTTGTGCAGCCGTGAAACGACGCCGGCGAACGTATCGTCCGAGGCGATGTTGTTGAGCTCGTCGGGATCGGCTGTCAGATCGTAGAGCTCCTCCTCGTCATCCTTCGTCCCGAAATACCACACGTACACGTATGGTCGGTCGAACGTAAGCTCGACCTGCGCGAACCCGGCGTCTGTACGCACCGCGCAGTACGCGTCGACGGCGCCAGCTCCGCCGCTGTGCTCGATGAGGAACGCGTGGCGCCAAACACCATCGTAGTCACCGCCCAGGATCGGCAAGAGGCTGGCTCCGTCCACCGCGTAGTCGGGCCTGACACCGGCCGCGCGAGCCAGGCTCGGAGCGATGTCGACGTTCACCGCGAGATGATTGTCGATCGAAGCCGGCGGAATCATGCCATCCCAGCGCGCGATGAACGGCGATCGGGTCGACTCCTCGTACGCAACGTTCTTGAGCTGAGCGAAACGATGCTCTGCGTACATCATACCGTTGTCGCTGCTGAAGATGATGAGCGTATTCGACAGACGGCCGGTCCGTTCGAGCGAATCGACGATCGCGCCGATCCAACGGTCCACGGATTGGAGCGACTCGTACTGGTGCTCGCGGAACAGATCGGTCTTCGCGATCCTCTCAGCATCGAGGAGTTCCCTCCGCACGTTCGGAGGCTTGTCGCTGATGTCCTTTTCGTTGAAGCTCGCCGGCCGGTAGTGTGGGAGCCAGTCGAAGGATCCCACATCCTGCGGCGCAGGGGTCGCCGGACCGTGTGGTGCGTGCGGAGCCCAATACAGGAACAGGGGCTGACCCGCGGGGGTTGACTCTACGAATCGGATCGCCTGGGCGCCGAGTATGTCGGTCTGGTAGGCGTTCGGTGGGAATCTCTTCTTCACCCCGTTCACCGACTCTGAGACCTTGAAGTAGTTATCGCTCGTGAGAACGTTCCATTCATCCCATCCAGGAAGAACAGCCCCGGCATCAGCCGGCTCGTAGCCGTTGAGGAGCTTTCCGACCAGGCCGGTCCGATACAGCGCACCCTGGAGCCAGGTGGCGATGTTCGATGCATCGTTGTGGTACTTGAGGAACGCATCGTAGCCACCCCAGGGACCATCGTTGCTGTAGACCTGCGTCCCGTGCGGATAGAGCCCGCGGAGGATCGAGGACCGGCTCGGACAGCAGAGCGGATCGCTCAGGAAGTAGTTCGTCAACGTCATCCCTTTCGCCGCGAGGAGATCGTCGACATTGGGCATCGGTCGGACCCACGTCCCGTCCGGCTTCTGCACCGGCGCGAGGCTGTCCCACCGCTGATCGTCCGTCAGGATGAACACGATGTTCGGTCTCGCGTTGCCTGCGGGCCGCCGCGCGGCCGCCGCCGGTCCGTCCGACGCCGTGACCCCCAGCCCGAGCGTCACGAACGCCAGGATCGCTGCGATCGCCTTCATCTCCCCCCTCCTTCCGGCTCGTTGCGGGCTCCCGTCCATCGACTGCAACGGTGCCGGAGGGCGATGGGCGAACCGATCCCCGTCGGGTGCAGGGTTCCCTAGCCAGGGGGGAAGCTCAGCTAACCACCAAGCAACGAGGGACGAGCCAGGACCGGTCGCCCCCGTTCAGAGGCCGCGCCTATTCAGCCAGAGTGAGGCGGCAGCGGCGAACAGTGCTGGACGACCCACCGGTGGAGTTCCCCCACGATGTCATCGTAGGCAGCCCGGCCGACCCGGTTCTCCAGCTCGAACGAATCAGCGGGATACCCTGGCATCGCGCCGCTCAGATCGTACAGCTCTTCTTCGTCCACCGTGAAATACCAGACGTAGAGGTAGCCCTCATCGGTGCGCACCGCGCAGAAGGGCGGTGCCACGCCCGCACCGCCTCCATGCTCGATGAGGAACTCACGGCGCCAGGACCTGGCGAACGCTCCCCGGAAGATCGGCACCAGGCTCGTTCCGTCCGCCTCGTAGTCGGGCACGACGCCGGCGGCATCGGCGAACGTCGGCGCGAGGTCGATGTTGACCGCCAACCGATCGTCACTCGAGCCGGATGGGATGACGCCGTCCCATCGAGCGACCAGCGGAGCGCGGATCGACTCCTCGTACGCGACGTTCTTCTGACGATCGATGCGGTGCTCGCCGTACATCATCCCGTTGTCCGACGAGAAGACGATCAACGTGTCATGCAGCCGCCCGGTCCGATCCAGCTCGTCGACGATGGCGCCCACCCATCGGTCCACGTCCTGGAGCGACTCGTACTGGGCCTCGCGGAACCGGTCGATCTTCTCGACCCCGTGGCGATCCAGTGAACGCTTCCGCATGCTCCTCGGCTTGTCGCTCACGTCTCGCTCGTTGAAGCTCGGTGGCCTGTAGTGGCGCAGCCAGGCGAACGACCCTTCGTCCTTCGGAGCCGGCGTCGCCGGTTCGTGCGGTGCGTGAGGGGCCCAGTACAGGAACAGGGGACGATCGGCCGGCGTCGACCCGATGAAATCGACCGCCTGCTGCCCGATCACGTCGGTCTGGTAATGATGCGGGGGGAACTCGGTTTCGACGCTGTTCACGGATTCGGTCACGCCGTAGTAGCTGTCTGTCGTCGTGGCGTTCCAGACGTCCCATCCCCGCGGCACGAACGTCGCGTCCTCGGGTCCGTAGCCATTCAAGAACTTCCCGACAAGGCCGGTCCGGTAGCCCGCGTCGTGAAGCCATGTCGCGATGTTCGACCGGTCGTTGTGATACCGAACGAACCCTTCGAACCCACCGCGCGATCCCTTGTTGTTGTAGACGCGGGTCCCATGCGGATAGAGACCGCGGAGGATCGACGACCGGCTCGGGCAGCACAGCGAGTCGCTCAAGGAATAGTTCGTGAACGCCATGCCCTTCGTGGCGATGAGGTCGTCGACGTTCGGCATCGGGCGCATCCACGTACCGTCCGGCTCCTTCACAGGCGCGAGGCTGTCCCATCGTTGGTCATCAGTGAGGATGAGGACGATGTTGGGCCGGCCGGTGGTCGCGTGGGCGCCGAGCGAGGCAGCGGGCCGGTCAGGGGCGCTCAGCGCCAAGCCGAACACCACGAGCGCGAGCGAGGTCACGATCGCCTTCATGGGCCCCGTGCGCTCGTTCGCTTCCGGCACGGCTCCAGGTTCGGCTGCGCCAGCCGAGCCGCGCACCGTGTCGGTTTGCTCACGGCAACCCGAGAGCGACGAGCCTGTTGCCATCGGTCACGAACGCGCGACCACCAGAGACCGCCGCTGCGTCACCTCGCATCTTCGACGACCAGAGCATCTCTCCCGTCGACGCGTCAAGCGCGCACGAAGCACCGACATAGACGACGCCGTTCGCCAAAGATGGTGTTGCGGACGAGCATCCCTTCCTGGACCAGAGCAACGCACCGGTCGACGCATCGAGGGCGGCAACCTCGTTCGTCGAGACGTAGACGACGCCATCGGCGATCGCGGGCGAGGACGAGCCGAACGCCGTTCCGATCTTCGTTGCCCAGATCCGTGCGCCGGTCTTCGCCTTCAAGGCGTAGAGCTTCCCGTCGTCGGCTCCGATGTAGACGACTCCGCGATCCACCGCCGGCGAGGATGGAACCGGACCGCCCGTCTTGGAAACCGACTGCAACGACCCCGTCTCAGCATCGAGGGCGTACACCTTGCTCTTGAACAGGCCCGACCCGATGTAGACGGCCCCGCCGACCACGGCGGGAGACGATGTGACCTGGTCCTCGATGTGGTAGCGCCACCGTTCGACGCCGGTTCTCGCGTCGAGCGCGTACACATTGCCGTTGCCGACTTCTTGGTCTTCCTCTCCACCGAAGAGCAAGCCATCGACGACGACCGGAGGGGACCGGTAGGACATCCAGGTGGGCGCGTCCCATATCACCTTGCCGTTCGCGGCATCGATCGCGTACACGCGTCCCTCGTGATAGGTGTCGGTCGCCCCGATGTAGACGACGCCGTGGGCCACCACCGGCGTGGAGCCGCCCGGCTCGAGTGGCGCAGTGACCCACTCTCGCTCGCCTGTGGCCGCCCGGAACGCGCCGACGACGCCGCCACCACTTTCGTCGGCCATGGCCACATACAGGTCCCCATCGACGACGGCAGGACGCGACAACGCCCCTGAGAGCGACCATAGCTTCGACAGCCCTCCGACGTTCCCGCTCCCAAGCGTCTCCTCGGCACGGTTGAAGCCGGTATTTGAATCCCCCCGGCTTTCATAGAGGCTCTCGGGGTTGGATCGCTCCGACGAGCACCGGTGCTGCCGAAGCGTGGTACGCGGCCTCGAACTCGACCGGTGGGACGTCTCCGATCGAGGAGTGCAGCCGCCGGGTGTTGAACCAGTGGACCCACTCCAGGGTCCCGAGCTCCACCTCCTCCGGGTCGTGCCAGGGTCCGCGATGACGGATCAGCTCGGTCTTGTACAGCCCGATGGTCGACTCAGCGAGCGCGTTGTCAAACGAGTCGCCGGCGGTCCCGACCGAGGCCACGGCTCCGACGTCGGCCAGGCGCTCGGAGTAGCGGATGGCCAGGTATTGCCCACCCCTGTCCGAGTGATGGACGAGGCCGTCGAGGCGCTCGTCGCGGTACCACAGCGCCATCTCCAGGGCCTCCAGGGCAAGCTCGGCCCGCAGGTGGGTTGCGAGGGACCATCCGACGATCATCCGGGAGAACACGTCGATGATGAACGCCGCGTAGCACAGCCCGGACCAGGTCCTGACATACGTCAGATCCGCAACCCAGAGCTGGTTCGGACGGGTGGCCACGAAGCGCCGGGAGACCAGATCCGCCGGACGGGCCACCGAGGGCTCCGCCGGCGTGGTCGTCCTCCTGGTCTTCTCCCGCTGCACCCCACGAAGGCCGAGGTCGGCCATGAGGCGCTCCACCGTGCACCGGGCCACGGCGATGTCCTCCCGGTGCAGCTGACGCCAGACCTTCTCGGCGCCGTAGACCGACAGGTTCTCCCTATGGACCCGGGCGATCTCGGGCTTCAGGGCGGCGTCGCGCAGGGACCGGGCCGACGGCGGCCGGGACTTGGCCGCGTAGTAGGTGGATGGGGCGAACTGCAGCGCCCTGCAGATCGGCTCGACCCCCCACCGGGGACGGTGATCGTCGATGAAGGCCACTACCTCACGGGTCGCGGGTCGAGCTCCCGCGCGAAGAAAGCCGAGGCGGCCTTGAGGATCTCGTTGGCTCGCCGGAGCTCGCGGTTCTCCCGCTCGAGCTCGGCGATCCGGCGTTGCTCCTCGGTGGTGATGCCGGGACGGCGTCCGCCGTCGATCTCGGCCTGGCGGACCCACTTGCGAAGCGTCTCCGGGCCGATGTCGAGCTGCCGGGCGATCCGGCTGACGTGGCCCTGGCGCTCGCCGCTCGCCTCGACCGCGGAGAACACCAGGGCGACCGCGCGCTCCTTCATCTCACGCGGGTACCGCTTGGAAGAGGGGTGCTTGGGTCCCATGGCTCCATCCTTTCCAAGGTCTGGAGCCTCCACAAGACCCGGGGTGATTCAATTGGCGTCGTCGTATCCGAATTGGGACCAGTTGCTCCTGGTCCTCCCGGTGTCCGCGTCCGCCGCACTGGCGGGTGGAGTGAGGAGGCGGAGGCTCACGGCCATGAGCGCTGCCAGCAACGAAGGCAATCGCCACCCGTGCCGGCGACCTAAGATCCCGCCTCGCATCATCGCGCCCCGTCCTCGTACAACCAGGCTCAGCATCGCATGCTCGCACGGCCTCGAGGGCACGACCCTAACCATGGGGTCAGGTTGGCCTAGCCTTCCGGGTGCTCCTGAGATGAGCCGGGCGTGATCGCCTCTTCAACGTAGTCCACGAGCGCCTCGCCGCCCCAGTGGGACGGAGGCGTCAGGTTCAGCGTCTTCGTCGTCGCGTGGTATGCCGCGTCCCCCCGCGCCACCGCCAGCATCGCACCATGCTCTTCGGCAACGGGCTTCACGCGGATCTGGTCCCGGAAACGACCGATCTCTTCGACGCCGGCGGCCAGCGCCGCCAGCCGCAAGCGAGCCAGCGCGAACAATGTCACCACCTCCGACGGGAGTTCGCCGAACCGGTCCTCCGCCTCGGCCCTGACCGCCGCGAGCGCATCCGCCGACCGGGCCGTGGAGATCCGCCGATACAACTCCAGGCGCAGCGACTCCTGTTCGAGCCACCCGGGCGGGATGAACGCCCGAACGGGCAGGTCGATGCGCACCTCGCGCTCCTCCGGCTGCGGCTCGCCCTTCATCTCGGCGACCGCCTCGCCGAGCAGGCGGACGTACGTGTCGAATCCGACCGCCGCGATGTGCCCGTGCTGTTCCGCCCCCAGGAGGTTCCCCGCGCCGCGGATCTCCAGATCCCGCATCGCGATCGGCAGCCCGGACCCGAGCGCCGTGTACCTGCCGATCGCCTCCAGCCGGCCGTGCGCCTCCTCGGTCAGCGACGCCGCCGGCGGGAAGAAGAGATACGCGAACGCCCGCTCGGAGGACCGCCCGACCCGCCCGCGCAATTGGTACATCTGCGCGAGGCCCAGGCGGTCGGCGCGTTCGACGACGAGCGTGTTCGCCGAAGGAACGTCCAGCCCGCTCTCGACGATCGTCGTGCAGACCAGCACATCGGCCTCGCGCTCCCAGAACGACATCATCACCTGCTCCAGCCGGTCCTCGTCCATCTGCCCGTGCCCGACGACGATCCGCGCGTCTGGGAGCTGTTCGCGAAGCCAGCCCGCGCGCCGCTCGATCGTCTCGACCCGGTTGTGGACCCAGAAGATCTGACCGTCCCGGAGCAACTCGCGCCGTACGGACGTCAGCGCCATCTCCTGCTCCCACGGTCCGACGTAGGTGAGCACGGGCTGGCGGTCCTCGGGCGGCGTGTCCACGACGCTCATATCCCGGATGCCCGCGAACGACATCTCGAGGGTCCGCGGGATCGGCGTCGCCGTCATCGTCAGCACGTCGACGCTCGTTCGCATCCGCTTCATCTGCTCCTTGTGCGCGACGCCGAACCGCTGCTCCTCGTCGACCACGAGCAGCCCGAGGTCCTTGAACGACACGTCCTTCGACAGCAGCCGGTGGGTCCCGATCACGACGTCGACCGCGCCGGACGCGGCGTCGTCCAGCGCGCGACGTTGCTCGGCCGGGCTCAGGAACCGCGAGACCATCGCGACCTTCACCGGGAACGGCGAATAGCGTTCGCTGAACGTCACGTGGTGCTGTTCGGCCAAGAGCGTCGTCGGGACCAGCACCGCGACCTGCTTGCCGTCGGCGACCGCCTTGAACGCCGCCCGCACGGCGACCTCGGTCTTGCCGTAGCCGACGTCGCCGCAGATCAGGCGGTCCATCGGCTCGTCGCTCTCCATGTCGCGCTTGACCTCATCGATGGCACTCAGCTGGTCGCGCGTCTCCTCGAACGGGAAGGCCTCCTCCAGCTCGCGCTGCCACGGCGTGTCCGCGCCGAACGCATGCCCCTTCACGCTCATCCGCACGCTGTACAGGCGAACGAGCTCACCGGCCATGTCGCGCACGGCGCGCTTCACGCGTGCCTTCTGCTTCGTCCAATCGTTCGTCCCCAGGCGATGCACGCGCGGCGCCTCGCCTCCGACGTAGCGCGCGACGACGCCGACCTGATCCGACGGGACGTACAGCCGGTCGTTGTGCGCGTACTCCAGGAGCAGGTAGTCACGCTCGGAGCCGGCGATCTCACGGCGCACCATCCCGACGTACCGTCCGACGCCGTGGACCTGGTGCACGGCCAGGTCGCCGGGTTCGAGCTCCGCCGCCACCGCGTCGGCGCGACGCTGGGTCAGCCGCGGCGCCTCGCGCGTGTGCCGTCGCCGGCCGAACAGGTCCTCCTCGGTGACCAGGACGAACCGCCCCGGCTCGCCCTCGCCGGGATCGAAGACGAACCCCTCGGCCACGTCGGCCTCGATCGCGATCAGGTCGTCGGTCGTGAGCCCTTCGCCGGCGAGGACCTCGAGGCTCCGTTCGAGGCTCCCGCGCCCCTCGGCTGCGAGCACGATCGCCGAACCCTCGACCGATCGCTCCGCGATGACCGCCGCCATCCGCGGCGCCGCCCGGTGCTCGCCCGGGGGGCGCGTCGCCAGCTCCAGGGGACGCACCGCGGCCAGTGCGTCCAACGACGTGACCCCGAGGTCGGGCGCGTCGCCGAACTCGTTCAGCTCGACGCGTTGCCGCGCGCCCAACGATGACTCGAGCCCGCCGATCACCCTCGGGCCGGGCCAGTCGGACGCCTCCGCCAACGCGTCGGCCTCCTCCACGATCCTCGCGGCCCGGTCGTACGTTCGCGCCGCGGACGCCACGACGACCCACCCGTCGGCGGGCAGCAGGTCTGCCAGGCGGTCGAGCCGGTCGAACACGAGCGGGATCGCCTGCTCCATCCCCTCGAACGACATGCCCTCGGCGATCCGGTCCAGCAGGCTCGCGTAGCGTCCCCGGTACTTCGGCGCTGCGTCCGCCGCGAGCCTCCGCGCGTCGGCGTCGAGAGGGAGTTCCCGGCACGGGTGGATCTCGGCGCGTTCGGCCTTCCCGGTCGTGAGCTGTGTCCCGGGTGAGAACAGGCGCAGCGATTCGATCTGATCGCCCCAGTAATCCACGCGGATCGGTCGGCGCGCGGTCGCCGAGAACACGTCGACGAGGCCGCCGCGCACCGCGAACTCGCCGCGGTGCTCGACCACGTCCGCACGCACATAGCCGAACTCGGTCAGCCGCTGGATCAGCTCGTCGGGGGCGACCGAGATGCCCACGGTGAGCTCGAGCACGTCGTGGCGGCCGAGCGTCGGCGCGAGCGCCTGGATCGCGGCGGCAACCGGCGCGACGAACACGCTTGCACCCGTCGCGCGGCGCAAGAGCTGGGCGGCTCGCGCCCGGCGGCCCGCGATCTGCGGCGTCGGCGAGATACCCTCGTAGGGAAGCGATTCCCACCCGGGGAAGACGTGGACGCGTTCGCCTGGCAGGAAGGTCGATGCCGCGGCGGCGAAGGCATCGGCGCCGCGACCGTCGGCCGTGATGGCCAGTACGGGCGCGTCGAGGGCCCGTGCGAGGACGGCCGCCGCGAACGGATGTCCCGCGCCGGCCGACTTGGCGATGCGAACCGGCCCCGCCTCGGCCAGCAGCCGCCGGAAGGGCCCGGCGGCCGCTGCGTCGTCAAGTATGTTTACTATCGCGCTCTCGTGCGCCTCGTCCACCTCGCTTCCGGCAACGCGAACAGGCCCGGTTCGTTCGAACCAGGCCTTCTACCAGCGATTACGGTTCGGACACGGACGTCGTTGGCGCCGCACCCGCCGCAAGTCTACCCGGGTGCGGCCGGACTCCTTGCCCGGCGAGGCGCGCGGGTCCAGACTTCGGCGATGTCGCCCAGCTACGACCCCTCCGCGCCCGTGGCCGCCTTCGACCGGTTCGGGGACCTGGAGTGGGGCCGCCACGAGGAGACCCCGTTCGCGCGGGCCAGCTTCCACATCCATCGCGAGCTGCTGCGCCGCTTCGTCCTCGCAGGCGACCGCGTCCTGGAGGCCGGCGCGGGCGCCGGGCGCTTCACCGTCGAGCTGGCGCGCATCGGCGCACGGATCGCCGTCTGCGACATCTCGGCGGAGCAACTGAGCCTGAACCGCCGACACCTCGAGGAGCTCGAACTCGGCGACGCGGTCGAGCGTCGCGAGCAGGCGGACGTCGTCGACCTCCGCTCGTTCGCCGATGGGATGTTCGACGCTGTCGTCTGCTACGGGGGTCCCCTCGGCTACGTGTTGGAGCGCTCGGACGACGCGTTCGCCGAACTGCTGCGCGTCACGAGAACGGATGGATACGTCCTGGCGAGCGTGATGTCGCTCGCCGGCGCCACGCGAATCTTCTTCCCGGCCATGATCGACGACCTCTTGCGGCTCGGACCAGCGGCGACCGACGTGCTGCGCACCGGGTACCTGCCGCCCGAGCAGAGCACCACGGCGCAGATGCACCTGTTCACGTGGTCGGACGTGGAGGCGCTGATCGGGCGACATCCATGCGAGCTGGTCGCGGCGTCGGCCGCGAACTTCGTCACGACCCAGCATGCCGAACTGATCGACCGGCTGATCGACGATGACCCGGCGACGTGGTCGGCGATCCTCGAGTGGGAGACGGCGATGTCCGCGGGCGCGGGAGTCCTCGGTGCGGGTACCCACATCCTCTTCGTGGTGCGTACGCGATCGGACCGATCAGGCTAGCGAGAGGCTGGCGGAGAGACGGAGGCCGACGTGCGGTTGCAGGGAAAGATCGCGCTCGTCACGGGCGCAGGGAGCGGGATCGGTCGCAGCATCGCCGAGGCGTTCGCGGCCGAGGGGGCCACGATCGTCGTCGCCGACGTCGCCGAGAAGGCGGGTCGCGCCGTCGCCGAGACGATCGCCCGGCATGCGGGCACGGCCATGTTCGCTCCCGTCGACGTCACCGATCAGCGGCAGGTGTCCCACGCGATCGACGCCACCGTCGAGCAGCTCGGTTCGCTCGACATCCTGGTCAACAACGCAGGGGTCCTGGACCCGCGCGACGCCTCGGTCACCGGGGTCACGGACGACGTCTGGGACCGGACGTTCGCGATCAACGTCCGGGGCGTGCTCCACTGCTGCCGCGCGGGCATCCCGGCGATGCTCGCGACCGGCGGCGGCTCGGTGATCAACATCGCGTCGTTCGTCGCGCTGATGGGCGCGGCGACGTCGCAGATCGCGTACACCGCGTCGAAGGGCGCCGTCCTCGCCATGTCGCGCGAGATGGGCGTGGAGTTCGCGCGCACCGGCGTCCGCGTCAACGCGATCTGCCCCGGCCCGATCGAGACGCCGCTCCTCGGCGGCTTCCTTCCGGAGGACGAACAGGCGCGGCGGCTCGAACACATCCCCGTCGGGCGATTCGGCCTCCCCGATGACGTCGCGCGGGCGGCCGTGTTCCTCGCCTCGGACGACTCCTCCTACATGACCGCGGCCGCGCTGGTCGTCGACGGCGGGATCACGGCAGCGTACACGACGCCTCGCTGAGCCTCAGTACACCTCGATGTACTCGTTGCGCTCCCAGTTGCTGACGTTGTCCTCGTAGCGCCCGAGCTCGTAGCGCCGCATCGTCGTGTACGCGGTCAGGAAGTCCTGACCGAAGAAGTCCGTCGATGCCGGGTCGGCCTCCAGCGCCGCGAGCGACTCCGCCAGAGATGTCGGCAGCGGCTCGAACGACGGGTCCTCCTCGGCCGGCGTTCCCGGCTGGGACGGGGGCGGCGCCTGCAGCCCGTCCTCGATCCCCTTCAATCCCGCCTGCAGCAGCGCCGCGCCGACCAGGTACGGGTTCGACAGCGCGGACGGCGCGCGGTACTCGACGTGCTTCGCGTCCGGGCTTCCGCCCTTCACCCGGGCCAGCGCCGAACGATCCTCCATGCCCCAGGAGATGTTGGTCGGGCTGAACGTGTGCTTGCGCCTGCGCTTCAGGCAGTTGACCGTCGGTGCGACCAACGCGTCGACCGTACGCGCGTACACGAGCTGACCCGCGATGAACGACCGGAGCGTGTCGCTCATCAGGTCCGGGTCGTCGGGGTCACCGAACACGTTCTCGCCGGTCTCCAGCGATCGCATGGAGATGTGCGTGTGGCACCCGGAGCCCGAGCCGCCGGTGAACGGCTTCGTCATGAACGTCGCGACGTAGCCGTCCTGGCGCGCGATCTCCTTCACGCCGTTCTTGAACGTGAAGGCCGCGTCAGGACCGGCGAGACCGGCGTTCGGCGCGAAGTTGATCTCCCACTGCCCGCCGCCGTACTCGCAGTTCGACGTGATGATGTCGACGCCGATCCGCGGCATCAGGTCGTCGATCCGGCGGATCGTCGGGACCCAGTCGTTGCGGATCGTGTTGAAGATGTGCAGGCCGCCGAAGACGGGCTCGTGCGTCTCGCCGTCCAGCAGGTAGAACTCGTATTCGAACCCGAACACGGGCTCGAACCCCATGTCGTGGGCCTTGTCGAGCGCCCGGCGGAACACGGCACGTGGCGTCACGCCGAGCACCGTCCCGTCGTGCCACGTCGCGTCGCAGATCACGCGCGCCGTCGCATCGACCCACGGCACGACGGCGGCCGAATCGGGGTCGGGCCAGAGCAACTGGTCCGCGTACGACGTCTCGTTGTGGTACAGCGTGCCGGGCACCACGTCCGAGCGCGAGTCGAGGACGCTCGTGCCCCCGTACATGTTGAGGCCGCGTTCGGCGTAGTCGAACGCGTGACGGAGAGGGATCGACTTCGACCGGGACGTTCCGTGCAGGTCCGGCAACTCGAACCGGACCCACCGGATCCCTGCCTGTTCCCACGCCCTGAAGATGTCCTCGATCTGCGGCACCGTTCGGCCCCCCTTCGCGTCCATGTGTGGCGTTGAACGGTACGGCGGCGGTCGGGCGGCGCGCAACACGCCGGGGCCGAACCGCGTTCCGGCTCGTCCGAGCCGTCCGATCAGCTGGCGACGTCGATGATCGAGACGATCCGGGCCTCGACGTCGATCACGTAGATCACGCCGAGCGTCGTCCCTTCGATCCGGTCGAACGACATGCCCGTTGCGCCGTCCTCCTCACCATGGACGAAGGGGTCCAGCGCCATGTCCATGAGCCAGTCGTGGAGGTGCTCTCGTTCGTCCCGGGTGGGGTTGGTCGCTTCCCAGCGAGCCAGCGCCCTAGCCAGCGTGCTCGGTTCGAGGCTCCAACCCGTGCTCACGCAGGAAGTCCGCCAGCTCGTGCGCCGGGATGCCCTCACGTGGGGCGGTACCCTCGCGGATCCGCCTCAGCAGGTCCTCGACCCGGCTCCGGGTCTCCGGATCGGAGAGCATGCGGTCCCGGATCTCGTCGTCGGAGAGCATGGTTCGAGGCAGGGGTTCGTCCACAGCGGGTCCCTCTCCGGCAACTCGATCCATCTCGGAACGGTACACCGACCCTATGACAACAGAACGACGCAGGACCCTGGCTGCTTTATCGGGCCAGCTGACGCAGGCGGATGATCCGGACCGCCATCATCAGGTCGAACCACCGTTCGGCGTCGGAGAGGTCGACGCCGGCAACCTTGCGGATCTTGTCGAACCGCTGCCGGAGCGTGTTCCGGTGGACGAACAACCGCGCCGCAGCATCCTTCACGTTGCCGAGGGCCTCGAGGTAGACCTCGACGGTGCGGAACAGCTCGCTGCCCTTCTCCTCATCGTAGGCGAGCAGCTTCTCCAGGCGCTCCTGGTACACGTCACGGACCTGCTGCTGGGCGACCGTGAACAGGTGCCACTGCGCGCCGAGCTCGTCGAACGTCACGACCGCGCCGAGGCCGCGGACGGCCCGCCCCATCAGCAGCGCGCGCCGGGCCTGCTCGAACGCGTCGGGGTAGTCGGATGCGCTCCCGCACACCCTGGACAGGCCGACGGAGATCAGCAGGTCCGGTGGGTGTTCGTGACGCTCCTTCATCTCCGCGATCCGTTCGGCCAGGCGTTCGAGACTCGACGCATCGGAGAGCCGGACGAGCGCGGTCAGCGTGTGGTCGCGGTGGCTGACGAGCGACCCGGGGAATCCGCCCATGATGTCCTGCCGCAGGCCCATCCACACGGGTTCGCCGTCGAAGTCGACCGGGTGCCTGGTGACCTCGTAGACGACGACCACGTGCGGCCGGTTGAGGTCGACCCCCAGCCGGAGCGCACGGGATTCGAGCCCCAGCTCGCCCTCCTCGCCGAGCATCAGGCCCTCGAACAGGTCCCGCACGACGTTGCGTTCGGTCAGGGCCTCGATCAGCCGAGCGTTCTGCACCGCCAGGGCGGCCTGCGACGCGACCATGGAGATCAGCTCGCCGTCCTCGGTGCCGAACGCCTGGCTCCCGCCCGCGAGGCACAGCACCATGCCGACGACCCGGTCGGACACGCGCATCGGCGCGACGAGCGCGGCGCGCGCGCTTGACTGCAGCACGTCGAACGCGACGAACGCGTCGCGGTGCTCTCGACGCGTCAGCACGATCGGCCCCGTGGCACCGAGGAGCCGGCCCCAGGCGCCGTCGGCGAGGACGGCGGAGGGCGGGCTCCCGGCCGCGTCCGGGGAACGAGCCCACGAGGTCTCGATGCCCAGCCGCGTCCCTTCGTCGTCGAGCGTCAGGATCGCGCAGTAGTCGGCCCCGACCAGCCCTCCGGCCGTCGACGCGAGCCGGTACAGGATGTGCCGCAGCGACGAGGTGTGGACGACGACGTGGCTCGCCTCCGCGAGCGAATGGAGCACCTGCACCTGCCGCTCCTGGCGCTCGTACAGCTGCGCGTTCTCGATCGCCACCGCGATCAGCGCCGACAGGGTGTTCACCAGCGTCAGGTCGTCGTCGCCGAACTCGTGCGGCGCGACGGTGTGCATCGTGATCACCCCGAGCAGCCGGTCCGACGGCGAGACGATCGGGATCGTCAGGTAGGACTGGAACCGATCGTCGTTCAGCTCAGGGACGAACTTGAACCGCGGGTCGGCGTTCGCGTTCTCCTTGATCATCCCGGGCTGGCGCGTCAGCGCCGTCCAGCCGGTCAGCCCCTCCCCGAGCGCCAGCGAGTACCGGTTCACCCACTGCTCGTAGCCCTCGACCGCGGCCCGGACGACCAGGCGCTGGCGGTCCTCTTCCCAGAGGTAGACGAGCGAACCCGCGCAGCCGGTGAGCTTCGCGCACAGTTCGGCGACGTAGCCGAGCAGCTTCGAGACGTTCAGCGTCGACGTCAGGGTCGCGACCGCGTCGAACAGCGCCTCGGTGTCCGCGCGATTGTCCTGCAGCATCTCGCGCAGGGCGCGCGCCGCCTCGGCGGGCGGGGTCCGCGCGCTGGCCGTGCGCTGGTTCGCCGAACGTGATCGGGTCGCTGGCGGGTGGCTCATGTGCACACCGTTCCGTACGTCTCGGGGGGCCCGAACGGTGCTCGGACGATACCACGAGCATCGTGCCCGAGGGCAGAAGTGAGTATGCGACGTGCACACCGTTCGGCGACCTCGGCGGGGCACAGCCGCCCTGGCGCAGCGCGCCGCGCTTCCCTAGCCTTCGCGCAGCGCGAACGCCGATCGGATCGGCTCGGTTCCGGATGGCCGGAAGGAGACGCCCCTGATGTGCGGCATCGTCGGTTTCCTGCAGAAGGACCCAGCGGCCCAGCCGGTGGCGGCCGGCGCGATCCTCACGATGCTCCAGGCCCTGTCGCGCCGCGGGCCCGATTCCTCCGGCGTCGCCCTCTACGGGCCCCCCGTCGCGGGCGGGTGGCGGGTCCGGGCGTGGTACGGCGAGGACGAGGAGCTGGGCGGCCGCGCCGTCGAGCTGCTGAAGGAACGTTGGCCTGTCCCGCACGCGGACCAGACGGCGGGCTACCTCCAGCTGGAGGTCACCACCGAGGCGAGCGCGCGCGAGGTCGCCGACGCGTTCGACCACGCCGGCCTCGAGGTGTTCAGCGTGGGGCGTTCGCTCGAGGTCGTGAAGCACGAGCTGGCCGGCCGGATGCTCGGCGAGACGTACGGGCTGTCCGACTTCCCCGCCCGCCACGGCATCGGGCACAGCCGGATGGCGACCGAGAGCCGCGTGGACGTCGCGCACGCGCACCCGTTCTGGGCGCGGCCGTTCCCCGACATCGCGGTCGTGCACAACGGCCACATCACGAACTACTACAAGCTCCGGCGGGCGTTCGAGATGCGGGGGCACCGGTTCCACACGGGGAACGACACGGAGATCATCGCGGTCTACATCGCCGACCGGCTGGAGCGAGGCGACACGTTGGACGAGGCCGTACGCCGATCGATCCACGACCTGGACGGGTCCTTCACGTACCTGGTCTCCACGGCCGAGGGCTTCGGCATCGCGAAGGATCCGTTCGGCAGCAAGCCCGGGGTCGTGTTCGAGGACGACGAACTCGTCGCCGTCGCGTCCGAGGAACACGCGATCGCGGCGGCGATCGGCGAACGGGTCGGCGCGACGCGGGAGGTCGGCGCCAGCGAGACGATCGCGTGGACGCTCACCGGGGCTGCGGAGGCGGCGGCGTGACCGGGGCCGCCGTCTCTGCGGGCGTCGAGATCGACGCGGCCGACCTGGAGGTCCGCGAGATCAACACCCGGATCCGCGCCGCGATCGCCGAGGGCGCGACCGCGATCCGCGTCCTGCACGCGAAGGGTCGGCACAACCTCGCGGTCGCGATGAGCGGCGACGGCGTGGCGATCACGTTCGTCGGCAACGTCGGGTACTTCGTCGGCGCGCTCGGCATGGGGCCGAACGTCGAGGTCTTCGGCAACGCCGGCTGGTCGGTCGGCGCCGACGTGATGGCCGGCGGCGTGCACGTCCACGGGAACGCCGGCTCGTCGGTCGCCGCGTCGATCCGGGGCGGGCGGATCGTCGTCGATGGCGACGTCGGTTCGCGCTGCGCGATCGCGCTGAAGGGCGGCGAGGTGATCGTCGGCGGGAGCGCCGGCTACATGACCGGCTTCATGATGCAGACGGGCCTGCTCGTGATCGGCGGCGACGCCGGCGACGGGCTCGGGGATTCGATGTACACGGGCGACATCTTCGTCGGGGGTTCGGTCAAGAGCCTCGGCGCGGATGCGGTGATGCGCGAGGCGACCGCCGACGAGACGCAGCGCCTGCGCGATGTTCTGGAGCCGCTCGGCCACGACTTCGACCGCGATTGGAAGCACGTCACGTCCGGCGGTCAGCTCTGGCACTTCGAGAAGGAGAAGTTCGAACTCTGGAAGGAGGCGTTCTAGCCATGGGCGACCCGGAGAACGGCGGCGCCCCTTCCGCCGGCCCGGTCGGCGAGGGTCACGTCGGGCTGTCGGCCACCGAGCTGGGCGGCGCCTTGGAGACCCAGCCAGAACCGGTCCTGCGCGAGAGCCCGATCTGGACGCGCGCGGTGATCGAGGACATCGAGACGAAGTCCGAGCTCGGACGCTACCGCTACGCCGGCATGTCCCTGCATCGGCCCGTGCCATCGTTCGACGGCTTGACGTTCATCCCGTGCACGCTGTCCCGCGTGCCGCTCGAGGGCTACCGCGAACGCTGCGAGACCGCGACGGTGCTGGGCACGCGGGCGCCGAACCCGGTCCAGCTGGACATCCCCGTGACGATCGTCGGGATGTCGTTCGGCGCGCTGTCGCGGAACGCGAAGGCTGCGCTGGGGCGGGCTGCGACCGCGGTCGGGACGTCGACTACCACCGGCGACGGCGGGATGCACCCGATGGAGCGGGAGAACTCGAAGCACCTCGTGTACCAGATCTGCCCGAGCCACTACGGGAACAACCCCGAGCACATGCGTCTGGCCGATGCCGTGGAGATCGTCGTCGGCCAGGGCGCGAAACCGGGCACCGGCGGCGTGCTCCTGGGCATGAAGGTCTCCGAGGAGGTCGCGCGGATGCGAACCCTCCCCCTCGGCGTCGACCAACGTTCGCCGGTCCGGCACCCGGACTTCATCGGGGCCGACGACATGGTGATCAAGATCGAGGAGGTCCGCGAGGCGACCGAGGGGAAGATCCCGATCTACATCAAGATCGGCGCGTGCCGCGTCCGCGACGACGTGAAGCTCGCGGTGAAGGGCGGCGCGGACGTGATCGTGCTGGACGGGATGGAGGGCGCGAGCGCCGCGTCGCCGGAGATACTGTTCGACCACACGGGGATCCCGACGATGCCGGCGGTGGTCGAGGCGCGACGCGCGCTCGAGGAGATCGGCGCGTTCGGCGAGGTCCAGCTCGTCGTCCAGGGCGGGATCCGCGGTGGCGTGGACGCGGCGAAGGCGCTGGCGCTCGGGGCCGATGCCGTCGGGATCGGCACCGCAGCGATGATCGCGCTGGGGTGCAACCGCGACGTGTACCCGGAGGACTACGCGCGCCTTGGGACGAAAGCCGGCTTCTGCCATCACTGCCACACGGGCGGCTGCCCCGTCGGCATCACGACGCAATCCGAGGAATTGATCCAGCGGCTGCCCGTCGAACCTGCGGCGGACCGCGTGGCGAACTTCCTCCGGTCGATGGTGATGGAGATCCAGATGCTCGCGCGCGCGTGCGGGAAGTCGGACGTGCACGACCTGGAGCCGGAGGACCTGCGGTCACTGGACCTGGAGACGGCGCTGATCACGGGTGTGCCGCTGGTCGGCATGGACGGCGTACCCTGGCCGCCGTGGGGAGTCTTCGCGGGGAGCGGGAGCAGGCCGAACGGGCAGCACTGATCGCGCCGGCCGGCCGGTCGACATCCGGCCCGACGTTGCGGATCGTCACGGGCGCGCCCGGGACCGGCAAGAGCGCGATCCTCGGCCGGGTTCGAGGCGTCCGTTGGGTCGCCGAACCGGCCCGGGAGATCCTGGCCGAACAGCGTGCCGCCGGCGGGGACGGAACGCCCGAGCAGGATCCGACGACGTTCGTGGAACTGCTCCTCCGGAGATCGATCGACAAGCACGATGAAGCCACGCGCTGGCACGGCGTGGTCCTGTTCGATCGTGGCATCCCGGACTGCGTCACGTACGCGCGGCTCCTCGGAACGGATCCACGGCCCTCGGTCCAGGCGAGCCGAACGTACCGGTACCACTCTGAGGTCCTGGTCACCAGGCCTTGGGCGGAGATCTACGTGACCGATGACGAGCGGAGGATGCCGTTCGACGCGACCCTGGAGTTCCAGCGTTCCCTGGAGCACGCCTACGAAGACGCGGGTTACGCCCTGATCGACGTGCCCCGCGGGCCGATCGACGACCGGGTCGCGTTCGTCGAGGATGTGATCAGTGGGGTGACCGGACCGTGACCGAGGCGCATCTCGTCGGGACCTTCGCGGAGCGCGCGTCGCGGCAGCTCGAGGACCATCGGCTCCCTTTGATCCTCGGGTCCGCGACGGATCGCTTATCGGTCGTCCGCGACGGGACGTTCGCGGGGGTGGACCGCGAGGCGATGCGACGTGCCGGGGAAGCGATCCGCGCGCACACGGTCGTCAACCTACCTGACTATCTTGAACGGTTCGCGACACAGGCCGAGGCGCGCGGCACGAGGGTGTTCTTCGCGGCCGACGCCGCGGAGGCGGTCGGGTACGTCCGCGACGTCGCCCGGCGTCGCGGCGCGAAGCTGATCGCGAAAGGCAAGTCGATGATCTCCGAGGAGATCGAACTGAACCCGGCATTGGAGGCCGACGGCATCAGGGTCGTCGAAACGGACCTTGGCGAGTACATCCAGCAGGTCGCGGGCGAGCCACCGTCGCACATCATCGTGCCAGCCGTTCACAAGACGCGCGGCGACATCGCCGAGCTGTTCACGCGGACGCACGCGCTGGCGTCTCCGTTGCCCGACGATCCCGAGCGGCTGACCGCGTTCGCGCGTTCGGTCCTCCGGGAGACCTTCCTGGGCGCGGATGTCGGGATCACCGGGGTGAACTTCGCCGTCGCCGACGCCGGGTGCTTCGTGATCGTGACGAACGAGGGGAACGGCCGGATGTGTTCGACGCTCCCGCCCGTGCACATCGCGCTGATGGGGATGGAACGCGTGGTGCCCTCGTTCCGCGAGCTCGCGGTGATGCTGCCGCTCCTGACGGCCAGCGCCACCGGCCAGCGCGCGTCGACGTACCTGAACATCGTCGGCGGGCCACGCGGAGACGGTTCGGTCGTCGGGCCCGAGGAGGTCCACGTCGTCATCCTGGACAACGGCCGGGGCGACATCCTGCCGACCGAATACCGATCGATCCTGCACTGCATCCGCTGCGGTGCGTGCCAGAACGTCTGCCCCGTCTATCGGGTCGTCGGCGGCCATGGGTACGGCAGCGTGTACGGCGGGCCGATCGGAGCCGTGTTGACGCCCCTGCTCGTGGGCTTCGACCGGGCCGGAGACCTTCCGCATGCGTCATCGCTGTGCGGGGCCTGCACCGAGGTCTGCCCGGTCAAGATCCCGCTGCACGAGCATCTGCTCGGGCTGCGAACGTTGGCCGCCGCGCGAGCGCCGGCTCACGAGCAAGCCTCGTTCCAGGCGCTGTCGTTCGCGTGGCGCAGGGCGTATCGCTATCGGTGGGTCGCCTCGTTCGCCAGGATCGCCCAGGCGCCATTCGCATCGGGCAGGCGGATCCGCGGAGCGCCCTGGCCCGTCTCGCGCTGGACCCGTGGGCGCGACCTCCCGACCGTCGCGCGGCGCACCTTCCGGGAACGGTGGAAGGAACGGATGCGCTGATGGAACGGACCGACTTCGTCGCCAGGCTCCGCGAGCGTCTCGTGGGGGTCGAAGGCCCGGAGCTGCCGGTGACGCTCCCTCCGACGTTCGCCTCGGGCACGGGCGGCGAGGATCTAGCCGAACGGGCCGCGCGGTTCGCTGCCGCGATCGCGCTCGTGGGCGGTGAGGCGCGCCTCGTTCCGCCGGCCGAACTGCCCGAGGCGGTGGCGGCTGTCGCCAGCACGGACCGCAGCGCGGTGATGTCCGACGACCTCCAGGCGATGCGTGCCGCGCCCGGCGTCACCGCCGCACTCGAGGCTGCCGGCTGCCGGCTGGAACCTTTCTCCCGCGACGCGGCCGCTCGCGTCGACCTCGGCGTGACGTCCGCCATCGCTGCGATCGCCTCGACGGGTTCGCTCCTGATCGGTTCGCCGAACGGTTCGGCACGCGTGGCGAGCCTCCTCCCGCCTGCGCACCTCGCGATCGTCCCGTCGTCGGTGCTCGTGCCCGGGTTCGAGGAGCTCTATGCCATGGTGCCGGACGTCCTCGCGCGCCTCGAGACCGCCGTCCTCGTCACAGGCCCGTCGCGGACCGCCGACATCGAGATGCAGGTCGTCCGCCGCGTCCACGGCCCCGGGGTGCTCACGGTGCTGTTCGTCGACGACGCTGAGGGCGAACGCACCCATGCCTGACGGGAACGTCCTCGTCGTGAACGTCGGGAGCACCTCGCTGAAGTACGCGGTGTTCGCCTCCGAGACCGACGTCGTGTGCCGCGGTCGAGCCGCGGGGATCGCCTCTCCGGGGAGCGTCCTGGTGCACGAGGGTCGTGACGGCCAGATCGAACAGCAGCTGGCGGCACCCGGCCTGGACGCCTCGCTCGACGCGATGGTCGAGGCGCTCGGTCCGTCGATCGACGGCGTCGCGTGCGTCGCGTTCAAGGTCGTCCACGGCGGCGACTTCACCGGGACGATGTTGATGGACGACCGCGCGCTGGCGGCGCTCCGGCGGTTCGCGGCCGCCGCGCCGGCGCACAACCCGCCGTACATCGCCGCGATCGAACGGATGCGCGCCCTCCTGCCGGACGTCCCGCTCGTCGGGACGTTCGAGACCGCGTTCCACGCCGAGTGGCCGCCCGAGGCACGCGCGTACGCACTGCCGCTGGGCTGGGCGGAACGGTACGGCCTGCGCCGGTACGGCTTCCACGGCGCGTCGCACGGGTACATCGCGGAGCGGATGGCGGAGCTGGAGCCTCAGGCGCGCCGGCTGCTCTCGTGCCACCTGGGAGGTTCGTCCTCGATCTGCGCGATCGTCGACGGACGCTCCGTAGACGCGACGATGGGCTTCTCGCCGCAGTCGGGGCTCCCCCAGGCCCAACGCGTCGGCGACCTGGATCCGTTCGCGGTCGCCCACCTCGTATCCGAAGGCGTGCTGGTCGGCGACGCGATGCGCGCGCTCGCGAACGAAGGCGGCCTGCTCGGTCTGTCGGGCATCTCCGGCGACCTACGTGAGCTGGAGGAAGCCGAAGCCCACGGCCACGAGGGCGCAGCGTTCGCGCTGAACGTCTACGCGTACGAGGCACGCAAAGCGATCGGTGCGCTTGCGGCCGTGATGGGCGGCCTCGACGCGATCGCGTTCACCGGCGGCATGGGGGAGAACTCTCCGACGCTCCGAGGGCACATCTGCGACGGCCTCGCGTTCCTCGGCATCGTCCTCGACCGCGAACGGAACATGCGTGCCTCGGCTGAGGCGAAGATCGCATCGGACGGCTCCGTCGCCACTTGGGTCATCCCGACAGACGAGGAACGCATCCTCGTTCGAGACGTGGGACGAAGCTCGTGGCCCGCGCAGCGGGCCTGATGGAGCAAGCCGTCTGCCTCCCCCTAGGGACGTTGGGCAGCGCGACCTTGCGGCTCGCGACGCGCCGGCGGTACGATGCGAGCCCTGGCCAGGTCGGATCGCGTGGCGTTCGCGACCTCGAGGAGCGAGGTGGTGCAATGGTGCCGAGGCATCGCGACCTGCCGAGCGGTACACGGGGCATCGCCTGGGTGACGCGCACCCGACGCTCCCGCGGGCGGACCGACCCCTGATGCCTCGCCTCTTCGGCGAGATGACGCCTATCGACGGGCCGCTGCGATGAGCCCCACGGGAGGCACCTTCGGAAGCCAACTGCGGCACTTCGCGCGATCGGTCGACATCGTGGACGACGCCACCTTCGATGACGTTCGCCGCTTGATCTACCGCTACGTACAGAACGAGCTCGATGCTTCCTACTTCGAACTGATGCGAGATCAGGCCATCGATGACGAACCTGGTCTGAAGATGTTCTGGAGCAGCGACGAACGCGACCACACCTGGCATGTCCGCAAGCCCGACCAAACGTACACGAATCTGGTCACGCTCTCGTTCGGGACGGACCGTCCGATCTGGATCGTGGCACAGGACAAGAGTGCCCTCGCTGACGCCCCAGAGCTTACGGACGAATGGTCCAAGAGCACCGACCTGCCACGGTATCAGAGGGTGACGGACACGGAGATCCACATGTTGGTCGCGCTCCCTCTGCGGCGGAAGCGGCGGCTGGGCGTCTGCTACTTCGAGTCACGATCTCATATCCAGATCACCGAAGTCGCGAAGGATGAGCTCCTGCTCCTCGCGGAGTCGATCGCCATACTGCTCGAGCTCTATGAGGTCAACCGCACGCAATCCGAGATGACCAGGTCCGCCATCGAGGAGCTGAACGACAACCTCCAGTCGGCGATCTTTCCGCAGCTCACGCGCCCCCATTTCTTCTACGGCTACTCGAGCCGTGCCGATCCGGCGGTGTTGACGGTGATAACGGAGGTGCTGGAGGAGCTCGGCGACAAGATCGAATATACGAACTGGAGCACGATCCACGATTCCGGCAATATCAACTCGCAGATCGCCAAGGAGATCACGCGATCGCGGTTCGGCATCTGTTACTTCTCGGAACCGAACGAGGAACGGTCGGACGGCGAGCCGCGCTACGGAGACAATCCGAACGTGGTCTTCGAGGCTGGGATGTTGCACGCGCGTACGGCCGCGAGCGAGTCCGGTGATCGCGGTGAGCCGGCTGGATGGATCCCGATGCGGGAGGAGGACTCACCGAGAGCGCCGTTCGACTTCGCCTCGGAACGCATCCTGGTGATCCCGCGCTTCCCGAGCGGCGAGCTGAACGAAAGCCGACTCCGGGAGATGCTGGAGGCGCGGGTGAACAGGTTGATCGGCTAGAGGGCGCGACGGGTGACGTGGACGAGCGAGGCCGGAGGTCTCGAACGCTGGGGGCTGCGGGCACGGGGCGCACGACCTGATCTCGAGCGGAGCCGATCAGGCTCTCGGCCGTGAGCCAGCAACCCGCTTCCACGAAGACCCGCCTCGCGGAACTACTCGCGGCGATCTCTCTCGGAACCGACCTCGGGATGGGACAGCCGATGGAGCACGTCCTTCGGCAATGCCTGATCGCCTTGCGGCTCGCCGAGCGGATCGGCCTCACGGAGTCCGAACGCGGCGTCGTCTACTACGTCTCGCTCGTCGCATGGGTCGGATGCCACATCGACGCGTACGAGCAGGCGAAGTGGTTCGGCGACGACCTCGTGCTGAAACACGACTTCCGCCACACGGACATGTCCGGGACCGCGACCGCCTCGGCGTTCATGCTGAAGCACCTCGGGCATGGACGGCCACTCCCCGAGCGCGCGCGCCTGAGCGTCGGGTTCATGACGGACGGACGGAAGGCCGCGGCCAGCATCCTCGAGAACCACTGGCTCGCCGCCGACGACCTGGCGGCGCAGCTCGGTCTGGGCGAAGACGTCCGGCGGGGCATCGAACAGACCTTCGAGCGATGGGACGGCAAGGGCATCCCGAAAGGCGCTTCGGGCCAGGAGATCTCCCCGACCGCCCGCCTGGTGAACCTGGCCGACGTCGTCGAGGTCTACCAGCGCTCCGCCGGCGTCGACGCGGCGATCTCCGTGGCACGCGAACGGAGCGGGACGCAGTTCGACCCAGATCTGGTCGAGGTCTTCTGCACCGAGGCGCCGATGCTGTTCAGCGACCTCGACCTGACGAAGAGCTGGGATGCCGTGATCGCGGCGGAGCCCGCCCTAGGCATCGAACTGACGGAAGAGGAGTTCGGCGCGGCGCTCGAAGCGATCGCGGACTTCACCGACCTGAAGTCGCCGTACACGCTCGGCCATTCGCGGGCCGTGGCGGATCTGGCAGGGGCCGGGGCACGATCCCTCGGCCTCCCCGAGCACGACGCGAGCGTCGTTCGCCAGGCCGGCTTGGTGCACGACCTCGGACGCCTGGGCGTGTCGAACGCCGTGTGGGATCGGCAGGGAGAGCTATCGCAGGCGGAGATGGAGCGAGTTCGGCTCCATCCGTACCTGACCGAGCGGATGCTCGCGTCGTCGCCCGCGCTCGCCCCGCTGGGCACGATCGCGGCGCAGCACCACGAACGGATGGACGGCTCCGGCTACCCGCGGGGACTCCCCGGACGCGATCTGTCGCCTGCCGTTCGGATCCTCGGCGCGGCCGACACGTACCACGCACGACTCGAGCCCCGCCCGCATCGAGCCGCTCGCTCGCCGCACGAGGCGGCATCCGAACTGAAGGCAGAGGTCCGCGCCGGGCGCCTCGACGGCGACGCGGTCGCGGCCGTCCTGGAAGCCGCCGGGCATCGTTCGAAGCGCCGCCGCGAGGGGCCGGCCGGCCTGACCGCCCGAGAGATCGAGGTGCTCCGGCTCGTCGCCCGCGGACTGTCGAACAAAGAGATCGCGCACCGGCTCGTGATCTCACCGGCCACCGCGCGGAACCACATCGAGCACATCTACGCGAAGATCGGCGTCGCGAACCGCGCACAGGCGAGCCTGTACGCGACGAAGCACGGCCTGATGGACGACCTGTCGCCAGCCGAACCCGCGTAGACGCCCGCAGCCGCCACGTGCCGTGTCCGGACCGAAAGATGGGATGAACGTCTCATGCTCGGGCACGGCCACCTCCCTATCGTCAGCCGAGAGATAGAGGCCGAGGAGGGAGGAGGATCCCATGGCGAGGATCGCAGCACGAACGTTCGACCAGGTCGACGAGACGATCCCGTTCGACCACGGGCACGCCGACACCGTGCATCCGGAGACCGCGTCGATGACACAGCGGTGGTTCGAACCCGGCTGGCGATGGTCGACGCAGATCAAGCCGCTCGTCGGGACGGAGTCCTGCCAGGCGCACCACATCGGTTACGCGCTGTCCGGAACGCTGCGCGTGGTCGCCGACGACGGCGAGGAGATGGAGATCCGTGCAGGACAGGCCTACGAGGTTCTGCCAGGGCACGATGGATGGGTCGTGGGCGACGAGACGTTCCGCGGCATGGAGTTCGATCGAGCCGCGGCAGAGCCGAACGGAGCGCGATGACCATGGACGCAGAGACGATCACACAGCCAGATCGCAGCGCCGAGCCCTCCGGCATCGACCGCATCACGTTCCGATGCTCGGGTTCAACTCCGGCGTCTCCCGAGGTCGTGTACGAGACGATCGCGAACATCCGCGACGCGATGATCTGGGCCAGCGAGCGGCAGACGAAGAAGTTCCGCCTCCTTACCCTCGACGCCCCCGAGGGGGAGGCGACGGTCGGGACGGGATGGGACAGCACGGGCGCCGACCCGATGGGCACGTTCACCGACCACTCGATGGTCACGGCCGCCGACGCGCCTCGTCTGTTCGTGTTCCGCACGGAGTCGAAGCTCGCGTGGAAGAACGGGAAGGAGAGCCGCGCGACGATCATCCACCGGTACGAGGTCGCCCCGGAGGGTGACGGGAGCCGGGTCACGTACCTGTTCCGTGGGACCGGACCGATGCCGATGCCCTGGTACATGCGCGCGATGCTCGCGACGCCGGGGATGCGTCAGATGGCGCTCAGCGGCCCGAAGCGGGGGGTCCAGCGAGGGTTCGCGAACCTTCTCGAACTGGCGGTCGAACGCGCGGTTCGAAGCGACCGCTGAGCACCTCGCACACCGTCGGCTGCCGGCGCTGTGCAGCCGGCGCGATGCGAACCGCCCACGCTCGCGCGGCGACGGCAGCCGACGGGTCCCTTGTTCGGCCGGGCAGAGCGGTCGAAGGTTCGAACGAGCATGCCCGGCGCCTTCGAGATCCTGGTCGGCAACGAGCGGGTCGTCTGTGACCTGCTGCATGACGACGCCCCGCGTGTCGCGGGACGCATGACGGAGTCGCTCCCGACCGACTCGTTCGCCGTGCACGCGAAGTTCGCCGGCGACGAGCTGATCGTTATGGTCCCGTTCTTCGAGGACCCGCAGAACGAGATCTTCTGGGTCGAACCCGGCGACGTCGGCTACTACCCGGGCCGCCAGACGATCTGCATCTTCTACGGGCCGACCGAGCCGTTCGGACGCGTATCGGTCTTCGCGAAGGCGCGCCAGGAGCACCTGCCGCTCCTGCGGAAGTGGGGTCAGCAGACCCTCACCGACGGGAGTCTTCCGGTGACGCTGCGCGAACACGACCCGGACGCGATCACGTCAGGAGAGGACGCGCTTCCGTGAGCGTGACGGCGACCGACCTGGAGGCGCTGGTTCGGCGAGCCGTCGAACAGGCGATGGCCGACCGCGGGTGGCGGAACGGACACGCCGGGACGGCCGCCGCGACGCCCGCGCCGATCAGGATCGCCCTGCAGCCGAGGCCGAATGCCAAAGCCGACCCGATGCACCTCCACGGGCGGCAGTCGGGTTCGGACTTCTGCACGCGCTGCGGCGGCTGCATGGAACCCGCCGTCTACGAACGCCAGGTTCGGGACGCGCCGGCCACGCTCGACGGCGTGATCGAGCGCCTGGACCGGTTCACGGAGCTGGCCTGGCGCTCCGAACCACAGGACGTTCGCCGCCTGCGCCAGCTCTCGCGCCCACCGATGGGCCGCATACCCGGCGTGATGTACGCGAACTTCAACCTCTTCTGGCTCGGCGAGAACCTCCAGACGCTCCGCGACAAGGCGCGCACCGGCGCCGCGCCCGTCGAGTTCCTGAACCAGATGCTCGCGGCCGCATGCCTTCGTTCGGCTACCCGCCTGTCGAAATGGAAGCTCCTGGACGTGATCCTGCTGCTCACCGACGTCACGGCGTTCGCGGAGAAGGGCGGCATCCGCGACCACGACGAGATGAAACGGCTGATCGAACACCTCCTGCTGGCGGTCGACCGCGTCCAGACGTGGGTCGACCGGATGATCCCGTGGCACCGCATGGACGCGGTGCTCGAACCGGTCCCGTAGGCGATGGCGGATGTGGCGATCGCGGGCTCGGCGACACGCGACGCGGACGGCTGCGGCGTCTGTTC
The DNA here is from genome assembly GCA_963781595.1 of uncultured Actinomycetota bacterium. Lineage (GTDB taxonomy): Bacteria > Actinomycetota > UBA4738 > UBA4738 > UBA4738 > JBEDUK01. The sequence continues at coordinate 813,699 of CAWAGG010000006.1, read as the reverse complement.
GTCCGTGCGCGACTGGGCCGGCCCGGAGGCGCACCAGTTGCTCGAGCACATGGTCCGCGCACGCGTCGAGGACGCGTTCCGCGAACGCGGGCTCGGGTTGGACGAGCCCCGAACGATCCCGATCGGCGTATCGGCCCGGCACATCCATCTGTCGCCCGAGCACGTCGAGGCGCTCTTCGGCCCGGGCCGGCGGCTGGAGGCGATGCGCTGGCTCCTCCAGCCGGGCGAGTTCGCCACCGAGCACACGGTGTCCGTCGTGGCGCCGGGCGGGAACGTCCTGGAGCGCGTCCGGATCCTCGGTCCGGAGCGATCGCGCACGCAGATCGAGCTGTCGAGGACGGACGCCGTGACGCTTCGGATGAACCTCCCGATGCGGAACTCCGGCGACCTGGACGCAACCCCTTCGGTGACGCTGGTGGGACCGCGGGGGGTGGTCCGAACCGACGGCGTGATCCGCGCGGCGCGGCACATCCACTGCTCGCCCGAGGAGGCGGCAGGGTTCGGCCTGTCGAACGGCGACCTCGTCTCCGTACGGATCCCGGGGCCGGAAGGCATCACGTTCCCGTCGGTGCTGGTTCGAACCCATCCGGGCCACAAGCTGATCGTGCACCTGGACACCGACGACGCGAACGCGGCGGGCGTGAGCTGCGTGACGCACGGGGTGGTGCTGGTGTGAGGATGCCGCGGGCCAGTGGCCCGCATGGCAAGCGCGCAGCCCACGCAGGGACTGGTAAAGGAGGTTGACGAACATGGCGCAGCAAGCGCTCGGGATGATCGAGACGCGAGGGTTCGTCCCGTTGGTCGAGGCGACCGACGCGATGGTCAAGGCCGCGAACGTGACGGCCACGCACTACTCGAAGATCGGCGGCGGCATCGTGTCGATCGCCGTCCGTGGGGACGTCGGCGCGGTGAAGGCCGCGACGGACGCCGGGGCGGCGGCGGCCAGCCGGGTCGGCGAGGTCCTTTCGGTCTCGGTGATCCCCAGCCCGGACCCTGTGGTCTCCGAGCAGGTCGGCTGAAGGCCGGGAAGGAGCGAAGGCGAGATGGCGAACACGCAGGATGCGATCGGCCTCGTCGAGACGCGCGGGCAGGTCCCGGCGATCGAGGCGGCCGACGCGATGGTGAAGGCGGCGAACGTCGACCTGGTCGGCTACGAGTCGGTCGGCGGCGGGCTGGTCACGACGATCGTCCGTGGCGACGTCTCCGCGGTTCGCGCCGCGACGGACGCCGGTTCGGCGGCAGCCGGGAAGGTCGGTGACGTCGTGTCGGTCCATGTGATCGCGAAGCCGCACGAGACGCTCGGCGAGGTGCTGCCGATCGCCGCGGCGAGCACGAGCGGAGGCCGGACGACGGGCCAGCGGCAAAGGACTAGGTAGCGATGGTGAAGACCGAAGCGGATCTGGAGGACCTGATCCGCGGGGTGGTGGCGAACGTCGTCGCGTCGTCGCCGACGCCAGCACCCTCGAGCGGGCCCGCGCACCCGCCTCAGCCCTCCGCGCCCGCGGCGGCTCGGGCCGAACCTCCTCCGCGAACCGGCGGGAGCGACACGAAGCTGGGCGTGATCGCCGCGGAAGTGGACGGTTCGAACGGGCTGTTCGACCAGGTGGACGACGCGGTCGCCGCCGCCCGCGAGGCGCAGGCGACCCTCGCGCGGCAGGCCATCGAACGCCGCCGGACCTACATCGACGCGATGCGCGCCACCGGCGTCGAGCACGCGGAGCGGTTCGCGCGCAGCGCCCACGAGGAGACCGGCCTCGGCCGGTACCTCGACAAGGTCGGCAAGAACGTGTTCGCCGCGACTCGGACGCTCGGCGTCGAGGACCTCTCGCCCAAGGCGTTCAGCGGCGATCATGGCTACGCGATCGAGGACACGCTCCCCTGGGGCCTGGTCGCGTCGGTCACGCCGATCAACTCGCCGTCGGCGTTCATCATCAACCACGCGATCACGATGGTCGCCGGCGGGAACGCGTGCGCGTTCAACGTGCACCCGGGCTGCTGGAACACGTCGCTGTCGATGGTTCGGCTGATGAACCAGACGATCGTCGGTGCGGGCGGTCCGGACAACCTGCTCACCGGGGCGGTACGCCCAACGCTGGAGTCCGCGAAGGCGCTGGTGAACCACCCCGGCGTGGACATGCTCGTGATCACCGGCGGCGCGGCCCTGATCGCGGACGCGTTCGCGACGCGCAAGCGCGTGATCGCAGCCGGGCCGGGCAACCCGACGGCCGTCGTCGACGAGACGGCGGACCCGAAACGCGCTGCGGCAGAGATCTTCCGGGGTGCTTCGTACGAGAACACGATCCTGTGCATCGGCGAGAAGACGTGCATCGTGGCCGAACCGGCCGCACAGGCGTTCTTCGCCGCACTCGACGACCTGCCGGTACGGCGCCTGGACGCAGCCGAGGCCGACCGCGTGTTCGACACGGTGATCGACACGCGGGACGCGTCGCATCCGGTGACGAAGCGGGAGTTCGTCGGGAAGGATGCCGAGGTCCTGCTCCGAGCGGCCGGCCTCCAGGCATCGAAGCCCGTCGGACTGCTGGTAGCCGACATCGACCGCGATCACCCGCTCGTGCGGATGGAACAGTTCCTCCCGTTCCTGCCTGTCGTGCGTGTCCGCGACGGCGACGAGGCCGCCGACCTGGGCGTCGAGGTCGAGGGCGGGAACCGCCACACCGTGATGATCCATTCGAACCACCAGGACCGGATCGCCCGCTTCGCGCGCGACGCCGACTGCGTGATCTGCGTCGTGAACGGCTCCTCGCTGCGGGGGCTCGGCGTCGACGGCGAGGGCTACCCGGGCTTCACGATCGGGACGGTGACGGGCGAGGGGCTCACGTCGACGCGGCACTACGTGAAGGCGCGCCGCGTGTCGCACACGAGATGAGGTGAACCGACAGGATGCCGAAGCTTGAGGACCTGGCCCACGAGACCGTCGCCGATGCAGTCGCGCGCGCCGTCGTGGATTCCGTCGCGAAAGGGGGCGACACCGAAACGATCGTCGCGAGGGCGCTGGCGGCCGTGAGGAAGAACCTGGGGCTCGGCGCGGGCGGATCGTTCGCCGGGAGCCGGTCGAACGGCGCCGCGAACCCGGCTGCCGCGCCGGCACCGACGCCCGCGCGGGCCACGACGCCGGCCTCCGGGGCGAACAGCGCGGGGAGCCGAAGTGTCGTTTCCGAAGCCGATGTCCTGGCGGCCGCGCGAACCGGTCAACGCGAACTCCGGATCGCTCGGCGCGCGATCGTGACCGCGCTCGCGCGTGACGTCGCCCACGACGCGGGCGTGACGCTCGTCGAGGAGGGCTGACGCGATGATGCTGGCGCAGGTCATCGGCCTGCTCGTCCCCACGCCGAAGGCCGACGAACTGGAAGGGGTCCGGTTCGCCGTGCTGCAACCGCTCGGGGCCGACCGCGGACCCCGGGGTAGGCGGGTCATCGCCGTGGACACCGTCGGCGCGGCCGAGGGCAACGTCGTGATGACAGCGTCCGCCGGATCCGCGCGAGCGGCCGCCGGTATGGTCGGCCGGCCCGTCGACCTCGCGATCGTCGGGATCGTCGACGAGCTGGACGGAGGTGCGCCGTGATCGTCGGACGCGTGACGGGAAGCGCGGTGTCCAGCCGCAAGGACGACGGCCTCCTCGGGACGAAGCTCCTGCTGGTCGAGGAGGTCGACCCGGAGACCGGCGCTGGCACCGGAGAGCTTGCGATCGTGGCCGACCATCTCGGCGCCGGCGCCGGCGACGTGGTGCTCGTCGCCCATGGCAGCGCCGCCCGCTTCACCGCGCAGACGAAGGACAAGCCGATCGACTCGCTCGTGGTCGGCATCGTCGAGACGATCCGGATCGACGGCGCGGACTCCTACGCGAAGGACGGCGGGTTCGAACGCCCGAAGGCGAAGGCGCGGACGTGAACCTGGCCCGGGTCCGCGGCGTCGTGACCGCCGAGCAGCGTGCGACGGAGCTGGCCGAACGCCGCCTCGTCGTCCTGCAGCCGGTCGACGAGCAACTCCAGGACGATGGCCGCCAGGTCGTCGCATTGGATCCGTTCGTCTCCGCCTCGGAGGGCGCGACGGTGTGGTTCGTCAACGGGAGCGACGCGACCGACGCCGTGGGGGAACCATTCCAGCCGGCGGACGCGGTCGTCGTCGGCCTCGTCGCGTCGATCCGAACGGAGCCCCCGCGATGATCCTCGGCCACGTGACGGCGAGGGTGACGGGTTCGGTCAGCCATCCCGCCTACCGCGGGCATCCCCTGTACGTCGTCCGCCCGCTGGACGCGACAGGCGGCGGCCGATCGTTCGTCGCCCTGGACACGGTCGGCTGCGCGCTGGGCGACGACGTGCTGGTCGCCCGCGTGCCGGGCCTCGCGCGCCGGGTGCTGCACGTCGAACGCGCCCCCGTGCGCAGCATGATCCTCGGGATCCTCGACGGGCCACCGAGCTGAACGGAGCCGGATGACGAAGGTCACCGTCGTCGGTGCGGGCAACGTCGGCGGCGCGGTCGCGTCGCGCCTGGCCCGATCGAACGCCGTGGACGAGGTCATGCTCGTCGATGTGGCGCGCGGGCTGGCCGAGGGCACCGCCCTGGACATCGCGCACTGCGCGGCCCTCGACGGCTCCGCGACGCGCGTCGTCGGTACCGACGATCACGCTGCGAGCGAGAACTCGGACGTGGTCGTGATCACCGCCGGCCGAGCCCGCCGGCCCGGGGAGAGCCGGTCGGACCTCACCGCCGGCAACGCGACGATCGTCCGCGACGCGGTCCAGCGAGCGGCGGCACGGTCGCCGTTCGCCGTTCTGGTCGTGGTGACGAACCCGCTCGACGAGATGACGTACCTGGCGTGGCGCGCCTCCGGATTCCCGACGGAGCGCGTCGTCGGGATGGCGGGCGTGCTGGATTCGGCGCGCTACCGGTACCTCCTGGCGCAGGCGCTCAGTGGCGCGGCGCACGAGGTGGACGCGATCACGCTGGGGAGCCACGGCGACACGATGGTGCCTGTCCCGTCGCTCGCGACGTTCCGCGGGAAGCCGATCAGGGAACTGCTCCCCGAAGCGACGATCGACGCGATCGGTCGCAGGACGCGCGACGCTGGCGCCGAGGTGGTTGCACTGCTCCGGCGCGGGAGCGCGTTCCACGCGCCCGGCGCGAGCGTCGCCGCGATGGTCACGGCCATCGCCGGGGACCGGAACGACACGATGCCCACCTGTGCCTGGGTCGACGGCGAGTACGGCATCGAGGGCATCTTCCTCGGCGTTCCGGCCTTGCTCGGTCGCCGCGGCGTCGAGGAGGTCGTGGAACTCCCCCTCGCGCCGCCGGAGCTCGAAGCACTCCGCGCGGCTGCAACGACGATCGCGAAACGGTCGCGACAACTCGACCCCGTCGCCTGAGCTGACAGGCCATGGCGGGTCTGGCTGCGAGTTTGCGCTCGGATTCGCCGCCTGTCATCGTGGCCGCGCCCGCGCAGCGACCCGTCGGACGGTTGGGGGATGACCATGCGGGCACGGCACAGGCACGTTCGACATGCAGCGATCGGCGTCGTCTCAGCGCTCACGCTCGCCTGGACCCTGGTCCAGGTTCCGGTTACCATGGCGACCGCCGCGGGAACCGGAACATCGGAGGGTGGGCGCAACGCCACTCCCGTGCGGCCCGCTGTTCGCGAAGCGCTGCGTTCCCACGCGATATCCGTCGCCGCTCAAGCGAGCGCGTCCACGACGGTGGCATCGCTCGACGATCACGCCGGAGACCCGAACGACGATCCGGTCGGGACCGGCCATACGGGCAACTTTGGGACGGGCAACCAGTCCATCTCCTCGGACGGGCGCTACGTCGCCTTCGCCTCTTCCGCTCCCGGGGTGGTCGACGCAGGCCCCTCCACCAGCGACGTCACGAACGTCTACGTGCGGGACACGAAGGCGAACACCACCATCGCGGTCAGTGACGTCACGTGCAACGTCCAGACGTCGTGCGAGTCCACGAACCCGTCGATCTCCGCCGACGGGCGCTGGGTCGCGTTCCAGTCCAAGAACGACGCGCTCGTCAGCGGTGGAGGCTCGGACCACCACTGGCAGATCTACGCCAAGGACACCCAGAGCGGCGGCTCGATCGTGCGCATCTCGGCCGTCTCGGGGACGCCGGGCGATCACGACAGCACCGATCCGCGGATCTCCCCGGACGGCGCCTACGTCGCGTTCACCTCCGCGGCTGAGAACTTCGCAACGGGGACGAACCACCACCTGAACGTCTACAAGGGGCCGGTCCAGTCCTCTGCCACGCCGACCCTGGTCTCGGCGAATACGGGCGGCTCGCCCGGAAGCGCCGACAGCATCCTCCCCCCGGGCAATGCCCTGCCCGCCTTCAGCGGCGACGACACGAAGCTCGTGTTCGAGTCTCAGGCCTTCGACCTCACGGGCCTCACCGACGGCAACGCGGGTGACACCGACGTGTTCCTGCGCGATCTGAGCACGGGCACCACGACCCAGGTCGACACCTACCTGGACCAGGGCCAGACGAAGGGCCTCGATGTCCTGGCGAACGTCGGATCGATCACCCCCGACGGTCGCTACGTCGCGTTCAGCACGGCCTCGGTCAAGCTGGGCTACACCCCACCGGCGTGCGACGCGCTGCACAAGTGCACGGAGGACTACGTGAAGGACCTCGCGACCGGGACCGTTGTCCTCGCCTCCCGGGAATCCGATGGCTCCTACGTCGGCTCCCACGGTCCGCAGCAGAACAGCCCGGCGAGCGCGCACCCGCTCATCACGGGGAACGATCACTACCTGGTGTACTCGACCTACGACGACCGGGTCGTCGCGGGGGACACCAACGCCAACCCGGACGTCTTCATCACGGATCTCAGCACGGTCGCCGACGGCACGACCGCCGTCCAGAGCGCGGCCGTCGACGTCCACTACGACGACGGCCTGCCGGCCGGGCTGCTCACCGGCTCGTCCTTCTCCGGCGTCGCCTCCTCCGACGGTCGCTACGTCGCCTTCGACGCCGGCACCTACAACCTGGTCACCCCGCAGCCGTCGAACTTCTACCAGGTCTACCTGCGCTACAACGCGAACCCGGCGGTGCCGTGGGGTCAGCTGCTCGGGTGCCAGGCCTGCGCCGAAGCGGCCATGCACGGCGGGCCTGCCGGGATGAAGCTCGAACCGGTGAACCTCGCGAACGGGAACTTCTACGAGTCGGCGACCGACGCGACGCTTCCGAACATCGGGGTGCCGTTCGCCTTCGTCCGCTCCTACAACTCCGCCGACGCGACCGTCAGCTCGTCGACGCCGATCCCCATGAGCCGGGGATGGACCTCGTCGTACAACATCTGGCTGGATCTCGGAGCGTGGAACGGCGACGCCACCCTGCACGCCTCCGACGGCCAGCAGCTGCACTTCACCTGCGTGACCGCGACGAAGCCATGCGGCACCGGCTCCTCGGCGTTCATCCCAGATCAGGGCGTCCGCGACACGCTCGCGCGCAACACCGACGGGACCTTCACGGTGCACGTTGCACGACCTGACGAGCGAGACGTTCAACTCCAGCGGCAAGCTGACCGTGATCAAGGACAGGAACAACCAGGGCCTCACGTTCTCCTACACGGGCGGCCTCATGTCCTCGATCTCGGGCAACGGCTCCACCTGGACCGTGACGCTCAGCTACACGAGCGGGCGCCTGACCGGCCTGTCGCTCCCGCTCTCCAGGACCGTCGGCTACGCCTACGACGGCTCGAACCGCCTGAACGTGGTCACCGACGTGCGTCACAACACGATCCAGTACACGTACACGACGACGTCGGACGGCGAGCACGTCCCTGATCTGCTGAAGACGATCACGGACCAGAACGGCAACGTCGTCACCCAGAACGTCTACGATGCCGCCGGCAGGGTCACGCAGCAGACCGACGCTCGGAGCCACGCGAGCACGATCGCGTACAACTCGCGCGCGCAGACGGCGACGCTCACCGACGCACGGAGCAAGGTCTGGACCTACACGTACTCGAACGGCACGCTGATCCAGGTCGCGGACCCCTACGGGGACCTCGTCCTGTACGGGTACGACGCCGACCTGAACGGGACGACCGCGACCGACTGCCGCTCCGGATGCGCCGGGCAGGCCCACGTCGCCGGCCAGTGCCCGGCCGCGGCGACCTGCTTCACGACGGTCTCGAAGTACGACGCCTCAGGGAACCTCACCGAGGAGGACGACCCGTCCCCGCTCGGCTACGTCAAGAAGTGGGATTACAGCGCCGACAACACCCTCAAGGACTCGATCGACGGACGGGGGAACACGACGCGATACGAGTACGACTCCAAGGGGAACCTGACCTGCACGATGCTCGCGGACGTGCCGTCCGGCACGACCACGTGCGCCGCGGCCGCCCAGGCCTACAAGGTCACCTACACCCCGGACGCGACGACGGGCCTCCCGACCTCGATGACCGATCCGAACGCGAGCACGACCAGCTACACCTACGACGCGATGGGCGACCTGGGCTCGGTCACTACCCAGCTCGCGAACAAGACGCAGTACTGCTACGACGCCGGCGGGCGGATGACCTACATGATCGATCCCCGTGCGCCCGGGACCGAGACGTGCACGAACCGCGGCTCCCACACGTGGTCCTACGCCTACAACGACGCGAACCAGATCACGAGCGTCACCGACCCGCTGTCGCCGCCGGACGTCACCTCCTACGGCTACGACCCGGGCGGCAACCTGACCTCCCGGACCGACGCGAACAGCCACACGGTCCATTACGGGTACGACGCCGCGAACGAGCTGAAGTGCGTGATCGGCCCGGACTCGGCCGCGACCACCTGCGCGGCGGCCCCGACCGCGAGCAAGACTGTCTACGTCTACGACAACGACGGGAACCTCACCTCGCGAACGGACGCGAACGCCCACGAGTGGGACTACGGGTTCGACGACGCCAACCGCCTGACGAGCGTGACCTCGCCGAAGACCAGGATCTGGAACTACTGCTACTTCGACGACGGCCTGCTCAAGGTCAAGGTGATGCCGAGCTCGAGCTCCACAGCCTGCACCAGCTCGGACACCGTCACGTACGGCTACGACGCCATCCGGCGCCTGAGCTCGATCGACTACAGCGGCACGATCACGCCCGACGTCGGGTTCTCCTACGACGGCGACGACAACCGGATGACCATGACGACCGGGTCGGCGACGATCTCGTACGCGTACGACACGCTGAACAACCCCTGCTGGACCCTCGCCGGGAGCTCCTCGGCGGCCTGTTCAGCGCCTCCCACGGGGAGCTTCGCGTACAACTACTACCCCGGGAGCCAGCTCAAGCAGGTCACGTTCCCGGACGGCGCGATCTCCGGGTACTACTACGACACCGATGACCGACTCTGCTCGCTGAAGCTCGGCGGGCTCCCCACGGGGTGCAACGGCGGGACGACCACCCGGTACGGCTACGACGCGGCGAACGACCTCGTCTCCAAGACCGAGCCGACCACGAACGGCTACGTTGCGACCCTCTCCTACGACCTCGCCGACCGGTTTACCGGGGTCACGAACGTCAAGAGCGGGACGACCCTGTCGAGCTACGCGTTCGGCTCCCTCGACGGGGTCGGGAACCCGAAGAGCCTGATCGCGCTCTCCGGAGGCACGACGACGACCACGAACTACACCTACGACGCCTACGACCGGCTGACCGGGGCCTGCAACCTCGCGAACTGCACCGGTACCGGCCTGACCGGGCTCGGGTACACCTACGATCCGGTCGGGAATCGCCTGACCCAGGTGACCTACGGCTCGCCGAACGTGACCACGAGCTACAAGTACAACTCAGACGACCAGCTCTGCTGGACCTACGTGGGTACCTCCGCCAACGGCTGCGCGAACACGCCCTCGGGCGGAACGACGTACACGTTCAGCGCGAACGGCGACGAGACGAACGCCGGGTCGTCGAGGACGTACTCCTACGACCTGGCCGATCGGATGACCCAGGCCGTCGTGAGTGGCACCACGACGACGTATGCCTATGACGGGGACGGCAACCGCCTCCAGGCGGCCACGGCCGGAGGCTCCACGACCAAGTACCTCTGGGACACGAACGAGCCGCTCGCCCTCCTCGCGACCGAGACCGACGGTGCGGGGACCACGCTCCGCGACTACGCGTACGGTGAGGGCCTCGACTCGTTCACCGCTTCTGGATCGACGTACTACGACCACTTCGACGCGTACGGCAGCGTCGCGAACATCACGACCTCCGGCGGCGCCACCCGATGGACCTACGCGTACGACCCGTTCGGGGTTGCCACCTCGGCAACGTCTTCTGGCGGGAGCCCGCCCACGAACGTGATGCGCTTCGACTCCCAGCTCCTGGATCCTGCTACGACACTCTATGACGTGCGGGCTCGCGTGTACGATCAGGCGCTCGGGAGGTTCTCCCAGATTGATCCGGTGCCGAACCCGGCGGCGATGCCATATTCGGGGAGCTATGCGTACGTGGCAAACCGGCCGACCGTGCTGGATGATCCGTCGGGTGCGACGCCGATAGGCGGCATACCGGGGCGGATGCAATCGGGAGACCACGACACCGTGTGGCGGTTCTTGCGGAACGCCTGGAACGAGTACAGTCTGGACACGAGCGCCGGACTGACCATGGAATGGCATGCCGTGGCCGGTTGCGCGAACTACCTGCGAGGTGGCTACGAGCAAGACCTCGCTTGGCTTAACGAGCTCGTCCCCGACCCTGCCAAGCATGAGCTGTCCAATGCACCAGCCGGGTTCCCAGAGTGGGTTCACCTCTACGAATCGGCACCCGGCAGTTGGCGTTATTCAGAGGCAGCTGTGGACTGGGCGGCTACACACTCGGAGGAGGGCGACGCATGGCTCGTGTACCTACTCCTCTTGCTGGAAGGATTATGACGGTGCCATCGAAGCCGGACCCGCCCGACCGGCACCTCTATCTTGCACGGCTGCTAGCAAGGTTCTTCGGGTCTGTAGAAGGATATCGGTACGCGTCCCTGGGCATCGCCATCGGCGGTCTCATTATCTTCCAATGGGCGGTCGTTCGCTTCAGACTTTACGACATCGGCGTCGGAGGAACTCTCGTGTTCATAGGCCTAATCCTCGCCATTTTCAAGAGCATAAGAGCGACCCGGTAGAGTCGTACCTAAGGAGCGGATGCCAATGGAGTCAGTTGGCGACCCGACCACGCCACGTATGTTCGGCGACAAGCCCTGGCTATTACCGGAGTCGAGGTAAGGACCGGATGCACCCACGCTGATGTTCGTCGCATGCCATTGACAGCTGGCCATGGTCGCGGGCGGCAGCGGTGCGGCGAGGAACAGACTCGGTGGGAGGAGTCTGTTCCCACAAGGCAACAGACGGCGCCAAAGTCATCAATCCGAGACTCATATGGCCCGCATTCTGAATCGCCTCCCCGCCGGTTCCTTGAAGCTCGTATTCGTGAAACGGTCCCGGGCCTGTCGGCAGCCGGGGGCGACGGGCCGATTCAACCGGCCCGCCTGGATGGGCAGACCGTTAGTCGTGCATAACGCCGGGGCGATTGAACCGCGCCTGCGCCGCTCCGAGCCCGTCGGTCGCCAGCACGACGGCGGCGGCGGCGGCGTCCTGCACGGCCGCGGCGGCGTCGTCTCGTTCGCGCGATGAGAACGGATCCAGCACGAAGTCAGCGGGGTCCTGACGGCCCGGCGGACGCCCGATCCCGATCCGCACCCGGTAGAAGTCCGGCGAACGGAACGCCTGCACCAGCGAATCCAGCCCGTGATGCCCGGCGGTCGACCCGCCCTTCTTCACGCGGAGCGCGCTGAACGGGAGGTCGAGGTCGTCGTGCACCGCGATCACGCGATCGACCGGCACGTCACGCTTGCGCGCGAACGACGCGATCGGCGGACCGCTCAGGTTCATGAATGCCCCCGGAGCGCGGACCAGCAGCAGCGACACGTCGCCGTCGGCCGTCGCCTCCGCGGCCTCCACGCCGACGAACCGTTGACGCCGAAGCCGAACGCCGAACCGTTCGCACAGGACGTCGAGCACCATCCAGCCGACGTTGTGTCGGGTCGCGGCGTACCGGTCCCCCGGGTTCCCGAGCCCGGCGACGAGCCAGGGCTCGCCCACGACTACTCCCCGGCGTCGTCGGATGACGCCGGAGCAGCTTCGGATGCGGCGGTCTCGCCCGCTCCCTCGGCGACGGCTTCGCCCTCGGCACCAGCCTCGCCCTCAGCCTCGCCTTCGACCTCGTCTACGCGCAGGACCTGCGGCGGGACGACGGAGACGATCGTGTCCTCGATCTCGTTCAGGATCGTCACGGTCTCCGGGAGGTCCAACTGCGACACCTTGTATCCCTCGTGCAGCCCGAGGGCGGTGATGTCGACCTCGATCGACGTCGGAACGTCCTGCGGGAACGCTTCGACATGCAGGGTCCACAGGTGGTGCTCGACGACACCCCCTTCCTTCACGCCGTGCGACTCGCCGACGACCTGAACGGGGACGTCGACCGTGATCCTCTCGTCGCGCGCGATCCGGATGAAATCGATGTGCTTGAACTGGCCCTTGAGGTGGTCGCGCTGGACCTCGCGAGGCATCGCGAGCGTTCCGTCCGAGTCCCACTTCAGCTCGACCAGGACGTTCATCCCCGCGTCGGTGTGGAGCGTGTGGAAGAGCTCGCGCGCGTCGATGCGGATCAGCACCGGGTCGGCGCCGCGCCCGTAGATGACACCGGGCACGCCGCCGGCGGCCCTGATCTTGCGGGCGACGCCCTTGCCCGTGTCGTCGCGGCGTTCGACCTTCAGCTGGCGTTCCATCTCGGTTCTCCTTCGGAGACGACTTCGGGGTGACCGGCCGGAGCCATGAGCCGCGTGGCGCGAACGCCGGTGAGGCAGGGCGAGCCGGTACGAGGTCAATCAGTGTATCGAACGACCGCGCGCCGAGGCCCGCCTGCTAGCCTGGTCCGGCGAAGGGGAGTACCTCCTCGCGGCGTCGCCGCCACCACGGTCCGTGATCGGACCCGGCGCGCCGGCCCACACGGGCGAGGGAGACCTTCGGGACGCCGTCACCGGCGGAACGGAGGAGCAACGCCCGTGGGCATCGTCACCTGGATCCTGTTCGTCGTCGCGATCCTGGCACTGGTCTGGCTGGACCTGCTGGTCTTCGGCCGGAAGCCCGGGGGCGGCTCGACGCGCGATGCGCTCGTGTGGAGCCTCGTCTGGCTCGGCGTCGGCCTGGGGTTCGCCCTGGTCGTGCGGCCGTGGCTGGGCGAGCAGGCGGCCGGTGAGTACCTGGCCGGCTACCTGATCGAACGCTCGCTCTCGCTCGACAACCTGTTCGTGTTCGCGCTGGTGTTCGCGTCGTTCGCGCTGCCGCCCGAGCTGCGCCAGCGCGCGTTGACGGTCGGGATCGTCGGCGCGCTGGTGCTGAGGGGCGCGATGATCGCCGGGGGCGCCGCGCTGCTCGACGCCTTCCACGTGACGATCTACGTCTTCGGCGCGCTGCTCGTGCTCACGGGCGTCCGGTTCGCCCTGCACCGGGAGCAGACGGTCGGGATCGAACGCAACGTGATCCTCCGGACCGTTCGACGGATCGTGCCGACGACCGAGGGGTATCGGGGCAGGCGCTTCGTCGCGCGCGAGGGCGCTCGGCGGATGGCGACCCCGCTCGCGGCCGTCGTGCTCACGATCGTCCTTGCGGACGTCGCCTTCGCGATCGACTCGGTGCCGGCCGTGTTCGCGGTCACGGACGATCCGTTCCTGGTCTTCGCGACGAACGCGTTCGCGCTGCTGGGCCTGCGCGCGCTGTTCGTCCTGCTGGCCGGCATGATGGAGCGGTTCGAACACCTGCAGCTCGGACTGTCGGTCGTGATGGTCTTCGTCGGCGCGAAGATGCTGCTCTCGGAGGTCTGGCACGTCCCGACGTGGGTCACGCTCGCCGTCATCGTCGGGGTGCTGGGCGCCGCCGTCCTGGTCTCGTTCCGGACACCGGCCGGCGCCGGGAACGGCGCGGACACCGACGCGGCTACGGCTGGTTCTCGCCGTGGAAGATCTCGCTGACCGATTCGTCCTCGAACACGGCGGACAGCGCGGAGGCGACGATCGGCGCGACGCTCACGACTTTCAGGCGGTCGCCCAGCACCTGGATCTTGTCCTCGTCGACCGGGAGCGTGTCGGTCACGATCAGCTCGCGGATCGGCGATTCGGCGATCCGTCTGGACCGCCTTGCCCGAGAGCACGGGATGCGTCGCGGCCGCGTAGATCTCCGTCGCCCCCTGCGCCGCGAGCGCCTTCGCGCCCTCGACCATCGTCCCGGCCGTGTCGACCATGTCATCGATCAGGACGCAACGCCGGCCGTCGACCTCGCCGACGACGACGACCTCCTCGATCTTGTGCGCCACCTGCCGCGAGCGCCGCTTGTACAGGAACGCCAGGTCGCTGTGCAGCTCCTTGCGCAGGCGTTCGGCCGTCTTCACACGGCCGGCGTCGGGGGCGCAGACGACGATCTCGTCCGGCTCGGGGAAGTGGTGCAGCATGTGCTCGGTCAGCACGGGGAGCCCCGTCAGGTGGTCCACGGGGAAGTCGAAGAAGCCCTGGATCTGGCCGCTGTGCAGGTCGACGGACACGACGCGGTTCGCGCCCGCCACGGTCAGCAGGTCCGCCACGAGCTTCGCGCTGATCGGTTCGCGCGACATCGCCTTGTGGTCCTGTCGCGCGTACCCGTAGTACGGGATCACGGCGGTGATGCGCTTCGCGGACGCGCGCTTGAGCGCGTCGATCATGGTGAGCTGCTCGAAGATCGCCTCGTTGATCGGCCAGGTGTGCGTCTGGATCACGAACGCGTCGGCGCCTCGGACGCTGTCCTCGAACCGGCAGTAGATCTCGCCGGAGGCGAACCGCCGGATCTCCACCGGCGACAGGGCGATCCCCAGGTGCCCCGCGATGTCCTCGGCGAGCGCCAGGTGCGAGGTCCCGGCGAACACCATCATCCGCTTGCGGGTCAGGATGTCCCGGATCACCGGCCCCTGGCCCGCCCCGCCACCGCCCGACGTCTCAGCCACGCCGCCGCCCCCGTTTCTTCCGCGCCCGTTCGTCGTACCCGGCCACGATCCGCTGCTCGCCGCGCTCGACCGCGAGCGCACCGTCCGGCACGTCCTTCGTGATCACCGAGCCGGCGCCGGTCCACGCGCGCTTCCCGACGCGCACCGGCGCCACCAACATCGTATCGGAGCCGATGTGCGCCTCGTCCCCGATCACCGTCGGGTGCTTCTCGAACCCGTCGTAGTTCACCGTCACGGTCGCGGCGCCGACGTTCGCGCCGCGCCCGATCTGCGTGTCGCCGACGTAGGACAGGTGCGGCACCTTGCTCCCCGGGCCGATCCGCGAGGCCTTGACCTCGACGAACGTGCCGGCCTTCGCGCCCTCGTCCAAGACGGTCCCGGGACGCAGGCTCGCGTACGGGCCGACGTTCGCCCGGGGGCCGATCTTCGACGAACGCACCACGGAGAACGTGACGTCGGCCCCATCGCCGACGGTCGAGTCCACGATCCGCGTCGCGGGCCCGATCGTGGCGCCCGCGCCGATGCGGGTCGAACCCTGCAGGAACGTCATCGGCTGGATCACCGTGTCGGGACCGATCCGGACGTCGACGTCGACGTACGAGGTGTCCGGATCGACGAAGGACACGCCGTGCACCATGTGCCGCTCGAGGATCCGGCCCTGCACGAGCCGGCGCAGCGCCGCCGAACCCGCGCGCGAGTTCGCCCCGAGGACACCGCCGATGTCGGTCTTCAGCGCCGAGACCCGTTCGCCCTTGCCCATCAGGATCGGGATCACGTCGTTCAGGTAGTACTCGCGCTGGCGGTTCTCGCGGCCGATCAGCGGCAACACCCCGTAGAGATCCTTCCTGCGGAAGACGAAGTCCAGCGTCGAGACCTCGCGCCGCGCGAGCATGCTGCGCGAGGCGTCGGTCCCCTCGACGATCTCGACGAGCCGGGTCGGGTCCTTCGTGTCGCGGACCACGCGGGCGAGCGAGCCCGGCTGATCCGCGTCGGCGGTCAGGATCGACGCCGCCGAGCCGGTTCGGCGATGCAGCCGAACCAGCGCGCGGATGTCGTCTGGTGTGACCGGATCGTAGTCGCCACCGACCACCAGCACCTCGTCAACGGACCCCACGGCGTGCTCCGCCTTCATCACGGCGTGCCCGGTGCCGAGCGGTTCGCCCTGGTCGACGAAGACCGGCTCCGGCTTGATCCGCCAGGATCGGACGGCCTCCTGGATCGCGTCGGTTCCGGGGGCGTCCTTCGAGATCACGATCACGATGCGCGAAGGTCGCGCGGCCCGCGCCGTCTGGATCGCGTGCCACAGCAGCGGCCGCCCGCAGAGGTCGACCAGCACCTTCGGGCTCGAGGAGCGCATGCGCTTGCCCTTACCGGCGGCGAGGATCACCGCGGCCAGGCTGCGGGCGCCGGTCTTCGTGCTCATCCTGCTCGCTCGCGTCCTTCGCTCGGGGGACGGACATTCTCGCAGGGAATGCGGCCGCGGGTGGGTCCGCCACGGACGGGCGGATCGATCATGGGATGATCGTTCGCGGCGCGCTCCGTCGCGCCGGTGGGCCTTCGTCCAACGGCAGGACGCCGGGTTTTGGTCCCGGAGATCCGCGTTCGAATCGCGGGGGCCCAGCCGACCGGCCCGCCGACGACGTCAGTCGCCGGCCTGGATCACCCGCAGGATCCGGTCGCGGTCGGTCAGGGTCGCCACGTCGTCGAGCGGGTCGCCGTCGACGACCACCAGGTCGGCGACCGCGCCCGGCCGGATCACCCCCACGTCGTCGAGCCCGCACGCCCGGGCCGAACCGCTCGTGGCGGCGACGACCCCCTCCATCGGCGAGAGGCCCCCGGCGACCATGCGCACCAGCTCCAGCGCGTCCCCGCCCGCCGGATAGCTGTCGAACCCCATCGCCAGCGTCACGCCCGCGCCGCGCGCCGCGACCAGGGTTCGATACGCCTCCTCGCGCTGGCGTTCCGCCTGTTCGACCAACGGCGCCGGGTACTTGGCCGCGTGCGTCTCGGCGACGTCGTGGAACGTACTCAAGGTCGGGACCAGGACGATACCGCGTTCGGCCATCCGGTCCAGGAGTGCCGGCTCACGGTGGAGCGACAGGCCGTGTTCGATCGTGTCGACGCCCGCCTCGACCGCGAGACGCGCACCCCCCAGGCCCTCGGCGTGGGCGGCGACCCGGACGCCGATCCGGTGCGCCTCGTCGACGACCGCCTCGAGCTCGTCCCGCGTGAGCTGCGCGGGCTCTGGATCCTCCAGCACCACCGAACGCGCGCCGGTCGCCATGACCTTGACGAAGTCCGCCCCGCGCCGGAGCTGTTCGCGGACCGCCTTGCGCATCTCGTCGGGGCCGTCCGCCTCGCGGTACATCGTGCCGAAGATGACACCGCCCGGCGAAGTCGCGCTGACGATCCGTCCGCACGTGAGGATCCTCGGTCCTGGGCAGAGGCCGGCGCGGGTCGCCGCGCGAAGCAGCAGAGCGTGATCGTCGACGCTGCCGACGTCCCGGATCGTCGTGATGCCCATCGCGAGGAACGCGCTGGCGTCGTTCGCCAGCTCGAACGCGCGGAGCTCCCGCGGATGGGGCGCCTCGCCGCGGAGCGGTCCCGGGAGCGTGTCGTAGGAGCAGAGGTGCACGTGCGCGTCGATCAGCCCGGGTATCAGCGTCGCGCCGGCCAGGTCGATGACCGTGGCCGCCGGAGCGGCCGCGGCGCCCCGGTCGTCGCCGGCGACCGAAGCGATCCGGTCACCGACCACGCGTACCGTGGCGCGATGGAGCTCGCCACCCACGCCGTCGAGCACGTGGGCGTTCGTCAGGACCAGGGTCTCCCGTTCGCTCATCGCTTCCCGCCCTCAGGACTCCCGATCGACCGCACCAGCAGCGCCCGGCGACCCGCGAGGGCGCTCGCCGCGTCGAGGAGTTCCTCGGCGACGCCTCGCGCGCCAGGTCGGCCGGAACCAGGCCCGCGACGCTGGCGCCGCTCCCGCACAGCACCGCTCCGGGCAGGCCGGCCCCGACGAGGAGCCCCTTCACCGCGCCGATCTCCGGATGCCGCCGGACGACCGGATCCTCCAGGTCGTTGAACAGCGACGGCCCGAGGGCCATCGGGTCCCCGGTACGCGCGGCGAGATCACCGCCTCCGGGTCCCGGCCGCACACCCCACCGTCCTCGTCCCACCACCCGAACGCGTCCTGCGTTCGGACCCCGAACGGGAACGTCACGAGGATCCAGTCGAACGCCGCGACGCCTGCGACGGGTTCGACGCGTTCACCTCGACCACGGGCCACGACCGGCCCGTCCGCCAACATCGCCGGGACGTCCGACCCGACGCGCGCGCCGATCTCGCCAGAGCTCACCGACGTCGAGCGCGGCGCCCCATAGCCCGTCGAGCGCTCGGAGCACCGCCGCGGCGTCGGCGCTTCCCCCGCCGAGGCCCGCGGCGTGGGGGATCCGCTTCTCCAGCATGATCTCCGCGAACCCTCTCGGTCCCACGGCCTCCGCGAGAGCCGCGGCGGCACGCATCGCGAGGTTCGTCTCGTCGACCGGCACGCCGCGCGTCAGGTGTGGCTCGCCGGTTACGTCGAGCGACAGCGAGAGCGTCCGGAACATCGACGGATCGGCGTACGCGTGCACCCGGACCCCGTCGGCGAGCGAGACGGGCAGGATCAGCGTCTCCAGCTCGTGGTAGCCGTCGTCGCGCCGCCCGAGGACCCGGAGGAACGGGTTCAGCTTCGCTCGAGCCTGCAGCTCGACCGTGTTCGACTCCGGTCCGTTCACGGCGACCCACACGATCCGTCAACCTGGTTGACGAGTTGGGCGAACGCCTCCAGGCCGAGCGTCTCCGGACGGGCGGACGGCGCGATCCCGCACGCGCCCAGCGCCGCGTCCGCTTGATCCCGTGTCAGGCCGAACCGCGCCAGGGCGTTGCGCATCGTCTTGCGGCGCTCGGCGAACGCGACCCGGATCAGCTCGAACAACCGCGCGGGGTCCGCGTCCACGGGGGGCGGGCGGCGTTCGAGCAGCACGAGCACCGAGTCGACGTTCGGCTGCGGCCAGAAGACCGACCGCGCCACCTTCCGCAGGACCTTCGCGTCGGCGAAGTACGCGACCCGGAGGCTGACGGCGCCGAACTGCTCGTCGCCCGGGCGCGCGGCGAGGCGTTCGCCCACCTCGCGCTGGACCATGACCAAGAGGCGTTCGAGCCGCGGCTCCTCCTCCAGCGCGCGGAGCACGACAGGGACGCTCACGTTGTACGGGAGGTTCGCGACCATCGCCCACGGCCCCGCGTCGCGGAGCTCGTCGGCCCAATCCACCGAGAGCGCGTCGGCCCGAACCACCCGGACGCGGTCGGCCCACGGCTCGATCGCGTCCTCCAGTGCCGGCACCAGGCGCGGATCGGCCTCCACCGCCACGACGTTCGCGCCGGCGGCGGCCAAGGCCACGGTCAGCGAGCCGAGCCCCGGGCCGACCTCGACCACGTGGTCGCCGGGTCGAACGCCGGCCAGCTCGCCGATCCGGCGCGCCAGGGCCGGTTCGATCAGGAAGTGCTGCCCGAGCGCCTTGCGAGGACGGATGCCGTGGCGCCGGGCGAGCTCCCGCACCGCGCTCGGGGTCAGCCCGGCCGGAGCCGTCCGCCGCGCCGTTCCGGTCACGTCCCGAACGGGAAGGCGGCGCGGGCGTTCGCGGCCGTTCGCTCCACGATCCGCTCGGACGCCACGCCGCGCACGGTCGCCAGTGTCTCCGCGACGGCCAGCACGTTGCCGGGAATGTTCGGCTGACCGCGCTGATGCTGGGGCGGGAGGAAGGGGCTGTCGGTCTCCAGCAGCAACCGGTCGTCGCCGACCGAGCCCGCCGCCTCGCGCATCGCCTCGGCCTTCGGATAGGTGACGTTCGCCGCGAACGACAGGAAGTACCCGCGTGCGGCCGCCTCCTTCGCGATCACGGCGTCGCCGGTGAAGCAGTGGAGCACGACCCGCTCGGCGGCCTCCTCGTCCAGGATCCGCAGGGCGTCGTCCCACGCGTCGCGCACGTGCACGACGAGCGGCAGGTCCGTCTCGCGTGCAAGCGCGATGTGGTCGCGGAACACGCGATGCTGGACGTCGACCGGGGAGCGCTGCCGGAAGTAGTCGAGCCCGGTCTCGCCGACGCCGACGACCAAGGGACTCGCCAGCAGCTCCTCGATCGCCGCGCTCGCGGCACGGTCGAAGCCCGAGGCTTCGTTCGGATGCATGCCTGCCGTGGCGAACACCCCGCGGAACGACTCCGCGAGCTCGAGCGAGCGGGCGCTCGTCTCCGGGTCGATCCCGACGCAGACCATCCGCTCGACGCCGGCCAGGTTCGCCTCGGCGACGGCCTCGGAGGGATCGGCGTCCATCAGGTACAGGTGGCAGTGGGTGTCGAACGCGCCACCGGGCACGGCGGGCTCCGGAGGGTCCTCGGCGTCGTCCGGCCCGAGGGATGCCGACACCGGAGCCGGGCCTAGTCCTCGAGGCGAGGGAACAGTGCCTCGCCGCGGTTCGTCTGCGTCCCGGGCGCGAGCCCTCCCCAGGCGGCCGCGCCAGGCAGGCGCTGCTCGCCGAGCGGCTCCGCGATCCCCAGCTGCGACCACAGCCGCAGCGCGGCGCTCGGCATGAGCGGCTGGATCAGGATCGCCAGGATCCGGAGCGTCTCGGCCGACGCGTAGAGGATGCTCGCCATCTCGTCGCGGCGCGCCGGGTCCTTCGCCAGCTGCCAGGGCTCCTTCTCGACCAGGTACCCGTTCGCGCGGGACACGATCTCCCACACCGCCGCGATCGCCTGCGAGAGCGCGACATCCAGCATCAGCCGGTCGACGCGCCGGACGACCCCGGCCGCGACGTCCGGGAGGTCGTCCGCGGCGTCCTCGACGCTCGGCGCGGGCACGACGCCGTCGAAGTTCGACCCGATCATCGCCAGCACGCGCGAGGCGAGGTTCCCGAGCCCGTTCGCCAGATCCGCGTTGTAGCGCTCGGTCATCGACTCCCACGAGAAGCTGCCGTCCTGGCCGAACTGGATCTCGCGCATGAAGTAGTACCGGTAGGCATCCACGCCGAAGTGGTCCAGCAGCTCGAACGGATGGATCCCGGTCGCGTTCGTCTTCGACATCTTCTGGCCGCCGACGGTGATGAAGCCGTGCGCCCACACCTGTCGCGGGAGCTCGACGCCGCCCGCCATGAGCATCGCCGGCCAGTAGACCGCGTGGAACCGGATCAGGTCCTTGCCGATCATGTGGATGTCTGCGGGCCAGACCCTTCCGAACGTCTCGGGATCCGAGACGTAGCCCGCCGCGGTGATGTAGTTCGTCAGCGCGTCGAACCAGACGTACGTGACGTGCGCGGGATCCCACGGGAGCGGTACGCCCCACGAGAACGACGTTCGGCTGATCGAGAAGTCCTGCAGGCCACCCCGGATCAGGCTGAGGACCTCGTTGCGACGAACTTCGGGCTGCACGGCGAGCGGGTTCGCCTCGTAGTGCTCGAGGAGCCGGTCGGCGTACGCCGAGAGACGGAAGAAGTAGTTCTCCTCGCGCATCAGCTCGACGGGCCGGTCGTGGATCGGACACTTTCCGTCGATCAGGTCGGCCTCGGTGTAGTACGCCTCGCACGGGACGCAGTACCAGCCTTCGTACTGCCCGAGGTAGATGTCCTCGCGGCCGTTGTCGTGGACCGCCCGGAGCAGCTTCTCGACCGCCGCGACGTGCCGGGGTTCGGTCGTGCGGATGTAGTCGTCGTAGGAGATGTCCAGGCGCGCCCAGACCTCGCGCCATTTCGGCTCCATCTCGTCGACCCACGCCTGGGGGTCCATGCCGGCCGTGTCGGCGGTGCGCTGGAGCTTGAGTCCGTGCTCGTCCGTGCCCGTGAGGTGGAACACGCGCTCGCCCCGCAGGCGGTGGTAGCGGGCGATCACGTCGACCGAGACCGCGTCGTACGCGTGCCCGATGTGCGGCACGTCGTTCGGGTAGTAGATCGGGGTCGTGATGTAGAAGGTGTCCTTCACGGTCGGGCCATCATAGGCGGTGGCGGAACGCCGACCGTCCGGGCACCGGACGTCACGCCGCGTCGTCAGTCCGAGGAGCCGCGCGGTTCGAACGAACCCGACGGCTCGGCCGCAGGGGTCACGAGCGCGGCGTAGATCTCGCGCGCGGGCAGGCCGGTAGCCGCGGCTGCGGACTTCGCGGCCTCGCGGGTCCGGGCGCCGCCGGCGATCGCCGCACGCGCCGCTCCGAGCGCATCCTCCATCGTCCCGGGCGCGGCCGGGCCACGCCGTCCTTCGACCACGAGCACCACCTCGCCCTTCAGTTCGCGTCCGGCGACCGTGTCGATCAGGTCCGAGAGCGTCCCCCGAAGGACCTCCTGGTGGAGCTTCGTCAGCTCGCGCGCGACGACCGCACGACGATCCCCGCACGCGCGCAGCAGATCGCCGAGCGCCGCCGCTACGCGCTTGGGCGACTCGAACAGCACGATCGTCCGCGGCTCTCCGGCGAGGGCGGCCAGCCGCTCCCCACGCGCGCGACCCGACCGCGGCAGGAACCCTTCGAAGACGAACCGCTCGCTCGGGAGCCCGCTGATCACCAGCGCCGTCAGCACCGCCGACGGCCCCGGGATGACGTCGACCGGGACGCCGGCCTCGACGCAGGCCGCCACCAGCGCGTACCCGGGATCTGAGACGCCCGGCATCCCTGCATCGGTCACGAGCGCGACATCCGTTCCGTCCTGCAGCATCGCGAGCAGCGAGGGCACACGCGAGGCCTCGTTCCCCGCGAAGAACGACACGAGCCTGGGCGACGCGCCGAAGCCCTTCAGCAGCCGCCCGGTCCGCCGCGTGTCCTCCGCGGCGACGACGCGCACGCGAACAAGCGTTTCGCGGGCCCGGTCGCTCAGGTCTCCGAGGTTCCCGATCGGCGTCCCAACGACGAACAGCGTCCCGGTCATCACGGGCATGCTCGCACGGAACGGAACCTCGGCCGCGGTCCTCCCGTCCGAGGCGCGGGCCACGACTATCCTCATCCGCAACCGATGGACCACCCTTCCGACGTCGCTCGCCCCGACGCGCCCGTTCCGACCGGCGCCGGTTGGACCGCGCTGCCGGACGTCGCACCACCCCGCCCGGGCGTCGACGAGCCTCAAGCCCCGGCCGCTCCCGCGCCGGTGCTCGACGACGGGTTCGTCTTCGGCACGCGGGTCGAACGGTTCCAGCGAACGCCCTGGTACCTGGCGCCGTGGGCGATGCTGCTGATCGTGACCGCCCTCGCCGGCGGCCTGCGCTTCTACCACCTGACCACGCCGAGGGGCTACGTGTTCGACGAGGTCTACTACGCGAAGGACGGCTGCTTCGACGCGGGGTATCCCTACAAGCAGTGCGCGCTGGACAACCCGACGGAACAGACCGTCACGGTCCATCCGCCGGTCGGGCGCGAGCTGATCGCACTGTCGATCCGCGTGTTCGGCAACGACGAGCTCGGCTGGCGCTTCGCCTCCGCCCTCGCCGGCACGCTGTCGGTCCTGTTGCTCGCGGTCCTCGCGTGGAAGCTCTTCGAGGGCGTCGTCTGGGGGTACGCCGCGGGCATCCTCCTGGCGACCGAGAACCTGAACCTCGTCCAATCCCGCATCTCGATGCTGGACATCTTCGTCGCGCTGTTCGCGGTGGCCGGGTTCCTGTTCGTGCTTCTCGACCGACGTTGGATCGGCAGGCGAACCCCGATGCCCGTCGCACGGTCGACCACCGAACTGCTCCTGGACCTGCCGCCCGACCCGGTGCCCTCGCCGGTCCTGCGGCCCTGGCGGCTCGCGGCCGGGGTCGCGTTCGGCCTGGCGGCCGCGACCAAGTGGTCGGGGGCGACCGCGCTGATCGGCGGGATCGTCCTGACCTTCGCGTGGGAGCGGACCCGCCGCAAGCGCGCCGGGTACGACCATCCGACCTGGGAGGCGTTCCGGGACGAGGCCTTCGGCATCTTCCTGCTGCTGATCGTGATCCCGATCGTCGTCTACGCGGCCTCCTACGTGCGCTGGTTCGTCGGCCACGGCGGATGGGGATTCGACCAGTG
Organism: uncultured Actinomycetota bacterium; assembly: GCA_963781595.1. Lineage (GTDB taxonomy): Bacteria > Actinomycetota > UBA4738 > UBA4738 > UBA4738 > JBEDUK01. The sequence goes on along the minus strand of CAWAGG010000006.1, from coordinate 789,605 downwards.
GAAGCAGTGGATCGCGCTCCAGCGTCAGATGGCCGACTTCTCGCTGGGCCTGCGGAGCCCGCACCCGTACGCCTCACCGGCCTGGAAGTGGATCCTGATGCTCCGCCCCGTTGCCTACTTCTTCCAGTGCCCGCAGAAGGCGAACGTGAACACCTGCATCACCGCGCAGGCGATCATCGGCATGGGGAACCCGCTCGTGTTCTGGCTGAGCATCCCGTCGTTCCTCTACGCGGGCTACGCGTGGATCTGGAAGCGCCGCTGGCGGGCCGGCATGGTGATCATCGCGGTCGCGTGCCAGTACTTCCCGTGGTTCCTGGCGAAGCGCACGAGCTTCCTGTTCTACATGACGCCGATCACGCCGTTCCTCGTGCTGGCGATCGTCTACGCGCTCCGCGACGTGTCCGCCCTGCGCTTCGGCGCCCGGGAGCGGAACGGGGCGTGGCTCGCCGCCGCGGCGGTGTTCCTGTCCGTCGCGGTCTTCGCGTTCTTCTGGCCGATCCTGATCGGCATGATCACGTCGTGGAACGCGTGGCACATCCGGATGTGGATGCCCAGCTGGGTCTGACGCGGAGCCGACCCTCTACAGGCGCCGGATGGCCCCGTCCGGATCCGCGGCGATGACCTCGGCCACCATGGCCGGCGGGAACAGACCGTGTTCGACCAGGCCAGGGGTCCGTTCGAACGCACCCGCGAGCGTGGCCGGGTCCGCGACCTCGCCCAGGTAGTCGACGATCACGTTGCCGTCCGGCGACCCCGAGGCATCGGGATCGCGGACCCTGCAGGGCCCGATCGCGCCCAGGGCGCGCACGGTCGCCGCCAGCCCGAACCGCATCACCTCGAGCGGGATCGGCGCGCCCACGCGGTCGACGAGCTTGTCGGACGACACGATCGCGACGAACCGTTGGGCGGCGGCGGCCACGATCTTCTCGCGCGTCTGCGCGCCGTGGCCGCCCTTGACCAGCCAGCGGCCGGGGTCGACCTGGTCGGCACCGTCCACCGCGATGTCGAGCCGTTCGATCGCGTCGAACCCGACGACGGTGAGCCCGAGCGCCGCGGCCGCGGCCTCGGTCTCGGGCGACGTGGCGACGCACGTGATCCGCAGCGCCCGGCGGGCGAGCGCGGGGAGGAACAGCGCCACGGTGCTCCCGGTCCCGAGCCCGACGAGCATGCCGCCCTGGACCTCGTCGGCGGCCGCCTCCGCGACGGCGCGCTTCTCCGCGTCCCTGGGATCCGGCGCGTCCATGACGGGACGGATGCTACCCCCCTGGCGCTCCCGAACCCGGCCGGTAGGCTGTTCCGCGCGATGACCGACTCGGAGACGATGCCCGGACGACCCTGGAAGCCCTCCCGCCGCGAGTTCCTCGGAACCGTCGGCCTGGCGCTGCTGGGCGTCGCGTGCACGAGCTCGGGTCCGAGGCCCGCCGATGCGACGGCGACGGCGACGGCGACGGCGAGCGGCGACATGACCTTCGACGACCTGGCGAAGGGCGCCCAGCAGCTGTCCGTGCTCTCCTCGAACACCCCGGTGAGCCCCGGGAAGGTCCGGTTCGCCTTCGACGTCTCGACGCAGGGCGGCTTGCTCACGGGCGGAGCGCCGCAGGTCTGGGCCGCCACCGACCAGACCTCACCTACGATCGGGCCCTCGCCCGCCACCTGGTACCCGTTCACCGCCTACGACCTCACGCACGACACGTCGCCGAAGAGCGTGCTGCCCGGCACGTACGCGGCGGAGGTCACGCTTCCGTCGGCGGGCAACTGGCTGATCGGCGTCCAGGTCCCGAACGGCTCGGACGTCGGGTTCGGCACCGCGGCCCTGCCCGTGGCGGAGAACCTCCCCAACCCCGTCGGATCGAAGGCGACGTCGGTGAAGACGCCGGTCGCGACGACCGACGCCGCGATCGCGGAGATCTGCACGCGCACGCCCGTGGACCATTTGCACGCGATCTCGCTGGACAAGGCCCTGAAGAACGGCAAGCCGACGGTCGTGGTGTTCTCCACGCCACTGCTCTGCGCGAGCCAGCTCTGCGGCCCCGTCACCGACGAGGTGATCCTCGTTTCGCAGAAGCACGGCTCGAAGGCGAACTTCATCCACGTCGAGGAGTTCCTGCCAGGACCCGACCACGCACCGCCCGCTGCCACGTTCGAGAACCAGTCGGCGCCGTTCAAGGCATGGCACCTGGAGACCGAACCCTGGGTGTTCGTGATCGCCGGCGACGGCGTCATCCGCGCGAAGTACGAAGGGCCGGTCACGGCCGCGGAGATCGAAGGCGCGCTCACGCCGCTGTTGTAGTTCGTCAACCTGGTTTACCATCCACGAACGATGGCTGCCGACGACAACGGGACGGACCGGACCGCCGAGGACCGGAAGCGCCTCGCCGCCGTCTTCGCGATCTCCTGCGCGATGCTGGTGATCCAGGTGATCGGCGGCCTGATCGCCGGGAGCCTCGCGCTGCTCGCCGACGCGGGGCACGTCCTGGCCGACGCGTCCGGCATGGGCCTCTCGCTGCTGGCGATGCGCGTCGCGCGCAGGCCGCCAAGCGCCGCGAGGACGTTCGGCCATCAGCGCTTCGAGATCCTGGCGGCGTTCGCGAACGCGGTCCTGCTGTTCGTCATCGCGATCGCGATCCTGGTGGAGGCCCTCCGTCGCCTGGCGTCGCCGCCCGACGTGGACGGCTGGGTCGTCGCCGCGTTCGGCGTCGTCGCGCTGATCGGGAACGGCGCGTCGCTCATGCTCCTGCGGCGACGGCAGGCGTCGAACATGAACCTCCGCGCCGCGTTCCTGGAGGTGCTGTCCGACGCGCTGGGCGCGGCGGCGGTGATCGTGGCCGGCATCGTGATCGCGACGACCGGGTTCGAACGGATCGACCCGATCGCCTCGATCCTGATCGCAGCGTTCATCATCCCGCGGACCTGGCGCCTGCTCCGCGACACGGTCGACGTGCTGCTCGAGGCCACGCCGCGCGGGATGGACCTGGACGAGGTCCGGCGGCACCTGGCCGAAGTACCCGGCGTGCTCGACGTGCACGACCTCCACGCGTGGACGATCACGAGCGGGGTGAACGTCGTGTCGGTGCACGTGGTCAAGGCGCCCGAGGCCGACGCTGGGAGGTTGCTCGACGCGCTGAAGGACTGCGTCGGCGAGCACTTCGACGTCGAACACTCCACGTTCCAGCTCGAGGCGCCGGAGCATCGGAGCCACGAGGGCGCGATGCACGCCTAGCCGCTCTCGGACGCTTCCGTTCCGGTATTGATAACGAGAACGACTCTCGTTATGGTTACGGCCGCGATGTTCGAACCCTTCGGCCTGTTCTTCGTCCAACGAGGGATCCTCGAGATCCTGCTGCTGTCGGTCGGGGTCGGGATCCTCGGAACCTGGATCGTCCTGCGGGGGCTCGCCTTCTACTCCCACGCGGTCGGGACGGCCGCGTTCCCAGGGCTCGTGCTGGCGGACGGCCTCGGCTTCTCCCCCGCGCTCGGCGCGTTCGGTGCGGCGCTGCTCTTCGCCGGCGCGCTGGACCGCCTGAGCCGGCGGGGCCAGGAACGCTACGACAGCATGACCGCGCTCGCGCTCGTCGGTGCGCTCGTGATCGGCGTGATCCTCGCGAGCGACGTGTTCCATTCGGGTTCGAGCATCGAGACCCTGTTGTTCGGCAGCCTCCTCGCGATCGGGACGAGGGACCTGATCCTGTCGGCGCTGGCGAGCATCCTGGCGCTGTTCGGTACCGCGACGCTCGGTCGCCGCTGGCTCGCGGTGGGGTTCGACGCGGCGGGGTCCGCGTCGCTCGGGATCCGTTCGCGGCTCTCGGAGGGCGCGCTCCTGGTCCTGATCGCGCTCTCGGTGACCGCGGCGCTGGCGACGGCGGGGGCGCTGCTGGCGACCGCCCTGTTCGTGGTCCCGGCGGCGACGGCGCGCCCCTGGAGCGATCGGCTGCGTACCTGGCAGGTCGCGACCGTCGCGCTCCTCGCCCTGGAGGGCATCGCGGGGCTCTGGCTGTCCGTGGAGACGAACACGCCGCCCGGGGCCACGATCGCGACGCTGGCGGGTGGGGTGTTCGTGCTCTCGACGGGCCTGCGGTGGGCGCTGGCGCGTCGGGTCCGTCCGGTCGGCGGTGTGAAACGGCGCGCCGCGGTGGTCGCGGCGGCGCTGCTCCTGTTCCCGCTCGCCGCCGCCTGCTCGGGCGGGGGGACGTCGGGGACCGGTACGGAGCAACCCACCGTCGTGGCGACCACGACGCAGATCGGCGACTGGGTCCGCACCATCGCCGGCGACCGGGTCATCGTGCACCAGATCCTGCAGCCGAACACCGACCCCCATGACTACGAGCCGCGACCGAAGGACGTCGAAGCGGTCGCGGGCGCGGCGATCGTCTTCGAGAACGGCGACAACCTCGACGCGTGGATGGCCAAGGTGATCGAGAACGCCGGGGGTGACCCGACGGTCGTCGTGCTCGGCGACGGCCTGCCGGTGGACGTCCCCGGCGAGACGAGCGGCCCGGAGGCGTCGAGGTTCGACCCGCACTGGTGGCACGACCCGACCAACGCCGAGGCCGCGGTCGGACGGATCCGTGACGCGCTGGTTCGAGACGACCCGGACGGGAAGGCGACCTACGACGCGAACGCCGCGGCGTACCTGTCGAAGCTGCACGCGATGGACGCTGGTATCGCCGCGTGTTTCGCGAGGGTCCCGCAGGACGAACGCAAGCTCGTGACGGATCACGACGCGTTCAATTACTTCGCCGGCCGCTACGGCATCCAGGTGATCGGCGCCGTGATCCCGTCGCAGACGACGCAGGGCGAATCCTCGGCGCGTGACCTGGCGAAGCTGATCGCGCTGATCAAGAAGGAGCACGTCAGGGCCGTGTTCCCGGAGAGCTCATTGAACCCGAAGCTCGTGCAGAGCATCGCCGCGGCGACCGGGGCGTCGGCGGCGTACACGCTCTACGGGGACACGCTCGGCCCGGCGGGCTCGCCGGGCGCGACGTACCTGACGATGGAGGTCGCGAACGCCGACGCCATGGTCAAGGGGTTCACTGGAGGGACCGAGGCCTGCAGCGTCGAGGGGATCGCCTGACGACCGCGCCGGCGAACCGGGCGGCGACGTCGCCGGAGTCCGTGATCGTGGCCGACGAGCTGGCCGTCGGCTACGGGAGCGCGCCCGCGATCGAGGGCGTGACGTTCGACGTCGAACCCGGCCAGCGCGTCGGCGTGATCGGTCCGAACGGCGGCGGCAAGACCACGCTATTCCGGGCGATCCTCGGCGAGCTGTCGCCGCTCCACGGCACGATCGAGGTGCGCGCGCGGTGCGGCGTGGTCCCGCAGACGCAGCGCTCCCGGCTCGACTACCCGGTCTCCGCGCTTGACGTCGCGCTGATGGGGACCCTCTCCCGGCTGCCGTGGTGGCGGCGCCCCGGCCGCGCCGAGCGCAAGCAAGCTGTCGCCGCGCTCGACCAGGTCGGGCTCGCGGACCTGGCCGGGCGGTCGTTCGGCGAACTCTCCGGCGGACAGCAGCAGCGCGTGCTGGTGGCGCGAGCGCTCGTGCAGGACGCGCGGATCCTCCTGCTGGACGAGCCGTTCACCGGGGTCGATCAGCCCAGCGTCGATCTGTTGATGGAACTGTTCGATCGCCTGGCGAAGGAACGGATCGCGATGCTGATCGCGACGCACGAGATCGAACAGGCGCGGGACTGGGAACGCGTCCTCTGCCTGAACCATCGCCAGATCGCGTTCGGGCCGCCGGGGACGACGCTGACCACGGAAGTCCTCAGTGCGACGTACCCCGGGGCGTTCGTCGTGCTCTCGCACCAAGGACACGAGGAGTGAGCGAGCTCGCCGGCGCCGTCCATTGGGTCGTCGGTCCGTGGGACGAGGGGTTCCTCCGCCGCGCGCTCGTCGAGCTGGTGCTCCTGGCGGTGGTCGGTGGCACGCTCGGCTGCTGGGTGGTGCTGTTCGGCCTGTCATACGGGGCCGAATCCCTCTCGCATGCGATGTTCCCGGGGCTCGTCGCGGCCACGCTCACCGGCGGCCTCCTGGTCGTCGGCGGTCTGGCGGGCGTATTGGTCGCGGCCGTCGCGATCGCTGCCGTGGGACGAACCCCGAAGATCGGCCGGGACACCTCGATCGCGATCGTCGTTTCGACGCTGTTCGGCTTCGGCGTCCTGCTGGCACTGTCGCCGTCCTCGCCGCCGGGGATCGAGGCGCTGCTGTTCGGCGACATCCTGGCGGTCTCCCCGGCCGACCTGGCACTGGCCGCCGGGCTCACGGTGGCGATCTGCGTCGCGGTGTGGGCGCTCCATGGGCAGCTGCTGACCGTCGGCTTCGACCGCGACCACGCGCGTGCGATGGGGGGGCGGCCCGGGCTGGCCGACGCCGCCGTGCTGACCCTGCTCGGGCTGGCCGTCGTCGTTGCGGCGCTTGGGGTCGGCACGTTGCTCGCGCCCGCGGTCCTGATCGGACCGGCCGCGACCGCGCGGCTCATCACGCGGCGGGTCCCCACGATGATGGCCGTCGCGTCCGGCCTCGGGATCCTCGCCGGACTGGTCGGCCTCTACCTGTCGTTCTACACGGGCACGGCGGCCGGGGCGTCGGTCGCCGGCGCGATCGTGGCGACGTACGCGGTGGTCGCGGTGGTCGCTCCTCACCGGAGCCACGCGTGAGCCGCTGGAACCGGTCCGGAGATCCGTCGCAGGCGGGTTCGGACGCCTTGCTAAGCTCGGGCGCCGTGGCCACGGACGTCGATCAAGAGCTCGCGAGCCGGCTCCGATCGCTGGGGCAGCGCCTGACGCCGAAGCGACGCGCGCTCGTCGCGGTGATGACGCGGGCGCGCAACCCCATGACGATCGGCGAGATCCTCGCCGCCGACCCGGACCTGGTGCAGAGCTCCGCCTACCGCAACCTCGCGGTGCTCGAACAGGCCGGCGTGATCCGCCGGGTCGTCACCGACGAGGAGTTCGCTCGATACGAGCTGGCGGAGGACCTCACGGAGCACCACCACCACCTGATGTGCGAGTCCTGCGGGCGGGTGGAGGACTTCGAGGTCCCGGCGCGCCTCGAGCGCTCGGTCGACGCCGAGCTGGCGAGCATCTCCGAGGAACGCGGGTTCCGTGTTCGAACCCACCGCCTGGACGTCGTCGGACTCTGCCCCGCGTGCGCCGCCGAAGCGGTGGCCCGCTCCGCGACGAACGGTCGGCCCTGAGCTCGCCCCTTCTGGATCCGGTCCTCGCCTGGTCGAGCCGCAGCGGTCAGACGCTCGCGTCGTACGGATCGGCCGGCTGTGGGATCGACCGCATCGAGGTCACGTCCAGCTCCGGGAGCACCGTCGGGTCGAACGCACCAGGCGGTCGGGCCGGAGCCAGCCGCCAGGTCCCGAGGACCTCGATCCAGGCGTTCGCCGCAGGCGTCGGTCCGCGGGCGCCGAGGATCCGCACGCGTAGCGCGATCGCGTCGGCCGCGCAGCAGGTCATCGCGAAGCGCACCAGGTCGAAGGCGCCGTCCGTCCCATGAGCTCGGTCGGGTGCGGCGAAGCCAATCAGCCGGACGGTCACTCCCCGCAGCGATGCGTCCGGATCGTAGATCGCGCGCGAGACGAAGTCGGACATGCTGAGCGTGACGGCGCCGCCGTCGGCCCGTGGGAGCGCCGGGAAGAAAGAGGACCGGGGCGGCGCTCGGCCGGCGTTCGCCCCGAGACCGGCGGCGAACGCCCCGAGCGGGGCCGGCGGCACGACGGCGATCAGCACGAGCGGGATCGCCAGGAACAGGCCAGCGCGACCCGCCACGTGATACGCGTCCTCGCCATCGGAAGCATGTGCCGAACCACTCCTGCCCGATCCGGCGATCAGCCGGACGAACGCGGCGGCTGCGGCGCAGAGCAGCACGGCGGCGGCGCCGAGCAGCATGGGACCCATGCGGGGCCGCACGTAGTCGACGAAGCGACCGGTCAGCACCAGCTTCAGCAGCAGCGCGCCCAGCACGGTGACGAACCCGGCCGCGACCTCGTCGCTCACGCCAGGAGCCTCCCCACGGCCATCGAGACGACGACGGCAACCACCAACACCAGCGGCACGAACCGGACGGCGAAGCGCCGTCCGAACGTCGAAGCGTGGAGCGCGATCAGCTTGAGGTCGACGACGGGGCCGACCACCATGAAGGCCAATCGCGCCGTCGTCGAGAACGCCGTGAGGCTCGCGGCGACGAACGCATCGGCCTCGGAGCAGACGCACAGCACGACCGCCAGCACTGCCAACGTGACGACCCCAGCGAAGCCGGAGGACGCCGGAGGGCGGACCCCGCTCCTGCCCCCCATGACCTGGAGCGTGCCGGTGGCGATCGCCCCGACGACCAGGAAACCGCCAGCGTGCAGGACGTCCTCCACGAAGGTGCGCTGGAGCGCGGCCAGCCTGGCGACGGGCGCTGCGCCCGCTGGCGCGTTCGTTCCACGCAAGGGAACGACGTCCGATCCGAACCTGCCCCAGATCGCGCCCACGATCACCGCTGTCGCGAACGACGCGAGCAGCCGACCCAGGACGATCCTCGGGTGCCCCGGGAAGGCCACGGCGGTCGAAACGAGCACGACGGGGTTGACCGCGGGCGCCGCCAGGAGGAAGGCGATCGCCGCGGCCGCTGGCACGCCGTTCGACCGCAGCCTGCCGGCCACCAGCACGGAACTGCACTCGCAGCCCGGCAGCGCGAACCCGGCGAGCCCGCCGACCGGGATCGCCAGGCTGGATCTGCGCGGCACGAGCGCCGCGAGGCGTCCGGGCGGGACGAACGCCGCGATCGCGCTGGAGAGCGCCACCCCGAGCACGAGGAACGGGATCGCCTGGATCGTGACCGACACGACGATGGTCACCCAGGTCGCGGCCGCGGGACCGGAGAACAGCGCGCCTAAGGGGTCGCGGAAGACGGCGATGCCCACCGCGAGGAGCACGAGGGGGAGGATCGTGGGCCCGCGGGACGCCTCAAGGCGCCCGCCGGCCCGGTCGTTCGGATCCAAGACCGACCTCCAGACCCGCCGCCGGCGGCCACGGGCGAACCCGCGCCGCCGCCGCCCGGAGGGGGAGCACAGGTGAGCGTACCCGGGCCCTACGACATCGACGGGACCATGTCCGACCGCGACGATCGTTCGCGCAGGCACGCGCGACCCTCGTGGATCCGCGCGGCCCGCGGCGGTCCGGTGCGGATCAGCTAGCGGGCGGATCGAGCGGCGGCGCCCTCCCGGGCGGGCGTCACCATCGGGTCGGGTCGCGGCTGAGAGCGGCGACGACCGCCTGGCCCCGCGACGCGAGGTGCGACGCTCGCGGGGCGGCCGGCGATCCGAACGGCGGTCAGGGCTCCGACGATCGCGCAGGCGGCGATCACCGCTACCACGAACGCGCGCGATCTCGCGTCCGATCCGGCCGTCAGGGCATGCACGGTCGCGACGACGAAGAGCACGAAGCTCGCGAAGTGAGCCCGTCGCCAGAGGACCCTGGGGAGATGCGCCCGCGCCAGCGATGTGAGCTCGACGGTCAGGAGCGCGTACAGGCCGACGATCCCCCACGCGACGGCCACCGGGTGCCAGCTCCCGGTGAACGGCACGAGGACGTTCACGATGCCGAAGTGGACGTAGGTGTCGAAGAGCACCGAGACCACGTGGACCCCGGTGAAGATCAGCGCCATGGCGCCCAGGAACCGATGCAGGTCGAAGAGCCACGCGGGCCGGGGCGTGCTCCCCAGCGCTCGCGTCGAGAGCGCGAGCCCCCACACGACCGAGGCCGTAGCCAGGGCCCAGGCGACGATGCCGGCCGCTCGCGCGGAATACCAGAGGACCTGCGACGTCATCGCGGCCCCGTTCCGGCGCTCGCGGGTTCGGCGACGGCTTCGACGGACGCGGTTCGGCCCGTGAACGCCGTCATGCCAAGGCTCTCGTGTACCGCGCCGTCGTCGTCGACGACGACACCGGCGGCTCCGATCGACGTGAGAACTTCGAGACCGCGCGGGAAGCCTTGGATGAAGGCTGCCTTCGCGAGGACCTCGGCCCGCCAGGCCTCCGCGGCCACGGCGGTCGCCGAGAGCAGGCCGCTCGCGGCCGGCTGCCCGGTCGCCGGATCGATCAAGTGATGGCGTTCGTGACCCTTCGCACCCCAGGTCCTTCGGGCTCGCGAGCTGGTGGCGACGGCTCCGGCACCCAGACCGATCACCGCGGCCGGCTCTGCCCGGAGCGGATGGTCGATCGCGATCGTCCACGGTCCGGCGCCTGGCGCCTCGCCCTCCGCTCGGAGGTCTCCACCCAGGCTCGCGCACGCTCCCGAAGCCCCGTTCGCCACGAGCTCGCCGACGAGCAGGTCGGCGGCGTACCCCTTGCCGATCCCGCCGGGGTCGAACCCGACGCCCGCCGGCAGCGTGACGGTCGACGCGGTTCGATCGATCGCGATGCGATCCCATCCGGAGGCTAGCGTCGAGCCGCTCCCGGCGGTCGCCTCCTGCATGAGCTCGAAGCTCCGGTCGTACCCGGCGCGCAGCACGGCACCGAGGACCGTCGGGTCGTACCGGCCGTCGGTGACGTGCGCCCCCTCGAGCGCGCGCTCCACGAGACCGAGCGTCTCGCCGGAGACCGTCACCGGGCTTCCCGCGCAGTCGTTCATCAGGCTGATCTCGCTCGTCCGCTGGAACCGGCTCCATCGGCGTTCCAGGTCGGCGACGAACCCGACGGACCCCTCGACGAGGCCCGGGCGTCCGCCGACGACGACGACGTGGACGTCCGTGCCCATCGCACGGAAGCGGACCTCAGCTTCCACCGCTGTGGATCGCGCCCGTCCCACCCTGCGACGGTGCGGCCGGTTGGGCGGCCCAGATCGACCCGGAGGAACTGGATGAGCCCGAAGAGCCCGTGTCCGACGTCGACGACGAGCCGGAAGACGAGGAGCTCTGCGTGGTCGAACCCGTCGCCGCGGCCCGGAGCGCCATGCCCGTCCCCAAGCCCAGGAAGGCCACGACGCTGAGCGCCGCCGCGATCACGCGCGACCGTGCGGCCGGGCGGCGCCGGCGGACCGCCGCCCGCGCGCGGCTATCGGCTCGCGGAGGGTGCGGACCCAGATCGGGCCGCGGTGGTGTCGGTTGCGTCGGCGTCGCGTTCATCCTCGACCTCCCTGTGGGTTCGTCGTCTCGGTCACGTCGACGGCGATCCTTGGCTCCTCGGCTGAACGGTCCCTGCCGTCCGGCTGAGGATCGGCTGTGGACCATGCGGTCGCTCCATCCGCCGGAGCACGCCCCGCGGCGGGGATCGTGACCCGGAACGTCGCCCCGCCGCCCGGCGTCTCGACGACGGCGACCGCGCCGCCGTGGGCCTCGGCGATCGCAGCCACGATCGAGAGCCCCAGCCCGGCGCCGCCCGTCGCGCGGTCGCGAGACGGATCCGAACGGAAGAAGGGTTCGAACGCGCGCTGCACCTGGTCCGGTGAGAGCCCGGGCCCGCGGTCCGCCACCTCCAGGACCGCGTCCTCCTCCTCCAACGCGATCCGGACCGTCACGGGCGTCTCCGAGGGGGTATGGAACAGCGCGTTCGACAGCAGGTTCATCGCGACCTGTCGGAAGCGGGCCTCGTCGGCCACGACCATGACCTCGCCCGGGGTCTCCAGGGTGATGGCGCGGGCCGGGTCCGTGGCGCGCGCGTCCTCCACCGCGTCGGCCGCGAGCGCAGCCAGGTCGAACCGCTCCAGCTCCAGCGCTCGGTTCTGATCCAGCCGCGCGAGCAGGAGCAGGTCTTCGACCAGCACGCCCATGCGCGCGGATTCGTCCTCGATCCGGCGCATCGACTTCTCAAGGTCCTCCTGGCGTTCGCTGGCCCCTCGCCGGAAGAGCTCCGCGTACCCCCGGATCGAGGTCAGTGGCGTCCGCAGCTCGTGCGACGCGTCGGCGAGGAACCGCCGGAGCCGGTCCTCGGACGCCTTGCGTTCGGCGAACGCCTCCTCGATCTGCGCGAGCATCGCGTTCAGGGCGACCCCGAGCTGCCCGACCTCCGTGCGGGGATCCTCCTGCGGGACCCGGCGGGAGAGATCGCCGGCCGCGATCGCGCCAGCGGTCTCACCCATCTCGTCCAGTGGCCGGAGCTCGCGGCGCACGATCCACCACGACAGGAGCCCCAGGATCACCAGCACCGCGGCGGCGGCGATCCCCTCGATCAGCCGCAATCGGTTCAGCGTCTGGTCGATGTCCGACAGCGGAACCGCGATCACCAGGGTCCCGTGCGCGCCGGTGTTGCGGATCAGGACGTCCTGCACGACGACCCGGTACCGTAGCGAACCGTCCACCGATCCGACCGTGATCGGCGAGGATCCGTGCTCACCGGCCGGCGGGAGCGGCGAGGGCAGCTCGGGCGCGGGCTGGTTCGTGACGCCGAACAGGAAGACGGGGCCGGCGATCACGTTGCCGTTGGCGTCCAGCACCTCCGCGAACGTCCCCGGCGGCAGCGGTTGCGCGCCGAAGTGACCCGAGGGCCCGCCGTCTCCATCGCCGTCGCCCGGGTTGTCCAAGGCGCCGAGCACGAACCCGCCCCCGGACGCCAACTGCTGGTCCACGCGCTGGATCAGGAACGATCGCAAGGCCGTATAGGTCGTGAACCCGGCGACCGCGAGCCCCACGATCACCAGGCCGATCAGGACCAACGGCAGCTTCAGACGGAGCGACACGGGCTCACCGGGCCGTCTCGCGCAGGCAGTACCCAACCCCCCGGACCGTGTGGATCAACGGCGGGGCGTCGCGATCGACCTTCTTCCGCAGGTAGCTGATGTAGGTCTCGACGATGTTCGCTTCGCCGCCGAAGTCGTAGTTCCACACGTGGTCGAGGATCTGCGACTTCGACAGCACGCGCGGTGCGTTGACCATGAGGTACCGCAGGAGCTTGTACTCCGTGGCCGTCAGCTCGATCGCCCGGCCGCCGCGCCAGACCTGGTGCAGGTCGTCGTCCATCTCGAGGTCGGTGAACACGAGCTTCGCCGAATCCTCGGCCGTGCCCTCCGTCCGCCGCAGGATCGCGCGGATCCGGGCGATCAGCTCCTCGATGCTGAACGGCTTCGGCACGTAGTCGTCGCCGCCCAGGGTCAGGCCGCGCACCCGGTCCTCCGTGCCGTCGCGGGCCGTGAGGAACAGGATCGGGACCCGTTCGCGCCGGTCACCGAGCCGGCGGGCGACGTCGAATCCGTCCCAGTCCGGCAGCATCACGTCCAGGACGATCAGATGGGGACGGAACGCGGTCACGGCGGTCATCGCCTCGCGTCCCGTGTGCGCGACGTCCACGTCGAACCGCTCGTAGCGGAGCGCCGTCGCCAAGAGGTCGGTGATGTTCTCCTCGTCGTCGACCACCAGGATCCGGGTCGCGTCCTGCGTCGCTACGTCCATCCGTTTCGACCCCCCAACCGGTTCGGCGCACGAGGCGCATCTCGTCGGTGGCGACCGTATGGGCCGAGTCTGGGAGGAAGCTGAGAGCCGCCTCGGAGCGAGCTAGGCACAGCCGGAACCGGTGATGCTGCCCCGCGGGCGACCGGCGGCACGCTACGCCTATGCTCTCGGTTCGGAACGGGGGGTTCCGGCCGCGCGGACGCATCAGAATGGGGGTCGCTCGATGGGTATCGCTGTTCGACGTCAACGGCGTCTGGTGAAGGGCGGGCTGCTCGCCGCCGCCGCCGCCGCCGCCCTGTTCATCGCCGTGCCTTCGGCGCCCGCGATGACGCTCGCGTCAACGGGTGTCCACGGCGCGCGCGCGTGTCCGAGCGTGGGTGGTCTCTCGACCGCGTCCGGCCTGCGGACGACCCAGGGTGGCATCGTCGAACCGAACACCGACGCCGCGTACCGGCGCGAGCTGGCGAGGCTCGCCGCGGGCACCCTGCCCCGGGCTCACGAGCCCCAGAAGGCCGGCGGCAAGATCAAGGTTCATTTCCACGTGATCAACGACGGCTCGGGCCTGGGGAAAGGCAACATCCCGAAGTCCCAGATCAAGGACCAGATGCACGTACTGAACGCCGCGTACGCGTCCGGCGGATGGACGTTCGTGCTGTCGAACGTCGACCGGACGAAGAACGCCGGCTGGTACACGATGGTGCCTGGTTCCCTCGCGGAGCAGCAGGCCAAGTCGGCCCTGCGGCAGGGCAGCGCCGACGACCTGAACATCTACACGGCGAACCTCGGCGGCGGCCTGCTCGGATGGGCCACGTTCCCGTCTGACTACCGGTCGAACCCGACCAACGACGGCGTCGTGATCCTGTTCAGCTCGGTTCCTGGCGGCAGCACACCGAACTACGACGAGGGCGACACCGCGACGCACGAGGTCGGGCACTGGATGGGCCTGTACCACACGTTCCAGGGCGGCTGCGTGAAGCCCGGCGACATGGTGAAGGACACGCCGTACGAGAAGCAGCCGGCGTTCGAGTGCCCGACCGGTAGCGACACGTGCCCGCAGAAGGGCAAGGACCCCATCAGGAACTTCATGGACTACACCTACGACTCGTGCATGAACGAGTTCACGCCGGGGCAGTTCACGCGCATGGAGCAGCAGTACGACCTGTTCCGCAGGGGGAAGTAGCGGCCGGAAGTCCCTCGAGGAGGTGCGCCCGATCCGCGACGAGACCGACCGGCGGGTCCGCGGGCCCCTCGCGGATCTCACGACCCGGCCGTGACGCCTCGTGACGCGTGAGCCTGGTGGACGTGCCGTTGTCGGTCCGTCAGAACCAGCCGAGCCACGCCACGATCTGCGCTGCCAGCGATGGCACGGAGCCGTCGTTCGTCAAGGCCAGGTCCTCGACACCGACGCCCTCGGCTGCGGCGATCTGCTCCGCCGCCACCCGGAGGTCGTCGCGCCGCTCGGTCGTGACGTCCGTCGCCAGTCGGCGCTCGACCTCCTCGTGCGGAACCTCGAGCCGGACGACCTCCAGGGGCATGTCGAGGACGTCGCGGATCAGACCCAGTTCGGCTCGGTCACGCACGAACCCCGCCACGACGAACCACCGGATCCCGGCATGCCGGTAGTTCGACACGACCGAGTCCAGGTTCCGAAGCATCATCGGGTCCGCGGTCATGTGTCCGGGGCCGTCGTGGTCGCCGGCCCCGGGGCCGTCCCCGGCGTCCGCCCATCCGAGGTAGTCGAGGTCCAGCAGCGCGTACGGTTCGTTCCGCTCCTGAAGGACGTACGCGATCTCGGCCCCCACCGAGCTCTTCCCGGAGCCGTAAACGCCCGTGATCAGGACCGCTCTTGGTTCGGACGGATCCACGGCGCAAGCCTAGGCCACGTCGGCCCGACGCCGGCTGGCATCGCATCGAACCCACCCTTGGCGCCGAGCACGGAGCCTGACGGCCGCGTCCGGACGGCGTCCTGCGGCCAGAGACCTCTGGGCCGGTCGGCGCCGGCGTCCCAGGAACGTCTCGGCGCGTACCGAGCAGCGCTTCACCTGCGCAGATACCGGTGGAGGTGAGGGGAATTGAACCCCTGACCTCTGCCGTGCGAAGGCAGCGCTCTACCCCTGAGCTACACCCCCGGTCAGGTCGGCCAGCGTACCAGAGCATCGACGGCCGAACGGCCGCGCCCGCGCCAGGCCCTTCGGCTTTGACGAACCTCGGAGCGGGCCTCACCATGGCCCCATGGCGACGAAACGACTCACCCGATCCGAGACGGACCGGAAGATCGCCGGCGTCTGCGGCGGGCTCGCGGAGTACTTCGACATGGACCCGACGCTCGTGCGGGTCGCGGCCGTGGTCTTGGCCCTGATGGGCCCGGGACTCATCGCCTACGTCGTGATGTGGATCGCGGTGCCGAAGGCCTCGTCGGTCGCGCCACAGTTGCCGAGCGGCGCCGCCGAGCCGTCCGACGCCCTGCGCATCGCCGAGGAGCGGTACGCGCGCGGGGAGATCACGGCCGAGGAGCTGGCGCGCATCCGGTCGGATCTGTCGGGCTGAGCGATGTGGGTGTGGCACGGCGGCGGCGGCCTATGGGCCCTGTTCAGCTTCGTCGTGTTCGTCCTGTTCTGGATCGGCGTCGTCTGGCTGATCGCCACGCTCGTCCGGCGGGATCGCGACGCCGGCCCCCCACCTGCACCGCGACGTCCGCCGGCGCTGGACGTGCTCGAGGAGCGGTACGCCCGCGGCGAGATCAGCCGGGAGGAGTTCGTCGAACGTCGAACCGTGCTGCTCGGCGGGGATCCTCCGAGCCCGCCTCCCGAACCGCGACAGTCACCGCCGACGCCCCCACCGGAGCCACCGCGGACGGCGCCGACCCCTTGATGGCGTTCCGGTGAGCCCCCTCGCCGCCCCGGCGCCGTCGAAGCACGAGATCCTGCGTTCGATCCGGAACGAACGGCGCCGAACGATCGCGTTCCTGGGCACCCAGCCACCGGAGGCGTTCGACGCACCGGCGGTCCCAGGGTGGCGGGTGCGCGAGGTGGTCGCCCACCTCATCACCCTGGACCGCGCCAGCGTCACGGGTGCCGTCGTCGTGCAGATCCTGGGCCACGGCACCGACCGGATCGAACGCTGGAACGACCGCGCGGTCCGGTCCTGGGCCGATCGACCGGTCCCGGAGCTGTTGGCCGGGCTCGAGGCCTGGGGCAGGCGGTTCGAACGCCAGATGCGCCTGCTCCCGGTTCAGCTCTACCGCGTCCGCATCCCGACGATCTGGGGGAAGGTGCCCGGCGCGTTCGCCGTGTGGACGCGCGCGTACGACGAGTTCGTCCATCGCCAGGACATCCGTCGGGCGCTCCAGCTGCCAGACGACGACGTGGACGCGACCGGGATCGCGGAGATGATCCTGGCGATCCTGCCCTACGACACGATGCCGGAGCTGCTCGGTCGAACCGGCCGCGTCGCGATCACGGTGATCGGCGAACCGCTGCCCGAGTGGCTCTACGACCTCGGGACCGGCCGAGCGGGCCCGATCGACGGCGACGAACCCGTCGACGCCCGGGTCTCGGTCGCGGCGACGCCGCTGATCATGGCCGCGGCGGGACGAGCGGGAGGTTTCGACGAACTCGAATCGTCAGGTGGGTTGACGATCTCGGGCGACCACGAGCTCGCGAGGGCGTTCCTGTCGAAGGTCCGCCTGGTGTAGCGGCGCGCGTAGAGCTCAGCCGCCGCGCAGCTCGCGGGCGTGCCGGTCCAGGGCGTCGCGCAGATCCCCCTGCACGAGCGACATCGTCAGGTCGCCTCGCGTCTTCTCCAGGATGCCGCGGGCGACGTCGGTGCTCCGGCGAAGGTTCCCCGTGATCGCGTCGGGGTAGTCGACCGTGACCAGTAACGCGTAGATGTCGTCCATCGCCGCGAGGATCCGTTCGCCGGCCGCGACCTCGCCCCGGCGCAGGAGGTCCAGGATCGCGCGGCGGCCCTCGCCGATCACCTCGGACAGCCCGTTCAGGTACGGCGCGATCTCGACCTCCAGCTCCTCGGCAGAGGGCGGCTCGCCGCCCGCGATGACCACCTCCGTCAGGCGCGCCTCGGCGTACTCCTTCTGCGCGTCCTGGACGAACCCGGCGAAGTAGATGTCGGGCTGCTCCTCGCGCGAGGCCCGGCGGGCCGCGTCGAGCGCGGTCCGCGATTCGTTCATCAGCCGATGCGCTTCGTCGAGGTCCCCGCGATGGATCGCCCGGATCGCGTTCGCTGAGGCGCGGATCGAACGCCGGGAGGCGGCGAGCGCCTCTTCGCGCGCCGACATCTTCGCGTCGAACCTCGCGCGGAGGTCCTGGGAGATCGAGGAGAGGTTCACGGCGTGCGACCGGCGGGCCGATGCGGACGAGACGCCCGGCGTTACCGGGCGACCGCGGCCCGGAGCCCTCGCAGGTCGAACTCCTCGGACCGGTGCACGACGATGTGGACGTCGTCGTCGACGTAGACGACCGGCTCGCCGTCGTCCTCCAGCACCTGGATCGAGGATGGCGTCGCCCAGTCGTCGACGTAGGCGTCCACGCGAGCACCGTTCCGACCGCTGGCCGTGTACGACGCGCCGGCGGCCGCCCGGCCACCAGCGGTCGCCCACTCCGGCATGGCCGAGTACCCGTTCGCGGCGATCGCCGGCGACCCGTAGCCGGCGTCGGCGGTGCGCGTCCTGCTGGGCACGCCGCGCCGGGCACGCCGAAGCTGGGCCCGATGGCTCTCGACCCCGCGGATGCGGAGCAGGAGCAGCGTGTAGACGAGGAGCAGGAAGCCGAGCGCCGCGGCCCCGTACAGGATCTCGTGGAACGGCGGGAACAGCCCGATCAGCAGCGCCAGCCCGGTCGCCTCGAGGAGCAGCGTGAAGACCTGTCGACGGCGTTCGCGCACGCGGGAGCGGCTGCGCCCGCGGCCGCCGAGGAAGCGTTCGCCCTTTCGCGGGGTCAACACCCACCGGCCCCGATGCGCCACATTCGTTTCAGCTAGGAAGTCCATCTTCTGTTCGAACTCCTCCACGGTCGTCACCGGCGACCTCCGCCGCCGGAGGAAGGGGAAGAGGAAGATGGCCCAGATGATGACCAATGCTACGACCAAAAGCCAACCCAGCATCCAGCCCTCCCAGCGGCGGTGCGACGGACAGACCACTACATATGGGCTGGAACCGCAGCCTAGCTCCCAACATATGGGGGTTCAAGCAGCGCGGAGTTTTTTCTGTTGAGGACGGTCTCGCGAGGGTCGAACGACCGCGGTCAGCTGCCCACGCGGTAGTCGCCGCTCTTCCCGCCGGACTTCGACACCAGGCGGAGACCCCCGATCTGAGCGGCGCGATCGAACGCCTTCGCGGTGTCGTAGAGCGACAGCGCCGCGACCGCCGCCGCGGTCAGGGCCTCCATCTCGACGCCGGTCCGGTCGTTCGCCTTGACCGTCGCCTCGACGCGGATCGCGCCCGTGGCCTCGTCCGGAGCGAGGGTGACCGAGGCACCGGTCAGCGCGATCGGATGGCAGAACGGCAGGAGCTCCGGGGTCCGCTTCGCGGCCATCAGGCCCGCGACCTTCGCAGCCTCGAGGGGATCGCCCTTCGGCGTGCCGGCGACGAGGGCCGAACACGCCTCCGGCGTCATCTCGATCGTGCACTCCGCGACGGCGACCCGCTCGGTGACGTCCTTCCCGCCGACCTCGACGATCCTCGCCGGCGCGTCTCGATCGGCCTCGGCCGGGTGCCCGCCGGCAGGCTCGCTCAGCGCTCCTCCTCGAGGGCGCGGAAGAGCATCACGCGGACCCGGTCGCCCGCCTTCGCGACGTCCTGACCGACCGGGATGACCGCGAGGCCGTTCGCGCGAACGACCGTGGAGATCAGGTTCGACGCCCCGGAGCCCGTGCTCTGGGCGACCCAGCGTCCCTGTTCCCTCTTGACGCGGACGCGCGCGAAGACGGCCTTGTTGGCCGGGCCTCGGATGTCGTCCATCAGCTCCGCCATGACCTCGGGCCGAAGGAGGTCGCGGCGGCCCATCATCTTGAGCAGCGCGGGTCGGATGAACAGCTCGTAGGACACGAACACCGAGACGGGATTCCCGGGGAGGCCGAAGTACGGCCGGCCTTCGACGTCGCCGAACCCCTGCGGCATGCCGGGCTGCATCGCGACCCGGTAGAACTCCACGTCGCCACGGCGGAAGAAGGCCTTCTTCACCACATCGCGCTCGCCGACCGAGACCCCGCCCGAGCTCACGTACACGTCGGCGCGCGAGACGAGCCCCAGCACCGCGTCGCGCAGCTCGTCGACGTCGTCGTGGACGATGCCGCCCATGAACGGTGCCGCGCCGGCCTCGCGCATCGCGCCGAAGAGCGTGTAGGAGTTCGTGTCGCGGATCTGCCCGTACTCGACCGGGCGACCGGGTTCGACCAGCTCGTCTCCCGTGGACAGGATCGCGACGCGCGGCCGGGGGTGGACGGGGACCGCGGAGAACCCCGCGCTCCCCAGGATCCCCAGCTCGGGGCCGCCCAGGCGCCGGCCGGCGGGGACCAGGAGCTGGCCCGTCGCCGCGTCCTCGGCCGGGCGCCGGACGGAGGCTCCTTCGGCGAACGCGCGGAGCACCAGCACCGTTTCGGCCTGGACGACCGCGTGCTCGATGGGCACGATCGTGTCCGCGCCCTCGGGAACCGGGGCGCCGGTCGCGATCCGGATCGCTTCGCCGCCGTTCACCGAGCCGTCGGGACGCCGTCCGACCAGCGCGCGCCCGACGATCCGCAGCGTCACCGGCTGGTCGACCGACGCCTCCTCGACGTCACGAGCCCGGACCGCGAACCCGTCCATCGCCGAAGAGGCGAACGGCGGGAGGTCGGAGCCGGCGAGCATGTCGGTCGCAAGGACGCACCCGTACGACTCCATGAGGGGCAGCTCGAACGGCTCGAGCGGCCTGATCTCCGCGAGGATCGATCCCCGGACGTCCTCGACCGAGCGCATCGGCTCTTCGCCGTGATCGTGCGCATGGTCCTCGTCCTGACCGCGGTCGAAGAGCACGCCGTGTTCGGCGGTGTCCATGTCGGTGCCCGCACCAAGGTCGACGGTGACGTCGTCGGACGCGGCGGTCCGGACGGGTTCGGATCCGGATCCGGTGTCCGCCATCGTCAGACGATCTTCTTCCGGCGGACCAGGTCCGCGAGGAAGTCCCGGAAGGGCTCGCCGAGGTCGTCGCGATCGAGTGCCAGTTCGACCGTCGCCTTCAGGTAGTCGAGCTTGTTCCCGATGTCGAACCGCGGCCCGTCGTAGACCTGCGCGTAGACCGCCTGGTGCTCGGCCAGGAGGTTCAGCGCGTACGTGAGCTGGATCTCGCCCTTGTCGTCCGGAGGGGTCGCGCGGAGAGCGTCGAAGATCTCCGGCGTCAGCACGTAGCCGAACACCACCGCCAGGTTCGACGGCGCGTCCTCCGGGGACGGCTTCTCGACGATCCCGAGCACGCGCGCGACGCGGTCCTCGACGAACTCGGGTCGGATCGCCCCGTAGAGCGAGATCTCGTCCCGGGAGACCTCGAGCGCGGCGATCACGGTTCGGCCGTAGCGGTCGTAGGTCTCGATCATGTCGCCGAGCAGGTTCCTGCCCGGCAGGATCTCGTCGCCCAGGAGCACGGCGAACGGCTCGCCGGCGACGTGCGCCTCGGCCATCGCCACGGCGTTGCCGAGGCCCAGTGGCTCGGGCTGACGCACGTAGTGGATCTGGGCCATCTCCGAGATCTGGCGGACCTCCTTCAGTTCGTCGTACTTGCCGCCCTGTTCGAGCCGAACCTCCAGCTCGAACGAACGGTCGAAGTGGTTCTCGATCGTTCGCTTGTTCCGGCCGCTGACCATGAGGATGTCGTAGAGGCCGGCGCCGACCGCGGCCTCGACGACGTACTGGATCGCCGGCTTGTCGACGACCGGCAGCATCTCCTTGGGCTGCGCCTTCGTTGCGGGAAGGAAACGGGTGCCGAGGCCGGCGGCAGGGATGACGGCCTTCCTGACCTTCATGCGACGGCCCTCCATGGGAAAGAGCAGGTCCCGAGTCTATACCGCAAACACGCCGGGTCCCCTAGGCCGAACGTCGCGCCCCGATCGGGTCCGGTGAGTCCCCGGCGGACGGTCCGGCAGGCTCGCGCCGCGCCGGTGGGGCGAGCGTGCGCTATCGTCGCGCGTCAACACCGCCGATAAGGGTCGTCGGGCCCGAAGGGAGAACGACGTGCAGGTCGTGAAGCCGAAGACGCCCGGTTCCGACGGTTTCGCAGACGGGATCGCCCCCGGGATCGCGGACCGCGGGAGCGACGACTCGCCACGGAGGCGCATCGACCGGGCTGGTCTGTTGGTCGTGATCGGTTCGTTCCTGGCGATGATCGGGATCCTCGGCGACCTGTTGACGCACGCGCTCAGCCCAGCGACGAGGGCAAATGCGGGCCTGTTCGTACTTGGCGTCGGGAACGACCCGTGGCACCTGGTGCTCCTGGCCGGCGTGGTCGCGACGGCGATCGGCGGGGTCGTGTGGGCGGCCAGGCTGTCGAGCGACTACGGCGCGCTGATCGCGACCGCGATGGTGCTCGCGCTCGCGTTCACGCTGATCGCGGGCGCATGGGCCGGGTACCGAGGAGGACAGGGCCCAGCGGGGTCCGCGGCCGGCGCGAGCGGGATCGCGGGAGCGGGTTCGGTGGGCGCGGCTGGGGCCGCCGGGGTCTCTGGGGCCGGACACGTCCACGACGCGACCGGCGCCACGGACCTCGGCGAGACGGGGGCGAGCGGCCTGACCGGCGCGCTCGCCGGGGAGGGCACCGAGGGGCAGGCGCAGTTCGGCGAGCATCAGCACGGGACCCCCGGACCGACGACCGACCTCGAGGCCCGCCAGACCGCGACGATGCTGGCGGCGGCGAAGCGCGCGACGGCGAAGTACCGCGACGTCCGCGCTGCGCAGGCCGACGGCTACCGGCAGGTCACGCAGTTCATCCCTGGATTGGGCCTCCACCTGGCGAACCTGAGCCTGCTGAGGGCCGGCTTCGACCCGGTCCGTCCCCCGGTCCTGCTGTACGAGCCGACCGCGGGCGGCGGGCTGCGCCTGGCAGGCGTGGCGTACTCGCTCCCCGCCGGCGATACGTCGCCGGTCGGCTTCCCGGGCGGCGACGACGTCTGGCACTTCCACACGAACCTGTGCTTCCTGCTGACCGGCGACGTCACGATCACACCGAACTCGGCGGCGTGCAAGGCGAAGCATGGCGTCTTCCAGGTCCGGACCGCCTGGCTCTTGCATGCGTGGATCTGGGTGACGAACCCGAAGGGCGTGTTCACGGAGTCGAACCCGCGGGTCTTCTAGCGGGTCGAGCGCTCCGCGTGCCCGCATGGCGACGACGCCGTTGAGCGGCGTTCGCGCAGGTCCAACCTATACTCCAAGGTCGGATGCCCACGTACGAATACGCCTGCGGGTCCTGCGGCACGCACATCGAGGTGTTCCAGCGGTTCAGCGATGAGTCGCTGACCGAGTGCCCGACGTGCGGCGGCCCGCTCCGGAAGGTGTTCCACCCCGCCGGGATCCTGTTCAAGGGGTCGGGGTTCTACCGGACGGATTCGCGGTCCAAGTCTGGCTCCGCGCCGGGCAAGAAGGCCGCCAAGTCCGACGGCGACGGTGGGAAGGCCGGCGAGAAGGTGGCGACGGCGTCGGGCTCCGAGGCCGCCTCGGGATCGAAGGCAGACGGCGGGTCGGGCGGCTCGAGTGGCTCGAGTGGCTCGACCGGCTCCGGCTCGTCGAAGGCAACCGGCGCGGGCGGCTCCGGCGGTTCGAAGGGGACGGCGGCCTGAGCGTGATCGAGGATGCGCGGCCACGCGTCGGTGTGATCGGGGGTTCGGGCTTCTATTCGCTGCTCGAGGGCGCCCGTGAGGTCGCCGTCGACACACCCTACGGCGCGCCATCTGGCCCCCTGACGATCGGCGAGGTCCGTGGCCGGGCGGTGGCGTTCGTCCCCCGGCACGGCGTCAAGCACCAGTTCCCCCCGCACCGGGTGCCGTACCGAGCGAACCTCTGGGCGCTCAAGGAGGCCGGGGTCGAACGGGTCCTCGGGCCGTGTGCCGTCGGATCGCTGCAGGCCGGGGTGAAGATCGGCCACTTCGTGGTCTGCGATCAGCTCGTGGACCGGACCAGCGGGCGCGACCTGACCTTCTACGACGGACCGGAGACGACGCACATCACCTTCGCCGATCCGTACTGCGAGTCGATGCGTCCGGTGATCGTCGATCGGGCGCGCGGCGCGGGCCTGCCGCTGCACGACCGCGGGACGATCGTCGTGATCGAGGGTCCGCGGTTCTCGACGCGCGCCGAGTCCCGCCTGTACGCCGCCGCGGGGTGGGAGGTCATCAACATGACGCAGGTCCCGGAGGCCCAGCTGGCCCGCGAGCTGGAGCTCTGCTACGCGAACATCTCCCTGGTCACCGACTACGACGTCGGCGTGGCGGGCGAGGTGGAGCCGGTCAGCCACGAGGACGTCGTCCGCGTGTTCGGTGAGAACGTCGGGCGGCTCCGCGACCTGTTGTTCGACGTGATCGAGGACGTGCCCGAGGAACGCACCTGCGGGTGCGGGACCGCGCTGGCGAACGCCCGCTTCGCGGTCTGAGGAGCCGACGAGCCTCGGCTCTCGCGTTCTGTCGAACGTTCTCGGCCCGATGTGACCTTTGTCATTGAACGCGAGGCGCCGGGCGCCGTACGCTGACGGTCCCCCTGATCGGTTCCTCCCCCGGAGAGGAGCGCAGTGCTCAGGCGGTGGTCCCGCCCGTCCCGCCGGTACCTGGTGGCCGGGCTCGCGCTGGCGATCGTCGGCGTCGTCCTGATGCACACGTACCTCGCGCGCGTCGCACGCGCGGCAGGCGTCGGCGGACCCTCGGTCCCCGTCGTCGTGGCTGCCGCGGACCTCGCCCGAGGAACGCCGTTGCGCCCCGAGGATCTGCGAACGGTCTCGATGCCAAAGGCGTACGCGCCTCCAGGAGCGTTCCGGACCGTCGACGCAGCCGCCGGCCGGGTGGCCCTCGCGGACCTCTCCCGAGGGGAGGCGGTGACACGAACCCGGCTGGCTCGCGTACGGGCGGGCCCGGTGGCGTCACTCATCCCCGAGGGACTCCGGGCCTTCGCCGTACCGACCTCCCTGCCGGCTGGCGCGGTCCTCGCCGGCGACCTCGTGGACGTGTTGGCGACCTTCTCGAGCGGTCAGCCACACACGGAGACCGTGGTGAGCGCCGTCGAGGTGCTGTTCGTGCTGGGCTCGAACGGGACGAGCGTCGGCGGAGGTATCGGCGCCGACCCGGGCAGCGCCGATTCGGGCCTGGACGCGGTCGGCGCCGGAGCCGGGGGATCCGGGACGCTCATCCTGCTCGTCTCGCCGGATCAGGAGGAGCGTCTCGCGTTCGCCCGCGCGTTCGCCGACCTTTCGGTCGCCGTCGAGCCCGCAGCGGGGATCGGGGCGACCGACGTCGCAGGATGAAGGAAGGAGGAACCAGCAGGAACGGCGGCTCGCTGCATCACCAGAAGGTGTAGAGGAGGAGCTCCATCACGAGCGCCTGAGCGAGCGCGGCCATCAGCGGCACCCGCCAACCGTCGACCCGATCGCCGCTGGTGGCATCAAGCGCGGATCCCGCCGGCGCGACGAGCAGGGGAACGAAGAACAGCCAGATGTGATCGACCTCCCCGAGGAAGACGCCGGAGACCGACGCCAGGACCAGGGTGACCGCGAGCACCGTCTCGATGCCCGGGCGCCGGCGCCGCCATGCCGCACGGACATCGGAGGCGAATAATGCGGTCTGAGGGATCCCCGCCATGATCAGGAACGCCGGGATGTCGGCGAAGAGCCAGTAGGCGTACGGACGCGCACGGGACGGGTCGTGCAGGTGCGCGCGCAGCGTCGAGCGGAACACGGCGGGCAGATCGAGGCCGAACGTGACCCTGAGCACGAGAGCGCCGACGACCAGGCCGCCGATCGCGAGGCAGCCACGCGCGACGATGGCCGGCAGGCCGATCCGTTCCTCGCCTCGCTCGTCGTCCCCGCGCCATGCGACCAGTCCGATCCCGACGCCGACGATCGCGAAGGTCAACACGCCGAACGTGAAGCCGAGAGCGAGCGCCACCAGGGCGCCGGACGCGAACGCCCACGCCCCGGAGCGCGGAGCCCGAACGAGGGCAGCAAGGGCGACCGCGGCCACGGTCATGAACACGACATCGAGCGACGTCGCGGAGAACAGGAGCACGCCCGGGGCGAATGCGAATAGCGCTGCGGCCAGCCTCGCGGCGCGATCCCCATAGACCTCGTTCGCAAGCGCGTAGGTCGGGACGGCCCCGAGCGCCCCGACCAGCGCGACCACGAGACCGACCGCGGTCACGTTGCCACCCACGAGCCGCGCGATCGCCCAGAGGAACACGACGGCCCCCGGCGGATGCGTCCGCGCGTGCAGCGACAGCTGCGCGGAGAGCTCGGGATAGCGCTCGACGAACGTTCGCAGGCCGAATCCCCGCACCAGCGGGACGCTCGCGTAGTAGTCGAGCGGACCGCGCAAGGGCACAGCCAGCTCGCCGAACCCGTGCGCCTGGATCGCGATCGCGATCGCGACGATCCATCCCGATGCGACGATCCCCACGAGGAACACGCCGCGGTTCGCAACGAACAAGGGCGGGAGAACGAACCACGCGAGCGCGACCACGCCGAGCGCGACGATCAGCCACGGCCCGGCGCCGGGCGACAGGCGTGCGAACAGCGGGGGCACGTTCCCGCCGAACGCGTGCTCCGCCCAGGGGAGCCCCTGGGACACGGCGATCACGCCAAGCAGGACGATGGTCGTGGCCAGGTACGGCGGGTGCTCGCGTGTCGCGGGCGTCGGGTCCGCGCGCCCCTGGGCCTCTCCGGTATCGGTCATCGACCCGTCTCCGTCCGTCACCCCGTCACCGCCCATCCGGCGTCGGGAGACGCGGCCCGCTGGGGACCGTTCGGCCTAGGTCGAGGAACCGACCGAGGGAGTACCGGACAGGGACTTCCGTACGAGGTCACGCTCCCCCGCCCGCGCCTAGAGTGGCTCCGACCGGGGGAGCTTGAGCCCCCACACAACGGATGAGGAGCGACCTCGTGGATGACGCGGCGCGCCGCGTCCGGCCGGGGGGAACCGGGGAAGCTGCCGCGAACGGCGCCCGCGCTCGCGTGGCGTCGGCCACGTCCGCGCTCGCGCCGAGCGGCGTCGATGATCTCCACAGCGACACGGTCCAGCGTACGCCGCGCGCCGAGCGTGTTTCGCAGCCCGGTGCCGGCCGGCAGCGAGCCCGACCGGTCCACCGACCGGCGGCCGAGCAACGGCTGATCGCGATCGCCACCGCCGTCAACGCGGCGCTGGCGGCCTCCGCGCTCCGCGCCGATCGCAGGAAGCGGACCGTCGCGCCGTGACGCGACGACGTTCCCCCTCGAAGGAGGGGACCCGAGACGCGGACGGGAGGCGGACCTCGTCGGGACCGCCTCCCATCCCCGCCAGGCCGGCGCGACCGCCCTACCCGATCAGCAGATCCCGCCGGGCTGCGACACTCCGCAGTGGTTCCCGACGAACGTGTTCCCGCTCCCCGAGCCGTCCCAGATGATGTCGGCCGGCTGGTTCGAGTAGGCGGTGTTGCGCAAGATCGCGTCGTTCGACGGGTCGTAGTTCCCTCCGAACGGCTTCGCCGACACCAGGACGATGCCTCCCGAGTTCACCTCGCTGCCCTGGTTCCCGAGGACCGTGTTGTGCGAGACCGTCGAGTTCGTCGCCCCCAGCAGGAGGATGCCGCCGCCCTGGAGCGTCGGGTCGTCCGGGCAGGACAGGTTGTTCGCGTGGAAGACGTTGTCATGGATGCTCGCGTCACCCACGCCGCCCTTCCCGCCGTCGTCCAGCGCGATCAGGCCCTGGCAGTTCCCGGAGGCGTTGTTGAAGGCGAACTCCGCGTGACGGCTGTGCCGGAAGAAGAACCCGAACAGGTTGCCCGAGACGGTGTTCCCGCGGACGACCACGTTCGCGTTCGGCGAATCGCCGACGTAGATCCCGGCTTCGCCGTCGTTCATCGCGACGTTGTTCTCGATCAGGCCGCCGGATGAGTTGAAACGGGCGAACCCGTACTCACCGTTCCCATCGGCCTCGTTGTTGGTGATCCGCAGCGCGGTCGTCCCGTAGGCGAACACGCCGAAGCTCGGCCATCCCTTGAACAGGATGCCGCTGACCACGTCCTTGTCGGCGGTCTTGACGATCTTCCCGTGCTTGACGCGCGTCGCGAGCACGCAGACCCCGCTGCCGTGCGTGGCCCTCCGGCACAGGTTCTGCGGCAGCTTGTCGGGCGGAACCAGCACGGTCCCGTCCTCCGAGGCGCCGGCCCCGAGCAGGGTGATCCGGTCCTTGCGGATCTGGATACTCTCCTTGTACACGCCCGGCTCCAGCAGGATCACGGTGCCCGGGGGCGACTGGTCGATCGCCGCCTGGATCGAATGCCCCAGCGGAACCACGACCCGGTGGGCGCTCGACCGAGCCCCCGTTCCGCCGGTCGCCGCGACCGATGGCAGCGCCGCCACCGCGACCGCTGCGACGGTCCCCAGTGCGACCGCGGTGCTCCGAAGCAGATGTGCACGCATCGTGCGTTCCCCCTTCCGTCGAGAGCCGACGATAGCCGACGATAGCCGATGGCGCCCTACCGCGCGAGGTGTCCGCTCAATGAGGGAGCGTTCCTCTCGCCGCGGCGAGCGAACGGCGAGCGAGGGCCGGGACCGCGCGTTCGAGCTCGGCGAAGGCAGGATGGTCACCGACCCCCGAGAGGAACCGGCGGTACGACCCCTCCATGATGATCGCGATCTTCCAGCCGGCGAGCGCCATGTACCAGCGGGCGGTCCGTTCGTCCAGCTCGGGGTCCGCCACCCGCGCGTAGCGCTCGAGCAGCTCGCGCCGCCGCGGGAACCCGGCGAGGTCCGTCACGGTCGCCACCCGCAGGCCGAACGCCTCGTCGCCCGGATCGCGCCAGAAGTACAGGAGCCACCCCAGGTCCGCCAGCGGATCGCCCAGCGTCGACATCTCCCAGTCCACGACCGCCAGCAATCGCACCGGGGCAGTTGGCGCGAAGATGACGTTGTCGAGCTTGAAGTCACCGTGGACGATCGCCGCCGGCCGCTGCGTCGGGAGGTTCGACCCGAGCCACACCCCCACCTCGTCGATCTCCGGGATCTCGCGGAACCGCGCCATGTCCCAGAGGCCACGCATCCGCCAGAGCTGCCGTTCGAGGTAGCCGTCCGGTCTGCCGAACCGCTCCAGCCCGGCCGCGACGAAGTCCACGGCTCGCAGCGCGACGAGCGTGTCGAGCAGCTGCTCGGCCATCGCGGCGCGATCGACCTCGCGGGACAGCCCCCGCGGCAGCTCGCCCCGGACCACGGCGCCGTCGATCCGCTCCATCAGGTAGAAGGGGGCGCCGATCACGCTCGGGTCCTCGCAGAGCGCCACCACGCGCGGAACCGGGACGCCGGCGTCGGCGGCGTGGAGCGCACGCATCACGCGGTACTCGCGAGTCACGTCGAACGCCGTCGGCGGCAGGTCCCCGCGCGGCGGCCGGCGGAGCACGACCTCCCATCCGTCGCCGCGGACCAGGAACGTCAGGCACGACTGACCGTCGCCGAGGCGTTCGAGGTCGAACGTCCCCGCGTACGCCGGGACCTCGGCCGACAGGTACCGGGCGAGGCCCACCGGGTCGACGGCCCGCGCGGTTCCGGCCTCGCCGTCCGCCGGCACCGTGCCGGGTTCGCTCATCCCGGGAGGAACCGCTTCAGCTCGCGACGGGCGATCACCATCTCGTGCACCTCGTCGGGCCCGTCCGCGATCCGGAGGGTTCGGACCGACGCGTACAGCTCCGGGAGCGGCGTGTCCTGCGACACGCCCGCCGCGCCGTGCACCTGGATCGCGCGGTCGATCACCTTCGCCGCCATCCTGGGGACCGCAGCCTTGATCGCGCTGACCTCCACGCGCGCGGCGTCCTTCCCCTGAGTGTCGATCAGCCACGCGGTCTTGAGCACCAGCAGCCGCGCCTGTTCGATCTCGATCCGCGACTCCGCGATCCACCGCTGGATCACGCCCTGGCGCGCGAGCTCCTTGCCGAACGCGCTCCGGGTGATCGCGCGCCGGCACATCAGGTCGAACGCCCGCTCGGCCATGCCGATCGCGCGCATGCAGTGGTGGATCCGTCCCGGGCCCAGCCGCGCCTGGGCGATCGCGAACCCGCCGCCCTCCTCGCCCAGCAGGCTCTCCGACACCGGCACGCGGACGTCGTCGAACACTATCTCCGCGTCGCCACCGCCGCCCGTGTAGCCGAACACCGACAGCCCGCGTTCCACGCTCAAGCCCGGCGCGTCGATCGGCACCAGCACCATCGACTGCCGCCGGTACCGGTCGGCGTCCGGGTCGGTGACACCCATGAAGATCAGCACCTTGCAGCGCGGGCTCATCGCGCCGGTCGTCCACCACTTGCGGCCGTCGAGCACGTACTCGTCACCCTGCCTTACTATCTGGCTCCGGATGTTCGCCGCGTCGCTGGACGCCACGTCGGGTTCGGTCATGGCGAACCCGCTTCGGATCTCGCCGGCGAGGAGCGGCCGGAGCCAGCGCTCCTGCTGCTCGGAAGTGCCGAACTCCGCGAGGATCTCCATGTTCCCCGTGTCCGGCGCCGAGCAGTTCAGCGCCTCCGGGGCGATCGCGGGACTCCATCCCGTGACCTCGGCCAGGGGCGCGTACTCCAGGTTCGACAGTCCGCCGCCCCACCGAGGATCCGGCAGGAACAGGTTCCACAGGCCGCGGGCATGGGCTTCGGCCTTGAGGTCGTCCATCACGGGCGTGTAGACGTACGGATCGCCGGCGGCCTCGATCTGGGCGCGGTGGACGGCTTCCGCCGGGTAGACGCGTTCGTCCATGAACGCGAGGAGGCGTGCGCGGAGATCCTCGACCCGTTCGTTCCAGGAGAAGTCCACGGGGCTCCTTCCTCGTCGGGCCGGCCACGGCGACCGGCACCGCCCGCGTCGACGCTACACGGTGCGGACGATCCGCCGCCGTTCGTCGTCACCCGCGCGGACCCCGCGTGCATCCGTTCCTGGACATCTGGAGGCAAAGAACCGACTTTCGCCCTAGGTCGCTCCGGGCGCGGAAGGGGTATGACTTTGCGTACGCACCGGCAGGGAAGCCTTGGGAGGGGGACGGATGGACATCGGGAAGATCATCCGCGAGGTCGAGATCGTCCGGGAGGAGGAGCCCGACCCCTTCATCATCGAGCCGGTCCCAGCTCGGCCGGCACCGGTCGAGGACCCGGCTCGGTGAGCGTCTCCGGCGAGTTCACCGGCGCGGCCGGCGAGGCCGCGCCGCGCGGGTTCCGCTGGTGGCGGGTGTCTCCGAACGGCGAACTGTATTCGGCCTGGTTCGACCAGCCGTGGGACGCGCTGTCGAACGAGGCCAACTGCGCGATCCCCGTCAGCCGCGTGACCCGTCGTGCGTGGACGAAGCGCCACGCGGAGGGCGTGCCGGCCCACGGCTGCAGCTGCGGCTTCTACGCCTTGCATCGGGTCCCCGAACAGGTCGGTGAGGAACCGGACCCCGAGAAGCCATGGCTCCTCGATCCACAGGGCTGGAGCGGGCTCGGTGCCTCGGTCGTGTTCGGCGTCGCCGAAGCGTGGGGACGGGTCCTGATCGGCACCGAGGGCTGGCGGTCACGGTTCAGCCGGGTGCTCGCGCTCTTCGTTCCGCAGACGTCGGATCTGTGGTCGTCGGACCGGCTCCGGCTGCTGTCGGAGCGCTACGGGGTCCCGATCACCTCCAGCCTCGAGACCCTCGAGGGCGAATGGGCACCCGATCCGATCGACGCGGAACCTCAGCCCGGGAGGCTCGCCCTGCCGATCGGGCTCGATGTCCGCGCCGCCCTGGAGGCCGGCGGCGACGTCGACGAGCGGCGGCCCGACGTCTGGCTCCCCGACCTGGGGGACGTGAGCACCGGACGCGATCCGGTCCGCCTGGGGCGCCAGCCGGAGCCGCAGGCCGATGTCGCGTCGCGAACGGAGCGCCAGGTCTCGGCGATCGAACGGCTCGTCGGGCCGGGTGCGAAGCGGATCCTCGAGCTGGGGACCGGCGCGGGATACCGGGCATCGCCGCTGGCAGAGCGGGGGCATTCGGTCGTCGCGGTGGCCGGTGACTTCGCGCGCGTCGACCTCCCCGGGCCGTTCGACGTCGTCGGGTACTTCGGCGGGTTCGGCGCGGGGTCGGACGACGAGCAGCGGGATCTCCTGCGGCACGTCGCGCACTGGGTCGAACCCGACGGCTGCGTGCTGATCGAGGTGCTGACGCCCTGGGGATGGGCGCCGCCGCCCCGCCAGCCGGGGCGGTTCCCGAAGGGCGAACGCGCCCACGAGTGGATGTTCGACGCAGACTCGTGCCGCATGCAGGTGCGCGCCTCGCCGCTCTGGGACGACGCCACCACGGGAACCCAGGCGCTGCGGTGCTACTCGCCCGCGGACCTCCGGTTGCTCCTGGAGAACACCGGCCTGATGCTCGACGCGTTCGAGCCGTTCGCGAGCGATGGGTACGAGCAGGTGCCGTCGCTCGAGTTCGCGAAGCTGTACCTCGCGCGCCTCGTCCGTCGCCGCTGAGGCCGCCGGCCTTCCGCCGCGAAACGCGCGGCCTACAGCGTCCCCGCGAACGTCCGTCGTTGCTTGGCGCGCCAACCGTCCGGTGGCTCGTAGTACCGGGCGGACCACGTGTCGTCCTCGACGAGCCGCGCCGTACCGGGCCCCGCGCCCGCGGCCGCCGGATCGCGGTTCGCCACGTCCCGGAACACGAAGTGCATGAAGATGCGCTGGTACTCCGTGAGGTAGATGTCCGCCACGCGCCTCGCCTCGTCCGCGCCGTCGCCGGCGCCGCCGCCACGGATCACCACCGAGTTCTCCTCGTTGTCGGTCGTGGAGTTGTCCGAGTAGTTCGCCGAACCGGTGATCACCGTCGGCGCGTCGGTGAGCGGGTCGACCAGGATGATCTTCGTGTGGATGAACTTCACCCACGCGTTGAAGTCGGTGAGGTGCTCCTGCGCCCACCGGTCGAGCGTCGCGTGGTGGAGGTAATCGCCCCACGAGATCCGGACGTCGGGGTCCGGCCCGGGCAGGCCGTCAGCCGCGGCCGGCTTCCGATCCAACAGCACCGTGCGCACGACGTCCCGATCCACGGCGAGCTTGTCGCGGAAGGCCGGATGGATGCCGAACGCCCCGGTGATGTGCGCGCTGGAGGAGGCGCCGTCGAAGATCCCGGCGTACCAGTCGAGCAACGTGCTGTTCGTCGCGCGCGGGGACAGGATCGTCGTCATCCCGGGCGCCGGGTCCGCGTTCAGGTCGACCGGGTCGTTGGCCTCGGTCCACGTCCGCATCGCGGCCGTCGTGTTCGCTTGGTCGGCGATCGCCGCCCAGTAGTCGAGGAACAGCTGCGCGACGAGCGCGTCGCTGATCAGGTGCCCGACGTTGAGGTGCCCGAAGACGGCGCCCTGGGTCAGGTTCGTCGAACCGGTCCACACCGCAACGGGCTGACCGAGGTGGGTGAGCACGAGGAACTTGTTGTGCTGGAGCGCGCCCTTGTTCGCGGCCGTCCGCCAGATCACGACGTCGTCCAGGCCCGCCGCCGTGACCGCCTCGCGGTTCTCAGCCGCCGTGCGGTCCTTGTCCTCGCCCCCGACGGGGTCCTTGTCGCGGCCGTGCACGATGAGCGACACGTCGGCGCCGGCGGCCACCGCGCCGGCGAGCGCGCCGAGCGCGGTTCCCCAGGTGAACTCGTAGAACGCGCCTCGCAGGCCCCAGTCGGCGCCCGCAGCACGCCCGACGAATCGAACGAACGCCTCGCCGAGGCCGCGCGAGAGCCATGCGAACGCAGGATGATCCTCGCCCGCTCCGACCGGCGGCGTGTACGCGCCGAAATGCTTCACGAACGCCTGCGAGCCCGCGACGCCTCGGTTGAACCAGATGCCGTGCATGCCGTCGTCCTCCGGCTCGGTGCGCACCTCGACCGACACCTCGCTGATCGGGACGAGCTGGGCCGGCTGCCCTCCGAACGCGACGACGCGGTAGGTGTAGTCGTGTTCGGGCTTCGCGGTGTAATCGCCCCACTGGAAGCCCTGGACCGGGTGCTCGCCCAGCGAGAAGTCCATGCCGGGCGCCGGGTTCGAGACGACGGAGGCGAACGTCTTCATGCCGCGCAGCCAGTACGCCTCGTCCTCTGTGTGATCGGTCCGATGGATGCCGAAGCCGAGGCATCCCGCGGGGTCGACGAGGTCGAAGCCGAGGAGCACTGCATACGTCCCGGCGATCGCTTGCACCGTCTGGCTGTTGGACCGCTTGACCCTCATCGCGGATCACCTCCCGCTCGCGGACGCTCCGCGCGGCCACGGTAGCCGTTCCCCCACGCGTATGGAAGGTCAGGGACGTTCGGCGCATAGGGGTTGACCTTTCGCACGCGGGAGATGTACACACGATGGACGCACACGGGGGGGCCTGGCTCGGAGGAGCGCGGGCCGGCGGCGCCGATCCGCCGCCACCCGCCCCGCGCGCCGGGCCCTGTGAGGGACGGCGTTCATGGCTGGAGCGGGCAGGACCGGCCGGCCGGGGTCTGTCGCTGACCCTGGTTCGCGGATCGCACCCATCGACGTCGACGTCGTCGGCGCTCGGACCAGACTCCGCCTCGTCGGTGAGTTCGAACTCTCGTGGCGGGACCGCGTGATCGATCTCGCGTGGGGCGCTCAACGCCTCCTCGCGTTGCTCGCGCTGAAGCGCCATCCGGTCCGGCGGGCGACGTTGGCTGGCACGTTGTGGATGAACTCGGACGAGCGCCACGCCGGTGGGAACCTGCGATCTGCGCTCTGGCGGTTGCGTTCGACGGGCAACGAGATCGTTCAGGCGACGCCCTCGAACGTTCGGCTCTCGCCAATCGTCGAGGTCGATCTGGAGGACGCGATCGTCCTCGCGAACGCGGTGACCCGGCCCAAGGGGTCGGTCGACGTCGCGTCCGTGGACGCGGCGCTGCTCACGCGCGACCTGCTGCCCGGGTGGTACGAGGACTGGATCACGTTCGAACGTGAACGGTTCAGGCAGCTCCGGCTCCATGCGCTGGAGTCGTTGTGTGAGCGACAGGTGTCGGCCGGGTTCTACGCCCAGGCCGTCCAGACGGGACTCGCCGCCGTCGATGCCGATCCGCTGCGAGAGAGCGCGCACAGGGCACTCATCACGGCGCACCTCGCGGAGGGCAACTATGGCGAAGCGCGACGCCAGTACCGCGCGCTGGCCGACCTGCTCATGGCCGATCTGGGCATCGAACCGTCCGAGGGGATCTCGAAGCTGTTCCACGTCGTGGCGTCCTGAGCTCGGATCGCGCCCGGGACAGGAACCGGACCACGCAGCGACGTGACGCGCCGTTGACGGCCACGTGACGGTCGCCCTGGATGGTGCTTCGAGACCGGGTAGCACCAGAGAGGAGGGCGTCTCCCCATGGCCGACGATCGGTCCTCCGACGATCCCATCGCGCTGGCTCGCGAGATGGGGCAGACCATCGGCAAGCTCGCCGGCGATGCCGACGTGTTCGCCGAAGCCGTGGACACGTTCCGGGCGGTCGACTGGGAGGGCTTCCAGGCGAGCCTCGAGCGTGGCGGCGTCGCCGAGCGCTGCCATCTGGTCTGCGAGTGGCTCTCCAGCAAGTACTGCCTGCGCGTCTGCAAGCTCCTGTGCGCGGCGTTCCCGATCCCGGAAGGCGACTTCGGGGTCGCCGAGATGCGCGAGTTCGCCCGGCTGACGGCGAGGATCGCGGCGGACGAACGGCTCCTGCGCCGCCTGGCCGCGGCGGTCGAGGGTGAGGATCCGGAAGCGTACCGCGCGCTCGTCGACGAGCTGAAGGCCGAGCGATTCTGCTACTTCCTGTGCCGCTGGGTGTGCTCGGTGCGATGCGAGCTCGTCTGCAACCTCCTATGCCTGCCGATCGACCTCGGCCGGCCGGCCCGGCAGCCGAACCTGTTCGAGGAGCTCCGCGCCGCCGGGGAGGTCGTCGGGAAGCTCGCCGATGACGAGGAGCGATTCGGAAAGATCTTCGGCGCGTTCGAGGAGCGCGACTGCGAAGG
Organism: uncultured Actinomycetota bacterium; assembly: GCA_963781595.1. Lineage (GTDB taxonomy): Bacteria > Actinomycetota > UBA4738 > UBA4738 > UBA4738 > JBEDUK01. The sequence goes on along the minus strand of CAWAGG010000006.1, from coordinate 754,075 downwards.
CGCCCAAGAGATCATCACCGGGTTCGGGATCGGCGAAGCGTGCGTGCGGCTGTGCCTCTGGTTCTGCAGCTGGGAGTGCGTCCTCGTCTGCTTCACGTTCTGCGGTCCGCTACCCGAGGGCGAGATCACGCTGGGTGAGATCCACGCGTTCGCGGAGGTCTCGCAGCGCCTGGCGGAGGACGCCGATGCATTGGGCGCGCTCGTGCGGGCCGTCGACACGCGGGACGCCAAGGCCTTCGGCGCGCTCGTCGAACGGCTGAAGATCCAACCCTTCTGCCATCAGCTGTGCGCCTGGCTGTGCGACCTGGTCTGCCGGAGGTTCTGCATCTGCCTCTGCCCGCCGCTGATCTGCGACCTGATCCGGCCGACGGGGTGCACCGACGAGGAGCTGAACGAGCAGCTCGGCGGGATGACGGTCGAGGTGGTCGGGAGCGCCGGCGGGGGCGGGTTCGACCACTACACGTTGGAGTGGCGCAAGGTCGAGGGGCAGGCCTGCGACGACGACGCCGATTGGAGCGGCGCCGGCGTGTCCTATCCGGGCGGCGGCGCGGTAGGCACGTCACCCGTGTCGGCGGGCACGCTTGGATGGATCGACACCACCACGTTCTCGCCGTCCTCGTACGAGGTTCGGCTCTGCGTCTCCTCCCACCTGGAGGGCGGAGAACGTCACTGCTGCTGCATCCAGTTCGACCTGTTCAAGAAGCTCGTGTGGATCTCGCGCGTCGGCGGTTACCCGGTCCAGACACCGCCGGGACCGTTCTCGTCGACCGCGCCGATCGTCGACCCCCCCGGTCCGTCGGGCGTGGTCGTGCCGGTGGGCTGTTGCCTGACGGTCAAGGGCAGTGCCTTCGTCGGCGACTGCAACGATCGCAAGATCAGGTGCTTCGACCTGCGGTACGGGCTTGGGTTCCTGCCGGGTCCGAACGACGTCGGATTCAATCCGGCGGCGTTCACGTCGTCGATGCTCCCGACGCCGGTCTGCTACGACGGGGCCGACGAATCCCTCAAGCGGGCGCCGTGGAACTGGGTGATCGGCGAGCGGGCCCTGACGACGCAGTTCGTCAAGACGAGCATCCAGATCTTCAACACCACGATCGACGTCTACAAGCTGCAGGACTTCTGCTTCGACAGCGCCAGCCAGCTTCCGCTCGGTGTGATGGACGGCGCGTGCCCCGATCCGACCCACCGGTGCCGGAGCGGCAAGTACACGCTGCTGTTGCGCGTCGAGGACACCGACGGCAACGTCTACTACGACACCCAGCAGGTGTGGTTCGACAACAAACCGATGTTCAGCGACATCCATGCGAAGTTCGCGGGGATCGAAGGGCTCCCGAGCTGCTCGGACCTGCACCTGGGAGCGCCCTTCGTTCCGGCCGGCGCCCCGTGCGGGACCCCGTGGCCCGTCAACCTGCTGGGGGTCGCCTATGACGAATACATCGACGAGGCGGACACCTCGTACCCGAGCGACAACTTCGACCTCTACACGTTCTCGATCACCCGGCAGGGTGGTCCGTCGATCAGCGTGCCGATCACCCCGGACCTGGCCTCGTACGGGCCGGATCCGTTCGCGGGAACGCAGCGCGTCGGCGACCCGGGGACACGGTGCGAGCCGATCCCGGCCGTCGGCGGCTGCCCGGCGCCCCCCCGATCCCGTCGCAGATGATGGGGCTCCTGACGAAGCTGGACCTGCGGATCTTCGACGCGGTGTGCGCACCGAGCATCCCGGTGGGCGAGCACTACGCGATCCCGGCCGGGTTCTCGCTCGAACGTGGGGCGTGCTGCGGGTACACGTTCCAGCTGTACGCGCGCGACAAGACCAGGTCGGACGGCGGTGGGCCCGGACAGTGTCACGCGGCTTGGTCCCTGCCGTGGGCGGTGTGCATCTGTAACGACCTTCCGCGGGAGTGACCGCGGAAGAAGCGGCACGAGGAGCTGATACACCTCCTGTAGCTCCACCACCTGAGGCCGTGGCTCTGGCATGAAGGAGCCGGTGAGCCCTCTACGCGGGAGGTGATCATGGGCTACATCGGAGGAAGCCTGCAGCAAGCGTTCGTCGAGCGGATCCGGGGGGTCGACCGAGAACGGCTCTTGGCGGTGCCGATCGACGTCGGCAAGCGGAGCGCCGCGGCGCTCGTGTGCGACTTCTACGGCGAGCTGGTCGTCGCGCCGTTCACCTTCGCCCTCGACGAGCGAGGCCTCGAGCTGTTCGTGCGCACGGTCGCCGCCGCCGAGGCCGAGCGGGGGTCGACCTTGGTCAGGGTCGGCTTGGAGTCGGCCGGGCACTATCACCAGAGCCTGCTGGCGAGGCTCGTCGATCTGGCGTTCGATGTCTCGGTGCTCAACCCGGCCCAGGTCAAGGAGAGCCGTGCTCAGGACCTCCTTCGCTCGCTCAAGTCCGACGCCCGCGACCTCGGAGCGATGGCGGAGCTGCTGATCCGGGGCAAGGGCCGCCCCGTGGGGCACCTCGACGAGGCGATGGCGACCCAGGCCGCGCTCTGCGCGCACCGCCGGCGCAAGGTGAAGGCCCGCACCGCGGTGAAGAACCACGTCCACAAGGGGCTGGATCTGGTGTTCCCCGGGCTGTCGGGGTGCTTCGAAGACATCTTGGACACCAGGGTGGGACGGCTGCTGCTCGCCGAGGGGATGGATCCCTCCCGCGTGCGCCGGCTCGGCCCGGAGCGCCTCCGGGAGTTCTGCGGCCACCGTGGGGTGGTCCTGCGTCGGGCCAAGGCCTCACAGATCGTGGAGGCCGCCAGGCGCGCGTTCGCCCTGCCAGAGGCCATCGCAGCCGTTCACGCTGGGGTGCTGACCTCCGACGTGGCGCTGCTCGCCTACCTCGATCGGGAGATCGCCTCCGCGGAGCAGGCGCTGGCGGAGATCCTGCCGCACACCCCGGCCGCGGTGCTCACCACGATGCCGCGGGTGGCGGTGGTCAGGGCCTCATCCTACGGGGCGGCGCTCGGTGACCCGAACAGGTTCACCAACGCCGGGCAGGTCTACCGGCTCTCCGGGCTCGTGCCCAGGCTCTATGAGTCGGCGGGCAGGCGTCGCGCCGGGACCCGCATCTCCCGGGAGGGCAAGGTGGAGCTCCGCGAGGCGATCCTGGAGCTGGGGATGGCCCTGCGCCAGGGTCACCCCGACTTCGCCCGGTACGCGAGAGAACTCGAGGCGAGGGGCAAGCGTCCGGGCGTCGTCGCGTGTGCCCTCGGGCACCGGGCCAACCGCGTCGCGTTCGCCATGGTGCGCCACCAGGTGGCCTTCGATCCCGACCGCTGGAGGTGATGAGGTGAGGCGGGCGGGCGCGTCATGGCCGAGCGAAGCTCGACCACCCTCGACGTCACCCGTCCGCCGCGGACAAGCCTGCCATCGACGGCCGGCGAGAGGAAAGCCGGCGGAGGCGGAGGGGTCGGGATCGACGTCGATAGAGCTATGGGGGCCTTCGTGGGACTCCGCAGCTAGCATGACGCCCGGCCCCTCCTCGTCCGGGAGCGCGCACGTGGTTGCCTGGGCCACCGCGAGCCGGTGAGTCCGCGTATGTCAGCGAGTCGCCCCTGAGGAACCGCCTTCACCGCTGAGCCTGCTGGCCTGCAGAGGGCCCCTCGGGAAGAGGGTCTTGTCTCCACGCCTACACCAGCGGATTTGACTCGCCGTACGGTTGCTAGTCGTCGGCGCGCGCCTCCACCGCGACGGCGAGCTTCGCGGCTCGCGAGAGGAGACGGGCAGCCTGGAGGGCCGCGGGCGAGCGCGCCTCCCCACAGCTGAACGCGACGCTGAGTAGCCGATGCAGACCGGCGAAGTCGAGTCGACGGGCCGCTCGGCGCAGTATGACGTCGAGGAGGAACGGCGCGAGCGGGCATCGATCATCCAACGTCAGGACCTCGTAGTCGTGATGCCACTGCCGGGAACGACGGTCCTTCGCCATCTCCCGGTCGAGTGCCGCGACGAGCGGCCGCTGACTCGGATCGCCTGCGGCCGGACCCGAGGGCATCCTCCCGGCGCGGAGCGTCGCCGCACATGGCAGGCCCATCACGTAGGCCGGGTGGTATGTGGACGCGGTCACGTACTGGGATCGCGTTCCCGGCTCCTGGGCTCGGTACCCGTCGGCATCCAGGGTCAGCGATGGCAGGATCCCGACCTCGTCCTCGACACGCGCCAGAACCCGGAAGGCGAAGGACGCGACCGGATCCCAGGTGACGCCCAGCCACGGCCATGCGAGGAGCAGCTCGCCGGCGAGATCGAAGTCATCGTCGTCGAGCGCGCCGGCAAGGGCGGAGCGGAACTCGGCGAGCACCTCCTCGGTTCCACGTCCGAGGCTCGCTTCGCGAGATCCGAAATCCGTCACATACATCAGGGCTTGGGTGAGCGCGTAGACGTCGTCCCTGCTTCCGAACAGGAGATCCACGCCGGTCCCGATGGCGGTTCGCTCGATGATCGCGGCCGGCGGTCGTTCTCCACCGTGCAGGCTGGCAAGCCAGGCCTGCTCGAGCTCTCGATGAGGCATTCGCTCCCTGACCGCCGTCCATCCTGCGGTCGACGACTCGAGGAGCGCGTCGACCTCGCGGTCCGGCCAGCCTGCAGCGGACAGCGCCGTATGGGCAGCCGCGTAGTCGCGCGCGAGCGCCGGGTGCAGGACGAAGCCGATCTTCACCCGAGGTGTTCTCGCGTGGATCGCGAGCCGGGCGCCAAGCTCCTGAACGGCGACGGCGACATCCGGAGCCAGATCCGCCGGCAGCGAAGCGACGACGCGGAGCAGCATCGCCGACTCCGCGACCACCTTGTGCGCAGGCGCCTCCATCGCCGCCAGGTCGATCCCCGGGTCCTGCTCGACCAGCGCGTCGACAGTGGCCGTGCACACGCGCAGGGCGCGTTCGACCCGACGGATCGCATCGCCGACGGAGAAGTCCGGGCTCGCCCCCGTCTCCGAGCGATCCGGGACGACCGTCGGGACGATCTTCGTCACGCGGACGGCGCCTACTGCTGCCTCAGGCTCGGCAATCGGCTCACGATGGCCGTCGCCGCGCGCAGAGAGCCTCGCGGGTCATTCCGACGACATGCACGTCGCCGTGGAAGGCGGGACGCAGGGCCCTGATAGCCTCGACCGCGATGGCGAACCCGGGCGTCACGGAGGCTGACGACTTCGACCTGGTCGTGATCGGCTCCGGCCCGGCCGGCGAGAAGGGGGCGAACCAGGCCGCCTACTTCGGCCACCGCGTGGCTGTGGTCGAGCGGCGATCCGAACCGGGAGGAGCCGCCATCGCCGTCTCGGGCGTGCCCGTGAAGGCCTTGCGGGACACGGCGGTCTACCTGACGGGTTGGTCGCGCCGCGACGTGTACGGGGTCGGCATCAGTCTGGCGCCCGACCTGATCATGGACCGACTGCGGGCCCGAACGACCAACGTGGTGACGGTCATGACGACGGCCGTTCGAGACAACCTGAAGCGGCATGGCGTGGAGCTGGTGCACGGCGAGGCGCGACTGGGCTCGGACCGGACGGTGGTCGTTCGGACCGAAGAGGGCGACGAGCGGACCCTCCGAGGTCGCGTGGTCCTGCTGGCGACCGGTTCCCACCCTCACCACCCCGGGAACGTTCCCTTCGACGACCCCGACGTTCACGATTCAGAGACCGTCCTTTCGATCGAACAGCTGCCCGAACGCCTGATGGTCGTCGGAGGCGGCCCCGTCGGGTGCGAGTACGCATCGATCTTCGCCGCGCTCGGCGCGGAGGTCACGCTCGTCGACCGTGGGACCAGGCTCATACCGATGCTGGACGGCGAGATGTCGGAGGCACTCGCGCAGAGCCTGCGGCGGGCCGGCGCCAGGCTCGTGCTCGGAGCGCAGGTGGACTCGGTCGGCCGGGACGCCGCGGGTTTGATCGTCCACGTCGGCGACGAGGTGTTCCGACCCCGGATCGTGCTCCACGCGGTGGGGCGTGCGGGGAACGTCGAGGGGCTGGGGCTGACCGAGGCCGGCGTCGAGGCGGACGACCGCGGTCGTGTGCGCGTGGGCGGGAACTTCCAGACCACGGCCGAGGGGATCTACGCAGCCGGTGACATCACGGGTCCACCGGGGCTCGCCTCCGTGGCCATGGAGCAGGCTCGCGTCGCGATGTGCCGCGCGTTCGACATCCCGTTCAAGGAGACGCTGGACACGGCCGTGCCGGCCGGGATCTACACGCTTCCGGAGGCATCGATGGTCGGCCTCACCGAGGAGGCCGCCCGCGCCGCCGGCGAGGACGTGGAGACCGGACGCTCGTCGTTCGGGACCAACGCCCGGGCGCTCATCGCCGGGTCCACCGAGGGTCTGCTGAAGCTGGTGTTCCGGGCTTCGGACCGGCGCCTGCTGGGGGCCCACATCCTGGGCGAGGAGGCGACCGAGCTGATCCACGTCGCGCAGGCCGTGCTGCACCAGGATGGTGCGATCGATGCGTTCATCGATACGACGTTCAACTTCCCCACACGCGCCGACGCGTACAAGTACGCCGCCTACGACGGGCTCCAGCGCCTTCAGGCCCGGGCTGCCGGCTAGCTTCCCTCGTAGCGACGAGCGCCAACGAGCGCGTCGCCGATCCCGTCCGATGTCAGCCAGACGGGCCCTCTACAGGCGGAGGGCCTGTCTGGAAGATCCTCAGGTCGCTGGCGGCGACATGCCCCGGGAGCTCGACCGAGCGATAACCCTGCAGCTTCACGCAGATGGTGCCCTCGGCGTCGACAACGGTTGCGTCGAACCGCTCGCCACCGTCCCGCGCCGTTACCACCGCCACGAGCGGAGGTCGCCGAGCTTCGAGGCCACCGAACGCGCTGACCCGTTCGAAGGAACGCGGCAAGGCGAACCGGCCCAACTCTGCGAGCTCCCAGACGCCGATCGTCTGGAAGCAGAGCTCGATCAGCCTCGGTGAGGCCACCAGCGGTGCGCTCGCCGGCGAGTGGTCGGGGGGCAGATCCTCGGCGAAGACCCCCAGCGCGGCGCCCCCCAAGGCCGACGGCCACGCTCGACCGAGCACCCGGTAGGAGGGCCCGTGGAAGTAGACACGGTAGATGTCCTCAGCCCCGATGAAAGCACCCTCGGGGAGTGCTACCGCATCGATCCGGGCCGGCTCCAGGGGTGCGCGGGTCAGGCGCACGTTCCCCGTGAAGTGGGTGGTCACTTGTGGCTCCGCCTGCATGGACAGCGTTCGTTCACCCGTGAGCTTGCACTCGGCGACGACGTCCTGGCCGTCGGGCCGGAAGACGGCGCCGAGGAGAAGTGTCCGCGGTTCGCCCCGGTAGAACTTGAAGGGCGCCTGGAACCGCATGTCCTCGACGGCGGCAACCCGCCAATCCGGGAGGGCGATGCGGGCCAGCTCCGCGAACGCTTCGGCTCCCATCACCCCGGGAAGCAGTGCGGTCCCGTCCATCCGGTGGTCCCACAAGAACGGCTGGGCCTCCGGGTCGAGGACGGTCTCCACGGTCAGCCCCTCGGGCACGCTCATGCGCCTAACGCTGCCAACCATGGGCCCCTTGGCACCGGCAACCTCAACCGCTGCGGTGGCGAGCTGGGGGTCGAGCCCGCCCGATGCGTCCCGATCCTCCGTGAGGGTCCCGAGACTTCCGGCGATCACGACCTCACCGCGCGTGCCGCCCGCAACGAGCTCGCGGCGGACGGCGGGGATGCCGGTCATCGGCAGCATCATGTCGATGCCGGCCGCCTCCATCACCTTCGGGATCGAACCGCGGGTGGCCATCCCGATGTCCGCCCAGGCCGTCCAGTCGATGGCGATGCCGCGCGTCCCAGGACGGGTGTTCCGGAGGCTCGAGGTGCACTTGCACAGCAGGTCGTTCGCGGCCGCATAATCCGTCTGTCCCGTGTTGCCGAAGCGCCCGGCCACCGAGGTGAACGCGACGGTGGCCCCGAGCGGCATGTCCCCGATGGCATGCAGGAGGTTGAACCACCCGTCGGCCTTCACGTCGAAGACCAGGTCGAACTCCCGCGCTTCCTTGTTCGGGAGGAGGTGGCTGATCTCGATGCCTGCCGCATGGATGAGCACATCGATGCGGCCGTGCTGCCGGCGGATCCCATCGATCACGGCGGCGGCCGCGCCGGCGTCGGTGAGGTCGAGCGCGTGGTAGCACGACGTTCCACCCGAAGAGCGGATGGCCTCGACCGCCGACAGCGCGGCATGCTTCCGTTCGATGGATGCCAGTTCCCGCTCCACCATCGCGGGAGTGGCCCGCTCTCCTCGCGCCTTGATCCGATCGAAGAGGACGCGCTTCAGTCCGTCCCGGTCACTGGCGAACCGGTTCAGGTCCGGGTCGCTCGGGTCGGGCTCGGGTGCCAGATCCAGGAGGTGGAAGATCCCTCCCGATGCAGCGGCGAGGTCCGCCACGATGGCCGAGACGATCCCCCCCGCCGCCCCGGTCACGACGAACACCGTCTCGGGAGTGAGCGGAAGGCCGGGTTGGCCGTCGTCCGCGGGAAGCTCCCGCAGAGCGACCGACCACCGCAACCCGTCCCTGTACCCGATCTCGACGGTGCCGGGATCTCGGATCGTTTCCTGCACGAGCAGCTCGGCGACGAGGCCCGGATCGGTGGCCGCCTCCACGTCCAGCGTCTTGACCAACGGGTCGATGCGTTCCCGCTTGTAGGCTTTGGCGAATCCCGTGACTGCGCCTCCCATGGGGGCCACGGCGCCCGCTCCGTCGTACCCGTGCATACCACCGAGCCTGGTCGCGGTGACGAGGAAGGTCCCGTGGGCCGCGATCTGCTCGTACAGCGATCGCATGGTCGTATAGAGGAGCTTCACCCTGCGGCGAAGGGACTCCCGCCACTCATCGGGTCCCATGGCGCCGATGGGGGACTCCTCGTCCAATGCGGGCAGCCAGTAGACGCCCTGGATGACGCCCTCGGCGGCCCAGGACTCGAGCCGCTGCTGCAGGGTCGCGGCATCAGGAGCATCCTCCACGACGAGCGGGGTGACGCCACGGTCCTCGAGCAGGCCGATCAACTCCTCGGCGATGCCACCGGTGTCGGGCATGATGACGACCCTGCTGCCAGGAGCCAGCACGACGCCGGTGGGCTTGCAGATCTCAAGGGAGGGCCGCAGGACCGGAAGAGGAACGCGGCGCGGAAGGGCATCAGCAGGCTCTAGGCTGGCCAATGCCCGTGCCGGCACCGCAGCAGCCGGCTGTCGCACCGGCTCGATCACCGGGACGGCGGCCCGCTCCTCGATGAACCGGATGATGTGGGCGAGGGTCGGGAAGTCCCGCATCTTGACGGTGTCGTCACGGGGGATGGCGTACGCCTCCCGCATCGAGGCGAAGACCTCCGCCTGCTTCACGGTGTCGATCCCGAGGTCCGCCTCCAGGTCGAGGTCGACGTCGAGCATGTCCTGCGGGTAGCCGGTCTTCTCCGCCACCAGCGCCAGCACCCGTTCCTCGACGTCCTCGGCGCGCAGGGGAGCCTCCGAGATCGGCTCCTCGGCGCGCAGCTCGGTCGGGGCCTCCTCCACGAAGACCTCCTCGGGAGGAGCCGCCTGCGCGGCCGGCACCGCAGCAGCCGGCTGTCGCACCGGCTCGATCACCGGGACGGCGGCCCGCTCCTCGATGAACCGGATGATGTGGGCGAGGGTCGGGAAGTCCCGCATCTTGACGGTGTCGTCACGGGGGATGGCGTACGCCTCCCGCATCGAGGCGAAGACCTCCGCCTGCTTCACGGTGTCGATCCCGAGGTCCGCCTCCAGGTCGAGGTCGACGTCGAGCATGTCCTGCGGGTAGCCGGTCTTCTCCGCCACCAGCGCCAGCACCCGTTCCTCGACGTCCTCGGCGCGCAGGGGAGCCTCCGAGATCGGCTCCTCGGCGCGCAGCTCGGTCGGGGCCTCCTCCACGAAGACCTCCTCGGGAGGAGCCGCCTGCGCGGCCGGCACCGCAGCAGCCGGCTGTCGCACCGGCTCGATCACCGGGACGGCGGCCCGCTCCTCGATGAACCGGATGATGTGGGCGAGGGTCGGGAAGTCCCGCATCTTGACGGTGTCGTCACGGGGGATGGCGTACGCCTCCCGCATCGAGGCGAAGACCTCCGCCTGCTTCACGGTGTCGATCCCGAGGTCCGCCTCCAGGTCGAGGTCGACGTCGAGCATGTCCTGCGGGTAGCCGGTCTTCTCCGCCACCAGCGCCAGCACCCGTTCCTCGACGTCCTCGGCGCGCAGGGGAGCCTCCGAGATCGGCTCCTCGGCGCGCAGCTCGGTCGGGGCCTCCTCCGTGGCCGGGAGGCCGGTCCCCAGCCCTGCGGCGTACAGGCCGCACAGGGCGTGATTGAACGAGACCGCGTCGCCGAGCTTCGGGTGATTCGTGGACAATGCGAGGATATCCATCCGATCGCCGAGCACGTCCTGGACGAAAGCGCAGACCGCCGACTTCGGACCCAGCTCGACGAAGACCCGCGCGCCCGCTTCGTATAGCGTCTGGAGGCCCTTCACGAACTGCACCGGGGAGGCGATCTGGGAGGCCAGCATGTCGAGCATCCGGGAGACCGCGTCCGGTCCCGCCGGGTAGAACTCACCGGATACATTCGCGACGATGGGCAGCCTCGCGGGCTGCAGGTCGAGAGCGGCCAGTGCCTGCCGGAGCGGCTCGCTCGCCGGAGCCACGATCCGGGTGTGAAAGGCATGGCTGATCGGAAGCGGCACGACCCGGTGCCCGGCTGCCTCGAAGGCATGCGTGGCTCGCTCCACCGCCTCGCTCGCCCCGCTGATCACAGCTTGGTTGTTGCTATTGAAATTGGCAACGATCACATATCCGTCGACGCCGCGAAGGATCCGGTCAACCTCCGGGATCGGGGCGAACACGGCGGCCATCCGCCCTCGGTCCTCGACCGCGAGGCTCGCTACCGCCCGGCCGCGCGCGCTCACCGCGCGCGCGGCGCCCTCGAACGTGAGGCACCCGGCCCCCACCAACGCGGCGTACTCGCCCAAGCTGTGCCCCATGACCATGTCCGGTGCGATGCCGAATCCGCCGAGCAGCCTGTCCAGCGCGAGGTCGGCGGCAAGAACAGCCGGCTGGGTCACGTCCGTCTGGGTCAGATCCGCTTCAGCCTCTTCCAGGGTCCTGGTGTCGGTTCCTTCGACGAAGATGAACCGGCTCAGGGGCTTTCCCAGAAGAGGGGTCGTCACCCGGTCGGCTTCGTCGAAGACCTCCCGCACGACGGCCTCGGAGGCGCGGAGTGTCGCCAGCATGTTCACGTACTGGGAGCCTTGGCCCGTGTAGAGGAACGCCACCTTGGGAGCCGGACCGCTTGCCCGGAAGATGCCCCTGCCCCGGAGCGCCCGCCACTCAGCCGGGTTCTCCGCGCTAAGGGCATGGAGTGCGAGCCCGACCTTCTCCTTGAGCTCGACCCCGTCGCCGAAGTCGATCGCGACGCGCTCCGGAGCACGAAGCTCGGCCTCGAGCGGCGGCCCTGGTACGGGACCACGTCCTGAACCGACCTCCGCCTCGATGGAGCGCAGCCGGGTCACCAGCTCGGCTGTCGAGCCGGCCCCGATCACCAGCGCTCCCCGCAGGGGGGACCTGGGTACGACCGGCTGCTCCACGTTACGGCCGAGCGCTCGGGCCTCGCCCTCAGTCACCGCGAACGACTTGCGCCCGATCCCGTTCGATCCTCCGGGCACGTACTCCTCCAGGACCGCGTGGAAGTTGGTCCCCCCGAAGCCGAACGCGCTCACCCCGGCCCGGCGGAGGCCGCCGGCCGGAACGTCCCAGTCCCGCGATCCGGTGTTCACGAAGAACGGTGAATGGGACCAGTCGACGTTCGGGTTGGGCCGGTCGAAGTTGATGCTGGGCGGCAGCACCTTCTCCCGCAGCGCGAACACCGCCTTGAGCAGCCCGGCAGCGCCGGCCGCTGCCTTCAGGTGGCCGATATTCGACTTGGCCGATCCCAGGGCGATCGAGGCCACGGGCAGATCCAGCGGGCCGAACACCTCATTGAGGCTCTCCATCTCGACCACGTCGCCCAGGGCCGTGGAGGTACCGTGGCCCTCGATGAGCCCGACCGTGGCCGGCGTGAGCCCAGCACGCTCCCAGGCCCACTCCACAGCCAGGCGCTGGCCCACGGGATTCGGCGCCGTCAGGCCCCTGCCCCTGCCATCGCTCGATCCTGCGAGCCCCCGGATCACGGCGTGGATCCGGTCGCCGTCCCGCTCTGCGTCCGCCAGGCGCTTCAGCAGGAAGACCGCCGCTCCCTCGCCCATGACGAACCCGTCGGCGCCCTCGTCGTACGGTCGGGTCCCGGTCGCGGAGAGGGCGCCGAGCTTGCTGAACTTCACGAAGGGAACGGGCCCCATGTTCCCGTCGATCCCGCCGGTGAGAGCCACGTCGAAATCGCCATCGGCCAAACCCTTCACCGAAGCGTTCATCGCCGCGAGCGCCGAGGCGCATGCCGCGTCCATGGTGTAGTTCGGGCCGTGCAGATCGAACAGGTTCGCCACCCGCCCGGCCAGGATGTTGCTGAGCTGCCCGAGGACCGCGTCTCCGGTGACGTCGCGGAACGGCCCGACCACACCACCGTGGACGTCCTCGAGGATCGCCGCGCGAACATCGGGCGGCAGCGTCAGGAGAGCCGGCGCGCGCGCAAGCTCTTCCGCGAACTCCGGGTAGAGGATCCGAAGGGCGGTCACGAACTGCTCATCCCCGGCCAGAGCGTTGCCCAGTATGACCGCGGTTCGCTCGGTATCGAGCGGACGCCTCGGGTACCCGTAGTCGGCGAGCGCCTCCCGCGTACAGGCGATCGCCCACTTCTGCGAGTCCTCCATGGAGTCGCTGACGGCGGGTGGGATCGGAAGATGCCAGCCGAACGGATCCCAATCCCACTCGCCTTCCCGCACCCAGCCGCCGATCCTCGAGTGGGTCTTGTAGGGTGCCCTGGGATCCGGGTCGTAGTAGAGATCTGGGTCCCACCGCTCCTTCGGGACCTCGGTGATGCTGTAGCGCTCTTCGATCACGTTCCGCCAGAAGGCCGGCGCATCCGGCGCATCCGGCAGGATCGCTCCCAAGCCGACGACGGCTACTTCAGTGCCTCGGGTCTCGTTCATGATGCCCGCCCCTCTGCCCTTGTATCCGATCCCGCTCCAGCCGCCGTCCGCCCGTACAGCACGTCGGCGACGAAGTCCATGTCGATCAGGAGCCCCTGCTGTGCCGCGTGGATGGCCGATAGCCCCAGAGCCTGTTGGATCGCCGCGAGATCCCTTCCGGCCGGCCCTGCCGTCCCCACGATCCAGCGCAGGCCGTCCTGGGCGATCCTCAGCGCGGCCTCCCGGGCGAAGATCCGGGCCAACGCGGCCAGAGCCGGTGTCGAGAAGCGTGTATCGGCCTTGGGGTGCAGTTCACCGTCGGCCGACCTGGCCGCCCGACGCGAGAGGCTTCCGGCGCATTCGCCGTACGCGACCAACTCGCCCAGGCGGAAGAGGACGTGCTGGTTGCGAGTGAGGCGCTCGACCCGAGCCCGCTCCATGAGAGCCGCCAGCGAGCGGAATCCAAGCGCGGCGACGTCCGCGCCAACGTCGGGATGTGACGCGTGCACCGTCTCCATCCGGGCCGCCTCGTCGAGGTAATAGCGTCCATGAGACTTGAGGTGCTGCTGCCACCGGTCGCGGGCGATGGTCATCTCCATGATCTCGGAGGTGCCTTCGAAGATCCTGGTGATCCGAACGTCCCGGGTGATCTTCTCGACCATGTACTCCCGCACATAGCCGTAGCCACCGAGGGCCTGGATCGACGCGTCGGCCGCGGCGTGGCCGGCCTCGGTGGCCATGAACTTGGCGATAGCCCCCTCGGTGTTCAACGAACCCTCGCCGGAGTCGATGCGCTCGGCCGACTCCTCGATGCACGAGCGGGCCGCCTCCAGCCGGACCACGTGCGGAACGATCAGCTTGTGTGTGTAGGCCTGTTTCTCAGAGAGCGGCCCACCCGCCTGGATCCGCGTCACGGAGTACGGGATGGCCCGGTCGAGCGCAGCCCACCCGGCACCCAGTCCCAGCGCCGCCACCATCAGCCGGCTGTAACCGAACACGGTCTGGGCTACGAGCAGGCCCTGCCCCTCCACCTCGCCAACCCGACGGTCGGCGTCCACGAAGACGTCGTCGAGGAACAGGGCCGCGGTGTTCGAGGTCCGGAGTCCCTGCTTGTCCTCGGGCTTGCCGTGTTCGAACCCGAGAGCGCCAGCATCTACCACGAACCACGTCGGCCCTCCCGGCGCGTTGGCCAAGATCGAGTACGCGTCGGCGATGCCACCGTTCGATATCCACTGCTTCCTGCCGGTGATGCGGTATCCGGCGACACGGCCCTCGTCCACCACCGGCAGGGCCGTTGTCGTGAGCGCGCCGAGATCGCTCCCAGCCTCCGGCTCGGTTGCCCCGTACGCGAACAGCAGACCCTCGTTCGCGATCCGCGTCAGCCACTCCTTCCGCTGCTGGGCGGTCCCCCCGCGGGAGATGACGTCGCTCCCCAGGGAGCCGACGGACACCCCGGTGGCGATCCCGACGTCGATCCGGGCCAGCTGTTCGCTCACCCGGTAGACGTCGAATGACCCGCCGCCCATTCCCCCGTATGCCTCGGGGAGGAAGAGCAGGTGGATCCCGAGGTCCTCGCCGCACATCGCCCGAAGGTCCTCGACCGGGGCTTCGTCCTTCTCGTCGAGATCCAGGAGGCGCTGATCGGGGAAGCGACTGGCGGCGAATTCCCGGAGCGCCGCCAGGATCATGGTGAGCGTGTCCGGATCCAGACTCATCGGTCGTCCCCTCTTGGCGGCGAAGGACTATCCCTTGGCGTCAACGTCAACCATCGCCTCGGCACCGGTGCCATGGAGGGGTTCCCCGGCCCTAGTTCGGGGGGGCGAACAGACCGGCCGGAGCGATGGCGTGCTTCCGGCGGCTCGCCGCGTTGATGCCGGGAGCCCATGGCTTCGTCTACGATCACCACCCTGCGGGGTGTGCGCCACCAGGTGCTCCTCCGCGAGCTATAGGGCTGATGCCGGTGAACAAGGTGGCGGCCGCCGAGAAGGGTTCGACGAAGCCCAGGCGAACCGATGGGCGCCGGGTCGAGAAGAGCGTGTACGTGGAGGACAAGGTCGTCCGTCTCCCGGACGGCCCCCCCGCGACCGTACGGCTTTGCCCCTCGCCGGTGCGATCGGGATCGGGGAGCTCACCGACGGGGGTGACCTCACCTTGGTCGAGCTGCCGCGGATCGGGACCCATCGGCTGAGGGACAAGGCCGGAACCTACCGCTGGTACAACGACCACGCCTCCCCTCCGGAGGAACCGTCACGGTCCGTCTGCACGGGAACTCCTCCGACCTGAGCAGGACGTTCAACCGGACCGAGAACGTCCGACCGATCCTGCAGTCCGACCCGGACTTCCATCGGCTGTATGGAACGCGGAACGACGCCGAGTCCATCAACCGCGACCTCGTGGACTCGATGTGGCCCGGCAGGGCGCATTCCCTCGGCCACGCCCGTCAGCTCGTGAACCTGCTCGGCTACGCGCTGATGGTGAACTCCCTCGCGTTGCTCGAGCACTACGAGCGACGCAGAGCCATCCTGTCCGCCGCCTGAGGCGGCCGATCTTCTTCCGCTCTTTCACCCCGACCGATCGACCACGTGCCCTGACGCTCGCCTCCTCACCGTGGGGTGCGACCACGCGCGGGCGGACCTCCGCGCGGATGATCCATCACTCATCGGCGCTGCTCAGCCGCGTTTCGTACCATGTTCTCTGCATGCCCCGCCCTCGGCCCTCGTAGCTCAGTGGATAGAGCAACGGTTTCCTAAACCGTGTGTCGGGTGTTCGATTCACCCCGAGGGCACCGAACAGGTTTGGTTCCGCCTGTGAGAGTTCGGCACCTCTGTCCCACAACGGCTCCGGTAGCCGTGTCCCACTCCACGACCCGGCTCCGGTACCCGGGCGACACCGGCTCCGGTACGTGTGTCCCACCCGCTCCACAATCAGTCACGGTCCTGATCTTCACTTGCGCTGGGACGAGCCAAGGAGGATCCCGAGATGCTCACGGAGCTGTCGGTGGTTGAGCAGCGCTACCTGGCGGTGCGGGAGGCGCTCGACGGCGCGAAGATCACCGACGTCGCCATCCGCTACGGCGTCGATCGACGGACGGTCCACCGGTGGTTGGTCCGCTACGCGACCGAAGGCCTCGGCGCGCTCGCGGACCGCAGCTCGAGGCCCGACCGGTGTCCCCACCAGACGGCTCCGGAGATCGAGGCCGAGATCGTGGCGCTTCGCAGGGCCCATCCCGGGTGGGGCCCCCGCACGATCGGCTCCAAGCTGCGCAGGGAGATGGACGATCCTCCGTCGCGCTCGGCGATCTACCGGTGCCTGGTGCGGCACCGGCTGATCTCCCCCAAGCCCCGCCGGCGCCGACCGAGCGACTACAAGCGCTGGGAGCGCTCCCGACCGATGGAGCTGTGGCAGATGGACGTGATGGGCGGGGTGTTCCTCGACGACGGCACCGAGTGCAAGGTGATCACCGGGATCGACGACCACTCCCGGTTCTGCGTGATCGCCACGCTGGTCCTCCGAGCGACGGCCAGGCCGGTGTGCGATGCGCTCCTGGAGGCCCTGGAGCGTCACGGGGTCCCCGAGCAGATCCTCACCGAGGGCGACAAGGTGTTCACCGGCAGGCTCGGTCCCCGGCCCGGGACCGTGGCCTTCGACCGGATCTGCCTGGGGCAACGGGATCCGCCACCTCCTGACCGCTCCGTACTCACCCACCACCACGGGCAAGATCGAGCGGCTGCACAAGACGATGCGGAAGGAGCTCTTCGACGGCCGGACGTTCGTGTCGATCGAGGCCGCCCAGGCCGAGCTGGACGGATGGGTGGCGCACTACAACCACGACCGGGAGCACCAGGCGATCGGCGACGTCGCACCGATCCGACGCTTCGAGCTCTTCGAGCGGCCCCCGGCCGAGATCGTCTCACCGGACGCCCTCGCCGAGGAGGTGCCGCCTCCCCCGGTGCACAGCGTCGCGCGCCGGGTGGACCGCGCGGGCAGGATCAGCATCCTCACGCACCGCTACCACGTGGGGCGGCACCTGGCGGGGCAGGTCGTGGTGGTGGAATCAGCCGACGGACTGCTCCACGTCACCCACGATGGGGTCGTGGTCGCCACCCACGCCCGGCGACACCTGGCGCAGGATGACGACCGGATGGATCGGCGGGCCACGGCGTCGAGACCAGCTCGACCCACCGCAGGGGCGGAGGTCCTGCGCAAGGTGGACCCCTCGGGCTCGGTGAGCTTCGCCGGAAGGACCTACCGGGCGGGCAACCGCTACATCCAGCGTTGGTTCCGGTCCGACCCGTAGAGCGTCCACAGGCCGGTGGAGGGTCGTGGGGAACCGAGCACATGGTGCAGCTCCACCCTGGCCCGTAGTTCGGCCGCCAAGGGGGGCCGACGCACGACGGATGGTGACGGCGCGCCTACGGACCTCGACCTCGATTCCGGATCCGATCGTGGAAGTGCACCTGCCACCTTCGCCTCGGCGTAGCGCCGAAGCTTCATGACGTCGAGGTCCGGTAGGACAACCCTGGCCACCCGACGAGCTTTGCTAGTCAAGGCCCGGGGTACCCGGGAGATGCGGCGGCCTCAGAAGCCAACGGAGACCTCCTCAACGCCGCTCATCATGTCCTTCGCCCGCTTGCCCTCGGCATCTTGTGAGCTGATCGTTCAGCCGTTGGACCAGATCCTCTGCAGCTTGACTGTGTGGCCGAATCAACGGTCCCGGCCCTTGGATTCCGAAGATCCGAATGACCCTGCCATCGCGAAGTTCAGCGAAGGCGACCTTGGGATAGTAGAAGGTCGAACCCAACGACACATGCACTATGTCGTCGCATTGCAAACGAATCGTTCGGGTCGGATTGATAATCGCGACGCTCCTGTCCTTGACAATCACGCCGGACCGCGCGCCGCGGCCGAGGAAGAAGCCAGCAGCAAGGATACCCACAGCGGCGTCCAGCGTCGCCTCACCGGCATCATTCGCCGCGAGCGCGTATGCCATCATAATCCCGAATAGCGCGACTCCCAGACAGGCGATGCCTATCGCACCAGGCCGATACTGATACTTGACGGGCGCGGCAGCAGGTCTCACTCTCCGGTCATCCTCATCGTGGGTATTGAGGCGAGGAGCACCGACCATTCAGGCTACATACCATGTTCGGTACCTCCATTTCCCCGCGGATGACGTAGCCGATCGCCCCTGGTATCGCTGACGCGCCAGCGCCGGCCGAAGCGAATACCCAAGAGCTCACCGCGTTCCACCCAGTATCCGCCCAGAACCTCCCCGATGTTACGGCCCGAAGCCCCCCGTTCTGATGCACTACTTCACCCTCCTTGGCTACGAAGAGTGCAGCACCGGCAAACAAGCATAACTCCGGTTGGACGATGCAGGTCGCTGAGACGGCTAGCCCTCCAATCAGCCACCTATTATCCCAGGCCCATTTCAGGCCGCTACCAACAACGTGCGTCGTAGCGTGCCACGCGTTCGATGCAGCCCGCCCGGCGCAGCTCAGCCCGAGGAACCCACATCCACTTGAAGGCTTCACGGCCGTGGGTGGTGGCGGCGGCGGTGCAGGCGGTGGTGGAGGCGCCGTGAAGCTGGCGATGTACCGCTGCTGGGCCGCGGTCGGGTTCCAGATCGAGTCGTAGGAGATCGAGTGCGACGTGGCCCACTGCGGGTGGTAACGCCAGGTCTTGTAGTACACCCCGTCGATGCACACGTAGCCCCACGGGCACAGGCCATCCGGGTCGGTCAGGCTCACCGGGTCGTCGTAGCCGTAGGTGAACCCGTTCAGGCTGGTGGGGTGCGACTGGTCGCCGAACAGCGGATCCTGGCTGGTGAACCGCCCGAGCGAGGGGTCGTAGTTCCGAGCCACCATGTCGACCAGGCCCGTCGAGGCGTCGGTCGGATCGCCCTGGTAGCCGAGCGCCGACTGCTCGCCCGAGGTGTCCCCGGAGCGACGGTCCCCCCACGCACCGTAGCCCTGGGATCCGACCGGCGTCCCGTTGTCGCTGACGAGCCCGACGATGTCGGAGTGGAGGTTCGTGAGTGGGTAGCGGACGTTCCCCGAGCTTCCGACCTTCTGGGCGTAAGGTCCTCCGGGGGTCCAGGCGTAGCTCGTCGTGGTCGTGCCGGTGAGGGCGGTCGCGACCTGCTCGCCGGTGCCCACGTAGGCGTTCGTCGTCGTGGTGGACCCGGCGATGCGCGCGACCGTGCGGTCGATCGGGTCGACGTAGTACGTGATCGTGCCGGAGGAGGGCACGGCCTGGGTGAGGCGTCCCCACGTGTCGTAGGTGAGCGCGTCGGTGACGGTTCCCTCGACCGGGTTCGATCCGCTCACGGCCGTCAGGCGCCCGGATTCGTCGGTCGTGTAGTTCGTGTGGGCCGAGCCCTGGTCCGCGTGATCGAGGAGCCCGGCCGAGTCGTAGGACACCGTGATCGTCGTGTGGCTCGTCTGAGCGATGGACGTCCGGTTCCCGGCGCCGTCGTAGCCGTAGCCGTAGTTGGAGCCGCCTCCCGGGCGAGGCCGCCGCTCCGCGCGCACCACGGCGCACACATCACGTCGGACGCGATGGGCGCCTGGACCGCCGTGGCCTCGCTCGACAAGGACGACGTTCCGGTCGGCGACAACATCAATCAGGATGACTACACGACGGGCAACCAGTCGATCTCCGACGACGGCCGTTACGTCGCGTTCAGCTCGACGGCTCCGAACGTCGTCAGCGCCGGACCGTCGACCGCGATCCAGAACGTCTACGTCCGCGACACGCTCGGCGGGACCACGAGCGCCGTCAGCGACGTCACGTGCAGCAACGCCACGACGTGCCCATCGACGAACCCGTCGATCTCCGCCGACGGGCGCTACGTCGCGTTCCAGTCCAAGAACGACGCGCTGGTGAGCAACGGCGGCTCCGCGCACCACTGGGAGGCCTACGTCAAGGACCTGCAGTCGGGGACGATCGTGCGGGTCTCGGCAGTGTCCGGGACCCCGCCGACGCCCGGCGACGCGGACAGCACGAACCCCAGGATCTCCCCGGACGGCTCCGACGTCGCGTTCACCTCGGCCGCGACGAACTTCGTCTCGGGCACCAACGGGCACACGAACGTCTTCGCGCGCGGCGTGCAGTCCTCGTCCACGCCATCGCTCGTATCGATCAGCACGACCAGCACGCCCGGGAACGCCGACAGCCTGCTGCCTACGATCCCGGCGTTCACCAGCGACGGCGGCGAGGTGCTGTTCGAATCCGAGGCGACGAACCTCACGAGCCTGTCCGACGGCAACTCCGGTTCCTCCGACGTCTTCCTGCGCACGCTCCCGAGCGGGCCGACGATCCAGGTCGACACCTACGAGGAGTCCGGATCGACCCACGGGATGGACAAGATCGCGAACGCCGGGTCCATCACGCCGGACGGACGCTACGTCGCGTTCAGCACGCCGTCGGTCAAGCTCGGCTACACGCTGCCCGGGTGCGACTCGGGCGGCGGCAAGTGCAACGAGGACTACGTGAAAGACCTCAGCACCGGCACGGTCGTGCTCGCCTCGCGCGAAGCCGACGGCTCGCCTGTGGGCTCGCACGGTCCGCAGCAGAACAGCGGCGCGGACGACCGTCCCGTGATCACCGCGAACGGGAGCTACCTGATCCACGGCACTTACGACGACCGCGTCGTCGGCAACGACTCCAACAGCGTGCCCGACCTGTTCATCACGGACCTTCGGACCGTGCTCGACGGCACTACGGCCGTCCAGAGCGCCGCCGTCGACGTCGCCAACAGCGACGTCGACGGCGAGCCGGTCGGACTCGCCTTCGTCGACGCGTTCGGCGTCGCCTCCGCGGACGGCCGCTACGTCGCGTTCAACGCCGGCTCGGGAGGCTTCGTGGCCTCCGATCCGACGAATATCGATCAGGTGTATCTACGATACAACGCGAACCCTGCTGTTCCGATAGGACAACAACTCGGCTGCCTTCGTGGCACTGATGCAGCGCATCATGGAGGTCCAACAGGTATGCAGGGTGACCCATGTAATCTCGCGAACGGCAACTTCTATGAGTCGTTCACCGACGCGACGATGCCGAACATCGGGGTGCCCTTCGCGTTCGTGCGCAGCTACAACTCCGCTGACGGCACCGCGACATCGGGCACGCCGATCCCCATGAGCCGGGGGTGGACCTCGACCTACAACATCTGGCTCGGGCTGGGCGTCACCTGGGACGGCGACGTCACGCTGCACACGAGCGACGGCCAACAGCTGGGCTTCGCCTGCCCGAGCGGCACGTCGCCGTGCACGGCCGGGCTCGCGTTCGAGCCCGACGTCGGGGTGCGCGACGGCCTCGTGCGCAACTCGAACGGCACCTACACGCTCACGATGCACGACCTCACGACCCAGACGTTCAACTCCACGGGTCAGATCACGGCGATCGCCGACCGCAACGGGCAAGGGCTCACGTTCTCGTACTCGAGCGGACGGATGTCGGCGATCAACGGCAACGGCTCCACCTGGTCCGCGACGCTCACGTACTCGAGCGGACGCCTGATCGAGATGAACCTGCCGCTCTCGCGGGAGGTGGACTACCACTACGACGGATCGGGTCGCCTGGACCAGGTGACGGACCTGCGGGGCAACACGACCGAATACGCGTACACGACGACCTCGGACGGTGGCGGGATCCCGGACCTGCTAAAGACCGTCACCGACCAGAACGGCAACGACGTCGCGCACAACGTCTACGGATCGGCTGGCCGGGTCACCCAGCAGACCGACGCCCGGGGCAACGACATGTACTTCGACTGGGATCCGAAGACCCAGACGGCGACGTTCACCGACGCGCGTGGCCACGACTGGAGCTACACGTACTCGGACGGTGCGCTCCAGCAGGTGGAGGATCCCTACGGCGACCTCACGATCTACGGCTACGACGGCGACCTCAACGGCACGACGACGACCGTCTGCCGTGACGGCTGCGCGGGCGAAGCCCACGCGATCGGCGAATGTCCGGCAGGCGCGACCTGCTACTTGACGATCGACGTCTACGACTCGGACGGGAACTTCGTCGAGCACGACGCCGACGCATCGCTCGGCGACGTCGAGACCTGGGAGTACAACCACCCCGAGAACACCCTCAAGGACTTCACCGACGGGCGCGGCCTCGTGACGCGCTACGAGTACGACTCCGACGGCAACCTCACCTGCACGCTGCTCCCGAGCGTCCCGTCCGGCACCACGTGCTCGGCCACCAGCCAGGCGTACAAGGTCACCTACGCGCCAGACGGCACGACGGGCCTGCCGACGTCGATGACCGACCCGAACGGGAGCACCACGAGCTACGGCTACGATGCGATGGGCGATCTGACCTCCCTGACGACCGACCTCGGCAACGCGACCCGGTACTGCTACGACGCCGGCGGACGGATGACCCACATGATCGACCCCAGGGCACCGGGCACCGAGACCTGCTCGAACCTCGGCACCCACACCTGGGACTACGGCTACGACGACGCGAA
This sequence comes from uncultured Actinomycetota bacterium, assembly GCA_963781595.1. Taxonomy (GTDB): domain Bacteria; phylum Actinomycetota; class UBA4738; order UBA4738; family UBA4738; genus JBEDUK01. Next base: position 731,549 of record CAWAGG010000006.1, on the reverse strand, counting down.
CCATCTCACGAGCGTGGAGGACCCGGTCGCGAACCAGACCTCCTACGGCTTCGACCCGGTCGGCAACCTAACGTCTCGGACCGACGGCAACACCCACGTCGTGCACTACGACTACGACGAGGCGAACGACCTCGCGTGCGTGATCGGCCCCGACTCGGCCGCCACGACCTGCGGAGCGGCACCGTCGACCAGTCTGACGAGCTACGACTACGACGAGGACGGCAACATGACGAGCCGCACCGATGCCGAGGGCCGGACCTGGGACTACGACTACGACGACGCGGACCGCCTGACGTCGACGACCTCGCCCCGGAGCAAGGCCTGGTCGTACTCTTACTGGGACGACGGCCTCGTGCACGTGAAGACGCTGCCGAGCACCGGGACGGCCACCTACGGCTACGACGCGGCGGCGCGCCTAGACTCGATCGACTACAGCGGGAGCGCGACGCCGGACGCCTCCTTCGCCTACGACGCCGACGGCAACCGGACGTCGATGACGACCGGCTCGAACGTCACGAGCTATCAGTACGACACGCTGAACGAGGCGTGCTGGATCTATGCGGGGAGCTACTCGAACGTCTGCTCCTCGCCGCACTCGGGGAGCTTCACCTACGAGTACTACCCGGGGAGCCAGCTCAAGAAGGTCACGTTCCCGGACGGTGCGATCCGCGGGTACGCCTACGACGACGACGATCGCCTCTGCGCGCTCCGGCTCGGAAGCGTCCCGTCGGGTTGGAGCGGCGGCATGGCCACGCGGTACGCCTACGACGAGGCGAACGACCTGACGACGAAGACCGAGCCGACCGCGAACGGCTACGTGGCGACGCTCACCTACGACCTCGACGACCGACTCACGGCGGTGTCGAATGCGAGCGGCGGCACGACGCTGTCGAGCTACTCGTTCGGCTCCCTCGACGGGGTCGGCAACCCCGCGAGCCTGACCGCACTCTCCGCGGGTTCGACCGCGACCACGTATTACACGTACGACGCCTACGACCGGCTGACCGGGTCCTGCACCGCGTCGGGCTGCAGCGGGTCCTGGCTGGGCAAGACCTACGCGTACGATCACGTCGGGAACCGGACGTCGATGGTCGCGCACGGCGCTGCGAACACCACGACGACCTACCGTTACAACGACGACGATCAGCTGTGCTGGACTTACGTGGGGACGTCATCGAACACGTGCTCCTCGACGCCCTCTGGCGGTACGACCTACACGTTCGAAGACAACGGCAACGAGACGGCCGCCGGATCGACGAGCTACGCCTACGACCTCGCGAACCGCATGACGTCAGCCACGGTGTCGGGCACCACGACGAACTACACCTACGATGGCGACGGCAACCGCCTGCAGGCCGCCACCACGGGAGGATCGACGACGAACTACCGCTGGGACACGAACCAGCCGCTGGCGCTCCTCGCCACCGAGGCCGATGGCTCCGGATCGACGCTCCGGGACTACGCGCACGGCCAGGGCCTGGACTCGATGACGACAGGTGCCGGATCGACGTACTACGACCACCTGGACGCGTACGGCAACGTCGCGAACATCACGACCTCAGGCGGCGCGACCCGGTGGACGTACGCCTATGACGCGTTCGGGGTCGCGACCTCGGCGACCTCCTCGGGCGGGAGCCCCCCGACGAACGTGATGCGATTCAATGGACAGCTCCTCGACTCGGCTTCGAGCCTGTACGACCTGCGGGCTCGTGTTTACGACCCTTCGCTCGGACGATTCAACCAGGCAGATCCACTCGGTTCAGCCCACGCGTCTCCACTGACATCACCGTATCCGTACGGCGACAATCAACCACTTACTCAACCGGACCCATCTGGACTCTGTCCGAACCTCAGTGCGGCCTGTGATGCGCTCGGGCAGCTGTACTCGGCGGCGTATGACACCATGGACTTCTATCGTGCTGGTGGCCCTTGCCACGGCACAGCCGTACGACTCATCATTCCGGGCATCGCACTCGATTGCCTGCGGATATTCCCCAAGCACAATCCGACCGAGACCGTCGCATGGGCGTTCGTCGCTCGATACGTCGGCGTTACCGGGGATCCTGCCGAGATCTTGGATGTCTATACGGGCCTGGCAAGGGACGAATGGTCCCAGCAGGTCTGTTTCTTTGCTCTCAGGCCTGACCGAGGCCGGCGATGAAAGGATACGCATCGCGTAGGCCCCACACGTGGGGACCGGGCAATTGGCAACCTAAGCACCTCAAGGTTAGAGAGCACCGAGCCGATTCATCCACCGTGAGCGGGACCCGTCTTCTCGGCGCGCGCGCTGCCGGCTGCGCGATGGCGCTGATCGCGCTCTCGCTCGCCGTCTCGTGCGCGAAGGCTCCGACCTCTCCAGCGAGCCCGGGTGGAACGTCGGTACCCGCGACGACGAACGCGTATCCAGCGGCCGCTCTCGTGACCGCGCAACGGCTCTACGATGACTGGCGCACCTTCAACAGGTCCGATGCCGGCATCGTTGCCACGAAGACCGCCGCCGCAACGCTCTTCGCGATCCGCTGGGAGCCACGCTATCCGCCTCCCGACTACTGCAGTTGGGTGAACCGGACCAGCCTCACCTGCTCGACGACGGATGCAGATCGGTCCATCCTCTTCTCGGTTAACGGCGATCAGGGCGGGGGTTATCGTGTTGTCGACGTGGCAGCGTGTGGGCGGCGTGATAGCGCCAGCGAGGAATACTGCGTAGGTAGATGACGGGCCTGCCGAGTTCTCCGGAACTCAAGCCTCCTCGGGGGGACGGATGGAGGCATGCTTCTGCGCGCACCCGTGGGTACGCGCCAGTCAAGTGGCGTTGTGTATAGCCGGCACGAAACGCGAACACCCCGGTGCGATGCGGCCTGTTGCCGTCGACTCGCAGACCATGATCAGTACGTTCGGCGTGTTGCAGAACGCTTGGGCGATGAACCGATGGTCGTCGCCAGCCAGGTCGTCAATCGTCCTGCGCGATGAAGGCCCGGAGGAACACCAACGTGCAGAGACCCCGCTGGGTGAATCTGGCCACGATGCCATCTAATCTACCGATCTGAGGACACGATCCGGACAGGGGCCCTGAGATCGTTGCCTCGCTTCCAGGACCAGAAGTGATCATGCTGAAGTCGCCCGACGACGATGCCCGGCGCTATACCGATCTCATCTGCGAAGAGAAGAACGTCCGAGGTAGTTGTGAGGTGCGGAAGGCGATGAGCCTGCGAACGCGGGATCAGCACGTCACTCGCGAATCTGTTCGCTTCCCCCTCGAGTCTCGGATCCTCGCTGCCGTCATGGATGAACGTCTGCTTCTTCGAATGCAATAGGACGTGGGCAGCCTCGTGGAAGAAGGCGAACCAGAAATGATCTTCCCGCTTGTAGCGGTCGCTGAGCTGTATGAGGGCACGGGACGCACTGAGCCATCGACTCGCCCCGCTCGCTCGCTCGCCGCCGATCTCCCGCACGAACACGAGGGCCACCCCTGCCTTCGCGCACGCCGCGACCAACTCGGCTGAGAAGTCGGCCGCTCGAGTGAGCCCGCGGATGTGCGAGAGTGCTGCTCGAAAGTCGGAGGCGTTGAAGCTCGCCGTCTTGATGTCTCGTGCATCGAGCTCCCCCAAGCGGAGCCAGGTCGCGACGATCGGTCCATCGCTCTTGAACGCCGTCGCGCGTTTGAAACTCGCCACCGGCTGCAGCCAGAGGCGCTCCCACGCCGCGCGGTCGGCGACGCCGAAGAACGAGAGGAGCGCCTCGAACAGCTCGCCGCGAGGGATCGCTGAGGGGAGATAGCCCATCTTCTGAAGGCTCGCGGTAGGGAGGGAATCCACCCACGCGACGTCCTCGGGCGACAGCGTTCTGGCCTGCTCCCTCATCTTGGCTTGGCGGTAGCGTGATTCGAGCGCGCTCCAGATCCTCGCCGGCGTCCCCGTCACCCGCTCGAGGATGAGGGCCGTCTCCGGCGTGATCGATGCCTGGCCCTGGACGATCTGGTTCACATGCTTCGGTGACAGGCCCGCTCGCAGAGCGAGCTCTGCCTGCGACACATCAATCTCCGCGAGCCGGTCGCGCAGGGTCGCCCCCGGAGCGATGACGTGGTCCGGCCGATAGGCGAGGTCAGCCGAGGGCACCATCGACGTTCTCCTTCCCCAAGTATTCGACCTCATGCACCCTGAAGCAGGTCACGGGTCGATCCCCATCCACGGACACAGGAGCACCCGCATCGTCGGTCGTAATCCCCTGTATGACGACGCTCGCTCCGAAGCCGAGGAGCATCATGCCCGAACCGTCTCCCCTCATGCGCGCGCCGGGTAGGTAGGTGATGTCCGCGAGCGACTCGATTCCGGCCAACTCTCCCAGCCGGCGGGCCACGGCCTCGAACCCCTCATCACCCCAACGCGCTCTCATGAGCGGCGCAGAGTTGCAGACCTCGGCGAGCTCGACGCGATCGAAGGTGAGCTCCATGTCGCACGGAGAAAACTTTACCCGCCAGGTACAGCATTCTGATACGATGAACCGAACACGTATAGGACTCTACCGCTCCGCTTCTCGGAGTGGGGGATGAGGAGGTCGCTCATGGAGCTGTTCCTGCACATCGAAGGCGAGGAGGAGCCCCGCCTGGTGGAGTTCACCAACACCACGACCGCCGAGGCGTTGATCCTCGCCTCCGGCGGCAAGGCCGAAGGCGACATGATCTGGGTCGAGGACGGCGACGAGCCCCTGGACGCGGACACAGTGCTGGCCGAAGTCGGGATCGGTGAGCACGCGCATCTCCACCGCGGGCGGTGCCGGCGACTGAAGGTGACCGTCCGGCACAACGGCGAGAAGGAGCACCTCTTCCCCCCATCAGCCAAGGTGGAGCGGGTGCTCAAGTGGGCCGTCGGCAAGCACGGCTTCGACATCCCCGAGGACCAGGTGGCGAACCTGGTGCTCGCCGTTTGCGGCGCCGACCACTTCCTCGACCGGTCGATCCACATCGGCTCGCTTCCTCGGCCGAGCGACTGCGCCCTCTGCCTCGACCTCGCCCCCAGGGATCGATTCGAGGGATGACGTCGGAACAGCCAGGGGTGGACCCCGACGAGCGGATGTTCCGACTGCACCTGGGCGGAGGCGGCTTCGTGGCAGCCGAGAGGGCCGGTAGGTGGCGGCTGGTCGATCTGACGTGGCCCCACGCGATCATCGCGGTCAGGGCCGAGCCCCGGCCAGACGCGCCGGCGGAGGTCGCGCTCCGGTTCGAGCTCGTCAACTACCCGCAGGACGCCCCGACGGCCATGCCGTGGGATCTGGAGAGGAACGCTCAGCTCGATCCGGGCCTCTACCCGAAGGGCGAGGTGGCAGGCGTGATCTTCCGGACGGACTGGGAGGGGGGGGTCGCCCTGTACGCCGCCTTCGATCGGCGTGCGCTCGGCTCGCATCCGGAGTGGACCCAGAAGCATCCCCGCGCGGCATGGACACCGGATCGTACGATCGTCTTCTACGTTCGGCAGGTTAGCGACGCCCTCAATGGCCCGGGCTACGCAGGTGTCTAGGAGTTCCGCGCTCATTCGCTTCGACCGCAGGGCATGGCGGGGGCTCATCAGCGAGTTGGGTCGACGCGGCAACGGCGAGCGGGAGGCTGGTGCGTTCCTCCTGGCTTCTCGCACCGACCATCCCCGGAGGATCGTTCGGGTCGTGTATCTCGACGATCTCGACCCGGCGTGCCTTCAGGGTGGCATCCATTTTCGCGGCCGGGCATACGGTGCATTGTGGGACCTCTGCCACGAGGAGCAACTCCGTGTCGTTGGCGACGTTCACACCCACCCTGCGACCTGGGTCGACCAGAGCGACATCGACAGAACGAATCCGATGGTCGCCGCACGCGGCCACGTCGCGCTGATCGTTCCTCGGTTCGCTCGGGAACCCGTTCGTCCTCGGGATGTCGGCGTGCATCTCTATGAAGGGACGGCCTGGCGCCATTGGACCGGCCGCGCCGCCCGACGACGGCTCTACGTGGGGAAGCGCCCGTGAGGCAACCGTCTGCCGATGGGTTCCATCGCTCGGCGAAGCTGCTCGTCGACACGGGCAAGGCCAAGACCCTTCAGGAAGCGGAAGAACGGCTAAAGGGATGGATCCTCCAGATCGACGTCGGGCCAGGCCTGGCCAACGACAGCGCGGCGACGCACGCGCTCCTCACCGCGATCAACGCGGGCCGCCGGGCTTTCCTCGGCGCCTGAAGGTCCGGCTCGAATCCGACGAAGCGTTGACGCACGGTTGGGGCGCAGGCGCGATGGCTTCTGCGGCCGTCCAAGCCTTCGGGGGAACCCCGTGCGACGAGCTCGATGAGGATCACCCGACCATCGTGATTGGCCGTCCGGTCCAGCCTACCCCGGGCTCCATCATCGTGCGCACGACATGGCAAGGATGGCGAGGCGGCGTGGTCGCGAACGGGGCCGAGCGTCTCGGGGAAGCGAACGCGCTCCCTCTGGCGGGTGGCGTTGCCGGCGCGATCGCCGTATCCGAGTGCTTCCAGAACGTCACCCGGACACCGGTCGCCGGTCGTCGGTCTGCGGGCATCTCGCTATGGCGCCCAGACCTCGAGTGGCTCGAGGACGCATCCGACGGCCCAGAGCTGACCTTGCTCCCCCAGCAACTGTGGCTGATCGGCCTCGGCCATCTCGGACAAGGGAACGCGTGGGCTCTCGGTTGTCTGCCTTACGGCGAGCGGCACGGCGATGTGGAGGTGGTACTGCAGGACTTCGATTCGGTCGTCGAGGGCAACCTCGCGACCTCGCTTCTCGCCCTGCACGGAGATGTCGATGAGCGGAAGACGCGGGTCGTGAGCCGGCGGCTCGAAGCGCTCGGGTTCCGTACCGCAATCATCGAGCGTCCCTTCGACGACTCATTCCGCCGACGGCCAGAAGAACCAGCGATCGCGTTGGCCGGGTTCGACCATCATGTGCCGCGACAACTCCTGGGCGACCGCTTCCCCTGGGTCATCGACGCGGGGATCGGGGGTCGTGAGGACGACTACCTCGACATCATGCTGTACGAGTTCCCCTCAGGGCTGGATCCCGCCAAGGTCTTCCTGCCCACCGCTCCACGGCGCGCACCCGACGTGGATGCGTACGCGCTGGAGACCCGACGTCTCATCGACCAAGGCTCCGATCCAGGCGATGCCAGCTGCGGCGTGCGCCAGATCGCCGGGCTATCGATAGGCGCGTCCTTCGTGGGCGCAATCGCTGGATCGCTGTCGCTCGCAGCGGTACTTCGCGAATTCGCCGGTGGCCTCGCCCTCCAATGGACCGAGGTCGACCTCAGGACCCCGCAATTCATCCACACGTCCCCGAACCCCTTACCGCGGGCACCGGTCAACCCGGGTTACATCCGGACATCGGTCGCGGCGCGGCGATGAGCCGGCATTCGTTGCTCCAGAGCGTTCCCCTGTGCTTCCGACCCGCCGTCACCTGGGAGTGGGGGCGCGGGGTTCGTGGGACGGAGCACTCCTGGTGCCTCGCCGAAGCGCCCGTCGGATCCCTGAGCGCGAAGCCAAACGGAAGGAGGTGCCGGCGTCGCGCTCGACGGAGATACTCATGCTCGCGCGAACGCTCCGGCAACGACCGGCCGCTTGCGTCGCGGTGGCGATGGCTCCAGTGATCGCGTACGAAGGGCCGACACAGGTAACCGAGTTCGACGGCTTCTTCCTGGAGTGCGAGGCCAACGTCCTGCGACTCACGGTCGTCGAGGCCAAACGCATGAGGAGCGGCTCGCGCACCGCTGCTCGCTCGTCGCTCGAAGGCAGCCTCGCACGGCTCGCGATCTCCCACTGGAGTGCGGGCGGCCCATCGAAACGGAGACCCGTCCGGGAGGGGTGGCCCGCGGTTGGGTCGAGCTGGAGTTACTCGGCTAGGACTGTCGGTAGGCCCGTCTAGACTTTCTCGACTGAATCGCCCTGGGAATGGTGGAGGCTCCATCGCTTGGAAAGGAAGATGGAGTCATGGCAGCCAACCAGTCCCAGAAGAGGTACCCGCCGGAGCTTCGTGAGCGGGCGATCAGGATGGTCCAGCAGGGCATCGAGGAGAACGGCGGGGAGCGCTTCGGCGTGGTGACCCGGGTGGCCCGCCAGCTCGGGATCGGCGCGGAGTCGCTGCGCACCTGGGTCCGCCAGGCCGAGGTCGACGCCGGGAGCCGCTCCGGGGTGAGCACCGAGGAGCGCCGGCGCACGGCCGAGCTCGAGCGGGAGGTCCGCGAGCTCCGCCGGGCCAACGAGATCCTCAAGGCCGCGGCAAGTTTCTTCGCGCGGGAGCTCGACCCGCGACTGCCGAGGTAGTGGCCTTCATCGAGGAGCACCGTCACCGATGGGGGGTCGAGCCGATCTGCAGGGTGCTGCAGTTCGCCCCATCCACCTACTACGCGCACCGGAGCCGCCCTCCGTCGGCCCGGTCGCTCCGCGACGCCGAGCTGAAGCCTGAGATCACCCGGGTCCACCGCGAGAACTTCTCGGTCTATGGAGCGGAGAAGCTCTGGCGGCAGCTGAACCGGGAGGGCGTCGACGTCGGCCGGGACCGGGTCGCCCGTCTCATGGGCGTCCTGGGCCTGGAAGGGGTCAGGAGGGGCAAGCGCAGGCGCACCACCGTCGCGGACGCCCAGGCCGCCCGTCCGGCGGACCTGGTCGAGCGCATCTTCGCCGCTCCGGCTCCGAACCTGCTCTGGGTCTCGGATCTGACCTACGTCTCGACCTGGTCGGGCTTCTGCTACACGTCGTTCATCACCGACGCGTTCTCCCGCATGATCGTGGGCTGGAGGGTCTCCTCCTCGCTGCGGGCCGATCTCGCCCTGGACGCCCTGGAGATGGCCATCTGGAGCCGCAAGAGCGCTCTGGAGGGCCTCGTGCATCACTCCGATCGCGGCGTGCAGTACCTGTCCATCCGCTACACCGAGCGCCTGGCCGAGTGCGGCGCCGTGGCCTCCGTCGGATCCAAGGGGGACAGCTTCGACAATGCTCTGGCCGAGACCGTGAACGGGCTGTACAAGGCCGAGCTCATCCGTCCCCGGGGCCCTTGGCGCACGGTCGATCAGGTCGAGCTCGCCACCGCCGAGTGGGTGGGGTGGTGGAATGAGCGACGGCTACACGGCGCATGTGGCGGCGTCCCACCGGTGGAGTTCGAAGCGGCCTACTATCGGGCGCTCGCCGAGAGGGAGGAGGTGGCGTAAACCCAACGTCCCGAGCCTCCATCAAACCCAGGGTGATTCACATCTCGCAAGCCAGGAGGGTCGAGCCCGAGCCTGCGAACGGATCGAGGACCCCGTCGCCGTCGGTTGAGCTGTTGGCGAGGCATCGCCGGACGAGCTCCACGGGCTTGGCGGTTGGATGCTCCCGCGACGCTCTGGGCCGGGCCACCTCGATCACCGAGTCCTGGGAGCTCGGCCCGTACCATCCCTTCGCCCCCCGTCCCCACCGTCCCGGCCCCTGGGCGTACCCGTAGGTGATCGGCTCGTGTCGGAAGTGGTAGTCCGCGTGGCCCAAAACCATGGAGTCCTTGACCCAGACCAGGGTCTGGTGCAGGCGCCATCCCTGGGCGATGAAGGCCTGGAGGAACACCACCTGCAGAGACCCGGCCGGGTGACACAGGTAGATCCGGGCCCCCGGGGCCAGATGGGCGCCGGCCACCCGCAGGGACGCCTCGAGCAGGGCCTCGAGCCCGGGCTCAGTATCGCCCGCGATCCGCAGGCGCCGGCTGGTCTTGCCGACGTAGCGCACCCCGTACGGGGGGTCGGTCCACAGGACCTCGGCCCGCTCCCCGGCCATCAGACGGGCGAGGTCCGCTTCACTCGTCGCGTCACCGCACAGGAGACGGTGCTCCCCAAGCTCCCACAGGTCGCCGCGCTGGGTCCGGGGGGTCGAGGGAACGGCCGGGATCTCCTGGGGTCGGCGAGCGGCCGGACCCTCGGGAGCCCGGCTTGGCGGACCAAGCCGGCCAGGAGCTCGGCCACCGCCTGGTTGGAGGCGTGGACCCGCTCCAGCAGGGCCGCCAGGGCCGGAGGATCGGGGACGGCCAGGGCCGCGAGAGGATCCAGGGTCACCAGCAGGGTGTCGGCCTCCTCGGCCGTGACGTCCAAGACCAGGACCGGCACCACCTGGTCGGGGTTCAGGCTCTGCCTGAGGTGTCCGTCGATGAGCACGAGGGAGCCGCCGTCGCGTCGCGCCAGGAGTGCGTCCGCGTACCCGATCTCCCGCAGCAGCCCGCGCAGGGCGGAGCGCTGGCGCTCCGGGTGCCGGCGCCAGTTCGCAGGGTTCGGGGTCAGCTCACCCGCCCGGACGCGGATGAGCTCCACCACGCGGTCCCGCACCATCCGCCGTCCGGGTCGGGCGCCTCGCCTTGCGCCCGTCGCGGACCGCTTCTTCGTCGCGTTCGCGTCCCTCATCGGAGTGTTCTCCCTTCCGTGTGTACGACGAGCCCAACCCGGCCGCAGCCGGCATCGGCTCCTACTGGAGGTGCGGTCTCCTCGGCGCTCAGGAGGCTTCCGGGTCGGTCGCGCGTGCGCGCTCGGCGGTCTCCTCGAGCTTGGCCAGGAGGCGCTCCTTCGCGTCCTTCATCTGCTCGTCGCTCACCGGCGGCTGCGTCGGGTCCCTGAGAGGGTCGCCCCAGCCGGACCGGCCGGGCTCGAAGCGGTCCCTGCGGGTAAGCCACCATTTGGGATCGGTCCTAAAGACCTCGGTCTCGGCGACGACCCGGGCGCGGGCGTTCGCCCTGCGGACGTCACGGGCGAACCGCTTGAGCTTGGGCGTGGCCTTGCGGCTCGGGTGTCGCCCTTCCCCCCGCGCGAGCCAGTCGTAGAGCGTCCGCTCGGAGATACCGGCCGCCTCCGCCGCCGCGGAAAGGGCGGCGCCGGCACCGACGTAAACGACGATCGTGTCGGCGGTCTCCTTCGTCAGGGAGACCGAACCGGGCGGGCGGCCCCTGCGCGCACGGAGAGGGATCGCGGGCGGAGGCGGGGCGTCAGCGGCTTTCGGCGTGCTGCGCCGGCGCGCAGCGCCGCTCGTGCCTGCGCGGCTCGCCTTCTTCGCGCTCCCGAGCGCACTGCGAGCTGGAGGCTTCGGGCTCGCGTCCTCATCGCTCGGAACGCTCCATGGGTGTGGGTACTGGTCGGGGCGCTTTGCCATCATGTTCCTTCCTGCGTCCCTTGGGCGCGGTCGATCAACCCTCCGGCGCGAACGTGAAGCGCGGCTTCCCCAATCGGATGTATCGGCAGCCTGTCCGTTTGTGTTTACTTGGCGCCTCGGTCGCTACTCACTTCGTCGAACCGTCGACCGCCGGATGACCCGGGCCCGAGACGACGACGGCTAGCCGCGGTCAGGCGACGCAACGGCTCGTCGATCGCGCGATGGCGCTCTTCCCAGAGGTGAACGCCCAGGTCCAGCCGCTCGGCCTCCCTGACGGCGTCCTTCGCCGACATGTGCGGCCGCGCGCTCGCCGACCCACCCTGGGATCCCGCGGTCGCAGGCCGCGCCGACGTTCGGCTTCCCACGCGACGACGCAGACTTCAGTACACCTCCAGGGGGAAGGCATGCGATCGGCCCTGGTCCGGCTCGCCGGATGGTAGCTCGGGCAGACCATTCGGCTCTGGCCAGCTGACGTCGGGATCGTCGCAGGGGGGCGAGCGCCCAGGAACGCGTTCGCCTCCTCGGCGTAGCATCGGTCTGGTCCGACGGTAGGTCCGCGTCAGCTGGACGGAGTCGGCCGCCTGCAATGTGCATCGTCTGGCAGCCCGAAGTCGCCGGTGTCGGCGTCTCGGCCCAATGGCTCGCCAGCGCTTTCCGACCGGTTCCTCAGCGCTACTCGGCGCATTGACCGTGCGTTCCTGCATCGTTTCGGATCACTTCCGGCTCCATTACGACCCACTTCCCTCCCCGGTTCCTGACGCGCTCGGACCGCGCATCCGACCAGGTCAGTGGGAGGTTCGACCCTCGGGATTCCGCGCGGGTCGCGGTGTCGGTCCGGCGGTCCGGGCGCCTCGTGGTTGTGAGGACAGCGAGCAACCGTCACGCTACCGTCGCTGGACGGAAAGGTGACCGTGCACACGAGAATATGCAATCCGCGTGCCGGTCCCAGGGACCATCTCCTACGCACAGAATTCCCGGCACGGCGTTTCCTAAACCGTGTGTCGCAGGTTCGATTCCTGCCGGGGGCACGGATGCGGCGGCCGAACACGTGCTCGGTCAAGGCGACGGTTGCCCCGCCGACCCAACCGAGCCTACGCGCGGCCGGCGCTGAGCAGCCGGACCTGGCGCGTTGGATCGCGGTCGTATAGGCGCATCGCCCACACGTACCCGCCGAACCCGATCACCGCGCACCAGGCCACCGCCAGGATCGCGTCGTGCCCGATCGCCGTGCCCATGAGCAGCCCGCGGATCGTTTCGATGACGGGGGTGAAAGGCTGATACTCGGCGAACCCGCGGAGCGCGGCCGTCATCGAGGCCGCGGGGACGAAGCCGCTACCGAGGAACAGCAGCAGCATCAGCGGCATGACGATGTTGCTCGCGCTCTCGACGCTCTTGGCCTTGAGACCGAGGGCGACCGAGAGCCACGTGACCGCCAACGTGATCATCGCGAGCAGGCCGATCGCCGCGATCCACTCGACCGGGCTGGCGTCGGGCCGGAACCCGATCAGGAGGGCGACGCCGATGACGATCGCCATGCCGAGCATCGTCTGGATCGTGCTGCCGAGGACGTGGCCGGTGAGCACCGCGCCGCGAGAGATCCCCATCGTGCGGAACCGGGCGATGATGCCGTCGGCCATGTCCATCGACACCGCGATGGCCGTACCCTGGGCCACGCCGGCCACCGCCAGCAGGATGATCGCGGGCGTCACGTAGTTCACGTATGAACCCCGGCCGCCCGTCACGACGCCGAGCCCGGCGCCCATCGTGCCGCCGAAGACGTAGACGAACAGCAGCAGGAGGATCACGGGGAGGCCGACGACCAGCAGCGACAGCGACGGGTACCGCTGCATGTGCTTCAGGTTCCGCCGCAGCATCGTGACCGAGTCCCTCACCGCGTACGAGCGCGTCGTCATCGGAGCGTTCCTCCTTCCTCCTCGGGATGGCCCGTGAGGGCCAGGAAGACGTCGTCGAGATCCGGCGTGTGGATCGCGATGCGTTCGACCTGGATCGACGCCGCATCGAGCCGGTCGAGCAGGGCTCGGAGCGACCGGACCCCCCCGTCGCCCGGGATCTCGAGGGCGAGGGCGTCGTCCTCTCTGCTGGACCGCGGGAGCGCCGTTGCCGCCGCTTCGAGCGCCTGCGCATCCGCGAACTCCAGGCGGACATGCCCTCCTGGGATGAGCTGTTTGAGTTCGTCGGGACTGCCCTCGGCGATCAGCCTCCCGTGGTCGAGGAGCGCCACGCGGTCGGCGAGCTGATCGGCCTCCTCCAGGTAGTGCGTCGTGAGGAAGATCGTGACCCCCCGTTCCACGAGCTCACGGACGATCCGCCACACGGTGCGGCGGCTCCGCGGGTCGAGTCCGGTCGTCGGCTCGTCGAGGAAGATGATCCGAGGCTCGCCCAGCAAGGTCATCGCGAGGTCGAGCCTGCGACGCATCCCCCCCGAGTAGGTCGCGGCCGGCTTCCGGCTGTCCTCCACGAGGTTCAGTCGCTCGAGGAGGTCGGCAACGCGTCGCCGGCCCTCGTCCCGTGCCAGGTGGTTCAGGTCGGCCATGAGGGTCAGGTTCTCTTCGCCGGTGAGGATGTTGTCCACGGCGGAGAACTGGCCGGTGACGCCGATCACCTCACGCACCGCCTCCGGGTGGCGGACCGGATCGTTCCCAGCGACGCGAACCTCACCGGCGTCGGCACGGATCAACGTGGACAGGATCTGCACGGCCGTCGTCTTGCCGGCGCCGTTCGGCCCGAGCAGCGCGAAGATCGAGCCCTCGGGGACGTTCAGGTCGATCCCGTCCAGGGCTACCTTGTCGCCGAACGACTTGCGGAGGCCGGTCACCTCGAGCGCCGCGGGCGCGACGGTGGTGGTCATCGCTCCTCCTCCCTCGTGCTGCTCGCGAACGAGCGGTGGACCGTGATGTCTCCCATCGAGGTGTGGGCGCGGACCTCGACGGCGCGTTCCCCGGGCGCGGGACGCTCGGCGTCGTTCAGGTCGTTCAGGTCGTTCCGGACGTTGCCGAACCGCGTCTCCAGGTCCAGCCAGGCGGGAACCCCGTCCGGCACACCGATCTCCAGGGACCCGAGCGCGCTCTGAGCGACGACGGCACCGCCCGCGACCGCGTCGAGACGGACGTTGCCGTTGGCGGTCTTGGCCTCGAGACCCGCGCGCGCGAGGTCGATGGAGATCGCGCCGTTGGCCGCGTTGACGCGAGCCTCGCCCGCGATCTCGCCGATCCACGTGTCGCCGTTCGAGTTCTTGATCGCGGCCGGCCCATCGATCCTGCCGACCCTGATGTTCCCGGCGGTCCGGATCTCTGCCGTGCCTCCGATGACGTCCGCGGACACGTCGCCGAAGCCGGTCCTCAGCTCCACCGGGCCGGTCCGCTCGAGCGCGATGTCCCCGACGCCCGTCCGGTACCGGCAGGCGCCGAGCCGTCCGGTGCATCGCAGGGCCGCGACCCCCGACGCGCCCTGCACCGTCGAGCCCGTCGGCAGCTCGATCCGGACGTCGATCGACTCGTTGCCGCCCCACGGCGTCCACTGGCGCCATCCCTTCCGCGCCTTGACCAGCAGGGTGCCGTTCGAGTACTCGACGCGGGTCTCCGCGGCGGCGGTCACGTCGGCCCTCTTCGCAGGGTTGCTCGGCTGCACATCGACGGTCGTGTCGTCGCGATCGGTCGCATCGATCCGGACGTCGCCGACCCCGACGTCCAGGGTGAGTGAGATCGGTTCGGGTGTATCGAAGGTGGGCATCGGTCTTCCTCCTCGGTACCTGCCGTCGGGCTCCTGCTCGAGGGTCATTCGCGAGACACCTCCCATTTGCTAGCGCGCCCAGCCCGTGTAGCGCTGCGCGCCGTGCGCGGTTCGTCGTTCGCGTCGACCCACCGGTTCCCCCCGTTCCAACGCCGCGGCGGCCGCTCGCACCAGCCAGGCGTTGACGGAGAGCCCTTCGCTCCCGGCCGCCTGCTCGACACGGGCCTTCATGCGCTGCGGCAGCCTCAGGTTGATCCGTGCCACCGTGGCGTCGTCGACGCCGGCCCCGTCGCCTTGCCCCGACGCCCGGGTCAGCCACCCTCTCGCCAGGACGTCCTCGGCGGCGACACCCTCGGCGGATGGGTCGGCCGGGGGGAGGCTGACCACGAACTCGAGCTCGCGCCCGCGCAGCCGCAGCTCGACGGAGCCAGGCGTCAATTCGAGGGTGATCTCTTCCGCCGCCCTGGCCAACGCATCCTGGACGGCCAGCCGGATCGCGGCGTCGAGCGGCGCGACCAGGCGGTCGGCCAAGGCCCGAGCCTCGTCCCCACCAGCCTCGGCGGCGGTCTCGAGCTGGTGCGTGATGCTCTCGACGTACGGTTCGAGCTCCATGGCGTCATGATGGCATCATTCGTGTGCCATGTCAATGCCAAACGTGGGGCCATCCGTCGAGCGAGGAGCACCGACTACCTCCGGCGATCGAGGAGAACGGGCGGGCGGGGGGCTCATGGTCGGGATGCGGCGCACGACATGGCCGGCATGGCTCGAGGCCCAGGATCAGCTCGCGTCGTCCCCGGCGAGGGTGTGCGCATGATCGCTGACCCTGAGTCGAGCGGCTCGCGCCGTCAGGTAGTCCCGTTCCGGAACGTTCGTGGTCCGCCGAACCGCGATGCGATAGGCCGCGAGCGCGGCCTCCGTCTCACCCGCCATCTCCGATAGCCGCGCACGGACCGCGTCGAGGCGCTGGTGACCGGCCAGCCGTTCGTCGACGGGATCCAGCACCGTCAAACCGGCAGCCGGGCCGTGCACCATCGTGAGGGCGGGCGGCGAGCCGCCAGCGCCGATCGCGTCATCGCCGTCGACGCGAGATCCGACGTCGCGTAGCCGGGCGAGCGCCGGTTCACCTCGGAAGAGCGATTGGACGCGGTCTGATCGGCCGTGACCAGCGACCCGAATGCCTGTTCAAGCGGGCTCGAACGACGCTCGGGTGATGATCGCGTGACGCTCGGGTGATGCTCGCATGACACCAGCGTGACGACCAGGCGCCAAACTGCGCTCAGGTGCGCATGGCATCGGCGGAGTGCGACGATCGAGGAGGAAGGGGGAAGGCGACGACGAGGCCTCGGGCCTCGGCCGTATCCAGAGATGCGCGGGCACGTGAGCGCATTGGAGGTGGCCAATGGCGAAGGAAGAGATCCGGGCGATCGCGTCAGCGATCGAGAGCGAGCAGCTGCCCTGGACGGCCAGCGAGAACGAACTGACCAAGCTCCCCGCGGAGGATCGCAAGAGCGTCCTCGGGCTGATCGTGACACCCGACGAACACCAACGGATGGTCGCCGAGTTCCATCAGACCGCAGTGCAAGAACGTTCGGTCGCAGCCGCCGCCGTGGGGGCTCCAACGTCCGTCGACTGGCGGAACGTCGGGGGTCAGAGCTACGTCACCCCGGTGAAGAACCAACTCCAATGCGGGTCGTGCGTTTCGTTCTGCACATGCTCCACGATCGAGTCCGCCGTCCGCATCAAGCTCGGGAATCCCTCGTACAGCATCGATCTCTCGGAGGGCTTCCTGCAGTTCTGCGGGGGCGGAAGCTGTGACGGATGGGGCCTGACCTCGGGACTCGACTTCGCGAAGAGCACCGGGGTCACGGACGAGGCGTGCATGCCGTACGCGGCGCCCCCGGACATGAACTGCGCCACCAGTCGGTGTGCCGATTGGGCGAACCGTTTGACGAAGATCTCGAGCTACACGGGCTACGCCACCATGGATGCCCGGAAGAACGCGATCGCATCCATCGGTCCGGTCCTCGCGGGAATGGCCGTCTTCAACGACTTCTTCGCGTATCACAGTGGCGTCTACGTGAAGACCGCGGGATCACCTTTGGCCGGCTACCATTGCATCAGCTGCGTCGGCTACGACGACGCACAGCAATGCTGGATCTTGAAGAACAGCTGGGGCGCGGGTTGGGGGGACGGCGGGTTCGTCCGGATCCGGTACGGACAGCCGGACCTGCTGATCGACTCATCCTGGATGATGTACTCCGTCGCGGGCGTCACGCTTCCGAGCGCATGGCAGAGCAACGTCTCCGTGGTCCAGACCTACGCGACCCGCGATGCGCAGAACGCATGGGCGTACTTCCAGAACCTCGGCTGGCGTCGCATCCACCCAGGCGCCTCGGACGGCGTCACGAACATGCTCACCATGTTCGGGCAGGCGAAGGCGAACGGTCGGCCGGTCACGATCTACGCCGACGCCGACTACGTGTACATCGCATACATGCTGTGAACGAGACGAACGGTTCAGGAGGTGTGTGAACGGTGTGGACGACGATCAATCAGGTGTACGCGAGCAGGGACTCGCAGAACTGCTGGGCTCACTTGGCGTCTGACAGCGCATGGCACAAGATCCTCACCGGCGCGGCCGACGGCGTCACGAACGTGTTCGTGCTCCTGTGTGCGGCGAAAGCCACAGGCAAGTCGGTCTACATCGTGCAGGATGCGAGCAAGAACATCACGGCGGCCTACATGTAGAAGGCTCAGCGCTCCGACACCAGACCGATGGAGGGCACGTCGCCGAACCCGTAGCCTGGTTCGGCGCCTACCCGAGGGAGGAGAGGTAGCCCGTGGGATCTGACGTCACCATCCACATCTCGCTGCCGTCCGACGCGGCGGCCGCATCGCAGGTCTCGACGACATCGCCGGCCCCTCTGCCGCTCGACCAGCTGGGATCGCCCTCGGGCGCGGTCGGCGCAGGTGGCCCGGCGCCCGGTGACCTGGGATCGGCGGCCGCCATGGGCGGCGCGGCCGGACCGATGCCGATCGAGAGCCTCGGGGCACCGGGGTTCGGCGGCGCGCCGGCGCCGGAGGACCTGGCTGGTCTCGAGGGCGCGAGCGGCCCACCGGCTCCGATGTCGCTCGAGGAGCTGGGAACCGCCCTCGGCGGGGCGGCCGAACCGCCGGCGCCGGATGACGTCGCCGGAGCATCCGCACCCGCCAGGCGATCACGGACGAGGAAGACGTAGGGCGCCGGGCCGGCTCTTCGACGATGGCGACCGTGACGCTCACCGAAGCGGACAACGGGAAGGCGGTCGCGGTCCATGTGGGCGATGAGGTCGTCGTTCGACTGCGCGAGAACCCGACCACCGGCTACCGATGGCAGGTCGAGCGAGCCGACGACGCGCTCCAGCCCGAGGCGGACTCGTTCGAGCTCGCTCCTCATCCGCAGGTTGGCAGCGGAGGGATGCGCAGTTTCCGATTCCGGGTCTCGGCCGGCGGCCGGCGGCGCCTGGCGATCGACCATCGGCAAGCCTGGGACGAATCATCCGTGATCGACCGGTTCCGCGTCGACCTCGACGTCTCCGAGTGAGAGCCGCCCACTCATGCGGCGAGCAGATGCTCGATCGGCTCGCGCAACGCCATGGCTGACGAACCGGTCGTTCGGCCGGATCGGGTCAGGACTATCGCCTCGACACGCGTCCGCTCGCGAGACGGAGTCTCGGTGCGGAGGGACGGTCCGAGACGAGGGAGGGCCTGAGATGGGTCACGACGTGCAGCGAGACCTGGCAGGCAGCGTCCGAGACGCGCTCGTCGCGCTCCCGTCGTTCGCGACGGCGCCCCTCCGGCGCCGTCGACACCTGCGGTGGGGTGCGACCGACGACGAGGTGACCGGCTCGATGCCGGGCGACGAGATGGTGCCGAACCCGTCGTTCTGCGCGACGAGCGCGATCACGATCGATGCTCCGCCGGAGGCGGTATGGCCGTGGCTGGTCCAGATCGGCACCGGGAAGGCGGGCTTCTACAGCTACGACCTGTTCGACAACGGCGCCCGGCCGAGTGCGACGGAGATCCTGCCCGAGTACCAGGATCCGCACGTCGGCGACTGGGTGCCGATGTCGGGAACCGTCAACGAGACGACCGCCTTCCGGGTGACGGCGTTCGAACCGAACGCGTCGCTGCTGTGGACGAAGCCACACAGCATCTGGGTCTGGCGGCTCACCCCGCTCGACGACGGGCGCCGAACGTGCCTGGTCGTGCGCCTGAAGGATCGGTACGACTGGCGCTCTCCGGCGATGGCGCTCGTGTCCTTGATCCTGTTCGAGTTCGGCGACTTCCCGATGATGCGCAGGGAGCTGCTCGGGCTGAAGGAACGGGCCGAGCGCACGGGTCGCGGTCGGCAGCGGCAAGCGGCCTGACGCATCGCGGTCGCGGCGCTCAGGGAGCCCACCCTGGATCGCGGCCGAAGAACCCCACGAGCCGGTCGTGCGCGCCCGCATCCTCGGGCACCGGAACCTCGGGTCCGAAGGCCCGCCCGCTCGCCTCGTCGCCGCGGTACTCGGGGCGGAGGTTCTGCGTCGCCCACTCGAGCGATCGCTCCCCCAGGTCCTGGTCGAACTCCGTGGGCTGCGCGGTCGCCATCGCGATGTCCCATGCGTGCACGACCAGGTCCGCGATCTGCTGGCCCACGAACCACGTCGCCGGGAGCGTGCCGAACGGACGCTCGATCGTCCTGCCGACGACGCCCGCGCGTCGCCACGCGGCAAGGAGCGCGTCCCCCGCGCTCCGGTAGGCGCTCGACCAGTCGTCGCCGATCGCGTCGTCGTCGTCGTTCGGCATCCACGCCTCGCCGCTGGCGGTCGCCGTGAACTGTTCGACGTCGCGCACGACGTGGCCGACGAGCGTACGGACGTCCCACGAACGGCATGGCGTCGGCAGCGTCGCCTGATCGGGCCGGGTGGCCGCGATCACCGCGCCCGTCTGGTCGATCGCGCGGGACAGGTCGTCGACCGGGTCGCCGGAGTCCACCGTCATCGCTCGCTCCTTCCGTGATCCCGTTCCGCGGAGATCCGGCACGCTCTCGGATAGCGCGGCCGCTCATCGGAGACGATAGCTTCGGTGCGAGGCCTTCGACCCGGCGACCGTTCGACGGTTACGGCCGGACGTTTGGACGGGCGAACGCAGGGCCGGGTGGCCCGCGACCGCTTCATGCGCGGCACGTAGCGTGAGGACCGTCGATCATGACCCTCCTGATGGATGCCGTGGATGCCACGCCCGGCCGGACGGCCTCGGAAGTCGTCGGCCGGCTCCGCCGCGGGTTCGAGGCCGGGCGCACGCGTCCGCTGGCGTGGCGCCGGACGCAGCTCCGCGCGATGCAACGGCTCCTCCGCGACGGAGCGCGCCCGCTGGAGGCGGCCCTCCGCGAGGACCTGGGCCGGCCGCCGATCGAGACCTGGGTCAGCGAGATCTCGTTCGTCCTCGGCGAGATCGACGGGTTGCTCCGCAACATCGACGCGTGGATGCGCCCGGAACGCGTCCGGGTTCGCTGGGTGCTGCAACCGGCCCGCGCGCGGATCGTCCGGGAGCCGGTCGGCGTGGCGCTCGTGATCGCGCCGTGGAACTACCCGGTCCAGCTCCTTTTCGCCCCGATGGCGGCCGCGATCGCCGCCGGTGATGCGGTGGTGGGCAAGCCCTCCGAGCTCGCGCCCGCGACATCGGAGGCCCTCGCCGGGCTGGTCCGGCGCTACTTGGACCCGGACGGGGTCGCGATCGTCGAGGGAGGCGTCGAGGAGACCCAGGCGCTCCTCGCCGAGCGGTTCGACCACATCTTCTACACGGGGAACGCGCGCGTCGGGCGGATCGTCATGGAGGCCGCGTCGACGCACCTGACCCCGGTAACGCTCGAGCTGGGCGGGAAGTCCCCGGCCATCGTCGCCGCTGACGCGGACCTCCCGGTCGTCGCCCGCCGCATCGCGTACGGGAAATTCATCAACGCCGGCCAGACGTGCGTCGCGCCCGACCACGTGTTCGTCGACCGTCGCGTGGAAGCGCGCCTGCTGGAGCTCCTCGTCGCCGAGGTCGGGGGCTTCTACGGGCCCGATCCGAGGCACAGCGCAGACTACGCGAGGATCGTGAACGCGAACCACTTCCGCCGTCTGGCCGCACTCATCGACGGCGGCGGTTACGAAGAGCTCGTGCTCGGCGGCCAGCGGGACGAGGCCGAACGGTACATCGCGCCGACCATCGTGCGCGGCGTGCGGCCGGATGCGCCGCTGATGGGCGAGGAGATCTTCGGACCGATCCTGCCGGTGATCGCGTTCGACGAGATCGCCGAGGCGATCGCCACGGTACGGGCCGGGCCCGGAACCGTTGGCGCTCTACGTGTTCACGCGTTCAGAGGCGACGGCGGACCGCGTCATCGGCTCCACCCGGTCGGGCGGGGCCTGCGTGAACACCTGCGTCGTGCACCTGGCCGTGCCCGGCCTGCCCTTCGGTGGGATCGGCCACAGCGGCATGGGCGCGTACCACGGCCGGCACGGCTTCGAGACGTTCAGCCACCGGCGGGCGGTCCTGTGGAAGCCGACGAGGCCCGAGGTGCCGCTGCAGTACCCGCCGTACACGTACGTCCGCCGGCGGGTGCTCCGCTCGATCCTCCGGTAGGCCGAGCGCCAGGACCGGGTCGTCGGGAGATGGCGCGGCCGCCGGCTCCTCGATGCCGAGCCGGCGGCCGTAACATGCCGTTCGTCCTCGCGCGCGGAACCCGACCGGAACGGGCCGCGCGGTCCGTCGACCTCAGGCGTTCGTCGCGTCCTTCGCGGCCTCGGCGGCATCCGACACGGCGTCCTTCGCCGACGCGGACACATCCGAGGCGACGCCCTGCACGTCGTCCCAGTCCGAGACCGAGATGTCCGATCCGCGGTTGCGCAGCACCATGAGGATCGCACCGACCGCCGCGATCAAACCGATGATCAGGAGCAACTTCTTCATTCCCGAGCCACCTCCTGTCGTCACCGAGCCGCTGCGCTCCACCCTACCCCGAACGGGCGGAGTGCAGGAAACCGGCTCGGTCGGCTGCACCCCGGCCGGTGACCTCAGTGCGTGACCCAGGAGCTGTTCGCTTGGTTCCAGTGCGTCGCGAGGTAGGAACCACCCGGCGGGCTGGCGTTGAAGTAATCGTCGTGTCCGCAGTCCGACTCGGCGCCCGTCCCCAGCGGGTCCGCGCAGAGGTATTGGAGCGAGCCGCCGTTCTGGAAGTAGGAACCGCCGTCGTTGTAGCACATCAGGTCGTACTCGTCGTAGCAGTGGTATCCGCCGCTCGAATGCGGCGCCGAGAGCTGAACGTTCCCGAGGTTGTGGCCCGTCTCGTGGCCGAGGATGAGCGCGAGGGAACTCACGCCCCACGCCGGGACGAAGTTGATCATCGCGTACTTGTGAACCCCGGTGGACGCGTTGTTCAGGTTCTGGTTCGGGTCCGGCCGGTCGTCGCCGTAGATCGAACCCTGGCCGCCGTACGGGTACACGCCCTGGATGTTGTCGATGAACGTCGCGTAGTCGAACGTCCCCAGGTCGTAGTTCGTCTTGCCCAGGCCCAGCGAGATCTGGTTCTGCATCGAGTTCACGTAGTCGTTGTAGGTGAACGACTTGTCCGAACCGATCGCGACCAGCTTGACCTTCGTGATCTTGATCTTCGGGTGCGATCCCACGCAGTACCAGCGGTAGTGGTAGCCGGCCGCGCCGGACGCGCCGAGGTTGGCGTCGTCCTGCTCGACGGCCTGGACGATCAACGGCTTGGCGGTCTTGAAGTGCGACGTCGTTCCCTTCGGCCACCCGTAGAACACGCGGATCACGTCGTTACCGGTCGCGCACGGGACGGCCGAGGTCGCCGCGGGCCGGTGCCCCGCGAGGCGCGCCGCCATGCCGAGGAACGGGAACACGGGGTCGCC
The DNA here is from genome assembly GCA_963781595.1 of uncultured Actinomycetota bacterium. Taxonomy (GTDB): domain Bacteria; phylum Actinomycetota; class UBA4738; order UBA4738; family UBA4738; genus JBEDUK01. The sequence continues at coordinate 708,740 of CAWAGG010000006.1, read as the reverse complement.
ACCGTGCGTGCAGAGCACCTGGGACGAACCGGCCACGCGCTGCAGCGACGCGCACGGGCCGGGCGCCGCCGCGGACATCGCCCGAGGGCCCGCCGACGATGGCTGCGCCGCCGCGAACGAGGCGAGCACGGCCACGGATCCCAACGCGACGATCAGGCGCCTCCGCACGGTTCCTCCTCCTCACCCGTGGACCGTCCACCGGTGACCTCTCTATCGGCATCCGCGCGCCCGCTTCCGTAGTCACGCTCGGGCCGTCGCGTACGCCGCCCTGGATAGACTCGCCATTCGTGGAGATCGCCGAACACATCGCCGCCCTCGAGCGGCAGGGCACGCTGCTCGGCGACACCGCGGAGCGAACCGCCCTCGGAGAACCGATCCCGACCTGTCCGGACTGGACGATGCGCGACCTCGTTCGCCACGTCGGCGACGTCCATCGGTGGGCGGCGGCCCACGTCGCCGAACGTCGGACCGAACCGATCCGCGAGGTCGCGGGCGTCGCCGGCCCGCTGCCCGAGGACGACGACCTCCTGGGGTGGTACCGCGACGGCCACGCGCACCTCGTCGAGACGCTCCGGTCGGCACCGGCCGACGTCGAGTGCTGGTCGTTCCTCCCGGCTCCGTCGCCGCTGGCCTTCTGGGCGCGGCGCCAGGCGCACGAGACCGCGATCCACCGCGCGGATGCCGAAAGCCCGAAGGGACCCGCGACGCCGTTCGACCCGCCGTTCGCTGCGGACGGCCTCGACGAGCTTCTGTTCGGGTTGTTCGGCCGACCGCCTCGGGAGCCCCGCGATATCCCGACACGGACACTGTCTCTCCGCCCGAACGACGGCGCCGATGCCGGATGGCTGCTCCGGATCGGCCCCGAAGGCGTCGAGACCCGCAGGGAGCGCGGCGACGCCGACTGCTCGGTCGTCGGTTCGACCTCCGACCTCTATCTCCTGATGTGGAACCGCCGGCTCCCCGGAGGTCTCGACGTCGACGGTGACGACACCGTCCTTCGCGAGTGGCGCGAGCACGCGCACATCACCTGGGGTCGATCGAGGTAGGGTTTCGCGCTCGGTTCGTCAGTCTACCTTACTATCTGACTTCAGCGGGGCCTGAGCGGGCGGCGGCACACGGCTCGTCGACGGCCGCTCGAATCGTCCGAAGATCGCCACCAGCCCGGCGAGGATCGCCCCGGGCACCAGGATCCAGACGGGCCGTTCGAGCCACCAGATCGCGGTGCTGTCGTGCTGGTGGCCGAGCCCGAGGGGCCAGAGCACGAGGATCGCCAGCAGGTACGCGGTCATGTGCCAGAGGAACAGCGTCATGATGATGCTGTTCACGTAGATCGTGACCATCCACGGCCCGCGTCGGCACAGCCACCTGGACAGGACCGGCCGGAGTAGCATCACGGCGCCGATCGCCCAGATGCCGGCGAACAGGAAGCACAGCGTCGGCGGGTAGGCGTTCGAGATCCTCTCGACGTCGGTGCCCAGCAGGCTCTTCGGGTAGTTCCCGATCCCCGGGAACCAGCGGAAGCGACCGCCGAACGGCCGGAAGAGCCACGGGTCCGTCAGCAAGATCAGCGCCGCCAGCCCGACGGCCGCCATCGACGCGTAGACGCGCTTCGACGCCCGGACGAGGCTGCCGTCCGCGTAGAAGTGCCCGATCTGGTGGGGGAACAGCAGCACGAACGCCACGTTGAACCACCGGAAGCCCGGGTGCCCGAGGACGAACCCGACGTAGTCAGCGACGAACGTGCCGAAGATCATCGCGGCCGGGACCCACAGGCGGAACCGGCGATGGAGCCAGATCGTCGCGGGAGAGATCGAGACCACGATGAGGTAGACGCCGAGGAACCACAGCGGCCCGAACGGGATCGTCGCCCCAGGCGGCCGAACCCCGCGGAGCATCCGGGTCTCGCCCCAGAGCCGCAGGCCGGCCGGCGCCCCGATGTCGGCCAGGTGCAGCACGATCATCACGACCGACCAGACACCGACGAACACCAGCGACGGGCGCAACAGACGCCACAGCCGCGACCGCACGAACGACCACGTGGGATCGCCGCGGCGCTTCGTCGCGTCGTAGGCGACCATGTTCGAGAAGCCGCCGACGAAGAAGAAGATCGGCATGACCTGGAAGAACCAGGTGGCGAGCCACAGCCCCGACGTGACGCCCACCGCGCTGGTGTTCCGGATCAGGCCGTCCTGCCACCAGATGATGCCGATGAACCAGTGCCCGAACACCACCGCGACGATGCTCGCGGCTCGCAGGAAGTCCATGAACCGGTCGCGCGTCTCCGGCGTCGCCTCCACGAGGCGATCGAGTTCGTAGCTCATGCGAGGGTTCGTACGCCCGCGGAACGCACCTGTCAACGACGGCGATCCGTCCTTCCGCAGCCGGAGGTCGGGCGTATCCTTGGGCGATGCTTCGCGCTCCATCTCGGGTGCCGCTGACCGCGTTCGCCGCGATCGCGGGCGTGGTCGTCGGCCACTGGATCGCGTACGTCGTCGCCGTCCCCGGCGCCGGCCCACGGGAGGCGCTCCTCGCGCAGACGGGACACGGCTACTGGCCGACGGCGGTGGCGCTCGCGTTCGTGTTCGGGGCGGCCGCGGCGGCGGGGACCGTCGTCCGTCACCTGGGCCGCGGGACGCGACGCGAGGTCTTCCCCTCGACGGGATGGGAGCGCTACCGGACGACGGCGCTGCGGTTGGCCGCGCTCCAGGCGTCGGCGTTCGCGGTGCAGGAGGTCGTGGAACGCCTCCACGCCGGAGCCCCGCTCGGCGGGTTGGGGCACGACGGGTTCGTCGCGCTCGGGCTCGCAGTGCAGGTGCTCGTGGCCGCCGGCCTGGCGCTCGTCCTGACGTGGCTCGGTCGCACGGCCGAGGCGATCGGGCGGGCGCTGGCCGAGCCGCCGCGCGCGCGCCGGGCGCGCGTCCGGTTCGTGTTGCCGGCGGCACCGACCGTGGCGTTCGACGTCGCCGGCTCCGCCCGCCTCACGCGCGCGCCTCCCTCGCTCCCGATACGGAACGGCTGAAGGCCGATCCCGCGGCCCCGTGGGGCGGCCGTCGTTCGGCGTGACCCGTTCACTTCGGGGCGTCGAAGAGCGAAAGGGAGACGATGAACAGAGCGAGCATCCTGGCCGGGCTGGCCGTGTTCGGAGTGTCTGCGGCCCTGGTGATCCTGCCGGCGACCGCCGCGTTGGCGCACGCGGAGAAGGAGATCGGGCCGTACACGGTCGCGATCGGGTTCGGCACGGAGCCGGCGTACGTCGGCTTCCCGAACAGCATCGAGGTCATCATCCACGTGACGAAGACGGATGCTGGTGTCGACACGGCGGCGGACACGCTCAAGGCGGAGGTCACGTTCGGATCGAAGTCGATGGACGTGACGCTGGAGCCGAACTTCGACGAGGACTCGGGCGGGTCGCCGGGCGACTATCGCGGAGCTTTCATCCCGACGGAGCCCGGTGACTACACGTTCCACATCTTCGGGAAGATCGGGAGCACCGACATCGACGAGACCGTTTCGTCGTCGCCGACGACGTTCTCGTCCGCGATCGACCCGCAGACGATCCAGTTCCCGACGAAGGTCCCGTCCGCGACCGAGCTGTCTGCCAAGCTCGACCGCCAGACCGCGAGGGTGCAGGCGCAGGCGGACGCCGCAGCGGCGTCGGCGCAGGACGCGGCCGACTCGGCGAAGACGTTCGGCATCATCGGGATCGTCGTCGGCGCGGTCGGCCTGATCGTGGCGGTCGTCGCGCTCACGCGGAAGCGCGCCTGAGAAGACCGATGGGCTCGGGCGGACGCCGGCGGGTGGCCGCGATCGCCGCGCTCTGCGCGGCGATCGCGGCCTGCTGGGTGCTGGCCACCGCGGCGCCGGCGTCCGCACACGCGCTCCTGGCGTCCTCGGACCCGGCGGCCGGCGCGGTCCTCGCGACCGCGCCGAGCCAGGTCCTGCTCACGTTCACGGAGCGGCCGGATCCGAAGCTCTCCAGCGTGCAGGCGCTGGACTCGACGGGCCGGACCGTGTCGAAGCAGCCCGCCGACCCGGTGGCCGGGAGCCCGCTGGAGCTGCGACTGCCGCTCCCCAGCCTTCCGCAGGGCGTGTACACGGTCGCCTGGCGAACGCTCTCGGAGACCGACGGTCACGTGACCTCGGGTTCGTTCGCGTTCGGCGTCGGCGCCCCGGCCACGGGCGGGGGCGGGTCGCCTGCCGAGCAGACGAGGAGCACTCCGGTCCGGCCGCTCTCGGTGGCCGGAACGTGGGCGCTCGCGTGGGGACTGGTCCTGCTGTTCGGGGCCGGCGTCGTCGGGTCGTGGGTGACCCGCCGGTCCGCCCCGGGTCACCGAGCGCTCCTGATCGGGGCGTGGGTCCTCGCCGCGGCGGGCCTGGTCGCGCTCACCGTCTCCGAGAAGGATGCGATCGGGGTCTCGTTCGGCACGCTCCTCGGCTCCGCCGCCGGCCAGGATCTGGTCTCCGAGGGCTTCGCGCTCCTGGCGCCGCTCGTGATGGTGATCGTCGCGCTGATCAGACCCAGGTGGGAGTCGATGGTGTTCCTGGCCGTCGCGACCGCGGCCACGATGCTCGTCGTGGCGCTCTCGGGTCACGCCGCCGGCGAGTCGCCGGAGTGGCTCAACGTCGGGGTTCAGTGGCTCCACCTGATGGCCGTGGGCGCCTGGGTTGGCGGACTCGTCTGGCTGCTGCTGGCGATCCGCGGCGCGGACTCCGAGGAGCGCAGGGCCGCGGTTCGGCGCTTCTCCACGCTGGCGGGCGTCGCGCTCGCCGTCACGGTGCTCACGGGCGTCGGCCGGGCCTGGGCCGAGCTCGGCGGCTGGCGGAACCTGTTCGACACGTCGTTCGGCATCACGCTCCTCGTGAAGTCCGCGCTGGTGGCGGGCCTGATCGCGCTGGGCGCCCTGAACCGGTACCGCAACATCCCGCGGATGGAGACGGCGAACCCCGGCATCACGCGGGTCCGCAGGACCATCCGGTGGGAGGTGGTCGCGGCGATCGCGATCGTCGCCGTCACCGCCGTGCTGAGCCAGCTCCCGCCGGCCGCGTACGAGGCCGAGGCGAAACCGGGGAGCACCGCGCCCGCCGCGATCACGGTGAGGGGCTCGGATTTCGGAACGACGACGAGGGTCCGGCTCACCGTCGCGCCCGGCACCGTCGGGCCGAACGGGTTCGTCGCGCACCTGAACGACTACGACACCGGCGCGCCGGTCGTGGCCGAGCAGGTGTCGCTGCGGTTCAGCCTCCCATCGAAGCCCGGCATCGGGTCCTCGACGCTGGCCCTGAAGCGCGCCGCGCGTGGTGTCTGGGGAGGTCAGGGCGCACAGCTCTCGATCGACGGAACGTGGGACGTGAGCGTCGTGATCCAGCAGGCGACGGGCGCGATCGAGGTGCCGCTGAAGATCCGGACGCGCCTGCCACCGGAGCAGATCCAGGTGTCGAAGGTGCCCGGGCAGCCCACCCTGTACACGATCACCCTCCCGGGCGGCGGCACGATGCAGAGCTACGTCGATCCGGCCACGGTCGGACCGAACCAGGTCCACTTCACGTTCTTCACGGCGACCGGCTCGGAGCAGCCCGTCTCCGACGCAACGGCCACAGCGACCGACCCGGCTGGCGACGACCAGCCCCTCTCGCTGATCCGGTTCAGCGCGGGTCACTTCGTGGCGAACGCCCCGCTCACCGCGGGCAGATGGACCTTCCGTATCGACGCGACCAGGGCCGATGGTGGTGCCATCACCGCGTACTTCACACAGCAGATCGGCTGATGACGAGACAGCGCCCGGGCTGGATGAGCGCCCGCGGCCGGACGGAGGAATGGAACACCATGAGCGGCACCAAGGGAACGCAAGGAACGGAACCGAAGCGCGGTACCCAGGCGCGGCCGCGCGGGGGAGACAGGGCCGCGCGCAGACGGAACGCCGCGAAGGGCCATGCGCCCGCCGGCAAGCGCCCGACCGCCCCCGCACAGCCGGGGCGACGCATCGCGTGGATCGCGATCGGAACCGTGGCCGCGATCGTCGCGGCGTTCGTCGTCGTGAAGCTGGTGTCGAAGCCGTCGGCGTCGACGGCGAGCACGCCAGCGCCGGCCGCGGTGGTCGCTGCGGCAACCTCCGTTCCGGCGTCGACGCTGGACACCGTCGGGGTGGGGACCGCGACGACCGGACCGAGCGCGCTGCCCAGCGGCACGCCGGCGCTCCGGTCGGGAGACCTCCCGAAGATCTTCTACGTCGGCGCCGAGTACTGCCCGTACTGCGCAGCGGAGCGATGGGCGATGGTGGTGGCGCTGAGCCGGTTCGGCACGTTCGACGGCCTCGGCGCGACCGAGTCCTCGACCACGGACATCTTCCCGGGAACGAAGACGTTCACGTTCCACGGTTCGACGTACACGAGCCCGTACATCGCCTTCGAGCCGGTCGAGACCACGACGAACCAACCTGCCGATGGGGGCGGGTACCAGCCGCTCGAGACGCCGACGGCCGAACAGCGGCAGCTGATCGCGACCTACGACGTACCCCCGTACGTCGCGTCCGCCGGCGGCATCCCATTCGTCGACATCGGCGGCGCCTACGCGATGAGCGGCGCGACCTTCGATCCGACGGTGCTCCAGGGCCTGACGACGCAGCAGATCGCCGACGCGCTCAGCGATCCGTCGTCGGACGTCGCGAGGGCGATCGACGGGAGCGCGAACGTGATCACGGCCGCGATCTGCCAGACGACGAACGGGGCACCGGCGAACGTCTGCGACGCCCCCGGCGTCGTGGCCGCGCGGTCGTTGCTGCGGAGCGCCGGGTGAGGGAGGCTCGAACCGCCGCGCCGGCGCGCTCGACCGTGATCGTGACCTTCGGGGCCTCGCTGGCGGGGCTCGCCGTGTCCGCGTACCTGACTGTGGCGCACTTCACGTCCTCGCAGATCCTCGTCTGCGCCGGCTCCGGCCTGGTGGACTGCGCGCGGGTGACGACCGGGCCGTACTCGACGCTGGTCGGCATCCCGGTGGCGATCCTGGGCCTGATCTGGTTCGTCGCGATGGCCGCGCTCACGTCGCCCGGGGCGTGGCGATCGGACGATCCGCGGCTCGCGTGGCTCCGGATCGGCCTGGCGACGCTCGGCGTCGCGTTCGTCCTGTACCTCGTGTGGGCCGAACTGTTCCCGATCGGCGCGATCTGCCTGTGGTGCACGGTCGTGCATCTGTTGACGTTCGTCCTGTTCGTGGCCATCGCGCTGCAGGGGGTGCCGCGCAGGACGTGACGCTGGTCGGCCGCCGACGGGCGAGCGCGTTCGGGGCGGCCAACGTACGGTAGGCGGTGCGGCTCGCCGCCGAGCCGGAACCCCGTGGAGGAGATCGGACGTGAGACGCAGCGCAGCGATGACGAACAGAGCGCCGTTCGCGATCGGCATGGCGGTCGCGATCGTGCTCGTGGGTTCCGCGTGCTCCGGCGGCGGGAACGGCGGTGCGACCACGACGCAGGCGACCGCGCAGGACCGCCCGAGCAGCACGGCGAAGCTCACGCTCGTGTCGCCGACGCAGGGCGAGTCGTTCACGGGCTCCACCGTCCCCGTGAGGGTCTCGCTGGAGGGAGCGAAGATCGTGCCCATCACCAGCACGAACCTCAAGCCGAACGAGGGCCACCTGCACCTGTTCCTCGACGGCCAGATCGTGAGCATGAACTACCAGGCCGACGCGACGCTGCACGAGGTCACGCCGGGACAGCACACGCTGAAGGTCGAGTTCGTCGCGACCGACCATGCGCCGTTCGATCCGCGCGTCTTCGTGGAGGTGACGTTCGAGGTGAAGCCGTGAACGCCGTTCGGGTCGCACCGGGGAGGGAGCGCACGGCGCGAACGCTCGCGCTGGCGCTCCCGTTCGGCGCCGTCTGGTTCCTCCTGTCGAGGTCGGCGATCGGCACGCTCGGGTCGCCGGCGCTGGCGATCGGATACATCGCGCTCGGCGTGACCTCGGCCACGGTCGTAGGCCGAGCGACCGCGGCGCGTGCGGCCGACCCTTGGTTTCCGCTGGCCCTCGGGACGGCCGCGGTCCTGATCGCACGGCTCGCGGCGGGGCCGGCCCCGCCGCTCCCGACCGGTCTCGCCGTCGTCGCGCTCAACACCGCCGCTGCGGTCGCGGAGGAGGCGTTCTTCCGTGGGTTCCTCTTCGGCAGGCTCGAACGGTGGAGCCCCGGCGCGGCGGTCGTCGGTTCGGCCCTCGCGTTCGCGGCGATCCACGTGCCGCTGTACGGCTGGACGGCGTTCCCCGTCGACCTCGGCGCCGGGCTGCTGTTCTCGTGGCAACGCGCCGCGTCGGGTCGCTGGAGCGTACCGGCCGCGACCCATGCGTTCGCGAACCTCCTGGCGGTGCTGCGATGAGGCGTGCGCACGTCGCGGCCGCGCTGAGCGTGGCGATCGCCGGCTCGCTGCTCGCTTCGTGCTCGACCGCGCGACCGACGATCCAGGTCGGCGCGATCTACCCGCTCTCCGGCTCGCAGGGACGTGGTGGCGTGAGCGAATTCCGGGGCGTGCGACTGGCCGTCGACATGACGAACGGTGACGGCGGCGTCCGGGGGAAGCAGCTCCAGCTCGTCCCGGTGGACGTGCCCTCGGCCGACGCCGCGCCGGCCGCGATCGACGGCCTCAGCGAGCGCGGGGTTCGGTTCGTCCTCGGGAGCTACGGGAGCACGATCTCGAACCCGGCGGCGGATGCGGCCGTCGGTCACGGGATGCTGTTCTGGGAGACCGGCGAGGTCGGGCAGATGCTCGGGCCGGGGCGAGGCCAGCTCGTGTTCCGCGTCGCGCCGTCTGGCGCGGTCCTCGGCGGGAGCGCGATCTCGTTCATCGCCGATCAGCTCCTCCCGCGCATGCATCGCTCCGCCCGGTCGCTCCGCTACGCCGTGGCGAACGTCGACGACGTGTACGGGAGCTGGGTCGCGGACGGCGCCGTCGAAGAGATCCACCGGCTCGGCCTGCCGTTCGCCGGGCAGGTGCCCTACGACCCGCGCGGATCCGACCCCGTCGCGACGGTGCACCGGATCGCCGCGCTGAAGCCGGACGTGCTGTTCGTCTCCGCGTACGTGGAGGACGGCGTCGCCCTCCGACGGGCGATGGTCTCCCAGCACCTGCGCCTGGTGGCGAACATCGGCTCGTCGTCGAGCTACTGCATGCCAGCGTTCGGTGAGGCACTCGGGAAGGACGCGGTCGGCCTGTTCGCCTCCGACAAGCCCGATGCGGACGCGATCGCCCCGACGGGGCTCCGGCCGGCGGCGCGTGCGCTCCTGGCCCGGGCGGACGCCGCGTACCAGGATCGGTACCAGGAGCACATGGACGCGCCGGCGCTGGCCGGGTTCTCGGCCGCGTGGGCGCTGTTCCACGACGTGATGCCGGAGGCATCCGACCTCACGCCGACCGGGGTCGCCGCCGAGGCGCGCCGAGTCCGGCTGGCGACCGGGAGCTTGCCGAACGGCAGCGGCCTCGCGTTCGGCGCGGCCGGCTCGTCGACGGCCGGGTCGAACCTGCGCGCGTCCAGCGTGATCTGGGAGTGGACCTCGCCCGACTGGCGAGGGGTCGTGTGGCCGCCCCGGTTCGCGACCGAACCGCTCCGCGTGATCCCGATCGAACCGTGACGCTGGGCCGGCGCACGCTGCTAATCGGCCTCGGCGTCGTGGCCGTGTACCTCGTGGGCGCGTCCGTGAGCGGGCACCTGAGCCCGCTCGCCCGCCGGCCGCTGCTGGACGGGCTCGCGCCACCCCAGCCGTACCGGTGGGTCAGCCCGCCGCCACCGCTCGCGCCGGACAACGAACCGCCCACGCCCGCCGACGCCACCTTCGCGTTCGATGGCGGCACGTTCCAGGGTGGGGTCGTCGTCACGAACGACCAGCAGGCCACCCTGATCCTCCAGAATGGTTCGGTCCCCGCATCGAAGGGACAGCGGTCGGTCCAGGTCACCGTCGACCCGGTCGACCCGGGCACGCTCGGCGACGCGCCGCCGTCGCTCTCGTTCGACGGGAACGCGTACCGGATCAAGGCCGCGTACCGGCCCGGAGGGGCGTCGATCCCGACGCTCGCGACCGCCGGCGACCTGGCGCTGGTGTATCCGGCGGACGCGACCTTCGGCGCGGGCTCCTTGAAGCACGTGATCCTCGCGTCGGCAGACGGCCGTTCGTGGCAGATCCTGTCCACGACGGACCTGCCGACGTCGCATCAGGCGTCCGCCAAGGTCCAGGAGCTCGGGTACTTCGCCGTCGGGCGATCGGGCGGCGGCACCGCGCGTGCGCCATCGCGTTCCTTCCTGCCGTTGCTGATCGCGGGCGCGGTCGTCCTGCTGATCCTGCTGGTGACGTCGCCCCGCGTGATCCGTCGGTTCCGCGACCGCGGCGAGCGGGAGTTCGGCTCCTCGTGATCCCGTCGGCGAGGCGCGGCGCGTCGGCGGTCGCGGCGATCGTGGCCGACGGCGCCGGAACGCTCGACCAGGGCGTCGCCAGCCTGCTCTTCATCGGGGCGCTGCTGCTCGGGTGGATCGCCGTGGCACGGCTCCGAGGGAAGGGGTTCCTCCGCCTCCCGGCGGCGCTCGGATGGGCCGCCGCGGCCGGAGCGGTGGGATGCGTGATCCTCGCGCTGGTCCTGCCCCCGATCATCCGGCCGGTCCGAGCGACACGTCCATCCAGCCCGGCGCGTATCGAGATCGTCTCGCCGCGCGCCGGCGACGTGTTCCGTGGCGACCCGGCGAGCGTGCCGATCCGCGTGCGGGTGATCGGTGGGCGGATCGTTCCGTTCACCACGACGAAGCTGAGCCCGACCACGGGTCACATCCACGTGCTGATCGACGGCGCGATCGTGGCGATGACGACGTCCGAGTCCACCGTGGTGAACGTGACCCCCGGCTCGCACATCCTCGTCGCGGAGTACGTGGCCGCGGATCACCTGCCGTTCTCCCCGCGCGTGCTGGATTCGGTGACGTTCCAGGTCGAGGCCTGATCGCGGGAGGCCCGATGCAACCGACCCGCCGGCGATGATCACGGTCTCGCCGACGGTCGCGGCGGGAGCCATCGCCTCTAGCGCCCACCGGCCGGGCCGGCGGGCGTCCACGGTTCGGCTCGGTACACGGCCAGCACCAACGCGCACACGGGGATTCCGGCGCAGCGCGCACCCGTGACCCGCATCCGCTGAGGTCCGAACGTCACTCCGCGCGCTCCCGCGATCGACGTGAGCGAGGCCCTCAGGTCCGCTTCGACGCGTTCCCGGGACAGGCCTTCGTGCTCGACGAACAGCCCCTTGCGGCTCCGCTGCTCCTGCGTCCACGCGATCCCCGCCCACGCCTCGTCGCCCGGGACATCGGTGCGCCGTTCGGCCATCACGACGTAGAGACGATCCCCCCATTCGCCCTGGCGCGTGAACCCGTCCCGCGTCGGCTCGGCGACCGTCGAACCCGGAGGGATCACGGAGGAGAGCCGGATCAGGTTGTGGTTCGCCACGCCGGCGTACCGGAGCGCCGCGTCGAACGCCGCGAGCGTGGTCGGGCCGGTTCCGATGCCCGATCGGACCTGGATCGTCAGCCCAGGTGCCGGGGACCGGGCGACGCCGGGGGCGACGTCCGGACCCATCCGGACGCCTTCGGGCTGTGCACACGTCTCGTCGAGGACCGTCACGCGTCCAAGCCTGCACGACGCGGGGACGCGGAACATCAGGGATTCCCCTACGCCTGCCTCAGGGCAGGCGAGGGGTCGGGCAGGGCGACGACGTCAGCGCAGGCGCAGGGCGACCATCACGCCCTCGCGGATCGGGAGGATCGTCGCGACGAAGTCGGGATCCGCGGAGACGAGTTCGTCGTGCTCCCTGATCCCCTGGATCATCTCTCCGGCCCGCCCCGGGAGGTCGTCCACGATCGTGCCGGCGCCGATCCCGAGCGAGTTGTCGCAGATCCACAGGCCACCGGCGCGGATCCGGCTACGCGCCTCGCGGAACGCCCGCGGGTACCCATGCTTGTCGATGTCGCAGAACACGATGTCGAACTCGCCCGGCACTGACGCGAAGGACGACAGCGCGTCGCCCGTGTGGAAGGCGCACCGCCGCTCGAGCCCGGCGCGGCCCAGGTAGTCATGTGCCTTTACGATGTTCGCTTCGTCGAACTCCGTCAGGTGGACCTCGCCGCCGTCGCCGACGGCGCGGGCGAACCAGTACGCCGAATACCCGAACCCCGAGCCCAGTTCGAACACGCGCCGTGCGCCGATCGATCGCGCGAGGATCTCGACCACGACACCGACCGTCCGCCCGATCGCCGGGAAGTCGCGTCTGCTCGGCTTCGGCCTCCATCTCCAGCAGGACCGGGTGGTCGTAGCGGTCGAGCAGCCGCCGGATCTCGGCGTCGAGCGCGTCCCGCTTCGCGTCATCCATGCACCGGGAGGATAGGCGCTCGCGCTCGGCGCCGCTTCGGGCGAGAATCGCCGGCATGGCAGAGGCCACGGACGTGCCGAGGACCCCGGACCCGAACCGGGGGTGAGCACGCGTACCGACGCAAGCTGTTGGGGCTGTTATCGACGGCAACGTTCTTCAACGGCTACGACGGGTTCGTGCTGCCGTTCGTCCTGTCACTGATCCTGATCGATCTGAACGGCACGCAGGCCGAAGCCGGCACGATCCAACTGATCGCGCAGAGTGGCGCAGTCGTGGCGTTCTTCCTGGCCGCGCAGGCCGACCGGATCGGGCGCAAGCGCCTGCTGCTGATCACGATCACCGCCTACACGATCGCCGTGATCGCGACGGCGTTGTCCGTGAACCTCGCGATGCTCACGGCGGCGCAGTTCGTCGCGCAGGTCTTCCTGGGCGCTGAATGGGCGGTCGCGATCACCATCGTCGTCGAGGAGTTCCCGTCGCACGAACGCGGCCGGAGCCTGGCGATCCTGGTCGCGATGTTGACGCTCGGGGCGATCCTCGTCGGCGTGCTCGGGTTCGTCGGGCTCGGTTCGACGCCGATCGGCTGGCGCGCGTTCTACGTCGTCGGGATCGTGCCGCTGATCGTGGTGGCGTTCGCACGCCGCGGCATGCGCGAGACCGAGCGCTACGCGAACGTCCGCGCGAGCGCCGTCGGCGCGAGGCTCGACCACGGCGGGCTGTTCGAACCCTGGAAGCGCCCGTTCCGCTACAACCTGCTGGCCGTCGGGCTGATGCACTTCTTCCGGTACTACGCGGTGGCCGCCGCAAGTGTTCTGGTGGCCGTACTACGCGCAGCAGGAAGTCGGGATGTCGTTCTCGCTTTCCGGGATCTACCTCGCGGTCGCCGGCGTGCTCGGCGCCGCGGGCTTCCAGGTCGGCGGCCGGCTGATGGAGGCCTGGGGGCGGCGGCCGTCGTTCCTGCTCTACACCGCGGCGTCGGGGGTGTTCGGCATCTGGCTGTTCCAGACGCGGAGCGTGCCGCTGATGCTGCCGCTGCTGTGTTTGGCGATCTTCTTCGGACTCGGCTCGGCGTGCATGACGTCGGCCTTCGCGACGGAGTTCTTCCCGACCTACGTGCGGAGCCGCGCGGCCGCGTGGTGCCGGAACGCGTTCGAGATCCCCGGCGGGATGCTGGGGCCGTTCACCGTCGGGGTCCTCGGCGACCACACGACCGGGCCGCTCGGCTCGATCGGCGCGGCGATGACCGCGGTGTTCATCGCGACGCTGATCCCGGTGCTGGTGATCGTCTGGCGCTACGTCGGGGAGACGAAGGGCGTCGACCTGGACGCGCTCGACGCGGCGCTCGAGTGGCAGGCGGCCCTGTGAGGCGCCGTGCCGCGGCCATCGCGATGGCGGCCGTCGCCACGGCGATGCTGTCCGCGTGCGGTTCGACGCAACGCCCGGAGGGAATCGTCGAACGCTGGCTCCTGGCGCTGAACCAGGGCAAGGCCGGCCAGCTCGAGCTCTACGCACCGAACGACCTGAGCAACCGGATCCTCCCAGGATGGCGGGCGAAGGACCCCGGCCAGCTCGACGTGATCGAGGTTGGGTCAAGCGCCACGGTCCTCGTACCCGGCCTCCACCCGTGCGACCCCGAAACGCTCGTCCCGTACCGCGTCGTGACCCTGGACGGGCGCACCGAGATGGGAACGGCGAATCTGTGTCCGACGACCGGCGGATCCGACGGTGAGGCTTGGATGGTCGATGGGCTCCTTCCGGCGATCCACGGACTGCGGGTTCCGTCTGAAGGAGGACCAGCGCTGGGCTCCGCGGTCGCGCCGATGTTCCTCGGCGCGATCGTCGTCGCGATCGTCCTGTCGCTGCTTTCGATGGGACTGATGGTGCTCGTAGGAAAGAAGCCCGATCCCCTACCGACGTACCCGTCGGGAACCCATCCCGCAGGCTGAACGCGGCGGCCGCGGGTCTGCCCGCACACGGAGGAGCCCGGCGCCGTTCGTCGGCGCAGAGCTCCTTCGCTCTCGTCGCGTGGTGCCTACAGGCTCACCGAGCCCACGCAGCTCTCACCGGTGGCCGGGTTCTTCGCCTTGCCCGCGATCTTGTCGGTCCCCGCCTGGTTCGTGATCAGCTTCCGGGCGGTGAAGGACCCGCTGGGCGGCTGGGTCGTCTTCTTGCCCTTGAACACCTGCGTGCCGTTGTCCCTCAGGACCACGTTCCAGGTCTGACCGTTGACGTTGGTGTCGACCTCGAACTCCACCTCGATCTTGCCGTTGTCGGGCTTGGCCTTCAGCTTCCACGTGCTGGAGGCGCTGCAGTTGCCCGACTTGCTGACCCCGCCGCCGCCCTTCGCGAGCGCGGCCGGAGCGGCCGACAGCAGGCCCGCGGCGAGCAGCCCTGCCAGTCCGAAACGGATCGCCCTCTTCATGCCGATTCCCCTTTCCATGTCCCCTGCGCCGGTCGGTCCGGCGCTTCCGTATACCCATGTCTACGGGGGGTCCGGTCAGCGGATGCCCAGCGAGGGGTAAGGGCGGGTTAGGACCGGTTGAGGATTCCGCTCGGCGCGTCGCGTCCCCGCGCCAGGGCGCCGTCCCAGCTACCATGGCGCCATGTCGGGACGACGGATCCTCCTGATCGAGGACGAGGGATCGATCTCCGATCCGCTCGAGGCGGCGCTCCGGCGGGAGTCGTTCGAACCATTCGTCGCTGCCACAGTGGCCGAGGGCCTCGAGGCGTTCAAGGCTCGATCCCCGGACCTGGTCCTCCTGGACCTGATGCTCCCCGACGGCGATGGGCGCGAGGTGCTTCGCCAGATCCGTGCGACCGCCCGCACCCCGGTGATCGTCTTGACCGCCCGCGGCGAGGAGCTGGACAAGGTGGTGGGCCTGGAATTGGGCGCCGACGACTACGTGGTCAAGCCGTTCGGCGCCGCCGAGCTGATCGCCCGGATCCGGGCCGTGCTGCGCAGGACGTCGGCACCGTCGGCCGCCGGCCGGTCGTCGATCGACGTCGGCGACGTCGTGGTGAACCTCGACACCCACACGGTGACGAAGGGCGAGGAGACGCTCGACCTCACGCTGAAGGAGTTCGAGCTCCTCCGGATGCTGATCGAACAGGCGGGCAAGGTCGTCAGCCGAACCGAGCTGATGGACGAGGTCTGGGACCCGAACTGGTACGGGTCGACGAAGACGCTCGACGTGCACGTGAGTTCGCTGCGCAAGAAGCTGGGCGACGACCCGGTGGAATCCCGGTACATCCACACGGTCCGGGGGGTCGGCTTCCGGTTCTCCTCGGCCGAGGAGTTGGCGGGCGAACCCGCCTGATCCGCGGTGGCGGGCGACCGGACCGACCGCCGGGTCTCCGGACGGAAGAAGCGGATGAGCCTGCGCGGCCGGCTGATGCTGGCCGCGGCGTACATCCTGACGGTGGTCGTGATCGCGCTGGAGATCCCGCTCGCGATCACGATCGCCCGGGACGAGCACCGCGCGATCGAGTCGACGATCGTGACGTACACGGAGATCGTCGCCTCGGCGATCAACGACGACGTGGCGGCGATCGCGACGCCGAACAAGGCCCTCCCCAACCCCGAGCAGGCGGTCGCCCAGGTCGCCGACTTCGCCGCGCAGGCCTCGCACGCGCGGATCGTGGTGGTCGACGCGAACGGGCGGCTGATCTACGACACCGCCCACGAGGTGGCGCCGGGCTCGCTGTTCGCGACGCCGGCGCGTCCGGAGTTCGCGGCGATCCTCTCCCAGGGCCAGACGACGCTCCCGGACCGGCGGACCCGCGACAGCGAGTCGGCCGGCGAGCCGTTGCTGCTGGTCACCGCCCCCGTGATCCACGATCGCGGGGTGATCGGCGCCGTCCGTGCGTCCTACCCGACGGCGCAGGTGAACGCGACGATCTACCGATCGTGGGTCGCGTTCGCCCTGATCGGGCTCTCCGTGATCGTGGTGGGCCTCGTCCTGGCGTGGTTCCTCGCGCGCTCGATCGCCCGCCCCGTCGAGCGTCTGGAGCGAACGGCCGAAGATCTGGGCCGGGGTGACCTGGAGGCCCGCGCGCCGGTGGAGGGTCCCGAGGAGATCGCGAGCCTCGGCGAATCGTTCAACCGGATGGCCGACGCGCTGGAGGCGAACCTCGGCGCGCAACGGGACTTCGTCGCGAACGCGTCGCACCAGCTCCGCACCCCGATGACCGGGATCCGGCTCCGACTGGAGGCGATCGAAGGGGAGGGCGGGTTCCCCGGCGAACAGGCGTCGAAGGCCCAGGCCGAACTCGCGCGGCTGGGGTCGCTGGTCGACGACCTGCTCGCGCTGGCCAGCGCATCGTCGGTCGGGACCGCGGGTTCGCGGGTCGACCTGAGCGCGGCGGTCCACGAGGCCGCCGACCGCTGGAGCGACACCGCCCGCGCGCAGGATGCGGCGCTCTCGATCGGGCGGTGCGACCCAGTGACCATGATCGCGGATCCCGGCGACCTCGCTAACGTGCTCGACAACCTGATCGAGAACGCGATCCGGTACTCGCCACCGGGCGGCGACGTCACGATCGAGGCCGTGTCCTCCGCCGGAACGGCGACGCTGGCGGTCGCGAACGACGGACCGGGCATCCCGCCGGAGGAGCGCGAGCGGATCTTCGAACGCTTCTACCGGGGCTCGACGGGCCTGTCCTCGGGCCCGGGCACCGGGCTCGGCCTCGCGATCGTCGCGGAGCTGGTGCGCAGATGGAACGGCGAGGTCCGCCTGACGGACGTCACGGGCGTCGACGGGACGCGGTTCGAGGCCTCGTTCCCGGCCGCCCCCGGCCGGGGCGCCGTGCCCGCGGGCCGGGCGGCGCCGGAGGCCAAGCCGGAACCTGTCGCCAGCGTTCCACCTACCGATCCTTAACCGTCGCTTTGGGAAGGTTTGGGGAAGGCGCCGGTACCGTGGGGACGATGAGGGGAGCCAGAACCGCGCTGCTCACGGCCGCCGGCGTGATCCTTCCGGTCGCCCTGGCGTTCGCCGGGTACCTGATCGTGTCGAGCCTCGGCGCCTCCGCGGATTCCGTACCGCTCCCCGTTCGTCCCAGCCCCTCCACCACGATCCATGCGAGCCCGACCCCGTCCGAAGACCGGTCCGGGAACGACAAGGGCTCGGAGGACGGTTCGAACGAGGGGTCCACCTCGAGCCCGAGCGGCCACGGCGGCGGGTCGGGCAGCGGATCGGACTCGGGCAGCGGCGGTTCGAGCGGCGGCTCCGGTGGCGGCTCCGGCGGGGGCAAGGACGATCACGGCGGCGGCGGCAAGGACGACCGTGGTGGCGGGGGCAAGGACGGCCGCGGCCACGGCGGCGGGGACGACTGACCTCCCCGTCCGGGCGGCTCGGCCGCCGGCATCCGGTCTTCTAACCGGATCCTAACGAACCATTCACCGCTCCGAACCGTGGTGCTTCCCTGGCCCTCCCTAGCGTGGTCTCTGTCCGGAACCACCGAGGGAAGGAGGGAACGACATGAAGGTGCAGGTGAGGAGATTCGTGATCGCCACCGCAGCCGGTGCAACGATCCTGTCGGGCCTCGGGATCGGCGCGGTCGCGTCGGCGGGCGGCAGAGAGCGCCCCGCCAAGGTGACCACGGTCGCCGAGCAGCGACACGAGGCGGAGGTCCGCGGCCGGATCGCCGAGGGCGAGACGCAGGCCGGCGACGACCGCGGCCGTCAGGCCGAGGCCCGGGGCCGGGTCGCCGAGGGCGAGCGCGAGATGGGCGACGATCGCGGGCAGAACCGCGGACCAGATGCCCACGGCCGCAACCGCGGCCCGGGCGGCGGCGCCGAGGACCAGCAGGGTCAGCACGGCCGCGGGGCCGACGACGGCCCGAACCACGACCGCGGCGACGACCACGGCAACGGCCGCTGATCGCGAACCATCGAATACCGACCGGCGAACCACGCGAGCGGTCGGCGAGGAGGTCGCTCGCGGCGGGTTCCTCGACGCCGAGCGGGTCGAACGCTGGGACCTGATCTTCGCGGGCCTCTACCTCGACGCGCGCGACGCGTGGGACGCGGGCGGCCCGACGCCCGCCCCGTGGAAGGTCGCGTGCCAGGTGATCCTGAAGCTCGCACGGAAGGGGTTCGGCGTCGTGCTCCCCGGCGCGTGACCCCGCGCGAACGCGCCCGCGTCACCGCTCCTGCGCGTCGTCCGTGCGCGGGTGGCGCTTCGCCTCCCGTGCCTGCGCCAGCAGGTCCCGGTAGTTGCCCGTGATCCGATCGGACGACCACGGGACCTCGGGCGCGTCGGTCAGCGCCGCGAGCGCGAGCAGCGGCGTGTCGTAGTTCACCCGCCATCCGACGAAGTCGCGCCAGGCCTGCTCCCGATCGGCCTTCAGCGGGATGCCCACCTCGACGAAACGTTCGCACACCATGTCGTACTCCGCCCGGGAGATCGAGACGGGGTCGCCGGGTTGCGGTTCGGGGTCGTACCCGATCAGGAAGAAGTCGCAGACCCGCCGCAGTGCGATGTAGCCGGCGCGGATGCAGATGTCGGCGCGCACGTCGCGTTCGACGTCCAGGGTCGAGGAATACAGCGACGCCGCGTCCAGGACCGCACCGGCGGCCGCCACCCACGACCGGTCGGGCGTGGGCGAGCGGAAGAAGGCCAACGACGGGAACGACGTGTGGCTCTCCTCGATGTCGACGAACCAGTCCTCCCACCTCGACCAGATCTCGTCGGACAGGCTCTCGAGGCGCCCGAGCACGGA
Source organism: uncultured Actinomycetota bacterium (assembly GCA_963781595.1). Classification (GTDB taxonomy): domain Bacteria; phylum Actinomycetota; class UBA4738; order UBA4738; family UBA4738; genus JBEDUK01. The sequence goes on along the minus strand of CAWAGG010000006.1, from coordinate 689,642 downwards.
GAACCGGATCAGCATCGTGGCGCCGGCGGGAGGGTTGCCCGCGCGAACCTCGAGCGCCGTGACGAGCGCTTCGCGCCGCGAGAACGCCTGATAGATGCTCGGGAGGTACGTGATCAACAGCGCCAGTTCGACCAGCCCGAGGGCCGCCTCGGTCATCGCGAGCAGCGCCACCCAGACATGCGCCGGCCGTTCGAACCCTAGCGTGAAGATCGACGAACCGGTGAGGTAGAACGCGTGCTGGAGGTCGGACACGCCGACGGCCCAATACATCAGGAGGAACCCGATGCCGATCGCGGTGAGCCAGGTCACGAGCAGGACCAGGAGCGCCACGGGGCCGTAGTAGGCCATCACACGGTCACGGCGCTCGTAGGACGCCTTCTTGCCGATCCAGAGGCTGAAGACCCATCGCACGGATCGGAAGACCCGTCGGCCGATCCGGGCGGGGACGCCGCGCGGAAGAACCGTCGTGCGCAGCGACGAGGCGAACGTGGCCACCACGATCCACAGTCCGACGATGAACGCCAGGACGCGCAAGGCGATCACGGCCGGAACCTATCAGGTGGCTCCCGGGCCGTGGGGCGAGGGCTGCGCGTACGCTCTCGCGCGTCCGGATGCACCCGGGGGGAAAGGGGATGGGGATGGAGATCGACATCCAGTACCGGCCGTCCTATTCGCTGGCGATCCTGACGCTGGCGAAGGAAGAACAGATCCAGGCCGAGGCGGGCGCGATGGTCAGCATGTCGCCCTCCATCCAGATGGACACGCAGGCCAAGGGCGGCATGCTCGCCGGCCTGAAGCGGGCGACGCTGGGCGGCGAGAGCTTCTTCATGAACACGTTCACGGCCACCGAGGAGGGCGCCGAGATCACGCTCGCCCCGACGCTGCCGGGCGACGTCGTGAACCTGCCGCTCGCCGGGCACACGCTGTACATCGGATCGGGTTCCGACATGGCCTCCGCGGCCGGCATCGCGATCGACACGAAGTGGGGCGGCGCGAAGACGTCCTTCTCGGGCGAGGGGCTGTTCATGCTGAAGGCCACCGGGAGCGGCGACCTGCTCCTGTCGAGCTACGGCGCGATCCACGCCAAGGACCTCGCGGCGGGCGAGCGAGACGTGATGGACACGGGACACATGGTCGCCTTCACCGAGGGGATGCAGTATCAGGTCCGCAAGGTCGGTGGCTGGAAGCAGACCATCTTCAGCGGCGAGGGCCTGGTCGTGGACCTCACGGGCCCGGGCCGGATCTACATCCAGACGCGGAGCGCGGGTGGCTTCGTGCAGTGGCTGATCCCACAGCTCCCGAAGCAGTCGAACTGACCGACGCAGCTCCCGCGTCCGTGTGCCGCAGGCGGCAGGTTCCCGGAGGAACGGGGAGGGGCCGTCGCGGGCCCCTCCCCTCTCTCGTCGGTGCTACTCGACGGGGTACAGGCGGCCGTCGGTGACGTCGTAGACGTAGCCCGCCACCGGCGCGTCGTCCGGCAGGAACGGTGAGTCCTTGATCCGCTGCACGTCGTCGCGGACGCTCTGCTCGAGGTCGGCGAACGGCAGGAAGTCGATGTGCGTCGCGTCCTCGCCGGTCTCGTCGGCGAGCTTCCCGTGCAGGTCGTCGTTCGAGAACGTGAGCATCCCGCAGTCCGTGTGGTGGATCACGAGGTACTCGCGCGTCCCGAGCAGCCGGTTCGAGATGATCAGCGAACGGATCGCGTCGTCGGACGCCCGCCCGCCTGCGTTGCGGATCATGTGCGCGTCGCCGATGTCGAGCCCCAGGAACGTCTCCGGGTGCAGGCGCGCGTCCATGCACGCGAGCACCGCGACGTTGCGGGCCGGCGGCATCGGCAGGTCGCCGCGGTCGAAGTCCTGGGCGAACCTCGCGTTCGCCTCGATCAGTTCATCCGTCACGGGCATCGGTTCGAACCTCCTTCTCGCTTCGGATCCTCATCCTCGAACCCGGTGGCGGCCCTTGGCGCGAGACCGCTACCCCACCTCCACAGGCGCGCCGACGAGGGAGCCGTATTCGGTCCAGGAGCCGTCGTAGTTCTTGACGTTCGGGTAGCCGAGGAGCTCCACGAGGGCGAACCAGGTGTGGGACGAACGCTCGCCGATGCGGCAGTAGGCGATGACCTCGGCGTCGCCGGTCACGCCGGCGCCCTCGTAGAGCGCCCGCAGGTCGTCCGAGGACTTGAACGTGCCGTCGTCGTTCGCGGCCTTCGCCCACGGGATGTTGGCCGCGCCCGGGATGTGGCCGGGGACCTGCGACTGCTCCTGCGGGAGGTGGTCCGGCGCGAGCTTCTCGCCGCGGAACTCCTCCGGCGAACGTACGTCGACGAACGACCCGCCGCCGGCCTTCGACAGGACCTCGTCGCGGAGCGCACGGATCGAGCCGTTGCCGGCGCCGGAGACCGTCACGTTGCCCTCGCCGGCCGACGGGGCGTCGGTGACCAGCTCGCGGCCCTCCAGCTCCCACTTCTTGCGGCCGCCGTCCAGGAGCTTCACGTCGTCGAACCCCCGGAGCTTCGCGATCCAGTACGCGTACGCGGCGAACCAGTTGTTGTTCCCGCCGTACAGGACCACGGTCGTGCCGTCGTTCACGCCGGCGGCGCGGAGCAGGCCCTGCAGGCCCGCGGCGTCGACGTAGTCGCGTCCGACCGCGGCGTGCAGGTCGGACTTCCAGTTCCATCCGCTTGCGCCACGGATGTGGTTCGTGTCGTAGGCCGACGTGTCCTCGTCGACCTCGATGACCCTGATCCCCGGGTCGTCCAGATGCTCGGCGAGCCAGTCCGTGGAGACCAGCGCGTCCGGGTTCGCGTATCCACCCATGCGATCCTTCCTCCTTCTTCCTTCCTCCGGGAGACTCGTGATGCCTCCCCCCCAACAACGACGAAGGGCCGCCGCAGCGGCCCTCTCGGTACGAACTCGCGGTGGAACTACGGGCTGCGGCTCAGGGAAGTGCCCGTCCTGCGGGCGATGAGCCCGGACAACACACGCGGTCGGGGATCATCTTCCCGACCACCCCTGCGCACCGCGTCCTGATCAATTCCGACTCCGAAGATAGGGATTCGAAACGCCACTCCACCACGCTTGCGCGCGATCTGTCAACGCATGTGTGCCGCGCCGGCCGGACGCACGTACGTTCGCTCGAACGAACGGGGCTCGAAGCCCGCGCCCACGTACAGCCGTCGTGCGGCTTCGTTCCCGATCACGTGCCCGACCTTCAGCCGTGCGCACCCGTGGCGCGCGAGGCGGTCCATGCCCTCGCGCAGGACGTGTCCGGCGAGGCCGATCCCGCCGTACCGGTCCTCGGTTCGCATCGGTTCGACCAGGCCCACGCGCGTGACCGGGTCGGGCCAGAACAGCCCGTACGCTGCTGCCTCGCCGGTCGGCGCGAGGACGACGAGGTCGAGCTCCGGACGATAGAGGGTGCACTCGGCCAGTCGTTCGGCCACGTGTTCGCCGTTCCGGGGGATCATGTGATGCGGGGCGCCCTGGAGTTCCTCCCTCGAGCGGAGGACGAACCCCTCCGGGAGCCGCGGTACGGCGGCTCGCGCGTCGGAGGACATCCACAGGGTCGCGTACCGTTCGCCGGCATCCACGAACCCGGCCGACGTGACCGCGTCGAGCAGCGCCCCGTCGCCCTCCCGGACCGCCATCTCCACGGGTCGGTGGGGGAGTCCGTCGGTCATCTCGAGCGCCCGGGTCCACGCGAGCCGAACCAACCCGGAGCCGCCCCCGGCGCCGACGAGATCGCACCCCCATCGGTCTCCCCAGTCCGTGACGATCACCGCAGCCACGGGATCCGCCCCGGAGAACCAGAACAGCTGGCGGGCGGGTTCGCGATGCTGGTCGCGGCGCCACCACCACTGCAGGTCGGCCGCCTCCCACAGGCCTCGCTCCGGATCCGCCAAGCGCTCGCGTTGCAGGAGGGTCGTGACGAGGTCCAGGTACTCGCGGCCCGCCACGTGCCGTTCCTGGAAGGATCCGTCGGCGGTCCGATCCATCGCGGGGCTCGCCTATGAGCGGAGCCGCGAACCGAGGTCGCCGAGGAACCTCAGCAGGGCGGCGTTCGTCTCGTCCGGGCGTTCCTGCTGGACCCAGTGGCCGGCACCGGGGATCAGGACCGTCGCGCGGAGGTCGTCCACGAGGCCGTCCATGACCTGCGGCGGGCTCATCCGCAGGACCAGGTCACGGTCGCCGGCGATGAACAGCGCGGGTTGGGTCACGTGCGCATCCGCGACGTGCTCCGTCCGCGCCCACGTTCGATCCATGTTCCGGTAGTAGTTCAGACCGCCGGTGAAGCCGGTCCGCTCGAACGCCGACGCGCACCGATCGAGGTCGTCGTCCGAGAGCCACGCCGGGAGGGGCGTCGGCGGTTCGTCCAGGACGTCGAACAGCGCGGCGCCGTGGCGGTCGACCACCTTCGAGAACCCGGCGGGGTCGTCCCCGGACGCGCTGTAGTAGAACGACGCGAGGAACCGCCGCGGGTCGCGCGCCAGCTCCTCGTCGGCCGGACCGACCGCCTGGAAGTACAGCATGTAGAAGAACGTGTCGCCGAACAGGAACCGCAGGCTCTCGGTCGGCGGGCGCTTCCCCCGAGCCCGGTACGGGACGCTCAGGGCCGCGACCGCGGCGACGCGCTCCGGGTGCACCGTGGCGAGCGTCCACACGGCCGCAGCACCCCAGTCGTGCCCGACGAAAACGGCGCGTTCCTCACCCAAGGCGTCGAGCAGCCCGGCCATATCGTCAGCCAGGTTGACCAGATCGTAGCCCTCGACGGCCGAAGGGTGGGAACTGGCGCCGTACCCACGCATGTCCGGCACCACCACACGGAACCCAGCATCCGCCAGCACCGGCACCTGGTGGCGCCACGAGTATCCGAGCTCGGGGAACCCGTGGCACAGGACCACGAGCGGGCCGGAGCCGGGGCCCGCTTCGACGGATGACAGCTCGATGCCGTTCGTCTGGACCGAACGCCGGTCCAGCTCGTCCCAGGGGGCGCTCACGAGGCCGGCGCCTCCTCATCGACGGGCGCGGCGCTGCGGCTCTTCGTCGTAGCCGGCTTGCCGAGCAGCCGGGACATGCGGCGATCGGCCAGGATCTGGCCGCCGGTCTGACACGTCGGGCAGTACGTGACCTCGTGGCTCTCATAGGACACCCGGCGCAGGTCGTCCCCGCACCGCGGACACGGCGTCCCCCACCGGTTGTGCGCGACGAACCGGTCCCCGAGCTTCGGCGGCAGCCCGCCCTCACGTTGGCGTTCGCCCTCCAACGCCTCGTCCAGGACCTCGTGGATCGAACCCAGGAGCGTTCGGCGCTGTTCGTCGTCCAGGCCGGCGAGGGAGGCGAACGGCGACAGGCGCGCGCAGTGCAATGCGTCGTCCGTGTATCCGCGGCCGATCCCAGCCACCGAGCGCTGGTCACGCAGGATCGTGTGGACCCGCCGCCGGTCGTCGCCGTGCAGGATCAGCTCTGCGAACCCCTCCGAATCCGGCTCCGGCCCGAGCTTCGCGAGCGGCCCGTCGTCGCCGGGCGCCACGACCCACCACCCCGCCTTGCGTTCGGTGCCGAACTCCTTGACCAGGATCGACGGGCGGCCCGGGCCGCGGAACAGCAGCCGCAGCACCGAGCCCTTCGGCTTCGTGTCCTTCGGCGGCGACTCGACGTCGATCCGGCCGCCCTGCGAGAGGTGGATCAGCAGGCGCGGCGCTTCCACGCCGAACCCGAACACCAGGAACTTCCCGCGCCGGCCGACGTGCTCGACGCGCAGGCCGATCACCGACTCGGGCGGCGGATCGAACGTCTTCAGCGCGGAGAACTGCAGCGGCCGGAGCGCGGCCAGCTCCGCGCCGGCGAGGACGGCCTCGAGCCGCTCGGCCAGCGCCTGCACCTCCGGAAGCTCCGGCATCTGCCTACGTTAGCGCCGGGACCGCGCCGGCGAGGTTCGCGGCCGTCGATCGGCACGAGGCCGGATGACGGCTAGGCTTGGCCGTCCGCCGACCAGGAGGAGGCTTGCGCCCGGTGACCACCGTGGATCGCGACCGGTTGACGTCGTTGATGGAACGCGAGGAGCGTCGGTTCGTCCAGGAGCATCCGCGTTCGATGGCGCTGTTCGAACGCGCGAAGGGCTCGCTGCTCTCGGGCGTGCCGATGAACTGGATGACGCGCTGGGCCGGTGGCTTCCCGGTGTTCGTCGACGAAGCGCACGGCGCACGGTTCACGGACGTGGACGGTCGAGAGTACGTCGACCTCTGCCTGGGCGACACGGGCGCGATGGCAGGACACGCGCCGCCACCGGCGGTCGAGGCGATCGCCCGGCAGGCCGCGCTCGGGATCACGTTCATGCTCCCGACCGAGGACTCGGCGTGGGTCGGCGAGGAGCTGGCCCGGCGGTTCGGCCTCCCGTTCTGGCAGTTCGCCCTCACGGCCACCGACGCGAACCGGTTCGTGATCCGCCTCGCGCGGGCGCTGACCGGGCGGCCGAAGGTCCTCGTCTACAACTGGTGTTATCACGGCACCGTCGACGAGTCGTTCATCACGTTGCACGCCGATGGCTCCGTGAAAGCCCGCGATGGGAACCTCGGGCCGCCCGTCGACCCGGCGGTCACGACGAAAGTGGTCGAATTCAACGACATCGACGCCCTCGAGCGCGCCCTGGCGCCGGGCGACGTCGCGTGCGTGCTCGCCGAACCGGCGCTGACGAACATCGGGATCGTGCTCCCGGAGCCCGGGTACCACGAGGCCCTGCGCGAGATCACGCGGCGGACCGGGACGCTGCTGGTGATCGACGAGACCCACACGATCTGCGCCGGGCCGGGCGGGTACACCCGCGCGAACGGCCTCCAGCCCGACATCCTGACCCTCGGCAAGGCCATCGCGAGCGGCGTGCCGGCCGCCGTCTACGGCTTCACCTCGGAGGTCGCCGCGCGCCTCGAGCCGATGACCAGCGAACACGAGGCCGACACGGGCGGGATCGGCGGCACGCTCGCGGGCAACGCGCTGTCGATGGCCGCGATCCGCGTGACCCTCGGCCAGGTCCTCACCGACGACGCCTTCGGACGGATGATCCGGTTGGCCGAGCGACTCACGGCCGGCGTCGACCGGGTCATCGCCGACGGCGAACTGCCGTGGCACATCACCCGGCTCGGGTGCCGCGCCGAATACCTGTTCTCATCGCGACGGCCGCGTGATGGGAGCGAGGCGGCCGCGAACGCGGATCCGGCACTCGATGCGTTGATGCACCTGTTCGCGTTGAACCGGGGCATCCTGTTGACGCCGTTCCACAACATGGCGCTGATGTCCCCGGCGACCACCGAACCGGACGTGGATCGCCACACGGACGTGTACGCGGAGGCGGCGGCCGACCTGACGGGTTGATCGATCCGGGCCCGGTACCGAACACGTACCATTCAATCGACCGCCGGTCGGCGGGCATCCTGCGAGCGTCCAGCCTGGATGTTTGACCACTTCGTTCCGCTCCGATAGCTTCAGGTCGCAGATGGACGGCATCTTCGCACTGGCGCTGGCACTCGAAGCGATCCCGATCGGCCTCATGGCGTTCGCAGATCGGCCCTCTCCGCATCGCGGTGAGGGCCTGCTCGCGCCCCTCGGACGCGGCAGCATCAAGGGCTTCAACAGCTGCGGGGAGTGCGGCCTGCCGCTGCCGCTAGAGGACCACCGGGAGTGGCGGCTCGCCGGAACGTGCCCGCGGTGCGGGACGCTCCAGGAGTGGGCCGCGCCCTGGCCGGACGGCCCGCCGCCGCTCGTCGTGCCCTGGGAACCGCTCGCGCCGCCCCGTCGCCTGCCGTCGCGCAGGACGGCGGCCCAGCGGGTCCCGCTGCGATCCCCGCAAACCCCCGGGAGGACCGCGCCGCGTCCGGCTGCGTCCCGGCGCGTCCCCGCTCCTCGGCCGGCGCAGCCGCGCGCCGTTCCCCCGCCCCGGCGCGCCCCGGCGCGGCGCGCCCCCCTCCGTCCGGTCCCGCCCCGCCAGGCGCCTGTCCGTGGCATCCCGGCACCCGCGATCCCAGAGCCCCGCCGGATCCAGCCGCGGCGTCCCCCGCGCGAGCCCATGCCCGTCGATCCGTTCGAGCTCGACCCTGCGGCGAGCTACCCCGGGACCGGGATCCCGCGGATGCGCCACCGCCCGGTCCCCGACATCCGCGGGTTCCGTCGCGAGAACGCGTTCGCCCGTCTGTCCCAGGCGTTGGGCCAGAAGGGGTTCAACAGCTGCGAGAAATGCGGGGTGCCGCTGCCGCGCGACCCGGAGAGCGACTGGCGCTACGCGGGCACATGCCCCGAGTGCGGCCAGGTCCAGATCTGGGCCATCTGACCGAGGCGCTCGATCCGGGCGAACCACGCCTGCCTCCAGCGCGACCGCGAGCTGCCGGGGAGCCGGCCTTCGTTAGACTCCACGGCCCGATGGAGCGGATGCACCGTTACACGCCGGAGACCGCCGAGATCGGATCGGCGATCGTCGAGTACGCGACGCGCCGGCTCTCCCTCGATCCCCCACCCCTCGACCGGCCGGAGTCGCCGGAGTCGCTCGCGGCGCACGTCGGCGCGACGATCACCGACACGGGCTTGGGCGCGCAAGAGGCGTTCCGCATCTACCGCGACCGGCTCGCGCCGGCCACGATCTCCACGGACCATCCGCTGTTCCTCGCGTTCGTGCCGGCGGCCCCCACGAAGGCGTCGGTGCTGTTCGATCTGATCGTGAGCGCGTCCTCCACGGTCGGCGCGACCTGGATGGAGGCCGCGGGCGGCGTCTACGCGGAGAACCAGGCGCTCCGGTGGCTCGCCGATCTGGCAGGCCTGCCGCCTGAGGCCGGGGGAACCTTCGTCTCTGGCGGGTCCGCCGGGAACCTGAGCGGACTCGTCGCCGCCCGCCACGCCGCCCTCGCTCGTCGACGGGCGGACGGGCTCGGCCGCCCGGCGCGATGGCGGATCGCGGCCGTGGACGAGGCGCATTCGTCGATACGCTCCGCCGCCCGGATCATGAACAGCCAGGTCGTGCCCGTCACGCCCGACGAGCGCGGCCGGCTCACGGGGTCGAACCTCGCCACGGCGATCGAGGCGCTCTCGGCCGAGGATCTCGAAGGACTGTTCGCAGTCGTCGCAACCGCCGGGACGACGAACGTCGGCATCGTCGACGACCTGGCGGGCGTCGCAGAGGTCTGCCGACGGCACTCGGTCTGGTTCCACGTGGACGCGGCCTACGGGGGCGCGGCGCTGGCCGCCCCGTCGGCCCGGCCGTCGTTCGACGGGATCGAGGAGGCCAACTCCCTGGTGATCGATCCGCACAAGTGGCTGTTCGCCCCGTACGACTGCGCGGCGCTGCTCTACCGCGATCCCCGGCTCGCGGCGGCGGCGCACACGCAGGAGGCCGCCTACCTCGAGGACGTGAACATCTCGGGCGGATGGAACCCGACGCACTACGCGTACCACCTGACGCGCCGCCTGCGCGGCCTCCCGTTCTGGTTCTCGCTCGCCGCCCACGGCACCGACGCGTACCGGGACGGCGTCGAGCACGTCCTTGCGCTCACGCGCGAGGTGGCCGAGGACATCCAGCACCGACCCGGCTTCGAGCTCGTGCTCGAACCGGAGCTGTCGATCGTCGTGTTCCGCCGCGAGGGCTGGAGCGGGGATGACTACGTGACCTGGTCGAGACGGTCGCTCGACGAGCAGCGGGCGTTCGTGCTGCCGAGCACCTGGAAGGGCGAACGCGTGATGCGGTTCTGCTTCGTCAACCCGCTGACGACGGCCGGCAGCGTCGCATCGCTGCTCGACTCGATGCGGACGCCGCCTTAGGGACCGGGCCGGGACGGGATCGCACCCAGCTCGCGCAGATCCTGCAGGACCTCGGTGGGATGCGCCGGGATGTCCTTGACCGCGTAGACCCGGCGGATCACGCCCTCCGGGTCGATCACGAACGTTCGGCGCTTCGCGTACTCGGCCGAGGGATCGTCCGCTGGCCGGACCGTCTGGTACGCGGCGCCCGCGATCCGGTCGACGTCGGACAGGAGCGTCCCCCGGTAGGCGTACCGTTCGGCGAACGCCCGGTTGTCCTGCGGGGTGTCGAACGACGCGGCCAGCATGACCACGCCGGCGGCCTCGAACTCGGGGGTTCGGTCACGGAACCCCTGCAGCTCCTGCCGTCAGCCGCTCGTGAACGCCTTCGGGAACCACCACAGCACCACCCAGCGCCCCGCCAGATCGGCGAGCGAGACCGGGTTCCCGTCCTGATCCGGGAGCGTGAACGACGGTGCGACGGCGCCTTCGGCCAGCATGTCGGGCCCTTCCTCGGACGTACTCGTCGGATCGGCAGTCTACGCGTGCGGGTCGGCCGCAGGGTCCGCGTCGCGGCACGTGAACGAGGCCAGGAGGCGCGCCACGATCCCGGCGATCTCGTCGGTCGAGGCCGCGACCAACACCTCCTCGCCGGACGCATCCACGTCCGGGCGCCACGTGATCCTGCCACGGACCTCCCCGTCGACCGGACCGGCTCCCTCCATCCAGACGCGGATGACCATGACCCCGGTCCGCTCGGCGTCGGGATCGGCGCGAGCGAAGCCCGGACCGTGGGTCGACCTCTCGACCCCCTCGACCCCCTCGACCCCCTCGACCCCCTCGTACGACGGAACGGTCACGTCGTCAGCGCCACCGTCAGCGGGGGCACCAGGTCTTCGAGGTCGATCGATGGGACGCGCCGGAGCTCGCCGAACAGGAGCCGATGGAACGCGGCGTAGCGGCGTATCGCGCCCGGGGCGTCGCCGGCGGCCAGGTGGGCACGGATCAACGCGCTCCAGGCGCGTTCGCGGAGGGGTTCGGCCTCGACGGCGGCGCTCGCGGCCTCGATCGCATCGCGGGCTCGTCCGTCACGGAGCGATCGCTCGGCCAGCTCCTCGAGCGCACGCAGGCGGATCCGCCGGACGCGCTCCCGTTCGATCAGGATGTGATCGTCGGACCAGCCCGGGAGGAGGTCGCCCCAGCGGCGAACCTCCGCCGCGACCTCGTCGAGCGGGACGGCCACGGCTGCGGGCATGCTCGAGATCCAGGCAGCCGTGGCGAGCGACTCGGCGACGTCGACCCGCACGTTCGGACAGAGCGACAGCATCCCATCACGCTCGTCGACGAGGTCGAGCCCCGCGCGCTCCAGGCTCTCCATCGCGTACCGGAGGCGCTCCGGCGCCCATCCGGGGTCCGTCGCGGGCCACAGGGTCGCGGCCGCGTCGCTCACCGGGACCGGTCGTTCGGCCAGCGCCACGAGCGCGAGGACCGTTCGTCCCGCGATGGGGACCGTCCTCGGGACACCGTCGATGGTGAGTTCGAAGCGCCCGAGGAGCCGGAGCCGGGTGCTCCCAGCGGCGCCGTTGGATCCTTCAGACCCCCCCCGCAGCGCCTCGATCGGCGCTGCCCGTGTGGAACGGCCCCCCTCGTTCGCGCCATGCGGCGCACCGTCGCGCGACGAGGTGACCGTCACCCGATCCCGATCAGTGCTCGGACCAGGGGAAGCCAGCCATCACGCCCATGTTCAACACGGCGAGCAACGCGAGCGTCGTCGCGACCGCCAACGCGGTCCTGAACCAACGCTTCATCTGGAGCCTCCTTCCGCCGACAAGATGCCCGATGGTACTCATCGGCTTAACTTCCAGTCAAGGTGACCTGTTAACAGGGCCCGACTTCGGGTACAGTGCTCGGATGAACCTGGCGGAGCGCCTGAAGGCCGAGCGGATGAGGGCTGGCCTAACGAAGACGGCGCTCGCGCGGCCGAGGTACACGGTCAGCTACGTCAGCCAGATCGAGGCGGGCAAGCGCATGCCCTCCCCCGAGGCGCTCGCGTACTTCGGGGAACGGCTCGACGTCACGGCCACGTTCCTTGCGAGCGGGATCCCGGACGGCGAGGAGGATCGACTCCGGTTCACGATCGAGGATGCGCGGCTGGCGATGCGGGATGATCGTCTCGACGAGGCAGAGACGCTGCTCACGCTCGCACGGGAGGACGCCGAGCGCTTTGGGCTGGCGCGCATCCGTGCCCGCGCGCGCGTGGCGCAGGCCGATCTGCGGATGCGGACCGGCCGCCACCGGGAGGCGATCGATCTCTACGAGGAGTGCCTCGAGGAGGACCTGCCCGCGCGTGAGATCGGCGAGGTCGTCGCCGCGCTCGGGCGCGCGTACCGGCGCGTGGGCGACCTGGCGTACGCGGCCGACCTGATCGAATCGCACCTCGCGCACCGGGACACCGGGCCGCTGGACCCCGGCGTCGCCGCGGACCTCCAGGCTGCGCTCGTCGCGATCTACTTCGAACGCGGCGATGTCGTGAAGGCCGAGCGGACCGCCGCTCGCGCGATCGCCGCAGCCGATCAGGACACGTCGGCCGAGATCCGCGCGCGGACGTACTGGGACTCGTCCCGGGTCCTCGCCGGGACCGGCCGGTGGGACGACGCGATCGACCTGATCACCCGCGCGCGTGTGCTGCTGGAGCACATGGACGACCGGCGGCGGCTGGCCCGCATCTTCAACGCCACCGCGTTCCTCTGCCTGGAAGCCGACCCTCCGAGGACGATCGAGGCCTCGGGACACCTCGATCACGCCGAGACGATCCTTCGGGAGTCCGGATCGTCGGAGGACGTCGCGTACGTCCTGACCGAGCGCGCTCGTGTCGCGCTGCTCGAGCGCCGCTACGAGGCGGCGGTCCGGTACGCGGACGAATCGCTCGCCGCGATCGAGACCGACGACATCGAGGCGGCGAGGGCCCTGTTCGTGAAGGGCCGTGCACTGTCGGAACTGCAGGACCGCGTCGTCGGCCGACGCTCGTTCGAGGAGGCCGCGGCGCTGTTCGGGAAGCATGAAGCTCGACAGCAGGAGGCGTCCTGCTGGCGAGAGGTCGGGGAGCTCCACCTGGCCGAGGGCGATCTGCCCGGAGCCGTGGAGGCGCTCCGATCGGGGCTCGAGGCGCTCAACCCCAGTCGGTCCCGCGCCTGACCCGCGGGGGTTCACCCCCCCTGGCCCCCGCGGGTCAGAGCCCCACCTCGGGGCTCTCGACCGGTACCGTGACGACGTGCTCCGTGACGCCATGGGTCCGATACTGCTGCTCCGCGATGGGTTCCCCTCCCCGCCCGCACTGGACACCGCCGTGTCGTCCATCCTGCTCCGCCGCGTCTCGGACGGTCGGTACCCCGAAGCCCTCCGCGTGTATCGGCCCGGCCCCGTGGTCGCGTTCGGCCCGAAGGATCGGCACGAACCCGGCTACGCGGAGGCCGTGGCCGCGGCCCGCGACCGCGGGTTCGGAGCGGTCGAACGGCTCGCCGGCGGCCGCGCGGCCGTCTTCCACGAGGGCACGATCGCATTCTCGTGGGTGCTCCCCGACGCCACTCCCCGCGCGCGCATCCGTGCGCGGTTCGACGAGCTCGCGTCGCTGATGGTCGGCGCGTTCGGACGGTTGGGGATCGACGCCCGGGCGGGAGCCGTTCCCGGCGAGTACTGCCCCGGCGAGCATAGCGTGAACGCGGGCGGCCGGACGAAGCTGATGGGCGTCGGCCAGCGGTTGGTGTCGCACGCGGCGCACGTCGGCGGCGTCGTGGTCGTCGACGGATCCGCCCGGATCCGCGAGGTCCTGATCCCGGTCTACCGGGCGCTCGGGCTCGACTGGGACCCACGGACCGTTGGGGCACTCGCCGACGAGCGACCCGGCCTGACGTGGGACGCCGCCGCCGACGCGATCGTCGAGGCGTTCGCGGAGCGTCGGGGCATCGAACCTGGGCCGGTGCCGATGGACCTCGTCGACGAGGCGCGCGCGACCGCGGCCCGGTTCGAGTCGAACCCGCCGATCGTCGAGTCCTGAACCGGCGAACCGCCGAACCGGATGAAGGGCGGCCTACCGGCCGTCGCCGTTCGGCTGCTGGATGCCCGGGATCCGGCCGCGGCGGTCGGCGACCGGTCGCGGCTCGTAGCCCCAGATCCCGTCGAGGCGCTCGGTGCCGGTGGTCTTCTCGAGGCCCTCAGCGACCATCCGGAACGCCTCGACGGCGCCAGGGACCACCAGGATGTGGCCGTGTTCGTCCCTCGGCATCTGCCAGCGATAGCCCTGCAGGCTGCCGAGCTCGAGCAGGACCTCCCGGAGCTGGGCGTACAGGCCCTTCAGCCGGAAGACGAGGGCCAGCACGCCGGAGGTCGAGAAGAACGAATACGGCTCGAGGGTCCACAGGTGGTCGCGGAGGCTCGCCTCGTCGCCGAACCGTGCGACGTGGCCGGTGAGGTCGTCGCGGTCGCTCCGGGCGCTCACCACGGTCGCGTGCTCGCGCAGGTCCACGAACCCTCCCACGGTGACGTGGTAGTCGCGGAAGTCCTCGAACGAACACGGGTTCCCGCTCTCCGCGTGCTCCTTGCGGAGCCACGTGAGCGCGGCGTCCGTCTGGGTGACGAGCAGGTCGAGCGGCGCGAGATAGTAACCCATCCTTACCATCGTGACGCCGGCACGTTCGAACAGCACCGGCGACCCGAGCGACGGCGGCGTCCAGACCGCCCGGAGCGCCCGGTCCAACACCCGCCGGAGCGCCTCCCGGCGCTGCGGGAACAGGCCGTACTCCCGCGGCGGTGTGAGCGCGAGGAGATCGTCGGGCTCCTCGGCCCCGGCGAGCCGGGTGAGGTCGGCCACCAGGCGGTCGAACTCCCACGCCCCGACGTCCTCGAACGTGAGCGCGCGCGAGTTCTGCACGAAGAACCACTCGGGATCGAAGTGGTCGAGGTCGACGTACGGATCGATCGCGTCCACGTCGAACGTGCGGAGACGGTGGAGCAGGATCAGCAGCGTGAGGGTGTGGAGTTCGGCCTGGTGCTTCGCCGAGCCCAGGTCCTGCAGCGCGCCGGGCTCGAGGCCGGACAGCTGGGTGGCCATCAGCGAGGGCTGCGACAGGAAGTCCAGGACCTGGCGCGCGTTGTCCGTCTCCGTGTAGTAGCAGACGTCGCCCGGGAACCACGGGGTCACGGGATCGTCGTCGAGCAGCGCGACGGTCGCGAGCACCAGGCCCAGCTCACCGGCCGACGCGACCCGCATCACGCGGTACAGGGCGTCGGCGTTCGCGACGCTGAAGAAGCCGTTCTCGCCGCTGCGCACCGTGTAGGCGGGGACGAGCTCCGAACCGCGTTCGAACGTCACGTCGCCTGCCGGCGGCTCGTCGAGCGGGACGGTCAGCGGCCGGTACGAGCAGAGCGTATGGCGCGCAGCGCCTTTCGAACCCGGATAGACCTCGGTGGGCGCGTCGTGGAGCTGCTCGCGGATCTGCCGGTGGACGGGGATCCGGTCGCGCACCCGGACCTCGTCCACGCCGATCGCCGCGGCCGTGATCAGCACCTTGATGCCCGCGGCGCTGTAGAGCCGGGTGAGCTCGTCGGCGAACCGCTGCTTCTCGGCGAGCCGGAGGTCGAGGCCCGCGTGCGCGAACCCCAGCCGGATCGTCGACGATCCGTCCGGGCGCTCGTCGTACATGCCGCCGACGCCGGTCGTATGGGCCACGAGCACGATGTCCGCAACCGACCGCACCCGCACGAGGTCGTCGCGTAGCGCCAGGACGAACCGTTCCTTGAGCCGTTCGACGTGCTCGGGCCCGAGGCCCTCGACCTGATGCGCGAGGTGTTGCAGGTCGTCCTGGTGGTACGCGACGAGGCTGGGGATGGGGATCGCGAGCGTGACGCTGCGGAACCGTTCGACGTCACGGCGCTCGAGATGCTCGGAACGGTACGCCTCGAGGAACCCGCTGAACGGCCTCGTCGCCTCGATCGCGGCCGCGAGCGCGTCGAACACGGCGTCCGGTCCGGCACCGCCGACGCCCAGCGAGGCCAGGAAGGTCGCCGCCGCCGCGGCCCGGTCCGCGGGCGCGGCCTCGACCACGGAGGCGAGCCCCGGCAACGTGCCCACCGTGAAGCGTTCGAGCGCGACGAACACGCCTGAATGCGTCAGGTACCCGCGCCGGACCCGTTGCGGCAGCCACTCCGGACCGTGGAGGGATTCGACGTGGCGGAAGAGCCGCTTCGTGAACGCGCCGATCTCCTCGGGCGAGACCCCGGTCGCGAGGAGCACGGGGACGTCGTCGTCGTCGGGTGCCGCGATCGCGAACATCTCCTCGTAGAGCGAGAGCAGCTGCAGGATCGCCGTCCCGCCCACCGCGCCGGTGCCCCCCAGGACGACGTGGGCGTCACGGTTCCGTTCGCCCGATCGCGCGGCCTCGACGAGCCGAGGTCCGAGGCGCCGGTGATTGAACCCCACCCGAGCCCCTACCCCGCCTCGCCGCGCTTGATCGCCCGCACGACGACCCGTTCGAGCGCGAACGCGATGAACGACATCGCGAGCCCGACGAAGAACCGCTGCACGCGCCGCTGGCGCGATCCCTGCGACGAGGTGGCGGTCATGCGCGACAGCGTATCCACGGAAGGACCGCCGTGCACCCGTGCATAATCACGCCGACATGCCGGACCGAGCCGACGCGGGGGGGACCCAGGCCGTTCGAACGGTGGCCGTCGCCACCGATCGGTCCGCGACCGCCGATCGCGCGGTGCGGTGGGCCGCGGGGCTCGCCGATCGGTTCGGGGCGAAGCTCGTCGCCGTGCAGGTGCTGATCCCGGACAACCCGCCGGGCACCGAGGCGGGCGCCGCCGAGGGGACGCGGGCTGGCTTCGCCGCCCAGGAGCTCGAGGGGTTCGTCCACGAGCTGGCCGGCGAGCGCGGTTCGGCCCACGTCGTGATCGACCGCGACCCGGCGAGGGCCATCGTGGAGGCGTCGGAGGACGTTCGCGCCGACATCCTGGTGGTGGGCAACCTCGGCATGGCCGGGCGCAAGGAGTTCCTGCTCGGCAACGTCCCGAACCGGATCAGCCACAACGCCCGGTGCACGGTGATCATCTACAACGGCCAGATCGCCGGCGACGTCGGGAGCAGCGGCGGGACGGCGCCCAGCGTCCCGGGACTCCTGGGGCGGGACGCGCAGGAGCCGGAGGTCGAACCGCGCTTGCTCAAGCGAGGGACCGAGATCGCCTCCGTCATGGCGCGCCACGGCGTCAAGGCGATGTTCGACCGCGGCGAGGGCCCGGACAAGGCCGCCGCCCGGCGGCGGCAGGCCAGGCAGCTCCGGTCCGCCCTCGAGGAGCTGGGGCCGACGTTCGCGAAGCTCGGTCAGGTGCTGTCGACCCGCCCGGACCTGATCCCGCCCGAGTTCATCGAGGAGCTCTCGACGCTGCAGGACCGCGTCCCGCCGCTGACCGAGGAGCAGGTCGTCGGCGTGATGGAACAGGAGCTCGGGGTCCCGTGGGAGGACGTGTTCGAGACGATCGAACCGACGCCGATGGCCGCCGGCACGATCGCGGAGGTGCACCGGGCGACGCTCGCCGACGGCTCGCGCGTCGTGGTGAAGGTGCAGCGCCCTGACGCCCGGAGCTCGATCATGCAGGACCTCGCGCTGTTCGAGATCTTCGCGAACAAGGCCAGCAAACGCCCAGGGCTGCGCCAGGTGGTCGACGTCGAGGCGGTGTTCGAGCACCTGTCGACGTCGTTGCAGCGCGAGCTGGACTTCCGCCAGGAGCTCGCGAACGTCGAACGCATGCGGGGGATCCTCGAGTCGTACCCGCGGCTCGCCGTGCCGCGCGTGTACCCGGAGCTGTCGACGTCGCGGCTGTTGGTGATGGAGGAGATCCAAGGCGGCCCGATCCGTGAGGCGCCGCAGGGGCCCGAGCGCAAGGAGGCCGCACGACAGCTCCTCGAGTCCTATTACCGACAGATCCTGACCGAGGGCTTCTTCCACGCCGACCCGCACCCGGGCAACCTGATGTGGTGGAACGACGCTATCTACCTGCTCGACTTCGGCATGGTCGGCGAGGTCGGCGCCGACGTACGCCAACAGCTGATGATGCTCCTGATGGCGTTCTGGCAGGAGGACGTCGCCTTCCTGACCGACATCACGTTCACGCTCGCGGGGGTGACCGAGCGCTCCGACATCGACGTCGCCGGGTTCCGCGAGGCGCTCGGCGAGCTGGTCGCCAAGCAGCGGGGCATGTCGCTGAAGGAGATGCAGCTCGGACCGATCCTCCAGGAGATGACCGAGATCTCGATCCGCTACGACGTGGCGCTCCCGACGTCGCTGATGCTCACCGGGAAGGCGCTCGCGCAGATGCAGCTGGCGACCGCGGAGCTGGATCCCGACCTCGATCCGTTCGACGTCGCCGGCTCGTTCCTGATCCGCAACCTCACGGCGCGGATGCGCGACAGCGTCGACCCGAAGAAGGTGTTCTACGAGGCGCAGAAGTTCCGCCTCCGGCTCATGAACCTCGTCGAGGCGGTCGAGCGGCTGACCGGGGCGAGGCCGGGGGCGAACCTGAAGGTGAACTTCGGCGCCGAAGAGCTGGAGTCGACGATCCGCCGGACGGGCCGCCGGCTCTCGCTGGGGATCACGGCGGGCGCCGCGATCCTGGGGACGGCGGTGACGGCGAACTCCGTGACCACACCGGAGTGGATCCCGATCACGATGGGCCTGCTGGGCGGCGGGCTCACCGTCTCGTTGATCACCGACCTCATCCGGCACCGGTGACGCGGAACCGAGGCGCGGCGGCGCGCCGCGCCTACAGGCTGAGCGAGTGGAGCTCCTGGAGCGCGTCCCGGCACGCCTCGCAGATCGCGCGCTCGGACGGCTGGCCGCACTTCGTGCACGACGACTTGGGGATGGACGCGGGAGCGGCGTCGGCCGCCGCGCCGGACCCGGCACCCGCGACGGCCGCGGTGCCTCCGGTCGGAGCGGCAGCGCCCCGCGCCGGGGCCGCGGCGGCCTCCGACTTGCGATCGCGCTTGAGCGACGGCATCCGCAGCCCACCGCGCTTGCGGCCCGCCTCAGGCGCCTCCGGTGTCGCCGGCGCACGCGCGGCGGGCGCGGACGCGGTCTTGGCGGGCGGCTTCGGCCGCGGCTCGGGGGGAGGTGCTCGCTTCGGTTCGGGCTCGGGCTCCTCGATCCGGGGCGGCGGCACGATCCGGGCTCCGGGACCCGGCGGCTTGTAGTCGTCGGGCGCGGGTGCAGGCGCCGGTGTTGGTCGAGGCGGCGTCGGCGGCGGTTCGACGATCGCGGCCAGGTCCCGCAGCTCCGCGCCGATGCTGGTCGGCTGCTCGCCGCGGGGCTCGGCCGGCGTAGGGGTCGCCGCCTGCTTGCCCTTGTTCGCGGCCGGCCGGGTGGCCGCGTCGCCCTCAGCCGGGGCCGCGGCGGCCTTCGGAGCCTGCGGTGGCGGGGCCGTGTCCGCCGTGAGCGCGCTCAGGGCGGCGGCGGCAGCGGCCGCCCCCTCGGTCCGCTGCGCCCCCGGCGGATGGGCTCCCAGGCCTTGCTCCCGAGCGTCCAGCTCTGCCGAGCGGGCATCCAGCGCCTCGGCGCGCGCGGCCAGCGCGCCTTCACGTTCTGAGGATCCCCGCTCGCGGGCGGCGAGCGCAGCCTCACGCGCTTCCAAGGCCGCGGCATGCTCGGCAGCCGCGCCCTCCCGCTCGGCGATCCTCGTCTCGCGTTCCGCGAGGGCGGCGTCACGTTCCCCGAGTGCCGCGCCGTGCGCGGTGGCCGCGGTCTCGCGTTCGGCGTGCTGGGTCTCGCGCTGGGAGAGCGCGGTCTCCCGTTCGGCGAGCTGCGTCTCGCGTTCGGCGAACCCGATCTCCAGCTCGTCCAGGCCGGTGACCCGCTGCGCGAGCGCCTCCTCACGAGCGACGAGCACCGCCTCACGCGCCGCGGCGGCCTCCTCCGTGCCTGCCAGCTCGGATCCGCGGCCCTCCAGCTGCGCCGCCGCGGCGCGCAGCACGTCCTCCTGTTGCTGCAACGCGGCCTCGTGCGCGGCGGAAGCGGCCTCGCGGTCGGCGAGCGCCGCAGCCTGCTGGGCCGCGGCGGCCTCCGCGCCCTCCAGCGTCGCTGCGCGCTCCGTGAGCTCCTTCGCGTGGCGCGCCGTCTTGGCCTCGCGCTCCTCGGCCGCGGCCTCCCGGCTCGCGAGCGCCGCTTCGCGCTCGATCGACCCGGCCTCGCGCGTCCGGAGGATCGCCTCCAGCTGGGCCGTGTCGGCCTCGCGCTGCTCGAGGGTCCGCAGCCGCGCCGCGAGCTCCGCGTCCATCTCCTCGGCGTGGCCGGCCCACCGTTCGGACTCCGCCTCGGCGAGCTGCGTCTCCCGCGCCGCGAGCGCCGCCTCCGCCTCGGCGAGCGCGCGCTCGCGCTCGATCGCCGCCTGCTCGCGGGCCGTCACCCCGTCCTCGGAGCGCGCGTGCCCGGCTTCGCGCTCGGCGAGCGCCGCCTCGCGGCGCGCCAGCGCCCTGGTCCGTTCGTCGACGTCGACGTCGCGCTGCATCAGCGCCGCCAGCTCGTCCGCCAGGGTCGCGCGCTCCTGGGCGAGGGCCGTCTCTACCGCGGCGGCCGCGGCCTCGCGCTCGGCGAGCCCGGCCTCGCCCGCGGCGAGCTTCGACTCGCGGTCGGACAGCGCGCTGTCGCCGTGCCCGATCCGTGCCTCGCGCTCGCCGAGCCCGGCCTCACGCTCGGCGAGCGCCGCCTCTCGTGCGGACAGCTCCTCGTACCACTCCCCCGAGCCGTGCTCGCGCTCGGCGAGCGCCGCCTCGCGTGACTCGAGCTCCGAGACGCGCTCGGCGAGCTCGCCCTGCCGCGCCTCGGCCGCCGCCTGCAGCTCGACGAACGCCGCTTCCCGCTCCCCGAGCTCGACGTCCCTGGCCGCGTGGCCGGCCTCGCGATCGGCGGCGCGCGTCTCCCGCTCGGAGATCGTCGACTCGCGCTCGGCGGCGCGGGCCTCGCGCTCCGCCACCTCCGCGAGCCGGCGGTCGAACTCCTCGCGCTCCGCCGCCGCCTGCGCGACCGCGCCCTGGTACTGCTGCTCGCGTTCACGCAGGGCCGCGCGCGCCTGTTCGAGCGCCTCGCGCTGGTCGTCGAACGCCTTCTCGCGGCGCTCCAGCGCGGCCTGGCGCTCCCACAGGACGAGCTGGGCGGATTCGACCTCGTCGTAGAGGACGCTCGCGTCCGGCTGGGGCATCGCCTTGCGGATCTCGCGATCGACCCCAGCCCACGGGTCGTCCCGCCCCTCCGCGACCGATGCGGGACGCGCCTTCGTCGCCAGCGCCTTGCGCGCATCCTCGACGGAGAGCCGCGGTGCCTCTTTCTCCAGCGGCGAGCCGCAGACGTCACATACGCCGCCGGGTCGCGAGAAGAAGCCGCACCACGAACACGCGACGGCGACGTCGGTGTGTTCCTCCACCGACCAGCCTCCGATCGAAAGGATCCTTCCTGCGTTGATGTTCGGCCTCGGACGAAGGGTGCTTGACCGCTCCGGCCTCGGGCATTCGTCCTAGGTCGCGCGCCCACCGGAGCGGCCGATGTCGAGGCACGCCGCGAACGCGGCCTCGGCCGAGTATGGCCTCGGACCTTGGGATGAGGCTCGTGCGGCGCCCGGGCGGGTTCACCCATCGCCGGCGGGCCGGCCCATGATCACGTACGTGCCGACCTGGCGGAACCCCATCCGACGGTAGACCGGCTCGCCCATCGCGCTCGCCTGCAGCCAGGCCAGGTCCGCGCCGGCCGCGAACCCGTCGAGCACCGCCCGCGCCGTCGCGGCCGTCGCGTACCCGTGGCCGCGATGTTCCGCCGGGGTCGCCACGTTGAAGATCCCCACGCTGCCGTCGGCCAGGAACCCCGTGGCGGTGGCGACGGCCCGGCCGCCGGCGTGGGCGACGACGATCGACAGGCCTGGCACCGCGAGCACCTCCCGCGTGAACACGGCCGCGATCATCTCCGGCGGCGCACCGAACCCGGCGGCGGCCAGCTCGTGCGCCTCCCGGAGACCGTCCTCCTCGCGGACCACGACGACCTCGGCCGGCGGATCGTTCCCGCGGGCGGCCGCCACCAGCTCGCCAGGGGTCGCGACCATCGCGGGGAGCGTCTCGTCCTCGACGAACCCGATCCGCGTGGCCTCCGCTCGGCTCGCCGGAGCCAGCTCCGAGCGTGCCGAGATCCAGCACGGGAGACCTCGGATCGCGAACTCGCCGACGATCCGCTCGAGGTCTCGGACCGCGGGGGCGTCGTCCGGACCTTCGAGCCAGATGCCGTTGAACAGCGGGAGCGGAAGGCGCGGGCACGTCGCGACGACGTACCCGTCCCGAACTTCGAACGTCGCGCCGTCGACGTGCGGAACCAGCGCCTCGAAGCTGCGACGCAACGCCGCGTGCACCCGGTCGGCCTCGGCGCTCCCCGCCACGGATCCGCTCGGTGCGCCGCGTCGCATCTACATCCGGCCGACGTGGTCGACGGCGACCTTGAACAGCACGCGGTCGCCGTGGTTCGGGTAGTCCCTCCCCCGGTACTTGCGCGAGAGGACGTCGATGTGGTCCTCGGCGCCATCGCGCGTGATCTCCACCACCCGGCCGCGTACGGCCACCATCGTGTACGGATCGTCGGCGTCCTGGACCGAGACGGCCACCCGCGGCTCGCGTTCCATGTTCCGCGTCTTCACCCGCCCGAGGGCCGTGTTGACCAGGATCAGATCCGTGCCGGCTTCGATGTCGATCCAGATCGGGGACACGTGCGGCGACCCGTCGGGCATAACCGTGGCGAGATGCGCGAAGTTCCGTCCTTCGAACAGCGCGCGGTCGCGATCGGTCAGCGGTCCGGCCATGCGCCCCATCATGGCCGACCCCGCCGCGCGGTGTCAGGCGCCGGCGATGTCCCGTCTGCCGAAGGCGGACGCCCCGACGACCGCGAAGACGACCCCGAACCCGATGAGCGCCACGGACGCCATCGGGTCCGCGCCGACGGCCGGGACGGCGGGCACGTGGTGGAACGCCGACAGATCGAGCACCCATGCGGGCGCCTGCACCAGTGCGCCGACCAACTCGATCAGGTACGAGGCGGCGATCGCGCCGAGCGTCAGCGCGGCCGTCAGCCTCGGCGCCAACGCCAGCACCAGCACGCCGAGCCCGGCGAACAGCACGATCACGGGGACGCAGTTCAGCCCACCCTCCAGGAGCCGCAGGAGCGGGACGGACGTTCCCCGAACCGTCGCGCCGGCCCACGCGAGGAAGGACGACGCGAACGCGACGCAGGCCCCGACGCCCGCCGCGACGAGCGCCTGCCAGAGGAGCCACCGGCGCCGATCGACGGGACGCACCAGGAGGTTCTCGAGCCTCCCGCTGGACTCCTCGTCGCGAGCGGCGACGACCCGGAAGCCCGTCGCGGCGGCGGCGATCACCGTCACCACACCCAGCGTGTAGCCGAGGTACCCGAGGGCCGTCCCGATCGAGCTGCCCAGCCGTTCGAGGATCTGCTCGACCGACGTCGAGGTGCGGATGAACTTGGCGACGTCGTCCGCCAGCAGGCCCAGCGCGAAGGCGAACGTCCCCATCGACACCGACCACACGACCGCCGGGCCGAGGGCGCCGCGGATCGCGAAGGACCGCGCCGAGCCGAGCCCGGTCGAGCGGCCGCGGGCCGTGTCGCGCTGGAAGAGGACGCCCCGGCCGAGATCGCGCGTCGCGGCGATCCGGACGGCCGCGACGGTGAGCACCGCGGCGAGCGCCGCGATCAGCGCGAGCGGCGCGACCCGGTCGCCGGCGAAGGCACGCGCCTGTTCGGCCCAGCCGAGCGGCGTGAACCAGCGGAGCCAGCCGAGGCCGGTCGTCCCGTCGGCCACCACACGGAGCAGGTAGGCGAACCCCAACGCGACCCCGGCGATCGCAGAGGCGCGCCGCCGGATCGGCACGAGCTGTGACGTCAACAGCCCGGCCGCGCCGAACACGGCGCCGATGAGGACCACCGAGCCGGCGTACGTCAGCGAGCCGGCCGTCGGCAGGCCGACCCCCATCAACGAGCCGGCCAGGACCACCCAGGCGAGCACGAGCCAGAGCGCCAGCGTCACGGCCGCGACGGCGACCGCGCGCGCCGCGGTCGTCGCGCCGCCGATCACCAGCTCCCACCTGCCGTCGTCCTCCTCGCCCCGCAGCAGCCGGGTGGCCGCGAGCAACATCCAGACGGCCGCGAGGACGGCCATCGTCGAACCGATCCGCCACGCGGTGAAGCCGCCGACGGTGTCGATCGCGTGCGGTTCGCCGTAGAGCGCCCGGAACCCGAGGTTCCCTCCCAGGGTGATCGGCAGCAGCTTCCGCTCCGCGATCGTCGGGTACACGGACGAGTAGCTCTTCGCGACGCTCGCCGCGACGCCGGCGAAGACCACCGACCACGCGACGGCCCCCTTCCACGTCATCGACCGCATCAGGCCGAAGATCGCGCGCCCCGCGTGGGAACGCCCGGCCGGGAGGGACAGGGCGGTGGACATCAGGCCGAACCGCGCGATGTCCCTGATGGGGACGGGGCCTCCGCGTCGCGCCCGGGAGGATCGGCCGGGTCGCCGCCATCGGGGCCGTAGTAGCGGAGGAAGATCTCCTCCAGGGAGGGTTCTTCGCTCAGCATCGACACGACGTTCGACCCGGCCAGCGCATCGACCAGCGGCCGGACGCCGCCCTGTACGCGGCACCGCACGACGCCGTCACGCGAGGACAGCACCTCGAGGCCGGGGACCTCGCCCAGCGCGGGCGGCGGGCCGGAGAACGTGACCTCGAACGTCAGCGCGGAGAGGTGGCGGAGGTCGGTCAGCGTGCCGATGTCGACCAGCTTGCCGTGGCGGAGGATCCCGACGCGATCGCAGACCGCCTCGACCTCGCTCAGGATGTGGGAGGACAGGAACATGGTCTGGCCGTGCTCGCGCGCCTCGTAGACGCAGTCGCGGAACGCCATCTCCATCAGCGGGTCGAGGCCGGCGGTGGGCTCGTCGAGCACCAGCACCTCGGCGCGGGTCATGAGCGCCGCGATCAGCCCGATCTTCTGCCGATTGCCCTTCGAGTAGGACCTGCCACGTTTGTCCGGCTCGAGATCGAAGCGCCGGATCAGCTCGTCGCGGTAGGCGGGGTCGACGTGCCCGTGCAGGTTCGCGAGCAGGTCGAGCATCTCCGAACCGGTCAGGTGCGGCCACACGGCGAACTCCCCCGGCACGTACGCGATCCGGCGGTGGAGCGCCACGGTGTCGCGCCAGGGATCCATCCCGAGGACGCTGGCGGTGCCACCCGTCGGCCTGATCAGCCCGAGGAGCAGCCGGATCGTCGTGGTCTTGCCCGCACCGTTCGGGCCGAGGAAACCGAACACCTCGCCGGCACGGACCTCGACCCCGAGGTGGTCGAGCGCGAGCGTGTCGCCGTAACGCTTCGTCAGCCCCTCGGTGCGGATCGGGGGCTCGCTCGTACCCATCGCCCTCCTCCCTTGCTCCCGACATCATCGCGCGCTCTCGCGCCGAACGACACCCGATGGCCGCACGGACGTCCGGCCTCCGAGATCGTCGACCGCGATCGCCCATCGAGGCCGGGCCCGGGAGCGTCCTAGACTCCGTGGCGTGTCGACGTGCGCGACGTGCGGCGCCGAGAACCGCCCCGACGGGAAGGTCTGGAGATCCCGATGACCGACGGCGGCTTCCGTATCGACCTGCTGGACGTGGGGGACCAGGACTACGCGGACTGCGTACTCGTTCGGTTCGGCGCGACCTCGGTGCTGATCGACGGCGGGCACCAGGACAACGTGAACGGGGACGAGCGCCACCCACCCATCCCGGATCAGCTGGCCGAGCTCCTCGAACAGCCGGCGACGGGCCTGCACGTCGATCTCCTGGTGGTCACCCACGCGCACAAGGACCACATCGGGTGCCTCCCGGAGCTGGTCGCGGGCGGGCTGCACGCCGACCACGCCCTCGTGGCCGACCCGGACTGGGCGTGGGGGCAACCGGACGCCGTGGACGGCCCGTCGCTGGCCACGGTCACCGCGTCGCTCGACGTCCCCGATCCAGCCGCGTCGGTCCTCGCCGCCCTCCGCGAGGAGCTCGTCCCACCCGATGCGGACGACGAGGTCATCGCGCTGTTCCTGAAGCAGGCCGGCGGCGTGAAGCAGCGCTACCTGGCGATGCTCTCGACGCTGGAGGGGAACGGCGAGACCCACGTGATCCGGTTCGGGCGCGATGACGACGAGAGCCGGGCGCTCGAGCATGAGTTCGACCTGATCGGCCTCCGCCTCCTGGGTCCGTCGAAGCAGCTCCTCAACGCCCTGGCGACGGCGATGGGTCAGCGCCCCGACGCCGCCGGCGCGGACCTTGCGTCGGCCATGCCCGACGCGTTCGCGGACGCCGACCCGGTCACGCTGTACCGGGCGACCGTGACCGGCATCCTGGACGCGCGATCGGCGACCGTGGGGGCCGGGGCCGCGACGCCGACCGGCGCGGCCGAACGTCCCGAGGTGGCCGCCCTGCTGGCGGACGACACGACCGCCCCCGCCCTGGCGGCGATGGCCACGTTCTCGGGCGGCCACTTCGTCAACTGTCAGAGCGTGGTGACGGTGTTCGGCGACGAGGATCATCGGGCCCTGCTGGCCGGCGACCTGCAGTTCGCCGATCCGGAGACCGGGGTCGACGAGATCGAGGAGGGCGTGCTCGCCCTCTGGCAGCAGGTCGCCGCGCAGGGGCCCTACCGGTTCGTCAAGCTCTCGCACCACGGGAGCGACAACGGCTTCCCCGACGACCTGCTGGACCACGTGTGCGATCAGGCCGCCATCGGCATCTGCGCCGGCGAGGGCACGAGGTACGACCCGAACCGCTGCGTCCTCGAGGCCCTAGACGCGAGGCGGGACTCGCTGATCTGGGTCCGGACGGATCGCAACGGGCGTTCGTCGTTCACCTTCAGCGCCCCCGACGCGCCGCCGGAGGTCTCCGTGGCACGGGACACGACGAACGTGGCGACGCCGAACGACCCCGACCAGCGGTGCTGATCGTCCGCCCTCGCTGAGCCCCCCCTTTCGTCCGCGCGACCGCACCGGCTCCGGGCCGAACGGCCCCACGGCCTCAGGTACCCTTGCCTTCCTCCGCGTGCCCGGTCCGCGGCATGCTCAGACGAAACCGGCGGAGGGGACACGGCATGCACGGTTTGGACGCTGAGACGCTTCGCTTGACGCTGGAGGCGATCACCGAGTTCACGTCCGCACGGACGCCGGACGCCACGCTGCTGGAGCTGGACGCGGCCGACGAGTGCCCGATCGACGTCGTGCGGGCGATGTGCGGCGACGAGCTGGGCATCCAGCTGCTGTTCATCCCGGAGGAGTACGGGGGGATGGGCGGCGGGACGTTCGACGTCTACCGGATCTGCGAGGCGATGGCGCGCATCGACCTGGGCCTCGCGACCGCGGTCCTGGCGACGTTCCTGGGCAGCGACCCGATCTCCGAGGGCGGCACCCCGGAACAGCGGAAGCACTGGCTGTCGCGGATCGCGGAGGAGGGCCTGCTGATGGCCTATGGCGCGACCGAACCGGAGGCGGGAAGCGACCTGGCGGCGCTGAAGACCACCGCCACCCCCGTATCCGACGACGGGGCACTGACCGGCTACCGGTTGAACGGCGCGAAGCAGTGGATCAGCAATGGAGGCGTCGCCGACCTCTACTCGGTCCTGGCGAACGCGCCCGGCGGCCCGTCCTGGTTCGTCGTGGACCGGGACACGCCGGGGTTCACGCACGGCAAGCCCGAGGACAAGCACGGGATCCGCGCGAGCAACACCGCCGCGCTGTTCCTCGAGGACGTCAGCGTCGACGCCGAGCGGCTCCTCGGAGAGGTCGAGGGCCAGGGCCTGCTGCAGGCGCAGGCGGTGTTCGGCTACACGAGGCTGATGGTCGCGGCGTTCGGCCTGGGCGCCGGCTGGGCGGCGCTCGATCGCGCGATCCCGTACTCGACCGAGCGGATCCAGGCCGGCGGCCCGCTGTCGGAGAAGCAGGGCTACACGCACAAGCTGATCGTCCCGCACGCGTGCCGGCTCGAGGCCGCGCGCGCGTACATCGAGGAGACGGCCGAGCGGATCGACGCCGGCGAGGGTTCGCTCAACACCGAGGGCGCGATCGCGAAGTACCTGGCGAGCGAGGCGGGGAACGCGGCGGCGGACGCCTCGATCCAGGCCCTGGGCGGCTACGGCTACACCCGCGAGTACATGGTCGAGAAGATCCGGCGTGACGTCCGGATCACCACGATCTACGAGGGCACCTCCGAGATCATGGAGATGACGATCGCGCGAGAC
This sequence comes from uncultured Actinomycetota bacterium, assembly GCA_963781595.1. Taxonomy (GTDB): domain Bacteria; phylum Actinomycetota; class UBA4738; order UBA4738; family UBA4738; genus JBEDUK01. Next base: position 661,514 of record CAWAGG010000006.1, on the reverse strand, counting down.
CGGTGGCAGCAGCACCTGAAGACCCGCGGCGAGCACTATCACGACGCGGCCCGCGCGCAGGAGGCCCTCCACGTGACGCACCCCGACGTCGGCGCGGCGACCGCGGCGCTGGCGCTCCACGCGCTGGCCGAGGTCCTGGAGCGCTCGCGGGTCGAACACCTCACGCGCAACCAGCACGTCCTGCTTCGGCTCGGTGAGCTGATCGCCTTCGCCGAGGGCGCCGCCAGCCTCGCCGGACGCGCCGCCCGCGCCGCGGAGAGTGGGTTGAACGAGAAGGCCGATCACCGCCTGAAGCCCGACGCGCTCGCTGCGGCGTCACGCGTGTTCGCGCGCGAGGCGGCGATGAAGGTCGCGGCCGACGGAGCACGCCTCGTGATCGGCGCCACCGCCGGGACGCTGGGGCCGGGGGCTACGGAAGCGTTCGGCCTCGCGGAGATCGTCGCATCCCAGGCGGGGCTGCTGGAGGACATGGACCGCGTCGCGGACGCGCTGTACGGACGCACGAGGGCATCGGACGGAACGATGGATGGGATCAGGGGGTGACCTTCGGCGGCAGGGCCGCCAGCGGATCGCCCGACACGACTGCGGAGGAGCACGTCATGGACGAGGAGAGGGATCGGCACGCCGTCGCCGTCGTCGGGCTGGGGGCGATCCTTCCCGACGCGCCGGACGTCGCGGCGTTCTGGAGGAACGTGACGGAGAGCCGTTACAGCATCAGCGAGGTTCCGTCGGAACGATGGGATCCAGCCGTCTACTACGACCCCGATCCCACGGCTCCCGACAAGTCGTACTCGAAGATCGGCGGCTGGGTCCGGGAATGGGAGTGGGACCCACTGGCGTGGCACCTGCCGGTTCCTCCGACGGTCGGCGCCTCGATGGACGACGGGCAGAAATGGGCGATCGCCTGTACCCACGCCGCGCTCACCGACTACGGTCACCCGGGGCGTTCGATGGACGGCGAGCGGACGGCCGTGATCCTGGGGAACGCGATGGCGGGTGAGCGCCACTACCTCACCGCGCTGCGGATCTACTTCCCGGAGTTCGCCGACGAGCTCGAGCGAGCGCCCTCGTTCGAGGCGCTCCCGGAGCAGGTCCGAGGCAGGATCGTCGAGGAGATGCACACAGGCGTCGGCGAGCGATTCCCCGGCATCACCGAGGACACGATGCCTGGCGAGCTGGGGAACATCATCGCCGGGCGGGTCGCGAACCTGTTCGACTTCAAGGGACCGAACTTCATCATCGATGCCGCGTGCGCGTCGGCGATGGCAGCGTTCAGCACGGCGTGCGAGGGGTTGGCTGACCGTGACTTCGACCTCGCGATCTCCGGCGGGATCGACCACAACATGGGCGCGTCGTCGTTCATCAAGTTCTGCAAGATCGGCGCGCTGTCGGCGACGGGTACCCGGCCCTATGGGGAAGGGGCCGACGGCTTCGTGATGGGCGAGGGCGCCGGGGTGTTCGTCCTGAAGCGCCTCGCCGATGCCGAACGTGACGGCGACCGTGTCTACGCGGTCGTCCGCGCCCTCGCCGGCTCGAGCGACGGCAGGGGCAAGGCGATCACGGCGCCGAACCCGCTCGGACAGCGGCTGGCCGTCGAGCGCGCGTGGCTGAGGGCCGGCGTGTCCCCGGCGACGGCGACCATGGTCGAGGGCCACGGGACGTCGACGAGGGTCGGCGACGTGGTGGAGGTCCACGGCCTCACCGACGTGTTCGGGGACGGAGCGCTCGCGCCGGGCTCGATCGCGCTCGGATCGGTCAAGTCGAACATCGGCCACCTGAAGGCCGCCGCGGGAGCGGCCGGATTGCTGAAGACGATCCTCGCTCTACATCACAAGGTCCTGCCACCGACCCTGCACGCCGAGCGGCGGAACCCGGACATCGACTTCGACCACTCGGCCCTCCGGCCGAACACCGAGCTGCGCGACTGGATCGTGCCTGCGGGTCACGTACGGCGGGCGGGCGTCAGCGCCTTCGGCTTCGGGGGGACGAACTTCCACGCCGTGCTCGAGGAGTACGTCCCGGGGCGTCCGCTTGACGGCAACGGGCATCGGAACGCATCCGTCGGGGCGCGGGGTTTCGGCGCCGAAACGGTCCCCGCGAACACGCCGGCGACCGGGCCGGCGACCGCGAAGGCTCCGTTGCGCGGAGCTACGGTGATCGGCGCAGCGAGCGCCGACGGGCTGATCGCTCGGCTCACCACGGTCAAGGCCGCGGTCGACGCCGGAGAGACCCCGGCCGCCTCCGCGCCGCTCCGCGCGGACCTGGACGCGCCGGAGCGCATCGCGATCGACTTCGCCGACGCTCGGGAGCTCTCGCAGAAGGCCGACCTGGCGCTGAAGGCGTTCGCTGCCGATGACCCCGCGGCGTGGAGGATGCTGCGGGCGCGCGGGGTGTTCCGTGGTCGTGGGCCGGCGCCGAAGGTCGCGTTCCTCTACCCGGGCCAGGGTTCGCAGTACGCGGACATGCTCGGCGACCTGCGCCGGACCGAGCCGATCGTCGCGCACGTGTTCGAGGAGGCGGACCGCGTGATGGAGCCGCTGCTCGGGCGGCCGCTGTCCGAGCTGATCTTCGTCGACCGGAACGACGCGGTCGCGGTCGCCGCCGCCGAGGAGGAGCTCAAGCAGACGGCGATCACGCAGCCCGCGGTGCTCGCGGTCGATGCCGCGCTCACGCGGCTGCTCGACGCCTACGGCATCCGTCCGGACATGGTGATGGGCCACAGCCTGGGCGAGTACGCGGCGCTCACCGCGGCGGGCGCCCTGCCGTTCGGTGACGCCCTTGAGGCGGTCAGCGCCCGCGGTCGCGAGATGACGAACATCCACGTCGAGGACGCCGGCGCGATGGCTGCCGTCTTCGCGCCGATCGACGAGATCGAACGGATCGTCGCCGAGAGCGACGGCTACGTCGAGATCGCCAACATCAACAGCACGACGCAGTGCGTGATCGGCGGCGCGACCGATGCCGTGCTGGCAGCCGTCGCCCGGTGCACCGACGCCGGGTTCCAGGCGGTACCGCTGCCCGTGAGCCACGCGTTCCACACGGCGATCGTGGCACCGGCCAGCGAGCCGCTGCGCGCAGCGCTGATCCGGCTCAACCTCCGTCCGCCCGAGCTCCCGATCGTGGCGAACGTCACCGGCGAGTCCTATCCGATGGGCTCCGACGTCGTCCCGGAGATGCTCGACATCCTCGCCCGGCAGGTCGCGTCGCCCGTGCAGTTCGTGAAGGGGCTCCAGACCCTGTACGAGGACGGGGTTCGGATGTTCGTCGAGGTCGGGCCGAAGAAGGCGTTGCAGGGGTTCGTCGACGACGTGCTCGGCGGCGACGATGTCGCCTCGCTGTTCACGAACCACCCGAAGGTGGGGGACGTGGCGTCGTTCAACCAGGCGCTGTGCGGCCTCTACGCGGCGGGCCTCGGCCGTGCGGTGGACGACGGTGTGCCCGGTGCGCCCGTCGAGGCATCCCGACCGGCCGGCGCAACCGTCGCGCGGGCCGCGGACTCGGCGGCGCCGGTCGACGCTGAGCTCAGCGGGCTCTTCGCCGAGTTCCTCGAGCGGAGCCGCGCGATCGTCGAGCGGCAAGAGGCCGGCTCGCGGCCGCCCGATCTGCCGGAACCGATCGTGATCACCGGCGCCGCGCTCGGGCTTCCCGGCACGGAGCGGGTCTTCGATGACGACAACCTCCAGCGGATCCTTGACGGCGAGGTCTTCATCGACCACGTGCCCGAGCGATTCCGCAAGGCGATCCTCGACAAGCACATCAGGCGGCTCGTCAAGAGCGAGGACGGCCAGCCGACGTTCGAGCTGATCGAGGACGCCGCGGACGTTATCAAGCTCGCCGCGCGCGGGGGGGCCCTCGACCTGGAGGAGCAGTTCGGCATCTCCCCGGAACGGGTGCCCGCGCTCGATCGCTCGACGCGGCTCGCCGTCGGCGCCGGCATCGACGCGCTCCGCGACGCGGGGCTCCCCCTGGTCCTGCACTACAAGGACACGACCACAGGACGGAAGCTCCCCGACCGGTGGGGGCTGCCCGACGCGCTCCGCGACGACACGGGCGTGATCTTCGCCTCCGCGTTCCCCGGCCTCGACTCCTTCGTCGACGACCTGAACCGGTACCACGAGGATCACGCGCGACGGGAGGAGGTGCGGATCCTCGAGGAGGTGCGCGGACGCATGAGCGGCGCGGACCCGACGGCGATCGCGGAGATCGATCGCCGGATCCACGAGCTGCGGACCCAGATCGAGGACGAACCGTTCCACTTCGACCGGCGGTTCCTGTTCAAGGCGCTGTCGATGGGGCACTCGCAATTCGCCGAGATCGTCGGAGCGCGCGGCCCGAACATGCAGATCAACTCCGCGTGCGCCAGCACGACGCAGGCGGTCGCACTCGCGGAGGACTGGATCCGGGCCGACCGCTGCCGGCGGGTCGTGATCGTCGCGGGGGACGATGCGACCTCCGACAACCTGCTGGAGTGGATCCTCGCGGGGTTCCTCTCCTCCGGCGCGGCCGCGACCGACGACATCGTCGAGGACGCGGCGATCCCGTTCGACCGCCGCCGCCACGGGATGATCGTCGGGATGGGCGCCGCCGCCCTGATCGTGGAATCCGCTGACGCGGCGCGCGAACGCGGGATCCGGCCGATCTGCCAGGTGCTGGCCGCGGTGAGCGCGAACAGCGCGTTCCACGGCACGCGACTCGACGTGCACCACATCTCGCAGGTCATGGAGGGGCTCGTCTCGAGCGCCGAACGCCGATGGGGCATCGACCGGCGGGCGATCGCCGCGGAGACGATGTTCGTCTCGCACGAGACCTACACGCCGGCCCGCGGCGGGAGCGCGGCGGCGGAGGTGGAGGCGCTCCGCAGCGTCTTCGGCGACGACGCGGACTCGATCGTCGTGGCGAACACGAAGGGCTTCACCGGCCACCCGATGGGCGTGGGCATCGAGGACGTCGTCGCCGTGAAGGCCCTCGAGACCGGCATCGTCCCTCCGGTTCCGAACTTCAAGGAGGTCGATCCAGACCTCGGGACGTTGAACCTCTCGAAGGGCGGCTCGTACCCGGTCCGGTACGCGCTGCGCCTTGCGGCTGGGTTCGGCTCGCAGATCGCGATGACGCTGACGCGCTGGGTGCCGTCGCCGGACGGGTCGCGCCGGGCCCCCGACGAGCTGGGGTTCGACTACCGCGTCGAAGACCGATCGGCGTGGGACGGTTGGCTGGCCGCGATCACCGGACGCGCCGATCCCAGGCTCGAGGTGAGCACGCGGCAGCTCCGTGTGATGGACGACGGGCACGCGCCGGCCGATGCACCGGCCGCCCGGCGAGGTCGTCTCGCGGCCTGCCCCGGTCGCGGCTCCGAGCCCGGAACGGACGGTGGCACCGGTCGCGGTCGTCGAAGCCGAGCCACCACACCCGACGGTGGCGGAGGTGCAGGCAGCACCGGCGGTCCTGTCGCCGGCCGCCGAGGGCACCGATCCCGTCGAAGACCGCGTGCTCACCCTGGTCGCGGAGACCACCGGGTACCCGTCGGACATGCTGGACCTGGACCTCGACCTGGAGGCGGACCTCGGGGTCGACACCGTCAAGCAGGCCGAGATCTTCGCCACGATCCGTGAGGACTACCGGATCGAACGCGACGACACCTTGAAGCTCCGCGACTTCCCGACGATCGCGCACGTGATCGGGTTCGTCCACGACCGGGCGGAGGGCCTGCATCCGCTGGAGCAACCGGTCGAGGGCGAGCAGCCAGCGCGGACCACGCCGGAGCTCGAGCCGGTGGCGGAGCCGTCGGGGGACGTCGGGACGGATGCCGTCAGCGATCGCGTCCTCGCCCTGGTCGCGGAGACCACCGGGTACCCGTCGGACATGCTGGACCTGGACCTCGACCTGGAGGCGGACCTCGGGGTCGACACCGTCAAGCAGGCCGAGATCTTCGCCACGATCCGTGAGGACTACGGGATCGAACGCGACGACACCTTGAAGCTCCGCGACTTCCCGACGATCGCGCACGTGATCGGGTTCGTCCACGACCGGGCGGAGGGACTGCAGGAGGCCCCCACCGTGGCGACGGCGTCGACGACAACCGTCCCGCCGCCCGAGAGCGAGGACGTACCCACGGCGAGTGACGGATCCCAGGACCCGGTCAAGGAGCGCGTGCTCACCTTGGTCGCGGAGACCACCGGCTACCCGTCGGACATGCTGGACCTGGACCTCGACCTGGAGGCGGACCTCGGGGTCGACACCGTCAAGCAGGCCGAGATCTTCGCCACGATCCGTGAGGACTACCGGATCGAACGCGACGACACCTTGAAGCTCCGCGACTTCCCGACGATCGCGCACGTGATCGGGTTCGTCCACGACCGGGCGGAGGGCCGGCAGGAGGCCCCCACCGTGGCGACGGCGACGGCCCCCGTCGTCGTGGTCCCCGAGGCGACCACCGAGGCCCCGACCTCGGCTGCGCCGACGGTCGAGGCGGGCGACTTCGACGCGCCCGACCGGATGCCGCGCCGGGTACCGATCCCGGTCCTGCGGCCAGACCTCGACCGATGCCTTCCCACCGGCGTGTCGCTCACGCCGGGCTCGCGGGTCGTCGTGATGCCCGACGGCGCCGGGGTCGCGGACGCGCTGATCGCGAGCATCGAACGCGCTGGTGCACGGGCGCTCGTCCTCGACCCGGCGGAGGGCGCCGACGGGCTCGAGACCAGGCTGCACGAGTGGCTGCACGACGGCCCCATCCAGGGGTGCTTCTGGCTTCCGGCACTGGACGTCGAGCCTCCGCTCGCCGACCTGGACCTGGACGGCTGGCGGGACGCGCTGACCGTCCGGGTGAGACTGCTCGCCGACGCTGCGCGGGTCCTGTACGACGAGCTCGGACCGGCCGGGACGTTCCTTGTCTCGGCGACTCGGCTCGGTGGCTTCCACGGCTACGACGACGAAGGTGCGACCGCGCCGCTCGGTGGGGCCGTGTCCGGGTTCACGAAGGCGTTCGGACGGGAGCGCCCCGAGGCACTGGTAAAGGTGGTTGACTTCCCGGCCGATGACGACGCCGCTGCGGTCGCAAGCGCGATCATCGAGGAAACGCTCACTGACCCGGGCGCGGTCGAGGTGGGACGGCATCACGGAGCCCGGTGGACGATCGGGCTCGACGAACGTCCCGCGGCGGACGGGGGCGCCGGGCTGGTGTTCGGCTCCGACACGGTCTTCGTGGTCACCGGGGCCGCGGGCAGCATCGTCTCGGCGATCGTGTCCGATCTGGCCGCGGCGTCCGGCGGGACCTTCCACCTGCTCGACCTCGCGCCGGAGCCCGACCGCGAAGACCCCGATCTGGCGAGGTTCGCGACCGACCGGGAGGGTCTGAAGCGCGACCTGTTCGACCGGATCGCGGCTCGCGGTGAGCGAGCCACCCCGGCGCTGGTCGAGCGGGAGCTGGCCACCCTCGAACGCGCACATGCCGCGCTCGAGGCGATCCGGGCGATCGAAGCCGCCGGCGGAACGGCCTGGTACCACAGCCTCGACCTGCGGGACGGCGACGCCGTCGCGGCGGCGATCGAGGATGTCCGGGCCAGGAGCGGACGGGTCGACGTCCTCCTGCACGCCGCGGGCCTGGAGATCAGCCGGCTCCTCCCGGAGAAGTCCCAGGAGGAGTTCGACCTGGTCTTCGACGTGAAGGCCGACGGATGGTTCAACGTCCTGCACGCGATCGGGGACATGCCGCTCGCCGCGAGCGTGGCGTTCTCGTCCGTGGCGGGTCGGTTCGGCAACGGCGGGCAGACCGACTACAGCGCGGCCAACGCCCTGCTGTGCGCGATCACCTCGAGCTTCCGGCGGACTCGCCCGGATACGCGCGGGATCGCGATCGACTGGACCGCGTGGGGCGGGATCGGGATGGCGACGCGCGGTTCGATCCCGAAGATGATGGAGCTCGCGGGGATCGAGATGCTGCCGCCCGAGAGCGGGATCCCGACGATCCGGCGCGAGCTGGTGGCCGGCGCGACCCGCGGGGAGATCGTGGTCGCCGGCGGCCTCGGGAGACTGATCGACGAACGGCACCCGACCGGCGGTCTGGACGTCGCGGCGGTGCCGCCCCCGACGGGGGTGATGACCGGCGCCGTGACGGGGTTCGGCATCTACAGTGGCCTGACGATCGAGACCGAACTCGATCCCACGGTTCAGCCGTTCCTGAACGACCACCGCATCGACGGCACGCCGGTGCTGCCCGGCGTGATGGGGGTCGAAGCCTTCGCGGAGGTCGCGTCGCTCGGGCTCCCCGGCCATCGCGTGATCGCGATCGAGGACGTGCGGTTCCTCGCGCCGTGCAAGTTCTACCGCGACGAGCCGAGGACGCTGACGGTTCGAACGACGTTCGCACGCGAGGGCGACGACGTCCTCGCGAGCTGCTCGTTGCTCGGGGTCCGCGCGCTCGCGGGGCAGAGCGAGCTGCAGGTGACGACCCACTTCACCGGCCGTGTCCGGCTCCGCGATGACGGGATGGCGGCCGGCGAGGAGCTCGGGACCGACGAGGCCGCGGCCGCGTCGATCGCCGCGGCCCTCGAGACGAACGGCCAGGGTCTCCTCCCCGACGACGTCTACGCGGTCTACTTCCACGGCCCGGCCTACCGGGTCGTCGGGAACGCGTGGCGCGTTGCCGACGGCCTCGCCGCCGCGTTCGCGACCGCTCTGCCGCCCGCGACCGAACCGGCCGGGGCCGCGCTCGTCACGTCGCCGCGCCTGCTCGAGCTGTGCTTCCAGGCTGCGGGCCTGTGGGAGCTGGGGACCGCCGAACGCCTGGCGCTGCCGACCTCGATCGGGCGGGTCTCGTTCGTCCAGCCGGCCGGCGAGCCGGAGGGGTCGCGGGCGGTCGTTCGGCCACAGGGCGATGGCACCTTCGACGGCGAGGTGGTCGCGCCGGACGGACGGGTCCTGGTGCGGCTGACCGGATATCGGGGGACCCCGGTTCCCGCACCGCTCGAAGCACGGGCGATCGCGCCGATCGTTCGGGCGATGTCGTGAGGGCGACGGGTGAGGGATGACGAACCGGCCGATCCATCGCCTCGCCGTCCTCGACCGCGGGTACGGCGCGCTGCGGATCGTCCGGACCGCTCGGCACCTCGCGCGGGAGCTGGGCATCGAACTGGAGACGGTCGCGCTGCACGGCGAGGCGGATGCCCGCGCGGCGTTCGTTCGTGACGCCGACGAGGCGCGACGGGTCGCCGGGCTGACGACGGGCGAGTCCGCGAACGCTCGGGCGGTCGACGCGATCGCCGGAGCGGTCGCCGCGTCGGATGTGGACGCGGTATGGACCGGCTGGGGCCCGTGGTCCGGTGACGCCGCCGTCGCGAGGTCGCTCGAGGGGACCGGCGCCCGACGGCTCGGGCTTCCGGTGTCCGGTCTCGGGCGAGCCGGGCCTGAGCACGCGTGCGCCGAGGTCACCGTCCTCGTGGACGACGACGGCGCGACGTGGGCGTTCGAGCCGCGGGGCGTCGTGTTCGCCGCCGGGCGACCGGTCGTGTACGTCTCCCGGACCGCGCTCCTCGCTCCCGACGACGCACGGGCCGCCAGGGAGATCGCCGAGCGAGCCGTCACGGAGCTCGGCCTGCGGGGCGGGGCGGCGACCGTCGCGTTCGCACTCCCGCCGACGACCGTCGATCTCGAGGGCGCGGCGACGGGCGGCGACGAGCTGGAGGCGGTCGGCGCCGCGGCCGCCGGCGTGGACGTCACTCGCCTGCCGACGTCGATCACCGCGAGTGTCGGCGCGGGCCATCCCGCCACCGAGGCCGTGATCCACCTGGACCTCGTGGAGCTGGAGCTCCGGCTCGCGCTCGGTCAGCCGCTGCCGCGCGACCCTCCCACGGAGGTCGGCGTGGCCGTCACCGCCCTCGTGCGCGCGGAGGACCCCGAGCGCGACTGGACCCCGACCACGGGACGGGTCGAGCTGCTTCGGACGCCCCTCGGCCCGGAGCTGCGCGTCGATCCGGTCGTCGTCCAGGGCGACGCGCTGCGCGCCGACACGGACCCGACGCTGCTGGTGCTCACGGCTTCGGGGGCCGATCGAACCGAAGCCATCGCCCGCATGCGGAGCGCGCTCGAGGCGACCGCCCTGGTGGTCACGGGGGGGACGACCGACGTGCCGTTCCTCATGCGGCTCCTCGATCGAACCGGTCCGAGGTCGCCGACCCGGCCCATCCCGCTGGGCGGTCGGTCGGGCGACGACCGCGGCGAGGATGGTCCCGGCGACGACCTCGACGTCGCGCTGGTCCTGGCGGCGGTCGAGTCGTACGAGGTCGACACGGCGGTCGATCGCGCGGCCTTCTTCGCCTCCGCCGCGAGGGGACGGCCGCGGGTCGGCCTCGGCGGCGGCAGGAACCTGGAGCTGCGCTGGGACGGACACGACCACGCGCTGCGCGTGTCGCGGCTGGACCGCGAGCGGTACCGGATCACCTCGGGCGACGTCACCGTCGATGCCGACGTCGAACGGCTCGGGCGGTTCGAGCGGCGCGTGGCCGTCGGCGGCGACCTCCACCGTGCGATCGTGGTGCCGGACGAGGGGGGCATCGCCGTCGAGCTCGACGGACGGCGACGCCGCTTCGTACGCGAGGAGGGCGGCGTCGTCCGTGCGCCGGTGCCGGGTGTCGTCGTGGCGACGCCCGTCAAACCGGGCGACGACGTCACCGCCGGCGACCGGGTGATCGTGCTCGAGTCGATGAAGACGGAGCTGTCGCTCGGCGCGCCGCTGACCGGCAAGATCAAGCGCGTGCTCGTCTCGACCAACGTCCAGGTCGGGGCCGGGACCCCGCTCCTGCACGTCGGAACCGACCACGACGGCGACCCGCTCTCCGGCCGCGAGCGTCCGATCTCTCTCGAACGTCTCGCGGGCCCGCCGGGCGGCCGGCTTCCGGCCGACCGCGACCACCGGACGTTCGAACGGATCGAACGGGTCCTGCTCGGCTACGACGTCGACGCCGCGGAGGCCCGTGAGGCCGCGGCGGCGTGGATCGCCCTCTGCCACGAGCGTCCGGCCGACGACCCGGAGCTCCGGGCCGGGGAGGACGACGTCCTTCGGCTCTTCGCGAACCTCGCGTCGCTCCTGCGGCCGCAGCGGATCTCCGAGGGACCCGAGGCGGAGATCGCGCACAGCGCCCAGGAGGATCTGTTCGTCTACCTCGGCACCCTCGACGCGACCGACGCCGCACTCCCGCCGACCTTCGTTCCCTCCCTGCGCGCGGCGCTGGCCGACCACGGGATCGGCACGCTGGATCGGACGCCGGAGCTGGAGGAGGCGCTGTTCCGGATCGCGCGGGCGCTCGAACGGCTCGGTGATCTGACGGGCCCGGTCGCAGCGATCCTCGACCGGCGACTCGAGCACATCGACGACATCGCCGCGGGGGACGACGACGGCCTGCGGGGGGTCCTCGACCGGATCGTCGGCTCCACCCAGCACCGGTTCCCCGCGGTCGCCGACCTCGCCCGCGAGGTCCGGTACCGGTCCTTCGACAGCCCCCTGTTCGAGCGCGCCCGCGCCGAGGTGTACGGGCGGGCGTGGGACGATCTTGCGGCGCTCGACCCCCCCTCGTCTCCGGAGGAACGCGCCCGGCGGATCGACGCCCTCGTCGCGTGCCCGCAGCCGCTCAAGCCGCTCCTGGCCGGCCGGTTCCCGGACGCGAGCGAGGATCTCCGCGCCGCGATGCTCGAGGTCCTCACGCGGCGCTACTACCGGATCCGGGACCTCGTTGGCGTCAGGACGTTCGAACGCGACGGCCGGACGTTCGCGACCGCCACCTACCCGCACGACGGGACGCGGATCGCCGTCTTGACCACCTTCGCGCTCGCGGAGGACCTCGCCGCCGCGTCCGCAGCGGTCGCCGCGCGGGTCGCCGACCTCCCTGCCGACCACGACGTCGCGATCGACCTGTACGTCTGGCGTTCTGGCCCGGCGGGCGATCCGGATACGACGGCGGGGGAGCTGGCAGCGCTCTTGGACGCGTGCGGCTTCCCTCGGCCGATCCGCCGGATCGTCATCGCCGCCAGCGGCCCGGGGCGCGGCCTCGGCATGGCCGCGACCGAGCACTTCACCTTCCGACCGACGCCGGACGGCTACCGCGAGGAGCGCGTGTCCCGCGGCCTGCACCCGATGATGGGCAAGCGCCTCGAGCTGTGGCGCTTGTCGAACTTCGAGATCGAACGCCTGCCGTCGGTGGAGGACATGTACCTGTTCCACGCCGTCGCGCACGAGAACCCGAAGGACGAGCGCCTGTTCGCGCTGGCCGAGGTCCGAGACCTCACGCCGACCGTCGCACCGGGCCGCGGCGTGGTCGGCCTCCCCCACCTCGAGCGGATGCTGGTCGAGGCGTTCGCCGCGATCCGCGTTTACCAGTCGCACCGGTCTCCGAAGAAGCGGCTCGTCTGGAACCGCGTGCTGCTCTACCTGTGGCCACCGTTCGAACTGTCGACCGAGGAGCTGTTCACCATCGTCCACGGTCTGTCGCCGATGGCCGAGGGCCTGGGCCTCGAGAAGGTCGTCGTCCGGTGCTGGACGCCCGAACCCACCACCGGGCAACTCGTGGAACGCGTGATCCACATCGCGAACCCCGACGGCGCGGGGCTGACGTTCACGTTCGACTACCCGACCGACACACCGATCCAGCCGCTGTCGGAGTACATGCAGAAGGTCGTCGTGAACCGGCAGCGCGGCCTCCATTACCCGTACGAGACGATCCAGATGCTGACCCCGCCGCCGGGTTCGACCTCCGATCTGCCCTCGGGCGACTTCGTCGAGCACGACCTCGACGACCGGGGCCGCCTCGTGCCCGTGCAGCGGCCCCCGGGAGAGAACCGGGCCAACATCGTGGCGGGGGTGATCCGCAGCTTCACGCCGGCGTACCCGGAGGGGATCGCGCGCGTGATCCTGCTGGGCGATCCGTCCCGCGCGCTCGGCTCCCTCGCCGAGGCGGAGTGCCGCCGGATCATCGCGGGCCTCGATCTGGCCGAGGAGATGGGCGTCCCGCTCGAATGGTTCGCGCTGTCCGCGGGTGCACGCATCGCCATGGACACGGGCACGGAGACCATGGACTGGATCGCCCGGGTGCTCCGGCGCCTGATCGAGTTCACCCAGGCCGGCGGCGAGGTCAACGTCGTCGTGGCCGGCATCAACGTCGGCGCGCAGCCGTACTGGAACGCCGAGGCGACGATGCTGATGCACACGAGGGGCATCCTGGTGATGACCCCCGAGAGCGCGATGGTGCTCACCGGCAAGCAGGCGCTGGACTACTCGGGCGGCGTGTCCGCTGAGGACAACTTCGGCATCGGCGGCTTCGAGCGCGTGATGGGGCCGAACGGCCAGGCGCAGTACTGGGCGCCCGACCTCCACGCGGCGAGCCAGGTTCTGCTCCGACACTACGCGTACGCGTACGTCTCGCCGGGCGAACGCTTCCCGAGGCGGCTGCCGACGGTCGACCCCGTGGACCGCGACGTGCGGACGGCGCCGCACCGGGACCTCGGCGAGCGCAGCTTCACGACCGTCGGCCAGATCTTCTCTGACGAGACGAACCCGGGCCGCAAGCACCCGTTCGACATGCGCAGCGTGATGCGCGCCGTCGTCGACGCCGACCACGTCCCGCTCGAGCGATGGCCCATGATGCGCGACGCCGAGATGGCGATCGTCTGGGATGCCTGCGTCGGCGGGATCCCGGCCTGCCTGATCGGCATCGAATCCCGGCCGCTCACGCGCCACGGATCCATCCCTGCCGACGGCCCCGACCAGTGGACGTCCGGGACGTTGTTCCCGATGTCGTCGAAGAAGATCGCGCGGGCCGTGAACGGGGCGAGCGGCGATCGCCCGCTGGTCGTGCTCGCGAACCTCACGGGGTTCGACGGCTCCCCGGACTCGCTGCGGAACATCCAGCTCGAGTACGGCGCGGAGATCGGCCGGGCGATCACGAACTTCCGCGGCCCGATCGTCTTCGTCGTCGTCTCCCGGTACCACGGGGGCGCGTTCGTCGTGTTCTCCGCGCCGCTGAACGACTCGATCGAGGTCGCGGCCGTGGAGGGCTCGTACGCCTCCGTGATCGGCGGCGCGCCGGCCGCGGCCGTCGTGTTCACGCGCGACGTGGACGCGCGGACCGACGCCGATCCCCGGGTGGCGGCCCTCCGCGACGAGGTCGCGGCGGCGAGCGGTGCGGATCAGGTTCGGCTGCGGGCGCGGTTCGACGAACTGCGTCGCGAGGTCCGCACCGAGAAGCTCGGGGATACGGCCGAGGAGTTCGACCGGGTCCACACGATCTACCGGGCGCAGGAGGTGGGCTCGGTGCACCGGATCATCCCGGCGGAGCGGCTCCGCCCGTACCTGGTGGACGCGCTGGAGCGCGGCATCGAACGCGAGCTCCACGGCGCCGGGGCGGGGGCGCGCGCGTGAGCCCGGCGCCGGCGACGCGACGCGCACCGGTGTGGCTCTTCCAGACCGACGACGCATGCGTCGACACGTGCGACGCGTGGCTGACCGCCCGTGAGGCCGCGCACCTGGCGACGCTCGTCCACGCGAAGCGCGCCCGTGACTGGCGGCTCGGGCGGTGGGCTGCGAAGCAGGCGATCGTCGCGCTGATGGCGGCCCGGGGCGACCGGCTCCGCCCGGCTCAGGTCGAGGTGATCGCGGCCGCGGACGGCGCGCCGGAGGCGTCCATCCGCGGCCGACCCGCGCCGCTCGCGCTGTCGATCTCACACGGGGATGGCCGGGCGATCGCGGCCGTCGCGCCGGCCGGTGTCGCGCTCGGTTGTGACGTCGAGAAGGTCGAACCGCGCGCCGAGGCGTTCGTCCGGGACGTCTTCACGCCGCGTGAGGCGCTGGCCATCGGGAAGGCGGGAAGCGACGCACCCTCCGGGTTCGAGCGCGACGCGCTGATCACCGAGCTGTGGTCCGCGAAGGAATCGGCGCTGAAGGCCGCGCGGACCGGACTGCGCGACGACACCCGGTGGGTCGAGGCGACCGTCGACCGTTCCGACCCGAACGATGGTTGGGCGCGCCTCGCGGTTCGCCACCTCCCGGACGACCGGCTGTTCGAGGGATGGTGCACGCGTGACGGCGGCCGCGTGATCACGGTCGTGAGCGACCCGGCGGCCGAGCGTCCGCGGGTCCTGGCCTGAGTCCGGGTTCGGGACCGGACCGTTCCGTTCCCGTTCCCGGTTCCGTTCCCGCTTCCCGTTCCGCTCCGCTCACGTCATCGCTCGTCCGATGGCGTCGACCTCCGTCGGCGAGAGCCCGAACGTCGCCGCGGCGACGTTCTCCTCCAGGTGCGCCACGGTCGAGGTGCCCGGGATCGGGAGCATCACGGCCGACCGCGCGAGGAGCCAAGCGAGCGCGATCTGGGCCGGCGTCGCCTCGTGGTTCTCCGCCGCCTGTCGCAGCGCCGGCCGCGGCCGCGCGAGCGACCCACCGTTCAGGGGTCTCCACGGCAGGTACGCGAGACCCTCGGCCTCGCAGACGTCCAGGACGTCCTCCGCGGGGCGGTCGGCAACGTGGAAGTAGTTCTGCACCGAGACCACATCGACGATCGCGCGCGCTCGTCGAAGGTGGTCGACGCTCACGTTCGAGACGCCGAGGTGCCGGATCTTCCCCTCGCGCCGCAGATCGGCCAGCGCGCCGATCGAATCCTCGAACGGCACCTTCGGGTCCGGCGCATGGAGCTGGTACAGGTCGATCCGGTCCAGCCGGAGGCGACGCAGGCTCCCCTCGCATGCCTCGCGGAGGTGCTCGGGCCGGCCGTCGGGCGGCCACGGCCCGCGGCCCTCGCGCGTCAGCCCGCCCTTCGTCGCGATCACGAGGCCCTCCGGGTACGGGTGGAGCGCCTCGGCGATCAGGCGTTCGCTCACCTCCGGGCCGTACGTGTCCGCCGTGTCGATGAAGTTCACGCCCAGGTCCACGGCACGGCGCAGGACCCGCCGCGCCTCGTCGGGGTCGTCCGGCTCGCCGAGGATCCACTTCCCCGTGATCCGCATCGCGCCGAACCCCATCCGGTTGACGGTGAGGTCCCCGCCGATCGCGATCGTGCCGGCGGCCGCGGCGTTGGGTTCACTCATCGCTCGCATCCTCCCAGATGGCGGGTCGGCCCGGTGATCGGAGGGTGCCCGGTGACGCGGCGGTGACGGCTCCGTGACGCTCGGTCTCCATCGTGATGGGTTCCTGTCGGCCAGCGTACGGTGGTCCTCGACCGCATCGTTGGTGCGGAGAGAGGGGTCATGACGATGAGCGAACAGGTGGTCCACCGCAGCTCCATCCGTCTCCTCTTCGGATACTCGGGTCGCGACGTTCGGCTGGTTCGCCGGCAGTGGCTGACCATGGTGCCGCCGCCCTCGGACCCCGTTCCGAAGCAGGGAGAACGCGAGGAGCCGCGGGCCGGATCCTGGATCGACCTGCTGGACCGAGAGGGCCGGGTCCTGTACCGGAAGGTCCTCGGCGAGAGCCCGATCGGGGGCTCCGTGTCGGTCTACACCGGTGATCGGGAGCATCCGTTCTCGATGCAGAAGCTCTCCGAGCCTCGAGGCGAGTTCACCCTCGTTGTGCCCGACCTCCCCGACGCCGAATCGATCGCGCTCTACGGCGGACCACCCGACGCGGAGGGTTTCGCGGAAGCCACCGAGCTGGCGCGGTTCAGGCTGAAGGACACCGACGACGGGGGAGAGCGATGACCACCTCCGATGGGTCGGTCATCGGCGCGACGAAGATCGTCGACAACGGGTCGGACACCGACCGCTACACGCTCGTCCTGGTGGCGGAGGGCTACCAGAACGCCGAGCTCCCGCAGTTCCATCAGGACTGCCAGGACCTGGTTAACCACCTGTTCGCGACGCCGCCGTTCGACGAGCTCGACCTGCGGTGCGCGTTCAACGTGTACCGGATCGACGTCTCCTCGACCGATAGCGGCGCGGACGACCCGACGACCTGCGGAGGCGCCGGGGTGAGCCGCGCCACGTACTTCGACGCGACGTTCTGCGGGGACGGCGTGATCGAACGCCTGCTGACGGTCGACGCTACGTCGGTGATCAACGTCGTCGACGCGCACGTGACGAACCACGACCGGATCATCGTGATCGTGAACAGCTCCACGTACGGAGGCTCGGGCGGATCGGTCGCCGTCACCGCGAAGGGCGGCAACTGGATGGGCGTGGCGATGCACGAGATGGGCCACGCTGTGTTCGGACTGGCCGACGAGTACGACTACTGGATCGGCTGCGGCTCGGGCGAAGCGGGCCACGACCATTACAGCGGCCCGGAGTTCGCGCAGGCGAACATCTCGGCGACCAGCGACCGCGCCACGATCAAGTGGGCGTCGCTCGTGGACGCCTCGACCCCGATGCCCACGACGGCGAACGGCGACTGCACCGACTGCGACCCACAGGGCGTGCCCGCCGGGCTGACGCCGC
Source organism: uncultured Actinomycetota bacterium (assembly GCA_963781595.1). Taxonomy (GTDB): domain Bacteria; phylum Actinomycetota; class UBA4738; order UBA4738; family UBA4738; genus JBEDUK01. The sequence goes on along the minus strand of CAWAGG010000006.1, from coordinate 644,111 downwards.
AGACGATCGGCGCGTGGGAGGGGGCCGGCTACAACCACTGCGACGCGTGGCGGCCCGCGTACGTGTGCATGATGCGCGACCTCTCGCCCTTCTGCGGCGTGTGCCGGCAGCGGATCCGGACCGTGCTCGCGCCGTACACGCAGCCGACCACCGTGTCGCTCGCGACGCCGACGATCGTGTTCAACGACGTCCCCGCGGGGACCACCACCGTGCGCGCCGCGCGGTTCTCGGTCAGCTCGTGCGCCGAGCTCACGTTCCGGATCACCAGCGGTCCGACGGTCCTGACCGGGCCCGCAGGGACGGCGTTCGGCACGCCGCTCGGGACCGTGTTCCCGTCCGCCGCGAGCCCTCCGATCCGAGACGCGTTCGCCTGGGTCTCGTACCAGGGCACGGCCCCCGGAGACTCGGCCACGGGAACGGTCACGGTCCGCTGCGACGAGACCGGCGTCGACTACGTCATCCCCATCACCGCGAACACGGTCGTCAGGCCGACGGTCGCCGTCGAGCTCGTCCTGGATCGCTCCGCGAGCATGGACTGGGACGCGGGCGACGGCCGCAAGCGCATCGACGTGCTCCACGACTCCGCGATGCCGTTCGCCGACCTGCTGCCCGACGACGACGCGGTCGGCATCGTCAGCTTCGACCAGGACGGGCACGACGTCATGCCGATCACGGTCGCCGGTCCGCCGGTGTTCGGCGCGGGGCGCGTGGCCGCGAAGGCCGCGATCTCCGCCCACACGCCGAACCCCGCCGGCTCGACCGCCATCGGCGATGGCGTCGAGCTGGCGCACAACCACCTGGTCCCTGAGACGAGCTACGACGCCACGGCCATGATCGTCCTGACCGACGGCCAGGAGACCGATTCGAAGTACATCGCCGACGTCATGAGCATCATCGATGACCGCGTGTTCGCGATCGGATTGGGGACGGCCTCGGAGATCGATCCCGTCGCGCTGACCGCCCTGACGAACGGAACGGGCGGGTACCTCCTGATGACCGGCACCCTCGACGCGAACGACTACTACCGCGTGTCGAAGTACTACCTGCAGATCCTGGCGAGCGTGACGAACAACGACATCGTGGTGGATCCCGACGGGTGGATCGCCCCCGGCCAGAAGCAGGTGATCCCGTACGTCCTGAACGAGGCGGACGTGGAGGCGGACACGATCCTGCTCACGCCGGCGCCGTGGGCGGTTCGGTTCACGCTGGAGACGCCCGACGGCGCCACGATCGATCCGGGCGTCGCGCCCACGATCCCGGGCGGGGGCTATGCCGCGGCGCAGAACAACGCCTACTACCGCCTCTCGCTGCCCGCGCTGCTCCCCGGGGGAGCCGCGCCGCCGGGGACGTGGAACGCCGTGCTCGAGGTCGACCCGGGCGGGTACAAGAAGTACGTCTCGATCCTCGAGCGGCTGAGCGGCGAAAACGAGCACGCCCGCTACGAGTACCGGGAGGCGCTCGCGCACGGCGTCCGGTACAACCTGAACGTCCATACGTTCTCGAACCTCCGGATGACGCCCACGCTGTCGCAGACGGGCAACGAACCCGGCGCGACGCTCGCACTGCGGGTCGCCCTCACCGAGTACGGGGTGCCTTTCGCGGGACGCGCGACGGTCTGGGCGAACCTCGAACGACCCGATGGTACGAGCGCGTACCTGGCGCTCCCCGAGACCGACCCCGGTGTGTTCGAGACCTCGGTCGTGGGGACGATCCCGGGCATCTACGCGTTCGACGTGCACGCGGCTGGCACGACGCTGCGGCGAGCGGCGTTCACACGAGAGCAGACGCTCACGGCCGCGCTCTGGGTCGGCGGCGATCACGACCCGCCCACGACGAAGGGCGATGGTGACGGTGGCCAGCGCATCTGCGAGCTGCTTACCTGCCTGCTGGACGAGGCACTGGGTCCGGAGGCGTGGAAGCGGCTCGAAGCCGCGGGCATACGGGTCGACGTGCTCCGCAAGTGCCTCGAGGTGATCTGCTCCCGGTAGCGACCTGCGCACCTTTCCGGGGTCCGGATGGCATCATCGACGCTTGGTCTCGATCGCGACGCTCCGGAGGTTGGGCCCATGGGTGGTGAGGCGAACCGCGCGAGCGCCGAACGCTACTTCTCGGCGGTCCGCGAGCGCGACTTCGATGCGATGAGCGATCTGCGCCACGAGGACTTCGTGCAGGAGTGGCCACAGATGGGCGAGCGAACCCGCGGCAAGCCGAACGCCCGCGCGATCAACGAGAACCATCCGGGAACCCCGATGCCAACGGTCCACCGCGTCACTGGCGACGGCGACTTCTGGGTCGCGGAGACGACGCTCGAGTACCCCGACGGGTCCGTCTGGAACGGGGTGCACCTGTTCGAGTTCCGGGACCGCAAGATCGTCAAGCAGACTGACTACTTCGGCGCGCCCATCCCCGCGCCAGCGTGGCGCGAGCGGTGGGTCGAACGGATGGAGTGACCCGCTCGACACGGCGTCGAACGACGTGTTCACTCGTGCCCTGCCGCTGCTCGCGATCGTGTTCGTGGTCCTGGCGCTCCCGGGCCCTCACGCCGCCCGTGCTAAGGTAATCACCTAAGTGGTTACCTCGTTGAACGGGCGGGAGGTGCGTGATGGCCGAGATCGGGATCAAGGAGCTGAAGGCCGCGGCGTCCCGCGTGGTCGAAGAGGTCGAGGCGGGCGCGAGTTACGTCGTGACGAAACGGGGTCGCCCCGCGGCCGTCATCGTTCCCATCGAGGACGCCGAGGACCTCGTCATGGCGAACGCCGACGAATACCTACGGATGCGCCGGAAGGCTCGCTCCGACTACCGCCAGGGCCGCTCGGTACCGCTGACCGAACTTGCCTGACGCCTTCGAGGTTCGGCTCTCACGTGACGCGGCGCGCGCGTTCCAGCGTCTGCCGGACCACGATCGACGGCGGGTTCGGACCGCCCTCGTTCAGCTCGCAGCCGACGCGGCCGGTTCCTCCCGCATCTCCGGGCAGCGCGTCAAGACGATAAGGGGCGCGGCTGACACGTTCCACCGGCTCCGGGTCGGTGATCTCCGCGTGCTGTACGACGTGATCCTCGAGGATCGGGTCGTACTGATCATGGGCATCGTCGACCGCAAGGACCTCGAGCGCTGGCTGCGGAACCGATAGGCGCGGACCGCGGGGCCGCGGACCGCCCTCGGAACCCTCAGACCACGCCCGGCCTACAGGTGTGACGATCGCGAAGGCCGGGTCCGGCGCGTCGAGCAAGCCCATCAGCTTCGTCAGCGCCCCCGGGTCGCCCGTGTGGTCGATCCCGGCGGGGCCGCCGCCGGCCAGCATCCCGAGCAGCTGCGTCTTCGTCAGCGTGAGTGTCAGATCGGCGGGCGTCGGGCTCTTCGCCGGGGCGCTCGGGCGGTCCGACGGCTACCAGACGACGCGGACCGGATATTCGCCGAGCCGGCTATCCCCCGTGACGAGCGGGACGTCCTCCTCGAGCGCCTGCGCCGCGAGCATGCGGTCGAACGGATCGCGGTGCACGTCGGGAAGGTCGCCGAGGCGGAGCGCATGCCTGAGATGTATGGGGAGGATCTCGAACGCGTTCGCCTCGATCTGCTCGGGGATGCTTCCGGCGGCGCTCCCGCCTTCGAACGTGACCCGGCCGAGCCCGGCCTTGAGCACGATCTCCCAGACGCTGACGACGCTCAGCAGGATCTGGTTCTCGCCGTCGCCGATCGTGTCGCGCGCGGCCGGGGAGAGCTGCGGGTCGTCGGTGACCCACCAGAGGAAGGCATGCGTGTCGAGCAACGCCCTCACGACGAGAACGCGTCCAGGACGTCCTCGGGAAGCGGCGCGTCGAAGTCGGGTCCGACGTGGAAGATGCCTCGCCCGGACCCGGGGCTGCGGCGGTCGACCTTCGGCGGGAGCGGCACCAGCTTGGCGACGGGCTTGCCTGCCCGCGCGATCGTGATCTCCTCGCCTTTGGTCACACGCTCGATCAGCTTCGAGAAGTGGGTCTTCGCGTCGTGGACGTTGACGGCTTCCATGCACGAAGGGTAGCCCGGGCGGCTGACATTAGTCCACCGATTAGTCCACGTGAAAGGGATGGCCCGTGTTACCATCCACTACACCGTAATGGATGTGGGAGACACGCATGCGCACACAACCGTTCTCGATCCGTCTCGGAGAGGCCGCCGACCTGCTGGTCAGCGACGAAGCCCGTCGTTCGGGCCGTTCGAGGAGTGCCGTCGTCGAGGAACTCGCCGAGGAGGCGGCGAAGACGCGCCTGTTCCCCGGCATCGGCTTCCGCGGCAGTCCCCGGCGCGCATGGGTCATCGGGACCGGCCTCGACGTCTGGGAGGTGATCGACCTCCTCGAGTCGTACCAGGGGGACGTGGCGGCGTTGCACGAACACCTCCCGCTCGTCACGGAGACACACGTGCGCCTGGCACGCGCGTATGCGGAACGGTTCACTCCGGAGATCCAAGCGTTCCTCGACGCGACCCGCCGACCGCTCGCGGAACTGCGAGCCCTGTACCCCTTCCTCCAGACCGACTCCTGAGGTCGTGCGGCTCCTCCTCGACGCGCCCGTCTCCGGCCCGAGCGTCGGCGGTCCGCTCCGGGAACGCGGACACGATGTGGTGGCCCTTAGCGAGGAACCGCGGTACGAAGCCCTGCCGGATGACGACGTCCTGGCGCTCGCGACCGCCGAAGGTCGGATCCTCGTGACCCACGACGTCGCAGATCTCCCGGCGATCCTGCGCCTGTGGGCCGAAGGCGGCCGTTCGCACGCGGGGGTGATCCTCGTGTACGGGATCGGCCACGCGGAGTTCGGGCTCGTCTTGCGCGGCGTCGAACGACGGCTCGATGCCCGCCCGTCTCAGGCCAACTGGGTCGACTTCCCCGCCGTGCTGGATCGAACGTTCGCCGCTGGATGAAAGGGGCGGCGCCGGCGCGGGAGCGCCGGCGCCGCCTGGGTCGCGTAGGAGAGAGGGGGAGCTCTCTACGCGGCGTTCTCGATGTCCGTGGACGGCGCCGCGTCGGCGGCGTCCACGAGCGCCCACCCGAGGACCTGGTCGATCGTCTCGGCGATGTGGAACGTGAGTTCGTCCCGCACCTGCTCGGGCACGTCGTCCAGGTCGCCCTCGTTGCGCTTCGGGATGATGACTTCCTTCAGGCCTGCGCGGTGGGCGGCCAGGACCTTCTGCTTCAGGCCGCCGATCGGGAGCACCCGGCCCTGCAGCGTGACCTCGCCGGTCATGCCGACCGTGGGCTTCACGGGACGCTGCGTCAGCAGGCTCGCGAGCGCGGTCGTCATCGTGACGCCGGCGCTCGGGCCGTCCTTCGGCACCGCGCCCGCCGGCACGTGGACGTGGAACCGTCCCCGCAGGTCCGCCGGGTCGATGCCCAGCTCGCCCGCGTGCCCGCGAACGTAGCTCAGCGCGATCTGCGCCGATTCCTTCATCACGTCGCCCAGCTGGCCCGTCAGCGTCAGGCCGTTCTTCTCGCCGTCCGGCTCGCGGGTGGCTTCGATGAACAGCACGTCGCCGCCCACGCCCGTCACGGCCAGGCCGGTCGCGACGCCCGGGACGGACGTCCGGTCGGCGGCTTCGAAGAAGAACTTCGGCCTGCCCAGGTACTCGCGGAGCTGATCCGGTTCGACCACTACCGGACCGTCCCCGGCCTCGCCGGCCGCGATCTTCGTCGCGACCTTCCGCAGGACCTTGCCGATCTCGCGCTCCAGGTTCCGAACGCCGGCCTCGCGGGTGTAGTCGCCCACGATCGCCTTCAGCGTCTCGGTCGGAATCACCACCTCGGACGCCTCCAGGCCGTTCCGCGTGAGCTGCCGCGCCACCAGGTGATCTCGCGCGATCGCGACCTTCTCGTCCTCGGTGTAGCCGTCCAGCCGGATGACCTCCATCCGGTCGAGCAGCGGCCCGGGGATCGTCTCGGCCACGTTCGCCGTCGTGACGAACAGGACCTCGGAGAGGTCAAGGTCAACCTCAAGGTAATGGTCGCGGAACGTGTGGTTCTGCGCCGGGTCCAGGACCTCCAGCAGCGCCGACGACGGGTCGCCCCGCCAGTCGGAGCCGACCTTGTCGACCTCGTCCAGCATCATGACCGGGTTCTTCGTGCCCGCTTCCTTCAGCGCGCGCACGATCCGGCCCGGCACGGCGCCGACGTAGGTCCGGCGGTGGCCGCGGATCTCCGCCTCGTCGTGGATCCCGCCCAGCGAGATCCGGACGAACTTCCGCCCCAGCGCCCGCGCGACGGACTCGCCCAGCGACGTCTTGCCCACGCCCGGCGGCCCGACCAGCGTGAGGATCGCGCCGGAGCCGCGGCCGGACTCGGACGCGGCCAGGCCGCGTTCGGCCCGCAGCTTGCGGACGGCCAGGTACTCGATGATCCGTTCCTTCACGTCCTCCAGGCCCGTGTGGTCCTCGTCCAGGACGCGCTTCGCCTCGGCGATGTCCAGGTTGTCCTCGGTCCGGACGTCCCACGGGAGGTCGACCATCCAGTCCAGGAACGTGCGGATCCAGCCGTACTCGGGCGACTGCTCGGAGGTGCGCTCCAGGCGGCCCAGCTCGCGTTCGGCCTCCTTGCGCGGGCCCTCGGGCATGTTCGCCTCGGCGATCTTCTTGCGGTACTCCTCGACGACGTTCTCCTCGGTGTCCTCGCCCAGCTCCTTCTTGATCGCGTCCATCTGCTGGCGCAGGATGTACTCGCGCTGGCGCTTCTCCATGCCCTCGGCGACGTCGTCGCGGATCTTCTCCTTCAGGGTGACGTCGGCCAGGGTCTCCTTCGCCCAGGCGACGACCTTCTCCAGCCGCGCCTCGACGTCGAGGGTCTCCAGGACGTCGAGCTTCTGCTCGAAGGAGAGGTCCGGCGAGTAGCCGGCCGTGTCGGCCAGCTGGGAGGCGTCGTCGATGCCGCGGAGGAACTCGGCGACCTGCGGCACGCCGCGGGCCTCGACGATGTTCTCGATCAGCGCGCGGTACTCCTTGACCAGGGTCTTCGCGCGCTCGGTGTCGTGGTTGAACTCGGCTGTGTCGTCGTAGGTGACGTAGGTGGCGTCGCCGGTGCCGGCCACGCCGGTGCCGATCGTGGCGCGGTGCAGGCCCCGGATGACGAGGGCCTCGAGGCCGTTGGCCAGCTTGCCTTCGTTCTCGATCGTGGCGACCGTGCCCACGCGGGCGTAGCGCCCGTCCTCGCGGCGCGGGACCAGGATCAGGGTGTCGTCGTGCCTGCGTGCGGCCTCGATCGCGCTGCGCGCCTCGGGGGTCTCGATGGTGAGGGTGACCACCATCCCAGGCAGGATGACGCCAGTGTTCAGGGGTAGGAGGGGCAGGATCTTGGTGTCGAGCTCTGGTTCGGCCATGTTGAATCTCGCTCCAGTCGGGAGTCACTTGTCGAATGCAAGGAACCACTTGACAGCTCGGTGCTATTCCCGCGCAGCCCTATCGTCTGAGCTGAGCTGGTGTGCGTGCCGGTCCCTTCCGCTCGCCCGGGCGAACTGGCGCGCGGCAATCCGTGGCCTCCCATCGACCACCTCCGGCCGGCGGACGAGGGCGGCTTAGGAGGGCATTAGAGAGAAGATCGATCTGATGTCGTCCAGCCAATCCTCCAGAACAGACTGCGGACGGCCAGGGGCCTTGGTGGTCAAGACATCTGAAGGATCCACCAACTGGCCAAGCCTCAGTCCGAGGCCCAGGCGCCGCAGCTTGAGTGCAGTCGCGTCAGACCGATGGGCAATGAAGTTCCGAGCAGTGGTGAGCTCGGTGAGCGAAGCCATTCCGAGGGAAAAGGCCGCCTGAACACCCGGCAAGTTCGAGCATCCTGCGGCGTTGAGCAGGCGCATCACTATCGTCGAGTCGTGCCATGTGGGCTCGTCCCGTGGCTCCCATGGCCCATTACCTGGCAGCCGCCGGATGTGATGAATGGCGAAGGTCATCGCATCCTGCTGTGTCCGCAACGTGACTCCGGTCTTTACCTGAGTCCCGTCAATCAGGTGAGCCGCCGTAGCTGATGACAGATAGTAGGAACGGAGGAACAGGCGGGCCGAATTGTGGACGTCCACCGTTACGAAGGTCAAGAGCCGCATCCTGTCCGTACCCGCTTGATCGGGAGCGAGGAGCGCCATGCGTCTCACCGCGTCAATCCGTCGAAGTACCCATCGCCGGAGATGCTCGAGTCACGGCTTGCGGTTCATTGATCAGCAAAGAGCACTCCGCCATCAGGCCGAAGTGCGTCCGCGAAGTACCGAAATCTCGACTCGCGCTGTGCCTTGACATTAGTGCTCTTCACGGTAGCGGCAACGAACTCACCAAAGTCACCGTCCGCATACCCCTCCTCAACCGCCGCAGCGAGGATCGACAGGCGTCGCTCGCAGTCCACGCGTGAGGCGACTCCCGTACTTCCCTCAGCGATACCCAACAACGAATCGACTACCCGATCAGCATGAATCATCGCTAGCATGAGCGAGTACATGGAGTACGCCTTAGTCAGCGGCGTTTGGTGGATTGCCTCCAACGTGTCGATGAAAGCAATCGCCCGCTCAATACGCTCCGTAAAGTCCTCGGCCTCTGCAAACGCCTTGTCATTCACGCGGTATGCGGTGTCGAGACTGACTCTGTTGGTGGTAGTGATTCCGTTGAGGAGCGCGTGAGACACCTCAGCAAGAAGCTTCATGTCCTGCATCCTCACGATCTGTTTCGGCGTGAATGTGCCAGTCCGGATGAATACTTGGTCATGCCGGCTGGACAAATGATATATGTACCACTTGAACGGACCCTGGAACTTGGCGTGCCTCTGCTCTTCTGGATTGAGAGGCACTTCGTACGAATTGATACGCCGGAACATCTCGCGGACCTCGTCCTCGGAAGTGTTGCGAAGAGTTCCACACCCAGCGCGTAGGACAGGAAGCGATCCTGATACAGAGGCGGCAGGTCAGAGTAGGTCCGACCGGCGGCCTCTGTGAGCTCGATCGTGCTGGATAGTCGCAACTCATCGTCGTAGAATGCTTTGATCGCGGACGTCCGTTGTTGACCGTCCACGATGAACTTGATGGTGCGCCTACTGACCCGGTCAGTAACTTGGTGAAGAAAGAGCTTGGGAACAGGATAGCCTAGAAGAATAGTCTCGATCAGAAACGATTGGGCCTGCAATGGCCATACTTGGTCATTGCGCTGGTACTTGCGTTCGACTTGAATGGCGTTCTCGCGGAGATCGTTGCAGTACTCGGCTATTGTATAGCTCGTGGGCACCGTCTCCATGCTTGCCTCCTAATCGGCGCTCAGTACCATGAACGGCTCGATACCGTATGCGCGAGCCCCGCGTCTGCCGCTAGGACTGTCGTCGTACCGGGACCGGTCCACGAATCGAATGCGACCGACTGCGGTTCACTGAATAGCGCGACGATGTCCCGAACAAGGGGAGACGAACACCCAGCATAGTACGGATACCAGCGCTCGGATCTACGGGTCTGCTTTGGCGTGGGAATCCTCAGGGGGCTTCTCTCCCGCATGCGCTCACCTCGTGCCATTCATGCAGCCGGCAGCATACTTCAGCAGGCAGGTAGGCGCGTGAACCGGCGCGCGGACCAGGAGCCTGACGGCCAACTGAGCTGCCGGCCACGGCTCCCTGAGCCGGTGAGCCTCCTCGACTGTCACAGCGACTGCTGTGCCCGGTTCTCCAACCGAACAAGCACAAGGCAATCAGATGAATCGGCGGGCGTATTCAGAGCAGACCCTCTGGATGAAGGCGTCGTACTGTAGCGGGTCGCCGACCTGCGGTGCGGGCGGAGTCGTGATGTAGTGCGTCGCTGCGTTGTCGATGTTGTCGTGGGAGACGATGATCGCGCAGCCCGCGTCGATCCCGCGTCCGTCGACGCCCGCTCGGCTCGTCACTGCTCGCATCTCGTTCATGCAGTGGGCCACGAGTGCACCAGGGTTCTTGTGGACAGTGACGTGGGGAACGAGCGGTGACTGGAAGCGCGGGGCAGCGTTGATGACCATGACCACGCCGGCGATGGCAAGGTCGCTGTAGTTGTGGACGTGCTGGTGATGGGCTTCGAAGTCCCTCTTCCGATTCTTGACCGCCTTGTGATGCTCAGTCATGACGCCCTTGATCTCGATCGCGACCTGAATCGTCGAGGGCGGCGCGACAGCGATACCGCTCGGAGGGACCGTGACGGACCCCGCCGGTGCCCCCATCGCCAGATCGATGTTCCAGACAGCCGTCCCGAAGTGCAGCTTCACGTTGATGTCGTAGACGAGCTGTCCGGCCCCCGCCTGAACCCGCATCGGCCCGCAGCGATCGAGCAGGTCGACAACGATCGCTCGGGCGAGGGCGTTCGAGTGCTTGTTCGACCGTGGGTGGTAACCCTCCGTCCGCAGGTGCTCAAGGAAGGATGCGGGAAGCGGCACGACGACAGTCTGTCCGGCCCGAACCCGCGCGGCAAGCATCTGCGCTGGTCGCGATGCCGCCTCCTTGCAGTGTCACACCCCGCCGTTAGACTCCGCCGGAGGAAGGAGAGGGCAGGTGCCACCGAAGCCGTCGAGCAACCCGCGCGAGAGCCTGAGGGAGGGCCCGACCACCCACCGAGTCATCCTGGGCGACAGCAGGCAGATGCCGGAGATCGCCGAGGAGTCGGTCCAACTGGTCATAACCTCTCCTCCCTACGCCAACCTCAAGCAGTACGAGGTAGGCAATCCGAGTCAGCTTGGGGACATCGATGACTACGAGAAGTTTCTCGACGAGCTCGACAAGGTGTGGGAGGAGTGTGCTCGCGTCCTCGCCCCAGGTGGTCGTATCTGCTGCGTAGTAGGCGATGTCAACGTCGCGAGGTCGAACGGAGGCCGTCATTACGTTCTACCCCTAGCCGCGGACATCCGCGTTAGGGCGCGACGGCTAGGTCTCGATCACCTCCAGGGCATCACTTGGTACAAGGTCACCAACATCAAGCTCGAAGCCTCAAGGTCCAGCCGGTACTTGGGCAAGCCTAATCTGCCCGGGGGCATCATCAAGAACGACACGGAGCACATCATCTTTCTGCGCAAGCCCGGCTATCGGTCACCTTCTGGTCCAATGGAGGACGCTAGCTTCATACCAACCGAGGATTACATGCGGTTGTTCAGATCTATCTGGGATGACATTCCGGGCGCATCCCTCAAGAATCACCCAGCCCCATTTCCGCTCGAAATCCCGAGCCGTTTGGTTCGGATGTTCAGCTTCGAGGGAGATACTATTCTCGATCCTTTCCTAGGGACTGGCACCACGACCTTGGCCGCATTGACCTTGGGTCGTTCATCCATCGGATACGAGGTCGAGCCTAGTTACCTCCCACTCGTCAAGCGCCGACTAGCTCAAATGGACTTGCTGAATGACGCCACCATGACGTTCGAAAGACGTCCTTAGCTTGGCCGCCCAAGAGTTCGCGCCTCAGTAGCTCGTCGCGTCCAAGCCGGTAATCGTCAGGCAGGTCCGACGGCCACCGCCAGCGCGCCGAGGGCGTGCTGACCGGTGATGTAGAACACGATCCCGTCGCCGGGCTGGACCTGCGCGATCCTGCCCCACTCCTCGTCGCCCCAGCGGCCGAGCCGCAGACAGATCTCGAAGTTCGACGGGCTGGTGACCATCAGCCACCGCCGGCTCCCCGGCCGGACCAGCGCTCGGGCCACGTTCGCGCGCCGCGCTCCAGGTTCGATACTCCTCGAGCTGGACGACCTGCGCGAGCGCTCGGTCCCTCGCCCGCTTCGCGTTCTGGTAGTCGATCCGGATCTGATCGTTCAGCGCCACGGCGTATGGGTCTCCCCAAAGGAGCTCGAAGCCATCGCGGATCGCGCCGACCACGTCATCGTCAGGCTCCCCCCGGAGCCAGAGGCTCGCCTCGTGGTTCGTCTCCAGCCCGGCACCGGTCAGGTTCGCGGAGCCCACGATCACGCTCGACTCGCGTTCGCCGTCGAACAGGTAGAGCTTCGGATGGAACCGCCCGCCCTCGCCGGCGCCCTTCGGGAGGAACACGCGGCACTCGGTCCCGTGCAGGCGCGAGACCGCGTCGACGTCGGTCAAGAAGTCGTCCAGGCCGGTGAGCAGCCGGGCGCTGCCTCCACGGGAGGACAGGTCTTCGATCCCGGGCTTCAGGCGGCCGATGCCGCTCTCGGTCGAGTACGCGACGGCGACGGATGCGCGTCGCGCCTTCGATGGCTTCCTCGATGGCCGAACCGACGCTCCGGCCTCGGTTGTCCAGGTAGACGACGTCCACGTCGGCCGGAGGACAGAGCGAGCGCGCCGCGCGACGCTAGCGGGGCCGGTACCCTGCCGAGGCGATGTCGCTGCCGCTCCCTATGTTCTTCTCGCTGACCTCCGGGCCCGGGAAGGGCCGGATGAGCGGAAGCGGGGCCATAGGCGAACTCGGAAGCCGCTACCGCGAGGTAGGCATCGACGCTACTCGCGCGGAGCCCCACACGACCAACGCGGCCGTCCGAAGCGTTCATCTGCGTGTCCAGCCGATCGCTAGTTCGCCAGGCAGAGCGCGGCCAGATCCACGCCGAAGCTCGCAGGCACGAACACGCGGCACCCGACCCTTGGTGTGAGGAACTCGCCCGTGACCGAGTACTCGGTCCCCGTCATGGGAACCTCGGGCTGGATCGATCCCGCGAAGATCGCGAGGACCTCGGATTCGGTCGAGGCGTCGTCCAACTGCCTCACGGCGCCGCGGATAGCCGAAGGCTGCCAGCCGATGGGTAGGTCCGGTTGGTCACCGACGAACAAGGCTCGGAGGCGCGATGTCGGATCCACTCCCGCGTAGTCACCCCCCAGCTTGAGATCGTATGGCGCGTTCGGCTCTTGGATCGCTGCGGCCGATTGATCGACGGTGACAACGCGGACCTTGATCCCGATCTGGTCGAGCATGGCCTTTACCTGCTGAGACCCTGCCTCTTGAGCGGCGTTCCCAGCGCTAGCAACGATGACGGCCGTACCGGTCATACCGTGCATCAGCGCCTTCGCTTTCGCGATGTCGGGTCCAGCCGATGGGTGCGAGCCCGCGTCCTGCAGGTGCGGCGGCAGTAACTGGTCGGTTGGGAGGTAGCCCCCGCCGTTGAGTGGATCGTCACCTTCGGCCTGAGCCAGAGACGGTCGGTCGAGCGCGTAGGCCACCGCCTCCCTGACGTTGCGATGAGAGAACAGCGGCCTGCCGGCATTGAACAGCAGGTAGTTGCCCCATGTCCCATTCGGTACCGCGAAGTACCTCTGGTCTCCCTTCGCAGCGTTGCTGCTCCCTGCTCCCCATTGCTGGTCGATCGGGCCGCCGGGGTTCAAAGTCGGATCGGCCAAGCTCGTGATGCCGTCCCATCCCTCTTGCTGCACCCGACGCAGAGCGAGCGACGCATCGACGCCCTCGCGGATGGCGATCGCATCTAGCGCGTGCGGGCGAGGACCATGGTAGTTCGGGTTGCGCTTCAAGATGACGTACTCGCCATTGTTGTAATCGGCCACATAGTAGGGGCCTGCCGAGGAGATCGACTGCCCGCCGAAGGCATCGAGCTTCACGAGCCCTCCAGGGACGATGGGCGTTCCGACCGGCACTGGGCAGAAGAACGGTCTGGCCAGACGTTCCAGGAAGTCCGGCGAGGGCCTCACCAGCGTGATGGAGAGGATGTTGCCCTTCGACTGGAGTCCAGATATGTAGTCGGCCTTCCCGTCGCGGAAGGCCTGCTCGCCTTCGATGTCCGCGATCGCGCTCGGCGCTAGGAAACTGTTATCGCCGAGCTTGGGTGAAAGGGCTCGCTCGATCGAGTATCGGAACGTCTCGGCTGTCACGGGCTGGTTCGAAGGGGGCGAGAAGCGGTAGCCCGAACGGACCGAGAACGTGTAGGTACGCCCGTCCACCGATACTGAAGGCATGGCGCTCGCCACCTCTGGTTGGAGCCGCGACCCCTCGGGAGGCGGTTCGTCGGGGTAGTTCAGCAGCTTCGCGCACGTCGCGAACTCGATCTGGAACGCGCCGAACCCGTCGTTCAGCGCGGGCTCGTCATTTCCGAGCTCATAGCCGTAGGCGAAGAATCTCGCCACGCTTCCCGTGAGGGCCGTGATGCGGTCCTCGAACGTCTTGCCTTTGCCGAGCACAGCAAGCAGGACGCCGCCGCCTGCGCTCGCTGTGTACACCGGGTGCCCGAACCCGTACGTGGTCAGCTTCCCCGTGGAGACGTCGATCCCGGTCACGGTCCCGACATCCTGGTTGGCCACCCACAGACGTCCGTTCGTGTACGACATATGGGTAGCCCCGAGCCCGGTTGGGTAGGTGACCGCGTGCCCACCCTGGTCGACCCTATAGACGATGCCCTTCGATTCATCGCTGGTCCAGCCGAAGCCGCCTCCGGCCGCGACGTTCCAGTTGTTCTTGATATCCTTCCCAAGCGTGGTGATCCCGGTCCTAGGATCGATCCGCATAATGCCGGCGTTGTCCGCCACCCATAGGGCGTCGTCCCCGTACGCGAGGTTGATGACCGGGTGGAGTCCGAATGGGTCGAAGACGTCCTCGAGCTTCCCGGTAGCGATGTTCAGTCGGACGATCTGACCACGGGCCACAGCCCTGCTGACCCACACCGATCCGCCGCCGATGGCCACGCCTTCCGCGACGCCTGGGTCATCCTTGATGATCCTGTCGAGCCGGAAGCGATCGACCTCGCGGCCGAGGCCGATGTCCATCTTCACGAGGTCATCGCCCGTCGTCACCCACAGCGCGTTTCCATCGACTGCGTAGAAGGTTTCCGCGTTCCCACCTTCGAGCTGGGCTGGGTCCTGCGCTGGCTGAGGGATGCGTTTCAGCACCTTGCCGGTCGGCGTGAGTTCTACGAAGGCACCGGAATCGGCAATCCAGAAGTGCCCTCCTGAGAAGATCGGGGAGACAGGCTCTGCGACTTCGGTCGAGCCGACGAATCCGATCTGCGCGCCTGTCTTCAGACTCGTCAGAACAACACCCGACCGATACGTCAGAGAAGTCAGCGACTTCGTTCCGCGTTGAATCTGAGATAGCACCACCGCAACGAGGGCCACGATGACGAGTCCCGCGATTACCACGCGGAATCCGCGCCGGGCGGCGACCCGGCGGGTCCTGCGCCCGAATCTACGCCGCAAGTTGTACTTGCGCGCTCGATCGGCCGGAACGACCTCGACTGCTCGCACTGGGTCCGCGTAGCCCTTCAGCTTGAAAGTCCGCGGATCTACGTACGCCACGCCGTCGACCTTCGCCGCGAGGTGGATCACCGCTTCGGAGGCCAGGATCTCTCCTGGCTTCGCCTGAGAGCACAGACGCGCGGCCAGGTTCAGCGCTCCGCCCCGGTACCCGTCTCCGACGGGGAGGGCTTCGCCTGAGTCCAGACCGATCCCTACGCCGCGCGCAAGGCCTGCTTGGGTAAAGCGCTCTTGCAGCTCCACCGCAGCTCGGAGAGCCTGCCGGGCAGAGGCGAACACCACCAGGGCCTCGTCTCCTCGAACCTCGAGGAGGATGCCTTCGCGGGCCTGAACCACCTCGGGGACCAAACCGGCGAACGCGGAGGCGAGTTCGGCAGCGGCCTCATCGCCGTGCTCTTGTGTGTACTTCGTGTAGCCGCGGACGTCAGCGATCAGGAAGGTGTGGACATCGGTACCTCGACGCGATTCGTCCGGTGGATGGCTGTCCGTTGGGAACCTCCGATCCTCAGTGCATCTTCCTCTCATGCCGATGCAGATGAAAGGGGGGACCGGACCGAGACGGTCACGGCGATTCAAACGATGTGCTGATGCGTCTACCTGCTCATGGCGATCCAGGGAGGAGCGGTCTGTTGGCATCGCGAGCCGCCGCGCGAGCCTTCATGGATCCGAACTCGCGCACACCCGCAGCATTGACGGCTAGCACCTGATGAGTGCGCTTCCCATCGAGCACTGGCTCGACCACCCGATCGGAGGGATCGTGTCAAGAGTTACCCATCCCGTCGCGAGACGGCTGGCTGGGACTTCACGAGTTAGTGGCCCTGTTTGTTCATGCACTTCCACGATCGCCGGAGCCTTCGCCGGTGACACACCCGGGTTTTCAAGGTCCGTCGCCTGGCTCAACACGAGTCCACCGACAATCCCCAGTACGAGGGCCGCGACTACGATCAGCCATCGCACCGGGACGCGACCTACCGGCGCCAGCTCGACGGTGGTTCCTCGGATGTTCGCGCTCATCTCGATCTCCTCCCGTCTGGTCACCGATGGAGCGGCGACCGATAGACGAAAGCTACGGGAGGGAAGTTCGATCGGCTGTGCCGACGGTGACAGGTCGGGTGTGTCGTTCGCTACAAACGGAGCCCCCGCTGCGCCTACGTTGGTCCTTCAGCACCAACAGCGGGGCTTCATTCCGGCGATGCCGCTCTCGGTCGAGTACGCGACGGCGACGGATGCGCGCGTCGCACCTTCGATGGCTTCCTCGATGGCCGAACCGACGCTCCGGCCTCGGTTATCCAGGTAGACGACGTCCACGTCGGGCGGAGGATAGAGCGAGCACGCGGCGCGACGCTAGCGCGGCCGCTACCCTGCCGAGGCGATGTCACTGCCGCTCCCTATGTTCTTCTCGCTGACCTCCGGGCCCGGGAAGGGCCGGATGGAACTCGAGTGCGAACGCGTCGCCGGACAGGACCGGTACCGGCTCTTCGCGATCGAGGGCGACGAGCGGTGGGAGGTGCTCCCGCCCGGCGCGCCGCCGGACGCGGAGGGGCGAGGCTGGACGCGCGAGGAGGCGTTCTCCGCCGCGATCCTCGCCGGGTTCTCGAAGCGCCAGGTCGAACGCGCGCTCCGGGCTGCGTCCTGACGTGAGCCGAGACGGAACGCTAAGAACCAACAAGACGAAACGCTAGATATCGAGCAGACGATTCGCTAAGATACCAGCGTGAGGGGCACCACGGGTGCGCGCGACATGGTCCTGCCGCGACGCGCGGAAGCGGTGGTCGCGGAGGCCCTCGGCGACTTCCGGATCGTCCTGATCAACGGGGCTCGTCAATCGGGCAAGACCACCCTCGTGCGCCGGCTCCAAACCCAGCGCGGCGGCACCTTCGTCACGCTCGAGGACCCGACGGTGCTCGGCGCGGTGAGCGACGATCCGCGCGGGCTCGTCGGCGCGTTCGCCGAGCCGCTCATGATCGACGAGTTCCAGAAGGGCGGTGATCGCCTCCTGTCGGCGATCAAGCTCGCCGTCGACGAAGATCGGCGCCCGGGACGTTTCGTGCTGACCGGTTCGACGCGCTTCCTCACGGTTCCCACGCTCTCCGAGTCGCTCGCCGGACGGGTCCGGATCGTGGACCTCTGGCCGTTCTCGCAGCGCGAGATCCGGCGAACGGTCGACGGATTCGTAGACCGCGCCTTCGCCGACCCGGATGCACTCCGCGGGGCGAACTCGTCAACGATGGACCGCGCCGGCTACCTGGAGGTCGCGTGCGCCGGAGGATTCCCGGAGGCGGTCCGCCTAGGCCCGCGGGCCCGGAGCCGCTGGTTCGAGGACTACGTGAGAACGGTCACGCAACGCGACGTCGCCGAGATCTCCCGGGTGCGTCAGATCGTCGAGCTGCCGCGACTCCTCCGCCTCCTGAGTGCCCTCACGGCGCAGGAGCTGAACGTCGCCGGGCTCGCCCGGAGCGCCGGCATGGACGACCAGACGGTACGGAACTACCTGCCGCTCCTCGAGACGGTCTACCTCGTCCATCGCGTACCGGCGTGGTCGCGGAACCTCACCGCGAAGGTGAAGCGGCATCCGAAGGTCCACATGACCGACTCCGGCCTGGCGGCGCACCTGATGGGCGTGTCCCCGATGGGGTTAGCCCGGCCCGGCGTCGCCGCGGCCGGAGCATTGCTCGAGACGTTCGTTGTGAACGAGATCGCCAAGCAGCTCACCTGGTCGGAGACGCCCGCGCGCTTGGCGCACTTCCGCGACCGGAACGGACCCGAGGTCGACGTCGTGCTAGAGACGGGAGACGGGAGGGTCGTCGGCATCGAAGTGAAGGCTTCCATGTCGGCGCAGCGACCGGACTTCGCGGGACTGCGCCTGCTCCGCGATCGACTGGGGGACGGCTTCGTCCATGGGTTCCTGCTGTACACGGGCGAGCAGACGCTGAGCTTCGGGGAACGGGTCACCGCAGCGCCGATCTCCGCGCTGTGGGGCACGTGAGCGGAGGACGCGGCGGCGGCGCTGGAACTACGGCTCGCCCCCGGTCGGCGGCACGACCGAGGGCCTCAGAGCCATCGTGAGTTGCTCCTCCGTGACGTCTCCGCTGGCCAGGGCTATCACGAGCCGGAACGCTTCGTCATCGGTGAACGTGAGCCGATATCCGAACCTACTCGGCAAAGCGCCGGTAGACCTCCGAACGGTCGCCCTTCGAGGCGAGGTAGGCGAGTGCGGCCTCGAGGTCCTCGCGCGAGCGGTCCGGCGCGGTGACCAGGAGCGTGTTGCCGGCCAGTTCGACCTCGACCCCCGAGGACGGATCGACGCCGAGCAGGTCGAGGACGTCCCTGGGCAGGATGAGGCCGTACGAGTTCCCGACCTTCGTCAGCCGCCGGCGCATGACCTGCTGATACTAACATCGTTCTAACGGCTGCCGTCCTGCCGAGCCGTACTCCCGAGGGCGAGCATCGAACCAACAGTTCAATCCCTAGCGTTTGAGCGATAGCATTCGCTATACTCCCGTCATGTTCCCGTTGGACGCCTCATCCGTGCACGACCTCACCGCCGAGCTCGACGGCTGGCGGGATCGCCTCGACTACAAGGGCCCCTTGCCCCGCTCGTGGGAGGGCCGGCTCCGCCGCGACCTCGAAGCGGAGGCGATCGCCGCCTCCACGATCATGGAGGGCGTGCCCGTCACGGTCGACGAGGTCAGACGGGTCCTCGCCGGCGATCAGGCGATCGACATCGCCAAGGAGAACCGCGACCTGGTCGAGGGATACCGGGACGCGATGAGCTTCGTCCTCCGGCGAGCGGACGACCCATCGTTCACCTGGAACCGCGAGCTGCTGATCGGACTCCACGACCGCGTGCTCGGCGGGCACTGGGCGGAGGGGGCAGGCCGCTTCCGCGAGAGGCCCCGGTTCGTCGTCGACACGTTGACCGGATCGGTGGCGTTCAGGCCGGGAGAGGCTGAACGCGTCCCGGCGCTCGTCGACGAGGCATGCGCGCAGGTCCAGCGGATGACGGAGCACCCGGCGATCGTGGCCGCGTGGATCCACGTCGCCACAGCAGCCGTCCATCCGTTCAGCGACGGGAACGGCCGGGCGAGTCGCGTCCTCGCGTCACTGGCGATGTACCGCGGCGGCTTCAAGCGTCGCGAGTTCACATCGCTGGAGGAGTGGTGGGGCCGGCACCTGCGCGACTACTACGACGCCTTCGCGTGCCTGGGGACGACGTTCGATCCGGGCGCGGACGTGACACCGTTCATCGTGTCGCACGTCCGCGCCCAGGTGAGCCAGGTCCGGGCGCTCGACCTCCGCGAGCAGGTCGAACGCCGGATCTGGACGGTCGTGGAGGACCTCGTGGTGGAGTTGGGATGCGACCGTCGCGTGGCGAACGCCGCCTGGGACGCGTTCTTCGGCCGCGACGTGACGGCCGGCTACTACCGCGCGCTCGTGGACGTGAGCCCGGCGACGGCGACGAAGGACCTCGGGCTCGCGGTGGCCGCCGGCATGCTGGAGCCTCGAGGAGAGCGGCGCGCCCGGCGGTACCTCGCGGGGCGGCACCTGTACCCGGAGATCGCCGCGCGACTCGGGGTCGAGGGTGCCGAGGGACCGGAGGCGCGACAGATCATCGTCACCACGCTCGGTTCGCGGATCTCGGACCACCAGGCACGCTGAAGCGGCCGACCGCCAACGATCACCCCTCGCCCTCGCCGTCGTTCTCGGTCCTGCACGCGACGTAGCTGCCGACACCTGCCCCCACTACGATGCATCCCGTCCATGAGCACGCCGTCACTCTCGCGTGAGGAGATCGCCGACCGGTCGGGTATCGGCCGGGACTACATCGACCGGCTCGTGGAGCTCGGGATCATCACACCCGGCGACGGTGACCGGTTCTCCATGGGCGACCTCCGCGGCGCCAGGCTGATCCACGGGCTCGATCGGGCCGGCATCCCCCTCGACGGGATCGCCGTGGCGGTGCGGGACGGCCACATGTCCCTCAGGTTCTTCGACCTGCCGAACTTCGACCGCTTCTCCGCGATCAGCCCGAAGACGTTCCGCCAGGTGGCCGACGAGACCGGCGTGTCGCTGGAGGTCCTGCTCAGCATCCGGACGGCGACCGGCGCCATCGCGGCCGCTCCCGAGGATCGGATGCGCGAGGACGAGCTGGAGGTCGTCCCGGTGGTCCGGTATCAGCAGTCCCAGGGGTGGGATCCGAAGGTCATCGAGCGGTCGATGCGCATGTACGGCGAGAGCCTCCGCCGGATCGCCGAGGCCGAGGCGGACTGGTACTCCACGCAGGTCATGCGGCCGTTGTTCGAGGCGGGCAAGACGCCCGGCGAGGTGATGGAGCTCGCTGCCGTCTTCGGCGCCGAGTGGAACCGGCTCGGGGACCCGGCGGTCATGGCGATGTACCACGCGCAGCAGGAGCACGCGTGGATGCGGAACGTCATCGAGAGCTTCGAGTCGGGGCTCGAGGACGCGGGACTGCTGACCAGGTTGGCGAGGCCGCCCGCGGTGTCCTTCCTGGACCTCAGCGGCTACACGCGGCTGACCGAGGAACGCGGGGACGCGGCGGCGGCCGACCTTGCGTCGAGGCTGGCGTCGCTGGTGCAGGCGACGTCGGCCGACCACGGAGGCCGGCCGGTCAAGTGGCTCGGGGACGGGGTGATGTTCGTCTTCAAGGACCCCGGACGGGCGGTGCTCGGCGCGCTGGAGATGGTCGCCCGGATCCCCGAGCAGGGATTGCCGCCCGCGCGCGTCGGCCTGGACGCCGGTCCGGTCATCTTCCAGGACGGCGACTACTTCGGCCGGACGGTGAACGTGGCGGCACGGATCGCCGCGTACGCCGGGTCGGGGGAGGTGCTCGTTACCGACGCGGTTGTCGAAGCCTCCTCGCACGAGACCTCGTGTCGGTTCCACCCGATCGGCGAGGCCGACCTGAAGGGCGTCGGTCAGCCACTCGCCCTGCACCTCGCCAGCCGCGTCTGATCCGGGCCCGCCCGCGGCGGCCGCTCAGGAGGGTAGATCTTCCGCGTCCTGCAGGGGCAGGATCTCGACGTAGCCGTCCGTTCCGTGCACGCGGATCCGCTGCCCATCCCGGATCAGCCGGGTGGCGTCTGCCACGCCCACGACGGCCGGCAGCCCGTACTCCCGTGCGATCACCGCGCCGTGGGTCATCAGGCCCCCCACCTCCGTCACCAGACCCGTGACCGCGACGAACAGGGGCGTCCAGCTGGGGTCCGTGGAGGTCGTGACCATGATGTCCCCCGCTTCCAGATCGGCCTCCGCCATGTCATGGATGACGCGGGCCCGCCCCTCGATGGTCCCGGCGGAAACGGGTAAGCCGACCAGCGCGCCGGCCGGCATGTCATCGCGTCGGTACTCCCCCGCGATGGCCTCGCCATCGGACGTGAGCACCCGGGGCGGTGTGAGCGCCTGATACGACCTGAACGCGTCCTTGCGCTGCTGGATGAGCTGGTCATCCACGTGGTTCGCGCGCACGACCTCGCGGAGCTCCTCGAACGTGAGGTAGAAGATGTCTTCCTTCTCACCGAGAACCTGGGCATGCACGAGGCGCTCGGCCTCTTCCAGCAACGCCTGCTTGTAGACGAAGTACCGACTGACCATGCCGTACTTCGGGTACTCCCGGTACCCGATGAACGTCCGGACCAGGTCGATCCTCCGTTCGGTCTCTTCGGCCTTCCGCTCGCCGTCCGGCAGGGCCCGCAGGCGCTCCAGCACCTCTCGCTCCTTCGTCCGTGCCTCCTCGAGCCCTCGGTCGAAGCGCCGCTCGGCCTCGCCCGGCTCGAAGTTCCTCACGTTGCTGAGGATCAGGGGCACGAGCGTGGTGGGGCGTTCGCTCCAGCGCGGCCTCGTGATGTCGATCTCGCCGACGCAGCGCATGCCGTACGCGCTGAGCCACGCCAGGATGGCGTCTCGCGCTTCCCGCCCGCCCGGGAGCTCGGGCAGCTCGTCCAGGAAGCCCTCGTCCTCGACGTGCTGCAGGAAGGCCACCACCTCCGGATGCGGGCGGATCGCGTCCGCCACGTCCAGGAGCGCCAGCCCCATCTCCGACGTGACGTTGTGGGGGACCGACCGCGTGAGCGTGTCGGCCACGTTCTTCTCGCCCAGCCACGCCTCCAGGTGCTCGTTGAGCCACCAGGTGGCCTCCATCGCCGACATGAACACCCGATGGCTCCGCGGATCGAACAGGATCCGCTTCAGCTCCTGGAGGTCCTCCAGGATGAAGTCGAGCAGGGCGGATCCGGACCTCGTGCGGATGTCGCGCTGCAACGCGGCGATGGAAGCCTGGCTGAGCCCGATCAGGTCGGCCACGATGGCCGGATCGGTCTCGATCGGGACCGGCGCCGCGCCGGCCCGCGGCCCGACGGGACCTTCGTCCGGGAGCGACGGGATGAGATCGCCGCGGTCGAGGACGGTCCGCAGCGCGTCCCCGATCAGCGGATCGCCCCTCCCCATGACCTCCACGAGGCCCGCGCGTCTCGCCGGCGACGCCAGGTCGGGGGCGACATCCACGAACAACCTCCCACCGGCCACGTACATCGGCCGGGGGGTCGTCAACTGCCAGAAGGAGATCCCCAGCGGCTTCATGGCGTCGGTCATCATCTGCCCATGACCGACGGAGATGAAGACGTGGTTCTCCCGGTCGCCGACATCGGGGATGGGGAACAGCGTGGTGATCGGCCGGCTCTGCACGATCTGGAACCCATCATCGTCCAGGCACCATTCGATGTCCTGGGGGTGGCCGAAGTGCGCTTCGATCGTGCGCCCCAGATGTGCGAGACGCACGACCTGCGCATCCGTCAGCGCCGGCTGTTGCTGCCGCTCCGGGTCGATCGCATCTTCCTGCGTCCCGCCTGACGGCGAGGCATGGATCGCAACCTGTTTGGTGGCGATGTGCTCGGTGATGATCTCGCCGTCGCGCACCGTGTAGACGTCCGGGTTCACCATGCCCGAGACCAAGGCCTCGCCGAGGCCGAAGGTGGCCTCCACGGAGGCGACCTTCCGGTTGCCAGTGACGGGGTCAGCCGTGAACAGGATGCCGGACGCGTACGGGAAGACCATCTCCTGCACGACCACGGCCATCTGGACCTTCCGGTGGTCGACGCCGTTCCGCAGGCGGTAGGTCACTGCCCGCTCGGTGAAGAGCGAGGCCCAGCACCGGCTGATGCCCTGGAGGATCGCCGCCGACCCCACGATGTTCAGGTAGGTGTCCTGCTGGCCTGCGAAGGAGGCCGTCGGCAGGTCCTCCGCCGTCGCGCTGGAGCGCACGGCGTAGGCGGCTCGCCCGCCGAGCCGGGCGAGCGCGTGGGTGATCGCCTCCGCCACATCGTCTGGGATGGCGATCCCTTCGATGGTCCGGCGGATCTCCGCGCTGAGCGTGCGGATCGACTCCCGGTCGTCCGGGTTCAGGCGCGACAGCCGATCGAGCCGTTCGTCGATGGACGGCGCGTCCGCCGTGATCCGCCGGAAGGCGTCCGTCGTCACGCAGAAGCCGGCCGGCACGCGGATGCCGTCGATCCGCGAGAGCTCCGCGAGATGCGCGCCCTTCCCGCCGACGACCGCGACCTGCGTCTGGTCGATCTCCTGGAAGCCCAGCACGTAGCTACCCATCCAGCTCCTGCTCCTTCAGCCCTTCAAGCCTCTCCAGCCGTCGTCGACACCACGCATCAGCGATACCCACTTCGGAGGTTCCTTTCGGTCGGCGAGTATGCCGCACGACCCGGGACCGGGCCGATCGACCGGCGCAACCCGCCGGGCGTGCGCAACGCCAGCGCGATTTGACGCTCTTTTCGGCCCGTGATGCAATCGACGCCACTGCCCGAGCGTCGCTTCCGGCCGAGGTGATCGCGGTCGGGCCGGCGCTTGCGGCATCCCGCGCCACGTCCGACAGGAAGGAGTGGAGCCATGCGGGCTCGCGCCATCCTCACCATCGCCGTCGCCATCGCGGTCGGCTTCATGACGAGTGTCGCGGTGTCCTCGCCCTCTGGCGGGGAGCCGTTGCGCTTCGCCGTGTCCTTCGACCCAGCCGTCCGGGACGAGGCCGCCGACGGGCGGGTGCTGGTCATCGTGTCGACCTCGAAGTCCGACGAGCCACGCTTCCAGATCGACATCACCGAGGGCGTCCCGTTCTGGGGCAAGGACGTGTCGAACCTGCAGCCGGGGCAGCAGGCCATCCTGGACGCCGGAGCGGACGTGTACGGCTACCCGCTGACGTCGATCGCCGATCTGCCCGCCGGCGACTACGACGTCCAGGCATTCCTGAACGTCTACACCACGTTCCACCGGTCGGACGGCTCGGTGGTCCAGCTGCACATGCCGTGCGGCGACGGCGGCTACTACCTGGACTCGCCCGGCAACCTCTACAGCACGCCGCAGCGGATCCACCTGGACCCCGCCAGCTCGGGAACGGTCCAGCTCTCGATGGACAACCTCATCGAGCCGAGCGATCCGGTCCCGCCCGGTGGGACCTGCCAACAGGGTAACCCGACGGACAGCACCCACGTGCAGCACGTGAAGATCCAGAGCGCGCTGCTGTCGAAGTACTGGGGCACGCCGATCTACATCGGGGCGAACGTGCTGCTGCCGGAGGGCTACGACCCGAACGGGTCGACGCTGTACCCCGTTATCTGGCACCAGACCCATTTCCCGTTCGGGAACCCCTTCGGGTTCGATGAGAACCTCGGCAACCCCTTCTCGCGTTGGTGGGTCTCTACGGCCGCGCCCCGTGTGGTCGCCGTCGACCTCCGTCACGAGAACCCCTACTACGACGACTCGTACGCGGTGAACTCGGCGAACCTCGGGCCCTACGGTGACGCCATCACCACGGAGCTCATGCCCTACATCCGGCAGCACTTCAAGGTCGTGCCCGACCGGTGGGGCAACGTCGTGGAGGGCGGCTCGACGGGCGGATGGGAGACGATCGCCCAGCAGGCCTTCTACCCCAAGCTCTACAGCGGGGCCTGGATCTTCTATCCGGACCCCCAGGACTTCAAGGCGTTCCAGCTGGTGAACATCTACTCGGATCCGAACGCCTACGTCACCCCGCATGCATGGGTGGACGTCCCCAGGCCGTCGGCACGTTCGGTGCGAGGGAACACGCTGTGGACCATGGAGGAGGAGAACCACTGGGAGCTGGCCCTCGGCACGCACGGACGCTCGCAGCTGGGGCAGTGGGACATCTGGCAGGCGGTCTACGGCCCCCAGGGACCCGACGGCTACCCGGCGCCGATCTGGGACAAGGCCACCGGCAAGATCGACCACAAGGTGGCCCAAGCGTGGGAACCGATGGACCTCCGACGGTACCTGAGCGCGAACTGGTCGACGCTAGGGCCGAAGCTGAAGGGGCGGCTGATGTTCTTCGTCGGTGACGACGACACGTTCTTCCTGAACAACGGGGTCGAGCTGATGCAGCGGTTCCTGGACTCGGTTCAGCACCCGCGGTCCGACGCGCAGTTCACGTACGGCCACAACCAGCCGCACGGGTGGAGCCCGTACACCACCGAGCAGCTCGTCACCGTCATGGCGGAGTACATGGCGGACCAGGCGCCTGGCGGCATCGACACCACCGCCTGGCTCTCCGCGACCGCGCCGACCACCGTGACGGCCGGGAGCCATGTGAACGCCGACGAGGGGTCGACGAGGGGAGGGCGCGGGAGGTCATGAGCGGCGCGAGGGTCGACAGCGCACCGTAGGCTGGGTCTCGAGATGATGGGTGAGCAGGAGGCCACGGTCGTGGCCGTCAAGCCGTTCGACCTCCACGGGACCACGTACTACGACCTAGCGGTGCGGTTCGCCGACGGCAGCGTCGAGCAGGCTCGCCTGGGCTCCGAGAGCGTCCCGGACGGGACCGGCCCGGGCGACGTGGTCATGGCCACCCGGATCGCCAACATGATCGTCTCGCTCCGCCGGCCCTAGGCCGCCGCCTGCGAGACCACCTGGGTGGGGTACGCCGACCGCGCCTCCGCCGACGGACGCGTGATGTCGGTGTCCCTGGGTAGGGTGACACGATGAGCACTCCACCGATCATCCTGGTTCCCGGGTTCTGGATCGGCGCATGGGCGTGGGACGAGGTCGCGGAGGCGTTGCGCGCCGACGGCCACGATGTCACGGCGCTGACGCTCCCCGGGCTCGAGTCGGCCGACGCCGACCGATCCTCCATCACGTTCGCCGATCAGGTCGACGCGATCTGTCGGGCGATCGACGCGGCCGGGCCTCCGGTGGTCCTCGCCGTCCACAGTGGCGCCGGCGCCCCCGGCTACGCGGTCACCGACCGCGTACCCGAGCAGATCGCGGCCATGATCTACGTCGACTCCGGGCCCGCGAAGGGTGCGATGGACCCGGGGTTCGACGGTGTCGAGCTGCCGATGCCCTCGTTGGAACAGCTCGCGGAGGACGAGAACCTCGACGGGCTCTCGCAGGAGCAGCTGGAGACGTTCCGCGAGCGCGCCGTGCCCGAGCCGGGTGCGATCCTCCGGGAGGCCGCCGAGCTGACGAACGACGCCCGCCTGGACGTCGCGAGCACGGTCATCTGCACGGGGTTCCCTTCGGAGAAGATCAAGGAGGCCGTCAAGGAGGGGTACGCGTGGATCGCCGGGCTCGCCGAGCTGCACGACGTGACCTACGTCGACCTGCCGACGAGCCACTGGCCGATGTGGTCGCGCCCGAAGGAGCTCGCCCGGATCATCGGCGACGTCGCGAAGGCGCACGCGAGCGAGGCGTAGCCGGTCAGGCCGGGGGGCGTGAGGCCGCGATCACGACGAGGCCCTCGGGGAGCCGTTCGTCGCCGAACGATGGCTCGACCGCCGCGCGGAGGCCCTCCGCCTCGAGTCGGCCGGGGATCAGCGACGTGTCGACGAGCACGTTGTCGTGCCGTTCGTCGTCACGGCGCCACGAGCCGTCGTCGTTCCGGACGAACGTCGTCATCTCGCGGACGAACCGGTTCGGCGCAGGCGTCGAGAACCTCGTGAAGAGCGCCCAGTCGTCGGCGACGTGGGCCAGCGGGGGCGCGTCACGGCGGGCCTCTTCGTACCGAAGGTCGCACAGGTCGATCGCCAGCACCCCGCCCGGACGGAGCGCCCGGGCGGCAGCGGCCAACGCCCGGTCGATCGCGGCCTCGTCGGGTAGGTAGCTCAGCACGTGCCCCACCGAGACGATCGCGTCCGCCACCAGGAGCGGGTCGTCGGGGAGCACGATCCGGCGGATGTCCTCCGCGTCGGGAACGACCTGGCGCGCGAGTTCCAGCATCGCCGGCGACGCGTCGGACGCCACGACCCGGTGCCCGGCGTCGACCAGGTGGCGGGTGAGGAGGCCGCTCCCGCAGCCCAGCTCGAGCACGAGGCCCCCGCGTTCGCGCACCGGCTGCAGGCGGGCCAGGATCCCCGGTGCGCAGTTGTCCGCGTGGAACCCGAACCCGAGATGGTGCACGAGCGCCAGATCGGTCCGGTAGTACGTGCGACCCTGCGCATCCACGGCGGTCGAGTATCTCAGGCGAGCCGGGCGCGATGGTCATGCCGGCGGCTCAGCCGCAGGACCTACACATGCTACTGTATGTGCATGCTCGAACGCCGGCTCCAGATCCTCCTCGACGACGAGCGCTACCGGCGCATCGAGCGCGTCGCCAGGGACCGTGGCACCTCGATCGCTGCCGTGATCCGAGAGGCCATCGATCGCGGATTGCCCGCGACGCCGGCCCTGCGATCGGCGGCGGCGCGGCGCATCCTCGAAGCTCCCGACATGGACGTTCCGAGCGACCCCGCCGACCTTCTCACGGAACTCGACGACCTCCGCGGCCGGCGTTCGTGATCGTCGTCCTCGACACGACCATCCTCGTCTACGCGAAGGGTGCCGAACACCCGCTCCGCGAACCCTGCCGTGCGCTGATCGGGGCCGCCGACGCCGGACGCATCCGGGCCACGACCACAGCCGAGGCAATCCAGGAGTTCGTCCACGTTCGCTCCCGACGCCGCGATCGAGCCGACGCGGCCGACCTGGGGCGCGCGTACGCGGACCTCCTGTCACCGCTCCTGCCGATCCGAGAGGACGACCTCCGGGAGGGGCTTCGGCTGTTCGAACGCCATCCGAACCTAGGTGCGTTCGACGCCGTGTTGGCCGCCGCGGCGATGGCCGTCGGGGCCGAAGCACTCGTGTCCGCGGACCGTGCGTTCGGCGAAGTGCCGGGCCTGCCGTACATCGATCCTGCGACGGACGCCGTGGAACGCCTCACGCGGTGAGCCGCCCGACCACGATGCAGGATGGACGACCGTGATCACGCCCGCTCGGATCGCGGCGAAAGGCGTCGCGAACCCCGTGGCGCTGCATCCGGCGAACCGGCAGGCATCGCGCGGCCAGGGGGAATCTCCAACAGGGCGCGCCAGGACCCCCACCGTTCCTCCAGCTCGGTGACGACCTTCTTCGGAACGCACATCCGCCAGGCGTCCAGGGCCAGCTCGCGCAGCTCGGCGACGTCGATCGCGGGGAGCCGGACCTCGGCCCACTGGTAGCGCAGGTCGGCCTTCCCGGGCATGAGGAACTTGGACGGATCCGACGCCACCAGCGCCTCGCGCTGCTCCTTCGGGTACCCGAACCCCATCTGGGTTTCGTCGCGCGAGAACGCCAGGAACACGATCCGCCCGACCCGGAACTTGACCCGGTCGCGGACGATCACCTCGTACGCACGCGGCAGCTCGGAGACGAACGCCCGAACGTCCTCGATGGTCGCCATGGGTACCGGCGAGCGTAGCCGCCGCCGCCGACACCCACGCCGACACCGGCACGGGCCGGGCGATCGGGTCGTGGCGCGCCATGTAGGCTGCGCCGACACCCGACGATGGGAGGCTCCTCGATGGCAGATCAGCACGACGCCGCGTGGCCCAAGGGGATCGGCGCGATCACGCTGTTCGTCGAGGACCTTCCGGAGACGAAGCGCTTCTACCTCGAGGTCTTCGGCCTGCCGGTGGTCTTCGAGGACGACGCATCGGCCGTCTTCCGGTTCGGCGACACGCTCGTCAACCTGCTGACGGCCACGGAGGCGCCCGAGCTGATCGAGCCCGCGCCCGTCGCGCCACGCGACGCCGGGTCCCGCCTGGTGTTCACGATCCCGGTGGACGACGTGGACGCGATGTGCGCGCAGCTCCGCGAACGTGGGGTCGAGCTGCTCAACGGCCCGATCGACCGGCCGTGGGGGGTTCGAACCGCGTGCTTCGGCGACCCCGGCGGCCATCTCTGGGAGATCGCGAAGTAGCCGCCGATCCGGTCCGAACGCCGTGTCGTACCCGAGGGATACGAGGCCTCAACCATGCCATGGGAGAACCCATATGGTAGCGTCGCCAACATGGCGCGCAGGCAGGTCATCGTCCAGCTCGACGACCGATTGGTCGCGGAACTCGACCGCGAGGCCGCCGCCCTCGGCGTGAGCCGGAGCGAACTCCTCCGCCGCGCCGGGCACGCCTACCTCCGCGCGCTGGACGAGGCGCGCAAGGAGCGCGAGATGATCGAGGCTTACAGGCGGGTCCCGCAGGACCCCGACGAGGTCGCGGCCATGCATCTCGTCTCGCTCGAGAGCTGGCCCGACTGGTGAGGCGAGGCCAGGTCTACTGGGCGGACCTCGGGAAGGACCTGGGCCGTCGTCCGGCGCTGATCGTGACCCGTTCCGTCGCGATCCCGCTCCTGCACAGCGTCACCGTGGCGCCCATCACGCGACGCATCCGCGGGATCGCGTCGGAGCTGCCGCTCGGCGCCGAGGAGGGTCTACCGGCGGAGTGCGTCGCGAACTGCGACAACCTCCTCACCGTTCGACAGGATGTGTTCGACCCGGCCCCCGTGGGATCGCTCGCACCGGCGAAGACCGCTGCCCTCGATGCCTCCCTGCGCTTCGCGCTCGATATCGTGCACTGACGCGGAGCGTGGAGACCGGGCGGGCCTGATCGAGCCGCGTTCGCGGGTACGATTCGCCCTGATCGTGGAAACCCTCTCCAGAGACGACGTCGCAGACAGGGCCGAGGTCGAGCCTGAGCTCGTCGACACCCTCGTACGCCTCGGGATCGTGACGCCCGGCGCGGACGGCGCGTTCACGCCCGGCGCCGCCCGCGCCACGCGGGTCGTCTTCGACCTCGAACGCGCAGGCCTGTCACTGGACGGGATCGCCGAAGCGGTCGACGGCGGCATCATCTCGTTCGGCATCTTCGACCTGAGCACCTTCGACCGCATCGCCGCGCTGACCGGAGAGACGTTCCGCCAGGCGGCCGAACGCACGGGCATCCCGTTGCAGCTCCTCCTGACCGTGCGCGAGGCGATCGGCTTCGCCGTCGCCGATCCCGACGATCGGATGCGCGAGGACGAAGCGGAGGTCGTCCCCATGATCGCGACGGGCCTGGCGGGCGGCCTTCCGCCGGCGGCCCTCGAACGCCTCCTGCGGGTCTACGGCGAGAGCCTGCGCCGGATCGTCGAGACCGATACCGAGGCTTGGATGGCGCACCTGCTCCGGCCCTACATCGCTGAAGGGATGCCAGCCCAGCAGGTGTTCGAGGCGGCATCGAAGTTCAGCGAGGCGCTCGTGGTTCAGATGGACCAGGGGCTCCTGGCGATGCATCGCGGTCAGCAGCACCGCGCCTGGATGAACGCGATCTACGAGTG
The DNA here is from genome assembly GCA_963781595.1 of uncultured Actinomycetota bacterium. Classification (GTDB taxonomy): domain Bacteria; phylum Actinomycetota; class UBA4738; order UBA4738; family UBA4738; genus JBEDUK01. The sequence goes on along the minus strand of CAWAGG010000006.1, from coordinate 613,317 downwards.
GGCCGAAGACTCCCTCGGGCTAGCCGGCCTGCGGAGCAAGGTGACGCGCCCGGCCGCGATGTGCTTCTTCGACCTCTCCGGCTACACGCGCTTGACCGACGAACGCGGGGACCAGGCCGCTGCGGAGATGGCGCTGAGCCTGTCCACGCTGGTTCAACGGACGACGCACGAGCATCGTGGACACGTCGTGAAATGGCTCGGCGACGGCGTCATGCTCTACTTCGACGGACCCGCCGACGCCGTCGTCGGTGCGCTGGAGATGGCCGAACGCGCCCCGGTCGCCGGGCTCCCCCAAGCACACGTCGGCGTGGACGCCGGGCCGGTGATCATCCAGGACGGCGACTACTTCGGCAGCACGGTGAACGTCGCCGCGCGGATCGCCGCGTACGCCAAGGCGGGCGAGGTGCTGGCCAGCGACCGCGCCGTGCGAGCGGCCGAGGGCCTACCGAGCGGGATCACGTGTGCGGAGATCGGCGCGGTGGACCTCAAGGGGGTGTCCCGCCCGGTGGACCTCCGGAGGGTCGAACGCACGAGCCCGACGAGCCTTCCGGCCGATTGACACCAGGGAACCGGCGTCCCTATCGTTCGCCGCACGCCGCAGGGCATCGAGACTGCGCGCCTGCACACGGCGACGGGACCGTTCGAAGGGGAGGATGAGAGATGACGGGGTTCACGCACGATTCGCGTCGACGGCTCTGGTTGGTCCCGCTCGTATCGCTGGCAGCCGCGCTGTCGCTCGTGGCACCCGCGTCGGCCAGTCCTACGCGCGCGACGGCTCCCGGCACCGTCGCCAAGTACGTGTTCACGACGATCGACGTCCCTGACGCGCTCGGCACCGAGCTGATCGGGGTGAACAACCTGGGCCAGGTCTCGGGGACGGCGAACATGGCGGACGGCTCGTACGGCTTCATCGGCGACCCGGCGACCGACTCGTACACGACGTTCCAGGCTCCGGACGCCGACCTGGCAAGCGGCGGCACTCTAGGATTCGGGCTGAACGACGCCGGCGCGGTGGTCGGCGCGTACTACGACCAGGACGGGTTCGTCCACGGATACCTGCGCGACGGGAGCGGCGGGTTCACGGCGATCGACGTGCCGGGCGGCTCGGACACGCAGGCGATCGGCATCAACCTGAAGGGCGCGGTCGTCGGGACCTTCGACGACGGGACCGGGGAGCACGGGTTCCTCCGGAGCCCCGGCGGCTCGTACACGCAGATCGACGTGCCGGGCGCCACGACGACCGACGCCTACGGGATCAACGCGAGCGGCACGATCGTCGGCACCCAGATCCGGAACGGCCAGACCGAAGGGTTCGTGCGGACCAAGAAGGGCGTGTTCACGACGTACATCATGCAGTCCTACACGGGGACGTTCCTGTGGGGCGTCAACAAGGCCGGATCGCTCGTGGGATGGGTCACGGACGCCCAGGGCGTGCACTCGCTCACCTGGCCGAAGGGCGACCGCAAGAACCCGAAGGTGTTCGACCCGAAGGGGTGGCCGAACTCGCAGGCGACGGGCATCACGGACAAGAGCGTCGTCGCGGGCTTCTGCGACTGCCCAGCGGGACTCGACGGATACCTGCGAACGAAGGCGTAGCGGCCGGTTCCGTTCCGCGCGAACGACCGGCGAGCCGCGGCCGGACGCGTCCGCTTCGGTATGTCCGGAATCTCATCGCGTCACCGATGAGTTACGGCGCGCGCCGACGTTCTATCGGTGTGCTCAGATGGACGCGTCGACCCAACGGTCACGGACCAGGAGGAGGACCCATCGTGGATATGAAGCTGGAGGTCGTGCTGCTCCCCGTCTCCGACGTGGATCGCGCGAAGGCCTTCTATACGGAGAAGGCCGGATTCAGCCTGGACGTCGACCACCGCGCCGGCGACGACTTCCGCGTCGTGCAGATGACGCCGCCGGGTTCGGCCTGCTCGGTCATCGTCGGGGTCGGGGTCGGGGTCGGGGTCGACGATGCAGCACCGGGCTCCTATCGGGGCACGCACCTGATCGTCACCGACATCGAGGCCGTTCGCGCCGAACTGGTCGGGCGCGGCGTCGAGGTCAGTGACGTGCGGTACATGGACGCCGGCGAGTGGAAGCCCGGCGTGGACCCGGAGCACCGTGACTACAACTCGTTCGCCGACTTCGCGGACCCGGACGGCAACACGTGGGTCCTGCAGGAGCGCGGCTGGACCGAGGCGTGACGGACATACGCCAGGGAGGAGACGCGATGGACTTCAAGCTCGAACTCGTCCTGGTCCCGGTCACCGACGTGGACCGCGCGAAGGACTTCTACACGCAGAAGGCCGGCTTCCACCTGGAGGTCGACACGATGGTCGGTGACGAGATGCGCGTCGTGCAGATGACGCCCAAGGGGTCGGCGTGCTCGATCTGCATCGGCACCGGGCTCACGGACGCCGCGCCGGGTTCGTCGAAGGGGATCCACCTGGTCGTCGTCGACATCGTGGCGGCGCGCGCCGAGCTGGTCGACCGCGGGGTCGAGGTCGGCGAGGTCCGCCATATCGTCGACGGCGAATGGCACGATGGACCGGATCCCGAGCGCCGCGACTACCAGTCGTTCGCCGACTTCGCCGATCCGGACGGCAACACGTGGGTCCTGCAGGAACGTACGCACGCCGTCCAGACGCGATGAGCGGGGTCGCGGTCCTCGACGAGCCGGCCTTCGCGGCGCTGACCGAACGACACCGGCGCGAGCTGCACGTCCATTGCTATCGGATGCTCGCGTCGTTCGACGAAGCGGAGGACGCGGTGCAGGAGACGTTCCTGCGCGCGTGGCGCGGGCGCGGCGGCTACGACGGCAGCGCCGAGGTCCGGGCGTGGCTCTACCGGATCGCGACGAACGTCTGCCTGGACCTGCTGCGCCGCAGCGCCCGGCGCGTGACCGCGATGCGCTCGGTCGCCGAGGTCCCGTGGCTCCAGCCGTATCCGGATCTGTTGCTCGACGAGGTCGCTCCGAACGACGAGGAACCGGACGCGGTGGCCGTCGAACGCGAAACGATCGAGCTGGCGTTCCTCGCTGCGCTGCAGGTGCTTCCGCCGAAGCAGCGCGCCGCGCTGGTCGCCCGCGACGTCCTCGGGTTCCCGGCGACCGACACGGCGACGATCCTGGAGACGAGCGTCGCCGCGGCGAACAGCGCGCTTCAGCGGGCCCGCGCGACCATGCAGGAGCGCCTCCCGGCCCGGCGCGCCGAGTGGACGGCCGGGGAGTCCAGCGCCGAGGAACGCGAGCTCCTCGAGCGGTTCATCGACGCGCACGAACGATGCGACGCCGCGGCCGCCATCGCGATCGCGGGGCAGGACATCCGCGTCACGATGCCGCCGAACCCGTGGCTCTTCGAGGGACGCGACCAGGTCGCGACGCTGATCGAGCGCGCGTTCGGCCCGGACCGCGATGGGGACTGGCGCCTCGTTCCGACCATGGCGAACCGGATGCCGACGGCCGCGAGCTACCTGCGGCGGCCCGGCGACTCGGAGTTCCGTGGGTTCAAGCTCGACGTCCTTCGGATCGAGGACGGCCGCATCGTGGAGATCACCACGTTCGGCTGGGCGCTGTTCCCGGCGTTCGGCCTTCCGCCGACGCTGTGATCAGTCGCCGTCGATGCTCGCGGATCGGCGTCCGGCGGCGACCAGGCTGACGCCGGGGAACTCGAGCCCGGTCGGCGTTCGGTAGGCCGCGACCGCCTCCTCGAGGCGAACGCGGAGCGCCGCCGCGGCACCCTCGGCCGTCCTGGCGGTGATCCGCGATGCGGCGTCCGCGGACCCCGACAGGGCGGCGCTCTGGGGCCTCATCCAGTCGGACTTCTACGACAACCAGCGCTCGATCGTGGAGTCGCTGCACGCGAGGGCGGCGCTCCGGGAAGACCTGGATGTCACGCGGGCCACCGACATCCTGTGGACGCTCAACCACCCGGACGTGTGGTTGCTCCTGGTCGGCACGCATGGGTGGACGCCGGACCGGTTCGAACGATGGTTCGCCGACACGTCCTGCTCGCAGCTGCTCGAGTGGCGACGTGCGTCGAACGATCGATCCCGCTCACCGTCGGGTTGACCCTCCGCGCACGCCGACGATAGGTTTTCGGCCCTCGCCCCGAGTCGGGAACGGGAGCGGGGTCGACGACGCCGTCGAGGTCGCACGGCGACGAGGAGGTGCACCGGTGAGCCCGATCAGCGCACGCGGTCGTCGTACCACCCGCCCGCCGGCCGTGGCGACCGCCGCCGCCGCGATCGACCCGACGTTCGCGTCCGCATGGAGGCGCGCGCACCTCTCGGTGGAGGAACGCGTCGCCCGTGGGAAGGCGGCCCGCCAGGAGACGCCCCGTTCCAGCCACGCCCGATGGGAACCGGCGACGGACCGCCCCGACCCGGTCGCGCTCCTCGAGGAGCAGGCTGTCGATCGCGTCCCCGAGCTGGTGCCGATCCGGTACGGACGGATGCTCGTCTCGCCGTTCACGTTCTATCGGGGCGCGGCGCTGATCATGGCGGCCGACCTGGCAAACACCCCGAGGTCCGGGGTCAACGTGCAGCTCTGCGGCGACGCCCACATGTCGAACTTCGGCCTCTTCGGCACGCCCGAACGCCAGCTGATCTTCGACGTGAACGACTTCGACGAGACGCTGTCGGGGCCATGGGAGTGGGACGTGAAGCGGCTCGCGACCAGCTTCGAGGTCGCCGGGCGCGATCGCGGGTTCGACGCGGCCGACCGGCGCGCGATCGTGATGGCCGGGATCCGCGAGTACCGGGAACAGATGCGAGCGGCGGGCGAGATGCGGACCCTCGACAACTGGTACGAACACCTCGCTGTCGACCGCCTCCTCGATCAGGTCCGCCGCGCGGTCCGCGAGGATCGCCTCACCAAGAAGGAGCACCGCGACGCGAAGCGGGTCGTCGCGAAGGCGCGCACCCGAGACAGCGTGCGGGTCTTCACGAAGCGCGCCGGCGAGGTCGACGGCGCGCTTCGGTTCCTCCCGGATCCGCCCCTCATCGTCCCGGTCGAGGACCTGATCACTCCGGGCTCCGTGTGGGAGGACACCGACGTGCTCATCAAGAAGCTGCTGCGGTCCTACCGGCGGACGCTCGGGCACGAACACCACCCGATCGAGGAGTTCCAGTACGTCCACGTCGCGCGCAAGGTGGTTGGCGTCGGCAGCGTCGGGACGCGCTGCTACATCATGCTGCTCGTCGGCCGGGATGATGACGACCCCATGATCCTCCAGGTGAAGGAAGCGAACGCCTCGGTCCTGGAGCGGTACCTCCGCAAGAGCCACTACGCGCATCACGGGGCGCGCGTCGTGGCGGGCCAACGGCTGATGCAGGCCACGAGCGACATCTTCCTCGGCTGGCAACGCGTCAAGGGCCTGGACGGCCAGGTTCGCGATTACTACGTGCGGCAGCTCCACGACTGGAAGGGCGGCGCCGACGTGGACAAGCTGCTCGTGCCTGGGGCCACGGTCTACGCGCGCATCTGCGGCGCGACGCTGGCGCGGGCGCACGCGCGGTGGGGGGACCGGATCGCGGTGGGCGCGTACCTGGGCGGGGGCGACGCGTTCGACCGGGCGATGGCGGACTTCGCCGTCACGTACGCCGATCAGAACGAGCGCGATTACGCGGCGCTGGTCGAAGCGGTGGACTCGGGCCGGATCGTCGCGCAGACCGGCGTGTGACCCACCGACCGACCGGTCCTTCGGCACGCTCGGTCGGGAAGCGGCCGGGAGGCTCGTAACGGCAAAGCGTGTTGACCAACAGGATGGGTCGATCCCGCGCGCGAGGCGCGGGATCGACCGTTCCTGCCGGCGATGCCGGTCGCGCTAGGCCTGCGCGGCCGCCTCGGTCGGCGTCTGCATCACGCGGATGTGGTTCCCCGACGGATCGCGGAGCGCCGCGTCGATGCCGTACGGCTGCTGCGTCGGCACCTCCTGGAACTCGACCCCGCGGTCCATCAGTTCCTCGTACGTGCCCTGGCAGTTCTCCGTGGCGAAGAACAGGCCACCCGCTGCGCCCTTCGCGGTCAGCGAGAGGATCTGCGCCCGCGTTTCCTCGTCGAACACCGGCGCGCCGGGGACGGCCATCAGCGCGAGGGCGACCTCGTCCTGCCCGGGAACGCCGACCGTGAGCCACCGGAAGTTCCCCATCTCGGGCATCGTGACGTCCTGGCGGACCTCCATCCCGAGCTTCTTCGTGTAGAACTCCAGGGCCTCGTCCTGGTCGTGCACCCACACGTTCACGTGCGTGAGCTGCTTGAGCATCGTGCGTCCCTCCTCCTCGTCTCGCCCCTGCGGTTCGCCTACGTTCGGACCGGTCGAGGGAGACGCTAGCCAGCGCGCAGGCGGGTGTCTTCTCCAAACGTGCTGGATCGTGGGCGCCCGTACGCGAGCATCACGCACGTCGGGATCCGCGCGCGGACGGCGGCCGGCGGATACAGCGCGCGGTACGCCGTGGGCGAACACCCGTACGTTCTGCCGAACGTCGTCGTGAACGACCCGACGCTGCTCAGGCCAACGGCGAAGCAGATGTCCGCCACCGAGCGATCGGTGGTCCGGAGCATCGCCGCGGCGCGCTCCATCCGGCGCGTCAGCAGGTACTGGTGGGGCGTGTCGCCGAACTCGCGACGGAACTCCCGGCTGAAGTGCGCGGGCGACAGGCGCGCGGCGCGGGCGAGCGCGGGAACATCGAGCGGCTCGAAGTACCGCGCGTCGATCAGGTCCTTCGCGCGCATCAGGTGCCGGGCTGGGGGCACGGGAGCCATGGGCCCCGAGTATCGCATCGCGCGCGACGGGTACGCTGGGCCCTTCGACGAAGGAGGCCACGACGATGGCAGACCGCACCGCGACCGCGACCTGGAACGGCACGCTGACCGAGGGATCGGGGACCGTCTCGCTGGTGAGCAGCGGGATCGTCGACGCCGCACCGATCACCTGGCACGCACGGACCGAGACCTCCGACGGGCAGACCAGCCCGGAGGAGCTGCTGGCGGGCGCGCACGCGGCGTGCTTCGCGATGGCGTTCACGAACACGCTCGTCAAGGCCGGCCACCAGCCGGACAGCGTCCGGATCACGGCGACGGCGACGTTCGAACAGCGCGACGGCGCGTTCACCGTCACGACGATGCGGCTCGTCGCGCGCGCGGCGATCCCCGGGCTCGACGACGCGGCGTTCCAGGAGCTGGCGGCCGCGGCGAAGGTCGCGTGCCCGATCTCGCGCGCGATCGCGGGCAACGTCGAGATCGAACTCGACGCGCAGCTCGCCTGATCGCGCGCGCGGCGCGGCTCAGGAGCCCGAGAGTCCCAGGAGGCCGGCGACGCGTTCGAGCTGCTCGGCGCCCTCGCGGACGGCGCCGGCGATCAGGATCTGGTCGGCGCCCGCCGCTTCGTACGCCTTGATGCCCTCGAGGACCCGGTCGTCCGAGCCGAACACGACCGCGCCCGCAGCATCCGTGTACGCGTAGTCCGCGAACCGGCTGTGGAGCTCCTCCTCGTCGCGCACGACGGCGACGTGCGCCGAGCGGACCGACGTCGGATCGCGCCCGATCCGTTCGCACTCCCGCTCGAGGACGCCGACCTTCCGGGCGAACTCCTCCACCGACGGCCCGAGCGGGGAATCCCAGCCATCGGCGACCCGCGCGGCCAGCGGGATGATCCGCTTCTCGCCGACGCCGCCCACCCACACCGGGACCCGAGCCTGCGCCGGGCGCACGCCCAGCGCCGCGTCCTTCAGCTGGAAGTGCGTCCCGTCGAAGCTGAACCGCTCCTCGTGCAGGAGCCCGGCGAGGCACTCCACGCCCTCGCTCAGCTGGTCGATCCGCTCGCCGACGCCGGGGAATGGGATGCCGTAGGCGACGTACTCCGCCTCCGCCCAGCCGGCGCCGATCGCCACCTCAGCGCGGCCGCCGGACAGGTGGTCGATCGTGGAGACCGCGTTCGCGAGCACGGCCGGGTGGCGGTAGCCGATCGAATACACGAGCACCCCGATCCGAACCCGCGAGGTCGCCATCGCGAGCGCGGTCTGGCTGGCGACCGATTCGAACGACCCCGAGCCGCCCGCGCCGAGGATCGGATAGAAGTGATCCCACACGGAGATCCATCCGAACCCCAGCGACTCGACGGTGCGCCAGTAGGCGAGGACGTCGTCGATCGATGCGTCCTCGGTTCCAGCGTGCACGCCGTAGATCGTCATGACGCAACCCTACCGAGCGATCCCTCGGTCACGACAGGGCGCGGCGCAGGAACCCCTTGATGCCGATCGCCATGAAGATCGCGAGCGACACCAGCAGCGCCAGGATGCAGATCCACGGCGGGATGTGCGGCACCTTCGGCACCATCGCCGCGCGCAGCCCCTCGCTCACGTACGTGAGCGGGTTGAACAGCGTGATCACCTGGAACCAGAACAAGCCGTCCAGCGACGGCCACGGGTACTGGCTCGCGCCGGTGAACAGCAGCGGCGTCAGGATCAGCGCGAACCACACCTGGATCCGGTTCGGCGGAACCAGCGTGCCCATCGTGAGACCCATCGCGGCGCCCACCAGCGACCCCAGCACCATGACGGTGATCATCAGTGGGATGCCGCTCGCGTGGACGGGGAGCGTCCCCAGGATCCAGTAGCCGATCGGGAACATCACCGTGCCGGCGATCAGCGCGCGCATCGCGGCGAAGATCACCTTCTCGATCGCCACCAGGAACACGGGCATCGGCGCCAGCAACCGGTCCTCGATCTCCTTCGTGAAGCTGAAGTCGATCACGAGCGGGAGCGCTGTGCTCTGCAGCGCGGTGAGCACGATCGTCAGCGCGACCACGCCGGGGAACAGCAGCTGCGCGTAGCCGTTCTGCGTGTACCCAAGCTCGGTGAGGATCTTGCCGAAGATCAGCAGCAGGAACAGCGGCTGCAGCACGACCTGGGCGAGGAAGATCGGCAGCTCGCGGCCGGTGACGAAGATGTCCCGCCAGAGCACCGCGACGAACGCGCGCCCCGCCTCGCGGGTCCGGCTGGGCCGCGCGACCGAGGACCCGCCCCGAACGACGCTGGTCGTGCTCATCGCAACGCCCTCCCCGTCAGATGGATGAAGACGTCCTCGAGGCTGGGCTCGCCGATGCGCACGTCCGTCAGGGTCACGCCGCGCGAGGCGAGCAGCGCCGCCACCGGGGGGACCATCAACGGCGCGTCGTTCGTGACGTAGAGCCGCACGCGGAGCGTCTTCGGTGACGGCGTCGGCAGACTGGCGGCTCCCGGCGCGTCGGCCGCGTGCGCGCCGGCCTTCGGGGGCTTCGGCGGCGGAGCCGCGAACGCGAACCCCGGCATCCCCCCGCCCCACGGCCCGCCCGGACCGGCTTCGTCCACCTGTTCGACGCGTTCGACGCCGGCAAGCTCGCCGAGCGCCTGGAGCACGGGTGCCGGCGGCGCGCCGTCCAGGCTCATCGAGATGTCCAGGGTCGTTCGTCCGGGAAGGGACTTCGTCAGGGCCGACGGCGTGTCCAGCGCGAGCAGCTTGCCGTGGTCCACGATCCCGACGCGGTCGGCCAGCGAGGCGGCCTCGTCCATGTCATGCGTCGTGAGGAACACCGTGATGCCGCGTGCCTGCAGGTCGCGGATCCGGTCCCAGACGAACAGCCGCGCGGCCGGATCCAGGCCGGTCGTCGGTTCGTCCAGGAACAAGACCTCCGGGTCGTGCATCAGCGAGCGCGCGATCATGATCCGCTGCGCCTGCCCGCCCGAGAGCCAGTCGATCTTGTCGTTCGCCCGGTCCTTCAGCCCGAACTGCTCGATCAGCTCGTCGGCCCGACGGCGCCGCTCGACGGAGGGAACGCTGTGGTACGCGGCGTGGAACAGCAGGTTCTGCCGGATCGTGAGCGATCGGTCCAGGTTGTTCTGCTGCGAGACGACGGCCAGGCGCATCCGCGCCCCTGACGGGTCGGCCATCACGTCGACGCCGCCCACCCGCGCGGTGCCGGACGTGGGCCGGACCCGCGTCGTGAGGATGCCGACGGTCGTCGTCTTGCCGGCGCCGTTCGGCCCGAGCAGGCCGAACACCTCCCCTGACGCGACGCTGAGGGACACCCCGTCGAGCGCGTTGACCGGGCTCTTCGCGTAGCGCTTCACCAGGTCCTCGACCTGCACCGCGGCCGGCCCGGCGACCTCCACGCCCACGTGGACGGCCGGGGCGACGTCGCCTCGCGTCGGTTCGCTCGCCACCTGCTCCACCTCCGAACCCGCGATGCTAGCGCTCGGCGGCCCGAACCAGGCCTTGTGCTGCGTGGGGGACTTGGGGGAGGATTGTCCGGTTCGCCGGGCTCGCGCGACCGGGTCGCGCTCCTCCCCGTTCCCGGGGGCGGAGCGACGGTCGTGCATCCGAAAGGGGATATCGCATGGCGCGACGCTTCGTGGTTCCGTTGGTATCCGTGCTCGCGCTGGTCCTGATGGCCCCGGCCGCCTCGTTCGGCTCGGTCGCGTGGGATACGGATGTGGGGATCAGCCTGAAGGCCGTTCCCGACACGGTGGTCGGCGGTGACAACGTCGACTTCGTCGCGACCGTGACGAACTCCGGGCCGAACGACGCGATCGACGTGGTCGTCAACGACACGCTGCCCCCCGACTCGATCTTCGTCCCCGGCTCATCGGACCCGTCCTGCGTGCTCTCGCTGCCGCCGGCCCTGGTGACCTGCAGCCTGGGGACGCTGACGAGCGCCTCGAGCGTCGACGTCGACATCGTCGCGACGATGCCCTGCGTCTCCGACGTCCTCACCGACTCCGCGGACGTCTCGGCCGACAACCCAGACCCGAACCCGTCGAACAACAGCGCGTCGACCACGGTGACGGTGCAGACACCCTGCATCGGGATCAGCGGCGACGTCGACGACGGCGGGAAGGTCTCGACCGACCCCAACAAGCAGGGGACGGACCCGAGCCTGGGTGTCTTCGAGACGGCGGCGGTCGTCGTCCCGACCGGCGTCTCGGGGACGGTCTCGATCGCGCTCTCGACGCAACAGACCCTCGACACGTGCCCGGACTTCACCGCGCTGATCGCCACCACCGACCAGCCGGCCGGCGACGCGGACAACCGGATCGCGGTCGTGTTCACGTACGCCGCGTGCTCGATCCCGCCGGGGACCCACATCAAGCACACCACGATCCAGAAGAGCCTCGGCGGCAACGACTACGTTAGCCTGCCGAGATGCAAGGGCGACGTCTGGCCCGACCCCTGTCTGCGCAGGCGGCGGGTCCTGAGGAACGGCGACTTCCGCTACCGCGTCCTGTGGTCGGGGGTCGGCGATCCCAGCTGGCGTCCGCGCTAGCCCGAACGCAACGGATCCGGCCGCGACCAGCCGGCCCGCGATGAGCGGGTCGATGGGCCACGGCGTCATCCTCTGCCCGCGGTGCGGCGAGGCGAACCCTGACCGGTTCCGGTTGTGCGGGTACTGCGGCGCCGAGCTCGCGCCGGCCCTGGCGCGCGAGGTCCGCAAGACCGTCACGATCGTGTTCTGCGACCTCAAGGGCTCGACCAGCCTGGGCGAACAGCTCGACAGCGAATCGCTCCGCGGCGTCCTCGATCGGTACTTCGCGTCGATGCAACGCGTGATCGAGCGCCACGGCGGGACGGTCGAGAAGTTCATCGGCGACGCGGTCATGGCGGTGTTCGGGCTCCCCCGCGTCCGTGAGGACGACGCGCTGCGCGCGGTGCGCGCGGCGGCCGACATGCAGCGGGCGCTCGTCGAGCTGAACGGCGAGCTGCAGGCGTCCTGGGGCATCACGCTCGCGAACCGGACCGGAGTGAACACCGGCGAGGTGGTCGCGGGCGACGTCACCGCGGGACAGCGACTGGTCACGGGCGACGCTGTGAACGTCGCGGCGCGGCTCGAGCAGGCCGCCTCTGCGATGTCGATCCTGATCGGCGAGTCGACCTACGTCCTGGTGCGCGACGCCGTCGAGGTCGAGGCGCCGGTGCTGTTGGACCTGAAGGGCAAGGCCGACCCGGTCGCAGCCTACGCGCTCGTCTCCGTCGTCGGCGGCGAGGGCCGCGTCCGGCGCCACGACGCCCCGATGGTCGGACGCGCCGCGGAGCTCGAGGCGCTCGAGGGCGCGTTCCACGCCGCCGTCGACGCCCGACGGTGCCGCCTCTTCACGATCCTCGGCCAGGCCGGGGTCGGCAAGTCCCGGCTCGTGCTGGAGTTCGCGGCCGCCGCCGGCGCCGGCGCGCGGATCCTGCAGGGCCGATGCATCCCGTACGGGGAGGGGATCACGTTCTGGCCCGTCGCCGAGATGATCCGAGCGGCTGCGGGCGTCACCGACGCGGACGGGCCCGACGCCGCGCTCCAACGGATCGTGGACGTGATCGAGGCCGGCGACACGGTCTCGGCGTTCGACGCGCCCGCGATCGCCGAGCGCGCGGCGTCGATCGTCGGCCTGTACCCCGGCGACTTCCGGATCGAGGAGACGTTCTGGGGCGTGCGGAAGCTGTTCGAGGCGATGAGCGGGCAGGCGCCGCTGGTCCTGGTGTTCGACGACCTGCATTGGGCCGAACCCACGCTCCTGGACCTGATCGAACACGTCACGACGTCGGCGGCCGACGCGCCGATCCTGATCGTCGGGATGGCGCGGCCCGATCTGCTGGACGAGCGTCCCGAGTGGAGCGACCTGTCGGACGGGGGGACGATCCTGCTCGAACCGCTCTCGGAGACCGAGAGCACGCGGGTCGTGGAGAACCTCCTGGGTGCCGACGGGCTCCCCGGCCCCCTCCGCAACCGGATCGTCCGGTCCGCCGAGGGCAACCCGCTGTTCGTCGAACAGCTCCTGTCGATGCTCGTGGACGACGGTGCGATCCGCCAGGAGGCCGATGGCCGATGGGTGCCGGCCGGCGACGTGACCGACCTGCCGATGCCGCCGACGATCTCCGCGCTGCTCGCCGCCCGCCTCGAGCGCCTGACGGACCTGGAGCGCGCCGTGGTCGACCGCGGATCGGTGATCGGCCTCGTCTTCAACCGGAGCTCGATCGAGGCGCTCAGTCCCGCCTCCATCGATGACCGGGTCGCGACGGTGCTGACGTCGCTCGGCCGCAAGCAGATGGTCCGGCCGAGCAGCGCGCCGAGCTACATGGGGGAGGACGTGTTCCGCTTCCACCACCTGTTGATCCGCGACGCGGCGTACACGGCGCTGTTGAAGAAGACGCGCGCGGAGCTGCACGAGGCGTTCGGCGACTACCTCGAGCGCACGAGCGGGGAGCGCGCGGCCGAGCTCGAGGAGATCCTCGGGTTCCACTTCGAACAGGCGCATCGGCTGCTCCGCGAACTGGGTCCCGTCGACGACCACGTGCGGAACCTCGGCGCTCGCGCCTCCGAACGGCTCGCCTCCGCCGGGCGCCGGGCCCTCGCCCGAGGGGACGCGCACGCGGCCGTCGGCCTGCTCACCCGAGCAGCGGACGTCCTGGCGAAGGGCGGACGGGCCCGGTCCGAGCTCCTGCCCGCGCTCGCGCAGGCACACACGGAGTGCGGGGACTTCCTCGACGCCGACGCCGCGGCGAGCGAGGCGCTCGCATGGGCCGCCGAGCACCAGGACGAGCTGCTCGAGGCGCGGGCGACGGAGGTCCGGCTCTACCTGCGGTTCCTCACCGGCGGCGAGGGGTTCACCGATCAGGTGGTCGCCGAGCTCCACCGCATCCTCCCGGTCTTCGAGCGCGCCGCGGACAACCGGAGCCTCGCGCGCGCTTGGGCGCTGCTCGGGTACGTGCACGCGACATCGTCGCGGTTCGCTCAGGCGGAGGCCGACGTCGCGCGTGCGCTCGAGTACGCGCGGCTCGCCGGGGACCGGCGGGAGGAGGCGCGGAACCTCTCGGCGTACGCGCAGAGCGCGCTGTACGGTCCGACGCCCGTTCCGGAGGCCATCTCGCGATGCGAGGCGCTGCTGGCCGAGGCGAAGGGCGACCACCGCGCGGAGTCGATGATCCTGCTCTCACTCGCGCGCCTCTACGCGATGGCCGGCGAGGCCGAGCGCGCGCGCGAGCTGTACGGGCTCAGCCGCGCGATCAGCCTGGACCTCGGCGTGCCGCTGCACGCGGCGCTCGCCTCGATCGACACCGGCCCCATCGAGCTCCTCTCCGGGGACCTCGACGCCGCCGAACGCGAACTGCGGCGGGACCACCAGGCGCTCGAGGGGCTGGGCGAGCGCGCGTACCTGTCGACGACCGCCGCGTGGCTCGCGCACGTGGAGTTCGAACGCGGCGACCTCGACGAGGCGGAACGCTACGCGCGCATCGCGGAGGCGATCGCGACGCCGGACGACGTCGAGACCCAGATGCTGTGGCGGAGCGCCTTGGCGAAGGTGCTCGCCGCGCGCGGCCAGAGCGACGAGGCCGTCGCGCTCGGACTGGCTGCGGTCGAGCGGGTCGTCGGGACCGACCAACCGGACGCCCAGGGCCGGGCGCTGATGGACCTCGGCCGCGTGCTCGCGCTCAGCGGTCGCGACGAGGACGCTTCGCACGCCTTGAAGCGGGCGATCGAACGGTTCGACGTGAAGGGGAACGTCGTCGCGAGCCGACGAGCGTCGGCGCTCCTCGCGTCGATCTGATCGTCGTTCGAGGCGGCGCCGCGGACGGGCTCCGGGGCCGTGCGGACCGGACCTACGGACAGGGACCCAGTTCGAAGGCGCTGCCGGGGCGGAACTTCGAGGCGTACTCCTCGGAGTCCTCCGCTCCAGGCGTGAACTCCAGCACCGCGGGCTGGCGCTCGAAGCACCGGCCGTCCCGGTTGTCCCGGAGCTCGACGGCGATGTTCGCGGCGGCGCGGTCGAAGATGCCAAGACCGTCGCGCGCGTACACCTGCGTGAGGATCGACGGGGCGATCGCCAGGCGGACCTTCAGCCCCTCGCTCTCGGCGACGATCTCGACTCGGATCAGCGGCTGGCCCATGGGTCTCCTTCGTGCTCGACGGTCGGGTCCGGACGGGTCGCCCATCGTACGTCGGTTCCCAGACGTCCTCCGGAGTTGACATATCGATGGGTCGCGGCCTCCAGCCGGGCGTCGATCTGGACAGCTCCGCCGCGCTCCTCGACGTGATGGACGACGGTGCTGCTCGCTGACGTCAACGTCCTCGTCTACGCCCATCGGGAGGACGCCACCGACCACACCGCCTACCGCGACTGGCTCCGAGGCCTGCTCGAGGCGGATCAGGCGTACGCGGTCTCCGATCTGGTCCTCGGCGGCTTCCTCCGGGTCGTCACGCACGCTCGGGTGTTCGATCCGCCAACGCCGCTCGCCCGAGCTACCGCGTTCGCCGAGGCGATCCGCTCGCAGCCGAACGCCGTCCCGGTCGCACCCGGGCCCCGGCATTGGGAGATCTTCGGTCGACTCTGCCGAGAGGCGGGCGCGAAGGGCAGCCTGGTCCCCGACGCCTACCTCGCTGCGCTCGCGATCGAGTCCGGGAGCGAATGGATCACGACGGACCGCAACTACGCGCGCTTCCCGCGTCTGCGGTGGCGTCACCCGCTCTCCGGCGAACGTTGACCCGACCGCCTCCTGGCGACCGAACTCAGGTAGCGAAGCCCGGACCTCGCGCGAACGGCCGTCGCGGAGGCGCCGCATCGGTCGTGCCGCCGCCCTCCTCGGGCGAACCCGAAGCGGAGCCCCGCACGCCCTGGCGGTTACAGACCTGGTTCAGGAACGGGAACGGGTCGATCGCGTCCATGACCCTGCTGAAGCCCGAGGGCGCCTCGTGCAGCGGCCTCGGGACGACCCACGGATGCCATTCGAAGTGGTCGTGCGGGGCCGACGCGTCACCCGTCTCGCCCACGTACCCGATGATCGTCCCGGCCTTCACGTACCCGAGCGTGCCGAACCTACTCAGGTGCCCGTTGTGCACGTAGCCCTTCGCGCCGATCACGCTCACGTACCTGCCGGCGAACCAATCGTCCGTGTGCGCCACGGCCAGGCCGTCGATCGGCGCGCGGATCGGGCGGCCGGTCGGCGCGTGCATGTCGTTCCCGGAGTGCGGGTGGTAGCCGCCGACGTACCGTGGCTGGCCGAAGTCGTCCCAGTAGCTCACGGTCCCATCGACCGGACACAACCCGAGCGGGGTCTTCGTCACCGTGTCGTCGGCGCCCGGGCGCGGGAACGAGCTGAACCGATCGGTCGCGACGATGTGCTTCCACGCCACCTTCGGCGTGCCGTACGTCAGCCAGATCCACCGCAGCCCTGCGATCGCCTGTTGGGTGATCTTGAGGTTCTCGGTCTTCCGGGGACACTTCGTCCAGCCCCAGACGAAGCACTTGGGGTTGAGCTTGAAACCGTCCCTGTCCGAGATCCGCCATGGGCCGGCGATCATCTGCACCTCCTCGACGGTCATCGCGAAGACGCCGTGGAAGGCGTGGTAGCGGTCGCCGGGAGGAGCGAAGCCGACGTCGAAGCCCGAACCCTGCCAGCAGACGATCCTCGGGACGTACGCCGACGAGGCCCAGCTGGGATCGAGGTCCCCGGAGATGTCGATCGCCGTCACCAGGCTGTCGTGGAACCAGTCGGGCACGACGGGGTGCGTGCAGTCCGGGCTCTCCGCGGCGCTCGGAGCGGACGCTCCCCCGCTCGCGGACGGAGCGCCGAACGCCGGACCCGTGGCGACGCACGCCGCGACGACGGCGACGATCGCGACGCTGGATCGGATCGTGCCGGTCGCCGTCCGCATATCGGAGTGATGGTATGCGGGCGGAGCGGGCGGTTCCAGGAACGGCGGCTGCGGCTACGATTCGCCGAGCTATGAGCGGAGCCTCCGCTGCAGCGCTGGCCGAGCAGGTCGACGTGGATCGGACGTACATCGACCGGCTCGTCGAGCTTGGCATCCTCGTCCCCGGTGACGACGGCCTGTTCTCCGAGACCGCCGAGCGCGCGGTGCACCTGGTGCGAACCCTCGAAGGCTCGGGGCTGACCGTCGATGCGATCGGCGAGGCGGTTCGGGGTGGCCTCTTCTCGTTCGACTTCCTCGGCCTGCCGATCTACGAACGCTTCTCGGGCGCGACCGGCACGACGTTCCGGGAGATGAGCCGGCGGACCGGGATCCCGCTGGAGCTCTTGCTGGTCGTGCGGGAGGCGTCCGGGTTCGCGCTCGCGCAGCCCGACGACCGGATGCGGGACTACGAGCTCGAGGCCGTGCCGGTGCTGCAGGTCGCCCACGCGAGCGGGTACGAGGGCCCGGCGATCGAACGACTGCTGCGCGTCTACGGCGAGGGCCTGCGCAGGATGGCGGAGACCGAGAGCGACGGATGGCTCACGCAGGTGGTGCGGCCGCGCATCGAGGCCGGGATGACGGAGCGCGAGGCGATCGAGGAAGCGTCACGGTTCGGCCAGGCGTCCGTCGAACTGCTCGACCGGGCGCTGGTCGGGCTGCATCACGGCCACCAGGGACACGTCTGGGCAAGGACGTTCTACGAACAGGTCGAACGCGCGCTCGAGCAGGCGGGCCTCCGGCGCGCGATCGACCGGCGGCCTGCGATGTGCTTCCTGGACCTGTCCGGCTACACGCAGCTCACCGATGCCCGGGGGGACATGGCCGGGGCGGAGATGGCTGCCGATCTCGCGCGGATCGTCCAGCGGGCGACCTACGAGCGCGGCGGCCAGATCGTGAAGTGGCTCGGCGACGGGGTGATGCTGGTGTTCGAGGCGCCGCCGTCGGCGGTCCTCGCGGCGCTGGAGATCGTCGAACGCGTGCCGGCCGCCGGGCTGCCGCCGGCCCACGCGGGGCTGGACGCAGGCCCCGTGATCGTCCAGGACGGCGACTACTTCGGCCGAACCGTGAACATCGCGTCGCGCGTCTCCGTCCGGGCCGCAGCGGGCGAGGTGCTGGTCACGGACACGATCGTCCAGGCGTGCGACGACCTGCCCGGCGTGGCGTTCGATGCGACCGGTCCCGCGAGCCTACGGGGGGTGGCGAACCCCGTCACGCTCCATCGGGCACGGCGCGCGGAGGCCCCGCGGACCGATCCGTGACGAGGCGCCAGACCTTCTCGCCGTCCACCTCGTCGTCGGTTGGACCGAGGCCGGCCCGCGCGGCCACCCGCGCCGAGGCGACGTGGTCCGGATGGACATGGGCGACGACGTCCGCCGCGCCAGCGGCGACCAGCCAGGCGACCAGACCTCGCGCCGCCTCGGACGCGAGCCCCTGACCCTGCCACGGCACGCCGATCACCCACGCGACGGCTGCCGTGGCGGTCCCGTCGTGATGGACGACGGTCGCCTGGACGGTCCCGACCGCCCGGCCATCCGCTCGGCGACGGACGATCCAGTTCAACCAGTCGACGTCCGGGTCTGGCGACCCGGCGACGAGGGTCCGGTAGTCGTCGCGCAGCTCGTCGACGGTGAGCGGGCGGCCGCCGATGAACGTGTGGAGTCGCTCGTCGCCCACCACCGGAGCCATCTCCTCGGCATCCTCGGGCCCGAGGGGGGTGAGGATCAGGCGCTCCGTCGCGATCGCGGCGTTCGCGTCGAACGACATCCGTGACAGCGTGCCACATCCCGTTGCCGGGGGATCCGACGCACCCTCCTCGTGGGGATAGGCTGCGACCCGTGATCGCGACGTCCACGACCCCGATCGGCGGGCCGACCCAAGCCGTCGCCGCCGTCACGTTCGGCGCGATCGTCGTCGTGTTCGCCGCGGATCTCGTGTCGGTGCGCATCGCGACCGGTCGCTTCCAGGTGGGCGCGATCGCCGGTTCGCGCCGCGACCGGTCCTACAACCTGATCCAGCTCTTCACCCTGTGCGGCCTTCTGGTCGCCGTCACCGCGCCGCGGTTCGCCCCGAGGATGCAGCTCCAAGGCAGCCCGTGGATGTGGGTCGGGGTGGGCCTCACGCTCACGGCGGCCGGCCTGGTGATCCGCGTCTGGGCGGTCCTGACGCTCGGGCGCGCGTTCAACCGTGAGGTCCAGGTCGCGGCGCACCAGGAGCTCGTGACCGCGGGGCCGTACCGGTTCGTTCGGCATCCCTCGTACACCGGCGTGCTGCTCGCGTTCCTGGGGATCGGGGTGATGATCGGGAACCTCGTCAGCGTCGTCGCACTGCTCGTCCTCCCCGCGATCGGCTACGTGGCCAGGATCCGGACCGAGGAGCGCATGCTCCGGCGCGAGATGGGCGAACGCTACGCCTCCTACGCCGAGGGCCGGCCACGACTGGTGCCCGGCGTCTGGTGAGGAGCACGCGCTGCCTCCGCGCGCGGGAGCCGGATCACCCGGACAGGTACTTCATCGTGATGAGCTCGTTGTAGGAGCCCTCGAAGTGGTCGGTCCCGTCGGCCGTGGCTCGGTCGGCGTGGGCATTCGTCGTGATCCACCCCGACTTCCCCCTCAGGTCTGGGAACCAGCCCGCCCGGCATATCCGCACGCTGCGCTGGAGCGCCGGAGGAGAGACGAACGGGTCGAGCACCTCGATCAGGAAGTTGTCGCGCCCGTAGGGACACCGCACGCCGAAGCTGCCGACCGAGAAGTCGCGGAACGTGATCCGGTAGATCCGATCGCGCTGGGCGTCGTTCCACCCGGTCCGCCCGTCCGTGTATCGCTGGGAGACCGGCGAGCCGTTGCTCTTCACGCATCTCGGGACGCAGTTGCAGTGCTGGCACTGATAGAAGTCGAGCGGCTGGTCGCCCGCCCGCGTCGACCCCTCCGCGAGCTTCCGGAGGAACCCGTACTCGGCGCCGCCGTGGAAGCAGGGCCGGCCGTCCATGTCGGCCGTGTGGAAGAACACGGCCAGATGGTTCGCGGCGTGGTTCGCGCCGGGCGTCGGCCGGCCGACGCGGACGAACGGACCGCGCTTCCAGATGCCGAGCACACCGTGCAGCTTGTCGGTGGGATCCGGCGAGCCGGTCCGCACCCGATGGCCGTTCCGGTACGGGGGCGTCGTCGGACACGCGGGGTCCTGTTCCCCGGTGGTGGAGGTCCCCTCGCCCGGCCACACGATCCGGTACGGGGGCTCTGCTCCCGGCGTCAGGTTCGAGTCGGGATGGTCGTTCACGTTCGGCGAGGCCACCCACACCCACGTGGGTGCGCCGGCTGGTGCCGACGCCGAACGCGACGCATCGGTGGCGGACGCACCGGTCGCCGATGGTCGCGCGGGCACCATCTCGGCCGGCGTGCCGGCGGCGGTCGGGGCGGCGGCAGCGGGGCCGACCGCGACGATCGCGACGCACAGCGCGAGCCCGCGGAGCGCTCGTGGTGCCAGGCCGATACCCCTGCGCACGCCCAGCTCCCCCCTCACTGTGCTAGCTCCGGACCTCGGCGTCGCCCCGTCGACAGCGCCATACGTAGGGCGACAGCGTGGGTATCGCTTGATATCGCCCGGGGCCGGACGCTGTCAACGGGGTGTTCGTACCCTCGGGCCCGGGCTCACGGGGCGTTCGAGGCGATGCAGAACTCGTTGCCCTCGGGGTCCGCCATGACGCGCCACCGGTAGTCGCCGACGTTCCGCGTCACGCCGACCTCGGTCCACGCCCCTCCGAGCGCCTCGATCGCCCGGGTCTCGTCCAGATCGTCGACGCCGACGTCAACGTGGACGCGCGCCTTCCCCTCCTTCGGCTCCGGCACCCGCTGGAAGGCCATGAGCGGAACCCCTCGCCGGTCGGTCCGAGCAGCACGTACCCGCCGTCGTCGACCCGCCCCGCGATCTCGACGCCGAGCAGCGCCGCCCAGCACGGAGCGAGCGCCTCCGGGTCGACCGTGTCGACCGTATGTACGACAACCTGCCGACGCCCATGCCGATCCCCTCCTCCGTTCCATGACGCCCATCATCGCGGCTCGCGCGCGGCGAACCGGTACGCTCCGACGGCGATGGCCGACCCGAGACGCGTCCACCGTCAGGTCCTGCGGTTCGCGCTGGCGTTGCCCGGCGCATACGAGGACCATCCCTGGGAGGAGACCGTCGCGAAGGTGGGCAGGAAGGTGTTCGTGTTCTTCGGCGCCGAGGAGAGCCCGAACTGGCCGGGCATGTCGGTCAAGCTCCGCGAGTCGAACCAGGCCGCGCTCGGCGTACCCGGCGCGGCCCCGACGGGGTACGGGCTGGGAAGGGCCGGCTGGGTCTCGCTCTCGTTCCGTGGCGAGACCGGGCCGCCCGCCGGCGTCCTGTGCGACTGGGTCGAGGAGAGCTACCGGCTCGTCGCGACGAAGAAGCTGATCGCCGAGCTGGACGCCCGTTCGCGCGGGGCGTGAAGGCCGCGCCCGCCGACCGACGAGGGTGTCAGCTTCACGACCCGGGCATCCCTCGTCCGAGCCAGTCGAGGTAGGTCGCGAACAGCCCGGGGGCGAACCTCGTCGCGGTGGGCTCGTCGCTGCGGAGCCCGGTCCCGGTGTCCAGCAGGTCGTGCCCGGCGTGCGGGAAGACCTTCCACCCGAACGGATGCCCGGACGCCCGGAGCCGGCGGAGCTCCGCGAGGCAGAGCTCCGTCGGGACGGTCCAGTCGCGGGCACCCAGCGCCCAGAACGCCGGCACATCCATGCGCTCGAGGTACGGCCGCGGATCGAAGCCGGACGCGTGCTGACGGCGCACCTCGCCGAGCAGCGTCCGTCGCGGCTCGGCGGGCGCGGTCTCGCCTCCGCTCGTCCTGGACGCGAACGTGTCAACCCGGCCCGAGTCCAGCGTCGGCCCTACCACCATGACCGCCATCGCGATCCCGCCCGCGTCGGCGACGATCGGGATGATCCACCCCGCCTGGCTGTCCCCCACCAGCGCGACCCGGCGCGCATCCACGCCGGCCTGGCGCCGCAGGAACGAGATGGCCGCGCGAGCGTCCCTCGCGAGCACGTGGATCGTCTCGGGCGTCACGAGGTCGCCCGGGTACGTGCCGCCCGATCCGCCGATGCCGCGCTTGTCGTAGGCGAACGTGACGAAGCCATGCGCGACGAGGAAGCTCGAGAGCAGGCTGAACTCGTCCCGGGTCGACGGGCCACCCCCGTGGACGAACACGATCGCCGGCCGTCGTCCGCCGCCGGCCGGTCGCGCGAGGGTGCCCGCGAGCCGGACCCCACCGCTCGGGAACCGCACCTGGGTTCGGGTCGCCGGCACGACCTCCGCGCGCTCCGGCGGCTCGCCCTCGACCGTGCGGACGATCGCGCGCGCGCCGCCGTCCGGACCGAGCACGGCATCGAAGCGCGCCGTGAACGGGAACGGGATCCCGAAGGCCGGGCCCGCGACGGAGGACGTCTCCGACAGCGGCGTGAGGGCGCGGATCGACCCGGTCGACGGTTCGACCACCCAGCCCTGCGCGGTCACGATCAGCTCCTCGCCGAGCGCCAAGCGATACGCACCGGCGATCCGGTCGAACGCCACGTCCGTTGACGGGCGGACCATGCGCAACGTGCCCTGCCGCGCGCCGACTATCGCCCGGCCGCGCAGTTCGCCGCTCTCCGCGATCGACCCGTCCAGCAGGACCGGCGTCGAGCCGTCGTGCGCCCGGATCCGCACGCGACCGTTCGCGACGTCGACCCCGTCGGTGACGAACACGCGGTGCAGCGCCGGCAGCTCGATGCGAGCGGTCAGGCCCGCGGGGAACGGCAGGAGCTGCATCGAGAGGTACGGGGCGTTCGCGTCGGAGCCGAGCGCGGCGCGCTCGAGTCCGCCGATCCACCGTCCGACGAAGGGGGCGACATCGGTCTCCGCCGGCGACGTGTGGCCGGCGGACGGGCGCGTCGGTCCCGGGGATCGGTCCATCGTGCACGTCGACGCCATCGCGGGGACGGCGACGACGAGCGCGTACATCGCGCCGAACCTCCGCCAACGCATCCCGAGCCACCTCGCCGTTCGGTGTCGAACCGCTCCGAACCCGAAGCATATACTACGAACCCGTAGTATGTTCTTTCGGCATGACCCTGGGTTCGGCCGTCGCGCGTCAGGTACCCGTGTGCCCGTGTCTGGGTCAGTCCGAACCGGTCGCGGTCCGTCTCCGCTCGTCGGCCGCGAGGTCCGCGATCGCGGCGACGACCGCGTCGTCCAGCGCGTGCATCCCGGACCCGACCTCGTCCTCGCCGGCCGTGAGCGCGTCCGTGACCCGCCGCATCGCGCGTTCGAACCCCGCGTTCGTCGCCCGGTGGGTCGCCAGGCCCTCGTTCGTCAGTTCGACCAGGTACGAACGGCGATCCGAACGGTTGACGGCTCGGCGCGCGTGGCCACGCTCGACCATCGTTCGGACGTAGTCGGAGATCGTCGTCGGGGGCATCCCGAGCATCCGCGCCATGTCCGTCGGGGTCATCGGACCCACGTCGAAGATCAGGCTGTAGACCGCGTACTCGTCCGGTCGCAGCGGCGACTCGGCCATCGCGTGCGCGAGCAGCGTTCGCACGTGCTGGTTCAGCACGAACAGATCGAACAACAGCGAGATGCGTCGGTGCGGAGGAGGTGGCGGGTCCTCGGGTGTCGGCGAGCCCCGCCGTGTCGTCGGCGTCATGTGTCCGTGGCGCTCTCGCCTCGCGCCGCCCGCTTGAGCTGCGTCTTGAGCTGCCGCTGCGTCCGCTTGACGGGCTCCTTCACCTGCGCCTTGACCCTGAGACGCGTGGCCTTGACCTCGGCCTTGACCTCCTGCGTGACGCGCTTGAGCTCCGCCCGGGTGACACGGGCATCGGCGTTCGCCCGCCTCACCATCGCCGCCTGCTCGCGGACCCTGGCCAGGTGCTCGGAGCTGATCTCTCGGCCGCGCCGCAGGAAGTCCAGGATCACCTTCAGCTCGTCGCCCGAGTAGCTCCCGAGCAGCCGCTCCGCCTCGGCGGCCATCGGACCGAAGATCTCCCAGCTGCGCTTCTGCGCCTCCGGCGTCAGCTCCACCAGCACCTTCCGGCGGTCGTTCGGGTCGGCGACCCGGCGGACGACCCCGTTGCGTTCGAGCCGGTCGATCAGCGCGGTCACGGCTCCCGTCGACAGGCCCGCCTCGCGCGCGAGATCCCCGGCCGTGATGCGACCGTGGCGTTCGATGACGTCCATGCATCGGGCGTCCGTGCGGTTTACGGCGAACATCTCCGAGACCGCCTGATCGATCGCGTCGGTGATGTTCTGCGCGATGCGAACCTCCGCGGCGACCTCCCGCTCGATCGCGCGTCGGATTTCGCTTGACATTCGAGACGTTTGATTCTTAAGATTCTCGCTCATCGAGAGGAAGTATAGCCGACGAGCCGGCCGGGAGCGACGGAGGGAACGGCCGAACGGGCGAGAGGAGGGGACCGCACCATGTCGCAGGCGATCGAAGCACACGACCTCGTCAAGGTCTACCCGAAGGACACCCGCGCGCTGGACGGCCTGAGCGTCGGGGTCGACGCCGGGACGATCTTCGGGCTGTTGGGCCCGAACGGCGCGGGGAAGACCACGACCGTCAAGATCCTGACCACCTTGTCGCGGCCCGACCAGGGCTCGGCGCGCGTCGCCGGGTTCGACGTCGTGCGCGAGCCCGACCGGGTGCGTCGTTCGATCGGCGTCGTCGCGCAGAAGTCCGGCACGGACCGCGAGGCGACGGGCCGGGAGAACCTGATCCTCCAGGGCCAGCTCTACGGCCTGCGTGGGCGCGACCTCAAACGCCGCGCGGCCGACCTGCTCGAGCGGTTCGGCATCGGCGACGCAGCGGACCGCATCGCCCGGACGTATTCGGGCGGCATGCAGCGCCGGCTGGACATCGCGATCGGCCTGATGAACCGGCCGAAGGTCCTCTTCCTCGACGAGCCCACGACCGGGCTGGACCCGGAGGTTCGGGCCGAGATGTGGGAGGAGATCTCACGGCTCGCGGCCGAGGAGACGATCACCGTGCTCCTGACGACGCACTACCTCGAGGAGGCCGACCGGCTGGCGCACCGGCTCGCGATCGTCGATCGCGGCAAGGTGGTGGCCGAGGGAACGCCCGAGCACCTGAAGAGCGAGCTCCGCGGCGACGCCCTGCAGATCGAGCTCCGCGAACCGCAGGCGAACGGCCGCGTGACCGACGCGCTGGCTCGGCTGGGCGACGTCCGCGACGTCGTTCTCGACGGCGGATCACTGCGCGCCCGGGCGGACGACGGCGCCCGGGCGGTGCCCGTGGTCCTGCAGTCGCTCGAGGCGAACGGCATCCGCGTCGCGTCCGTCACCGTGGCCAGGCCGTCGCTGGACGACGTCTACCTGCGCTACGCCGGCCGCACGTTCAGCCAGGCCGAACGCACGGAGGACAAGGAGGAGGTTCGAGCATGAACACCCAGATCCGGCACACCTGGTACATGACCGTCCGCGACCTCAGGCGCCTCGCACGCCAGCCCTGGTACGTCGCGATCACACTCGTGCAACCGATCATCTACCTGCTGCTGTTCGGCGCGCTGTTCCAGCGGGTCGTGCAGCTTCCGGGCTTCGGCGCGGATTCCTACATCACGTTCCTGCTGCCCGGGGTCGTCGTGATGACGGCGCTGTTCTCCGCGGGTTGGAACGGGATGTCGACGATCGAGGATCTGGACCGCGGCGTCATGGATCGATTCCTCGTTTCGCCCGTTCGGCGGAGCTCGTTGATCGCCGGCCGGATCGTGCAGCTCGCGGTCGTCGCCATCATCCAGTCGATCATCATCGTGGTGCTCGGCTGGATCCGCGGCGCCACGTTCCCGAACGGGCTCGCGGGCATCGCGGTCTTGGTCCTCGCGTCGATCCTCCTCGCCGCGGCGTTCGGCGCGCTGTCGAACGGCATCGCGCTGGTGGCAAGGAAGGAGGAGTCGCTGATCGGGGCCGTGCAGTTCATCACGCTGCCGCTCACCTTCCTCGCGGCGATCTTCATGGCGCAGGCGTTGATGCCGAACTGGATGCAGAACGTCGCCGTGTACAACCCGGTGAACTGGGCGGTGCAGGCCGGTCGGGGGGCGATGGGCTCGGCGACGGACTGGGCGCTCGTCTGGTCGCGGCTGGGGTTCCTCACGGCGTTCGCCGTGGTGTCGGCCTGGTTGGCGACGATGGCGTTCCGCTCGTACCAGCGGTCCGTCTAGACGCCGCACCCGGGGCGCTCCGCCGTCGACGTGCGACCGGTCAGTCGGGCTTGACGCGTTCGGACCGTTCGAGCTGACCGGAGCGATCCGGCCACTCGTAGCCCTCCCAGGGGTCGTAGTCGACCTCCAGCGGCTCCTGGGAGGGCCGCTCCCCCTCCGGCACGTGTTCGAGGTTCAACCGGATCCGCGTCCACGTCGTGCTCCGCCCGCGCATCGCATCGACCAGGACGTCCCGCGGCTCCAGGTGCGGCCAGACGTTCGGGTGGCGGGCCTTCCAGCGCTCCAGGCCCTCCCGCGCCTCGGCCTCGGTCACGGCCCGCGCGATCTCGATCAGGGGCTTCGTGGTCCGACGGCGCCCCGTCGGACCGGCCGACTTCCCCGGAGCGGCCGGTGGGACCTCGCCCTTCGCCGAGGCTTCGGCCGGCTTCCGGCGCTTCGACGGTTGGACGCGCGGCGGTTCACCCTCCTGCTTCGCGAAGTGCGGTGGCCACGGCGCGTCGCCGAGCCCTTCGGCCTCGTGCGCAGCGGACAGCTCCAGCAGCGCGTCCAGCGAGCCGACCGCCTCGTCGATCCCCTCGGACGGATCGCCGACCGACGCGAACCGCTCGGGCACGGTCCGAACGGTGAACGCCGCCGGGTCGCAGCCCTCCACCTCGTCCCACCGCAGCGGCGTCGACACGCGCGCGTCGGGCGTCGGCCGAACCGAGTACGCCGACGCGACCGTCCGGTCCTTCGCGTTCTGGTTGTAATCGAGGAACACCCCGTGGCGTTCCTCCTTCCACCACTTCGACGTCGCGATCCCCGGCGCGCGGCGCTCGACCTCGCGCGCGAGCGCCAGCGCCGCGCGGCGCACCTGCGGGAACGTCCACTCGCGAGCGATCCGCGCGTACACGTGGAACCCCCGTGAGCCGGACGTCTTCGGCCACCCGGTCAGACCGAAGTCGGCGAGCACGTCCCGGGTCACCAGCGCGACCTCCAGGATCTGGCCCCACCCGACGCCGGGGACCGGGTCCAGATCGACGCGGAGCTCGTCCGGGTGGTCCAGGTCATCGGTCCGAACCGGGTGCGGGTTCAGGTCGATGCAACCCAGGTTCACGATCCACGCCAGTTGCGCCGCATCCCGGACGACGACCTCGTCCGCGGTACGCCCGCTGGGGAACGACAGCTCGACCGTCTCGATCCACTCCGGCCTCGACTCGGGCGCGCGCTTCTGGAAGAAGAACTCCCCCGCCGCGCCGTTCACGAAGCGCTTCATCGCCATCGGGCGGCCGTCGACCCCGCGCAGCGCCCCGGGGGCGACGGCCAGGTAGTACCGCACCATGTCGAGCTTCGTGACCGGCCCGCCCGGGCCGGCCTCGCCGCCCTCGTTCGCGAAGAACACCTTGTCCGGGTTCGAGATCGTGACCTCGCGGCCGGCGATCTCCAGGACCTCGACGCGCTTCGGCATCGACCAACCTTACCCAGCCTCCGGGCTACCATCTCGCGAGGTGCCGACCATGACGATCGCCGAGCTGGCCACCGCCTCCGGCAGCACGGAGGAACGGATCGTCCGCCTGGTCGAGCTGGGCGTCATCGGCCGTGCCTTCGAACCCGGCGACGTCCAGCGCGTGCGGCTTGCCGAGGCGCTCGACCGCGCCGGGATCCCGTTCGAGGCGCTCGGACGCGCCGTCGGGGAAGGCGCGCTGTCGTTCGACTTCGTGCCGGCGGTGCTCGGGGAACCGCCGGGCCGCACCTCGACCACGTACCGGGACGAGGCCGAACGCCTCGGCCTCGAGGCGGAGACGCTCGTCGGGCTGTATCCGGCGTGGGGCCTGCCTCGTCCGGAACCTGATGACCGGATCCGCGAGGACGAGGCGACCACGTTCGAGGAGTTCGCACGGTTCATCGCGATCGGCCCGATCGAGGAGCGGACCCTCCGCCGCGCGGCGAACGTGACCGGTGACAGCGCCCGGCGCCTGGCGAACTGGGGGCTGGACGTCTTCAGAGCGTTCGTCGAGGACCCGATCCGTAGCGCCGGCGGGACGCCACGTCAGATCCTCGACGCAGGCGCCGCGTTCGGCGCCCTCATGGAGGGCTCGCTGGAGCGGCAGTTCCTGTGGCTCCTTCGCCGGGCGATCGAGCACCAGACGTTCCAGCGCGTCGTCGAGCTGGTCGAGGAGGCGATCGAGTCGGCGGGTATCGCGCCGCCGAGGCCGGCGCGTCCCCCTGCGATCGTGTTCGTGGACCTCAGCGGCTACGCGGCGCTGACGGAGGCGCAGGGCGACGAGGCGGCTGCGGATCACGCGCTGGTCTTGGGCAGTTCGGTGCAGGATCCCGTCGGGCGCTTCGGCGGCGACGTGATCAAGTCCCTGGGCGACGGCGTGCTGCTGCACTTCCCCGACCCACCGCAGGCGGTGCGCTGCGCGCTCGAGCTGGTCGAACGTCTCCCGGACGCGGACCTGCCGCCGGCGCACGTCGGCATCGACGCGGGGCCCGTCATCTGGCGCGATGGCGACTGCTTCGGCCGAACGGTCAACATCGCCTCACGCATCGTCGGAGTGGCACGAGCCGGCGAAGTCATCGTCGCCGGAAGGGTCGTCGAAGCCGCCGCCGACGCGTCCGATCTGACGTTCGAGGACCGGGGTCACCCAGGGCTCAAGGGCGTGACGACCCCGATCGCCCTCTTCCGCGCTCTCCGGTCGAACGGATGAGACTCCCTGTGTCAACCTCAAGCGGCGATGGGCACCACCGCCCCTCGATGCTTGGTGATGTCGTACGCGGCGCCGTCCTGCCAGCAACGCCAGATCACCCGGAGCCAGGCCCGGGCGAGGATGCGCACCGCGTGCGGATGCGTATGGCCCCTCGCCATCGAGCGCTCGTAGATCCCGCGGGCCCATGGGGAGGCGCGACGGGAGTCGTCGGCGAACTCCACGACGGCCGCGCGGAGCTTCTTGTCGCAGGCCCACCGGAAGGCGACGACCCGGTACTTGCCGGAGGCCCTGGTGACCGGAGCGGCGCCGGCGAGGGCCATCAAGCTCTCGGCGTCGGGGAACCGCTGCCTCACGTCGCCGATCTCGGCGAGCAGCGTCGCGGCCCGGACGCCGCGGCCGGCCCGCGGCAGGCTCGTGAACACGTGGGCGTCGGGATGGATCTCCAGACGCTCGACGATCTCGGCCTCGAGCTCGCGGGCCCGGCCCTCACAGGCCCGGATCGCCTCCACCAGCGCCAGGACGCAGGCGGCCCTGGACCCGTCCTCCTCGGCACCGAGGCCGGCCGGGGGTGCCTCCTTGATCCGCCGGAGGAGCTCGGTGACGGGGGTGCGCCCGCAGTAGTGGATCCGCCGCAGGAACGCGGCCAGCCGGCCTTCGGTGAGCGAGGCGGCCCTGGCCGCCGTGGGGTAGCGGTGCAGGAACGCCGCCGCGACGGCCGAGTGCAGGTCGCCGAACAGGCCCACCGCGCCGGGGAAGCACACCCCCAGCTGCGCCAGGAGCTGGTTGGTCAGGGCCACCCTGGCCGCTACCAGATCCTTACGGGTCCGGGTCAGCGCCCGCAGGCCCTTCGTGGCCGGGCTGTCGGTCGTGAGCGGCGCGAGCCGGTGATGATCGGTCCGGAGCAGGTCGGCGAGGACGAACGCGTCTCCGGGATCGGACTTGGCCCCGGCCGCGCCGTAGCGGGCCCGGACCGCTTTCAGCATCGACGGCGGGATCATGTGCACCGTGAGCCCGGCCTCGAGCAGGGCCTCCACCAGGGGACCGTCGGGACGTTCGATCGCCACGCCAGCGACCTCCAGCTCCACCAGGCGCTTCACCAGGCCGGCGAAGGACTTGCCGGTGTCGGGGACCTCGAAGCGGGCCCGGATCTCACCCGCGTCGTCGACGACGCACACGGCGTGCGTCCTGCTGGCCCAGTCGAGCCCGCACCAGAGCTGCTTCACCTCATCCCTCCTCCCTGCGACGATGGGGCACCCTGCGGTGTCGGGACGCCGGGCCGGTTGCTCACTGACTGGCGCTCTCACGCGCGTTTCCCTGTAGCCGGTCTAAGCGTCCCGGCCCGCGGGGGTGCGCGGATCTCATCCTGGCCCTCGAGGGGCGAGCGCCACTGGCGCTCCCCCCGCGGTCACCGGGGGTTCAAGCGGGAGCTTCAGCCAGCAGCGACCCCGAGTCACGCAAGGAGGGTGCTCCAGTGAGCGCCGCCGTCCATCGCGGGCTCGGACCGTGCGACCCGCTCCCGGACAGGGTCCTCGTGCGGCGAACGGCCACCGGCCCGGTCTGCTCTACGATGCCCAGGTGAAACGATTCCCGTTCCACGGCGACGGGGTCTTCCCGATCCAGTGGCTCGAAGCCGCCGCCGAAGCTGCGCTGGTCGGAGCGACGACCCCGATCCCGCCCGCGAGCTTCCAGCCCGCGAGCCTCGACCTCCGCATCGGCCCGGTCGCGCACAGGCTCCAGTGTTCGTTCCTCCCCAGCCGCGCGCCGGTCGAGGACCGGCTGAAGACCCTGGCGATGGGCGAGGTCGACCTCACCCGCGAGGGCGGGGTCCTGGAGACGAACCGTCCCTACCTGATCCCGCTGCTCGAAGAGCTCGACCTCCCCGACGACGTGCACGCCCGCGCGAACCCGAAGAGCTCCACCGGACGGCTGGACGTGTTCACCCGGATCATCACGGACGAAGGTCAGACGTTCGACGACATCCGCCCCGGCTACCGCGGACGGCTGTACCTGGAGGTCGTGCCGCTCTCGTTCACGATCCGGGTCCGCGAGGGGCTCTCGCTGAACCAGCTCAGGCTGGCCCGCGGGGACACTCGCCTGTCCGGCGACGACGTGCGGGCGTTGCACGCCGAGACGCCGATCGTGTTCCGCGGCGGCTCGCCGCGCGAGGAGGGCGACATCCTGATCCGGGGCGGCGGCGTGTTCCTCGGCCTCGACCTCGAGCCCGACGGGACCGGCTCGGTCGGCTACCGAGCGAAGAAGAACAGCCAGCTCGTCGACATGTCACGGATCGACCACGCGCCCGACGACTTCTGGGAACCCGTCCGCGGCGAACACGGCGGCGTGGTCCTCGAGCCCGAGGAGTTCTACCTGCTGATGTCCGTCGACGCCGTCCGCATCCCGCCCAGTGTCGCGTCCGAGATGACCGCGTACGACCCGACCAGCGGCGAGCTCCGGACGCATTACGCGGGGTTCTTCGATCCGGGGTTCGGCCACGCGCCGGAGGGTGGGACCGTCGGCTCGCGGGCGGCGCTCGAGGTCCGCGCGCACGACGTCCCGTTCCTGATCGAACACGGCCAGCCCGTCTGCAAGCTCGCGTTCGAACGGATGGCGGCGATCCCCGACCGCCTCTACGGATGGGACCTCGGTTCGTCCTACCAGGACCAGGCCGTTACGCTCGGCAAGCACTTCGTGCGGCACGTCGAACGCCGCCCCGGCCAGCTCAGACTTCCGAACGCCGCCCCGAAGGGATCGTAAAGCCGCTTTACCGATCCGCGCCGGGCGCTTCGCGTCACCCGAACAGCCGGTGCAGCACGACCACCACGACGACCACCCCGAGCGCCAGGAGCTCCCGCCACGGGAGGGACCGTTCGTACCGGAGGTCCTTCACCAGGTCCTCCTCGAAGGCGCGACGATCGTTCGCCGACCCGTTCATGCTCACGCCGCTACCGCCATCTTCCCCTCCTTCTCGGTCTTCTCCCACCGCATCTCGGCCCGCCGCAGCTCGCGCCAATACGCCGCGAGCGTCACGGAGCACAGCAGCGGCCCGTAGCCGCCGACGTACAGGAACAGCGGACTCCAGAACCGTCCGCCACGCCGGCCCTCGAGACGCTTCGCGAGGTACGAGACGAACATCGACGCGCCGAGCCAGGCGTAGACGAAGAGCACCAGCGCGTGCGCCGCAACCGGTCCCGGGTGCACGCCCGTGAGGCGCATCAGGCCGTCGGCGCCCCATCGGACCGCCCCCGGGAACGCCGCGTAGACGAGGATCGCGAGCGAGACCAGCCCTGGGAACGTGATCGCCTGCTTCCAGGTTCGCCGGGCGGTGCTCGGATCGAGCGACAGCGCGAACGCCGTGATGAACGCGAACGTCACCACGTTGCAGATCCACAGCGGATGGAACACGCGCCACGACGCGGGCGCGTCGATCAGGTACAGCGCCACGAGGCTCGCCGACGCCAGCAGCATCAGGAGCGGCTGCAGGAAGAGGCTGAACCAGATCACGCCGAAGCTCACGCCGCCGAGCCGGTGCGCGGGCCGCGGGCCGAACCAGCGCGGCCGGAACCACACGTGCCGGAACCGCCTGGTCACCTGGACGTTGCCCCGGGCCCACCGGACGCGCTGTGCCCACAGGCCGCGGATCGAGCCGGGCTCCTCGGCCCACGCGACCGCGTCACCGTCGAAGATCACCCGCCGCCCCGCGAGCTGGGTGAGGAACGTCGTGACCGTATCCTCGGCGAGCGTGGTCGTGTCGATCCGGCCGCCGATCGCCTCCAGGTTCGCCCTCGTGTGCAGCTGCGCGCCGCCGGCCAGGCACGCCTGCGCGCCCAGCACGTTCTGCGACCGCCGGGCCGCGGCCTGCGCGGTGACGTATTCGTAGCCGATGAACCGGGTCATCGAGTTGCCCGGACGGCTGCCCTCCTTGATGAACGCCGTGACGGCGCCGACACCCGGGTCGGTGAGGTGCCGCGTCATCTTCCGCAGGGCGTCGGGTTCGAACTGCACATCCGCGTCCGTGATCAGCAGCGCTTCCATCCAGTCGTCGTCGAGCAGGACGCGCAGGCCGTGGTTCAGCGTGTGCGCCTTGCCCGCGCCGCCGTGCGCTCGCCGGAGGTGGATCACGCGGCCCGGGTACCAGGACGCCGCCGCGGCAACGACGAACTGCGTGTCGTCGGTGCTCGCGTCGTCGACGACGTAGACGCGCAGGCGGCTCGCCGGGTAGTCCATCGCCATCATCCGGTCGATCGACGCGCCGATCACGGAGACCTCGTTCCACGCCGGGATCAGGACCGCGACGCGTGGCAGGAAGGGTTCGACCCGATCGAAGTGGTTCCGCCAGCGATGCAGGCCGATCAGGGCGAACTCGTACGCGCCGATCAGCATCGGGACGGCGCCAAGCAGGACGAAGCCGATCAGGATCCAGACGCCCGCTCGCGCCGCGGCATGCAGCACCGCCTCACGCCTCCCGCCCCGCGGGTGCGGGAGCCAGGTCCGCGAGCGTGCGAGCCACGTAGCCGCCGTAGCTGCCGATCGCGTTCGGCTCGTGGGCGTCGCTGCCCGCGACGATCCCGACCCCCGCGTCGCGGAACGCTCGGAGCGTCCGCGGGGAGGGACAACGCCACTTCTCGTTGACCTCGACCAGTGCGCCTGCGCTCGCCGCGGCGGCGGCCAGCGATGACAGCGCGTCGTCGGGAACCTCGGATTCGTCCAGGCCGACCTTCGGCAGGATGCTGAACAGATGCGCCAGCAGCGCGCGCGGGACGCGGGCCAGGGCGCGTTCGGTCGCTTCGACCAGGCACTCGATCAGGTCGGAGGCCTGCGCGGTCCCGCGGGCCAGCGCCCGACGCACCTCGTCGGGGTCGGCCGGTCCGAAGCCCATCGGGAACCGGTGATCGGCCACGTGGACGAGGTCGAGCCCGTCGAGTCCCGCGACGGCGCGGGGCAGGTCCAGCGTTCCCGCACGGTCCAGGATCTTCGCCTCGACCGAACAGTGCACCTTCACCGAGGTCTCGCGCCGCAGCCGTTCGACCTCCTCGACGAAGTCCGGCACCCACGTCGTGTACCGGCGGACGTGGTCGACGAAGCAGACCTCGAAGAGGCCGACCTCGGCGGCGCGCGTGAGGTTCTCGGAGGGCCGGGAGCGGCCGTCGGAGAACGTCGAGTGGACGTGCCAGTCCTGGCGAAGGACGTCGCCGTTCGCGTTCATCGTTCGCCCACGGCCATCGCCGACTCCATCGTCGCCGCGGCGTCCGTCCCCAGACGCTGCAGCCCGCCGCGCCCGCGTGCCAGGGCGTCCATCTCCTCGACCGGCGGGAACCGGTCCTCCAGGAACCGGACCATGGCCGTCTCGCGGAAGGCGATCGTGTCGGGCACGGGCAGGCCGAGCGCATCGGCGAGCGCCAGCGCTGGCATGTTCACGCCGCTCGCGACCGTGAGCGGCATCGCGCCGGAGAACCGCGGGTTCACCTCCAGCAGGACCGGGCGGCCGTACGCGTCGCGACGGCACTGCACGTTCGCGACGGTCGTCAGGTTGATGCGCGCCGCGACGCGCATGCCGAACGTCTCCAGCTCCGGGTCGTGCACGGTTCGACCCGCGACGGACACGCCCGAGTCCACCTTCAACCGGACGCGCGGCACGACGGTAACCACGTGCCCGTCGGACCTCGCCAGTACGTCCAGCGAATACTCCTCGCCGGGCAGGTACGCCTGCGCGATCATCGACCCGTCGCCCGGGAGGCTCGCCAGCTCGGCCGGGTCCTCCACGAGCCGGACGCCGCGCGACCCGCTGCCCACCCGCGGCTTCACGACGAACGGCGGTTCGAACGGCACGTTCGACCGTCCGTCCATCAGCGTCGTCGCCGGCACCGCGACGGCGTCCCGGCAGACGCTCACGAGGCGCCACTTGTCGAGCGACACGACGAGCGTCTCGATCGAAGCAAGGACCGCGCGGGTCCCGGCAACCTCCAGCCGGCGGCGGACCCGGGCGATCGGCAGCAGCTCAACGTCCACCGTGGGCACGACCAGGTCGATCCGTTCGTCGGCGCACACGGCGAGGAGCCCGCCTGCGAAGCCAGAGTCGTCGCCCCTGGGGAGCAGCACGCGCCGCGCCTCCGGGACGAGGTAGAGCCCGGCCGCATAGGGGTCGATGTCCGCCGCGAACAGGTCGGCGCTCCCGTCGCCCACCGCGCGCAGGAACGCGATCGCGGCGGGACCACCCGCCCCGGTCACCAGGACCCGCGGGACCCGGTCACGGGGATCCGAGCGCCGGTCGGTCGTCGCGTCGTCAGGCTGCGGCATGGTCGCCCCCGGTCGCCGCGCCGGCCCGGGCTGCGGCCTCGGCGGCGCTGCGCGTGGCCGGCAACCGGAGCGGGTCGGCGGCGGCGCGGTCGCGAACGACCTCGAGCGGTTCGGCGTACCGTCCGCCCCCGAAGCGGCCCCAGTACCGTGCCGTCGAACGGATCAGCTCCTCGTCGAGGTAGTCGCGGCTGGCGGTCTGCGACGCGAACGCCCGGATCGCCTCGAGCTTCCCGTCGAGGTGCCCGTCGATCGGGATGAACCGCGTCGGCCGGAACTCGACCGTCGCAGACGGGCTCTGGAAGCAGTAGACGTGCGGGACGGCGCGGACGGCGACCATCGCGGCGCGATGGACCGCGCGGTGGTCCTGGTGCAGGTCGTTGATGCTGTGCGTGTAGACGACGTTCGGCCCGAATTCCGCAACGACCTCCTCGATCATGCCGACGGTCGGGTTCCCCGCGGGGATCCCGGTGTCCTCCAGGTCCCGCAGGAACAGCTGGGCGCCCAGGTACGTGGCCGAGCGTTCCGACTCCCGCGCCCGCCAGTCGCGGTCGCCACCGCTCTCGCCCTGCGTCATCGTCAGGATCGCGACCGCGTCGCCGGCCGCACGATGCCCCAGCAGGCTCCCGGCGCACCCGATCTCCACGTCGTCCGGGTGCGCGCCGATCGCGAGCACGCGGACGGCCTCGGGCCGCCGCCGGGGCCGGCCAGCGAGGGCCGCGGCCTTCGCGAGCAGCACGTCGGGCTCGACCGGCTTCGCGAGGAACTCGTCGGCCTCGGCGCGCAGGGCGTCGACGGCGACGTCGAGCGTCGGGGCTCCCGTGATCACGATCGTCGGGGGCTGCTGTTCGGGGGGGAGGATCCGGAGCAGTTCGAGCCCGGTCATGCCGGGCAGCCGGACGTCGACTATCAGCAGGTCCCAGTCCTGCGTCGCGAGGAACATGCCGGCTCGTTCGGCGTCTCCGGTGTGCGTGACTGCGAAGCGTCCGCCTTTCTCGAGGACGCCCCGGAGGAACGCGGCGGAGACGCCGTCGTCCTCGACGACCAGCACGCGATAGGCGAGGGGTCGGTTCGGTTCCATGCCAGAGGTATCGGCATCCGGCCGCGGTCCTTCATCGCTTCGGCGTGCAGATGCGGTGCTGGCGCCGACCGGTGGTCGGCGGGGATGCTCCCTGACGGACCTCAGGGGGATGCGGCCTCGGTGGCTCCAGGGAGGGTCGTGCCCGCCGCGGTCGCGCTCCGGACGACGACGACCAGGCACGCCAGCGCGGCCAGCCCACCGGCCACGCCGAGCCATGTGACGGTCTCGCCGAGCACCACGAACGCCGCGATCGCGGAGATCGGGGGCTCGCCGAGGAGCAGCAACGACGAGACGGTCGCGTCCACGTACGGGTGCGCCCACGCGAGCAGGAGATGCCCGCCCTGAGCGATCGCCACGAACAGGACGAGCCACCACCAGTCGGCCCCGCGCATCCCCGAGATGCCCGGCCCGACGATCGCCAGTGGCGTCACGACGACCGCGGCGACGAGCGTGACCGTCGCCATGTACTCGATCGCCGCGACGTCGGACCGGACGCGCTTCGACCACAGGAAGTACACGAAGAACACGGCGAGCGAGAGCACCGCGAACAGATCCCCGCGGAGGCTCCAGGCCGGCGTCCCGCTCGAGCCGATCACGAACACGACCACGCCGGCGACGGAGGCGAACACGAACCACAGCTCGCGGCGCGTCACGTGTTCGCCGAAGAGCCGGCCGGCGACCAGCACGGTCAGCGCGGGTTGGAGCGCGGCGATCACCAGGACGTCGGCGACCGCCGTCTCCTTCAGCGCGACGAAGAAGAACACGATGTTCAGCCCGAACAGGATCCCGCCCGGGATCCCGGCTCGCAGGACGTCGCGGGTGAGCGGCCGGCGCGCGAGCGCCGCGACCGTCAGCATCACCGCGGCGCCCAGCCACAGGCGCCAGAACGCGAACGTCAGCGCCGGGACCGGCACGATCTTCACGATCAGGTTCGCGAGCGACCAGCCGACGACCGGGACGGCGATCGCCAGCACGCCGAGCGGGCTCGCCCGCAGGCCCCCGCCGTCCCCGATCCCGTCGGCCTCCGCGCCCGTCACGTCCGGGATGCTCGCAGACGCGGCCGGGCGGACGCCGTGCGATGATGCCGAACGCCATGAGCGGTACGTTCCCCGTCGACGGCATGGAGATCACGACGATCCTGGTCGTGAGCGAACTCGACCGCTCGCGCGACTTCTACCGGGACGTGCTGGGGGCGGAGATCTACCGCGAGTACGGCGGCACGTCGATCGTGTTGCGGTTCCTGGGGACCTGGCTGTTGCTCGTGACCGGTGGACCGCCGACCGACGACAAGCCGACCGTGACGTTCGCGCCTCCGGCCGATCCGGACACTGTCAGCGTGGCGTTCACGATCCGGGTTCCCGACTGCCAGGAGGCCTACGAGACGCTCAGGCAGCGCGGCGCGGGGTTCCTCACCCCGCCGCTCGCGAGCCCCTGGGAGACGCGCTGCTTCCTGCGCGACCCCGACGGACATCTGGTCGAACTCAGTCAGGCAGGGTGACGAACCACACCGTGCGGCCGGGGGCTTGCGTCATCCGCCGGCTAGCGTTCGATCCTGGCGCGAACCGCCGATGCGAACGCCTCCGGGTCCTTCACCGTGACCGTCGCGCCCGGGTGCCGCACGAGGCCGAGCCACGAGACGCCGGGAACGGGCTGGTGGAACGTCGCGCATGCACCGCCTCGCGCGGTCGTCCCGAACGTGACCCCGTGGTCCGTGAGGGACAGCCGAAGACCGATCGCCCGGGCCGCCATGTATGGCCCGGTGATGCACACGTCGGCGATGTTCGACACGGGCGTCCGCAGCTCCCATCGCCCGAACCGGACGACGAGCTCGTCGCCGAGTTCGACCCAGGCCCGGCCCGGCGTGACCGTCAGGCCGGCGAGCAGCGGACGGTAGCGGGGATCGAAGTCGAACTCGAAGCGCTCGGTGCCGTGCGTCGTCATCATGGTCGAGCATAGAGAAGCGCCCACCGATTCCAGAGGAGGCGAGCCGACGGCCGAACGTCCCGTGACCGCGCGACGCCAGGCGCTCGTGCCCGAAGGCGTGATCCTGGGCACGGCGTTGGACGTGCTCGGGACGCTCCCGGATGGTTCCGTGCAGCTGATCTACGTCGATCCGCCGTTCGGTACGGGACAGGTGCGCAGGCTGTCGTCGATCCGCACGGGCGCGGGGGAGCGTGAGCGCCGCGGGTTCGGCGGCAGGACGTACCGGTTCGAAGTGGTCTCCGATCACGCGTACCGCGACGACATGCCGCTCGACGCGTACCTCGCGTTCCTCGCGGCGCATCTGACCGAAGCGCATCGCGTGCTGGACCCACGTGGGTCGATCTACGTCCACCTCGACTTCCGGGCGGCGCACCACGCGCGGCTGATCATGGACGACGTGTTCGGACCCGAGCGCTTCCTGAACGAGATCGTGTGGGCCTACGACTACGGGGGGAGGCCGCGCGACCGGTGGCCGCGCAAGCACGACACGATCCTGTGGTACGCGCGCGGGGACGCGTGGACGTTCGATCGGGACGCGATCGACCGGATCCCGTACATGGCGCCCGGCCTGGTGGGTCCGGAGAAGGTCTCTCGGGGAAAGCTCCCCACGGACGTGTGGTGGATGACGATCGTGCCGACGAACGGTCCCGAGCGCACGGGCTATCCGACACAGAAGCCCGAGCGGCTGCTCACGCGCATCGTCGCCGCCTCGAGCCGGCCCGGGGACCTCGTTCTGGACTTCTTCGCCGGGAGCGGAACGACGGGCGTGGTGGCGAAGCGCCTCGGGCGCCGGTTCCTGTTGGTCGACCGCAACCCCGTGGCCGTGGACATCGCTCGGGAACGACTGTCCCGCACGTCGGAGCCACGGACCGACGACGGCGCAGGGCCCGTCGACTGAACGGAAGGAGACCATACCGATGTGCTACG
The DNA here is from genome assembly GCA_963781595.1 of uncultured Actinomycetota bacterium. Taxonomy (GTDB): domain Bacteria; phylum Actinomycetota; class UBA4738; order UBA4738; family UBA4738; genus JBEDUK01. The sequence continues at coordinate 574,418 of CAWAGG010000006.1, read as the reverse complement.
ACGACTCCGCTCGCCCGCCGCTCCCGCCGATCCGCGGCGGCGCCCTGGACGCGACGGGTGCGCGCATCGAGCTGACGGCCGAGGACGGGAACCGGTTCGGCGCGTACTCGTCGCTGGCGGACCATGGGCCGGGCGGACCGGGCATCGTGATCCTCCCCGACGTCCGCGGGCTCCACCGCTTCTACGAGGAGCTTGCGCTGCGGTTCGCGGAGGCCGGCGTCCACGCGACCGCGTTCGACTACTTCGGCCGAACCGCCGGCATCGGCGAGCGCCCCGACGGCTTCGAGTGGCAGCCGCACGTCCAGCAGACGAGGCCCGATTCGATCGCGGCCGATGTGGCGGCCACGGTCGCGCACGTCCGTTCCGACGCCGGCGGCACGGCCGAACACGTCTATACGGTCGGGTTCTGTTTCGGCGGCCGCGCGTCGTTCAACCAGGCGGGCCGGGGCCACGGGCTCGCAGGCGTGATCGGCTTCTACGGCCGCCCGGTGCCCGGCGACGCCGGCGACACGAACGCCCCGTCGGACCTGGCCCCCACCTATGCGTGCCCGGTGCTCGGGCTGTTCGGCGGCGCCGACCCGGCGATCTCGCCCGAGGCGATCGAGACGTTCCGGGCCGCGCTCGACGCGGCGGCCGTGCCGAACGAGATCGTCACGTACGAGGGCGCGCCGCATTCCTTCTTCGACCGGACCGCGGCCGAGCACGCCGAGGCCTGCGACGACGCCTGGCGGCGGATCCTGCGGTTCATCGGCGTCATGGACTGAATCGCCGGTCCCGTTTCACACGCGCGAGCCCCCGCGCGTTGATGATGCCGACGATGGACGGCCGGCCGAACGACGAGGTGATCGAACCCGCCGGGCGCATCCGTGTGCTCGCACGGAGCTCGCTGACCACCGTCATGGCGTTCCGGCACCATCCGGACGCGTCGCACCACGACCCGGCCGAGGAGTGCTTCGAACGACCGACCGCGATCTTCACATCGTCAGGGGCGTGGGGGCTATGGTGCGGCGCCGGCGCGGTGGAGGGAACGCCGGAGACCGTCGTGATCGGAGCGCCGGGAAGGACCTTCCGGGCGTCGCACCCGGGCCGGCGCGCGCTGGATACGGCCGTGTGCGTGGAGTTCCACGACGTGGGGGACGCGAGCGGACGTGACGACCCCGCGTGGGACCGCGCGTTCAGCCGGCCGGGGGCGCCGCGGACCGCGACGATCGGGCGGGTCCACCTGGCCCTCGTGCGCGAGGCGACCGAGCGCTCCACAGGGTTCGCCCTGACGGTCGACGGCCTGTCGATGCAGCTGGTGGCGGAGCTCGCCCGAGCGCACGAGGGATCCTGGCCGGACGCGGGGCGGCGTCGCTTGCGTTCGGACCTGCGCGATCGCGTGCACCAGGCCCGCGGGTACCTCGACGAGCACCTGGCCGAGGACGTCGGCCTCGACGAGCTGGCACGGTCGGTGGCGCTCTCGCCCTTCTACCTCTCCCGGCTGTTCCGACGGGAGTTCGGGATCCCGCCCACGCGTACCTCTCGCGCCGCAGGCTCGAGCGGGGCGCCGACCTGTTGGCCTCGACGCCGCTGACGGTGATGCAAGTGTCCGAGCGCGTCGGCTGGCGGAGCGTGAGCCACTTCGCGTTCCGCTTCCGGCGGCACTTCGGTCTGACCCCGACGGCGTACCGCCGGCTCGCCGGGAGCTGAGACCGCAGCAGGTTCGCGACGGGTTCGAGCACGTTCGCGACGGTCGCCGCCGGCGGCGGGTGGGCACTCTCGACGCCCTCGTGCGTGCCTAGCTCCGACTCCTGCGCAACGGGCCGTTCGCGCGGCTCTGGTTCGGCTCGACCGTCTCGTCGTTCGGCGACGCACTCACGTGGGTCGCCCTCGTCTGGCTCGTGCTGTCCGAAACCGGCTCGCCGCGCGCGGTGGGCCTCCTGGTCATCGTGTACACCGCACCCGTGCTGGCCGGAGGGTTCCTGATGGGCGCCGCGCTCGACCGTCACGACCGGCGGCGCTTCCTGATCGGCGTGAACGCTGCCCTGGGTCTGGCGGTCGCCTCGGTCCCGATCGCATCCGCCCTCGGCGTCCTGCAGGTCTGGCAGCTGTACGCGGTCGCGGCCCTCTACGGCCTGCTGAAGATGGCGAACTGGGCCGGCGTGCCGGCGATCGTCCCGTCGCTCGTGGCCGAGGATGACCTGAACACGGCGAACGCGATGGAGTCGGTGAGCTTCGGCGCCGCCGACGTCGGCGGGCCGGCGGTTGCAGGGGTGCTGATCGCGGCGGTCGGTGCGGCGACGGTCCTGGCGGTCGATGCCGCGTCCTACGTCGTGTTCATCGGGTTCCTACTGGCGCTCCGGATCCCACCGACGCCGCAGGAGACACCGCGCGGCGATGTGGCGGCCGGCCCACGGCTGGGGCTCAAGCCAGCGCTGCGGTTCCTCCGGCGAACCCCGCCCGTCTACGCCACGACCCTGATGTTCATGGCCGCGAACGTCGGGGAGGGGATGCTGATGGTCCTCGGCCCGATCTACGCACGCCGCGAGCTGGGCGGCGGGGCGGGGACGTTCGGCCTGATGCTGTCGACGTTCGCCGTCGCGGCCCTCGCCGGATCCGCGATCGTCGGCGCGCTGCGGTGGCGGTACCCGCTCGGCCGCTCGATCGCCGTCGCGCAGACGATCGCGGGCGCGAGCTACCTGGGCCTGCTGTTCGCGCCGAACCTGGGCACAGCCCTGGTGACGCTCGCGGTCGCCGGCTTCTTCGCCTCGCCGCTCACGATCTGGGCGCAGACGCTGCGCATGCGGCTGATCCCACCGGAGATGCGCGGGCGGGTCTTCGGCGCCCTGCGGACCCTGATGCAGTCGACGCCGCCGCTCGGCGGCGCGATCGCGGGCATCCTGCTCTCACGCGACCGGATCGACGCGACGGTCGTCGCGATCGCGGCCGTGATCGCGGTCCCGGGGCTGATCGGGCTCGTCGTGCCGGCGCTCGCCCCCGAGCCCGTCGAACGACGAGGCCTGAGGCCGGCCGCGGTCCCCTGACCTCGAAGGGCGCCTCGTGTGGCAAGCTCAACGCGTGAGCCTGTACAAGATCATCCTCGACGAGCCGCTGCGCGCGCCCGCGTTGATCACCGCGCTCGATGGCTGGGTCGACGCGGGCGACGCGGCCACGACCGCGGCGGAGCACATCGCGCAGGCGGGTCAGACCGTGGCGGAGTTCGACGTCGACGCGCTGCTGGACTACCGGGCGCGGCGGCCGACGCTCGACATCGTCGAGGGCCGGATGGACGAGGTCACCTGGCTCACCCTGAACGTCCGCCGCGTCCCGGCTGGCGACCGCGACCTGCTGATCTTCACCGGCCCCGAGCCCGACTATCGGTGGCGGGCGTTCGGCCTGGATGCCCGCGAGATGGCGCTGCGCCTCGGCGTGGTCGAGAGCGTCTCCCTCGGCGCGATCCCGGCGGTGGTCCCGCACACGCGCCCGACGCCGGTGCTGATGACCGGCGCGGAACGCACGCCCACCGAGACCGACCCGCCGTTGCCGGCCGAGTTCCTCCGCGTGCCCGCGTCCGCGGTGAACCTGATCGAACTCGGCCTCGCGGAGCACGGGATCCCCAGCGTCGGGTTCTGGGCGCACGTCCCCCACTACGTCGCCGGGAGCTACGTGGGAGGGGCCCTCGCGCTCGTCGAACGCCTGTCGTCGCACCTCGGCATCGAGCTCCCCACCAAGGAGCTGGTCGAACAGGCGCACCAGGAGCGGATCAGGCTCGATCAGGTGGTCGCGGAACGCCCCGACGCGCAGCAGTACCTCGAGCGGCTGGAGGACCTTCCTGCGCCCGAGGCGATCGCGAGCGGCGAGGGGATCGCCGCGGAGGTCGAACGGTTCCTCCGCGAGACGACCGGCGAGGACCGTAACCCGTTCGACGACCTGTAGGAGCGATCGGACCCCGCGAGATCGCTAGGAAGCGGCTCTCCGAGCTTCCTCCAGGCCCGTGGTCGTGGGCTGGTGCCAGACCCCGGCGAAGCCGGTCGGTTCCAGTTTCACCGTCGTGATCTCGAGCGCGTAGATGATCTGCGGGGTTCTCGTTGCCTCCCCAACGACGAGCTCCGCCCCACGCCGTAGCACGTCGCTCAGGCTGACGCCACGGCTCGTCGCAAGCTGTCTCAGGGCTCCAACGAGTTCGGCTTCCAGTCTCACCGAGACCATCTGCGGCACACTTCGACCCTCGATCGCACGCCCTGAGCCTTCTTCCACCTGGCCGCGATTCCCCTCAGCGATCGCACGGCGACGACGCTCGTCGTCTCGAGCATCAGCTCCGTCCGTCATGAGCGCCTCCTCCCTCGCTTCCATTCCCGAGATTCGTCGGCCTCTGATCGCCAGCCTGTAACAGGTCGCAACCAGTCTCCGCGCTTGTACGACCGGTCGAAGAGGAGCGTCCACATCTGCCCACCGGCATCTGGTCCCACGATCGCGAACTCGGCGCTCCGGACCGTCATCTTGATCTCGACCGGTTCCTCCCGCAACACGGCCTCGACGATGGACTGGTCGATGCCGTGTCGCAGGCAGTGGCGAAGATCGCCATCCTCATCGTCCTCGTCGTCCCAGTCGATGGCTTCGAAGTCCCAGAGATCCACTTGCCCTCCGCGGGAACCGGCGTCTGACTTCGGTCCGAGCTCGTCAGTCGGACCCGTCGCCCGCGTCATCCGGGCCGAGCGGAGCTCCGCCGACTCCGGGAGACGTGATGAACGGGACCTGTACCGCCCGGATGCCGAGCCTCGCCAACTCGTGGCCGTCCACCGAGAAGGTGAATGCGTAGTCGCCAGGTCCTGGGATCGCCGCCGTGTTCCCTGGCACGGCGAACGGCATCCGAGTGGGATCTCCAACCCTCAGGTCAGGCTCGGCGCCGACGCGGAACCGCCCTTCAACCCTGTACTCGAGCGGGTTCCGGTCGCTGTCCTCGAGTCCGATCACGAAGATGTGGTCCTGCTGATACGCGCGATACGGGACCAACAGTTGGCCCGCGATCGAGATCGGGAAGGCCTGCGGGTAGCTCGGGAAGGTGATCTTGTCCCATCCTCCCCCGTTCACGTACAGCTTGCCCTCGGAGACCGCTGCGTGATCCGCGACGAAGAAGGCCAACAGCTCGAAGTCCGTCACGTTTGTCATACAGAGAGGCTAGCGCTGTCATACACGGGCGTCAACCTCGGTTCCCGTGCGCACTGGCTGGGTGTCGTTCTCGGGAACCAGGAGCTGATGGAGGCGCCTCGCTACGCGGCTTCGCCGGGCTTCCGGCTGCGGATCCGCTTCAGTTCGAAGAAGTCCTCCTGCTCGGTGAGCCACCGCACGTGGTCCCACAGCGCGCCGGCGGGCTCCCCCATCGGCGCCAACGCCTTCACCGGCCCGAAGATCCCGCGACCGCTCGGGAGCACGATCGTCGGGACGCCGAACGCCCCGACGTCGCCCACGACCGCCTCGTGCTCCGCGACGACCTCGTCCTCCGTCGACGGGTCCGCGAGCGCCCGACCCAGCAGCGCCGGATCGAACCGCGCGTCGGCGAGCGCCGCGCGAACCAGCCCATCGGTCAGGTCCGGCCTGGGCCGCACGTCGTGCTTCCGCAGACCGATCGCGAAGTACGCGCGTTCGACGCCGTCGTTCCCCGCCTCGCGCCGCACCTGCGCGAGCGTTCGCAGCGCGAACATCATCCGGTGGCGGGCCTCCGGCTCCAGTTCGCCGTGGTGCTCGTTGATCAGGAACAGGCTGAACAGGCGCCACTCGACCTCGATGTCGCGCACAGCTCGGACCTCGCGGATCCACCGAGCGCCCTGCCAGGCCCACGGGCAGGTCGGGTCGGTGTAGAAGCGGATCGTCTCGGTCATGGTTCGGCTCCTCGGTTCGGGTTCGCGGCGGGTGGTCACAGGGTACGCATGCGGCCATGATGGCGCGATGAGCGACATGCGATACCGAACCCTCGGCGACTCCGGCCTGATGGTCTCCGTGGTCGGCCTGGGGACGAACAACGTCGGGCGCCGGCTGGACCGCGAGGCCACCCGGGCCCTGGTCGACACCGCGCTCGATACAGGTATCACGCTGTTCGACACCGCCGACACCTACGGTGGTCACGGCGGGAGCGAGACGATCCTCGGAGAGGTCCTGAAGGGCCGCCGCGACGACGTGACCCTGGCGACGAAGTTCGGCGCGAACATGGATAGCGCGAACGGTCAGGATCGCGGCGCCCGCGGTTCGCGCCGGTACATCCGCCGCGCGATCGACGCGTCGCTGACGCGCCTGCAGACCGACCACATCGACCTGTACCAGTACCACACGCCGGACGGCATCACGCCGATCGAGGAGACGCTCGCGGCGCTGGACGACCTGGTCCGCGAGGGGAAGGTTCGATACATCGGTTCGTCGAACCTGGACGCGTGGCAGGTCGCCGACGCCGACTGGATCGCGCGCCGCGACCGCCTGGCGCGGTTCGTCTCCGCGCAGAACGAGTACAGCCTGCTGAAGCGCGAGGTCGAAGCCGAACTCGCCCCCTCGTGCGTCCGCTACGGCGTCGGGATCCTGCCGTACTTCCCGCTGGGGAGCGGCCTGCTGACCGGCAAGTACCGGCGCGGCGAACCGCGCCCCACCGGCACACGGCTGGAGGGCCGCGACGAGGTCTTCTCCGACGAGACGTTCGACCGGCTGGAGGCCCTGGACGGCTTCGCGAAAGCCCGCGGCGTGTCGATGCTGGATGTCGCGATCGGAGGGCTCGCGGCCCAGCCGGCGGTGTCGTCGGTGATCGCCGGCGCGATGACGCCCGAGCAGGTCCGGGCGAACGCGGCCGCCGGCGCCTGGGAGCCGACGGACGACGACCTCGAGGAGCTCGACCGCATCATGCCGACGCCCCGGCGACGCGGGTGAGCGAGGGCACGACGCCGGACCGCCCGGTCGTCGTCTTGACGTTTCAGCCCAACGACGAACGCCGCGCCGCGTTCCAGGAGGTCCTCGGCGACGTCGCGCGGATCGTGGTGTTGCCCGAGGTCCCGGTGGAACAGCGGGTCGCAGCGCTCACCGGCGCGCGGGCCGTCATCACGTGGTTCCCCAACCCGGCGCTCTCCGACGACGAGCTCCGGGCGGTCGGTTCGGTCCGGTTCATCCAGCTGCTCTCCGCGGGGGCGGACACGGTGCCGTTCGACATCCTGCAGCCGGGCGCCGTCCTGGCAGCGAACGTCGGCGCGTACGCCGCTCCCATCGCCGAGCATGCCGTCGCCATGGCGATGGCGCTGGCGAAACGACTGCCGCAGAAGCACGCGGAGCTGGCGAGGGGTGTGTTCGACCAGCGGCCGCCGACCCGATGGATCGCGGGTTCCGTCTGTGGCGTGGTCGGCTTCGGCGGGATCGGGAAGGCGACCGCCCGGCTGATGGCGGCGCTCGGGGCGCGGATCCAGGCGATCAACACGACCGGCCGGACGGACGAGCCGGTCGAGTTCTGCGGGACGCTCGCGGACCTGGATCAGGTGCTGGCGGCCTCGGACGTGGTGGTCATCGCGATCCCGCTGACGCCCGCGACCAGGGGGCTGATCGGTGCCGAACAGCTCGCGCGCATGAAGCCCGGCGCGATCCTGGTCAACGTGGCCCGCGGCGCGATCGTCGATCAGGCGCCCCTATACGAACACCTCCGGACGCATCCGGACTTCTCCGCGGGGATCGACACCTGGTGGATCGAACCCGTCGTCGACGGCGAGTTCCGGATCGATTTCCCGTTCTTCGGCCTGCCGAACATGCTCGGCTCGCCGCACAACTCCGGGTTCGTGCCGGGGATCGACGCGATCGCGGCCAGGCAAGCCGCCGAGAACGTCGTGCGTGCCCTTCGGGGCGATGCCGTCGCCGGTATCGTGGCTCCTGAGCGTCAGCGGTTCCGCTGATCGCTCGCGCACGTAAGATGCTCAGCCGTCGGATGCCACCAGGAGGTGCCAGATGCAGCGCTGGGAGTATCGGTCCGTTCGTCTCGTCTACGACTACGCGCCGGAGGTGAACGACTGGGTCCAGAGCGGCGGCGACTCCGGTCAGGTCGGATGGGAGGCGATCCTGAACGCCCACGGCCGTGACGGCTGGGAGCTGGTCGGGTTCGGCCCGCAGCTGACGACGGCCAAGGGCGACGGGCCGGTGGCGCACGTCGTCGACCGGTTCCGGCTGGTCTTCAAGCGTCCGCTCGCAGACGCGTAGCCGGGCGCCGCGCCCCGGAGGCTCCGGTCGAGAGACCGTGACCGGTTTGTCCCTGGTCGCCTGCGCAGGCTACCCTCGCTCGCCCGAGCAGGATCGAGGCATCGCCGCGAACGCGAGGAGGAGCCCGTGAACGCACGCGAACGGAACCGGCGGCCGACGGGCCGACTCGGGCTCCTGACCACCGTCCTGGTCGCGGCGGCCCTGATCGTGCCAGCGACGGCGTCCTGGGCCGCGTCGTCGCCCGCCTCCGGTGACCCCCGAGGGATCCGGACGCCGGCCGATCCGGTCTACACGCTGGACCTTACGAGCGACAAGGACGGGTTCGTCTGGAGCGGCACTGAGAAGGTCGCGTTCACGAACGTCGGTACCGTCCCGCTCGACATGGTCTGGATCCGCCTCTGGGACAACGGCCTGACCGGCTGCGCGAAGCCCCTCCCGATCAAGGTGTCGAAGGTCAAGGGCGGGAAGGCCGGCGACCTCGACGTCGACTGCACGGCGCTCCCGGTGACGCTGAAGACGCCGCTGCAGCAGAACGACACCGCCACGCTGTCGTTCAAGGTCACGATCACCACGCCGAACACCAATTGGCGGTTCGGGCGGATCGGGAAGATGGCGCTGGTCGGCAACGCGATCCCGGTCCTCGCGATCCACGACGCGCTGGGATGGCACCTCGAGCCCTACACGGAGAACGGCGAGAGCTTCTACTCGCAGATCGGCGACTTCACCGTCACGTTCACCACGCCCAAGAAGCTCAAGATCCCGGCGACCGGCACGGTCACGTCGTCCACGGTCAGCGGGAAGACCCGGACGACGACGATCGAAGCCGACGACGTTCGCGACTTCGCCTGGGCGTCCGGACCGCTGTCGGAGGTCGAGGGCCCCGCCTCGACCGGCGTCCTCGTCAAGGTGTGGTGGACCGACCCGATCTCGGAGACGCAGGCGAACAACATGCTGTCCCTGTCGAAGCTCGCGATGGCCGCGCACGCCGACCGGTTCGGCCCGTACCCGTACCAGGAGATCGACGTCGTCCTCGGGGTCTTCACGAGGTTCGGCGGGATGGAGTACCCGCAGTTCGTCATGACCGACGCCGGGAGCACGCCGCTGGTGCACGAGCTGGGGCACCAGTGGTGGTTCGGCATGGTCGGCGACGACCAGTACACCGAACCGTGGCTCGACGAGGCGTTCGCGACGTACGCGACCGATCTGTACTTCGGGAACGACGGGAACGGCTGCGACCTCCAGCAGTTCCCGGCGGATGACGCCCGGATCACGAACCCGATGGCGTACTGGAACGTCCATCAGGGCTGGTACGGACAGGTCGTGTACTCGATCGGGTCGTGCGCCCTACACGCCCTCGGCGATGCGCTCGGACTGGACGAGATGGCGACGTTCATCCACGGCTATGCGGTCGAACACGCCCTCGGCTGGTCAACGACGGACGCGTTCAAGGTCGAGGTGCAGGCGTTCGCAAACACGCTGCCCAACCCGGTGAACCTGAAGAAGTTCTGGAAGAAGTGGCGGATCAGCGACGTGCCGTGACGGGCCGGCGCGGTCAGTTCATCGTCGGGTCGGCCGGCATCAGCGACAGCGTCGCGAACCCGCGGCCCTTGCGCCTGACGGCCACGCGCCACAGGTCCGCGTCCGCCGGGCCGAACACGTCGTCGGGCACCGCGGGACCGATCAGCCACGACGACTCATCGACCTCAGCCTCGAGCTGGCCCGGGCCCCACCCCGTGTAGCCGGCGAAGATCCGGGCGCGGGCGATCGGCCCGGTCTGGTCGGGGTCGACCTCGCCGATCAGGAACCCGATCCGGTCCAGCACGAGCATCTCGGCGCGATCGGGTTCGTCGAACTCCGCCAGCACGATGACGGCCTCCGGCTGGACCGGGCCGCCGAAGAACAGCAGCTCTTCGGGTCCCGCGAGCGGCGCCAACGGGGGAACGATCTCCTGCACGGTGGCGGGCGACGGTCGGTTCAGCACCACGCCGAGCGCGCCCTCGTCCGTGTGCTCGCCGACCAGGACGACCGCGCGCCGGAAGTTCGGGTCGAACAACGTCGGCCCGGCGATCAGGAGGTTCCCGCGGAGGCTGTCCATCCTGCCTATCATCCTCGGCTTCCGGCGAACCGCCACTGAACCCCGCGGATGGTCAGGTTGCTTTACCGAATGGTCGCCCCGATGTCCGGGCGACCAGAATGGAGCCCGTCATGAGCGTGGTTCGGAACGAACGCACCCTCGCGCCGGTCGCCCTGGCGATCGGTGACGGCGCCGTGCTTGTTCTCTGGGCGGTGCTCGGCCTCGCGCATCACGAGGAGGGGGTCACGGTCGCCGGTCTCCTTCGGAACGCGGGACCGATCCTGATCGGGTGGTTCGCCGCAGCCGCGCTGCTGCGAACGTATGCACGTCCGGGGCTCGCGCGGTTCCTCGAGACCTGGGCGATCGGCATCACCGCGGGCGTGATCCTCCGGTCCCTCATCCTGACCCGATCCTGGAACGGTGACGAGTTCGCGTTCCTGGGCGTGACGTTGGCGGTGACGTTGGCCCTGCTGCTCCTCTGGCGGGGCGTCGCGCTGGCGATCGGGCGTGCGCGACCCTCAGCCTGAGGCCACCACCTCCACGGGGTGCCCGACGACCCCGCCGTAGAGGTACCCGCGTTCGTTCCACGGAACCTCGTCCGGCTGCGAGCGTCCGCGCGCATCCGTCGCCCGTGCGCGCAGCTCGAACGAACCGGGCTCCGCGAGCCAATCGAACGACCACCGCACCCATGCGCCGGGGACGTTCGGCTCACGCAGATCCGCGTCGAACCACGTCCGGCCACCGTCGACGCTCACCTCGACCATGGCGATCGCCGCGTCCGGCGCCCACGAGCGGCCGTGGACCCGCTGCCGGCCCGCGCTCAGGCGCGCCGGCCACGGCAGCGCGAACGCGCTCTTCATGACCTGTTCGCGGATCACCTGGCCGTCGCCGGGGCCCTCGGGCTCGTAGTCGGGGCCGCGGAGCACGTAGTGCTCGGTGTTCCACCAGGTGAACGACGGCCGCGCGGTGACCTCGAGCCGGCCGAGCCACTTGATGCTGGCCACGGCCGCCCAGCCCGGCACGATCAGCCGCGCCGGGAACCCGTGATCGGCCGGGAGGGGTTCGCCGTTCATCTCGAACGCAACGATCGCGTCCGCGGCGATCGCGCGCTCCAGGGGGAGCGGCCTCCGAACGTGCAACTCGTCGAGGCCCTCGGGGACGACCTCGCGCGCGGATCGGTCGACCCCGGCTCGCTCCAGGATCGCGGCGAGCGGGACGCCGGTCCACTCGGCGACCCCGATCGCGCCGAGCCGCCACATGGCGCCCGGCGGGGTGCGTCCCTGCGTCGCCTCGAACAGTACGCGGCCGTTGCCCGCGCACTCGAGCGCCCGGACGTAGGTGATGGAGGGCATCGCGATCAGTTCGTCGTAGGCGATCTCGATCCCACGCGAAGCCGCGTCGCCGTCGATCCGCAGCCGCCAGGTGCCCGGGTCGATCGCCGGTGTCGAGCTATGGCTCCGCACGAAGAACCGGTCGTTCGGCGTCAGGTACGCGTCGGAATCGACGTCCCCCCAGGGCATCTCGACGTTGTGCTCGGGTGGGAGCGACGTCCATCCGGCTGGGAAGAACCCCTCGCGGCCGGGCTCGACGACCTCGGGGGTCGTGGCGACGCTCTCACTCACCTGCTACTCCCTGTTCGTAGACACGGAAGGCCGCGACACCCGTCGCGGCCTCCAGTCTGCCTTGTCGGACCCGGCTCGCCGACGCTACCCATGACGCCATCGGGCGTCAAACCGCCTGGGTTGAGAACTCGTGGCGACGCTCCGCGGCTGCGGCCGCATCCGCCGAGACAGGGCTCGACGCGATCAGGCCGCGTGTTCGGCGGGCTGTTCCAGGAACATCCGGAGCGCACGCCGGGCCCCGCGCCTCGCGGTCACCAGGGATCCCCGGACGACGAAGGGCAGCCCGATGTTCAGGGTGATCTCGGTCATGTTGATGACCGTCTTCACCCCGGACGCCCGCTCCTCCTCTTCCTCGTGCGCGACGGGCCGTGGCGTCCGCCCTGGAGCGGCCGCCCGCCGTGCCCTCGTCGTGGTTCCCTTCCCGTTCATCGTTCGTGCCGCGGTCGCCATCGCCGCACCTCCTCGTCTCGAGCGATCGTTCGCGCCACCATCGTGCGTCTGCGCGGTCCATGGCCGCGAGGCCGTTCGTCCCACCGCCGCCGGGCCGCCCGGCTCCGTCACGGCGTCGGACGTGGTGTCACGCTCGATCCCGGAGGTGATGGACATGATCGACGAGCGCTCCGACGCCGTGACCGACCACGAGGAGCGGCTCCGCCAGCAGGCGATCACGCGGCTGCGCAAGCGGACCGACTTCCACGCCCACCTGCTCGCGTACGTCCTGGTGAACGCCTTCCTGGTCGCGATCTGGGCGGTCAGTGGCCAGGGCTTCTTCTGGCCGATCTTCCCGATCATGGGCTGGGGGATCGGTGTCGCGTTCAACGCGTGGGACGTCTACCGGCGCCAGGACTACTCGGAGGACCGGATCCGTCAGGAGATGGACCGGCTCCGGTAGGCAGGCCTCGCCCCGCCTGTGGGACCATCGTCCGGCCGATCGGTCGGTTCGATGGTTGGAGGCTGCGTGGTCGACGTCCTGGTTCTGGGCGCGGGGCTCGCGGGGCTCTCGTGCGCCCGTGACCTGATGCGCGGCGGCGCCGACGTGACGGTGCTGGAGGCGCGCGACCGGCCCGGCGGCAGGGTCGAACAGACGACGCTCCCCGACGGGCGGACCCTCCAGTTGGGCGGCGAGGTCGTCGCCGAGTTCCAGACCGCGTACCTCGAGCTGGCGGCGGAGCTCGGCCTCACGATCGAACCCTCGTACGCCGCCCTCCCGGGCGAGTCCACCTGGGACCTGCAGGAGGGGGTGTTCGTCGGCGAAGAGCCACCGTGGCTGTCGCCGGCCGACCTGGACGCCTCCCACCGGTGCGAAGAGGCGTTCCGCGAGCTCACGCGGACGGTCGAACCGGACGATCCCTGGTCGCACCCGGACGCCGACCGCCTGGACCGGCTGTCGTTCGGCGGGTGGATGCTCGAACAGGGGTGCCCGCCGGAGGTCCTGCGCGCGAGGGAGATCGGGCATCTCGCGCTGGCCTGCGATTCGATCTGGCGAACGTCGCTGCTGTCCGAGGCGCGCAAGATGGCGGTCTCCGGCGCGGAGGGCTTCTACAGCGAGTTCTCGTGGGAGACGCTGCGCGTGGCCGAGGGGTCGGCCACGGTGGCCCTCAGGATCGCGGCTGAGCTGGGCGACCGGATCCGGTTCGGCTGCGCCGTCACGGCGATCCAGGTCGCGGCGTCAGGCTGCGCGGTCACGCTCGCGAGCGGCGAACGCCTGCGCGCCGAGGCCGTCGTGAGCGCGCTGCCCGTCGGCCCGCTGCGTGATGTCGCGATCGACGGCGTGTCGGACGCCAGGCTCGCGTCGCTGCGACGGCAGCGGCACGCCCTGGCGGCGAAGGTGGTCGTCGCGTACCCGTCGTCGTTCTGGCTCGAACGGGGCCGGAACGGGTTCGCCTCGTCCGAGGACGTGCTCGGCGGGATCTGGCCGCAGCGCGACGACGGCGTGCTGTCGACGCTCGTTCCTCCGGAGCGGCTCGCCGCGTTCCACGCGACGGACCCGGCGACCCGGCGCCCCGAGATGCTGGCCGAGCTCGCCCGGCTGTTCGGGCCGGACGACGTGCCCGAGCCGGACGCGTACCTCGAACGCACCTGGGGGCTCGACCCGTTCACGCAGGGCTACATCACCGGCTGGCATCCGGGCGACGTGATGGCGGTCGGGCCGCTCCACGGGACGCACGAGCCTCCGTTCTACGTCTGCGGTTCGGACCAGTGGGTTGCGGGCTACATGGAAGGCGCGGTCCGAACCGGACGGGGCGCGGCGAGGGCGGCGCTGTCGGGGTGAGCGAACCGGTCCAGGGGGGCGTCGAACCGATGGGCGAGCCGGGCGAGCCGGCGATCGCGCCGGGCTGGCGCGAGGTCCTGCGGCACCACGGCCGCCTCACCGTCGGCCTGGTCGTCCTCGAGACCGTCACCGCGATCCAGCTGCTCATCGTGATCACGGTGCTACCGGTCGTCGTCCGGGACCTCGGCGGCCTGCACCTCTACGGATGGGCCCTCTCGGCCTCGCCGCTCGCCGCGATGGTGGCCCTGCCCGCGACGGGCCGGCTCGCCGACCGGAGGGGCCCGGCGGTTGCCCTGTCGATGGTGCTGGTGATCTTCGTCGCCGGAACCCTGGTCGCGTCGACCGCCCAGGACATGCCGATGCTGATCCTCGGCCGGTTCCTGCAGGGCTGGGGCCTGGGCGCCCAGTACGCGGTGTCGCTGGGGGCCGTGGCGCAGACGTACCCGGACGCGTTCCGGCCACGGATCATCGCGTTGCTCACCGCGGCGTGGGTGGTGCCGGGCGTGATCGGGCCGCCGCTCGGCGCGCTGTTCGCGAGCACCGTCGGCTGGCGCTACGCGTTCCTCGTCTCGTTGCCGTTCGTGCTGGTCGCCGCCGTCCTGGTGCTGCCCGAGCTGCGCGGAACGCGGCCGACGCGTTCATCCGAACCGAGCGTCGGCATCGTCTGGATCGTGCTGCTGGCGGTCGGGGCGGGCGCGCTCCTGTTCGCGCTGACGGACCTCGAGTGGTGGACCATCCCGCTGGCCGCCGCCGGGATCGCGATCCTGATCCCGACGCTGCGCCGGATCCTCCCCGCCGGCTCGCTCACCGCGCGCCGGGGGCTCCCGGCGGCGGTGGCGGCCGCGTTCCTGCTGAGCTTCGTCTACTTCGGCGTCGACGGGTTCGTCCCGCTGCTCTTGCAACGGGTTCGCGGGCAGAGCGTCGCGGTCGCCGGCGTGGTCGTGACGCTCTCGGCGATCGCGTGGACGGCCGGGACGTGGTGGCAGGCGCGCGCGATCGCGGGCCGTTCGCCCGGCTGGCTGATCTCGCTGGCCGGCGTCCTGATCCTGGTCGGCGTCGCGGGCGTCTGGGCGACCCTGAACCCGAGCGTGCCGCTCGCCGTCGCCTACGTCGCGTGGACGATCGGCGGGGTCGGGATGGGGATCGGCTTCCCGACGATCCCGCTCGTGGCGATGGATCAGGCCGAACCGGGCCGCCAGACCTCGGTGGTCGCCTCGGCCGCGCTCTCCGACACGTTCGGGGCGTCGCTCGGTCCGGGGCTCGGCGGGTCGGCCGTGGCCCTGGCGGCGGCGGCCGGCGTGTCGCTGGCGGCGGGGCTCAGCGGCGCGTTCGCGCTGGCCGCGGTCGCGGGCTTCGCGCTGTTCCCGGTGGCCGGACGGCTCCCGCGCCGCCTGGGCCCGCGCTGAACGGCCCCCGACGGCGGATGAGGCATCGTCAGGCCGTGAGCGTGCGGCGCAGGCGCCACGTCGCGACCGCCAGGAGCACCGCCGCGTACGCGAGCAGGATCGCGACGTACCGCGCGACCGTCACGATCGAGCCGCCGTGCGCCAGCAGGGCCGAGAAGGCGTCGTTCGCCCATGCTTGCGGCGTCACGTGCGCGATGCGGCGCATCCCCGGCGTGAAGATCTGCAGCGGGACCATGCAGCCGCCGAGCGCGCCGAGCCCGATCCCCAGCAACAGGCCGAACGGGATCGCCTGCTGCTCCGAGCGCGCGATCGACCCCAGCAGCATGCCCGCGCCGGCCCCGACCAGCGAGAAGGAGATCAGGATCGCCGCCGCGCCCAGCGGCTGACCCCAGTTCACGCCGAACAACAGCGCCGAGCCCAGCATGATGAACAGCCCCTGCACCATCGCGACGCCGAACCGCCCGAGCGTCTCGCCGCCGAGGATCGTGCTCACCGGCGTCGGCGTGGACAGCATCCGGCGCGAGACCCCGAGGCGCCGCGTCTCGATCAGTGCGACGGCACCCGTCAACGAGGTCAGGAACACGAACAGCAGCAGCTCCGTGCTGGCGGTCAGGTCGAACCGCCCGCTCGTCGCGGGGAACGCCGACGTTCCGGCGATGACCGCGCGGACCTGGATCGCGGGGACCGCTCGCTGGAGCCGTTCGGCCAGCGCGATCGCCGCCTCGGTCGACAGGCCGGCCCCGGGCGCGATCCCGTTCGCCTGCGCGAACCGCGCCGCGCGGACCACGGCGTTCTGCCGCGCGATCGACGAGTCGACCGTCTGGGACAGCTGCTTCGCCAGATCGTTCGGCGACGACACGTACGCGACCGTCACGGCGCGCCCGGCCCGCAGCGACGCGTCGTACCCGGCCGGCACCACGATGCCGGCCTGTACCGTCCCGCGCTCCACGGCCGTGAGCAGCGCGTCGCGTTCATCGAACCGCACGACGTCCAGGTCCGCCGTCGCGTCGAGCGCGCCGACCAGCTGCGTCCCGAGCGGCCCGACCCGCACCGCCACGACGCCGAGCTTCGGCGACGCGCCGGCCCCGAACGCCGCCCCCAGGATCAGGATCAGGAGCAGCGGGAAGACGAACACGAAGAAGATGTTCGCCGGCTCGCGGAACTGGCGTCGGAGGTTCATCCCGGCGATCGCGAGCGCCTTCATCGCGACAGCCTCGTGATCCGGTCCAGCCTGGACACCGCGATCCCGCCCGTCACCGCCGCGAACGCGAGCATCGCCAGCGCCGGCACGACCACTGTCGAGAGGCCGCCGCCGTGGAGGTCGCCGAGCCCACGCATGAACCACGCCTGCGGCGTGATGAGGCTGAGCTTCGCGAGGAACGGCGGCGCCTGCGAGATCGCGAAGAAGGTCCCGCCCAAGAGGCCGAGGATCACCGCGATGATCGCCTGCCAGTTCCCGGCCTGCTCGGCGGTCTTCGCCATGGTCGCGACCAAGGCCATGATCCCCATCGCGGCGAGCACGCCGCACACGATCAGGACCCCGACGCCGGCGACGTTCCCCCAGTCCGCGCCGAACAGCAGCGTCGAGGCGATCGCC
Organism: uncultured Actinomycetota bacterium; assembly: GCA_963781595.1. GTDB lineage: Bacteria > Actinomycetota > UBA4738 > UBA4738 > UBA4738 > JBEDUK01. The sequence goes on along the minus strand of CAWAGG010000006.1, from coordinate 557,254 downwards.
AGCACCGACATCGAGATGCAGCCGAGCACGAAGCTCGTGAGCATCTTCCCGGCCAGGATCGACGCCCGTGGGATCGGCGCCGCGAGCAGCCGGACGAGGGTCCCGTCGTTGCGTTCCTCCAGCAGGCTCGAGACGCCGAACTGCACCGTGAAGAACAGGAAGAACACCGCCATCCCCGCGGCCAGGTAGGTGGTCGCGTCGAGCTGTTTCGTCGCGGCCGTGATGTCGCGGAGCGTCACGGGTTCGCTCATCGCGGCCGCCTTGTGCGCGAGCCCCGCGAGCAGCGCTGCGCCCGGCCCGCCCTCCGCGGGGCCTGATGGGAGCGTGGCGACCACCGCCGCGACCGACAGACGGACGGCGTTCAGGTTCGCCGTGTATGCCTCCGCGATCGAGCGGGCCACCTGTCTCGCGATCGACGCGTCCACGTTGCCGACCACCAGGATCGACGCCCGCCGGTCCCCGGACTGTGTCGCGGCCGTGAACCCCGCGGGGATCACGAACACGGCGTCGACCGTTCCGTCCGCGGCCATCGCGCGCGCCCGCGCCTGCGTGCCGATCGTCCGGACGTCGATCACACCCTGGCGCGCCACGCCGCCCAACACGTCGTCGACGAACGCGTGCGACGCCGACCCGTGGTCCAGGTCGACGACGCCGTAGGAGAAGACGTCCTGGCCGCTCGCGACGCCGCCCAGGATCCTGCTGAAGATGAACGCCAGCCCGAGCGGCACGACGAACGCGAACATCAGGGCGGACCGGTCGCGCAACCGCTCCCGGAGGTCCTTCGCCGCGATCAGCAGGGCCGCTCGCATCCGTCCGCCAGCCCTTCAGTCCCTGAGCGCCTTGCCGGTCAGGTGGAGGAACACGGCCTCGAGGTTCGGCTCCGTCACCTCGACGCTGCGGATCCGAACGCCGGCCGACGTCACGGCCTGGAGCAGCTCGGGCAGCGCCGTCCGCGCGTCGTCCACGACCAGCTGGATCGAACCGTCGGCGGCGCTCGCGTCCCGCACGGCCGGGAGCGCTCGGCACGCGGCGGCCGCGGCCTCCAGGTCGCCGGCGGCGTCCAGCGACACGCGGTCGCGTTCGCCCACCAGGCCGACCAGCTCGCGCCGCGTGCCTTCGGCCTTCAGCTGTCCCTGGTCGATGATGCCGACGCGGTCGCAGAGGCGTTCGGCCTCCTCCATGTAGTGCGTCGTGTACAGGACCGCCATCCCCTGCGCCGAGAGGCCCTCCACGCTCTCCAGGATCGCGTTGCGGCTCTGCGGATCGACACCGACCGTGGGCTCGTCCAGGATCAACAGCTTCGGCCGGTGCAGCAGGCCGATCCCGATGTTCAGCCGCCGCTTCATCCCGCCCGAGTACGTCTTCGTGCGGTCGCCGCCCCGGTCTCGCAGGCCGATCACGTCCAGGATCTCGTCGCTGCGACGACGCGCGTCGGCCGGCGACATGCCGTAGAGCCGGGCGAAGAACCGCAGGTTCTCCGCGCCGGAGAGGTCCGGGTAGATCGCCAGGTCCTGTGGCACGTAGCCGATCGCGCCTTTCGCCCGGACGCTCGTCGTGGTGAGCGGCCGGCCGTCGACGATCACCTCGCCCCGGTCGCGTTCCAGGAGCCCCGCGACCATCGAGATCGTCGTCGTCTTCCCGGCGCCGTTCGGCCCGAGCAGTCCATAGGTCTCGCCCGGCGCGATGTCGAACCCCACCCCGTCGACGGCGACCAGGTCGTCGAACGATTTCCGCAGGTCGCGGCAGTTCAGCACGGGGTTGCCGTCCTGACGCCCCTCCGCGACGGCCGCACTCGCGATGTCGTTCGTCTCCGTCGCCTGGATCCTCCCGCTTCGGTCTGCCGAGCCAGCGTAGCGAGGGCCAGGTTCGAGCGCTCGGGGCCGAACGGCCTCCGCGCCGAAGGCCGGGCGGCGACCCTCCGGCCCCGTGTGGGATGATGCCCGCCGGCAGCTTTGAACGGCCGTTCAGGAATCGGTACAGGCGATATGCGCGATCCCAGGCACGACGTGTTGTTCGAACCGGTCCGGATCGGACCGGCGACGGCGCGCAACCGCTTCTTCCAGGTCCCGCACTGCAACGGGATGGGCCACCGCGATCCAACCGCGCTCGCGGTGATGCGCGGCATCAAGGCCGAAGGCGGCTGGGCGGTCGTCTGCACCGAGGAGGTCGAGATCCACCCGTCCTCCGAGGTCTCGCCGTACGTCGAGGGCCGCCTGTGGGACGACGCCGACATCCCGGCCCTCGCCCGGCAGGCGGAAAAGATCCACGAACACGGATCGCTCGCCGGGATCGAGCTGTGCCACAACGGCCGGACCAGCGCGAACCTCTACAGCCGCGAGGCCGGCGTGAGCGTGGGAAACCTGCCGGTCGAGACGTTCGACCCGGTCCAGGTCCGCGAGATGGGGCTCGACGACATCGCGGTCCTTCGGCGCCGGCACCGCGCGGCCGTCCGGCGTTCGCTCCAAGCGGGGTTCGACCTGGTCTACGTCTACGCCGCGCACGGGCTGAACACGATCGGGCAGTTCCTGTCGCCTCGGCTGAACGGGCGCACGGATGGCTACGGCGGGAGCATCGCGAACCGCGCCCGCCTCCTCCGGGAGGTGCTGGAGGACACCGTGGAGGAGGTCGACGGGAGGGCGGCGGTCGCGTGCCGGATCATGGTCGACGAGCTGGCCGGCGACGAAGGCCTCGGGCGTGGTGACATCGAAGCGGTCCTCGGGCTCGTCGGCGAGCTGCCCGACCTGTGGGACTTCGTCGCCGGAGCCTGGGAGGACGACTCGGTCACGTCCCGGTTCGGCGAGGAGGGCGCCCAGGAGGCATACGTGCGCGGGCTGAAGGTCCTGACCACGAAGCCCGTCGTCGGCGTCGGTCGCTTCACGTCGGCGGACACGATGGTGCGGATGATCCGAAGCGGCGTCCTGGACTTCATCGGCGCCGCCCGGCCGTCGATCGCGGATCCGTTCCTCCCGGTGAAGATCGAGGAGGGCCGGTACGAGGACATCCGCGAGTGCATCGGCTGCAACATCTGTGTGGCCGGCGACGGCACGATCACGCCGATCCGCTGCACGCAGAACCCGTCGATGGGCGAGGAGTGGCGCCGCGGGTGGCATCCGGAACGGATCCGCCCGAGGGACACGGACGCGAGGGTCCTGGTGGTCGGCGCCGGCCCGGCCGGGCTGGAGGCAGCCCAGGCGCTCGGGAAGCGCGGCTACGAGGTCATGCTGGCGGACGCGACGGATTCGCTCGGCGGCCGCGTCGCGCGGGAGGCACGCCTCCCAGGTCTCGCGGCGTGGATCCGCGTGCTGGACTACCGCCAGTCCCAGATCGAACGCCTGCCGAACGTCGACATCGCCCTCGGGAGCGAGGTGACGGTCGACGAGGTGCTCTCGTACGACTTCGACCATGTGGCCGTGGCGACGGGCTCACGATGGCGGGCTGACGCCGGCGGGCGCTGGCACCCCAAGGGCCTGTCGTTCGGCGACGGCGTCCAGGTCCTGACCCCGGACGACCTGATGGCCGGCGCGCGTCCCGGCGGCGAGCGCGTGGTGCTCTTCGACGACGACCACTACTACATGGGGGGCGTCCTGGCCGAACTGCTCGCCCGCGAGGGGTTCGCCGTGACGTTCGTGACGCCCGCGGCGCGCGTGTCCGAGTGGACGACGAACACGATGGAACAGGAACGGATCCAACGTCGCGTCCTGGAACTGGGCGTCAGGGTCGCGACATCGCGGGCGCTCGTCGGCGCCGAGCCGGGCGTCGCCCGCACGGCGTGCGTCTACACCGACGAGGAGTCGAAGATCGGGTGCGACGCTCTGGTCGTGGTCACCGCGCGGCTGCCCGAGGACCGGCTGGCCACGGCCCTCACGTCGCGGGCGGAGGAGTGGCCCGACTCCGGCCTGACTTCCGTCCGAGCCGTCGGCGACGCGCTCGTCCCCGGGACGATCGCGGCGGCCGTGTGGGACGGCCGGCGTTACGCCGAACGGATGGACGAACCCGATGAGGGCGACGAGGTCCCCTTCCTCCGTGAGGTCGTGCGGCTCGCGGAGCCCTGGTAGGTCGCTCCCAGCAGGACACGGGCACCCGAGCCCGTCGTCGACCGATCGGGACCTCGATCAGCGGACTAGGCTGGCTGACGCGATGTCCGCCGACGCACCCGGAACGCCGACGAGAACCGAGACCGACAGCATGGGTGCGGTCGAGGTCGCCGCCGACCGCTACTGGGGCGCGCAGACCGAACGTTCGCTGCATCACTTCGCGATCGGCGACGCCGCCGGCGACCGCATGCCCGTCGAGGTGATCCGCGCCTTCGGCGTCCTGAAGAAGGCTGCGGCGCAGGCGAACGCCGACCGCGGACTGCTGCCGGCCGACAGGGCCGCACTGATAGTAAAGGCAGCTGACGAAGTCATCGACGGCGCGCTCGACGAGCACTTCCCGTTGTTCGTCTGGCAGACGGGTTCGGGCACGCAGTCGAACATGAACGCGAACGAGGTCATCTCGAACCGCGCGATCGAGCTGGCCGGCGGCGTGATGGGTTCGAAGCAGCCGATCCACCCGAACGACGACGTGAACATGAGCCAGTCGTCGAACGACACGTTCCCGACGGCGATGCACGTCGCGGCGGCGACCGCGGTGGTCGAACTCCTGCTCCCCAGCGTCCGTCAGTTGCGCGATGCGCTGGACGCGAAGCGCGCGGATTTCGACGGCATCGTGAAGATCGGCCGGACGCACCTTCAGGACGCCGTGCCGCTGACGCTCGGGCAGGAGTTCTCCGGCTACGTCGCGCAGCTCGACGCCGACCTCGCGCGTCTCGAGGCGACCCTTCCGGGCCTGTACGAGCTGGCGATCGGCGGCACCGCGGTCGGCACCGGCCTCAACGCGCCGGCGGGGTTCGGCGACGACGTCGCCGGGCGGATCGCCGAGCTCGCCGGCCTGCCGTTCGTCGCCGCGCCGAACGCGTTCGCGGCGCTCGCCGCCCACGACGCGCTGGTGTTCGCCCACGGCGCGATCCGGACGCTCGCGGTGTCGCTCATGAAGATCGCGAACGACATCCGCTGGCTCGCCTCCGGCCCGCGTTCGGGCTTGGGCGAGCTGGAGCTCCCGGAGAACGAACCGGGCTCGTCGATCATGCCCGGCAAGGTGAACCCCACCCAGTCCGAGGCGATGACGATGGTCTGCGTTCAGGTGTTCGGCAACGACGCGGCGATCGAGGTCGCGGGCTCCCAGGGGAACTTCGAGCTGAACGTGTTCAAGCCCGTGATGATCCGGAACTTCCTGCACAGCGTGCGCCTGCTCTCGGACGCGTGCCGGACGTTCCGTGAGTTCTGCGTCGAAGGCATCCATGCGAACGAGGAACGGATCGCCGATTTGGTCGGCCGGTCGCTGATGCTCGTGACGGCGCTGGCGCCGCACATCGGCTACGACAAGGCGGCCGAGATCGCGAAGAAGGCACACCAGGAGGGCTCGACGCTGAAGGAGACGGCCGTCGCGCTCGGCTACCTCACGCCCGAGCAGTTCGACGAGTGGGTCCGGCCCGACCGGATGGTGGGACCAGGCACTGATTAGGACGCCGCGCGCGACGACCTGCCCAGTGAATCGCCCTGGGAATGGTGGAGGCTCTGGTGTTCCCCCACTTCGGTGGAGTCGCTGATGTTCCCGAAAGCGGGTCCAGACGACTTCCCGGTGCGCTGGCCGCTAGCACGACCCAGGCGACCAGACGATTCCCCCGCGGAGAACATCGGGTCTACGCCCGCACGGGATGGGGGCCCGCCCGCCGAGGCGCACCGGCTCCGAGGGCGTCGGATGTGGCCTGGGTTGAGTTCCGATGCCGGCGAACGAGCGGCTTAGACGACCGGCAGCCATCCCGACGGTGCCTGACCCGCAGTACCCAAGGCCATCAGTCGGATAGGAGCTGCAGGACTCCTTCCTCAATCGAGCGATCCGAACGCCAGCACGGCACCCTAGATCATAGTGCCCACGTTCAGGCCGGACACGGCTCAGATACCATCAATGACTTCGACCGGCACTTCGTCGTCTAGCAAGACTCTCGTGCATCGTATGGTCAATTGCGATTTCTCAACCCACAACACGAACTCCAATTCCCACTGGTCCGGCGGAGCGGGACGCACACGCACTTCAGTCGTCTCAACGTAGTTCGACTCGAGAGAGTTGGCAAACCTCAGTTCCGTCACCTCCCGAGTCTCATAGCATGTCGCTCAGCAGAACGGCCCTCTCATGCGACACATCCACACTCAGCACGACCGCTCGGTCTTATAGGGCAATCTCAATGCGTCGAAGAGTTCCGCCCCACAGCGCATTCAACGTACTCATTGCCTCAGCCTCCGAAAGATGTTCATGATGTCGTCCAGCGACGTAGACGTAATCGGGTTGTGCGTGAGCGCCGGATCGTTCGTAGCGGCGCCGCTTGCCGTATGGGCCGCTTTCCCGGCCCACCGACAACTTCCAATAGTCCACTCGTCCTCCTCCCGAATTCATGACTCGTATGACGATGTTGCCGGCTTGGATGACCTAGCCATCGCCTCCGGCCTCCACGAGCGTGCCGCCCGTTGCTCAGCGACTCCATTCGCGAGTTGAAGATTAGCGGACGCTGCCTGCGCGCATTGGAGCACCCACGGACACAGCGACGGACGACGACAGGGCCGTCGCGCAAGCGGCGAATGCGTAGAAGCAGGCGAGCGCGCCCCCGTCAGCGGCAATCATTAGTCCACCAACGACGTTCGGTGCCGTCGGTCCGCTTTCCAATCGGCGTATGGCTCTTTGTCCCCGGCCCACCAGTCGCCAAGGAAGCTGCCACTCCGGTTGAAGTTGCCCGGGGGACCGATCGGCGTGCCGGACGGATCGCTCAGCGTCGTCGGGTGGTTCGTCGCATACACGTAGCCCCCGTGTACGGTGTCGTCAGCGGGTTCGGCACCGGCTCTTGCTGCAGGAACCGTCCGAGCGAGGGGTCGTAGACGCCCGCCGCAGGTCATATAGCGAGTTCGCCGGATCGAGCAACTGCGAATCGAAGCGCGTCACGTTCGTCGGCGGGCTCCCACCGGAGGACGTCGCCGAGGTCGCGACCCCGAACGCGCCGTAGGCGTACGTCCAGCGGGTCGAGCCGCCCCGAGGTCGTGATGTTCGCGGCGTTGACGTAGGCGTCGCGGTGGTCGTAGAACGTCGTGCCTGCGTCGGTCGTCATCGAGTCCCAGTCCCCAACCGTAATCGTAGCCCCGGAGCGTCGAGCCCGAGCCGTCGGTCTCGGTCGCCAGGATCGTTCGTGTCCCAGCGGTAGCTCGTCGTGGTGCCCCCGGTGCTCGCCGAGAGGCGGTTGCCGTCCCAGTCGTAGGCGTACGTCGTCGTGGTCCCGGAGACCGTGGCCTGGTCATCCGGCTCGCAAGGTCGTGATTGACGAATCCAAATGCCCTCAGGCAGGTATCAGCAACTCCGACACAGAAGGCGACGACTGTTCAATCGCGGCTCGCTCGGCAGAGGACAATTCCAGCCAAGCGACTTCCTCATGAACAATCGTTCCCAGCCAGAGTGATCCGTCCTTCCGCAGCCAGTGCGGGTCGTCTGGGAGGTATGGGTATCCCCAATCGTAGAGCCGGCGTGTATAGCGAAGGAGGACTGCGGCCACGGCCGAATCGTAATCGAAGGTCTCAAGTTCGGCGACATAACCGTCCGCAAGTGTGCTTCCAGGCCAAGCCGTTACGGTCTTGCTTGACTTCTTGTACTGCGATAGGTCGACCAGCAGCCCATCCTGGCTAAGTTGGCGTGAGGCGTATGTAATCAGTCCGAGCGAGGTTGTAGCCACCGAGGCGCAAGCGAGCAGCTCGTGATACGTGGCGCCAACGGGCTCGTGAGTAAGGCGCCAGTCCCGTCGTTCGGTCTTCATATCACCGGGATGCCGCGGATGCGCCCTCCGCATCGCCGGTCGCCGCGCGCGCGGCGGCCAGGACCTCGAGCGGCGCCGATCAGCTCGACGGGGTACTCGGGCGGGACCCCCCGGAGGAAGCGCTCCGCGGCCTCCAGCGCCCGGCCCGGGTCGCCCCGGTCGAGCGCCAGCGCCGCCCGCGCCGCGACCGTGTGGTACGCGAGGCCGGATCGGTGGGGCCGGGCATCGAGTTCGTCCAGCAACGCTTCCGCGTCGTCGAACCGCCCCTGGCGCCGCCGCAGGTCGGCTAGGCGGAGCGAGGCGTACGCCGCGCCGGCCGGACGGCGTTCAGAATCGACGATCACGCCGAGCAGATGGCGTTCGGCCTCGTCCCACCGACCCCACCAGATCAGCGCCTCGGCGTTCTCGACCCGAGGGATGCTGAACATCGCGACGTTCGTCCACCCGGTCGCCATGTCCAGCACGTGGCCGGACCATTCGGCCGTCCGGTCGTAGTCGCGGACCCGCGCGCAGGCGGTCACCAGGAAGCAGCAGACGTTCACCGCGGCCTCCCGGTCCGGCAGCTCGCCGCCCACCGCCGCGGCGGCGGCCAGGTCGAGCAGCCTCATGCCCTCGGCGACGCTGCCCGAGCTGACCAGCACCAGGCCGAGGCATCCCGTGGCCAGCATCTCGGTGTGGATCTCGCCGACCGAGCGCGCGATGTCGAGCGACGTGCGGCAGAGGGTCAGCGCGCGCTCGAGATCCTTGTCGAACGCCCACGCCATGTAGCCCTGCAGGCCGACCACCGCGGCCGTCGTCGGAGAGTCGGGCTCGTCCCGGACCAGCGCGCCGGCGCGTTCGAGCCAGCCGGACGCGACCGCCGGTTCGGCGCGGAAGTCCATGGCGAACGTGGCGAGCGTGATGGCGGCACGGGCGGCGGACGCGTCGTCGCCGCGCTCCCGGTACAGGCGGTAGGCGGCCTCACGCGCGGCGATCGCCGCGGTGCCGTCGTCCAGGAGCGCCGCGGCGGTCGCGAGCCCGTCGTAGGCCTCCGCGCTCGGTTCCTCGTCCACGGCCGCCTGGAACGCCTGGCGGGCCTCGTCCCACGACCACGACTGCAGGGCTCGGTTCCCGCTGGCGAGCGCCTCGGTGGCGGACACGGCGCCATCGTAACGAGCGATCGCGAACGGGCAACCCGAGCCGCTCCGGGCCGGGTTTGGACCTACGGCGTCGCCGGCGGGAACACCCACTGGTCGCCGGTCGGCGTGATGTCCGTCGAGCCGACGATCCCCTGGTCGAACTCGGTGAAGTACTCGGTCCCGGTGGGTGCGTACCCCATCAGGAGCTCGGTCGTGGGATCGAAGTAGTAGTCGAACGTCGCGCCGAACTCGACCGGGAACCTCAGTGACGTGGCGACGCGACCGTCCGGGTCCGTGGTTCCGGTTCGGACGTCGACCCCGGGCACGCCGGCGGCCACCTCGAAGACCGCGGCCTTCAGGGCCGGCTGACCGTTCGGATCCTGCAGGATGTTCGCGATCGCGGACAGCAGGCCACCGACCGTCACCCCAGGCCCCAGCTCCGGCCCGGGCGAGAACGCGGGTTCGGGTGACCGCCCGCCGGGCGCGGTTCGATCGATCAGCTGCTGCCGAAGCGTGTCCGGGTCGGTCGACAGTCCCGTCAGGTCGTCATCCGTCGGGAACCGCCCCGGGCCGAACGTCTCGTCGCCCTCGGTCCCGTACGCCGACGTGTACCCGGGGCCCGAGTCGGTGACGCAGTCCTTCGTCGAACACGTGATCCGCTGCCGGCCGGACCCGTCGGTCGCCCACCACGTCTCGGTCGTGAACGTGTCCCCATGCAGGACGAGCGTCTGCTTCATGTAGAGGTACTGGCCGGGCTGGAGCTCCACCGGGACGCTCGGGCCGCCGCCGGAGGCCGCGCCACCGGAGGCCGCGCCGCCGGCGCGCGTCCGGGTGCCGTGCAGGACCATCAGCGAACCGGCGATCAACGCTCCGACCAACGCCACGGAGATCCCGCCGGCCAGCAGCCGTTCGCGCCGGTGCTTTCGCGCGCGCCGCCGCTGCAGTCGTTCGAACGGATCGCCGTCGGGCGGGTTCACCTCCTGCGTCGAACGACGGAGCCGGTCCCCCACATCGCTTCCGCTACCCATCGTCTCCACCCTCGCCTTCGCTCATCGTGCTCCGGAGCGCCTCGCGCCCGCGTGCGGCCAGGACCCGGACGGTCACGGCCTTCACCCCGAGCGCGCCGGCGGCCTCCTCCGACGTCAGTCCCAGCACGTCGGTCAGCACCACGGCAGCGCGCTGTCGCGGCGTGAGCGACGCCATCGCACGGACGGCGGCGTCCCGGCCCTCGACCGCCGCGAGCTGATCGTCGGGCGGCATCGCCCGGACCGTCTTGCGGAGCGCGACCGCGGCCCGCCGCAGCCCGCTGCGGTAGACGTTCATCGCGGTCCGGTAGAGGTAGCCGGTCGGGTCGGGCAGGTTCGACACCCGAGGCCAGCGCTCCCAGATCCGCAGGAACGCGTCCTGCGCGATCTCCTCCGCCTCGTGCCGGTTCCGGGTCACCAGCCAGAGCGCCCGGTAGAGGGCGAGGTGGTGCTCGGCGAAGAACCGTTCGAAGTCCCCGCGCCCGTCCTCGGCCGCAGGCCCGACGAGTGGGTCGATCACCGTCGTCAGGCCGCGCTCACCGTCGTCCATACGCGACATGGACGCGCGGCGAGGCCTCAGCCGTTTACGGCCCTCGGCGATCCGCGGCGACACGGGTCAGGCCGAACCGTCGAGGTGTCGCAGGGCCAGCGCGGCGTACAGGGCGATGCCGGCGGCCATCGCCGGCTCGTGGAGCACCATGCGGTTCGAATGGTTCGGCGCGACGGGTTCGACCCCCGGCGGTGCGGTCCCCAGCCGGAGCATCGCGCCCGGCACGCGTTGGAGGACGTACGAGAAGTCCTCGGCGCCCATCAGCGGGGCGCGCATCTCGCGGACGCGTTCGTCGCCGAACAACTCGCGCGCGACCTGCAGCGCCGCGGCCGCCATCCCGTGGTCGTTGACGGTCGGCGGATAGCCGTCCTCGATCGTGACCACGGCCTCCATCTCGTGGGCGGCCGCGACGTGCTCGGCGACGCGCCGGACGCTCGCGTGGACCTCCTCGCGCGTGGCCGCCGACAGCGCGCGGATCGTCCCGAGCATCGTCGCCCGCTCGGGGATCACGTTGTCCGTCGTCCCGGCGTCGACGTGCGCGATCGTCACCACGGCAGGGTCGAAGACGCTGATCCGCCGCGTGACCATCGTCTGCAGCGCGAGCCCGATCTCGAACGCGACCGGCACCGGATCGAGCGTCATGTGCGGCGCGGATGCGTGACCGCCCCGACCGCGGATCAGGATCCGCAACGTGTCGGCGGACGCAGCCAGCGGGCCGCCCTTCGTCGCGACGTGGCCAGCGCGCTCCGCGGTCGTCTGGTGGATCGCGAACGCCGCCGTGGGCGGCCGGTCGCCGTCCAGGAGGCCTTCGTCGATCATGGCCGGCGCGCCGAAATGTCCCTCCTCGCCAGGCTGGAACATCAGCAGCACGCGGCCGTGGAGCTCGTCGCGGTGCGCCGCGATCACCCGCGCGGCCACGGCGAGCATCGCGGTGTGCGCGTCGTGCCCGCACGCGTGCATCGCGCCGTCGACCTCGGAGGCGAACTCCAAGCCGGTCTCCTCGCGCATCGGCAGCGCGTCCATGTCCGCCCGCAGGAGCACGGTCGGGCCGTCCTGCGGGCCGTCGAGCGTCGCGACCACGGACGAACACCGTTCGCCGATTCGAACCTCGTACCCGAGGCCGTCCAGCGCCTCCAGCACCGCCGCCTGCGTGCGCGGCAGCTGGAGCCCCAGCTCCGGGTGACGGTGGATCCGGCGCCGGAGCGCCACGGCGTGGTCCAGCAGGTCGTTCGACCGATCCAGCACGCTCATCGCCATCGGGCGGCCATCGTAGCCGCGCAGCCGCGGGATCTCCTCCCGGGACGCCCGCGCTCCATCCGTGCTATATCCCGGTCCTCACCCCGAGGGAGGCTGACGGCCAATGGATCAGGCGTTCACGAAGGAGATGCAGGACGGCTACGCGCTGCAGGAGCCGGCCCTGACGCTCGGCTTCCCCTTCCGAGAGAACGAGACCCTGCAGGGGGTTCCGGTCCTGCTGGCGCACTCGATGGCGAACCGCCACGGGCTGATCGCCGGCGCGACGGGCACGGGCAAGACCAAGACCCTGCAGGTCCTCGCCAGCCAGCTGTCGGATGCGGGCGTGCCGGTGTTCGTCGCCGACGTCAAGGGCGACCTCACCGGGCTCGGCGCGCCGGGTGACGCGACGAACCCGAAGGTCCAGGCGCGCTGCCAGCAGATCGGCTGGACGATGACGCCGAAAGCCCACCGGATCGAGCTCTTGTCGCTCTCGGGCAAGCTGGGCGCGCAGGTCCGCGCGACCGTGCATTCGTTCGGGCCGCTGCTGCTGGCGAAGGTCCTCGACCTGAACGACACGCAGACCTCGGTGCTCTCGCTGGTGTTCAAGTACTGCGACGACAACCGGCTCCCGCTGCTGGACCTGGCGGATCTGAAGACGACGCTGCAGTTCCTCGGCTCCGACGAGGCGAAGCCGGAGCTCGCCGCGTACGGGAACCTGGCGACGGCGACGCTCGGCGTGATCCAGCGTTCGATCATCACGCTCGAGCAGCAGGGCGCCGGCGCGTTCTTCGGCGAACCGGAGTTCGACGTCCACGACCTGCTGACGATGAACCCCGACGGGACCGGCGTGATCCACGTGCTCGAGCTGTCCGACGTGATGGACAAGCCGTCACTGTTCTCGACGTTCATGCTGTGGATGCTCGCCCAGCTCTACGCGTCGCTTCCCGAGGTCGGCGATCAGCCGAAGCCGAAGCTCGCGTTCTTCTTCGACGAAGCGCACCTGCTGTTCGATCAGGCTTCGGAGGCGCTGCTCGACCAGGTCGAGCTGGTCGCGCGTCTGATCCGCTCGAAGGGTGTCGGGCTGTACCTGGTCACCCAGTCGCCGACCGACGTCGCGCCGAAGGTCCTGGCGCAGCTCGGGAACCGGGTCCAGCACGCCCTGCGCGCGTTCACGCCCGAGGACGCCGACAACCTGCACAAGGCCGCGCGGACGTTCCCGATCACGCAGGACTACGACATCGAACGCGACGTGCAGGCCCTGGGGATCGGCGAGGCGTTCGTCACGGTGCTCTCGCCCCGCGGGGTTCCGACACCGGTGGCGTGGACCGTGCTGATCCCGCCGGACTCGCTGATGGCGGCGATGGACCCGGCCGCGCAGCAGCAGATGATCGCCGCGAGCCCGCTGACCGCGAAGTACGCGCAGGCGATCGACCGCGAGAGCGCACACGAGATGATCTCCGCGCGGATCGCGGCGGCACAGGTATCGACGGCTGGGACCGGTGGCCAGGCTGCCAGGTCGGGCGGGCGAGGTCAGGAGAGCGGACGCACGCCGGCCGCGAAGAAGGACGCGGGGGTGGACGTCGGGGACATCGTGAAGGCGGGGACGAAGATCGCGACGTCTCGAGAGGGTCAGGCCGTGATCCGCAACGTGCTCGGGACGCTGTTCGGCAAGAAGTAGGCGGGAGGACCGGGCCTCACCCGGCGCCGCCACCGCCGCCGCCACCGCCGCCACCACCGCCACCGGAGAAGCCACCGCCCGAGAACCCGCTCGACGACGAGAAGCTCCCACTCGAGCCGCTCCATGACACGCCCGAGGACGACGACGACGCGATCATGCCGACGGTCACCGGCGCGGCGGTCGAGATCGAGTTCGCCCAGCTGAACCCCGTCAGGCCCGCGGGCGCGCCGGCCCAGACGGACGGCAGCTCGGCCTCCGGCACCAGGGCCTTGACCTGCTTCGCGACGCGATCCGCGACGCCCAGCGCCGTCGCGTACACGAGGTACCGCTCCCAGATGATCACCGCCAGGGCGGGCGCGTCCGGCAGCGACGAGAAGCGCTTCAGGAACCGCCGGAACGCGGCCCACCTCGCCACGCGTTCCCGGGTCTCGCCGTCCTCGATCCGAGACGGCAGGAACCATCGCGCGATCGCCCACAGCACCGGCGCGCCGGTGAGCGCCAACCAGACGATGCCGCCCCGGCGCAGCACGATCCCCGCGACCAGCCCGACGATCATCACGGCGAACATCGACCAGAGCATCACGCGGGCCTCCCACCGGTGGTGCCGCTTCGCGCGCTGCCAGGCCATCTTCGTCTGGACGGCCTTCCACCAGGTGCGCAGGTCGTCACCCCGCGCGCCGCTGCCCTTCAGCGACGACAGCGCCACGGGGCCGACGCTGTCCCCTTCGAACAGGAACTGCGTGAACTCCTGGTCGAGCGGGTGGGTCGGCAGGTCGTTCAGCACGACCTCGATGTCCTTCGGATCGGAGACGCGGCCGTCGGCTCGAACCTCGATCGTGCCCTGCTGCGCGAGCCAGAGCAGTTGCGCCCGATAGGCGTTCTGCATCACCAGGCCGGTGTGATGCCACGAACCCCACAGCGCCGCCAGGTCGACCGGGTGCAGCGTCTCCGGCGGCTCCTGCAGCGTGCGCGGCACGTCCGGGACACGGTCCCGGCGGCGCGCGACGATCACGGCGCCCACGAGGACGAGCGGGTACACGATCGCGACCACACGCCAGATACCGTGAACGAGGTCGTTCCGTCGCCGGACCGAGTTCGCCTCCGCGGCCAGCCGCTCCTCCTGCACCAGGACCTCCGATGCGCTCGTGACCTCCCCGGCGCTCAGGTCGGGACCCCTCCCGGAGGACGCGAACGCCTCCAGCGGCACCGCGTCGATCGGGAACAGGACGCTCCCCTCGAGGAACCGGTTCGGCGCCAGATCCTGGATGTCCAGCACCACCGTCTGCGGGTTCGCGAAGTTGACGTCGCCCTGGAGCGGGCCGTGGCCCCAGACTCGGACCTGGCCTCGCGACAGCGGCGTCGTCGGGAGCGCCTCGTCCGCCTGCGGCGGGTCCTCGGGCGAGCACGTCGGCCCTGGCCGCACCCCGCCCTCCGCGTGCCCGGGCAGGTGGATCGTGATCCGCGCGTGATCCGTCGGCTTGTCGAACCCGCCGGGGATGAACTGCCAGTACAGGTGCGCGCCGTCCGGGTAGACGTTCACCGCGCACAGCGCCGTGTACGAGATGACGAACGTCTTCACCTCGTCGTGGGCATCGAAGTACCAGGTCGCCTTCAGCGAATCGAACCCGTCGCTGATGCTCAGGATCCCGGGGTCGAGCGGCCCGGGCCCGCCGAACGGGGAGAACTCGTGGTACGCCCCCTGCTCGTCGGCGACGCCGACGCCGACGATGTCGCCGTCCTGCCGGTGCGCGATCTCGCGGAACGCGAACGAGAAGTCGCCCTTCTGGAAGTCGTACGTGCGCCGTTCGACCACGGACATCGAGCCGTCCTGATGGACCCAGGCTTCGATGTTCACCTCCGGGAACGTGTAGTACTTCGAGGTGAACACCGTCGGGAACGTCATCGGCGCGAACGCCAGGAACAGCGGCAGGAACAACGTCAGGCCGAAGAACCCGACGACCAGGGCGATCAGCAACGCGCGCTTCAGGTAGACCCGCACGCGCGGAGCATACGTTGGGCCGCGGCCGCCTCAGGGTTGGAGGAGCAGCTTCCCGCGCACCCGCCGCTGCCGGATCCGCTCGTGCGCCTCCTGCGCGCGCTCGAGGGGCAGAACCTCGTCGATCTGGAGGCGCAGCTCGCCGCGCGCCGCCGCATCCAGGGCGTGCCGAACGCCCTCGCGGACCCACTCCTGCTTCTCCATCGTTCCGCTGTAGGTGAGCAGGTCGACCGACTTGCGGTACAGCGCGCGCAGGTCGAACCCATCCGTGGTCGGACCCGCGGATGCTCCGTAGAGAACCAAGCGGCCGAACGGCGCCATCGCGGCGACCGCCGCGTTCGTGTAACCGTCCGCGAGCGGATCGATCACCACCGTCGGGGCCCACTCCTTCGTCGCGTCGGTCAATCCGGTCGCGTCGACGACGAGGGCCTCGTCCGCGCCCATCTCCCGGACGAAGTCCACCTTCTCCGGGGAGGAGGTCTGTCCGAACACCGCCGCGCCGGTCGCCTTCGCGAGCTGCACGGTGAGGGACCCCACCCCGCCGCTCGCGCCGAGCACGAGGACCCGATCTTCGGGCCTGACGCCGGCCACGTCGTTGACGAGGCGCCAGGCGGTCTCACCAGCGATCCCGAGGCCGGCGGCCTGTCGCGGGTCCAAACCTTCGGGGATCTCCACGACCGTGTCCGCCGGCACGGCCGCGCGCTCGGCGTACAGCCCGCCGCGTGCCGTGCCGACGCCGCCACCGCGCACGACGACCGCTCGCCCATCAACCGTTCCCGACGCCTCGGAGCCGGGCACGAAGGGCAGCCGTTGCGAGCCGCCCGCCACCGTCCCGTCCGTCACCCACAGATCGAGCGGGTTCACCCCGACGAACCCGACCTCGAACAGGACCTCGCCCTCCCCCGGATCGGGTTCGGCGACGTCGTCGAGCCGGAGCGGCTCGCCGAACGCGTGCAGCCGCACCGCCTTCATCAGGCGTCGCTCCGAGCGCCGTCCAGGTCGAGGGAACACGAGTTGATGCAGTACCGCTGGCCGGTCGGCCCCGGGCCGTCGTCGAACACGTGACCCATGTGGCCACCGCACCGGCGGCACGTGACCTCCGTCCGGACCATGCCGTAGCTGGTGTCCGTGTGGAGTTCGACCGCCTCCCGGACCGCGGGCTCGGTGAAGCTCGGCCAGCCGGTCCCGGAGTCGAACTTCGTCGTCGAATCGAACAGCTCCGCGCCGCACCCCGCGCATCGGTAGACGCCGTCCGCGTGCTCGTTCCAGTACCTGCCGGTGAACGCGCGTTCGGTGCCCTTGCCCCGGAGCACGTCGAACTGCTCGGGCGTCAGCCGGCGGCGCCATTCCTCCTCGGTGGTGGGGATCGTCTCTTCCATGTTCGTCTCCTCCTTCGATCGTTCGCGTTCGGCGTTCGTAAGGTGTCTTTACGACCCGGACGACTCGGGCGGCGCGAAGAACACGACGGCGACCAGGTCCTCCGCGATGTCCTCGAACCGGTGCTCCGCGTGCGCCGCGACGAACGCCACCGATCCGGGTCCGATCGGTCGTCGTTCGCCATCGATCATGAGCACCCCTCGTCCCTCGGTCACGACGTAGACCTCGTCCTCCTGGTGGGGCGATTGCGGGTCGCGCGAGCCGGCCGGCAACCGGTACAGTCCGGCGCTCATCGCGTCCACCCGGAGGAACTCCAGGTACTCGACCGTCCCCGGCCGCATGCCTGCCCGAAGCTCATCAACGTCGAACAGCTCCATCGCGTTCCCGCTCCCTCGTCAGACCGGTGGTTCGGGGTCGTACTGGATGCCGCGGCGGATCTCCTTCGCGCGTTCGACCGAGTGCAGGCGGGCCACGAGGTGCAGGGCCATGTCGATCCCGGCGCTGACGCCCGCGGCCGTGATCACGTCGCCCGTGTCGACGAACCGCTCGTCGGGCCGGACGTCAATCCCGTCGCCGAGCGCGGCCAGCCGGTCCAGCGAGCCCCAGTGCGTCGTCGCCGCGCGCCCGTCCAGCAGGCCGGCGTCGGCGTAGACGAGCGCGCCCGTGCAGACGCTCGTCATCAACGCGCCGGATCCCGCGATGCCCCGGATCCGCGCGCGCACCCCTTCGTCACCGAGCTGACGCCGGGTTCCGAACCCGCCCGGGTAGATCAGGACGTCGACGGCGCCGGCGTCCCGCCACTCGCGATCCGGCAGCACGCGGAGGCCCTTCGCGCACGTGATCGGTTCGACCTCGTCGGCGACGGTGAACACCTCGACGCCGTCGTCCGGGTACTCGCGCGCCCACCAGGACAGCACCTCCCAGGGGCCCGCGAAGTCCAGCTCCTCGACGTCGTGGAACAGCGCGATCGCGATCCGCATCGTCCGGCCATCATAGGTTCGACGTCCGTGCGGCGTGCTCGGCGACCGGCTCGTTCGTGGCGACCTGCGGGCGCTCGGCGTCACGGCGCTCGCGCGCGATCCACCGGCGCACCGGGAACAACAGCGCGACCGCCACGAAGGCCGTGGCGCCCGCGACGAGGTAGGCCCCGCGCGCCCCGACGACCGCGACCACCAGCCCCGAAACGAGGAACATGGCGGCCATCGTGACCTGGACCAGCGTGTCCTCCGCAGCCATCACGCGGCCGCGGACCGCGTCCGGGGTCCTGCGCTGGAACATGCTCTGGTCCGCCACCTCCATGAAGGCGTCGCCGAACCCCGCGATCAGGATGGCGACGACGACCGGCCAGAACGTGGGCGAGGCCGCGATGGCGACGCTCCCCAGCGCGAGCGCCAGCGCACCGACGACGAGCACCTGCGGCTCGTTGCGTTCGTTCACCCATCTGCCGGCGAGCGAACCGAGGATCGATCCACCTCCCCACGCGGCGATCATGAGGCCGTACCCCAAGGCTCCGACACCGAACAGCGTCGCGAGGGGAACGTCTGCGACTACGCTCACGCTCCCGCCGAGGACGATCGCGACCAAGGCGAACGCGATGGTCCGGAGCACGCGGTCCCGCAACAGGAGGCGGAACCCCGCCAACACGCCGGGGTGCTCGTCGGACCGGCCGCCCTGCGACGGATCGTCACGGAACCGGCCGTGGACCGTCGCCACGAGCGCCGCCGACAGGACGAACGAAACCGCGTTCGCGGCGAACACCGCCTGCGCGCTGAACGCGCTCGCGAGGACGCCGCCGATCAGGGGCCCGAGGAGGATCCCCGCGTTCCTGCCGAGGGCGACCATGCCGTTCGCCCAGCCCAGCTGGGCCTCGTCGCCCACGAGGTTCGGGATCGCCGCGGCGGATGCCGCGCGGAACGGCGACTCCGCGAGTGCCGATCCGAACGCCAGTGCCAGCAGCGGCGCGGGCGCGTGGACGAACGCCATGGCGAGGAACAGCGCGGCCGCCGACAGGTCGGACCCGATCATCACGCGCCTGCGGTCGAACCGGTCCCCGATCGTCCCGGCGACCGGGCCCGCCAGGCCCACCACGCCGAAGGTCAGGAACAGCGTCGCGGCGAGCCAGCCGGCGGAACCCGTGATCCGGTAGATGTCGAAGTTCAGCGCCATGAAGGCGGCCGAGCCGCCGGCGAAGGAGATCGCGCGCGCGAGCGCGATCGTGCGGATCGCGGTGCGTGGAGGGGTCGGTCGTTCGTTCATGAGACGGCTTCCTCGACGATCGGGTGAACGGATCGGATCGGCTGGCGCGACCGGAGAGCCGGACGGCGCGCTCAGGCGCGATGGTCCGCTGGTCGCGAGGGATGTCAGCCCAGGAGTCTCATGGCCGGCAGAGTCTATCAGCGCATCCTGGCTAGCATGGGCGGGTGGTCACGCCCGATCCGACCGACGCCGCCCCGTGGGCGTTCGATCGTGGCGTCTCGGTCGAGCCGATCGGCGAGGGGCGCTACGGCGCTGTCATCGAGCCACGGTGGAACATCGCGGGCGCGCCGAACGGCGGGTACCTCCTGTCGGTCGCGCTCTCGGCGATCGGGCGTGAGCTTCCGCATCCGCACCCGTTCGCCGTGTCGGCGCACTACACGAGCCGAACCGAGAACGGTCCGGCCGAGGTCGCCGCGGAGGTGATGCGCGTCGGTCGCGGTTCGTCCACGGCTCGAGCGACCCTCGCGCAGAGCGGGACGCCTCGGGTGCTCGTCACGGCGACCTACGGCGACCTCGATGCGATCCACGGTCCGACGTCGATCCAAGCCGACCGGCCCGAGTTCCCGCCTCCCGACGGGTGCGTCGCGGCGGTCGGCCCGAACGCACCCGAGTTCCTCCAGCAGTTCGACATGCGGCTGACGCCGGGAACCGCGGCCTGGGCGACGACCGGGCCGAGCGGGGTGGCCGAAGCCTCCGGGTGGATCCGCTTCGCCGATGGGCGAGAACCGGATCCCGCGTGCCTGCCGCTGATGTCGGACGCCTTCCCGCCGTCGGTCTTCAACCTGGCGCCGTCGTCCTGGGTCCCGACGATCGAGCTGACCGTGCACGTGCGTACGCGGCCGGCGCCGGGGTGGCTCCGATGCCGCTTCCGGACCCGGTACCTGATCGACGGCTACCTCGAGGAGGACGGCGAGATCTGGGATTCCACGGGACGGCTGGTCGCGCTCTCGCGGCAGATGGCGCGGATGCTGTGAGCCCCGGCGATCGCGGGTCCGTGGCCGCGGAGGGCCGCGGGATGGAGCGGCGGGCGTTCGGGTCGTCGAGCGGGCTGGAGGTCCCCGTGGTGGGCCTCGGCACGTGGATGGTGTTCGATGTCCCGCCGCGCCAGCAGGAGGTCGCCGACGAGGTCGTCGCCGCGGCGTTCGACGCCGGGACGCGGCTGGTCGATTCGTCGCCGATGTACGGTCGCGCCGAACGCGTCCTGGGCCGCGCGCTGGGCCCGCGCCGCGACCAGGCGGTCGTCGCGACGAAGATCTGGGACCCGTCCGTCGAAGTCGGTCGGCGGCAGTTCGCCGATCAGCTGGGATGGTTCGGCGGACGCGTCGATCTCGAACAGATCCACAACCTCGTGTCCTGGCGGGATCACCTCGCGTGGATGGAAGGTGAGCGTGAGGACGGCCGGATCGGAGCGATCGGCGCGACGCATTGGAACGCCGGAGCGTTCGACGAGCTCGAAGCGGTGATGCGGACCGGGCGGATCCAGGCGGTCCAGATCCCGTACAACCCGCTCGAGCGCGACGTCGAACGTCGGATCCTTCCCCTCGCCGCCGAGCTCGGACTCGGGGTGCTCGCGATGCGGCCGTTCGGTGAACGCGATCTGCTCCCTGGGCCGGGTCCCGAGGCGTTCACCGTCCTCGAGGCGTTCGGTGTGACCGATTGGACCGGCGCCGTGCTGAAGTGGATCTTGTCCGACCCGCGGGTCCACGCCGCGATCCCCGCGACCCGGGACCCGGCGCACGCTCGGGCGAACGCCGCTGCCGGCGTGCCGCCCTGGTTCGGTCCGGACGAGCGAGCGCTCGTGAGCCGGCTGGCCGAAGGCTGAAACGTCCGATCGCGCCCCGAGTGGCGCGGTCGGAGGGGGAGAGGGGGCCGGGCCGAGAAGGGGGGCCGGCCCGGCCCCTCGAGGACCCGCGGACCTACCCGAGGTTCGCGGGACGCGTTCCGAGCGTGACCGTGACGGTGCGCGTTCCATCCGGCGAGACCAGCGACACATCGACCCGCTCGCCCGGCTTGTGGGACGCGACCGCTGCGTGGAGCTCGGACAGCGAGGTGACGGACTCACCGCCGACGCTCACGATCACGTCTCCGACCTTGATCCCGGCCTGAACCGACGGTCCGCCGGCCACGACCTCGACGACCCCTGCGCCGCGCGTCCCGGCGGGCACGCCGTAGCGGGCGTCGACGGTGTCACTGTCGACGGGTTCGACCGAGACACCGAGCCATGCCGTGTCGGTGACGGTCCCGGTGCCGCCCGAGGGCGGGGAGTTCCCTTCGGCGAGCGAGCGGACGATCGGGATCGCGCCGTCGATCGCGATCGCGAACCCGACGTTCTCGGCCTGGCTCGCCTGGGCGCCGGCCGTGTTGATCCCGACCAGCTGGCCGGCCCCGTCGATCAATGCGCCGCCGGAGTTCCCGGGATTGATCGCGGCGTCCGTCTGGAGCATGCCCTCGAGGTGCTCGGAGGTGCCGTCCGGACGGCTCACGTCGATCGTCCGGTTGAGTCCGGAGATGACGCCCCGGGTCACCGTCGGGCCGAGGTCGAGCGGGAAGCCGATCGCGTATACGTCATCGACCAGCTTCAGCGTCTTGGAGTGGCCGATCGTGACCGGATCGAGGTCGTTCGCGTCCACCTTCACGACCGCGAGGTCGTGCACGGTGTCGACGCCGAGCACCGTGCCGTCGAGCGAGGCGTGACCGTCCGTGAAGACCACCTTCACGCTGGTCGCGCCGGACACGACATGTGCGTTCGTCACGATCAGTCCGTTCTTGGACAGCACGACGCCGGAGCCTTCCGCCTGGCCGCTGGTCTGGCCGCCGAGCGGATCGGTCGACAGGACGGTCACACGGATGTTGACCACGGACGGCAGGACGCGCGCGACCATCTGCGCGGCGTTCGACGCGGGGGCCGCCTGCGTCCCTTCGACGAGCGTGATCGCCTTGTCCGCGGCGGCGTTCGAGCCGCCCCTCGACAGGCCGTAGCCGAGCCCTCCGCCGATCAGCGCCGAAGCGAGCACCACGGCCACGAGCACGGGCCACACCCGGCGGCGTGGCCGCTCCGTCGCGACGGGGGTCGCCCGCGGCTGCCACGTGGCCTGCTGACTCGGATCCCACGACTGGGATCCCTGCGAGGAGCCCCATACCGCTGCCGGCGGCTCCGGATCACGGGGCTCCGGGCCCTGCGGTTGCGGCTGCGCCGGACCCGGCTCTGGCGCGCGCGGACCCTCTTGCTCCCACCGCACCGATGGGGGCGGCGGCATGGGGGGCGGCATCGGGGGCACGCCTCCGATGGGGAGCTGTTGGGTGGAAAGGGTGTCCCCGACCGGCTCCGACACGCGACCGGGGAAGGGGGTCGCGTGCGGATCGGTCGGAACGCTCGGAGCGATCGGGTCGATCGGACCGGTCGGATCGTTCGGAGCGGTCGGCTGGTCGGCCGACGAGCTGCCCTGGTCGTTCCCGTCGTCTTGCACTGAAAGCCGCCTCCTCGTTTCGACAACTGTCGGGAGTCTTATGGTGCAACCTAAGAGAGCGCTGAGAACCTCCCCGCGGAGCGTTGCGCTTCTGTGGCGCGACGCGCGGACCCGGCGGTCGCTTCCGTCGACGCGCTCACTCGTCGGTCATGTGACCGTTGCCCGTGGCTCGCTCCCGGATCGCGGCCCGCCGCCGCAGCGCCCCTTCGGCGGCGTCCATCAGCTCGGTGAGTCGGCGGACCCGCGATCGCTCCGAGCGCATCTCCAGCAGCTCCTGCTTCGCGTCGGCCGCGAAGGAGATCCTGCCCGCGAGGTCGAACGCGAGGCTCGACGCGTCGTGATCCGGCGCTTCGGGTTCGGCGTCGGCGGCCGTCGCCAACCGGCCGAACGCGTCGAGGCACCGCAAGACCTCATCCGCCGGGGGCTCTTCGGCGTCGGCGTCGTCCTCGTAGCCGCGTACCCGCGCCGTGGCGAACGAGCGGCCCTCGGTGATGGCGTCGATCGCGAAGCGCCGCCCGCCCAGGATCGCGATGTTCGATCGTCCGTCGTCGAAACGCTCGAGCACCGCGGACACGCTCGCTCGCGTGCCGACCGTCCTGACCCCTTCCTCGTCGGAGAGCACCAGGCCGAACTCGGCGCCCGTCTCCAGGCACTCGGCGATCAGCTCCTTGTAGCGGTCCTCGAAGATGTGCAGCGGGATCCGCTCGCCCGGGAGCAGCACGATGTCCAGCGGGAAGAGTCCGATCTCATCCATCGATCCGGGCCACCGCCGCGTCCATCCCACCGAGGGTACGCGCGTTCGCCGTTCGCATCTCCGCGCGTCCGACCCGGCCGGTAGCCTTGGCTGATCGTGGACACCGAACGTGCTCTGTCGGACGCACGTGCCCGGCGCTGGTGGCAGCGCGGGCGACCGGTTCGGAGCCTCGGCCGGGCCGCCGCCTTCGTCGACGACGTGGGATACGCGCTGCTGTTCGGCCTCCGCGATCGCTCGATGCCGTCCCTCCACGACGCGACCAGGGAACATGGCGCCAGCCTCGGAGGCCTCGACGGGTGGGGTCCGGACGCCGAACGGATCTGGGCATGGAAGGACGAACTCCCGAAGCGCGGCCTCGCCTGGTACGGCCGGTTCGTCCGCGGCCGGCAGTCGTTCCTCGGTCCGAGCCTGCTCCGTGATCTCTACCCGCGGGAGGGCGAGCCCGACGACTTCCGCGACCTGCGACTCGGCGGGGACGCGGCCAGGATCGCGGAGATCCTCCTGCTCAACGGGCCCACGTCGGCCGCGATCCTGCGCGAGGCCACCGGGGCGTTCGGGCCGAAGGGCAGGACGCGGTTCGA
Source organism: uncultured Actinomycetota bacterium (assembly GCA_963781595.1). Classification (GTDB taxonomy): domain Bacteria; phylum Actinomycetota; class UBA4738; order UBA4738; family UBA4738; genus JBEDUK01. The sequence goes on along the minus strand of CAWAGG010000006.1, from coordinate 533,325 downwards.
CCGGGCGGTGTCGGAACTGGGGAGGGCCCTGGTCGTGACGAACTTCGGGGTCGAAGAGCAGCCGGCCGGCTGGCCGTCCTCGGTCTTCGAGCTCACGGCCAGGGTCTTCGACGTCGTCGGGCAGGACCGCGATCCCGAGACGGCGGCGCTGCGGGTGGCGAGGCGATACCTGGACACGATGATCCGCGCCCGTCCGTACGAGCTGGGGAACGCCTTCGGCTGGCGAGCGGACGCTGCGCGGCGAGCGTTCGAGTCGCTCGTCGACCGCGGGGAGGCGAGTCGGGCCGGGCCTGCCTACCGCTTGTCCCAGGCCGAGCCGGGTGCCTCGCGGGTGACTTCGGCGTGAGCGGAAGGTTCCGCCGGTCGCGGTGGTTCGGATAGCGTCATGCGGGGAACCAACCGAGGATGCCGACGACGATGACGAACGGACCCGCGATCCTGGCTGAGGGGCTGGTGCGGTCCTTCGGTGAGGTGCGCGCCCTGGACGGCGTGAGCTTCGAGGCGCAGCCCGCCACCGTGTTCGGGCTGCTCGGGCCGAACGGCGCGGGCAAGACGACGGCCGTGCGGATCCTCACGACGCTGTTGGCGCCCGACGCGGGACGAGCGACGGTGGCCGGGCTCGACGTCGTCAAGGACGCGCGCCGGCTGCGTTCGCACATCGGGCTCGCGGGCCAGTCGGCCGCGGTCGACCCGAACCTGACGGGACGGGAGAACCTCGAGATGGTCGGCAAGCTGTACCACCTCGACGGGGCGACCGTCCGAAAGCGGGCGGACGAGGTGCTCGAGCGGTTCGGCCTGGCGTTCGCCGCCAGCCGAACCGTCAAGACGTACTCGGGTGGGATGCGCAGGCGCCTCGACCTCGGGGCGAGCCTGGTCGGACGACCGGAGGTGCTGTTCCTCGACGAGCCGACGACCGGGCTCGACCCCCGCAGCCGCATGGACCTATGGGAACTGATCGGCGAGCTGATCAGCGAAGGTACGACGGTGCTGCTCACCACGCAGTACCTGGAGGAGGCGGACCGGCTCGCCACGACGATCGCCGTCGTCGATGGCGGGAAGGTCATCGCCGAAGGCACCTCGGACGAGCTGAAGGAGCGCGTCGGGGGCGAGGTCGTCGAGATCCACCTCGCCGACCGTTCGCAGGCTGCTGCCGCGGCGGGCGTGGTCGGGGGCCTCGGTTCGGGCACCCCGAAGACCGACGCCACGTCCGGTCAGGTCACGCTGCCGGTGACCGACGGGACCGGGACGCTGTTCGAGGTCGTCCGGCGCCTCGACGCGGCCGGGATCAAGGTGGCCGACATCGCGCTGCGCCGGCCGACCCTCGATGACGTGTTCCTGGCGCTCACGGGCCACAGCGCCGAGGAGGACAGCGGGGAGGACGATCCCGCGGCGAACGGCTCCGGCGGGCGCCGAGGACGGCGGAGGCGCCGGAAGCGCGGCACCGACGATGGCGGTGGTGCCCCGTGAGCGCGACCACGACCACCGCGGCCCGCACGACGAGCGGCAGGACCTCGCCAATGTGGCTGATCTCCGACACCCTCGCGATCACGAAGCGGAACCTGCTGCGGTACGTCCGCCTGCCCACGCTGCTGATCTTCTCGACGATCCAGCCGATCATGTTCGTCCTGCTGTTCCGCTACGTGTTCGGCGGCGCGATCAAGGTCGGCGGCGGCGTGGCGTACGTCGACTACCTGATGCCCGGGATCTTCGTGCAGACGGTCGTGTTCGGTTCGACGCAGACGGGTATCGGCCTGGCCGAGGACCTCGCGGGCGGCATGATCGAACGCTTCAAGTCGCTGCCCATGGCCAGGTCGGCGGTCCTCGGCGGCAGGACGCTCAGCGACGCCGTCCGCAACGGGTTCGTCGTCATGCTCATGACGATCGTCGGGTTCCTGGTCGGGTTCCGGTTCCACGGGAACTTCCTCGCCGCGATCGCGACGTTCGTCCTGGCCGTCGGGTTCGGCTACGCGTTCTCGTGGGTGTCCGCGTGGATCGGGCTCACAGCGGGGAACGTCGAGGCGGCCCAGGCCGCGTCGTTCATCTGGATCTTCCCTCTGACGTTCGCCAGCAGCGCGTTCGTCCCCGTGGAGACCATGCCGGGCTGGCTGCAGGGCTGGGCTTCGGTCAATCCGGTCAGTCAGACGGTGGACGCCGCCCGGGCGCTGGCGCTCGGTCAGGCGTTCTGGAGCCATCTGCTCATCGCGTTCGCGTGGATCGTCGGGATCCTCGCCGTGTTCGTGCCGCTCGCGGTCAATCGCTACCGCAAGGTCACGTGAGGCATCACGCGCTCGGGTCCGCCCTGAGCGTCCCACTCCTCACGCAGGATCCCCATCAGGATCGCGTCGAGGTACTGGCCGTCCGACCACTCGTGGGCGCGCAGGCGTCCTTCCTCGACGAACCCGCAGGCTCGCGTACGCGCGGAAGGCGCGTTCGTTCGACGCCAGCGTGTCCAGGGTGACGCGGTGAAGGTTCAGATGCCGGAACGCGTACTCCAGCAGGACCCGGATCGAATCGCTCCCGTACCCCCGGCCGATCTGGTCGTTCGCCAGCGAGATGCCCAGCTCGGCCCGCCGGTTCACCGCGTCGACGTCCCGAAGGTTGCACATCCCGACGGGCCCGCCGTCGGCTTCGATCACGAACACCTGCGCGTCCTTGTCGGCGAGGGTCCGGTCGAACCAGCCCTCCATCTCGGCCATCGAGCGCGGCTTCGGGGGCCCGAACGCCAGGACCTCGATCGACTCGTCGTTGCGCAGGCCCCAGATCCAGGCGAGGTCGTCGCGCTCGACGGCGCGCAGCGTCACCTTCCGCCCGCGCAGCACGTCAGCGGCCCCGCTTCGCAGGCTTCGTCGCCTTCAGCGAGAAGAAGAGCGGGAGCTCGCCCTCCACGTCCTTCGGGAGGTAGAACCTGCCGTCCTCCCGCTCCTCCAGGAAGTCGAGCTTCCACTCGCACCACGGGAACTCGCGGAGCGAGTCGATCCGCAGGCCGGCATCGATCAACGCGGTCACGATCTCGCCGAGGCCATGATCCCAGCCGGCCTCCTTCAAGCCCCCGGTCGGGACGTCCGGGTCAGCGTACGAGCCTCGGACGTCGAACACGAGCGGTTCGTCGTGGCCCCAGTACGGGTAGCGGAGCACGAGCTCGCCCGGGCGGACCCGCTCGTTCTCGAAGACCATCGCGACCGGGTGGACCTCCGTGATGTAGAAGATCCCGCTGGGCTTCACGAAGTGCGCGATCACCCGCGCCCACGCGGGGAGGTCCGGGAGCCAGCCCAGGACGCCGCGGCTCGTGTACACGACGTCGAAACCGCCCCCCGCCGGCAGGTCCAGCGCGTCGGGCAAGTCGTAGACGTTCGAGCAGACGAACGTCGAGGGGATGTCGAGCTCGGCGGCCAGCGCCTCGGCCGCCGCGATGCCCTCGCGGCTGAAGTCCACGCCGGTGACCGTGGCACCGAGCCGCGCCCACGACAGCGTGTCGAGCCCGAAGTGGCACTGGAGATGCAGCAGCGTCCTGCCGGTGACGTCGCCGATCTCCTCGCGCTCGTAGTCGGACAGCCGGATCGGCCGTCCGCCGTCTTTGAAGGATCCGACGTCGTAGAACTCCGACGTCACGTGGGACTTCGTCCACGTGTCCCAGAGCTTCCGGTTCCCCTTCAGGTGCCGATCCATGAGGCTTCGGAGTCTACGGCGGGCCACCTCACCCGGCGTCTTGGAGGGGCCGGAACCGCGCCTGGAAGAACCGCAGGTACTTCGGCTCATAGGTCATCTGGAGGCCCTGGGTCGCGTCCGCCCGTTCCTGGACCGAAGCGATGCCGTCGGCGACGACGCGCAGCTGGCGGGACGTGTAGACGCGCCGCGGGATCGTGAGCCGAACCAGCTCGAGCCTCGGGTGCCGGTGCTCACCGGTCTCCGGGTCGCGGCCCGCGGAGACGATCCCGCGCTCCATCGACCGGGTGCCCGAGTCCAGGAAGATCTCCGCCGCGAGCCGCTGCGCCGGGAACTCCTCCTGAGGGATGTGTGGGTAGAACGCCCTGGCGTCGACGAACACCGCGTGGCCGCCGATCGGTTCGACGATCGGGACGCCGTGTTCCTCCAGCGCCCAGCCGAGCTCGCGGACCTGCATGATCCTCGACCGGATGTGGTCGTCGTCGACGGACTCCTCGATCCCGCGCGCCATCGCCTCCATGTCGCGGCCGGCGAGGCCGCCGTACGTGTGGAGCCCCTCGTAGACGACGCAGAGGTTCTTCGCTTCGGCGGCTAGCTCCGGGTCGTTCAGCGCGATCCAGCCGCCGATGTTGACCAGCGAATCCTTCTTCCCCGACATCGTGCAGCCGCCGGAGTACGAACACAGCTCCAGCAGGATCTCCGCGACGGTCCGGTCGCCGAAGCCCGGCTCCCGCTCCTGGATGAAGAAGGCATTCTCGACGGCTCGCGTGGCGTCCAGGATCACGATGACGCCGTGGCGCTTCGCCCAGTCGCGGACCTCGCGCATGTTCGCCATCGAGATCGGCTGTCCCCCAGCCATGTTCACGGTCGCCGCGACGCTGATGTAGGGGATGTGGTCGACGCCGACGTCGCGAGCGAGCGCCTCGAGCTTCGCGATATCGACGTTGCCCTTGAACGGATGCCGGCTGGCCGGGTCGTGCGCCTCGTCGACGATCACGTCGTGGAAGATCGCGCCCGCCAGCTCCTGATGAAGCCGCGTGGTCGTGAAGTACATGTTCGCCGGGACGTGGTCGCCGGGTTCGATCAGCATCCTCGAGACGATGTGCTCCGCGCCGCGGCCCTGGTGCGTCGGGATCACGTGCGCGTAGCCGTAGGCGCGACGGACCGCCTCCTCCAGGTGGTAGAAGTTCCGGCTCCCCGCGTAGGCCTCGTCGCCGAGCATCAGGCCGGCCCACTGTCGGTCGCTCATCGCGTTCGTGCCGGAGTCCGTCAGCAGGTCGAACGTCACCTCGTCCGAACGAAGCAGGAACGTGTTCCAACCCGCTTCATCGATCGCCTTGCGACGTTCCTCGTGCGTGGTGACGGGGATGCGTTCGACCATCTTGATCTTGTACGGCTCGAACCAGCCCGCGCTCGGGTTCGCGTCCATGCCTCCGCCCTCCTCGTGCGTCAGAGGAGAGCGTCGGCCCCGTGGGGACGCGCGGCATGGGCCTGCAGGCCCGCGGGCTGCGAGCCGTCCGGCCCGCTCGACCCGCCCGGCTGCGCTGGGATCTAGGTTCGCTCCGCGGCCACGTCGCCGGCCGTGTCGCCCTCGGGCCGAACCTCGACGGCGTCACCGTCGAACTCCAGGCCCGGCCAGCGCGACGCCATCTCGATCGCGTCCGCCTCGGTCGGCACATCGACGGTGATGAAGCCGCCCAGGACCTCCTTCGTCTCCGCGTAGGGACCGTCGGTGACGCCCCTGCGACGGACCGTCTTCGCCCTGGCCGGGAGCCCCAGCTCTGCGCCGCCGGTGATCCAGCCACGGCCGCTGTAATCGCGGAACCAGGCGATCGTCTCGTCCACGTTCGCCTGGCGCTCCTCGCTCGACGCGGCTTCCCACGCGTCCATCCGCTCCGGCGAGACGATCGTCATCAGGACGAACTTCATGTGCGCTCCTTCCCTCGATCCGTGGCTCCTCGGCATCCTCCCGCGATACGACGAACGACGCGCGTGGGCTTCGACGTTCTGTGGTGTGGTTCGGCGCTCGCGTCGGCGGCGTGGGGTAGGGTGCTCGAACACGTGTTCGTTCGAGAGACGCTCGCCCCCTCCGGGACGCCTGCCTCCGGTGTGCCGCCCCCATGGCTCGCTTCCCTGAACGACGCCCAGCGGGAAGCCGCGATGATGAGCCCCGGCGGCCCCGTCCTGGTGATCGCCGGAGCCGGGACCGGCAAGACGATGACGCTCGCCTGCCGGGTCGCCCACCTGATCGCCGAGGGCACCCCGCCCGAGCGGATCCTGCTGCTCACGTTCACGCGCCGCGCCGCGCGCGAGATGCTCTCGCGGGCCGCGCGCATGGTCGGCGAAGCCACCCGCGACCGGCGCGGTCGCGTCTGGGGCGGGACGTTCCACGCGACCGCGAACCGCCTGCTGCGCGGGTTCGGCCGAAGCGTCGGCGTTCGGCCCGACTTCACCGTGATGGACCAGGCCGACGCCGGTGACCTGATGAACCTGATCCGCGGCGAGCTCCGGCTGGGCGAGGCCGAACGGCGGTTCCCCCGCAAGGACGCGCTGGCCGCGATCTACTCGCGGACGGTCAACGCGCAGATCCGGCTCACCGAGGTCCTCAAGCGCGACTACCCGTGGTGCGCCGATGAGGTCGACGGGATCCGGAGCGTCTTCGAGCGGTACGTCGAACGGAAGCGCGCGGCGAACGTCCTCGACTACGACGACCTGCTGCTGCATTGGCGCGCGTTGATGCTGTCGGACGAAGGCGTGCGGGTGGCGCGGCTCTTCGACCACATCCTGGTCGACGAGTACCAAGACACGAACGCCCTCCAGGCCGACATCCTCACGGGCGCGTACACGCACGGCGTGACGAACCTGATGGTCGTCGGGGACGACGCGCAAGCGATCTACGCGTTCCGCTCGGCGACGGTTCGGAACATCCTCGACTTCCCTCGGGCGTTCGAAGGCGCGCGCGTGATCCGCCTGGAGCAGAACTATCGCTCGACGCCGCCGCTGCTGGCCGCGTCGAACGACGTGATCGCGCTGGCGACGAAGCGGCACGACAAGACGCTGTGGTCGGCGCGCTGCGGCCAGGCTCGGCCGGCGCTGATCACGCACCTGGACGAGGCCGAGCAGGCGTCGGGCGTGTGCGAGGCGGTGCTCGATGCCCGCGAACGCGGCCTGGCCCTGAAACGGCAAGCGGTGCTGTTCCGGGCGGCGCACCACAGCGACCTGCTGGAGATCGAACTCGCCCGCCGGAACATCCCGTTCGTCAAGTACGGGGGACTGAAGTTCCTCGAGGCCGCGCATGTGAAGGACGTGCTGGCGTGCCTCCGGATCCTGGAGAACCCGGACGACGAGGTCTCGTGGTTCCGCGTCCTCCAGCTCCTGGACGGCGTCGGGCCGGCGACGGCGCGTCGGCTGGCCGCGTCGCTCGGTGTGGCGGAGCCGCGCGACGGGGGCGCGCCGTCGCCCTTGCGCGTGCTGCTGGATTCGCCACCGAAGGTCCCGCCCGCCGCACGCGAGGGGCTGTCGCGGCTGCTCGAGGTCGTCAGGCTGCTCGACCATGCGCCCGAACCGCCGGTCGCGACCCAGCTCCAGCGCATCGGATGGTTCCTGGAGCCGGCGTTCGTTCGTCTGTACCCATCGGCCGCGTCCCGGCTGCGCGACGTCGAGCAGTTGGCGGTGCTGGCCGGCGGCGCACGGTCGCGTTCTTCGTTCCTCGCCGACCTGACGCTCGACCCGCCTGCCTCGACCGGTGACCTCGCCGGGCCCCCGTTGCTGGACGAGGACTGGCTCGTGCTCTCGACGATCCACTCGGCGAAGGGCTGCGAGTGGGACGAGGTCCACGTGATCCACGCGACCGACGGCAACATCCCGTCGGACATGGCGACGGGTGACGCCGAACAGATCGAGGAGGAACGCCGGCTCCTGTACGTGGCGCTCACCCGGGCCCGGGACGCGCTGTTCGTCCACGTGCCCCTCCGGTACCATACGGGCGGCCGGCCGATGTCAGACCGTCACTCCTACGCGCAGGTGTCTCGATTCCTGCCAGAGCAGGTCCGGTCGAACTTCGACGAACGGACGTCGTTCACCGACGACGAACGGACGGTCGCTCGAGAGGACATCGAGCGTGGTTCGAACCACGTCGACGCCTTCCTCGCGGGCCTCTGGAACGACTGAGCGCGCGAGGACGCTTGGCGGACGCCGTCGCGCGCGTCTACGGTCATCGCGGGCGGGAGGGAGGTAGTTCTGCGAGAGCTCTCAGCGCACGTCGGCGTGCTCCTCGGCATGGGCGCTCTCCTCGGCACCACGGTTCTGGTCGGGACTACGACGCCTTGAAATCGATGGCAGGGTGGCCTGGAGCCGCCGGATCGCCCTGCTCCTCGTCGGCTGCTGGCTGATCATCGCGACGTACGGGACACTCGCAGGCCTGGGCGCGCAGCCTGGACCTCGTTCCTACTTCAACCTGGTTCCGTTCCGCTCGTACTTCGCTGATCCACCGAGGACAGTGGCCGAAGTGCTCGGCAACGTCGCCCTGTTCGTTCCCTTGGGCCTTCTCTTGCCTTTCGTTTCCCGCCGCTGGACGCTGCCGCTCGTGTTGTCCGTCGCCGCGGTGCTTTCCATGATCATCGAGGTCGGGCAGTTCCTGCTGAACCAGGGGCGTTCTGCAGACATCGACGATGTCGTCCTGAACGTCATCGGCGCGGTCGTTGGTTGGTCGTTATGGCTGGTGGCATCCAAGATCGGTGAGCCCGCTCGTCCTCGCTGACCCTTGTTCGCTACAACGCTGGGTCGACGGCTTCGCTCTCCATCGCGAGCACGCCGAACACGCACTCGTGCACGCGGTAGAGCGGCTCGTGCCGAACGAACCGCTCGAGCGCCTCGATGCCTAAGGCGAACTCACGCTGCGCGAGTGACCGCTTGTGGCCGAGCGCGCGCTGACGGAGGCGGGTCAGGTTCGCCTCCATCGTGTACTCCGGCCCGTAGATGATCCGCAGGTACTCGCGGCCGCGGACCTTGATCCCCGGCTGCGCGATGCCGCGGCGCGCGCGGGCAACCGGCGAGACGGGCTTGACCACCATCCCCTCCCCGCCCGCGTCCGTCAGCTCCTGCCACCAGCGTTCGCCTGCGGCGATGCTCTCGGGGTCCGTCACCTCGACCGCGAGGTGCCGGGTCGGACGGAAGATCCCTTCGTCCTCGGCGCAGAGCGCGGCGAGCACGTCGAGGTGCCACGGGTGGTCTTCCAGCGCGAACGCGCGGCCCTCCGCCGCCAACACCTGGAACGGCGCGAGCTTCAGGTCGTCCAGCGATGCGACCGGCCAGCAGTAGCGCCGGTACGCGTCGACGAAGCCGTCCACCGTCGCGGCGCGCCCACGGGTCCGTTCGGCCAGCGGCCCGAGGGCGTTCGCGTCGATGTCGCGTGCGAGGGCGGCGGCCAGGACGCGTTCGGTCTCCGCCAACGCGACCGACCCGGCGGCGCCGACCGGTGCGTACTGCCCGCGGAGGAGCCCTTCTGCCTTCGCCGACCAGGGCAGCAGCTCGCAGTCGAGCCCCATCCAGTCGGTCTCGAGGCGGTCCCAGAGGCCGGCGTTCGACGCCGCGTCGCGCACGCGCGCCAGCAGCGTTCGTTCCGTCGCCGCGTCCGCGAAGAATGGCCGGCCGGTCCGCGTGTAGCAGACGCCGTCCGCGTCGCGGTCGCTGCCGAACCGACGGACGGCCACCGACGGCTCGCGACAGACGATCAGGATCGCGCGCGAGCCCATGTGTTTCTCCTCGCAGATCACCGAGGCGATACCTTCCCCGCGGTACTCCGCGAACGCCTCGGCGGGGTGTTCGAGCAGGCCCTCGACCTTCGACGTCGCCGGCGGGGCCATCGTGGGGGGGAGGTAGATCAGCCACCGCGGGTCGACGGCGAACCGGCTCATCGCCTCCAGCGCCGCGATCGCGTTCTCCTCGCGTACGGTCACGGACCGCCCGAGGCGCGTCTGGATCTGCCGCTTGCCGAGCACATCGTCGACATCCAGCAGGTCGCCCTCGCGCGCGGCCGTCGACGGCTCCGCCCCAGCCGCTTCCGCCGACGGCTCGAACGGCTTCGCGGGTTCGTAGTAGATCCGCGCCGCCGGCACCGAGACCAGCTCTCGTTCCGGGTACCGGAGCGCGGTGAGGTGTCCGCCGAACACGCACCCGGTGTCGACGCAGATCGTGCGATTCACCCACCGCGGCTCGGGCACCGGCGTGTGCCCGTAGACGACGAACGCCTCACCGCGGTAGTCGTCGGCCCACGGGTACCGGACGGGCAGCCCGAACTCGTCGGTCTCGCCCGTCGTCTCGCCGTACAGGGCGAAGTCCCGCACCGCGCCGGCCGCGCGACCCTGCATGCGTTCCTTCATGCCGGCATGGGCGACGACCAGCCGGCCACCGTCCAGGAGGTAGTGACTGACCAGCCCGTCCAGGAACTCGCGCACCTCGTCCGCGAAGCCCTCGGGTTCGCGGTCGAGCTGCTCGAGCGTCTCGGCGAGCCCGTGCGTGACCTGGACGTTGCGGCCCTTCAGCTTCCGGACGAGCTTGTTCTCGTGGTTCCCCGGAACGCAGAGCGCCGAGTCGGATGCCACCATCCCCATCACCAGCCGGAGCGCGCCGGGCGAGTTCGGCCCGCGGTCCACCAGGTCCCCCAGGAAGATCGCGCGGCGACCGTCCGGATGCCGAGCGCCCGCGCCGTCGGGCGCGACCTCGTAGCCGAGTTCGTCAAGGAGCTTTACCAGTTCGTCGAAGCAGCCGTGGACGTCTCCGATGATGTCGAACGGACCGTGGTCGGTCCGGCGGTCGTTCCAGAGCGGCTCGCGGACGACCTCGGCCGCGTCAACCTCTTCGGGCGAATGCAGGACGAACACCCGCCGGAAGCCCTCTCGTTCGAGCCCCTTCAGCGAACGCCGCAGGTTCCGGGCGTGGTTCCGCACCACGTGTGGTCCGAACTGCCGGTCGGGTCGCGTGGCGTTGCGTTCGTGGCAGAGCTTCTCGGGCAGGTCGAGGACGATCGCGACGGGGAGGCAGTACTGCTCGCGCGCCAGCCGGATCAGCGGGGCGCGGGCTTCGCGCTGGACGTTCGTCGCATCGATCACCGTGAGCTTGCCGCCCTCCAGGCGCTTCGACGCGATGAAGTGCAGCACCTCGAACGCAGCGTTCGTAGCGGCCATGTCGTTCTGGTCGTCGCTGACCAGGCCTCGGCAGACGTCGGAGGAGATCACCTCGGTCGACAGGAAGTGCTTCGACGCGAACGTCGACTTGCCCGAGCCGGACGCGCCGACGAGGACCACCAGCGAGAGGTCGGGGATCGCGATCCTCATCGGGAGAACACCGCCATCTGCGTCGGCGAGCCGACCTCCGGGTCGACGTCGCCGACCGGGAGCAGGCGCGCCGCGTACCCGTAGCGCTCGGCGACGCGGTTCGCCCATGCCTCGAACTCCGCGCGGTTCCATTCGAACCGGTGATCGCGGTGGCGCAGCTTGCCCGCGGGGAGGCCTTCGAACCGCACGTTGTACTCGACGTTCGGCGTCGTGATCACGATGGTCCCCGGCTTCGCCGCGCCGAAGAGCGCGCGCTCGAACGCGGCCACGCGGGAAGGGTCGAGGTGTTCGATCACCTCGACGGCGGCGGCCGCGTCGAACCCCTCCAGCCGCTTGTCCCGGTAGGTCAGCGAGCTCTGGAGAAGCTGGATCCTGGCCCGCTGGCGCTCCGGCATGCGGTCGAGGCGGAGGCGCCTGGAGGCGGCCTCCAGCGCGCCGTGCGACACGTCGACGCCGACGATCTCCTCGAACGACTTCTCGTCGAGGAGCCGGCGCAGCAGCTGACCGCCGCCGCACCCCAGGTCAAGCACGCGCCGCGCGCCGGAGGCCTTGAGGGCCGCCACGACGGACCCGAGTCGCTGGTCACGGAGGCTGATCTTGTCCTCGACCGCCTCCTCCTCGCGGTCGTGCGCGTCTACCTCGGCATCGGGGTCCGCCGGCTGGTCCTCCTCCAGGAGCTGCGCGAGCGCCCGTGACGTGAGGCCGCGCGAATAGCGCAGATAGCGCCGCGTGATCAGCTCGCGTTCGGGGTGCGCCGCGAGCCAGTCGCCGCCGCGCCGGAGGAGCTTCTCGATCTCCGCCTCGTCGACCCAGTAATGCTTGTCGTCGTCCAGCACGGGCAGCAGGACGTAGAGGTGCTGGAGCAGCGCCTGCAGCCGGAGCGTCCCTTTCAGCGTGACCGACAGGTACCGCGAATCGCCCCACTCGGGGAACCGGTCGTCGAGCGGCATCGGTTCGGCTTCGACCTCATAGCCGAGCGGCTCGAACAGCTGGCGGAGGAGCGGTTCGCCGCTGCCGCACGGCAGCACCGGGATCCTGGCCTCGAGCGGGATCTCAGTCTCCGCGAGCTCCTGGCGGTCCGCGCTCGTGCCGGAGAGCGCCGTGCCGAACAGCTTCCCGAGCGCGACGCTCATGAACGAGGACGCCACGTACGGGCGGTCGTTCACGTACCCGGCCAGGGCGAACCGGTCGTTCCCCCGCGGTCGCGACGGATCAGGCCGACGGGGTCGACCTCGAGGAGGAGGGCCGCCGTGCAGCGTTCGTCGGAGGCCTCGGGGAAGAACACGTGCGCCGGGCCGAACGCGAGGTCGACGGTTCGAACCGCATCCGGGTGCTTGTGCAGCAGGTACCCGAGGTCGGTCGCAGGTCGATGGGTAGTCGTGATCGTGAGCAGCATGTAGCCGGCCCTTCGGTTTCGACTCGTGCAGGCGGAACAGGTCCAGCGCGCGGGCGGCCGATGGATGATAGGCGACGGCGGCTCACGCGAACCCGCGTGATGCCCGGTGTCGGTCAGCGCGCGTCGAGCGGGAGCAGCGCGAACGATCGGCCGTGGAGCGGCCGAACCGTGCGGAAATGGCGTTCGTCGAGGGTCAGCAGCCGCGTCGTCCGGTGTCTCCCGGCGATGACCACGACCGAGGCATCCGCGAGCGCCGAGTCCGAGTTTCGGGTACCGGCGCACGATCCGCGCGGCCTCTTCGACGTCGTGCGCCTCGAACGACGCGAGGCGATACGTTCCGCGCGCGACCTCGTCGAGGAGCGCGGTCTCGGCCTCCTGACCGACCCTCGTCGCGAGCAGGTAGTCCAGTTCGGCGAGGACGAGCGGAGACAGCAGGAACGGGCCGGAGTCGGACTCGAGGGCGGCGCGCGCCGGGTCGTGCAGTCGTTGGTCCGCGTCCAGGGCCGCCAGGAGGCCGCTCGTGTCCAGGACCATCAAGGGCCTTCTCCTGCCGCTGCGTATCCGACGGTCACGAACCGAACCCCGAGAGCGCGTCGTCCACGTGCTCGGCGAGCGTGAGATCGCCGCTGCGGAACAGCGGCAACCTGGGCCGCGGCCGGCGTTCACCCTCGACGAACGCGGCGACGGCTTGCCGGATCAGTTCGGCCTCCGACCTGCCGGTCTCCCGTGCCAGCCGGGTGAGTTCGCTCTTGAGGGCGTCGGGGAGGTACAGCGTGGTCTTGAACACTGACGTATGGTACACGTATGGCACTTGCTTCGAACAACCGCCTTCGGCCGCGATCTCGAAGTTAGCGCCTACCTACGACACGCTCCGTCGGCGGTCCCGCGCCAAGAACGGTCGTCCAGGCGAGCGGTCGGCAATCTCATCAGGACGTGCAGCTGGAGACCGATAATCGAGCTGTCGTGAACGGTGCGAGCGAGACGCCGCGTGGCGCCGAAGAGGTGCGGACATACCGTGATCCGTTCCGCTGGGTCCTACTGGCCCTGTGCATCGCGGGTGCCGCTGCCGTCGTGGTGCCGTCGGTGGCGGATCCGGTTGGCGGGCTAGCTTGGGCGGCCGTTTGGATCACCTTGGGCGCCGCGGACGTCTGGCTGGGCCTCAGGGTCGTGCGCGCCCGCGTGACGACCGACGGTGAGGGGATCCACATCTCGAACGTGTTCGCTACACGCGCCTACCGGTGGGACGACATCGACGCGTTCACGGTGGGCCGATGGAAGCTCCAGGCGAGCACCGGCATCGTGAAGCTGAAGGATGGAACGCGCTTCGGGATGCTGGCGGTACCCGTGGTGCGGCCGGTCATGCTCCCGCAACCCGTGGATGCAGAGGCCAAGCTCGACGAGCTGAAACAGCTGCTTGAGGCGCACGGGACCACGGCACGGGGGCGCGAAGCTCGATCAGCACAGCCTGCGGGGATGTCGCCGGAACCGGATACCTCTTTCCACGGAAAGCGCGACGATCGGCCATTCGGAGCGGTCTTCATGTTCGAGGGGCTCGACCTCGCCGTCGCACCCGACGTCGGAGACGCGGAGGGTTACATCGAGCCATACGACGCCGACGTGGGCGAGATCTACGACGAGCGCGGTCGTCGCTTGCAGGCGCACGTCATCGGCGACGCATGGCCGAAGCGCATCAGCATCTCCATCGTCGACCCAGAGCCGCACCTCCCGGTCGTGATCGACCGCGTGCGGGAGTTCCTCGAGCGGACCGGAAGGCCTATCCCAGCGGCCGGTGATCCTGCGGCGTGGATGCACGATGCTGCGGTCACGCTGCAGTTCCGCCGGCCATCAGGCAGGGTCCAGCAACGGGTCCGGAGTCGTTTGCGTCGGTTGCGCTAGACCCACGCCAGCGTGTGGGAATCTCATCTGAATCAACGCGGCCTCAGCTTGACGCGCACCAAGCCGGCACGTCGGAGGGCTCGCCACACCAGCGCCAGTCGGACAGCGTGTCTATGTAGTGCTCACGATCGTAGGGCACGTACGCTCGCGGGTTGAGAAACGAATGATAGTACCCCAGAGCGCGCAGTCGTTCTGAGAGCTCGGACTTGCGCGTCATTATGGAATCGAGCGAGAGCACAAGGGTGCCGTTCGCCCCACCGAATCCGCGCACCAGGACGATCGCCTCAACCGACAGGTCGTCGATCGTGAGTACGAACGGGGCCTCCACGACGATGCCGAAATCTGCTGCAGCCGTTCGCCATGCGTCAACGAGCGCTGTCAAGTCCGATTCCCCTCGTGCCACGGCACCGATGCTAGCCGCCGCGTACCGCAACGTCTGCCGGCTACTCGCCAGGAAACGTCCGCCTCCCCCATGCCGGCGCGATCTCACACGAACGCGCGCCACAGCGCGGTCGTTGCCGCCGCCGCGACGACCGTCACGAGCAGCGGCGCGCGGAGCCAGATCGCCACAGCGGCGGCCGCCAGCCCGGCCAGCCGCGCATCGAACGCCCACCGGTGATCTCCGCCGACGACCTGCGTCACGACCAGTGCGGCCAGCACCGCCGGGGCGAGGAGTTCGACCACCGACATCACGCGCGCCGGGAGCTGTCGTCCACCCAACACGACCGGCCCCGCGCCCTTCAGCGCGACGGTCGCGGCTCCGACCACCCCGACGACGACCCAGACGTCACCCACGGCGGAGCCCCAGCAGGCACGCGGTGCTCGCCGAAATGATCGGCACGCCGGGCGGCGTCACCGGGATCAGGACGAACGCGATCGCGCCACCCAGCAGCGCGACCCGCAGCGACCGGGACCGGCGCCACGACCCACGCGGCGCGCCGCGCGGCGGCCGCACCTGCCCCACGAGCAGCGCCAGGAACAGCGCCGGGAACGCCGCGTCCAGCCCGAGCTTCGCCGGATCGCCCAGCGCCCCGCCGCCCAGCACACCGACCATCGTGCCGACGACCCACGCGGCGTAGAGCGTCAGGCCGGTCACCAGTAGCGTCGGCACATCGAACGTCCCGTCGCCATGGTTCGACACCGCCCAGGACTCGTCGACGACGAACTGGCCCTCGAGGAACCGCAGCCCGGTCGGGCCGCTCAGCGAAGGCGCCACCGAGAGCCCGATCGGGAGGTACCGCGAGTTCAGCAGGATCGCGGCGGCGATCGCCGCGACCGCCGCGCCGCCCGTCCCCAGGATCGACACGGCCGCGAACTGCGCCGAGCCCGCGAACGTCAGGACCGACATCACGATCGGCGCGACGATGCCGAACCCCGCGGCTCGGGCCAGGATGCCGAACGACACCCCGAAGACGCCCACCGCGATCCCGAGCGGCGCGGCCAGCCGCATGATCTTCCGTAGGGAAGCCGGCGGCTCTGCGTCGCCGGTTCCGGCAGGGCCGGCAGCTCCGGGTGGTTCGCTCACCGAGAACCGAGCGGGGACGTCGTTCAGTGATCCAGCTCGGCCGCCGCCGACCGGACGATCTCGATCGCCTCGTCGATCCGGTCCTTGTGCGTCCGATGCGACACGATGCACGGCCGGATCACGAACCGTCCGCGGATCAAGGTCGAGGTCATGAACACGCGCTTCGGTTCGTTGATCCGATCCAGGAGCGCCTTGTTGAACGCGTCGATCGCCGCGTCGGTCGAGCCGCCCGCCACGCGCGGCACGTACCGGAACGGGACCACCGTGAGGTCCGGCACGACGGGAAGCTCGAACCCCGGCGTTTCGGCGAGCGCCTCGTACAGGTGCCGCGCCAGGTCCAGCTTCTCGTCGAGCGCTTCGCGGAACGCGGCCATCCCGTGCAGCTTGATCGGCAACCACACGCGCAGCCCCCGGAAGTCGCGGGACAGCTCGGGCGAGTACTCGGAGAAGTTCGGGATGTCGCCCTCGGGCGCCAGGTCCTGGAGGTACTCGCCGGCTGGTAATGCGCTGCCCGGAGCTTCGACCCGTCGCGCACCAGCAGGCACCCGGTCCCGTACGGAAGGAACATGCACTTGTGCGGGTCGAACGTGATCGAGTCCGCGCGTTCGATCCCTCGGAACAGCGCCGCGACCGCGGTCGGTCATCTGGAACGGCCCGCCGTACGCCGCGTCGATATGGAGCCACAGGTCCTCGTCGCGGCAGAAGTCGGCGATCTCCGCGATCGGGTCGACCGCTCCCGTGTTCGTCGTGCCGGCGGCGGCCACAACGCAGAAGGGCGTGAGGCCGCGGGCGCGGTCCGCGTTCACCATCTCGCTCAGCGCCTCGACGTCCATCCGCAGATCGGCGGTCGTCGGGACGGCCCTGACGGCGTGGCCGGGGAACCCCGCGATCGAGGCGGCCTTCGGCACCGACGCGTGCGCCTGCTCGGACGTGTACAACGTCCCGGCCAGGAAGTCCTCGGGCAGCATCGCGCCGCGCGCGGTCACGATCGCGGTCAGGTTCGCGATCGAACCGCCGGTCGTGAGCACGCCCCGCGCCTCGGGTGGATGGTCGAACAGGTCCTGCATCCAGCGCACGACCGTGGCTTCGAGCTGAGCGAACCCTGGCGCTGGGTGCCAGAGGTTCACGAACCGGTTGAACGTATCCGCCAGCAGGTCGGCGATCGACGACGCGTACAGGCCACCGCCGGGGATGAACCCGAGGAAACCGGGGCCCGAGGTCTCGTGCCCGACGTGCGCAGCGGCGACGATCATCGCGAGCGCATCCTCGAACGAACCCCCGGATTCGGGCGCCGGCTCGCGCAAGCGCGCGAGGACCTCGGCTTCGTTCGAGTAGTCGAACGCCGGCGCGTCGGTGACGTTCTGCAGGAACGACACGGCGGTTCGGACCGCCTCGTCGCCCATCGCGAGCATCTGCTCGGGCGACGGTTCGAGGGGGTAGCTCATGGTGCGCACCAGCCTATCCGGTGCGCACCGAACAGCGGACTACCTCCGGCGGAGCCCGTCGATCAGGACCTGGCAGCAGTAGTCCGCGAGCGCCTCCGGATCCGGCCAGGGGAGCGCGGACTTCGAGATCAGCAACGACGTCACGCCGTGGACGGCCGCCCAGACGACCACGGAGATCTGGACCGGGTCGCCGGGGGCGATCGCGCCGGCGTCCAGGCAGCGCTGGATCGCGCCGACCAGGTGCATGAACGACGCGCTCTCCTGGACGCGTTCGTGCGTCCACCACTCCGGCGCGGAGGCCGGCTTGCTCATGAACAGGATCCGGTACGGACCGGGGTGTTCGACGCCGAACCGGACATACGCGCGACCGCGGAGCCGCAACGACTCCAGCGGGTCGTCAGATCCCGCTGCGGCCTCTTCGAGCCGCCGATCCAGCTCCGCGAAGTGCCGCTCGCACACCGCGAAGATCAGTTCGTTCTTGTCGGCGAAATGCAGGTAGATCGACGGCGGCGTGACCCCGACCGCGTCGGCGACCTCGCGGATCGAGACCGCGGCCTCGTCGCCTCCGGTCGCGAGCAGCAGGCGCTCGGTCGCGTCCAGGATCTCGTCGCGCAGGAGCTCGCCCTGCCCGCGACGCGCCCGGCGGCGGCGCGGCTCGACGGGCAGCGCTGTCCCGCCGTCCTCCGTCGCGACCGCCGCCGTCGTTCCCTCGTCCATCATGCCTCGAACTCTCCCACGCGGACGGGCTCCGCGACAGCCACCGGTGCCGGGGCACGACGCCGACGTGGTCCGGACTCGCTGATCCCGATCCGGTCGTGCACCTGGCGGAGCCACTTCGGCGCCCACCAGTTCCGGTCGCCCATCAGGCCCATGAAGGCCGGCACCAGCAGGCCACGGATCAGGGTGGCGTCCATCAGCACCGCCAGCGCGAGCCCGACGCCGAGGAGCTTGATGAACGCGATCTGGGAGGTCGCGAACGCGATGAACACGACGGCCAGCAGCCCGGCCGCGGCGGTCACGATCCGCCCGGTCCGCTCCAGTCCGAGGGCCACCGCCGCGGCGTTGTCGCCGGTCCGGTCGTACTCCTCCTTGATCCGGGAGAGCAGGAACACCTCGTAGTCCATGGACAGGCCGAACGCGATGCAGAACATCAGGATCGGCGTCGTCGTGTCGATCATGCCGGTGGGCGTGAAGCCGAGCAGCCCCGACAGGTGGCCCTCCTGGAAGATGAACACCATCGCGCCGAACGTCGCCGTCAGGCTGAGGAGGTTCAGCACGACGGCCTTCGCCGGGACGACGACGCTCCCCGTCATGAGGAACAGCACGACGAACGTCACCAGCCCGATCAGCAGCGCCGCGAACGGCACGCGCGCGAAGATCGCGTCCTTCGAGTCGACGAGCTGCGCCGCGGACCCGCCGACGTCCACGCCGAACGCCGGGGACAGCGCGCGGATGTTGCGCACCATCGCCTCCCCCGCGTCCGAGTACGGCTCGACCGACGGCACGACCGCGAGCCACGTCGCGTCGCCGTTCGCCGCGGCGAACCGCGCGCTCTGCGGCCCCGCCGCGGCCACGTGCGCACCGCCCGCGTAGGTCCCGGTGACTGCGTCGACCCGGGCGACGCCGGCGATCCGCGAGACCGAGGTCGCGTACGCGGCGATGCTCGCCGCATCACCCGTCGGCGAGACGCCGTCGGCCACGATCGGCAGCGTGTTCAGCTCGTCCGAGGAGAAGTCCGTCCTGATCGCATCCTGCACCTGCCGGCTGGACGCCGTCACGGGCAGCACGCGGTCGTCGGGCAGTCCGAAGTTCACCCTGAGGAACGGCGCCCCCAGGATCAGGAGGAACAGCACCACGCCGACCGCGATCGGCGCCGGGTGCCGCATCACGAACGTCGCCAGCCGGTGCCAGGCGCCCCGGCCCGTCTCGGCCGGGCGACGGCGCCACAGCGTCCACATGTCGACCCGCCGGCCGAGCGTCGCCATCACGGCCGGAAGGATCACGACGGCGGCGACGGCCGCCAGCGCCACGACCGCGATACCCGCGTACGCGAAGGATCGGAGGAACGGCAGGGGGAAGATCATCAATGCGCCGAGCGAGATCGCCACCGTGATCGCGCTGAACGCAACCGTCCGGCCGGCGGTCGCCACGGAGCGGACGACGGCGTCGTTCGGCGCCATCCCTGCGCGAACCTCCTCGCGGTACCGGGACAGGATGAACAGGCTGTAGTCGATCGCCAGGCCGAGGCCCATCGCGGTCGTCAGGTTCAGCGCGAAGATCGACACCTGCGTGACCGAGGCGAGGACGCGGAGCACCAGGAACGTGCCCAGGATCGCGGCGATCCCGATCGTGAGCGGCAGGCCCGCGGCGACGACGCTGCCGAAGACGACGATCAAGAGGATCAGCGTGATCGGGATGCTGATCCGTTCGGCCTTCTGCAGGTCACTCTCGACCTGGGAACCGACCTGGTTGAAGACCTGCGCGCGGCCGCCGACGCCGACGGACAGCGCCGCGTCGTCGATCGTGTACGCGGGCGCGAGCTCCTTCACGCGGTCCCGGACCGTGTCGTCCGAACCCGTGATCCGCGCCAGGATCATCGCCTGTGAACCGTCCGTGCTCGCGAGGCTCGGCGCGTTCCCCAGGCTCCAGTAGGACACGACGTCGGCGACGCCGGCCTCGGCGGCCAGCTTCGACGTCAGGTCGCCGCCCTCCGCCGCCACGGTCGGCGCGTCGACGGAGCCGTCCTTCGCGGTCACGAGCAGGACGAGGTTCGGACTGCCCGTGTGGAACTCGCGCTGCAGCGTGTCGGCCCCACGACTCGACTCCGACGACGGGTCGTCGAACCCGCCGGAGGAGAGGTGCGCCGCGACGTTCCCGCCGAGGGCGCCCGCGAGCACCACCCCGAGCACCGCCGCGACCAGGATCCACCGACGACGCCGGACCGTGAATCGACCTAATCGTTCCATCGCTGCCCCTCTCGCTCCGCGCCGCTCGCGTGTTGGCGACGCTAACCTAGCCTCATCAACCTAAGGACGCTATGTTTACACGGGTAGGTCAAGTGATGTCAAGCTCTGGATCCTTGGCTCGTGGCGAGGGGTTCTGGGGTGGGGTCGGTCGGTCGGGGTCGGTCGGCTCGGATCGGACGGACGGGTGCCTGAGTCGCCTCTACCCGCCCGCGCGCACCGCGGCGCCGACGGCGCCGGAGAGATCGCCCAACTCCGTCGCAAGGACGGTCGGCGGGACCTCCGGCACGTGGAGACGAGGACCCATCGCATCGGTGATCCGCTGGACGAACGGCGCCCCGAGCCGGTCGCCGAGCCCTCCTCCAACGACGATGGCCTCAAGATCCAGCAGGTTCTGCGCGTTCGCCAGCGCGATCCCCAGGGCCCAGACGGCGTCGTCGATCAGGTCGGTCGTCATCCGGTCGCCCGCCTCGAGCGCGGCCGCGATCACGCCGCTGGTCACCCGGTCCCGGCCGCGCTTGCGCATGATGCGGAACAGATCCGTCTTCTCGCCGCGGGCGATCCGGCGGTTGGCCTCCAACTCGATGCTCCGCCGGCCTGCATAGGACTCGAGGTGGCCGCGCTTGCCGCATCCACACCGACGGCCGTCGTCCTTTACCAGGGTGTGCCCGATCTCGCCCGCCGCCCCGCGGCCCTCGCGGAGCTTCCCGTCCAGGACGAGCCCTCCGCCCACGCCCGTTCCCACGAACACGCCGAGGACGTTGCGATAGGGCCTCCCGGCGCCGCGCCGGTACTCCCCGACGATCGCGACCCGAACGTCGTTGTCCACCGTGGTCGGCACCCCGCCGAGCGCGTCGGACACGCGGGCGCCGAGCGGGGTCGGATCGGCACCCTCGAACCCCGGGACGTTCGGCGAATTCGACACGCTCCCGTCGCGATGGATCGTGCCGGGCGTGCCCACACCGACCGCGCGCAGCGCCGAGGCCTCCGACCCCGCCTCCTGGAGCGCCGTGCGCACGCTCGAGACGATCGCGTCCGTCACGGAGAGGGCACCGGCCTGCGGCGTTGGAACGCGGGTCGAGCCGACGACGCGCTTCGCCCGCACGACGACCACCTGGATCTTCGTGCCGCCCAGGTCGACGCCGGCGGTCAGGGTTCCTCGACGCGCTCCGACGGCGGCGGTCGCCTCAACCACGCCGTGCATCGTATGCGTCCCGAACGGAAGGGTGTTTGCCGACGCCGGCCCGCGCGCGGGCCGTCAGTGCGCGAGCAGGATCAGCGAGATCGCGGCGTAGTGACAGGCGCTCCCGCCGATCACCATCGAGTGCCAGACCTCGTGGTAGCCGAACACGCGCGGCGACGGGTCCGGCCGCCGTGAGGCCAGGACGATCGCGCCCGCCGTGTACAGCAGCCCTCCGATCGCGATCAGGACGCTCGCCTCCCACGGCATGCGGCTGAACAACTGCGGCGACGCGATCACGACCACCCAGCCGAGACCGATGTACATCGCGCCGGCGAGCGCCCGGAGGCCGTCGATACGGAACATCTTCAGGGCGATCCCGATCGCCGCCCCGACCCATACGACCGACAGGACGATCCAGCGCCAGGGTGGGCTCAGCACGAGCAGCGCGAACGGCGTGTAGGTCCCGGCGATCAACACGAAGATCATCGAATGGTCCAGCCGCTTCATCCGGCGACGGGCGTTCGGAGACCACGGCAACCGGTGGTACATGGCGCTGACGCCGTACATGCCAGCGAGCGCGATCGAATAGATGACCGCCGCCAGACGGGCCTTCGGACCGCCGGCGGCAGCGATCAGGAAGACGCCGGCGGGGACTGCGACGAAGAACGCGATCTGGTGGAGACGGCCACGGAAGAGGGGCTTCGGTGGATCGATGTCGGGGGATGCCACGCTCACGATGGTACACGGGCTTCCTGAGAGCCCGGCCGAGGCGGGCGCCGGTGGGCGCGGTTCCTCAGATCGTCGGGAAGTCCAGCGAGGGCGTCGCCTCGCCCGCTCGGTGCGCGCGTTCGACCGCGTCCGCCTGCGCGAGCGCGACCCTGGACAAGCGTTCGGTGTCGACCCCCAGGTGCGGTGAGGCGTACCGGGCGACCCGGCCTCCACCGCGCCTGAGCAGCGTGAACGTGCCGTGCGGGTTCCCACGGAGATGATGGGTGTAGCCGGCCCCGAGCTGCGAGAGCCCCTTGTAGAACTCCTCGTCCGGGGTTCCCTTCGACGCCTTCCAGCACGTCTCCCACGCTTCGTGCGCCTGGAAGAACCGCTGCGCGTCGAAATACGCGATCCCGAGACGATGGACCTCTCCGGTGGAGAGCGCGTCGAAATCCTCCATCTCCAGCCGGCTCGCCTGGTCCCAGGGCAACGGTCTTCCGAGCTCGTCGCGTGGCCGGTCGGGCTTCAGCGGCGCGTCGGGGTCGCGGGGACGGTTCGGCTTCGGCGCGGGGGTGCGGTTCGACATGTCGTTGCCCGCGGATGCTAGCGGCTCGGTCCGGCCGCGACGCGTGGGACGAGCCGCGTGCCCGTCGCCTTCCACGTCGCGACCACCCGAACGCCGGGCGCCAGGCGCATCCGACGGACCGAATCCTCGGTGACCTCCGCCACGATCGGCGGATCGCTGCCGACCGTCACGCGTGCTCGATTGCCGACGACGGCGACCCGCCGGATGGGGCCGGCCAGGGCGTTCAACGCCGACCCCTGCGGCATCGACGCCGACACGGAGACCTCCCACGGAAGGACCACGATCGAGACCGCGCCCTCCGCCGGGTCGGTGCTGACGAACGCGGCGACGCCATCGAGCGAGCGCACCTCCGTCAGGTCGTCGCGGCGCGCGGCGACGCCGGTGAAGTAGTTCACGCCCGTGAACCCCGCGACGAACGACGACGCGGGCGCCTCCAGCAACTCCGAGGCGTCGCCGACCTGGACGATCCTCCCGCGCTCGATGACGGCGATGCGATCAGCGAGGCCGACGACATCGGCGAAGTCGTGCGAGACGAGCACCGTGGGTGCACGGATCGATCGCAGCTCGGCCGAGAGCTCCGCGGCGACCTCCGATTTCGTCACCGCGTCGAGCGCGGAGAGCGGCTCGTCGAGCAGCAGCGCCTCGGGCTCGGACGCGAGCGCTCGCGCGATCGCGACCCGTTGGCGCTCGCCGCCGGACAGCGACCTCGGGCGTTGGTCAGCCAGGTTGACGATCCCGAGACGCTCGAGCCACCCGTTCGCCAGCGCGGTGGCATCCGCACGCCGTCGCCCCGTCGAACGCGGGCCGAACGCGACGTTCGCCCGGACCGAGAGGTGCGGGAACAGCGCGTAATCCTGGAACACGAGGGCGACGCCTCGCGATTCGGGCGGAACGCTCACGCGAGAGCGCCCAGGCCCCGCATCGAAGACGGTCTCGCCGGACACCGAGATCCTGCCCTCGTCCGGCTCGAGCAGCCCGGCGACCATCCGCAGGATCGACGACTTCCCCGCGCCGGACGGCCCCACCAGCGCCAGGGTCTCGTCGCCGAGGGCCAGGTCGACCGCGATCTCGAACGCCGGCAACGCCTTCCGGATGCCATCCAGCGCCAGGGTCACGGTGCCGGTCCGTGCGGTGGCGCGTCGAACGGTTCGGCGCCGCGGAGCAGGACCTTGGCGGCGACCAAGAGACCCGCGCTCACGACGACCAGGAGGGCCGCCATCGACAGCGCCACCGGGAGCTGGTCCAGTTCGGCGTAGATCGCCAGCGGGAGCGTCTGCGTCACGCCGCGGATGCTCCCGGCGAACAGGAGCGTCGCGCCGAACTCCCCGAGCGCTCGCGCCCACGCGAGCGATGCGCCGGCGACGAGCCCGTTCCCGGCGAGCGGCACGGCGACCCGGAAGAAGGTTCGGACCGGTCCAGAGCCGAGCGATCGAGCGGCGCCCAGGAGCTCGGGATCGACGGACCGGAAGGCCGCGAGCGCCTGTCGCACGTGGAACGGCAGGGACACGAAGATCAGGGCGAACACCACCGCCGCCGTGGTGAAGGGGAGTTCAACGCCGAACGCCCCGAGCGTCCCGCCGAGCATGCCGTTGCGGCCGAACGCCATCAGCAACGCGATCCCGGCCACCGCGGGCGGGAGGACCAGAGGGAGCTCGAGCACCGTCGTGACGACGGCGGCCCCCCGCCACCGGGCGCGCGACAGGACGTACGCGACCGGCGTTCCGACCACCAGGATCACGACGAGCGCGATCGTCGACGTCCACAGGCTGATCGCCAGCGCCTGGCGAGCGAGCGGCGACCCGAGCTGCCGGACGAGCTGGCCCGGTGGGACCCGCACGAAGATCGCCAGGATCGGGAGCAGCACGAACCCCAGCAGGATCGCGGTGAGCAGGCCCATGAGGAGCGACAGCCCGAGGCGCCCGCGTGCTCGTGTGCGGCCGCGCGGCCGCACGGGGAACGGGGCTTCGATGGTCGCCACGGCAGGACGCTCAGCCCGTCGGGGGTGGCCCGAACCCGGCGTCCGCGAGCATCGACTGCGCCTGCGGCGCCAGGACGAAATCGACGAACCGCTGCGCGACCGGCTGGTCCTCCGACGCGTCGACGGTCGCGATCGGGTAGGTCGCCACCGCCTGCGCCTCAGCGGGCAACGCGACCGAACTGATCTGCGAGCCAGCGGCCTTCGCGTCGGTCACGTACACGAACGCGGCGTCGGCCTCGCTGAGCTTGACCTTCGACGCGATCGTCGTGACGCTGTCCTCGTTGCTCACGACGTTCGCCAGGACCGCGTCCGAGTAGCCGGTGCCGTAGACGGCGTCGAGGTTCGTCAGGACCGCTCGGGTATAGGCGCCGATCGGCACGGTCTCCGCGCCGATCACCACCTTGACGCCTGGCTTCGCGAGGTCCTGCGGGGACGTGATGTTCGCCGGGTTGTCGGCCGGCACGATCACCACGAACGCGTTCGTGGCGAACGGGACCGGCGTCGCGATCAGCCCCTCGCCCGAGAGCTGGTCGCCGTACTTCGTGCTCGCAGCCGCGAAGACGTCGGCAGGAGCGCCCTGTTCGATCTGCGCGGCGAGCGAGTCGGTGCCGGCGAACTCGAACCGGATCGTGACCCCTGGGTTCGCCGCGGTGAACGCGTCGCCGATCTTCGGGAACACCTCCGACAGCGAAGCAGCCCCGAGGACGGTCAATCGCGTCGACGACGTCGTCGGTGACGGCGAGCCGCTGGTGCTGTCGCTGCCGGACGAACAGGCCGAGAGCGTGATGGCCGTCGCCGCCGTCACGATCAGGATGTGCCGGACCTTCATGGTTCCCCTCCCGTCGTCGCCTCAGTCGTACCCATGTAGTGCATAGGCTAACAGCGGAGCACCGACGCGAGTAGGCTCGCCGTAGCGATGACCGACGAGCCACCCGCCCAACCGGAACCCCGCCCGTCGGCCCGCGTCCTGCTGTTGGACGCGCAGGATCGCCTGTTCCTCGTGTGCTACCGGAGCCCCGAGACCGGCAAGCGGTGGTGGATCACCGTGGGCGGCGGCCTCGACGACGGAGAGTCGTTCGAGGAGGCGGCGCTGCGCGAACTGCGCGAGGAGACCGGCATCACGGGCGTCCGGCTGGGCCCGTGCGTGTGGACGTACGAGCACGTGATCGCGGACTGGGTGGGACGGGACGTCCTGATGCAGGAACGGTTCTTCCTCATACGTTCGCCGACGACGAGGATCGACGTCTCGGGATGGGACGAGTTCGAACGCCAGGTGCTCGTCGACCGGCGGTGGTGGAGCCTGTCGCAGATCCAAGCGGCGATCCGTTCGTTCGGGCCGAACGAGACGTTCGCTCCTTCGAACCTCGCGGAACTGATGCGCCCGATCCTGCGCGGAAGGATCCCGGCCGAACCGATCGCGATCAGCGGCTGACCCGACGCCTACCGGCGACGCGCGGAGGGCACGAGGGCCGGGTTCTCCCAGCCCCTGTCGGCTTCCTCCAGGACCGCTCCCGGCGGGACGATCCGGTCGATCGCGTCCAGGGTGTCCCCGGTCAGCGTCACGTCCGCGCCCTTGAGCAGATCCGCCAGCTGCTCCTCGGTCCGCGGCCCGACGATCGCCGACGTGACACCCGGATGGGCGAGCGTGAAGGCGATCGACATGTGCGTGAGCGAGACGCCGGCCTGCGCGGCCACGTCCCCGAGCGCTTCGACGACGTCGAACTTGCGCTGGTTCGCCTCCTTGCTGAGGTCGTAGCGCGCGGCGACGGCAGGGTTGCGTTCCCTAGTCCGGACCGGACGCCACTGCGGGTCGGGCTCCATGTCGCGCTGGTACTTCCCGCTCAGCCATCCGCCGGCGAGGGGGCTCCACACGATCGCACCCATCCCGTAGGCCTGAACGACCGGCAGGACGTCGGCTTCGATCCCGCGCACGAGGATCGAGTAGGGCGGTTGCTCACACACGAACCGCTCCAGACCGCGCCGCTCCGACGCCCACTGCGCCTCGACGATCTGCGAGGCGGGGAACGTCGACGAACCGATGTACCGAACCTTTCCCTGCCGGATCAGATCGGTGAGCGCCGACAGCGTCTCGTCGATCCGCGTGATCGGCTCGGGACGGTGCATCTGGTACAGGTCGATGTGGTCGGTCTTCAGGCGGCGGAGGCTGGCGTCGACCGCCTTCATGATCCACAGCCTGGAGTTCCCGCGGTCGTTGATGCCCGGCCCCATCTGGCCGTGGACCTTCGTCGCGAGCACGACCTCGTCCCGCCGGCCGACCAGTGCCTCACCGACGATCTCTTCGCACTCGCCCATCGAGTAGACGTCCGCGGTATCGACGAAGTTGATCCCGCCGTCGATCGCGGCGCGGATCGCGCGCACGCCTTCCTCGTGATCCTTGTTGCCCCACGCGCCGAACATCATCGTTCCGAGGCAGAGCGTGCTGACCTGAACGCCCGTCGTTCCCAGGACCCGATACTCCATTCCGGCTCGCTCCTCCCCGATGGTAAGTCTGCATCACGAACCGTCGCATCGCCGGCCGCGTCAGCCGGTGACGTCCTCATCCTATGGAGCGCCGGGCCGAACCGGTAGTGGGTCGCGTACCCGCTCAAGGCGATCGGGTCGCTGTCGGCACCTCGCCGACCACGTGACCATCCCGTTGCGCACGGGTCGAGGCTAGACTTCGCCGACATGGACTTCCGCGACTCGCCCGACGAGGCCGCGTTCCGGGCGCGCCTGCGCGACTGGCTCGTCGCGAACCTCCCGGACGGCTGGGGAACTCCGGATTCCGACGAGCCGACCGGGACCGAACGGGTCGCGTTCCTCCGTGAATGGTCCAAGCGCCTGTACGACGCCGGCTACGTGGGCCTCACCTGGCCGAAGGCCTACGGAGGCCACGAGGCGCCGCTGACGCACCAGGCGATCATGCTCGAGGAGTTCGGCCGCGCGGAGGCGCCCGAGCATATCGGGGTGATCGGCCTCGGTATGGCCGGGCCGACGATCATCGCGCACGGCACCGAGGAGCAGAAGGCCCGGTACCTGCCGACGCTCCTGACCGGCGAGGAGGTCTGGTGTCAGGGGTTCAGCGAACCGGGGAGCGGCAGCGACCTCGCGAGCCTCCAGACGAAGGCGATCCCGGACGGCGACGGCGGTTGGATCGTGAGCGGCCAGAAGGTGTGGTCGTCGTACGCGCACATCGCCGACTTCTGCATCCTGCTCGCACGCTCGGACGCGTCCGGCGACAAGCACGAGGGCATGACGTACTTCATGCTGGACATGCACGCGCCCGGGGTCGAGGTTCGCCCGATCCGCCAGATCACCGGGGATTCGGAGTTCAACGAGATCTTCCTCTCCGACGTCCGGATCCCCGACGAGATGCGCCTGGGACCCGTCGGCCAGGGTTGGGCGGTCGCGATCACGACCCTGATGAACGAACGCGCGAACATCGGTTTCATGGTGACCGCGCGCGTCGAGATGGCGTTCCAGCGCCTGGTCGAGCTCGCGCGCGCGACGCCGCGTCGTGGCTGGCCCGATGCGGGGACGATGGCCCACGACCCAGTGATGCGTGACCGCCTCGCGCGCCTCTGGGCCGACGTCCAGGCCCTTCGTTTCACCATCTACCGGGCGTTCTCCGCGTTCCTGAAGACCGGGATGCCCGGTCCCGAGGGCTCGATCGCGAAGCTCGCCTGGGGCGAGATCAACCAGCGCCTGACGAAGACGGCGCTGGACGTCGAAGGTGCGTTCGCGCAGTTGGGCTCGGGGTCCGACCACTCGATCCAGAACGGCAGGTGGCAGTACCTGCAGCTCCGCAGCCGCGGGAACTCGATCGAGGGCGGGACCACCGAGATCCTGCGCAGCATCGTCGCGGAACGCGTCCTCGGGTTGCCGAAGTCGCGCTGACGGGAACCGGGTCGAGGCACACATGGACTTCACCTTCAGCGACGAACAGGACCTGCTCCGGTCCTCGGCCCGCCAACTGCTCGCCGCCGAGTACCCGATCGAACGGGTCGCAGCGATCGCCGACGGCCCCGGCTTCGACCGCGCCGAGTGGAAGCTGATCGCCGACGCCGGATGGACCGCGATCTCCGTCCCGGAGGACGAGGGCGGCGCTGGCCTGGGGTTCGTCGAAGAGATGATCGTCGCCGAGGAGCTCGGCCGCGTGCTGTATCCGGGCCCGTTCCTGTCGTCGGTCGTCTTGGCGCTGCCGCTGCTGCGCGTCGGTGGCGCCACCGAGCTGGCGCACGAGGTCGGCTCGGGCGAGCGGATCGCGACCGTGGCGTGGTTCGGCATCGGGCGTCCCGGCGGTCCGTCCACGGATCCGCTGTCCTGGGACGGGGAACGGCTCATCGGCACGCGGGTGCTCGTCCCGGACCTTACGACCGCCGACACCATCGTCGTGATCGGGGAGACGGCGGGCGACGTCGCGCTCTGGACGCTCGATCGTGATGCGCCCCGTGTGACGACGAAGGACCTGCCGACGCTCGATCGGACGCGTCGTCAGGGCGAGCTCGTGCTGGACGCGTCGCCTGCGCGCCTGCTCGCTCGCGGCGACCAAGCGGCCGAGATGGTGGGTGCCCTCCGGGACCGAGCGCTCGCAGCGCTCGCAGCGGAGTCGGTCGGCGTGGCCACGCGGGCCCTCGAGCTGGCGGTCGTCTACGCGAACGAACGACGGCAGTTCGGCCGCCCCGTCGGTTCGTTCCAGGCGGTCGCGCACGAGCTGGCGCGCGCGTATACGGACGTGGAGCTGTCGCGATCCCTCGCGTACTGGGCCGCGTGGGCGGTCGCGGAGGCCGACCCGGCGGCGCCGACGGCCGCGGCGGCGGCGAAGGCGCGCGCGGCCGAGGCCGCGGTCCTGACCTGTGAGCGCGCGATCCAGGCGTTCGGCGGCGTCGGCTTCACTTGGGACCATCCATTGCACCGCTTCTACAAGCGGGCGATGGCGACCACGGCGATGTTCGAGACGACCGACGAGCTGTGGTCCCGGACCGCGGACGGGGCGATCGGGCCGGCCGTCGGCCATGCGGTAGGGTCGGAGCCATGACCGCGCCGCGGAAGGCCGCTGGCGAACGGGACGCCGCACGGAAGTCGTCGAACGGCGAGATCAAGACGCCCTCGCGCCGGACCCGGACGAAGGCCGCGGCCGAGGACCAGCCCGGGACCGGTACGGGGCCGAGCCCGGACGGTCTCGACAAGCTGCGGCTGACCGGCGACCGCCTGATGGTCCGCATGCCTGAGGATCGGGAGCGGACGTCGAAGGGCGGCCTGCTCATCCCGGCGACCGCCGCCTCCACGCATCGGCGATGCATCTGGTCCGACGTCGTGCTGACCGGGCCCGAGACACGCGGCGTGCGGACCGGCGATCTGGTGCTGTTCATCCCCCAGTCCGGCCTCGAGGTCGAGGTCGACGGCGACACGTTCCTCCTGCTGCGCGAACGTGACGTCCAGGCGGTCGCCTCCGAACGCGTGGACCGGCACGCCGGCCAGTACCTGTAGCCGGCCCGCGCGGAGCCGGTCTCGCCGGGCCGCGGCTCGGTCCACGCCCAGCCGGGTCGTGCTCAGCCTGCGGCCAACGTCATCCGATACACGACCTCGCCGGTCGTCCGGTCGGTGAGCTCCACCTCCTCGATCCCCCGGTCGCTCAGGTCCTCCCAGTTCGCGGCCAGCCACGCCTCGGCGGCGGCGCGATCGATCAAGGGCTCCGACGTCTGGCCGGTCGCCTCGGTCACGCTGAAGTAGCGCCAGACGAACACGGCATCGGATGCTACGCGGAGATGCTTGCTTCGATCTTCCGCAGGAGCGACACTCCGGGCCGCCACCCGGGCCGGGTGGCTGGGCGCGCCGCGCGTCGGCGAGCGCCCGCGTGCTTCACTTAAGTTCCACCCTCGCTCGGCCGAAGGGACACGTATGAGACGGCGACTCCGTCGAACCGTCATCGCCTGCGCGCTGGTCGCGGGCGGCCTCACCGTGTTCACGGCCGAACCGGCGTTCGCCTTCACGGACGTCCCGCCGAACTACTGGGACAACAAGGCGATCCAGTACGTCGCCGTGACCCACACGTGGATGCAGGACTACGGGACACAGACGTTCAAGCCCACGGCACAGGAGCTGCGCAAGTACCTCGCTCGGACGCTGGTGACGATCTACGCGCCGACCGAGCCCACGGACCGCCACATCAAGATCAAGGACGTCCCGCGGACCGATCCCTTCTGGCCCTACATCAACGTTGCGGTCAAGCTCGCCTGGATGCCGCTGTACAAGACCGGGAACTTCGCGCCGAACGGCGCCATCAAGGTGTCGGGCTTCGACCGGGCGGTCGTCCTGGCCCTCGACCTCTCCGGCCCGGTCGCGGGCCTGCAGAAGATCCACCAGGCGAACGGCCGCAAGTACGCCGTGCCAGCGGATCTCCCGTACCTCCAGCTGGGTCGCGCGCTGTCGCTCCATCTCAACCACTCGGACGAGAGCATGGACATCGAAGCGACCGACCTGATCAAGCGCGACGAGGTCGCCTACACCATCTGGTGGACGACGTCGCAGATGCCCTCGTGGCAACTCTCGCACGCGCAGGTGTACACGGACGTCGAACTCCCCACGCTCGATCCGAACGACCCGAACCAGCAGTCCCAGCGGCTCATCACCTGGTACGGGTTCCGCGAGGTCGGGTACCCGTACATCTACGGCGGCGAGTGGAACAAGGAGTCGCCGCCGGGCTACTGCTGCGGGTACCAGCCGAAGGGCGGGTTCGACTGCTCCGGGTTCGTCTGGTGGGTGATGAAGAAGTACGAGAGCGGGTACAACGCGGCCCAGTTCCACTCGTACGCGGGCTGGTCGTTGCCGCAGCGTTCGTCCTCGGTGATGGCGCAGTACACGACGAACCAGATCGCGTTCGCCGACCTGCAACCCGGGGACCTCATGTTCTTCGCGTCGAACGGCGGCAAGAAGTGGCAGGACGTGGACCACGTCGCGCTCTACCTCGGGAACGGCTGGGAGATCGGCTCCACGAGCAGCAACGACGGCGTGACGCTGGACCGCACCGACAAGGGCTCCTGGTACTACGACAAGTTCGTCTACGGGCGAAGGCTCATCGGCGCGCAGCAACACGACGTGCCGCACGGTTTGGAGCCCTACGTGGCAACGAAGGCATCGCTCCTCGAGGGCGATCGCGGGTAACCGACCAGCGATCGGCTCCGACCTGCCGCGTCGGCGCGATCGACACGATCCATACGAAAAGCCAACCGATCCTCTCGAGGGCCGCGCGCCCGCGACGTGCGGTCGCTTCCGCACCCGGCGGCGACCGCTACGCCGGCCCGACCACCTTGCGGACGGCCTCGAGGAGCGCGCCGATGCTGAACGGCCGGCGGAGTTCGGCATCGACGGGAACCAGCACCAGCATGCCGGTCTCACCCTTCCCGGCCATGAGCACGATGACCTTCAACGCGGCCAGGGACGCGTCCGCGCGGACCGCGCGGAGCACCCCCCACCCATCTTCTTCAGGGAGTTCGGCGTCGAGGATCAGCAGATCGAACGCCCGGTCGCGGAGAGCCTCCAGGCCCGCCTCCCCGCTCTCGGCCGCCTCCACCTCGTAGCCCTCGAGCTGGAGCCGGAGCGCCGGCTGCTGCAGGTGCTCAGGTCGATGGTCGACGAACAGGATCCGCTTCTTCGTCACCGCGCCGACAGTTTGACATCATGTGGCGGGTCCCGTAGGGTCAGGTTCCGGGCTGCGAGAGCGGTCCGTTTCGTTTTGAAAATCACATGTCGCCCACCGCGGGAGGTACTGCTTGCGGACCACGCAGAGGCAGAGGACACCGCGCGGACGAGTCGGAACGCTTCTCGTCGCCTTCATCGTTTCCTCCATACCGTTGTTCGGCGTCGGCGTTTCGCGCGCCGCCGTGTCGCATCAGGATCTGATCAATGCCCAGGCGAAGCTCGCGCAGCTGAACGGTCGGCTCGACCTCATGGTCGAGCAGTACGACCAGGCTCGGATCGCCCTCGCCGCCGCGCGCAAGAGCGAGGCTGAGGCGCAGGCGGATGCCGCGTCCGCGCGCGACGATCTGACAGCCGCCCGTTCGGACCTCACCTCCCGCGCCGTCGCGGCGTACGAGAGCAGCGGTTCGCAGCTCGCCGCGGTCCTCGGCGCTCAGTCCCTGAATCAACTGTCGGACCGCGTCGAGTTCCTCGGGAACATCGCGCAGCAGGACGCCGACCTGGCCGCGAAGGCGCAGGTCGCGGAACAGCGGTACCGAGCGGCGGCCAAGCAGCTCGCGGCCGCGGTCGACGCCAAGCAGCACCAGGTGCAATCGCTCCTGCAGGCCCGGTCCTCGATCCAGGCGGGCATCTCCGAGCAGCAGGGCCTGATCTCGCAGCTCAAGAAGGAGCTCGATCGGCAGGCCTTCGAGCGGGCGCTCCAGGCAAGCCAGCCGCCGGCGGGAACGGGCAACGGCGGATCCGGTGGCTCCGGCGGCGGATCCGGAGGTGGCTCTGGCGGAGGTGACGGCGGCGGCTCCGGTGGCGGTGGCGGCGGTGGTGGTGGTGGTGGTGGTGGCAGCCCGCCTCCTCCCCCTCCCCCTCCTCCTCCGCCCCCACCCCCTCCGGACAGCAAAGCGCAGATAGCCGTGCAGGCCGCGTACTCGGTGCTGGGAACCCCGTACGTCTGGGGCATGGCCGAGCCGCACGTCGGGATGGACTGCTCCGGGCTGACGATGTGGTCGTGGGGCCAGGCCGGCGTCTCGCTCCCGCACTCCTCGGCCGCCCAGTACGGCGTGATCCCGCACGTGTCGAGGTCCGACATCAAGCCCGGCGACCTGTTGTTCTTCTACACCCCGATCCACCATGTGGCGATCTACGTCGGCGGGAACCAGATGATCGAGGAGTCACATCCTGGCACGGTGGCGCACGTGGCGACGATCTACTGGCAGTATTTCGTCGGAGCCGGGCGACCGTAGGAACCCGGGGTCACCGTAGGGACCGACGACCTACGAACGTTGTCCGGGTCGACCGGGCCCGAGTGCCACCCGCACCTGCGTGACCTGAACGCGCTTCCGTGCGCACACGGACCAC
The DNA here is from genome assembly GCA_963781595.1 of uncultured Actinomycetota bacterium. Lineage (GTDB taxonomy): Bacteria > Actinomycetota > UBA4738 > UBA4738 > UBA4738 > JBEDUK01. The sequence goes on along the minus strand of CAWAGG010000006.1, from coordinate 499,597 downwards.
GCGTGCGGGCGTACCCGATCCGTCGATCGCGAGCGAACGCACGTCCATGTGAGATCCGCGAGCGCACGTGAGAGGCGGCGCCGGTCCGGGCCGCCGGGCTCGAGGGGCGTGCGGACGTCAGCCGGCTATGTGCGAGCCGCTCAGGCCTTCTGGTCGGGCATGTCGGCCGGAACGGCCTGCTGAACCGGTGTCACGGGAGCGACCGAAGCCTCCGTGGGAGCGGCCGGCGGCGCCGCAGCGGCGGGGCCGGCAGAAGCGTCCGGGGCGACAGGAGCAGGCGTGGCCGCGGCCGCCTCCTTGGCTTGCTCCTCTTCCGACAGCCCCTTCTGGAACTCTCCCTTGGCCTTGCCGAGCGAACGAGCGAGCTCGGGGATCTTCGAACCACCGAAGACGACGAGCGCCACCAGCAGGACGATCGTGATGGTCTCTGGGCCAGCGAATGCAAGCACGACGAACTCCTTCCTATCCCGATCGTTCGACCGGATCGGTGTCTGCGGGGAGGTGCGGGTCACCGTCGAGCGGCGCGGTAGAGCCCGTCACCTCGGAGCCGCTCGACGCGCCGGCCGCCTCGGGCACGACGCCCGCGGCGTCCATCGGGTCCACCGCGTCGGCAGCCTCACCATCATCCGCGCTCGAGGCCTCCGGGCCGTCCGGTCTCGGCGTGGCCGCCGAGTCGCCCTCGGCCGCGGCGCCGCTCTTCTTCACCTTCTTGGCTCCCTTCGCGTCCTTCACCTTGCCGTTCGACGCTCCGGGCGACGAACCGTTGGAGTCGGGTCCCGTGTCCGCCGGTGTATCGAGGGACACGTTCTCGAATAGCTCGTCCTTCGCTCGGCTCGAGAGGCTCCTGAACTCCCTCAGGCCCTTGCCGATCTGGCGCGCCACCTCGGGGAGCTTCGCCGGCCCGAGGAAGATCAGGGCGATCACCAACAAGAGTATGAGTTCCTCTGGGCCGATATTGAACATGCGCTTGGACCTCCCGCTGTCGAGCCCCATCATAGAACGGCTGCCGACGATAGGCAGCCCGGCCTTTCGGCCGGGTCCACGATCCCGATCGCCATCGGGTGCATCTGGGTTCAGACCCGTTGACGCTTTGCCGATAGAACTGACATACTTCGACGCGGATCGCCAGTTGGCGGTCCTTTCGTTTGTCCGACGAACCTATCAAACCTGGAGGCTGGATGACGCGCGTGCTGGCGGGGACCAACAGCTGGACTACACGGATGTTCGTCCTTTCAACCCTGACGGCGATCCTCGTAGCGACGGCCGTGGGGGCTGCTTCCGCGTCGCAGCTCGGCCCCGCCGGGAGCGACACGAGCCCCGCCTCGGTGCGCATGTACCAGCTCCAGGTGAGGCTCGCCCGCATCGAGCACCGGGAGCACAGAGCGCACGTCGCGATCGCGGCGGCGAGGTCGCAGATCGGTGTCCCGTACGTGTACGCCTCGGCACGGCCGGGCCATGGGTTCGACTGCTCGGGCCTCGTGATGTGGGCGTGGGGGCGCGCCGGCGTCCGGCTGCCGCACAACTCGACGGACATCTACCTCGCGCTCCCGCACGTCTCGCGGGCCGATCTGCGTCCCGGCGACGTCCTGTACTTCCGCGAGCCGCAGGACCACGTGGCGATCTACCTGGGCGGCGCGAGGATGATCCACGCCCCGCACACCGGGCTCACGGTCCGCATCGAGCCCGTGTACTGGCGCTACCTGGCCGGCATCGCGCGGCCCGGCCGATAGCGGCCGACACTCCTCGCCCTCCACGAACGGAGAGGTGGCCCCCCCTTCCCGGGGGAGCCCCTCTCGTCGAGCTTCGCTTCGGACGTTCCGACGTTCGCGGATGGGTCAGAAGTCCATGTCCCCGCCCATGCCACCGCCGGGCATGGCCGGAGGCGCCTTCTCGGGCTTGTCGGCCACGAGCGCCTCGGTCGTCAGGAACAGCCCCGCGATCGACGCCGCGTTCTGCAACGCCGAGCGTGTGACCTTGGTCGCGTCCACGACGCCTTCCTTGAACATGTCGATGTACTCGCCGCTCGCCGCGTTGAGGCCGTGCCCCGCCTTCAGCGAACGGACCTTCTCGACCACCACGCCGCCCTCGAGGCCGGCGTTCGCCGCGATCTGCTTGATCGGCTCCTCGAGCGCCAGGCGCACGATGCTCGCGCCCGTCGCCTCGTCGCCGGTCAGGTCCAGCTTGTCGAGCGCCTTCTGCGCGTTCAGCAGCGCGACGCCGCCGCCGGGCACGAGGCCCTCCTCGACGGACGCCTTGGTCGTGCGAACGGCGTCCTCGATGCGGTGCTTCTTCTCCTTCAGCTCGACCTCGGTGGCCGCGCCGATCTTGATGACCGCCACGCCGCCGGAGAGCTTCGCCAGCCGCTCCTGCAGCTTCTCGCGGTCGTAGTCGGAATCGGTCTTGTCGATCTCGCTCTTGATCTGGTTGATGCGGCCCTTGATGTCGTCCTCGGAGCCGCCGCCCTCGACGACGGTCGTCTCGTCCTTCGTCACGACGATCTTGCGGGCGCTGCCGAGCAGGTCGAGCGTGGTGTTCTCGAGCTTGAGCCCGACCTCTTCGCTGATGACCTGGCCACCGGTGAGGATCGCCATGTCCTGGAGCATCGCCTTGCGGCGGTCGCCGAACCCGGGTGCCTTCACGGCGACCGACTTGAACGTGCCGCGGATCTTGTTCACCACGAGCGTCGCGAGCGCCTCGCCGTCCACGTCCTCGGCGATGATCACGAGCGGCTTGCCGGCCTGCATCGTCTTCTCGAGCACGGGCAGGAGGTCCTTGACGCTCGAGATCTTCGAGTTCACCAGCAGGACGTACGGTTCCTCGAGGACCGCCTCCATCCGCTCGGGGTCGGAGATGAAGTACGGCGAGATGTAGCCCTTGTCGAACCGCATCCCCTCGACCAGGTCGAGCTCCATGCCGAACGTGTTCGACTCCTCGACCGTGATGACGCCGTCCTTGCCGACCTTGTCCATGGCCTCGGCGATCTCTTCGCCGATCTCGTCGTCGGCCGCGGAGATGCCGGCGACGTGCGCGATGTCGTCCTTCGACTCCACGTCACGCGACTGCTTCTTGAGCTCCCCGACCGCGGCCTCGACGCCGGCTTCGATGCCCCGCTTGAGCGACATCGGGTTCGCGCCGGCCGCGACGTTGCGCAACCCCTGCTTGACCATGGCCTGGGCGAGCACCGTCGCGGTCGTGGTGCCGTCGCCGGCGACGTCGTCGGTCTTCTTGGCGACCTCCTTCACGAGCTCGGCCCCGATCTTCTCCTCCGGGTCCTCCAGCTCGATCTCCTTCGCGATCGACACCCCGTCGTTCGTGATCGTCGGGGCGCCCCACTTCTTCTCGAGGACGACGTTGCGGCCCTTCGGCCCGAGGGTGATGCGGACGGCGTTCGCCAGCTTGTCCATCCCCCGCTCAAGGGCGCGTCGTGCGTCCTCGTCGAAGGTGATGATCTTCGGTGCCATGCTGCCTCCTTGTTCTCGACCTTGAGGATCGGCTCCTACGATTGCTAGCACTCTATCATCGAGACTGCTAACAAGTCACGGTCGACAGCCGGCTCGTGGACCGCTTCCGCGCGGCTCGAAGCGCCTCGTTCGCGCCGAAGGTGGTATCTGTTCATCCGTGGAAACCATCCGTGTCATCGGCGCGATCCTCGGGGCGGCGCTCGTCGTGGTGACGTCCCTCAGCGTGCTCCGCAGCCTGGTCATGCCAGGCGGGCGCGCCGGGCGCGTGATGCGCGTGACGGACAGGGTGACGTCGCGGTCGTTCCAGGCCCTGACCGGTTCGATCAGGGACTATCGACGCCGCAACGCCGTGCTGGCCTTCGACGCCCCCTTGATGCTGGCCGCGATGCTCGGCGTCTGGCTCGTCGCGTACTTCGTCGGGTTCGGCCTCCTCCTGTGGCCGAGCACCACGTCATTGGCCGCGGCGCTGCGCGAGTCAGGCTCGTCGTTGCTGACGCTCGGGTTCGATTCGACGAACGCTGGCGAACCGACGGTCGTGGACTTCCTCGCCGGCGCGACGGGCCTGATCGTCGTGGCGCTCCAGATCGCCTACCTGCCCACGCTCTACGGCGCCTACAACCGCCGGGAGACCGAGGTGACGCTCGTGGCGGTCCGCGCCGGCCGCCCCGCGTGGGGACCGGAGCTCCTCTCCAGGAGCCGTTGGGCGATCACCACCGATGAGCTGCCGGACTTCTTCCGCCAGTGGGAGCGGTGGGCCGCCGACGTGTCCGAGAGCCACGCGAGCTACCCGATCCTCATCCGGTTCCGGTCCCAGGATCCGCTGGCGAACTGGCTGATCGCTCTGCTCGCTGTGATGGACGGCGCCGCGCTCTACCATGCGGTGTCCCCGTCTGCGGCACCGATCCAGGCGCGGCTGGCGATCCAGATGGGGTTCGGCTGCATGCGGCAGTTGGCGACGACGATCGGGATGCGCTACGACCCCGATCCCATGCCCGGCGCGCCGATCAAGCTCACGTTCGAGGAGTTCGAGCAGGGCATCGAACGGCTCCGGGCGGTCGGCTTCCCGATGGAGCGGACACCCGAGGAGGCATGGCCGCATTTCCGCGGATGGCGCGTGAACTACGAGGACATCGTGTACCGGATCGCCTACGAGATCGACGCACCGCCGGCGCTCTGGTCCGGGCCGCGGCGGGGAGGCCTCACGGCCAAGCCGCCCGTCCGGCCGCCGAACCGCCGGCCCGAGGATCCCGAGGGTCTGACCACACAGGCCATCCCGCGCGTCACCGGGAGCGGGCGATGAGGACGCCGAAGCGGATCCTGGAGGAGTCCACCACGATCGCGGTCGTCGGCGCCTCGCGCGACCCCGGCAAGTCCGCGCACTCGGTCCCGCAGCAGATGCAGCTCCACGGGTGGCGCATCATCCCCGTGAACCCGTTCGCCGACGAACTGTTCGGCGAGAAGGTCTATCGGACGCTCGCCGACATCCCCGAGCCCGTCGACATCGTGGACGTCTTCCGCCCCTCGGAGGACGCCGCCGGCGTGGCGGAGCAGGCCGCGGCGATCGGGGCGAAGGCGCTCTGGCTCCAGCAGGGGATCGTGTCCGACGAGGCGCGCCGGATCGCAGAGGCCGCCGGGATGGACTTCGTCGACGACCACTGCATCGCGGTCGAACGCGCCCTCTCCCAGGTCTCGAAGCTCCCCACGAAGAGCTGACGTTCAGACGCCGGCGAGCGTCATCTCGTCGATCAGGATCGTCGGCGTCCCGACGCTCGAGAAGAAGCGGAGATCGTTCCCGACCCCGCTCACGCGCTCGAGCATCTCGGGCAGCGTCGAGGCGATCGTCATCTCCCGCAGCGGCTCGCCGAGCGTCCCTCCGGCGATGCGCAGCCCGGTCGCGCCCACGGAGAATTCGCCGCTGATGGGGTTCACGCCCGAATGGACGCCCGAGACCTCCTGGATCAGAACGCCGCCGTCGGCGCGGGCGAGGATCTCCGCGAGGGTCAGCTCCCCGGGTTCGAGGTAGAGGTTCGTCGTGCCCACCCCGGGCGCGGACCTGTATCCGGCCCGCGAGGCGTTGCCGGTCGAACGCTGCGCGCCGCCGGCTCGCAGCGCCGTGTACGTGTTGTGCAGGAACCCGTTCAGGACCCCCCGCGTGAACAGCTCGGTGCGGCCCGACGGAACGCCCTCGTCATCGAACGGAGCGGACGACGGTCCATCCAGTCGCCGTCCATCGTCAACCAGGTTGACCAACTCCGAGCCGACCTGCTCGCCGACGAGCGTGGCGAACAGCGACCGACCCTTCTGCACGGCCTCCGCGGACAGCGGCCCGGCCAGCACGCCGAGGAACGATGTCGCCGCGAACCGATCGAAGACCACCGGGACGTGCGCCGTCGGCGGCTTCACGGCCCCCAGGAGCCGGACGGCCCTATCGACCGCCTCGTCCGCGACGTCGTGCCAGTCCAATTCGTCGACCGCCCTCGCGATCCGGAACGAATATCCCGTCTGGGTCTCCTCGCCGGCGACCGCGAGCGCGACCGAGACGCACCACGCGTCGGTTCGCGAGTACTCGGCGCTTACGCCCGCCGTCGAGGCGATCGCCAGGCGCGAGACCGCGTCGCCGAACCGCGCCGTGTCGACCTTCGTCACCCGCGGATCGATGCCGATCGTCCGCCCCTCGAGATCGAGCGCGAGCGCCACCTTCCGGTCGGTCGAGGCGTTCGCGGTCCGTTCGTCGAACAGCTCGGGGAGCGGTTCGGCCTGCGCCGACGGCGGGAGCGCATTGCCCTCGTCGGGCTCGGCGAGGGCGGCGTTGGCGCGCGCCAGCGCCACGGCGGCGCGCACCTCGTCGACCGTCGGGTCGGCCGCGTACGCGTAGCCGAGCCGGTGGTCACCGATCACCCGTACGCCCACGCCGCGCGATTCGGCGAACTCGAGCCCCTCGACCTCGCCGTGGAACGCGCTGGCCTCGGTTCGCCGTCCTTCCTCGGCGAAGGCCTCGACGGCCTCGCCCGGACCCGCGGCGTCGACGGCCGCCGCACACAGCTCGGCCAGATCCAGGACGTCAGGCACCGGTTCCCCCCACCGTGATGCGGGAGATGCGCAGCGTCGGCGAACCGCTCCCGACCGGCGCATGCTGGCCGTCCTTCCCGCACACGCCCTCCCAGGTGTCGAAGTCGTCCGCGACCGCGTCGACCGCGCTCATCGTCTCGATCGCGCGCCCGATCAGATTCGCGCCCCGCACGGGCGTCGTGATCCGGCCGCGTTCGATCAGGAAGCCCTCGCTGACGCCGAACACGAAGTCCCCCGTCGCCGGGTTCACCTGGCCGCCGCCGAGGTTCTCCACGTAGACCCCGTGCTCGGTCGAGGACAGGACGTCGGCGGCGGTCGACGGGCCGTTCAGGATGTAGGTGTTCGTCATCCGCGGGATCGGCGGATGAGCGTACGACTGGCGGCGCCCGTTCGCGGTGGACGGGACCTCGTCCTTCTCCGCCCGGATCCGGTCGTACAGCAAGCTGCGCAGGACGCCCGCCTCGAACAGGGTCGTGCGCTCGGACGGCGTGCCCTCGTCGTCGAACGTGAACGAGCCCCAACCGTTGGGGATGGTGGCGTCGTCGACCCCGGTGATCAGGGGCGAGGCGACCAGATCGCCGGTCCGACCGCGGTACACCGAGGCCTCCTTGTCGACGGTGTCGACCTCGAGCGGGTGCCCGACGGCCTCGTGGAACAGCACGCCACCCATGCCAGGCCCGAGCACCACCGTCATCTCGCCGGCCGGCGCGGGGATCGAATCCAGCATCGTCACGGCGCGGGTCGCCGCCTTCCGGCCGATCGCGCTCGGCGCGAACCGGTCGAGGAACTCGACCCCGCTCATCGCCGCCGGGCCGTACCACCCGGTCTGGATGAGGTCGTCCCGGGCGGCGACGACCTGCGCGACCAGCCGGATCCGAGGGCGGGTCTCTTCGACCCAGCGCCCGTCCGAGGCGGCGATCAGGATCCGCTGGATCGAATCCCCGTAGACGCTGACGACCTGCCGGACCTCGCGACCGGTGGCGCGAGCGGCGGCGTCGACCTCGCGCAACCACGCGACCTTGTCGGCGGCCGCGACGTCGGCAGCCGGCCGTTCGACCCGGTTCACCGGCGGACCGTCGATCCGCCTGAGACCCACGACCGTCCCGGCGGGACCTTCGCGCAGCGCCGCCGACGCCGCCTCCGCGACGGCCAGGAGTGCCTCCCGGTCCAGTCGGTTCGAGTACGCGTAGCCGTAGGACGTGCCCAGGACCACCCGGACGCCCGCGCCGCGGTCGCGCCCGCTGGTGAGCTCCTCCACCTTGCCGTCGTCGAGCCTGACCGACGTGCTCTCGCGTTCCTCGACGAACACCTCGGCGAACGAGCCGCCGCGGCGGCGCGCGACGCGCAGGACCTCCTCGGCGAGCTCTCGATCCAGCATGGACGCAGGCATGGGCGCCGATGCTATACGACCCGCTCGCGTAGGCTCGGGTGCGTCATGGACATCTTCGACCTCACCCTCCCGGAGCTGACCGAACGGCTCGTCGCCTGGGGCGAGCCGCCGTTCCGGGCGCGCCAGGTGTACGCGCAGGTGTGGCGTCGCGGCGCGACCTACGCAGAGATGACGGAACTCCCGGCGACCCTTCGGGAGCGCCTGACCGTCGAGCTGCCGTTCGGCACCGAGCTCCTGGACGAACGAACCGCCGACCGCGGCGCGACGCGCAAGGCCCTGCTGAGGCTCGGCGGCCGGCACGTGATCGAGGTCGTCCTGATGGGCTACGCCGACCGCGTCACGGCCTGCATCTCATCCCAGGCCGGGTGCGCGATGGACTGCGGGTTCTGCGCGACGGGCCAGATGGGCCTGCTGGGGAACCTCACGGCCGGCCAGATCGCCGCGCAGGTCGCGTGGGCGAAGCGAGAGGCGAGCCGGCTCCCCGATCGGACCCCACGACGCCTGACGAACGTCGTGTTCATGGGCATGGGCGAGCCGATGTCGAACGAACGGCACGTGTTCGCCGCCATCGCTCGCCTCACGGATCCCGAGGGCATGCGGCTCGGCGCGCGCCATATCACGGTCTCGACGGTCGGCGTCGTCCCCGGGATCGACCGGCTGGCGGTCGCGCACCCGCAGGTCGGCCTCGCCGTGAGCCTCCACGCCGCCGACGACGGGCTCCGCGACGAGCTCGTTCCGGCGAACCGCCTCTGGCCGTTGCGCGAGCTGGAGGCCGCGATCGCCCGCTGGCGCGAGCGGACCCGCCGTCGGCCGAGCATCGAGTGGGCGATGATCGCCGGCGTGAACGATTCGACCGACCAGGCGGAGCTCCTCGCGCCGATCGCTCGGCGGTTGCACGCACACGTCAACCTGATCCCGCTGAACCCGACGCCGGGCTGGCCGTCGAGGCCGAGCCCGCGGGGAAGGATCGAGGCGTTCGCCCAGCGCCTGCGGGCCCGCCGCGTCAACGTCACGGTCCGCGACACGCGTGGTCGGACGATCGACGCGGCGTGCGGACAGCTCCGGCTCGAGCATGAGGGCCGAAAGGCGTCGGAAAGAGGTTCCAAGAACCCGGTGCTTGTGGGTTAAGGAGTGGCTGGGACCGTCCGATAACTGGCATCGGAGGCCCCGGTCCAGCGTCCGCCGATGGCGCGCACCGGGTGGAACCGATGGCCATGACCGAAGAGTTTCCCTCCTATCTCGACGAGATGGAGGTCGGCGATGAGCGATCGCTCCGCGCGCGGATCGACGCGCTCACCGCGGAGATCGCGACCCTGACCCGAGCGCTGGACGATGCCCGCAGAGGCAAGCGGATCCTGCTCGTGTCCGGCGAGGAGCTGACCAACGAGGTCGTCCGGTTCCTGCACGAGGACCTCGGGCTCGACGTGACGCGGAAGGGCCGCGCGAACGACGGCGAGGAGCTGTGGCTCCCCGACGCCGACGGCCGGCCATGGGCGTCGGTCCAGGTGACGTGGTCGGATGACGGCAACGTCACCAAGCACGACGTGGCGCAGGCGATGCTCCGTCGCGCGCGGTCGGGCAAGGACGAGGAGACGCCCGTCCTCATGGTCGTCAACACGTTCCGCAACAGCCAGGCGCTCGCGGAGCGAGACACGCCCGTGGCAGAGGACGTCTCCCGGCGCGCCGCCGAGGACCACATCCTGCTCGTGCGCACGATCGACCTGGTGCGACTGGGCCAGCGCGCGCAGAACGGGTTCCCGGCCGCGGAGCAGCTGCGCGACGCGCTCTCCTCGGGCGGGGGCTGGATCGAGGTCGACCCCTCGATGACGGCGACCGTCCACGGCGCCTGAGCGAACCGCGCTCCAGCGCAGGACGTTCCGCGCGGCGTTCGGCTGTGCTCAGACCTTGGGTCGAACGAGCAGCTCGCTCGGCGCGAACACCGACCGCTCGGTCAGCTTCCGATGCTTCGCAACCATGTCCGCGAGCGTCATGCGTTCGAACACCTGCCTGATGGCGAGCTGGACGTCGCCCCACAGCTCTTGGAGGCCGCATTGCGCGTCCGCGAAGCACGTGTGGTCCTCGGCGGACAGGCAGCCCATCGGGTAGAGCGGCCCCTCGAGCGCGTCGACGACATCGGCGACGTGGATCTCTTCGGGGGCACGGGAGAGACGGCAGCCACCGCCGGCGCCACGGAAGCTCTCGACCAGCTCGGCTTTGTGCAGGGCACCGAGCTGTTGCTCGAGGAAGCGGAGCGGCACCCGCTGCGACTCGGCGATCGCGCGCGCGGGGACCAGGACGTCGCCGTCGCGCTCGCGGCGCATCGCGAGCTCGATCATCGCTCGCATGCCGTATTCGACCTTCTGGGAAACCTTCAGCATCGGCTCCGACCCCCGTGCTCACACGGTAAGCCCGGCTCCCACGAACGTCAACGCTCAGTCGTCGCGAGCGGGCTATGCTGCGGGACATGACCAAGCTCGCGATCGTGCTGCTCGCATCGGCGATCCTCGTCGTCGGGACCGCATGCTCGTCGGGAGGCGGCTCGAACGCCACGACCACACCTCCAAGCCAGACGACCGCCTCGTCCGCGTCGTCCGGGAACGCGGTCGCCATCACGATGGTGGACTTCAACTTCGAACCGGCGACCGTGACCGCGAGCACGTCCCAGGACATCGTGCTGACGAACAACGGGTCGGCGTTGCACAACTTCTCGATCGAGGGAACGTCGATCGACGTCGACGTCCAGCCGGGGCAGTCGCAGACGCTGACGGCACCCGGGCCGTCGTTCGCGGCCGGCACGTACACGTTCTTCTGCAAGTACCACCGATCGCAGGGGATGACCGGGACACTGACCGCCACCAGTGGCTGACGGGCCCAACCCGGTTCCGCGGCGCCGGACCGGGCCTCGCGACCGTCAGGCTGAGCCCGCGCGCTCCACGCCCGGTTGGTCTTCGACCTTCTGATCGCCATCGTCGCGGGGCTCGTCCGCGGCGGCATCCGGCCGCGTCGACGGTTCTGAGGGGAGCGGAGCGACCTCGCGCGGCGTGGGAGCGACCTCCGGCCGCGTGGGAGCAACGCCGACGGCGCGCTCGACGGCGTCGGGCGGCCACTGGGACCTCGTGTCCCACACGTAGAGGGCGATGACCTTGCCCACCATCACGACGGGGACGGCGAGCAGCATCCCCCACAGCCCGAGGAGCGTCCCGCCGATCAGCAGGGACAGAAGCACCGTGATCGGGTGCAGCCGCGTGCTGGGATCCAGCATCCGGGGTCCCAGGAAGCGCGTATCGAGCTGCTGCGCGAGGACCAGCACCGCGACGCTGGCGAGCGCCAGCGGCCACCCGCCGCGCACGTGGAACAGACCACCGGTGGGCCCGGAGGTCGTGAGGGCGACGAACAGCGCCGGGATCGCGGCGATCACCAGGCCGACGAGGGGCACGAGGGCGAACAGCACCGTGAGCAGCCCCAGCACCACGAAGTAGGGCAGCCCGATCAGCCAGAAGCCGAACATCACGAACAGCCCGACGAGAAGCGCGACCACGAGCTGCCCGCGGAAGAAACCACCGAACGTCTCGCCGACCTTCCGGCCGAGGGACGTCGCCTCCGACCGCCGGTTCGCCGGGACCATGGTGCGCGCCCCCCGGCGGATCTTCGGCAGGTCGACCAGGAGGTAGAACGCGAGCAGCGGCCCGAGCAGCAGGACGAACGCCGCCCGCACGACGCCGGAGGTGAACGAGGTGAGCCGGGCGAGGAAGATCGACGCCTCGCCGGTCCCCGGACGGAACTGCTGGACCAGGTTCGCCGTGTCGATGCGGATCCCCAACCGCTTCGCGAACGCATCCAGCCCCTGCTGGAAACGGGTCAGGAGATCCGGGATGCCCTTCGAGAACTGCGCGACCTGGTGGGAGACGATCGGGATCAGGAAGGCGAGGAGGGCCCCGACCGCACCCAGCACGACGACGTAGAGCAGGAGCGTGCCCCAGACGCGGCGCACGCCCCGGCGCTCCAACGCGCCGACCGCCGGGTTCAGCAGGTACACGACGATCAGCGCGACGACGAGTGGCGGGAAGATGATCTGGATGGGCCGCAGGACGTACCAGAAGAACCCGGCGACCAGGAGCAGCACGCCGATCACCGACCATGCCAGCAGGCCCCATCGTGCGGCGCGCGCGACGAAGGGGCTCGACAGGAACGGTCCGCGCTCGCTCATGGCGGGAGGATCCTCCGATCGGCTGCCGGTCGGGAGCCGCCGACCGCGTTCCCTATGTTCGAGCACCTCGGAGGGCCGTGCAAGGGGTGCGGACGGGCACCGACGACCCAGCCCCTAAGGGGTCGCGGTGAAGTCGGTGCCGAGGATCAGCGTGATCTTCGCGTCCTGGAAAGCCGGCGGGGCCGCCTTCACGACCGCGCCCGGGTAGTAGGTCGCCTTCATGTACTCCGCCTGCGCCTGTGCGCCCTTCAGGTAGTAGATCGTGGTCGTCGTGAAGGTCGCGGTGACGTTGCCGATCTTGGTCACGTCCCACCCGTCCGTCTCGAGGCGCTGGCGTTCGTTGCTCGCGAGGCCCGTGACGCTCGTGGCGTTGTAGACCGCGACGGTGATGCCCGTGAGCGGGGGCGTCGTGGCCGTCGTCGGCTGGTGCGTCGGCGTCCGCGACGGCGTCGTGGTCGGCGTTCCACCGGTCCCGCTCCCGGACCCCGGGCCGCCGACGGCGCCGCTCGGCGAGGCGCCGAAGCCGTTCGCCAGGATGAAGGCGCCCACCGCGATGAACGCGACCACCACCACCCACCGCAACGGCGAGTTGATCATCACCGAGCGCGCGCGCCTTGCCGTTCCCTGGTGCTCCGGTTCGTCCCTGTCAGCCACCCCGCGAACCACCCTCCCCTGTCACCGCGCGGGGCCCCGCGTCGATGCGCTGGGCGAACCGCTTGCTGCGCCGGGCTTCCCGGACCCGCCTGAGCCGTCCGACGAGCGCCGCGTCGTACGCGAGCGCGTCGGGGAGCTCCAGGGCGCGGTCGAGCAGCTGATGATAGCGCGCCGACGAGAAGCCGAAAGACGCGCGGATCGCGCGCTGCTTCGCGGGGAGCGGTCCGGACCATCCGCGTTCGAAATCGAGGATCGCGCGCCAGTCGCGCTCGGAGCGCGGTTCGGGCGCCCGATCGACCTGCGGGGCCTCGGCGTCGGGGCGCTCGCCGGCGGCCCGGTCGGTCCGGTCGGTCCGCGCTCCGGGTCCGTCCATCTCCGCCGCGATCGGTCCGTCCCGTGGTTCGAGCTCGAAGACGAACGTCAGCTGATCGGTCGACGGCAGGGTCTTCAGTCGCGACACGGCGTCCTTCACTCCTCCGGGGCGTCGGTGGTCGCCCGTTCGCGGATCTCCTCGACGACCGTCGGGTCCGCGAGGGTCGTCGTGTCCCCGAGCGGCCGTTCCTCGGCCACGTCGCGCAGGAGCCGCCGCATGATCTTGCCCGAACGCGTCTTCGGCAGCTCGGGCGTGAACACGATGTTCGCCGGCATCGCGAGCTTCCCGATCTTCGTCGCGACGTGGTCGCGGAGCACCTTCAGCTCGTCCGGCGAACCCTCTTTGCCGCCCTTGAGCGTGACGAACGCGACGATCGCCTGCCCGGTGACGGCGTCCTGCCTGCCGCATACCGCCGCCTCGGCGACGTCCGGGTGGTCCACGAGCGCGCTCTCGACCTCGATCGTGGAGATCCGGTGCCCGCTGACGTTCATCACGTCGTCGACGCGGCCCATCAGCCAGAAGTCGCCGTCCTCGTCGACGCGCGCCCCGTCGCCGGCGAAGTAGACGCCGGGGAACCGGCTCCAGTACGTGGCGCGGTAGCGTTCGTCGTCCTTGAAGAGCCCTCGGAGCATCGCCGGCCACGGTCGCTTCAGCACGAGGTAGCCGCCGGCACCGGACGGAACCTCCTGGCCCATGTCGTTGTAGACGGCGGCCTCGATCCCGGGGAACGGTCTCGTCGCGCTGCCCGGCTTCGTCGTCGTGATGCCAGGGAGCGGCGTGATCAGGATCATGCCGGTCTCGGTCTGCCACCAGGTATCGACGACCGGCGTGCGGCCGCCGCCGATGTGCTCCCGGTACCAGATCCACGCCTCGGGGTTGATCGGCTCGCCGACGCTCCCGAGCAGCCGCAGCGACGAGAGATCGTGCCGCTGCGCGAACTCCGGCCCCCATTTCATGTGCGTGCGGATCGCCGTCGGCGCCGTGTAGAGGATGTCGACGCGGTAGCGCTCGACGATCTGCCACCAACGGTCCTTGTCGGGGAAGTCCGGCGTCCCTTCGTACATCACGCTCGTCGTGCCGTTGCACAGCGGCCCGTAGACGATGTAGCTGTGCCCGGTCACCCAACCGATGTCCGCGGCGCACCAGTACACGGACTCCGGCTTGACGTCGAAGATGTAGTGGTGCGTCGTCGCAGTGCCCACGAGGTAGCCGCCCGTGGTGTGCGCGATCGCCTTCGGCTTCGCCGTCGTGCCGCTCGAATACAGCAGGTAGAGCAGGTCCTCGGAGTCCATCGGCTCGCACGGGCACGACGCCGGATCGTCGGGGGCGTCCTCGACCAGGTCGTGCCACCAGACGTCGCGACCTTCCTCCATCGTGACGTCGTTCGCGGTGCGGCGCAGCACCACCATCGTCTTCACCCCCGGCGCCTGCTCGAGCGCATCGTCGGAGTTCGCTTTCAGCGGGACGACCCCGCCGCGGCGCCAGCCACCATCCTGGGTGATCAGGACCTCGCACCCCATGTCGTTCAGGCGGCCGGCCACGGACTCGGCGCTGAAGCCACCGAACACGACCGTGTGAGGCGCCCCCAGGCGGGCGCACGCGAGCATCGCGACCGGGAGCTCCGGGACCATGCCCATGTAGATCCCGACCGGCGTCCCCTTCCCGACGCCGAGCTTCCTCAGGCCGTTCGCGAAGCGGACGACCTCGCGCTGGAGATCAGCGAACGTGATCGTCCTGCGGTCCTCGGCGGGCTCCCCCTCCCAGTGGTAGGCGACCTTGGCGCCGCGGCCGGCTTCGACGTGCCGGTCGACGCAGTTGTAGGCGATGTTCAGCGTGCCGCCCAGGTACCACTTCGCGTACGGCAGATCCCACTCGAGCAGCGTGTGGTACGGCTCGAACCACGTCACGCGGGCCTTGGCCTCGGTGTCCCAGAACTCGTCAGGGTCGCGGTCGTAGATGTCGGGCTGCGCGTTGGCCTGCGCGGCGAAGGCGTCCGATGGCGGGTAGCGCCGCTGCTCCAGGAGGAGCGCGTCGATGTCCGTGGCGTCTGGATGGTCGCTCATGCGCGCGGGAACCTCCTGGGCGTCTCGGGTCCTCGTTCCGAATCCTAGCCCGGCGGCCGTTCGGGGCGGGAACCCACCGACGTCGAAGCTCCGGACTCGGCGGCTCCGTCCGGCTCCGAACCCCCGTCGTCCGCCGGTTCGATCGACACGCGCAGGGAGCGCTCGCGGCTCCGAACGACCGTCTCCGCCTGCATGACCTCCATGCGACGGTCGGCGTCCGCCGTCGGCGCGGCCAGTCCCCTCGGCCAGAGCCGGTGCTTCAGGACCGTGTTCAGCTCGGCCGCGTACAGCATCATCTGCGCCCCGAGGTAGAACCACGCCAGCAGGCCGATGACGAGGGCGAACGATCCGTAGATCGCACCGGCGTTCGCCACCTTCCGTTGCACGAACACGACGCCGAGCGTCTGGAGGAGCGTGATCAGAACGGCGGCGACGACCGCGCCCGGCGCGACCTCGCGCCACCCGACCGACGTCGCGGGCAGGATCTTGAACACCACGAGCAGCAGACCGAAGTTGATCAGCAACGAGCCGGCGATCGACACCCATCGCGCTTGTGGCGCCAGGTTCGCGACCGTGGCGAGCGCGCTCGAGGCGAGGATCGCCGCGCCGACGAGGGAGAGGACCGCCAGGTCCCACAGCTTGCGAAGCACGTAGCTGCGCCGGTGGCTCATCGTGACGTACCACACGTCGTTGAACGCGTTCTGCATCGCCTCGACGACGCCGAACCCTGCCCAGAGCGCGAGCAGGACCGCGATCAGCAGGTCGATCCCGCTGCCGGACAATGCCTCCACGTTCACGTTCGCGGCCACGATCGGCAGCGCGGAATGCAGACCATCCAGCACGCGCTGCTGAGCCTCCGGGTTCCCCCTCAGGACGAACCCGACGATGGTCGTGAAGACGAGCATCAGCGGGAAGACCGAGAAGAATCCATAGTAGGCGATCAGAGCCGCGAGGTTCCCGGCCCGGTCGTCGCCGAACTTCTTCGCGACGGCGAAGGGGAAGCCGAACACGACGTGCCGCTGCTGGAACCGGTCGAGGCCGTCGATGACGCTGTTCAGCTCCAGCCCAAACCCCTCCCTTCCCGGACCCGATGCTACCCGTGCGGCACCGGCGGGCGCGTCCCGCGGTGGGCGCCGGGTCCCCCGGGACGCAGGAGGGCCGATCGGCGGACCTTGCCGGACCTCGTCCTGGGGAGGCGCTCGACCAGGACGATCTCGCGGGGGACCTTGGCCCGCGCCAGACGACCGCCGGCGATCGCGCGGACCGTCGCCGTCGACGGCGGGTCCCCCGGGTCGGAAGGAACCACGAACGCCACCACCCGCTGACCCCATTCCGGGTCGTCCACCCCGACCACCGCCGCCTCCGCGACCTGCGGCGCGGCCATCAGCACGGCCTCCACCTCCTCGGGCCAGACCTTCTCCCCGCCGGTGACGATCAGGTCGTCGAGGCGGCCGGCGACGCGCAACCGGCCCGCCGCGTCGATCGTCCCGGCGTCGCCCGTCCGGAGCCAACCGTCCGTGTCGAAGCTGGCTGCGGTCGCGTCCGGGTCGGAGCGGTACCCGCGCATGACGGTTGGGCCCCGGAGGAGGATCTCGTCCGAGGCGCCGATCCGAACCTCGACGCCGTCGAGCGGCTCGCGGTCGTACACCACGCCCCCACAGGTCTCGGTCAACCCGTAGGTCGAGACGACGCGCGATCCGTCCGCCGAGGCGCGCGCCGCGAGCTCCCGGGGAAGAGCCGCGCCACCGACGAGGATCGCGTCGAAGCCCGCGAGCGGCGCGGCGCCCTCCAGCACCCGACGGAGCATGGTGGGGACCAGCGACGTGTATCGCGGGTCCACCTCGCGCCGGGCGAAGGTCGCCGCGTCGAAGGACGGTTCGAGCGCCACGGGGGTCCCGAGGAGCGCCCCGCGCAGCGCGACGAGCATCCCGCCCATGTGGGCGACCGGGAGGCAGGAGAACCACGGCGCGTCGGCTCGGGCCCCGAGCCGGCGGTTGGACGCGTCGAGCGCGGCCTCGATCCCGCTGCCCGTCAGCTCCGCGAGCTTCGGCGCGGCCGCGGTCCCCGACGTCGCGACGACGAGCCGAACGTCCTCGGGCACCGGCACGCCGCCGCGCCGTATCGCCGGTTCGACGGCGTCGCGCGCGAGGACCGCCGCAGGCCGCGCGATGCGCAGCAGCCGGTCGGTTTCTGCGGCGGGCAGCCGATGGTCGATCGGCAGGACCGCGATCCCCGCGTGCCACGCCTCCCTCAGCAGATCGATCCAGGCGGGGCCCGGAGGCATCGCAGCGGAGAGGAGGTCCCCCGGTCGGAGGCCGGCGGTTCTGCGGGAACGCGGCACTCCGCTAGGCTAGCCCAGGATCGGAGCGATCACTCTAGGAGTGGACGGTCATGGACTGGCAGGCATCCGGCGACTACACGGACATCCGGTACGAGGCGGCCGATGGGATCGCGAAGATCACGATCTGCCGCCCCGAGGTGCGCAACGCGTTCCGACCGACGACGCTGTTCGAGCTGTCCGACGCGTTCGACGCGGCGCGCGACGACCCGTCGGTCGGGGTGATCGTGTTCACGGGCGAAGGCACGGAGGCGTTCTGCTCCGGCGGCGACCAGCGGATCCGCGGCGACGACGGGTACCGCGACGAGCGCGGGATCGGCAGGCTGAACGTCCTCGACCTTCAGGTCCAGATCCGGCGGCTGCCGAAGCCGGTCGTGGCGATGGTCGCCGGGTACGCGATCGGCGGCGGCCACGTCCTCCACCTGGTCTGCGACCTGACGATCGCGGCGGAGAACGCGCGGTTCGGCCAGACCGGGCCGAAGGTCGGGTCGTTCGACGCCGGGTACGGGTCCGGGCTGCTCGCGCGCACGATCGGGTTGAAGCGGGCGAAGGAAGTCTGGTTCCTCTGCGAGCAGTACGACGCCGCGACGGCGCTCGACTGGGGCCTCGTCAACCGGGTCGTCCCTGTGGACGCGCTGGAGGAGGAGACCGTCGCGGTCTGCCGGCGGATGCTCGAGTTCTCGCCCCTCGCGCTGCGGATGCTGAAGGCCGGCTTCAACGCCGACACCGACGGGCTGGCGGGGATCCAGCAGCTCGCAGGCGACGCGACGCTCCTGTACTACATGAGCGAGGAGGCGCAGGAGGGGCGCGACGCGTACGTGCAGAAGCGCCGCCCCGACTTCTCCAGGTTCCCGAAGCGACCGTGAGCGAGGCCTCGGCCGCGCCGCGCGCGCCCCGGTCGCCGGTCGGCCTGTGGGTGGCGGGAGCCCGCCCGCGGACGCTCGGCGCCTCCGTCGCGCCGGTCCTGGTCGGAACCGCAGCGGCCGCGTCGCCAACCTTCTGGCGGGCGGTTGGCTGCCTCGTCGTAGCGTTGGCCCTGCAGGTCGGCGTGAACTACGCGAACGACTACTTCGACGGCGTCCGGCGTGTCGATACGCCGGCGCGCGTCGGGCCGGTTCGGCTTACGGCGTCCGGCCTGGCATCGCCCGGCGCGGTGCGGACCGCGGCGCTGATCGCGTTCGCGGTCGCCGGCGCGGTCGGCGCCTGGCTCGCGCTGACGACGAACCCGTGGCTGCTGGTCCTCGGCGCCGGAGCGATCGCCGCCGCGGTGCTCTACTCCGGCGGGCCGAAGCCCTACGCGGCCCGCGGGCTCGGCGAGGTCTCGGTGTTCGTGTTCTTCGGGTTGGCGGCGTGTGTCGGGACCGCCTACGTGCAGGGCGAGACGGTGCCCGCGCCCGCGTGGTGGGGCGCCGTCGCCGTGGGGCTGCTGGCGGTCGCGATCCTGGTCGCGAACAATCTCCGTGACATCGGGACCGACGCGGCGGCCGGCAAGCGGACGCTCGCGGTGCGGCTGGGCGAGTCCGGGAGTCGCGCCCTGTACCGCGGCTGCGTCGCGGGCGCGTTCGTGGTCCTCGGCGTGGGGGTCGCCTCGGGCGCGGTGCCGGCCTGGGGGCTGCTGGCGCTGGTCTCGCTCCCGATCGCCGTCCGGCCGCTCGTCGTCGTCGGTCGCGCGAGCGGGCGAGCGCTGGTGCCCGTCCTCGTGGCGACGTCGCTCCTCGACCTGGCGTTCGGCGTGCTCCTCGCAGCCGGCCTGTGGATCGCGCGAGCATGAACGAACGGGTGGCGTTCGCAGTTCGCCTCCGTGTCCCGGTCGGCGCGGTCGTCGAGCGCCGCGGGTGGCTCGTGCGGGGCGAGGCGGGGTGGGGCGAGTGCTCGCCCCTCCCGTCCTGGTCCCCGGACGAACGAGCCGCGGCAGAGCGCTCGGCGGAAGAGGCTGCGGAACAGGTGTTCCCGAAGGGCGCGCGGGACCAGGTCAACGTGAACGCGATGATCCCGCGCCTCGCTCCGGCCGACGCCGCGCGCCTTGCGCTCTCGTCTGGCTGTTCGACCACGAAAGTAAAGGTGGGTGACGACTTCGGCGAGGCGCGCGTCTCCGCCGTCCGCGAGGCGCTGGGTTCGTCGGCGCGGATCAGACTCGATGCGAACGGCTCTTGGCCCGACCCGGAGACGGCGCTCAGCGCGTTGCGGCGGTTCGCGCGATCCGACATCGAACTCGTCGAGGATCCCGTTCCGACCCTCGAGGATCTGGCACGCGTCCGACGCGCGAGCCCGATCCCGGTCGCCGCCGAGATGTCGGTTCGAACCGTCCGGGACGCCAGACGGCTCCGCGACCTGGACGCCGCCGACGCGGTCGTGCTGAAGCCGCAGCGGATCGGCGGCGTGCGCGCCGCGCTCGCCGCGGCCGAGGACGCGGGCGTCCCGGCGATCGCGTCGAGCGCGCTCGAGACGTCGGTAGGGCTCGCGGCCGTCCTCGCCCTCGCCGCCGCGCTGCCGGACGCACCGTTCGCGCACGGCGTCGGCACCGCGCCGTTGCTGGAGGAGGACGTGACCTCGGCCCCGCTCACCCCTCGCGGCGGCGTCCTCGAGAGCCGGCGCGTCGAACCGGACCTCCTGCTCAGGAGACTCGGCCGTGCCTGACGCCCACGAGGGCGACCTCGCGCTTGCGTGCGCGACCGGCCTCGTCGACGCGCTGGCCCGTGGCGGCGCCGTCGCCGCGTGCATCTCGCCCGGGTCGCGTTCGACGCCGCTCGTCCTCGCGCTCGCTCGCCAGGGCTCCCTGCCGGTGCACGTCCACCTCGACGAACGTTCGTCGGCGTTCTTCGCGCTGGGAATCGCGAAGTCGACGGGTCGGCCCGCCCTGGTCGTCACGACGTCCGGCACGGCCGTCGCGAACCTGTTGCCTGCCGTGGTCGAGGCCGCGATGTCGCGCACGCCGCTGATCCTGCTGACCGCCGACCGGCCCCCAGAGCTGCGCGGGGTCGGCGCGAACCAGACGATCGACCAGATCGGCATCTTCGGTGGCTCCGTGCGCTGGGCCGCCGACCTCGATGTCCCGGACGCGTCCCCCGGCTCGCGTGCGACGTGGCGGTCGGCCGGCACGAGGGCGCTGGAGGAGGCGATCGGCCCGCCCGGAGGACCGGTGCACCTGAACCTCCCCTTCCGCGAGCCGCTGGTGCCGTCCGGTGCGCCGATCGCCCCGGCGCCGCCGGCCGCGCCGGACAGGGCAGCGGCCGAACGACCGGCCGAGCCGATCGACGACGCCGCGATGGAAGTGCTCATCGACCTCGTGTCCGGCGCGGAGCGTGGCGTGGTCCTCGCCGGCTCGATCGACCCATGGACGCCCGGCGAGGACCTCGCCGCGGTCGAGGCGTTCGTCGCGGCGACCGGCTGGCCGATGCTCGCCGAACCGCAGTCCCAGCTCCGGCGCCCGCCGCATGCGCTCGCGACCGGACAACTCCTGTTGGCCGACGAGGCGTTCGCGTCCAGCCATGCGCCTGACACGGTGCTGCAACTCGGCGCGGCGCCGACCTCACGCGCCGGACAGTCGTTCGTCGCGCGCAGTGGTCACCTGGTCGTCACGAACCGAGGTCCGGCCGATCCCTCACGGAGCGCGCGGGTGACGTTCGACGCCGACCCGTGCGCGGTCGCGGCGGCGCTCGCCGAACGGATCCGCCCGCGCGCGACGACCTCGTGGCCGGACGGATGGGGCAGCGCGAGCGCGGCCGTCGCGCTGGCGGTCGGCGACCTCCTGGACGGGATTCCCGAGCCGTTCGAAGGACGGCTGGCACGCGACGTCGCCGCGGCCGTCCCTGACGGCGCCACCCTCGTCGTCGCGTCGAGCATGCCGGTCCGGGACCTGGACGCGTACATGACCCCGCGCGCGGGCCTGCGCGTGATCGGCAACCGCGGGGCGAGCGGGATCGACGGGTTCGTGTCGACGGTCCTCGGCGTCGCGGCGTCCGGCGTGCCGACGTTCGCGCTGGCCGGCGACCTTTCGATGCTCCACGACGTCGGTGGCCTCGTGTGGAGCGCGGGCGGCGGTTCGAACGCGGTGTTCGTCGTCGCGAACAACCATGGCGGCGGGATCTTCGACCACCTCTCCGTGGCGTCCGAGCCCGAGCACGAACGGTTCTTCGTGACCCCACATCGCGTGGACCTCGCCGCGCTCGCGAGTGCGGCCGGAGCGGGTCACATCTCGGTCGATCGTCCGTCGGACGTCGGTTCGGCGGTCCTCGAACGCGCGGCGATGGGCGGCCTGCAGATCGTGGAGGTCCCGATCGATCGAACCGCCGGGATCGGCGCCCGGGCGCTCGTACGCAGCGTGGTGCGCGGCGCGCTCGCCGCCCACGGGGCGTGACCCGGATGCAGCTGCGCGACGTCGCGACGAACTACGCGTCGCCGAGCCGTCCGATGCCGAGGGCGCCGAGCATCGAACGGAACTTCGCCGCCGTCTCCTCGAGCTCGGCGCTCGGTTCGGAGTCGGCGACGATTCCGGCGCCGGCGAACAGCAGCGCGATCCGGCCCTGGATCTCGGCACACCGGAGGACGACCGCCCACTCGCCGTCACCGTCGGCGTCCATCCACCCCACGATGCCCGCGTAGAGCGTCCGGTCGATCGATTCGAGCTCGTCGATCGCGGCCATCGCGCGTGCGCGGGGCGTGCCGCAGACGGCGGGGGTGGGGTGCAGCGATGCCGCGAGCTCCAGCGCGGACGGCGCCGGCTCACGGAGCGACCCCGTCACGGACGTGCGGAGGTGCCAGACCGCTCCGGTCGCGAGCAGGGAGGGCGATGCGTCCGTCTGGAGCGTCTCGCACACCGGCGCGAGCGCGTCGCGGACCGCGGCGACGACCGGTGCATGCTCCAGGCGGTCCTTGTGCGAGCCGAGCAGTCGCTCGGCGGCCGCTCGATCCTCCGCGGCGTCCGAGGCGCGCGCGATCGTTCCCGCCAGCGGCTCGGATCGAACCTCCGTTCCGTGGCGCGCGACGAGCAGCTCGGGCGTCGCCCCGACGAACCCGTGGAACGCGAACGCGTACGCGTCGGGCTCCCGCGCCCGCAGACGCGTGAGCAGCGCGGTCCGGTCGATGTCGCGGTCGGCCCTGGCCACGAGCATGCGCGCGAGGACCACCTTCTCGAGTTCGCCGGCGACGATCCGTCGCCTCGCCTCGGCGACCGCCGCGACGTAGGCCTCAGGTTCCGGCACCGGTTCGAGGTCGAACGCCCCGAACGGCGCGGCCAGGTCGGCGTCGACGAGGTTCGACCCGCGGCTGCCGGGGCCGCCGCCCCGTTCGTCGCCGCCGTCCAGCCGGAACCGCCACGCGGGCCCATCGCCGGTCCTCACGACCGCATCCCGCGGGATCACGAGCGACGCTGGGGTCATCCCGTCGAACGGCAGCGCCCCGACGATGACGGGCGGAGGACCGTAAACCGGCCTCCCGACGCGCGCGAGCGCCTCCCGGGCGAGCGCCGCCGCGCGCGCGACCTGACCCTCGCCCGCTGGAACGGCGACGCGGACGGCCGCACCGTGCGAGACGACGCCTCGCCCGTGGCGTTCGAACGCGAAGCCGTCGCCCGGGCGATACCAGGTCAAGAGGTCCGGCGGTTCGGCGAGCCGCTCCGCCGACACGGCACCGCGCTCGAGCGCCCTCATCGACGAGTCCCCGTGAGCAGTTGCGCGATCCCTCCCGAGAGCGCGACGCGTCGGGCGTCCACGAACCCGGAGGTCCGGAGCAGTTCGACCAGCTCCGCCGGCGATGGCAGGTAGGTGACCGAACGTGGCAGGTACCGGTACGCCTCTCGGTCCGAGACGATTCCGCCGACGAACGGCACGACATGGTTGAAGTACGCGGCGTGCCCCGCCCGCAGCGTTGGGTTGGACGGCTCCGAGACCTCGATGATCGCGACGCGTCCGCCGGGCCGCAGCACGCGAGCCATCTCGTCGAACAGCCGGCCCAGATCGGCGACGTTGCGAAGGGCGAACCCGCACGTCACCCCGTCCGCCCGGCCGTCGGCGACCGGCAGCGCGAGCGCGTCCGCCTGCGCCAGCGGCGCCGAGGTCCTGGCGTTCGCCAGCATGGCGAACGCGAAGTCGAACCCGACCGGGTGGTGGCCCGCCGCCTGCAGCTCGCGGCAGAGGTCTCCCGTGCCGCAGGCCAGATCGAGCACGGAGGACCCGCCGGCCAGGCCGAGGGAGTCGACCGCCCGCCGCCGCCACCGGACGTCGAGGCCGAACGTCAAGGCACGGTTCAGGACGTCGTAGCGGCCCGCGATCCGATCGAACATCGAACGCACGGCGGCCGCCTTGTCCGCGCCGGCGGGCAGCGGGTCCCGGGACGCGGGCGCGCGCGTCACGTACCCCGTCGCTCCTCGCGCATCGGCGTCACGTGCCCCATCGCTCCTCGCGCATCGTCCTCGATTCGGCCCGCGTCGCTTCGATCTCCGCCGCTCCGCCCACCCGTTCGATGTGCTCCTCCGCGACGGCCAACAGCATGCGCCGGAAGTGGTGCGCGACGAGCGCCGTCACGGCCGGCAAGAGCTCGCGGAACGTCGCCACGAGCCGGTCCGCGGCCTCGGCGTCGGGAAGGCCAGATGCCTTGATCGGCTTGCGGACGTGTTCGTCGAACAGCTCGACGGCCTCCTCCGCGGATCGGCGCGCGGCGACGCTGTACCTCGTGGCGAGCGCGAGGAGGTCGTTCAGCGGGAGCCCCGCCTCCAGCATCCGCAGGCCCGCGCGCACCATGTCGACGTCGGCGGCCGTGTACCGGTCCTCGCCGTCGATGCGGCGCCCGATCGTCAGGCCCGCGCGCTCGGCCGCGCGGAGCAGCGCCGACGGCATCCCGCTGCGCTGCGCGAGCTGTTCGATCGTGAGGAACTCCTCGTCCGAGCCTGAGCCGTCACTCTGGGCGACCGCCACGGCCGCGGCGAGATCCGCGTCGCCCTGGTCGAGCTCGCCGGTGAGCACGCGGCCGATCACCGCGAGCGTGAGGCCGCGCTTCTGCATCGAACGGATCCGCCGGATCAGGTCCACGTGCTCGGGGCCGTAGAGGGCCACGCGGCCCTCGCGGCGCGGCGGCGGCAGCAGGCCCTTCGACCTGTAGAACCGCACGGTGTCGACGGAGACGTCGCATTCGGCCGCGAGCTGTTCGACCCGGTACTCCACGACCGGTAACTCTACGAGTGATCGCTCGGAACGTCGCCCGCCGGGCGGACGGCGTCTCGTGGGGCGCCGCACCCCCCGATGGGGTAGAACTCTCGGCATGACGCCGACGGTCGAGGTCTACGTCGAGGTCGGGTCGAAGCGAACCTTCGCCGGCGGGCTGGCGTGGCCCGGCTGGTGCCGCGCGGGGCGGGACGAGGCGTCCGCGCTCGGAGCGCTGGCGGCCTACGGCCAGCGCTACACGGCCGCGATGGGCCCTGCGGCGGCGGGGTTCGTCGCACCGAGCGACGCGAGCGGGCTCACGGTCGTCGAGCGGCTCCCGGGCGACGCGACGACCGACTTCGGCGCGCCATCGAAAGCGCCGGCGGTCGACGCAGAGCCGGTCGACGAGGCTGCGTTCGAACGGCTGGTCGCGATCCTCCGAGCATCGTGGGCTGCGGTCGACCGAGCGGCCGCTGCCGCCGTCGGGGTCGAGCTGCGCAAGGGGCCCCGCGGTGGCGGCCGCGAACTGGAGGCGATCGTCCGCCATGTGATGGACGCGGACGGCGGGTATCTCCGTCGCATCGAGGGCACGTTCGACGCGAAGGCGCTGGCGGATCCGGCCGATGTGGCCGCGGCGGCCGACGCGCTGCACACGGCGATCGTCGAAACGCTGGCGGCCCGGCAGCGCGGGGAGCCACCGGCGAAGCCCCGCCGCTCGGGCGCCGTATGGACGACCCGCTACTTCGTGCGCCGTTCGGCGTGGCACGCCCTCGACCACGCGTGGGAGATCGAGGACCGCGCCGTCCATCGATGACGTGACGCGCTCCACTCGTCAAGCTGCGAGAATCCGCTCGTCTTCATGCCCGCCGTCGCGCACCGGTCGCATCCGGTGCTTGAGAAGGGACCACTCATGCCGAAGGAGTTCGAAGGAACGATCAACGTCGACATCAGAGACTCGACGCCGGACTGGTCGCTGTTCGAACCGCCGAAGGCCCCCGACGGGGCGCCGAACATCGTCTACATCGTGCTGGACGACGTCGGCTTCTCGGCCATGTCGTGCTACGGCGGCCCGATCGACACGCCGAACATCGACCGCATCGCGAACGACGGCGTCCGATACACGCAGTGGCACACGACCGCGCTCTGTTCACCGACCCGCTCGTGCTTGCTGACCGGTCGCAACCACACGCGCAACTCCATGGCATGCATCACCGAGGCCGCGATCGGCTTCCCGAACGCGAGCGGCACGATCCCGCCGGAGAACGGCATGCTCCCGGAGATCCTCGGGGAGTTGGGCTGGAACACCTACATGGTCGGCAAGTGGCACCTCTGCCCGGACGACGAGATGAACCTCGCCTCGACGCGGAGGAACTGGCCGTCCGGACGCGGGTTCGAGCGCTGGTACGGCTTCCTGGGCGCCGAAACGAACCAGTGGTACCCGGATCTCGTCTACGACAACCACCCGGTCGACCAGCCGAAGCTCCCCGAGGAGGGCTACCACCTCACGGAGGACCTCACCGACAAGGCGATCGAGTTCATCATGGACGCGAAGGTCATCGCGCCGGAGAAGCCGTTCTTCCTCTACTACGCACCCGGGGCCGCCCATGCGCCGCACCACGCGCCGAAGGAGTGGGCTGACCGATACAAGGGTCGCTTCGACATGGGCTACGAGGCGATGCGCGAGCAGACGCTCGCGAGGCAGAAGGAGATGGGGCTGGTCCCCGCGGACACCGAACTCCCCCCCGTGAACCCGATCGGCACGCCGGCAACCAGGACCGGCCCCGAAGGCAAGCCGTTCCCGGCCATGGATGAGACCAGGTCATGGGCCTCGCTTTCCGACGACGAGAAGCGGCTGTTCGCGCGCATGGCCGAGGTCTACGCGGGGTTCCTGTCGCACGCCGACCACCAGATCGGGCGCTTGCTCGACTACCTGGAGGAAAGCGGCCAGCGCGACAACACCATGGTGATCGTCGTGTCGGACAACGGAGCGAGCGGCGAGGGCGGGCCCAACGGCTCCGTCAACGAGATGAAGTTCGCCAACGGCATCCCCGACGACATGGCGTCGAACCTCGCGATGCTCGACGAGCTCGGCGGGACGAGGACCTACAACCACTACCCGAACGGCTGGGCGATGGCGTTCAACACACCGTTCAAGATGTGGAAGCGCTACGAGTTCAACGGCGGGACCTGCGACCCGTGCGTGATCTCGTGGCCGGCGGGCATGAAGGCGCGAGGGGAGCTGCGCGAGCAGTACCACCACGCGATCGACATCGTGCCCACGATCCTGGATGTCCTCGGCGTGGAACCTCCGCCGACGATCAAGGGGCACGTCCAGAGCCGCTTCGATGGCGTGAGCATGCGGGACAGCTTCGACGACGCGGCCGCACCGTCCGCGCGCAAGACGCAGTTCTTCTCGATGCTCGGGTCGAGGGGCGTCTGGCACGAGGGCTGGAAGGCCGTCACGAACCATCCGACGATCAGCGGCTGGAGCAACTTCAACGACGACGAGTGGGAGCTGTACCACACGGATGTCGACCGCGCCGAGCTGCACGACCTCGCCGCCGAGCACCCCGAGAAGGTTCGGGAACTCGTTAACCTGTGGTTCGCCGAGGCCGGGGCGAACGGCGCGTTCCCGTTGGACGACCGTTCGGCACTGGAGATCTTCATGACGCCTCGGCCGGTCTTGTCGGCGCCGCGCGACCGGTACATCTACTTCCCGGGAACCGCCGAGGTGCCCGAGTCGCAGGCGGTCAACGTCCGCAACCGTTCGTACTCGATCGGGGCGCTGGTCGACATCCCCGCCGCGGGCGCGCAGGGCGTGCTGTTCGCCCAAGGGTCGCGCTTCGGAGGTCACGCCCTCTACGTGAAGGATGGCCGGCTCCACTACGTGTACAACTTCGTCGGCCTGATGGAGCAGAAGATCGATGCCACCGAAGACGTGCCGGTCGGAGAGGATCTGATCCTGTCCGCCTCGTTCGAGAAGGACGGGGAGGATCCGCCGCACGTTTCCACGGGGATCCTCTCCCTGTACCACGGGGACGAGAAGGTCGGCGAGGGTCGCATCAAGACGCAGCCGGGGAAGTTCTCGATCGCCGGCGAGGGTCTGTGCGCCGGTCGCGACGGCGGCGAACCGGTGACCGAGGACTACCCGGGCACGTCGCCGTGGGCCTTCACGGGGGGCACGCTCAAGCGGGTCGCGGTCGACGTGAGCGGAGAGCCGTATGTCGACCTCGAGCGCGAAGCCGTCGCGATGATGATGCGCGAGTAGCGTGGCGCGAACACATCCGTGCATCGAGGTCCGAGCTGGCGGTGGGATTCGAACCCACGACCTAGCGATTACAAATCGCTTGCGCTACCGGACTGCGCCACGCCAGCCTGAGCATCGTACGACCCGGGCGGGCAGGGAGCCCGAGCGTCCCGAGGTCGCAGGACGAACCCGAACAGCCCCGCCGCCAGCGCCGCCGACGCGTTCAGCGACCCCACCCGGCCGGGCGTCGGGATCCGAACCAGCAGGTCGCAGCCCTCGCGGACCAGTCGCGAGATGCCGGCGCCCTCGGCGCCCAGGACCACCACGACCGGCCGGGCCGGCGGATCGGCCTGGTGGATCGTCAGCTCCGCACGGTGGTCCAGGCCGACCGCGGTGAGGCCGCGTTCCTTCAGCGAACCGAGGGTCCGGCTCAGGTTCGTCACGCGTGCCACGGGCAGGTGCAGCAGCGCGCCGGCCGACGCCCTGATCGCGGCGGGTGACAGAGCCGCCGAACGCCGCTCGCGCACCACCAGCAGGGCTGCGCCGGCCGCTTCGGCGGAGCGCGCGGACGCGCCGAGGTTCTGCGGATCCTCGATGCCGTCGAGCAGGACGACCAGCGCGTCATCGGCGAGGTCGAAACTCGCGAGGGCGTGATCGTCCAGCTCGCGAGGCAGCCGCATCGTTGCGACGACCCCCTGGTGATCGCGAACCCCGAACGCCTCGATGTCACGAGCGGGGACGCGACGCACCTCGACCCCCGCGCGGCTCGCCTCGTCGATCAGTTCCCGCAGGCCCGGCGTGGACCGCGCTCCGACCGACAGGTAGACGGCGTCGGCGGCGCCCGACCGGATGCCCTCGAGCACCGCGCGCCGGCCGCCCAGCGCGAAACGGCCGCGACCGATCACGTCGGGTCGCGGTCGACGACGGTCACCAGCGCCATGCATCCGATGCCTGCGCCGGTGAGCCCCAGGCCCTCGGGCCGGGTGGCCTTCACCGACACCGTGTCGACGTCGAGGCCCATGGCCGTCGCCAGCGCTTGCCGCATCTCGTCGCGGAGCGGACCGATCGCGGGTCGCTCGGCCAGCACGGTGACGTCGCAGCTGGCCGGCTGGACCCCCAGTTCGCCGATCAGCGTGACCGTGCGCGCGACCAGCGCCGTCCCCGAGATGCCCGCGATCGACGGGTCGGTATCGGGGAAGTGCTGCCCGACGTCGCCGGCGGCGATCGCACCGAGGAGCGCGTCGCAGATCGCGTGACACACGGCGTCGCCGTCCGAGTGCCCGGCGAGCCCGGGCGCGTCGTCGAACCGGATCCCGCCGAGGTACAGCGGCCGGTCTTCATCGAACGGATGGGTGTCGAACCCGAACCCGACCCTGGAGCGCGCCATATCGTCAGGGGACCTTACCATCGACGCGGGTTCGGCTCCGGCCTGCCGATCGGCCATGAGGCGGTCGGCACGGAACAGGTCCTCGGGGGTCGTGATCTTGGCGTTCGACGCCTCCCCGGCGACGGTCACGACCACCTGGTCGACGGCTTCCAGCAGCATCGCGTCGTCGGTCGCCCGTGAACCCGAGCGCCCCGCGCTCGCGTGCGCGTCGATCAGCACCGTCGCCAGGAATGCCTGTGGCGTCTGCGACAGGACCAGGTCGTCGCGCGGGAGCGTTCCGAGGACGCGGCCGCCACGCGCGCGCTTCACCGTGTCGGGGCTCGGGACGACGGGGATCACGCCCGCCACGCGGTCGGCGGGCGCGCGGTCCCGGAGCGTGCCCACGACGCGGGCGAACAGCTCCGGTGAGGCGAACGGACGCGCCGCGTCGTGCACGACGACGACGTCGGGCGAGCCGCTCATCCTCCGAAGGCCGAACCGGACGGACTCCAGCCGCGTCGTCCCACCAGGAGCGATCTCCACCGGCAGGCGCGCGCGGATCGGTTCGACCAACGCAGCGACATCGGCCCGCTGCTCGTAGCCGGCTGGCACCACGAGGACGATCGCGTCGATCGCGCCCGACGACACCGCCGCGTCGAGCGACGCCGCGACCATCGGACGACCACCGAGCGGGAGGAAGGCCTTCGGCGTCGGAGAACCGAGTCGTTCTCCACTCCCTGCCGCCAGGATCAGCGCGACCACGTTCCGCGAAGCTCCGGCGTCGAGCGGCGATGGGTCCTCGTTCGGTGCGTCGGGCGCCGGGGGCGTCAGGATGACGGCTCCGCGCCGGGTGGCGGGACGGCCGACCCGGCGGGAACCTGAGGAAGATCGACCTGCCCAGGGCGTTCGGCGAACACCATCCGCCCACTCGCCGTCTGGAGCACGTTCGTCACGATCACCTCTCGGTTGCGTCCGACCTCGCTCGCCGCGCTCTCCACGACGACCATCGTACCGTCGTCGAGATAGCCCACCGCCTGTCCCGCGTCGCGGCCCGGCCGGATCAGACGAACCTCGATGCGCTCGCCAGGATGCACCGGCGCGCGCAGCGCCTCCGCCAACGCGTCGATCGAGCGCACGGGCACGTCGAGCGCCTTCGCGACGCGCGCGAGGTTCGAGTCGTTCGTCAGCAGCACGCCGGTGCGGTCCCTGGCGAGCCGTACGAGCTGCGCGTCGACGTCCTCCGAGCTGCCGGCGTGCTCGTCGTCCTCCAGCACGATGTCGATGGTCGGGTCCCGCCGCAACCGCACCAAGAGGTCGAGGCTGCGTCGCCCGCGAGCGCGCTTCGCCGGATCCGACGAATCCGCGATCGTCTGGAGCTCGGCGACCACGCTCCGCGTCACGAGGAGGGTCCCGGTGACGAACCCCATCCGAACCAGCGATTCGATCCTGCCGTCGACGAGGGCGCTCGTGTCCACGACAGTGAGATTCCCCGAGGCGGATCCGCCCGAGATGCGCGGCTTGACGCCGAACAGACCCCAGAGCTCGTCGCTCTTGGAGATGCCGAGCCGATATCCGATCACCCCGCAGACGAAATAGACGAACGCGACGGTCGGCAGGGCCGCGGCCGCCGGCAGGTGGAACAGGGGAACCGACAGCAACGCGCCCGCCGCGAGGCCGAGGATCGAACCGATCGTCCCGGCGAGGATGTCCGCGACGGGGATCCGGCGGAACTCACGTTCCAGCGCCGATGCGGCCGACGCGGTCGTTCGGCCGAAGGTACCGCCGACAACGAACCCGACGCACGATCCGAGGGCGGTTCCGAGGATGACCCGGCGGGCGACGTTCGGGCCGGTGTCGGATGCGATCTCCCAGCCGGCGGTCGCGAACAGGGCGACCATGATCAGGCGGACCGCTTCGACGAGGGTGCGGCCCTTGCTCGGCGCGCGGGCGAGCGCCTTCGGGTCGCCGGCGTCGGTGCGGTGGCTCCTGGCGTCGTCACCGTTCAGGGACGCACCACCCATCCCGTCGCCTCCCTCTCCGTCGCCGTTCAGGGACGCGCTGGCTGGATCGCCATCTACGGGATGCGGCCCATGCTTGAACACGCCCATCCTTGTTGCTTCGGCCGACGGCCGGGGAGCTTGAGCCGAGGTGCTAGTGCGACTCGGCCAGGACCTTGTCGATCATGGCCTCGGTCTTCTCCTCGGTCGTTTCGTAGGCGAACGTGAGCTCGGAGACCAGGATCTGGCGGGCCTTCGTCAGCATGCGCTTCTCGCCGGCGGACAGGCCCTTGTCCTTCTCGCGGATCGAGAGGTTCCGGACGACCTCGGCGATCTGGTAGATGTCGCCGGACTTGATCTTCTCGACGTTCGTCTTGAAGCGGCGGCTCCAGTTCGCGGGCATGTTCGTCTCGTCCTCGCGCAGGACGTCCATGACCTTCTTCACCTCGCGCCGGGAGACGACCTCTCTCAGGCCGATCTCCTTCGTGTTGTCGACGGGGACCTTGAGCGTCAGATCGCCGTGTGCCAATCGGAGGATGAAGTACTGTCGCCGTTCCCCCAGGAAATCCTGCTCTTGCATATCCTCGATGATGGCTACGCCATGATGGGGATAGACGACCTTGTCACCCTTCGTGAACACGGCACCCCCTCGCGGGTCAGGACCGGCGGACTGCGGTCCATCGAGGATAGCACGCGCGTCGTTCTGAAGGCAAAGAGAATCCGCAGGTCAGCCCCTATATCGCTCCCGATCAACCCCTTCCCACGCTGGACGCACGACCCCATGCGACGGCTTGCCGGAGGTGGTCGACAGGGCTCAACCGGACGTCGCCGCGGCTCCGGCGCGCGTCGCCACGGGCGCAGATGACGTGCTCGAGCCCGGCCGAAGTCGCTGCCTGAAGCCGCTGCTCGACCGCCCCGACGGGTCGCACCGCCCCCGTCAGGGTGACCTCACCCATGTAGCCGGTCCGGTCCGGCGCGAGTATGCCGGCGCTGGCCGAGACCAGCGCCGCCGCGACCGCCAGATCGGCGGCGGTGTCGTCGACGCGGAACCCGCCGGCCGCGGCCCCGATCAGTTCCGAGCGGATCAACCTGGCGCCCGCCGCCCGATCGGCGACCGCCGCGACGATGTGGAACCGGCGAGGATCGAGCCCCGCGACCTGGCGCCGAGGCGGCCCGTCGGTCGGGATCACCAGGGCCTGGATGTCGACGGCGAGCGCTCGCCGGCCGGCCGTCACCAGCGCCGTCGCACACCCAACCTCCCGCTCGCCGCCGATGAGCCCTGGCCCCGTCTCGCGCTCGACCAGTCCCGAAGGCCGCATCTCGAACCACGCCACCTCGCCCTCAGGCCCGAACCGGTTCTTCCCGCCGGCCAGGATCCGCAGGCCGGACCTGGTGTCGCCCTCGAACGACAGCACGACGTCGACCGCGTGCTCGATCGTGCGGGGTCCGGCCACGTCGCCGGCCTTCGTGACGTGGCCGACGAGCAGCATCGTCACGCCGAGCCGCTTCGCGACCCCGACCAGCGCGTCGACGCACGCCCTGACCTGGCCCGGCCCGCCGACCATCGCCTCTGAGCCGCTGTCGCGCAGGGTGTGGATCGAGTCGACGACGAGCACGGCGGGGCGGCGCGCCTCGACGGCCCCGAGCAGGTCGCCAAGCTCGCGGCCAGGGACGAACGACAATGCCGACCCGTCGACCCCGAGGCGGCGGGCCCGCGCGGCG
Organism: uncultured Actinomycetota bacterium; assembly: GCA_963781595.1. Lineage (GTDB taxonomy): Bacteria > Actinomycetota > UBA4738 > UBA4738 > UBA4738 > JBEDUK01. The sequence continues at coordinate 466,574 of CAWAGG010000006.1, read as the reverse complement.
ACCTGTCCGCGGGCCTCCTCGCCGGAAGCGATCAGGCAAGGGTGCCCGGCATCCGTCAAGCGCGACGCGAGTTGGAGGAGAAGTGTCGACTTGCCGATGCCGGGCGCCCCCGCGACGAGAACCACCGACCCGGGGACGAGGCCTCCGCCGAGGACGCGATCGACGCCCTCGACGCCCGTCCCGATCCGGTGCTCCTCTGCCTGCGGGGCAAGGTCCTCGACCAGGGCCGTCGCACCGTCCGTGTGCGCGCCGTGCGACGCGGCGGCCGCGCGTTCGTCGACCGTCCCCCACTCCCCGCACGTGGAGCACCGGCCCGCCCATTGGGCGGACGGCCTCCCGCACGACGAACAGACGAACAGCCGCTTGATCTTGCCCACGCAACGAACGATACCGAGCGACGACGACACGCCCTGACCAGCACGAACGCCGAGGATGTGGCCTCGGGATGACGAAGGCCCAGCGACCTCGCGGCCGCTGGGCCATCCGTCCTTCTCGGATCCGCCGGTCCGCCTCCGGCAAGGATCCGCGTTCCCCGGAGCCTTACGACTCCTGGGAGCCTGCGAGCTCGACCGGCGGCGTGTCCGGCGGAACCGGCGCCGAGACGAAGACGATCTCTCCGTCGACCGCGTCGACGATGATCGTCTCGCCGGCCTTGAACTCCTTGTTCAGCAGCTTCTCGGACAGCTGGTCCTCGACCATCCGCTGGATCGTCCGCCGCAGCGGCCGTGCCCCGAGGGCCTGGTCGTAGCCCTTCTCGGCCAGCACGTCCTTCGCGGCGTCGGTCAGCTCGATCTCGACGTCCTTGGCCTTGAGCTGCTCGCGCACGCGCTTGAGCAGCAGGTCGACGATCTCCTTGACGTTCTCGCGCGACAGCGCGTGGAACACGATGACCTCGTCGATCCGGTTCAGGAGCTCGGGCCGGAAGGAGCGCTTCAGCTCCTCCATGACCCGGTCCTTCATCTTCTCGTAGGGCATCTGGTCGTCGCCGCCGGTCGGCGAACCCGATCCCGGGACCCTTCTGGATGTCCCGGGTCCCGAGGTTCGACGTCATGATCACGACGGCGTTCTTGAAGTCGACCTGGTGGCCCTGCGCGTCGGTCAGGTGCCCGTCCTCGAGGATCTGCAGCAGCGACGTTGAACACGTCCGGGTGCGCCTTCTCGATCTCGTCGAACAGGATCACGCTGAACGGCTTGCGGCGGACGCGCTCGGTGAGCTGGCCGCCTTCCTCGTAGCCGACGTAGCCCGGCGGTGAGCCGATCAGGCGCGAGACCGTGTGCTTCTCCATGTACTCGGACATGTCGAGCTGGATCAGCGCGTATTCGTCGCCGAACAGGAACTCGGCGAGGGTCTTCGACAGCTCGGTCTTCCCGACGCCCGAGGGCCCGAGGAAGATGAACGAACCGCTCGGCCTGCGCGGGTCCTTGAGGCCGGCGCGGGTGCGCCGGATCGCGCGGGAGACCGCGACGACGGCCTCGGACTGGTCGACGATCCGCTTGTGCAGCTCGTCCTCCATCCGGAGCAGCTTCTGCGTCTCCTCCTCGGTGAGCTTGTAGACCGGGATGCCCGTCCAGACCGACAGGACCTCGGCGATCTCTTCCTCGTCGATCTCCGCCAGGATGTCCATCTCGCCGGACTTCCACTCGCGCTCGCGGTTCGCCTTCTCCTCAAGCAGCTGACGCTCCTGGTCGCGGAGCCGCGCGGCGCGCTCGAAGTCCTGCGCGTCGATCGCCGATTCCTTCTTGAGCCGAACCTCGGCGATCCTCTCGTCCACCTCACGGACGACGGGCGGCGCGGTCATCCGGCGGATCCGCATGCGCGAGCCTGCCTCGTCGATCAGGTCGATCGCCTTGTCGGGCAGGAACCGGTCGGAGATGTAGCGGTCGGCCAGGTTCGCGGCCGCGACCAGCGCGTCGTCGGTGTAGCACACGCGGTGGTGCGCCTCGTACCGGTCCCTGAGGCCCTTCAGGATCTCGATCGTGTGGGCCACGGTCGGCTGGTCGACGTAGATCGGCTGGAACCGCCGTTCGAGCGCCGCGTCCTTCTCGAGGTGCTTGCGGTACTCGTCGCGCGTGGTCGCGCCGATCGTCTGCAGCTCGCCGCGCGCCAGCATCGGCTTGAGGATCGACGCGGCGTCGATCGCGCCCTCGGCCGCGCCGGCGCCGACCAGCGTGTGCAGCTCGTCGATGAACAGCACGATGTCGCCGCGGGTCCGGATCTCTTTCAGGACCTTCTTCAGGCGCTCCTCGAAGTCACCGCGGTAACGCGACCCGGCGACCAGGGCGCCCAGGTCGAGCGTGTAGATCTGCTTGCCCTTCAGCGTCTCGGGCACCTCGCCCTTCACGATCTTCGTCGCGAGGCCCTCGACGATGGCGGTCTTGCCCACGCCGGGCTCGCCGATCAGCACCGGGTTGTTCTTCGTCCGGCGCGACAGGACCTGCATCACCCGCTCGATCTCCTTCTCGCGCCCGATCACCGGGTCGAGCTTGGTCTCGCGGGCCAGCTGGGTGAGGTTCCGGCCGAACTGATCCAGGACCATCGAGCCCTGCGGCTGCTGCTCGCCCGGCTGGCCCTCGCCCTTGCCCGTGTACCCGGACAGGAGCTGGATGACCTGCTGGCGAACCCGGCCGAGGTCCGCGCCGAGCTTCTGCAGGACCTGGGCGGCGACGCCCTCGCCCTCACGGATCAGGCCGAGCAGGATGTGCTCGGTGCCGATGTAGTTGTGGCCGAGCTGCAGCGCCTCACGGAGCGACAGCTCCAGGACCTTCTTCGCCCGCGGCGTGAACGGGATGTGGCCCGTCGGCGCGGCCTGACCCTGGCCGATGATGTCCTCGACCTGGGAACGGACGGCCTCGAGCGAGATGTTCATGGACTCGAGCGCCTTCGCTGCGACGCCCTCGCCCTCGTGGATGAGCCCTAGCAGGAGGTGTTCGGTGCCGATGTAGTTGTGGTTCAGCATCCGCGCCTCTTCCTGCGCGAGGACCACAACCCGCCGGGCCCGATCGGTGAAGCGCTCGAACATGTCTATCCCCTTGGGGCGCTCGATGCGCCCCCGGTCGGTTCAGCCCCTGGGATCGCCGGACTCCGTCCTACCCCTGAGGCGACGGAAGCGCCCGTGGCGCGATCCGCGTTCCGGATCGGTCCGCGCCTGTGAGCGCCTCCCACGGAGGCGATTATACGCGTGGGGTCCGACGAACTTCTCTGGACCATCCGTCGCTTCATACCCCATCGACCCGCTTCCGTCTCGTAGCGTGCTCAACAAGGTATTCGGGCGATCCGTTCCCAGGGATTAGCCGAACGGTCATGATCCTGGTCCGAAGGACGGTGGCCGGTCGGTCCCGCACGACCCCATCGGCTTGCGGTCCGCACCGCGCCCGGGGAGGATTCGCTGGTGAGCGCGCCATGATCGAGATCCCGCGGACCGAGTACGCACCGACGCCGGACGGCGGCTACATCGCCTATCAGGCGATCGGGAACGGGCCCAGCACGGTCGCGTTCCACGCCCCCTTCGGCGGCAACGTCGAGTTGTGGTGGGAGTACGAACCCGCCGCCGGCTTCTGGCGAGAGCTCGCGGGATTCGCCAGGGTGATCCTCCACGACGAACGGGGGACGGGCCTCTCCGACGCCGGACACGGCCTTTCCAACCTGGAGACGCGGGCCGCGGACACGCTGGCGGTCCTGGACGCCGCGCGTGTCGATCGGGCCGTGCTCTTCGGAGCCGGGGTCGGAGGGATGGTGGGTGCGATGTGCGCGGCGAGCCACCCGCACCGCGTGGACGCGCTGATCTGGTTCGGCGCACTCGCCAGCGTCGCCGGTTCGCCCGACGATCCATTGGGCGCCACCCCCGACGAACTGGCGATGATCTCGCCCTCGGCGAGCGACTGGGGAACGGTCGAGGGCGTGCGGCGGATGTTCGGGGGCGAACTCCAGCACCACCAGGTGGACGACGCGTTCGTGCGATGGGCGGCGAAGCGATTCCGGTTCGGCTTCGGCCCCGCGACCGCGCGCGAACTCGGTCGAACGCTCCAGGAAAGCGACGTCCACGCCGTTCTCCCCTCGATCCGCTGTCCGACGTTGATCATCGAGAACGAGGCCTTCGACGAACGTGAGCGGGCGCTGTCCGCCAACGTGGTGAAGCTGATCCCCGGAGCACGCCGCGTGTCGCTGCCTGGGACGTCCTACATGCCGTGGCCCGAGCACGAGGCGTTCGGCGAGGCGATCCGCGGGTTCTTGGGCGTCGACCGACCGGAGCCCGTCCTCGATCGCGCGCTGGCGACGGTGCTGTTCACGGACATCGTCGGTTCGACGGAGCACGTGTCGGCGATCGGCGACCACGCCTGGCGCGACCTGCTGGACCGCCACGACGGGATCGTCCGTTCGAACATCGACCGCTTCCGTGGCCGTGAGATCAGCACCGCCGGTGACGGCTTCCTGGCTACCTTCGACGGCCCGGCGCGCGCGGTCTTCGCGGCCACGGAGTCCGCACAGGAGATCCGCGGTCGGCTGGGGATCCAGATCCGGGCGGGCGTCCACACGGGCGAGATCGAGCTCGAGGGCGCCGACATCCGGGGGCTGGCGGTCCACATCGGCGCGCGGGTCGCGGCCCTGGCGGGACCCTCGCAGGTCATGGTCTCCAGCACGGTGAAGGACCTCACCGCCGGATCGGGCCTCGCGTTCGAAGACGCCGGTGAGCACGAACTGAAGGGCGTCCCCGACCGCTGGCGTCTCTACCGGGTGAGGTGACGGAACGCTGATGGCCGCGGAGCCGATCAGGTACGCGAAGACGATCGACGGGGTCAACATCGCCTACCAGGTCCGAGGCGAAGGCCCAGTCGACCTCGTGTACATCATCGGGATGGCGGCCAACTTCGAGATCGAGTTCGAGCCGCCGTGGGGCGTGCGGTTCCTCGAGCGGCTGGGCTCGTTCTCCCGGGTCATCCTGTTCGACAAGCGCGGCACCGGACTGTCCGATCGGGGGGTGGGCGCGCCGGACTTCGACATGCGCGCCGACGACCTGCGTGCGGTTCTGGATGGTGCCGGATCCGATCGAGCGGTGCTCTTCGGCGATGGGGACGGTGGGAGCCTCGCCGCGCTGTTCGCCGCGATGCATCCCGACCGGGTCCTGGCGCTCGTCCTCTACAACTCGTATGCCAGAGGCCGGTGGGCGCCCGACTATCCGCTCGGCTGGCCGACGGAAGCCAAGGACGAGTGGCGGACCGAGATCGCGGAACATTGGGGGAGCGAGGAGATGGCGAGGCGCTGGATGGAAGGCGACACGCCGTCGCGCGCGAACGATCCGGAGTGGATCCGCTGGGTGGCAAGGTCCATGCGGCAAGGTGCCTCACCCGCCGCCGCGCTGGCGTTCGATGAGGTCGAGAACGAGACAGATGTCCGCGGCGTCCTGACGACCGTGCAAGCACCGACGCTCGTGATCTCGCGATCCACGCGGGCGCGCGACAGATCCGTGGACCTCGCGCAGCGGATCCCGGGAGCGCGGCATGTACAGGTTCCTGGTGAGGACTGGACGCCATACGCGGGCGACGTCGAACGTCTCCTGGCGGAGGTCGAGCGGTTCGTGCGGTCGGTCAGCGCGGAGCAGGCGACGTTCGACCGCGTGCTCGCGACCGTGCTGTTCACGGACATCGTGGGTTCCACTCAGAAGGCGGCCCAGCTGGGGGATCGAGCGTGGAAGGCCTTGCTCGAACGGCATCATGCGACGGTTCGCGCGATGATCGGTCGCTACCGAGGAACCGAGATCGACACCGCAGGCGACGGGTTCTTCGCGACGTTCGACGGCCCCGCACGAGCCGTGCGCTGTGCGCAGGCGATCGCCGAGGCGGTCAAGCCGCTCGGGCTCGAGATCCGCGCGGGCTTGCACACCGGCGAGGTTGAGCTCGCGGATGGCCGGGTCCACGGCATCGCCGTCCATATCGGCGCACGCATCGGAGCCGTCGCCGGTCCCTCTCAGGTCCTCGTATCCCAGACGGTGAAGGATCTGACGGCCGGCAGTGGCTTGACCTTCGAGGACGCCGCCGAGCACGAGCTGAAGGGCGTCCCCGACCGCTGGCGGCTGTATCGGGTGGTGGTCTGATGGAGCACCCGGACACCCGCTACACGTGGAGCGGGGACTTCTCGATCGCGTATCAGACCGTTGGGAACGGGTCCACCGACCTCCTCTATTTGCCGCAGTTCCTGTCGAACGTCGAGTGGAACTGGCAGGTGCCCGAGCACGCGCGCTTCATGACGCGTCTCGCGTCCTTCTCTCGGCTCATCGTCATGGACCCCCGCGGGGTTAGTGTGCTCGGACAGGTTCCCCCCCGGACAGGTGCCCACGCTGGAGGACAAGATGGACGACGTCCTCGCGGTGCTCGCTGCCTCCATATCGTTCAAGGCCACGATCTTCGGGGGAGGCCGATCCGCCTTCGTGGCGATGCTCGCGGCGGCCACCCATCCCGAGCACTTCGACGGGCTGATCCTGTTCGGTTCGACCTCCACGTGGATCCGATCCGACGAGCTGCCGTGGCAGGAGACAGAGGAGGACGTGAAGCGCACCATCGACCAGATCAGGCGAGCGTCATCGGCCCGAGAGTGGGCCAGCTCCTGGGTCCGGGGATTCGCTCCGTCGCTTCCCGAAGCCAGCATCCACGCCATCGGGTCCTACGACGCCCTGACGGCGGGCCGCGGCGGCAACATCGCCGAGGTCGAGATGTTCAACCGGGTGGATCTCCGGACGCTGTTGCCGAGCATCCGCGTCCCAACCCTGGTGCTGCACAGGACCGCGGATCCGTCCGAACCGATCGAGAGCGGTCGACTGGTGGCCGCGAGCATCCCGAACGCGAGACTGGTTGAGCTCCCGGGCGCGGACGCCCTCCCCTGGATCGGCGCGGCGGACGCGGTGATCGACCAGATCGAGCTGTTCCTGACCGGCGAGCGCCGGTCACCCGAGCCGGATCGGGTGCTGGCAACGGTGCGGTTCACCGACGTCGTCGATTCGACGTCGCACGCGGCATCGATGGACGACCGCGCGTGGCGTGAGGTGCTTCGCCTGCACGACGGCATCATCCGCGATGAACTCCGGCGCGCGCGAGGTCATGAGGTCAAGACGATGGGCGACGGGTTCCTGGCGACGTTCGACGGGCCGGCCCGAGGGATCCGATGCGCGCTGGAGATCGTCAGGGCCACGAGGGAGCTTGGGATAGAGATCCGCGCGGGCATGCACACAGGAGAGATCGAGATCGACGGTGACGACGTCGCGGGCATCGCCGTCACTATCGGGGCGCGGGTGGGGGCGCTCGCGGGCGCTCCCGCGGTGCTCGTATCCCAGACGGTCAAGGACCTGGTGGCAGGGTCGGGCACCAGGTTCGAGGACCCCGGCGAACACGAGCTGAAGGGCGTGCCGGACCGCTGGCGGCTCTATCGCGTCGTAGGAGGCTGACGACCGGATCTCGGCCCAACCGTCATCAGGCCTCGGGCCGATGGTGCGGGAACAGGATCAGGTCCCGGATCGACGGCGCGTCGGTGAGGACCATCAGCAGCCGGTCGATCCCGAGGCCCAGGCCGCCCGCCGGCGGCATCCCGTGCTCGAGGGCTTCGACGAAGTCCTCGTCGTAGGGGTGGGCCTCCTCGTCACCGGCACCCTTCGCGGCGAGCTGCTGGTCGAACTTCGCCCGCTGCTCGACCGGATCGGTCAGCTCCGAGTACGCGGTCCCCATCTCGATCCCGCCGATCACGGGATCGACGTGCTCGGTGAGCCCCGGCTGCGACCGGTGCGGTCGGGCGAGCGGCGAGACCTCGCGCGGGAAGTCCATCACGAACGTCGGTTCGAACAGCGTTGGTTCGACCAGCTTCTCGTACAGCTCCTTCACGATCGCGCCGTGACCCCAGGCCGGGTCGGCCTTGACGTCGTGGCGGTCGGCAAGCGCGCGGAGGTCCGCCAGCGGCCGGTCCAGCGTGACCTCCTCGCCGGCGGCCTCGGAGACCGAACCGAGGACCGTGATCCGACGCCATGGCGCCGCCATATCCAGTTCGCGTTCGCGGTACGTGACGGTCGTCGAACCGGTCACCGCCAGCGCCGACTCGCGCGCGAGGGTTTCGACCAGTTCGATCATGTCGAAGTAGTCCGCGTACGCCTGATAGACCTCGAGCATCGTGAACTCGGGGTTGTGACTCCGGTCGATCCCCTCGTTGCGGAAGTTCCGCCCGATCTCGTAGACGCGTTCGAGGCCGCCGACCAGCAGGCGCTTCAGGTACAGCTCGAGCGAGATCCGCAGGTAGAGGTCGATGTCCAGCACGTTGTGGTGGGTCGAGAACGGCTTGGCCATCGCGCCGCCGGCCACCGGCTGGAGAACCGGGGTCTCGACCTCGACGAACCCGCGTTCGTCCAGGACCCGCCGGATCGCGCGGAGGGTCGCGGCGCGGGCGGTCACGTAGCGCCTCGCGTCCAGGTCCGTCGCCAGATGCAGGTACCGCTGGCGCTGCTGCGCGTCCGGGTCCTTCAGGCCGTGCCACTTCTCCGGCATCGGGCGCAGGGCCTTCGTCAACAGCGTCAGGCGTTCGGCCTTCACCGACAGCTCGCCGCGCTTCGTGGTGACCACTTGACCCTCGGCGCCGACCAGGTCGCCGAGGTCGAGGTCCTCGACGAGCGCCCAGCCGTCGGCGTCGACCGTGTCCTCCGCCACGAACAGCTGGAGGTCCGCGCTCCGGTCCCGGATCGTTGCGAACGCCAGCTTCCCGTGCCGGCGGAGCAGCATGACCCTTCCGGCAACGCGGACCCGATACCCGGTCTCCGTCGCGGGAGCCAGGTCCGTGAACATCGCCCGCACGTCGGCGATCGACCGGTCGGGATCGAAGCCCAGCGCGAACGGGTCGACGCCTCGCTCGCGGAGCCGTTCGAGCTTCGCGCGGCGCGCGGCCAGCGCCTCCTCGAGCCGGCCGGTCCCCAGGTCCTCCGGAGGTCCGCCGGACGCTTCGACGCCGTCGCCGTCGGGCATCGTCACCCGGCGTCCGCCGCGCCGTCGTTCAGCTCGAAGATCAACCTGAGGCCCTCGAGGGTCAGCCAGGGTTCGTGCTGCGTGACCGTCCGCGACTCCCCCGCGACGATGGGCGCGAGGCCGCCGGTCGCGATGACCTCACCGACCCCGACGTCCTTCTGGATCCGCTCGACGAGCCCGTCGATCATGTCCACGGTCCCGTAGATCAGGCCCGCCTGCAAGCTCTCGACCGTGGTCTTCGCCACGACCGAGCGGGGCGGAACCAGCTCGACGCGGGGCAGACGAGCCGTCCGGGCGAACAGCGCGTCGGCGCTCACCTGCAAGCCGGGCGCGAGGACCCCGCCGAGGTACTCGCCGTTCGCGGACACCACGTCGAAGTTCGTCGCCGTGCCGAGGTCGACGACGATCACCGGCGCGCCGTACCGCGCGTTGGCCGCGACGGCGTTCGCGATCCGGTCGGCACCGACCTCCTTCGGGTTGTCGTACAGGATCGGCATGCCGGTCTTCGTCCCGGGTTCGACGACGATCGGCGGGAAGCCGAAGTACCTCGGCACCATGTCGCGGAGCGCCTGCGTCTGCCGCGGCACGACGGAGGCGAGCGACACGCCGGTGATCTCCTGGTCGAACGACAGGCCCTCCAGCTCGAGGAAGCCACCGAACAGCAACGCGAGCTCGTCGGCCGTGCGGTCGGGGCGCGTCGCCATGCGCCAGTGCCACCGGAGCTCGTCGCCGTCGAACACGCCGATCAGGGTCTCGGTGTTCCCGACGTCGATCGCCAGCAGCATCGGTTCGAGCCTCCCTGGGGCCGTGCCTCGCGCCTCCGGCGGACGCGTGGCGGCCCCGAGGCTACCGCGCGGCCGCCCGCCCGTCCCGGATCGCCGCTAGCTCGCGCCGCCGACCGGCAGCAGCGCGTTGTCGATCAGGCGGACCCTGCCGAAGCGCGCCGCGACCACCGCCCGCGCCGGCCGCTCGAGGGTCTCGGGTTCATCCCATGTCCGGTCGTTGACGACCGTCGAGTAGTCGAGGGCGGCGAGCGGTTCGCTCGCGATCCGCTCCCGCATCGCGTCGGCGAGCGCGTCGCGCGAACCCTCGCCGGCGGCGGCGAGCAGGACCGCGTACTGCAGGGCCTGCGACAGGCAGGCCGCCGCCCCGCGCTGCTCGAGCGAGAGGTGCGCGTTGCGCGACGACATCGCGAGCCCGTCACGGTCGCGGATCGTCGAGCAGGCGATGACCTCCACGGGGATGTCCAGGTCACGAGCCATGGACCGGACCAGGTAGACCTGCTGGGCGTCCTTCTCACCGAAGTACGAGCGCGAGGGGCCCGTCAGGTGGAAGAGCTTCGACACGACCGTGAGGACCCCGCGGAAGTGTCCCGGCCGGGAGGCGCCCTCCAGCCGATCGCCCACCGGACCCGGATCGATCGTCACGGCGGGCGGGCCGTTCGGGTACATGTCGCCCGTCGTCGGCGTGAACACAGTGTCGCATCCGACCTGCTCGGCGACCCCCAGGTCTCGGTCGATCGGCCTCGGGTAGCTGGCCAGGTCCTCGGTCGGCCCGAACTGGAGCGGGTTCACGAAGATCGACATCGCCAGGTGGTCCGCGTCCACGCGCGCCCGGCGGAGCAGCGAGAGGTGGCCGGCGTGCAACGCGCCCATCGTCGGGACGAAGCCGACCGAAGCCCCGCCGGATCGGGCGAGGTTCATCGCCGCGCGGTACGCGTGCGGCGACGTGATCACGTCCATCGGTTCAGGGCCGCCTCGACCCGGTCCAGGTCCTCGTCGCCGAGGCGCCCGGCGTCCGCGGCCAGTCGCGCCGCGGCCAGCCCGAGGGCGACGTACGCGGCGACCGACTCCGGCGAATGCCGCGAGAGGGCGGTCAGGTTCCGTTCGATCGTGCCCGTGTCGCCGCGGACCGCGGGCCCGGTGAGCGCGGCGCCGGGTCCGGCGTCGAAGGTCCGCTCGAAGCTCGTCCGCGCGAGCGCGTGGAGGAACGGCAACGGGTCGTCGATGCCGGCGGCACGCATGACCCGTTCGGCGAGCGCCTCGACGGTCACGAGGTAGTTCGCAGCGAACACGGCTCCCGCATGGTAAAGCGGCTTTACTTCATCGTCCAGACGGAACGGGGTCGCGCCGACGTCGCGCGCGAGTCGTTCGCCGAAGGCCATATCGCGCTCGTCCTTCGCGGTGACCGCGATCCCGCTCCCGGGCAGGCGCGCGATCCCGGTCTCCACGTCGGGGAACGACTGGAGCGGATGGAGCGACAGGATGCGCGCGCCGGCCTCACGGGCGGCGTCGAGCGCGGCGAGCGACGTCGAACCCGACACGTGGACCACGCTCTGTCCCGCGTGGAGCGAGCCCGCCCGGGCAAGCGCCGCGACCGTAGGAACGATCAGGTCGTCGGGGACGGCGACCACGACGATGTCGGCTCCGCGCGCGGCGTCGCGGGCGTCGACGAACGGGATCCCCGGCAGGAACCGGGCGACCCGCTCGCGGGAGGCGTCGCGCCCGCTGGCCGCGACGATCGGATACCCGGCTCGTTCGAGCAGCACACCGAGCGTCGTGCCGACGCGGCCCGCCCCGATGATCGCCGTGGTGGGCGAGCGTTCTCCGGGTTCATCGGGCTGCTGATCCGTCAGGACGTCCTCTCGTCGCGCTCGATGATCAACAGCCCACCGCGATGTTCAGGGCTCGACAGATCTCGTCCATGCGGATCGGGGAGAGCTTCGCCAATCGCTCGACGAGGAAGGACCGATCCGCCAACGTCACGTTGTCGAGCGTCGCGACGCACTGGGAGGGCATCCCGTCCGAGGCATCGAGAGGAACCTCGGTCGGGATCCCACGAACCCTGGTCGTCACGGGCGCGACCATCAACATGCGAAGGACTGGGATCGCAGCGTCGCGCGTCAGGATCACGACGGGTCGCCGCTTATCGGGCATCTCGGCCCACCAGACATCCGCGCGGTGGGGCTCGCTCACCACGGCTCCTCCTCGATGAGCGCGATGGTCGCCGCCGTGGCCAGCGCGACCTCTTCGTCGGTCTGAGGCATCGCCCGGTACCCCTCGACGATCGCCCGATCGATCTCGGCCTCGCGGTACGCCCGGAGGAGGGTGTCGAGCGCCGACCGGATCGCCTCGGTCCTCGTCGCGAAGCGTCCATCGTCGACGAGGCGATCGAGCGCCTCCACGACCTCAGGCGAGAGCCTCACCGCTACCGTCGTCATGCACGAAGTATAACCAATCGTGATACGGAACGAACATACGGGCGTTCGACGCGCGGCACGGCGACCTCATCGGCCCGCGAGGGACTCGGGCGCTGCCCACGCGGTCACACCCGTCGATCTGCGAGCCAGACCGAGGGCTTCCTCGCCGACCTCGCGCACGGCGTCGGGCGCGAGTTCGGCCAGCGGGACCAGGACGAACCCGCGCTCGTGCATGCGGGGGTGCGGGACGGTGAGGTCGGGTTCGTCGATCCGTTCGTCGTCGTAGATGAGCAGGTCGATGTCGATCGTCCTCGGGCCCCAGCGCTCCTCACGGACGCGGCCCAGCTCGGCTTCGGCCTCGAGGCAGGCGCGGAGCAGCTCGCGCGCCGACAGCGTGGTCGCGACCTCCGCCACCGCGTTCAGGAAGTCCGGTTGTGCGGGGCCGACGGGTTCGGTCTCGTAGACGCTCGAGGTCCGCACCACGGTCACCCCCACACGGTCGCCGAGCAGCTCGACGGCTCGACGGAGGTTCGCCAAGCGATCGCCGACGTTCGACCCCAGCCCAAGGTACGCGCGGACCGGGCCGTTCGCGCTCATCCTGCCGTCGCCTCGGCGGCGACGTCGACGAGGCCGAGGTTCGCAGCCGCGCCCGGCTTGTGGACGGTCGCGACGACGCGCTGCACGTGTTCCAGGCCGAACAGCGCGCGGGCCACCGCATCCGCGAGCGATTCGAGCAGGACGAACGACCCGCCCTCGACGACCCCTCGCGCGGCGTCCACGAGCACGCGGTAGTCCACGGTGTCCTCGAGTTCATCGTCGTCGCCCATGTCGATCAGGACATCGAGGTCCACGGCGAACGCCTGGGGCGCGTCCCGTTCGCCGGGGTTCGCACCGTGGCGACCGTCCGCGCGGATCCCGGTCAGCAGGATCCTCGCCGTCGTCATCGGCCCTCGGCGCGCGCCGCCTCGCGGCGCGCCTTCGCCTCAGGGATCTTGCGGAAGTCCCAGGAGGCGACCTCGTCGGGGTCGAGCCGGAGCCAGATCCGGCCCTTCCACAGCTCGTACGGCAGGGGGTTCCCGTGCAGGTACTTGGTGGACCATCGGCGCTGCACGTCGCCGAGCCGCGGGTCACCCTCCGCGCGCAGCGCCCGTCCGCGCAGCACGACCCCGCGGAGCGTGTCGTAGTCGGACCCGTCGTCGACGGTCGCCGCGGCGCGCGGGTCGCCATCCAGGTTCACGACCGTTCGGTTCCCGGTCGTCGTGTTGAGGAACACCGCTCGATCGAACCAGACGAACCACAGCGGCACCACGTGGGGACCGCCGGCGCCGACGGTCGCGACCCGCGCGATGCGCTGCTCGGCGAGGAACGCGTCCAGCTCGTCCCGGGTCAGCGAGATCTCGAGCTTCGCCATCGCCGGATCACGCCTCCTCGTCCGCGAACGGATCGTCGAACGCCGGCGGCGGGCGCTCGAGGAACACCGGAACCGGCTCGGACGTCGGGTGGTTCGCGTGCCCCTCGCCCAGGTACCAACGCCGCAGGAACTCGAAGATCAGCGGCCCGACGGTCGTCGGGGCGTCCTCGGTGACGAAGTGCCCGCAGCCGGGAAGCAGGGCCACGGTCGCCCCCGGGATGCGGTCGAGGAGGCGTTCGGCCAGGCTCGCCGGCAGGATCCGGTCCTCCTCGCCCCACACGACGAACACGGGCACCCCGAGCGCCGTGAGTCGCTCGGGGACCCGATCGAGGCCCGCGCCGTCGATCCATCCCGCGGCGCGGAACAGGGCGCCGGGATCCGTCCGCCACGGCGCGAGATAGACGTCGAGATCGCCTTCGGTCATCGCGGCGCGTCGTTCGACGCCGGCCTCGAGCGCGAGCCTCGCCGCACGTTCGGCCGTCTCCTTCGTCCGTTCGGACCGCGGCGTCGCCCCCAACGCGGTCACGCCGCCGTCCGCCCGCGCGTCCAGCGCGACCGAGTCCACCAGGACGACGGACCGCGCGAGGCCGCTCGTGGCGACGATCTGGGCCACCCCGCCGCCGATGCCGTGGCCGACGATCGCGGCCTCCTCGAGGCCGAGCGCCCGGAGCAGCTCGCGGACGTACCCGGCCTGAGCGCCCACGGACAGGTCGGCGGTCTCCGGCTTCTCGCTCTCCCCGTAGCCGAGGAGGTCCGGCGCGATCACCCGCATCCGCGACGCGAACGCCGGGATCTCGCGGCGCCAGAGGTACGAGGACGTCGGGAACCCGTGGAGGAGCACGACCGGGCGGCCCGCGCCGGCGTCGATGTACGAGAGCTCGCCCGCGGAGGACGGGAAGCGGTGGCGCGCAGGCATGTTCATCGTCCGTCCCCCGGTTCGACCCCGGGCTCGGCGTCGCGGATCGCCTCGACCATCCGGCACACGCGGATGGCCTGCACGACGTCGTGCACGCGGACGATCTGCACGCCATGGGCCACGAGCCACGCCACGGCGGCCAGCGTCCCCTCGAGGCGGTCCTCGACCTCGACGCCGAGGACCTTCCCGACGAACGACTTCCGCGAGGGCCCGACGAGGAGCGGCCGGCCGAGCTCCGCGAACGCCTCGACGCGCCGGAGGAGCCGCAGGTTCTGCCCGGCGGTCTTCGCGAAGCCGATGCCGGGGTCCAGGACGATCCGGTCTGGATCGATCCCTGCTTCGCGCGCCGCCGCGAAGCGGAGCGCCAGCTCGGAGCGGACGTCGACGACCACGTTCGAGTAGTCGGCGAACTCCGCCATCGTCGCCGGCGTCCCGCGCATGTGCATCAGCACGAACCCGGCGCCGCTCGCCCGGACCACGTCCAGGAGCTGCCATTCGAACCCACCCGAGACGTCGTTCACGATCGACGCTCCTGCCTCGATCGCGGCGGATGCGACGGCTGCCTTCCGCGTGTCCACGGAGACCGGCACGTCGGGCACCGCCGCCGTCAGCTGCCGGATCACTGGCACGACGCGGCTGATCTCCTCGTCGACGTCGACTGACGCCGCGCCCGGACGGGTCGACTCGCCGCCGACGTCGATCAGGTCCGCACCCTCGTCGACCATCCGGAGTCCCTGCGCCACAGCGGCTCCCACCTCGAGGTACCGACCTCCATCGGAGAACGAATCCGGTGTCACGTTCAGGATGCCCATCACGAGCGTCCGCAGGCCGCAGGTCAGGTCGAACGGGCCCGCGAGCCACGGCATCGGCACGCCGGGGGCCGGCTCGTGCGTCGTCACGGCGCGCGCGCGTACAGGCGTTCGATCTCCTCGGCGTGCTTCGAGAGGACGACGCGGCGTTTGAGCTTCAGCGTCGGGGTCAGCTCGTCGCTCTCCATCGTCCACTCGTAAGGAAGCACCTCGAAGCGTCGGATCCCCTCCGCGTGGCTCACGTGCTCGTTCGCCTCGTCGACCGCGCGCTGGATCTCCGCCACCAGGCGAGGCTCCCGCGAGAACGTCGCCAGGTCCGTGAACGCGATGCCGCTCTGCGCGGCCCACCCCGGGGCGACCTCGCCGTCGAGCACGATCAGCGCGGCGACGTACGGCTTGCGGTCGCCGACCACGCACGCCTGCCCGACCAGGGGATGACGCTTCAGCAGCGCCTCCAGGTTCGCCGGCGAGATGTTCTTCCCGCCCGCGGTGATGATCAGCTCCTTCTTGCGATCGATGATGCGAACGAACCCGTCCTCGTCGATCGCCGCGATGTCGCCCGTGTGCAACCATCCGTCGGCGCCGAACGTCTCGGCGGTCATCTCCGGATCCTCGTAGTAGCCGGCCGCGACGTTCCCGCCGCGGATCAGCAGCTCGCCGTCGTCGCCCAGCCGCACCTCGACGCCGGGCAGCGGCGGCCCGACCGTCCCCGCGCGGTAGTGCGCCTCCGTGTTCACCGTCGCGGGGCCGGAGTCCTCGGTCATGCCGTACCCCTCGTAAAGGCGCAGGCCGATCCCGGCGAAGAAGTCCAGCGTGTCGAGGGAGGTCGGCGCCGCCCCGGTCACGGGGATCTGGCACTGGTCCAGGCCGAGCCGGCGCCGGATCTTCGAGTAGACGAGCCGGTCGAACATCGCCCGTTGCGACCGGATGCGGAACGGCACGCTCGCGCCTTCGCGCTCCAACCGCGCCGCCTCCTGCCCGGCGGTGAGGGCCTTCTGACCGATCCTGCGCCTGCGGTCGTTCGGTTCGGCGGCGACCGCGGCGACGATACCCGCCTGCAGCTTCTCCCACAGGCGCGGGACGCCGGCGAACGCGTTCGGCCTGACCTCGGGCATGTACGCGAAGACCTGGAGGATGTCCGGGCACATGTGGACGTGGGCGGCCTTCCACGACGAGACCCAGTGGGTGGCGAGCCGCTCGAGGGCGTGGGCCAGGGGCAGGTACGAGAGCGTCTTCATGCTCTCGGGGAACCGACCGGTCCGGTCGAGCGACACGACGGTCCACAGGACGTTCGCGTGGGTGATCACCACTCCCTTCGGGGGACCGGTCGTCCCCGACGTGTAGATCAGGGTCGCCGCCGTCTCCGGAGTGACCGCCCGCCACGAGCGCTCGAACGCCTCCGGATCGCGCTCGGCCTCTCCGGCGCCGTCCTCGACGATCGCCGCGCGCCCGGAGACCCAGTCGTACGAGTCGAACTCCTCCGCGCCGTCGAGGAGGACGACGTGTTCGAGCGCGGGGAGGTCCGGCTTCACCTTCTCCCACCGTTCGAAGAACCCGCGGTCCTCGACGACGGCGACCTTCGCGCCGCAGTGCCCCGCGATGTAGGCGATCTGCTCGGCGGCGAGGGTGTTGTAGATCGATACGGGGGTCGCACCCAGGTGCATCGCCGCGTAGTCCGCGATCAGGTGCTCCGGCCGGTTGCGCGCCATGATCGCGACGAAGTCCCCGGGCCCGACGCCGAGCGCCTTCAGGCCCGTCGCCGCCCGCTGCACGGCCGCGCGGTACTGGCTCCACGACAGAGTCGTCCACGCGCCGCCCTCCTTCCACGACAGCGCCGGGCGGTCCGCGAACCGTTCGGCGTTGCGCGCGAGCACGTCGCAGAGCGTCATCCCGGCGATCTCCGCGTGGATGGATGCGGAGACCTCCGCCGGCGACATGCCCGCCGTTGCCACGGTCACGATCGTCCCCGTCCGACCAGTTCCAGCGCCTCGGCCCTCGTCCTGGCGTCCGAACGGAACAGCCCGCGGACCGCCGAGGTCACCGTCTGCGCGCCCGGCTTGCGAACGCCGCGCATCGTCATGCAGAGGTGCTCGGCCTCGATCAGTACGAACACCCCGCGAGGTTCGAGGGCCCGTTCGAGCGCGTTCGCGATCTCCGTCGTGAGCCGTTCCTGCACCTGTGGGCGCTTCGACAGCAGGTCGACGACCCGCGCGATCTTCGATAGACCGGTGATCCTGCCGTCCTTCGCGGGGACGTACGCCACGTGCGCACGCCCGATGAACGGCAGCAGGTGGTGTTCGCACTCGCTGTAGAGGGGGATGTCTCGGACCATCACCATCTCGTCGTGGTCGGCGCCTTGCACGACCGTGATCAGTTCGGCGGGATCGCGACCCACGCCGGCGAAGATCTCCTCGTACATGTCGGCCACCCGGTCGGGCGTCTCGGCGACCCCGGCACGCGCCGGGTCGTCGCCGATCCCCTCCAGGATCAGCCGGACCCCCTCGACGATCTTCGCGCGATCGAAACCCGTCACTCGGGCATCCTGGCGCGCCTGGGCCACCGACGGCAAGGCGCAGGGGCGGCCGAGGACTTCAGCGACCTCAGCGGATCCCGGAGTCCACGGTCACCGTCACGTTCGTCACGCCCTCGCCCGCGGGGACCTCGAAGGTCGTCGGCTTCGACGAACGTCCTGCGTCCAGGCCGGTGGCCTCGATCGTGTACGAGCCCGGGCCGAGCGTGACGTCGAAGCGACCCCGCGCGTCGGTGTCCAGCACCGTCCGCATGCCGTCGGGGAACGTGATGCGGACCCGGGCCTGGATCGGCCGGTCCGGGCAGGGGCTGCCCACCTGCTCGACGGGGCACATCGGGCCCATCAGCACGGTGCCGTGGACGTTGTTCGGCAAAGGCGAGAAGGTGTCCCCGTCGCTCGCCGGCGTGCCGCACGCGGCCGCGAGGACCCCGAGCGACAGCATGATCGCGAGCAGCGCGTTCCGCATGATCGCCTTAGACCCGCCGGAGCCGTGGCGGGTTCCGCCCGCTACGGCATCGGTTCGGCGTACACCTCGGGCTTCAGCGTCCCGACGTAGGGCAGGTTGCGGAAGTGTTCGTCGTAGTCGAGCCCGTAGCCCACGACGAACACCGGCGGGATCTCGAATCCGACGTACTTGATGTCGAGGTCGACCTGCTGCACGCCGGTCTTCCACAGCAACGCGCAGACCTCGAGCGTCGCGGGCTTGCGCGTGCTGAGGTTCCGCAGCAGGTACTTGAGCGTGAGGCCCGAGTCCACGATGTCCTCGATCAGCAGGACGTCGCGGCCCGCGACCTCGTGGTCCAGGTCCTTCAGGATCCGCACGACCCCGCTGGTCTTCGTCGCGGCCCCGTACGAGGAGACGGCCATGAAGTCGAACTCCATCGGCAGGTCGATGTGCCGCGCGAGGTCCGCCATCAGGACGAACGCCCCCTTCAGCACGCCGACCAGCAGCACGTCCCGTCCGGCGTAGTCGTCGTTGATGCGCGCGGCCAGTTCCGCGATGCGGGCCTGGATCGCCTCGCTCGTCAGCAGGACCTCTTCGATCTGGTCCTCGTAGGCCTCCACGGCGATCCCTTCCCCGACGCGTCGAACCCGATCCCCGGCGGGGCCGGCGAGCCCGCTACGACCCGGCCGGGATGGAGAGCGAAACATACTCCCTCTCCCTGCGGGCCACCACTCGGCCGGGGAGCACGACGCGGCGCCCCGGCCGACCGCTCGCGAGCGCCAGGACGGACTCAACGTGCGACGCCTCCGGAAGGACGCCCGCGTCCCGCATCGCCCTCCGAACGACCCGGGCGCCGATCGGCCCGGGCAGGGAGATGAGCGCGTCCACGCGGAGACGCACCCCGCCCGCATCCACCCGCACGACCGCGGGCTCGGCCTCCCGAGCCGTGGCCGCGAGCAGATCGGCGTCCTCGCGCAGGAGCGACGCGGTCCGCACGAGCGTCGGACGGACCGACCGCCCGACCGCGGCCTCCAGCGCGGGGAGGGCCCCCGTGCGGATCGCCGCGCGCAGGTACGCCGGGTCCTCGTTCATCGGATCCCGGCGCGGCCGCAGGCCCAGCGCTCGGCAGAAGTCCACCGTCTGCGCGCGGGTCACGTCGAGCAGCGGACGCACGACGCCGTTCGTCACGGGTCGCATGCCCGCGAGCGACTCGAGGCCCCCGCCTCGCAGCAGCGCGAGCAGGACGGTCTCGGCCTGGTCGTCCGACGTGTGCCCGACGGCGGCGACGTTCGCCCCGAACTCCTCCCGGACCTCGGCGAGGGCGGCGTAGCGAGCGGTCCGCGCCCACGCCTCGACCGACTCGCCGCGCGCGGGCGCCGATGTCGCCGTGCGCACGACGAACGGCACGCCGAGCGCGGCCGCGCGACGGCCGGCCGAACGAGCGTCGACGCCGGACCCGGCCCGGAGCCGATGGTCGAAGTGGAACGCGACGAGCGCGCCGATGCCCAGGAGTCGCCGTGCGCGTACCAGGGCGTGCAGCAGGCACACCGAGTCGGGCCCGCCGGAGACGGCGACGACGGCGGTCGAGCCAGGTTCGAACATCCGGTGGCGGCGTGCGGTCGCGACGACCTGGCGGACCACGCTCGCGACGGCGGGTGGCCTCGGGAGCGTTCGGCCCTCGACCGGCACCGGGATGCTTCCCTGGACGCCGGCCGACGCCTCAGCGAGCCCCGACGCGTGCGACCCAGGCGTCCGGGCTGCCGATCTCCTCGAGCGTCGGGAGGTTCGCGGGTCCCTGCCAGACGAGGTTGAACCCCTCCATCCCGGAGCGTTCGACCACGCGGGCGACGAAGCGTTCGCCGATGTCGTACTGGCGAGCCTTCGTGTCGAACCCGATCGTGCGCTGCAGCGTCCGTTCCATGCCGCCCTGTGCACGCCGGCGTTCGGCGATCCGGCGCTTGAACATCGGCGCGTCCGGGATCAGCCGAGAGCCCAGGCTGTCCATCACGTGGTTCCCGTGGCCCTCGAGCAGCGACATCACGGCCTGCATCCGCCGGAAGAGGTCCTGCTGGTCGGGCGTCATCAGCAGGAACACCCACCCGAACCCCCGCCACTCGATGTCCCCGGCTCGAACCGCGTTCGCGGCGTACCGGACGCGTTCGACGACGCGCTTCGGATCGAGCTCCATCGAGCTCAGGTACGTGGACGCGAGGCCACCGACGTAGCCGCGCAGCCAGGGCACCGCGCCGAACTGCACCCGGTGCGCAACCTCGTGGAGCGCGATCCACAGCCGGAAATCGCGCTGGGCGAAGCCGAACCGCCGTTCGACACCGACGATGTTCGGGCCGACGAAGTAGATCAGGCCGTCGTCGTCCGGGGGAAGGAACACGTCGAACTGCCCGAGGACCTTGCGGCTCAAGTAGCCCAGCAGGCCTCCCACCTGCACGCCGAGCGTCGCCCGCCGGACGTTCGCGAGCGTCCCCTCGCCGCTCTTGGTGAGCACGCGCTGCGCGAACGGCTCGAGGACCCCGTTGAACGAACGCAGGTTCGCACCGATCCACTCGGCGCGCGTCATCACCCAGGGCCTCGCCGGATAGCCGTCGATCGTGAGGCCGGTGAAGGCCTGCACCTCGATGCTGGCGCGGGCGACCAGCTCCGCGAAGTCCTCGTTCAGCGCGGCACGGTCGACGGGCCGCAGCTCGGGCCCGACCCCGGCCGCGCGAGCGCCGACGGCACGCGCGGTGTTCCAGTCCAGCAGGCGGTCGGAGGCGAAGCCCATCGCTCCCATCCTCTCAGGCTCGCCGGGTTTGGGCGCTCAGGCGTCGGCCTGTTCCCTCGCCGCCTTCAGCGCGGCCGCTTTCGCGCGACCTTCGGCGACCCGGCGATCGGTCCCCTTCGCGAGCTGCTCGGCGAGCACGCGATCGTACGTGGCCTGGTCCGGCTCCACCGGCTCGTGACGCGGGCTCGGCGCGCGCCGTTCGGCCGGCACGGCGGCGGGCGACTCAGTGGTGGCGGCCGGTGCGGCTGTGGGTGAGGATGAGGCGGCGGTGCCGGGGGGAGGGTCGGCGACGGCGACGGCCATCGTCGCGGGCGCGGCCGCGGTGGCGGCCGCCGCGGCCGGTGCGGTCGGTGCGGCTGCGCGGGCGGGCACGGCGGCGGTGCCGGGGGGCGGCGGCGCGAGCGGTCGAGCCGGAACCGCCCCGGCGCGGCCCGTCGAGGCCCGTCCATCGGCTTCCATCTGGAACCTCGGCGCGTCCTTCAGGTACTTCACGATGAAGATGGCGACGATCACGACGCCGATCACCAGCGCACCGAGCGCCGCCCAGTAGGTCCACGACCCGCACTGGGCGGACGGCGAGGCCAGCACGCACTTCGACGAGTCGGGCGGGGAGTTCGTCGTGACCTGGACGTCCGCGGATGCGATGGCGCTCGTGAGCAGGACGAACGCCTGCGACAGCGGCAGCGCACGCATCAGGGTGCGCTTGATGGAAGCTCCCCTGGTCACGGCGCCGTATCCTACCAGGAGCCCTCCGGCAGACGGGGACGGGGATGGCGCCTTCGGTCGGTACAGCGTGCTTACCATCCCGCTGCCGGCATCAGAGGTGCGGCCGCACGTCGACGGTTCCGAGTTCGAAGGACACGTCCGCCTCCAGGATCTCGCCGACCCTCCGCGCCTCGGCCTCGATCCGCGTCCGCGCGGCCGCGGAGACCGGCGTGAAGGGCTCGACGCGGATCGATCGCCCGCGGCCCGAGCGGCGGCGCTCCCAGACCCCTCCGACGACGCCGTCCCGCAGCAGGACCGGGATGTTCGCGACGGAGCCGCCGGAGAGCGCTCGGCGCGCCCACGATGCCGGGACGCGCTCGTGCCCGAGGCGATCCAGCAACCCGTCGGGGATCAGGCGATCGCGCGGGAACGAGCCGATCAGGTAGACGTCGAACGGCGCGAGGAGGCGGAAGGAACCGCGGCGCTTCGCGTCCGGGGCCGGTTCGGCATCGGGGCCCGGCGCGAGCTGCAGCAGGCGGTCGCCCTCGACGTCGACCTCCGTCACGTCGCCGGCGAGCGACCGCGCCACCCCGGCTGCGGCGCTCGGCTCCATGTTGAACCACTGCGCGAAGTCCCGGGACGTCGCGGGCCCATACGTCCGCAGGTACCTGCGGAAGACCTCGGCCAGGGCGTACGCGCCGTCGACCCGTTCGACGCCGTCGAGCCACTGGTCGGGGCGAACGAACGTGACCCGGTTCCCACGGTTCGGCCCGAAGCAGAGCAGGCCCTCCGCAGCGGCCACATCGAGCCCGATCGTCCACCGCGGCCACATCGACGCGAACGCCGGAACGACCTCGTCACCGGCCCACGACCCCATGCGATCGACCAGCGTGTCGCCCAACTCCTCGCGCGAGAGCTGTCGCCCGTCCAAAGCGTCGCCGATCGCGGCCACGAGCTCCGCGAACCGCTCGGGGCTCGTGTCCGTCGCCTCGAGGACGCGGGAACGGTTCGGCGCCGGCGTGGCTCGGAGCGCCGCGAGCCAGAGCCCCAGCTCGGACGCCGGGTAGAGGTGGATCGTCCCGCGGACGCCGTAGGTCTTGACCAGGCTCCGGCGTTCCCAGAGGGCGTCGCGGACATCGCGACGCGTCACACCGGCGACGCGGAGCCCGATCGCGAGCTCCGCGTTGGGCATCACCTGCGCCTGGACGCCGCACAGTTCGCCGACCACGTCCACCATCCGCTCACGCGGCGCGGGCGACACGAGGTGGTGGCGTTCGAGCCGGCGTCGCCAGACCCGATCCCACGAGAGGGACGTCGGCTGAGATCCCACGACCCGCGCGACGCTCCCCGGGGAGGAACCCGCTACATCACGTCGAACGTCTCGGCGACCTTCACGCTGCCGCCGCCGAGGAGCACGGGGCAGCCCTTCGCCGCCTCGACCGCGGCGTCCAGATCGTTCGCGCTGATGACGCTGTAGCCGCTCGCGGGGTTGGCCTCGCCACCGTCGCTCACCGCGCCGCCGGGTGCGACGGTCTTCGCCGCGCCCGTCGGGTTGCCCAGGTCGACGATCGCGGGACCGAGCGCCCCGAGCCACTCGTTCCACGCGCCCGTGACCGCGGCCCCTTCCTCCTCGGTCTCGGGCATGTTGCCCCCGTGGTACACGAGCACGTACTTCGCCATGACGTCCTCTCCTCCTCCGTGCCGCGGCGCCGGGTCACGGCGTCCGGTCCTCTCCTTCACCCGTCGCCGTCACCTCCGCACGCGGCCGTGAAGTGCGGAACCATGCCGTCCCATCCTGCCATGTTCGCCTCGCGTCGTGCGGGGCCGCGTGCCCCGAGCCGCTCCCACCCGCCGTGCTCGATCTCGACGCGCGTGGAGCGGCCCTCGCGATGGAGGAACGTGATCCGGACATCGGTCGCGTCCGCACGGTCGGCCCGGAGGTGCCACGAGTAGGCGAGCAGGCCCGGCGGATCCCACGCCGCGACCTAACCCCAGTCGAACTCCTGGCCGGACGGCTTCAGCTCGTAGATCCGGCCACCGAGGCGGGGTTCGAGGATCACCCTGAGCCCGGGTTCGTCGCTGACCGCGTGGCTCGTGGGCCACCATCGAGCGATCTCCGCCGTCCAGACCTCGAAGGCACGCTCGGGCGGACAGCGCACGTCGAACGCCAGCCTGAGTGGCTCGATCATCGGCGGTTCGCGCCGGCCGTCGTGTTCTCGACGATAAGCCGGAACCGCGAGGCCGCGTCGCCCCACACCTGCTCGAGGTAGGCCTGCACCGCCTGAACGCCCTCGTCGTGGAGCCGATAGATCCGGCGGGTGCCCTTCGGTTCCTCCACGACCAGCCCGGCGTCCTTCAGCAGGCGAAGGTGTCGCGAGACGGCCGGCCGGCTGATCGGAAGCGCATCCGCGATCTGGCGGACCGAACATCCTCCGGACCCGAGCAGCTCCACGATCGCACGGCGGTTCGGATCGCCGAGCGCGCTGAAGGGGTCGCCCGCCGCCATGGTGGTCGGTCCGGGGCTCGCGTTCGACACGGCGGTGATGGTAACATCCGGGCTACCGTAACCGGAATGCTACCGGTCCGAAGGGGGGCCACGCCGATGGCCGCGAACGAGGCTCGGGGGACGGGCACGAAGGCCGACCCGTGGATCCTGCGCACACCCAGCGGCCAGTCCGAGTACCAGATGTACCGCGACGAGGGCCTGGACCCACCGGTACTGGTGTGCACGGTCGGCAAGACGGTGCTCTGGTACGACCTCCGGTGCCTGGACGACCTCCACGCGATGCTCGAGGCGCGCGGTGACTGGGTCCCGATGGGGAGCGCCGACGAGGGCAAGCCGGCCGCGGAGGGCACGGTCGAGGCGTGGGCGCGATCGCCCGATAATCCGGTCGGCGGCTGGTACGGCCTGAAGAAGGGGTTGCGCGGACGGTTCGGCATGTACGTCCCGCCGTTGATGGAGGCGCTGGGGCTCGCCGAGGTCGAACACAACCCCCGCAACAATCGCATGCGCGCCGTGTGACCGGCCGTTCAGGTCCGACGATCCGATGCCATAAGAAGACGCCCCTCCTTCCAGGTCCGGACGACCCCAACTCCTATAGTCCGCAGCGTGAACATCACCGCGCTGGGCCACGCGGGGCTGAGGATCGGATCGGATCGTGCGGCCGTCGCGGTCGACCCGTGGTTCGACCCGGCCGGCGCGTTTCAGGCATCCTGGTTCCAATTCCCGGAGAACGCGCACCTCGTCGACCCGTCGCTGTTCGAACCGACCGCGGTGATCGTCTCCCACGAGCACCTCGACCACGTCGACCCCTGGTTCCTCGCCCGGGTCCCGTCGTCGGTTCCGATCGTGATCCCGCGATATCCCTCGCCCGTCCTGCGCGAGAAGGTCGAGCGATCGGGACTACACACAATCGTCGAAGTGCCTCATTGGACCGAATTCGAGATCGCCCAGGGAACGCGGGTGTTCTTCGTTCCCGAACTGTCGCCGATGAATCACGATTCGGCGATCGTCGTTCGGGCCGACGGGCAGACCGTGCTCGACATGAACGACGCTCGCCTCTCGCCGGATCAGTTGTGGCAGATCCGAACACTGGTGGGCGGCACGATCGACGTCTTCGCATTCCAAGGGGCGGGTGCGTCCTGGTACCCGATCTGCTACACGTTCCCGGAGGAGCGTCGCCGCGAGCTTTCTCGCCGGAAGCGCCTGGCGAAGCTCTCGTACGCGGCGAGGTGCGCGCGGCTGCTCGAACCGGAGGCGGCGGTACCCTTCGCGGGCCCCGCGTGCTTCCTCGATCCGGCGCTGTTCCGGCACAACGCCGAGATGGACGGCGGCATCTTCCCGGACCAGCGCCAGGTGGCCGACTGGCTCACGGAACACGGTATCGGGCGGACGGTGGTGCTCCTCCCCGGAGACACCTGGGACGCGGTCACGCGGACGAACGAGTGCGATCCGGCCTGGGACGGCTTCGACCTCGCCGACCGGTGGCCGTACCTCGAGGCATACGCGGACCGGAAGCAACGCGAGATCGCGGATGCGCTGGGCCGGTACCACGCTCCGGAGGATCCGCTGTGGGAGCCGTTCCGTGCCTCGTTCGAACGCCTCCTGTCGATGAGCCCGTATTTCAACGCCAAGATCGGGATGCGCGTCGGGTTCGACATCGAGGGACCCGGCGGCGGACGCTGGGCCGTCGACTTCCGACCTGGATCCGAAGGCGTCTCGGCCGGACTGGACGGGTGCGCCCACGGCTACCGGTTCGATGCGCGATGGCTGCCACCCCTCCTCGACGGGAGCGTGCCGTGGGAGGACTTCTTCCTCTCGCTCCGGTTCGAGGCGTGGCGCGATCCGGATACATACAACGACCATCTCCTCGGCTTGCTCAAGTTCGCGAACGTCGAGGCGCTCGCGGCGGTCGAGGCGTTCGAGACCGGCTCGAAACGGAGCGAGCGGATCGTCATGACCGACGGCCCGAAGAGCTATTCCGTCGGTCGGTACTGCCCGCACGCCGGGAACGATCTGTCGATCTTCGGCGAGGTGCTCGGCGGCGGTATCGTCCGGTGCCTCGCGCATCACTACGAGTTCGATCTGCGCACCGGGCGCTGCGTCAACGGGTCCGTGGCGCCGCTTGACGTCGAACCGCTCGACGCTCCGATCGACTGACCGGCTCGGCCGATCGCGGCCGAACGGGCCGCGTGGCGGGCCGCGACAGGGCCGAACGCACCGGGCGCGGCGCGCTCCGACATCCCACGCTGGAGGAGGCCGCGGCGCTCCCGCGCCGCCGGCGGTGCCGTGAGCGGAGGGGTGAGCGATGAGGACCGAGGAGCTGCGCGAACGGAAGCGAGCGGACCTGGCGGGCCCGGGCGTGGGGAGCTACGAGGAGCTCGAACGCATCCTCCCGCGCGACTACGCGTCGCTGCTCACGCCGCGGGAGACGCAGCGGGCGATCTTCGAGGTCAAGCGCGCGATCGAGGACGGCCTGTGTCGAGAGCTGAACCTGATGATGGTGCAGGTGCCCCTGGTCGTCGACGCGACGTCGGGCGTCAACGACATGCTCGACCGGGATGGCTCGCGCGGCCCGGTGCAGTTCCACATCTCGAACGACGGCGGGCTGCACCCGATCGACGCGCAGGTGGTGCAGGCGGCGACGAAATGGAAGCGGATGGCGCTCGCGCAGTTCGACATGGGAGACGGCGAGGGCCTATGCACGGACATGCGCGCGGTGCGCAAGGACTACTTCCTCGACCACGATCACAGCGCCTACGTCGACCAGTGGGACTGGGAACGCGTCATGACCGCGGACCAGCGGAACCTCGGGTACCTGCGGGCGACGGTTCGATCGATCTGGAGGGTCCTGCGCGAGGCGGAGGCCCATGTCCAAGAGCTGTTCCCGCAGTTGCGCGACGAACGCTACCCGAACCTCCCGGAGGAGATCACGTTCATCCATGCCGAGGAGCTCCTGGCACGGTACCCGGACCTCCCGCGCAAGCAGCGCGAGACGATGATCCTCCAGGAGCACCCTGCCGTGTTCATCGTCGGGATCGGCTGGACGCTCGCGGATGGGTACCCGCACGAGATGCGGGCCGCGGACTACGACGACTGGGTGACCGAGACGGTCTCGCCGGCCGGCCAGCCGGTGCATGGGCTGAACGGCGACATCCTCGTATGGAACCCGGTCACGCGGCGGCGGCACGAGCTCTCGTCGATGGGGATCCGCGTCGACGCCGCATCGCTCCGGCGGCAGCTGGAGATGACCGGGCAGCTCGACTGGCTGGACCTGCCGTACCACCGCGGGATCACCTCCGGCGAACTCCCGCTGTCGATCGGCGGCGGGATCGGGCAGTCGCGGACGCAGATGCTGCTCCTGCGCAAGGCGCACCTGGGTGAGGTGAGCGTGACCGTGTGGCCCGACGTGCTGAAGGACATGTGCGCGCGGCATGGTATCCATGTGATCGAGTGACACGGGATCCGGTGCTGGCGACCGGCGTGGGAGACGCGGCACATGCGGCCCGTGCGTGTTGCAGGGGAGATGAACGGATCGGACGCGGGACAGGCGGCATCGATCGAGGAGCCTGTCCCGGTCGCGACACCGTGGACGCGGTCCGCACGTGACGTCGCCGCTCTCCTCGATACCCACCCGGTGGAGGGGCTCTCCGACGAAGAGGCTCGCCGGCGCCTCGACGAACACGGTCCGAACGAGCTGAACGAGGAGCCCCGCCCTCCTCGATGGCGGTTGTTCCTCGGACAGTTCGCGAACACGCTGATCGTGGTGCTCCTGGTCGCGGCCGGCGTGACGACGTTCGTCGGGGACATCCAGGACACGATCGTGATCCTCGTCATCGTCGTGCTGAACGCCGTCCTGGGATTCGTGCAAGAGTCCCGGGCCGAACGCGCGATGGCCGCGCTGAAGGCGATGACGGCCCCCCTCGCCCGCATCGTGAGGGGAGGCGCGACGCGGACGATCCAGGCCCGCGAGGTCGTGCCCGGCGACCTGATGCGGCTCGAGACCGGCGACGTCCTGGCGGCCGACGCCCGCCTGGTTGAAGCGCCGAGCATGCGGGTGAACGAGGCGCCGCTCACCGGGGAATCGATCCCCGTGGACAAGATCGTGGCGCCGCTGGCGAGCGCGGACGGAGACATGCTCGCCGACCGTCGGAACATGGTCTTCAAAGGAACGTCCGTGGTCTTCGGACGCGCGACCGCCATCGTGACGGAGACGGGCATGGCGACGGCGCTCGGGCAGATCGCCGGGCTGCTGCAGGCCCACGAGGCCCCACAGACCCCCTTGCAGCGCAGGCTCGCCGTGCTCGGCAAGCGGCTCGCGGCCGCGGCCATGGTGGTCTGCGCGGTGGTATTCGTCGCAGGGGTCGCGCGCGGTGAGCCGGCCACGCTGATGTTCCTCACCGCGGTCAGTCTCGCGGTCGCCGCCATCCCCGAGGCACTCCCGGCGGTGGCGACCGTCGCGCTGGCATTGGGTGCACAGCGCATGGCGAAACGGAACGCCCTGGTTCGGAAGCTCCCCGCGGTGGAGACGCTGGGATCGGTGACCGTCGTGTGCTCCGACAAGACCGGGACGCTCACGCAGGGACGGATGCTCGCCGAGCGCGCGTGGACGGGGCACGGCGAGGTCACCGTCACGGGATCCGGGTACGAGCCATCGGGCGAGTTCCGGGCCGCCGGGCGATCGATCGAGCCCGCGGAGGACCCAGAGCTCCGCGAGCTTCTCCTCGCCTGCGCGCTCTGCAACGACGCGTGGCTCGTTCCACCGCCGGTCGCCGGCGCGGATTGGGAGATCACCGGCGATCCCACGGAGGGTGCGCTGCTGGCGCTGGCGGGGAAGGCCGGCGTCGAGCGGCGACAGGCCGAGGGGACCCATCCTCGCGTGTTGGAGCTGCCGTTCGACCCGAGTCGCAAGCGCATGACCACGGTGCACGAGACGCCGGGCGGGGACTTCGTCGTCGCGTCCAAGGGAGCGCTCGAGGCGATCCTTCCGACCGTCACGAGCTTGTCGCGTGCCGCCGAGCCCCACACGGCGGATGCACTCGAGCGAGCCAGGAGGGCCGCTGAGGCATACGCCGATGATGGGTACCGCGTCCTCGCGATCGCCGGGTCGCGGATCGGATCGCTGCCACCGCGCCCTGAGGACGCCGAACGCGACCTGATCCTGTATGGCCTGGTCGCGATGGCGGACCCACCGCGACCCGAGTCGCGGGACGCCGTCGCCGCGTGCCGTCGAGCCGGTCTCCTCCCTGTGATGATCACCGGGGATCATCCCGCGACCGCGCGGGCGATCGGAGCGGACGTGGGCGTCCTCGGAGACGGACGACGCGTGATGACGGGCCAGGAGCTGGCGACCGAAGGTGAAGATGGGCTCGCCCGACACGTCACGGACGTCGCGGTCTACGCGCGAACGACGCCGGAGCAGAAGCTCGACATCGTGAAGGCGTGGAAGTCGCGCGGCGACATCGTCGCGATGACCGGCGACGGCGTGAACGACGCGCCCGCGCTGCGCCTCGCCGACATCGGCGTCGCGATGGGCATCACAGGCACGGCGGTCTCGAAGGAGGCAGCCGACATGGTCCTCGCGGATGACGACTTCGCGACGATCGTCTCGGCGGTGCAGGAGGGCCGTCGGATCTACGACAACATCCGGCGGTTCGTGCGCTACATGCTCACCGCGAACTCGGGTGAGATCTGGGTGATGCTCCTGGGACCGTTCCTCGGTCTCACGCTCCCGCTGCTGCCCATCCAGATCCTGTGGATCAACCTCGTGACCGACGGCGCTCCCGCGATCGCCCTCGGCGTCGAGCCCGCGGAACGCGACACGATGGCTCGGCCCCCGCGACCGCCGAGGGAGACCCTGTTCGCCGGGGGGATCTGGCAGCACATCCTGGTCGTCGGCCTGCTGATGGGGGCGATCCCGCTGGTCCTCGGCGTCTGGGGCATGGCATCGGGGCGCCCATGGCAGACGATGGTGTTCACGAGCCTCGCGTGCGCGCAGCTCTTCCAGACGCTCGCCCTTCGGTCTGAGCGCGAGTCGTTCTTCTCGCTGGGACTCAGATCGAACCCGTACCTCTCGGTGGCGGTGTTCGGGACGCTCGCCGTCCAGATCGCGGTGCTCTACTGGGCACCGATGCGACAGATCCTGCACGTCCAGCCGCTGGACGGCGCCGAGCTGGCCGTCGTCCTCGCCGCGTCGACGGTCGTGTTCTGGGCTGTGGAGCTGGAGAAACTGGTCCGCAGGCTGCGCTCCGACCGGCGGCGGCGAACCTCTGACGACCAGTGACCCGAGCTGCGCTCACCACGCGCCGCGGTGGACGACGTCGTCGAACGGTCGGCGGTTCGGCCGTTCCAGCGGCGCGAGCGGACGGTCCGCCGGATGGCCGAGCGCGAGGAGGGCAGCGCCACGGTAGCCTTCCGGGACACCGAGCAGGCGTCGGAACAGCTCCTGGTCCCCGATCGCCGCGTGGCCGCTCCCGATCCCTAGGTCGGCCGCGGCGATGGCCATCTGCAGCGTCAGCTGGCCGAGGTCGTACTCGATGAACCCGCCGCGCCGTTCGTCATCGGTGATCGGCGCCACGATCGCGATCGTCGCGGCCGATCTGGCGATGTGCCGGGCGCCCTGCCAGACGGTGGCCAGCTCCTCGAGCCGCGCACGGTCGGTCACGAGCACCAGGTCCCACGGCTGCGAGTTGCCCGCCGACGGCGCGCGCCGGCCGGCCTCGAGTATCCGGTCGATCTCGGCCTCCGTCAGCGGCTCGTCGGTGAAGCTCCGGACGCTCCGGCGAGCCCGGATCGCGTCCCACGTCTCCATGCGGTGGAGCAACCGGGACCGAGGCTCAGCGATTCCACGGACCCGTCGACGTTCGTCACCAGTCACATGGGGATAGGCTGGCCGATCGGCGGGCGGCACCGGAAGATGCAACGCCTCGCCGACGTTCGACCAACCAGGGATGGGATCGCCCGAGCCCGGCCGTGCGAGCCGCGGATGACCGGTACCCGGTCAGGAAGGAAGGTGCCGTATGAGCCTGGAGGATTTCCCCGCGCCGACCGAGGGCTTCGTGCTGACGCACTTCCTCGTGGTGTCCGACCAGGACCGGTCGCGGGACTTCTATCGGTCGCTGTTCGACGGGCAGGTCCTGATCGAGCGCGATCCGGTGATCATGAAGGTCGCCAACTCGTGGATCATCCTCAACGAGGGCGGCGGTCCCACGGACGACAAGCCGACCGTGACCCTGACGACGCCGGCCGACCCGAACCGCACGAGCGCGTTCCTCAACGTGCGCGTCGCGGACATCCAGACGGCCTACCAGGAGTGGTCGGCGAAGGGCGCTGAGTTCCTGACCGAGCCGAAGGACCATGGCCGCGAGATCCGCGCGTACATCCGGGACCCCGACGGCCACCTGATCGAGGTCGGCCAGTCGATCATGGAACCGCGCTGACGGCGCCCCTCCCCCGGGCACGACCTCGCCCGCCTCGACTGGGGCGCACCCACCGACCCCCCGGATCGCGCCGAGCGGGCGACGGCCGTTCTGTAAGGTTCCTCGTGGTGGACCGGCCCGCTTCCGATCGCCGGCAACCGTAGCGAAGCTCACGGATGGGAGCGCTTCTGGGCACCGGAGACGCGCTCGGTCGAGGGCGGGAGGCCTTCGAGCGGAGGGGTTGGGGGGAGGCCGTCGCCTCGCTGTCGGCCGCTGACCAACGGTCGCCGCTGGCGCTCGACGACCTCGAACGCCTCGCGGAAGCGGCCTACCTGATCGGACGAGACGACGAGAGCGCCACCGCCTGGACGCGCGAGCATCGCGAGAGCCTGCGTGCGGGCGATCCCGTTCGAGCGGCTCGATGCGCGTTCTGGCTCGCGTTCGTGTTCCTGCATAAGGGCGACATGGCCCGTGGTGCCGGGTGGCTCGGCCGCGCCCGACGCATCCTCGACGAACACGGGCGGGACTGCGTCGAGTCCGGGTACCTCCTCGTGCCGGCCGCGATCGGGTCCGTCGAAGCCGGCGACGTGACGACGGCGCTGAAGCTCTTCGTCGAGGCAGGAGAGATCGCCGAGCGCTTCGCCGACCCCGATCTGGCGGCGATCGCGTCGATGGGTCGTGGCCGGAGCCTTCTGGTCATGGGCGACATCACCGAGGGAACGGCGCTGCTCGACGAAGCGATGGTCGCGGTCACGGCCGGCGAGGTGTCGCCGATCGTGGCCGGCGACGTCTACTGCGGAGTGATCGAGGGATGTCGCGACGTCTTCGACCTCCGTCGTGCAGCGGAATGGACGGCAGCACTCAGCGATTGGTGCGACTCGCAACCCGACCTCGTGCTCTACCGCGGCCAATGCCTCGTTCACCGTGCAGAGCTCATGCAGCTCCACGGGTCGTGGGGGGAGGCCGTCGACGAGGTTCGACGGGCGCACGAACGGCTCTCGGACCCGCCCGACCAACCGGCGGTGGGCGCCGCGCTGTATCAGATGGCCGAGCTCCATCGGCTCCGCGGCGAGTCCGTCGAGGCCGAAGCCGCATACCGACGTGCCAGCGAGCACAGCCGAACGCCGTATCCAGGCCTCGCGCTACTCCGACTGGCGCAGGGCCAGGTCGGTGCCGCCGTCGCGGCACTGAGGCGAGAGGTCGACGAGGCGCATGACCCGCTGGGTCGGTCCAGGCTGCTCCCCGCGTACGTCGAGGTGCTGCTCTCCGCGGACGACGTCGGTGCGGCCCGGGCCGCCTCGGATGGGCTCTCAGCGATCGCTGATGACGTCGGTGCACCGTTCCTCCTGGCCGCGTCGAGGTACGCCGGCGGCGCGGTCTCGCTGGCCGAGGGCAAGCCCCGGGACGCGCTCGACGAGCTACGCCGCTCGCTCGCTACGTGGCGCGAACTCGATGCGCCGTACGACGCCGCTCGCGTGCGCGTCCTGATCGGAGTCGCGTGCCGGGAGCTCGGGGATCTCGATGCGTGGGAGATGGAACTTGGGGCGGCTCGCTCCGTGTTCGAGCACCTCGGCGCGGTTCCCGCGCTCACGCTCCTCGCGGAGCTCTCGGAACCGACGGTCCAGGCTTCAGGAGGACTGACGGGGCGCGAGGTCGAGGTCTTGCGGCTCGTCGCCGCCGGCAAGACGAACCGGGCCATCGCCGCCGAGCTCTTCATCAGCGAGAAGACCGTCGCTCGTCACGTGAGCAACATCTTCACCAAGCTCGACCTCCCGTCCCGCTCCGCGGCGACGGCGTACGCGTACGAGCACGACTTCGTTCGCCGGACTCCATAGGAATACCCACGGCGCCGGGAGGCGGATGGGTGCTTCTCCCGAAGCCCCGGCCCAGGGGTCGCCCGTACGATCGCCGCGTGTTGCCGAGGAGCGTTCGGCCCGCGGTGGATCCGAACACCATCGCATGACCGAACCCGGACGGGAGGTGCACGGATGAACGTCGGAATGGCCACGGAACGGATCGAGACCGTGATCGTGGGCGGCGGGCAGGCCGGTCTAGCGACCGGCTACCACCTGGCGAGGCGCGGTCGCCCGTTCGTCATCCTCGATGCCCACCCGCGGATCGGCGATGCGTGGCGCGAGCGGTGGGACTCGCTACGGCTGTTCACGCCCGCGCGTTATGACGGCTTGCCCGGCATGCGGTTCCCGGCACGCGGCGTGTCGTTCCCAACGAAGGACGAGATGGCCGACTATCTCGAGAGCTACGTGGCGAGGTTCGAGTTGCCGGTTCGGACGCGCACCCGCGTCGATGGGCTCACCGCGCACGGGGACCTCTTCGTCGTCTCGGCCGGCGGCCAGCGGTTCGTGGCCGACAACGTCGTCGTCGCGAGCGGCGCCGGCCAGGTCCCGAGGGTCCCACCGTTCGCCCCTCGGCTCGAGCGGGGGATCGTCCAGATGCATTCGTCCGCGTACCGGAACCCGTCGCAGCTGAACGAGGGGCAGGTCCTGGTGGTCGGGTTGGGCAACTCGGGGGCCGAGATCGCGCTCGAGGTGAGCCGGACGCATCGAACCTCGGTGTCCGGCTCGCCATCGGGCGAGATCCCCTTCCGCCACGGCCCGGCGACCGCTCGGTTCGCGCTCCCCG
Source organism: uncultured Actinomycetota bacterium (assembly GCA_963781595.1). Lineage (GTDB taxonomy): Bacteria > Actinomycetota > UBA4738 > UBA4738 > UBA4738 > JBEDUK01. The sequence continues at coordinate 432,234 of CAWAGG010000006.1, read as the reverse complement.
TGGTTCGCTTCATCGGACATCACGTGTTGACGCTTCGGACGCCCGTCGGGCGGAAGGTGCTGCCGAAGCTCGCCGCGCAGGGCGCACCCTTGATCCGCGTGAAGGTCACCGATCTCATCGCCGCAGGGGTCGAGATGGTGCCTCGAACGGTCGGGGTCAGGGACGGGCGCCCCGAGCTCGCCGACGCGCGTGTCGTCGATGTTGCCAACGTCATCTGGTGCACCGGCTTCCAGCACGGCTTCTCCTGGATCGATCTGCCCATCTTCGGCGACGGCGGAGGGCCGATACAGGAGCGGGGCATCGTGCCGACGCAGAGGGGGCTGTTCTTCGTCGGGCTCGAGTTCCAATTCGCGGCGACGTCGGCCGTCCTCGTCGGCGTCGGCAGGGACGCGGAGCACGTCGCCCGGCACATCGCGTCGCAGGCGACCGCGCGCCCGGAGCGAAGCGGCCGGGATCTGGCCACCACCCGCTCGTGATGCGCCGGCACGGTCCGAGCGCCGCTGGCGTCGGATGACCTTTCCCACGGCGACCGGCCGACGGACGGGATCGTGACCTGAGATGCCGCTCGGAGCCCGAGCGAGGTGCCATGGACGGATCCGCGTTCAGCGTCGGACCGACCAGCCGGCGAACGGGATGCTGGCGATACCGACGACGGGTCCCGATAATCGCGGCGAGGGCTCGCCGGGGCCCAGCTGCCGTGACCGACGCAGAGCAACCGACCGACGCCGTCGCCGAGGGAGAGGCCGCGATCCGGACGTTCCTGATCGCGGACGTCCGCGGCTACACGTCGTTCACGCAACGACGGGGGGACGAGGCGGCGGCCGCGCTCGCCGCCCGGTTCGCGGGGATCGCCCGCGAGCACATCGCGGCGCACGGCGGTCGGCTGATCGAGCTCCGCGGCGACGAGGCCCTCGCGGTGTTCGGCTCCGCCCGGCGCGCGATCCACGCCGCACTCGAGCTCCAGTCGGCGTTCGTCGAACAGACGGAGGCCGACCCGACGCTCCCGCTCCCGGTCGGGATCGGCCTGGACGCGGGCGAGGCGGTCCCGGTCGAGGATGGATTCCGGGGGGGCGCGCTGAACCTGGCCGCGCGCCTGTGCAGCCGCGCCGGACCGGGCGACGTGCTCGCGAGCCAGGAAGTCGTCCACCTGGCGCGGACCGTGCCGGGCGCCCGGTACGAGGACCAGGGAGAGTTCCAGCTCAAGGGACTCGACCATCCCGTACGGGCCGTCCGCGTGCTCGCGGAGGGGTCGGACCTCCGCAGCCGGATCGCGCCGTTCGTTCCGGAGCCGATCGTCCCGCCGCGCAGACGTTCGTTCGCGTCCAGGCACCGGGGCATCCTGATCGGCGCCGTGATCGCTGTCCTCGCGGCGACGCTGATCCCGATCGCGCTGCTCCGGAAGGACGCGCCCGCGGGACTCCCCGGCGTGTCGGCCAACAGCGTCGGGCTGCTCGACCCCCGTACGGGGACGATCCGGCAGGAGGTGGGGCTCCACGTCGTCCCGAGCCAGGTCGCCGCCGACCGGACCACCGCGTGGGTGACGAGCGAGGCGGACGGCTCCGTATCGCGGATCGATCTCCGGTCCGGATCGGTGCAGAGGATCCAGGCGGGTTCGAACCCCACGGGTATCACGTACGGCGACGGGGCCGTCTGGGTGACCGACAGCGGCAACCGGTCGCTGGAGCGGATCAACCCGGCCACGGACACGGTCGTCCAGCAGATCCCGGTGGGGAACAGCCCACGATCGGTCGCGGTCGGGAGCGGCGGGGTGTGGGTGGCGAACAGCCTGGATGACACCGTCTCGCGGATCGACCCCAGGACCGGACACCCGTCGCTGACGATCCCGGTGGGCGGAACCCCCGTCGCGATCGCGCTCGGCGACGGCGCGGTCTGGACGGCGAACAGCACCGATGGGACGGTCTCCCGCATCGATCTCGGCACGGCGCCGGTGGTTCGGTCGATCACCGTCGGCAACGGTCCCGACGCGATCGCGTTCGCCGATGGCGCCATCTGGGTGGCGAACGGCCTGGACGGGACGGTCTCCCGGATCGACCCGGCCACGGACACCGAGACCGATCGCCTCCCGGTCGAGGAGGGACCGACCTCCCTGGCCGCGAGCGGCGGTTCGCTCTGGGTCGCCAGCCAGTTCGGGGCGGCCCTCTCGCGGATCGACCTCGGGACCAGACGGGTCACGGACCATGTCGCCCTGGGGAGCGCTCCCGTCGGGACGGCGATCGGCGGCGGGCTGCTCCTGGTGAGTACCCGTGGTTCCCCGGCCGGTCATCGCGGCGGGACGCTCACGATCGTCAGCCCGGCGGAGACGGCGCCCGGCTCGTTCGACCCGGCCTTCGTGGGTGCCGGGTGGCCGCTGCTCGGGCTCGTCTACGACTCACTGGTCGGCTACAAGCGCGTCGGTGGGATCGACGGGTCGACCCTCGTCCCCGACCTCGCCACGTCCCTCCCAACGCCGACCGAGGGCGGAACGGTCTACACGTTCAGCCTCGAGCGGAACCTCCTGTTCTCCGATGGGACCCCGGTGCGGGCGGGCGATGTCCGCCGCTCGTTCGAGCGGGCGCTCCGTCTCGACCGGGATCAGGCCACGTTGGCCCTGGGCGGGATCGTCGGCGCGGACGGCTGCTCGAAGGACGCGTGCGACCTCTCGTCCGGCATCGTCACCGATGATGCGGCAGGGACGGTCACGTTCCGCCTCCGCTCGCCCGATGCCGAGTTCCTGTACAAGTTGGCGCTGCCGCCCGTCGCGGTGGTGTCCGGATCGTCGCCCATGGAAAAGGTCAGCGAAGGCCCCCCCGGCACCGGCCCGTACATGATCGGCGAACGAACGCCGACCGAGGTGACCCTGGTCCGCAACCCACACTTCCACCTCTGGTCGGCGGCCGCCCAGCCCGACGGGTTCCCCGATCGGATCGCGTGGAGGTCCGGAGGGACCGCCGACCAGGCGGTCGCGCGGGTCGAGTCCGGCGATGCGGACTACTTCGGGATCCAGGGCGACACTCCGTCCAAGCGCAGCCTCGCCGAGATCGCCACGAGCTACACGGCGCAGGCGCATCTCTCCACGCTCCTCGCGACGTGGTCCCTGTACCTGAACACGCGCGTGCAGCCGTTCGACGATCCCAGGGTGCGCCGGGCGCTCGCGTACGCGCTCGACCGCGACCGGATGGCCGCGCTGTACCCGCAGAAGGCCACGGTCACCTGTCAGGTCATCCCGCCGAACTTCATCGGGTACCAGCCCTACTGCCCGTACACCGTGAGCCCGAACCCGGCCGGAACGTGGACGGCCGCAGACCTCGTGAAGGCGAGGAGCCTCATCCCGGCCTCGGACGAGGGTGAGACGGTCACCGTATGGTCGTGGCAGGGATTCGCCGCCGTGAGCCGGTACGTCGTCGGCGTGCTGAACGATCTGGGGTTCCACGCGCGGCTCCACGCGACGCCCGACTTCTTCGCGTTCTACCAGCACGTGGCCGACTCGAGGAACCGGGCGCAGATCGCCGGCTTGTACTTCTTGACGTCCGACCCCCTGCCGTCGGAGCTGGTCGATCCGACGTTCACCTGCGACGGGTTCGAACGAGCCTCACCGCAGAACTTCAACGTCTCGGAGTTCTGCGACCCGAGCCTCGACGCGCTGATCCGACGGGCGACGCAGACGCAGGTCTCCGATCCACACACGTCGCGCGTCATCTGGACGAAGGTGGACCGCGAGCTCGTGGACCGGGCGCCCGCGATCCCCGCGGTGATCCCGGAGACGCTGGACCTCGTGTCCCCGCGTGTGGGGAACTACCAGCACAACCCCGCGTGGGGCGTCCTGATCGATCAGCTCTGGGTGCGGTAGGGGTTCCGCTCTATGCTGCCCGCGCGAGCCTGGATGTCTGTACCGGTCGGCGAAACACACCTCGGGGGGAGGACAGATGGACCACGTGACGGACCCGACGGACCCGACGGACCCGCTCGACGTGAGGTGGCGAGTCAGTCGGCTCGGTCACGGAACAGTGCATCGATGTCCGGAAGCCGCTCGAACCGGGAGAACGTCCCGGAGTCCGCGATCTCCCTTGCGGCCTGCAGGGATCCGGCCCATGCGGTCCGCGCGAGCGTGCCTCCCACGCTGATCCTGCGCACTCCCAGGTCCGCCGCCTCCGCGACCGTCGTGAACGGCGCGTTGATGAGGAGGTTCACCGGCTTCGGCGCAACGGCGACGACGATCGCGACGATGTGCTCGACGGTGTCGACCCGTGGAGCGTAGAGGCAGTCGGCGCCGGCTTCCGCATAGGCACGCAGCCTCCGGACCGTCTCGTCGATGTCGGGACGACCGCACACGAACCCCTCGGACCGTCCGGTGAGAACGACGGCCGTCCGACTCTCGTCGATCGCCCGCCGCGCGGCCCGGAGACGCTCGACGGCGAGGTCGAACTCGAACAGCGGGTCTGCCGGGTCCCCGGTGGAGTCCTCGATCGAGAGTCCGGCGATCCCGGTAGCTGCGGCGAGCCGCACGTTCGCGCCGACCTGCTCCGGATCGACCGCGTAGCCTCCCTCGAAGTCCGCGTTCACCGGCACCTTCACGGCGTCCGCGACCGCGCGGAGGTGCTCGAGCGCCTGAGCGAGCGTGACCCCGTTGTCCGGGCGACCGAGCGTCCATGCGAAACCGGCGCTCGTGGTCGCCAGCGCCTTGAACCCGAGCCCCTCCAGAGCCCGTGCGCTCCCCACGTCCCACGGGTTCGGCATCACGAAGCAGCCGGAGGAGTGCAACCGGTGAAACGCGGCGACCCGATCGTCGTGAGCCGTCATGGGATCACCCGACGAAGACGCGAAGGAGGAACGACGCGACGGATCCGCCCGGCGGATCCGTCAACGGTTCCCCGAAGACCGCCCACGCCAGCGACCCTACCGAGTTCGCGCGGTCACCGCATGCGATGACGAGTCCGTTCGGCACTGTGTTCGGGCCATCGAACACAGGATCACACGCGAGCGAGCGCCACGGCCAGCGGCCGTGGCGCTCCTGCCGGGACGTGGATCGACGTGGCCGCGTCCGTGGAGCCGGGGCGGGGAGTCGAACCCCGGACCTACGCATTACGAGTGCGTCGCTCTGCCGACTGAGCTACCCCGGCGGCGGACCGATTGTAGCGAAGAGGCGGGGTCCAACCGGTCGCCCGACCGTGCCGGCTTCCTCCAGTGGGAACGACCTTCGTGGCCGGATCGTGAAGGTCTCAGCCCCCATCGGACGCGTCGAGGTGACCCGATCCGGACAACCGCAGGAACAGCCGCTCCAGGACGAGCCGGGCGTTCAGGTTCGTCTCGTCGGCGAGGTCGGCGCGCGCCTCCTCGACGGTCCCCATCGCGCTGGCGGCCTCGGGTGCCGACAGCCCGACCTGGCCGAGCGTATCGGCCATGTCGAGGTTGATCGCCGACCCCGGGCCACCTCCCGCAGCCAGTACCGCGGCGTCCCGGTAGAACGCGGCCAGTGCCAGCAGCGCATGGTCGAGGAACTCGCGCTCGGCCCGGCGGAGCCGGCGTTCGTGCTGCTCCTCCAGGCGGCGCACGACACCCTTGAACGCCTCCTCGGGCCGCCCGCGCTCGTCGAGGAACGGCGCCAGGTCCTCCTTCAGCTCCGACTCGACGCGCTTGCGGTCCGCCTTCGCGACGATGGTCAGGTCCTCGGCCGCGGCCAACGCCTCCCCGGCGCCTCCCCGCGCACGCGTCATCGCCACCAACGCAGCCTCGCGGAACGACAGACCGCCCTCGCGCGTGAGCCGTCGCGCGCGACCGAGGTTCCCGCCCGACAGCCGCGCCGCCAGTCGTGCCGCCTCGTGCGATGCCCCGCCGTCGACCAGCGCGGCGACGACGAACTCCTCGGTCAACGGCGGGAACGCGATCTCCTGGCAGCGCGAGCGGATCGTCTCCGGGAGCTCGTCGGTACGCGCCGTCAACAGCATGAACACCGTGTCGCCCGGCGGCTCCTCCAGGACCTTCAGCAGCACGTCGGCGGCTTCGATCCGGAGGCGATCGGCCTGCAGCACGACCATCACCTTCCACCCAGGCTCGGGCGGCGTCAGGTAGGCGCTCCGTGCGAACCCGCGCGCCGTGTTCGGATCACCGGCGTCCTTCCCGACCAGGATGTCCGGACCTGTCGGCTCCAGGACCAGCATGTTCGGGTGCCGCTCACCGAGCGCCAGCCGGCAGTCGCGGCACTCGCCGCAGCCGCCGTTCGGGCACAGCAGCGCCGCCGCGAACGCCCGCATCGCGAGGCGCTTGCCCGACCCCTCGGGCCCGGAGAACACGTACGCGTGGTTCGGCTGCGCCAGCGCCCGCGCCAGGAACCGCGCCGCGTGCTCCTGCCCCGGGACCGCGCGGATCACGGGCGGCAGCTCGGGCACGACCGTCGCTTCCCGACCGGCCGTCACGTCGCTCCACCCCGTTCGCTCTCCGGCGCCAGGACCTTCGTGATCGCCGCCTGCACCTGCTCCTGGACCTTCTCCGCTGCGAGCGACGTGTCGATCACGACGAACCGTTCCGGATGCTCCTCCGCGATCTTCATGTACGCGTCGGCGACCTTCGCGTGGAACGCCGCGTCCTCCGATTCGAACCGGTCGGGCTCGCCGGTCGCGCGCGAGAGGCCGACGTCCGGCTCGACGTGCAGCAGGAGGACGAGGTCGGGGAACAGCCCCTGGGTCGCCCACGCGTTCAGCGTCAGGATGTCGGGCTCGCCCAAGCCCCGCGCGACGCCCTGGTACGCGATCGAGGAGTCGATGAACCGGTCGCAGAGCACGACCTTCCCCTCCTCCAACGCCGGCCGGATCACCGTGGACACCAGCTGGGCCCGTGCCGCCGCGAACAGCAGCGCCTCCGCGCGCGCGTCCACCCGGCCGGTCGCCGGATCGAGGATCGTCTCGCGGAGGCGCTCGCCGAACCGCGTGCCCCCGGGCTCCCGCGCGACCACCACGTCGCGTCCGAGCGACGCGACGAACTCGCGCGCCTGCTTCATGTGCGTCCCCTTCCCGGCGCCCTCGACCCCTTCGAAGACGATGAACACCCCCGAACGGTCGACCTTCCGGATCTTGGGCACGAGCGCCAGCCTACGGGGACGGACGATCCGCTGGTGCCGCATCGAGCGCCACGACGACGCGGCCCCTCCGGCGACGATCGCGGCGCCGAGCCACAGGGCGGCCCTGATGCCCCCGCCCTGCAGGGCTGTGGTCGACAGCGCCGCCTGCACGGTCGGGAAGAACAGCAGGGACAGGAACAGCCCGACGCGCACCATCACGTTCAGCGTCGCGAAGGTTCGACCGCGGAACTCGTCGGAGACGTTCTCCTGGAGCAGCGTGTAGCCGCTGACCCACGCCAGGCCGCCGGCCACGCCCATCGGCACCGTGAACAGCGCTGCCCACCCGATCGTCGGCATGGCCGCCAGGACGAACAGGCACCCGGCCGAGGTCAGCAGCGCCAGGCCGAACAGGTTCTCCTTCTCGATCCGCTTCGTCACCCAGGCCATCGACGCCATGCCGATGCCCATCCCGACGCCGAGGGCGATCATCAGGTAGCCGAACCCGGTCGCGCCCGCCTTCAGCGTCGACTGCGCGAACACCGGCCCCAACGACATCACGGCCCCCGAGCCCGCGAAGGCCAGGACGATCCCGATCGTCATCGCGCGGACCAGCGGATGCTCCCGGAGGAACCGCACGCCCTCCCGCACCTCGCCGAACGCGCCCGCGACCGACAGCTCCGGGGCCTGTTCGCGCCTGCGCCGCGCGGCCGCGCCGAGCTTCAGGTCCAGGCCGCTGACCATACGCGCCGAGAAGGCGAACGTGAGCGCGTCGGCCCACAGCGCGAGCGACTCGGGGTGATCGCCGAAGAACCCGCCGATCGCCACCGCGAGGGCCGCGAGCGCCGTGTAGACCGTCGCGCCGAGCGGCAGCGTCCCGTAGGTCGTCACCAACGAGACCGAATTCGCGTTCGGCAACTGGCGGCGCGGCACGAGGTTCGGAACGCTCGCGTCCTTCGCGGGGGTCCAGACGAGCGACAGCGTCTCGATGAGGAACGACAGCAGGAAGATCAGCCAGAGCCAGGGCACGAGGGGCATCGTCGCGTACAGCGCCGCCCGCCCGAGGTCGGCCGAGACCATCAGCTTCTTGCGGTCGAACCGGTCGACGACGACCCCGGCGAACGGGCCGAACAGCACCGATGGCGCGAGTCGCGCCAGGATCACGCCCGCGACCGCGAGGCCACCCAGGTGCTTGCCGCCGATGGTCGCCACCAGCGAGGCGACCGCGACGAACCCCACCCAGTCGCCCATCGACGAGACGAGCATCGCCCGCCAGAGGCGGGAGAACGATGGGTGGGTCAGCAGGTCCTTGAAGGTCGCCGGCTTGGTGCCGCGGAGCGCTGCGATCTCTTCCGCGACGCCGGCCATGGCGCCTCAGTCGGCCCGGGTCGTTCGGCCGGCGGCCCGCACGTCAGGCGGGCTTCCGGGTCTTGGTGCGGGCACGCTTCCGTCCTCCGTTGGACGACGCCCTCGGCGCGCGCGGCTTCGGGATCAGCGCCTGCGCCTGCTCCTCGGCCAGCTCGACACCGTCGGCTCCCCATGCTCGATGGCACGCGATGCACCGCGTCGCGCCGCCTCGGGCGGCCACGACCAGGCCGCCGCAGTTCGGGCACGGTTCGGCCGATGGCTTCTGGCTCACGGCGAAGTCGCAGTCGGGGTAGCGGTCGCACGAGTAGAACGGCCGGCCGAACCGGTTCATCCGTTCGACCAGCTCGCCCTGCTTACACTGCGGACACGTCACGCCGGTGCGGACGGGTTCGGCCTTCTTGATGTACTTGCACTCCGGGTAGCCGCTGCACCCGACGAACGGCCCGTAGCGGCCGGTCCGCTGCTGGAGCTGCCGGCCGCACTGCGGGCAGGTCTCGTCCAGGAGCACCGGCTCCGGCGCGCCGCCCTCGCCGTCGAGCGGCCGCGTGTACCGGCACTCCGGGTACCGTTCGCATCCGACGAACATCCCGTAGCGTCCGAGCTTCTTCATCAGCCGACCGGGCTCGCGGCCCTCCTCCGGGCACAGCGGGCACTGCTCGTCGAGGTAGACCTCCGGCGGCTTGACCTTGCCCTGCGCGGCTTCGACCTGCTGGTGGAACGGGTCGTAGAACTCGCGAAGGATCTGCACCCAGCCCGTCTGCCCCTCGGCGATGTCGTCGAGCTCCTCCTCGAGGCGCGCCGTGAACCCCACGTCGACGATGTCCGGGAACAGGTCGACCAGGATGTCCGCGACCACGAGCCCGATGTCCTCGGGGAAGAACCGCTTGTCCTCGAGCCGGACGTACCCGCGGTCCAGCAGCGTCGCGATCGTCGGCGCGTATGTGGACGGCCGGCCGATCCCGTTCTCCTCGAGCGTCTTCACCAGGCTCGCCTCGGTGTAGCGCGGCGGCGGCTGCGTGAAGTGCTGCTCGGGCAGCAGCTCGATGAGCCGGAGCGCCTGCTCGGCGGTCAGCGCGGGCAGCATCGATTCGGCGTCCTCGTCGGCGGCGTCGTCGCGTCCTTCGAAGTACACGCGCCGGAACCCGTCGAACTTCAGCGTCTGCCCCGTCGCGCGCAGCAGGTAGCGCGGCGCGTCGGGCTGCGCGTCGACGGTCGCCGCGATGTCGACGGAGACCTGGTCGAAGCGCGCCTCGGCCATCTGCGAGGCCACGGTCCGCTGCCAGATCAACCGGTACAGGCGCGCCTGATCCCGGTCGAGGACGCCCTCGAGCTGGTCGGGCAGGCGCGTGGCGCCGGTGGGCCGAACCGCCTCGTGCGCTTCCTGCGCGCCCCGCTGCTTCTTGCGGTACCGGCGCGGCTCGGCCAGCGCGTACTCCTGACCGTAATGCTGCGTTACCAGTTCGGTGAGTTCGGCCAGCGCCTGTTCTGCGATGTTGACCGAGTCGGTCCGCATGTAGGTGATCAGGCCGACCTGTCCCTCACCGGGGATGCATCACGCCCTCGTACAGGCGCTGGGCGACCTGCATCGTCTTGCGGGCGGAGAAGCCGAGCTTGCGGGCGGCCTCCTGCTGCAGGGTCGACGTGGTGAACGGCGGCGCGGGGGTCCGCTTGACCTCTCGCTGGCGGACCTCCTGGCACGCGGTAGGCGGCGTCGCGGAGGCGGATCGACGTGCGGCCTCGGCCTCCTCCTGCGTCGACAGGAGCAGGCCCTTCTTGTCCGGCGACGCGGCGAGCTTCTCGTCGCCCACCTGGATCAGGCGGGCGACGAACGCCCGGTCGTCGCCGTTCGGCGACAGGCGCGCGTCGACGCTCCAGTACTCCTGCGCGACGAAGGCCTCGATCTCGCGTTCGCGGTCGACGACGAGCCGCAGCGCCACGGACTGCACCCGCCCGGCGGAGAGCGTCCATCGCTTCAGGCCCTTCTGCAGGAGCGGTGACAGTTCGTAACCCGACGAGCCGGTCGAGGATCCGGCGCGCCTGCTGCGCGTCGACGAGGTCGAAGTCGATCGTCCTGGGCTGGCTGAACGCCTCCTGGACCGCGGACCGCGTGATCTCGGTGAACGTCACGCGGTTCGCCGTGCGCGGGTCCGCGCCGATCGACTCGGCGACGTGCCAGGCGATCGCCTCGCCCTCGCGGTCGAAGTCCGTCGCGAGCCAGAGGCCGTCGGCGGCGCCGAACGCCTTCCGGAGCTGCTCGACCGTCGCCGCCTTGTCCTCCGGCACCACGTACTCGGGCCGGAAGTCGCCGTCTATCTCCACGCCCATCCGATCGCCCGGGAGGTCGCGCACGTGGCCGCGACTGGCCGCGACCGCATAGTCGGAGCCCAGGTAGCGCTCCAACGTCTTCGCCTTCGTCGGCGACTCCACGATCACCAGCTGCTTGGCCATGCGTCCTTCCATCGGTTCGTTATCGGGGGGAGGTCCGGCTTACTACAGGACACTTCGGGGGGATGTCAAGGACCCCACCATACGGCACCCTGACGACCGGACCCCCGGCGAGCGGTCGCTCGCGACCCTCCTTCGGCGTGCACAACATGTCACAACATCCGAAATCTTCCCGAGGGGCCGTCCCCACGGATCCCCGGTACGCTCGCTCCCCGCCATGGAGCACTTCATCGTTCGCACGCTCGTCGACTTCGGCTACCTCGCCGTGTTCGTGCTGATGATGCTCCAGGCGTCCGGCATCCCGATCCCCAGCGAAGCGACGATGGCGCTGGGCGGCGCGGCCGCGAGCGCGACCTTCGTCGCCGCGACGCTCGGAGACGGCTCCGAACCGCTGAAGCTGTTCTGGGTCATCGCCGCGGGCGTCGCCGGTGACCTCGTCGGCTCGTGGATCGCGTACGCGATCGGACGGATCGGCGGGCGACCGCTGGTGCGCAGATGGGGCGTGAAGATCTTCCGTCGCGAGCACGAGGTCGAACGCGCCGAACGCTGGTTCGCCCGCTACGGAGAGCGTGCCGTGTTCGTCTCGAAGCTGCTGCCGATCGCGCGATCCTACATCAGCTTTCCGGCCGGGGTGGCGGAGATGCCGATCGGCCGCTTCAGCCTGTTCGTCGTCTTGGGCTCGCTCCCGTTCACCGTCGCCGCGGCCCTGCTCGGGTACTTCTTCGGCGACGAGGTCGTCCGGTACCTGCGCGAGATCGCCTACGCGGTCGGCGTGATCCTGGTGGTTGCGGCGGTGTGGTGGTGGTTCGCGCGGCGGCGCAGCCGAGCGAGGATGTCGGGGTCGGACGCGCCGGCGTAGCCCAGAGAGCCCGGCGTGGCCGGGAACGCTGGACCGGGTGGGACACTACCGAACGACGATGCGTCCTCCGGCCGAGGTGGGACTTCAGATGCCGCTGCGCCGGCGGCTCGCGCGCGCTCGCGCCGCGGGGCGCGACGACGTCCGGCGACCGCCCGGGCCGGGTCGAACGCTCCCGGGGGCTGGGGTCGCGGCCTTCCGCAGGGACCCCCTGGGCAGCCTGCTCGGACTGGCGCGGGATCACGGCGACCTCGTCTACGTGCGCTTCGGGCCGTTCGACGTCTACCTGGCGAGCGATCCCGAGGACATCCGCGAGGTCCTCGTCACGAACGGTCGCGCGTTCATGAAGGGCCGGGGTCTCCAGGAGGCGAAGCGCGTCCTGGGTGAGGGCCTCCTGACGAGCGAGGGCTCGTTCCACCGGCACCAGCGCCGGCTGATCCAGCCGATCTTCCATCACGAGCGCATCGACGCGTACGGAGGCGCGATGGTCGAGGAGGCCGCCCGCCTCACGGATCGCTGGCGGGACGGCGAGGTGCTGAACGTGCACGCCGAGATGACGCGGCTCACGCTCACGATCGTCGGCCGGACGCTGTTCGACGCCGACCTCGAGGGCGACGCTGCGGACGTCGGCGAGGCGCTCGCGGAGGTGCTCGGGATGTTCCAGCGCGTGTCCAGCCCGTTCGGCGCCATGCTCGACCGGCTGCCGCTGCCCAGCACGGCGCGGTCCCGTCGGGCGCAGGCGCGCCTCGACGCCGTGATCGAACGGATGATCCGCGAGCGGCGCGCGGCCGGAGCGAACGGCTCGGACCTGCTCTCGATGCTGATCCGGGCGCAGGACGAGGACTCCGGCGACGCGATGACCGACCGGCAGGTCCGGGACGAGGCGATGACGTTGTTCCTCGCGGGCCACGAGACCACGGCGCAGCTGATGACCTGGACGTGGTTCCTGGTCTCGCGCTCGCCGCGGACCGACGCGCGTCTGCAGGCCGAGCTGGACGGGGCCCTGGCCGGCCGGCTCCCGGCCGTCACGGACATCCCGAACCTTTCCTATACCCGGCAGGTCCTGAGCGAGGCGATGCGGATGTACCCGCCCGCGTACGTGCTCGGACGCCTCGCCCTCGAGGACGTCTGGATCAAGGGCTACCGGATCCCGGCCGGCTCGACGATCCTGATGAGCCCCTACGTCGTCCAGCACGATCCTCGATGGTTCCCGGAACCGTTCCGGTTCGACCCCGAGCGATGGGCTCCTGGGAGGTCGGCCGAGCGGCCCCGGTACTCGTGGTTCCCGTTCGGCGGCGGCTCGCGCCTGTGCATCGGCGAGGGGTTCGCCTGGATGGAGGCGGAACTGCTCCTCGCGACGATCGCGCAGCGCTGGCGCGTGCGGGTGCCCGCGAGCCATCGCGTGGAACTGCAGCCGATGGTCACGCTCCGCCCCAGCGGTGGGATGCCCGCGCGGGTCGAACGCCGCGTCCAGCGCTCGACGAGCCGTTCGTCGGACGCGAGCGCGCTGGAGGGCTCCGCGGGGCGCCGCTAGACCGATAGACCGGTCGGAGCGTGCGCTTGGGTCATGGCCAGACCCATCGAGCCATCGAACGTCACGGTGGAGCCGTCGGGGATGTCGGAGCCGGCTCCCTCGAAGGTCATGTCGATGTGGAACCGGGCGTCGGTCGTCGACTTCAGCATCTCCTTCGAGACCGTGTCGACCCACGAGTACCCGGTCACGTCGATCGAGCCCGCGTACGTGATCTTCACGCCGGAGGGAACCCCGGGGATGCGGAACTGCTTCGCGACGTCCGCCAGATCGACCGTCAGGTTCAGCGGCACCCGCTCCTTGGTCTGGACGACGGCGACACGGTGCCCGCCGTCCGTCTCGAAGTTCACCAGCGTGCCGGTGGCCGAGATGCCGATCGAACCGGTGCCGAACGGGTTCGCCTGCTCGTAGGCCTCCGACCACGTGTCGCCGGGGTTCACGGGGTGATCCGGCAGGACCGGCATGAACTGCGACCCGCCCGGGAGGCTCTGCGCCTGGCCCGTCAGCGCGGTCAGGTCGGTTCCCGAAAGGATCCGTCCGTCCCGCGAGATCTTCACCTCGACGCTGATCGGCCTCTTCTCCTTCACCGACTTGCCGTCGACGTCGCCCGAGACCTTCGAGACCGTCAGCCGAACGGTCGCGACGCCGTCGGCGTCCACGGACACGACCTTCCAGCCGACCCTCGCGTTGACCGATCCCGAGAACGACTGGGTCTGGCCCTCGACGGAGATCGTCGCCTCCATCGTCATGTTCATGAGGTAGGCCGTCGACTGCCCGCGGTGCATGTCGACCGCGAGGGCGACGCCGCCACCGCCGCTGCGCGCGAACCAGAACACGAGGGTCCCGGCCACGAGCAACATCACGATTCCGACCACGAGGAGCTTGCGGGCCATGCCGTGCACGCCCGATCCGTCGTCCCCGGAGCCGTACGCGAAGCTGTCGGTTGGGGGCGGCGGTGGGGTCCCGGGATCCGAGGCCGAGGGGAAGTACCGGTCGGCCGGATCCCAGTCCTCGATCGGCTCCTCGACGCCGTCGGGCTCGGTGGGCGCTGCCGGGCTGGCGGGCTCGGTGGGGGCTGCCGGGCCGGCGGACCCGGAAGCCGCTGCGGGCATCGGCGGAGAGGGCGACTGGGCCCCGGCCTGCTGTGGCTGGGCTCCCTGCGCCGGCTGGACCTGGGCTGGAGGCTGGACCTGGTCGACAGGCTGGGCAGCAGCGACAGGCTGGGCAGCAGCGACAGGCTGGGCAGGGGCGTCGAGCTGTGCCCGGTCGGGGACGGCGGCCTGGGTCGCCGGCGCGGGTGGCTGAGCCTCCGGCGCGCGCGAGGGCGCGACGGCCCCCTGCTGCCCCTCCGGTTGGGGAGGTTCGAACCCGATCCCGTCCCGCCCGCCCTGCGACGAGGCGTCCTGCTCGTCCATCCGCCGTTCCTCCTCGGCAGCGCCCGGCCGCGGCCGGGCGCCGTTCGATGCTGTCTCCAAGGAGGTGTCGGCCGCGGGCGGGCGTGGCTGTAGTGCAGCCGAGAGGGACCGCCGGTTCGAGACGACGCTAGAGGTCGATCTCCGACGCGACCTCTTGCAGCCCCTCGATCCCGAGGGCGATGAACTCGTCCTGCGTGAGGCCGAGGTTCGGCTCCGCGAGCCCGATCTCGTCGCGGTTCACGCCCGGGGCGAACGCGCGCTCCTTCAGCTTCTTCCTCACGCTCGAGACCTTCATGCCGCTGGAACGCTCCGGGCGGACCAGCGCCGAGGCGACCAGCAGCCCCGCCAGCGCATCCGCGGCGACGATCGCCCTGGTCATCCGGTCGCGCTGGTACTGGGGATGGGCGTGGGCAAGCACGGCGTTCACCACGTCCTCCTCGACGCCGGCGTCCCGGAGCCACTCCGCCGCCAGGTACGCGTGACGCGAGAGGTCCTCGCCCGTCTGATCCTGGTCGAGATCGTGGAACAGCCCGACGAGCGCCCAGCGGGCTTCGTCCTCGTCGAAGTGCCGAGCCAGGCGGCGCATGACGCCCTCGACGCTCACGAGGTGCCGGTAGGTGATCTCCTTGTCCACCTTCGTCTGCGCGAACGCGCGGGCTTCCGTGATGTCCACGGCCGGGACCCCCTTCCGTTTCGAGCCGATCAGTCGAGCTGGTACGGCACGCTGGTCAGGATCACGCGCGGCTCGAACAGCAGCAGCCGCTTGATGAACAACGCGCGCTGGTTGTGCAACAGCAGGTGCCGCCACTTGCGGACCCGGAACTCCGGCACGACGACGATCGCCAGGGAGTCCGGGTGCCTCGTGATGCGGTGCAGTTCGTCCAGCATCGGGACGTCCATCTCCCGGAAGGGCGCCTCCACGATGTCGAGGGGCACCGAGATGCGGAACTCCTCCCACTCGCGCTGGATGTCGGTGGCCTCCTCAGGATCCATCGCGAAGAACACCGCGCGAGCCTCCGTCGCCCGCAAAGACCGCGCGTACTCGATCGCGCGCTGCGACGCGTCGTTCACCGAAGAGACGAACACCAGCGCCTCCGTTCGTCGCGGGATCTTCGGGTGGATCGGCTCCGACGAGCCATCGCCATCGGGACGTTCGACCAGGACCGGGACGTCCGTGACCGCCACCTGGGGCTCCGACAGCAGCCGAAGCTTCAGCCGGAAGCTCTGCGGGCGCCGGACGGCCGCGAGGACCGAGCGCTTCGTCAGCTGTTCGGGCACGACGACCGTGACGAAGTCCCGCGGCTCGCGCGGCATCGCGTGCACGTAGCCGATGATCGCTCGAACGGCATCGCCGTTGCGGTCGAGCACCTCGAGGCCGACGCCCGCCCGCGAGAACGAGGCCCACCGGTCGAGGAGGTCGGGCGGATCGTCCGGCGAGCGGACGTGCACCGCGTGGAACTCCTCACCGGCGAAGGATCGGACGTAGCCGATCGCCTCCGCGAGCGCCTGGTCGATCTGCTCCACCACGACGACGACGTGGTTGCGTGGCGGCGCCGATCGCTCCGGAACCGCGTGGAGCCGCAGCTGTTCGCGGACCGCCGCGTAGTGCTTGTGGACCGCATAGAACAGCAGGATCAGCGCGGGGATCGCCGCGATCACGATCCACGCGCCCTCGGTGAACTTCGTGAGCACGACGATCACCAGCACGAGGCCGGTCGCGATCGCCCCTATCGCATTGATCGTCATCCGCCAGCGCCAACCCTCGGCCTTCGGGCCGCCCTCCTTCGCCACGCGGAGCCAGTACCGCACCATCCCCGCCTGGGACAGCGTGAACGCGGTGAACACCCCGACCACGTAGAGCTGCAGCAGCTTGTCGACGTTCGCGTCGTAGATGACGATCAGGATCACCGCCAGACCCGCCAGCACGAACATCCCGTTCGAGTACACGAGCCGGTCGCCGAGGTTCTCGAACTGCCGAGGGATCCAGCGGTCGCGCGCCAGCAGCGCGGACAGGCGCGGGAACCCCTGGAACGACGTGTTCGCCGCCAGCACAAGGATCAGCAGCGTGAAGAACTGGATCACGTAGAACATCGGGCCACCGGAGCCCGACGATCCCGGGAAGATCGTCTTCGCCATCTCCGCGACGACGGAGATCCGGCCGCTCGCGCTGGGGGTCGGGTTCGTCCGCGCCGCCAGGTACGCGGTCCCCATGATCATCAGGACCGCGATCACCCCGAGCAGCGAGAGCGTCTGGGACGCGTTGCGTCCCTGAGGACGGCGGAACGCGCTGACCCCGTTCGAGATCGCCTCGGTCCCCGTCAGCGCCGACGAGCCGGACGAGAACGAATGCAGGATCACGAACAGCGAGGCCGTCGCGGCCGTCCCCATGACCATCGGGTCCGGGGGGGCCGCGGCCTGCGGGCAGTTCGTGAAGCACTTGACCACGCCGACGACGATCAGGGCGAACATCGACACGACGAACCCGTACGTCGGGATCGCGAACAGCAGGCCGGACTCGCGGACGCCGCGGAGGTTCACCAGCGTCAGCAGCCCGACGCACACGATCGACATCTCCACCAGGTACGGGTGCAGACCCGGCGCCGCGGACACGACGGCGAGCATCCCGGCCGAGACCGAGACCGCGACCGTGAGCACGTAGTCGGTCATCAGCGCCGCGCCCGCGATCAGTCCGAAGATCGTGGCGAGGTTCTCCTTGCTCACGACGTACGAGCCCGCGGACGTGGGGTATGCGCGAACGACCTGCTTGTACGACGTGATCACGACGGCCATCACCAGGGCGACGGCGAGGTTGATCGGGATGATCAGGCCGCGGACGTTCGCCGAGGCGCTGAGCAGGATGATCAGGCTCGCCTCGACCGAGTACGCGACCGACGAGAGCGCGTCGGAGGCGAAGATCGGCAGCGCCAGGATCTTCGGCAGGAGCGTGTGCTCCATCCGGCCGCTGGCCATGCTCCGGCCGACGAAGATCCGCTTGAGCAAGCCGGGAGTGGCGCCCTCGTCTCGCTGCCTGCGCTCGGCGACCGCCATCCGGGTCATCCTTGCCTCAGCGGATCTGGAACGGAACGCTCGAGACGACGACCCTCGGTTCGAACAGCAGCAGCCGCTTCATGTACAGCGCCCGCTGGTTGTGCAACGCGTGCTGCCACCACCGGTGGACGACGAACTCCGGGATCACGACCGTCGCGATCGCACCGGGCCGGGAGGTCACGCTCCGGACCTCCTCCAGGATCGGGGGGCCGAGGTCGCGGAACGGCGCCTCCACGATGTCCAGCTGCACCGGGATGCGGCGTTCGGCCCACGCCTCCTGGATCCGCTTCGGGCCCTCGGCGTCGACGGCCACGTAGACGGCTCGCGTGTCGTAGGCGTGCAGGGTGAGCGCGTAGTTGATCGCCATGATCGACGCGTCGCTCGCGCTGGAGACGAACACGAGCGCTTCCGAGCTCCGGGGGATCAACGCGCGTGTCGACGGCTCGGAGGCGCGAGACGCGTGGCCGGGGTCCACGACGGGCACGTCGATCACGACGACCTGGCGCTCGCCGAGCAACCGGA
The DNA here is from genome assembly GCA_963781595.1 of uncultured Actinomycetota bacterium. Classification (GTDB taxonomy): domain Bacteria; phylum Actinomycetota; class UBA4738; order UBA4738; family UBA4738; genus JBEDUK01. The sequence goes on along the minus strand of CAWAGG010000006.1, from coordinate 414,001 downwards.
GCTTCAGGGCGAACGACGTCCGTCGCCGGACCGCGGAGAGCAGCGACGGTTCGGCGAACAGCTCCGGGATCACGACGGTCACGAACGCGCCGTCCGGCCTCGGCAACGCTCTCACGTAGTCGAGGACCGGATCGGGACCCTTGCCCCGGAGCACCTCGATCGGACGGTCGCTCCGGCTGAATCCCTCCCAATGCGCCGCGAGGCCTGCGGCCTGCTCGTCGGCCTCCCGTCCCGACGGCACGTGTACCGCGTGGAAGTCGCGGCCCGCGAACGACCGGACGTAGCCGATCGCCTGGGCCGTCGCGACGTCCAGTTCGTCGACGACCAGGACCACGGTGTTGCGCCGGACGTCGAGGGTTCGACCTGCGGTCGCGTCTCGGTCGGTGAGGGCCACCGGGCGCCCGCCCATCACGATCGAGGACCGATGGCGGTCCGGGGGAGCGGCCACCTCGACCGACCCCTCGTGCAGCTGCCGGCCCACCGAGTCGTAGTGACCCCGTATCCCCTTGAACAACAGCACGAAGAACGGCATCGCGACGATCACGACCCAGACGCCGGACCGGAATCGCGTGAGCGTGATGATCGTGACGACCGACGCGGTGACGACCGCGCCCGCGCCGTTGATCACCAGCGAACGTTGCCAGCCGCTCGCCTCCTCGCCGCCACGCCGGCCGAGCCGCTGCCAGTGCCGGACCATGCCGGCCTGCGACAGCGTGAATGCGGTGAACACGCCGACCGCGTAGAGCGGGATCAGCAGCTCGACGTTCGCGTCGAACGCCCAGATCAGCACCGCGGACGCGATCGCCAGCACGATCATCCCGTTCGAGAACACGAGGCGGTCCCCGACGTTCTCGAACTGCCGCGGCAGGTAGCCGTCGCGCGCCATCAGCGCCGCCAGGCGCGGGAACCCCTGGAAGGACGTGTTCGCCGCGAGCACCAGGATCGCGAACGTGAAGATCTGGACGACGAGGAACATCGGACTGCTCGTCGAGGATCCGCGGCCGGGGAACACGGTCCTCGCGACGATCGAGACCACCGACGCGCTGTGACTCGGTACGACCGCCATCCGGGTCGCGAGGAACGACATCGCGAGGATCAGCGTCACCGCGACCGAGCCGAGGATCAGCAAGGTCTCCGCGGCGTTGCGGCCTTGCGGGCGCCGGAAGACCGTGACCGCGTTCGAGATCGCCTCGACGCCGGTGAGCGCCGACGAGCCCACCGCGAACGCCTCCAGGATCACGAGGAGGCTGAGCTCCGCCTGTTCGCCGGCCGTGATCGGGTTCGCCACGACGGCGGTCGGGCACCCGCCGACGCATTTCCACAAGCCGACGATCACCATCGCGAAGATCGCGACGATGAACCCGTACGTGGGGATCGCGAACAGGTACCCGGATTCCCGCACGCCGCGTAGGTTCGCGAACGTGATGAACGCGACGAAGAAGATCGACAGCGGGACCTTGTACGGCAGGAGCGCGGGCACCGCTGACGTGATCGCGATCACGCCGGCGACGATCGAGACGGCGACCGTGAGCACGTAGCCGACCATCAGCGACCCGGCAGCGACGAGGCCGTAGTTCGTGCCGAGGTTCTCCTTCGCGACCACGTACGCGCCGCCGCTCGTGCGGTAGGCGCGCACGGTCTGCATGTAGGACGTGACCACGACGGACATCAGGACCGCGACCGCGATCGTGATCGGCATCAGGACGTGGCGCGCGGCGAGCGACACGCCGACCAGGACCAGGAGCGTCGCCTCCACGGTGTAGGCGACCGAGGAGAGGCAGTCCGCGGAGAGCACGGGGATCGCGAGGCTCTTCGGTAGGAGCGTGTGCTCCATCCGGCCCGACGTCATGCCGCGCCCGACGAACAGCCGTTTCAGCAGGCTGAAGCCCCTTCCGGGCTCTGCGGGCGCGGCCATGGCCATGAGCCGGCATGCTACATCGCAACCAGCCCGTCGTGGGTTGGGAGGGCCACGACACCGCAGTAGGCTTCGGCGGTCGTGCACGTCGTCATCATGGGCAGCGGCCGGGTCGGGATCGCCACGAGCATGGCGCTCACCCAACGCGGGCATTCCGTCGCGATCATCGACAAGCGCACGACAGCGTTCGAACGCCTCCCGCCGGGCTTCACCGCGCGCACGATCGTCGGGGTCGGGTTCGACCGCGAGATCCTGGAGGAGGCGGGCATCAAGCAGGCGGACGCGTTCATCGCGGTCTCCAGCGGCGACAACTCGAACATCGTCTCGGCCCGGATCGCCCGCGAGCACTACCACGTGCCGAAGGTGATCGCCCGGATCTACGACCCGCGGCGAGCGGAGATCTACGAGCGGCTGAACATCCCGACGATCGCCTCGGTCGCCTGGTCGGTCGGCCAGATCGAGTTCCTGCTGTTCCACGGCCGAGAGGAGTTGCGAGAGGCCTTCGGCGGCGGCACGCTCTTGGACTACCGGCTGGTGATCCCCGACCATCTGATCGGCAGGCCGATCGCGTCCGTCGAGGTGCCCGGGACGATCATGGTGGCCGGCGTCGAGCGCGGCGGAACCGGGTTCCTCCCCGTCGAGGGCAGCACGTTCCAAGGGGGCGACATCGCGCACTTCGTGCTGACGAAGGATTCGATGGAACAGCTGGAGGCGCTGCTCCAGCCGGTGACGGAGTGAAGGTGGTGGCCGGCCGATGAGGGTGGTCGTGACGGGCGCGGGCAACGTCGGCCGACACCTGGCCGCGGACCTGTGCGACCAGGGCCACCAGGTCACCGTGATCGAACAGAGCACCGAGGCGGCGAAGCGGGCTCGTGGCGAGCTCCCCGTCCAGGTGAACGTGCTGCTCGGCGACGCGTGCGAGCCCTACGTCCTGGAGCAGGCCGCGCTCGCCTCGGCCGACGTGATCGTGGCGGCGACGGGGGACGACGAGGACAACCTCGTGACGGCGCTCCTGGCGAAGCAGGAGTTCGCCGTGCCGCGGGTGGTGGCGCGCGTGAACCACGCGCAGAACGAGTGGATGTTCACCGAGCAGTGGGGCATCGACGCCGCGGTGTCGCCGCCACACATCCTGACCGCGCTGGTCGAGGAAGCCGTGACCGTCGGTGACGTGGTTCGGCTGCTGAAGCTCGAACGCGGCCGCGTCTCGCTGGTCGAGCTGGTGCTGTCGGATACATCGGAGGCGGCGGGCAAACCGATGTACGAGCTGCGGTTGCCCGTCGACTCGAGCATCGTCGCGATCATCCGCGACGGGCACGTGGTGATCCCTCAGCCCGAGACCGTCCTGTCCCCCGGCGACGAGCTCCTGGCGATCGCGACGCCCGAGGTCGAGGACGAGCTCCGCGGCGTCCTGGAGTAGGGAACGCGCTCGGACGGCCGACATGGGGTCGCCCAACCTGAAGGAGTCCCCCGCTGCGAACCGAAGGCACCGTGACGACCGCGTCTCCCGACCGGCATCTTGACGCCCAGCCGACAAAGGGATGGACCGTCTCGCGCGCTCAAGGAGGCAGACGGTAGATCCACAGGTGGTGCACGTGCTCCGGTTCGATGCCGAGGGTGGACAGGGTCGGACGCCAAGGGCCAATCCACCTGTCGGGCACGACCACGACGCCGACCCGATTCGCCTGGATGAATGAAGCGAACGCAGGAGGCGAGATCAATCTGGGTCGATTCGTCACCAGCGCGAAGAAGCCGGGTTGTGACTGCGAGGCTGCCGGGATCCCTCGATACCCGACGTAGCCACCGGCCAGGCTGAATCCGAAGCCAGCCTGCTCTTGCCACACGAGCGAATCGCTCGGCCTGTAGGCCGGCAGGACCAGGACGTTCTCCCCTGGATGGATCCAGCGCGTCCACGAACCCTCGCTGAAGATGGCTGGTGTTGCGAACTGGACGGCCTGTGGGACCGATGGCAGGATCGCGATCGCGCCCAGGCCCACAAGCGCCCACCGCGAGGGACGGACCCACTTGGCCGACGGTTTCCTCGGCTCGGAGAGCCAGACCGCGGAGATGACGGACACCGCCAGCCACGCGTACATGGCCAGCCTCACCGGCAGCAGCTCCTTCACGAGCGGCACGGAAGCGGCCAGTCGCCACGGGAGACGCACCGACCCACTGCCAGCCACGTGCAGCCGTGGCCCCAGCGAGAGCAGCACGGCCACGAGGAACAGGGCGACGAGCAACCACGTCGAGCGCCGTCGTCGCCGCAGGATCGCGAACGCCACGACCATCATGATGAGCGGGATCCCTAGGTACGCACCGTCCTCGTTCGCGCTCGCCCAGAACTTGGCCCGGATCCCCGGGGCCTGCGTGAAGCCGACCGCCACGAACCGCGCGGGGATCGCGTAGCTCAGGAGATCGGTCGAGTAGTGCTGGAGAGCCACGTCATTGTTCGCATTCGCCCAGTTGCCATCCCCGGTGAAATGCGGGGGGGGCTGGTTGAGGACAGAAGTGATCACGTACGGAGAAACGACGATCGCCACAAGGCCGCAGGCCACGGCGGCAGCGGCGGCCGTCCGTATGATGCGCGACCTCCAGGCCCGACCTAGAACCACCCAAGCGATGGCTAGGCCGATCGCCCCGAAGACCACCATTCCGGCCGTCACCTCGACGGCGATCGAGAACTCGGCCAGCAGCGCGAGGGCGAGGAGCACGACGAACCGGCGCTCGGACATCGATCCGTCGAGGCGGCGGACGATCAGGTACGCGCACAGGGCCACGGGGAAGACGAGGACAAGGTTGAGGTGACCCCGCATCTGGCCAACCAGATAGGTGGAAAACCCGAAGAGGTAACCACCCGCGACGGATGCCCAAAAGGACCTCGTGATGCGGCGGCACAGCAGGTACGCAGACCAGCCGGCGAGCGGCGGGGCGAGCAGGAACAGTATGTTTTCGGCAACCACCGGTCCCAGCGTGCTCGTTACCGGCCACGCCACGAGGGAAGGACCGGGGATGCCGGTTACCCACGTCATGTTGACACCATGGGGAGCCCAGAGCGCCCCGGCGTGCAGAGGATTCAGGCCGTGCCCGATGGCATGCGGCCACCAGGACAACGCCCACGTGTAGAAGCGAACGTCGTTCGTCGTACCTGGCCCGACGAGGTAGTCGGTGTTGAGACCGTGCAGGAGTTTGAGCCCCCACATGAGGAACGCGACCACCGCGTACCCGGCGAAGACGAAGGCGCCCTGAGCCCCTGGGCTTGCGAGTGGAGACCGGATGATATCAGCGACCGGCGCCGACGTTGTCGCGCCCCGGAGCTCGGTGGGCATGGCGCCACCCTACAGGGCGGAACGCCGCCGACCGTTCGTGGTCTGTGTTTGTCGAAGTGGATCGGCTGGACTCGGTTCGACTGCGCGAAGGATCGCCCCTGGACGGAGGCGGATGCCCACGCCCGCGAGCACGATGCGGCCGCGATGAATGACCGAGCAGCTTCCTGAGGCGCTACGCCGCGTCGTAGCTGCCGCGGCGGATGCGTCGTCGCCGCCCGCTACCGTCAGCCCGTGGACATCACCGCGAACGTCCGCCAGCCACGTTGCAGCAGACAGACACCCGTCGGCCGCGTACGCCCGCCGGCGCTCGACCTCCGCGAGCCACGCGAGATCTGAGAGATCTCGTCTATGCCGACCCCCGCCAGCGCCGCGGTGACGTCACTACGCCTCCGGCGGCGACAGGAACTCGTACACCGGGTTGACGATCTTCCGCTCGCCGTTCTCGACGCCGAGCATCCCCTCGACCATCAGGCGTGACCCGAGCGTCATGCCCGGGACCGTCCGACGTCCCAGCCACTGGACCGTCACGTCGCCGGTCCCGTCCCACAGCCGCACCTGGAGCGCGTCGAACCCGTGGATCGGCCGGACGGTGATCCGCCGGACCACTCCAGCCAGCTTCACCTTCGTCCGCGGCTTCGCCGCCACCACGCGCACCGAGTCGGGCACGGCCTTCGCCGCCCACCACTGGGTCTCCTCGGCGAGGCGCTCTTCGTCGCTCTCGTTCAGTCGGGAGATCTTCCGCTTGAGGAACCCCACGACGTCCCCGCCCCCGATCCCCGGAACGCGAACGTCAGGGCTGCGCCGTCACCGACGGCTCGGGCGCCGGGGGTGACGGAGGCGGTCCTTCGCCCGCGTCGGCCACCTCGACGACCGAATCGCCGCTCGCTTCGCCTCCGGAGAGGTTCTTCGTGAACCACACCGCCCACGCGATCACCCCGGCGGCGACGAGCGCGATGCCGGCCCTGGCCCAGCCGTTGTCCCCGATGCTCACCACGAGCGCGGCGATCAGCAGCGCGACGAGGTTCATCACCTTGATCAGCGGGTTCAGCGCCGGGCCGGCCGTGTCCTTGAACGGATCGCCGACCGTGTCGCCGATCACCGCGGCCTCGTGCGCCTTCGAGCCCTTGCCGCCGTAGTTCCCCTCTTCGATCAGCTTCTTCGCGTTGTCCCAGGCGCCGCCCGAGTTCGACAGGAACACGGCCATCAGCTGGCCCGTGATGATCGCGCCGCCCAGGAACGCACCGAGCGCCTCCGGCCCCAGCGCGAACCCGACGAAGATCGGCGTCAGCACCGCGAGCAGACCCGGCGTGATCAGTTCGCGGAGGGAGGCCTTCGTCACCAGGTCGACGACGTTCGCGTACTCGGGCTTCTCCTCGTAGGTCATGATCCCGGGGTGCTCGCGGAACTGGCGGCGCACCTCCATCACGACGCCGAACGCCGCCCGGCCCACCGCGCGGATCGCGAACGCGGAGAACAGGAACACCACGCAGCCGCCGAGCAGGAGCCCCACCAGCGTCTTCGGGTTGATCAGGTCGATCGCGAACAGGCGCGCGCCGGCGCCCAGGATCGTTTCGCGGAACGAACCGAACAGCGACACCGCGGCCAGGACCGCCGTCGCGATCGCGATGCCCTTCGTGATCGCCTTCGTCGAGTTCCCGATCGCGTCGAGGTCCGTGAGGGTGTCGGCCGCCTCGCCCTCCAGCTCGCCGCTCATCTCGGCGATCCCCTGCGCGTTGTCCGACACGGGGCCGAACGTGTCCATCGAGACGACCACCCCGACGACGGACAGCACGCCCATCCCGGAGAGCGCCACGTAGTACAGCGCCGTGGCCAGATGCGCGATGTCGCCGCCGGCCAGGTAGAAGTCCCCGATGATGGCCGCGCCGATCACCAGCGCCGCCCACACCGCGGACTCCATCCCGACGTAGATCCCCGACAGGATCGTGGTGGCCGCGCCCGTCAGCGTCGAACGGGCGATGTCCTGGACCGGCTTGCGCTTGGTGGACGTGTAGTGCTCGGTGACCAGCTGGATCACGACCGCCAAGATGAGCCCGATCAGCACCGCGAAGAACGGCTCGATCGAGTCGAGGTACGTGAGCGAGACGATCAGCACCCCGGTCGCCGCGAGCACGGCGGAGACGAAGAACCCCCGGTTGATCGCCCGCATGCCGGGTTCCCGGTCGGTCCGCGGCGCCACGACCATGATCCCGATCATCGCCGTCAGGATCCCGATCCCCTGGATCAGCAGCGGGAAGACCACGCCCTTCACGGACAGCGGGAACGCGGCCGCCCCGAGGATGATGGCGGCGACCAAGGTCACCTCGTAGGACTCGAACAGGTCGGCCGCCATCCCCGCGCAGTCGCCTACGTTGTCGCCGACGTTGTCCGCGATCGTGGCGGCGTTCCGCGGGTCGTCCTCGGGGATGCCCTGTTCGATCTTGCCGACGAGGTCCGCGCCGACGTCCGCGGCCTTCGTGAAGATGCCGCCGCCCACCCGCATGAACATCGCGATCAGGGCTGCCCCGAACCCGAGGCCGACCAGGATGTTCGGCGCGTCCCCCTTGAACACGATCAGCAGGAGGGTCGCGCCCAGCAGGCCCAGCCCGACGGTGAACATGCCCGCCACGCCACCGGTCCGGAACGCGAGGGTCAGCGCGCGCCGGTACCCCTGTTCCTTCGCGGCGGCGGCGACGCGCACGTTCCCGCGGACGGACAGCCACATCCCCGTGAAGCCGGTCAGCCCGGAGAAGACGGCCCCCACGATGAAGGCCAGCGAGCGAGCGAGCCGCACGGTCACCTCGGAGTGGATGTGGGAGCTGACCGGTAGGAAGTACAGGACCACCACCAGGACGGCGCCGAACGCCGCGAGCGTCTTGAACTGCCGACGGAGGTACGCGGCGCTCCCCTCCTGGATCGCCGTGGCCACCTCCTGCATCTTCGGCGTCCCCTCGGACGCTGAGAGGACCTGACGACGGAGGTAGAAGCCGAACAGTAGCGCGAGGACCGAGATCGCCAGGACCACCCAGAGGCTCATCGTCTCGAAGGATCCGAACGTGGCCTTGATGACCCCGCCCTCGGCGGCGAGCAGTTGCATCGAAGCGTCCTCCCTGGATCGGTCCGTCGTGGTGAGCGGCTCGCCCCTGGAGCCGCGGACGGCCCGGAGCGCTCCCAGGCCGAAAGCCGAGGGATTATAGCCTACGGACCGCGCCGGCCGGACGCCGGCGGCCCGCCCGCGGCGGCGTCGCGGCGACGTGCCACCGCCATCAGGATCGTCCCGACCACGGCCGCAACCACCGACCCGACCAGGAGGGCCAGCTTCGCCTGATCGGCCAGCTCCCCCGGCGGGAACGCCAACTCCACGACGAACAACGAGACCGTGAACCCCACGCCGGCGGCACCGCCCAGCGCGATGACGTCCATCCACCTCAGCGCCGGCGGCATGTGCCCCACGCCACGCACCGTACCGAGCCTTGCGCCCAGCGGGATCCCCACCGCCTTCCCGAGCACCCGGGCGACCACGACCCCGAGGAAGACCGGGGCGACGAGCGCCGCCTTCAGCGAAGCGATCGACAGGATGACGCCGGCGTTCGCCAAGGCGAACAGTGGCACCACGAGGTTCGACGTCCACGGATGGAGCGCGGCCTCGAGGCGCCGCAGGGGCGAGACCGCCTGTCGCGAAAGCATCGCCAGGCCGAGCCACGCATCGGCATCGGCGTCCGGCGGGTCCGGTCGATCGACCGTCTCGTTCGCGACGCGATGCGCCTCCGCGCTCACCGCCGCGGGCCGCTGGAACGGCGTCGCCGGCACGATGATCCCGATCGCGAACCCAGCGAGGGTCGCGTGCATCCCGGATCGCATCCCGGCGATCAGCGCCACGGTGCCGAGCGCGACGTAGAGCGCCCCGGCTTGGATCCGAAGCCGGAACAGCGACCACATCGCGAGCAGCGCCACGACCACGACCGCGCCGGCCACGAGCGAGAACCGGCCCCGGTAGAAGACCGCGGTGACGAGGAGCGTCCCGATGTCGTCGGCGATCGCGAGCGTGAGGAGGAACGACCGCAGGGCGCGGGGGAGCCCGCGCCCGGCCAGGATCAGCATCCCGAGGACGAACGGCACGTCGGTCGCCATCGGGATCGCCCACCCTGCCGAACCGGACCCGCCGGCGTTGAACGCCGCGTAGATGAGCGCCGGGATCGTCATCCCGACGACGGCCGCGAGGACCGGAGGGATCAGGGCGCGCCGGTCGCGCATCTCGCCGCTCTGCACCTCGCGCTTCAGTTCGAGGCCAACGACCAGGAAGAAGAGTCCGAGCAGCGGCTCGTCGATCCACGTCGACAGGGGCTCGGAGATCGCCCATCGACCGATGCCGAGCGTGATATCTGTGCTCCACACGCGCGCGTAGGACGCGCTCCAGGGGGAGTTCGCCCACAGGAGGGCGATGATCGTGGCGACCAGCAGGAGGGCAGCGGAGGACGCTTCGAGCTCCAGGAACGCCTGAACGGGCCGGACGACCGCCCGCGCGACCCGGCGGTTCGAGCGGCTCCAGGGTGGGCGGATCCGCAGCTCGTCGTCCCCGAGCGGCCCGGCCGTGGCTGGCTCAGCCATCGCCGATCCCCGCGACCGGACCGACGGCGGCGGGGAGCTCCTCCTCTTCGCCCAGCTCCTCCTCCGAGATCCGGTCGATCTGGGAGACGCCGGTCGGTCGGCCGGCACGGACCCACAGCCAGTAGAGCCAGCCGGCGATCGCCGAGGCCGCGGCCAGCGACGCGATCGGGTACACGCGGGCGAGGTTCAGCACGAGCGTCAGTCCGACCAGGAGGGCCGCGACCAGGTTCACCACCAGGAACCCGAAGCGCCGGTCGCGGCGCGAGAACCTCCCCATGGCCAGAAGGCCGGCCAGGAAGGAGATGAACACCGCCACCGCGTAGAAGAGCACCAGCTCCTGATCCTGGCCGCCGGCGGAGATGACGACGACCGCGGAGATCGCGAGGAACACGACCACGCCGAGGTAGGGCGTGTGATGACGATTCGTCACACCGAGCCAGGCAGGGAGCAGGCCGATCGAACGCTGCGAGCCCGTGCCGTCGCCAGGCTCGGCCGTCTCCTGCGCGAGCGCCTTCAGGAGCCCCGGTCCGGCCTGGAACGAGGACGACGCCGCCGCCAGGAGGAGGAGCGCGCTCGAGAGCTGGAACACCGCGTAGAGCCCGCGGCGACCGACCGCCGCCTGCGCGATGTCCGCGACCTGCGTCGAGTGCGGCGCCGGGATCCCCACGTGCAGCCTCACCGCGAGCGCCGTCAGGCCCAGCGTGAGCCACCCGACGATCGCGAGGGTCAACCACAGGGTGATGCGCCCGAACCGGCGGCGCCCCGCGTCGTCGAGCTGCCCGAGCTGCGCGATCGCCGACGACGGCGCCTCGATGCCCGTCGAGAGCGCCATCGCGACCGGGAACGCGAGGAGGATAGAGAGGGGCGGCCCGTGCGGGCTCACGTCGGTCACGACCGTCGGCGGCGCGGATCCGTGCGGCGCGACGAACCCCACCACCAGGATCACGCTGGCGACCGCCACGAACGCGATCGTCATCGCGGCGAAGACCGTTCGTCCTCCGTGCCCGAACCACGTGAGACCGGCCACGACGAGCAGGAGTGCGAGCCCCAGCGGGAGCCGGGCGGGCGCCAGCCTCGGCACGTAGGCGATGATCGCCGAGGCGCCGGCAGCCACGCTGATGGCGATCGTCAGGACGAAGTCGACGACGAGGGAGCCCAGCGGCAGGAACGCCCACCCCTCGCCGAACGCCGAACCCGCCGCGGCCGCCGCGCCACCGCCCTTCGGGAACCGGCCGACGAGCTGGTGGTAGTTCAGGATCACCAGCGTCACGACGGCGATCACGACGGCCATGGTCGGGAGCAGGAGCGACAGATCTCCGTGGAGCGCTCGAAGCGGCGCCTCGATCGCATAGGCGACGGACGACACCGGGTCGCCCATCACCGCGAACGCGAACGCGACCAGGAGCACGAACGGCGAGTTGAGCGCCCGTCCGGCGCGCGTCCTGCTGCTCGTCGACCGCTCCTGCGGCCCCGTTCCCGCCATCCCTGCCCCTCCACGCTCCCGTACACAGACGAGCGCCGGGTGCCGACCAGGCTTCCCGGCGCTCCACGCGTGCGAACGCGTTCCCCGCAGATGCTACCCCTCCGCGCAGCGGAGGTCATCGCTCCCCCGGTGCCACCGTGCTGGCTCAAGGAACGCAGCCCGCGCCGCCGACATGGAAGGCGGTACGCGATGAGGGAGGGACGGACGACGATGTCGGATCGGGCCCACGGCCGGGTCGGAGGTGGGACGAGGACGATCCTCGCGGTGGCGGCCGCGCTCTCGATCGGCGTCCCGTCGTTCCTCGGAGCCGGCGCGTCGGCGACCGCGATGCCCGGCCGCTCGACCGTTCCGCCGCCGGGCACGGCGTGCGACGTTTTCCCCGCGGACAACATCTGGAACACCGACATCTCCAGGCTCCCGGTCAACGGCCACAGCGCCGCCTGGCTGGCGACGATGCACTCCGGCAGCACCAAGCTGCATCCGGACTTCGGCGGGCCGCCCTACGGCATGCCGTTCGCCGTCGTCGACGACACGTATCCGAAGGTCAAGATCAAGTTCCACTACAAGAGCGAGAGCGACCGCAAGCGGTATCCGTTCGGCCCCGACATCCCGATCGAGAAGGGTTCGGACCGCCACGCGCTCGTCATCGATTCCGACACCTGCGTCCTCTACGAGCTGTTCGCCGCCGACTGGAACGGCGGGAAGCCGAAGGCCGGGAGCGGCGCGATCTTCCACCTCGGCTCGAACGCGCTGCGGCCCGACCGATGGACGTCCGCCGACGCCGCCGGACTGCCGATCTTCCCCGGACTCGTCCGCTACGACGAGGTGAAGGCCGGGTTCATCGGGCACGCGATCCGTATGACGGCAGACCTGACGGACTGCCACCACCTCTGGCCGGCCCGCCACGACGCGGGCACGTGCAACGCGAAGTACCCGCCGATGGGAGCCCGGTTCCGGATGAAGGCGAGCTTCGATGTGAGCGGGTTCAGCGCGGACGCCAAGGTGACCCTCCAGGCGATGAAGACGTACGGGCTCTTCCTCACCGACAACGGCTCGAACTGGTACTTCCAGGGGACGATGGACAAGCGATGGAAGAACTCCCTCCTGGACGAACTCAAGTCGATCCCGGCCTCGGCGTTCGAGGCGGTCGACGAATCCGCCTGCATGGTGGACCCGGATTCCGCCGAGGCCAGCTGCCCGTAACCCATCAGACGCCCGCCCTTCGGTGCCCCTGAGCGGGGCCGTTGCGGTTCTGACCAACCGGCCGTAGCCTCTGTCGCTCGATGCCCCAGTTCACCCCGCCCGAACGTGAGGCGACGATCCAGCCGAGGCCTTCCCCCGAGCGTCAGCCTGGATCCCCCGAGCGAACACCCTCACCCGGCGGCGCGCCGGCGCCGCGACGGCTGCTGTGGTGGTCGGTCGCCGGGGTCGCGGTCGTCCTGGTCGTCGTGCTCGCGTTCGTGCTGCTCGGAGGCAGTGGGAAGGACGCGGGCGCACCCGCAGCGAGCGGCAGCGCCACCCAGACCGGCGAGGCGCGCTTCGCGTTCCCCGACCCGCAGGTCGTCGTCGTCCGGGTCACGAAGACGGCTCCGGCCGACGACGTCAGCGGCCCCGTCGCGCAGGTGCGAGCCACCCTCGACGCGCTGTACGGAGGCGGGATCGTTGACCGGGCGCGTTGGAGGTCCGGGCCACCGGCCAGCGTGTGGAACGCCTTCGCGCCGGACATCCGTGACCAGGCCCGAGCGGACCGGACCGCCTTCACGCTCGGTGACACCGGCGTTTCGCTCCAGAGCCTGGACATCTCGTCAAGTCGCCTTACCATCAGGTTCCTCATGGACGAGAAGGGCCACGCGACGTCCGCCGTCGTCACCTCCGTCATCACGGGCGAGGGCACGGTGAAGGGCTCGGGACCGGTCATCCTCCGGGCCGACGCACGGTTCCTGTTCGAGCCGGTCGACGGCGCTTGGCTCATCACGGGCTATCCGCATGCGGCCGTCGTCGTGACGTCGCCGGACGCCAGCGGGGCTCCCGCCACGCCGACCACGGCCCCGACCGTCGGCACTGGGACGGCGAGCCCGTGAGGTTCGAGGGGCGCGGTTCAGGCCGATCGTGGGCCGTGTGGGTCGGCCTGACCATGGCCGCCCTCCTCGCGACCGTGGTGATCCGAGCACAGGGCGAGACGCCGGCGTCCGCGGCGGGCTCGCCGGCACCCTCCGGATCGGTGTCGGCCTCACCGGCCGTCCGCCTCTACGCCGCGCATGGCGCCGCGTCGCTGGTCCCGGCGCTGCGCGGCGACCGGCCGCTGTTCATCCTTTCGCTCGGCAGCGACGCGCGGCCCGGCCAGGACATCACCCGCCAACGATGCGATTCGATCCACCTGATCGGGATCGACCTGGCCACGCATCGCGCGTCGATCCTCGGCTTCCCGCGTGACTCCTACGTCTCGATCCCGGGGCACGGGACGAACAAGATCAACTCCGCGATGTCGGCCGGCGGGCCGCAACTGTTGATACAGACCGTCGAGCAGCTCACGGGGATCAAGGTTGACTTCTGGATGCTCACGTCGTTCCCGGGGATCACACGCATGGTGAACCGGATCGGTGGGCTCGACGTGAACGTCCCGTACCCGATGCACGACTCGTACTCGCACGCGAACTTCGACCCCGGGCCTACCCATCTGAACGGAAAGCGCGCGCTGGCGTTCGCGCGGGATCGGCACGACGTTCCCGGCGGGGACCTGGGCCGCTCGAAAGACCAGGGGATCCTGCTGATGGCCGCGCTGACGAAGTTCCGGAAGGCGTTCACGGCGGATCCGACGAGCGCGTTCACGTGGATCCAGGCGGGATGGAGCGAGGTGAAGACCGACCTATCGGTCGCGACGCTCCTCGAGCTGGCGCTCACGGCGAGCCAGATCCCGCCGGCGAAGGTGAACAACGTCGTCGTGCCCGCGACCGGCGGCTCGGTGGGCGGCCTGTCGGTCGTGTTCCTGTCACCCGCGGCGGGCGCGGTGTTCGCGGACATGCGGGCCGACGGCGTGATCGACCACGTTCCGGGCTAGCCGCACGGGCTGACCGAAGGCGATCAGCTCTTCGCCATGACGTAGCCGACGTACCCTGCGTAGAGGACGCACTGCGTGACCATCAGCCGCGCGTCGAGCGCCCCGCGCACGCGGATGCTGATGTAGGTCGCCAGGCCCGCGACGATCGCGATCAGGCCGGAGACCATGCCCTCCTGCGACAGGTGCCACGGCGTGAAGACCAGCCCGATCGTCACGGGGAACGTCGACTGGAACACCATCGCGCCCGTCACGTTGCCGATCGCGAGCGTGTCCTTGCTCCGGCGCAGCCACAGCACGCCGTTGAACTGTTCCGGGAGCTCGGTCGCGACGGGGGCCGCGAGCAGCGCGAACACGAGGCTGGAGACGCCGAGCTGGGTCGAGACGTGCGCCATCGCGTCGACGAAGATCCTCGCGGCCCCGACGATGAGGACCAGCGCGAGCACGGTCTGGCCGATGCTCGCCCAGGTCGGCGGCCTCGTGTGCGCCTGCGCGCCTGAGTCGTTCACGCGACGGAACCAGGCGAGCAGAAGGAGCGGCTGCACCTCGCCGACCGCCTCGGCCTCGACCTCGCGTTCGGCGGGCGCGGCGAGGTGGCGCCTGACGTAGACGACGTAGAGCACGATCAGCGCACCGGCGAGGACGAACCGGAACGGCCGTGGATGCCAGATGCCGGCGACGAGCGCGGCCGGGTACGCCACCAGGAAGAACGCGAGGTCCTGCCGGATCACCGCGGGCTGGGGCCGCACCGCGGGCCCCGAACGCCGCCCCGCCCGGCCCCGCCCGTACAGCAGCACGGAACCACCGAGCACCGCCATCGCGAGCGTGGCGAGCATGAACGGTGCGCCGAGGATCGCGCCGATCCCGATCTCCTCGGCGTTCGCGTGACCGTGCGCGAGGATCGCGACGATCGGGATCGTCGTCTCCGGTAGCGCCGTGCCGATCGCTGCCAGGACGCTCCCGACCATCCCCTCGGAGAGCCCGAACCCCTCGCCGACCCACTCGACGCCGTTCGTGAACAGCTGGGCGCCGAGCAGGATCACGAGCAGAGCGACGACGAGGTCGAACCATTCCACGGGACCTCCGATCCGCCGGCCGCCGGTGCGGCGACGTCGGCCCATCGTACGCGGCGCCTACCATCGCCTCCGCATGGACGCGGAGGGGTTCGTCACGGAGCTCGGCCGGCTCGGCGGGGGCGAGCATCCGGACGAGCGTTCGCTGGTCCACGTCGAGGTGCTTCCGGGCAGGGACCCGGAACCGCTGCCGCTGCCCGACGACCTGCCCGACGTGCTGAGGGCGCGGCTCGAGCTGCTCGGGGTCACGGGCCTGCACGCGCATCAACGCCGCGCGATCGAGCTGCTGGACGCGGGTGACAACGTGATCGTCGCGACCGGCACCGCGTCGGGGAAGACGCTCGTGTACAACCTGGCGTTCGCCCGCGCGGCGCTGGCGGAGCCGAAGACGACGGCGCTCTACATCTTCCCCACGAAGGCCCTCGCTCGCGATCAGCTCCGCCAGGTCCGTGACCTGAAGCTGCCGCAGATCCGCGCGGCTGTCTACGACGGCGACACGCCGCGCGCAGAGCGGCCGTTGATCCGCCGCAACGCGAACCTGGTGATGACGAACCCCGACATGCTCCATGCGTCGATCCTGTCCGGCCACGCGCGGTGGGCCGATGTCTTCCTCCGCCTGGCCTACGTCGTCGTCGATGAGGCGCACACGGCCCGTGGGGTGTTCGGCTCGCACGTGGCGATGGTCCTGCGGCGCCTCCGCCGCATCGTCGCGCACTACGGTGGCTCGCCGACGTTCGTGCTCGCGTCCGCGACGATCGGGAACCCGGCCGAGCTGGCCAACCGACTGACCGGGCTGCCGTTCGCCGAGGTGACCGTCGACGCCTCGCCGCGCGGGGAGAAGCGGTTCGTCCTGTGGAACCCACCCCTGGTCGATCGCGAACTGGGCCTGCGACGGAGCGCGGTGTCGGAGACGTCGTGGCTCCTGCGCGAGCTGGTCGAAAGCGGGACGCGTACGATCGCGTTCTGCCGGACGCGCCGTTCGGCCGAGCTGGTCGCGGAGTTCGCGCGCCGGGAGCTGGACCCCCCGCTGAAGCCCCGCGTGAAGACGTACCGGGCGGGCTACCTGCCCGAGGAACGCCGCGACCTCGAGCGGGCGCTCGCGAGCGGCGCGCTGCTGGGCGTCGCTGCGACGAACGCCCTCGAGCTGGGGATCGACGTCGGTTCGCTGGACGCGGCGCTGCTCGCGGGCTATCCGGGGACGCGGGCCTCGATGTGGCAGCAGGCCGGGCGGGCGGGCCGCCGGGGCGAACCCTCGGTCGCCGTGCTCGTGGCGCAGGACGACCCGCTCGACCAGTACCTGGTGAACCACCCGGACGATCTGTTCTCGAAGCCGCCCGAGGCGGCGGTCATCGATCCGACGAACCCGTACGTGCTCGGCCCCCACCTCGCGTGCGCCGCGCGCGAACAGCCGATGCGCGACGAGGAGGTCGAGGCCTTCTTCGGGGAGCCCGCGGCGGCGGCCGTCGCCCGGCTCGAGTCCGATGGCGTCCTCGTCCGCCGCCGCGGGCTCCTCCACGCGGGGGTGCGGGAGGACCCGCACGCCCGCGTCGACATCCGTTCGGCGTCGGGCGAGACGTTCGGCATCGTCGAGGAGGACACCGGCGCCCTGCTCGGAACCTCGGACGGGTCCCGAGCCTTCTGGACCGTGCACCCCGGCGCGATCTACCTGCATCAGGGCGAGCAGTTCGAGGTCAGGGAACTGGACCTCGTACAACGCGTGGCGCTCGTGACCCGGAGCGACGCGGACTTCTACACGCAGGTCCGCGACGACACGGACGTCGAGATCGTCGAGGCGCTCCGAGAGGGCGTCGTCGGCGGAACCCCGGCCTCGTTCGGCGCCGTCCACGTCACCCGGCAGGTGATCGGGTTCCAGCGGAAGCTCGCCTCGACCCAGGAGGTGATCGACGAGGTCGAACTGACGCTGCCGCCGCAGACCCTCGAGACGAAGGCCCTGTGGTGGCTGGTCTCGCCGACGCTGCTCGCTCGGGCCGGAATCGCGACGGCAGCGGTCCCCGGTTCGCTGCACGCGGCGGAGCACGCGGCGATCGGGCTCCTGCCGCTGATCGCGACCTGCGACCGTTGGGACGTGGGCGGGCTTTCGACGCCGATGCACCAGGACACCGGCTCGGCGACGATCTTCATCTACGACGGCTACCCGGGGGGCGCCGGGATCGCCGAGCGCGGGTTCGCCGACGGCGAGCGTCTGATCACGGCGACGCTCGAGACGGTCCGGGAGTGCCCGTGCTCCCACGGCTGCCCGTCGTGCATCCAGAGCCCGAAGTGCGGGAACGGCAACGAACCCCTCGACAAGCGAGGCGCGATCGCGCTGCTCGCGGCGATGCTCGGCGGTGACCACTCGCCGCCGAGGCGGATATCGTGAGCCGATGCGCCACATGACGCCGGTCGAACGGCGGGCGTTCCTCCTCCGGATCCGGGCGATGCGGATCGGCGGCCGGCGCATCGGCGCCGATCGCGGGGAGGGGTTCGGTCGTCGGAAGGCCGTCCCGGGAGAGCTCCTGGTGCGCGCGCGGGCCACGCGGGTGATCGCGCAGACCGGCATCGCGGACTGAACCGGAGCGAACCGCGTGCAGCCCTACGTCGCCATCTGCGGACCCGATCCGGCGCCCGCGGAGGTCGCGGCCGATGCTGAAGCGGTCGGCCGCCTGCTCGCCGAGGCCGGCGCCGTCGTGGTCTGCGGCGGGCACGGTGGCGCGATGGAGGCAGCCGCGCGCGGCGCCCGAACGGCCGGCGGGCTCGTCGTCGGGATCCTCCCCGGGAGCGACCGGAGAGACGCGAACCCGTACGTCTCGGTCGCGATCGCGACCGGCATGGGCGAGCTACGGAACGGCCTGATCGTTCGAACCGCTGATGCGCTCATCGCCGTCGGAGGTGAGTTCGGCACGCTCTCGGAGATCGCGCTCGCACTGAAGACGGGCGTGCCGGTCGTGGGCCTCGGCACATGGGAGCTGTCGAAGTCTGGAACGTCGATCGCGCCCGACCCGATCGTTCGCGCCGCCACCCCGCAGGACGCGGTCGCAGCGGCGCTGAGGCTGGCGGCGAGCCGTCCCTAGAGCTCTGGGAGCACCTCCGCGACGAACTCCTCGAGCCGTGCCCGACCCTCGCTCGGCCAGCCGACGACGACGTACCCGACCCCGATCTCGCGGAGGCCCGCGACCCTGGCTCGAACCTCGTCCCACGGCTCGCTGAGCGAGAGGTCGGTCGCCCGCAGGATCGTCGCGGGGTCGCGGCCCGCGGCCTCGGCGTGCCGGTCGAGCAGTGCGTTCTTCCTGCGGAGCTCGTCCACGGACCCCCAGACGTGCCAGGCGTCCGCGTAGCGCGCCGTGGTGGGGATCGTTCGCCGCTCGCCGCCCCCACCGATCCACAAGGGGATCTGAGGCTGCTGGACCGGACGAGGACGGAGGCTCGCGTCTTCCAGCGTGTAATGCCGACCCTCGAACGCGGCGCCGTCCACCGTCATGAGCAGGCGCAGCACCTGCACGCCCTCCTCGAGCCGGTCGGAGCGCTCGGTCGGGGGCGGGAACGGAACCCCCAGCTCGCGATGTTCCTGTTCGAACCATGCAGCCCCGACGGCCAGCTCGAGCCGGCCATCGCTCAGGTGATCGACCGTGATCGCCTCGGCCGCCAGGATCGACGGGTGCCGGTAGGTCATCCCGGTGACCAGCGTCCCCAACCGGATCCGCGTCGTCGAGACCGCCAGCGCGGCCAGCAGGGTCCACCCTTCGAGGCACGGCCCGGCCGGGTCACCGTACAGCGCCTTGAAGTGGTCGAACACCCACGCGCCGTCGAAACCCGCGTCCTCGGCGAACCGCACCCGCTCCAGGAGCTCGGGCCACGTGAGCTGGTGCTGCGCCGTATCCAGTCCGAACCGCATCGCCGTTCGCTCCCTCCCCGGCGGTCGCACCGCCGCTTCGTCTCCGGATGGTAAAGATGACTGACTATGCCGGGCTTCGGCCACGGCGACGGATCCGTTCGGCGGCCGCGCGCTCCGTCGGCGACAGCCCGAAGGCCAGGAGCACCGCGACGTAGACGACCGCGCCGACCGCGCCGGTGACGATCAGCTCGACCCACCAGACGGCGCCGGCGAGGAGCAGGTGCATCGCGACCATCGTGACGAGCCCGGCGGCCGCGGGGATCGCGAGGCGCGCGTAGGCGCGGCTGAACGGCTGGATCCGGACGAACCGCCACACCAGCCAGAGGCGCACGGCGTTCGATACCGTCAGCGTCACCGCCTGCGCGGTCGCCGCGCCGTTCGCACCGAACTTCGGCACCAGCAGCAGCGCGACGAGCAGGTCCAGCACGAACGACCCCGCGTAGACGATCAGGTCCCACCCCGTCCGCCCGACCATGATCAGGATGAAACCGACGCTGCCGACCGCCACGTTCACCGACTGGCCGATCAGCAGGATCCGCAGCGCCGTCGTGCCCGAGCCGAACCCCGCGCCGAAGATCCGGAGCACGGCGGCGGGTTCGACGAGGAGCAGCAGCAGCAGCGGGATCGTCCCCGCGAGCGTCCAGCGCGTGAGCGACTTGTAGAGGCCGTTCAGCTTGTCCCGCTCGCCGCGCGCATGCAGGTCCGCGACGAACGGGCTGAACATGTAGTTCACCGCGATCAGGAAGAGCACGAGCGACTGCGCGACGCGGACCGCGGCCGCGTAGACACCGAGCTGCGCTTCGGACACGTTCCCGACGGCGGCGAGCACGAAGTAGTCGGTCCAGAACAGGAGCTGCGAGAGGAGCGCCGCCGGCGCCCGCGGGGCGCCGTACCGGATCAGCGCGCGGGTCTCGTTCGGCTCGGCGGCCATGTGCGGGAACCGGCGCGATTCGCGCTCCCACAGCGCCCACGCGGCGATCGTCGCGAGGATCCACGACCCGGCGTACGCGAGCACGGAGATCCCGGACCGACTCCGACACGACCCAGCCGGCCAGCATCAACGCGATCCACGCGATCGGCTGCCCGGCCCAGTAGACGTCAGCGTGTGCCGCATGATCTTCAGGCCGCGGGTCCCGCCGAGGTAGACCTGGCAGAGGGCGACGAACGGAAGAGCCAGCGCCGCAGCCTGGAACGCTCGCGTCGCGACACCCTGGGGCGAGCCGCCGGCGAAGGCGCTCGCCAGCGACGAGGCACCGGCGAACATCGCGACGGCGACGACGAAGCTCACGATCGCGGCGATCGCGGCCGCCCGGCGAACGACCGAGCGGGCGCGGCCGGGTTCGCCCTTGCCGACGTCGATCGCCACGCGCCGGACGGCGGCCATGTCCATGCCGAACCGCGTCCCGGCGCCGCCGATGAAGGCGAACTGGGTCGCGAGCGTCACCAGGCCGAGGGCCGGTGCGCCGAGGACGTTCGGAGATCAGGACGCTCGTGCCCAGCGAGGCGACGACGAACACGCCCAACCCCACGATGTTCTGGCCCGTGCCGGACAGCAGCGTCAGGTGGTCGCCGAACCGCTCCTTCGGCAAAGCGTTGGCCACGAGCGCGCGGAGGCCGCGGGGCTCCTTGCCGGGGGGGCTCGCTGCGCTCACGCCACCAGCGAGTCTATGCGGGGTCGGGGACCGTGGGAGGCGGCGCGACGGTCACTCGATGTAGCCGAGTCCGCGGAGATGCTCCTCGACCTCGTCGGCCTCGGTCTCGTCGAGCGCCAGCCCGAGCGCCCTCGTCGGCGTCCGGTTCCACAGCGTCGGCGCCGGCGGCCACCGCGGCATCCTGCCCGACGAGCTCGCGAAGCGCCGAGCCCGAATGCTGCACCGACGCCGGCGCGCCGACCGTCGCCAGGATCGTGGGTGCCAGATCGACCAGCCGCGCGGTCTCCGGGAGCGCGGCGCCGGCGGCCACGTGCGGCCCGGCGGCTGCGAGCACGCCCTCGATCCGGTGGTCACCCGCGAGCCAGTCCGCTTCCTCCACCGCGCTCTTCGCGTGCGTGAGGCTCCACAAGCGCGCCGGCTCCAGCAACAGATCCGGCGCCTCGTCGGCGTATCTGCCCTTGAACAGCTCCTCGCGTCGCCATACCCGCGCGACCGGCTTCGTCCCCGTCCGGGGGTCGACGAACGACCCGACGGCCTCGGCCACCTGATCGCGGACGCGCTCGAAGTCCGACGGATCCACGATGCCGTCGGACTCCCGGCCGGCGAGGTTCACGTTGATCCCTTCGCCGGTCGAGCGGACGCTCGTGTACGCGCGGGTCTTCGACCAGTTCACGGGCTGCGGGAGCGCGACCTTCCCATGGAGCCCGAGCGTGTCGTAGACCTTGCGCGCGACCGTCCGGACCGGTCCCCACTGCATCGGGCCGAAGATCGCCTGCGAGGCCGTGAAGTCCAGGAAGCCCAGGCGCTCCAGCAGCCGGTCCATGTTCACGGCGCCGGTGCACGACTGGAACCCGTGGTCGCTCATGAACACGACCAGGTCGTCGTCGTGCGTCCGCGAGACCAACGAGCCGAGGCCCTCGTCGAGCTGCCGGTAGACGTCCCGGATGCGGTCGGCCGTCTTCGTCTTCGACGCCTCCGCGTAGTCGGGATGATCCGTCGGACAGGTACTGGGACAGGCAGTGCTGGATGCGGTCGGTCGCGAAGTACACGCAGATCGCCGACCCGCCAGTCGGTGGTGTCCAGCACGTGCTCCATGCCTCTCTGCCGGGCCCGGCCGACTGCGTCGAGCACTCCTCGGCGAACGCGTCGGGACGGTTCCGGAACGTGGCCCACGACATCCCGTTGATCGGCCACGGGATACCGGCGGCCGCCAGCTCGCCCTCGAGCGACTCCGGGTGCGTGAACGGACGCCGCTTGGGCAGCACGCCGCCGGCGATCAGCTTTGCCGGAGATCTGTGGCGTCGGGAACGTGAGCGGGATGTTCACCATCGACGGTCTGGACGTCGGCGCGCGTGAGGTCGGCGAGGAACGTGCGTTCCTTGATCGAACGGAACGTCACCGGGTACTGGCGCTTCGAGGACCCGCGCGACTCGAGGATGTCGTAGACGCCGTGGTCCGCGGGGTCGACGCCGGTGAGGAACGACGGCCACGCCGTCCACGAGTGCGTCGGGATCGTCGAGCGCGAGGACGCCACGCCCGCCGCGGTCGATCAGCGCCTGGAGGTTCGGCAGGACGCCCCGTTCGAGGAGCGGATCGAGGATGCGCCAGTCGGCGCCGTCCCAGCCGATGACGAGCACGCGTGCCATGCGAGAACCCTTCCGGTGACTGCCCCTGCGGAAGCGACCAATTCTACGCGGCGGGTGGCGGCGAGCCGCAGGTCGGTGCAGCATCCATGGCTTCTTCACGCATCCAGGGTCCGCGCACGCGCACGGGACCGCGGCGTAGACTGCGCGGTCGAGCTCGCATGTCGCGGCGACGCGGCGGAAAGGGAGGGGTGCGGTGGCACGGGTACGTCAGGCACGTTCGGCTCGGGTATCGACGCATGCACGGCGGCTGATGGTGGTCTCGGTCGCGATCGGGGCGGCCTTGGCGCTGTCCGCGGCCGCCTTCGCCAACGGCTCCGCGGTGGACAAGATCAAGAAGGTCAGCAAGGACCCGTACAAGAACACCTCGAGCTACCACAAGACCCAGGTCGAACCCGACACGTTCGCGTTCGGCTCCACGATCGTCTCCGTGTTCCAGACGGGCCGGTTCACCGACGGCGGCTCGTCGAACATCGGGTGGGCCACATCGAAGGACAACGGCGCGACCTGGAAGCACGGCTTCATGCCGAAGACGACCGTCTACGCGAGCCCGCCGGGCCCGTGGGACCGCATCAGCGACCCGGCCGTGGCCTACGACCCGAAGCACGACGTCTGGATGGCCGAGGGCCTGTCGATCAGCGGCAGCACGGGCGAGGACGTCCTGGTGAATCGCTCGCTCGACGGCGGCCTGACCTGGCAGAAGCCGGTGACCGCCGCGGACAACCCGGGGAACACCTTCTACGACAAGAGCTGGATCGCGTGCGACACGTGGTCCGGCAGCCCGAACTACGGGAACTGCTACGTCGAATGGGACGACGCGAACGCGGGCGAGGTCATGAAGATGGTCCGTTCCACGGACGGCGGCGCGACGTGGTCCAGCGCGACCGTCTCGGGCGCCTTCGGGCTCGGCGGCCAGCCGTTGGCCCAGCCCGACGGCACGGTCGTCGTGCCCTTCTGGGGCAGCGGGATGCAGGCGCTCGTGTCGACGGACGGCGGCAAGACCTATTCGACGTTCAACGTCTCCTCGCAGACCGACCACGGCGTCGGCGGTGGGCTCAGGTCCGAGCCGCTGCCCTCGGCCGAGGTGGACGCCGCCGGCAAGGTCTACATGGTCTGGCACGACTGCCGGTTCCGGTCCGGCTGCTCGTCGAACGACATCGTGATGAGCACGTCGACGAACGGGAAGACCTGGTCGAGCGTCGTCCGGATCCCGATCGACGGGACGAACAGCGGCGTCGATCATTTCATCCCCGGCATCGCCGTCGACCGGTCGACGTCAGGGAGCTCGGCGCACCTGGCGCTGACCTACTACTTCTACCCGAACGCGAGCTGCAACTCGAACACGTGCCAGCTCGAGGTCGGCTACGTCTCCTCGACCGACGGCGGCGGCACGTGGACGAAGCCGGTGACGCTCGCGGGGCCGATGAAGCTGACGTCGCTCCCTGACACGACGCTCGGGTACATGGTGGGTGACTACATCTCGACGTCGATCCTCGGGAACGGCAAGGCGGACACCGTGGTCGCCGTCGCCACGAAGGGCACGTGCGTGCTCGGCAACGTGAAGGCCTGCAAGGAGTTCATGGATGCGCCGAAGGGCGGCCTCGCTGTCCTCGCGGGGACGAACCCGGTCAGGGACGATCCCGTGGTCAGCTTCCACTCGGATCACGCCACGGCGAGGGTCCGCACGGCCTACTGACCGGCCGAAGGATCCATCGGTACCACCCGAAGGGGGCGGGGCAAACCCGCCCCCTTCGGCGTGGAACGGGCTCGACGGGGGCGGTCGGGGTCGGCTCGCGGTTCGTTTGACGCATATATCGATTCGATATATCGTGTTGATGCATCGATACGATGTATCGAGGTGATGTATCGAACCGATAGGAAGGGACCGTAGCACGATGCTCGAGCTGGCCATCCTGGGGCTCCTCAAGGAGAGCTCCATGCACGGCTACCAGCTGAAGAAGCGCCTGAGCGAGACGCTCGGCAGCTTCTGGCAGGTGTCCTACGGCTCGCTCTACCCCGCCCTCAAGCGCCTCCAGCGCCAGGGCGCGGTCGAGATGACGTTCCCCAAGGAGGACGTCGGTCGCCGTAAGAACGTCTACCGGATCACCCCCGAGGGTGAGGCAGTGTTCAGCGACCTGCTCGAACGAGCGGGCCACGAGGCCACCGAGGACAACGGGTTCTCGGTCCGCCTCGCGTTCTTCCAGTACCTCAAGCCCGAGACCCGGATCCGGCTGCTCGAACGCCGCCGGAGCTTCCTCGAGGGGCGCGGGTCCGACCTGAAGCGTTCGCTCCAGACGTACAAGGAGCGGATCGACGGCTACACGCTGTCGCTGATGAACCACCAGCTGGCCGCGACCGAGGCGGACATCCGCTGGCTCGACGACCTGATCCAGGTCGAGCAGCGTGAGGTTCGCCGGACGCGGTCGTCGCGGTCGACGCGCACCACCCGCGCGCGCCGTACGGGCGCTGGGCCCGCGGTCACGCCGCAGCCGCAGCCCGCGATCACTCCCGAGTCGGAAGCGGAGAAGGAGCGTGCCTGAGATGTCAACGAACGACGTTCGCCTCGCGATCGTGGGCGTGGGGAACTGCGCCTCGTCGCTCGTGCAGGGCCTGGAGTACTACAAGGACGCAGACCCGACGGAGCGCGTCTCGGGCCTGATGCACGTGAAGCTCGGGCCGTACCACGTCCGCGACGTCCGGGTGGTCGCGGCGTTCGATGTCGACGCGAAGAAGGTCGGGAAGGACGTCTCGGAGGCGATCTACACCGAGCCGAACAACACGATCCGGTTCGCCGACGTCCCGCTGACCGGCGTGCACGTGCAGCGCGGACCGACGTTCGACAGCCTCGGCGAGTTCTACCAGGAGACGATCGTCGAATCGCCCGAGCCGCCGGTCGACGTCGCGCAGGCGCTCCGTGACGCGCGGGCCGACGTCGTCGTGTACTACCTGCCCGTCGGCTGCGAGCAGGCGGCGAAGCACTACGCGCTGGCGGCGATCGAGGCCGGGTGCGCGTTCGTCAACGCGCTGCCCGTGTTCATCGCGTCGGACCCCGTGTGGGCCAGGAAGTTCCGCGACGCGGGCCTGCCGATCGTCGGCGACGACATCAAGAGCCAGGTGGGCGCGACGATCGTGCACCGGGTCCTCGCGAAGCTGTTCGAGGACCGCGGCGTGAAGCTCGAGCGCACGAGCCAGCTGAACTTCGGCGGCAACATGGACTTCATGAACATGCTCGAACGCAAGCGCCTGACGTCGAAGAAGATCTCGAAGACCCAGTCCGTGACCAGCCAGTTGCGCGACGGCAAGGACGGGATCGGCAAGGACAACATCCACATCGGACCGTCGGACTACGTGCCGTGGCTCGACGACCGCAAGTGGGCGCACATCCGCCTCGAGGGCACGGAGTTCGGCGACATCCCGATGACGATCGAGCTGAAGCTCGAGGTCTGGGACTCCCCGAACTCCGCCGGCATCGTGATCGACGCGGTCCGCTGCGCGAAGCTCGCGAAGGACCGAGGCATCGCGGGCCCGATCATCGGTCCCAGCGCGTACTTCATGAAGACCCCGCCGGTCCAGTTCTCCGACGACGCCGCGCGCGAGATGGTCGAGGGCTTCATCCTCGGCAACGGCGCGTCCGCGAACGCCGACTGGTCGAACTTCTTCGACAACGAGGCCTCGGAGCGCAGCGCGACCGAGCAGCACGCCACGTCCTGATCCCACCCGCCCGCGACGCGTCGCCCGCGGGCGATCGGGGCGCCCGCGCACGTTCGCTCGTATGCGGGGGCGCCGGCCCTGCGTAGGATGCACGGGATGCGAACCCCGGACACCGGCCACGGCGTCGTCGCGCGCGCCCGTGAAGCGCTCGCGTCGAAGGACTTCGCTCGGCTCGTCTCCGCCCGATACGTCAGCCAGTTCGCCGACGGACTGTTCCAGGCGTTCGTGTTCGCGCGCCTGGTGTTCCTGGACACCGACAGCCAGGGGACGGCCGCGCAGGTCGCGAAGGCCGTCGCCCTCCTGATCATCCCGTTCTCGCTGATCGGGCCCTTCGCCGGCGTCTTCATCGACCGGTGGTCGCGCCGCCTCATCCTGGTCTGGACGCCCGTGCTAAAAGCGGCGTGCCTCGTGCCGCTCCTGTTCGTCGACGCCGACTGGGCGATCTACGCGCTTTCCCTCTTGGTCGTCTCGTCGAACCGCTTCTACCTGACGACGGCCGGCGCCGTGAACCCGTCGCTCGTGACCGATCAGGACCTCCTGGTCGGGAACGCCATCACCGGCTCGGCCGGGACGGTGATCACGGCCGCGGGCCTCGCGATCGGCTCGCGGGTCGCCGGACGGGTCGATCCCCGAGCGCTCCTTGCGGCGGCCGTCGTGCTGTGGCCGGTCGCGTCGTGGTTCGCCTCACGGATCGTCGACCCCCTGCGCGCGGACCGCCCGATCGGGCGCCTCCGCGAGGACCTGGCGCGCGTCATGCGGGACTTCGCCTCCGGTGCGCGCCGGTTGTTCGCGACGCCGCCGGCCCTCGCTGCCGTGACCTCCGTGTTCTACGACCAGATGCTCATCAACACCGTCGCGGTGCTCTCCGTGATCGTCTTCAAGGACCAATACAAGCAGGGCATCGCGTCGTACTCGAACATCGTGATCGCGGCCGGCTTCGGCGTCCTGGCCGGCATGGTCACGGTCGGGTTCCTCGAGTCGCGGCTGAACCGGCAACGGATCATGGCCCTGGCGTTCGGCATCGCGGGCGTGGCCGGGATCCTCGTATCGCTGCACATCACGGGCGTCACGATCCTGCTGCTGACGTTCACGCTCGCGATGACGTTCCCCTGGCGCAAGACGCCGGCCGACACCATCGTCCAGGAGTCGCTGCCGAACCGGTACCGTGGTCGCGTGTTCGCGATCCAGGACATCGCGTTCACGATCCCGCGCGTGCTCGCGGCGCTGATCCTCGTGGCGCTGCTGAACGTCTGGGACCTTTCGGTCGCGACGATCGTCGGCATCACCGGGGTGCTGTTCCTGGTCTGGCCCCCGGTCCTGTTGGCATGGGTCCGGCGCCCGAGGTACGTGCGCCTCCGGTTCCACGAGGCGGGGCGGGCGGAGCAGACCCCCGTCGCCGTGATCGTCGGCGGGGAGGAGGAACCGGTCGAGCTGCTCGGTTCGGCGTTGGTCGAGCAGGGCGGTCGCCGCCTCCGCCGCTACCGGCTGCGTGCCGCCGACGAGACGTTCGACGTCACCGCGCCAGAGGGTTCGACGCGATGGCGCGTCGAGCGAGAGGTGCCGACGGACATCGCGACGCCAGCCGCGGGCTAGGGACGTGAGCCGGGAGCCGACCTCGCGGGAGCGCTTCGACGCCATGGTTCGCGAGCGCGGCGTCGAACGCCTGGTGCTGTTCAGCGACGCGGTCTTCGCGATCGCGATGACCCTCCTGGTCCTGGACCTCCGGGTGCCGATCATCCCGCCGGACCTCTCGACCGAGGTCACGAGTCGGCTGCTCGCCCACCGCTTGGCCGCGCTCGGTCCCGCGTACTTCGGCTACCTGCTCAGCTTCGTCGTGATCGCGATCTACTGGCGCGCCCACCACCGCAAGTTCCTGGCGATCGACCGGCTCGACGGTGGCCTGGTGGTGCTGAACCTCGCGTTCCTGCTGTCGATCTCGTTCCTGCCGTTCCCCACGGCCGTGCTCGGGCGCTACGGCAACACGACGGTCGCCGTCGTCCTCTACGCCGCGAGCATGGCCGTCGCCGGCGTGCTGTCGGGCGCGATCACCTTCTGGTCCGTGCGGCGCGGCCTGCTCTCGGAGGAGGTCGACCCGTCGTACGCATCGCTGAACGGGATGTGGCGCCCGCTGATCCTCGCCGCGGTCTTCGCGCTGTCGATCCCCCTCGCGTTCGCGAGCCCCGAGTGGGCCGAATGCTCGTGGGTCCTGATGCTGCCGATCACGGTGCTGGTCGTGGCGCTCTACCGGCGCGGCGAACGCCGCCGAACGCCGTCGACCGCGGCGAACCTCGACATCGGCCCGTAGCGGAACCGCACGACGCCGCGCACCGCGGCGCGCGGCACGGGGCCGAACGTCCGGCTGTCGGTGCTCGCATCGGCACGGTCGCCGGCGACCCAGTACTCGTCGTGCGCCAGGACACGCCCGCCAGGCGCCGCATCCCCGGGCACGTGCTCGACCCGCTTGACGAGTTCGAACCCCGGGCGCCCGGGGTGTTCGACCACGACGATCGACCCCGAGCGGATCCTCCCTTCGCCGGTGGCCACGAGCCAGTCGCCGGGCGCCAACGCCGGGAGCATGCTGTCGCCCTCCACGACGACGCGGAACGGTCGCCATCGCGCCCAGGCCGAGGCCGCCACGCAGACCGCTGCGAGGCCCACGAGCAGCGCCGACGCCACCGGACGGCGCTTCGCGAGGGCGTGATAGGTTTGCGCTTCGACCATCGGGAACCCAGTCTCGGACGAAGGAAGGGAGATGGAGCCGACGATGCTATCGAAGCTCTTCGCGCCGACCCGCACGGTCCATGCGCACTGCGACCTCCCGTGCGGTGTCTACGACCCGGCGCAGGCACGGATCGAGGCCGAGTCCGTCAAGGCGTGTCAGCAGAAGTACCAGGACTCCGACGACCCGGTCTTCCGCGAGCGCGCCGTCGCGATCAAGGAGGAGCGCGCCGACCTGGTGAAGCACCACCTCTGGGTCCTGTGGACCGACTACTTCAAGCCCGAGCACCTCGCCGCGCACCCGGAGCTGCACGAGCTGTTCTGGAAGGCGACGAAGGCCGCGGGCGAGTCGAAGAAGTCCCTGGACCCGGCGCAGGGCCAGCAGCTCCTCGACGCGATCGCGGACATCGACAAGGTCTTCTGGGACACGAAGAAGCCCGCTTAGAACCGCAAGCGTCCGATCACCGTCCCGTATCCGAGGGGCCGTCGGAGCGTTCCGCCGGTCCCGTCGGCTGTGTGCCGACCCCAGCGGCTGGAATCGCTCGCGTGTCGGATCCTCCCTGGCTCACTCTCCCCCCCTTGAAGAAATGACCTGTAAAGCGAACTTGACATCCTGCGGGATGACACGGGAGCGAGAGCGGCGGGCCGTATCCGGCTGTGTGCGCGATCGGCGGGCTCGCATACCTCGCCGCGTACCTCGTCTTGCGGGTCCGGTCGTGATCGGCGGATCGAGCTGCTCGATGGCACCAACGAGGGACTACGAGCGCGCGATCCTTCGCACCGGCGTGGTGGATCTGCGCGACTCAATGCGGGACGACGCGCGGGCCCCATGAGGGCGCTGGGTCAGGCCCTCGCCCGCATGTGTCGAACCGCCCGATCCAGGCGCCGGGTCCCATGGAACGCCTTCACGACCAGCTTGTAGCGTCCGGCGCAGGGCACGATGAACAACGCCGACGAACCGAACCCCGCCCCCGCCGGCATGTGGTAGCGCTTCGTGGCGCGGTCCGACAGATGGCACGGACCCGTGAACGCGAACTCGAACCGGATCCAGGCCGCTCTGGTCCCGCAGTTCTCGAGGCCCGACTCGACGTCTACCCCGTCGCCGACGTGGGCGTGGTGGGGGATCCATGCGAGGACGTTCGCGCAGAACGTCTTCGACGGGGCTGACGGCGATGCGGACGCAGCCGCGAACGGGGCGCTCGAAGCGACCAGCCCCAAGGTGAGGACCGATCCCACGACCGCCCATCGGGCGGGAACATCGCGGATCCTCCCCGATACAGCACCGGTCAACGGCGCGCTCGCTCGCACCGCGTTCACCCTCCCTTCGTCGCCGACGAACCACCGCTGACCTGGTCCTGCATGATCGTCGGGTCGCCCTCCACCGCGGTCCCGTGTGCGAGCCCGAGGTGCAGCGTCGAACCCGACACGCCGACCCCGACCGCGAGCGTCACGACGAACTCGTTCGACACCTCGCGTCGATGGGACCGACCGCCACCTCCGTGTCGACGACGGTCCCGGATCCCGAGATCACGGGCCCCGCACGCCACGGTGAAGAGCCCGACGGCGATCATCGACGCGCCGATGACGCGAGCCGGGACACGGGCCCTCACCCGGCTCCTCCGATCCCGCGTTCACCCGCCCAGGCGTCGAGCAGCTCGTACGCCTCGTCCTCCGAGATCGGCCCGCGTTCGATCCTGAGCTCCAGGAGGTGGGCGAGCGCCTCGCCCACGACCCTCCCGGGCTCGATCCCCAGGTGCGCCATCACCTGCGTGCCGTCCAAGGGCGGCCGCAGCTGCTCGAGGCTCTCCTCCTCGACCAGGCGCGCGATCCGCAGCTCCAGGTCGTCCTGCAGGGCCGCCAGCGCCTTCGCCTTCGCTTCGTTCCTCGTCGTGCAGTCGGCGCGCACCAGCTGGTTCAGGCGGTCGAGCTGGAGCCCCGGGCCACCGGCGTCGCGGATGTACCGGCGGAGCGCCGCGTCGGTCCAACCCTCCTTGTAGGAGTGGAACCGCAGATGCAGCAGCACCAGCTGCGTCACATCATCGACGACCTGGTTCGGGTAGCGCAGCGCCTTCAGGCGAGCCTCCGCCATCCGCGCGCCCACCACCTCGTGGTGGTGGAACTGCACGCCGGCGGACGTGAACTCCCTGGTGGCGGGCTTGCCGACGTCGTGCAACAGGGCGGCCAGCCGCAGCGTGAGATCGTCGCCGTCGCAGCGCTCCACGACCGCGATCGTGTGCCGAAGCACGTCCTTGTGGCGATGTACCGGGTCCTGTTCGAGTTGCAGCGCGGGGAGCTCGGGGAGGAAGACCTCCGCGAGCCCCGTCTCGACGATCAGCCCGATCCCGGCGCCGGGAGCGGGAGCCTGCAGGAGCAGCGAGAGCTCCTTGTTGATCCGTTCGGCCGAGACGATCGACAGCCGCGCCGCCATCTCCCGCATCGCGGCGATCACCCGCGGCGCGGGCGTGAGCTCCAGCCTCGCGGCGAACCTCGCCGCGCGCAGCATCCTGAGCGGATCGTCGCCGAACGACACGTCCGGGTCGAGCGGCGTGTCGAGGGTTCGCGCCGCCAATGCCCGCACGCCACCGAACGGATCGACGAACTCACCGGTCGGCAGGCGCACGGCCATCGCGTTCACCGTGAAGTCCCGGCGCGACAGGTCGACCTCGAGCTCGTCGGCGAACGTGACGTGGGGGTGCCGGTCGTCCTCCGGGTAGACCTCCTTGCGGAACGTCGTGACCTCCAGCAACACGCCCTCGCGCTTCGCGCCGACCGTGCCGAACCGGATCCCCGGCAGCGCGATCCCCCTCGCCCATCCCTGGAGGATCCGGATCGTCGACTCGGGGTGCGCGTCCGTGGCGAAGTCCATCTCGCCGGCCGACGGCCGTCCCATCATCGCGTCCCGGACGCCCCCACCGACGAGGTAGAGCCGCCGGCCGGCCTGCGCGAAGCGTTCGCCAAGCTCGGCTGCGATGGGGTCGACGGGAACGAGGGCGGCGCCGGTCTGTTCGGTCGGCGTCATGACCCACCGAGCATACCCGCCGCTGCATCGCGCCCTGCGGTACCGTGAGCGTCCGATGCGGACGCGGTTCGAGCACTCTGCCGGTGGCGTGGTCGTAAAGCAGACTGACGATAGCGGAGGCGGTCCGCTCGCATACGACGTGGCGCTCGCGTCCCGCCGGCGCCGCGACGGCTCGCTCGCATGGGGGCTGCCGAAGGGCCTGGTCGAACCCACCGAGGAGCCATCCGAGACGGCCGTCCGGGAGGTGCGTGAGGAGACCGGCCTCGTGGCGGAGATCGTCGGACCGCTCGGCGACGTGTCGTACGTCTACGTATGGGAAGGCGAACGCGTCCGCAAGACGGTCACGTTCTTCCTGATGCGCGCGACCGGGGGCGACATCGCGAACCACGACCACGAGATGGAGGAGGTCCGGTGGTTCGCGCTGGCGGACTCGATCGAACGGGCCGACTATCGCAGCGAACGCGACGTGATCGAGCGAGCCTCGGCCACGCTCGCCGTGGCGGCGTCGTGAGGTCGGCCGTCGGGGCGGCCGGGGCCCGAACCTCGTGACCGCCGCACGCTCGGTGCGGAGGGTCCGCTGCTACCATGAGCCCGGTCCGATGCAACGCCTCGCGCTCCCGTTCGTGCTGCTCATCGCGGTGCTCGGGGGGCTACCAGGGTCGGCGCGGGCGGCGCAGTCCCAGGATCAGCCGGTGACGATGACCCTGTCGTCGCAGTCCGCTTGGAACGCGCCGACGAAGCCCCTTTCGATCAAGGTCCGCGTCACGAACCCGACCGCGCAGGCGATCACCGACGTCACGCTCACGCTGACGATCGGGTTCCCCACGACCTCCAGGTCCGTCTACGAGGAGTCGCTCACGTCGGACACCACGACGCCGTTGTTCACGACCACGTTCACCGAACCGGGCTCGATCCCCGCCGCCGGCGAGCGGTCGTTCGCGGTCCGTCAGGCGCTGGACGAGGTCCCCGGCCTCAGCGAGACGCGGCCGCTCCTCTATCCCCTGCGCATCGCCCTCCATGGCGGGGACGCGCTCCTGGCGACGATCCGTACGCCGATGATCTTCATCACCCCGCAACCCAGCGCCGCGCTGAACCTCGCATGGACGTTCGAGCTCGCCGGACCGATGCAGGTCGGGCCCGACGGGGTCTTCGAGCCCGGCCCGATCGAAGCCGACATCGCACCGGGAGGCAGGATCGATCGGATCGTCTCGGCGCTCGACCGCCCTGACCCACCTGCCGTCGATCTGGCCATCTCCCCCGTGTTGCTGACCGAGCTCGCCACGATGGCCGACGGGTACCGGATCGTCAGGCCGAACGGGGTCCAGACCGTGCCCGTCGGGATCGCCGGTGCGGCCGACGCGGCTCGCGTCCTGACCGCCCTCGTCCGCATCGCGGGCTCGGCGTCGGTCGAGACCGTTGCGCTCCCGTTCGCCGACGCCAATCTCCCGGCGATCGAGCGCTCGGGCTTGGGGAACCTCGCCACGCTGATCGCGCGCGGGCGCACGGACGTGGGCCGCGCCCTGTCGGTGGCGCCGTCGACGACGGTCTTCCGACCGCCGTCATCGGACCTCGACGGGAAGTCGTTCGTCCGACTCGTCGACGGCGGGGTCCAGATCCTGTTGTTCGACGCGGACACGATCCCGACGCCCGTGGGTCTGCCGCGGAGCCCGGCATCGCTCGCCGACGTCGTCGTCGGGCGGCGGAGCGCCCTCGCGATCCTGCCGGACGCGCATCTCGCCGCGCTCACCGCGGCTTATCCGGACGATCCGGTCCTCGCCGCCCACGCCGCGCTCGGCGAGATGGCGGCGACCTGGCTCGAGGCGCCCGGCACGGCGGCCCGGGGCGTGGCGATGCTCTTCCCGCAGGCCGATCCGGCGCCGGCCGCCGTCTACCCGAACCTGATCAGGCTCGTGGCGTCGTCGCCCTGGCT
Source organism: uncultured Actinomycetota bacterium (assembly GCA_963781595.1). Taxonomy (GTDB): domain Bacteria; phylum Actinomycetota; class UBA4738; order UBA4738; family UBA4738; genus JBEDUK01. The sequence continues at coordinate 379,982 of CAWAGG010000006.1, read as the reverse complement.
CCGCCGGCTCCGGGTCTCGAACTTCGTCGGCCCCACCGGCGTCGCGCTCCCGGCCGGCACGGTCGGGTTGCCCGTTAGGCACCACGCCGGCTTCGCACCGTCCTACCTCGACCGGCTCCGCTCCGCCCAGGACGGTCTCCGGCAGTTCCGCGTGACGGCCACCGGGCCGGATGCGATCGCCGCCCAATCCACGCTTGGGACCGACCTGCTGACCGCCGAGGGAGGGACGTTCGTCGTGGCCCCGGCCCTCGGCCTGCGATACATCGACGCCGTCGATGGCCCGCGCGGCGCGATCGCGCAGACGTACGGCAAGGTCTCGGCGCCGCCCGACGGTAAGAAGTTCACCCTCACGTCGCGTAAGGGGAACCTCCAGCTCACGATCAGCAACGGCTCGCAGTACTCGTTGCACGTTCGGGTGGCACTCGACGCGGGTCCACGCCTCGTGTTCGCGGGGGGAGGAGTCCAGCCGCGGACGTTGCCACCGAACGCGACCGTCGCGATGCAGTTCCAGGTGCGGGCTGAGACCACCGGCCGCTTCCCCCTGAACGTGCGCGTCACGACGCTCTCGGGCGCCACGACGATCGCGGAGAGCCAGGTCATCGTCCGGTCGACCGCGTACAACCTGGTCGCGCTGATCATCACCGTCGGGGCCGGGCTCGTCCTTGCGGTCCGGTGGGGGATGGGGGTGACCCGACGACGGAGGTCCTGACACCCGACGAGACCGACGACCGCGCCGTCCAGGATTCGTTCGTCCGGCACACGGCCGTGATGTCCGCTGGCACGACCCTGTCGCGCGTGACCGGGTTCCTCCGGCTCAGCGTGATCGCCGCCGCGCTCGGCCTGACCACGATCCGGGCGAACGCGTACGGCGTCGCGAACAACACGCCGAACATCGTCTACGAGCTGATCCTCGGCGGGGTCCTGACGTCGGTCTTCGTCCCCGTGTTCGTCGAGCACATGACGAAGCGCACCATCGCCGCCGCGTGGGATTCGGCCCGTTCGATGCTGTCGATCGCGATGGTCGTCCTCACCGGGATGACCCTGCTAACGATCGTCGCGGCCCCGTGGATCGTCGATCTCTACACGCGCCGGCTCGGATCGGGACCCGACGCCGAGGCCGAGCGGGCGCTGGCGACGTTCTTCCTGCGGTGGTTCATGCCGCAGATCGTCTTCTACGGGATCGGCGCGATCGCATCCGGGCTGCTCAACGCCCACCGTCGCTTCGCCGCGCCGATGTTCGCCCCCGTCCTCAACAACCTGATCGTGATCGCCACGATGGTCACGTTCATGCTGCTCCCGGCGGCGCCGGCCGGCGACGTGGACGGCGTCACGACGGTGCAGGCATACGTGCTCGCGATCGGGACGACCCTCGGTGTCGTCGCGATGACCCTCGCGCTCCTGCCCTCCCTGCGAGCGACAGGCTTCCGCTACCGGTTCCAGCCGGGCTGGCGCGACCCGGCCGTCCACCGGATCGTTCGGCTCTCCGGCTGGGTGTTCCTCTACGTCGCAACGAACCAGCTCGCGCTCCTCACGGTCATCATCCTGTCGGTCTCGGTCAGTGGGTACGCCGCGTACGCGAGCGCGTTCATCCTCTTCCAGCTCCCCCACGCGATCTACTCGGTCAGCGTGATGACGGCGCTGCTGCCCGCCATGTCCGCCAGGTGGACCACGCGGGACCGCCGCGGGTTCGGCGAGCTCCTCAGCATGGGCCTGCGCTCGACCGTGTTCATCGTCGTGCCGGCGGCGGTCGGCTACATCGCCCTCGCGCAACCGATCGTGTTCGCGACGCTCCGGCACGGCGCCACCACGGCCGCCGCGGCGCACCTCGTCGCCCGGATCCTCGTGTTCTTCGCGATCGGATTGCCCTTCTTCTCCGCCTTCCAGCTGTTCGCGCGCGCGTTCTACGGCACCCAGAACACGCGAGCCCCGGCCCTGATCAATCTCGTCGCGACCGCGATCAACATCGCGGGGAACTTCCTGCTGTTCCCGATCATGGGCGTCGAGGGCTTGGCCCTCGCGTTCTCGATCTCGTACGTCTTCGCCGCGCTGTTCTCCTACCTGGCGCTGCGGTGGTGGCTCCCGGCGATGGACGATCGCGCGATCGGCTCGACGATCCTGCGTACCTCGATCGCCGCGTTGGCGGCAGGTGGCGTCGCGTTCGGCGTGTCGTGGCTGATCGGCGGCCCCGGGCCCGTCGCGCCGAGGTTCGTCGGCCAGCTGGTGCAGGTCGTGCTCGGGATCGCGGCCGGCGGCGCGACGTTCCTCGGGGTCGCGTCCCTGCTCCACATCCCCGAGGTCCAGCTGTTGAAGCGGCTGATCCGTCGCCGGCGCCGGAGCTGACGGCCCGCCGCTGACGGCCTACAACTTTCGACGCGGGAGGGCTTTGGTCCGGGGCGTCACGTTCCGATACTTCGCTATGACGTGGGACCGATGAGCATGCGAACGAACGTCGACGCCGGCCCACCCGAACGCGCGCGGCGCGCCGGGCGAGGGGCCCGGGCGCTCCACCGTGACCAGCGGGGGGCGGTGGTCAGCGGGTTCGTCGTGCGGGCGGTGTTCATCTTCATCCTCTTGGTCCTGGTCGTCGAGGAAGCCGGGCAGGTCGTCCTGACCCAGATCCGTGCGAGCAACGCGGCCGGAGCCGCCGCTCAGGCGGCCGCGGACGACTACCACGGCGTCAAGAATGGGAACCATGCCCAGGCCGTGGCCGTCGCGACGCTCGCCGATCAGGATCCGAAGGCGAAGATGCTCGCGTTCTCGATCGACGACGAGGGGACCGTCACGGTGACCGTCTCCGAGAAGGCCCCGACCCTCTTCCTCCAGTACCTGCCGTACCTGAAGCAGTACCAGGTGCAGCACGCGACCGAGAAGGAGTTCCATTCGCTCGCGTGAGCGATGCGGCACCTCGGTCGAGCCACCGGCCCGGGGTAGACTCCGGCGACGTGAGCCTCGGTTCGGATCAGCCCGACGCCGAACTCGTCACCAGGGCGGCCGGCGGGGATGAGGCGGCCTTCGCCGAGCTGGTTCGACGGCACGAGCGGCGCGTCTACAACCTGGCCTACCGGATGCTCGGGCGCGAAGAGGACGCGCGCGACGCGACCCAGGACACGTTCCTCTCGTGCTACCGACGGCTCGGGAGCTTCCGAGGGGACGCGGCGTTCAGCACGTGGCTGCACCGGATCGCCGTGAACGCGAGCTACGACATCCTGCGACGCCGCAAGGGAACGGTGCTGAGTCACGAGGAGCTCCCGGAGCCTCCCCCGGCGCCCGACCATGGCGACCGCGCCGCCGCGGCTGTGGACGTCCAACGGGCGCTGCTCGCCGTGCCCGTCGAGTACCGTGCCGTGCTGGTGCTCCACGACATCCAGGGGCGCGCGTACGAGGAGGTCGCCGACATCCTCGACGTTCCGCTCGGGACCGTGAAGTCGCGCCTGCACCGGGGACGGCTCGCGATGGGTCGAGCGCTGGGCGCCGGGGCCGAGCCCGAAACGGACCCAGGCTCCGCCGGATCGGTTGGCCGGGAACCGATCGTGGCCGAACCGCCGTCCAAGACCGAGCTGCCATGAGCCGACCACGAGACCCCAACCCGAGCGACGACCTCACCCGCGCGACCGGCGGGCAGGACGCGAACGCCGACGCCGAACATCCCGAGGAGCTGCTCGCCGTCTACGCGGACGGCGAAGCCTCGGAGGCGGAGGCCGCCGACGTCGAAGCCCATCTCGCGACGTGCGCGCGCTGCCGGGATGAACTGGGCGTCGCCCGCCTCGCGATGGACGCGCTCCACGATCTTCCCGAGCTGGCGTCGCCGTGGGTGGACGCCGGTTCGGTCGCGGCGGCGGCCGGCGAGCCGTCAGCCCCCCGGGTGTCATCACTGGCCGAGCACCGGGCGCGTCGGCGCGGCGCGATCGCGGCGGCCGTCGGCCTGGCGGCCGCTGCCGCCCTGGTCGCGGTGGTCTTCGTGTTCCACCCGGGCGGCGGCGGGGGCGCGTCCACCTCCGGGGCGGCGGCGAGCCCCGGGGCAGCCGAACGAGCGCCGGCCGTGTCGAAGGACGAACTGCATCGTGTGCTCGACACGCTCACCGGCACCAGCCGGTCCAGCGCCGCGGGCGTCGGTGGCGCCCCGGCGGCGACCGGCCCGCCCGGCGGGAACCGGTCGGCGCCTGAGTTCGCCGGCGCGTCGCCCACGATCGCGCCTGATGCCGTCGCCGGCGTGCCCTGCGCCCGGCGGGCGAGCGGTCAACCCGACTCCGCGATCGTCGTCTACGCGGAACGGGGCGTCTACCAGCGACAGCCGGTGTGGATCGTCGGGTTCGTCACGTCGACGTCCTCGGGAGCCCGACCCCGTGTCGAGCTGATCGCGGTGACGATCAAGGACTGCTTCCCGGTCTACTCCGTCAGCGAACCGCTCGCGGGCTGACGAGCAGCGCGACGAGCCGGAACAAGCGCACCGTGCCCGGCCGTTCCATGGCCTAGGATGCACGCCGTGGACGGAGAAGCCGAGCACCAGGATCCGGGCGTCGGACGAGACGTCGTCATCCTCGGATCCGGGCCCGCCGGACTCACGGCGGCGTTGTACGCGGCGCGCGCGAACCTCAAGCCCCTGGTCCTCAAGGGGGTCGACGCGGGCGGCCAGCTGATGCTCACGACCGAGGTCGAGAACTACCCGGGCTTCCCCGACGCGATCCTCGGTCCCGACCTCATGGACGCCATGGAGAAGCAGGCCGCGCGGTTCGACGCCGAACTCCTCCATCAAGCGGCGACGTCGATCGACCTCTCCTCGCGGCCGTTCCGCGTCGCTTCCGGCGACGAGATCTGGTTCGCGCGGTCGCTGATCGTGGCCACCGGCGCGACGGCTCGGATGCTCGGCCTGGACTCAGAACGCAAGCTCCTCGGTCGGGGCGTCTCGACGTGCGCCACCTGCGACGGCTTCTTCTTCCGCGGGAAGGAGCTGCTGGTCGTCGGCGGAGGCGACTCGGCGCTCGAGGAGGCGCTGTTCCTGACTCGGTTCGCGACGCACGTCACGGTGATCCACCGGCGCGACACGCTCCGCGCCTCGAAGATCATGCAGGATCGCGCGCTGGCCCACGAGAAGGTCTCGTTCGTCTGGGATTCGGTGATCGACGAGGTCCTCGGTGACGATGTCGTCGCCGGTGCGCGGGTGCGCAACGTGAAGACCGACGAGGTGGCCGACGTGCCCGCCAGCGGGATCTTCGTCGCGATCGGACACACGCCGAACACGTCGTTGTTCGAGGGGCAGCTCCGGCTCGACGGCGGCTACGTCGTCGTTGACGAACCGACGACCCGGACGAGCGTCGAAGGCGTCTTCGCCGCCGGCGACGTCGTCGATCACATCTACCGCCAGGCGATCACGGCCGCCGGGATGGGCGCTCAGTCCGCCATCGACGCCGAGCGGTACCTCGAATCGCTCGGCCACTGATGCCGATTCGTACCGTCTCCTCGGGCCGTCGCCATCACGGCTGCGAACAGGGAATACTCCCCACCTGGGACCGCGTTGTTCGCCACGTGGGCCGGCGGCCAGCCGGTCCCACGCATGAGAGGAGTCGAAGCGATGAGTGAGAACGTGATCACGGTCAGGGACGGGGATTTCGACGCCCAGGTGCTGAGGTCGGACGTGCCGGTGCTGGTGGACTTCTGGGCCGAATGGTGCACCCCGTGCCACATCATCGCGCCGACGGTCGAAGAGATCGCCCGTGAATACGCGGGCAAGCTGGTCACCGCGAAGCTCAACGTGGACGAGAGCCCCGAGACCACGCTGAAGTTCGGCGTGATGAGCATCCCGACCCTGCTCCTGTTCCACGGCGGCGAGATCCGAGCCCGGTTGAACGGAGCCCGGGGCAAGGACGCCATCCTGCGCGAGATCGAACCGTTCATGGCCGCCTGACGCGGCCTCGATCCGCGGACGGCACCGGCCACTCGGATCGACCGAGCGCCTTTCCGGTCCTCCCGCGCCGGGACGACGCTGGGCCGTACGGAGCCTCGGCGGGTCGCACCGCCGGGCCGCGTGGCACGATAGGAGCATGAATACCATGGGCCCTGGCGCCGCGGGCAAGCACGTCCGGGATATCCAGGTCCGACTTCACGCACTCGGGTTCGGGACCGAACCCGACGCCACCGGAGTCTTCGGTCGCGGTACCGAGGCCGCGGTTCGCGAGTTCCAGCAGCGCCGCCACCTGCTGGTGGACGGCCTCGTGGGCCCGGGGACCTGGCAGGAGATGGTCGAAGCCGGGTACTCGCTCGGCGACCGCTCGCTGTACCTTCGCCACCCGATGGTCCGCGGCGACGACGTCCGGGCCCTGCAGTCGACCCTCAACCTCCTCGGTTTCGATGCGGGCAAGGAGGACGGCATCTTCGGTCCCAGGACCGACCGGGCCGCCCGAGACTTCCAACGGAACGTGGGCTTGCCGGACGACGGGATCGCCGGGGCGTCCACGATCGAGGCCTTCTCGCGACTACGGCACGGCTCGGATGCCACCGAGAAGGGGCTGGCGGGCCCCGGATCGGCCGCGGTCCGCGAGCGACAGGCGCTCCGCGAACTCTCGCCCACGCAACTCCCGGGTGCGACGATCGCGCTGGACGCCGGACACGGGGTCGGTGAACCGGGGGCGACCGGCCCGACCGGCCTGCAGGAAGCGTCGGTGGCGTTCGACCTGGTCCTGGCCACCGCTCGCGACTTGGCCACGCGCGGTGCGGAGCCGTTGATCCTCCGGGCGACCGACGAGAACCCGAGCGTCGCCGAGCGCGCGCGCGGAGCGAACGAGGCCGGCGCGACGTTGCTCGTCTCCATCCACCTCAACTCGGATGCCGAGGCCCAGGCGGAAGGCGCGACCGCATTCTACTGCGGCCGGCCGGGCTGGACGTCCGCGTCCGGACAGCGGCTCGCCGAGCTGATCCTCGAGGAGCTCACCCGCCTCGGCCTGACCGATTGCCGAACCCACCCGAAGTGGCTGCCGCTCCTGCGCGAGACGAGGATGCCCGCCGTCCACGTCGAGCCTTGCTTCATCACCAATCCGGGCGAGGAGGACGCGCTGCGTTCCGAGGCCTTCCGGGCGCGGATCGCCGCGGCGATCGCCGAGGGGGTCGAACGCTTCTTCGAAGGAACCGATCCATCGGACGGGGACGAGGTTCGTATCGCCGAGCCGACGGGCACGCGCGCGGCCGGACGCTGACCGATCCAGGCGCCGCGTCTCGCTGGGTCCTCGGTGCACGTTCCATATAGTCAGCCTGCTTTACTATCACGGACTGCGTCGCGTCCCGGGAGCGAGTCCGCGGCTGACGGTCTTCGGAGCTGCCATGAGAACCAGGATCGCACCGACGGCGGCTCCGAGGATCGCGGCCCTCGATGCTCGGATGAGCTCGGCGGAAGGGGTCGCGGTCACGGGTCGACCAGCACGTGCTCCGCGTCGAGGTCCGGGTCTGCGACGCGGGCCGGCGCGCCGCTCATGAGCCCGACGATGCGATCGAGGTCCTCCGGGGAACCCACCCCGATCACGATGCGGCCCGCTCGCTTCCCGAGCGACACCTGCACGCGCGTGCCGAGCAGGTCGGAGAGGAGCTCCTCCACCGCATCCAGCGAGGGGTCCCTCGCGTGGTCGACGACGCCATGGGCGGCTGGGGGAGCCACGTACGTTCTGACCAGGCGTTCGACCTCCCGGACCGACATGCCCTCCGCGGCGATCCGCAACGCCACCGACGATCGCGCGTCGTCGTCCGAGAGCGCGAGGAGTGCGCGGGCGTGGCCAGCCTGGATCCGCCCGTCGGCGAGGAGGCGCTGGACGTCCGGAGGCAGGCCGAGCAGTCGGATCGTGTTCGCGACGTGAGCTCTCGAGTACCCGAGCCGATCCGCGACCGTCTCCTGGGTGACGCCGAGGTCCTCGAGGAGCTCCTCGAACGCGGCGGCGAGCTCCAGTGGGCCCAGGTCCTCGCGGTGGATGTTCTCCATGAGCGCTTCCCGCAGGGATTCGGAATCGTCGGTCTCGCGGATGACGGCAGGGATCGTGACGAGGCCGGCCAACTTGGCTGCTCGGAGCCGGCGCTCGCCCGCGATCAGCTCGTAGCCGGAGTCCCGAGCCCGGATCACGATCGGCTGGAGCACCCCAACCTCTTGGATCGAGCGTGCCAGAGCTGCGAGGGACTCCTCGGGGAAGTCCGCTCGAGGCTGCTTCGGGTTCGGCGCGATCGCGTCGACAGGGATGTCCAGGAGCCCGCGTTCCTCGGCCGCGGCCGGGATCAGGGCCGAGAGTCCGCGACCCAGGCCTCCTCGCTTCACGGGTTGCCTCCCTTCGTTCGGCCGAACGGCCACCGGAACCGCCTGGGCGGAACCGCGGCCGTGACGGGCAGCGCGCCGTTCGCCGGTGCCGTGGCGTCGGGCGAGGGCCATGTGGACGGCGCCATGCCGTCCGAGATGTACGAGATGTCCTCTTCGTGCTGGTTCGTGGCGGGCGCTCCTGCCTCGGGTTCCGCCTGGGCCTCGGGTTCCGCCTGGGCCTCGGGTTCCGCCTGGGCCTCGGGTTCCGCCTGGGCCTCGGGTTCCGCCTGGGCCTCGGGTTCCGCCGTGATCGACGCGGGTCCTGGGCCCGACGGTATCCGCACCGCCCCTGCATCGGGCTTCCTGGCCATGAACTCGGCCGCGAGGCGTCGGTAGGCTTCAGCCCCCCGGGACGATGGGTCGTACATCGCGATCGGGAGCCCGAAACCAGGGGCCTCCGAGAGCCTGACGCTCCGCGGGACGACGGCGCGGTATACGGCGTCGCCGAAGTACGACCTGATCTCGGCGACGACCTGCTCACCGAGCTTCGTCCGCGCGTCGTACATCGTCAGCACGATTCCATTCAACCTCAAGTTGGGGTTCACGCTCTGCTGAACCAGACGGAGATTCTTCAGCAGCTGCCCGAGGCCCTCCAAGGCGAAGTACTCGCATTGGATCGGGACCAGCACCTCGTCCGATGCCGCGAGAGCGTTGACGGTCAGCAGCCCGAGCGACGGCGGGCAGTCCAGCAGGATGATGTCCCACTCCCCGATGAGCGGCTCGAGCGCTCGTTTCAGCAGCGTTTCGCGTGCGAATTGGCTGACCAGCTCGATCTCGGCGCCTGCGAGATCGACGGTCGCCGGGATCGCCCAGAGTCCATCGACTGGCGTGCGCTTGAGCGCCTCGGCAGGCGTGGCCCTGCCCGTGATCACGTGGTACGTCGTCACGTTCCGATCGGCCGGACCGACGCCCAGCCCCGTAGAGGCGTTCCCTTGGGGATCGAGATCGACGACCACGACGCGCTGGCCCGCCTCGGCGAGCGCCGCGGAGAGGTTCACGGCCGTGGTGGTCTTCCCGACCCCGCCCTTCTGGTTCGCGACCGCGAGGACCCTCGTCATCCGAGCCTTCGTTCCGATCCGAACAACCCCTTCCACAGCCGGCGGGCTCGGCCGGTCACGCTCCGTTCGATGCCCGTCGCATCATAACCAGCGGACCGACATCATCAGCCCGTGGCTGGACGGGGACGAACGCGCTCGCACCGAGCGACGCCAGCGCGTCCAGCATCTCGGCCGACCACGAGCGTCCCGCGAAGTAGATCAGCACCCCGCCGTCCGTGAGCAGCGGTTCCGCGAGCCTCCACGATGTCGGCGCATCGCCCACCGCTCGCGCGAGCGCGACGTCCACTCGGAGCTCGGACCCCTCTGCCCTCCGGGCGAGGACGCCGGCGTTCGCGATACCCAGCTCCGAGATCGCGAACTCTAGGAACGCGGCCCGCTTCCGCCGAGGCTCCAGCAGGGTGATGCGTAGTTGGGGGCAGAGGATCGCGACGGGTATCCCTGGGAGTCCCGCGCCGGAGCCGATATCGGCGGCCGTGGCCGCCGTCACCGGGACGAGCGCCGCCGCTCGGGCGGAATCCATCACATGGCGTTCCTTCAGCCGTGGCAGATCGCCCTTCGCGATGATCCCCAGCGTTACACCCCGGTGCGCGAGGAGGTCGGTGTACGCGTCCAGGAGCGCGTGAGCGCGTCCTTCGGACCGTTTCACGTGAAACGCCTCCCGCCCGCGGGACGGGCGCGGTTCCGGTTCCGAGCTCAATCCATCGGGCGGATGACGACCCTGCGACTCGGGTCCTCACCCTCGCTCGCCGTCTCAAGACCGCCCATATCGGCGACGGCGTCGTGCACGAGCTTCCGCTCGTAGGCGTTCATCGGCTCGAGCGCGACCTCCGCACCGGTTCGCTTCGCCTTGGCGGCGGCATCTCGCGCCCGCTTCAGGACCTGACTCCTCCGGCGTTTGCGGTAGTCCTCGACGTCGACCAGCACGTGGCATCGCTCGTCGGTTTGCCGCTGAATGACGCTCCTGACCAGTTCCTGGAGCCCATCGAGCGTCGCGCCGTGCCTGCCGATCAGGACGCCGATGCCTTCCTCGTCGTCCTCTCCCCACACGTCGACGTAGGTGACCCCGTCGACCTCGGAGATCTCGACCGACGCGTCGAGCCCCATGAGCTCGAGCACATCCTCGACGAAGTCCGCGGCAACGTCCGCCTGATCGTCGCCGCCAGATCCCGAGCCGGACCGGTCACCGACGGAACCGTCCGCTCCGGCGTCGGTCGTCCGAACCCGAACGATGGCCGGCTGCGCCGCGATGCCGAGGAACCCGCCCTTCGGTTCCTGAACCACCTCGACGGATGCCTCTTGCTCGCTGACGCCGAGCTCCGAGAGCGCGGCGTCGACAGCCTCCTCAACGCTTGGGGCGCTTCTTTCGACTTCCGGCATTCCCGCCTCCGCCACCCGACTGCTGGCGACGCTGGTTGCGTCCGCCGTTCGAACCGGCTCGCCCTCCGGAGCCGCCGCCCGACCGACCATCGCCGTTGCGCCGCGGGACGACACCGCCCGCCGGCCGACGATCCTGCTGAGGCGAAGGGGACGCCTTCCGCATCGGTGAGGTCCGACCCCCTTGGGCCGGCTTCTCGGCGTCCTTCCCCTTCGGGGGAGGTGTCGCACCATCGGGGTCCTTGGACGCCGTTGAAAGTGGCGCTCCCTTCCGATGGAGGAGGAACCACTGTTGCCCGATCTGGATCGAGTTCGTCGTGGTCCAGTACACGACCAGGCCGGCGGGGAAGATGAACCCCCAGAAACCGAACAGCAGGGGCATGAACCGCATCAACATCTGTTGCTGGCTGTTCGCTCCTGCGGGTGATGCTCGGGACATCTGCCGCTGCTGGAAGTACGTCGTGCCCACCATCAGGACCGCCAGGACGTAGTAGGGGATCCGCACCGGGAACCCGCTCCCGCAGTCCTTCGGCACGGTCTCGGTCTTCCCGCTTGGCAGCGGTACGACGACCTGGACCGTCTTGCCTGCCTCGACCGCCGAGCAGGTCAGATTAGCTCCGAGGAAGTACGTGTCCTGGTTCACGATCGCGGCGTGCAGCGAGCTATCAGCCGGGATGTGGGTCAGCCCCGTGGGGTAGCGAAGGACCGCGAACAGGGCGATCAGGACGGGGAGCTGCAGAAGGAGCGGGAGACAGCCGCTGAGCGGGTTGTACCCGTGCTCCTTGTACAGCTTCATCATCTCTTCGTTGAGCTTCTGCCGGTCGCCCTTGTATTTCGTCTGGAGCGCCTTGATCTTCGGCTGGAGCGCCTGCGTCGCCTGCATCGAACGGATCTGCTTGACCCCGAGGGGCAGCAGGAGCAGCCGGATCAGGATCGTGAGCAAGATGATGGAGACGCCGTAGTTCGGGATGAAGTCGTACAGGCGCGCGAGAACCCATCCGAGACCACCGAGGATCGTCTGCCAGATCTCGACCCCGATCATGCGGCGACCTCGGCGTGATCACGTCGGTGCCCGCGCGGCCCACCCGCGCCGGATGTATCTGAGCCGTGCAGCTCGAGCCAGGTCCGACCGACCGGCGGGTGATCGATGCCGCCCGCGCTCAGCGGGGAGCAGCGCAACAGCCGCCAGATCGCGAACGCCGAGCCCCGCACCGCGCCGGCGCGCTCGATCGCCTCCTGTGCATATGCGGAGCAACTGGGATAGAAGCGACAGTTCCCGCCAAGCAACTTACCGACCGTCAGTCGGTACGCTCGGATCGGCAGCAGGAGCATCTGGCGCACGGGCCAGCCCGCATGCCAGACGACATGCCGCAGCGACCCGTTCATGTCGCGACCACTCCGGCGCGCACGAGGGCATCAGTGACCTCGGCCAGCACATCCCCCATCCCTGCGCCCTCGATCTCGGGTCGAGCCACGAAAACGATGTCGAAACCTCCCTGGAGCCCCGGAGCGAGCGCCCTCCACGCCTCTCGCATCAGACGTCGTGCCCGGTTCCGCCGAGCGGCTTTCCCGACGCGGCGTCCACAGACGAACGCGACCCGCGTCCCCTGCTCCCTGGGCAGTACGTACAGTACCACCCGCCCTACCCGATGGCGTTCGCCGGTTCGCATCGCACGGCGCACATCCGGCCCGCGACGGAGCCGCTCCCAGCGGGGCGGTTCGGACGGGATCGGCACCCGCCGATCGTGGTCTTCGGCCACGGCCTGAAGGGTCCGGCTCGCGATCGGGAGACGCCCTGCGCCGCCGGTTCAGGCGGAGAGCTTCGCGCGGCCCTTGGCGCGGCGACGGGCGAGCACGGCCCGGCCACCGCGGGTGCGCATCCGGATGCGGAAGCCGTGCGTCTTCTTGCGCTTCCGGTTGTTCGGCTGGAACGTCTTCTTCACGGCGTCCTCTCCTCATCCCGGGACGCGCACGACCCTGGAGCGCGGCACGCGAGGATGCAGCAGTATACCTGGGTGGCGGTCTGTGGAAAAAGGTCGCCACAACGCGAGAGCCGTGTTGCGGTCGGCCCGGAGGCCGACGCTATACTCCGCCTCGCTCCGAACCCCCACCCGAGCTGGGGGTCCCTTCCCCCCGGAAGGCTGAAACGGGTTTCCACACCTGTGGAAACCCGATGTGGAAAGAACCCGAGGCGATGTCGCTACCCGTTGCTGACCCGCTCCTCCCACCGGACACCGCGGACGACACGCAACTGGCTGCCCGCTGGCAGGCGGTGCAGGCGCAGGCGCGCGAGGAGTTGACGGACGCCTCCTACGCCATGTGGTTCGCCGAACTGGAGCCCATCGCGCTCCGGGGCGACCCTCCCGAACTGCAGGTCGCAGCGCCGAGCACGTACGTCGCCGGTCAGCTCAGGTCGCGCTACCTCGAGGTGCTCCGATCGGCCGTCGCGGCGGCGTTCGGGTCGCGCGCCACGATCTCCGTGCACGCCGTGGATCCGATCGGCCCGGCCGACGATGCCGATCGCCCGGACGAACCCGGCCCTGACGGCCGCCCCAGCGGTTCGCAGGACCTCGATCCGTCGCCCGGCGGTTCGATCGCCGAAGAAGCGCCGGCCGCGCCGCCTCAGCAGGCGGCGCGGCGGCGAGACCGGCGCTCCGCCCAGCCCGGGCCCGATCAGGTCACGCTCGCGGATGCGGAGGGCTCACGCTCCGCCTTCCCCGGACCGGTACACGTTCGATTCGTTCGTCCCCGGTCCGAGCAACAAGTTCGCCCACGCGGCGGCGCTGGCGGTCGCCGAGGCGCCTCCGTCGAAGGCCTACAACCCGCTGTTCATCTACGGCGGCGTCGGCCTGGGAAGACCCACCTGCTGTTCGCCATCGGCAATCACATGATGCGGCTCGCCCCGCAGGACGCGGGTCCGGTACGTGACCGGCGAATCCTTCATGACCGAGTTCATCCGGGCGGTCCGCGAGGGGAAGCGGCTACCAGTTCCAGCGCCAGTACCGCGACGTGGACGTCCTCCTTCTCGACGACGTGCAGTTCCTGGCGCGAGCGGAGGAGACGCAGAGGGAGTTCTTCCACACGTTCAACCACCTCCACCAGCACGAACGACAGATCGTTATCGCCAGCGACCGGCCGCCGCAGGAGCTCGGCGGGATCGAGGAGCGCCTGCGGAGCCGGTTCCGCTCCGGCCTGGTGGTCGACGTCCAGCCGCCGGACCTCGAGACCCGCATCGCGATCCTGCAGATCAAGGCCGACCGCGACGGCCTGCGCGTCCCCGACGACGTCCAGCACTTCATCGCGTCGAAGTTCGACTCGAACATCCGTGAGCTGGAGGGCGCCCTGCTTCGCGTGGCCGCCTTCGCCTCGCTCACACGCCAGCCGATGGACCTGCGCGCTGGCCGAACGGGCCCTCGAGGACCTGATCCCCGACTCGGGCCAGGAGATCTCGCCCGACGTTGATCCTGGAGGAGACGGCCGTCGTACTTCGGCCTGGAGCCCGGCGACCTCGTCTCCAAGAGCCGGTCGCGCCCGCTCACCACCGCCCGCCACGTCGCGATGTACCTCCTCCGCGAGCTCACCGGCCTCTCCCTCATCAAGATCGGGGAGCTGTTCGACCGCGACCACACCACGGCCCTGCACGGCATCAAGAAGATCGAGTGCCTTGATGCCGGCGCGAGGCAGCGTCTACCGGCAGGTCCAGGAGCTCACCAAGAAGATCCGCGCCCGGAGCCGGGGGGTGTAGGCGGTGGCCGCCCGGCACGACCTCGCCCCACGGACCCTGTGGACAACGACGGGATACCGGCGCTCCCACTCCACACTCGGCCCGGTTCTGCGTGGGCGCATGGCTCGGACGGTGCACGGCACGGTGCCGCCATCCACAGCGTCCGGATGTCGCACCCGCGCGGTACGCTGGGCCGACGCTGCTGCTCTCCACATCGTCCACAGCCCCTACTACTGCTAGTTCGAGGAATAGCTACCAAGTACCTCGAGTCGCTGGGAGGTTGACCGTGAAGTTCAGTGCGACCGTGACGTCCTCTCCGACGCGCCTCCAGACCGTTCAGCGAGCCGTCTCATCCCGACCCGGGATCCCCGCGCTGACCGGCGTCCTGATGAACGCGAGCGGGGCCGAGCTGGTGCTGGCGACCACCGATCTGGAGGTGTCCGCGCGGTTCCGGCTCGAGGTCCAGGTGCAGCAGGAGGGCGTCGCGCTGGTTCCGGCCCGGCTGCTGGCCGACATGGTCAAGAGCTTCGACCAGGCGCCGGTCGAGTTCGAGGCTGAAGGCGGCCAGGCGACGATCGTCTGCGAGCAACTACCGTGGGAACGTTCGGTGCCTGCCGGCCGAGGACTTCCCGCCTGCAGGACCCGTCCGGCACGCGGGTCACCGTGGCAGCCGAGGCGTTCGCCGAGGGCATCGGCCAGGTCGACTCGGGCAGCCTCTCGTGACGAGGCCCGCCCCATCCTCACCGGGCGTGCTGCTCGAGGTGACCCCTGAGGGCCTCACGATGGTCGCGACCGACTCCTACCGGCTGGCGGTCCGGGAGCTGACCGCCACGCCGCAGGGCGAGGCGAAGGCGCTGGTGCCCGAGCGGGCGCTGGTCGAGGCCGGGCGGGCCGTCGCCGGCGAGGACACGAAGGACGTCGAGCTGTTCGTCGACGAGTGCCACGTGTCGTTCCGGGTCGGGAACGTGACGCTCTCGTCGCGCCTGATCGAGGGCGAGTTCCCGAACTACCGGCAGCTCCTGCCGGAGGCAGTACGAGAACCGGCTCTCGGTCTCCCGCCAGCAGCTCCTCGATGCCGTTCGCCGCGTGGGGCTCCTGGCTCGGGAGAGCTCCCCGATCAAGATGGAGTTCAACGCGCTGGGTGCGCGACTGTCGTCGTCCTCCCCCGACCTCGGGGGCGCGGTCGAGGTCGTGGAGGCCCAATACGAGGGCGAGGACCTCGTCGCCGCCTTCAACCCGACGTACCTGTCGGACGGCCTGAACGCGGCCATCGGCGAACAGCGTCCTCGTCGAGGTCCGCGACGGGCTGAAGCCGGCGTGATCGTCGAGGGGAGACCGAGGCGTTCGTCTACCTCGTCATGCCCGTCAGGCTGCCCGCGCCCGTGGGCTAGCCTGGCGGGGCGCGGCGCCGCGGTGCAGCTGGCCTGGATCGAGGTCCGGGACTTCCGGAACCATCGGGAGCGGCCCTCGAGGTGCCCGCCGGGCCTCGACGGCGGTCGTCGGGCCCGAACGGCCAGGGGAAGACCAACCTGCTGGAGGCGATGCACTACCTGTGCGCGCTCGAGTCCCCGCGGGTCAGCACGCGACCTCCCCCTCGTCGGTGGGCGCGGCGTCCGCGTTCCTCCGTGGGGAGGTCGTCAGCCGAGACGGGCGGTTCCTCGTCGAGGTCGAGGTCCGCGCCTCCGGGCAGAATCGGGTCCAGGTGAACCGATCGTGGTGCGGCGCAACGGGACCTCGCCGGGCTTCGTTCGCGCCGTCTTCTCCGGCCCCGACGATCTGGCCATCGTGCAGGGCGACCCGGATCGAGCGACGCCGGTTCATGGACGAGGCGCTGCGCTCCCTGTGGCCGGCACGAGAGCCGGCACTCACCGCCTACGAGCGGGCCCTGCGGCAGCGGAACCGACTGCTCAAGGACTGGGAGGGTGGGGGCGCGGAGCCCGACGAACTGGCGGCGTGGGACGACGAGCTGGTGAGCGGCGGCGCCGTCGTCACGGCCGCACGCGCGGAGGCGGTCCGGCGGATCGCGCCCGGTGCTGCGGACGAGTTCGGTGCCCTTGCCGGCGAGCCGGGCGTTGCTCTCCGGGTCGAGTACCGGCCCTCGATCCCCGGCGCTGAGGACGAACGGGAGCCGGGTGACTCGTGGAGGCGTTCCGAGCAGCGCCTCCGCCGAACGACGCGCGGACGAGCTGGTCCGCCGGACCACGCTGGTCGGTCCGCATCGTGACGACCTCGGCCTCGCGGTCGAAGGGCTGGTGGCGCGCGGCTTCGCTTCGCACGGAGAAGCGTGGGGCGCGGCACTTTCCCTCCGCCTGGCGCAGGTCGACGGCGTGGCGGCGGAGTTGGGAGAGACGCCGGTCACGTTCCTGGACGACCCCTTCTCACGCGTTCGACCCGGAGCGCCGCCGACGCGTCGGCCGAGTCGCTGGACCGTCGTGGGCAGGTGCTGATCGCGGTTCCCGACGATGCCCAGGTCCCGAGCGGGGCGACCGTCTGGCGCGTGAAGGAGGGTCCGTGGTGCCCGAATGACTGCCGGTGGCGGCGACGGGCGGGGCTCCGGCCCCGACGGCCGGCGGCGCGGAGGCAGGGGGAGGACGGGCCGACGCTACGCCACGCCGACGTGGACGCCGCCGTGGCGCAAGGGCATCCCTGCCACGCCGGCGGAGGATCCGGTAGCACCGGGCGCCGGCGCCCCCGAGCGGATCGGGAGCGTGCTCGACGGCCTCCTCGCCACCGCCGGCCCCTGGCAGGCCGGCCTCGCCACGGGTGAGCTGGGCCGGCGGTGGGCCGACGTGGTCGGCGACCCGCTCGCGACCGAGACCGCGCCCGGCGGGCTCGACGCCCGCGGCGTCCTCACGGTCCAGGCGTCGTCCGCCGCGTGGGCGGCGCAGCTGCGCTTCCTGCGGGACAGGATCGCCGCGAACGCGAACGAGGTCCTCGGCCGCCCGGCGGTCGTCGACGTACGCGTCGTCGTCGCCCCCGCTCAGGGCCCCGGACCGGGGCGGTTCGACCCGCCGGCGGAGCCGGGAACAGCGCACTGACATGCTAGAATCGGTGGCAGTTGGCAGCCCGCGCGGGTCGCCTTCTCTCCCTCGAGAAGCCGAGCGCGGGTCGCTGTGTGCCCGGTCGGAGGTTGTGTGGCGAGTACGGCAGCACGAGGTAGCTACGGCGCTGAGGACATCACCGTCCTCGAAGGTCTGGATCCGGTCCGAAAGCGCCCGGGCATGTACATCGGGTCGACCGGCCCGCGGGGCCTCCACCACCTGGTCTACGAGGTCGTGGACAACTCGATCGACGAGGCGCTCGCGGGGCTTCTGCACGAAGATCCTGGTCCGGCTGCTGCCAGATGGCGGATGTCCAGGTCGTGGACAACGGCCGCGGCATCCCCGTCGATCCGATCCCCGGACGGCAGTGACCGCAAGCCGGCCGCTCGAGGTCGTTCTGACCACCCTGCACGCCGGCGGGAAGTTCGGCGGGAAGTCGTACGCCGGTCTCGGGTGGCCTGCATGGCGTGGGCGTTTCGGTGGTGAACGCGCTGTCGCGCCGCCTCGTGGTCGAGGTCGCGCGACAGGGCTTCGCTCTGGCGCCAGGAGTTCGAGCGAGGCCGGCCGGTGACGCAAGCTGGAGAAGGTCAAGCCGTCGAACAAGACCGGCACGACCGTCACGTTCTGGCCCGATCCGAGCTCGTCTTCACCGACACGGCCGAGTTCAACCGCGATGACCCTCGCCGAACGGATGCAGGAGCAGTCGTTCCTCGTGCGAGGGGTCGAGATCGCCCTCGTGGACGAGCGGGAGGACCCGGCGTGGCGCCAGGTCTACCGCGCGACCGGCGGCCTGGCGGACTTCGTCCGGCATCCTCGCCCAGGGCAAGGAGCCGCTGCATCAGCAAGATCGATCCACTTCGACGCCGTCAAGGGCGACCGGAGCGAGGTCGACGTGGCCATGCAGTGGAACTCGGGCTTCGCCGAATCGATCCACACTTTTGCTAATACTATTAACACTCACGAAGGCGGCATGCACGAGGAGGGCTTCAAGAAGGCCCTGACCAACGTGATCAACCGGTACGCCCGCGCCAAGGGCCCTCTGAAGGAGAAGGAGGACAACCTCCTGGGCGAGGACATCCGGGAGGGCCTCACCGCGATCGTGGCCGTCAAGCTCGCGGAGCCGCAGTTCGAAGGCCAGACCAAGACCAAGCTCGGCAACACCGACATGCGTTCGTTCGTCGAGACCACGGTCAACGACCAGCTGATGACCTGGCTCGAGGAGCACCCCGGCGAGTGCGAAGCGGATCGTGACGAAGGGCCAGCAGGCGGCGAAGGCCCGGATCGCGGCCCGGCAGGCGCGGGACCTGACGCGACGCAAGGGCCTGCTCGAGTCCTCGTCGCTGCCCGGCAAGCTGGCCGACTGCCAGCTCACCGACCCCGAGGTGTGCGAGATCTTCATCGTCGAGGGCGATTCGGCGGGCGGGAGCGCGAAGCAGGCCCGCGAGCGCTCGTTCCAGGCGATCCTGCCCGATCCGCGGCAAGATCCTGAACGTCGAGAAGGCCCGGCTCCACAAGATCCTGGAGAACCTGGAGATCCAGGCGCTGGTCAGCGCGATCGGTACGGGCGATCGGCGAGGAGTTCGACGTCATCGAAGGCCCGCTACGGCAAGATCGCGATCCTGGCCGACGCCGACGTCGACGGGGCGCACATCCGCACGCTGCTGCTCACGTTCTTCTTCCGGCACATGAAGGACCTGATCGAGGCCGGCAACGTCTACGTCGCGCAGCCCCCGCTGTACCGCGTGAAGTCGGGCGGGAAGTAGACGTACCTGAAGGACGAGAAGGAGCTGGAGGCCTACCGCGCGGGCAACGGCGCAGAAGAAGATCGACATCCAGCGGTTCAAAGGCCTCGCCGAGATGGAGTCCGAACAGCTCTGGGAAACGACGATGGATCCGGCGACGCGGATCCTGATGCAGGTCACGCTCGAGGACGCCGCCGCCGCGGATCGCCATGTTCAGCGTCCTGATGGGTGAGGACGTCGAGGCCCGTCGCGAGTTCATCCAGCAGAACGCCAAGTACGCGTTCATCGACACCTAATAGAGGCAGGTCCGCGAACGCATGGCGACGGTCGAGAACCCGATCGAACAGCGTCGTCATCGAGGAGGAGATCCAGTCCTCCTTCATCGACTACGCGATGTCGGTCATCGTCTCGCGCGCGCTCCCGGATGTCCGAGACGGCCTGAAGCCGGTCCACCGCCGGATCCTGTTCGCGATGCTGGAGGGCGGGCTCTTCGCCCCGAACCCGCGCAGGAAATCCGCAGCCGCGGTCGGCGACGTGATCAAGAAGTACCACCCGCACGGCGACCAGGCGGTCTACGACGCGCTGGTGCGGATGGCGCAGGACTTCTCGCTGCGCTACCCGTTGATCGATCCGCAGGGGAACTTCGGCACGATCGACGGCGACCCACCCGGGGCCGATGAGATACACGGAATGCCGGCTGGCGCCGCTGGCCATGGAGCTGCTCCGCGACATCGACGATGAGACCGTCGATTTCGCAGCCGAACTTCGACGGGTACGAGCAGGAGCCGATGGTGCTCCCGGCGCGCTTCCCGAACCTCCTGGTCAACGGCTCCCCGGGCATCGCCGTGGGGATGGCCACGAACATCCCGCCGCACAACCTGGGCGAGGTGATCGACGCCATCGTCGCGATGATCGACGACCCCGACGTCTCGCTGCGGGACCTGATGAAGAAGGTCAAGGGGCCTGACTTCCCGACCGCCGGGCTGATCATGGGACGCGAGGGGATCCGGGACGCCTACGAGACCGGCCGCGGCTCCGATCCAGCATGCGGGCCCGCGTCACGATCGAGGAGGGTCGCCAGGGCCGGCAGCGGCTGGTGGTGACCGAGATCCCCTACATGGTGAACAAGGCCCGGCTGGCCGAGAAGATCGCGCACGCTCGTCAACACGCGGAAGATCGGGGACATCGCCGACATCCGAGGACGAGTCCAGCAAGCGCGGCGGCATGCGGCTGGTGATCGACCTGAAGAAGAACGCGAACCCGCACGTCGTGCTCAATCAGCTGTACAAGCACACGCAGCTGCAGGACACGTTCGGCGTGAACATGGTGGCGCTGGTCGACGGCGTCCCGCGGACGCTGACGCCTGCAGCCGATGATCCGGCACTACATCGACCACCAGGTCGGACGTGATCACCCGCGGACCCGCTACGAGCTGCGCAAGGCCGAGGAGCGCGATCACATCGTCCAGGGCCTGCTGATCGCGCTCGCCAACATCGACGAGGTCATCGCGATCATCCGAGGTTCCGACGACACCGAGGACGCACGGACCAACCTGATGGGTCGGTTCGAGCTGTCGGAGATCCAGGCGAACCACATCCTGGACATGCCGCTCCGGCGGCTGACCCGGCTCTCGCGGGAGGAGCTCGAGGACGAGCACAAGGAGCTGCTCGCCAGGATCGAGCACCTGAACGCAGCTGCTCGCGGACCCGGCCAAGCTCCTCGGCCGTGGTCAAGGAGGAGCTGCTGGAGATCCGCAAGAAGTACGCCGACGCGCGCCGGACCGAGATCCGGGCCGACGAGGGCGACTTCGATCTGGAGGACCTGATCCAGGAGCAGGACGTGATCATCACCGATCACGCGCGCCGGGTACGTGAAGCGGCTCCCGATGGAGGCCTACCGGCGCCAGGGACGCGGCGGCGCGGGGTCATCGGCGCGAACCTCAAGGCAGACGACATCATCAGCCAGGTCTTCACGACCACCACACACCATTGGCTGCTGGTATTCACCAACGGCGGCAAGGTTTACCGGAGAAGGTCCACGAGGTCCCCGAGGCCACGCGCCAGGCCAGGGGCACGTACGTGGCGAACCTCCCGGGCATGGGGTTCGGCGGGGACGAGACGGATCGCCGCGGTGATCGACCTCAAGGAATACGAGCCGGGGCGCTACCTGGTGTTCGCCACGAAGAAGGGCATGGTCGAAGAAGACGGCGCTGCCCGAATACGACTCGCCGCGCACCGGCGGCCTCGCCGCGATCAACCTCAGGGACGGACGACGAGCTGATCGGGACCCTGCTGACCGACGGCAAGGACGACATCATCCTGGTGTCGCGGCTGGGTCAGGCGATCCGGTTCGGGGAGGCGTCCGTCCGGCCGATGGGCCGTGCGACCGCCGGGGTCATCGGGATGAAGCTCCGCGAGGGAGACGAGGTGATCGCCATGGTGGCCACCAGCCAGGGCGACGGACTGCTGACCGTGACCGACAACGGCTACGGCAAGCGGACCGACTTCGACGAATATCCCGAGGAAGGGCCGCGGCGGCCTCGGCGTGCGGACCGCGATGCTGACCTCCAGGGTGGGCAAGCTCGCCGGCGCGTTCCCGATCAGCAAGGACCAGGACATCCTCGTCATCGCCAACGACGGCATGGTCATCCGGGTCCGGCGCGACCCAGGTGCGCAAGGCCGGGCCGCGCGACGCAAGGCGTCCGCGTGATGCGGCTCGAGAAGGGCCGGTCGGTCGTGGCGGTCGCGCCCGTCATCATGCAAGCGGAGGAGTGACGGGTCGTTCCGGCGTTCGTCGGAACGTGGTCAGCAGCACGACGTCGTAGGCGGATCTTCAACGCGCCCGCGACGACGAACGGCGCCGCGAGCCCCACGGACGCCATCAGCGCACCGGCGAGCGCCGGCCCGAACGGCCGGACTACGTACCTGGCCGTGTTGGTGTACGCGGTCGCGGCGGTCTGCTCACCCGGCTCGACCACCGAGACGACGTAGGCCTGCCTGGCCGGGACGTCCATCTGGCTGATCGCGAACCGCGCGAACAGAACCGCGATCGCGGCCGGGAGCGTCGGCATGAACGGGACCAGGATCAGGCAGATGTTCGACGGCAGGTGGGTGAAGACCATCGTGTTCAGCAGGCCGATCCGCGTGGCCACCGGCCGGCGGCCAGCGACGAGAGCCCCTGGAGGATCCCGCCGATGAAGAACACGAGCCCCATCGTGCCGACCCCGGCGCCGAAGCGACGTTCGAACCAGAACACGACGAACGACTGGACGACGAAACCGCCGCCGAAGGCGTCAAGCGCGAACAGCGCGGAGAGCTTCGCCACGGTCCTGCGGGAACGCAGGAGCGGGAAGCGCTTCCTGACCGAGAGCTCCTCCCCCGCTTCGACGGCCGGGCTCAGCCGGAGCGCGAGGATCATGCACACGACCGCCACCGGGAGGTAGATGAGCAGGAACCGTTGATCGGCCGGGAGCGACGGCGTTGATCGACGGAACAGGGCCGGCCCGCCGGCGAGCAACGCACCGACGGAACCAGCGAGGAACGCGATCGCGTTGTAGCGCGCGAACGCCCGGTTCCTCGCCGGAGACGGATCGGTGGTGTGGGCGATCATCGCGGTCTCGAGCGAGGTGATGGGGCCGGACTCGTTCGCCTCGACCGAGATCGTGCCGGTGAGCGCCGCCAGGATCAGCGCCCAGAGCTGGTCGGTCAGCGCGAAGACGGTGCCCGCGACGGCCATCGCCGCGAACAGCGTGGCGTACGCGTGGCGCCGACCCCAGCGGTCGCCGACCGTGCCGACGACGACCGAGACGATCGCCGCGCCGGCGAGCATCGCGGAGAGCACCAGTCCGACCTGGGCGTCCGAGTAGCCCGCCCGGGCGAGCGCGCTGCCGATCAGCACGCTGCCGAAGCCGTACAGCAGCGCTCGGAGCGCCTGGATACCCAGGATCCCCCTCAGATCGGCGCTAGGCCCCCGCGCACCCGTCGCGGACCGGCCCGCGGTGGCCGTCATGGGCGCAACGGTAGCCGGGTTGACCCGCGACCGCGGTGCGTCGCAACCGCTTCATCATGCCCAAGTGCTTGCCGATGGCCTTCCAGACGGATAGAACAGGGGTTCGCCATGATCGATACGAACGACATCGGGCCTGCGTCCGGCCGGGGCGAGGCGGGAGCCGGGAGCGACGAGGTGGGAGTCATCGCCAGCACGAGCGAACCGACGGAGGCAGCGAACCAGGCCGCCGCGCCGGCGGCGACCCAGTCGGAACCGGTCGCGCCGGTCGTCACCTCGCCGGGGATCGTCGGACCCCCGGCGACGTCGCAGGGTCCCGTGACGGCGCAGACCGCGCAGACCGGTCGGCGAGCGCAGACCGCGCCCCGACGGTCGCGCGTCGTGGTCCGGCGCCTCGAACCGTGGTCGGTATTCAAGTTCTCGCTGCTCTTCTACTTCTGCCTGATGCTGATCGTGATGTTCGCGCTGATGATCCTCTACTGGATCATGGGGCTCACCGGCGTGCTGGACTCGGCCGGCCGGATCCTGCAGAACGCGGCGTTCGGCCCGCCGCCGGGGAAGGGCACGTTCCGGTTCAACGGGGTGTGGATCTTCCAGCGGCTATTCGCGATCGGCGCGGTCGGTGTGCTCGTCTGGTCGCTCGTGAACCTGTTCGTCGCGCTGCTGTACAACCTCGTGTCCGACGTGGTCGGGGGGATCTCGGTCACGCTCAGCGAGAAGCGCTGACCCCGACGCGGCAGCGCGTAGGGCCTGCCACCAGCGCTTTCCATTGACACCTTTCGGAGGCCGCGGGTACGCTGTGCCGACCCCGGCCCGAGGCATGCGATGGGCTGGTCGGACGCGCCGGGGCTGTAGCTCAGGCGGTTAGAGCGCATCCCTGATAAGGATGAGGTCGATGGTTCGAGTCCATCCAGCCCCACTCCACCCGTGAGGAGGAACGCATGGCAGAGAACGGCGAGAAGGCGACCGAGACGACCGACGTGACCGTCAACGTGACGGCCGAGGCCGAAGAGGGCGACAAGAAGAAGAAGGGCGGGAAGGTCAAGAAGTTCTTCCTGTTCGTCGCGATCGCTGCCGCGGCGACAGCCGTGGTCAGGTTCCTCAAGGGCCGCCGCGCGGGCGATGACGAGAACGAATGGCAGGAGCTCCCCCCACCGGCTGGGAGCTGATCCTCCGCCACCTCCGATCCGAGTCGCCGCCGCGGATCCGTGTGCGAGCGCTGCGGCGCGTTGAGCGACGTGTTCGGCTCCGCACCCCCCGCTGGGTCGTTGCGTTCCGACGCGACTTGTCGGAGACTCCCCGGTACGGGAGAAAGGAGGTGGTCCTACTTGCATAGACGGCAGGCGACCCTCGAGGTGGCTGGCTGCTAGGCCCCCTCGCGGGCAAGGCCTCGACTCCCTGCCCGCGTCCGCCGGGGTGCTCCCGGCAGAATCCAACCAGACCACCGACCCCATCGGGCCCGCGCTGGTCGAACGGGCCGATCCGCGTCACGCGGTCATCGGAAGCCCCGGTGAGGGCCGAAGGACGAACGAGCACCACGGAGCCGGGATGCGTCACGCATCCCGGCTCCGGTCCGTTAGCGTAGGGCTCCCGTGGCGGATGCATGGGACCTGACCCGGAAGGTGGCCGCCGCGGCCGGCGTTCGGGTCGCTCCCCTGGGGGCGCTGAGCGATGCGGACCCGGTCGCGGCCGTGATCGCGCGCGTCTGGGGGGAACAGGCGCTCGGCAGCGAGCTCCTGCGGGCGCTCGAGCACGCGGGGGCGCCCTTCCTGGGCGCCTGGGATGTTCGGGCGGAGGCCGCCGCGGACGTGGCCGGCGAGCTCGTCGGCTACGTGCTCGGCTTCGTCGGCGTCGCGGGCGGCCTCCACGTCCATTCGCACATGCTGGCGGTGGTCCCCGAGTGGCGAGGGCGCGGCGCGGGCTTCGCGCTGAAGCTCGCACAGCGTGCATGGGCGCTCGACGCCGGGATCGCGGAGATCCGGTGGACGTTCGACCCGCTCGTGCTCGGGAACGCGCGATTCAACCTCATGAAGCTGGGCGGCGTTGCGACCGCCTTCCTCCCGAACTTCTACGGCGCGATGGAGGACGAACTGAACCGCGGGGAGCGCACCGACCGGTTCGAGCTGACGTGGATGACGTTGGCCGAGCGCGTCCACGACGCGCTCGAGGCCGGCGGCCGCGCCGCCGAGCCAGCGCCGTCGGACGCCGTCCCGATCCTGACATGCGAAGGGGACGCCGACCGGCCGCGACCGGCCGCGACCGGCACGGCGCCCGGCGAGCGCACGCTGGTCGCGATCCCGCCGCATCATCTGCGGCTCCGACGCTCCGATCCAGAGCTCGCGGCGAGGTGGCGTGAGGAGGCAGGGATCGCCTTCCGCGCGTGCTTCGATCACGGGCTGACTGCCACGTCGGTGACGGACGACGGGCGGTACCTGTTCGAACGGGCGCCGACATGACCGCGTCCGAAGCCGCGATCCGGGTGCGGTCGATCGAGCTCCTGGAGATCGCCCTGCCCCTCGTCCGGCCGTTCCGGACGAGCTTCGGCGAGGAACGGACGAAGGACGCCATCCTGATCCGCGTGGACGCCGACGGCGTCGAGGGCTGGGGGGAGTGCGTCGCGTCGCCGGCGCCCCGCTATTCGGAGGAATGGAACGACGGCGCGTGGGCCGCGATCCGGGACCAGTCTGGCGCCGCCGCTGCTCGCCGACCAGATCCGCGACCCGAGCGAGGTGGGGGACCGGCTCCGGTTCGTCCGTGGCCACCGCATGGCGAAGGCGGCGCTCGAGGCGGCGGTCCTCGACGCGTGGCTGCGAGCGTCCGGCTCGTCGCTGGGCTCGTACGTCGGCGCGACCCGGGACCGGATCCCGTGCGGCGTGAGCGTCGGCATCGCGACCGACCCGGACGCGATGCTCCAGGAGATCCGCGGGTACCTCGAGCGGGGCTATCAGCGCGTGAAGCTGAAGATCGAACCCGGGCAGGGACGTCGCGGTCGTCGAACGGATCCGCGGCGCGATCGGGCCCGACGTCCCGGTGTCGGTCGATGCGAACGCCGCGTACTCGCCCGAGGACATCGACGTGTTCCGCGCGCTCGACGCGTTCGACCTCGTGATGATCGAACAGCCGCTCGATCACGACGATCTGTGGGACCACGCCGCCCTCGCGAGGCAGATCCGCACGCCGATCTGTCTCGACGAGTCGATCCGCTCGACCCACGACGCCTCCGTGGCGATCCGGATCGGCGCGTGCGGGATCATCAACATCAAGCAGGGCCGCGTTGGGGGCGTCCTGGAAGCGGTGCGGATCCACGACCTCGCTCGCGCCGCGGGGATACCGGTCTGGATAGGCGGCATGCTCGAGACCGGGGTCGGGCGGGCGGTCAACGTCGTGCTCGCGGCGATGCCCGGCGTGACGATGCCCGGTGACACGAGCGCCAGCGACCGGTACTTCGAACGTGACCTCACCCAACCGTTCGAGGTGGCCGCCGACGGCACGATGGCGGTCCCGAACGGACCTGGTATCGGCGTGGAGCCGCTGGCCGACCGGCTCGCCGAGGTGACGGTGCGCAGGGAGACGGTCCGCGCGACCTGAGCGCCGTGCCACGCCCAGGCGAGACGTCGTCGCGATCGTGTGGTGGTTCGATGGCGTCGGCCGTCACGGACGGTCGTCGTTCGCCGCCGACGTGGTAGAAGTCGAGGCATGTCGAACCGCGTGAGGTTCCGGATCCGCTCGGTCCCCCGCGCCGCCGCGGCGGCGTTGCTGGCCGTTGCCGCCATCATCGGAGGGGTCGCCGCCGCGGCCGCCGGTGTGGGGGCGCACCTGCAGCTGCCCGCGATCTCCGCGTCGCGACTCGTAGCGTCCGTCATCCAGGCGTCCGAACGACCCGGGGCTGTGGCCGGGACGGTGACCTCGCACGTCGACCTGGGTCTGCCCACCTTGCCGATGCAGGGGGGCACGACGGACGGCCCGGCGGGCCTACTCGCCGAGTTCACGGGTGATCACCGGATCCGGCTGTGGTCCTCGGTGGACGGCGTGCGCGTCGACGAACTGCTCCCCGCCGCCGAGCGCGCGATCTACGTGAGCGCGGCGGGTGGGTGGGTGTGGTCGTCGGCGTCGTTCACGGCGTACCGGCTGTTCGACGCGAACGACGTCGCGGCGGCACAGCGCGCGGCCGCGGTCCACGCGATCGAGCGCGCTCGGCTGCTGCACCTCGCGGATCCGATCGCGCTGGCCGATCAGGCGATCGGTGCGTTGACGCCGACCACGGCGATCTCGATCGGCGTCCCCGCGAGGGTCGCGGGGCGTTCGGCGTACACCTTGGTGCTCACGCCGAGGGATCCACAGACCCTGGTCGGCCACGTCGACATCCAGATCGACGCCGCCACGCGGGTCCCGCTCCGCGTGTCGTTGTTCGCGCGCGGCGCGACCGATGCGGCCGTGTCAGCAGGGTTCGACTCGGTCGGCTTCGGGCACATCGACCCAAGCGTCTACCGGTTCGTTCCTCCGCGTGGTGCGAAGATCGAGACGGTAAAGCAGGCTTACGATAGCCATGGCCGGCTCGACGGGCGACCGATCGGCTACGGCGGGCCCGCGGGTGTGGCGGTGCAGACGTTCGGCGCCGGATGGTCGACCATCGTGGCCGTTCACGCACCGGCCTCGCAGCTCTCGGCCGCCGGTTCGGCGACCGGCGTCGACGTGCGCCAGTTCCTCCCCTTCTCCGGACCGCTGTTCTCGATCCGCCTGGTCACACGCGGGGACCACGTGTGGTTGCTGGCCGGCGCGGTGCCGCAGTCCGCGCTCGCCCGCACGGAGCCGCAGCTCCGCTGAACGCGCTCGCCACACGCGCCCTCACGAAGCGCTACGGCGGCGTCGCCGCGGTCGACCATCTCGACCTCGCGGTCGAGGAAGGTTCGTTGTTCGGCTTCCTCGGGCCGAACGGCGCCGGCAAGACCACGACGATCCGCATGCTGCTCGGGCTCGTGTTCCCGAACGACGGAGACGTCGAGATCCTCGACGAGCCGGTGTTCGGATCCGAGGCGCAGACCGCAGATGCGCTCCGGCACGTGGGCGCGCTGATCGAGGAGCCGGCCGCGTGGAAGTGGCTGTCGGGCCGGCGGAACCTCGAGTATCTGGCACGCGCCGCGGGGCCCGCGGCCGACCGTGAAGCGCGCCTCGCTCGGGTCGAGGAGGTACTCCGTCTCGTCGGGCTCGCGGATGCGGGCGGGAAGAAGGTCAAGGCCTACAGCCAGGGCATGCGGCAGCGGCTCGGGATCGCCGCGGCGATGCTCGGCGCCCCGCGGGTCCTGGTGCTCGACGAGCCGACGAACGGGCTGGACCCGGCCGGCATGCGGGAGGTGCGCCTCCTGCTCCGCCGGCTGGCGGACGAGGGGACGACGGTCTTCGTCTCCAGCCATCTGCTCTGGGAGGTCGAGGCCATGTGCGATCGGGTCGGCGTCCTCGCGCGCGGTCGGCTCGTGGCCGAGGGTCCGCCCGCGTCCCTTCGCAGGGCCGCCGACCGGCTGCGGATCCAGGTGGACGACGTCGCTCGTGCGGAGATCCTGCTGGCGTCGATCGACGGCGTCACGATGATCGCCGACGACGCGAGCGGCGGGAACAGGTCGGCGATCGGAACGCTGGTCGTTCGGGTGGCGACGCCGGCGACGGCGGCTGGGGTCAACGCCGCGCTGGTCTCTGCCGGCGTCGCCGTCGAGGCGCTGGTGCCTGAGGCGGCGAGCCTGGAGGATGCGTTCCTCGCACTGGTCGACGGCCGAGAGGCAGACCCGCCGGCCGACCCGCTGTCCGAGCGGCCGTCCGGCAAGGGGGGTTCGGATGTTCCGGGTTGAGATCGCGAAGGCGTGGCACCGGCCACGGACCTGGGTCTTCGCCGCTGGACTGGCCGCCCTGGCGATCCTGCCGGTCGTGGTCCTGCGGGCCCTCGACGCCTCCGGGCAGGGCGCGCTGTTCTTCGCCGAGATCCGGCACAGCGGGCTGTTCGCGGCGCTGGCCGCGGTGGCGCTGATCCAGCCGTTCTTCCTGCCATTGGGAACCGCGCTGCTCTCCGGGGAATCGATCGCCGGCGAGGCGTCGAACGGGACGCTTCGGTACCTGCTCGTGCGGCCGGTCACGCGCAGCCGGATGGTCCTGGAGAAGTTCGCCGCGGTGATGGCCCAGGTCGGCCTGGCGGTACTGCTGGTCATCGCCGTCGGCATCGTCGCCGGCGCGATCGGGTTCGGCTTCGGCCCGATGCCGACGCTCTCCGGCACGACGCTCGGCGTGGTGCCCGGGCTGTCGCGGATCCTGGGCGCGGGTCTCTACGTGCTTGTCGGCGTGAGCGGGCTCGCCGCGATCGGCGTGTTCATCTCGTCGCTCACCGACGCGGGTCTGGGGGCCGCGGCCGCGACGCTGTCGCTCGCGATCGCGAGCCAGATCGTGGACAACCTGTCGAGCCTGCGCGCGATCCATCCGTACCTTCCCACGCATGGGTGGCTCGCCTATGCGGACCTGTTCCGTTCGCCGATCCCATGGTCCGCGATGGCCCATGGGGTGCTCGTGTACCTGGTGTACGTGCTGGTGTTCCTCACCGCGGGCCTCTTCGCGTTCGGACGGCGCGACGTGCATTCCTGATACCGTCCGGACCCGTTCCCGCGCCCTCGGGATCGTTGGCGGTGGGAGCGCGTTCGGGATGCTGGTCGATTCGGGGAAAGGGGATCGGATGCGTGCGGCGTTCATCCGTGGACGAGTGGTTCGGCTCGGCGTCGTGGCGACGCTGATCGTGGGAGGGTCGGGGATCGTGCTCGTGAACCGGGCGGCCGGCGGCGCGCCGCCACGTGCCGCGCCGACCCGCGACACGGCGTGTTCGAAGATGCGCCTGTACGCGGAGCAGCTCCCCAACGGCCAGGGCGGCGCGACGCGCCTGGGGTACGGGCTCTCGCCGGGGAAGGCCTCGATCCCGGGCCCGCTCATCACGATGTACGAGGGCGACTGCCTGAAGATCACGCTGACCAACGACATCCCGACGAAGGTCCTCAAGGCCGAACGGAAGAAGTACGGGTACCTCGACCTCCCGCTCGGAGCGTCGATCCATCCTCACGGCGTGAAGTACGACCAGGCCTCCGACGGGACGGACATGACGGATTCGATCACGAAGCCTGGGAAGAGCCGGACGTACACGTGGCGTGCCGCGCCCGGCACGGCCGGGTACTGGTGGTACCACGACCACGCGGTCGGCACGGACCACGGGAGCGGCGGGCAGGCGGACGGGCTCTTCGGTGGGCTGATCGTCCGGAAGGCGGGCGATCCGCTACCGGACGTGCCGACGTTCGTCGCGGCGTTCGGGGACGATTCGACGATCGACCTCCAGCGCTACCCGGACACGCCGACGTTCACCGCGACCCAAGGCCAGCGGGTCGAATTCCTGGTGTTCGCGTGGGGGAACGACCTGCACTCGTTCCATCTGCACGCGCACAGCTGGGCGGACGACCGCACCGGCATCCCGGATCCGAACGACCCGAGCACGCCGACGATCGATACGAAGATCCTCGCTCCGGGAGACAGCTTCGGCTTCCAGGTGACCGCCGGCGACGTGTCCGGGCCTGGCGACTGGATGTACCACTGCCACATCCAGTCGCACTCCGACGCCGGGATGTGGGGGATCTTCGAGGTGCTGCCCGCCGAAGCGTGACGGCGCGTGACGGCGCGTGACGGCGCGACCGGACGGCCGGTCGCGCCCTACCCAGGCTGCCCGGCGTCCGTGTCGGGCCGAGGTGGCGTCGGAGCGGGTGCTGGCGCGACAGAGCCGCTCGACGAGGCAGCCGGCTCGTGAGGGCCGGTGAGTTCGCCGTTCGGTCCGTCGCCGTTGCCGGCGGGAAGCCCGGCCGCGCCGAACGCAGCGAGGACGGGCAGCGGCAGGCCAACCTTCGCGTGATGCCTGTGCGCCTGGACGGCTTCCGCGTGGTACGCCTCGAGCAGCTGCTCCGTCTGGGGCGCATGGTAGGGCCGGCCGTCGATGAGCGCGCCAGCTCGCCCGTCGACGATCGCGCCGATGTCGTCGCCGGTCACCGTCTTGTGGGTCTCGAGCGCGTGCGCGACGGCGAGCACCTCGAGCCGGTTCCGCTCGAGCAGTTCCCTCGTCCGGACGACCAGGTCGGCCAGCTTCTCCTCGACACGCTGTCCGAGGGTTCCTTCCAGGATGTCCTGCTCGGTCTTGTTGCCACCGCCGGGCTGCCCCGGCCTGCCCCCGCCGACCTTCAGGTCCTGAAGGACGCCGTGGGAGGCGACCGTCGAGCCCATCCCCCAGTAGCCCTCCATGTACGTCGTGAACCACGTGGCCGCGTTGAGGTCGCCCGACACACCGGAGGACGAATCGCCTTCGAAGAACAAGCGCTCACCCGCGAGGGAAGCCAGGCTCACCATGACGCTCGCCTCGTAGTCCGACCGCCACTCCGTGAACAGCTCCTCGGGCGGGATCTGGGTGACGACGCCGAGGAACGTCCCGCCCTTCTCGATCGTGACGATGTCGATCAGCATGCGCTTGTGGACGCGATATGCGGTGACCGCATGGCAGGCCTCATGCACGGCAACCGCGTGGCGCTCGCGTTCGATGTACTCGACGTCGTCCGGCAGGCCGAGGTCCTTGACCTGCTTCGCCTTGATGATGTCCTTCCACTCGATCGCGTCGCGACCCTCGGTGATCGCGTTGATCAGCGCGGCGTTCACCAGATCCTCGATCGAGGCGCCGCCGTAGTAGGACGTGATGGTGGCCAGCTTGTCGACGTCTGCATCGGTCAGCGTGTGCTTCTTGCCCTCGAGGTACTTGTGGAACGTGTCGATCCGCCCCTGCTTCGACGGGTACCCGACCTTGTAGATCCGGTCGATCCGTCCCGGCCGGAGCATGGCCGGATCGAGGACGTCGGGGATGTTCGTGGCCATGATCGTGAGGATCCGGTACTTCGGCGGTGGCTTCGGTCGCATGCCGAGTGCGCGGCGAACGGTGCGGTTGAGGAATCCTCGCGGCTTGCCCATCCCGTCCAGTTCGCCCAGCAGCGCCTGCAGCGTCCCCATACCTCCTCCGCCGCCCATCCCGCCGAGGCCGGCGATCACACCTCGGCGCGTCGGCCCTGCGGGGTCTCCGCCGGCGCTCTCGTTCGACCTGAGGCTGTCGCGGAGCATGCGGGCGGCGTGCTGAGGCGATACGTACGACATGCCGTTGCACGCGGGCTGCGAGGACCAGGGGCTGCCCTCGGGCGGCGGCGCCCATTGCCCGGCGACCGCGACGCCGCGGTTCCCCAGCGAGTCCACCTCGTCGAAGAACATGATCACGCCGCCGTAGCGCAGCGCGAGCTTGCGCGCCTTCCGGAACAAGGACTTGACCTTCAGGATCCCCACGCCCATGAACATCTGGATGAACGCGCCCGGATCCACGGAGATGAACGGCTTCGACGTCTCGCCGGCGACGGCCCTGGCCATCATCGTCTTGCCGGTGCCGGGCGGCCCCCACAGCAGGATCCCCTTCGGGACCGTGCCGCCATGCTCCTCGATCAGGTCGGGCTTCTCGAGGAAGATCACGTTCTCCTTGACGCGCCCCAAGACAGCGTCCTGGCCCTTGATGTCGGAGAAGCGCGTCTCGACGTCCTCGGGGAAGATGACGTCGCTCCCGCCCCTCGACAGGAACCAGAACAGCATCACGAACTGGAAGAGCAGCAGGAACGTGTAGAGCATCAGTTGGAACACGAACGGCAGCACCGAGACGAACCTCGCGGGCAGCTCGAACAGCGCCGTGAGCGCGGACGTATGCGAGAGCGCCGCGACCACGAGGTCGGCGATCACGATCACGAAGGCCCACTTCAACGCCCGTGCGACGCGGTAGCGGTTCCAGGGGTTCATCCGCGCGATGCGCATGTTGAGCCGGCCCCATACGCGCTCGGTCCAGAACGTGTTGTAGGCGGCGGAGCGTTCGCAGATGAAGAAGTGGATCTGCCGGACGAGCTCGAGGCCGAACAGGATCAGGACCCACAGCCCGGAGGACAGCGTCTGGCGGAACGCCTCGCCGACCGTGATGAGGGGCTGGAACTCGGCGTAGGTCGACCACGCCAGCACGAACCAGGCGACGCCGAAAAGGATCAGGAACTTGACCCGGTCCCACCACGCGAGCGGCTTGCGGGTCCCTCGCTCCTCGGCGGTCATCGCCGCCGGGTCACCGGCAGGGGGGAGCGGCGGTGGCCCGTCGGGTCCGGGCGCGCGCTCGATCCGGGCGTCGCTCATGGCGTCATCCCTTCAGCCTCCACGAGTTGAGGATGTCCTCGATCGCACCCTTGTTCCGCGCGAAGCAGTCGGGTGTGCAGCTGACGATCAGCACGTACTGGTACTTCGCGTCCGCGTCGGTCGCGGCGATCTGGGAGAACTCGAGCGCCGAGCCGGCCGTGGTCGGCGTCGTCCCGCGGATCACGAACGTGATCCTGTTGCCCCAGTAGCCTCCCGGGAGCGAGAACGGCGAGTAGCTGACCGTGTGGCCGCTGCCGTCGTCCTCGATGCGGTCGACCTGATAGAGCGAGTTCCGGAGCGTTCGAAGCGACATCTGGTCGCGCATCCCCGCTGGAAGGGTCCGGACCCAGCTCAGGACGACCGGGTAGTCGACCAGCTTCCCGGGGTTGATGACGTCCTCCAGGTTGGGATCGGGCGCTGCGTCGAAGGCCGCGAGGAACGGGTACTGGCCGGCGAAGCTCGGATCGAGCACCGCGGCGAGCTGGTCGCCGACGTCGCGCGAGGAATATGCGGTCCAGTCGCCCGGCACGCGGAAGACCATCTTCAGCTGCGCGCTGCCCGAGTAGATGTAGGGCGAGGAGCACGCGGACAGCGCCACGGCCGCGGTGGTGAGGACCAGGGTCCGCCGGATGGCGGTCCGTCCGGGGCGGCGTGAGGCGGCTCGTGTCACGGCGGCGTGCATCGGACCATTATGCCCGCGACCAGCGGATGCGACCCGTCCGCCGGTACGTGGCAGACTCCGGATCGATCCCTGCGCAGGGGCGACGACACGACGATGGCCACCACACCTCGCACGACGAGCGTTCGGGTTCCCGGCTTCCTCCCAAGGAGATACGGCCTCCGCTTCGCGAACGACTTCCCACGGGTGCCGGTGCTCCGCGTGGCGGGGACGAACGTCGGCATCGGCAACGCGGCGGACGGCCTGTGCGGCGGCATGACGTTCATGGCACGTGACCTGTTCGAACGCAGGCTGGCGCCTCCACCCGAGACCTCGCCGCCCCGGGACGGGCCGCTGTTCCGCTATCTCGTCCGTCGTTCGATCGCGAGCTTCGGGCTCCCGGGCGGCCCCGCGAGGTACGCGCTGTGGATGGGACTCCCGGACCATGACTCCTTCATCGGCATGCCTGGGGTCGTGTGGCGAACCCTCGCGCAGGCATGGCCGGCGGTGCGGGCCGACCTCGACCGCGGGATCCCGTCACCGCTCGGGTTGATCCGGACCAGGTCGTGGAACCCATCGGACCTCGGGCTGAACCACCAGGCCCTGGCCTATGGCTACGACCTGATCGCGGACGCGAACGGGACGCCTCGGGAGCTGAACGTGTTCGTCTACGACCCGAACTGGCCCGGGCGCGACGACATCGCGATCCGCGTGGCGTTGGAGACGCCCTCGAGGCCTCGACGGTCGGCTATGTCCCGGGCGATCGTCCGGTGCGTGGGTTCTTCCGGAGCGCCTACAGGCCGGACGATCCATCGTCGGTCGTGGCGATCGGTCTGGACGGGTCGGAGATCCAGTCGGACCAGGAACCCACGTAGAGCAGGCCGGTGGGCAGCCCGGCGACCTCGAACGCCAGCAGCGCGTGGCACGCGGTCACCCCGGAACCGCAATGGGCGACGGCCGTCACGCCCGCCCGGCCGATGCCCTCGCGCGCGTACCGGGCGCGGAGCGCGTCGGGCGGGAGGAGCGTGAGCGTCCTCGGGTCCACGACCTCGGTCCACGGGACGCTCCGCGCCCCGGGGATGTGGCCCGCGACGGGGTCGATCGGTTCGACGTCGCCCCGGTACCGTTCGGCCGCCCGTACATCGACGATGACGACCGTACGTGGATCCTCCCGCAGGCGCTCGACGTCGCCGGCGTCGACCGTGCGTTCGCTGGGCCATGGCTTGGGCGTGAACGTGGCACCGGCCGGGGTCGAGCCGTCGCCCGACTCCACGGGCGCGCCCCATGCGAGGAGCCCGCCGTCCAGGACCGCGGCGGGGTGGTTCAGGGCTCGGAGCATCCACCAGAGCCGTGCGCCCGTCGAGCCCGCGGCGTCGTCGTAGACGACGACCGGCGTGCCGTCCCCGATACCGGCGCGCGACATCGCGTCGGCGAACGCCTCCGGCGTCGGCAGGGGATGGCGGCCGCCGCGCCGGTCGGTGCGCACGGGGCCGGCGAGATCCTCATCGACGTCGAGGTAGACGGCGCCGGGGATGTGGGCGGCGAGGTACCCGGTGCGGCGTGGCCGATCCGGGTACCAGCGCACGTCGACGACGGCAGGGTGAGGCTGGGGGCCTTCCAGCGCCCTCCGTAGCCACGCCCCGTCGACCAGCGGTCCGAAGGATCCCATGCGCGCCGCCAGTCTATGCGCGGCGCTCGGCGTGGCCGGCCGGCGGGTGACTCAGGACGCTCGTGCGGCGGGGACCGACGCGGCGCCGTCGCCGTTCGCCAGACCAGCGCCCATGGCCTCCTTCCGCCCGCGGCCGAGACGGAACCTGACGGGCAGCGGTTCCTGCGTCGCCCAGGCAACGATCGCCAGCAGCAGGATCAGGTCCCTGATCGCGACCGCGAGCTGGAGCGAGCCGAAGGGCAGCCCGCGGTACCCGCCGAACCGGTCAGCCGAGACGTGGTGGATCGTCAGGCCGCCGGCGCCCTGGACGAAGACCGTGCTCAGGCGGTCGATCATGAGGTGACCCTGCCAGCCGAGGGTCGCGAACCACACGCCGATCTCCGCGAACTCGAAGCCGACGAACACCCACACGTTCGGGACGGTGAGCGCGAACCACGGGATCAGCCAGAGGCTGTACTGCGGCGAGTAGAGCTTGTTCGCTAGGAGCGCCGCGGCGATCAGCGGGAAGGCGAGCTGCCACCGCGGGAACTCCGGGTTCCGCCTGGCTCTGGCCCACCACGCGAACCCGAGGACGACGACGAACGTCGCGATACCGAGCAGCGTGAACACGGTCCCGCCAGACCAGGGGCAGATCGGGCCGCCGACGTACCGGGAGCAGGCCACGAACCAGAGCCCGTCGAAGCC
The DNA here is from genome assembly GCA_963781595.1 of uncultured Actinomycetota bacterium. Classification (GTDB taxonomy): domain Bacteria; phylum Actinomycetota; class UBA4738; order UBA4738; family UBA4738; genus JBEDUK01. Next base: position 343,444 of record CAWAGG010000006.1, on the reverse strand, counting down.
GGCCGACCGGAGGGCGTTGAAGCGGAAGAAGTTCGACCATGGGCCGAACGCCGCGAGCATGAACGGCACGTTCGTGAGCGCCCACGCCGCCCCGGCCCATCCGACGAGCGCGCGGGCGTCGCTCCGGCGCCCGCCCCGCGCTTCCGGTGCAGCACGAACGCAGCGAGGGCAAGGATCGGGTAGAGCTTCGCGGCGATGCCCAGCCCGAGCAGCGCACCGCTCCAGCCGTCGCGCCGGCGCAGGAACAGCAGGGTCGCGGCCGTTGTGAGCGCCACCGGGATCAGGTCCCAGTTCCAGAAGCCGAAGAGCAGCAGCGTCGGGGCCAGGGCGAAGTACAGCGCGCGGCGCCCGACCAGCTCGTACAGCAACCACACGGTGAGCAGCGCGAGCGCCGCGAGCCCGGCAGCGTTGACCCAGAGGAACGAACCCGACGACCGCCCCAACCAGGCCGCGGCCCGCATGAAGTACATCGTGACGGGCGGGTATTCGTCGCACGGCTGCGTCTCCGTCGACCCGCAGCGATCCAGGTACGGCAGCCGCGAGCCGTCCAGGTGCTCGTACGTAAACAGCGGCACGATGTCCGAGTAGCAGCCGTGCCGGTCCTGCAGCAGATCGGTCCACGCGGATGGGCTCGCGCACGGCGACTTGAGTACGACACCCGCGCTCAGCACGACGACGGTCGTGGTCAGGACGAATGCGAGCGAGCCGCCGGCAGCGAAGCGGAGGGCGCGCCGCGAGGGTGGTGCGCCTGCCGGCGGCGGCGCGACCGTGGTCGACATCAGGGTCACCATCGGCACGCCGTCCGAGAGACCTAAGTCGATGGTCGGTGACCGGTCGGCTGCTACGGCCGGGTCGATCGAAGCCGGCTCGCTCGCGCGCCTATCATGGCCGCGGGGACGTAGCTCAGTGGTAGAGCACCTGCTTTGCACGCAGGGGGTCGCCGGTTCGAATCCGGTCGTCTCCACCCCCGACACCCGAGGTCTGGGCCAACCGGCTCCGGTCGGGAGCGGTTACGCGGAGGCCGCGATCCGCGCGCTGATGCCGCCGATCAGCAGGTCCAGGCCGAACTCGAACTGGGCCTCGACGTCGCAATCGGCGAAGTACGGGAGCGCCTCGCGGATGCGCGGCAGGTCCGCGGTCGCGACGAGCCTCGCCATCTGCTCCTGCGCGGCGGCGTGCGCTTCGTCCTGCGTCCCGCCGACCATCGGGCCGAGCTCCATCGCCACGTACCCGAGGATGTAGCCGCCGAACGCGTGGAACGCCATCACCGCGTCCGCCGTGGACAGGCCGGCGGTCCGGAAGATGTCCAGGGCGAACTCGTAGGCCCGCAGCGAGTCGGGGTTCGTGACCGGCGACTTCCGCTCGGTCATCAGGGTGATCACGTTGGGGTGCGCGAGGAGCAGCCGACGATACTCGCGGGCCGCCGCTCGCGCCGCCTCGGTCCATCCTTCGACCCGCGGGACCCGGAAGTCGGCGAGGACCTCCTCGCACACCGCCTGCAGGATGTCGTCCTTGTCCCGCACGTGGTTGTACAGCGACATGGCCTCGACCCCGAGGTCCCGGCCGATGCGCCGCATCGTGACGGCCGCGAGCCCTTCCTCGTCCATGATCCGCAGGGCGCTCTGGACGATACGTCGGCGAGTCAGCGGCTCACGGCGCGCTCGGGGCGGGTCCGCCAGCGTCGCGGCGAGGCCGCCAGCGTCCGTCCCGTCCTCGATCCGCACCTCGTCCATCTCCCGTTCATCTCGCTGCGGTTGACGCTTACATCGTACGCCGGTAACTTACGGTGTCAACATATGACGTAAGTCCGGGACACCACGCCTCGCCGAGGGAGGGACCTACCGTGAAGCTGAGCCCCGAAGCGCTCGCCCGAGCCAGCAGTCGACACCCCGTGCGCACGATCGCGATCTGGCTCCTGGTCGTGGCGGCCATGGGCGTCGTGAGCAGCAAGCTGCTCGCCGGCGTCCTCACGCAGGACTTCACCTTCACGAACAAGCCCGAGTCGGTGCGGGCGCAGGACCTCCTCGACGCGAAGTACCACACGAACAACGACCAGGACACGGAGTTCGTCATCGTCGGGTCGAAGACCCACACCGTAGACGATCCGGGGTTCCAGCAGGCCGTCAAGGGGCTGCAGGACCAGGTCGCCGCCCTCGACGGCGACGTCCTGGCGGGCACGCCGGCCAGCTACTACGACGTGGTCGACCAGGCTCCTGACCAGGCGGCTGGGCTCGTCTCGAAGGACAAGCACACGACGCTGATCACGGTGCCGCTCGCCAACACCGACACCGCCACGGTCGATGCCCTCCGCGCGGTCGTGGATCGCAACCAGCTCGACGGGTTCACCGTGCAGGTCGCCGGGCAGGGAGTGCTGTTCGCGGACTTCTCGAAGATCGCCGAGGAGGACCTCAGGAAGGGCGAGTCGATCGGCATCCTCATCGCGCTGATCGTCCTGATCGTGGTCTTCGCCTCCGTCGTCGCCGCGGTCGTGCCGATCGTGATGGCGCTGTTCGCGATCACGGTCGCGCTCGGGCTCGTGTCGCTGATCGGGCAGCTCGTCGGATTCAACCTGTTCGTCACGAACATGGTCACGATGATCGGCCTGGCGGTCGGCATCGACTACTCGCTGTTCATCGTGTCCCGCTATCGCGAGGAGCGGAAGAAGGGGTTCGTGAAGCTCGAGGCGATCGGCGCCGCGGGCGCGACCGCGAACCGGGCCGTGTTCTTCAGCGGGATGACCGTCGTGCTCGCGTTGCTGGGGATGCTCATCATCCCGACGACGATCTTCCGCAGCCTGGCCACCGGCGCCGTCCTCGTGACCCTCGCGGCGATCGCGGCATCGATGACGCTCCTTCCGGCGATCATCGGGCTGCTCGGGGACCGCATCAACTGGCCCCGGCTGTCCCAGCGCGCGCGGATGGACTCCGACCACGACCCGCGCGGCGGGGTCTGGGACCGGCTCACGATCGGCGTGATGAAGCGACCGGTCGTCTTCCTGGTGGCCGGCGTCGTGATCCTCGGCGGACTGGGTTCCTTCTACTTCCAGCTGCACCGGGGGACGTCGCAAAACGTGAGCCAGCTGTCCGACGACTTCCCGTCGAAGCAGGCGTTCCTGACCCTCGAACGCGAGTTCTCCGGTGGGTTGACCGATCCCGCGCAGATCGTCATCACCGGCGACGTGAACGGCGCGTCGGCGAAGGCCGGGATCGCGAACCTCCAGGAGGCGATCGCCGCCGACCCCGCCTTCTCGCCACAGACGCAGGTGACCCCGAGCGATGACGGCACCACGGTCGAGGTGGACGCGTTCCTGAAGGGCGACCCCTCGAGCGACGCCGCGTTTCAGGCGATCCGTGACCTCCGCAGCGAGGTCGTGCCTACCGCGTTCGGTGACGTCGCCGGCGTGGAGGTCCTGGTCGGCGGGAATCCAGCGTATTTCACCGATTTCCTCGATCTCGTCGACCGCTACCAGTGGATCGTCCTCGCGTTGGTGCTGGGACTGTCGTTCATCCTGCTGACGGTCGTGTTCCGCTCGATCGTCGTTCCGGCGACGTCGATCCTGATGAACCTGCTCTCGGTCGGCGCCGCGTACGGCGCGCTGACGCTCGTGTTCCAGAAGGGTGTCGGGATCGGCATCTTCAACGCGATCGGGTTCCAGTTCCAGAGGACGACGGCGATCGAGGCATGGCTGCCGCTGTTCCTGTTCTCGGTGCTGTTCGGCCTGTCGATGGACTACCAGGTGTTCCTGATCTCGCGGATCCGCGAGGAGTACGACAAGACGGGCGACAACACCGAGGCGGTGGCGTACGGACTTCGGACGACGGCGGGCATCATCACCGGCGCGGCGCTGATCATGGTCGCGGTGTTCACGGGCTTCGCCTCCGGACGGCTCGGTCCGCTCCAGCAGATGGGGTTCGGCCTCGCGGTCGCCGTGTTCATCGACGCCACGGTCGTGCGGACCGTCCTGGTGCCGGCGACGATGCGCCTCCTCGGCAACCGCAACTGGTACCTGCCGAGGTGGTTGGACTGGCTCCCGAAGGTGAACGTCGAGGGCCGGGAGCCGGACCTGCACATCCGAGAGGGAGAGCGGGTGCCGGTCGGGTCGGACGCCTCGAGCTGACGACCGCGCGCCGCCGCGATGTACGGTACGGCGCATGACGCGCACAGATCCTGAGCGTCGCGGATCCGGGTCCAACGGCGCGAGCTGGGCGGCAAGGTGACCGAGGCCGCCGCCGAGAGATCGATCTTCGATCCCGTCACCATCGGAGGGGTCGAGTTCAAGAACCGGCTGATGCGCTCCTCGATCGGCGGCCGGTACGCCTACTACGACGGCGCGGTCAATCCCGCGTGGGTCCACTTCGAACGGCGGTTCGCCGAACACGGCATCGGGGCGATCGTGTCGGCGACCCTCACGGTCGACGACCGGCGATGGGCGCCGATGGAGTATCCGAAGATCAGCCACGACCGGTACATCGGGCCGATCTCCGAGGGCGTTCGGCAGGTCCAGGCGCTCGGCTGCCGGTACATCCTGCAGATCGGCGACCCCGGCTACCACACGCAGGCCAGCCTGTTCACCCAGCGGATCGATCAGCTCTCCTCGTCGCCGGGGTTCGACCTCCTCTACGGCTACCGGAGCGTCCGTTCGGCGATGTCCACGGGCGAGGTCGAGGCGGCGGTGGAGCACTTCGCCAATGCCGCCCGACGTGTGCGCGAGGCCGGATGCGACGGCCTGGAGGTCACCGCGTCCAAGGGATACCTGATCCACCAGTTCCTGAACCCGGCGATCAACCGCCGTCGTGATCGGTACGGCGGCTCGGTGCAGAACCGGTTCCGGTTCCTGCAGGAGATCGTCCAGGCGATCCGGACCGAGGTCGGTCGGGACTTCCTGTTCGGCGTGCGGCTCTCGGCCCGCGACTACAACCACCTCCCGGTGAACCTCCGGCTGCCGGTCGCGACCCCGCTGCGGCACTGGTGGTTCGGCAACGGGCTCACCGAGACGCTCGCCTACGGGCGCCGGCTCGCCGAGCTGGGCGTCGACTACCTGCACATGTCGAACGGATTCGGGTTCATCAACCCGAGGGAGAACCCCGGCGACTTCCCCGCCGCCGAGGCCCGGATGTTCTACAACTCCACGCGGCACCTCGGCACGAAGGCCGCGGTGCGGGCGACGCTGCTGAACGTGGTTCCTCTCCCCGTGCTGAGGTCCATGGCCGGGCTGGGGTGGCGCTACCGTCCGGCGGTGAACCTGGAGGACGCGCGGACCTTCCGTCGCGAGGTCGGCCTGCCGGTCATCGCGAACGGCGGCTTCCAGCGCCGGTCGGACGTCGAACGGGCGCTGGTCTCGGGCGGGTGCGACATGGTCTCGATGGCCCGGCCGCTGCTGGCCAACCCCGACCTGCCCGAGGTGTTCCGCGCTGGCGGGGAAGAGCCCGAGCGACCGTGCACCTTCTGCAACCGGTGCACGGTCCGCACCACGATCGGGCCGCTGGGCTGTTACGAGCCGAAGCGGTTCGCCTCGACGCAGGAGATGGAGGCGCAGATCCTTGCGTGGTCGGCGCCCCCGCTGGGCGCGGATCCCGCGGCCGTGGAGCCGTAGCGCACCGGCGTCAGACCCACTTCGCGCGTCTCGCGCGCTGCCGTGCCGCGATCGCGAGGGCCGTGTTGATCGACGAGAGGACGAACGTCATCGCCGCCACCTTGCGTGGAAGCTCGCGACGCGCGCCCGCGATGAGCGCCGCCGTCGCGTCGCTCGCGTGGATCACCGCCCCGATCCGCAGCGCCTCCTCCCGGCGCTCGCCCTGGAGCAGGAAGAGCTCCGCGCCGAGGATCGCCGTTCGGATGCCGAACATCCGGAACACGTACATCGCGATCCCGTTCGCCTCGGGGTCACCGCGCAGTCGCCGGATGAGGACGCCGGGGACGAACAGCGCGATGAGCCCGTTCGCCGATCGGATGACGCCGAGCGCCATGCGTGCCGCGTCGCGTGTCTGCACCGATCGTGTCCGCTCCTCCAGGATGCCGCAGCGTAGCGCACGGCGTCCAGGAGCGCGCCGCGTGTCGGTTTGACGACGGTGGCGCGCCTCTGGTTGAGTGACCGAACGCGCCGGTGAACGTCGCCGGCGAGCTGTGCTGTCGTTCCGATCCGAGGGAGGTCCGCGTGCCTGAACGTCGGTCGGGGTGGTTCGACTCATGGGCCGAACGCATGGATCGGCGGCGAGGGTGGGACAGGGTCCCGAAGGTGGTGGGACTGGCGCTGCTGAAGGGCATCCAGGACAAGCTCCGGCGCGAGAACCTCTACGACACCGACTCCGTCCGCCCGGTGGCGGACTCGCTCCCGCCATCGCCGCCGGCCGGCGCGCTCACCGGCAGGACCGTGGGCGGCACGTTCAACGACCTCGAGACGCCCGCGATGGGCAGCGTCGGAACGCGGTTCGGGCGCAACATCCCGCTCGCCGAGGCGTTCCCCGACGTCGAGGAGAAGCTGCTCACGCCGGACCCGCGGGTCGTGAGCCGTGAGCTGCTCACCCGGGAACGGTTCCAGCCGGCGACGACGCTGAACCTGCTCGCGGCGGCGTGGATCCAGTTCGAGGTGCACGACTGGATCAACCACGGCAAGGGCGACTGGGATCACGCGTACCGACTGCCCCTGCAGGAGGGCGACCCGTGGCCCGAGGACCCGATGCGCGTTCCCCGGGCGGTGCGGGACCCCACGTGGACGGGCGACGGCCTGCCGCCGACGTACGTGAGCGCGGACAGCTCCTGGTGGGACGGATCGCAGGTGTACGGCAACGATCCGGCCTACGCGGCGGCCCTGCGGACGGGAGAGGACGGCAAGCTGAAGGTCGGTCCGGACGGCCTGCCCCCTCCCGAGGTCGAAGTGGGGCTCGACCTGTCCGACGTCGCCGGGAACTTCTGGGTCGGCCTCGCGTTGCTCCACGGTGTGTTCATGCTGGAGCACAACGCGATCTGCGACGTGCTCAAGTTCGAGTACCCGGGCTGGACCGACGATCGCCTCTACGAGAAGGCCCGGCTGGTCAACGCCGGCCTGATGGCGAAGATCCACACGGTCGAGTGGACGCCCGCGATCATCGCCCATCCCACCACCCAGCTCGCGATGCGCGTGGACTGGTGGGGGCTGGTCGGCGAGCGCGCGGTCCGCCGCTTCGGTCGTTTCACGAAGTGGGACCTGCTCACCGGAGTGCCGGGCTCGACGAAGAACCACCACGGCGTCCCGTACACCCTCACCGAGGAGTTCACGTCGGTCTACCGCCTCCACCCGTTGATCCCCGACGACTACACGTTCCGTGCCCCGTCCGACGACCACGTCGTCGCCGAGCACGCGTTCACGGACCTCACGGTCCTGCACGTCCGCGATCGGATGCGCGAGATCGGGATGCCGGCGGGGTTCTACTCGTTCGGCGTGGCGAACCCCGGCGCGATCCAGCTCCACAACTACCCGAAGTTCCTCCAGAAGTTCGACCGCGCGGACGGAACCACGATCGACCTGGCGGCGATCGACGTGCTCCGGATCAGGGAGCGGGGCGTCCCTCGGTACAACCGGTTCCGGGAGCTGTTCCACAAGGATCCCGTCCGCACGTTCGAAGATCTGACGCCGAACCCGCAGTGGCGGGAGGAGCTCCGCCGGATCTACGGCTCGGTCGACGAGGTCGACCTCATGATCGGGATGTACGCCGAACAGCCCCCCGCCGGGTTCGGCTTCAGCGACACGGCATTCAGGGTGTTCGCGCTGATGGCGCCGCGACGGCTGAAGAGCGACCGCTTCTTCACGACCGACTACACGCCGGAGATGTACACGCCGGAGGGGCTGCGCTGGATCGACGACAACAGCATGGTCTCGGTGCTGCTGCGACACTTCCCGGAGCTCGGGCCGTCCCTGCGCGGCGTGACGAACGCGTTCGCGCCGTGGAACCGCGTCCACGCGTGAGCCGCACGTTCGTCAGGTAGCTTTACCGATCCCCGGTCGCGCGTGGCCGGATAGCATCTCGGCCCGCCATGCTGATCCGTCGCGCGACAACCGCGGATTCGACGCTGATCGGGCAGATCCGCATCCGCGGATGGCGCGCCGCCTATCGCGACCTGTTGCCCGCAGCGATGCTGGCGTCGATGTCCGACGATGGGCGCGAGGCGGTGCGGCACGAGCGGCTCCGGTGCCCGGCACCAGGGACCGGGGCGTGGGTGGTCGAACACGACGGCCGCGTCGTGGGGTTCGCGCTGACTGGGCCCACACGAGACGTCGACGCCGACCGCTCCAGCACCGGGGAGATCTTCGCGATCTACCTGGAGCCCGACCTGGTCGGCCACGGCCTCGGTCGTGCGCTGTTCGCAGAGGCGGTGGACGACCTCCGCGTGATGGGGTACCGGCGGGCGTCGCTCTGGGTCCTGGCTGGGAACGATCGCGCGCGGCGCTTCTACGAGGCCGCGGGGTTCCGCGCCGACGGCTCCGAGCAGGCGGAAGAGATGGATGGCGCCACGCTCCACCTGGTCCGCTACGTGATGGAACTCCCGGAGCCGGCGGGCTCGGTGAGCTGAGGTCGCTGGTCGGGTCCGCTGCGCTCCGCCAGCTCGAGCGGCCGTGCCGGAGCGAGCGGGAGGCGGACGATGAACGTCGACCCGGCGCCCAGCACGCTCTCCACGCGCACCTGACCTCCGTGTGATTCGGCGACGTGACGGACGATGGACAGGCCGAGGCCGGTACCGCCGGTCTCCCGCGAGCGCGCGGCATCGACTCGGTAGAAGCGTTCGAACACGCGATCGAGGCTGCTCGACGGGATCCCGATGCCGGTGTCGTCGACCTCGATCGATGCGGAGCCGTCCCTCGTCATCAGGGACACGCGGACCTGGCCGCCGCCCGGCGTGTACCGGATCGCGTTGTCGACCAGGTTGTGGACGAGGAGGGCGAGGTCGGGCTGGGAGCCCAGCACCTCGGCCGGGTCGAGATGGTCGACGACGAACGACAGGCCGGCGGCCTCGGCGCGACGGCGGAGGCGTTCGGCCTCGGTGGTCACGACGCGGTCGAGCACGACCGGCGCCGGCTCGAGCGTCTCGCCCTCGAGCCGGGAGAGCTCGAGGAGGTCGCGCACGAGGCGCGAGAGTCGGTTCGCCTCCTGTTCGAGGAACGCCAGGAACCGGTCGGTCGCGTCGGGATCGTCGGAGGCGGCGCCCCGGAGCGTCTCGGCGATCGCGAGGATCGACGCGACGGGTGTCTTCAGCTCGTGCGAGGCGTTCGCCACGAAGTCGCGACGGAGGCGGTCGACGCCGCGAGCGGCGGTGACGTCGCGCGCGACCACCACCACGGACCCGGGTGGCGTCGACGGGACGACGGTTGCATCGACGACCCCGCTCGCGGTCTCGAACTGACGGACGATCGACTGGGGAACGCGGCCGTCTTTGGCATCCGGATCGGCGGCCGCGAGGATGGCATCCCGGAGGGCGGCCGGTGTCACCTCCTGGACCGAATCGAAGCGCCGGCCGAGGATCCCTCGGGCCGCGCCGTTCGCGTACGCGACCTCACCGTTCGGCGCGAACAGCACGACGCCCTCGGTCATGGCCGACAGCACCGTGTCGCGGGATGCGACGTCGCCCGCGAGCTGGGACGACCGTTCCTCGGCGCGACCTTCGGCCTGGTGCGCGTCCGCTGCGGACCGTGCCCCTCGGCGCCGGCCGACGCCGAACGCGATCGCCGCCGCCGCCGATGCGATCGCAACGGTCGCGATGAGCGCGATGCTCAGACCTGCGGCGTCCATCCCCGCCGAGTGTACGCGCGGGCCCCGGCGCGCGGTTGGGCGTCAGGGGCCGTGTGGACGGACGGACACGAGATGTTCACGGAACGGTCACCATCGACGGATATCGTCCGCACCTCCGATGGAGCGCGCGAGGGGCGGCATGGGCGAACGGGTGGATCGGCGCGCACGTGGGCGGTCGATGACCCGCTTGGTCGCTCGGTCGCGGTGGCCGCCGCGGTACTGTTCGCGATGGGTCCGACAGCGGCGTGGGCCGACATCCCGACCATCGAGATCCCGTCCTCGCCGCGACCCTCGCCCTCACCGCCGTCGCAACCGACGGCGAGCCCCGAGGACGCCGAGCTGACCGCCGCGCAGGTGCATCTGCAGGCTCACGACGACGTAGCGTTCGGCAGCGCGGGCCGGATCAGCTCGCCTCGCCGAGCGAGATGGACTCGAACGGAGGAAGGGGTCGGGCTCCGCGCCCGGCCCCTTCTCTGATGTGAGGCTCCGATGGAAGGCTGTAGTCAGGTGGGTTGACGATCGCCAACATGCCCCTGGCTGTGCCCGGGGAAGCCGTCGGCTGAGTCTTCCAGCCCGATATCGCGGCGCTCACCGACGCGGAGCGCTCGTTCTCAGCAGCAACCGTCGGCCGACCGGAGTGGGATCTGGGCCCTCGCGTGGGGCGTCCCGAGCGCAAGATCCGACCTCACGGCCCGGATGATGGCTGGATGCATACCTTCGGCGATCACGTCCGTCGGAGTGATCGTGACATCCTCGAACCCGGCGCTCACCAGGCTGCCTTCGTATTCCGAGAACGAGAGGGCGCCGGCGATGCAGCCGACATAGGATCCGCGTTCGGCGCGCTGTTCCGGCGTCAGGTGGTCGTCCGCGACCACGTCGCTCACGCCGATCCGGCCTCCAGGTCGAAGCACGCGAGCCATCTCAGCGAAGACACGCGGCTTGTCCGTCGAAAGGTTGATCACGCAGTTCGAGATGATCACGTCGACGGTGCCGGCGGGGAGCGGCACCTCTTCGATGAACCCCTTGAGGAATTCCACGTTCGTCGCGCCGGCCTCCGCGGCGTTCCTGATCGCCAGCGCCAGCATCTCCTCGGTCATGTCGAGCCCGTAGGCCTTGCCGGTCGGACCGACGCGACGTGCCGAGAGCAGCACGTCGATCCCGCCGCCGGAGCCCAGGTCCAGGACACGTTCTCCTTCGCGGAGCTCCGCGACCGCGATCGGGTTCCCGCACCCCAGGCTCGCGAGAACCGCCGCCTCCGGGAGCTCGTCGCGTTGCGACGGCCCGTAGAGCGCGCCGGCGAAACCGTGTGTGGGGTCGCAGCACGAGTGGTCTCCGCAATCGCATGCGCGCTCGCCGCGTTCCGCGACCGACGTCGCCGACGCTGCGTATCGGGCCCGGACCTCTTCGCGAAGGACGGTCATGTCTTCCATCTCAGTCGCCTCCTGTCTCGAACACCGATGCGACGCGCTCCATCGAGCCGGCGCGAAGCGCGTAGTACACCCATCGACCGCGCTGTTCGCGGTCCAAGATGCCGGCTTCGCGGAGCAGCTTGAGGTGATGGCTCACGGTCGGCTGGGTCAGTCCCACCGGGCCCGTCAGGTCGCATACGCATGCCTCGCGCCCCGGCTGGGCCGCGATGAAGCTCACGAGGCGCAGGCGAGCCGGATCGGCCAGGACGCGGAGCGTGGTCGCGAGCGTCTCTGCTTCGGACTCCGAGAGCGGAGCCTCCAGTACCGGCGTACAGCAGTCCTCGATCTGCGCGATCTGCTTCATGGCTGACATATTGACAGCGGTCGATACCTCCTGTCAACCCCGTTTGCGGCGCACCCCCTCTCCCTCGTCGGGATCCGCCCGAGCGATATTGACACTCGTCGATATGTGCGGTTAGATATCGACCCTCATCGATGGGACCCGTGTTTCGCCGAACGTTGGAAGGGAGGTCGAACATGGATCGGACCGGCGGAGAGCCGTGCTGCCCGGAGGACTGCTGCCCGGCGAGCTGCTGCTGAGGTGAACGAGGAGGCGATGGTGCCCGGATCGCCGGCGGATGAGCGTTCGCGGGGTTCATCGGCATAGCGATCGCCGCGGCCGTGATTGGTTCGGGCACCACCGCCTCGTGTCTCGAGCAACCGCTGCTCGGGTCCGCCTTGACACTCGGGCAGATGCTCAAGGATAATTGACTCAATGTCAGTCGAGGCATCGGTCGTACGGCGGACGGCTATCCACGCGGCGCTCGCCGACCCGCAGCGGTTGCGGATCGTCGACGAGCTGGCGATCTCCGACCGGTCGCCCACCGAACTGGGCCGCTCACTCACGATCGGTTCCAACCTCCTCGCGCATCACCTCGGAGTGCTGGAGCACGCTGGACTCATCGAGCGTCAGCCATCAGATGGAGACGCTCGCCGACGATACGTCCGGCTCGTCCCCGATGCCGTGTCGGTGATCGCAGAGCCCGTCGAGACGCTCGTCGCGCGGCATGTGCTGTTCGTCTGCAGCGCCAATTCGGCTCGGTCCCAGCTGGCGGCCGCGGCTTGGAACGCTCGCCATGAGGTTCCGGCGACCAGTGCCGGCACCCGGCCAGCCGATAACGTCCGGCGCGAGGCGGTGGAGGCGGCGGCGCGTGCCGGCCTGGACCTCACCGGCGCCCGTCCCCGGGCGCTCGACGAGCTCACCGAGTCTCCTGATCTCGTCGTGACCGTCTGCGACGTCGCGCACGAGGAGCTTCCGCGCCTCCGCGAGGGCGCCCGGTTCCTTCATTGGTCGGTGCCCGATCCGGCGCGGGACGCCTCGCCGTCGGCCTTCGATCGAGCGCTCCGGCTGATCACTGCGCGCATCGAGGACCTAGCCCCGCGCGTCCGCCCGGCCCAGGTGGGAAGCAGGTCATCTCGATGAGCTTCACCGGTCGGTCGGCTATCGCCTGGTTCGAGACCTCCCGCGTGGAGGGTTCGCAGATGCACCGGGCGTGGTGGGTCCGATGAGGCGCGTCGGGATCAACGGGTTCGGCCGCATGGGACGGCTCGCGCTGCGAGCGGGATGGGGCTCCCAGGAGTTCGAGTTCGCGCACATCAACGAGCTGCACGGAGACGTTGAGGTCGCGGCGCACCTGCTTACGTTCGACTCCGTGCACGGCCGCTGGGGTCGCGAGGTGGCGACGGACGGCACCGACCTGGTCATCGACGGCCGTCGCATCTCGTTCGGCAGCACTCCGGATCCCGGGGAACCCCCGTGGACGGACCGTGGTGTCGAGGTCGTGGTCGAGAGTTCCGGGAAGTTCCGGACGATGGAGTCCCTCGAGCCGTACTTCGTTGCGGGCGTGCGCAAGGTCGTCGTCGCGGCGCCGGTGAAGGACGACCGGGCCCTCAACGTCGTCGTCGGGGTGAACGACGGCCGGTACGATCCGGACGTCCACGACGTCGTGACCGCCGCCTCGTGCACGACGAACTGCCTCGCACCGGTGGTGCTCGTGATCCACGAGGGACTAGGGGTCGAACGAGGATCGATCACGACGCTCCACGACGTGACGAACACCCAGACCGTCGTCGACGCGCCGCACAAGGACCTCAGACGTGCGCGGGCAGCCGGTATGTCGTTGATCCCGACGACGACTGGCTCTGCGACCGCGATCGGACTGATCTTGCCGGAGCTGCAGGGGAAGTTGAACGGACTGGCGGTCCGGGTCCCATTGCTGAACGCCTCGCTCACCGACTGTGTGTTCGATGTCGGCCGCCCGACCACGGTCGGCGAAGTGAACGAACTCCTCCGCGACGCCGCCGAAGGGTCCCTCAAAGGGATCCTCGGGTTCGAGTCGCGACCGCTCGTCTCGGTCGACTTCAAGGACGATCCTCGCTCCGCCGTCGTCGACGGGCCCTCGACCATGGTGGTCGACGGGACGCAGGTCAAGGTGCTCGCGTGGTACGACAACGAGTGGGGGTACGTGAACCGGCTCGTCGAGCTGGTGGGTCAGGTCGCGGCGACCCTGCCGCCATGAAGGTCGACCGGCGCAGCTACGCGATCGTGACCGGGGCCTACTGGGCCGACACGATCGTCGACGGCGCGACCCGGCTCCTGGTCCTCTTCTACTTCTACAACCTGGGGTACTCGGCATTCCAGATCGCGATGCTCTTCGTCTTCTACGAGGTCTTCGGGATCGTGACGAACCTCGTGGGAGGGTGGGTCGCCGCGCGGCTCGGCCTGCGGACGACGCTCGTGGCCGGTCTGGGCACACAATCGGTGGCGCTCAGCATGCTGGCGTTCGCCCCGAGCGCATGGCTGGTCGTCCCGTACGTGATGGTTTCGCAGGCCCTGTCGGGGATCGCCAAGGACCTGACGAAGATGAGCTCCAAGAGCGCGGTGAAACTCCTGGTCCCAGAGGATGCTCACGGCGAGCTGTACAAGTGGGTCGCGCTCCTGACCGGCTCGAAGAACGCGTTGAAGGGCGTCGGGTTCTTCCTCGGAGGCCTCCTGCTCACCCTCATCGGCTTCCACGCCTCCGTGCTCCTGCTCCTCGCGCTGATCGGGATCGCGCTCGTTGTGGTCCTCACGATGACCCGCGGCCAGCTCGCCGTCCCGAACCCCGAGGCGAAGTTCCGTGGCATGTTCTCCAACAACCGGTCCGTGAACATCCTGGCGGCCGCGCGGGTGTTCCTGTTCGCCGCACGCGACGTCTGGTTCGTGGTCGGCCTTCCCGTGTTCATGGAGTCCGTGCTCGGGTGGAGCTTCTGGCAGGCGGGCGCCTTCCTCGCGGTCTGGGTGATCGGGTATGGCATCGTCCAGGCGTCCGCGCCGCGCACGATGCGTAGATGGACGGGGCCAGGAGGGCCGGACGGAACCACGGCCACGTGGCTCGCGTTCGTGCTTGCGACGCTGCCTGCGGCGATCGCGATCGGGCTCACGGCGGGTCTGGCCCCGGCTCCGATCGTCGTCGTGGGCCTCATCCTCTTCGGCGTCGTCTTCGCGCTGAACTCGGCGGTGCACTCCTTCTTGATCCTGCGGTACGCGGAAGGTGACAAGGTCGCCATGAACGTCGGGTTCTACTACATGGCCAACGCCTGCGGCCGGCTCGCCGGCACCCTGCTCTCTGGATTGCTCTATCAGCTGGGCGGCCTCACGTGGTGTCTGTGGGCGTCGACGATCGCGCTGCTCGTGGCCGGAACCTTGTCGCGCTTACTGCCCCGTTCGGACGAGAAGGTGGACGACCGTATCGTTCGGGCCAGCGACACCCAACGGTCTCGTAGCACCGACCACGGATCGAGTGCCCGATCAACCTGACGGTCGCGGCGCAGATCTCCGGCATCCTGATACGTGATGCTCGCATGACGATTCCGATCACAGCGTCGGAAGAGAGGCCCGGCGCCGAGGGGGGTCGGCGCCGGGCCTTCGGGAAGCCCCGGACCCTGGGTGGCGAGGCGTGGGGGCCGGCGGGTCCGGTTCGATGCGATCCTGACCCGATCAGGTAACCGACGGGAGACCGGAGCACGGCCTTCCGGTGAAGGGTACGGCTCGAACGGAGCGCGACGCATGGAAGCAGTCGTCCGGGAGAGCCGATCGTTCGCCCGTCCTTCGCCGCGCCGTCGCCGAACGTTCACGCCCCCGTCGCCCGAGCGCGGCACCGTCCGCGCATCGACACCCTCCATGACGACCCGAGTGGCGAGCCTGCCCCTCGCGGGGCCGAGGAAGAGCTCCGCAGGCGGGCGCGCGCCGGCCTGGCCGACCGGCTCCACGAGGACCTCGGACCCATGGGCCCAGGCGCGGAGATCCCGTCGATCGCGCAGCTGGCCTCGGCCTACGACACCTCGCCGCGTGCGATCGGCCGGGCCCTCACGGAGCTGGAGCAGCGGTTCATCGTGCGCAGGCTGTCCGACCGTAGGCTCGTCGTGGCCGCCCGCGTGGACTACCGGATCGGGTCGGGCTCATCGTCCAGCTGGACCGAGACGGTTCGGTCGACCGGTGCGCTGGGGCGCTCCGAGACCGAACGGATCCGCGTGCAGCGCGTGCCGCCGCGGGTCCGGATGGAGCTCGAACTGGGCCGCGCCGCGCGTGTGTACGTGCTCTCCCGGAGGCGCTTCGTCGCCTCCGAACCCGCGGCGTGCTCGGTCTCCTACGTCGTCGCCGAGCTCACCCCAGGACTGCCCGAGCGCCTGGACCCCGAGGGGTCGCTGCACGCGACGCTCGAGCGGTACGGGCTGGAGCCGGTGCCCGCGTGGGTCCGGGCGGAGATGGACGTGCCGCCGCCCGACATCCCGCGCCGCGTGGGGCTCCGGGGTCGGCCGCCGATGGTGTCGGTTCGGTCCCGCACGGATTCACGCTTCCTCGGGCGCCCGGTCGAGCTCACGGCCTCGTGGCTCAGGGCGGACGTGTTCCGCGTGATGCTCGAGGTCGACGCCGGCTCAGGCGCGGCGGCGGACCCTCAGATCGGCGGTGACAGGTAGCGTCCGGAGACGATCCGGCCGCGTTCCGCGTGCAGCTCCCAGACCGAACCCTTGGCGAAGCCGGTCGAGCCAACGACCTCCATCCCGCTTTCGATCAGCGTCCCGATCGTGCCCTCGATCACGTCGCCGTGGGTGCACAGGGCGACCGGCGCCTCGGCGAGCCCGACGAGCAGAGCGTGCGCCCGCTCGATGGGCGTCCCCTCGCGCAGGTCCTCGGCTGGCTCGACCGCGAGGTCCCGTTCGGCACCCAGCGGTTCGAGCGTCTGGATGCACCGAACGTACGGGCTGGAGACGAGCCGCATGACGCCGATCCCACGGAACACGCCGACCAGACGCGCCGCCTGGTCACGGCCCTTCCGGCTGAGCGGCCGCAGCTCGTCGGCACCCTTCCAGCGGCGTCGCTGACCGGCCTCCGCGTGCCGGACGAGGAACAGGCGGGTCGTCACGAGGCGGGTTCGAACCGCGCCACGAGCGCTCGGTCGTGGGGGTAGGAGAGCGCATCCACGGCCTCGACCACCGGCAGCCACCGGATCTGGTCGACCTCGTCGTGCGGCTCGAACGTCCCCGGACCGGGGCGCATCTCGAAGTACACGACCGCCTTCGGCCGGTCGAACCGATCCCGGTATTCCACCGTCCCGACGCTGCGCACGATCGCGCACCGCATCCCCGTCTCCTCCTCGACCTCGCGCAGCGCGCAGGCCTCGTCGTCCTCGCCCGGCTCGGCCTTCCCCTTCGGCAACGACCAGTCGTCGTAGCGCTGTCGGTGCACGATCAGCACCTCGACCCGCCCGTCCTGCTCGCCGCGTCTCCAGACGATACCGCCCGCGGCGCTGACCGTTCCGGTCACGTCCACGCGGACTGCCAACGACGCTTGAGCCGCTTCCACGCGGCCTTCCAGAGGTCGCGGGACTCGGACGCGGCCCATCGCTCGAGCCCCGCGAGCTCGCCCGCCACGAACGCGGTGCGGACGGACCGAGACCGGGATACCGAGGATCGGAGCCAGCGTCCGGCCACGACCGCATCGTTGTGCTCACCCAGCACGTCCTGCAGGCCGGCCGCCGCCTCCGCGACCTCGCGTGCGTCCTTGCCCATCAGCGGGGCCACGGCCTCCGCCGCGTACCGCAGGCGCTTCGCCCTGATCCGGACGGCGTGGAGCTCTTCGTCCGCCGGCGGATCGCCGAGCGCCCGGACGGCGTGCCGGAGCTTCTTCCACGGCGTGGCGAGGAGCCCCGGCAGGACGGTCGCCGCGGGCAGGTCCGCCTCCAGGAGCATCGTGGGGGCGTTCGCGGCCTCGACGAGCCGGTCCAGCACCTCCGAGTACCGGCGCGATCGCAGCGTCGAGAGCAGCTCGCGGCGGGCCGCCTCCCGCGCGGCCGCGAGCTGATCCAGCAGCCTGGCCACCGCGCGCGTGTCGCCCTGCTCGAGGAGTTCGACCCGGCCCTTCAGACGGGCGAGCAGCACGTCGGTGTCACGAGCCTCACCGAGCGTGGCGCCCAGCCAGCGCAGGTCCTCGACCAGGTTCGCCGCCCAGACGGGATCGAGCAGCGACGCGAACGTCCGCATGTCCGACCGGAGACGGCGGGTGGCGACCCGCGACTGGTGGACGCCCTCGGGGTCGGTGTCGAGCCGGATGATCGGGTCGTGACGGAGCAGCCGGATCACCGATGTCGCGAACGCCTGCCGGACCACGGCGCCTGCGGTCGCCCCGGAGACCAGGTCGGCGACGGCGACCTCCGGCGGCTGGGTCGCCCGCGGTCCGAGCGCGCGGATGTACTTCGGCGTCGGATCCGGCTCCCCTGCGCCCGCGGCGCGCAGGACGGCAACGAGCCGTTCGACGAGCTCGTCCGGGGTGTCGCCGAGCGCTTCGACCTCCAGCTCGCGGAAGCGCGCGGCCAGGCGGCGCCCGTCCATGATCGAGACCTCGTCGTCCACCACTTCGACGACGGGAGCGCCGTCGGCGTCCTTCACCAGCACCGAGCGCCGCAGCGTCTTCAGGCGCGTGACCGGCGCGAGCGTCCCGGTGCGGACATAGGCGCGGACCAGGTCGACGGCCGCCTCGGGCGGCTCCTTCGCGTCGCCGTCGAACCGGGCCTCGTGGCGGACCAGCAGAGCGCCGGTATCGGACGTCGGGAGCTTGACCGTCCAGCCGTCCGTGTCGCGGTAGCGGAGGCTCGCCCCCCATCGAGCGAGCCGCAGGTCCGGCGTGTCGTAGTACGTCGAGCGCTGGACGCGTTCCTGCCGCGCCTCTTGGATCAGGCCATCGGCCGCTGCATCGAACCTGGGGAGTCGGAACGACGGGGCGGCGGCAAGCTTGATCTCACGCTCAAGCATCACGCCTCGCCCGCGGGTACCTCCCGTTCGCGCGCTTGATCGCCAGCTCCTGCATCGTCCGCTGCGTGTCGATGCCCTGGACGGTCGGGACCTTCGAGTAGGTCCCGTCCGGGTTCATCGTCCACGCGAGCACGTCGTCGGCGAGGTTGACGTCGAGGATCTCCTGGAGGCGGGCCTTCAACCTCCGGTCGGTCACCTCCGTCGAGGCCTCGACGCGACGGTCGAGGTTCCGCGGCATCAGGTCGGCCGAACCGATGAAGTACCGCGCTTTCTTCGCTTCGGCGCCGAACCGGAAGATCCGCGAGTGCTCGAGGTACTTGCCGACGAGCGAGCGGACGCGGATCGTCTCCGACAGGCCTGGGACCCCGGCCCGCAGGCAGCAGATCCCTCGCACGATCAGGTCGATCTGGGCGCCGCCCGTCGACGCTTCGTAGAGCGCTTCGATCATCTCGGCGTCGACGAGGCTGTTCATCTTCAGGGTGATGCGTCCCCCGGTCCTGCCCTCCGCGCGGATCAGCTCGAGGATCCGGGCCCGCAGGCTCATCGGCGCCACGAGCAGGTTCCGGTACCCGCTCTGGCGGCTGTACCCCGTGAGGTAGTTGAAGAGATCGGCGACGTCTGCCGTCAGATCCGGGCCGGCGGTCAGCAGCCCGAGGTCCTCGTACAGCTTGGCGGTGGTCGGGTTGTAGTTGCCGGTTCCCACGTGGCAGTAGCGCCGGACACCGTCGGCCTCTTCCCGGACGACGAGCGAGAGCTTGGCGTGGGTCTTCAAGCCGACGACGCCGTACAGGACGTGGACGCCCGCCTGCTCCATCAGTCGCGCCCAGCCGATGTTCGCCTCCTCGTCGCCCCGAGCCTGCAGCTCGACCAGCGCCACAACCTGCTTGCCGCCCTCGGCGGCGCGGATCAGGGATCGAACGATCGGGCTCTCGCGGTCGGACGTGCGGTACAGCGTCTGCTTCAGCGCGAGCACCGCGGGGTCCCGTGACGCCTGTTCGATGAACGCTTCGACGGTCGCCGCGAAGGAGTCGTACGGCAGGTGCACCAGCACGTCGCCGGCCCGCAGCCCCTCGAACAGATCCGCCTCCTCGGCTTCGTCTGACGGTGCGAATCGCTTCGGCGTGACGCCCTTCCAGGGCGGATCCTTCAGGTCGGGCCGGTCGAGCGCGCAGATCGACCACAGCCCGGACAGGTCGAGCAGGCCGTCGACGACGTACACGTCCGGCGGGTCCAGCTCCAGCTCGTGGATCAACAGCTCGAGGACGTCGTCCGGCATCGAGGGGTTGACCTCGAGACGGACGACCTCCGGCGAGCGCTTCCGCAGGCGCACGGACGTCTCGATCGCGGCGAGCAGGTCGTCGGCCTCGTCGATCTCGATGTCCAGGTCCGCATCGCGCGTCACGCGGAACCCGTGGTGGGCGACGATCTCCATCCCGGGGAACAGCGCGCTGAGGTTCGCCGCGATCAGCTGTTCGAGCGGGATGAACCGGATACCGTCAGGCAGGCTGACGAATCGCGGCAGCAATGGGGGGACCTTCACCCGCGCGAAACGGCGTACCTGCGTGACCTTGTCGCGGACGACGACCGCGAGGTTCAGGGAGAGGTTCGAGATGTACGGGAACGGGTGCGCGGGGTCGACCGACAGCGGCGTCAGGACCGGGAAGACGCGTTCGCGGAACACCTCGCCGAGGTGCTCGCGATCCGGCTTCGAAAGATCGTCCCACTCGACCAGCGCGATACCGGCTCGGTCGAGCTCGGGAACGAGGTGGTCGACGAAGATGCGCGATTCGCGTTCGACCAGACCTTTGACGCGTGCCCGGATCGCCGCCAGCTGCTCGCCGGGCGTCATGCCGTCCGGCGAGGTCGAGGTCCAGCCGGCGTTCACCTGCTCCATCAGCCCGGACACCCGGATCTGGAAGAACTCGTCGAGGTTCGAACTGAAGATCGCGAGGAACTTGGCCCGCTCGAGCAGGGGTCGCCGATCCTCCTCGGCGAGCGCGAGGACCCGTTCGTTGAAGTCGAGCCACGAGAGCTCGCGGTTGATGTAGAGGGGCCCGACCGCGCGTCGGGGAGCGTCGCCGAGGGACGCCTCGATCCGCGCGTTGGTGTCGACCACGTCGTTCCGCCTCGATAGGGAAGGACGGTAGGTTACTCGACACGCCGCTCCGTTGGCTGCCGTGCAGTCGTCGGCCGTCGTGACGTGCGGCGATGCGATCCGCAACGTCCAGTGAAGAACCAACGACCGCAGAGGCCATGTTCACCGTCCGTTCACTTCCGGGCCCCTGCCGGTTCACCTGCCGAACCTAGCGTGGCGCCGGGATCGGATCGGATTTCGGCCGGAAGGGGACTCGCATGATGACGAAGACGGGTGGACGTCGCACCTTCTCCGCATTGGGGCTCGCGGCAGCGGTCGCGCTGATCGCGGTGGCGTGCGGAGGCAACAGCGGTAGCTCCAGCACCAGCGGCGCCTTCCAAGGCGTAGCGCTCACGGGAGCCGGCTCGACGTTCGCACAACCGATGTACCAGAAGTGGTCGCAGTCGTTCCTCAGCGTCGAGCCGGACGCGAAGATCAACTACCAGGCGATCGGCTCCGGTGGCGGCATCCAGCAGTTCACGGCGAAGACCGTGGACTTCGGCGCCACGGACGTGCCGTTGCAGCAGGCCGACATCGACGCGCTGAACGGCGCGAAGTACATCGAGTTCCCCACCGTCCTCGGGGCGGTCGCAGTCGTCTACAATCTGAGCGGTGTCCAGTCCGGCCTCAAGCTCGACGGCACCGTGATCTCGAACATCTACCTCGGCACCATCAAGTCGTGGAACGATCAGGCGATCGCGTCGCTGAACCCCGGGACGACGCTGCCGGACACGCCGATCAGCGTCGTGTACCGTGCCGACGAGTCGGGGACGACGGCGGTGTTCACGGGCTGGCTCTCCGCAGAGAGCTCCGACTGGGAGTCGAAGGTCGGCTCCGGGAAGTCCGTTTCGTGGCCCGCGGGCAAGGGCGCGAACCAGAGCGCGGGCGTCGCCGCGGCCGTCAAGCAGACCGACGGATCCATCAGCTACGTGTCCTACGACTTCGCCGTGAGCGCCGGCTTGGGCGTCGCCGCGATCAAGGCGCCGGACGGGAGCTACGTCTCGCCGTCGACGGACTCGATCACCGCAGCGGGCGGAGGGCTAAGCTTCCCGATCACGCCGGACACGAACATCCTCGACTCCTCCGCGCCCGGCGCCTATCCGCTGTCGAGCACCACCTACGTGCTGATCTACCAGGACCAGACCGATCAGGACAAGGCCCAGACGCTCGTCGACTTCTGGACGTGGTCGTTGACGACGGGCCAGGCACAGGCGGCGTCGATCAACTACGCTCCGCTGCCGAGCGACGTCGCGCAGGAATCGCTGGCGCAGCTGAAGGACATCAACGTCAACGGCACGCCGGTGACGGCGTCGTCCGGTCTCTAACGGCGGGCGAGCGCGCACGTGGCAACGGCTTCGTCGTCGCGGACGGTCGGGGCGCGGGGGCGCGGCCGGCGCGCTCGCTTCGCCGACCGCGCCTTCAAGGGCGGCTCGCTCGCGATCGCGTTCGGACTCATCCTGCTCCTCGGCGCCATCGTCTTCGTGCTGGCCGACGGCAGCACGAGGATCTGGTCCACCTACGGCCTCGGGTTCCTGACCGGCACGGACTGGAACCCGGTCGCCGGTCGGGAGAGCTTCGGGGCGCTGCCCTTCATCTACGGCACGATCGTGACCTCGGTGGTCGCGCTGATCCTCTCGGTGCCCGTGTCGGTCGGGCTCGCGATCCTCCTCAACGAAGGCTCCGCGGGATGGGTCCGCAACACCCTCGCCGTCTTCGTGGACCTCCTGGCAGCGATTCCGAGCGTCGTGTACGGCCTGTGGGCGGTGTTCGTGATGCTGCCTATCTTCGACCGGCACGTGGAGCCGGTCCTCACCTCGACGCTCGGCAAGGTACCCGTGATCGGCACGTTGTTCCAAGGCACCCCCGCTGGAGGAGATATGTTCACCGCGGCCGTGATCTTGGCCGTCATGATCCTTCCGATCGTGACGGCCGTCAGCCGCGAGGTCATCGCCATCGTCCCGCACGATCTCCGTGAGGCCGCCCTCGCCCTCGGCGCGACGCGGTACGAGACGATCCGGATGGCGGTGCTGCCGTTCGCCCGCGATGGGATCGTCGGTGCCTCGATGCTCGGCCTCGGCCGTGCCCTCGGTGAGACGATCGCCGTGGCGCTCGTGGTCGGGAACTCGCCGAAGATTCACGCGTCGCTGTTCCAGGCCGGGTACACGATCCCGGCCGTGATCGCGAACGAGTTCCGCGAGGCGACGAACGCGGGGCTCCACCGGTCGGCGCTCCTCGCCCTCGCGATCGTGCTGATGCTGATCGCGCTCGCGATGGCGGTGCTGTCGCGACTCCTGGTGACCCGCGCCGAGCGTTCCCTCCCGCAGGAAGCGGCGCCGGCGATCGAGATGGCGGCGGCGGCGGGATGAGCACGGCGACCACGGCGCCGACCACCCTCGCCGGTGGCGTGAGCCGCTCGCGTCGGATGAAGAACCGGGCCTTCTCGGTGCTCCTGTGGGTCTGCGGGGTCTTGGCGCTCCTGCCGCTGATCTTCCTGATCACGTTCATCCTGGTCAGGGGCATCGCGGCGCTGAACATCGACTTCTTCACGCAGGAGCCCGTCCCGCCGCCGTCGCCGGGCGGCGGCTTCGGTCCGGCGTTCGTCGGGACGATGATGATGGTGGGGATGGCAGCGCTGTTCGCGATCCCGCTGGGCGTCCTGTCTGCCGTCTACCTCAGCGAGTACGGCAGGGGCAGGCTCGCGGACGGGATCCGATTCATCTCCGAGGTCCTCCTGTCGGTCCCGTCGATCATCGCCGGGGCGTTCATCTGGGCGCTGGTCGTGGTCCTGCTCGGGAACTTCTCGGCCCTCGCCGGCGCGCTCGCGCTGACCGTGATCATGTGGCCGATCATTACCCGTTCGACCGAGGAGATCCTCAAGCTCGTGCCGAACGAGCTCCGGGAGGGGGGACTCGCGCTCGGCCTCCGGCGCTGGAAGGTGGTTCTGCGCATCGTGGTGCCGACGGCCGGGGCCGGCATCATCACGGCCGTCATGCTCGCACTGGCTCGCGGCCTGGGGGAGACGGCGCCGATCCTGCTGACCGCGCTCGGCAACGACTTCTACAACACCAGCCCGCTCCAGCCGACGGACGCGGTCCCGCTGCGGATCTACGGATACGCGCAGAGCGCGTTCGACACCCAGCACGTGCAGGCGTGGGGCGGAGCGCTCGTCCTGCTGTTCGTGGTACTCCTCCTCTCTATCACCGCGCGCATCATCGCGACGCGACACCAACGGAGGATCAGATGAGCTCCCCGGAACGGACGGTCGTTGACGGCGAGGGTGCCGCGAACGGCGAGGGTGCCGCGGAGGACACGGAGACGCGACACACGAGCCTCGAGGCGGTCGACCTGTCCGTGTACTTCGGCTCGAACCACGTGCTCCACGGCATCTCGATGTCGGCAGCCGAACGATCCGTGACGGCGATCATCGGTCCCTCCGGGTGTGGGAAGTCCACGTTCCTGCGTGCCCTGAACCGGATGCACGACGAGGTCAGGAGCGCGAGGGTCGAAGGCAAGGTCCTGTTCGACGGACAGGACATCTACGCACCGGGCGCGGACCCCGTCACCGTGCGACGACGCATCGGGATGGTCTTCCAGCGGGCGAACCCGTTCCCGACGATGAGCGTGCTGGACAACGCCGTCGCCGGCCTGAAGCTCGAAGGACGCTTGAGCAAGCAGCGCGCGCGTGAGCGCGCCGAGCACGCGTTGCGGCGCGCCGGGCTCTGGGATGAGGTCAAGGATCGGTTGGACCAGCCGGGCGGGAAGCTCTCCGGTGGGCAGCAACAACGGTTGTGCATCGCGCGCGCGCTCGCGGTCGAGCCGGAGATCCTGCTGATGGACGAGCCGGCCTCGGCCCTGGACCCCGCCTCGACCCTGCGCATCGAGCAACTGATCGACGAGCTGAAGACGAACTACACGGTGGTCATCGTCACGCACAACATGCAGCAGGCCGCCCGGATCTCGGACTGGACGATGTTCTTGCTGAACGGAGATCTGGTCGAGATGGGCCCGACCGAGCGGATCTTCACCACCCCGTCCGACAAGCGGACGGAGGACTACGTCACGGGGCGGTTCGGATGACGAGCGAGGTTCGGAGCAAGTTCCACCAGGAGATGGCGGCGCTCGAGGACGAGATCATGCGCTCCGGCGACGCGGTCCAGCGGATGGTCGGACGGTCGGTCAGTGCGCTGGTCCGCAAGGACGACGCGCTCGCGCGCGAGGTGATCGCCGACGACGACGAGGTCGACCGCCTCTACCTCGACATCGAGCGCAGGATCCTCGACGCGTTCGCGCTCCAGGCGCCGGTCGCGTCGGACCTGCGGCTGCTCTCGGCGATCCTGCACATCAACCTGCACCTCGAGCGCGTCGGCGACCAGGCCGTCAACGTGGCGAAGATGGCGCTGGCCGCGCGCGACCTGCCGTCGAGCGACACGATCCTCCTGCACCTGTCCGAGATGGGCGACCTGGTCACGGCGATGCTGCGGACCGCGATGGACGGGTTCGCGCGCCGCGACCTGGAGCTGTGCCTGCGGCTCCCCGCGATGGACGATCCGGTGGACGAGCTGAACCGCGGGATGTACCGGCACGTCGTGAAGCTCTCGAGCGACGAGGCCGCGCTCGAGTGGGGCGTCCGGATGAACGTCGTCGCTCGTCAACTGGAGCGGGTCGGGGACAACGCCGTGGACATCGGGGAGCAGGTGGCGTACCTGCTCACCGGCGAGTTCCGGGAGTTCACGGATGCGAGCCATGAGACCGAACGGCCATAGCCGCCCGGCCGTCCTCGTCGTCGAGGACGAACCGCCCCTCGCGGAGAGCATCCAGTTCGTCCTCGAGCGGGAGGGGTTCGACGTCGAGGTCGCGGCCGACGGCGAGCGGGCGCTCGAACGGTTCCGTTCGTCGCCGCCCTCGTTGGTGCTGCTCGACCTGATGCTGCCGCGGCTGTCCGGGCTCGACGTCTGCCGGATCGTTCGCTCCGAGTCGACCGTGCCGATCATCATGCTGACGGCCAAGGACGGCGAGGCCGACAAGGTCGCCGGCCTGGAGCTGGGCGCCGACGACTACGTGACGAAGCCGTTCTCGATGCGCGAGCTGGTCTCCCGCGTCCGTGCCCACCTGCGACGGGCCGGGATGGTGAGCGAGCCGCCCGAGGTCGAAGTGCTCACGGGCGGGCCGGTGGAGCTCGACATCGCCCGTCACGAGGCGCGCGTGCGGAAGGAACCGATCGGGTTGACCCCGAAGGAGTTCGAGCTCCTCGAGACGTTCCTGCTACGGAAGGGCCGCATGCTGACGCGCGACTTCCTGATCGAGGAGGTGTGGGGTTCGGACTACTTCGGCGACACGAAGACGCTCGACGTGCACGTGAAGCGGCTCCGCCAGAAGATCGAACGCGATCCGCATCGGCCCGAATACCTGGTCACGGTCCGGGGGCTCGGATACCGGTTCCTGGACGAACCGCAGCCGTCCGGCTGACGGCGACGCCGGAGCGCGCCTTCCTCGTCTACGCGGCCTTGCCGAGGGGCTCGGGTGTTGCGCGCACGGCTCCGGGCGCCTCCGCGGTGATCGCGTGGCGCACCGTGGACATCAGCCACAGGACGACCGTGGCGGTCACGAGGGTCGCGAGCATCGCCTCGTTGGCGTCCACCAGCGCGATCAGGCCGGCTACGAGTGCGGCGAGCCCGATCAACGATGCCACGGCCAGGTACACCTTCGGGGCGCGCAAGAGTCCAGCCCCGATGCCGTAGACGACGGCGGTCACCGACGCGGCGACGCCCAGCCCGAGGACCACGCCCGCGAGCACCCTGGGTCCGGCGACCTCGATCCCGCTCAGCCAGAGGACGTAGAGCCCCGTTCCTACGCCGACGAAGACGGTGGCCAAACCATCCCTCCAGGAGAGATGCATCTCAGCCTCCCTTCACTCCCCGCCCGAGAGACGCGACCGGACACGTCCGGCTCAGCTCATACGTTCTCGCTCGTTACCGCCTCACGGCAATGCCGGAGGTCCCTCGGCGGGTGGGACCATCTCATGCTCGAGTTCGCCCAGGGATCGGTCCTGATACCCCGCAACTCATCACGTACGGTCGCGCATCGTGCCCGCTGCGGGGATCTGTCGCGCGGCAGGCGGCCAGCGGAGCCTTCGCCTCAGCCACAGGGCCACGTAGACGAGACCGACCAGGACGGGGACCTCGATCAGTGGGCCAACGACCCCTGCCAGCGCTTCTCCCGACGCGGCACCGAACACGCCGACCGCAACGGCGATCGCGAGCTCGAAGTCGTTGCTGGCCACCGTGAACGCCATGCTCGCGGTTTGGGCGTAGGGCAGCCGCATCAAGCGGCCAGAGCCGAACCCGGCGATCCACATGATGGCGAAGTACGCGAGGAGCGGGAGCGCGATGCTCGCGACATCGAGCGGCTGGGAGGTGATCTCCTTACCCTGGATCGCGAACAGCACGACGACGGTGAACAGTAGACCGTAGAGGGTGATCGGGCTTATCCGAGGTACGAAGCGGCCCTCGTACCATTCGCGGCCACGTCTCCGGATGAGGTAGCGCCGGGTGAGGAACCCAGCGGTGAGCGGGATGCCCAGGAAGATCAGCACCGTGCGGCCGACCTCCCAGATGCCCACTTCGAACCCTTGCGTGTCGAGTCCCAACCATCCGGGCAGCACGGTCAGGTAGAAGTAGCCCAGGAGCGAGTACGCGAGGACCTGGAAGATCGCGTTGAACACCACCAGAACGGCCGCCCGGTCGCGATCGCCGAGCGCGATATCGTTCCAGACCAGCACCATCGCGATGCAACGCGCGAGGCCGACGATGATGACGCCGGTCCGATACGCGGGCTGGTCGGGGAGGAGCAGCCAAGCCAGCGCGAACATGAGGACCGGTCCAACGACCCACGAAAGGAAGAGGGACACACCGAAGAAGGATCGATCCTCGACGCCGTCGTGCCGCGCGCGCCCGAGGTCCTCGTAGCGGACCTTCGCCAGGACCGGATACATCATCAACAGCAGACCGATCGCGATCGGCAGCGAGACGGTTCCCACACGTAGGTGGTCCAGGGCGTCGTTCGTCCCCGGCAGCAGCGTCCCGAGGACGAGGCCCGCTGCCATGGCGAGCCCGATCCACAGCGGAAGGAATCGGTCCAACGTCGAGAGATGACTGACGACCCCAGCATCGCCTGCGGGCTCGTATTGCGCGGACGTCGGGACCGGGGCTTCGGGCGCACCGGCCGTGAGGCGGCTCACGTCAATGCGCCTTCCGGATCGGTGCTAGAGGCCACGCCTCCGATCGAACACACCGGTTGGGAGCGGCTCTTCATCGGGTGATCGATCGGGGTATCGCGCGGCCGTAGCAGTGCACGACAACTCCATTCGCTGTCAGGTGGGGGTCGTTCGAACCGTTCGGCGGGCGCCTCGTTCATACGTCCCTCCGCTGGGGCGGAGCGTCGGCGAGACCGTCGCGTGCCGCCCGATCGTTCCCTTCGCGCATGGCCTGCAGCTCTTCGAGCACCGGCCGAAGCTCCTCTCGAACGATGCGTCGGACCATGTGCGACAGGTCCTCGTACGCGGGAAGCAGTTCCTCGTGCGTCCGCATCGTCTCCTCCCTCCAACGCCGGCCCGATCAGCCGGGGGTTCCCGCTTCTTCGGGGCAAGTGTCCACCTCGACCCCTCATATCGATGAGGGTCGATGGACCCCCTCTCTGCAGGGCGGGCCGCCGGCGCCCGGAACGCTTGGGCCGATGCTCCGAACGGAAGAGAACCGCCGGCCGATCGGCCGGCGGTTCTCGGTGAGGTGGCCCGAGGGGGTTCAGGCCGCCGCAGGCACTGCCTTGTCGTGCTGGAACACCTTGCCCGGCTGCCACGGGGTGCCCAGGGCCGGAAGCACGTACCGGTCCAGGCCGTAGTAGCCCGCGTTCCTCCAGGCAAGGATCAGGAAGAGCTCGAACACGATGAACAAGGGGTTCACACCAGCGACGCCGGCCAGGCCGAAGCTCGTGTTCAGCAACACCCCGAAGAAGGCGGCGATGCCGACGAACAGGCCGAGGATCAGAGCCACTCCGATCAGCAGCTCGCCGAACGCGATGATCGGTGCGAGCCACGGCGCCGCGCTGTTCTCGATCCACTTCAGGAACGACACGTACCAGCCGTAGCTGACGACCGGGTGGTCACCCCGCGCGCCCGCGATCGCGCCGGCCGCGAACCCCTTCAGCCCTGCGCCACTGTTGCGGAGCCAGGAGTCCTCCGTGAAGCCGAACTGCAGGTGCCAGTTGAAGAAGCCGGTTGCCGTCGTGCCAGTGATCTTGTCCCAACCGGCGACGAACCACTGCCAGCCGAGCCACACCCTCGCGACGAGCCAGATCCACGCCGCACCCTTCGAAGCGAAGAGCCACCGAGCGGCCCTGGGCTCCTCGATCGTCGCCGTCTGGACCTCCGTCCGCTGCATCTCGATCCCTCCTTCCGGATCGGTTCCCTCCGTGTTGCATAGCAGCATCGAACGGATCGGTCGGTGTCACTTAGGCCTGTGGACCCGGCCTGGGTAGGACCTTCAGCCTGGGAACGGCGGGGTGTGCGGAACGGTTCAGGCGCCGGGCATGGTGGTGTGCCGAGCCAGGTACGCAGCGGCTTCGGCACGCCGCGCGACCTCCAGCTTCGACAGGATGCTCGACACGTAGTTCTTGACCGTCTTCTCCGCGAGGTGGAGCTCCTCGCCGATCTGCTTGTTCGTCCGCCCCTCCGCGACGAGCGTGAGGATCCGCTCCTCCTGGGGCGACAGTCGCGCGAGCTTTTCGTCCTGCATCAGGTGCTTGCCCCTGCGGAGGCGGTCCAGGACGTTCTTCGTCACAGCGGGATCCAGCAGGCTCTGGCCCGCGCCGACGGCCCGGATCGCCCGGACCAGCTCGGCGCTCTTGATCTGCTTCAGGACGTAGCCGGATGCGCCGGCCATGATCGAGGCGAACAGGGCTTCGTCGTCCGCGAACGACGTGAGCATCAGGACCGCCGTCTGGGGGCGCTTCGCCCTGATGTCGCGGGTCGCCTCGATCCCGCTGCCGTCGATCAGGCGAACGTCCATCACGACCACGTCGGGCCGGGTCCGCTCGGCCTCCTCGATCGCCTCGCGGACCGAGCTCGCCTCGGCCGTCACGACGATGTCGTCCGTGGCCTGCAGCAATGCCTTGATGCCGTTGCGCACGACCTCGTGGTCGTCGACCAGCATCACCCGGAGAGGGAAGTCGCT
Source organism: uncultured Actinomycetota bacterium (assembly GCA_963781595.1). GTDB lineage: Bacteria > Actinomycetota > UBA4738 > UBA4738 > UBA4738 > JBEDUK01. Next base: position 313,563 of record CAWAGG010000006.1, on the reverse strand, counting down.
CACGATGGCCCATCTTCCCATCGCGACGGGCGCACGTCGACCTTGCGATCGAGCAGGAAGTGGCGGCGCCGCGCCGGTCACAGGTAGTGGCGGAGCCGGGCGTGGTGCTCCAGCTCCGGGCGGAAGTCGGGGTGCGCGATCGCGATCAGCTCGCGGGCGCGGTCGCGGATGCTGGCCCCGTAGAGCTGAGCGACCCCCCATTCGGTCACGACGGTCCGAACGTGCGCCCGCGTCGTGACCACGCCCGCGCCTTCCTGCAGGACCGGCACGATCCGCGACGTGGTCCCGTGGCGCCCGGTGGACGGCAGCGCGATGATCGCCTGGCCGTTCGGCGAGAGGGCGGCGCCGCGGATGAAGTCCATCTGACCGCCGACGCCCGAGAACAGGTGCCAGCCGATCGAATCCGCGCACACCTGGCCGGTGAGGTCGATCTCGATCGCGGAGTTGATCGCGATCATCGTGCCGAACTGCCTGAGCAGGTGCGTGTCGTTCGTGTAGTCGGCGGGGCGCATCTCGACCATCGGGTTGTCGTGCACGAAGTCGTACAGGCGCTGGGATCCCATCAGGAACGTCGCGACGATCTTCCCCGGGTCGATCTCCTTCCGCGCGCCGGTGATCACGCCCGCTTCGACCAGGTCGACGACCGGGTCGGTGAACATCTCGGAGTGAACCCCCAGGTCCCGCTTGCCGTGCAAGGCTATCGCGACGGCCGATGGGACGCCCCCGATGCCCATCTGCAGGGTCGCCCCGTCAGGGATCAGGTCCGCGACGAACTCCCCGATCTTCCGCTCGACGTCGCCGACCTCATCGGGAGCTCGGACGTACGGGGGGATGTCGACCTCGACCCCCAGGTCGATCTCGTCGACGTGGACGAACGCCTCGCCGAGCGTGCGAGGCATGGACGCGTTGATCTCCGCGATCACGGTTCGCGCTGCCTGCACCGCCGCCGGCGTCGCTTCGACCGAGGTTCCCAACGAACAGAACCCGTGTGCGTCCGGCGGGGACACGTTGATCAGCACCGCGTCCAGGGGCAGGAGTCTGCTTCGGAACAGGTCGGGCACGTCGTGGAGGAACACCGGGATGTACGCGGCGCGGCCCTCGTTGACCGCGGCTCGGGCGTTCGGGCCGATGAACAGCGCCTCGTGATGGAAGTGGCCCCGCATCTCCGGCGCCAGGTGCGGCCCGGGCCCTTCGATGTGGAGGTGCGTGACGTGGACGCCTTCGAGCTCGTCGGCGCGGGCGCACAGCGCATCGAGCAGGACGGACGGCACGGCGCTCGCGGCCTGAACGTACAGGCGCTGGCCCGTGCGGATCCCGGCGACAGCCTCTTCGGCGGTGACGGTGCGCACGACCGCAAGTGTAGGAGCGGGTCGGGTGGGCACCCGGTGGGGCGGATGGCCCCAGGGGATGGGGGCCTTCGTCCCGGACGCCCGGCCGGTCGGTCGGGACATGGCGCGACACCGCGATCGCGGGTCATGGCGGACACGCCGGCGATCGTGACGTAGATGGTCAAGCTACCTGACCATCGGCCGCGCCGCGTGTCGGAGCCTACAGCGGCAGGGTGATGCGAACCGTGGTGCCCTCGCCGGCGATGCTGTCGATCGCGAGCGTCCCCCCGAGCGCACCCGCGCGGTCCTGCAGGTTGCCCAGCCCGTTCCCCGTGCCGGCCGCGGCTCCCGGGTCGAAGCCCACCCCGTCGTCGTCGATCTCTAGCACCGCGGCGCGGCCCTCTCGGCGGAGGCTGACCCTGCACGTCGCCGCCCCGGCGTGGCGCCCGACGTTCGACAGCGCCTCGCGGATCAGCTGCACGAGGTCCCCGGCCCGGGACGCGAGCTCGGCCGCCGCGCCCTCGTCCACGTCGACGACGGTGGTGACGCCGCTCTTCGTGCCGAAGTCGTCGGCCAGGTCGCGCAGCGCCTGACCGAGCTGACGGTCGGCGAGGATGCCCGGCCGGAGGCCGAAGATGTAGTTCCGGAGGTCGCGGATCACCCGGTCCAGGTCGGCGACGGCCACCTCGATCCGCGACGCGATCTGGTCGTCGGCGGAGAGCATCGCCGTCGCCTGGAGGCCCATTCCCACCGCGAACAGCGACTGGATCGCGCCGTCGTGCAGTTCCTTCGCGATCCGTTCTCGGTCCTCCATCACGACGAGCCGGTTCAGCTCCTCCTGGACGCGCGTGTACTCGAGCGCCACGGAAACCTGTTCGGCGAGGGAGGTGAGGAGACGAACGTCGTCGTCGTCGAACCCGATCCCCCGTCGGCGGTTCGACACCGCCAGCGCGCCGAACGCCTCGCCGCGGACCGAGAGCGGCACCACGATCGCCGGCTCGCCACGCGCGATCGCCACGTGCTCCTCGACGACCGGGTCCGATCCGTCCTCCTCCCCCGCGACGATCAGGTGGCCGCCGGATCGGATGATCGTGTCCGCCAGCGAGTCGTCGGAGCTGAGACGGGCGTGGAGCAGCCGTTCCGCACGATCACCATCGGCGGCGATGACCCGCAGGCCAGTACCGTCCTCGTCCAACGTAGCCACGGCGCTGACGTCGGCGCCGACCAGCTCGCGCGCGCGCGCCGCCGCGACCGCGAGCACATGATCGCGCTTCGCGCTTGCGAGGATGGCCGAGGTGATCTCGGTGACCGCAGCGAGCCACCGGCCGCGGCGCTGCGACTCCGCGTACAGGTGCGCGTTCGCCACCGCGACCCCAGCCTGCGTCGCCAGGACCAGGAGGTCCGCTTCGTCCTCGTCGGTGAACGCGTCGGCGTCCTGCTTCTCGGTGAGGTAGATGTTGCCGTAGACCCGGCCGAGGGCCTTGACCGGCGCGCCGAGGAACGATGTCATCGGCGGGTGGTTCGGGGGGAAGCCGACGGATCGAGGGTCCCGCGAGATGTCATCCAGCCGGAGCGGCGACGCGTCCTCGATCAAGACCCCGAGGATCCCGCGCCCCGTCGGGTGGTGGCCGATGGCGTTCCGGGTCGCGTCGTCGACACCGACCGTGACGAACTCCTGGATCCGGCGGTCCGGGGCCAGCACGCCCAGCGCTCCGTAGCGGGCCCCCGTGACCGTCCGAGCGAGGTCGACGATGCGCTGGAGCACGACGGGGAGGGAGAGCTCGGATGAGAGCGCGAGACCCGCCTCCAGCAGCAGGTCTTGACGCGTTTCGCGGGAGGCCATCGCTCCAGGCAGGCTACCACCAGGCCCGCCGCCGCCGCGGTCAGTGGGCCATCCCCGGCAGCACCGTCACGGTGCCCTTCATCCCTGCGTCCGCGTGCCCCGGGATCGAGCAGTAGAACGCGTACGGTCCCGGCTTCACGACCTCGAAGGTGTAGGTCGTGGTCGCGTTCGGACACCGTCAGCTTGATCCCGAGCGCGTCGATCGTGAAGTCGTGACCGACGCCGTCCTCGTTCGCGAGGTCCTGGGGCTCCTGACGCGCGCCGGCCTGGCGATGTCCAAGGCCGGACCCGGCGGCGGCTACCGCTTGTCGGGACCTCCCGAGGCGATCTCGATGCTCGAGGTCGTCGAGGCCGCCGAAGGGCCCCTCATGCCAACGCGCTGCATCCTCCGAGGCGGACCGTGCCGATGGGAGGAGATGTGCGCCGTCCACACGACCTGGTTCGGCGCGTCGGAGGCGTTCCGCGCGGACCTGCGGGCGACATCGCTGGCCGACGTGGCCGCGCAGGATCTTGCGCTCGGGTCGCGGGGCGGGGCGACGACGTCGGAGCCGGGCGCGCGCCGCTGAGGGGTCCGACGTTCGATCCGCCGCGATGGTCCCGTCCAGCCAGGGACGTTCGGCCGGGGCCCGACTCCGCCCATGGGCGGCATCGTGTTGCGGATGTTCGTCCGCTACTACGTGGAGCTGCCGCTGCCCCTCGACCGTGTCGCGCAGGCGCTGGTGGGGCCCTCACGCGGATGGGTCTCCGCGCTCGCCGTCGACGCCGACGCGCGCGGCGATCAGCTGCTCGCGGAGGTCGGCGTGCGGGTCGATGGGCGCCGCCTGCTGGGGGCGACCGTCCGGATCGAGCTCGGCGAACCGGCGCAGCTCGGCGACAAGACCGTCCTGCCGATGTCCTGGCGCGCGACGGCAGGAACCGGGCTGTTCCCGGCGATGGACGGCGACCTGGAGGTGGCCCCACTGGGCCCCGCGCGGACGCAGCTCGCCATGAGCGCCAGGTACCAACCGCCGCTCGGACGGCTCGGCTCGGCCCTCGACCGAGCGGTGCTGCACCGGGTCGCCGAGGCGACGGTGAAGGACTTCGTCGATCGCGTGGCGGAGACGCTCCGTTCGCACGCCGCGCTGGCGGCTTCGGACGGATGACGAGAGCGCAGGGATCCGGCCAGGTTCGGTTCGTGCCATCCGCCGGGGACGTCAGATGGAACGCCGCGCGAGCAGGGGAGGGGGCGCCTGGGCGGGCTCGATACGGACGCGCGCGTCCAGGACGAGCGCCGATCGCTCCAGGACCTTGACCGGGTCGAGGTCGAGCTCCGCGATGGCCGCTTGGGCTTCGACGAGGGCGCTCACCCGGGCGAGGATGTCCTCCAGCGCCGCCACGTCCAGCCTCGCTGCGCCCCGGTACCCGTCGAGCAGCGGGAACGTCGCGAGCGACCGGAGCATCTCGGCCGCGTCGCGATCCGTCAGCGGCGTGAGACGCACGGCGACGTCGCCGACCAGCTCGAGCGCCTCGCCCGCGCTCGCGATCGCGACGACGGGTCCGAACGTCGGATCGTGGACGACGCCGACCAGCATCTCAGCGCCGCCGTCCACCATGCGCTGCACCTCGAAGCGCCGGACCGTGACCCCGGCATCGGACAGGGCGGAGCGCATCCGTGCGGCCGCCCGTTCGACCGCGGTGCGGCCCGAGAGGTTCAGCCGCACGCCGCCCACGTCCGCGCGATGGAACGGGGTCGAACCGATCGCCTTGAGCGCGACCGGCCCGCCGAGCTCGGCCGCGGCCTCGGCCGCCCCCCGCGCGGATCGGGAGGAGCGCCGATCCGCGACCGGGATCCCGTAGGCGCCGAGGAGCCGTTCGACCTCGTCGGGTTCGAGCCACATGGCGCCGCGATCGAGCGCGCCCGCGATCACGGCCGCCGCCTGGTCCGCGTCGACGTCCGGGAAGGCCGGGATCGAACCCAGCGGCTGGGCCCGCCACGCCGCGTACCGGGTGGCGTGCGCCAGGGCTCGCGCGGCGTCCTCGGGGAACGCGAACGTGGGGATCGCGACGATCTGTCCCGACGCTCGGCGGTCGGGGCCGGCCGTCTCCTCGGCGGCCATGAGGACGCGGATCAACGGCACCCGGCCGGGGGACCCGGCGACCGCGTCGTCGAGCGTCGCCGTGATCCGGTCCGGCGACGGATCGAACGGGGGCACGAGCACGATGATCAGCGCATCGACGCCGCCGCGATGCTCGAGCAGCTTGACCGTCCGCCGCCAGATGGAGCCCGTCGCGCTGCTGCCGAGCACGACGGCCGGGCCAGGGACGGCCGCGTCCGCGCCGGCGATCGACCGCAGGCGACGGCGCGCCGGATCGGAGGGCGGGGCGACGGTCAGGCCCACCTCGCGACACGCCTCGACGCACAGGGCGGCGGCCTCCGCCGCGTTCGCGACGACGCCGACGCGGTCGCCGCTCGGGATCGGTTGGTTCGCCAGCATCGAGGCGACGTCGAGGAGTTCGCCCGCGGTCCGGGTACGGATCACGCCCGACTGACGGTAGAGGGCGTCCACGGTCGCCTCCGAGCTCGCGACCAGTGCACCGGATCGGGTCGACGGGGCGGCCGGACCCGCGGCGCGTGATGCGTTCACGGCCACGATCGGTTTGACGCGGCCGACCCGCCGGGCGATCCGGCCGAAGTTCCTGGGGTTCCCGAAGGATCGGAGGTGGAGGAGGATCATGTCCGTCCCCGGGTCCTGCTCCCAGTACTGGATGACGTCATTGCCGGAGATGTCGGCCTTGTTGCCGAGCGAGACGAACGACGACAGACCGATGCCGCGGGCGCGAGCGCGATCCAGGATGGCGAGTCCCACGGCCCCGCTCTGGGATAGCAGGCCGATCCGACCCGTCGCGGTCGGGGTCGCCGCCGCCGTGGCGTTCAACCGGACCTCGGGGTCCGTGTTGATCAGGCCCGTGCAGTTCGGGCCCAGCAGGCGCATCCCCGAACCGCGACAGCGGGCGAGGAGCTCGCGTTCGCGGCGGGCGCCGTCCGGCCCGGTCTCCGAGAAGCCCCCCGAGAGCACCGCCAACCCCCGGACGCCGCGTTCGCCACAGGCGGCGGCGACATCGAGGACCGCATCGGGCGGGCCGTCGACGATGGCCAGCTCGATCCCCTCGGGGAGATCCGCCGCCGTCGGGATGGGCGCGGCGCCGTCGGGTGGGTCGTGGCCGACGACCCAGAGGCTTCCGGCGAAGCCCCCGAGCGCCAGGTTCCGCGCGACGTGCGACCCGGCGGTGTCGTGTCCCCCCAGAGCGATCACCGCCACCGAGGCCGGCCGGAGGAACGCGGTCAGCGCCGCCGCCGCGGCGATCTGCTCGCGCGCCCAGAACCGGTCCAGGGCGTCGTCGGTGAACGAGGTCGGGACGTCGATCTGGAGGTATCCGGGCATCGAGCGCATCTCGGCCGGGAAGCCGCTGTCGCGGAACACGTCGACCATCCGGCGGTTCTCGGGCAGGACCTCGTTGACGAAGACCTCGAAGCCGGCGTCGCGGGCCGCCTCCGCCAGGTGCGCCAGCAGGATCGTCCCGAGGCCGTGGCCCTGCAGCTCGTCGGCGACGGCGAAGGCCGCCTCGGCGTGCCTGGGGTCGAGCCGAACGTACATCGCGTGCCCGACGACCCGCTCGCCGTGCGTCGCGACCAGCCCGTAGCGGTTCACATGGTCGACGGCGATCGCCTGCGCGGCGGCGCGTTCGAGGTTCGCTCCGGCGGAGAAGAACCGGAAGGCGCGGGAGTTCAGCGACAGCCCCTGGAGGAAGGCACGAACCGCGGCGAGGTCGGACGGCTTGACCGGTCGGACGTGGACCGTGGAACCGTCGCGCAGGACGACGTCGGCCTCGCGGTGCGCGGGGTACGGGGCCGCTGGGCCGGGCGCCGCCGCATCGCGGCCCGGGTCCGCGGCCGGCCCTCCGGTGCCCATCGAACCGCAGCGTACCGTGCCGCGCCGCACCGCGCGCTCAGCGCGGCACGGTACGCGGACCGCCGGCGGGCGGACCTTATGCGCCGGCGGGAGCGGCCGACGTCGCGGCGACGGCAACGGTGTCGATCGGCTCGGTCTCCGCGACGGGTGGCTCGGCGCGCGCGGGTCGGGCGTGCGCCGGCCGAGCCGCCCGCTGCGGCTTGAGGCCCGCCGTCAGCCCGCGGACGAGGACGAGGAACACGACCACGCCACCGGTGAGGAGGTAGGTCCACCACATCCACGGCCGCAGCGTGTCGGTTCCCGCGAAGATGCCGTGCAGCATCGCGAGCGTGAACATCGGGATCGCCAGCATGTGCAGCCGCCGCCACCACTTCGGTCCGACGCGCTTGCGCATCCACGACGAGCCGAGGACCACGATCATCAGGTACATCGTCACGATGCCGACGGCCACCGCGACGGGCTTGAACGTCGCGCGCAGGGGCACGACGAGGTCGAGCGGCGCGAACGGGACGAACCGGTCGAGCAGCAGGCCGCCGAGGTGGACGCCCAGCAGGAGCAGCGCGCCGACGGACAGGAACTGGTGGACGAGGGTGGCGGTGTTCCTCGGGATCCTCTTCCCCCCGAGGTTCGCCGTCCCGATCAGACCCCATGCCACCGTGCCGAAGAGCATCACGTACGCGCCGATGCCGGCGGCGCGAAGGACGATCCAGGTCAGCACGGATCCTCTCCTCCTCTCACGCGTCGTCGGGTCACGGCCTCGGCACGCCCGAGGCTCGCGTGGTGGTCACCGGCGCGGTCGCGGTCCCGCCGGCTGCCTTGCCCTTCACGTAGACGACCCGAACGCCTCCAGCCTGGACCGGTCCCTGGGGGATCATGACCCGTTGGCCGCCGGGGAGCACCACGACCTGCGGGCCGCCGGCCTGGACCGTCGGCGGCGCGGGAACAGCGCGCAGGACGCCCCACGGCAGTGCGAAGGCGGCGGCGGCCGCGAGGCCCGAAGCGATCCTCAGCGTCCGTTTGGATGGTCGTCTCGGCCGGCGCGGCGTTCGGCCGGCGTCGTCGGTCTGCGCGTTCATGTCAGGGTCCCTTCTCGTTTCCGGACAGGTCGGGTGGACCGACTTCGCGCTTCAGTCCTGGTCCGGAGGTTCGGCGCGCGGCGCCGTGACCGGGCCGGCGGTGGTCGGCTGCTGCACGACGACGACCGTCCTCGGTGTGCCCGCGGCGGCCTTCAGCGACAGCGCCTGGTGGGTCGCGCCGGCCATCCCGCCCATCATGGCGACGACCAGCGCCCCAGCGACGACGATCGCGGATCGCTTGTTCATCTCGAACCGTCCTCTCGTTCGTTCACCGTGGTACGAGGTCCAACCGTACGCAGGGAGCGGTAAGGGGCCGGAGAGGGGACGGTTAGCGGTCCCCCAAGTCGCTGTGGAGACCGTGTGTCGGGGCGGTAGCCGATCTAGGACGCCGCCGCTGCGCCCTCGAGCGGAACCGCCTCCAGGTCGACCAGCACGCGTCCGTCATCGAGGAACAGGACGCCGGGGAGCCGCTCGACGATGTCCGGCCCCGCGAGCAAGGCCCACTTCGCGCGGATCTCCGCCTCGGCGCAATCGGGTGCCCACGCGGTCGCCTGGATCACCCGCGAGGCCGCGGGCCTGCCCGTTCGCGGATCGATGATGTGATGCATGCGCGCGTCGCCCCGCGACCAGGACCGGAACGTCACCGACGACGTGGCGAGGGCTCCCGCCTCCAGCTGCAGCCGAAGCACCTCCGCGCCTCTCTCGTCCGGATCGTCCACGGCGATCTCCAGCGCACCGTCGGGAGGATGACCGCTCAGGCGCAGATCGCCGCCGGCGTCGACCACCGCCCACGGCAGCGGCCACGTCAGCTCGGAGGCGCGGTCGGCCGCCCAGCCCTTCGCGATGCCGCCGAAGTCCAGCGCGACGCCCTCAGGCAGGAACACGCGCCGACGGTCGAGCCGAACGTCCCCCCACCGCCCTGCCGGCCCCGGAGGAGGCGCGAGGGGAGAAGGGGAACCGGAACGCACCTCCTCGAAGTCGCGGTCGTAACCGGCCGCAACCAGGGCCGGCAGGAGGGTGGGGTCGAACAGCCCACCGGTGCGCTCGGCTCCGTCGAGCGCGAGCCCGAGCACCTGCGCGAACTCCTCCGACACCCAGGTCCATCCCCCGGAGCTACGGTTGACCTCACACAGCTCGCTGTCCAGTCGGAACCGAGAGAAGCGGCGCTCCAGACGGTCGAACAGGTCGTGGACGAACCGCGCCACGCGGGCGAAGTCCGGTGCGTCGCTCGGGCCGATGAGGGACACGTCCGTGCCCATCGCCCGGAAGGCCGAGCGCATCAGCCCGTTCGCCGGTTCGACGGTCACGACGTGCCTGCGTGGGCGCTTCGCGCTAGCAGGTCGAACATCCCGTGTGGACGCCGCCACCGCCTCCACCTCCTCCGCCGCCCCCGCCGCCCGAGTAGATGTACCGGACCTGTGGCGCGCCACCGCCACCGCCGCCCCCGCTCACGACCTCGGGCGGGTCGTGGATGATGATCCGCCGGGTGATCTTGTGGACCTCGATCACCTTCTGCTGCTGCGCCGACCCGCTCGGCGACTCCGGCCGTGGGGCGGCCTGCAGGGCGGCCCACGGCACGGTGAACGCCGCGGCACTGCCGACGACCGCCCACGACCGGAGGACGCGCTTCGACACGCGCGGCTTCCGCGGGCCGCCGCCATGGGCGCTCGATCCGGTCGTGGTCGCGCTCACGCCGGTACCGCCGGCGCGTCGGGGACCTCGTCCTCGGTGAGGTTCGTGACGATCGTCCCGTCGTCGTGAACCAGGACCGCCGGGATGCGTTCGAGCGCGGCATCGCCGTCCAGCAGCGCCCACTTCGAGGCGACCTCCGCGGCCCCGCACGTCGGCGCCCACACGGTCGCCTGGAGGAGTCCGGTCCGAGCGGGGAGCCCGGTCCTCGGGTCGATCAGGTGGTGGAGCCCCGGACCCCAGCTCCGAAGCGTGATCGATGACGTCGCGATCGCCCCGCGGCTCAGCCGGACGCGGAGGATCTCGGCCGAGGGATCGTGCGGGTCCTCGATGCCGATCTCCAGGCCCTCGGACGGCACCGAGCCGACGATCCGCAGATCACCGCCGGCGTCCACGAGGCACCAGGGCACCAGATCGCGGATCCGCTTCGCCGCCCGATCGACGGTCCATCCCTTCGCGATGCCGCCGAAATCCAGCGCCACGCCCTCCGGGAGCAGCACCTCGTCCCCGCGCATGCGGATCTCCCGCCAGCGGCCGCAGGGCTGCGGCGGATGGAGCGCGAGCCGCGCCCCGGCGATGACCTCGTCGAAGTCACGGTCGTACCCGACCGCGAGGAGCGCCGGCAGGACGGTGGGATCGAACAGCCCATCCGTCCGCCGAGCGGCATCCAGCGCGGCACCCAGCACCTTCCGGAACGGCTTCGAGACCTGCGTCCAGCTGCCGGCCCGGTCGTTGACGCGAGAGATCTCGGTCTGCGACCGGAACCGGCTGAACCGTTCGTCCTCGCGTTCGAACGTCGATCGGACGATGCCGAACGCTTCGGCCAGACGCTCGCTCGCTCGCGAGGACCTCGGGCTCGGGGCGATCAGCGTCACCAGCGTGCCCATCGAGCGGAACACGCCGGACCAGCGCTCGGGCGCCTCGGCGCCGTCGAGCTGCGCCGGGCGTGGCGCGACGTCAGTCGTCACCGCCGCCCCCGTCGTGGCCCTCGTGGCCGTCGTCGTCACCGCCACCGCCGTGGTGCCCGGAGCCGCCCGAGTGGTGCGCCGGCGGCTTCGAAGGGTGCTGCGAAGAACCTGAGGAACCGATGCTCCGGTGCACGGTGATCGTGATCGGCGCCGAAGAGCCGGACCGCGCCTGCTTCACCTTCGGCTTCTTGTGGATCGTGATCGTCCGAACCTCGGTCCGAACGATCGGCTTCTCAGCCGTCGTCGCCTGCGCCGTCGCCTGCGTGAGGCTGAGGCTGTACCCGGCGACGCCGGAGACCAATGCCGCTGCTGTGCCGCCTGCGAGCGCGATCGCCGATCGCTTGTTCACGTGCACCTCCCGTGGTCGACTGGGGGCTCACGCTACGCACCGGGTGGTTAGCGACCTGCCAGGCGGAGGTTCACGCTCGGCAAAACGTTGCGGCGGCGCTCGGATCGCACAGCGGATCGCACAGCGGCTCGCACCCACGGGTCCGCCGTCCGTTCGGCGCCTTGCTCGATCCTGACCGGATGTTGGCTCGCGCCTGACGTGTCCCCTCGTACCGTCGGCGGATCGGACGGGTTGGGAGCCACGAGCGTCGTCCGAGGGAGGAGGTGCCGCGATGACCTACGTGATCGCCGAACCGTGCGTCGACGTGCACGACCGCGCCTGCGTCGAGGAGTGCCCCGTCGACTGCATCTACGACGGGTTGCGCAAGGGCTACATCCAGCCGGACGAGTGCGTGGAATGCGGAGCATGCGAGCCGGTCTGCCCGGTGACGGCGATCTTCCACGAGGAGGATCTGCCGCCCGAGTGGCGTCACTACGCGCGCATCGAACGCGAGTTCTTCGGCCCGGGAGTCACCGGGCTCGGTGCACCCGGCGGGGCGATCGCCGTCGGGACGTTCGGTCAGGATCACCCCGAGGTCAAGGGCCTCCCACGGTCGCTCGAGGTCGGAACGCCCTGACCCACCGGATACTCGCTCGACCGGGGCGCACCGGTCCGAGCCGTTCGGCGTGGGATGATGCCCGCGCCGTGAGGTCAGTCGCCCGTCGAGTCTCATCAGCGTTGGGGTTGTCCGTCGCGTCGTTCGCGATCGTGCTCGGAATCGCGGCGCCGGCCTCGGCGCAGTTCGAGCAGATCACCGCTTACCACGTGACGATCGACGTGCAGCCGAACGGCGACCTCCAGATCCACGAGCGGATCGGCTACGACTTCGGTGTGAGCCCACACCACGGGATCATCCGCACGATCCCGGTCATGTACCGCTACGACGGGACGCACGACCGCATCTACCGCCTCTCCGTGGAGGGCGTCACGGCGAGCGGCGGCGCCCCCGCCGGCTATGACCTGTCCCGCCAGGGCGCCGACGACGTGATCAAGATCGGGGATCCGGACGTCACGATCACCGGCGCACACACCTACGACATCGCCTACCGGGTCGAGGGCGCGCTGAACGCGTTCGGCGACCACGACGAGTTGTACTGGAACGCGATCGGCGACGAGTGGTCGGTCCCGATCGAGGAGGCGGCCGTCGACGTCACGACCCCGGGCACGATCACGCAGGTGGCCTGCTTCCAGGGATCCGTGGGTTCGTCACTGCCTTGCGACGACTCGTCCTTCGACGAATCCGGCACCGCGCGGTTCGGCTCGGCGTCGCTCGGTCCGTACGAGGGGCTGACGGTGGTCGTCGGGATGGCGAAGGGCTCGGTGTCGCCGGAGCCCGCGCCGATCCTGGTCGAACGCTGGAGCCTGGCGCGCGCGTTCACGGTCAACCCGGGGACGGTGGGGATCGCGTCGCTGCTGCTGGTTGGATTCGCCGTCTTCTTCGGGCGCCTCGCGTGGCGGACCGGTCGCGACCGCCGGTACGTGGGCTCGGCCGTCGACGTCGCGTTCGGGCCGGACGGGACGGCGACCGGGGTGCCGGTCCGGCCCGACGAGCCGCACCCGGCGCCGTCGGAGCAGCCCGAGGCCGGTCAGGAGCAGGCCGTGCCGCTGTTCGAACGTAGCGACTTCCCGATCGAATTCGAGCCGCCCGACAAGCTCCGCCCCGGCGAGGTCGGCACGCTGATCGACGAGGTCGCAGGGCCGCTCGACGTGAGCGCCACGATCGTGGACCTGGCCGTGCGCGGCTACCTCACGATCGAGGAGATCCCGAAGCACGGGCTGTTCGGAAAACCCGACTGGCGGCTCACCCTCACGAAGCCTGCGGACGACGCGCTCATGGCCTACGAGTCCAAGCTCCTGACGTCGCTGTTCGAAGACGCGGACGAGGAGGCGGACGGCTCCTCGGGCGGCCAGGCGCAGGTGTTGATGTCGAGCCTGCGGACGAAGTTCTCGAAGAAGCTCGTCGCCGTCGAGAGCGCCCTGTACGACGACGCGGTGAAGCGAGGGTGGTTCCGGATGCGGCCGGACAGGGTGCGAGCCCGCTGGACGGGGCTCGGCTGGTTCGTGCTGATCGTGGGCGGCGTGCTGGAGTTCCTCGCGATCAAGTACACGAGGTTCGCGCTGATCCCCGCCGTGGTGGTCGTCGCCGGCCTCGTGATGATCTACGCGGCGAAGCGGATGCCGGCCCGGACGGCAAAGGGCACCGCCGTGCTGCGCCGGACGCTCGCGTTCCGGGAGTTCGTGGCGAACGGCACCGAGGCGGCGAAGGCGAAGTTCGCCGAGAAGGAGGACCTGTTCTCCGAGTACCTGCCCTACGCGATCGTGTTCGGCGTCACGGAGAAGTGGGCGAAGGTGTTCGAACGTCTGAGCGACCGGCCGCCCGACACGACGTGGTACGTGTCGCCACACCCCTTCTCGTACATGGCGTTCTCCTCGTCCATGGACCACTTCACGACGACCACCAGCGGGACGATCGCCTCGACGCCGGCGGGCTCGGGATCGAGCGGCTTCGGCGGCGGCGGGTTCTCGGGTGGCGGGGGCGGGGGTGGCGGAGGTGGCTCCTGGTAGCGGGACGTGGAGCGGGCGGCTCCCGCTGGTAGAGATGGAACGGGCGGCGGGGAGGGACCGCCGCCCGTTCCTGTGAGGGGGGTGCTCGTACGCGGAGGGATCAGCCGCCCGTGATGGGCGCGGGAGCGTCTTGCAGCGAGAAGCCGCCCCCGACCTCCCTCAGTTCGTAGGTGACCCGGACCGCCGGCTCCGTTACCCGGATCAGGTACCGGAGGTCGATCGAGGTCGCGACCACCACCAGGGCGGCGCCGATCGTCCGGATCCCGACCGATCGCACCGCCATCCCCTCCTTCCGTGATCGCGCCCGCGTTCTCCCCAGATGCTCCGACCGGAGCGCGAGGCGCCTCACGGCCACTGGTCCTGCTCCCGCCGGGCCCTCAGGACGGCGAAGAGGCGGACGGTCCGAAGGGTCCACGGGGCGAGAGGCATCCGGCCTGCGCACCGGTCCCTTCGTGAGCGCAGCATGGTCGAGGACGACACGAAGGGAGATCGCGATGGGTCGGCTGGTCGATGACGTCATGACGAGGACGGTCGTGACCGTCCGGGACGACGCTCCCTTCAAGGAGATCGTTCGGCTGATGGACGATTACCGGGTGAGTGCGCTGCCGGTCGTCGACGAGCGCGGACGCCTGCTGGGCGTCGTCTCCGAGGCGGATCTGCTCCTCAAGGAGGGGCGCGAACCGGACGCCGAGGTCCATCGCCGATCGTTCGAGGGACGCCGTCAGCGACAGGAGCGGGCCAAGGCGGACGCGACGGCGGCCGGCGCCCTCATGACCGCGCCGGCGATCGCCGTATCGCCACGCGCGTCCGTCGGCGAGGCCGCCAGGATCATGCACCGGCGCGGGGTCAAGCGGTTGCCGGTCGTCGACGAGGACGGTGCGGTGCTCGGCATCGTCAGCCGGCGCGACCTCCTGCATGTGTTCCTCCGCGACGACGAGGAGATCAGGCGCGAGGTGCTCGAGGGAGTGGTCGGGGGCACCCTGTGGATCGAACCGGACACCGTCGGGGTCTCGGTTCACGAGGGCGTCGTCACCCTCCGCGGCGAGCTCGAGCGGCGGTCGTTGTGCTCGATCCTGGTGGGTTTGGTGCAGGGCGTGGATGGGGTCGTCGGGGTCCGCGACATGCTCACGTATCGGCTCGACGATGCCTCGGTCCGACCCCAGCACGGGGCCCCGTGGGACGTCCTTCCGCGGAGCTTGCGCATCTGATCCGTTCGCCGTCCTGGCGCGGCCCGGCGCCGGAGCCTCGGCCGTGCTGCTCGGGTGCGAGCCCTTCCGGAGAAGCGCGTACGCCACAGGGCCGGCGGCCCACACCGTGGACGAAGGTCGCCGGGATCGAACGGTGCCCTGCGGCTCTGCGCTTCAGGCGGCGTGCCGAATGGTGACGTCGGTCTCGTCGACCCCATGAGCCTCGTGCGGCGTCGTGCCTTCGCTGCGCTTGCCCGTGACGACGGCGATCGTCATCAGCACGGCCACGGCCACGACCATGATCGCGATCACCGCGAACAGCCACCAGCCAGAAGCCGTCTGGGTCGCCGGCGTGACGTTCGTGGGGAACGGGATCGGCATCCCGAGGAACATCATCTCGCTCACCTCCGTACCCGAGGCTCGCACCGGGCGACCGGCGCGGGTAGGGGCGGTCGTCCCGGGGTCGGCGTGACCAACGGGGGCCAGGGTCGCGTGAACGAGAGCCCGCCGCGCGGACCTGCCGGGCCCTCCGGCCCGATCGGTCATGGCCGACCGGCCCCCGTGCTCGAACCCCCACCTGCCTACGTTCGGATCGGCGCCCGCCATCGCCGGGCGCGAAAGGACGATGGGAGGCAGGATGAACGTCGAAGCGATGTACCGCCCGGAGGTCTTCACGGTCCGGATCGACGAGTCGGTCGGCGATGCGGCGGGTTCGATGCAGTACAACGAGGTCAGCGCCCTCCCCGTCTTCGACGGCGGTCGCCTCGTGGGGATCCTCACGGAGCGCGACGTGGTCCGTGCCGTCGCCGATGGCGTCGATCCGCAGGAGACGCCGGTCTCCGCCTACATGACTCCCGACCCCGTCTGGATCTCGCCCGAGAGCTCGCTCCGCGAGGCGGCGGACCGGATGCTCGGACTCGGCGTTCGGCATCTCCCCGTGATGGTCGGCGACGAGGTGCTGGGCATGGTCTCGATCCGCGATCTGTTGACCGAGGTAGAGAAGTAGGCGACGCTCGCGGACCGGTCGCCGAGCCGAACGCCCGCAGGATCAGGGACCCTCGCCTCTGTCGCCGACGTCACCTCGCGAGATGCTCGATACAGAGGTGACGAAGATGACCGACGACCGTGAACCTGAGGAACAGCCGTTCGCGTTGATCTCCTTAGGCTGGTTGCTCGACGCGGCCGGCGTGCTCCTCGTGCTGGGGAGCGTCTCTCGCCTCGCGACGGGCGAGTCGGGTGCCGGACTCCAGGCGGCCCTCGTGATCGGGAGCATCGAGCTGGTGGTCGGGATCGCGCTCGGGGCCGGGGCCCGGTGGGCGTACCGGGCGACCCTGATGCTCATGCCGGCGAACCTCGCCGGGAGCGTCGTCCTGATGTTCGTTCTGGGGGCGTTGCTGCTCGTGTGGTCCGTCGCGTTCGCCCTCGCGATCCTGGTCCTGTACGGACCGCCACAGGTCTTCGCCGGAACACACGGCCAGATCCATGCATGGCTGCACGCGGACCGTGACCGCGTCAGGACGGACGGCGAAGCGACGGCCGAACCGATCGCACCCCACGGCCGTCGCGACCTCGCCGCGTGACCGCGTCACGCGAGCGGATCCGGCGCAGGAGCGCGGTCGCCGGCACGCTCAGCGCGTGCGCTCTACAGCGGCCGCGCCGGCCCCGAGTCCCTCCATCGCCAGCTCCATCCCGCGGACGAACGCGCCGAGGTCCGGGCACGTGGCGGCGTCACCGAGGACGCTGGCGTTGAGCCGGCCGGCATAGGAGAGGACACCGACGCCGACCGTGACGTTCCCCTGCAGCACCCCCACCTGGAACAGCTCGTCGATCCGGGCGCCGGCGAAGTATCGAGGCGCCGGCGGCCCGATCACGTTGCTGACGAAGAGGTTGACCAGTCGCTGGTGATCCATCAGCCGGAGCATCAGACGCTGCACGATCGGCCAGCCGAGGTCCCAGCCGATGGCCGGACGGGGGCGCCGCTTCCGGGCCGCGGTCGCCCGCACGATCGTCTCGAGGCGCCGGATCGGATCCGGCTCGCCGACCGGGAGGGGCGTGACCATGATCCCGACCCGGTTGCCCAGCGCCGAGGGGTCTTCCGGCCGCCGGATCGACACGGGCACGGACGCACGCAGCACCATGCCCGGGGCCAGCTCGCCGCGGACGCGGAGGAGCTCTCGCGCGCCGCCCGTCACGGCCGCCAGGACGACGTCGTTGACCGTCCCGCCGTGCGCGTGCGCTGCTGCCTTCGCCCGCTCGAGGTCCCATCGCGTCAGGAGGAGCCGTCGATGTCTCCCGACCGGCCGGTTCAACGACGTCAGAGGCGCCCGACCGTCGCCGATGAGCTCTCGGAGGAGCCCGACCGTGAGCGCGCCGCGCCGGAGCCACCCCGCCGGATGCGTCAGCGCGCACAGCACCGCCCGCCGCGCGGCGCGGCGCCGTTCGACCTCGTCGGCGGCCAGGGCCTCGACGGTGGGCGCGGGGATGGGGAGCCACCGCGGCGCGGGCGTCGACGGCGCGCTCCGCGCCGGATCGAACAGCGAGCCAAGCATCGCGACCGAAGCGACGCCGTCGGCGATCACATGATGGAGTCGGATCAGCACGCCGATCCTGCCGCCGGCCAGGCCGGTCAGGAACCACAGCTCCCAGAGTGGACGCGACCGGTCGAGCGGAGGCTCGTTGAGCTCGACGCAGGTCGCTTCGAGCGCCCCGTCGTCCGCTGGCGGCGAGAGCGCGCGCTCGTGGACGTGGTCGCGGACGTCGAAGCCCGGATCGTCGACCCAGAACGGCGGGCCGAGGCCAGGTGGCGCGTCGCGTACCACCTGCCGCAAGCGCGGCGCGAGATGGAGCCGCTGCTCGATGCGACGTCGCGCCGCGTCCAGCCGGAACGACCCGTCCGGATCGCACAGCGGTGCGCCGTCCACGATCAGCAGGGCGCCGACGTGCAACGGCAGGCCGCGGTCCTCGACGCGGAGGTTGACGCTGTCCTGCCGGCTGAGCCGGTCCGGGCCACTCGCGCTGCGCATCGTACCCACAGCCAACGAACCTCCTCCGCTCGATCCCCTCCGATGCCATCGTGTCGAGGACCGTGGCCACGCGGTGGGGCCAGGTCGCCCCCGTCGGAGGGGCCGACCGTTCCGGTTGGGCCCGCCGATGCGTACCCGCGCCGCGAGGAGTTGTAACGTCCGGTCGTGAACTGGGCCGCGCTCGCCCCGATCGTGATCCTGTGCCTGGCGTTCGTCGTCTACTGCTGGATCGACATCGCCCGCAACGAGGTCAAGGGCCTCCCGAGATGGGCGTGGGCCCTCATCGTGGCCCTGTCGATCCCGCTCGGCGGGATCGTGTACCTCCTGGTGGGCCGCGAACGCTCGTGACGGCCGATGCGGTCGTGCGCGCGACGGCGCTCCGCAAGGAGTACGGCTCGCACGTCGCGCTCGCGGGCGTCGACCTCGAGGTGCCGGCCGGGAGCGTCTACGGGCTGGTGGGACCGAACGGAGCGGGCAAGACGACGCTCCTCGGGATCATCGCAGGCCTTCGGAGCGCCACGTCGGGCCGGATCGACGTGGTGGTCGAGAAGCGGAAGGTCGCCGTGCTCCCGGACACGCCGCAATTCGACCCGTGGCTCACGGCCCGCGAGGTCGTCGACCTGGCGAGGATGTTGGTCACGCCGCAGCTGCCGGCCGAACGTGCCGACGAAGCCTTGGAGGAAGCCGGCCTGCGGGACGCCGCCGAGCGACGGGTCGGTGGCTTCTCACGCGGGATGCTCCAGCGCCTCGGCCTGGCGGCGACCGTCGTCGGTGAGCCGGACCTGCTGGTCCTGGACGAACCGTCGGCCGCGCTCGACCCCGCCGGCCGGCACGACGTCCTGGATCTGGTCGCGCGCCTCGGGCGAAGGGCGACCGTGCTGTTCTCCAGCCACATACTGGCCGACGTCGAGCGCGTCTGCGACACGGTCGGCGTGTTGCGGGAAGGACGCCTCCTGTACCAGGGCTCGATGGACGGCCTGCTGAACGGGAGCGCGGCGCCCGGGTACCGCATCCGCGTCCGGGACGGCGCCGACCGCGTCGCGGCCGCGCTGCGCGCCGAACCGTGGGTGGCGTCGGTGTCGCCGGCGGACGGCCGAGGGGATCTGCGGGTCGCCGTCCGCTCGGTCGATGAGGCCGAACGCGACCTGGTCCGCGTGCTGGCCGCCACCGGCGCGCGGGTCGTCAGCGTCGAGCCCGAGGCCGCCGACCTGGAGCGCGTCTTCCTGGATCTGACCTCGTGAGCGCCCGGACCGCACCCGGCGGCACCCGCCAGGCGGCGGCTCCGCGCCCGATGACGCTCTGGCGGCTCGAGTGGCTCCGCCTGCTCAGGACCAGACGCTGGATCGCGCTCCTCGCCGTGTACCTGTTCTTCGGCCTGGCCGGCCCGCCCGTCGCACGCTACGCGAACGTCCTGCTGAAGCGCCTCGGGGGCGGCGGCCTCCAGGTGACGATCCCTCCGGCCGTCCCAGCCGACGGGATCGCGAACTTCGTCAAGAACGCGTCGCAGATCGGGCTGATCGTGGTCGTCGTCATCGCGGCGGGCGCGCTCGCCTTCGACGCGAAGCCGGAGATCGGGGCGTTCCTGCGGACGCGGGTCGGGTCCGTGTGGCAGATCGTCGCGCCGCGGTTCGGCGTGAACGCGATGGCCGCCGCCGCCGCGTTCGTCGTCGGTGCGCTGGCTGCGTGGTACGAGACCGTCATGCTGATCGGTCCCGTCGGCGCCGGCGCGATGCTCGCCGGGATCGGGTTGGGCGCGCTCTACCTCGCCTTCGCGGTCGCGATCGTCGCGTTCTCGGCCGCGGTGGTCCGCGGCGTGCTCGGCGCCGTGCTGCTCTCGCTGGTCGTGCTGATCGCGATGCCGATCATGGGCCTGGTCCGGGGGATCGGCCCGTGGATGCCGAGCGCCCTGGTCGGCGCGCTGGACGCGTTGGTCCGCGGCGCGCCGGCCTCGGACTACGTTCGCGCCGCGCTCTCGGCGGTCGGCTGCGGCGCCGTCGCGCTGTTGCTCTGCGTGCGGTTCGCCGCCAGGCGGGAGCTCTGAGCGGCGACCCAGGCGCCGAGGCTCGCGCGGTGCAGCGCACGTTCGTGGAAGTCGCCGTCGGGGCGCACCGACGCCAGCCCCCCCTTCCCCACCAGGGTGCGCAGGAGCGGGTCCAGCTGGATCTCGTACAGCTCCATGCACTCGCGGGGATGTACGCCGGGCCACGAGTAGCAGGAGACGACCGTTCGGCGCTCGGATGACGGGATCTCCGGCGGGACGGTGCCGTCCCACTCGGGATCGTTCGGCGTGAACACGAACCGGTCGAGGTTCCCCTGCGGGATGCCCTCGATCCCGCGGACGGTGGGGGGGTCGGCGTCGAGCAGGTACGGATCGACGACCAGGTCGCAGATCACCGCGTGCTCGGGTAGCCGGGCGAGCCAGGCGTTCGGCACGAGCGGCTCGGTCGCGGCCGTGCGCTGCGTCGCGTCGACCAGGACGTCGGTGACCGCCAGGCGCTCCAGCATGTAGCCGGCGTGCCCGGTCAGGTTCCGCCCGATCGTGACCACCTCCACGCCGGGGAGTTCCATCCGATCGTACGCCGCGCCGCGCTCCAGGTTCCCGTACTTCGTCGCCGCCTCGACGGCGTGCTTGCCGATCGCCCCGGCGCCCATGATCGTGACGCGGATGGGGTCACGGCACGGGTCCGCGATCTCCGGATACGTCTCGGCCAGGGCGCCGAACGCGGTCTCCAACCCGTTCCACGCGACCGCCCGGCAGTTCTCGACCAACCGCCGGCCCTGGTCATCCACGATCGAATCGAGGCTGACCGCCTGGATCCCCAGGTGCAGGAGGTGCTGGACCCGCGCCGGCCGCGTGGGGAAGTGCAGCATCGAGATCAGGGTCGAACCCGGCCGGAGCAGCTCGTACCGCCCTTCCGGGGACCGCAGTGTCAGCACCACGTCCTGCGCGAACGCCTCCGCGTTGTCGACCACCCGGACGGCCGGTGACGTGGACGCGTAGTCGCGATCCACGAAGCCCATCCCGGATCCGATGCCCCTCTCGACGCGCACCTCGACGCCGATAGCGGCGAGCGTCTCGACGAGCGACGGGAGGAAGTCCCGCCGCTCACCGGGCTCTTTGTGCATGCGGGGCAGGCCGAACGTCATGCGAGGTTCGGAGCGCGCCATCTGCTCACCTCGGCTCGGGCGACCGCCCGCTCGTACGGCTGGCCCTCGCGCGCATCGAGGCGTTCGACCGGCGCCTCGAGGAGGATCTGCAGGACCGGTTGGATCTGGCGGCTGTACACCCCCATGCACTCGCGCGGTTGCAACCCGGGCCATGCGTTGCAGGACAGAGCCATGCGCCGCTGCTCGCTGCAGATCCTCGGGTCCAGCAGGTCGTACGCGGCGTGGTCGGGGTGGAACAACCAGGCCTCGAGGTTCCCGTGCGGGATGCCTTCGATCCCCTTCACCTTGGGCGGATCGGCGGCCAGGTCGTAGGGATCGGCGGAGAGATCCAGCAACACGGCGTGCAGGGGCATCACCGCGATCCAGTCGTTCGGGATCACCGGACGGCTCGGGTCGGGCCGCTGGGTCGCGTCGACGAGCAGGTCCGTGCGCTCGAGCCGGTCGAGCATGTAGGGCTCGTTCCAGGTGAGGTCGAAGTCGAGGACCGTGACCTCGACGCCCGGCACGCCGCCCTCGACCATCACGCCCCGGAGCGCCGGATCCCCGTAGCGGGTCGCCGCGCGGACGGCGTGCGCCCCGACAGCCCCGGCTCCCAGCACGCTGACGTGCAGCGGACGGCGTCCGGGCAGGTGGAACCGGTCGTAGAGCCGGGACAGCTCGCGGAACGCCTCGCGAACGCCGTTCCAGGCGGTCGCCTCGAAGTTCTCGACGAGGCGCCGGCCCAGGTCGTCGGTGATCGAGTCGAGGCTCACGGCATGGATCGGTTGGGTCGCGATGAGCTCGGTCCGCTCGGGGCGGGTCGCGTAGTGGAGCATCGAGACGAGGACCGCGCCGCGACGGATCCGGCGCACGGCCTCATCAGTCGGGCACCGCAGCACCACGATCACATCCTGGTCGAGCGCGGCGTCGAGGGACCCGAAGCGGACCTTCGTCGACGCGGCGGTGTAGTCGACCGGGCCCAGTCCCATCCCTTCGCCGTAGCCATCTTCCAGGACGATGGGGCCGGACCCCGCATGGTCCAGGTACGTCATCAGGCACGGCAGGAAGTCGCGCCGTTCGCCCGGTTCGATGTGCATCCGTGGGAACCCGAACGAGAGGCTCATGCGCCACACGCTCCTCCCGGCCGACGCTCGGCCCGCAGGGTCCAGGCTGGCATGCGAGCCGGGGATCGCTCAGGGAAGAGGGTCCCGTCGTCGTGCCGCCGAACGGCCCCGGGAACGGCTAGCCGAACGGGACCTCGGGCTCGTCCTCGTATCGGTGCGCGCGCGTCAGGAGTGCCGCACGCGCGTCCTCGCCGCGGAAGAGGTCCTCGGTCCGCACCTTCAACGACTCCGTCTGGACCCCGGCGGCGAAGACGACCGTCTCGTGGTCGAGGACCGTGGCGTCGACGAAGGTCGGCTGGTTCAGCAGCGACCCAAGTGGCGGGATCGCTCCGAGCTCGAACTCCGGGTAGTCCCGCGCGATCTCCTCCTCGGTGGCCAGCTTCGCGTGGCGGTCCCCCAGGGCCTCACGGACCCGGTGCATGTCGATCCGGCGCGAGGCCGGCAGCACGAGCACCGCGTGGCCCCGCGACGTGTCGACGACGAGCGTCTTCAGGACCTCGTCGGCCTCCACCCCGAGCGCCCGGGCTTCGGCGATGCTGGTGAACGTCCGCGGGTGGATGCACACGTCGAACGGCACCCCGCGCTCGTGGAGGTAGGAACGAACCAGGGCATCGTGCTTGGCCTTCGTGCCCGTCGCCCTCCTCACCATCGTGATCACCTCCTCGTTCGAACGGTTCAACAGATCCGGGCAGCTGCTCGCCCGCCAGCATCAGTCAGGGCGATCCGTCCGTCGCGGTCCTCTTCCAAGAACCTCACCGGCCGATCCCCGCGATCTCGTCCGGCAGGTCGATGCCCTCGAGGTTGCCCATCTCCGCGAGGAGGGCGTGGGAGCGTGCGGCCTCGTCCCGGTCCACCACGGAGATGGCGAACCCGACGTGGACGATCACGTAGTCGCCGACGTCGACCGTCGGTTCGTAGGCGAGACAGGCCTTCCGCCGGATGCCTCCGAAGTCGACGACGCCCATCCGGATGCCCTCCTCCGGGTGGATCTCGATCACCCTGCCGGGCACGCCCAGGCACATCGCGTCAGATCACCCCTTCCCGCATACGTGCTCCGGCGACCAGGACCTGACCGAGAGCGAGCCCGCCGTCCCCGATCGGGACGTCACGGGGGACGAACACCTCGTAGCCCAGCGACGAGAGCCTGGCGGCGGCGTCGGAGACGAGCAGGTCGTTCGCGAAGATCCCGCCCGCGAGGCATACCTGCGACAGGTCGGTCTGCATCTTGATCAGCCGGCAGAGCGCCACCACCGCCGCGGCCATCGTTCGGTGGAACCGGCCGGCGACCTGTCCGGCCGATCGGCCCACGGACAGATCCTTCACGATCGCCGCGATCGTCGGTCGCGTGTCGATGGTCAGCCGACCGTCATCGGTTCCGATGTCGAACGGGTATTCGCGCGTCGCCGAGCTCTCGGCGATCTCTTCGAGCATCAGGGCAGGCTGGCCGCCGTAGCTCTGCGTCCTTCGCCACACGCCGGTGAGCGCGGCGACCGCGTCGAACAGCAGGCCGGCGGACGTCGTGAACGACGGATCGTCGGCGACCTCGATCGCTCCCCCGGCCGACCCGTTCGCGGCGCGCCGCATGTTCACGACGTCGACCGCCTGATCCCGGCACCCCGCATCCGACGCATAGGCCAGCGCGATCCGGATCGGATCTCGCCGCGCCACGCCGTCGCCCGGCACCGGCACGGGCCTGAGGCTGGCCCTGCGTTGCGTGGTGCTCGGATCGCACACGAGGAACTCGCCCCCCCACGATCCGCCATCGTCGCCGGGTCCTGGATGGTCGAACACGACACCGAGGATCGGGCCAGGCAGCCCGTACTCGGCCATCACCGCCGCCACGTGGGCGTGGTGACGCTGGACGGGGGTGGCCGGGAGGCCGAGCGATCGGGCGAACCGGGTGGCCGGCAGGTCCAGGTCCGCGTCGTGGGCCACCGCCTGCGGATCGACGCCGAAGACCCGCCGGGTCCGCTCGAACGCCTCCGAGAAGGACCGGAGCGCGGCGTCCGACCTGATCGGCCCGAACCCCTGCGAGAGGATCGCGCGACTCCCCTTGGCGAGGCAGAACGCGGCGTCGTGTTCGGCGCCGGTTCCCAGGACCGGCGCGCCGACCATCGGCAGCGCCAGCGGCGCCGGCGCGAACGAGCGGCCGCGCCGGAGGATCACGGGCGCGTCGCGGCGGACGAGGGCGACGGAGTCGTCGTAGCGCGCTGCGATCTGCCGGTCGTGCATCAGGAACGCGTCGGCGATGCTCGCGAGCCGCTCGCGAGCATCGCGATCGTCGATGCAGACGGGGTCGTTCGCCGCCGCCCCGCCGGTCATGACCAGCGGACGATCGACCTCGCGGAGCAGCAGGTGGTGCAGGGGGGTGGAGGGGAGCATCGTACCCACGCGCCGACACCCGGGGGTCATCGACGCCGCCAGCTCGCCACGGTCCCTGACCAGGACGACCGGTGCCTGCGGCGAGGCGAGCAAGGACCCCTCTCGCGGCGTGAGCACGGCGACCCGCTGAGCGGTGTCCAGGTCTGACACCATCACCGCGAACGGTTCGTCCGGGCGATGCGCGCGCCGGCGTAGGCGTGCGACCGCACGCTGGTCGGTCGCGTCGCACGCGAGGTGGAATCCGCCGAGGCCCTTGATCGCGACGATCGCGCCGCCGCGGAGTTCGTCCGCCGCCCGTTCGATCGGGTCGCCCTCGACCGGGCGCCCGCGGCGGTCGAGGAGGGTGACACTCGGCCCGCACTTCGGGCATGAGATCGGCTCGTTCCGGAAGCGACGCCCGGCCGCGTCTTCGTACTCGGAGCGGCACGCCTCGCACATCGGGAATGCCTTCATGCTGGTGCGCTCGCGTCCGTACGGGAGCGACTCGATGATCGTGAACCGCGGGCCGCACGCCGAGCAGTCGATGAACGGATAGCGGTACCGACGGTCGTTCGGGTCGAACAGCTCCGCCAGGCACGCGGCGCACGGCGCGAGGTCTGGCGAGACGGGACGGTCGGCGCCCTCGGCGCCTCGGCTGACGTCCACCTCGAAGCCGTCCAGGCCCTGGCTTGGGACCGCCCGCCAGTCGACCGCGACCACGTGCGCGAGCGCAGGCGCGTCCGACGACAGCGCGGCGCAGAAGTCCTCCAGCGATCGCGGCGTGCCTTCGGCCAGGATCTCGATGACGCCGCCACGGTTCCGAACCCAACCGGCCAGCCCGAACCGTTCCGCCTGCATCCAGACGAACGGCCGGAAGCCGACGCCCTGGACCGTCCCGCGGACCTCGATCATCCGCGCCGCGGACCGCGATCGGCCGACCGACGGCGCGATCACGTCGGTCCGTCCCGCAGCATGCGGAGGACCTCGGCTTCGATCATGTCGACCAGTGCCGGAAGCCCGTAGGCAACGTCCGGTGAGAGCAGGGCGCCGGGACGAACGTCGGCCACCTCGATGCCGAGGAAGACCGTCGATGGGAGCCGTCCCAGGATCGTGCCGAGCCCGATCGCGTCAGCCAGGCCGAGCCCGTGCGTGGAGACCGAACCGGACAGCTCGACCGGGAGCCCTTCGGAGCCGACCTCGACCCGCACCGGCGTGCCCGGGCGCCCGTGGCCGTGCGCGTGGACGGCGTCGACCAGCACGATCGCACACGTGCCCTCCAGCAGATCGAGAACGTGGAAGCCCGTCGCGGCCTCCACGACCTCGACGCCGCGGCGACGGCCGAGGCGCCGTCGGAGCGCACGGACCGCGAGGAGGCCAACGGCGTCGTCGCCGGCGTCCGGGTTCCCGCATCCGATCACACGAACGCGCGGCGGGGCAGGGAGCCGCGTTCGGCGCTCGCGTCCACGCGCACGCGCGGATCCGGTCACGTGCGTTCCACCTCCAGTCGGAGGAAGTGGGTCGCGCACGAGATGCACGGGTCGTAGTTCCGCACGACCATCTCGCAGAGCCGCGCCAGGTCCTCGTCGGACCGGTCGAGGACCTCCGGGACGAACAGCCGGAGGTCGTGCTCCATGTGCCGGAGGTTCTGCGAGGTGGGTGGGACGATCTTCGCCTCGAGGATCGTGCCGTCCGCGGCGACGTCGTACCGATGGTAGAGGATCCCGCGGGGCGCCTCCGTGACCCACATCCCGCGACCCTCCCGCGCGTGCACGTCCGCGTGCGGGGGCTCGGGCGGTCGGTAGCCCTCGATCAGCCGGATGCACTCGTCGATCGCGACCGCCGTCTCCGCGACCCGCGCGGCCATCGACGCGAACGGGTCGACCTGCGGAACGGTCAGGCCGGTTCGGCGCACGACCTCGACGGCCGTCGGCGTGAGGTGAGCCGCGTTCAGGTTGACGCGTGCGAGCGGACCCACGAAGTACGGCGTCCGCGTGTCCGAGAAGATCGCATGCAGCGCGTTCGAGTGTTCGACGTGCAGTTCCTCGACGGTGTCCTCGAACGCCCCGGCGTCGAACTCGCGGCCCTCGGTGCTGCGGACCACGCCCTCGTTGATCGGGTACTCGTCGGGATGCCACAGGCCGACCAGCTCGGCCGGCCGCGGGAACGCGGGGACGTCGAATGCCGCGACCCAGTCGGCGACCTGGAGGACCTGCGCCTGCGCGTCGGTGAGCCGCGGCAGGAACGCCTGGAGGTCGGCGCGGCGCGGCGCCTTCGAGAAGCCGCCGACGACGGGGGAAACCGGGTGGATCTCGCGGCCCCCGATCGCGGCCATCAGGTCGTTCCCGAGGCGCTTCACCGTGAGGCCGCGCTCGAGCGCCTCGCGTTCGGTCGCGGCCATCGTGATCGCGCTCTCGTACCCGAGGAAGTCCGGTGCGGCGAGCAGGTGGACGTGCAGCATGTGGCTCTCGATCCACTCCGCCAGGTACAGGATCCTTCGGAGTTCGCGCACGCCGTCCGGGACCTCCATGCCGAACGCCGACTCGAGCGCGTGGATCGCGCTCATCTGGTACGCGACCGGGCAGATGCCGCAGATCCTGGGGACGATGTCCGGGACCTCGGAGAAGTGGCGGCCCGCCAGGAACGCTTCGAAGAACCTCGGCGGCTCGTAGATCTCGAGCCGGAGGTCCACGATCTCGTCGCCGTGGAGCTTCAAGTGGAGCGCGCCCTCGCCCTCGACGCGCGCGATCGACGGGATCTCCACGACGCGGTTCGGCGTCTTCGACACCTCGTGCGTCACGAGCCACCTCCCCCGTCGATCCCGTTTGGAGGGTCGGCCGCATCCGCGGCGGCCCGGAACTCGGGCGCCCATCCCGTGATGAACCGGAACCGCGCCGCGACGTCCTTCGGGCGCAGGCCCAGCTCGATGAATCGCCGCGAGAGGGCCGCGGCGTTCGGAGGCTGCGACGGCCCGAAGCAGCCGTAGCACCCTCGCCCCATGCCGGGGCACAGCGCCCCGCAGCCCGTCCTCGTGACCGGCCCCAGGCAGGGTTCGCCCTTCGCGACGAGCACGCAGACGAAGCCGCGCCGTTTGCACTCGACGCAGACCGGCGAGTCGGACAGCCGCGGGACGGCGCCGCGGATCAGCGACACCAGCGTGCCCAGGAGCTGGCCGCGGTCGATCGGACAGCCCGGCAGCTCGAGGTCCACCCGGACGTGATCAGACACGGGCGTTGAGGTGGCGAGCGTCCGGATGTACTCGGGCGTCGCGTACACCGAGCGGACGAACGCATCCGCGTCGGCGACGTTCCGCAGTGCCTGGACCCCGCCCGAGTTCGCGCACGCGCCGATCGTGATCAGGTAGGTGGACGCGGCGCGGATCGCCTGGATCTCTTCGATCTGCGACGGGGTCGAGACCGAGCCCTCGACGAGCGCGACGTCGTACGGACCCGGTTCGGACAGGCCCCGGGCTTCGCGGAAGTGCACGATGTCGACGGTGCCGACGAGCGCCAGGAGCGCTTCCTCGGCGTCCAGGAGCTGCAGCTGGCAACCGTCGCACGATGAGAGCTTGAAGACCGCGAGCCGCGGTTTGCGGGGCGCGCCGGCCCCGTTCGGCTCGCCTCCTCCGTGGCCGTCCTGGGCCACCTTCGCCCGGTCCACGCGCGCCGACAGCGACCCGCCGCTCATAGCTCGTGCACCCCCGACAGTCCGGCGATCCGGTCGTAGGCGAAGACCGGCCCGTCGTAGCAGACGAACGTCGGCCCGAACTGGCAGTGTCCGCAGAGCCGGACCGCGCACTGCATGTTCCGCTCCAGCGAGACGAAGACGCGATCGGCCGGGAGCCCTCGCGCGAGCAGGTCCCGCACCGCGAAGGTCATCATCAGGTCGGGGCCGCAGACGAACGCCGTGGTCGTACCCGGATCGATCGAGGCGCCGTCGAACAGCGTCGTGACGACGCCCTCGCCGTACGGCCACGCGTCGTCGGCGACATCGACCGTGAGCGCGAGCTCGATCCTGCGGGACCGCATCCATCCGTGCCAGCCGTCGAGGAGGTCGCGGTAGAGCATGTGCTCCGGTGCCCGCGCGCCGACGAGCACCACCACGCGCCCGTAGGCGTCCCGGTGTCGGAGCGCCTCGTAGATCGCGGGCCGCAACGGCGCGAGTCCGAGGCCTCCCGCGACGATCAGCAGGTCGCCTCCGCGCGCGGCGTCCGTCGGCCACGGCGTGCCGAACGGCCCGCGGACGCCGATCCGGTCACCGACCCGGAGGTCCGCGAACGCGTCCGTGACGCGACCGGTGGACCGGATCGTGTGCCCCAGCCGCGCGGGCTGGCCGGGGTCGGACGAGACGGAGATGGCGACCTCGCCGACCCCGAAGACGTACAGCATGTTGAACTGACCGGGGCGGAACCGGTACGCCGCACGGTCGACCGGGTCCTGCAGGCTCAGCCAGAACGTTCGCGTATCCGGCGTCTCGCGGACGACGCGGCGGATCACGGCCGTGCGCCCGACCGCCCCGTCCGCCGTCAGCGGCCTCGCCGATGCCGTCGCTACGGTCGACGCGGTCACGCCGACACCCCCTCCTGCTCGACCGCGCGGGCGCCGTCCGTCTCCCGGATCGCCGCGATCTCCTCGGTGACGTCGATCCCGACCGGGCACCACGTGATGCAGCGTCCGCAGCCGACGCACCCGGACGTTCCGAACTGGTCGATCCACGACGCGAACTTGTGGGTCAGCCACTGACGGTACCGTGCCTCCCGGCTGGAGCGGACGTCGCCGCCGGCGGTGTGGCTGAACTCGACCGAGAAGCACGACGCCCACTCGCGCGTCCGCGTCGCGGTCGTTCCTGTGATGTCCGAGGTGTCGACGACGTCGTGGCAGAAGCAGGTGGGGCACGCGGAGGTGCAGTTCCCGCACGCCAGGCACCGATCGGCGACGACCTCCCATCGCGGGTGGTCGCGGTTCCGGTACAGGAGCGCCGGCATGTCGGAGGTGTCCAGCTCACGCCCCATCGCATCGACGGCGTCGCGCCGGATCCGCTCCGCCTCGGTCTGTTCGTCGTCCGACGCCGCGCGCGGCCCGATCGCGGTGAGCGCCTCGTGGCCCCGTGCGGTTCCGACCTCCGCGAGGAACCCCTCTGCGAGTTCCGTCAGTGCGATGTCGAACCCGACCGTGCACCGCGGCCCCGTGTCCATCGACGCGCAGAAGCAGGTCTCGCCGGGGGTCGAGCAGTTCACGCCGACGAAGAACGACCCGCGCCGACGCGCCGCGTAGCGCGGATCGGGCGCCGGGCCGTCGAGGAAGACGCGGTCCTGGATCGCGATCGCGTGAAGGTCGCAGGACCGGAGTCCGATGAAGGCGAACCGGCGTTCGTCCTGTGGCGCGGCGGCGATCCGCAGGTCGCCGTTCGCCTTGACCGCCGTCGCGAGGTGCTCGCGCGCGGGGAACAGCAACTGCTTCGCGGAGTCCGGCCCGTGCGCCCAGTCGAACAACCGGTCGTCCGCCCGTCGCTCCAGCCGGTAGCGCCCCGGGCCCTGGACCTCACGGATGCCCGCCGGCAGATCGGAGAGCCCTTCGATGCTGTCCAGGACGATCGCTCCGTCGCGGACGGTCGGGCCGATCAGCTCGTAGCCCCGGGCCTTGAGCTCATCCAGCAGCCGTCCGAACCCCGCGCGATCGATGTGCTGCATCGTCGCTCCCTCCTCGCCTGCTCACCGTCGATGCTGACCGGGCCGGCGGACCCGGGATGCGGTCGAACGGCACTCCACGGTGCGGGTCCAAGGTCCCGAGCACGCACGTCCCGTTCCGAGGGGTTCGCGCCGACGGGCAGGAGGACGACCGAGCGCGGCGCCCCGGCACGACCGTCGGTACGGCCGTGGCCGTAGGCTACGCTACCTCCGCCTCCCGGCGCGAGGCGTCCGGTCGTTGGGCCTGTCAGGTCACGGCCCCGTTCGCGCCGGGCCATCTCGCGCGGGTACCGTGTCGCACCATGGAACGTGTGGAGGTCCGGATCGCGGCGGCGGCGTTCGGACTGCCCGGCACGCTGACGATCCCGGACGCGCCCGTCGGCCTGGTCCTCTTCGCCCACGGCAGTGGGAGCAGCCGCGCCAGCCCACGGAACGTGTGGGTGGCCGACCGGCTCCACACGGCCGGCGTCGGCACCCTGCTCTTCGATCTCCTGGATCCGAGCGAAGCGGACGATCGGCGGAACGTCTTCGACGTGCGGCTGCTGGCCGAGCGGTTGACTACCGCCACCGATCACGTAGCGGGGCTCGAGCGGGGCGCCGGCCTGCCGATCGGGTACTTCGGCGCGAGCACGGGCGCCGCGGCCGCCCTCATGGCAGCCGCGGACCGGGGCGACGCGATCGGCGCCGTCGTCTCACGCGGTGGCCGGCCGGACCTCGCGGGTCCGGCGCTGCCACTCGTCCGGGCGCCGACGCTGCTGATCGTGGGAGGACGCGATGGGGAGGTGCTGGCGCTGAACCGAGACGCGCAGGCCCACCTCACGTGCCGCAGCGACTTGATAGTGGTCCCGGGTGCCACCCACCTGTTCGAGGAACCCGGGACGCTCGAAGCTGTCGCCTCCCTGGCGGCCGATTGGTTCATCCGGTACCTGGGCAACGGGACCCGTCCGGACGATGGTTCAGGGCGCCCATGAGGCGAACCGCCAGACCCGGCCGACGAGGGAGCCGTTGCGGTCCCAGGACCACCCGGTGATCAGGAAGCCGTCCGGGACCGCTCGGATGCCCGAGCCAGTGAGGTGCCTGATGTCCGGAGCGAGCGTGATCGACCAAGACGACCCGCCGTTCGGGCCGAACCTCCGCACGAAGAGATCATCTCCGCCGCTTGGGTCCCGCTGGCTCCCGATCACGGCCACCGCCTGCGCATCGGTTCGGCGTGTCGCGTCAGTGGCGGGCACCCCGCGCGGCGGGCGCCTCGTGGGCCGGGACGAACTTCGCGCTGCCGGCGCTCGGGAACAGCACGCTCTCGTGTCCGTCCGACCAGCGGATCCGGTAGTGGACGGAGGTCTCGCCGCGGATCACCTCGACGATCTCGCCTTCCCGCCGCGCCTGGCCGATCTCCTTGGACTCGATGACGATCCGGTCTCCGACCTCGCCTGGCATCGTTTCACCTCCTTGGGCAGTACCGACCCCTACCTTGTACCGCTCCGACGGGACCGAGTGCGAGGGGCGTTGGGCCTGTCGTTCGCCGGACGGTCATCCCTGCCGGCTCCGTTGGACGTGGGGTTCGCTTGCCGCGACGTGGGAGAGGAGGCGGCATGATCCTGGGCGAGCGCATCCATCTGCGGCCGGTGCGCGACGACGACTGGCCGACCATCGAGGCGTGGGCCGAGGATCGTGCGGGTCTCTGGGGTTCATACCAGCGCTTCCAGATGGATCACCTGCCGCGCCTGCGCGAGGCGTACGCGCGGCACGGTCTCGTGGTCGCGGGAGTCCGCGCTGCTGCTGATCGAGCCCATCGATGGTTCGGGGCCGATCGGCTTCGTTCGCTACACGTTGCAGGCCTTCCCGGACGAGGACTGTCCCTACCCGGAGGTCGGGTTCGGTGTTGCGCCAGATGCGCGAGGGCGGGGGTACGCGACCGAGGCGATCGCGTTCCTGGTTCGGTACGTGTTCGACGGGTACCCGGTCGAACGGGTGGCGGTCACCACCGACGTGGAGAACGTGCCGGCCCGGCATGCGCTCGAGCGGCTCGGGTTCCAGCGCGAAGGGATCCTCCGGAAGGCGTCGTTCCGCGACGGACGGGGGGTGGGCCTGGCCGTCTACGCGGTCCTGCGAGATGGATGGGTCGGCGTGCCGGGTGCTGAGAACGGGTGCTCAGCCGACCGCTCAGCCGACCCCGTAGGCGAGCGTGAGGAGGTCGTCCTCCGTTCTGCGCGCGATCCGGCCGTCCCGAGTCCGGGGGGCCGTTCGCCTCTGTCGACCGGCTCCGGTCAGCGCCATGCTCAGCCTGGCGGTGTGTTTGGCCACTCCGTCCGATGTAGAGGGCCGAGCGCCACGGACCGGTGTTCGGCTGAGGTGTCGCGAGGGGGGTGGAAGTGATGCGTTGGCCCCCGTTCCCCTTCCTGAGGAAGCTGATGGGGGTGGTGACGTGCGCCGTCGTCGTGATCGCGTTCGTTCCCATCGCAGTAGCCGGGACTGCGACGATCGACAGGTCGCCCGCCGTGGGCCTGCCGGGGACTTGGATCGCCGTGAGCGGCGCGGGATTCGTCCCGTCGGAGGCGATCGACCTGTACTGGGACGGTTCCGACGTGACGCTCGCCGTCGCGGGTTCGGCCGGCGGCTTCTCGGACGCGAGGATCCAGGCGCCGCCTGGGTCCGGTCCAGGGACCCACTGGATCAGCGCCGTCGGGCGCCGAAGCGGCGCGTCGGCCCAGCGCCCGTTCACGGTGCGCGCGAACTGGACCCAGTACCGGTACGGCGCGGGGCGGGCGGGCTTCAACCCCTACGAGGACGTCCTCGGCCCGTCGTCCGTGTTCAGACTCGCCCCGGCGTGGTCGACCTCGTTGGGCAAGGGCTGGCGCTGGGTGGTCTTGGGATCGCCCGCGGTGGTGGGGGGCACGGTCTACGTTGCCCCAGCCGGATCCTTCGGCGATCAAGGAGCCCTCTACGCGCTGGACGCGCGGACCGGTTCGATCCGCTGGCGGACGGACGTCGCCGGCTCGGTGCTTTCGTCGCCTGCAGTGGCGAACGGGCTCGTGTACGTGAACACGTCCTACCCGTTCGAGCTGGTCGCGCTGCATCCCTCCTCGGGTGCCGTTGCGTGGCGCAGAACCACGATCCCGGATCTGGACTTCGAGGGTGAGAACTTCCAGGGTGGCTCGCCGCTCGTCCTCGGTGACACCGTGTATGTCGCCGTGGCGGCGACCTACTCCGACGGCGGGGCCCTGCACACGTACCAGCGGCTCTTCGCGTTCGACGCGACGACGGGCGCGACGCGCTGGGTCCGCCGCATCGCCGCGGGAGACCCCGCGGCCGGCGGCGGCCTGGTCTTCGTCGCCTCCCACGATGCAGGTGTCTCGGCACTG
Organism: uncultured Actinomycetota bacterium; assembly: GCA_963781595.1. Classification (GTDB taxonomy): domain Bacteria; phylum Actinomycetota; class UBA4738; order UBA4738; family UBA4738; genus JBEDUK01. The sequence continues at coordinate 279,869 of CAWAGG010000006.1, read as the reverse complement.
AGCGCCTCCACAGGCGCCACGGTGTGGACGCGGCCGACCGATCCGGACGGCTTCGTCGCCTGCACGGGCGGATCCGTGTTCGTGTCCTCGGAGGGCCGGGTCGTCGCGTACCGTGCCTCAGACGGCGCCGTCTCCTGGAACACCCGCACGTGGGGCGCGGTGCAATCTCGTGCGGCGGTGGCGGACGGGATCGTGTACGTGTCCTCGGAGCTGCGCGGCAAGGTGTACGCGCTCCGAGCGTCGACCGGAGCGATCCTGTGGAAGGCGAACGTCACGCATCCGGCCGGGCAGGTCGTGGCGAACGGCGTGGTCCACACCGGATCGGACGTCGGCACGGTCTACGCACTGAAGGCGACGACCGGTGCTCGGCTGTGGTCCGCGGCGGTCGGCACGACGAAGGAGGGCGTTCCGGCCGCGGCCGCCCCGGTGGTGGTGAACGGCACGCTCCTCGTCGGTGCGAACGACGGCATCCATGCGTTCGCACCCGACGGCGTGGTGCCGGCGGGCAGGGCCCGCCCCGACCCGGAGGTGCTGGTGCCGGATGCCGGGCTGCAGCCAGGCATCACGCACCCGACCCCGCCCGTGAGGTCGGGATGGGCCATGGTGGTCTCGGGTGGCCTGACCACTCGTGCGAACGCCTCGCTCGGTGATGTGGCCGAGCTCGATGGGGCACTGTACCTGGGAACATCGGTCGCCACCGGCGGGCCCGCGCCGGACGGCGCGCGTTCGGGAGCCGAGATCTGGCGGACGACGGATGGCGTCCACTGGGAGCGGATCGTGGCGAACGGCTTCGCCGATCCGGCGAACACGCAGATCGGGCTCGTGGCGTTCGGCGGACGGCTGTTCGCGGTCACTACGAACGCACGCGAGGGCATGCAGGTATGGGTCACCGAGGATGGCACGACGTTCACCGCGGTCGTGACCGGCGGGTTCGGCAAGGAGGCGAACGCGCACGCGATGCCGGTCGTGTTCCACGACCGGTTGATCCTGGCTATCGACAACACGCGGTGGGGTGCCCAGGTGTGGGTCTCGGACGACGGCACGACCTACCGTCGCGTGGTCCGGTATGGGATGAACGAGCCCTCGAACATCGGGTTCGCTCACGAGCCCTTCGGGGCCCGGGTCCCGGGCGTGGTGTTCGATGGGCGGCTCTACGTCGGGACCGTGAACCCGACCGCCGGTGGTGAGATCTGGCGCACCGCCGACGGCGTCGCCTGGGAGCGGGTCGCCGCGGGCGGCCTCGGCCGGGCCGCGAACGAAGCGCTCATGCCACAGGTCGTCTCGGACGGTCGCATCTACGCGATCTCGCGAAGCGCGACCGGGATCGATGTGTTCCGCAGCGCCGACGGGCTCGCGTGGGACGCGATCGGAGCTGCCGGCTTCAGGGATCGTCCGGACCGCAACCTCTCGGGCAGGCTCGTGGTCCACGATGGCAAGCTGTTCCTGGCGATGACGAACCGCGACGAGCGGATCATGTCCTCGTCGCCGCCACTCGAGGCGGCGCTCAGCCGTGGATTCCGCCTCTTCCTGCTGACGTCGAACGACCGGTGGGTGCAGATCGGGCGGGACGGCTTCGGCGACCCGCACAATTACGCGGCCGACGTTGCGATCGTCGGCGACGCGCTCTACCTGTCAGCGACGAACTTCAGGGAGGGCGACTCCCTCTGGCGGTCGAAGGATGGGATGGACTGGACGCTCGCCTTCCGGGAGGGCCGGGCCACGCCGTTCAGCATGACCCTCGAACCCGCGGTCTTCGCCGACCACCTGTACCTGATCCACAGCGACCTGGGTCTCGGCATGACGGTGTGGCGTCAGAAGGCCGCGCTCGGGCTCGCGACGACGGCGCCTCCGACCTCGACGGCGCCTTCGGTCCCATCCGCAACCGCCGCACCGGCGCGTGGCGCCGGGATCTGGCTCATCGTGGCGGCGGTGGTCGTCGGCATCGGGCTCCTCGCGGCGCTCGCGATGCTCCGGCGGCCGCGCCGGCGTCCACCGGGCATGCGGCCGGGAACGCCCGAACCCGAGGAGCAGGAGGAGTCCCCGCGCCGGGCGGCATGAGCACGGCCGGCGTCCTCTGCGATCAGGAAACGAATCGGCCGGGTCCATCTGCGAGCCGACGACGAGGGCTGCCCCGCTGGGCTCGATCGACATGGTCAGCCGATCGGGCCTCGAGGTCCGAGGCCCAGGTTCGGCTCCAAAGCTGGTCACCCGTCGAGCTGAACGCCCCGAGGCATGCGGCCCATGGACGACCGTCGTCTCCGCCGACCGATCCACCGGCCATCACCCGATCGCCCTGCGCGTCGACAGCCTCCGCCTCGTCGAGGTCCTTGACATGCCTGTCCCTGAGGAACCGGGTCCAGGCCTCCGAGCCGTTCGGCCACAGCCGCTGGATCATGATGTCGTGGTGGACGGGGTCCTGCCTCTGCGGCTTGTCGTGACCCAGCCGACGCGGAGGCGTTCCCGTCGGCGTCGAGCGCGATGCCGTACGCCGCGTCGTGTCATCGCAACACGCGTAGTCGTACCGGGCCACGACCACGCGGTCGGTTCCGGCCGCGACCGAGGCCATGGTCGAGGTCAGCAGCGTGTGACGGGTCCACAGGAGCTCACCGTCGAAGGTGTACGCACGGAGGAACCCTCTGCGCCCTTCGGAGTTGATCGCTGCGCTCCAGCCCGAGACGTAGACCTCACCCGGTGGAGGCAGGTATCCGCTCAGCGCGGGCGATAACGCCGGATGAGCCCGGTCCGAGGGGACCGTTTCGGCCGGCTCAGTGCCGGATGCGGCTCGTGTACCCGGCGATCGTCTTCATGTAGTTCGCCCGCTCGAACGCGGCTGGGTCCGGCGTCGAACGCTGGCTCATGCAGCCTCGGAGCTCCGAGGCCGAGCCGTACTCGTGGACCAGCATCCACTCGCGGAGGTCGTTCTCCACGTGGGCCAGATGCCCGGGACCATGGCGAAGGAGCGCCGACGCCATCATCGCGACGTCGGCGCCCACCATCAGCACGCGGGCCACGTCCTCGGCCGTGTGGATCCCGGTGGTCGCCGCCAGCGACGCCTCCACGCGGCCGTGCAGGATGGCGATCCATCGCAGCGGGAGCCGCAGCTCGTTCGACGTCGAGAGCGTGAGGTGCCTGGTCACCTGGAAGCTGTCCAGGTCGAGGTCCGGCTGGTAGAAGCGGTTGAACAGCACCAGGCCGTCGGCGCCGGCGGCGACGATCCGCCTCGCCATGTGGCCGATCGAGCTGAAGAACGGACCGACCTTCACCGCGAGCGGGATCCGGATCGACTCGCGGACGGCCTCGATCAGGTCGAGGTATTGGCGCTCGACATCCTCACCCGACTGACGCGCGTCGGCGGCGACGTAGTAGACGTTCAGCTCGATCGCGTCGGCCCCCGCCTCCTCGAGCGATCGGGCGTAGCGGACCCACCAGCCCTCGGAGACGCCGTTGATGCTGGCGATCACCGGGATCGACAGGCTCGACTTCGCCTCCTCGACCAGACGGAGGTACTCGTCCGGGCCGGTGTTGTAGTCCTCCAGCTCGGGGAAGTACGAGAGCGCCTCCGAGAAGCATTCGGCGCCCGTCTCCAGGATGTGGTCGGTGTGCAGCTCCTCGTGCGTGATCTGCTCTTCGAACAGCGACGGGAGCACGATCGCCGCGGCGCCGGCGTCCTCGAGCCGCCGCAGCGACGGCAGGGTTCCGGTCACGGGCGACGCCGAGGCGACGAGGGGCGAACGCAGCTCCATCCCGAGGTAGGTCGTCGTCAGGTCGATCACTCCGTACCCCCTTCGTCCTGCCCCCTATCGGTCTCCCCGGCGCCGCGGCCCTCGAGGTCCTCGTGCTCGGGCAGCGCCGGAGCGGTGCGTTCGACGTCGACCAGCTGTTCGAGGAGCCGCCGTCGCTCGCGGACGTCGCCCTCCGCCAGCTCCATCAGCTTCCGGTGCCCCTCGGGGTCGCTCCGGGCGAGCATCGAGTAGCGTCCCTCGGACGCGGCGAACTCCTGCAGCGGGATCGACGGCGCCTTCGCGTCCAGATGGAACGGGTGCTCGTGCTCGCCGGCCCCGGGGTTGAACCGGAACAGGGGCCAGTAGCCGCTCTTCACGGCGTCCTTCTGATGCGACATCGACGTCGCCATGTCGATCCCGTGCGCGATGCACGTCGAGTAGGCGACGATCAGCGACGGTCCGTCCCACGCTTCGGCCTCGAGGAACGCGCGCACCGTCTGCATGTCGTTCGCGCCGAGCGCCACCTGGGCGACGTAGACGTTGCCGTACGTCGTCGCCATCACGCCCAGGTCCTTCTTCCCGGTCGGCTTGCCGCGGGCGGCGAACTTCGCCAGCGCCCCGCGGGGGGTCGACTTCGACGCCTGGCCGCCGGTGTTCGAATAGACCTCGGTGTCCAGGACCAGGACGTTCACATTCCGGCCGCTCGCCAGCACGTGATCGAGCCCCGCGGACCCGATGTCGTAGGCCCAGCCGTCGCCGCCCACGATCCAGACGCTCCGGCGAACGAGGTCGTCCGCCAGGCCCTCCAGATCTTGAGCGGCACGCGACAGGTCGCCTTCGACGTCCGCCCGGGCGAGGCGCGCCTTCAACTCGGCCACGCGGTCGCGCTGGGCGGCGACGTCGGCTTCGGTCCGCTGCTCGGCGTCCAGGATCGCCGCGGCGAGGTCCTCCCCGACGGCGGGCGCGAGCGTCTCCAGCATGTGCCGCGCGTGCGCCTCCTGGCGCTCCAGCGCGAGCCGCATCCCGAGCCCGAACTCCGCGTTGTCCTCGAACAGCGAGTTCGCCCACGCGGGTCCACGGCCGTTCGCGTCGACGCTCCAGGGCGTGGTCGGCAGGTTGCCGCCATAGATCGAGGAACATCCGGTCGCATTCGCGACGATCAGCCGGTCGCCGAACAGCTGCGTCAGCAGCTTCAGGTACGGGGTCTCGCCGCACCCGGCGCACGCCCCGGAGAACTCGAACAGCGGCCGTCGGATCTGCGAGCCCTTCACCGTGTCCGGCTCGAGCAGGTCGGCGGGCGGGTCGGGGATCGACAGGAAGAAGTCGAACGCCTCCCGTTCGGGCTCACGATGCGGCTCCGCGGGCTCCATGTTCAGCGCCTTGTGCTTCAGCTCCTGCTTGCTGCGCGCCGGGCACACGTCGACGCACACGCCGCACCCGGTGCAGTCGTCCGGCGCCACCTGGATCGACAGCCGCATCGGCGCGTCGGGGTCCTTCGAGCCGAACCCCTTGCTGCGGAACCCCTCGGGGGCGCCGTCGAGGGCGCTCGGTTCGAACACCTTCATCCGCACGGCGGCGTGCGGACACACGATCGCGCACTTCCCGCAGTCGATGCATATCGACGGGTCCCAGATCGGGAGGTCGGGGCCGATCGCCCGCTTCTCCCATCGCGCCGTGTCGGTCGGGAACGTGCCGTCGACCGGGAGCGCGCTGACCGGGAGCAGGTCGCCCTCCCCGGCCAGCATCCGCGCCGTGACGCGCTGGACGAAGTCCGGAGCGTCCGGGGGTACGGCCGGGTGGCGCCTCGCGGTCGCGGTCGCCTCTGCGGGGACGTGCACGTGGCCGAGCGCGTCCAGGGCCGCATCCAGGGCCGCCAGGTTCCGCAGCACCACGCTCTCACCGCGCTTGCCGTACGTCGTGCGGATCGAGGCGCGGATCGCCTCGAGGGCCTCCTCCTGCGGCAGCACGCCGGAGAGCGCGAAGAAGCACGGCTGCATCACCGTGTTGATGCGCCCGCCCATGCCGGCCTCGCGCGCGACGCGGTTCGCGTCGATCACCCACACGTCGAGGGCCTTGTCCAGGATCTCCCGTTGCACCTCGAGCGGGAGGTGGTCCCACACGTCGTCGGGCCCGTATGGGCTGTTCAGCAGGAACGTCGCGCCGGGCTCCGCCAGCTTGAGGACGTCGATGCGCTCCAGGAGCCCGAACTGATGGCACGCGACGAAGTTCGCGCGTTCGATCAGGTACGTCGAACGGATCGGCTCGCGCGAGAAGCGCAGGTGCGAAGTCGTAAGGCTACCTGACTTCTTCGAGTCCAGCACGAAGTATCCCTGCGTGTACAGGTCCGTCTGCTCGCCGACGATCTTCGCGCTGCTCTTGTTCGCCCCGACGGTCCCGTCGCTCCCGAGGCCGAAGAACGCCGCCCGCACCTCCGCGCTCTCGGTCGAGAACGCCGGGTCGAACGGGATGCTCGTGTGGGTCACGTCGTCGACGATCCCGACGGTGAAGTGGTTCGTCGGCTCGGTGCGCGCGAGTTCGTCGAAGACGCCCTTGACCATCGCCGGGGTGAACTCCTTCGATGACAGGCCGTAGCGCCCGCCGATCACGCAGGGCAGGCCCGGTCCGGCGGTTCCTGCGAACCTCGCGCTCCCCGACATGACGCCCTCGGCGAGCGCCGTCACGACGTCCTGGTACAGCGGCTCGCCCGGGGCGCCGGGCTCCTTCGTCCGATCGAGGACGGCGATCGCGCGCACCGTCGGTGGGAGCGCCGCGACGAGCGCGTCACCGGGGAAGGGCCGGAAGAGCCGGACCGTGAGCGCGCCCACGCGGGCGCCGTCGGCGTTCATCGCGTCGACGGCTTCGGCTGCGGCCCCCGCCCCGGAGCCCATCAGCACGACCACGCGTTCGGCGTCCGGCGCACCCGTGTAGTCCACGAGGTGGTATCGGCGTCCCGTCCGTTCGCCGAGCGCGTCCATCGCGGCCTGGACGGCGTCGGGGACCGCGAGATGGAACGGGTTGCTCGCCTCGCGCGCCTGGAAGAACACGTCCGGGTTCTGGGCGGAGCCGCGGAGCACCGGCCGGTCCGGCGTCAGTCCGCGCGCGCGGTGGGAGCGGACGGCCTCCTGGTCGATGAGCGCGAGGAGGTCGGCGTCATCGACGAGGTCGATCCGGTCGATCTCGTGGCTCGTTCGGAACCCGTCGAAGAAATGCAGGAACGGCACGCGCGTCGACAGGGTCGCTGCGTGCGAGACGAGCGCGAAGTCCTGCGCCTCCTGCACGGAGGACGAACACAGCATCGCCCATCCGGCGGTGCGCACGGCCATCACGTCGGACTGGTCGCCGAAGATCGACAGGGCGTGCGTCGCGACGGTTCGCGCGGCGACGTGGATCACGGCGGGCGACAGCTCGCCGGCGATCTTGAACATGTTCGGCAGCATCAGCAGGAGGCCCTGCGAGGCGGTGAACGTCGTGGCGAGGGCCCCGCGCATCACGGCCCCGTGCAGGACGCCCGCGGCGCCGGCTTCGCTCTGCATCTCGATGACCTCGGGGACGATGCCCCAGAGGTTCCGCCTGCCGGCCGCGCTCCACGCGTCCGACAGTTCGCCCATCGCCGACGCCGGCGTGATCGGGTAGATCGCGATGACCTCGGACAGTCGATGCGCGATCCTGGCGACGGCCTCGTTGCCGTCGACGCATGCGGTCTGCGTGGTTCGCACCACCGGTTCCGTGATCGTCATACCCGTCCCTCCTCCGGCGACGCTATGGCCGGCGAGCGCATCCCGTAGGGGCCATCTGACCCGCGCGGTCGGGGGCCGGTCGGCCTCGGAATGAGGGTCCGAAGTGCATGACGGGGACGCGGCCCGCGCGCCACGCTGCCGTGTAGATCGGACCGGAGGGATGACCATGACGGTACGGATCTTGGGGGTCCCACGCGAGACCCGAGATGACGAGCGGCGGGTCGCGCTGTCGCCGGCGGTCCTGCCGGTGCTGGCGAAGGTGAACCTGGCCGTGGTGGTGGAGGCCGGAGCGGGCGCTGCGGCCGGCTTCGTGGATCAGGCGTACCTGGACCGCGGGGCGGAGATCGCGACACGGGATGAGGTGTTCGAACGCGCTGAGCTCATCGCACAGGTGCGGACCTTCGGCGCGAACCAGGAGGCCGGTCGCGCGGACCTCGCGTCCGTGCGTCCGGGACAGGTCGTCGTCGGGCTCGCGAGCCCGCTCGACGCGCCCCGGGCGGCGCGCGAGCTGGCCGCTCGCGGCGTGACGTCGTTCGCCCTGGAGCTGATGCCGAGGATCACGCGCGCTCAGTCCATGGACGTGCTCTCGTCCCAGGCGACGGTCACCGGCTACAAGGCCGTGCTGGTCGCGGCCGGCCGCCTGCCGAAGCTGTTCCCGATGATGACCACCGCGGCGGGCACGCTGACGCCGTCGCGGATCCTCGTGATCGGTGCGGGCGTCGCGGGGCTCCAGGCGATCGCGACCGCCCGGCGGCTCGGCGCCGTGGTCGAGGCGTACGACGTCCGGCCGGCGGCGCGTGAGGAGGTCGAGAGCCTCGGTGCGCGGTTCGTCGAGCTGCCGCTCCAGCCGGGCGATGCGGAGGACGCGAGCGGCTACGCCAAGGCGCTGGGTGAGGCCTTCTACCGGCGCCAGCAGGAGCTGCTAGGCGAGGTCGTGGCGAAGTGCGACGCGGTGATCTGCACCGCGCTGATCCCGGGCGTGGCCGCTCCGGTGCTGGTGACGGCGGCCGCCGTCCACGCGATGGCACGGGGTTCGGTGGTGGTCGACCTCGCCGCGGAGAAGGGCGGCAACTGCGAGCTGACCGTGGCCGACGAGACGATCGTGACCGACGGCGGCGTGACCGTGATGGGTCCGACGAACCTGGCGGCGACCGTCCCGCTCCACGCGAGCCAGATGTTCGCGAAGAACGTGTCGGCGTTCGTCCTGCACCTCGTGCGGGACGGCGAGCTCGTCGTCGAACCGGACGACCGGATCGCGATGGACACGCTGGTGTGCCGTGACGGCGAGGTCGTGCATCCGAAGGTCCTCGCCTTGCTGCAGGAAGGGAGGGCGGCCTGATGTCGACCTCGATGGAGGTTGGGCTGTACGTCTTCGTCCTCGCGACCTTCCTCGGCTTCGAGCTGATCAGGAGGGTCCCGAAGCTGCTGCACACGCCGTTGATGGCGTTGACGAACGCGATCAGCGGTGTGTCGCTCGTGGGTTCGCTGGTGATCGCGGGGATGGGCGAGACGACGTACGCGACGATCCTCGGGACGATCGCGGTGACGGCGTCGACGATCAACGTGGTCGGCGGGTTCATGATCACCGACCGCATGCTGCGGATGTTCAGGCGGCGGGAGCCGACGACGGCGTCGACCGCGAGGTCCGCGGACGACGCGGGGTCCGCGCAGCCCGTGAGGACGGCACCGCGGGAACGCAGCGAACGGATGCAGCAGCTGTCCTTCACCCTTGGCGCGGTCGCGTACCTGGCAGCGGCCGGGCTGTTCGTCGTTCTGATCCGGTGGGCGGCGTCGGGCGACGACGCGATCATCGACGCGTTCACCACGATCACCTACCTGCTCGCCGCGGCGTCGTTCATCCTGGCTCTGCGCTGGCTGACCGATCCGCGCACGGCCCGCCGAGGCGTGTTCGTCGGCGAGATCGGCATGCTGATGGCGGTCATCGGCACGCTGATCAAGACGGAGATCGTGAGCTTCGAGTGGATCGCCGTGGCGCTGGTGATCGGCGCCGCGATCGGGATCCCGATGGCGCTGTTCATGCCGATGACGGCGATGCCGCAGCGGATCGCGCTGTCCCACGCGTTCGGGGCGCTGGCCGCTGCCCTGGTCGGCACCGCGCACTACTATCTCACACAGCCCGACATCTCGAAGTTCACGCAGGGCGCGCTGGGGCTCGAGGTGCTGCTGGGGTTCCTGACGTTCACCGGGTCGCTGATGGCGTTCGGCAAGCTGCAGGGCGTGTTACCCGATCGGCCGATCGTCTACAAGGGCCAGAACTACGTGAACATCGGCGTCCTGGTCGTGGCCGTCGGGCTCGCGGTCGGCCTGGTCATGTCGCCGGGTTCGACCTGGATGTTCCCGCTCATGGCGGCCCTGGCGCTGGTGTTCGGCGTGATGCTGATCATCCCGATCGGCGGCGCGGACATGCCGACGGTGATCTCGCTGCTGAACTCCTACGCTGGCCTGTCCGGCGCGGCGATGGGGTTCGTGCTGAACAACAAGGTGCTGATCATCGCCGGCGCGCTGGACGGGTCGTCCGGGTTCCTGCTGTCGGTGATCATGTGCCGGGCGATGAACCGGTCGTTCCGCAACGTGCTCTTCGGGGCGTTCGGCCAGGTGCAAGAAGGTGGCGCGGCATCCGACCTGGCCGAGAGGACCGTGAACACGACGACGGCGGACGAGGCCGCGATGCTGCTGGACGCGTCGTCGTCGGTCATCTTCGTCCCGGGCTACGGGATGGCGGCGGCGCAGGCGCAGCACAAGGTCGCAGAGCTGTCCGACCTGCTGACGAAGCACGGCGTGGACGTGAAGTTCGCGATCCACCCGGTCGCGGGACGGATGCCGGGACACATGAACGTCCTGCTGGCGGAGGCGAACGTCCCATACGACGAGCTGTACGACATGGACGCGATCAACCCCGACTTCCCGCAGGCGGACGTCGCGGTGGTGGTCGGTGCGAACGACGTGGTGAACCCCGCCGCGCGCCACGACACCGCGAGCCCGATCTACGGGATGCCGATCCTGGACGTCGACAAGGCCCGGTGCGTGATCGTGATCAAGCGCTCGATGCGTCCCGGGTTCGCCGGGATCGAGAACGAGCTGTTCTACGGGGACAACACGCTGATGCTCTTCGGCGACGCGAAGTCGGTCGCCGCGGACCTGATCGAGGAGGTCTCGAAGCTCGGCGGCGAGGTGAAGCTGGTCACCGCCGCGTAGCTCGATGGCAGCAACACCGGAGGCGTGGTCGGTATCGCCGGTGAGTCGTGAGTGATCAGCGGCCGAACCGATGCGACGAGCGAGCAGCGAGCGTGCGAGCCCCCGCCCCGCCGCGACGGGTACGTCCACCTGTCCCGCGTGTCGCGGGGAGGTCGACCTCGCCGCCGACGTCGGCCGGGTCGCATCCTGGAGCGTGGATGGGAGGCGATGGATCATGGCTGTGAAGCTCGATGACCCCGAGATGGCGGTCGACGCAACACCCGCGACCGCGCGGCGTTCGATCCGGCCGAGGTTCCTCTATACGGGCCTCGCGGTCGCGGCGATCTGGCTCGCTGCGGCCGCCGCCAGCATCTGGACGCCGGACATGATCACCGGTTCGATGCACGAGCACCTGCCGATCGCAGCGTTCAGCCTCTGGCTCTACGCGACGATCGCGACCGCATTCGTGGTGATGGCTGCCTCGGCGGGCGGTCGCGATCGACGAGGCCGAAGCCTCGCCGTGGTCCGGGCTGTTCGTCTCGGTCGCCGTCGCTCTGGGGGGTCGTGGCGTTGGTGAGCATCTTCGCGCCGACGATGGTGACCGGGACGGACCCGACGACGATCCTGGTCGCGGCGTTCGCGGCGCCGGTGGCCGGGGTGCTCGCGACCGCGTTCCTGGCGGTGTTCGTGGCCGGCCATGCGCGCGCGTTCGACAGATAGGATTGCCTCCTGGGCTGATCCGACTGTGTCGCATGCGTTAAGTGCATTGGCCTAGAGCGCGCCTTGCAGCCGACGAACGAGCCAGATCATCGACCCGAGCACACGAGGGCACTCCGCCGGCCGTCGGGTCGCAGGCGGAGCTTCAGCTCCGTGGTTCATGTCCGTCGGACCACCTCCTCGACGGAGCCCACCCGGGTCTGCCGAACGACCGCCTGTGACGCGGTCGGCCCGCTCGCGGCCGGCGACCCGAGCAGGCGGGGCCGCCGTGATCCGACATTCGTTGCGGCGTCCGGCCCGACTGCGTCGATATCGCTCAGCGAGCGTTTCCTCTTGCGGGGTGTCGATACTCACGCCGGCGGTCGTCGCGGCGGCTCGCTGCCGATCCGACACCTCCCGCGCCGCGTAGATCCGCATGTCGATCCTCGGCCGGTACGGCCCGCTCTCCGGTGCACACCTGTCTCGACCGTCGAGGTCCTCCATGCGCTTCGGGGTTGGCTCCGTGGTGGTCGGTCGAGCGATGAGCGCGTCGGAGGCGTTCGATCGGCCGGTCTGGCAGCCCTCCGCGTTCGTTCGTGTACCCGCGGATCGTCGGGTCGTCCTCGGCGAGGAGCTCGCGCCAACCTCACGCGTACGGCGCGCGTCTCGGGCGGCTGAGTGAAGCGCTCGAATCCGGGCTGACCAGTGTGACGCCAAGCGCCGCGGGCGGTCACGTCGCTCAGGTGGCAGCTGTCCGGCCAGTCTTGAGGCCTCGGCCTCGCTTCGTACCTCCCGAGACGGTCAGCGGTGCATGGTCACGTTCGCTCGGCATGCGTCGGTCGACTCCCTCCATCCATCGCGAGGCCCGTATCGCTTCCTCGAGCGCGCGGACGTACCGCCGGCCCTCCGACACCGGTGTGGGCCCGCCTCAGCCGGCCGTCAGCCGCGGGTTCGAACCGCAGCCTCCTCGAGCACCGCGAGGTACGCCTCCTCCTCTTGCGCGAAGTGCAGGCGGAGCACGGCGTTCAGTCCATACAGGATCCGTCGCAGCTCGGGCAGGTCCTCCGGCTCGGGCCATCGGCCGGCAGGTCGTCGATCGCCTGACGGAGGCGGCGGATCAGGTGCACGATCTCCGTGTGGGCGCGGGTCAGCGCCGCGATCGGGTCGTCGCCACCGAGCGCCCGGCCGACCGCCGGGAACAGCGCTCGTTCCTCCTCCAGCTCGTGCGGTAGCAGGCGTTCCGTCAGCGCCGAACGCACGTCGTGGAGCTCGACCAGCGCCTCATCCGGCGACCACACGTCCAGGCGATCGGCGACGGTCCGCAGCCGGTCGATTATCGGGACCAGCTGCGCGTGTTCGCCCTGGAACCGCGCACCCAGTTCCGCCTCCTCCGGAGGCACGGGTCGGCGCCGCTCGTCGCCGTGCAGCGCGCGCAGCGCGTTCGCGATCGCGATCACGTCGATCGCCTCCTGCAGGATCGCGCCGGCGACCGGTACCAGGAGGCCGAACGCGGCGAACCCCATCGCGACGAAGGACATGCCCATCCCGAGGACCACGCTCTGGACGGCGATCCTCCGCGACCGGTGCGCGATCCGCAGCGCGTCCGCCAGCCGGTCGAGCCGGTCGACCGTGACGACCACGTCGGCGGCCTCGCTGGACACCGACGCGCCGCGGGCGCCCATCGCGACGCCGACGTCGGCGGCAGCCAGCGCGGGCGCGTCGTTGATCCCGTCGCCCACCATGACGGTCACGCCCGCGGTCCGGGCTTCGGCCACGGCGTCGATCTTCTCGGCGGGTGCGCGTTCCGCCAGGATCCGGTCGACGCCGATCGCGAGTGCCGATGGTCTCGGCCACGTCTGGGTGGTCGCCGGTCACCATGATCACCCGCTCGATGCCGGCCGCCCGCAGCGCCCGGATCGCGCGCGGGGTCTCGGGCCGGATCGGGTCGTCCATCACCAGCGCGCCGGCGAGCCGGCCGTCGACGGCCACGAACGCGCACGACGAACCCTCCACGGACGTCCGCCGCCGGATCGCGCGGGCCGGTGCGGGCAGCTGGGCGCCGAACGCGGTCCATTCGGACGTGCCGATCCGCACGGACCGGCCGTCGACGGTTCCGGCGATCCCCGAGCCCGGTTCCTCGACCACGTCGGACGGGAACGACAGGTCGAAGCCCCGGCCGCGGGCCGCTCGCACGATCGACGCGGCGAGCACGTGCGGCGAGACCTGGTCGAGGGAGGCGGCGAGCCGGAGCACGTCGTCCCCGGACAACGCACCGAACGCCTCGACCTCGCTCATGGTCGGAACCCCGCCGGTCAGCGTCCCCGTCTTGTCGAACAGCAGGACCCGCGCGCGGCTCAGGACCTCGAGCGCGGCGCCGCCCTTGAAGATCACACCCCGCCGTGCGGCGCGGGAGATCCCCGCGACGATGGCGATCGGGGCGGCGAGGATCAGCGGGCACGGGGTCGCCACGACCAGGACGGACAAGGCGAACACCGGATCGCCGCTCGCGATCCACGCGGCGCCCGCGATCAGGAGCGTCACCGGCACGAACAACAGCGCGTACCGGTCGGCCATCCGGACGAACGGCGCCTTGCTTCGTTCGGCGTCGCGGACCAAGCGCGCGATCGCGGCGTACGTGCTCTCGCCCGCGGCCGCCACGGCCCGGAGATCGAAGCCGCCGCCAGCGTTCACGACGCCGCTCCGCACCCGATCCCCGACATCTCGTTCCACGAGCCGCGATTCGCCCGTCAGGGCCGATTCGTCCAAGGTGGCGCGCCCCGCGACGACCACGCCGTCGACCGGGACGATCTCGCCGGCCATGACCAGGAGACGGTCGCCCGGGACGATCGAACCGATCGGCGGCGTCGTGAGCGCTCCGTCCTCGTAGCGGTGGGCGATGTTCGGGGCCCGAGCCAGCAGCGCGGTCAGCTCGCGTTCCGCCCTGCCTGCGGCGAGAGCCTCCAGGGCGCGGCCCGACGCGAGCATCACGGCGATCACCGCGCCGGCGAGGTATTGGCCGAGCAGCAAAGCGCCGACCATCGCGAGGACGGCGATCACGTCGACGCCCGCCCGGCGGTGGACCAGGTCACGGACGACGGACGCGGTCATCGGGACGAGCCCGATGACCGTCGTCACGATCCACGCCGCGTCGGCCGCGTCGTCCTGCCCGACGGCCAGCAGCACGAGCCCGGCGAGCAGGCCGGCGATGCACGCGGCTAGCAGCGCCCGGACGAGCACACGTGCCGTCACATCACGGCCTCTTCCTGAACACCGTCGCTAGACGACGCCCTGATCGAGCATCGCGTCCGCGACCTTGACGAAGCCGGCGATGTTCGCGCCGTCCACGTAGTTCCCGGGGACGCCGTGCTCGTCGGCGGTCTCACGGCACTGCCGGTGGATCGACCGCATGATGTCCTTCAGCCGGGCGTCGACCTCCTCACGCTCCCACGCGATGCGCAGCGAGTCCTGCGCCATCTCCAGTCCGGAGACCGCCACGCCACCCGCGTTCGCCGCCTTGCCGGGCCCGTACAGGATGCCCGCGTCGATGAAGCGAACGACGCCGTCGGGAACGGTGGGCATGTTCGCGCCCTCGGTGACGACGGAGACGCCGCCCGAGAGCAGGTTCACCGCGTCCTTCTCGGTGATCTCGTTCTGGGTCGCGCTCGGGAACGCGCAGTCCGCCGGGATGTTCCACAGGTCGTTGTGGTCGCCGTCCGGATCGGCCGGCATGAACGTCGCCCGCGGGAAGGCCGCCTCGTACTCGCTGATCCGGCCGCGACGGACGTTCTTCAGGTCCATCACCCAGTGGAGCTTCTGGTAGTCGATGCCGTCGGGGTCGTGGATGAACCCGCTCGAGTCGGACAGCGTGACGGGCTTCGCGCCCATGTCCAGCAGCTTCTCGATCGTGTACTGGGCCACGTTTCCCGAGCCCGACACGAGGCAGATCTTCCCCTCGAGCGCGTCGTCGCGCGTGCCCAGCATCTCCTGGGCGAAGTAGACGGCGCCGTAGCCGGTCGCCTCCGGCCGGATCAGCGAGCCGCCCCACGTGAGGCCCTTGCCGGTCAGGACGCCGGTGAACTCGTTGCGGATCCGCTTGTACTGGCCGAACAGGTAGCCGATCTCGCGTCCGCCGACGCCGATGTCACCGGCCGGCACGTCCGTGAACTGGCCGATGTGGCGCTGCAGCTCGGTCATGAACGCCTGGCAGAAGCGCATGACCTCTGCGTCGGACTTCCCGTGCGGGTCGAAGTCCGCGCCGCCCTTGCCGCCGCCCATCGGGAGCGTCGTGAGCGCGTTCTTGAAGACCTGTTCGAACGCGAGGAACTTCAGCAACCCCAAGTAGACGCTGGGGTGGAAGCGCAGGCCGCCCTTGTACGGTCCGATCGCGCTGTTCATCTCGACGCGGTACCCGCGGTTGATCTGGATCCGACCCTCGTCGTCCACCCACGGCACGCGGAACATGATCACGCGCTCGGGCTCGACCATCCGTTCGAAGATCCTGGCCTCGAGGTACTCGGGCCTATGCTCGAGCACCCGCTCGACCGACCCCGCGACCTCGCGCACCGCTTGGTGGAACTCCGGCTCGCCCGGGTTCCTGTCCACCACGCTCGCCATCAAACGCTCGAACTCCTTGCCCATGACGTTGGCCTCCTCCGAGCCGGTCCCGGGTACACCTCCGTCCTGACACCGGCCCCGATCGATGGTCACTCATCGTCACCACGGTAGGGCTGGGACGTCTTGGATGCGGGGCCGACAGGCCCGCCTCGGCAGGGTCGGAGGCCGTGAACATCCGGGAACCGGCTCGAACCTCCGCGAACCTCAGGCGTTCCTCGCGACCGCCTCGATGATGTCGTCGCGGGCGACGATCCCGACCACGATGCCGTCGGGCGACACGACCGGGATCCGGTTCACGCCCCGCCGGCGCATCAGCGCGGCGACTTCCCCGATCGGGGCATCCGGCGGTACCGTGGCGACGTTCGTCTGCATCGCGACGGCGACCGTTCGTCCGCTCTGCGCCATCGCGATCTCGTGCCGGTGCCACGGCCCGGACGTGGCCGCGTCCTCGGGCCGGACGCCGGCGCTCCGGAAGAGGTCGGCGAGGCTGACCATCCCTACGATGCGCCCGCCTTCGGTGACCGGCGCGCCGGAGATGCCCTCACGCTCGAGGATCCGAGCCGCCTCGCCGATGGAACGGTCCGGCGCCAGGACCACGACGCTGCGTCGCATGATGCTGCCCACGCGCTCGGGGGCCCGGTCCTTCCGCTCGGGTCCCTCCGCCACCTCGTCGAGGTTCCGCATGGCGGCCTCCTTCACGTCGCGCGCGCGGAGCGCGCGACTCTGATCCGACGGTAAGCCGGTGCGCCGCTCGCGTGCGGGGGCGCCGGTCCCGCGGGCCCGGGGCCGAACGCCCCGCCGTCGTCCGTCTACGCCGCACCGCCGTCAGGCCGGCGCGTCCGCGTTCCCGTCCCCCGCCACCGTCGGGATCGCTCGGCGGACGCGTTCCGTCAGTGCCGCGAGCCGCGGGGAGGTGTCCGGGGCGGGTGCGATCGGCCCCCGGATCGCCGCCGCGGCGGCCGGAAGATCGGCGAGATCGGCTTCGAACCGCTCCCGCGCGGCTCCGACCGATCCCCTGGCGCCGACCCTCCGTCCCCCGGTCATCACCGGGATCAGCAGCGGGTCGGTGCCGTCGAGCGGTCCCTCCTCCCGGAGCCCCACGACGTCGCCGCCCAGCCGGGACCGCCGGAACACCTGCTTCGCGCCGGGGGCCGTGACCTTGTCGGCCGAGAGCTTCAGGACCGGCCGTCCGTCGTACTCGACGAGCTTGTAGACCGAATCGACGTACGGCGCATCGGCGGAGACCCCCATGCGCGTCCCGACGCCGAACGCGTCGATCGGCGAGTCGGCGGCGACCAGGTCGGCGATGTCGTACTCGTCCAGGCCACCGCTGACGAAGATCCGAACGTGCGGGAGGCCCGCGTCGTCGAGCATCGTGCGCGCGTCCTTCGAAGCCGTCCCGAGGTCGCCGCTGTCGATCCGGATGCCGAGGCGATCCTGCAGATCCAGCTCTCGGATCACTTCGATCGCGGTTCGGATCCCGTCCCTCGTGTCGTAGGTGTCGACGAGGAAGGTCGTGCGATGCGGGAAGTCCGAGGCGAAGGCCTCGAACGCCTCGCGTTCCGTCAGGAAGGCCTCGATGTAGGAGTGCGCCATCGTCCCGGCCGCCGTGAGGCCGAACCGGCGGGCCGCCTCGACGTTCGACGTCGCGACGAACCCGACGATCGCCGAGGACCGCGCGACCTCCATCGCTGCCTCGAGCCCCTGCGTCCGTCGCATCGAGAAGTCGACCAGGTCGCGGCCGCCGGCCGCCAGGCGGCACCGCGCGGCCTTCGTCGTGACCGTGGTCTGGAACGTGACCTCGTTCAGCAGGAGCGTCTCGATCAGTTGCGCCTCGGGCAGCGGCGCCGTCACCTCCAGGAGCGGTTCGTTCTCGAAGACGATCCGGCCCTCGGGGATCGCCCAGACGTCGCCCGTGAAGCGCGTCCCGCGGAACGCACCCAGCGAGTCGGGTTCGAACCCCAGCGTGTCCCGCAGGTACGCGAGGTCCTGCTCGTCGAACCCGAACCGCTCCAGCCGATCGAGGCAGTCCTCCAGCCCGGCCGCGACCAGGAACCCCCGCTCGGGGGGGAGGCGGCGGACGAACAGGCTGAACGTGGCCGGCCCGGTCATGCCGCGCCGCAGGTAGCTCGCGGCCATGTTCAACTCGTAGAGGTCGGTGAGGAGCCCGCCGGGCATCGTCGGCTCCCTCGCGATCCGAAGGGCCTACCGACCCGGGTCCTGGATGAGGTCGAACGCAACCTCCACGGCGGCGGTCACGTCCATCTCTCCCGGGTCGACCGGCATGTCCGGCCCGGCATCCGCCATCGCGGCCATCGGCGTCGCGCGAAGGTACGGTCCGGCGTCGTCGACGTCGCGCGCGGGCTCCCGGATCCACGCGATCGGCCCGAGCCGGGCGCCGAGCGCCTCCGCGTAGGTCCTCGCCTTGCTCCGAGCGTCCTCGGCCGCCCGGCCGCTCGCCTCGAGCCGCGCGGGGTTGGACGGCAGGACCCGCCACCAGGGCCCGTCGATCCTGGCGTCCACCCGCGACGTCGCTTCGGTCATCAGCCTGCCCAGCACGTCAAGGTCGGTCAGCCGAACGACGGTGCGCGCGTCGGCCGCGAACCCGCGGTGGATCCAGCGGTTGCGTTCGTACTCGCGCTCCTCGCGGACGGAGACGCCGGACGTCGTGCGCGCGGCCGGGTCGATCGCGAGCTCGTCGAACAACGCCGCCAGTGCCTGACTCCGCTCGGCCACGCGCCGGAGCGCGTCGTCGGCCGTGTCCCGGACCTCGCGGAGGCGAACCATGACGCGGGCCTCGTCCGGGCGCGCCGGAACCGACGCCTCTCCGCGTGCCCGTACCCGGGGCGGTCGGTCGATCATCCGGGGCATGCTATCCGCCCGGGGCGGTCACGAACTCTCGCCCCGGCCCGGGACCGAGGCAGGGACGCGCGCGAGGATCCCGTAGGGAAGCGCGGGCATCGAACGCGGGTCCGGGTCGGGCTCGTACTCGCCGGTCACCGGGTCGGGCAGGTATCGCCACCGCGGGCCCTCGGTCGCGATCGCTTCGAGCGCGCCGGCGAGCCGATCCACGTCGTCCGTCGTGCTGTCCAGGGACAGGCTCATCCGCACCGCGCCGGGCAGGCGCGGGTGCTCGCCACGGCGCATGCGAGCTCGCAGGTCCTGCGCGCTCTCGCCGGAAACCCGGAGGATCCTGAGCATCATGGGGTGGGCGCAGAAGCACCCGTGCCGGACCCCGATCGCGTGCTCGGCGGACAGGATCGTGGCGAGCAGGCTGTGGTCGAAGCCCCGGAGGTTGAACGTCAGCACGCCGATGTGCGGGAGCGACTCGTCCCACAGCGTGTAGAGGTCCACCCCGGGAACGGCCAGGAGCCGCTCGCGCGCGCGGGCGCGAAGCGCCTCCTCCCGGCGGGCGAGCGGACCCATGCCGATGCGCGTGAGGGTCTCGCACGCGATGCCGAGGGCGACGGCCCCGACGACGTTCGGCGAACCGGCCTCCTGCCGGTCGGGGAGATCCGCCCACAGCACCTCGTCCAGGGTGACGAACCGCACAGCGCCGCCGCCCATGAGCGCGGGTTCACCGCGGCCCAGCCAGTCCGAACGTCCGATGAGCGTGCCGCTGCCGTACGGCGCGTAGAGCTTGTGCCCCGAGAGCGCGACGTAGTCGATGCCCGCGGCAGCGACGTCGATCGGGGCGTGGGGCGCGAGCTGCGCGGCGTCGACCAGCAGCCTCGCGCCGAACCGGTGCGCCAGCTCCGCGATCTCGGCGACCGGCCACAGCTCTCCGGTGACGTTCGACGCGCCGGTCACGGTGACCAAGGCGAGGTCGTCGGGCCCGGGACGCGCATCGGCCAGGGCGGCCCGAAGGGTCCCGAGCGCTTCGTCGGGTCCCGTCGGCGCGCGGAGGTACGTCGTGCGGTGGAGGCGCCACGGCAACAGGTTCGCGTGGTGTTCGGTCTCGAAGACGAACACCCGCGCATCGGCGGGGAGGATCCGGGAGAAGAGGTTGATGGCGTCCGTCGTGTTCCGGGTGAACACGACGGCGTCGTCCTCGCGCGCTCCGACGAACCGATGCACCGCATCGCGCGAGGCCTCGTACGCGGCCGTCGAGACCCTGGACGTGAAGCCGGTCCCGCGATGGACGCTGCTGTACCAGGGCAGGAACGCCTCGACCCCTTCGTGCACCTCACGGAGCGCCGGCGCGCTCGCCGCGGCGTCGAGGTTCGCGTACGGCCTGCATCCGCCCGTGACGAGCGGGACCTCGATGCCCGTCCCGACCAGCCGACCGGTCACCACGGTCACGTCAGCATCAGGAAGAGGCGTTCGAACCGGTCGCGGTCGTAGCCGTCCCCGCGGGCCCGTGCCTCGTCGGACAAGCAGCGTTCGAGCTGCGTCGAGAGCAGGCGCAGGCCGACCCGGTCCATCGCGCTGCGGGCCGCGGCCAGCTGGTGGATCACCTCGCTGCAGTCGCGACCCGCTTCGATCATCCGGATGACCCCACCGATCTGTCCCTCGATCCGACGGAGGCGATCGAGGGCCTCAGGAACGGCGTCGCTCTCGAATCGCATCGTGGCCGTCACCTCCCCGTGGCGCTCCTCGCTCACGGACGCAACGGTAGGGGAGTACCCCGGGGGGTATATGGGTCCACGCGCCCCTCCGCTGCGGGCCCACCGACCCCCTACGCCCGGACCGCCTGCTGGAAGGCTCGGAGACAGACGTGAAGGAGGATCGGATGGACGCGAACGACCAGCAGGCGCAGACCCTCTCCCTGGTCCTGTTCTCCGGGACCGACGACAAGCTGACCGCCGCGACGGTGCTCGCGGCCGGTGCGGCGGCGATGGGTCAACGCGTGAACGTCTTCCTGCAGTACTGGGCGCTCGACGCGTTCCGCGCCGACCGGATCGAGAAGGACCACGGGGCGAGCGCGGAGGCCGGGCCGGAAGGCCCGGAGTGGCTCCGGAAGGCCACGGAGATGCCCGGGTACCAGCACTGGAGCCAGACGCTCCGGCAGGTCCGGGAGATCGGCGAGGTGAACATCCAGGCTTGCGCGCTCTCGATGGATCTGTTCGGGATCACGGAGGACGACCTGGACCCGATGGTCGACGGCGTGGAGGGGGTCGTGTCCTTCCTGCTCTCGGCCGAGGGCGGCCAGATCGTCTTCATCTGATGAGGGAGGGGTTGATCGAGATGACGGCAGGCGTTGCGACGACGACGAGCATCGACGGACGCGGGATGCCGTGTCCGGGACCGCTGATGTCCCTGATCGGGGCGATCCGTGCGGGGCAGGTCGGTGACGTGATCGAGGTGCTCTCCTCGGACGAAGGCTCGAAGACCGACATCCCGGCGTGGGTCGCCAAGGCCGGCCACGAGATGGTCGAGATCGTGCCGGAGGACGGGTACTCGCGGTTCGTGGTGCGGAAGGTCAGGTGACGTGACATGCCGGCGCGGGTGGTGGTGCTCGGCGGCGGGGTCGGCGGGACGCTCGCCGCGAACCTGATCGACAAGGACCTGCGGAGCGATGCGAAGGTCACGGTCGTCGACCCGACCGGGATGCACGTCTACCAGCCGGGGTTCCTCTACGTCGCGCTCGGCCAGGCCCACGGGCAATGGCTCGCACGTGACGAACGCACCCTGCTCCGCAAGGGCGTCGAGCTGGCCGTCGAGGCCGCGACGAAGGTGGACCTCTCGGCCGGGACCGTCGTGCTGGAGCACGGCGGGGCGATCCCGTTCGACCACCTGGTCGTCGCGACCGGCGCGCGTCTGATCCGCGACACCGTGCCCGGGCTGCTCGAGGGCTCCTACGACTTCTACTCCATGGACGGCGCGTTCCGGCTGCGCGAAGCGCTCCGGTCGTTCGGCGGCGGGCGGATCGCGGTCGGCATCGCCGGGATCCCCTACAAGTGCCCGCCGGCTCCGGTGGAGTTCGTGTTCATGGTCGACGAGCTCCTGCGCAAGCGCGGCATCCGCGACCGGAGCCGGATCACGCTGCTCTCGCCGCTGAACCGCGCCTTCACGATCGAGTCCGCGTCGAAGCTCGTCCAGCCCCTGATGGACGAGCGTGGGATCGAGCTGGAGACGTTCTTCAACGTCGAGGCGGTGGAGCCCGCGTCGAGGACGGTGCTCTCGCTCGAGGGCGACAAGGCCGAGTACGACCTGCTGGTGCTGGTACCGCCGCACCGCGGGCAGCGGGTGGTCGAGGACAGCGGGCTGGGCGACGCCGGCGGCTGGGTGCCGACCGACAAGCTCACCCTGCAGCACCAGGGTCACCCGAACGTGTTCGCGATCGGCGACGCGACGAACCTGCCGATCAGCAAGTCCGGTTCGACCGCGCATTTCGAGGCGCCGGTCGTGGCGTCGCGGATCGCCTCGCTCGTGCGCGGCACGGCGCCGAAGGCGAACTACGGCGGCCGGGTGATGTGCTTCCTGGAGGTTGGGGGCCGCAAGGCGACCGCGCTGCGGTTCGACTACGAGCACCCACCCGTCCCGCCGAAGCCGAGCCTCCTGTGGCACAGCGCGAAGTGGACGTTCAACCGCCTCTACTGGGAAACGGTCCCGCAGGGGCGGATCCCCGAACGGATGGCATGACGGAAGGAGGGACCGACGATGAAGACGGCTGTGGCGCAGACCCTGGACCTGAAGGGATTCAACTGCCCGATCCCGATCGTGAAGACCGCGCAGGCGATGAAGAACCTGCAGCACGGCGACCTGCTGGAGGTCCTGGCGACGGACCCGGGGTCCGTGCCGGACTTCACCGCGTGGTCGACGTCCACCGGCAACGAGCTGGTCGAACACACCGAGGACAGCGGGGTGTTCCGTTTCGTCCTGAGGAAGAGGTGAGCCAGATGCCGCTCGAGGAGATCGGGATCGAACCGACGCACGAGGCGCCGGACATGGAGCACCGGCCGCTGATCGAGCGGCCGGCCGAGGAGACGCCGGACAAGCTCGTGATCTTCGCGTGGAGCGGAGACCTCGACCGAGTCTGGCCGCAGCTGATCCTCGCGACGACGGGCGCGGCGATGGGCATGGAGACGACCGTCTTCTTCACATTCTGGGGTCTGTTCCCGCTGCTGAAGAACGACAAGGCCGAGGGCCGGATGCGCCGCATGACCGGCGAGAACTGGATGCAGAAGATGCTCTCGGTGATGAACCACGGTGGAACAGACCACATGAAGCTGTCGAAGATGAACTTCGCCGGGATGGGCCCCTGGATGATGGGGTCGCTCGCCGAGTCGCACAAGGTCGCCTCGCCACGCGAGCTGATGGACATGGCCCGGGAGATGGGCGTGCACCTGGTGCCCTGCCAGATGACGATGGACCTGATGGGCCTGGCGCGCGAGGACCTGATCGACGGGCTGGATGCGCCGGCCGGTGCGACGACCGCGCTGCTCGAGGCGAAGGACGCCATCACGCTGTTCATCTGAAGGAGGCATGGGCTGAGATGGGTGCCCACGACACGGAGATCCTGGTGACGCATCTCCACGGGGATGCGTTCGGGCTGGACATCAGGGGACACCACGTGGTGGTCGACCAGCCGATGGAGGCGGGCGGGGCCGACCTGGGCCCGACGCCGACGGAGCTGTTCGTGGGGAGCCTGGCGGCGTGCGTCGGCTTCTACGCCGAACGCTACCTGCGTCGACACGACCTGCCGGACGAAGGGTTGTCGGTTCGAGCCTCCTTCCGGCTCGCAGAGGGACGGCCGTCCCGAGTCGGGTCGATCTCGGTGCGGCTGATCCTGCCGGCGGCGATCCCGGACGGGCGGCTCGAAATCCTCCGCCGGGTGGTCGATCACTGCACGGTCCACGAGTCGCTCCGGGTCGTACCGGACGTCTCCATCGCGATCGAAGCGCCGAGCGCCGCCGACGCCGCCTGATCCGCCGACCTTGGCGCAGGCTCGCGTCGATACGATGCGCTCGAGGGCAGACTCGTCCTGCTCGAACGGCGGTGCCCCTCGGTCGCTTGAGGAGTCCCGCACGGCTGCCGAGAGCAAAGCATGCGAACCGGATCCCCGGACGACGTTCGCACGACGCGTTCGGCGAAGGTCGTCCAGCTGGCCGCCTGGATCGCGCCGCTGTTCGCGGCCCTGTGCAGCGGGCTCCTCTGGCGTCATCGGGGTGCGCTCGACGGCGGCTTCTTCGAGGCGGCGGGACGAACGATGCTCTCCGGTCACTGGCCGAGGACGTTCGGCGATCCGACCTTGCAGGCCGGGCCGTTGGAACTGCTCCTGTACGGTGGTGCGGGACGGCTCGCCGATGCTCTGAGCGAGCCCTCGACGGCGGTCTTCGGCCTGCTGATGCATCTGCTGATCACCGCCGCTGCGCTCGCCGCCACCGGATCGGTGGTGCGCGGTCGCAGGCGCGCGGCGCTCGCGCAGGCCGCGGTTGGGCTCTTCGTCGCCGCCGGCTTCGCGGGCCGCGTGTACGTCGACGGCCACCCCGCGGACGTCCTGATCCCGCTGTGTTGGGTCGTCGCAGCCTGCGCCGCCGAACGCGACCGTCCCGCCCTGGCCGGCTCACTCCTCGGCTGTTCTGCCGGCCTCGAGGTCTGGGGTGTGCTCGGCGTCCCGGTGCTGCTGCTGGTCCGTGGACGCAGGCGTCTCGTGGTCGGGCTCGCGACAGCCGGGGCGGTCGTGGCCGCGCTGTTCGTGCCGTTCGTCGTCGCTGGCCCGTTCCGCATGTTCGAGTTCCACTGGGTCGTCTCGTCGCGGTCGCTCCTGCGGGCGGTCCTCCGGCCGACGACCCCGTTCCCGTGGAGCTGGCGTCTCCTCCAGGGCGCGGCGGCCCTGGCGGCCGGTTCGGCCGTCGCCCTGGTCGCGCGCTCGTCAAGGCTCCGTGCGGGGGGCGCCGTACCGGGAACGACGGCGTGGCGACCGTCGGTCGCGTGGGCCGTGCCGGCGGCCGTGATCCTGGTGAGGCTCCTGCTGGACCCGGTCGGGTTCGCCTACTACTGGGACGCGCTCGAGATGCTCGGGCTGATAGCGGCTGCCGACGTGGCGACGGGGCTGATGGAAGGACGCGGTTCGCGGCTGCGCGGCGCCGTCCCCACGCTCCGGGCCGCGCACGGCGCCTGACGCCGACGGGCCGGCGCGGGTCCATCGGCGGCCGTGGGCGGGGCCGGGCGGCCGCTGCTCGCGGCGTGCGGCCCTCCTACACTCGCGGCGCGATGGACAGGTTCGCCGAGCAGGTGGCGCTCGTCACCGGCGGGGTCCGCGGGATCGGGCTCGCGATCTGCGAGCGGCTCCTCGCGGGCGGCGCGTCGGTCGCGGCCGGATACTCGAGGGACGAGGATGCCGCCGCGCGCTTCCTCGAGGGTCCCGCACCCGAGCGCGCCAGCATCCATCGCGGCAACATCGGTCGCACCGAGGACTGTGAACGGGTCGTCGCCGAGGTCGTCGAGCGCTGGGGCCGCATCGACGTCCTCGTGAACAACGCCGGGATCAACGTGGACAAGACCGTCCGTCGGATGACGCCCGAGGAGTGGGACCGGGTCCTGCAGGTGAACCTCTCCGGCGCGTTCTACCTGTGCCGCGCGGTGCTCCCGCACATGATCGAACGCGGCTACGGTCGGATCGTGAACATCTCCTCGATCATCGGGGAACGGGGCAACGTCGGGCAGGCGAACTACGCGGCCGCGAAGTCCGGCCTGTTCGGCCTCACGATGAGCCTGGCCCTGGAGACCGCGCGCAAGGGGATCACGGTGAACTCGGTCGCACCGGGCTTCATCGCGACGGACATGGTCGCCGGCATGCCGCTCGACGCGCTCGAGCGCGTGATCGACGGGATCCCGCTCGGGCGCCTCGGCGAACCTGACGAGGTGGCGCGCGTCGTCGAGTTCCTGGTCGATCGGGATTCGGCGTACATCACGGGCCAGGTCTTCTCGATCAACGGCGGCCTGTACATGTGAGGGGGGCGCCCGCGCTGATTGGCCCGTTCGCGCGACGGGTGGAATCATCGGGATCGTGAGCGACGAACAGGACTTGGACGTCTCCGAGCTCGGTCCGAACATGTGGCTCCTCGACGAGCTGTTCCGGCGGTTCCAGGAGGACCCGGAGGCGGTCGATCCCGCGTGGAGGGAGTTCTTCGAGGGCTTCGCCCCGGGGCTGGTGCCGAGGGGAGCGGTGGCCGAGGCCGACGGAGCCGGAGCGTCGCCGGCACCGACGGCCGCCCCGCCGGCACCGATCGGATCCGCGCCATCGGCGCCCCCTGCCGGCGAGCCCGAACCGGCCGGCGAGCGCGGCCAACCGCTGATCGGCGCCGCCGCGCGGATCGCGTCGAACATGGATGCCTCCCTCGCCGTCCCAACCGCCACGTCCGTGCGGATGGTGCCGGCCAAGCTCCTAGAGGAGAACCGCCGGGTCATCAACCGGTTCCTCGGACGCAGGGGGGGCGGGAAGGTGAGCTTCACGCACCTGATCGGCTGGGCGATCGTCCGTGCGCTCCGGGCGGTCCCCTCGCTCACCCGGACGTTCGTCGACCTCGACGGCGGCAAGCCGGGGGTCCGAACCCCGGAGCACGTGAACCTTGGGCTCGCGGTCGACGTCGCCAAGGCCGACGGATCGCGGACCCTGCTCGTGCCGAACATCAAGGCCGCCGACACGCTCACGTTCGCGTCCTTCTGGGACGCCTACGAGGACGTCATCCGCAAGGTCCGTTCGAACAAGCTGTCCCCGGACGACTTCGCGGGGACGTCGGTCACCCTGACGAACCCGGGGACCCTCGGGACCCAGCTGAGCGTGCCGAGGCTGATGCCGGGCCAGAGCGCGATCGTCGGCGTGGGGCGGCTCGGGTACCCGACCGAGTGGGAGGGCGCCGCGCCGTCGACCCTCGCGGGCCTGGCGGTGGGCAAGGTCATCGGCGTCACCAGCACCTACGACCACCGCGTGATCCAGGGTGCCGAGAGCGGCGGGTTCCTGGCGACCGTCGAAGCCCTGCTGCTCGGCGAGGAGGGCTTCTACGACGAGATCTTCGCGAGCCTCGGCATCCCGTACGAACCCCTCCGCTGGGAGGTGGACCGTGCCGCGGCGGGCGCCGGCGTCGGGAGCGTGGACGGTTCGGCTCCGTCGCAGGGCTCGATGGAGAAGCAGGCGCACGTCCTTCGCCTGATCAACATGTACCGGGTCCGTGGGCACCTGCTGGCCGACCTGGATCCACTGGGCCAGGAGCGGATCCTCACCCATCCCGAGCTGGACCTCGCGTACCACGGCCTGACCGTTTGGGACCTCGACCGGGAGTTCTTCGTCGACGACTTCCCCGGCCAGGCCTACCAGACGCTGCGGCAGATCCTCGACGTGCTGCGCGACGCGTACGCGGGCACCGTGGGGATCGAGTACCGGCACATCCAGGATCCCGAGGAGAAGCGCTGGATCCAGGAGCGGTTCGAAGGAGCGCCCCGCGCGCTGTCGCCGGAGGAGAAGCGGTCGATCCTCGAGCGGCTCAACGGCGCCGAGGCGTTCGAACGGTTCCTCCATTCGAAGTACGTGGGCCACAAGCGGTTCAGCCTGGAGGGCGCGGAGAGCCTGATCCCGATGCTAGCGACCGTGCTCGACGCCGCGGCCGAAGCGGGCTCCGAACGGGTCGTGATGGGGATGGCGCACCGGGGCCGCCTGAACGTCCTGGCGAACATCGTCGGGAAGTCGTACGAGCGCATCTTCCGCGAGTTCGAGGGCGACCTCGACCCGGAGAGCACCCAGGGTTCGGGCGACGTCAAGTACCACCTGGGGGCGCTCGGGACCTACGCGGCGCCCGACGGGCGCGAGGTGGTCGTCGAGCTCGCGTCGAACCCCAGCCACCTCGAGGCCGTCGACCCGGTCGTCGAGGGCATGACGCGCGCGTACCAGGACCGGGCGCTGGACGGGACGCGCTCGGTCGCGCTCCCGGTGCTGATCCACGGCGACGCGGCGTTCGCCGGCGAGGGCGTCGTCGCCGAGACGTTCGTGCTCTCTCAGCTCCCCGGCTACCGGACCGGCGGGACCGTGCACATCGTGGTCGACAATCAGTTGGGCTTCACGACGCTGCCGAAGGCCGCGCGCTCGAGCGTCTACCCGACCGACGTCGCGAAGATGGTGCAGGCGCCGATCCTCCACGTGAACGGCGACGATCCGGAGGCGTGCGTATGGGTCACCCGCCTCGCGCACGCGTTCCGTCAGGCCTTCGCGAAGGACGTTGTGATCGACCTCGTGTGCTACCGACGCTACGGGCACAACGAGGGCGACGATCCCTCCTACACGCAACCGACGATGTACGGGCTGATCGACCGCACCCGTTCGGTCCGCAAGCTCTACCTCGAGGAGCTGGTGAACCGCGGCGACATCACGCTCGAGGAGGCGGAGGGAGCGCTGACCGCGTACCGCGACATGCTCCAGCGCGCGTTCGACGAAACGAAGGAGAGCCAACCACCGCCCGGCTCGCGCCGGCGCGAGCGCCCGGCGCCGATCGGGGTCCTGCCGCCCGTCGAGACCGGCATCGACCACGAGACCCTGCGGCGGATCGTCGATGCGGTGACCTCGTGGCCGGAGGGGTTCACGCCGCATCCGAAGCTCGCGACGCAGCTCGAACGCCGTCGCGCGCAGCTCGGTGATGACGCCGTCGACTGGGCCATGGGCGAGGCGCTGGCGTTCGGCTCGCTGGTCCTCGAGGGAATCCCCGTTCGGCTCTCCGGTCAGGATTCCCGTCGCGGGACGTTCAGCCAGCGGCACGACGTCCTGATCGACCACGTCACCGAGCGCCCCTGGTACCCGCTGGCGCACCTCGCGCCCGACCAGGCCGCGTTCCTCGTCTACGACTCGCCGTTGAACGAGTTCGCGACGCTCGGGTTCGAGTACGGCGAGAGCGTCGTCGCGAAGGACGCGCTGGTCCTGTGGGAGGCGCAATTCGGCGACTTCATCAACGAGGCGCAGGTCGTGGTCGATCAGTTCGTCGTCTCGGGCGAGGAGAAGTGGGCCCAGACGAGCGGGCTCACGCTCTTGCTCCCGCACGGCTTCGAGGGCCAGGGCCCCGAACACTCCAGCGCCCGGCTCGAGCGCTTCCTCGAGCTCTCGGCGAACGACAACATCCAGGTCTGCGTTCCCTCGACCCCTGCGCAGTACTTCCACCTCCTCCGGCGCCAGATGCACCGGGACATCCGCAAGCCGTTGATCGTGATGACGCCGAAGTCGCTCCTGCGTCTCCCCGCGGCTCGCAGCCCGGCCGGTGCGTTCGAAGCGGGGCACTTCGAGGAGGTGCTCGCCGACCCGCGGGCGCCCGACCCGGGCTCGGTCGACGTCGTGCTCCTGTGCGCCGGGAAGGTCTTCTACGACCTCGACGCCGAACGCGAGCGCCGCGGCGATGCGACCGGGCACGTCGCGATCCTGCGCATGGAACAGCTGTACCCGTTCCCCGGTGAGGGCGTCCGCGGCGGGCTCGCCGCATACCCGAACGCGTCAATACTGCGATGGGTGCAGGAGGAACCGGACAACATGGGGGCGCTGCGGTTCGTCCACCTCCGCCAGCGCCGCGCGCTGCAGGAGGGCGTCACGTTCCAGTTCGTGGCACGGCCCGGCAGCGGGAGCCCCGCGGCCGGGAGCGCGACCGCACACGAGCAGGAGCAGCGCCGGCTGCTCGAGGCCGCGTTCGAGCACGCGTGAACCAGGAAGGACCGGCCACGAGGACCGGCGCTTCCTGGACCACGCCAGTTCGGTAAAGCTACGTTACCTTCTCACTGCGGGAGCGCGACGTAGTCCTGGCAGTCGGGGTTCACCCCACCGGGCCCGCCGATGCCGGTGCCGTCGTACTTGCGCGCCGACATCGTCAGCTGGTGCGTGCTCGGATCGATCGTGATCCGTCCGTACCCGTCCGCCAGCAGGCTCGCGCAGAAGTCCTTGTTCACCGTGACCAGGAAGCCGCGGATCTTCCCGTGCGGGCAGTCGAGGCCCTGGCATCCCGGCGCGAGCAGCTCGTCGACCTCGGTCGCGAACGTGTCCGTTGCCACCGGCCCGAACGAGAACTCCACCATGTTCTGCACGGTCTGGCCGATCCCCGGGTCGCTGGTGTTGTAGTCGACCGTGTGGCCCATGAAGGCGTGGATGTCCGTCGCGAGCCACACGACGTTCTTGACCGCGTTCGTGTCGATGGACTGCAGCACCTGGTTGCGCTCCCACTGGTAGCCCTCCCAGCGGTCGTACGGGAGCGCGAAGAAGTTCTGGATCTGATCCTCCGTGATGACGAACTTCCATGTCGCGGTGCTGGCGGCGAGGTCCTTCAGGAACCGTTTCCGCTGCGCTGCGCCGAGCAGCGTCCGGTCGCTCGCGTTCAGGTCCGTGAGGCACTGCGCGGGCGGGGGCTGATCGAGCCCCGAGCCCTGGAACTGGCCAGCGAAGAAGGTTCGCCACTTCTGACTGAGCGTCGGGGCCAGGTCAGGGTTCCCGGTCGACGCGTCGTTGCAGTCGGGCACCTGGTCGTGGTCGGCGTCCATGTTCACGGCTTCGACCGTCCGGAACGACCGCTCGTCCAGGAGGAAGAACTGCGCGTTCGCCCCCCACGTCCATGTGCGGTAGAAGCCGAGCTTCTTGTCCCACTTCTTGACGCCTTCCCATTCCATGAACGCCTGGCGCCCGTTCGCGAGCAGCTGCGGGTCCACGGTCTGGGAATCGAAGTCGTTGCGGACCTCGTGGTCGTCCCACTGCGAGTAGATCCCCGTCGCGCCGCGGAGGTTCCTCCAGGCGTCGTACGTGACCTGGTTCGCGTGATCGGCGCGGTACTGGTCGAGGGTGACGTCGTCGCCGATCCCGCCCTGCGCCTCCTTGCACTTCGAATCGGAGTAGATCGTGTCGCCCAGGTTCACGTAGAACGCGGGATCTTCGTTCTGGACCGACTGGAACGACTGGAACGTGTTGAAGCACGGCTTGCCGTTCGAGGGATCGAGCGTGCCGTCCTGGTCGCCGCTGATGTGGAACGTGAACGCGACGTCGGCCGCGGGGTCCGGCGCGGTCTGGAACGAACCCGTCCGGCTGAGCGCGCCGTTCCCTTTGTCGACGAACCGGTAGTAGTAGGTCGTGCCCGGCGTGAGGCCCTGGACCGGCGTCGTCGCCACGCCGCCGTGCTTGCCGGTCACGCCGAACGTCTTGCTCCCGTCGATCGTGGAGAACGACGGGTCGGTGCTCCATTCGACGCGCACCTTGGTGGCGACGTCGGTGAACGACCAGAGGTACGCGCGGTCGGGCTTGACGTCGAACACGGCGACTCCGTAGGGGAACTCGCCCGGGTCCACCGACGATCCTTTCGCGGGCGAGCTGCGTGCCCCGGAGGGCACGGTGCCCATCAGCACCACGAGCACGGTCGCAAGCGTTCCGACCACGATCCGTCTCATCGCTTTCGAACCCCCCTCTCGCGGGCCCGGAGAGATCCCGTGCCCGGTCGCCCGAGGTCGCCCGCCCGACCTGCGTGGACCGCAGAGCCTATCGCGACCGGCCGCGTTGACGGGTCGGGGTCGGGCGCCTACTCTCGACGATGTTACCCGTCGGTAGGTACGCTGCGCCAGCCCGGGTTCGCGGGCTCCATGTCCAGGGAGGTCGTTCGATGTCCGACACGTCACAGGCGTTCGAGATGCCGCGGATGCACGAAGCCGTCATCGTCGAGGCGGTCCGGACCCCGATCGGGAAGCGGAACGGTTCGCTCAAGGACACGCACCCCGTCGACCTGCTGGCGGCCGTGCTGAAGGAGGTGGTCGAGCGCGCCGGCGTGGACCCCGGTCAGATCGAGGACAACATCACGGGCTGCGTGTCCCAGGCCGGCGAGCAGACGTTCAACATCGCCCGCAACGGCTGGCTCGCGGCGGGGTTCCCCGAGGAGGTGCCGGCGACGACGATCGACCGGCAGTGCGGGTCGTCGCAGCAGTCGATCCATTTCGCGGCGCAGGGCGTGATGGCCGGCCAGTACGAGCTGGTCGTCGCCTCGGGCGTCGAGAACATGTCGCGCGTGCCCATGGGGTCCTCGACGATGGGGCAGCTGCCGTTCAGCCATGCCGAGCTGGCCCGCTACGACGGCAAGCTCGTGCCCCAGGGGATCTCGGCCGATCTGATCGCGACGAAGTGGAACATCACCCGGGAGGACGCGGACGACTTCGCGTTCCGCTCACACTCGAAGGCCGCGGCGGCGACGAAGGCCGGGTACTTCAAGCGCGAGATCCTCCCGCTGAAGGTGGCCGGAGCCGAAGGCGAACAGACGCTGCTCGACTTCGACGAGGGCATCCGGCTCGACCCCGACCGCGCGAAGATGGCGACGCTCCCCCCGGCGTTCCTGGCGCCACAGTTCGAGGAGATGTTCCCCGGCCAGATCAACTGGACCGTGACCGCGGGCAACTCCTCGCAGATCTCCGACGGAGCCTCGGCGGTGCTGATCGCGTCGCGGGAGAAGGCGGCCGAGCTTGGGCTGACCCCGCGGGCGCGGTTCCTGTCGTTCGCCCTCGCCGGCGACTCGCCGATCCTGATGCTGACGGCGCCGATCCCGGCGACCGGGAGGGCGCTCGCGAAGGCGAAGCTCTCGCTGGCCGATGTCGACGTGGTCGAGATCAACGAGGCGTTCGCGACGATCGTCCTCGCCTGGCAGCGCGAACTCGGTGTGTCCGACGCGTGGTTCGACGCGCACGTGAACCCCAACGGCGGCGCGATCGCGGTCGGTCACCCGCTCGGGGCGACCGGCGCCAAGCTGATGACCACGATGCTGCACGAGCTCGAGCGCACCGGCGGCCGCTACGGCCTGCAGACGATGTGCGAGGGCGGCGGCATGGCGAACGCCACCATCATCGAACGCCTGGGTTGAGCCGGGCCGCGGCGCCTCGGGGCGACGGATCGACCGAGGACCCGCTCCTCCGGATGCTGTTCGCGGCGGCGGCCGGGCGCTTCCCGCCGCCGGACGGTGCCACCGCCGTGCTCCCGTCACCGCCGGGACGATGTGACGCGGTCATCGGGTTCACGGCGCATCACGTCGTCGCGGCGGCCGTCGGCCCCGACGAGGTCCTCGCGCAGCTCCCGGCCGACGACCTCGGTGCGGCCATGGACGTTCGGTTCCTCGCCTGGCTCGGCGAGCGCCTCGGCTCGACCCCCGGGATGGTCGACGTCGTCCTCGCCGTCCGGCCCGAGGCGGGTGGGTCCATGGAGCCGTCGCTCGTCGAGATCGACGCCCCGGACCATCCCCGGGTCGACCGCGCCACTCGCTACCGCACGGGCCTGCGGACGTTCGAGGACGATCGCCGCACGGCGGTCGTCACGCTCGGTCGAGGCCTGGCCGGCCGGCTCGAGGTCAGCGTCGAGGTCGACCCGAGCCATCGCGACGCCGGGCTCGGGCGGGCGCTCGCGGAGGCCGCGCGGACGTTGGTCCCGGGCGATGAACCCCTGTTCGCGCAGGTCACCCCCGGCAATGCGGCATCGTTGCGCGCGTTCCTGGCGGCCGGGTACCGGCCGATCGGCTCGGAGGTCCTGTTCCTCCGACCCCGCTGACGATCACCGCCGCCGCTCGGGCGAACGCGGGCAGCCGGTCGTAGGCTCGACGGCGAGATGCTCGGCCTCGCGTGGTGGATCCAGTGGCCCGTCGCGATCCTGCTGTTCGTGGCGATCGCGGCGTTCGGCTGGTCGTTCCTGCGCGGGTTGAACGTGACGCCACCGAAGGAACGGATCACGCCGGAGGACGTCGAGGACCTCGACGTCTTCTTCGTGTGCGCCGAGTGCGGAACCGAGTACCAGGTCACGCGCCTCGGCGAGGTCCAGGTCCCGCGGCACTGCGGCGAGCCGATGACGGTGGTCCGGCGGCCGAAGCCGAGCGCGCTGAACACCTGACCCAGCTCCCCCTGCGCCGAGAGGGTCAGCCGTCGGCGATCTCGTCGGACTTCGCCTTCAGCGCCTTGAAGTCCTTGCGCCGGCGATCCTCGGGCAGGAGCGCGTCGGTCTTCGCGAAGCCCCATCCGCCGAACGTCACGGCGACGCGACCGTAGACGCGCCGCAGCTCGCCGCCGCAGGCCTCGCACGGCCCGGGTGCGGTCGCTCCCATCGGCTGGAGTTCCTCGATCTCGCGGCCGCACGAGCGGCACCGGTACTCGTAGACCGGCACGTCAGCGCCCGCAGGTCCGGCACATCAGTACCACTGGGTCGCGAGGATGAACCCCACCGCGATCCCGCTCAAGCCCCCGACGAGGTACCAGCCGTTCGTTCCACCGGGCATCAGGCCGAGGTAGTTCAGGATGATCACGGCGACGCTCGCGATGAAGAAGAACAGGATCAGCGCGCCGAACCACTTCGGGCTGGGCTTGTGCTTCTTGCGGGGGGGTGGCCGGTAGCGGCTCCGCTTGGACTTCGACCTGGGCATCGCCAGCGGATGGTAGCAGCCGAGCGCGGGCGTCCCGGTGTGCGAACATCCTGGCCGGAACGATGGCCTACCGCATGCTCCTCGACACCTCCGGCCTGATGTATCGGGCGTTCTTCGCGCTCCCGCCGTCCATGC
Source organism: uncultured Actinomycetota bacterium (assembly GCA_963781595.1). GTDB lineage: Bacteria > Actinomycetota > UBA4738 > UBA4738 > UBA4738 > JBEDUK01. The sequence goes on along the minus strand of CAWAGG010000006.1, from coordinate 245,441 downwards.
GCGACGACGACGGCCACGCGATCAACGCGGTCCATGGGTGCATCGACATGACGGCCTTCCTGATCGAACGCTACCGGCCGGACGACGCGGTGCATTGCTACGATCACGATTGGCGCCCGGCCCCTCGCGTCGCGCTCTACGGGGGATACAAGGCGAACCGCGCGCCGGACCCCCCTGATCTCCCCTCCCAGTTCGGCCTCCTCAGGGAGGTCCTCGACGCGCTCGGGCAGCCGCAGGCCGAGGCGCCGGGTTGGGAGGCGGAGGACGCGATCGCCGCGCTCATCGCGCGCGACGCGCCACCGGGCTCGGGCGTCCGCATCGACGTCGTGACCGGCGACCGCGATCTGCTCCAGCTGGTCAGAGACCCGGAGGTGCGGGTTCTCTTCACCGCCCGGGGCGTGTCGAAGCTCGAGGTGTTCGACGAGGCGGCGGTCGCGACGAAGTACGGGGTGCCGCCATCGCGGTACGGCGACTTCGCGATCCTCCGCGGCGACCCCTCCGACGGCCTCCCGGGCGTCAAGGGTGTCGGGGCGAAGACGGCGGCGGCTCTGATCCGCGCGTACGGCTCGCTGGACGAGCTGGTCGCCGCGGCCGACGCGCGTTCGCTGACGAAGGGGCCTGCCGGCCGGTCGCCGCGCCTCGTGGCGAACCTGCGCGGGGCGGCGGACTACATCCGAACGATGCAGCAGGTCGTGCCGATGCGGACCGACATCGAGGTCACGGAGTGGCGCCGCGAGCCCGATCCGGCGCTCGTCGACGACCTCGCCGCGCGTCACCGTCTCATGGGCCCGGTCGGACGCTTCCGCGCCGCCGTCGGCTGACGGCCCGTACCGGACCGCCCGGGCGCCACCGGCCGTTCGACCCGATGCACGCGTCTGCCCGCGACCTACGGTGGAACCGGACGACGAGGAGGCGAACGCGATGGACGCGATCGTGGTGGGAGTGGACGGCTCCGACGGTTCGAAGCACGCGCTGGCATGGGCGCTCGAGGAGGCGCGGGTGCGGCACGCGACGCTCCGGGCGGTGATCGCGTGGCACATCCCCAGCGCGGTCTCGATGGCGCCGGGCTTCCCGGACACGCTGCCGCACGACTTCGAGACGGAGGCCTCCACGCGGCTCGCGTCGATCGTGGACGACCTCGGCCCGGACGCGCAGGGCGTATCGATCGAACGGCGGGTCGTCGAAGGTGCGGCGGCGCCGGTCCTGCTGCGCGAGGCCGAGGACGCCAGATTGCTCGTCGTCGGCTCGCGCGGGCTGGGCGGCTTCCGCGAGCTGCTCCTGGGCTCGGTCGGCCAGCATTGCGCGCACCATGCCCGCTGCCCGGTGGTGATCGTCCGCGCCTGAGGCGAGCCCCGAGGAGCGGAGGCCGTCCCGTCCGGGTGGCGCCTACGGTTCGAGCCGCAGCGTCCCCTCGGCGGCGTCCTCCACGGCCGGTCGCGAGAAGGGCAGCGGATGGTACGCGCCCGTCGACCACAGCTCGAACAGGTCGTTCCAGTGCGGACTCGCGGGGTTGCCGGACTGGCCGACGGCATGGGTGCCGACGCTCGCGTCCCAGTCCGACACGTCGAGGATCTGGCGCCAGGATGGCACGACCACCACGTCGTAGGTTCCCGCCCCGGGCTCGAACAGCCCCTGACAGACCGTCATCTCGTCACCGACCCACGGCGCCTCACCGGCCGTGAACAGCTCCGTGAGGTCGGGGATCATGCCCAACTGTCCGGTGAAGCGGATCCGGTGGATCGAACCCCACGTCCAGGCGTCCATGTCCTCCCCGCGACGGCCGGTCAGCTCCTCGATCGCCTTGCTCAGCGCTTCCCGCGCGATGCGGTCACGGACCTCGGTCCCGGGTTCGCCGAACCACGCGGCCGTCGGAAACTCGAGCAGCGCCGGGAGCACCTCGTACTGGAACGCCACGGTCCACTCCCGCCGGCTGTAGTAGTGCTCGTAGAGCTGCCGTCCGAGGCGCGGCAGGAGGATCGCCTCGGCGAGGTGGACGCACCACACCTGATAGATCGCGGCGGCCACGCTGTCCGCGCCCAGCGAGCAGTCCCAGTCACGCAGGTAGGCGAGCGCCTGCTTCTGGCGATCGTCGTTGGGTTCGACCTCCAACAGGTGCGGAACGATCTGGCGCGCGACCAGCGACACCGTGTCCGACTGCATCCGGGCGAACGTGTCCTTCGAATGCACCGGCTCGGCCGTCAGCATCTGGACGATCCGGCGCGCGCGGTGCGGCGGGAGGAAGTCCTTGCCGATCAGGTGCGGGTACGCGTCGTCGTGGATCTTCTGGTTCGCCGTGGCCAGGAACCCGTTCCCGGGGTTCAGGCTCCACGGGAGTTCCTCGAACGGCACGACGCCGTCCCACTCGTACGCGCTCGACCACCCGGGAACCGGGATCGTGCCGTCGCCGTGACGGCGGATCGGGTAGACACCGGTGCACTGGTAGCCGATGTTCCCCTCGATGTCCGCGTAGACGAAGTTCTGCCCCGGACAGGCCCAACCGCGCAACGCTTCCCGGAACCCCTCCATCGATCGGGCGGTCGCCATCTCGTACATCGTGGTCGGCGACACCGCCATCGTGAGCCCGGTCCAGCGGATCGCGAACGTCTCCGGGAAGTCGTTCGGGACGACCTCGGGCTGGTGCAACCCGATCAGGTAGCTGTCGAGGACCGGGCCGTGGCGCGTCTCGGGGACCTCCAGCACCACGGGATCGGGATGCCCGCGGACCGCGATCGCCTCGCGGTGGACGGTGACCGGCTCCCACGCGCCGTCGTACCAGGCCGCGGTCCGGTCCTCGTTCAGGCGCTCGAGGTACAGATCCTGGGTGTCGCCGCCGACGTTCGTGCAGCCCCACGCGATCCGGTCGCTGTGCCCCAGCTGGATCCCGAGGACCAGCGGCAGCGAGACCCCGGCGACGTCGATGCCGGGCGCCGAGAGGTGGATCTCGAACCACACCGACGGCGTCTGCGCCATAATGTGCGGGTCGTTCGCCAGCAGCGGCTTGCCCGTGACCGCTCGCTCGCCGGCGACGACCCAGTTGTTCGAGCCCTGCATCGACCCTGGGAGCGGCGCGGTGCGCAGGATCTCGAGCGCCGCGTCGCGGGCGCCGCCCCCGTCCCGGACGCCGGCGCGCGAGCCAGCCGTGACGACCGCGGGCTGGGTTTGGACGTCGGGGAACAGCGCCTGCATCGCGTCGAACCCCAGCCGCTCGGCGATGAGCCATCGGAGGAGCTCGTTGTCCCAGTTGTTCGACAGCGTGTAGGACATGTACGCGGAGAACGAGCTGGCGTACGCCGCGCCCTCGTCCCCGGTCGGGAACGGCTCGGGGTCGACGCCGAGCACCTCGTACTCGATCGGCCTGGCGGGCATCAGCTCGATCCACGCGTTCGCGCCCCTGAGGGCCGCGTCGAACGTCTCCCGGGAGAAGTCGTCGTACCCGGCGGCGATCGCGCGCCCCGCGCGGTTCAGCCCGATCGTGCGGATGAACCGGTCGACCGACAGACCCAGGTCCGACACCAGCTCGGCGAGCCGGCCGTTCGCCAGGCGAAGCATGAGGTCCATCTGGAACAGGCGCTCAGAGCAGGAGACGAAGTTCGCCGCGAAGAACAGGTCGTGGACGTCGGAGGCGTAGACGTGCGGGACGCCCCAGCGGTCGCGGATCACCTCGACCGGCCCGTGGAGGCCGGGCACGCGCAGCTCCCCTTCGACGGGAGCGAGCCCGGCACGGGCCTTCTCCCGCAGCGCCTCCGACCAGTCGCTCACGCTGAACTCCCGTTCCCACCCGACCGCGCGGTCGGGCGTCCGACGTCCTGCCTCTCAGACTAGCTGCGGGAGCGCCCGACGAGCCTGGCGGACCGACGCCGCCGAACGCGGGAACGCGATCGTTCCGGGCAGCGTCGCCTCGGGCGCGATCCGTCGGAGCGTCGAGATCACGGTCGCGGCGTCGTCGTCGAACCCGCCGTGGTGCTTCGACGTGGACGCGTTCCCGGTCTCCGGGGTCAGGTCGTTCGGCGCGAGCACCAGGTCCGCCTTCCGCCGCCCGCGCGCCGGCGCGAACAACGCCTCGACGGCGGGGTCGGCCGCCTTCGGCCCGACGACGAACTTCTGCATCCCGAGGATCGGCGTCCCGTCCTGGAACAGCGGCACGTGCGGGGTCGCTTCGAACGCGTTCGACACGAGGTACAGCAGCGACTTGTGGTAGATGCTCGCACAGTCGTCGCCCTGCTCCGTGCGGTCGTTGAGGGCGAACAGCGCGAACCGGCCGATCCGCCCGTCGGCGCCCGTGATCGCTGGGACGTACATCTCCGCGAACCGCTCCACCGTGATCGCCGGCGCCCACATCGTGCAGGTCTCGATCCTCAAGGCCCGGCCCTGTTCGCCGCCGAACGCGCCGCCGATCTCGCCCTTCGCGGTCATCAGCCGCACGAGCGGGCCGTGGAAGATGCTCCCGGCGCTGTGGCCGACGACGTGCACCTCGATCTTCGGGTCCGCGGCCATCAGGGCGGTGATGCGGTCCAGCGCCTTGCGGGCCCCGCCCTGCGTGCCGAGCGTCGCGGCTTCGGCGTTCTGCTTCATCTGTCCCCAGATCGCCGGGCCTCCGAGGGTCCTGGCGACGGGCTCCAGCGCGTCGTCGAGGCGGTCGAACATGAAGTCCTTCGCCGCCTGCAGGAACCCTTCGTCCGGCTGCCTCCGGCTCAGCGCGTCCTCCAGGATGTTCTTGATCGTCGACCAGAAGTCGCTGTGCCAGATGAAGCCGATCGGGTACACCTGCGCGTTCAGCAGCGCCTGCCGGTAGTTCCCGACGCGCTGGACGGCGTTGCTCTCCCCGACGAGGCCGCCGTGTGCGTAGAGCAGGAGCCGCTTCTTCGGCCACCGCTGCGTGACCTCCGTGAAATGGGCGAAGATCGCGTCGAGGTCGGCCTCGCTCGTGCTGTACAAGCCGCTGTTCTTGAGGAGTCCGTCGTTGCCGAGGCTGATGATGTGCGGACGAACATCGACCAGGCTGGCCGGCTCGGATCCGCCGACCGAGGCGACCGTCGTGGCGGCGACGCCCGCGGCCGTGCGTAGGGTGATGGGCGCCCCGAGTCGCGCGACCCACGCGTCGGTCCCGTTCGCCAGCCAATCGTCGTAGGTGACGAGGCCGAACCCCTCGAACCCCCAGGTGGGGCCCCATGAGTTCTGGACCCAGAGACCACGCCTGTCGAACCCGACGATCGCGAACGCGTGCCCGCCGATGATCTCGGTGGCTTGCTTGATCTGGCCGTCCGCGCCGGGCTTGCGCCAGCCCTGGTGGACCTTCGCGGTCGCGTAGATGATGCCGACCTCCGCGATCGCGCTGTGCATCGCGACGAGGTCGGTGTGGTTCACGCGCAGGTACGCGCCGAGTGGGCGTGCCAGCGCGTCCTTCGAACGCTCCGGGGTCAGGTTCGGATCCTCGGTCCCCGGGACGTAGGGCCAGACGGCGGAAGAGCTCACGCCGTGCCGGTACCAGCCCTTCATCGCGCCGCGCGCGCTCGAGCCCGAGTAGGCCTCGCCCGGGAATTCGTCGTAGCGCTTCGCCATCTCGTAGAGCATCCGCGGGCTCACCCCGGTCGGATCCGGGACCACCTTGCGGGTCCGCAACAGGTAGTGGGCGACCGTGGCCAGGCCGAATCCCGTGCACGCGCCCTCCTGGCCCTGATCGAGGATCGGCACGCCGGCCTTCCGATATTCGTCGAGGCTCCGTTCGGTCGGGACCTCGATCAGCGTCGGCTCGTACATCAGGTCCCGGAAATCGAGGGTGTCGGGCCGGGCATCCAGCTGCGGACCGCCCCGTTTGAGGACCGGTATCGGCGGTATCGGCGCCATGAGCTCCTCTCCTCCTTGTCCCGTTGCGACTGAGCATCCTCTGGTCGATGGCGGGTGCGCAAGCCGACGCCGTCGCCGCAGGATCGTGGGCCGCGCGTCCCGGGGGACGTGTGACACCCCGCGAGCGGGCCGTGCTGACTTGCTGCGGGCTTGGACGCACGGCGATGATGGGCGCGCGGGGGCCGAACGCCGGCGTCCTGGCACGAGGAGGCGAAACGAACCGATGGACGATCGACCGTGGCTCGCGAGCTACCCGCCCGACGTTCCGAAGACGCTCGAACCGTATCCGGAGCGTTCCCTCTATTCGATCCTCGCGGATGCGGCCGCGCGGTTCCCCAGTGCCCCCGCGATCGCGTTCTGGCTCCCCGGCGCCCCGCTGGGGAAGAGCCTGAGCTACGCCGAACTGGTCAAGCAGGTTGACCAGTTCAGCCGCATCCTCGCTTCGCTCGGCGTGAAGAAGGGCGACCGCGTCGGGCTCGTGCTGCCGAACTGCCCCCAGTACGTGATCGCGTACTACGCCACGCTCCGCCTGGGCGGCGTCATCGTCGGGAACAACCCGCTGTACACCGAACGCGAGCTGACGCATCAGCTCAAGGACGCCGGGATCGAGGTCGTCGTCACGCTCGACGTCCTGTACCCGAGGGTCGCCGAGGTCCGCGACGCCGTCGGCCTTCGCGAGATCGTCGTCGGCAGCGTCACCGACTACATGCGGTTCCCGGTGAACCTCCTGGCGCCGCGCACGATGAAGAAGCACGCGCTCGCGGCCGGCGAACCGTGGCCTCCGGTCCCCGCCGGCGAGAAGGTCCGCTGGTGGAAGGACCTGATGAAGGCGCAGTACCCACCGCAACCGGTCGCGCAGGTCGCCGCCGACGAGGTCGCCGGGTTGATCTACACGGGCGGCACCACCGGCCTGTCGAAGGGCGCGATGCTCACGCACGGGAACCTGGTGTCGAACGTGATCCAGGGCGCGGCATGGTTCCCCGACCTGCAGGACGGCAAAGAGGGCGTGATGTGCGTCATCCCGTTCTTCCATTCCTACGGGATGACCGTCGCGATGAACGTGGGGATCTACAAGGCGGCCAAGCTCGTCCTGATGCCGCAGTTCGAGCTGGTCGCCACCCTCAAGACGATCCAGAAGGAGAAGCCGACCCTCTTCCCGGGCGTGCCGCGCCTGTACATCGCGATCAACGAGGGCAAGGAGACGCCGAACTTCGACCTGAAGTCGATCCGCGCCTGCCTCTCCGGCGCGGCGCCGTTGCCGCTCGCGGTCGCGGAGAAGTTCGAGTCGATCACCGGCTCGAAGGTGGTCGAGGGGTACGGCCTCACGGAGACCTCGCCGATCACGCACGCGAACCCGATCTACGGGAGGCGCAAGGAGGGCTCGATCGGCCTGCCGGTCCCCGACACGGACTGCCGCGTCGTGGACCTCGACGACTGGACGAAGCCCGTCGAGCCCGGCCACGAGGGCGAGCTGATCATGTCGGGCCCGCAGGTGATGAAGGGCTACTTCAACCGGCCCACCGAGACGTCGGACATGATCCGGACCGACGCGGACGGCCGCCGATGGATCCTGACCGGTGACATCGCGAAGGTCGATCCCGAGGGGTACTTCTTCATCGTGGACCGGAAGAAGGACATGATCCTCGTGTCGGGGTTCAACGTGTACCCCACCGACATCGAACAGGTCCTCTACCGGCACCCGAAGGTCGAGAAGGCCTGCGTGGTCGGGGTGCCGGACGCGACGACCGGCGAGGCCGTGAAGGCCTTCATCGTGCTGAAGCAGGGCCAGACCGCGACCGCGCAGGAGATCATCACGTTCATGCGCAGCGACGAGTTCGGGCTGACCGGGTACAAGGTGCCGAAACAGATCGAGTTCCGCGATTCGCTCCCCGAGACGCTGGTCGGCAAGGTCCTGCGCCGCGTGCTGTTGGAGGAGGAGAAACAGAAGTCTGCGGCCGGGTGACGCTAGCGGCGCGAGCGCCCTTCGCGGACGAACAGGACGATCGCACCGATCGCGACGACGAGACCGGCGACGACCATCGACGCGAACGCCCCGATCATGAGGGTTTCCTTGTCGAACGCGAGGAGGTGCGTCACGGCGCGGTCGGATCGGCCGGCACGTACGCCGCCGCGAACGCCAGGTGGACCGCCATCTGCCGGATCCGTTCCTCGATCACCAGCGACCCATGACCGGCTTCGAACCGGTAGACCTCGTGGGGGTGTCCGCGCGCCTCGAGCCGTTCGACGTAGTTCAGGACCTGGCGGATGGGGCACCGGGTGTCGTGATCGCCGGCGAGGATCAGCACCGGCGTGCGGACGGCGTCGACGTAGGTGAGCGGCGAACGCTCGACGTACAGGTCCGGGTTCTCCTCGGGCGAACCGAGGAACAGCGACCGGTCGAACGCCTGGAGCTCCGCGCTCTCGTCCTCGTACGCGGACGGGTAGTCGGCGACGGGGACCAGCGCCGCCGCGGCCGCGTACCGGTCCGGGTACAGGCCGACCGACAGGAGCGTGACGTAGCCGCCCCAGGATCCGCCCGCGATCACCGCGCGCTCGGGATCGGCCACACCATCCTCGATCAACGCGTCGAGGCCTGCGAGGACGTCCTCGCACTCCGGGAAGCCCGGGTCGCCGATCAGCGCGTCCCGGAACTTGACGCCGTAGCCGGTCGAACCCCGGTAGTTCACCATCGCCACGGCGTACCCGTGATCGACCCATGCCTGGACGACGGGCATGAACGTGTCGGTATAGGCCCACGTGGGGCCGCCGTGGACGTACATCACGGTCGGGTGGAGCCCGTCGCCGGGCGGCGTGGCGACGAACCCGTGGACCTGGTCGCCGTGCGGGTTCGTGAACCACCACGACCGGTACGGCTGGCCGTCGGGCGCCCGCTCGCCGTCGGGTTCGCTCACGACGTCGCCCGTCGCCGCGCTGCGTGTCGTCGCCGGGTGTGCGCCGCTGGAGTGCTGGTACCACACGTCGCCGTCGGGGCGGACGCGGGCTCCGCCGATCGTGCCCGGAGGATGCGCGATCGGCTCGAGCGACGTTCCGGATCCCGCGTCGAGCGGGAGCCGGAACAGGTCGATCCGACCCTCGTGATCGTGCGCGACGAGGAGGGCCGAACCGTCCGGCCACCAGCCGGCGACCGAGACGTCGCCCGGAAGGTCCACGTGCAGGTCGATGCGCGCGCCGGTGGCCAGGTCCCAGACGCCGGGGCGTTCGACCCCCTCCCGCTCGTGGACGACCGCGAGCCGCTGGTCTCCGGCCACGGATGACCACCCGCCGGCGGACAGGCCGAGGCCGTCGCCGTCCCACTGTTCCCCGATCGTCGCGCCCGTCACGGGGTCCAGCACCCGCAGCGCGAAGTGGATGTTGTCACCGTGTTCGGCATGCTCGATCGCCAGCAGCGAGCCGTCGCGCGAGAGCCCGGCCACGTGCAGGACCTGCGGGTGCGAGTGGATCGCCTCCGCGGGTGCCTCGCCGCTGGAACGCCAGATCGCGAACGTGTCCTCGGCCGCGGTGCCGACCACCGTCACGCCGTCGCCGAGGGCGATGCCCGCGGACCAGGCGTCCGGGACGCCGTCGACGAGCGCACGCCGTTCGCGGGCGTCGCCGTGGAAGGGTTCGGTCACCCAATGGCCGATCTCGCTGCCCGTCTCGTCGTGGAACCACACGAGGCCCTCGCCGTCGGGGGTCGGGAAGCCGTCGATCACCCCGATCGGATGGTCCGTGACCTGCCGGCGGATCCCTCGGGCGCGGTCCCAGGCGTACACCTGGTAGGCGCCGCTCTCGTTCGACACCACGGTCAGCCGGTCGGGAGCCTCACGCGCCCACCGCGGGAACAGCATCACGGGCGCGCGGAACCTGCGCTCCCACGCGGGAACGTCGGGCGTGTCGGCGCTCACGATCGGATCCATCGGTGCGCGAGCCTATCGCACCGAGGTTGTGCGAACGTAGCGGACGATGCGGACCCACAGGGAGCGGACGGGGAGGGCGGAGCGCCACTGGCCCTGGACCGGGATCTCTCGCAACGTCCGCGTGCTCTCGGGCGTGTCGTTCCTCCAGGACGCGGCCTCCGAGATGCTCTACCCGGTCCTGCCGCTGTTCATCGTCGGCGTCTTGCACGCGCCGCCCGCGATCCTCGGCCTGATCGAGGGCGTCGCCGAGGGCACGGCGTCGGCGATGAAGGCGATCTCGGGCCGGTTCGCCGACCTGCGCTCCCGGCGACCGATGATCGCCGGCGGCTACGGGCTGTCGTCGATCTCGAAGCTGCTGATCGGGTTCGCGTTCGCGTGGCCCCTCGTCCTGGTCGCCCGGTTCGCCGATCGGGTCGGCAAGGGGGTCCGGGGCCCGCCACGCGACGCGATGATCGCCGACGAGACGACGCCGGCGACGCGCGGCCGCGCGTTCGGGTTCCACCGTGCGGCGGACACGATGGGGGCCGTCGTGGGACCGCTGCTGGGCCTGTGGCTCTACGAGCTGCTCGGGCAGCGGCTCCGGCCGCTGTTCTTCTTCGCCTTCATCCCCGCGGCGCTGTCCGTCGCGCTGATCGGATTCGTCCACGAGCGTCCGCGGCCGGTGCCGCGCGCCGAGCGGGTCGCCGCGCCCCGGACGCCGCTGCCCCCGCGCTTCCGGCGCGTCGTCGCGTTCCTCACCGTCTTCGGCGTGCTGAACTTCTCGGACGCGTTCCTGATCCTGCGGGCCGACCAGCTCGGGCTCGGGTTCGCCGGGATCGTGCTCGTGTACACGGCGTACAACGTCTCTTACGCCCTGCTGTCGTACCCGGCGGGCGTCGTCTCGGACCGGGTGCCGCGCCGGGTCGTCTTCGCGATCGGTCTTGCGATCTTCGCCGTCGCGTACGTGGGCCTCGGACTGGCGACGGACGTCGCCTGGGTGTGGATCCTCCTCCCGCTCTACGGAGCCTACACGGCGCTCACGGACGGCGTCGGCCGCGCGTGGGTCGCGGACCTGGTGCCCGAGGAACGCGTCGGCTCCGCGCTCGGGGTCTCGTCGGCCCTGGTGGGAGCGGCATCGCTCGTCGCCGGGATCTGGGCGGGGCTCGCGTGGAACCTGGGGCCCGGCGAGGGACGGGTTCCCCTGACGATCTCGGGCGTGTTGGTCGCCGTGCTCGCGGGCGTCCTGCTCGTCTTCGGGCCCAGGCTCGAACGCGGCGGCGCCGCCGCGTCAGGCGCCTGAGGACTCGAGCGCGCGGCGTTTGGCCGCGGTCCTGCGTTCGGCCTCGAGCCGCTCGAGGTCAACCGAGCCGTGGTCGACGAAGGACATCGCATCCGCGACCGCGGCGTGTCCCGCCTCGTCACGGATCAGCCGGTGCATCTCCTGGGCGATCCGTCGGTAGACCGGGTGGCCCTGGGGCGAGGACCGGAGCTCGATCAGGTGCATCGCCTCGCGCGCGTTCATCTGCATCGCGAACCGGATCCGGTACGCCATGCTGACCGCGTACTGGGCGACGTCCGGGCCGCACGCGTCCAGGATGTGGCCGTGGAGCTGCGCCGAGGCTTCCACGACGGCGCGCCAGTCGTCCGCGGCTCGGGCCTCCTCGATGTCGGCCGGGAGCTCGAACCCGTGGTCCGGCGTGATCCGCTGCCACTGGATCGTGAGCATCCGGTGCCGCTGGAGGTCCCGGAACGCGCCGTAGTCGCAGAGGACGTCGAACCGGTAGTCGGCGCGCTCGAAGGCCCGGCCCGGCCGGTGGCGACGGTTCCGCCGGTCGCCGACGTACGCGGCGAGGACGCCGGCGCGTTCGTCGTGGGACATCGCGCGCGCCACGTCCAGGAGTTGGTCGTCGGGGAGGCCGCTCGCCTCGTAGAGCGCGGCGGCGGCGATCTTCACTTCGGCGTCGGGATCCCACTCGACGAGCGTCACCTCGGGGCGGGGTTCGGCTTCCACGCCGCCGAGGACCTGCGAGGCGACCGTCGCCGTCGCCCGTCGCGACGACGACAGGTATTCGGTCCACGCGCCTCCGCGGCCCGCGACGTCGACCCGGGTGAGGAACGCCGGGATCACCTTCCGCAGCTCGACCAGCATCAGGTCGGCCGTGGCCCGGACCTCCGCCAGCGGGTGGCCGCGCATGCGCAGGAGCAGCTGCTCGAACGACTGCGCCGAGGCGTACATGCCGATGTTCGTCCGGGTCGCGACGGGGAGCATGGGTCGAAGCGAATCGAGCGCCTTCGCGCGGATCGTCGCCCGGTACACGCCGTCGGGGTCGGCCGGATCCTGCGGGAACCGTTCCCGGTAGAACGCCTGCATCGGGTCGAGCCATCGGGCGTATCGCTCGAACGCGTCGTCGAGCGTCGCGCGGTAGCGCTTGTCGAGCCCGGCGTCGCGGACCTCGTCGGGGACGTGGTAGCGGAACGGCCTGGGATCGTACGGGATGTAGCGCGTGGACTGTTCGAGGTACCCGGCCAGGCGCCCGCGCTCGACCACCTTCGCGAGGAGCTGCGACGCGTCCTCGATCGCGAGGTGCACGCCGCCGAGCTGCGCCACCGAATCGTCGCCGTACTCCAGGAAGACCCGCTCGTAGAGCTTCTCGGCCCGCGCGACGTCGACGTCCTGGGTCCCGGTCGCCTGTTCGCCGGCATCCTCTGCCGACGCGAACTCGTCGAGGAACAGCCGGCGGAGCGATCTCGGCGAACGCGAGTACCGGGCGAACAGCGCCCCCTTGACGACCTCGGGGAGCGCGGTCAGGGCGAACACGGGCCCGTCGAGGTCGCTGAAGTGGACGCGGAGGCGTGCTCGCTCCTCGTCGGTGAACGGCGGCGGCGGCTCGGCGCTCGCTCCGGTCGATCCGGTCACGACGGTCGGATGGTAGCGCGGGCCTCCGACACCGGTCGCCCGCGTCCGGTCAGACGCTCGCGGGCGAGCTCGCCGACGTCGTCGGCGGCGTGGTCGTCGGCGGCGTCGTGGGCGGCGTGGTCGGCGGCGTGGTGGGCGGCGTGGTGGTTGGCGGTGGGGTCGTGGTCGGCTGCGGCACGGTTAGCAGCGTCACGGCGCTCCCGACGGGCTGCTCGCTGAACGCGGCCGGGCGCTGGCTCGCGACGAAGCCCGGTGAGGTGCACGTCGAACCCGCGTCGTTGCCGCCCACGCGCACGACGAACCCCGCGCCCATGAGCTGCTGGCGAGCATCGTTCAGCGGCAGGCAGAACACATCGGGCACGATCGCCGTCGCGGTCGACGAACCCGTCGAGACCTGCACCACGATCTGCGCGTCGAGCGGTTGGTCGCCCGTCGGATCGCACCCGATGACGCTCCCCTTCGGGACCGTTTCGCTCGGCGTCGGCTGCGCCTGGAACGTGAAGCCGGCCTGGGTGAGCGCCGTCGTGGTCTGGCCCGCGGGCTTGCCGACGAAGCAGGGGACCGCCGCGGTGTCCACGTTGCCGTTCAGCAGGGTGTTCGCCAGCACCCCGAGCCCGGTGCCCAGGGCCGCGAGCAACAGCACCACCACCACGATCGCGATGGTCCGTCGCCGGCGTGCCCGCTTGCGTTCCACCCCCGCCCGGTAGACGGCCGTGGGCGAGCCGGTTCCGATGGGCGCGACCATCTCCGTCGCGGCTACCGGCAGCAGGGGCGTCGCGGCGACCGTGGCCCCCGACAGGAACCGTTCGAGGTCGGCCGCCAGCTCGGCCGCGGTCTGATACCGGTTGTCTGGGTTCTTCGACAGGCATTTCATCACGACGGCGTCGAGGGCCGGCGGGACGAGCGGCTCGACCAGGGTGGGCGGCGTCGGGTCCTCGCGCACGTGCTTGTAGGCGACGGCGACCGCGGTCTCGCCCGAGAACGGCGGCATCCGCGTGAGCATCTCGTAGAGCACGACGCCCAGCGAGTAGATGTCCGAGCGCGCGTCGACCGGCTGACCCTGCGCCTGCTCCGGAGAGAAGTACGTCGCGGTCCCGAGCACGGTCGCGGTCTGCGTGACGCTCTCCGCCCGGACGGCGCGCGCGATGCCGAAGTCCATCACGCGCACGTCGCCCGCGGCCGTGATCATGATGTTGGCCGGCTTGATGTCGCGGTGGACGAGCCCGGCCCCGTGGGCGACCGACAGCGCGCTCGCGACGTCTCGCGCGATCGAGGCCGCGCGGCCCGGTGGCAGCGGCGCCTCCTCCCGGATCACCTGGGCGAGCGTCTTGCCCTGGACGTACTCCATCACGATGAAGTAGGTCCCGTCGTCTGAGCCGGTGTCGTAGACGCGCACGACGTGGGGATCGTTGAGCGCCGCGGCGGCCTGCGCTTCGCGCCGGAACCGCATCACGAACGACGCGTCGCGTGCGTACTGCGGGTGCAGGAGCTTGACCGCGACCTGCCGGTTCAGCACGCGGTCCGTCGCCAGGTAGACGTCGGCCATCCCGCCCTGGCCCAGCACCGACTCCAGTTCGTAGCGCCCCGCCAGCACGCGTGCCTCGTTCATCGGTCGCTCACGTTACCGTCTCAGCCGCGCCCGAGCGCCGCTTCGATGACGGCTTTCGCGATCGGCGCGGCGACCCGGCCGCCGGTCGCCTCGCTCCCCGAGTTCCCCCCGTCCAGGACCACGACGGCCACGGCGATCGTCGGTGCCTGCGCCGGGGCGAACGCGACGAACCACGCGTGCGGGTTCCCCGAGCCACCGTGCTGCGCCGTCCCGGTCTTGCCTGCCACGCTCACGCCCGGGATGCGGGCGGCCGTCCCCGTGCCATGGTCAACCACATTGACCATCATCGTCGTGAGGTCCGCCGCGGTCTGCGGAGAGATCGGCCGCCCGAACTCGGTCGGATCGAAGCGCTTCACGATCCGGCCCGACGCGTCGCGCACCTCCGAGACCAGGCGCGGGTTCATCTCGATCCCGCCGTTCGCGATCGCCGACGTCACCAGGGCCATCTGGAGCGGGTTCGCCACGACGCTCGCCTGTCCGATCGCGGAGTACGCGAGCAGGGGCTGGTTCTCGGCGAACGTGTCCGCCGGCGGGATCTTCCCCTCGGCGAACGGGAGGTCGAACGGGACCTGCTGGTCGAACCCGTACGCCTGCGCCTGCGCGACCAGGGGGTCGGCGCCAAGTTCGAGCCCGATCCCCCCGAACACGACGTTGCACGACACCGTCAGGGCCTGGTCGAGCGTGATCTGCGGCGCGCCGTTCAGGCACCATTCGTTCCCGAAGTTCTTCAGCGTGTTGTCCGTCTGCGGCAGGTCGAGCTCGTGCGGGTTCGGGTAGGTCGTCGTCGGCGTGGCGCCGGCCTGGAGGTCCGCCGACGCGGTCACGAGCTTGAACGTCGAACCCGGCGGGTAGAGCTCCTGGAGCCCCTTCGCGATGAGCGGCTTGCCGGGGTTCGTCACGATCCGGTGCCAGGCCGCCTTCTCGACGGCCGTGTCGTGCGACGCGAGCGGGTTCGGATCGAACGACGGGTTCGAGACGGCGGCGAGGACCTCGCCGGTCCTCGGGTCCATCGCGACGACGGCGCCCGGGAGCTTCCCGAGCGCCTCGGCCGCGACACGCTGGAGCTTCGGCGAGAGCGTCGTGATCACGTTCGCCCCGCGCTTCGGCCTGCCGAGGATCTCGTCGACGAGGTTCTGGGGCAGCAGGGCCGACGCGCGCCCGGAGAGGTAGTCGTTGAACGTTCGCTCCAGGCCGCTGCGCCCGTAGATCAGCGAGTAGTACCCGGTCAGCTGGCCGAAGAGCGCCCCGGTCGGGTACCGGCGGAGGTACTTGTACGGGCCGTCCGTCGGCACGCTCTTCGCCAGGACCGTCTGGCCGTCGCGCGCCAGGATCGAGCCGCGGAGGACGTCGTACTCCTGCAGGATCAGGCGATGGTTCGCCGGGTCGTTCGCCAGCTCGTCGGCGGCGAACACCTGCAGGTAGTTCGCCTGCACGAACAGCAGCAGGAACAGGACCAGGAACGCGCCGCCCAGGCGGCGGATCTGCTTATCCATCCGCGGGCGCTCCCTCCACGGCGGCGGGGAGCCGCGCGCTCCGGCGGCGCGGCGGCGGACCGGCGCTGACGCGCACCAGCAGCGCGAGCAGGACGAAGTTCGTCACGAGGCTCGAACCCCCGTACGAGACGAACGGCAGCGTGACGCCGGTGAGCGGGATCAGGCGCATCACGCCGCCGACGATGACGAACGTCTGGAGCGCGATCACCGTCGCGAGGCCCGCCGCGAGGAGCTTGCTGAACCCGTCCGTCGCGTCGAGCGACGCCTTCAGGCCGCGGCCGACGAGCACCACGTAGAGCAGGAGCACGGCCGTGACGCCGAGCAGGCCCAGCTCCTCGCCGATCGCGGCCATGATGAAGTCGGTCCAGACGTCCGGGATCAGGGTCGGGTGCCCGAGCCCCAGCCCGGTCCCAGCGACGCCGCCCGTGCCGAACGCGAACAGGCCCTGAGCGAGCTGGTAGCTCTGCTCCTGCACGTACTTCCGGTCCAGTGCGTGGAGCCAGATCGTCACCCGCGTCTCGACGTGCGGCACGGTGGCGTACGCGAGCGCCGCGCCGATCGCGAACAGCACCGCCCCCAGCACCAGGTACTCCCATTTGCCCGTCGCGATCCAGAGCATCACGACGAAGATCCCGAAGAACAGCAGCGACGACCCCAGGTCGTTCTCGACGAACAGGATCGCGAGCGAGATGCCCCAGGCCACGAGGAACGGCGCCAGGTAGCGGAGCTCGGGCAGGCGGAACGGCCCGAGGCGCACCGTCGCGATCGCCAGGAGCTCCTTCCTCGCGTTCAGATAGGACGCCAGGAAGATCACGATCAGGACCTTCCCGATCTCCGAGGGCTGGAACGACAGGGCGCCTACCTGGAACCAGAGCCGGGCGCCGTTGACCGAGTACCCGCCGAACGGCCCGACGTGCGGCGCGATCGGGAGCAGCAGCATCGCGATCCCGAGCAGCCCGATCGTGTAGGTGTACGCGTCCAGCCGGCGCTGGTCGCGGACCAGCATCAGCGTCAGGCAGTAGGCGGCGAGCCCGATCAGGATCCAGGCGAACTGTTCCGCCGCGAGGGTCGGTTTCGCGCGGTTGACCATCGCGTACCCGAGGCTCGCCAGCACCGCGGCCGTCGGGAGGAACGCGGGGTCGGCGCCGGGCGCGAACCGTACCGTGACGACGTGCGCGACCACGTACGCCACTGCGATGATCGCGACGAACGCGCCGACGTTCGTCGGCGTCTTCCCCGTGACGCCCATCGTCGCGAGCACGTACGAGCCGGCAGCCAGCAGGATCGCCAGGATCACGAGGAACAGCTCGCGCAGGCCCCGCGCGCGCACGATCGCCGCGCGCCGCTCCCGGTTCGCGGTGACGTCCATCAGGGCGTCGGCGCGAGCATCGGTGTGGGGACGCAGGTGGACGTCGTCGACCGACAGAGGTCCTGGCGGATCCGTTCGACGATCGCGTCGGCGTCGGCCCGGCTCTGGGCCGTGATCCCGTCGTGGAGCGTCTGCCAGCCCTGGAGCTGCGTGGCCTCGGACGCGGGCAGGGGCGACACCTCGGCGACGCGGGCGAGATGGAGGCCGAGCACGCTCGCCGGGATCCCCTGGTAGACGGCGACCCGGTCCCGGGACGTCCCGACGTACCACTGCGCGTTCAGGAAGGCGCGAACGCCGACGAACGCCCCGATCGCACCCAGGGCCAGCATCAGGACGAGGCCGACCGCCACGATGCGCCCCCGCCGCCGGCCCGGACGGCGTTCGTCGCCGTCGCCGCCGCCGTCCGGCTCGTCGGCATCAGCGGCCACTGCCGCTGGAGCCACGGGTCCCTCGGCCGTGATCGCCGGCATCGACGCCGTCTGGGTCGGGTCGCCGCCGCCGTCAGCCGTCGAGGCGGTTCCGGCGGACGCCGGGGTTCCCGCCTCGTCGGGCAGCACGTCCACGACGATCACCGTGATGTTGTCGTTCCCGCCGGCTTCGTTCGCCAGTGCCACCAGCCGGTCGGCCGCATCCTGCGGGCCTGGCGTCGTGCCCAGGACCAGGGCGATGCCGTCGTCGGAGAGCATCGCGTTCAGGCCGTCGGAACACACGAGGAGCCGGTCGCCGACGTGCAGGTCGAGGGTGAGCTCGTCGACGTCCACGTCCTCCTCGACCCCGAGCGCCCGCATGAGGATGCTTCGCTGGGGGTGGTGCTGGGCGTCCTCGGGGCTGAGCCGGCCCTGGCGAACCAGCTCCTGGACGACCGTATGGTCCTCGGTCAACTGCTGGAGCGCGCCGCCACGGAGCAGGTACGCGCGCGAGTCGCCGATGTGGGCGACATGGCCCTTCTCGCCCTCGACGAACAGCGCCGTGATCGTGGTCCCCATCCCGTGCAGGTCGCGTTCGGCGTCGCTGCGCTCCAGCACCGCGCGGTTCGCCTCCTGGATCGCGGCGATCAGCGCCTTCGTGCCCTGGGTCTCGACGTCCGCGTGGCCGAGGGCCTCGACCGACATCGCCGAGGCGACATTGCCCCCCAGCGCGCCGCCCATCCCATCGGCGACGGCGAACAGCGGCTCGCGCACCAGGAACGAATCCTCGTTGCGCTTCCGGGCGCGCCCGATGTCCGTGCGGGAGCCGACGGCCAGCCTCATCCCTTGAGCTCCAGCGTCGTCTTGCCCACACGGACACGGTCGCCGGCCCGCACCTCGGAGGGCGCCGCGACCTTCCGCTGGTTCAGGAACGTGCCGTTCGTCGAACCCAGGTCCTCGACGAACCACGAGCCGTCCTGCGGGAAGATCCGCGCATGGAACTGCGACACATAGGTGTCCGGCAGCTTCAGGTGGCACGCGTCGGCGCGGCCGATCTGGACGGTCCCCAGGAGCTTGATCGCCTTCGACTTCTTGCCCTTCTCGTCCAGCACGACGATCTGTCCGGGGGCCTTGCCCTTGCGGCGGACCGGCGCGGCGGCCGGCGCGACGACCGGCGGGACCCCGGTCGCGTCCGGCACGGGGGCACGGCGCGGGGCGCGCAGGTCGACGACGACGGCCTTCGCGACGCGGTAGACGAACAGGTAGAGCAGCGCGAGGAAGACCAGCTTCAGGACGGTCAGGACGATGGCCGGCACCGAGCCTCAGCGTCTCCGGAACTCGAGCACCGTGCGCCCGATCGTGATGCGGTCGCCGTTCTGCAGAGGACGTTCGCCGATCGTCAGCTCGTTGACCATCGTCCCGTTGGTCGAACCGAGGTCGGCGATCATCCATTCGCCGTTCTGGCGACGGATCTCCGCGTGGCGCCGGCTGGCCCCGGGGTCGGAGAGCAGCACGTCCGAGTCGGGCAGGCGCCCCAGGGAGGTTCGGTCCTTGTCGAGGACGAACACCTTGCCGGGCGAGGGTCCCGCGATCGTCAGCAGCTCGGGGGGTAGCTCGATCCGGTCAGGCGCGGGCGCGTGGGCTTCTGCGGCCGCGGCCTCCTGCGCGGCCAGCGCCGCCTCCGCCGCCGCGACGGCTGCCTCGCCCTCCGTGTCGGGGCCTTCGATCAGGAGCGCCTGGCAGCGGAACCGGCCCTCCCGGAGCGTCTCGTCAGCGTCGAGGTCGACCTGGGGCGGCCCGACCAGCGCCCAGCCTCGCGACGAGGCTCCATCCCGGACCACCTGCTCCAGCTCCTTGCGCAGCGCCTTCTCGGTGTGCGCGAACCGCTCGAGGTCGGCCCGCGCGAGGGAGAACACGAACAGGTTCGGCACCCACGTCTGGCGGACGCCGACGGTTCGGCCGGCTTCCATCTCCTTGAGGATCCGGCGGGCGAGCTCGACGGGCTGCACGCCGCCGCGGAACGCCTTCGAGAAGATGCCCTCGATTGCGCTCTCCAGACGGCGCTCGAAATCGCTCAGGATGCCCATGGGTGAGGTCGGTTCCCGCAGGTAGAAACCCCGCGGACTCCAGCCATCCTACCCCGGTCGCTCAGGGCTACCCGGAGGACGGCGCGTGGAGGTTCCGTAGCAGGCGGCTGTTAGCATCGAAGGCCGTTCGCTCGGGCGAGTGGCGGAATTGGCAGACGCGCAGGATTCAGGATCCTGTCCAGGCAACTGGGTGGGGGTTCAACTCCCCCCTCGCCCACTGACGCCTTTGGCGTTATCAAGCCATTTCGGCAGGTAGGGGGACATGTCGAGAATCCGGTCGCTGTCCGCTTTGCCCTCCCCTCTTGGCACGGAACAGGAGGTCTCGGCGCCCTGAGCGCTCATTCAAGGGGTCGTCTTGCGATCACCGGGGGTTCGCCACCCGCGAGCAGCCATCCGGCCATGGTGGCTAGCAGTGGTAGTCCCACGAGGATGACGACGAGGTTGACGACCGGAACGCGAGCGAGGGGGCCGAGGTCGCTACGGTGCCAAGCGAGGAGGGCGGCATATGCGCCGGCGGTACCGAGGATCGCTCCGAGCAGGGCAAGCGCACCGGCGGTCGCTCCAGTGAGGGTGCGGCGTGTGGTGCTGCTGGCCCCGGTGGCGGCCAGCGTCCGGAGGTCGTTCGCGGCCTCGCTGCGGATCAAGCCGACGGTCATGGCCAACACGCCGAGCGCGAGGAGGATGCCCGCCGCCGTTGCCCAGCCCCGCAGCGGCGCCAATGAAGCCTGCAGGTTTCGGGTTTCGACGTAGAGGCCGGCGCTGGCACCCGCCTTCTGAGCGGTCTGGATCTCAGTGGTGGTCAGCGGGTTGCGAGTTTGGATGAGCCAGGCGGCCGGGATGGGCTGGAGACGGAGCGTCCGCAAGGCCTTGGTGGTGATGAGCGTCCCCGGGTCGGAGGTGTAGGTGGGCAGGTGGTTGACGTCCTGGATCCTCGGGTCGGTGATCCCCGACGGACCCCTTCGGTCGCCCGGGTAGAAGATCTGGAGGCCGGTGAGGTCACTTCGAGAGGAGATGACGTCACTCGTCGGAGCCACCTCGGTGGCAGGGACACCGTAGTGGGCGAGCACGGCTGGTGTGGCGACGTAGAGGTTGCCAACGACCAAGGACACCTGCTCTCCCCGCGACATCCTGGTCACCTTGGCCAGCGAGGGAGTCGGATACAGGCCGCTCTCGTCGCCCGTCGGCCCAGGTTGGATGCTCTCCCCGCCCGTTGGTCCCGGTTGGGGCGGGAGTGCGGGGCTCCGCGGGTCGTACGCCTCATCGAGGGGCAGGACCCAGCTGGCATGGATGGCCGCGGCCAGCCGGTCGACGTCCCCGGTCACCTCCTTTTGATGGATCGCGCTCAGCGAGGGCACCCCCTGGGAGCCGTCACCGCCCGGGACGAGGTACAGCACGAGTTGATCGACGGGGAGGTTCCCGGCGACGGAGGGAGTCTGGGCGGCGGATGCGCTGATGGCG
Organism: uncultured Actinomycetota bacterium; assembly: GCA_963781595.1. Lineage (GTDB taxonomy): Bacteria > Actinomycetota > UBA4738 > UBA4738 > UBA4738 > JBEDUK01. Next base: position 224,361 of record CAWAGG010000006.1, on the reverse strand, counting down.
ATCGTGGCGGCGATGGCGATTGCGAGGGTAACGGCGCCCAGGGCTGCCCCGGAGCGGGCCTGGTACCTGCCTAGGTCGCGCAGGGCCAGCCGTACCGAGATGCTCGAGCGCCCGCCGACCAGGGCAAGGCCCTGGATCGCCAGCGGGGCCAGGAACAGCAGGCCGAGCGCGGTGGTGATCGTCCCGCCGATGATGAAGACGGGCCGGCGCTGATCGGCGAAGGCGAGCAGGACGATGCCGCCGGCGAGCAGGACGCCGCCCAGGGCGGCGAAGCGATGGGCCGGCTGCGGTCGGGGCGGGCGTCCCGACAGGGCGGCCACGATGGATACCCGGGCTGCGGCACGCGCCGGCCACCAGGCCGCAGTGACCGCTGTTGCGAACGTGAGGACCATGGCGGCCGCGATGGCCCACCAGGGCAGGGCGAAGGAGTCGACCCGGTGTTCGGAGATCTTGCGCAGCGTCGGCACGAACGCGAACCATCCCGCCAGTCCGACGATGGTGCCGACGATCGCGGCGGTGGCACCCACGGTTGCGCCGTTGGCCAACATCACCAGTCGGATGTGGCGATCCGTGGCGCCGATGGAGCCGAGCATGCCGAGGGCTCGGAGGCGCCGCTGAGCCATGACCGTGAATCCGGCCACTGCCAACAGGCCGACGAAGAGCAGGCTCAGCGTGCTCAAGACGAGCACGAGCGCTTCCACACGGACCCTGGAGGCCGCGGAGCGGCTCGTGATGGGTGCGCCCATGCCGCTGGGGAGCCTGAACGACTGAAGGCTCTGACGGCTGGCGCTGAGCAGGATCGAGACGGTGGTTGGCCGGCTGACCTGCCCGGGGCCGACGAGGGCGAACCGGTCGAGCAGGTTGAGCGGGTTCTCGACCATGCCGACGACGCGCAGCGTCCCGTCGCTCTCCTTCCACGGGCTCCCGACGCGCAGGCCGAAGTCCGTCGCCACCTCGCTGGTCACCGCCACCTGTCCTGGACCGGTCGGGTAACGGCCCGCGTCGAGGCGCACCGTCACGTGGCCGAAGGGCCCGTTGGGGTTCTCAGCCCGCAGGTCGATTGTCGACACCGACCCTGGGATCGGGATGGGCCGGTGGGCGATGACCTCCACGGTGCCGAACCGATGCCGGGTCGCCGCGATGTCCGCCGCAAGGCTGGGATCGGAGCCGGCGAGGGTGATGATGGTGTTGGCCGTCCCGAACGTCGGATCGGCCTTCAGGTTGGAGGCGTTGGACGCCACCCCCAGCCCGACGGTGGTGGCGGCGATGGCCACGATGAGCAGTGCCAGGACGAGCGCCTGTCGACGCCATTCGCGGCGGAACAGCCGCCATGCCCAGCGGGCCATCGCCCTGCGCGCAGGGCCGCCGCCTTCGTCCAACGCCGCCGGTGCGGCGGCCCGTTCCCGAACCGCGGCGCTCATCGGTTCTGGCTGGGTGCCAGCAGTGATTCAGCGCCGGGCGGAGGCGCGGTCTGATCGACGACTCGGCCGTCGCGCAGGAAGATCACCCGGTCCGCCCAGGAGGCCAGTTGAGCGTCGTGGGTCACCACGACCCCGGCCACTCCTCGTCGGCACGCCGCCCGGATGAGGCGCATCACCGCCTCCCCGTTGGCCGAGTCCAACGCCCCTGACGGCTCGTCGGCCAGCAGCAGGTGACGGTCGCCCACCACCGCTCGGGCGATCGCTACCCGCTGGCGCTCGCCGCCCGACAGCTCGTCGGGATAGCGCGATGCACGTTCGCCGAGACCGAGCTCCTCCAGTGCCGCGGTCGCCGCGGCGCGCGCCGCCTTGGCGTGCGTCCCGTCGAGCTCCAGCGGCAGGGACACGTTCTCCGCCGCGGTGAGCCCCGCGAGCAGATTGAAGTCCTGGAACACGTAGCCGATCGACCTTCGGCGTAGCCGCGCCCGGTCATCGCGCGACATCCCGGACAGTGCGGCTCCACCGACGAGCACGTCGCCGCGCGTCGGCTGCTCGAGGCTCCCGGCGATGGTCAGGAGGGTGCTCTTTCCCGACCCGCTCGGTCCCATCACCGCAACCAACTCGCTGGCGTCGACCGCCAGCGACACATCGCGGAGCGCGTCGACCTCGGTCGGCCCCTCGCCGTACACCTTCGACACATCCCGCAGCTCCAGCATGGTCATCGGAGCGCCCCCGCCTTCTTCGGAAGTTTGGGCAGGCCGGAGGTGACGATCGCCGGCGAGTCGATCGCCGCCCTCTTGATACGGCCGTCGGCCGCGTCCAGCCACCGGATCACCGCCTCCAGCCGGAACAGCTCGGCGTCCACGACCAGGGCGAACCCCAGATCGCGATCGGCCGCGTACTCTTTGAGTCGCGTCCACTCCTGCATCAGCTCCACCAGATACCGCCGATGTGACTGCACGACCTCGTGCACGTCGATGCCCGGCACCCGAAGAGCGATCAACACCTTGATCACCAGTTCGTCACGGGGCGGCGACGACAGGTCGGGCGGGGTCCGAAGCCACCCAGCGAGCTCCTCCGCGCCCTCCGGCGTGATCCGGAACGCCTTCTGCGGGCCGTCGTCGCTGGTTCCGTCCGACACGACCAATCCGTCGCGCTCGAGGCGCTGCAGCGTCGTGTACACCTGCCCTACGTTCAACGGCCAGACTTCACCGGTTCGCACCTCGAACTCCTGCCGGAGCTGCAGCCCATATTTCGGGCCTTCGCTCAACAGGGCCAGAAGCGCATGCCGGACGCTCATGCTTTGACCAAACTCAGTGACATACCTGGTATACTACGCCGCGTACTCCCCGTTTGCCAAGTCCTTTGGCTCGCCCAAGCCGAAAGTCTCTCTTTGACGCGAGCGTTCGGCCGGAGATGTGTTGCATCCCGCCGGCTGATCGCCGACGTCGGCTGATGCGGTTCGAGCCGGTCGGGTCGGGCCAATGGGAAGGACGCCTTCGCGTTCGTCAGCCGCGGCAGTCGACCGCGATCTCGAGCGCTTCGCAGATCTGACGCATGCGGTCGTCGCTGAGCCGGCCGAGGCGCTCGACCAGCGTGCCGACCGAAACGCTCTCGACCGAATCGAGATTGACGACCGAGACGAGTGGGATCGGGTCGTCCCGAGGCTCGAGGAGGACCTCAGTGGGGATCCCGCGTATCGTGGTCGTGCAAGGCCCGATCAGCGCGCGCCGCAGACGCGGGATCGCCGCATCTCGAGAGAGCACGACCACCGGCCGGCGCCCGATCTCTGGGAGCTCGCACCACCAGACATCGCCGCGCGTGGGAAGTGCGGTCACGACGCGCCGGCGGCCGCACGGAACGACGCGAGGTCTCCCCACTCGTCGGCCTCGTCGAGCGGGTGCGCGTCGTAGGCGGCATACGCCGCGTCGAACTCCGCTGCACGTCGGCGATCCATCAACGCGGCGAGCGCCTCGTCGATCAGCGCCGAATCGGCGACACCCGAGTGCGCCTGTCGCGCACTCGCGAGCAACTCGGCGTCGACCGTTGTGCTGATCCGTGTCCGCGCCATGCCACAACCATACTACCGATGTGGCATACGACGGTGGCACCCTGTACCCGCTGATCGAGCGGTACGGCTCCTGACTCGAGGCTGCGCCTGCGAGGTCCCTTCAGATCAGCCGGAACGTGGAGGTCATCGATGGCTGCACACCAGTCCTTGCCTGGTGTGAGCCCGGCTGACCCTACCGGCGGGTAGGTTCAAGTAGTGTCCACTCTGGCCCACTGACAACGGCAGAGGGTCCGTTCGGGCCGGTCGCAAGCCATTTCCGAGCGAGCCGGCTACCGGGCCACCCGATAGAGCCGCCACTGGTCGGGCACGCCCCTGAGCTCATGGGTCCCTCGATCTTCGAACGGGATACCGGAGCCTGCCACGAGGTCGTGAACCGTACCCGAGGTGAGCACCTCGCCTGGCTCCGCCAGGTCGCAGATCCGCGCGGCGATGTGCACCGCGATCCCGGCCAGCCCATCGCCGACGACCTGGCACTCACCGGTGTGCACCCCGGCCCGGACTTCGATACCCAGCGCGCGCACCCTCTCAGAGATGGCCCGGGCACACCGGATCGCTCGGGCGGGCCCGTCGAACGAGGCCATGGATCCGTCGCCTGCGGTATCGATCTCCATGCCCCTGAAGCGCTCGAGCTGTTCGCGGACGACGCCATGATGCTCGACGAGGAGTTCGCTCCACCGGCGGTCCCCGAGGCGTGCGGCGAGTTCGGTGGACCCCACGATGTCGGTGAACAGGACCGTGGCGAGGATCCGGTCGGTCTCCGGCGCAGGGCGCACGCCGGTCAGGAACTCCTGGATCTCGTCGACGAGGACTCCTTGATCACCGAGGAACGGGAGGTGGTCGGTCCCTGGGACCTCGACGAGCCTCGCCCCCGCGATGCTCCGCGCCGCGTACCGACTCCGCTCCACATCGACGACCAGATCACCGGCGCGCTGGAGGATCAGCGTGGGCACCCGGATGAGCGGGAGGACGCTGCGGACGTCGATCTGGCCGAGGACCTCCGCAAGCTCGCGGACCTGCTGCTTCGAAGCGACGAGCCGCTCGAACCGGGCCCACCACTGCCTGAACCGGTCGTCGTCGGCGACGTCCGGTGCGAGTCGGTCGAGATCATCCCCGGTCCCCGTGTCCGTTACGAACTCTTCGTGGGACGCGCGCCAGCGCTCCTCGGTCAAGCCCCATGGGAAATCGGGCGCTTCGAGCGTCCGCACGGACGGCGCGTACAGCACCAAGGCCCGGGTGCGCTCCGGGTGGGAGGCGGCGAACAGCACCGCGGGTGCCGCGCCCCGGGCGCCCCCGAAGACCGCTGCGGCTTGGGAGCCGGCCGCGTCCATCACGGCGCCGATGTCGTCCATCTGTACCTCAACCACGGGCGGCTCCGGCCCCCGGTCGGACAGACCCACGCCCCGCATGTCGAACAGGATCAAGCGGGAGAACGAAGCGAGACGGTCGAGATAGCGAGCCCACCGCGGCTCCTCCCACATAACGTCGAGGTTCGACCAGATGCCGGCGGTGTAGACGAGGTCGATCGGACCGTCGCCGACCACCTGGTAGGCGATGCGTACGTCACCGTTGCTTGCGTAGCGAATGGGTCGATCCATGGCCTGGGACCCTACTCTCAAGCAGGGGTTTCGAAGCAGAAGCCAGCGTGGTGAGGCAGTCCCAAGCGGGGGGGCCCGGAAGACCTGAACGTAGGCGTACGATCGGCCGATGGGACGTCTCGAGGGCAAGGTCGCGATCGTCACGGGCGCCGGCAGCGGCATCGGCGAGGCTACCGCGCGGGTGATGGCGCGCGAAGGTGCATCGGTCGTCGTCGCAGATATCAACGCAGCTACGGCCGAGCGGGTGGCCGGCGAGTTCGAAGGCGCCGTGGCCGCCGACGTCGACGTCTCGGACGAATCGAGCGTCGTGCGCATGATCGAAACGGCGGTCGAGTCGTTCGGCGGCCTCGACGTGTTGCACAACAACGCGACCGACTCCTCTGCCAAGCACTGGACACCGACATCGTCACCCTCGACATGGCGCTGTTCGACCGGATCGTCGCGGTCAACCTGAAGGGCCAGCTCATGGGCTGCAAGCACGCGATCCCGCACATGCTGGCTGGCGGCGGCGGCTCGATCATGAGCACGGCCGACCCCAGCGAGATCGGCGCGCCGGGATCCTGTGGCTCCATGATCAGCGTCTCCGCGTAGCCGAGCGGTGGGCTCTTCCTCGTCGCCGTGAACGTATCCGGAACAGAGGCACCGGGGATCGGCGTCGGAGCGGTGTGCGCAAGAGTATCTCTCTGCTCGCCCTGATGACGTTCGTCTTGGTCTCCTGCTCTGGCGGACCGTCCCCTCCCCCGCGCCAACCGGGCATCTTGTCGGGGGTCGTCATCGGCCGCACGAGCCAGGGAAGCCATCGGACGCCGGTCGCAGGAGCCCTGGTCGGCGTCTTCCGGGCGGAAGTTTCCGTTCTCGGAGGCGGGCGGGCGAACTCACCGAGACCCTTCGCCACCACCAGGACGGATGGCGCGGGGGTCTTCAGGTTCCGAGGCATGCCAGCGGGCAGGTGGTTCGTGCTGGCGGTTGAAGAGGCGGGGTCGGGCAGGTGGGTGCGGTTCGACCCGACGGTCGGTGCCGTCGTCACGCTACCCGTGTGTACGGACTGTCCCATTCCCGCCTGAAACTGCTCGCCACCCAGTGCTTGCCTGACGGGGCGGTGCGCGTCCCGGTGACGAAGGTGGCGTGTCGAAGCCGGCCTCGACAGGGTGGGGATCCCAGGCGAACTCGACCGTCGGCGCGCGGAAGATCACGGCGGTTGGCGCGGTCAGCCACCAGAAGGCGGGCGCGAAGTTCTCCGTGGCGTCGGGCCGTCCAGCAGGCGGTGGACCGCGGTCTTCACGTCGCGCAGCCGAGCCTCGTGCCGGGCCACCTGGTCCTGGGATCGGACCGTCCCCATCTGGTTCTAGCGCTGGGCTTTGCCTTCCCGGAGCCTGGCGATGGCGGCCTCGACGCGGCGATGTCGCGTCTCGGGCTTCTTCGCTCCCTCGATGCCGTCGACGAACCATCGCTTCTGGCTGTAGGAGAGCCCTTCGAAGAACCGTTTCGCGGAGGCGTCGTCCTGCAGCGCCCTGTCGAAGTCGGACGGGATAGCGACGTCGCGGGGCTCGGTGTCGAGTTCGATGTCGACGTCGACGGTATCGCCCGCCGTGACGGCCGCCCGGTCGCGGACCTCGGCGCTCACGCTGAGCATGAACGTCCCGCCCATCGGCGCCACGCTGCTTCGGTACGTGTAGCCGTTGATCGTCGCCCGGACCTTCGGCCGCTTGGATCCGAGCCTCTCGACGACTTCCGTCGGAACTTCGATGCCCGTCGCGGTCTTGCCGGTCGCCAAGACGCTTGCCCGGAACTTCATCGCGCCTCCTTCCTTCGCTGGATCGACAGCGCCAACGTTGCCCCGCTGCCCCGCGGCGCTCAGTTCCTTCGACTCCGGTACGACTCGGGACTCATCGTTCGGGTGGGGGAACGGCGGGCGGTGAACTCATTCGAAGACGCGTTCCTGCGGCCCGTTCGTCTCGCACCCTACAACGCCTCTTCTCCCAAGTCCCTTGGAACGTGTGCCCGTTGAGGCGGCAGAACCCATCGGCGGGTACGGATGACTCCGCCGCCCCTTTCGCGGTCATACTGACGACCTGAGAAGCCGTTGGCCGGAGAGGCATAGACATCGCCCGTCGTAGCCGTCCACGGCGGCGTGCACACCCTCGGCGTTGTCGGTAGCGCCACGCGACGACGGCTCGGCAGTAATGCGATGCGCGAAGCAGGCACGTCCCGAACCGCTGTCGCGCGTGGCGAAGACACGCCAGTTTCGGACCCGGTTGCACCACGACGTGCTGCGCGCTCTCGAATACTTCCGCTCGGTCGGGGATGTGCCGGACCCGCGGGTGGACGAAGCGATCGATCTGCTCCGGTCCAAGCAGCAGGCCGATGGCACCTGGCTGCCGGAGAACGCGCATCCAGGCAAGGTCCACGTCGCCGTCGGGGACGGCGACGGTCGACCTAGCCGCTGGAACACGCTGCGGGCGCTGCGTATATTCCGCTGGTACGAGCGGTTCCACTCCGTAGGCCTGGCCGGACACGCGTCCTTGCTCATCCGGTTTGGCCGATCGACCTGGGCGACGGCATCGCCGGACAGCGTCCGGGTGCTACGGTCGTCGATGCCGCGGTCGGCCAGGTCGGACCCCAGATCGGTACCGACGCGGAAGAGATATCCGCCGGCGTGTCGATCCCAGCGAACCTCATCCGACGTGTAGGTGGAGCCAGGGTTCGAACCGGTCGATCGTCCGGGGCCCCGGCCCGAACAGGAAGGAGACAGACCATGCGGTTCATGGTGTTCGTCAAGGGTGATGCCGACCCCGGCCAGCTGCCGAGCGAGGAGATGCTGGCCGCGATGGCCCGGTACAACGAGGAGCTGGTCAAGGCCGGCGTGCTCCTGGACGGCTCCGGCCTCCACCCGGGCGCCGAGGGCGTGCGCGTCCGGTTCGACGGCGCGAAGCGCACCGTGATCGACGGCCCGTTCACCGAGTCGAAGGAGCTGGTCGCCGGCTACTGGCTGATCCAGGTGAAGTCGAAGGACGAGGCCATCGAGTGGGCGAAGCGCATCCCGTTCGACGTGGGCAGCGGGCTCGACGGGGACGCCGAGGTCGAGATCCGCCAGCTGTTCGAGCTGGACGAGTTCGGCGAGAGCCCGGCCATCGATCGGCACCGCAAGGTCGGCGAGGAGCTCGCGAAGCAGCAGGCGTGACGACGACCGACGCGCGACGGGCGATCGACGCGGTCTGGAGGATCGAGTCCCCGAGGCTGATCGCGGGCCTGGCGAGGATCGTGGGAGACGTCGGCCTCGCCGAGGACCTGGCGCAGGACGCGCTCGTCGCAGCGCTGCGGCAGTGGCCCGGGTCGGGCGTCCCGGCCAACCCGGGCGCCTGGCTCATGGCCGTCGGGAAGCGGCGTGCGTTCGACCACTTCCGGCGCCGCGAGGTGGTCGAGCGCACGCACGAACGGCTCGGTCGGGAGATGGAGGCCGAACGGCGGGTCTCCGAGCCCGACCTCGAGGCCGCGCTCGACGACGAGGTAAGAGACGACCTTCTCCGCCTGCTGTTCGTCTCCTGTCATCCGGTCCTGTCGCAGGGCGCGCGGGTTGCCCTGACCCTCCGCCTGCTGGGTGGCCTGACGACCGGGGAGATCGCGCACGCGTTCCTCGTCCCGGAGCCGACCATCGCGCAGAGGATCGTGCGAGCCAAGCGCACCCTCGCCGAGGCGCGCGTGCCGTTCGAGGTTCCCGCCGCGGCCGAGCGCGCCGAACGCCTGTCGTCGGTGCTGGAAGTGATCTACCTCGTGTTCAACGAAGGCTACTCGGCGAGCGCCGGCGACGACTGGGTGCGGCCGGAGCTCTGCGAGGACGCGCTGCGCCTCGGCCGGATCCTGGCGCAGCTGGCCCCGGACGAGCCGGATGTTCACGGCCTCGTCGCCCTGATGGAGATCCAGGCGTCGCGACTGCGCGCACGGGTGGGTCCGGGAGGCGAGCCGGTGCTGCTGCTCGATCAGGACCGGAGCCGCTGGGACCGGCTCCTGATCCGCCGCGGGCTGGCGGCACTGGGCCGCGCCGAGGCGCTCGGGGGCACCCTCGGTCCATACGCGCTGCAGGCGGCGATCGCGGCGTGCCACGCACGCGCGCGGACCCCGGAGGAGTCCGACTGGGTGCGCATCGTCGCGCTCTACGACGCGCTCGCGCAGATCATGCCGTCGCCGGTCGTCGAGCTGAACCGGGCGGTCGCGGTCGCGATGGCGTTCGGCCCCGCGGCGGGCCTCGAGCTGGTCGATGCGCTGACCTCGGAGCCGTCGCTTCGCGACTACCACCTCCTGCCGAGCGTCCGCGGCGATCTGCTCGCGAAGCTCGACCGGTACGACGAGGCGCGGCGGGAGTTCGAACGAGCCGCCTCGCTCACCCCCAACGCGCGTGAGCGCGAGCTCCTGCTCGGTCGCGCGGCGTCGACGCCGTCGCGGGATCGCGGACGCGTGGCCGGTAGCATGGCCTGAGGAGGAGCGTAGCCGTGGCACACCGGTTCGAGATCACGAAGGACCTCGAGGTCGGCGCCAGCCCCGAGCAGGTCTGGGAGGCGATCGCCACGGGCCCGGGCATGGACTCCTGGTTCATGGGCCGCAGCCAGATCGAACCTCGCGAGGGCGGCACCGTCCGCTGGAGCATCGGCGACTACACCGACGAGTCCACCGTGACCACCTGGGATCCGCCCAGACGGTTCGCGAGCACGAGCACCGCGGCGCCGGACGGGACCTTCCACCGGTTCGACTACCGCATCGAGGATCGGACCGACGCGCTGTATCGGTTCATCAGCGGCTTCGACGGCACGGTGGTGATCGGCCATCACCTCTTCGCGGACGGCGTCGATCGAGACGAGGCCGAGCGGGCCTTGCGTTCATGGCTCACGCTCGTGTTCGGTCCGCCGGCGGGAGACGCGGAGGCGTCGGGCTAGACTGACGGCCCGTCTCCCCACGCCAGCGGAGGTGCGATGGCGCCCGAGCGACCGCCCGGGGCAGGACCGCGAACCCGGAACCAAGACCGTGAGCGTGCGCGCGTCGCGCGGTCGCTGAAGCCGCACGCTCCGCCCGACTGGGACCAGCGGTTCAGCACGGCCGAACTGCTCGATGCCGTGATCGACGGCGAGCCGATCCAGATGTTCGTGATGGCCGCCGACTCCGCGAGTCCACGACGCTCATGAAGGAAGCCGTCAGGTTCGAACGGTTCGCGCTCGTGATGGACAAGTTCGTGACCTCCGTCAGGCAGGGGATCCGGAGGTCCGGAGGATGGTTCGACAAGTTCACCGGGGATGGGTTCCTCGCGTAATGGATCGTGCAGAGCGTGTCGGCGGACGAGTACGAGGATCGGTTCGTCCAGGCCGTCGGCGACATCGTGCACACGGCCCACACGCTGATCGAGCTGTTCCACCGGCGCGTCCTGGAGGACTTCCGCAGCAATTCCAGGAACCCGTCCGCGGGCGTCGGTCTCTCGATGGGACTGGACGCGGGGCCCGGGTACCTCGTGAAGATCGCGGACGAGCTGACGGTCGTCGGCTCACCGGTCGTCGGCGCGGTGCGCATGGTCACCGCGGCAGCGCTCCCGCAGGAGATCGTCGCGAACGTCTACCTCGGCGAACGGTTGCAGCGCGAACAGGACGGCGTCTACGAGGCGCTCGGCGTCACGGTGGCCCGCGAGCTGCGGCCCACGAAGGAGTACCCGAGAGGGCAGGAGGTCTACGCGCTCACGTTCGGCAGGAGCGACCGGATCCGATCCCGGCCAGCCGGACGAGCCGTCGACCGAAGGTTCCGAAGCCTCGCCCGCGAACGACTGAATCGCCTGCGTCCTACGTGGGCGACGTCGCCGCGACCTCGGCCCGGCGCCGCTCCCACCTCGAGGCGTTCAGCATCGCGAACGCGACGACCAGCCGTCCGAACAGGTACAGGACGCCGAGCATCGCGACGGCCACGCCCAGCGCGCCGTAGGTCTGCGTCGCGTGGCTGACCTGGTGTGAGAGCCACAACACGGTGAACAGGTGCATCGCTTGCAGCCCCAGACCGAAGAGCAGCGCACCGGGCAGCAGCGCCTGCCACGGCGCGTCGGCGTGCGGCAGCAGCAGCGAGGCGCCGAGCCAGATCGCCGAGTACAAGGCGAACATCAGGACGATCACGATGATCCCGTAGGCGGGTGAGAAGGCTCGAAGCCAGCTGGCGGCGGCGCTGGCGCCGACCAGGAGCGACGCGCCGCCCAGGAACACGAGGCCGGCGCGATTCCCGTGCCGCAGCCCGAGTGGCGGCGTGTGCCACGCGATCGCGTGCACCGCTCGGAGCCCTTTCGCGGCGGCTCTGCTGGCTCCGAACAGCGCGATCAACCCCACCGCGAGGGCGAGCCAGCGCCCGCCTTCGGCCTGCGACGCCACCGACGCGATCTGCTGCGCCGCGAAGCCGGTGATCCCGAAGCGGTGTGCGACCTCTCCGGGCGTGGCGGAGCCGGCTGCGGCGGCGAAGCCCAGTCCTGCGACCACCACGAAGACGTACGGGATCAACCACAGGAACGCTCGGAACGCGAGCGCTCCGGCTAGGAGGTTGCCGCCGGCGCCCCGGTCGCGTTCGTACGTCTGCAGGCCGATGTCGAGTGCGCTGAACCGCGGTCTCGCGTCTTCGATCCGGGCCGCCGTCGCCTCGGCGCGCGCCCTCACGCGTGCGACGCTGGACGAGACGCGGCCGTGCTTCGTCGGTTCGGTCTCGTTCACCCCACGCACCGCCGGTCCGTCGAGTCGACGTTCGATCCGGGCACGAAACGTACCGCATGCACTGGAACGGTCATCGCCGCCGGCGTGAACCGCGTCCGCCAACGGAAGAAGGGAGCCCACGACGGTGGGCTCCCTTCGTTCGACCGCCGAGCGTGGTGTGGCCACGCCGGGTTCGGAGTACCGTTCGGTCAGACGGTCGCGGGCACGCCCTCGAAGAACGCGAGGTCGCCCACCTGGTTCGAGCGAAGCTCGACGCGGTCACCGAGGTGCTCGCGCACCCAGGTCGCTGCCACGGGCACGGCCGCCTCGGCCTGGGCGTGCGTCTCCCACAGGCTGATCGACAGACAGGTGCTCTCGCCGGTGTCGGCGAGTCCGTAGCGGATGAACCCAGGCTGGTCCTTGAACGTCTTGAGCATGCCGCCCTTGGCCGCATCGACGATGTCGGCGAAGCTGCCCTTGGTGATCTTGTAGCTCGCGATGCGCAGACACTGCTGCATGGTGTTGTCTCCTTCGGCTCAATGGCCCTGAGCGCCCGAGGCGAGCGGCGAGCCGGATCGAGAGGTCAGAACCACTCCGGAGTGTCGACTCGTGAGCCTGGATGGGCGGGTGGGACCGGATGGGCGGATGTGATCCCGTGGGTACTCTGCTCCCGTCACTGACGGGGTCGCGTCCTCCAAGAGCATGCACAGGCCGAGACGGATCTGTCGCGATTCCCGCGGAAATAGATAGGGGAGCATGTGTCTCCCCTCGTCGGCGAGCCTCAGCGATCAGCCGATCGCCGTCCTCGCGGCGAGGAGGATCAGCAGAACGGCGACGTAGTGGCAAGCGCTCGCAGCGATCACCATGGAGTGCCAGATCTCGTGGTACCCGAAGGTCGCCGGCGCGGGATCCGGCCGGTTCCGCAACAGGACGATGGCCCCGCACGTGTACAGGACGCCGCCGAGGAGGACGAGCAGGAGGCTCTCTCGGCTCAACCCTCGGATCAGCTGGGGCGCGAACACGATGACGATCCACCCGATGGCGATGTAGAGGGCGCCGGTCACGACCCGGAACCGCTCGATCCCGAACGTCTTCATCGCGATGCCGGCGGCGGCGCCACCCCACACGACGACGAGCAACACGAACGACCACGGTGGCTGCAGGCCGAACAGGGCGACCGGCGTGGTGGTGCCAGCGATCAGCACGAAGATCATCGAGTGGTCGAGGCGCTTGAGCCACCGCCGGGCCGCTTCCGAACGCGCCAGGCGGTGATACGCGGCGCTCGTCCCATACATCCCAACCAGGCTGATCGAGTAGACGATGGCCGCGACGCGGGCCGACGTTCCCTGCGCGACGGCGACCAGCGTCAATCCGGCTGGGATCGCGACGAAGAACGCCGCCTGATGGAGCACCCCGCGCCAGGTCGGCTTGACTGCGTCCCGTGCCACGGAGGCCCGTTGCTCGCGCCCCGTTGACGAGCCCACCCTACGGTCGCCCGGTTCGAGGCACGGGATCCGCTCGCCGAGCGCCAGGGGTCCGCGAGGCCGGTACAGCCTCGGCCCAGCCCGCGTCCGTCTTGCCCCTCTTGACCTCGTACATGGCGGCGTCGGCGGTCCGCATGAGGTCCTGCTCGTTCGATGCGTCGCTGGGGAACACGGCGATGCCGACGCTCGCTTCGACGTGCGCCGCGCCATCGGGCAGCGTGTAGGGAGCAGCCAGCGCGCGCCGGATCCGAGCTGCAACGCGGAGCGCCGTCGCGTAGCCGGGCGCGCTGCCAACCGTGATCCGGAGGTCGGCGAGGAGGACGGCGAACTCGTCACCGCCGAGCCGGGCCACCGCGTCGGTCCTTCGGCTCGCGGTGATCAGCCTGCCCGCGATCTGCTGCAACAGGTCGTCGCCGGACGAGTGACCCAGCCTGTCGTTGACTTCCTTGAAGCTGTCGAGGTCGAGGTACAGGAGCGCGACGGCCGATCCGTCGCGCCGGGCTCTGGCGAGCGCGAGGGTCACGAGCTCATCGAACAGGAGCTTGTTCGGCAGGCCGGTCAGACCGTCGTGGAACGCCAGATGCGCGATCCGCGACTCGGCTCGCTTGCGCTCCGTGATGTCATGGAGCACCCACCGGAGACCGAGGATCCGGCCGCGCCGGTCACGTATGTCGGAAACGGCTGCGATGGCGGTCACGCCTGCTCCTCGTCCCGGCACGTCGAACCGGACCTCCCACTCCTCCGTGGCCCCGCCCGCCGCGAACGAGGCGAGTCGTCCGGCGAGGTCACGCCGGGCGTCCGACGTCGTGAGGAGCAGGAGCTCGGTCCCGAGGATCTCGCCCGCGGGGACGTGGAAGAAGGCGAGGGCCGCGGCGTTCGCGTCGCGAACGGTTCCGTCCGTGTCGGTGACGAGGTAGATCGCCGGGGCCCGCAGGAAGAGATCTCGATACCGGCCGAGCTCGGCCGTATCGGTGACGTCGAGATCGGACGCCGCTTCGATGACTGGGGGAGGCACCCGGCCAAGGGTCATCGACGAGGGTCCGTCTCGAGCGCGAGTCTCCTCGGCATCTCCAGGAATTTCGCGACGACGGCGAAACGGTCGTTCTCGGAGACTATCCGATCGACCTCAGGGTTCTCGTGATCGAGGGCGATCGCGAAGTGGGTGCCCTCGGCGCGCACGCCCTCGTATTCGTCCCGCGTCAGCTCGAGGACCGTCGTGCAGTGCTCGAAGCTGCACTCGCACACGTAGCGTTCGATCGGGCGGATCGCCTCGTAGTCGGTGCTCGCGGTCTCGATCCACTCGTTGCGGTCGCGCGAGCGGACCTCGTTCCTGACCTCGCGTTCGCGCCAGTCATCCACGACGCGTCCCGGATGTGCGGTCCGTCTCAACGCCCTGGGAGGGGTTCGGAGGGATGTCGATGCGCGCATCGTCGTGCGCGGCGCTGGACCCATCCAGATCGGCGATGAGCCGATCGAGCTTCGTCACGACGGATGGATGCGCGAGGTACGAACGGATGAAGGAACGACGTCGAGCCACGCCGATACCGCCCTCGTGGATGCTTGGCTCCGGACGCGCCATGGCACGCTCGATCTTGCCGAGCGGCCGAATGCTGGGGCCGGCTCCGATGCGACCTTCGTTCTTGGGTCGCCGATCGCCGCCACCGAGATGGTGGCGCTACTGGACTCTAACACCTGGGCGCCGCTCGTGCCGAGCCAGGCGCCCCCGCGGTCGAGGGCCCTACGGACCTCCCTCGCGATCGCGGGGCAGGAGCCGGTGGCTGCTCACCACGGCCTCCGCGACGTCGACCAACTTCCGCTGGGAGCGACGAGCTTCGTCCCGCAGCAGGTTGAACGCGTGCTCCTCGTCGATCTCGTGCCGCTCCATCAGCACGCCCTTGGCGCGTTCGGTCAGTGCCCGGCGCCCGAACGCGCCCTCGAGGGCGTGGTACTCGGCGAACCGGCGCAACGCGATGTCCATCGAGCTCTGCAGTTCCGCGAGGTCCTTGCCGCCGAGGATGTGCGCGAAGATGCCGAGCCTCGCCGCCTGATCGATGAAGTCGGCATCCTCCACGGCGAGGATCGCGATGACCGGGCACGCGGCCTCGGCGACGATCTCGCGGATCGTCCGCAGGGCATCGTCCGAGCTCTCTCCGACGATGACGAGCGCGACGTCGGGCATCTCGGCGGCGGTGACGGCGCCGACCCGCGCGAGGGAGTCCTCCACCGCGATCACGGAATGACCGAGCGAGGTGACCGTCGCGGTGACGGCACGCTGGAGAGGCGTCAGACCATCGGCTACGAGCACCCTCAGGGAAGTCCGCTCGCCCGAGCCCGGAATCATCCTTCGATCCTCATCTGCACCGCCCGGACACGGTACCGGACGGATCCCGCTCCGTCGATGGGAGTCCGCGCCCCTAGCGGGCGAGCGCTTCGTGCCTCTCCGCCGCGAGCGCATCCATCTTGGTGCGGTGGACCGTCCCGGCCGGGTGATGCGCCGGGGCGTAGATCGTGAAGAGCTTCATAGGCTCCACACCCGTGTTGCGGATGTTGTGCCTCATGCCCGCGGGGACGCAGAGCGCATCGTGTTCGTGGAGCGCAGAACGGCGACCATCGAGGATCGCCTCACCGTCGCCCTCGACGAAGTAGAAGAGCTGGTCCTCCTCGTGGACCTCGTCGCCGATCTCTTCCCCGGCGCTCAGCGACATGATGACGAGCTGACTGTGCTCTCCGGTGAACAGGACGGTGCGGAAGGACGCGTTGTCCTTCGCGATGTGCTTCACGTCTGCATGGAACGGTTCCATCGTTCGCCTCCCTGGCTTCCGCGGTCGAGGCGGGCGCCGTGCCCGCACGCCGTCCTCGAGGAGATGCTCCTCGACGGCGCGGATCGCGGTCAGGGTCGTTCGGCCCCAGAACGGAGGGCATCCGGAGTCGAGCTACGACGCCGGCTCCTGCACCTCTCGCTTGACCGCCCCTCGCCGAGGCGAGCCATCGGGGAGCAGGGCGGCACGCAGGGTCCCTTCGATCCAGGTTCGGTACCGCTGAGGGCTCCATGCCTGCTCGATGACCAGGAACCGGTAGATCTCGTGGTTGCCGAGGGTCCAGATGAGCGCGCCGGCCTCCTCGGGCCCGAGACCTGGACGGAGCGCCCCGCGCGCGGCGAGCTCACCGGCGGCTTCGGAGTACCCGTCCAGCCGTTGCCGCGCGCGTTCGGCCTGCAGGGCGGCTACCTCCGGGTCGACGGCGGCCGCCTCTCGGATCACGCGGAAGATGGGTGCGATCCGTTCGTTCGCCTCGAGGAACCAGTCCGCGAGGATCGGCATGATCCCCTCGGCGTCGGGCTCGTCGCGGATACGGGCTCCGAGGAACTCGCGGACGGGCGTCGGCGCGTTCGGGCCAGACGCGGAGAAGTCGAGCGCCCGGGACAGCACGGCGCGCTTCGAGCCGATCGCGTTGTAGATCGTCTGGACGGCGACCCCGGCTCGCCCCGCGATCTCCTCGATCGTCGTACCGGCGTACCCGCGCTCGGCGAAGAGCTCAGCCGCGGCGCGCACGATCGCGCGCTGCGTCGCCTCGGCGCGCTCGGCGGCGAGGCGGCTCCGCGGCTCGGGATGGACAGATCCCACGGGACTAGAGTATCGTTCTAGTTGTTGGAGTCACATTCTAGTCAGTGGGTCGATGGAAGGAGAAGCTCCATGTCGAACACGGAGGTCGCGCAGGAGGTCCGCCCGGTCCACGTCGGCGGCGGCGAAGGCGAGGCGGTGTGGGCCATGTCGTCGTTGTTCGAGATGAAGCTGGACGGCGCCGCCAGCGCGGGTGCCCTCGCGGTGATGGAGGTCACGCAACCGCCGGGGGTCGCCACACCGTTGCACGTCCATCACCGTGAGGCAGAGGCCTTCTTCGTCCTGGACGGCGCGATGCTCTACGAAGCCGGCGGCATGCTTCAGCGGCTCGAGCGCGGCAGCTTCATGTACCTGCCGAAGGGGGTTCCCCACCGATTCCGGGTCATCGGATCGTCGCCCGTTCGGTTCCTCGGCCTCGTCGTCCCAGCCGGGCTCGAGGAGCTCTACCGCTCCGTGGGAAGCGAGGCGGCCGAGCGGCGGCTGCCGGAGCCGACGCCGGACGAGGTGGCGGCCGAGATCGCGAGGTGGGCGAGCATAGCCTCGGACTTCGGGCTGAAGGTGCTCGGCCCGCCGCTGCCTCCCGAGGAGAGCTGAGCCAGCTGCGGCGAAGCGCCGTGGGGCAGAGGGTCCCGAGGTCGCGCGGCCGTGCGTCCCGAGGCCGCCGAGATGCGTACGACATGCGACCCGCCGCCGGCGACGGGCCGGTCACGGATCGCGTCCGGGAGTCGGTCCGGCCACGGCGCCGGGCTGCTCATCCTCGGGCCGCCGACCTCCCCTGATCCGGTCCACGGCGAGCCACACCCCGCCGCCGACCGCCAGGCCGATCCCCGCGCCGGCGAGCACGTCGAGCGGGTAGTGGACCCCGAGGTAGACGCGCGACCAGGCGACCAGGACCGCGTACCCGATCGCGACGACGCGCGCGGGTTTGGGGAGGAACGGCATCAGCGCGGTGACGACCGCGACCGTCACCGCCGTGTGGCTCGAGGGGAAGCTCGTGCCGTGGGCGGGGCTCTGCCGGAGCACCGCGTCCGCGAGGGTCTCGTACGGCCGTGGCCGTTCGACCACGAGCTTCGCCGCGTTCGCCACGATCCAGGCGGCGGCGCCGGCGGCGGCGCCCGCGACGAGCGGTGCGGGCGACCTGTTCCACAGGACGACGAACAGCGCCGCTCCCACCGCGAAGAGGGTGAGCGCCAGCGGTGAGGCGAGCCGGGCGAGCGGGTCGAGGAGCCGAGCCCACGTGTCGCCGACGTCGTTGAGCGTTCGGAAGACGGAGGCGTCCCATGCGGGCGGGCCCACGCGCACCGCGATCGCGACGAGGACGAGGGCGACGATGCCGGCGGCGACGAGCCAGACCGGGGTCGGTGACCGCCTGGGCGCTCGTTCCTTCACCCTGGTCAGCATCCCCGCCGCATGGCGACATACGATAGGCGGGTGGCTCGGCGCCGGGTCGGCCGCGGTCCCGGAGCCACGACCGAAGGTCGACCGGGAGAGGGGGAAGGCATGATCGGGTTCCTCGTGGTCCTGTTCGTCGTCGTCGTGATCGGTTCGTTCCCAGCGACGTGGCTCCTCATGTTGTTCCTCGGTAACGTCGGCGTCCACGTCGGGTTCTGGGGAGCGCTTCCCGCCGGGATCCTCCTGACGTTCTTCGTCGCCGGCGCCGGCGGGCTCGGTCGGCTCGGGTCGCGCTCGAGGTCGAGCTGAACGAGCCGGGACGATGGGCGCTCGCAGCGCGACGCGTTCGTCGCCGGCCCGTGAGGTGCTGCAGGGCCGGAGGTTCCCCGTGCCGTCGAGCGTCGCGTACCTGACGCCGCAGGAACGGGTCGCGCGGGGGAAGGCCGCGCGGGCCGAGGTCACCCGCTCCAGCCACGCCGTCTGGGAACCGTCGGCCGAGCGACCCGATCCGGTCGCGGTGCTCGAGCAGCAGGCCGAGACCCGGGTCCCGGACCTGGTCCCGATCCGCTACGGGCGCATGCTCGTCTCTCCGTTCGCGTTCTTCCGCGGCGCCGCCGCGATCATGGCCGCGGACCTCGGGCCGACGCCGCGTTCCGGGCTGCATGTCCAGCTCTGCGGTGACGCCCACCTGTCGAACTTCGGCGGGTTCGCCTCGCCGGAGCGCCGGATGACGTTCGACATCAACGACTTCGACGAGACGCTCCCCGGGCCGTGGGAGTGGGACGTGAAGCGGCTGGCCGCGAGCTTCGTGATCGCCGCCGCGGACCGGGGCTTCCGCGCGAAGGACGGGCGCACCGCGGCGCTCGCGGTCGCGCAGCAGTACCGGCTCGGGATGGCGGACCTCGCAGCGAAGCGGAACCTCGACGTCTGGTACGAACACCTCTCCGACGACCGTATGCCGGCGGAGCTGAGAGCCCTCGCCGTTCCGACGCGGTTGGCGAAGCGTACGCAGCAGACGGTCGCGAAGGCACGAACGCGCGACAGCATGCAGGCGTTCGCGAAGCTGACCGAGGTCGTCGACGGCTTCCCGCACATCGTCGGCGATCCACCGCTGATCGTGCCGATCGAGGATCTGGTCCCCGAGGACATCAGCCTCGCGCGGATCGAGGCGCAGGTCCGGAGCATCCTGGGCGGGTACCGCCGGTCGCTGCCGAGCGAACGGCGCCATCTGCTGGAGCAGTTCCGGTACCTCCACGCGGCCAGGAAGGTGGTCGGCGTGGGCAGCGTCGGCACCCGCGCGTGGATCGTCCTGATGCTCGGGCGCGACGGCGGGGACCCGCTGTTCCTCCAGGTCAAGGAGGCGGAGGAGTCGGTCCTCGAGCCCTTCCTCGGGCCGAGCGAGTACCGGAATCACGCGCAGCGCGTCGTCGCAGGTCAGCGATTCATGCAGACGGTGAGCGACATCTTCCTGGGCTGGTACCAGTTGAACCACGGCATCGACGGCAGGCGGCACGACTATTACGTTCGGCAGCTCCACGACTGGAAGCTCTCGGTCGACGTGGACACGATGGACGTCGAGTCGATGACCCTCTACGCGCGGCTGTGCGGCTGGACGCTCGCACGCGCGCACGCGCGGTCCGGGGACCGCATCGCGATCGCGGCGTACCTGGGGACCGGGACGGTGTTCGAACGGGCGGTCGGGACGTTCGCCGAGGTGTACGCGCAGCAGAACGAACGCGACTACGCGGCGCTCCGGGAGGCGGTCCGGTCCGGGCGGATCCAGGCGACGACGGGTCTCTGAGGGACGTCACCTGCTCGGGTGACGCGAGCGTGACTACTAGGCCTGCTCGATCTCCCCGTCGTGCCACTCCGGCTCGTCCTCGAGCAGCGCGCGGTACTCCAGGTAGCGCTCGTGCTGCGCGGGGTCGTCGGCGTTCCGAACGTAGGAATCACGATCCTCGAAGACCGCGAACAACCACGCCACGTCGCCTTCGTTCTCCCACAGCGCGTACGACGTGACCATCCCGGGGATCCCCTGCCGCGTCTGCGCGTCCATCACAGACCTCAGCGCGTCTCGGTTCTCGGGCTTCACCCGGATCCGCGCGACCGTTCCGTACATCGCTCGACCTCCCAGCTCCATTGGACCGCCGCACAGTATGGGCATTCGCCATCCGCGTCACGGGGCTCCTCTGGCAGCGCGCGCGCCCGCGGACACTCGCGGAGCCGTCTATCGTAAAGGAGCCTTACTATCTCGTCGGCCGTCAGCCCGTACCGGAGGACTCACTGATCGGTCGACGGGCCTGCGGCGTCCCCGCCGAGGAGGCGTGCGCCCGGCAAGCTCGCGATCGCGCTCACGACCGCGCTCCGCGCCTCGCGCGGGCAGATCGCGGACAGGCGCAGCGCGGGCCGTCCACCGCGGCGCACGACGGGAGCGGCCCACGCATCGGTCGCGCCGGCGTCGGCCAGCGCTTCGAGCATGTCGCCCCGAACCGCGTCGCCGGGGTCGTCGACGATGGCCTCCAGTGGCTGGTCCTCGGCCTCGGCCCGGTTCGCCGACGTCCATGCCGGCGTCGGGGAGGCCGCGAGCCGCGCGGCCGCGGAAGGATGCTCGGAGATCGCCTCCCGTCGCGAGCGGGCATCGAGCGCCGAGGGCGGAGGAACCTCGGCCCGGCGCCACGCGGGCTCCTCCTCCCCGATCACCACACGCAGCAGGTTCGGGAAGTCCATCCTCGGATGTCCCGCCCCGTAGCCGATGTGCTCGGCTCGCATCATCGGCATGTCGCCGAAGCCTTCGACCACGGCGGACGCGATCGCCGCCCCGACCGGCGTGACCAGCTCGACCGGCATCCCGCGCGTGTACGTCGGGACCGCCTGCAGCAGCTCGACCACCTCGGGACTGGGGATCGGGACGAGGCCGTGCTCGTGATGCGCCATCCCCATGCCGGTCGGGATCGGTGACGCGAACACGCGCTCCACGGCGAGCAGGTCGAGCGCGACCGCCACGCCGACGACCTCGACCGTCACCTCGGTCTCGCCCATCTCGCGGAACGTCACCAGTTCGGGTTCCTTCCCATGGACCTTCCCCATGCCATCCGCGAGCCGACTGAAGATCCGACCCGCGACGCGCCGCGCGCCCGGCGTCAGGCTCGAGGACTCGAGGAGGCCGCGCACGTTCGCGTAGGTGCGGATGAGGCCCTGCGGGCGGGTCTTCACGTGGAGCCGGACGGCGACGATGCCGTGGTCCTCGGTCTCTTCGCGCTCGATCAGGAAGCCCTCGATCGGGAGCGATTCGAGCTGCTCGGTGATGCGATCCAGATCGGCGCCCGCGTGCACCAACGCGCCCAACGCCATGTCACCGGAGATGCCCGAGAAACAATCGAAGTAGGCGAGGCGCACTGGGCCACGAGTATACTTTCGGCCCTGTCATCGCAGGGAGAGGATCGTCTCGCCGTTGTTCGCGTTCCTAGCAACCGCTGAATTGACGGGTACCGCGCTGTCCGTGATCTCGATCGCGGCACTCGTGCTGGCGCTGCTGGCGCTCGGGTACGCGTTCGCGCTCGCACGCCGCTCGCGCACGCCCATCGGGGCCGATGCGCCGATCGACGACGAGCGCCTGAGCGCGATCGCGCAGGCCCAGGGACGTGCGATCCAGCGGCTCGAAGGCGCGGTGATCCAACTCGCCGACGGTGAGAAGCAGCTGGGCGAGGCGGTCCGGTCGACCGTTCGGCACATCGGTGTGGTCCGGTTCGACGCGTTCGAGGACATGGGCGGACGGCTGTCGTTCTCAGCGGCGCTCCTGGATGACAAGGGCGACGGCATCGTCATCACTTCTATCAATGGCCGACAGGACACCAGGTGCTACGCGAAGACGGTCCAACGAGGGACGAGTGTCCACAATCTCTCCGACGAAGAGGAGCAGGCGATCCGCGAGGCGATGACGGGGCGGCGAGAGGTGGCGCCAGCGCGGTGAGGCGAACGAGCGGTCGCACCGGGGCGGGGACGAGAGCGGGCAGAGCGGCGAGCCAAGCGAGGAGGCGGGATGTTCAGACGCGGTGACGACGAGCGGCAGGATCCGATCCAGCCCGACGAGGTGGCCTCCAAGGCCGCCCCCACGACGGGCGGCGGCGCCGCCACCGAGGTGACGGTCCTGGGTCAGGGCGCCCGCCTCGAGGGCACCCTCGTGTCGGCGGGTAGCCTGCGGATCGACGGTCAGGTGAAGGGCAAGATCAAAGCCGAGGGCGACGTCACGCTGTCCGGCCAGAGCAAGGTCGAAGCCGACATCGAGGCACAGAACGTGATCGTCGCCGGCAACTTCAAGGGCAACATCATGGCGAAATCGAAGGCCGAGCTGGCCCGCGGCGGTCGGGTGGACGGCAACGTGACGTCGAAGTCGCTCGTGGTGGCCGAGGGTGCGATCTTCGTGGGTCAGTCCATCATGGGCGATGCCGCCGTGTCGACGGGCTCGGCGCCGAAGGCAGACGCTGGCGCCGATCGCGCGCCCGAGGCCGCGAAGGCCGGCGCGTAGCCGGCCAGCCGCGGAGCGGAGCCGGGGGCCGGAGCCGGAGCAGAGGAGCGGGGAGCGCCACCGTGCTCGACCTACGCGCGATCCGGGAGGATCCGGAACCGGTTCGGCGCGCCCTCGGCCGCCGTGGGGAGTCCGCGGTCCTCACGTTGGATCAGGTCCTGGCGCTCGACGAGGACCGGCGGGTGCTGACGACGGAGGTCGAACAGCGCCGCGCCGAACAGAACCGCGCGTCGAAGGCCATCGCGAATGCGTCGCCGCACGAGCGCGAGGCGCTGAAGGAACAGGCTCGTTCCGCGTCCGAGCGCCTGAAGCACCTCGAGCCGCGACTCGCGACGATCGAGCATGAGCTCGCCGAGCTGTCCGCGCGTCTGCCGAACCCGCCCGACGACTCCGTGCCGGACGGCGCGTCGGACGACGACAACGAGGAGCTCCGGACGTGGGGCGAACCACCGGGGTTCGATTTCCCAGTCAAGGATCACGTCGACCTCGGCGAGGCGCTGGACATGATCGACATCGCACGCGCTGTGCGCGCGTCCGGTTCGCGGTTCTACTTCCTGAAGCGTGACGCGGTGGCGATCCAATTCGCGCTGATGCGCTACGCGCTCGATTTCGCCGCCGTCCGCGGCCTCACGCCCGTGATCACGCCGGTCCTCGTGCGCGAGGAGGCGATGTTCAACACCGGCTTCCTCCCGACCGACGAGTTCCAGATCTATCGGACCGACGATCCGGACGACCGGCTCTATCTGATCGGGACGTCGGAGGTGACGCTCGCAGCGCTCCACGCGCACGAGATCCTTGACCCCGACGATCTTCCCCTGCGCTATCTCGGCTATTCGTCCTGTTTCCGCCGCGAGGCCGGGACGTACGGCAAGGACAGCCGCGGCATCTTCCGCGTGCACCAATTCGACAAATTCGAGATGTTCTCGTTCGTGATGCCGGAGGAATCGAAGGACGAGCACGAACGGCTGCTCGCGATCGAGGAGGAATGGGTGCAGTCGTTGGAGCTCCCGTACCGCGTCGTGAACGTCTGCACGGCGGAGCTGGGGGCGTCCGCGGTCAAGAAGTTCGACATCGAGGCATGGTTCCCGGGCCAGGGGAGGTACCGGGAGATCACGTCGGCGTCGAACACGACCGACTTCCAGGCCCGGCGGATGGAGTGCCGGGTGCGCGTCGCCGATGGCGGCGGCACGATGCCGGTCCATACCCTGAACGGGACGCTGTGTGCCATGGCCCGCACCCTGATCGCCCTGATGGAGAACGGTCAGCGGGAGGACGGGTCGATCCTCCTGCCCGAGGTGCTCCGGCCGTACCTCCCCCCGGGGACCAGCGCCGACTGACCGCGTCGGACGCACGGTCGTCCCGGTGAGGTGGATGCGGAGGGCACGGTTCCGTTCGGCGGGCGCGATCCTCGGCGTTGCGCTGATCGCCGGGTGTGGCTCGGCCGCACAGGATGCCGGGTCCGGGATCGGTTCCCTGGGTCCACCGCAGTCGTCGGAGGAGCGGCTCTCGGGACCGATCGTCCTCGTCACGCGCGTGGTCGACGGCGACACGATCGTGGTGCGCGACGGCGGCGCCGACGTTCGGGTGCGCCTGATCGGCGTGGACACGCCCGAGTCGGTCAAGCCCGGCACGCCCGTGGAGTGCTTCGCGATCGCTGCGTCCAACTTCACGAAGAGCAGGCTCACAGGCGTCCGGGTCCGCCTCGAGTACGACGTCGACCGGTTCGATCGGTACGGTCGCACGCTCGCGTACGTCTGGGTCGGCGGGGCGTTGTTCAACGAGGACCTGGTCGCCGAGGGCTACGCGGCGGTCGAGACCGTTCCGCCGGACGTGCGGTACGCGGATCGGTTCCTGGCGGCGCAGCGGGACGCCCGCCTTCACGATCGCGGCCTGTGGAGCGCGTGCCCGACCCCGTGAACCCGCACCCGCGAACCCGCGTCGCCAGCTCGTGCGCTACGCTTCGACGTCCACGATGAGCGACCCGACCCGCCCGCGGAGCACCGACGTCACCGAGGGGATCGAACGCGCCCCCGCCAGGTCGATGCTTCGGGCCGTCGGGTTCACCGACGAGGACTTCACCCGGCCGCAGGTCGGGGTCGCCTCGTCCGCGAACGAGGTCACGCCGTGCAACGTGCACCTCGGCCGGCTCGCGCAGGAGGCCAAGGCCGGCGTCCGCGAAGCGGGAGCAGTGCCCGTCGAGTTCACGACGATCGCGGTCTCCGACGGCATCTCGATGGGCACCGAGGGCATGCGCGCGTCGCTGGTGTCCCGCGAGGTGATCGCCGACTCGGTCGAGCTGGTGATGCACGCCGAACGGTTCGACGGCATGGTCACGATCGCCGGCTGCGACAAGTCCCTCCCGGGCATGCTCATGGCCTGCGCGCGGCTGAACCTGCCGGCCGTGTTCCTGTACGGAGGCACGATCCTTCCAGGCCACTGGCAGGGGAAGGACGTGACGATCCAGGACATGTTCGAGGTGGTCGGCGCCGCGGCGCGCGGCACCATGACCGAGGACGAGGTCCGGGGCATCGAACGCGTCGCGTGCCCCGGCCCGGGCTCGTGCGCGGGCATGTACACGGCGAACACGATGGCGTGCGCCGCCGAGGCGCTGGGGATGTCCCTGCCGGGGTCGGCCTCGCCGCCTGCGGTGTCCACCCGGCGGGACGTGCTGGCTCGGATGTCCGGTGGGGCGGTCGTCGAGTGCCTCCGCCGCGGCATCCGCCCACGGAAGGTCCTCACTCGGGAGGCGTTCGAGAACGCGATCACCGTCGTGATGGCCTGCGGCGGTTCTACGAACGCGGTGCTGCACCTCATGGCGATCGCCGTCGAGGCTGAGGTCGAGCTCGAGCTCGACGACTTCGATCGGATCAGCCGTCGCGTCCCGCACATCGTGGACGTGCGTCCCGCGGGGCGGTTCGTGATGAGCGACCTCGACCGCGTCGGTGGCCTGCCGGTGGTGATGCGCGACCTGCTCGACGCCGGCCTGCTGCACGGAGACGCGGTCACGGTCACCGGCTCGACGGTCGCCGAGAACCTGGCGGCGCTCGCACCCCCGGCCCCCGACGGCGACGTCGTGCGGCCGATCGGCGAGCCGATCCACGCCGAAGGCGGCACCGCGATCTTCCGCGGCTCGCTCGCTCCCGACGGCGCCGTCGGCAAGATCGCCGGGATGGACGGCCGCGCCTTCCGGGGGAGAGCGCGGATCTTCGACGCCGAGGACGACGCGTTCCACGCCGTGACCGGCGGGCGGGTCGAATCCGGTGACGTGATCGTGATCCGGTACGAAGGTCCGAAGGGCGGGCCGGGCATGCGAGAGATGCTCGCCGTGACCGGCGCGGTCATCGGGGCCGGGCTCGGGCGCGAGGTGGCGCTCGTCACCGACGGCCGGTTCAGCGGCGCGACGCACGGATTCTGCATCGGTCACGTCGCGCCCGAGGCGGCGGTCGGCGGCCCCATCGCCCTGGTCGAGGAGGGTGACCCGATCGTCCTCGACGTCGACGCCCGGCGCCTGGACCTCGAGGTCCCGGAGGCCGAGCTCGCGCGCCGCCGCGAGGGGTGGAAGGCCCCAGCCCCGCGGTACGAGCGCGGCGCGCTGGCGAAGTACGCGCGGCTCGTCTCCTCCGCGGCGCAGGGCGCGGTCTGCGGCTAAAGGCCTCGTCGAGCCGCCCGCGGCCGAGGGACGGGCAGCGGGCGCCGGATCAGCCGGAGGGACCGAGGATCGGGTCGATCAGCTGCGCGGGCGCGTGCGCGGGAACGCGCTCCCCGTCGGGCTCGCCGGACGTGCCCGGCGGGATCAGGCGGCCGCGGGGTGAGGGCGTGTACCCGACCTCGCCGTGCTCGGCGAGGTCCAGGCCCAGCTCCTCCTCGTCCTCGGTCACGCGCAGCCCGACGGTGACATCCGTGAGCTTCAGCAGCGCGAAGCTCGCCACGAACGAGAACGTGAGGGTCACCAGCACCGCGACGGCCTGCTTCCCAACCTGTTCGATGCTGCCGTCCGCGCCGGCCGGGTTGATCGCGAGGCTCGCGAACGCCCCGGTCAGCAGCGCGCCCACGATGCCGCCGAACATGTGGACCCCGACGACGTCGAGGGAATCGTCGAACCGCAGCGCCGTCTTCAGGTTCACCGCGAAGAAGCAGACCGATCCGGCGAGGAGGCCGATCACGATCGCCGCGCCAGGCCCCACGTAGCCCGACGCCGGCGTGATCGCGACGAGCCCGGCGACGGCGCCGGTCATCGCGCCGACGGTGGTCGGCTTCCCCTGGCGCAGCCACTCCGGGATCAACCACCCGATCAGCCCGGCCGCCGCCCCCAGCTGGGTCGCCACGAACGCGCTCGCGGCCAGGCCACCCGAGGACAGGGCGCTGCCGGCGTTGAAGCCGAACCACCCGAACCACAGGATCCCCGCGCCGATGACCACCATCGGGACGTTGTGTGGAACGAACGGCTGCGTGCCGAACCCGCGCCGCCGGCCGAGGTAGATCGCGGCCGCCAGCGCCGCCACGCCGGCGTTGATGTGCACGACGGTTCCGCCGGCGAAGTCGAGCGCCCCGAGGTGCCCGGCGCCGAGGAAGCCCCCACCCCACACCCAGTGCGCCACCGGCGCGTAGACGATCACGCTCCACATCGTGAGGAACAGCAGCCACCCGCCGAACCGCATCCGTTCGGCGAAGGCCCCCGTGATCAATGCCGGCGTGATCACGGCGAACATCATCTGGAACGACATGAAGGCCGTCGCGGGCACGGTCGGTGCGAGCGGCGTCGGGTCCGCGCCGACGCCGTTCAGTCCGAGGTACGTCAAGCCCCCGATCACACCTCCGTGATCGGGTCCGAACGCCAGGGTGTAGCCGATCAGCACCCAGGTGATCGTGACCACGGCGAGCGCGATCATCGACTGCATCGCGGTACCGAGGACGTTCTTCGCCCGGACCAGGCCGCCGTAGAACAGCGCGAGGCCTACGGTCATGAACATCACGAGCGCCGTGCTCGCGAGCACCCAGGCGGTGTCTCCGGTGTCGACCTGCGCCATCCCGACCTCCCGTTGGTCAACTCGCCTTACCGTTCGATCGCAGGGGTTATACGGCACCGGGGGTTGCCGGCACGTTCCGGTCGCGTTTCGGTCTCGTTAATTCGAGCGGGCAACGCGGGTCATGTTCGGCTGCTTGACAGGATGGACAATCGGACCCATACTCCCGCGCCAATATGGATATGCGTGTGGGAACCGAGGAGGAGCGCGGCAGGTCGGCCGTAACCGCCTGATCCGCGACGGGCGGCGTGGAGCCGCCCGTCGCAGCCTGGACCCTTCGCCCCAGGGCGAAGGGTCCTCGTGTATCCGTGGAGGTCGGTCGATGGTCGAACGGGTTCGGGAGCGGGACGCGTGCGGGATCGGGTTCGTCGCGGACGCGGGTGGCCGTGCGACCCACGGCCTGGTCGCGACCGCGCTCGAGGCGCTCCGGCGCGTCCGCCACCGGGGCGCCGTCGCGGCCGACGGGGTCAGTGGCGACGGCGCCGGGCTCCTGGTGCCGATCCCGCGCTCGCTGTTCGCCGACGCCGGTCTCGGCATGCTGTTCCTTCCGCCCGACGCCGCGACGGCGGGCGAGGCGATCGCGATCGTGGAGCGGAGCTTGCGTGCGGAGAGCGTCGACGTGCTCGGCTGGCGCGAGGTGCCGGTGGATCCGTGCGCACTGGGCCCCCACGCCGGGCGGACGAGACCGGCGATCGCTCAGGTCCTGCTGCGGCGTCCCTGGGGCGCGGGGGCGGAGCTGGATGCAGCCCTCGAGGCCGCCGCCTTCCGGGCGCGGCGGCGGATCGAACGTGAGGTTCGTGCGAGTGGCGTCTCCCTCTACGTCGCCTCGATGTCGTTCGCGACCGTCACCTACAAGGCGCTCTGTGCAGCCGACCAGCTCGCCGCCTTCTACCCTGACCTCACCGATCCCGGGTTCGACGCGTGGTTCGCGGTCTACCACCAGCGGTTCTCGACGAACACGGCGCCGAGCTGGGAGCGCGCGCAGCCGTTCCGGATGCTCTGTCACAACGGCGAGATCAACACGCTCGGTGGCAACACCGCCGCGATGCGGTCGCGGCGGGGTCGCCTGGGCGCCCCACCCGGGCTCAGCGAGGGGCTCCTGGCGCCCACCCTCGACGAGGGCGGTTCGGATTCGGCGATGCTCGACGAGGCGGCCGAGCTCCTGACACGCGGAGGACGGGAGCTGTCGCACGCCATGGCGATGCTCGTCCCGCCCGCGTGGGAGCACGACCCGAGCGTCGACCCGACGCTCGCGGACTTCTACCGGTACCACGCGTGCCTGCTCGAACCGTGGGACGGTCCGGCCGGGCTGGTCTTCACGGACGGCCACGTCGTCGGCGCTCGCCTCGACCGGGGGGGCTTGCGGCCACTGCGGCTCGTCGCCTGCGACGACGGGCTGGTCGCGTGCGGGTCGGAGGCCGGCGTGGTCGACGTCGAGGGCCGCGGCCGCGTGCGCCGGGGACGCCTGGGGCCCGGGGAGATGATCGTCGTCGATCCGGCGGCGGGCGGCCTCCTGGAGGACTTCCAGATCTCGTCCGATCTGGCGTCCCACCGGCCGTACGGCGTGTGGCTGTCGATGCACCTTCGGCGCGGCACCGCCGGTCGCCCGCTCGAACCGGGCGTCGACGACACGCTGCGCTCGGACGACCTGACGCGGCTGCAGGTCGCGTTCGGCTACACGTCCGAGGAGGTCACCGGGACCCTCCGGCAGATGGGCACGCAGGCGAAGGAGCCGCTCTCGTCGATGGGCGACGACACGGCGGAGCCGCCGCTGGCGAACCGGCCACGACTGGTGTTCGGCTTCCTCAAGCAACGGTTCGCGCAGGTGACGAACCCGCCGATCGACCCGCTGCACGAGCGCTCGATGATGTCGATCCGGACGCTCGTCGGCCCGCGAGCGCCGCTGCTCACGGAGCGTCCCGACGCCGCGTCGCTCGTCGAGCTGCCCTCGTTCCTCCTGTTCCCCGACGGCCTGCACCGCCTCTGCCACGGGCCGTTCGTGGTCGCGCGCCTCGACGCGACGTTCGACGTCGACGAGGGACCGGCCGGCCTGGACCGGGTGTGTCGCCGCATCGCGGACGAAGCCGAACGCTCGGTACGACGCGGCGCGGCGCTGCTGGTCGTCTCCGACGAGGCCGTCGGCCCCCTGAGGGCGCCGGTGCCGTCGGTGCTGGCGACCGGCGCCGTCCAGCAGCGGCTGATCGGCGCCGGCCTGCGTGGCCGCACCGCCCTGGCCGTCGACACCGGCGAGGCGCGAGAGGTGCACCACGTGGCCTGCCTGCTCGGGTACGGCGCCGACGTCGTCGTCCCGCGGCTCGCGCTGGCGGCGCTCGCGGCGCTCGCCGACGAGGGCCGGATCGGAGGCGACCGGCCCAGCCCCGCCGAGGCGCAGGAGCGCTTCCGCCGGGCGATCGAGGACGGCGTGCGGAAGGTCATGTCGAAGCTCGGTATCTCGACGGTCGAGGCGTACCGCGGCGCGCAGGCGTTCGAATCGATCGGGCTCACGGACGACGTCGTGGACCGCTGCCTCAACGGGACGGCCTGCGTGCCGGGACGCATCGGCTTCGGTGCGCTCGGCGAGGATGCCGTCGCCCGGCACCGCGCAGCGTTCGGCGCTCCGGCGCCGGCGCTCGCGAACCCTGGGTTCGTGAAGCATCGGACGGGGGGCGAGTTCCACGCGACGAACCCCGAGGTGATCGACGCGTTGCACGCGGCCGTCGGCGTCGGCGGCGCCGAACCGACGGGCGACGCCGGGTTCCGGCGGTTCGCCGAGCTGGTGGACGGACGCCCCGCGGCCGAACCGCGCGATCTCCTCCGCCCGCTGCCGGTGGGTCCACCCGTCCCGTTGCGCGACGTCGAACCGGCCGCCGCGATCGTGCGACGGTTCTCCGCCGGCGCGATGTCCCACGGAGCCCTGTCCGCGGAGGCGCACGAGACGATCGCCGAGGCGCTCGCATCGATCGGCGCGCGCGCGAACACCGGCGAGGGAGGCGAGGACCGGTCGCGGTTCCGAGACCCTCGCAGGAACTCTGCGATCAAACAGGTCGCCAGCGGTCGCTTCGGCGTGACCCCGGAGTACCTGGCGTTCGCCGAGGAGCTCCAGATCAAGATGGCGCAGGGCTCGAAGCCCGGCGAGGGCGGGCAGCTCCCCGGGCACAAGGTCACCGCCGAGATCGCCAGGCTGCGGCACACGGCGCCGGGCGTCGGGCTGATCAGTCCCCCGCCCCACCACGACATCTACTCGATCGAGGACCTCGCGCAGCTGATCTTCGACCTGCGGCAGGCGAACCCTCGGGCAGACGTCAGCGTGAAGCTCGTATCGACGGTGGGCGTCGGCGTGATCGCGGCGGGCGTGGCGAAGGCGATGGCCGACATCGTCCACATCGCCGGCGCCGACGGCGGGACCGGCGCCAGCCCGCTGTCGTCGATCAAGAACGCCGGCCTGCCGTGGGAGGTGGGGCTCGCCGAGGCGCGGCGCATGCTGGTTGCAGGGAACCTTCGGGAGCGCGTCCGTCTGCGGGTCGACGGCGGGTTCAAGACCGGACGCGATGTCCTGATCGCGGCGCTCCTCGGCGCCGACGAGTATTCGTTCGGCACGGCGCTCCTGCTGGCCGAGGGCTGCATCATGGTTCGGGCCTGCCACCGGGACACGTGCCCGACGGGCATCGCGACGCAGCGGGAGGACCTGCGGGGGAAGTTCGCCGGGACGCCGGAGCAGGTGGCCGCGTACCTGGTGCACGTCGCGGAGGACGTCCGCCGGCGACTCGCGGCGCTCGGACTGCGTTCGCTCGACGAGGCCGTCGGCCGAACGGACCTGCTGGCGACCGCGCCGGCCGACGGGTCGCGGGCCGGTGGGTTCGACGTGTCGGGGCTGCTCGAGGCCGCGGAGGGATCGGCCGCCGGACCCGCGGCGGTGGGCGACCGCGAGGGCGTCCGCCCGCGGGCCGAGCGCTCGACGCTCGGCGATCGCGTCGCGGACGATGCGCTCCCGGCGATCGAGCGCGGCGATGCGGCCGCGCTCCGGTACCGCATCACGAACGGCGACCGGGCGGTCGGTGCGCGCCTCGGGAGCGAGATCGCACGCCGGTTCGGCGTGGAGCGTCCGCCCGGCGTCGCGCGGATCCGGTTCGACGGCCAGGCCGGGCAGAGCTTCGGCGCGTTCCTCGCCGACGGCGTCACGTTCGAGCTGATCGGCGAGGCGAACGACTACGTCGGCAAGGGCATGGGCGGTGGGACCGTCGTGATCCGCCCGCCCGAGGACGATGCCGGCGACCCCGTGCTGGCGGGCAACACGGTCCTGTACGGGGCGACCGGCGGCGAGCTGTTCGTGGCGGGCCGTGTGGGTGAGCGGCTGGCCGTCCGCGGCAGCGGCGCGGTCGCGGTCGTCGAGGGCGCGGGCCAGCACGCGTGCGAGTACATGACCGGCGGCACGGTCGTGATCATCGGTCCGGTCGGCCGTGGCGTCGGGGCGGGGATGTCCGGGGGCGAGGCGTTCGTGTTCGATCCGGAGGGCCTGCTCCCCGCGAAGATCGCACCTGGGCCCGTCGACGCGCGCCGGCCCTCTTTCGAGGAGTCCGACCGGCTGCGGGCGCTGGTCGAACGGCACGCGGCGCTCACGCGCTCGACGAACGCCGGATCGATCCTTGCCCTGTGGGATCGGCGGCGTTCGGACTTCTGGCGCGTCGCGCCCCGCCTGGACGTCGTCCGGGGCGACGGCGTCGAGCGCGTGGGGGACGATCCGACCGCGGAACGGATGTCGGGTTTGACACGTTCCGGGACGGTGCTGTTCGGCTGAAGTGGTACGGCCTGTACCACGACAAGCCGAAGCGGCTCGTACATGCTCCAGAGCGAGGTGACCGGCGGGGTGCTCTCGCCAGACGGGCTGCATGATGAAGGCGCACCTCGCCGTCTGGCGCGAGGACCGACGCTTCTCGCGATCGGCGCCGTGGCCGGGCCGAGCGAGGCCCTCCGCGCCAGGCCGGGAGGCTCAGGACCCCGGCAGGAGCTGGACGAGCCCGATCGCGTTGCCGCCCGGATCGCGGATCGTCGCGATAAGACGCGTCGGTCCGTCGGGAGCCGGCTCGCTCGAGGCCTCGCCGTCGTGGGACCCGACCGAGCGCAGGACCTCTTTGATGTCGTCGACGTTGAGCCACAGCATCGGGCCGGCGTCCGGCGCCGGCGGGCGATCGTCCACCCACTGACCGATCAGTCCGGGCGCCTCGAAGCTCGCGTACGGGCGTTCGATCCGCCATCCGAAGACGGCCTCGTAGAACGCGGCCGAACGCATCGGATCCGCGGCCGGGATCTGCAGGTAGGTCAGCTGGCCGTGCACGAAGTGCGGCGGGCTCTCCGAGCCGGTCGCTGAGGCGCCTTCGTCGCTCATCGGGTCCCTCCGTTCGGTCGGTGGTCCGGGCATCGCGCGGTTCGCAACGGTACCGCGGCTCCGCCGAGATCGACCTCGGGCCGGTGTATCGCGGCGGCGGGCTCACCCGGCGGCGGTCGTCGGGCCCGAAGAGCCGCCATGATTGTGCGGAACGGAACACGGAACGGTCGGTGGATCGAACCGCCGGAAGGAGCATCGTGATGACGACGGGGGATGCAGACCA
Source organism: uncultured Actinomycetota bacterium (assembly GCA_963781595.1). Classification (GTDB taxonomy): domain Bacteria; phylum Actinomycetota; class UBA4738; order UBA4738; family UBA4738; genus JBEDUK01. The sequence continues at coordinate 190,925 of CAWAGG010000006.1, read as the reverse complement.
CGGGCGCTCGGCGGCCGCCGGCGAGCGCTGGTACGCCATGGAGCCGGCCGACGTCGCCGGCAAGCTGGGGGTCGTCACGGACGAGGGCCTCTCAGCCGATGAGGCCGCGAAGAGGCTCGAACGCGACGGCCCCAACGCGCTCCCGGTGGAGGAGCCGCCGTCGAAGCTCCGTCGCTTCCTCGACGAGTACCGGAGCTACATGCAGCTGATCCTGGTCGGGGCAGCGGTCGTCTCGCTCGTGATCCAGGAGTGGAGCACCGCCATCGTGCTGGCGCTGATCACCGTCGTCAATGCGGTCGGGGGCCTGCGGAACGAGGGCAAGGCCGAGAGCGCGATGAACGCGCTGCAGTCGATGATGAAGGCGACCGCGCGCGTTCGGCGCGAGGGCGCGGAGGCGCAGATCCCCGCCGAACAGTTGGTCGCCGGCGACGTCGTGCTGCTCGCGGCGGGCGACGAGGTGCCGGCGGACGGGCGGATCGTGACCTCGAGCGCGCTGCAGATCGACGAGTCGGCCTTGACGGGTGAGAGCGTGCCGGCGGGGAAGGACGCCGAGACGCTCTCGGGCGACGAGCTCGGGCCCGGCGACCAGACGAACATGGCGTTCATGCACACCCCGGTCACGCACGGCAGTGCCGTGATGATCGTGACCGGCACGGGGAGCGAGACCGAGGTCGGGAAGATCGCGCACATGCTCTCGTCGACGGCGATCGAGGAGACGCCGCTGACGAAGCAGATGAACTCCCTCACGCTGTGGATCGTCGGAGCCGCTGGGCTGACGATGCTGATCATGTTCGCGCTCGGCCTCGCGCGCGGGCAGTCGTGGCAGACGCTGTTCAACACGGCGGTCGCGCTGGCGATCGCGGCGATCCCGCTGGCGTTGCCCATGGTCGTCCAGGTCGTCCTGTCGATGGGCAGCGTCGAGCTCGCCAAGCAGAAGGCGATCGTCAAGGACCTGCCGTCCGTCGAGACGCTGGGGTTCACGTCCGCGATCAACTCGGACAAGACGGGGACGCTCACGATGAATCAGATGACGGCTGTGGAGGTCGTCGATCCGACCGACCGCTACGGGATCAGCGGCACCGGCTACAGCCTCGAGGGGAAGATCACGCACCCCGCCGGCAAGACGGACACGCTCGACGGCGCGATCCTGCCCTACGTCATCGCGAGCGACGCGAAGCTCGTCGACGGCACGGTCGTCGGCGATCCGACGGAAGGTGCGCTGCTCGTCCTGGCGCACAAGGCAGGGCTCCACATCGACGGGACGCGGGAGGAGCTGCCCCGCCTCGCGACCTTGCCGTTCGACCCGAGCTACAAGCTCATGGCGACGTTCAACCAGGCGAAGGACGCGTCGGGCAACGACGTCGTCCGCTGCTTCGTCAAGGGTGCGGCGCCGGCGGTGGTGGCCCGCGCGGCGACCGCGCTGTCGGGCGGCACGAGCATCCCGTGGGACGACGACCTGGAGCAGCGGGCGCAGCGGAACATCGAACGGATGGAAGGCGAAGGCCTCCGCGTGATGGCCGCGGCGTTCAAGGACCTGGATGCGGGGAGCTTCGACCCGGACGGCGACCTGCTCGCGCACGTCACGGACCTGGAGATGACGAGCCTCGTCGGCATGGTCGACCCGCCACGCGAGGAGTCGAAGGCCGCCGTAAGGGACGCGCAGGCGGCGCACATCCGGGTGCGGATGGTCACCGGCGACGACGTCGTCACGGGCGCCGCGATCGCCAAGCAGCTCGGCATCCCCGGCGAATCGATCCTCGGCGCCGACTTCGCCGCGATGACCGAGCGCGATCGCCTGTACAGGATCGACGACATCGGCGTGGTCGGGCGCGTCGCCCCCGAGCACAAGGTCCTGCTGGCCGAGACGCTCAAGAAGAAGGGCGAGGTCGTCGCCATGACGGGCGACGGCGTGAACGACGCGCCGGCCATCAAGGCCGCCGACATCGGCGTCGCCATGGGGACCGGGACCGAGGTCGCCAAGAACGCCGGACGCATGATCCTGTCCGACGACAACTTCGCGACGATCGTCTACGCCGTCGAACAGGGCCGCAAGCTCTACGACAACCTCAACAAGTACATCCGGTTCGTCCTGCTCGAGCTGGTCGCGTTCGTCCTGACGTTCCTCGGGGCGACGCTGCTGAACATCGCCGGCGGCCAGCCGTTCACGCCGACGCAGATCCTCTGGATCAACTTCCTCGTGAACGCGCCGTTCGGGATCGCGCTCGGCTTCGACCTGGAGACGCCCGGACTGATGGGCCGCCAGCCGCGACCGCGTGGAGGGTCGATCCTGACGACGGGGGTGAAGGTCACCAGCGGCCTGGTCGGGCTGTTCATCGCCGTCGCCAATCTGATCCTGATCGCGGTCGGGAAGAACCACTACGGCGGCGTCGCGACGGGGCGCTCGATGGCCCTCGTCGGGTTCAGCCTGATGCTGATCGTGGCGGCGTTCGAGGCCAGGAACGAGACGGGCTCGGTCTTCGACGTCGACACGTTCAATAGCAAGCACATGAACCTGATCGCGCTGGCCGAGGTCGCCGGAGCATTCCTGATCACGCAGGCGGACTTCATGCGGCGGTTGCTGGGCACGGTGCAGCTGACCGGTGCGCAGTGGGGGATGGGCCTGCTGGCCGCCGTACTGCTGCTCGTCTGCTGGGAAGCCGGCAAGCTGATCGCACGCAGGACGTCCCACGCACCACGCGCCCCCGCCGCCTGACCGGACCGACGCGCGGTGCGGGGACCGCGGTCGGAAGGAGGATCACGACATGGCCAAGGACAAGAAGAAGGGGAAGAAGAAGGGGACGGATCGCGAGGCCGGCGCGGGCGACGGCGGCGCGGCCGAGACGATGAAGCGCAAGCCGTACGAACGCGAGATGCGCCTGCTCCACGGTGAGCTCGTCGCGATGCAGGAGTGGGTCAAGGCGTCCGGCGCGAAGATCTGCATCGTGTTCGAGGGCCGCGACACGGCGGGCAAGGGGGGAACGATCAAGCGCATCACCGAGCGCGTGAGCCCACGCGTGTTCCGCGTGGTGGCCCTCCCCGCGCCCACCGAGCGTGAGAGGTCGCAGATGTACGTGCAGCGGTACGTCCCGCACTTCCCGGCCGCGGGCGAGGTCGTGATCTTCGATCGCAGCTGGTACAACCGCGCGGGCGTCGAGCCGGTGATGGGCTTCTGTACGCGAGAGCAGAGCGAGCGGTTCCTGGAGCTGGTGCCGGCCTTCGAGAAGGCGATGGTCGACTCCGGGATCCTGCTGATCAAGTACTGGCTCGAGGTCGGCGCCGACGAGCAGACCCGCCGCCTGGAGGGCCGGATCCACGACCCGCGGAAGATCTGGAAGCTCTCGGACATGGACCTGAAGTCGTACAGCCGCTGGTACGACTACTCGCGCGCGCGGGACGCGATGTTCGCCGCCAGCGACACGGCGTGGGCGCCCTGGTACGTCGCGCACACCGACGACAAGAAGCGCGGCCGGCTGAACATCATCAGTCACCTGTTGAGCGTGGTCCCGTACGACCGCCTCGCCCCGCGGGAGATCACGCTGCCGAAGCGGCAGCGTCGCGGCGGCTACGTTGAACCGGAACTGCCGCTCCGGTACATCCCGACCCCGTTCTGAAGGGCTCCGACAGGGCTCGGTTGCCGGACCCGCCCGAGCGGGATACCATCCCGCGCAACCGAATACGGGGCCGGGCGGCCACCTGAGACTGCCGTCCGGACGTGACTCATCCAGAGCGGTGGAGGGACAGGCCCTGTGAAACCGCGGCAACCCGGGTAGCCGGGTGCCAACTCCTCCCCTCGGGTCACCCCGGGGGAAAGATGAGTAGAGGAACTTCTGGGAGAGGCTCGTGGGCATATCGCCGCGAGCCTCGTCGCGTTCAAGGCTCCGCCAGCTCCGAGGAGGGAGGTTCGCCATGTCCGGCACCACGACGGCGACCCGGATCCCGGAGCCGGCGGCGGCAACGTTCGTCGTCGGCCTCCGGTGCCGGGAGTGCGATGCGCGGTTCGACGCGACCGCGCGTTCGGCGTGCGAGGAGTGCTTCGGCCCGCTCGAGCCGATGTACGACTGGGACGCGGTCCGCGCCGCCGTGTCCCGCGAGACGATCGAACGCGGGCCTCGGTCGCTCTGGCGCTACGCGACGCTGCTGCCTGCGGTCGCCGGACCTGCGCGCGTCGACCTCGGCGACGGCTGGACGCCGCTCCGGCACGCCCGACGCCTGGGCGCCGAGCTGGGTCTGCCGAACCTCTACCTGAAGGACGAGACGCGCGAGCCGACGCATTCGTTCAAGGACCGGGTCGTCTCGGTCGCGCTGACCAAGGCGCGGGAGTTCGGGTTCGACACCGTCGCGTGCGCGTCGACGGGGAACCTGGCGCACGCGACGGCCGCCCACGCCGCCGCCGTAGGGCTGAACGCGGTGACGTTCGTCCCGACCGGATTGGAAGCGGGCAAGCTCGCCGCGACGGCGGTCTACGGCGCGACCCTGATCGAGGTCGACGGGACCTACGACGACGTGAACCGCCTGTGCGGAGAGGCCGCGTCCGAGTACCCGTGGGCGTTCGTCAACGTGAACCTGCGCCCGTACTACGCGGAGGGCTCGAAGACGATCGCGTTCGAGACGGCCGAGCAGCTCGGCTGGCGTGCGCCCGACCACGTCGTCGTCCCGATCGCGTCGGGGGCGCTCCTGACGAAGGTAGCGAAGGGGTTCCGCGAGCTGTACGCAGCCGGCCTGCTGGAGGACGAACCGCAGGTCCGCGTCAGCGGCGCGCAGGCGGACGGATGCTCGCCGGTCGCGACGGCGTTCGCCGACGGTTCGGACGACCTGCGACCGGTCCGAACGCCCGACACGATCGCGCGATCGCTCGCGATCGGCGATCCGGCCGACGGCTGGTACGCGTTGCAGGAGATCCGTTCGTCGGGGGGCGCGGCCGCCGCCGTCACCGACCGGGAGATCGTCGACGCGGTCAGGCTGCTGGCGCGGACGGAGGGGATCTTCGCCGAGACAGCGGGTGGGGTGACGATCGCGGCGCTCGCCCGGTTGGCGGCCGAACATGTGGTCCGGCCCGACGAGACGGTCGTCGCGTACGTCACCGGCATGGGCCTGAAGACCCTGGAAGCGTTCGGTGACGAGTATCGGCCGGCGGCTCGGATCGCACCGAACCTCGACGCGCTGGGGGAGGCGATCGGGCGGTGAGCGTGACGGTTCGGATCCCGTCGATGATGCGTTCGCTCACGGGCGACGCCGGCACGGTGGCGGTCGACGGCGCGACGGTCGGCGAGGCCCTGAGCGCGCTGGCGCGAGCGCATCCCGGCGTGGCGGGCCGCCTCTACGACGGCGACGGGAAGCTCAGGCGGTTCGTGAACGTGTTCGTCGGCGACGAGGACATCCGATTCCACGAGGGCCTGGATACCCCGGTCGACGACGGGACGACGGTGTCGATCCTCCCGGCCGTGGCCGGCGGCTGAGGCGTCATCGAGGCCGAGCCGGGGGCGCGCGCAGGTCCGCTCGGACGAGGGCGTACATCGCGCCGTCGATCCGGGTCCCGTCGCTCACGGCGCCGTACGAGCGCATGATGCCTTCGAGCCGGAAGCCGAGGCGTTCGAGCACGGACCGCATCGCCCCGTTGCGTGCATCCGTCCCCGCCTGGACGCGCTCGGCGCCGGCGACGTCGAACAGCCACCGTGTAAGGAGCTCGACGGCCTCGCGCCCGTAGCCCTTGCCGCGGTCCCTCGGGAGGAACAGGACGACGCCGATCTCGAAGACGCCGGCCGGCAGGCACTTCTGGGGCGCTGTCCGCGCTCCGATCAGTCCGACCAGGCGGCCCTCGCGTTCGATCCCGAGGTCGAGGCGCCCCCGCCAGAGCCTGCCGGAGCGTCCGAGGCGTGTCCGGAACCGCTCCGGCGTCGTTGGGCTGCGATCCTCCTTCGTGCGTCGGGGATGGGCTGCCTCGTCCTGGAGCGACAGTCCGTGCCACACGGCATCGGCCTCGTCCGACGCGAACGGGCGGAGTCGGATCAGGCTGCCGCGCAGCTCGATGGCTTCCCTTCGGCGTGGCCGGGACACGGCCGGAAGCGTAGGGCCTATCCCACCCGGACCGCGGCGGGGCTCGCAGCCTGACCGTTCGGCGAGGTCGTCCGGAGCTTCCGGCTCACGAACACCTCGTCGACGACGCGGTAGTCGCGAGCTTCCTCGGCGGTCATGAAGCGGTCGCGATCGATGTCCGCCTCGACCTGCTCGACAGGGTGGTCGGTATGTTCGGCCAGGATCTCGGCGAGGCGGCGCCGCACCGACAGGATCTCGCGCGCCTGGATGTCGATGTCGGTCGGCGTTCCACGGAAGCCTGCCGAGCCCTGGTGGATCATGATCTTCGCGTTGGGCAGCGCGTAGCGCTTCCCCTCGGCGCCGCCCGCCAGCAGGACCGCGCCCATCGACATCGCCATCCCGACGCAGATCGTCGAGACGTCCGGCCGGACGAACCGCATCGTGTCGTAGATCGCCAGGCCGGCGTACGCGTCGCCCCCGGGTGAGTTGATGTACAGGTTGATGTCCTTCTCCGGGTCCTCGCTCTCGAGGTGCAGCAGCTGCGCCACGATCAGGTTCGCGATCGTCTCGTCGACCTCGGTGCCCAGGAACACGATCCGGTCCTTCAGCAACCGGGAGTAGATGTCGAACGAACGCTCGCCCCGGTTCGTCTGCTCGATCACCATCGGGACGAGCTGTCCGCGCATCGCGCCCTCGCGCATGGCCCCTCTCCTTCCTTCCGTCCCCTCAGCCGTCCTTGCAGGATATCTCATATACGAGATATCATCGTTGATATGGTGGAAGAGTCAGGGGGAAACGAACCGCGGCACGAACCAGTGTTCCCCGGATTCGCGGAGATCGCGGCTCGACGGCGCGAGCTCGCGGACGAACTAACCGCGCGCCGGATCGCCTCCGGGCTCTCCCAGACCGAGGTCGCCGCGCGGATGGGCACCTCGCAGTCGGCGGTGGCGCGCCTGGAGTCCGGCGACGCCGACGTTCGCCTGTCGACCCTGGAACGGTACGCGGCCGCGCTCGATCAGCGGATCGATTGGCGCCTCGAGGGCCGTTGAGCGGGGGCGACGCGCGGATGACCGGTCATGACGATGCGATCCGGCGGGCGCTGTCCGGGCAGATGTTCGAACGGCGGGTGGTCTTCCTGACCGGCGTCCTGGCCGCCTGTGACCAGCGCCGCGCGACGAAGAACACGAGGTTCCGCGTCTCGGCGCCCGAGGAGCGGTTCGACGCGAGCTTCCGCGATGCCGCGGCGCAGCTCGAACGGCTCCGTTCGCGCATGGACCGGTTCGTCGCGCGGCTGGCCGACGCGACGGGCCGGTCACCGGAGACCGTCGCCGACGACGTCGCCGCGGGCCGGTCCCTCGACGCGGAGGGGGCGCTCCGGTACGGCCTGCTGGACGAGGTCATCGACCGACCCGACGCCCGGGTGATCCCGCTCCCCGGTCGGCGCCCCGACGGATAGCCTGCCGGCCCGGCGCGGCGAGCGAATGGATCGAACGGGGCCCTCCCCGGAGGGCCCCGCGCGACCCGCTCACATCACGTCGAACGTCTCGAAGACCGTGATGTCCGCTCCGTCCAGCAGGACCGGACATCCGCCCGCGAGCTTCGCCGCCTGCTCGAGCGAGTCGGCCTCGATCACCGAGTAGCCGCTCGCGGTCGCCTGCGTGTCCGTGACGGCCGGACCGCTCGTGATCCTCTTCGCCGCCGGCGTGAACGGGTTCCCCGGGTCGGCAACCGCCGGGCCGAGCTCCGTGAACCAGGCCTCCCACGCCGTCATGACCTGGGCCTGTTCGGCCTCGGTCTCGGGCATCTGGCCGCCCCCGTAGAGCAGCAGGTACTTGGCCATCCCGTGCCTCCTCGCGACCGGGTCCTCCATCGGGACCGTCGCATCTACGACGAACGGGTGGCGCGCGTTTCGACAGGGTCGAAACGTGATCCTTCTCGCCTACGGCCATCCGGCGTGCGGGGCGGGCGCCTCGACCGTCAGCACGCGGCCGGTCCGCTCCTGGCCACCCATGTTCGCGGAGCCGCGCCACTCGTTCGCCACGATGAACAGCGTCCGGCCGTCCGGGCCGCCGAGCATGCACGCGAAGCACCCACGATCCACGTCGACGGCCTGGAGCACCTCGCCGCCCTCGCGGACGCGAACGCAACGCGCGTTCGGAACGTCCGCGTACCAAACCGCGCCCCCGGCGTCGATGCAGATCCCGTCGGGAACCCCATCGCCCAGGTCCGCCCACACGCGCCGGTTCGACAGGCCGCCGTCGGCCTCGATGTCGAACGCCGTCAGCCGGTTCGCGTAGGACTCGGCGACGATCAGCGTCGCGTTGTCGGGCGTGCTGGCCATGCCGTTCGGGAACGCGACCCCGTCCGCGACCTGTCGGGCCGAGCCGTCGGGCATGGCCACCGCGACGATGCCGGTCGTGAACTCGCCGCCCGGGAAGTCGAACCCGGTGTCGTTCACGTAGGCGTTGCCCCGCCCGTCGACAACGATGTCGTTCCACGGGTGCTCCGCCAGGTCGCTCAGATCGGCCTGGGTGACCGTCGACCCGTCCGGGTCGCGGCGCAGCAGGAGCCCGTCGCGTGCCGAGACCATCAGGAGACGGCCGTCCGGCATGAAGTCGATGCAGCAGGGGAACGACGGCGCCTGAGCCTCGACCTCGCTCGCGCCGTCGAGGTCGACGGCGATGATCTGGTGCGCGCCCCAGTCGGCGAACCACAGCCGGCCGTCGTGCCACCGGGGCGACTCGCCCATGACGATGCCCGACATGAGGACCCGCGGCTCAGGCACCTCCTTCACCTCCGTCTTCGAGGCCGTCCCATCCCCACCGGGGCACGGGCAGGCCTTCAGCGACCGTCGCCCCCGGCGGCGAATAGGAGAGAACCTCGCCGACCGCCCACTCCATGTACGCCCGAAGTCCGGCGCGGAACTCAGGATCGCTGGGGAGGTCCGCATCGTCGGCCGCCTGCACGAAGCAGGTCACGAAGCGTTCCCCGAGGTCATCCTCGGCTCCCTGGCCCGCGTGGATGCCGAGCATCGCCGAGTGCCCGCCGAAGGACCCCGAATACCGTGGCGGACCACCGAACACCTCGGCCCAGTAGTCGGCCAGCCGCTCGATGTGCTGCGGGTTGCCGGGATGCGAGAAGGGGTGGTTGAGGACCGGGTCCTCGAGGCAGCGTCGATGGTGGGCGGCGGCCAGCGCCAGGAAGGCCGGCTCGCCGCCGGCGAACTCGTAGATCGAGGGTCGCGTCACGACCAGTCGCCTCCTTCGAGCAGCCGCTTCAGCACGGCTATCCGCTCGCGCCACCAGGTCTTCATCTCCCCGGCCGTCTCGGCGTCCGGGAGCCGCTCGTGCTCGAGCGCGACCTGGCACTTCGCGGCGCCCCGCGCCGTGAAGCCGACGTTCACCCGCGTCGAACCGTCCTCCCAGTCGTAGCGGGCCGTGCGCGGAGCCGTCGCGGTCCGCAACCGCATGCCCGCGCCGGGCAGCCAGCGCTCCCGCAGCGCGTCGTCGAGGAACGCGTCGAAGGCTCGTTCGACCGGCACCGCGAGGGTCTTCGACGCGGTGACCGACCATCCGTCGGCGTGCTGTCCGGGTGCCCGGAGGCCGCGTGCCTGCTCGTAGCCGACCGTGATCGTCTGTCGCCACCAGCCCGGGACGCCGTGCTCATCCCCGAGCCAGCGCGCCATGTCCGTGTGCGTCCGCGCCGTCGCCCCCCACCCGTCCAGCAGTCCGAACCAGTGCTCCCATCCGTGCCCGGTCGCTTCCTTCAGCCTCTCGTCCGAGACCGATGGCTCGAACGCGGTGGCCGCGGTCTCAGGCCGGTCGCCGTTCGAGATCAGGATCCGGCGGGCGGCCGTGTAGCTCTCGCCGGTCTTCGCCATGCGCGCGCGGACCCGGCGCTTGAAGATCTTCTGGGTCGTCATCTCGTAGCTCCTCTTCGCGGCGGACGGCAACGGGACCCACGCTCCCGATGCCCCGCCGGAAAGGGCCGATGACGACCGGCGTCCCGATGGCTCGAGGCCACCTCTACCTCCCGACGCCGGCAGCGTGAGCACCGGAACGGAGGTCGGGCGCGGGACCGCGCCGAACATCCATCGTACGGTTCGCCGAGGGAACCGGTCAAGCACGGACATCGGGATGACTGGCGGCGGGGCTCGTGCCCGAACGTCACACGCCGCGGACCGGATCCCGGCGCACGCTCGCGCCGCGCCTCACTCGCGTTCGAGCCGGAGCTCCTCGTCGACCGTTCGTTCGGCGAGCGGGTACGCCTCCAACCGCTCGTCCGGTATCGGCTCGCCACTCTCAACCGAGAGTCCGTAGGTTCCCTGTGCGAGGCGCGTCTCGGCGCGCTCCAGCGCATGGAGCTGCTCGCCCAGGTCCTCCTCGGAACCCTCCTCGTACGCCAGCTCGGTCAGGTCGGCGCCCTGGTCAGAGGAGGGCTCATCGCCGGCCGTGAGTTCACGGCTCGTCTCGAGCTCGTGGAGTTCGGCAAGCGCTCGTTCGATCCGCTGGCGCTCCGAGGCGAGGAGTTGTCGTGCGCGTTCGTCGTCCACGCTGCCTCCATCCGTTCGGCGACGATCTGCGCGACCGGTTCTGGCCGCCGCTCCGGGACAGCTTCTCATGCCGAGCCGCTCCATCTCACCGGACAACGCGGCGGGACGACTGCTCGACGACCCGCTCGGCGAGGAAGTCCTCCCAGGTCCGGTGACCCACCGCTCGTTCGGGAGCCAGGTTCGCGCCGTCACGGAACGCGCGAGCAGCCTTTCCCGGGATCCGGACCGGCACCATCAGCCGATGCGCTCCGCGAGCCCTCAGGTACCCGCCGAGCAGGTCGGCCACCCCGTAGACTCGCGGCCCGGCCATGTCGGGGACCGGCCCGACCGGGGCGTCCAGGGCCAGCTCCACGAGCCGGGCAGCGACCTCATCCGCATCGACCGGCTGGAACCGGAATCCGGCCGGAACCGGGATGACCGGCAGCTTCGTCATCGCCCGCGCCACCATCAGGATCAGGTCATGGAACTGGGCGGCCCGCAGCGTGGTCCACGGCAGCCCCGAGTCGGCCACGATCCGTTCCGCGGCCAGCTTGGACGCGAAGTAGCCGAACATCGCTCGGTCGACGCCGCTGACCACCGGGATCCGGTCCGCGCCGATCACCGAGATGTAGACGAGGTGCTGCACTCCGGTCCGCGAGGCGGCGCGCACCAGGTTCCGGGTCGCCTGGTCGTCGCCCTTCTGGCTGCCCGCGCAGTGCACGATGATCCCTGCGCCGGCCACCGCTTCCCGGATACCCTCGTCCTCGAGTAGGTCACCGGTCACGTACTCGATGCCGTCCGCAGCCTCGTGGGTGCGTCGGCTGAGCACCCGCACGTCGCAGCCCGCGTCGAGCAGTCGCGCGACGACGTGGCGCCCGAGCGTGCCCGTGCCACCGGTGACCAAGATGCGTGATGTCATGAATCCTCCTCAGCGTCGGGTCACCTCGTCACATCGATCGGGTTCCCCGGGTCACTACCCATGACACCTCGCGGCCGGAGGATGTGACGGATGGAAGAGAACCAGTGGCTCGCGGAACGCTTCGAGGAGCACCGCGCCCGCCTGCGCGCGGTCGCTTACCGGATGCTCGGATCGCTCACCGACGCCGACGACGCCGTCCAGGACACCTGGCTGCGTCTCAGCCGGTCGGGTACTGACGACGTCGAGAACCTCGGCGGGTGGCTGACGACGATCCTCGCCCGCGTCTGCCTGAACATGCTGCGCTCGCGGAACGTTCGGCGCGAGCGGTCGTTCGAGGGGCATCTCCCGGACCCCGTCGTCAGCGCAGCCGGGGAGCTCGAGCCCGAGGACGAGGCGCTGCTGGCCGACTCGGTCGGCCTCGCGCTCCAGGTCGTGCTCGGCAGCCTGTCGCCGGCCGAGCGGTTGGCGTTCGTGCTGCACGACATGTTCGAACTGCCCTTCGAGGAGATCGCCCCGATGGTCGGCCGAACCCCTGCGGCGGCGAGGCAGCTCGCCAGCAGGGCGCGGCGCCGCGTCAAGGGCGCCGACCTGCGTGCACCGGACCCCGATCTCGCTCGTCAACGCGAGGTGGTCGACGCCTTCTTCTCGGCTGCCCGCGGGGGCGACCTCGACGCGTTGGTCGCGGTGCTCGATCCCGAGGTCGTGCTGCGCTCCGACTGGGGCGCCAGGCGCCCCGCGGCTCCAGTGGAGATCCGTGGCGCGGCAGCCGTCGCCGGGCAGGCACTCATGTTCTCGCGTCCGACGGCACGGCTGATCCCCGCGCTGGTGAACGGAGCAGCCGGCGTGGTCGTCACCATGTCCGGGCGGCCCGTCGCCCTGATGGGGTTCACCGTTGCGGGCCGCAGGGTCGTCGAGATCGACGCGGTCGCGGACCCCGATCGCGTTCGCAGGCTCGCGGCGGCTGTCCTCTCGGCCGAGTAGTCACCCTCGGCCTCGACGTGGTCCGGCGGCCACGCTCTCCGCTCCAGAGATGCGTCACACAAGGTCCTTCTCCCACATCGTGACCACCTCGATGTACACGTCGATCCCGCCGTCGTCACGCGCGAGCTCGCCCGACTCGACGAACGGCTGCCCCCGCTCCTGCCAGTCCATCCAGCGGTAGATCGCTCGCGCCGCGGCGAAGTCGGGACCGATGCCGGCGAAGAAGACGAGCCGCTCGACTCCTGCGCGCCGTGCCTCCTGCTCCATCACCCGCATCAGGGCGGGACCGATCCAGCGACCGCGCGCCGAGGGCTTCACCCACAGGTCCTCCGCCCAGGCGGCACCGCGGCCCTCGAGCATCGAGTCCAGGTCGCGCTCGTCCGGCAGTTGCAGCTGGATGTGACCGACGGCCTCGTCCCCGAGCCACGTGATCAGGTACGGGCCGTGCCCGTCCTCTTGCTGCAGGAGTCGTTCCTCGTGAAGCACCCGGGGTCGCTCCGGGAACGCGGCGCAGATCACGTCCAACTCCTCCGGCCGCGCCGGGCGGATCTCGACCCTGGCAGAACGATCGGTGGCCGTCATCCGCGGGGTTCGACCCCCTTTGCGGCCCGCCGTGCTTGGGGTCGACGCACACCCTTCAGGTCGATGTGGCGACGACCAACGGAGCCAGATGAGATCAGCGACAAGGGTACCGAACGCGCGCGCGCGCGATCTACGTGGGGCGAAGACGACGAACGCCAGGACGACCGATACCCGACGTACAGGCGCGCCGCGTTCATGGCGACCGAAGCCCGACCGGTCGTCCTGAGGTTCAGGCCCGCCGTCATCCGCTCGACAGCGCCACCGCCGCGAGGGAGATGAAGTCGTAGTGGAGGCCGCCGGCGACCGCTTCCTGGTTGCAGTTGATGCCGAACGACACGCTGTCCGCCCCGATCAGCGGCGTCACGATCATCATGGGGACCTGCGCGAGCGTCGTGTTGTTGGTGAAGATCTCGATCTGCGAGTTGGGGATCGTTCCGGAGAAGTTCGTCCCGAAGTTGCACGAGCCGTACCCGACCGTCTGCCCGTTGTCGACGATCGCCCTGACCCGCCCGATCAGCAGCACTCGGGAGGGCACCGGGAGCGTCATGGAGACCGTCGCGCACGTGAGGAAGGTCGCGTCGAAAGGATCGCATCCCTGCAGCGTCGTCGACCGGCCCAGCCCGCCAACGGTTGCCGAGAGCGCGGCCGGCACCTGGCCCAGCGTCGATTCGTCGATGTCGGCGCCGGTCAGGGAGTCGTTCGCGACGTCCACCCCTGTGAGCGCGTTGGGGGTGGTGTCGTCGGCGACGTCCGCACTCCGCACCTGGCCGTCGCCGATGTCCGCCGAGTGCACCTGGCCGTCGCCGATGTCCGCCGAGTGCACCTGACCGTTCACGATGTCGTCCGAGAACACCGTGTTCTTCCCACCGAGCGCGTAGGCCGTCCCGCCCGACATGATCACGAGCAGCACGACCCAGACGACCCGCTCCAGCGGCCTCGCGAACCGTGGCCTCATGCGCGATCTCCTTCCTCCTGAGGGCGCCACATCGAACCAGAGGCGCCCCCACCTGGCAACCCTCCGGACCGGGGCAGCCACCCAGCCCGCCTCGTCTTTGACACCCCCGGGGCCGGGGACATAGCCTGCTTGCGGTCCGGATGGTTCGGTTCGACGTTCTCGCCGCCCCCTTCTTCGCCGCCTGTTCCGTGCTCATCGCGTCAGGTCTGTCGAAGCTGCGCCGACCCGGCCCGACGCGGCGAGCCCTCTACGCAGCCGGGCTCCCATCGGCCGGCGGCCTCGTCATCGCCCTCGGCCTGGTCGAACTGACCGTGGGTGTTGCCGGCATCCTCGCCCCGATCCCGCTCGTGGCGACAACGGTCGCGATCCTCTACGCGGCGTTCGGCGCCTTCCTCGCCTGGCTCCTCCTCCGCGACGTCCCGACGGCCACCTGCGGGTGCGCGGGCGATCGCGACCTGCCGCCGTCCTGGCTCCACGTCACCCTGAACGCCCTGGCCGCGCTCGTCGCGGTCGGCGTCGCGACCGCCGGCGACCAGGCCGCGTCCCTCTGGACCTTCGCGCAGGACCAGCCGCTGGCCGGGGTCCCGTTCGCGCTGGGCGCCCTGCTGATCGCGTGGCTCGCTGCGCTGCTCGTCGCGTGTGCTCCCGCGCTGTTCGACTCGTACCAGGGAAGGGTCCAGGCGTGATCGACGAGGTGTTCGAACGGGCGGTCGAGGCCCTGAGCAAGCCGTTCTCGCGCAGGCGATTCCTCCAGCGCTTCGCCACGGCCGCGTCGGCGGCCGCGATCGCGCCGGTCGCGTTCGCTACGAAGCCCGTCTCCGCGAGCGAGCTGATCACGTGCCGGAGCTGCCCGGCGGGTTCGTCCTGCTGCGACGGATGGACGACGTTCTGCTGCGTGATCAACAAGGGCCTGAACCAATGCCCGTCCAACACGTACATGGGCGGCTGGTGGAAGTGCACGAACTACCAGGGCTCGGGCCTGTGCCACCAGGAGGGCGTCCGCTACATCATCGACTGCAACCGCACGCCCGGCTACCAGTGCTCCGGCGGGTGCCATTGCGCGAACGACAAGTGTGGCAACCGTTCGACGTGCTGCAACGTGTTCCGGTACGGGCAGTGCAACACCGAGATCACCGGCGTCACCGAGGTCGTCTGCCGGATGGTGACCTGCGTGAACCCGAGCGATCTGTTCATCAACTGCAACAGCACGCTGCACATCTCGAACGCGACGTGCACGCACGAGGCGAGCTGTCTGTAGGGGTCGGCGATGGTGGTCCTGGTCACGATCGAGACGGTGGTCCTGGCGCTGATGGCGGTACTCGTCGTCGGCCTGCTGCGGAGCCACGCGGAGATCCTGCGCCGACTCGACGCCGTGTCGCCGGAGACGGACCCGAGCGCGACCGGCGACGCGCGCGCGCACTCGCATCAGCCGGACGTCCAGGCGCCGCACGCGAACGGATCCGGCCTGCCGCCGGCTCGCGACGCCGTCACGCCGGCGTTCGACATCGTCGGCTCGACGCTCGACGGCGACGCGGTGAAGCTCACGATGGCCACGGGACGCCCCGGCGGGACCGTGCTGGCGTTCCTGTCCTCCGGGTGCCTCACGTGCCGCTCGTTCTGGGACGGTCTGACGCGCGGCGAGACCGACGAGCTTCCCAGCGGTCCGCGCGTCGTCGTCGTGACGAAGGACACCTCGAACGAGAGCCCGTCGAAGCTCCGCGACCTGGCAGCGGACGCCGACGTCCCGCTCGTGATGTCCAGCCGGGCCTGGGACGAGTACCGGATCGCGGGTTCGCCGTACTTCGTGCACGTCGGCTCGCGGGGCGAGGTCCTTGGCGAGGGGAC
The DNA here is from genome assembly GCA_963781595.1 of uncultured Actinomycetota bacterium. Lineage (GTDB taxonomy): Bacteria > Actinomycetota > UBA4738 > UBA4738 > UBA4738 > JBEDUK01. The sequence goes on along the minus strand of CAWAGG010000006.1, from coordinate 175,079 downwards.
CGCGGAGAGCTGGGGCCAGGTGGCCTCGCTCCTGCGCGACGTGCTGGAGGACGAGGCGGTCGCGGCGCGGGGCGGCGGGCGCATGAGCGGCCCCGAACGGCTCCGCCGCGCCGAGGCCGAACTCGCCTCCGCGGGGATCGGACCCGGGCACCCGAGCCTCTACGGGCTCACGGAGCCGGACGAACCACGACCGCAGCAGGCCGCTTCCGGGACCGACCGGAGCGACGGATGAACGCCGCCGATGTCGCGCTCGTCGGCGTGGGCGTCTCGTTGGCGCTTGTGGGTGCGGTGCGTTCGACGTGGTCGCCATGAGGGGAATCGATGCTGGGAAGCATCACCCCGCTCGGGGAGCGGGGCCGCAACTCCAGGTGGGCGGTCACGATGACGGCGTTCGTCGTCGGAAGCGTGGCGGGCGGCCTGACGCTGGGCGCCCTGCTCGGATGGCTCGGCTCGGTCGCGCGCGGCGCGTTCGGCTGGACCGCGACGGGCTGCCTCCTCGCCCTCGGCGCGATCGCGCTGATCGGGGCGGCCTTCGACCTGCGGCTGTTCGGGCTGCCGCTCCCGACCGTTCACCGACAGGTGGACGAACGCTGGCTCGACCGGTACCGGGGCTGGGTCTACGGGATGGGGTTCGGCTTCCAGCTCGGGCTCGGCGTCGTGACGATCGTGGTGACCGCGGCGGTCTATGCGACGTTCGCGGCGGCGTTCCTCTCGGGCTCCGCGGCGCGAGGCGCGCTGATCGGCGGCGCGTTCGGCCTCTTCCGGGCCGCGACCGCGTTCTCGGTGGCGCGGGTCCGCAGCCCCGGCCAGCTCGCCAGGGTGGACGCTCGGCTCCGCAGGTTCGACCGGCCCTCGCGGCGCGCGACGACCGCGCTGGAACTGGGGATCGCCGTGGCGGCCGTGGCGGCCGCGCTGGTGTGAGATGAACGTCTCCGGGCACGGGATCGCGGTCGACCTGCCGGCCGGGTGGGAGGGTCGGATCTACCGGCGCAAGCTCGCGAACACCTACCCGGTCCTGCACGCGGGCAGCTTCGCCCTGCCGCACGGCGACGATGATTTCGGCGCCGGCGCGATCGACGCGATGCGTGACGGTGACGTGTTCATCGCGATGCTCGAGTACGACCCCGCGCTCGGCGGGAGCGGGTTGTTCAACGAACCCCGGGTCCCGGTGCCGATCCACGCGACGGACCTGAGTCCGGCCGCGTTCCGCAAGCGCGTGAGCGGCAGGCTCGCGGCCCAGCGGTTCTTCACGGTGCATCACCGGCCGTTCTGCCTGTACCTGGTGATCGGCTCCGCCCAGGTCGTCGCCGACCGAGGGGCGGTCCGCGCGGCGAACAAGGTCCTGCGGACCGTCTCGATCGAGCCGGACGGTTCCCCGTGACGCAACGGGGAAGGATCGGCGCGGCGGTGCTGGCCGTCGCGGCCGTGGTCGCATCCGCCTCGGCGCCCGCCGTGGCCCTCGCCGGAAGGGCGGCGAGCGGCGTGCCGACCCCGATCACGAACGGCCAGCACAAGGACGCGAACGGCAAGGTCGCGTTCGTCTCGACGCGTTCGGGCAACCCGGACATCTGGACCGTCGGGCCGGACGGCAAGGGGATCTTCCAGGTCACGACGAACTCCAGCACCGACACCGACCCGGCATGGTCGCCCGACGGCTCGCTGATCGCGTTCACGAGCTACCGGACCGGCGCCGGGGATATCTACACGGTCAAGCCGGACCGGACGGCGCTCAAGCTCGTCGCGGGCGGCGGGTTCTTCGACGGCTACCCGGCCTGGTCGCCCGACGGCACGCGGATCGCGTTCGCGAGCAACCGCTCGGGGAACCTCGACATCTGGACCGTGACGCTCGCGACAGGGGCTTTCACCCGGCTGACGACCAACCCACTGGACGACTTCGCGCCGGCCTGGTCGCCGAACGGCACGAAGATCGCGTTCACGTCGAACCGTGACATCAACTCGGAGATCTACGTGATGGACGCGGACGGGTCGAACCAGACGAACCTGACCTCCAAGGCTCGGGCGGACGCCGATCCGGCCTGGTCGCCCGACGGGACGAGGATCGCCTTCGAAAGCAACCGCGTCGGCAACTACGACGTCTGGACGATGAACGCGGACGGGTCGGACCCGCTGAAGCTGAACTACAAGCCGAACTACGACGGGAACCCGGCGTGGTCGCCCGACGGCACGCGGATCGTGTTCCAGAGCAGCCGGTCGGGTGCGATGGACCTGTACACGATCAAGCCGAACGGCGACGCCGCGACCCTGCTCGTGAGCAATCCGGCCGTCGACGAGTACCCGAGTTGGCAGGCGATCACCGCGCAGCGGGCTTCGCCGTGACCGTCAAGGTCTCCGCGCGCCGGTCCGATGAAGGTTCCATGGAAGGCATGGTTCGGTTTGTGATCCGCCCGGGCGTCGCGTACCATCGCACGATCATGCGGATCGACGAGGTGTTCGCCCAGGTCCTGGCCCTCGTACTTATTACGTAGGCGCGGCTGGGGCGAACGCCGCCCCGGATCCGCGCCGAGAAGCCCACGCGATCATCGCGAGGGCTTCTTTCTTTCCCGGATCCGCGAACGGCGTGCCACCCATCCCGCCTGCCGAGGTCGATGGCCGGTCCGCGCGAGCACGAGGTGCGACGAGTGACGAGCAGCACCGAGAGAACAGGAGGAACGACATGCGCTACGAGTTCCACGAGAACGGGGACTACGTGGGTTCCGCGCAGTGGGAGGGCCCGGGCCAGGTGCGCCTGGCCGTGTCCGACCCGGCGGAGCGCGACTTCCTGACCGAGTACTTCGCCGGGGAGATGACGTACCTCGCCACGCCCTTCGACGGCGATGAGGACGCGTTCCAGATCCGTCGCCGCGACTGGACGCCGTGGGAGTTCGAACGCGCCTGCCGCGCGCTCGGGCGCACGCGTGGGTACCGGATCGAGCGGACGCCGTCCGAGCCTGTCGAGGTGGCCGCCGCCCACGGAAGCGCATCTCGTTCGGGTCCCGGTTCGAACTGAGCAGATCGGAAAGGTCGCCAAACGATGCCATCGAACGCGAACGTCGAAGCCCACCCGTCGAGCCATGGGGACGAGCGCCTGACCGGCGCACAGGCCCTGTTCCGGAGCCTGGAGCTCGAGGGGGTGGAGGTCATCTTCGGCATCCCCGGCGGCGCGATCCTGCCCGCGTACGACCCGCTGCTCGACTCCTCGATCCGGCACGTCCTGATGCGGCACGAACAGGGCGCCGGGCACGCGGCCGAGGGCTACGCCCACGCGACGGGGCGACCCGGCGTATGCATGGCGACCAGCGGGCCGGGCGCCTGCAACCTGGTCACCGCGCTCGCGGACGCGTGGATGGACTCGATCCCGGTGGTCGCGATCACCGGGCAGGTGCCGTCGGGCGTCATCGGCAACGACGCGTTCCAGGAGGCCGACATCCGTGGCATCACGATCCCGGTGACGAAGCACAACTGGCTCGTGACCGACGCCCGTGACATCCCCCGTGTGGTCCGCGAGGCGTTCCACATCGCCTCGACCGGCCGGCCGGGGCCGGTGCTGATCGACGTGCCGAAGGACATCCTGATCCACGAGGCGCCGTTCGAGTGGCCCGAGGGCGTCGATCTGCCGGGCTACAAGCCGACCACGAAGGGCAACCTGCGGCAGGTCAAGGAGGCCGTCGCGCTGATCCTGCGGTCCGAACGCCCCGTGCTCTACGCGGGCGGCGGCGTGATCAAGGCGGAAGCGGCGCCCGAGCTCCTGGCCCTGGCCGAGACCGGCCAGCTGCCGGTCGTGACCACCCTGATGGCGCGCGGCGCGTTCCCGGACACGCACCCGCTAGGCCTGGGGATGCCCGGGATGCACGGCTGCTACACGGCCGTGACCGCGATGCAGAAGGCGGACCTGCTGATCGCGATCGGGTCACGGTTCGACGACCGCGTCACGGGCAACCTCGCGACGTTCGCGCCGGACGCGAAGGTGATCCACGTCGACATCGACCCCGCGGAGATCGGCAAGAACCGCCACGCGCACGTGCCGATCGTCGGCGACGCGAAGGACGTCACGGCGTCGCTCCAGCGGGAGCTGGTCAAACAACAGGGGGACGAAGGTCCACCGGATCGGTCAGCCTGGTTGACGGCCCTGCGCGACTGGCAGGAGCGCTACCCGTACCGTTACGAGCAGCGCGACGACGGCCCGATCGAGCCCGAGTTCGTCATGGAACGGATCTACGAGGCGACGAGGGCGATGCCACGATCGTGGCCGGCGTCGGACAGCACCAGATGTGGGCGTCGCAGTACTACCGGTTCACCCGGCCGCGGCAGTGGATCAACAGCGGCGGCCTCGGCACCATGGGGTTCGCGGTTCCGGCGGCGCTCGGCGCGAAGGTCGGGCGACCCGACGAGACGGTGGTCGCGATCGACGGCGACGGCTGCTTCCAGATGACGGCGCAGGAGCTGGCGACCTCGACCACCGAGAACATCCCGATCGTCGTCGCGATCGTGAACAACGGCTACCTGGGGATGGTCCGGCAGTGGCAGGAGCTGTTCTACAAGGAACGCTACTCGCAGGTGCACCTGACCCAGGACGTGCCCGACTACGTGAAGCTGGCGGAGGCGTACGGCGCGGTGGGCTTGCGCGCCGAGCGCCCGGAGGAGGTCGACGCCGTCCTGGACAAGGCGCTGTCCGTGAAGGACCGGAGCGTCGTGATCGACTTCCGCGTCGACCCGACCGAGATGGTCTTCCCGATGGTCCCGGCCGGCGCCTCGAACGACGACATCATCCTCGGGCCCGAGGGCCTGACGCCGGTCGACGATCCCGAGGAGGCTCCGATCGCATGAGCGTCCACACGATCGCCGTGCTGGTCGAGGACCAGCCGGGCGTCCTGACGCGGGTCGCTGGCCTCTTCGCGCGGCGCGGGTTCAACATCCAGTCCCTGGCCGTCGGCACGACCGACGAGCCGGGCGTCTCGCGCATGACGATGGTCGTCGACGCGCAGCGCAAGCCCTTGGAGCAGGTCGAGAAGCAACTGCACAAGCTGGTCAACGTCCTGAAGGTCGTCGAGATGGAGGCCGGGGGCGCCGTCGAACGCGAGCTGGCGCTGGTGAAGGTTCGAACCACCCCCGAGAACCGCTACCAGGTGATGGAGATCGCGCAGATCTTCCGCGCACGCGTGATCGACGTGGCGCATTCGGCGCTGATGCTCGAGACCACCGGACCGTCCGACAAGGTCGAAGCCCTGCTCGAGCTGCTCGAACCCTACGGGATCGTTGAGATGGCCCGGACCGGGCGGATCGCGCTGTCGCGCGGCGACACGGGGATCGGCGAGCGGCGGCTCCGGCGCGTCAAGCAGGTCGGGGCCTGAGGCCCGCCGCACGCCTGAGTCGAGGAAAGGACCGAGGCACATGGGGAACGTGCTCTACGACGCGGACGTCGATCCCTCGGCGCTGCAGGGCCAGCGGATCGCGATCCTCGGCTACGGGAGTCAGGGTCACGCACACGCGCTGAACCTCCGGGATTCGGGCTTCGACGTCCGGGTCGGTCTGCGCGAGGACTCGAAGTCGTGGCCGAAGGCCGAGGAGGACGGACTGACGGTCATGACGACCGCCGACGCTGCGGCCGACGCGGAGGTCGTCATGATGCTCCTGCCCGACACGGCGCAGGCGGCGTCGTTCGCCGTCGACGTGGAGCCGAAGCTGAAGGCCGGCGACCTGCTGATGTTCGCGCATGGGTTCAACATCCACTTCCAGCAGATCCGCCCGCCCGAGGGCGTCGACGTCGGTATGGTCGCGCCGAAGGGCCCGGGACACCTGGTTCGCCGCGCCTACGCCGATGGGATCGGCGTGCCTTCGCTCTACGCGGTCGCACAGGACGCGACCGGGACGGCCTTGCCGCGGGTGCTGGCGTACGCCAGCGGGATCGGCGCCGGGCGCGCTGGCATCATCGAGACGACGTTCGGTGAGGAGACCGAGACCGATCTGTTCGGCGAACAGGCGGTGCTCTGCGGCGGCGTCACGGCGCTGATCCAGGCGGGGTTCGAGACGCTGGTCGAGGCCGGGTACCAGCCGGAGATCGCCTATTTCGAATGTCTCCACGAGATGAAGCTGATCGTGGACCTGATCTACGAGGGCGGGCTCGCCGGGATGCGCTACTCGATTTCCGACACGGCCGAATACGGCGATTACACGCGGGGGCCCCGGATCGTCGACGAGCGGACGCGAGAGGAGATGCGCAGGATCCTCGGCGAGATCCGGAGCGGCGCGTTCGCGACGGAGTGGGTGGGCGAAGCGAAGGCCGGGTTCCCGAACTTCCTCGCGATGCGCGCGGCCGCGCGAGACTCCCAGCTCGAGACGGTCGGGACCGAGTTGCGTTCGATGATGCCGTGGCTGAAGCGAGGTGGTCAGGATGGCTGACGATGGCGTACGCGGGCGGGTGCGGTTCTTCGACACGACCCTCCGGGACGGCGAGCAGGCGCCCGGCATCGCACTGTCCGGTGCGGAGAAGCTGGAGATCGCGGAGCAGCTCGCGCGGCTGGGCGTGGACATCGTCGAGGCCGGCTTCCCGGCGTCCTCGTCCGGCGAGTTCGAGGCGGTCCGCAGGATCGCGTCCACCGTCAAGGGGCCGGTGATCGCGGCCCTGTGCCGGGCGAACGACGGCGACATCGATCGGGCGTGGGAGGCGATCGCCGACGCTGCGATCGCGCGGTTGCACGTGTTCATCTCGACGTCCGACGTGCACATGTCGTCGATGCTGCGGATGTCGCAGGGCGACGTGCTGGAGGCGACGCGGTCGTCGGTCCGGCGGGCTCGCTCCTACACCGAGGACGTCGAATTCTCCGCACAGGACGCGACGCGCACCGAGGCCGGGTTCCTGATGGAGGTGTACCGCGTCGCCGTCGGGGAGGGTGCGACGACGATCAACGTGCCGGACACGGTCGGGTACGCCCTCCCGCAGGAATTCGGTGAATTGGTCGCTCAGGTCGTCGAGCTGGTCGGCCCCGACGTGGTCGTGTCGACGCATTGCCACAACGACCTCGGGCTGGCCGTGGCCAACTCGTTCGCCGGCGTGGTCGCGGGCGCCCGGCAGGTGGAGGTGGCGGTCAACGGCATCGGCGAGCGCGCGGGGAACTGTTCGCTCGAGGAGATCGCGATGATCGTGTCGACCCGCGGCGAGGCGACCGGGCTCTCGCACGGGCTCGCCGTGAAGGAGATCGCGCGGACCTCCCGGCTCGTGTCGATGCTGACCGGCTACCCGGTCCAGCCTAACAAGGCCGTCGTCGGCGCGAACGCGTTCGCGCACGAGAGCGGGATCCACCAGCACGGCGTGCTCTCGAACCGCGCGACGTACGAGATCATGGACCCGACCGAGATCGGCTACGAGGGCTCGAAGATCGTCCTCGGGAAGCACTCGGGGCGGCACGCGTTCGCCGACGCGCTGGCGAAGCTGGGTCTGGCGAAGCTGGAGCCCGAGGCGTTGAACCGGGCGTTCGCGCGCTTCAAGGAGCTGGCCGACCGGAAGATCTCGCTCACGGATGCCGACCTCGAGGCGATCGTGTCCGAGGAGCTCGGCGCGTCCGAGGACGCGAGCGCCTACACGATGGAGTCGCTGGCCGTCGCCGGCGGGACGCATCTGGCGCCGACCGCGACGGTCCGGCTCCGGCGCGACGGCGAGGTCGTCGAGGACTCCGCGATGGGTGACGGGATGATCGACGCCGCGTACGGCGCGATCGTCCGCGCGACCGGCGTGGAGTCCCGTCTCGTGTCGTTCAACGTGAGCGCCGTGACCGGTGGATCCGACGCGCTCGGAGACGTGGTCGTCCAGCTGGACGTCGACGGCCGCCTGGTGACGGGACGCGGCGTGTCGGCGGACGTCGTCGAGGCGAGCGCCCGCGCGTACCTCGCCGCGATCAACCGGGCGGTCCGCGTCGGCGCAGGGTCGCCCGGCGAGGGAGCGGAGTAGATGGCCGGCAGCACGATCACGGAGAAGATCCTCGCGCGGGCAGCCGGTGTCGACCGGGTCGGGCCCGGCGAGCTGATCATGGCCGACGTCGACCTGGCGATGGGCAACGACGTCACCGCGCCGGTCGCGATCGCGCGGTTCAAGGAGCTGGGCATCGACGACGTGTGGGACCCGTCGAAGGTCGCGCTGGTGCCGTCGCATTTCGTTCCGGCGAAGGACATCGCGTCGGCGAAGCTCGGCATGACGATGCGGGAGTTCGCGCGGCAGCAAGGCATCGAGCATTTCTTCGAATTGGGCCGCGGCGGGATCGAGCACATCCTGCTACCAGAGCAGGCGCTGGCGCTGCCTGGGATGGTGATCATCGGGGCGGATTCGCACTCGTGCACCTACGGCGCGATCGGCGCGTTCTCGACCGGCGTCGGCTCCACCGACCTGGCCGCGGTCCTCGCGACGGGCAAGATCTGGCTCCGGGTCCCGGAGTCGGTGAAGCTCGTGTACGAGGGCCGGCCCGGCCCGTGGGTGATCGGCAAGGACTTGATCCTGGCGGTGATCGGGCGTCTGGGCGACGACGGGTGCGCGTATCAGGCGATGGAGCACACGGGCCCTGCCCTGGCCTACCTCTCGCAGGACTCGCGGTTCACGCTGGCGAACATGGCGATCGAGGCCGGCGCGAAGTCCGGCATCGTGCCGCCGGACGAGGTGACGCTCGGGTACGTCCGGGCGCGGCAGGAGGCGACGGGCCGGCACACGCCGTTCGACGTCTACGCGTCCGACTCCGATGCGACCTACGTCGCGGAGCACACGTTCGACGTCTCGGCGCTGGAGCCGCAGGTCTCGCTCCCGTCGCTGCCGTCGATGGCGGAACCGGTCAGCACGGCCGAGAAGGTCGCCGTCGACCAGGTCTTCATCGGCTCGTGTACGAACGCGAAGATCGAGGACCTCCGGATCGCGGCGCACATCCTGCGAGGCCGCCGGGCAGACCCGCGTGTTCGGCTGATGGTGATCCCGGCGACGCAGGAGATCTGGCTGCAGGCGAACGCCGAGGGTCTGCTGGACGTGTTCGCGCAGGCGGGTGCCACCGTGTCGACGCCGACGTGCGGCGCCTGCCTCGGCGGGCACATGGGCGTGCTCGGGCCCGGGGAGGTCTGCGTGTCGACGTCGAACCGGAACTACGTCGGGCGCATGGGCCACCGCGAGGCGAAGGTCTACCTGGTGAACCCTGCCGTCGCGGCCGCAACCGCCGTGATGGGTCACCTCGCGCACCCGGACGAGGTGGGCGTCGAGCCGCCGGACATGGCGCTGATGAGCGCCGGCCCTGGGGCGCCGCTCGTGGGTGCAGGCGTGCGGAAGGGTGACGCTTGAGATGGCCGGCGTGATCCAGGCTCCGGCGCACGTATACGGCGACAACGTCGACACCGACGTGATCATCCCGGCGCGGTACCTCACCTCCACCGAGCCGGAGGAGCTGGCGAGGAACTGCATGGAGGACATCGATGCCGGGTTCGTCGAACGCGTCGAACTCGGCGACGTGATGGTCGGCGGACGGAACTTCGGCAGCGGCTCGTCCCGCGAACACGCGCCGATCGCGATCAAGGGGAGCGGGATCTCCGTGATCGTGGCGGAGTCGTTCGCGCGGATCTTCTTCCGGAACGCGATCAACGTCGGGCTCCCGATCGTCGAGTGCCCGGGCGTGACCGAGGGCGCGGAGACGGGGGACGTGTTCCGCGTGAACCTGGACGCCGGCACGGTCGAGAACGTGACGAAGGGTCGTGCGTTCAGCGCGACGCCGCTCCCTCCGTTCATGCAGGAGATCCTGGACGCCGGCGGCCTGATGCCGTGGGTCGCACGTTCGTTGAACAAGGATGGCGGGGTCGAGGTCGCGGTCGGGGTGTCGAAGGACGAACCCACGCAGGCCGACTGGCGGCTCGACTGATGAGCGCCGAGCTCGCCACCGATACGGCGACGGCGCCGCGGTTCGCCGAGGACACCGAGCGCTCCTACTGGATCGGCGTGATCCCCGGCGACGGCACCGGCCCCGAGGTCGTCCATGAGGCGCGGCGCGTCCTGGATGCGACGGCCGAGGCGTGCGGGTTCGACCTCGAGTACCTCGTCCACGACCTGGGGGGGGAGCGCTACCTGCGGACCGGCGAGACGCTCCCCGACGCGGTGCTGGACGAGATGCACGGCCTGGACGCGATCCTGCTCGGCGCCGTGGGACATCCCGACGTTCCGCCGGGCGTCCTGGAGCGCGACCTGCTCCTGCGGATCCGGTTCGAGCTGGATGAGTACGTGAACCTGCGGCCGACCCGCCTGTACCCGGGCGTCACGTCTCCGGTCGCGGGCCTCGCGCCTGACGACGTCGACATGGTGTTCGTCCGCGAGAACTCCGAGGGGCTCTACGCGGGGACGGGTGGGTTCCTGCGGAAGGGCACGCCCGACGAGGTTGCGCTCCAGGACAGCGTGAACACGCGCCGCGGGGTCGAACGCTGCCTGCGGTTCGCGTTCGAGCTGGCGTCGCGGCCCGATCGGCGCGGGCACGTGACGCTCGCGCACAAGATCAATGTGCTGAATTTCTCTGGCGACCTGTGGAAGCGAGCGTTCGCGGAGGTCGCGACTGGGTTCCCTTCCGTGACGACCGCGTACGTCCACGTGGACGCCGCGTGCATCTACCTGATCGAGGACCCGGGGCGGTTCGACGTGGTCGTCACCGACAACATGTTCGGCGACATCCTCACGGATCTCGCCGCGACGATCCAGGGCGGCATGGGCGTGGCCGCGGGCGCGAACCTGAACCCGGCGCCGGGTGGCGTGTCGATGTTCGAACCGATCGGCGGGACCGCCCCGGACCACACGGGCAAGGGGACGATCAACCCGATCGCCGCGATCGCCGCGGCCGGGCTGATGCTGGACGCGCTCGGCGAGGTCGAGGGAGCCCGGCGCGTGGACGCGGCGATCCGCCTGGTCGTGCCGAAGATGCGCTCGATGCGCGCGGGTGAGATGGGCTTCTCGACGGCAGAGGTCGGCGAGATGGTCGCCGAGGCGGTGACCCATGGCTGAACCCACGTCGACGGCGCGTCCGCGTCCCGAGCTGTACGACACGACGCTCAGAGACGGCGCGCAGCGCGCCGGGCTCTCGTACTCGATCGAGGACCGCCTCCGGATACTGCACAAGCTCGACTCGCTCGGGTTCCCCTTCGTCGAAGGAGGCTGGCCGGGCGCGAACCCACGCGACACCGAGTTCTTCCGGATCGCGGCGCGCGAACGGCTGACGAACGCGACGCTGTCCGCGTTCGGCATGACCCGGCGCGCGGGCGAGCGCGCGGAGGACTCGAGCACCCTGCGCGACCTGCTGGACGCGGGTACCGACGTCGTCTGCCTCGTCGGCAAGTCCTGGGACGTGCACGTCACGGACGCGCTGCGGACGGACCTGGCGGAGGGCGTCGCCATGGTCGCGGACTCGATCCGCTTCCTCGTCGGCCACGGCCGACGGGTGTTCTTCGACGCCGAACACTTCTTCGACGGGTACGCGAGCGACCCGGCGTTCGCCGTCGCGGTCATCGAGGCCGCGGCGGAGGCCGGCGCGGAGCGCGTGGTCCTGTGCGACACGAACGGCGGGACGCTCCCGAACGACGCGCTGCGGGTCCTGGGCGATGTCCGGGGGCGTCTGCCCGAGGGCGCGCTCGGCGTGCACTTCCACGACGACGCCGGCTGCGCGGTCGCGAACTCGCTGGTCGCGCTCTCCGCCGGCGCCGTGCAGATCCAGGGCACCGTGAACGGCTACGGCGAACGCTGCGGGAACGCGGACATCGGGGTGATCGCGGCGAACCTGGCGCTGAAGCTGGGCGCCCCCGGGCTGCCAGAGACGTCTACGCCGCGCCTCACCGAGCTGTCGCACTACGTCGCCGAGGTCGCGAACATCGTGCCGGACGCGCACCAGCCGTACGTCGGGCGGTTCGCGTTCACGCACAAGGCGGGCCTGCACACGTCCGGGCTGGCGCGGCGCGCCGATGCCTACGAGCACGTGCCGCCTGAGACGGTCGGGAACCACCGAGGCGTCGTCGCCTCCGACCTGGGCGGGCGTTCGACGCTGGCGATGAAGGCGGAGGAGTTCGGACTGGACCTCCCGGACACCGAACTGGCGCGGCTCGTCCCGGTGCTGAAGGACAAGGAGGCGCACGGGTACACGTTCGAGGTCGCCGACGCGTCGCTCGAGCTGCTGATGCGCCGGTCGAACGGATGGCGCCAGCCGTTCTTCGAGGTCGAGTCCTACCGCGTGTCGATCGACCACCGCGAGGGACAGGAGGGCGCGCTCGCCGAGGCGACCGTGAAGGTCCGGGCCGGCGACGAACGGCACATCGCGACCGCGGAGGGCCACGGGCCGGTCGGCGCCCTGGACAACGCGCTGCGGCAGGCGCTCGGGCGGATCTACCCGCAGCTCTCCGACATGGTCCTGACCGACTACCGCGTGCGCGTGCTCGACGAGCAGCCGGGCACCGGGGCGATCGTCCGCGTGCTGATCGACACGAGCGACGGCGAGAAGGAGTGGACCACCGTCGGCGTGTCCGACAACATCATCGAGGCCTCGTGGGAGGCGCTCGTCGACAGCATGCTGTTCGGCCTGCTGCACCCGCGTGATGCGCGCGCGGCCCGGGAAGCGTAGGAGCGGGGGTCTCGGTGGCACAGGTCGCGCCCTCCGCGGGTTACACGCTCTCGATCCGGGTGAACATCCGGAACACGCCCGGACGGCTCGGCGCGCTCACGACCGCGATCGGCGAGGCCGGCGGCGACATCGGCGCGATCGACCTGGTCGAACACCGCGGCGACGTCCTGGTCCGCGACGTCACGGTCAAGTGCCGGGACGAAGCGCACGGCCAGCAGATCGTCGAATCGATCCGGGCGGTCGAGGGCATCGAGGTCCGCGAGGTCACGGACCGGACCTTCGACCTGCACCGCGGCGGCAAGATCGCCGTCGTGCCGAAGTTCCCCGTGAAGACCCGCGACGACCTCTCGATGGCGTACACGCCGGGCGTCGCCCGCGTCTCGAGCGCGATCGCCGCCGACCCCGAGCGCGCATGGGACCTCACGATCAAGGGAAACTCCGTCGCGGTCCTCTCCGACGGCACCGCCGTGCTGGGCCTCGGGAACATCGGGCCGGAGGCCGCGATGCCGGTCATGGAGGGCAAGGCGATGCTGTTCAAGGAGTTCGGCGGCGTCGACGCCTATCCGCTCTGCATCCGGACGGGCGGAGGCGACTGGCACGCCCGCGCCGAACGGATCGTGGAGGTCGGCCGCGCGATCGCGCCCGGGTTCGGCGGGATCAACCTGGAGGACATCGCCGCGCCGGTCTGCTTCGAGGTCGAAGGACGGCTGGCAGGCGAACTGGACATCCCGGTGTTCCATGACGACCAGCACGGGACCGCGATCGTGGTCCTGGCCGCGCTCATGAACGCCTCCCGGGCGATCGGCAAGCCGATCGACCAGATGCGCGTAGCGGTCATGGGCGTCGGTGCGGCGGGCGTGGCGTGCATCAAGCTCCTGCTCCATGTCGGGATCGGCGACGTGATAGCGGTCGACCGGCGGGGGATCCTCTCGCCGATGCGGACCGCGGAGGGGACGAACCCCTGGAAGCGCTGGGTCGCGAAGCACTCCAACCGCGATCGCGTCGCCGGCGGGATCGACGAGGCGCTGAAAGGCGCCGACGTGTTCATCGGCGTCTCGGGGCCGGGGCTCATCAGGACGGAGCAGCTCGCGACCATGGCAGACGACGCGATCCTGTTCGCCCTGTCGAACCCGACGCCGGAGATCATGCCTGAGGAGGTTCCCCCGAACGTCCGCGTGGTCGCGACGGGCCGGAGCGACTACCCGAACCAGATCAACAACGTGCTCGCGTTCCCCGGCGTGTTCCGCGGTTTGTTGGACTCCCGCGCTCGGAATGTGACCGAGGAGATGAAGGTCGGAGCGGCCGAAGCGATCGCCGGCGTGGTCGGCGACGCCGAACTTTCCGAGGAATACATCGTCCCGTCGGTGTTCGACCGGCGTGTCGCGCCGCTCGTCGCTGCAGCCGTCCAGGCGCAAGCCGGACCCGGCGCCTGACGTTTGCCGGGCTCACGCGCGCTCCACCCTCCGGCGCACGATCGCCTTTCGCGCCTCCTCCGCCATGAAGACCACCGGCACGAACGCGAGGAAGTACGCCCACCACACCAGCGGCACGCTCCCCGTGCCGAACAGCCCGTGGAGCGCGGGCACGTAGATCAGCAGCGCCGCGAACACCACCTCGAACGCGATGCCGTACAGCAGGAACCGGTTCGAGAACAGGCCGATCGAGAACACGGAGACCCGCTCGGTCCGGCACGCGAACGCGTTCCCGATCTGCATGATCACGATCCCGAGGAACACGATCGTCGACGCCACGGCGCCGGCCTCCGGGGTGGGCGCCGCGTGCTCGCCCCAGTGCCAGCCCTGGCCGATCAGGTAGAGGAAGTACGCCGACATGACCACGATCGACGTCATCCCGCCCAGGAACCCGTACCCACGGACGAGCGCGCCGCTCGACAACAGACGTTCCGTCTTCGGCCTCGGCGGCCGCGTCATGACGTCCGGCTCGGCGCGCTCGACGCCCAGCGCCAGCGCCGGCAACGTCTCCGTCCCCAGGTCGATCGCCAGGATCTGCATCACGGTCAGCGGCAGGGGCACGCGCAACAGCGCATAGAAGATGAACGGCACGGCCTCCGGGGACAGGTGGGCGAAGATGTAGACGATGAATTTCCGCATGTTGTCGAAGATCGCCCGGCCCTCTTCGACCGCCGCGACGATCGTCGCGAAGTTGTCGTCCACCAGGATCATGTCCGCAGCCTCGCGGGCGACGTCCGTCCCGGCCAGTCCCATGGCCACGCCGATGTCCGCGCGCCGCAGTGCCGGAGCGTCGTTCACACCGTCACCGGTCACCGCGACCACCTGATCCATCGCCTGCAGGGCGCTCACGACGCGCAGCTTGTGCTCGGGCGTCGCCCTGGAGAAGATCAGCTGCGCTCCGCCGAGCGCCTCCCGGAGCTCGTCGTCCGACAGGTGCGCGAGCTCGGCGCTGTCGATCACCCGGACCGGCCCGGCGTCGTCCCGGACGATCCCGACCTGGCGCGCGATCGCCTCGGCGGTGAGGCCGTAGTCGCCGGTGATCATGACGATCCGGATGCCGGCGGCGTGGCATCGTTCGACCGAGTCCGCGACCTCGTCCCGGGGAGGATCGTGCATCGCCGCGAGCCCGGCGAAGACCAGGTCGCGTTCGACGTCGCCGGGATGGAGCGAGCCGAGGCGCGGCTCCTGGTCCGCGGGCAGGTATCGGTAGGCCGTCCCCAGCACGCGCATACCCGCGCGCGCCATCCGATCGTTCTCCGTCATGGCCTGCTCCGCGAGCGCCGGCGTGATCGGCACCTCCTGCCCGTCGACCAGAACCAGGGTGCAGTGCTCGAGCAGTTCGCGCGGCGCGCCCTTCACGTAGGCGACCAGCAGGCCCTCCGACGGGAGCGCCCGGTGGATCGTCGACATCCGCTTGCGCTTCGGGTCGAACGCCAACTGGCGAACGACCGGACGCAGGCGCAGGTCGAGGTCGCGGTCCAGGCCGGCCCTCGACGCGGCGACGAGGAGCGCGCCCTCGGTCGGATCGCCGCGGATCTCCCACGCGCCGCCGTCGCTCTCCGGCGCCACGAGGCGCGCCGAGCTGCACATGTGCCCGATGCGCAGGATCGGCAGGAACGGGACCAGGTCCGCTCGCTCAGCGTTCGCGCCGTCGATCGTGACGGACCCGGTCGGCTCGTAGCCCGAGCCCGCCACCTGGACGCGCTGCTCGCCCGGCGCCCACAGTTCACGGACGGTCATCTGGTTCTTCGTGATCGTCCCGGTCTTGTCCGAACAGATCACCGAGCACGAGCCGAGCGTCTCGACCGACGACAGGCGCTTGACGAGCGCGTTTCGCTTCGCCATCCGCTGGACGGCCATCGCGAGCGCCAGCGTCATCGTCGGCAGCAAGCCCTCGGGGACGTTCGCCAGGACGATCCCGATCGCGAAGATCGCGCCGTCGCGCAGGGGGAGCCCCGCGAACACGTACCCGATCACGAAGAACCCGATGCCCATGACGACCGAGAGCAGGGCGACCCGCCGGGCCACGCGCCCGACCTCGACCTGCAGCGGGCTCGGGTCCTGGCGCACCTCCTGCGTCAGCCGGGCGATGCGGCCGAACTCGGTGTCCATGGAGGTCGCCGTCACGACGGCGTTGCCGGACCCGGCCATCACGGTGCTGCCGGCGAAGAGCATGTTGTGCGCCTGGATCGTGGTCACCGGTGGCTCGCGTT
Organism: uncultured Actinomycetota bacterium; assembly: GCA_963781595.1. GTDB lineage: Bacteria > Actinomycetota > UBA4738 > UBA4738 > UBA4738 > JBEDUK01. The sequence goes on along the minus strand of CAWAGG010000006.1, from coordinate 158,792 downwards.
CGGCCTCGGCGGTCTTGTGGACGGGATGCGCCTCGCCGGTCAGGCTGGATTCGTCCACGCGAAGATCGGTCTGCTCGACCAGGCGCGCGTCGGCGGAGACGCGATCGCCCTCGTCCAGGGCGAGCAGGTCGCCCGGGACCAGCCGTTCGGCGGGCACCCGGACGCGCTCGCCGTCGCGCGCGACGGTCGCGATCGGAGGCAGGAGCCGCTTCAGGGCCTCGACGGCGCGCTCGGCGCGGTACTCCTGGAGCATGCCGAACACGCCGTTCAGGACGATCACCGCGACGATCGCGATGCCGAACTGCGGCGTCCCGGCGATGAACGCGAGCGCGGCCCCCGCCCACAGGAGCAGGGCGAACAGGTTGACGAACTGCGCCAGGAGCCGTCGCGCGAGGCTCGGGCCCGGGATCTCCTGGATCTCGTTCGGACCCACCGCGGCGAGGCGCTCGGCGACCTCGGCCTCCGACAGACCCTCCGGCCGCGACCCGAGCGCATCGTAGACGTCGTCCGGCGCCAGGAGCGATACCGACACCTCGCGGTCGGGGATGGGCGGCGGGGTTCGCGGCGCGGTATCCGTGGCGTGTGCGCCAGGTGTCGCCTCGCTCACGCGCCGTCCCCGCACGCCGGCTCGGCGAACGATGCGATGACGGGCTCCACGAGCCGTTCGAAGTCACCGAAGTCGATCGTCAGCGTCTCGGTGTGGGTTCCCGCCTGGAACGTGACCTTCGCCTCGTTCGTGAGCGCGACGTCGGCGTAGACCGGGATGTCGTAGAGGTTGCCGAACGGCGGCATGGCGCCAGGGTCGCAGTCCGGGAACCTGGGGGTGAACTCCTCCTCGTGCGCCAGACGGACGTCGTCGGTCCCCATCGCGGTGGCCAGCAGGCCGAGGTCGACCCTGCGCTGCGCCGGAAGGACCAGCATGACCAGCGAGCCGCGCGCCATGGCCATCACGACCTTCGCGACGCGGTGCGCGGAGACCCGTTCGAGATCGGCGATCTCGCGCGCGGTGAACACCAGGGCGTGCTCGCGCCGGTGGTACGTGACCCGGCGTTCCTCCAGGTAGCTGCACAGACGGTCCACCCCGTTCACGCCGTCGCCTCCTCCGATCGCGGCGCGGTGCCCTGTCAGGGTCGACTCTAGGAGGCGTCACTCCTGACGGGAAGGGCGCTTCGCCCCGGCACTCACGCGCCGAACGTCCGCCCGGCGATGGGCCTACCGGGCGGCGTCCTCGGCGCGCGCCGCGGCGGCGCGGATCGCTTCGTCGACCGTTCGCTCGCCGGTGACGGCACCGTGGAGCTCCTCGCCGACGCCGATGATCACCCACTCCGCGCCGGGGCCTTCGGCGAGCGGCTTCGATCCCTCCAGGATCTCCAGCACGGTCCGGTAGTACGCCTCGCCGTACCCGCCCGCCCAGACGTCCGGGTCCGTCATCGCGCTGTTCCGGACCGGCGCGCCGCCGCGTACGACGCGCTCGCGCTCTCGGGGTGGGGACGCGATCCACGAGACGAACGACCACGCGGCGTTCGGGTTCGATGCCTGCGGGGGGATGCCCCAGTGCCAGACGCCGAGCACGGGCTTCCCGCCGGGCGCCTGCGCCAGCTCGAACGACCCCGCCAGCTCGCCGGCCGGGCCATCGGGACGGTTCAGGGTCGGGAGCGCCCAGTTGCAGTTCAGCATCTGCGCCGCCCGCCCCTCCGCAACAGCCGCCAGCGAGTCCTCGAACGTCCACTCGACCGACCCCTCCGGCGCCGATCGGTAGACCTCGAGGTACATCTCGAGCGCGGTTCGGGCTTCGTCCGAATCCAGGACGACCTCGCCGTCCCAGGCCTGGATCGCGCCGCCGCACGCGAACAGGTACGTGCCCCACTCCTCGCAGAGGTTGTAGTCGCCGCGCGGCTGCATCGCCACGCCGGCGCGCCCCGCCGCGGCCAGCGCGCGTGACGACGCCACGAACGCCTCCAGCGTCGTCGGGGGTGCCAGGCCGGCTTCGGCATAGAGGTCGGACCGGACGATCAGGCCCGGCGACCAGTTGTAGAACGGCACCCCGTAGACCGCGCCGTCGATCGTCGCGGAGGCCCGGATCGGGGCGGGGTGATCCTCCCAATCGAACCCCTCGGTCGCGGCGATCCGGTCGTCCAGGGGCGAGAGCAGCCCTGCACGGACGAAGTCCGTCATCCAGGGGTTGTCGAGGATGTAGAGGTCGCAGGCCCCCGCTTCTAGCGCCGCGACGGTGCGTTCGCGCATCGAGTCGTAGTGCATCGCGTCGATCGAGACGTGGATGTCGGGGTGCTGGCGATGGAACGCGGGGAGCATGGCCGCGACGACGTCCGTGTCCGGGACCGATTCCATGATCACGCGCAGCTCGGTCACGCCGACCCTTCCCCCGCGCCGGTCCAAGCATCCTGCGCACCCGCGCCGTCGTGGACGACCCCGCGGATCGCTCGGAGCATCCGCTCCGGTTCCTCGCTCTGGAAGACGTTCCTGCCCATGTCGACGCCCGACGCGCCCGCGTCGATCGCGCGCCGCGCCATCTTCAGTGCATCCAGCTCGGGGAGCTTCTTCCCGCCGGCCATCACGATCGGCACCGGGCACGACGCGACGGCCGTCTCGAAGCCCTCGTCGACGAAGTACGTCTTGACGAACTGCGCGCCGAGTTCCGCGCATATCCGGCACGCCAGTCGCAGGTAGCGCGCGTCGCGCGTCAGCTCCTTGCCGACCGCCGTCACCGCCATCACCGGGACCCCGGCGCGCAAACCCGCGTCGACCAGGCGCGTCATGTTGTGCACCGACCGCGTCTCGTGCTCGCCCCCGATGAAGACCTGGACGGCGACGGCGGCGACGCCGAGCCGGACCGCGTCCTCCATGTCGACGGCGATCTCCTCGTCGGAGAGTTCGCGCAGGATGCTGGGCCCGCCACTCGCGCGGAGCACGATGGGCGTCCTCGTCGCCGGCGGGATCGTCGAACGCAGGATCCCGCGGGTGCACATCAGCGCGTCGGCGAGCGGGACTAGGGGCACGATCGAGAGGTCGACGCGCTCCAGGCCGGTCGTCGGGCCCTGGAAATAGCCGTGATCCACGGCGAGCATCACGGTTCGGCCCGTATCGGGACGGAAGATCCGCGCCAGGCGGTTCTGCATCCCCCAGTCCAGCGCACCCGACCCCTTGAGGAAGAACGACCCGGCCGAGGCCTGCGGGATCGCCTCGTCGAACCGGCTGGGCTCCAGCGCGTCTTGTTCCGGCATCTTGTCATGACAAGCTAGCACGGGAGGTGACGCCGGGTGAAGGGCGGTTCAGCGCGCGGCGATGCGCAAGCGGACGCCGTCCGTTCGCTGCAATGCCAGGTAGAACTCGAACAGCGCCCCGTCCTCCGTCGCGGTGAGGGACTCGATCGCCAGCACGGGTTGCTTCTTGGGGATACCCAGCAGCTCGGCGGCGCGCGCGTCGGGGAGCGTCGCCTCGATCCAGCGTTCGCCGCGGAACGGGATCAGCCCGTAGCGCCGGCGGATCGTCTCGTAGAGCGAGCGGTCCTCGAGGTTCACGCGATCGAGCCCGGGCACCATTCGCGAGGGGAGCGTGGTCGTTACGAGGATCGAGGGCGTCCCGTCGAGCGTGTACAGGCGCTCGAGCCGGACCACCTCCTCGCCCGCCTCCAGCCCGAGCCGCGAGCATTCCTCCGGGGAGGCCGGCACCACACCCTGCGCCAGGATGCGCGTGCGCACCTCGAGGCCCTTCGCGGCCATCTCCTCGCGGAACCCCATCGTCGTGCCGACGAACTCGCCCTCGGCGCGCCGCGGCGAGACGAACGTCCCCTTGCCCTTGATCTTGTAGATCAGGCCGTCGGCGACCAGCTGCGAGAGCGCCTCGCGCACGACGATCCTGGAGACGCCGAACCGCGCACCCAGCTCGGACTCCGACGGGATCCGGTCGGAAGGCGCGAGGCCGCCGTCCTCGATCCGGTGCCGGAGGATCATGTGGAGCTGCGCCCACAGCGGCGTGTTGCTGGTGCGGTCGAGGCGTTCGTCGTCGAACGACATGAGTGCGGCCTTTCGGCGCGCGCGGGCGGCGCGCGTCGGCCCCGGTTCGGGGGTTCGGCGTGACACTGAGGTGGCTGCGTATCGTAGTCGGCTCGCCGGGCGGAACGCGAGGTCGGAACGGGGGTCGCCGACGAACATGAGATCCGAGGGCGCGTGTGAGCGTGGCTGACCATGTCCTGGCCGTCGACGTCGGCACGAGCGGCTGTCGGGCAGCGGTGTTCGCGATCGGCGGCACGGCTCCGGTGGTGAGTGCCGAACGGACGTGGACGATCCGGGAGGACCCTCTGTACCCGGGTTCGCTCGCCGTGGACCTGGACGCGAGCTGGTCGGCGATCGCGGTCGCGATCGCGGAGTGCATGGAAGCGGTCCGCGGGTCCGAGACGGGCGCGTCGACGATCGCCGCCGTCTCCGTCGGGAGCTTCCGCGGCGGGATCGTTCTGATGGACGAACGCGGCGAAGGCCTGTGGGCGTGCGGCGCCGTCGATGCGCGGGCAACGGCGCAGGTGCGCGAGATCGTCGCGGCAGACCCGGGCTATCCGGCGCGCGCGTACGGCCGCACCGGGCAGACGCTCGCGATGGGCGCGCTGCCTCGGCTGCTGTGGGTGCGTGAGCACGCGCCGGAGGTGTTCGAACGAACGGCCACGCTCGCGATGGTCGCGGACTGGGTCCTCACCCGGCTCACCGGCGAGCGGTGTTCGACGCCATCGAACGCCTGCACGACCGGGCTCCTCTCGCTGCACGAACGTGACTGGGCCGCAGACCTCTTCGCCGGATGGGATGTGCCGCCGACCCTGTTCCCGCCTGTGGTCGAAGCCGGGACCGTCGTCGGGTCGGTCGGCCCCGAGGGCGCCGCCGCGACGGGGCTCGCTGTCGGGACGTCCGCCGTCGCCGGTGGTGGGGATGCGTCGCTGGCGGCGATCGGGCTGGGGACCACCGCGGCCGGCCAGGGCGCGATCGTCGGGGGTTCGTTCTGGCAGCAACTGGTGAACCTCGACCGTCCCGTCACGGACGACGGACGGAGTGTGCGCGTGAACTGCCACGCCGTCCCGGGCCTCTGGCAGGCCGATGCGCTCGTGTTCGAAGCGGGGATCGCGCACCGGTGGTTCGCCGACGCGTTCGGCGGCGGTGAGCCGGTCGAGTCGCTGGACGTACGAGCGGGGCAGGTTCCCGCGGGCGCGAAGGGCACCCTCGCGATCCTGTCGAACGCGATGGACTACGGGCGGTGGGACCACGCGTCCCCATCGTTCCTCCGCATCCCGTACCGGGACCCGGACGCCGTGGCGGTGCTCTACCGCGCGGTGCTGGAGGCGACCGCGCTGGCCGCGCGCGCGAACCTCGAACTGATCGAGGCGGCCTTCGGCGTCCGTCCCGACGAGCTGGCGTTCGGCGGCGGCGCGGCCCGCAGCGCGACGTGGACGCAGATGCTGGCCGACGTGACGCGCCGCCCCGTGGTCGTCCCCGACGTGGGCGGCGCGACCGCGCTAGGCACGGCGCTCTGCGCCGCCGTCGGAGCCGGCGCGTTCGCCGACGTGGTCACGGCGCGCGCGGCGACCGACATCCCGGCGCGAGTATTCGAACCGGACGCGGCGACGGCCGACGCGTACGACGAGGTGTTCGAACGGTGGACCGCGGCCTACCGGCACGAACTGGAGCTGGTGCGCCGCGGCATCGTCGAACCGATGTGGCGCGCGCCCGGCGACGGATCCGAGGCCTGAGGGAGGTTCGCGAGTGCACCGAGCCAGCGAGCAGGACGTGAGCTTCAAGTTCGGCGACCACGGTCCGGGGTACCTGTCGCGGGGCCCGCTGATCGACATCGGGATCGTGCGTCTGCGGCCCGGCGACGAGTACGTGAACCACTACCATGCGCGCTCGGAGAACTCTTTCTTCACGATCGAGGGCGAGGCGGTGCTGTGGAGCGACCGGCGGGATCGGTTCGTGCTGCGGCCCGGCGATCTCCATCGGTGCGACCCGGGCGAGATGCACTACCTGGTGAACGAGGGAACCGTGCCGTGGCGGGCCATATTCGTCAGGGCACCTTACGATCCGGCCGACACGATCCAGGTGCGGTGGCGCCCGGGCGATCCGGTCGAACCCATTCCCCGATAACGAGCGTCACGCCTCGCTCAGGCGCCCGAGCGCCCACCGCGTCGCGTCGACGAGCTCGGTCACCGCGGCGTCGTCATGCACGACGCTCAGGTAGCCCTTCGCAGGGATCTTGTAGACGCCGGCATCCAGCAGGAAGGCATGGAAGGCGTCGGCCTGGTCGGCGTCGGCAGCCCGAACGTCGTCCGCGTTCACGATCGGCCGGTCCGTGAAGAACGGCTGGAACACGCCGGTCTCGGCGGTGATCTGGACCGGCTCGCCCGCATCGGCGAACGCGCCGCGCAGCGCATCGGCCGCCGCCGCAGTGATCTCCCGCAGCGAAGCGATCCCGCCCTCGTCGATCAGCACGTCGAGCGCCGTGTGCGCGCATTCGACCCCGAGCAGGTTCCCGCTGAACGTCCCGCACTGGAAGCTCCGGTCCGAAGCGGCCAACCGGGGATCGAGATGCTCCATCAGGTCGCGCCGCCCGGCGAGCGCCGCCAGCGGAACGCCGCCCGCGAGCGCCTTCCCGAGGGTCGTCAGGTCCGGCACCACGCCGTAGAGCTCCTGAGCACCACCGGGCGCGAAGCGGAACCCCGTGACGATCTCATCGAAGATCAGCACGGTCCCGGCTCGGGTGCAGGCTTCGCGGACGCGCTCCAGGAAGCCGGGCACCGGAGGGATCGCTCGCTGGAACGGCTCGCAGATCACGGCGGCGAACCGCGCGGGCTCGGCAACCAGCACCGCCTCCACGGCGGCGGCATCGTTGAACGGCAGCACCACGATGTCGTCGCGCGTCCCCGGCTGGATCCCGGCCGACTCCGCGATCGGATGCGGCGGCGATCCCGCGCTGTGTTCGAACGACCAGACGCCCAGGTCGTGGTGCCCGTGATAGCCACCGTCGAACTTCACGATCCCGGTCCGGCCGGTCACCGCTCGCGCGAGCCGGAGGGCGTGGAACGTGGCCTCGCTGCCGCTCCCCGTGAACCGGACCATCTCGGCCGACGGGACCGCGGCGCAGATCCGTTCGGCCAGCTCGACGGTGCGCCGGTGCAGCACGAAGTGCTGCGTGCCCGCGTCCAGCGCGCGTCGCGCGGCCTCGACCAGGCGGGGGTGTCCGTGGCCCAGCACCAGCGGTCCGCCTCCGAGGACCACGTCCAGGAACCGGCGGCCGTCGACATCCGTGATGTGAGCACCGCTCGCCCGTTCGGCGAGGAACTCGCGACCGGCGGGCAGGTACGTGGAGTTCGTCGTCCCGCCGGGGATCACCGCCGCGGCGCGCGCGATGAGCTCGGCCTGGGCGTCAGTCGCCGGTGGGAACCGCGTCTGCATCGGCTCTTCGGCCTTTCGGTCTGGTCGTGCGGAACGTCGTCCCGCCGGCACTCAGTCTGCGGCTCGTCGGCGACTTCCGTCAAAGCCTGTCATGACAGGCCGACCGCAGGGCCTCGTGACCAGCGACGTTGCACGTCTCCGCCGGGACCGGCTAGGCTACAACATGTCATGACAGGTTCGACCCGGGCGGTCGCCGTGGGGGATCGTTTCGTGCCCGCTTCCCTCCTCGGCGACCGCCTGGTCGACCACGGAAAAGCACGCGGGCTGACGTTCGACGTCCGCGCCTGCGACCTGCCGTACCCGTCGCAGCCGTCGATTCCGCTCGGTTCGCAGGACGGACCAGGTCACATCCGCGCGTTCTGGGAGGACGCCGACGCGATCGCCGCGCGCCTCGACGCAGACGACCTTGCCGACCCGACGATCCGCGAGTACACCGGCCCGGTCGACGGGCTCGTCGACGAGGTACAGGATGCGGAGGTGCTGCTCCTCCACACGGCCCCAGTCTCGCGCGCCGCGGTCGCCGCGGCGCTGGCGCTCCGCGTCGTCGGGACCGTGCGCACGGGCCCGGTCAACGTCAACGTCGCCGAGCTGTCGGCCCGCGGGATCCCGCTGTTCCATTGTCCCGGCCGCAACGCGGTCGGCGTCGCCGAGTTCATCGCCGGGGCGCTGATCGGTTTCACCCGCGGGATCGCGTCGGCCTCGCGCGAGCTGCGCGAGGGCCGCTGGAGCCTGCAGCCGTGGCACATCGGACACGCCGGGATCGAGCTGTCGGGTAAGACGTGCGGGCTGGTCGGGTTCGGCCGCGTCGGGCACGCGTTCGCGCCGATCGCCCGCGGCCTGGGCATGACGCTGCTGTCGAGCGATCCGTTCGTCGAACCGTCCGAGATCGAAGGCGCGGGCGGGACGGCCGTGACGCTCGAGGAACTCCTCCGCCGGTCCGACGTCCTGGTCCTGGTCGCGCGGCTCACCGACCAGAACCGTCACCTGATCGACCGCGCGGCCCTCGCCCTGATGAAGCCGACGGCGATCCTGGTGAACACCGCCCGCGCGCAGCTCGTCGACACGGCGGCGCTCCGGGACGCGCTCCGCGACGGCACGATCGCCGGCGCGGTCGTGGACGTGTTCGACCAGGAGCCGCCCGCGGTCACCGACGAGCTCCTGTCGCTCCCGCGGACGCTGCTCACCCCGCACATCGCCGGCGCGACCCGCGACACGGTGCATCGCGGAGCCGACATGCTGGCCGCGTCCGTCGTCGGGTTCCTGGCCGACGGTTCGCTCGTCAACTGCCTGAACGCCGAGGCCATCGGCGCGCAGCTGCGAACCTGAGCGCCCGATGGCCGACTACTCGATCTGGGTCTGCGAGTTCGCACGCGCGCCCGAGTCGCCCGCCTGCTTCCTCGTGCACGGCGAACCCGGCACGCGCGAGCTTCCCTATTCGTTCACGGTGCTCCAGAGCGCCCGGCGGACCGTGCTGGTCGACAGCGGGTTCGTCAACGACGGGTTCAGCGCGGAGCTCGGCGAGCTGGATGGGATCACGATGTGGACGCACCCGCGGGACGTCCTCGCGCGGCTGGGGATCGCTCCCGAAGAGGTCGACGCGATCCTGGTCACGCACGCGCACTACGACCACCTGGGCGATGTTCGCGCCTATCCGAACGCCGTCGTGCACGTTCAGGCGCGTGAGCTCGAGAAGTGGCGCTGGGCGTTCGGCCTCGCGCCCGAGCTGCAGTGGCTCAAGGACGGCGTGAATCCCGACGACCTCTCGGCGGCCGAGGCGCTCGCGCAGGAGGGCCGGCTGCGCCTCGCGGACGGCGCCGCGGCCGAGGTGTTGCCGCGGATCTCGCTCGTGCCGGACTTCGACACGCACACCTACGGGCACCAACACGTCGTCGTCGACAACGACACCGACGGGCGGTGGATCGTGCCCGGGGACGCGGTGTACACGTACGCGAATCTGGTGGGCCTCGACGGCAGCGGGCGCTATATCCCGATCGGCTACGCGACGGGCAGCCAGGAGAACTGCCTCATGGCGATCGACGGGATGATGCGGGCGGTCGAGCGGGACACCCAGCGCATCCTGCCCGGTCACGAGGCGCTGCTCTGGGACCGGCATCGCTCGCGGACGTTCGACGACGGGATGCGCATCGCGGAGGTCACCGTCCGTCCGGGCGGTGACCGGAGGATCTGAGGGAAGGGGGGTTCCGCGATGCCGGGTCAGCTCGAGGGGCGCGTGGCGCTCATCACCGGAGCCGCGGGCGGGATCGGCCGCGCCGGCGCGCTGCTGTTCGCCCGGGAGGGCGCGTCCGTCGTGGTGTTCGATGTGGACGACGCGGGCGGGACGGACACCGTCGAGCAGATCCGGTCGGCCGGCGGCACGGCGGACTTCGTGCACGGCGACTGCGCGTCCGAGGGCGACGTGTCCGCGGCCGTCGACGGAGCCGTGCGCGCGCAGGGCAAGCTCGACCTCCTGTGGAGCAACGTCGGCATCGGCGTCTCGAAGTCCGTCCCGGACACGACGCTCCAGGAGTGGAACCGGGTGCTCGCGGTGAACCTGACCGGCGCGTTCCTGCTGGCGAAGTACGGGATCCCGCGGGTGGTCGAGGCGGGCGGCGGGACGATGGTGATCAGCGGCTCCGCGAACTCGTTCGTGGCCGACCGCGACTGGGCCGCGTACTGCACGACGAAGGGCGGCCTGCTGATGCTGACGAAGGCGCTGGCGCTCGACCACGCGGAGCAGAACGTCCGCGTGAACATCGTGTGCCCCGGCTCGGTGACGACGCCGCTGCACGACGTGTGGCTGCGCGGGAAGAACCGTCCCTACGACGAGATCCGCGAGGAGGACCGGCTCGCGCACCCGATGCACCGGTTCGCCACGCCGGACGAGGTGGCGAAGGCCGCGTTGTTCCTATCCAGCGAGACGTCGAGCTTCACGACGGGTTCGGCGCTGTTCGTCGATGGCGGCTTGACGGCGCTGTAGCCCGCGCGACCCGATCGACCCCGACCCGGCGGCTCGCGGACTACGGACGCACGTCGTTCGCGAACTGGGCGATGCAGTCCGAGACCGCTGCCCGGTCGTTCGCCTGCGCGATGCACTTGTCGAAGTTCGTGAACACGCTGGCGTTGCGAGCCGCCCACGTCCCGACGCGCACGGTGAACACCACGGCGATGATCACCGCGATCACGCAGCAGATGACGCCTGCGGTCGCCTGACCCGAGTTCGTCGCGCCGCTCGTGCGCCGGGTCAGGGCGACGATGCCGACGATCAGGCCGACGACCCCGCCGATGAACCCCAGGGGGAACAGGACGAACGAGGCTGCGGCGACCACGCTCGCGACGCCGATCACGAGGGCGGCCACGCCCATCCCGTTGCGAGGACGAGCGAGGCGCTGGCCCGCGACCGGCTGGCTCGAGACCGTCGGGGGAGGCGCGCTGCCGGACCAGGTCGACTCCATCGTGGGCGCCGGCGGCGCTGGGCTCCCCGGCTCTGTGGGCTGCGCGGGCACCGACCCCGTCGGCGGAGGCGCCTCCGCTCCCGTTGGCTGAGCCGGCGGTACCGGCTCGCTTCGACCTTCGGACTCGGAGGGATACGGTGGTCCGACCGTGCTCATGGCGCCTCCTCGATCCACGCTGACGTTCGGATGCCTTCCGCAAACCCTACGCGTCCCCGTCCGCCCGCGCAGCGGGCTGCGTGCGGGTTCCGGTAGGTTCCCCGCGTGACGCCGACGAACGGCCAGATCGCCGAGGTCCTCGCGCTCGCCGCCGAAAGCCAGGACGGTCATCGGCGCCGCGCGCTCGAACGCGCAGCGCGCTCCGCGATGTTCGTCTGGACCGAAGAGGCCGTCGACCTGATCGCCGCCGGCCGCTCGCTGACCGAGCTCCCGGCGGTCGGTCCATGGGTAGCGCGCCTGATCCAGGACCTCGTCGACGACGACGCCGATCCGCCCGAGCCGCCGGAGGTCCGGCGCGGGTTCCTGACGCTCGCCGAGGCTCGCGTCGCCATGGCGTCCGATCCGGGATTCGTCGCGGCGATCCTCGGCGACCTACAGATGCATACGACCGAGACCGACGGGAAGTCGACCCTGGACGAGATGGTCGAGGGTTCGCGTGCACGCGGCTACGCGTACGCGTGCATCACGGACCACTCGCAGGGCCTGAAGATCACGAACGGGATGGACGAGGGCCGGCTAGCGCTGCAGGGCGAGGAGGTCCGGCGGCTGAACGCCGCCGCAGACGGCCCCCCGCGGGTCCTGCACGGGATCGAGATGAACCTGTCGCCGACCGGCGAGGGCGACATGGACCCCGCGGCGCTCGCGGAGCTGGACGTGGTCCTTGGCGCGTTCCACTCGGCATTGCGGCTCGAGGAGGACCAGACCGAACGGTACCTTGCGGGCGTCCGGAACCCGACGATCGACGTCCTGGCGCACCCGACGACCAGGCGGTTCGGCCGGCGCCTCGGGCTTCGCGCGGACTGGCGGACGGTGTTCGAAGCCGCGGCCGACGTCGGCCACGCGGTGGAGATCGACGGCTCGCCCGAGCGCCAGGACCTGCCCGTCGAGCTGATCCGGATCGCGTTGGAGACGGATGTGCTGTTCTCGATCGGCAGCGACGCCCACCACGTCCGCGAGCTGTCGTTCCTCGACTACGGGATCGCGGCCGCGATCATGGCCGGCGTGCCGCTCGAGCGGATCGTGAACAGCAGGCCGGTCGACGAGCTGCTCGCGTGGACGGGCGGCGAGCGCACTTGGAAGTGAGCGACATGGACAGGTCCGAATGGATCGCCGAACGTCGTCGAGCCGCCGAGGCCGGGTACGACACGGCGTTCGCCACGTACGACGAGGACGACATCCCCATCACACCGACCCATCGGCGGTTCGTCACCGAGGTGATCGAACGGTGTCCGGCCGGCGGTCGCATCCTGGACGCGCCGCGCGGAACCGGCAAGTACTTCGCGATGATCCTGGCATCGGGCCGCGAGGTCCTGGGGATCGATCAGTCCGCGGGGATGCTGGCGGCCGCGCGCGCGAAGCACCCCGACGTGCGCACGGAGAAGATGGGGCTCCAGGAGCTGGGCTTCGACGCCGAGTTCGACGGAGCCATCTGCGTCGACGCGATGGAGAACGTCTTCCCCGAGGACTGGCCCCGGGTACTCGACAACCTGCGCCGGGCTGTACGACCCGGCGGACCCGTGTACCTCACTGTTGAGACGATCAGCGAGGAACTGATCGAGGCGGCGTTCGCCGAGGCGACCGGGGAGGGGCTCCCGGTCGTCCGCGGCGAGACGGCCCGTGGTGGCGGCTACCACTACTACCCCTCGCTCGATCAGGTCGCCGGGTGGCTCGAGGATGCCGGTATGACCGTGATCTTGGACGGTAGGAGCGAGGGCACCGGGTACGGCTACTTCCACGTCCTGTGCTCGTCCCGGTGAGCGGATGGCCTCTGCGACGGGTTATCGTTCCGCGCGATGGCCAGCTCGCCCTTCGAGGACGCGACGATCGCACTCGGGGACGGGCGGTCGCTCGCCTACTGCCGGTGGGGCGAACCGAACGGTCCAGCCGTGCTGGCGTTCCACGGCTCACCGGCCTCGAGGATCTGGTGGCCCGGCCTCGACCAGACGGAAGCTGCGGCGGTCCACCTCGTCACCGTCGACCGCCCCGGGTACGGCGGTTCCGATCCGTTGCCGGGTCGCCCGATCGCCGGCTGGGCCTCGGACGTCGCAGAGCTGACCGAAGCGTTGGGCATCGAGCGGTTCGGCGTCGTCGGATGGTCGGGCGGGGCGCCGTACGCGGCGGCGACGGCCGCGGCCATGCCGGACCGGCTGACGGGCGTCTGTCTCGCGAGCAGCGGCAGCATCGCGTACGCGTTCGGGCCACCCGCGGAACCCGACGAGGAGGATGCCCGCATCCTCGAGTGGATCTCCAGCCTGGGGCCCGCTCAGGCGACGTTCCGGTACGCAGAGGAGATCGCCGACTGGGCGCAGGGTCTGTTCGACGATCCGGCGACGCTGTTCGAACAGGAGGGATCGATCCCGGACGGCGTCCGCGTGCGCTGGATGCGCTGATCGCGGCCACGGCCGTGGCGCACGACCTCGACCTGTACACGCAGGACGCCGACTTCGAGGGACTCCCGGGCGTCCGCGTGATCCGAACCTGACCCCCAGCCTGACCACGACGTCGCCGTCGGTACCTCCCTGCCCACGGCTTCGTCTATCCTGTGCGCTCACCGCACCGTCACCGACGAGCGGGGGCATCGAGAACGGAAGGACCATTGTGACCGAAGTCGTCGCCTACCAACACGGGATCTACCCACGCTCGGAAGCGGTCGTCGCCGCCACGCGCGACCTCGAACGCGGCCGCACGACGCAGGACGTCGTCGACGAACGCCTGAGGGACGACGAGCACGCGTTCGTCGCGGTTCAGCGCGAAGCCGGCCTGGACCTGCTGTCCGACGGACTGCTGTCCTGGCAGGACATCTTCCGGCCGCTGGCCGAGGCTGCCGGGATGCCCGCGCGGACCTTGGTGCGCTGGTTCGACAACAACTCGTTCTTCCGCGCACCGGAGGTGAACGACGGCGGTGAAGTGCCCGCGCTGCGCGACGCGCCGGACATGCTCACGCGTCCGAGCGCGACGCTGATGTCGCCGCGCGTGGCCTCGCTCCCGTCGCCGTACGCCTTCTCGCGTGCTGCGCATACGACGGCCGATCGTGACGCGGTCCTGCGGAACGTCGCGACCGGGATCCTTCGGCCGACGGTCCAGGCCCTCACCGGGCTCGGCTACGACGCGATCCACCTCGAGGAGCCGTTCCTCGCCTACGCGGGGATCGACGACGCGGGATGGTCGGCGCTCGAAGACGGCCTCGGGATGCTCCGCGACGCGATCGACCGCGAGGCCGCGCTCGTCCTCCACGTCTACTTCGGTGACGCCGCGCCGCATGCCGACCGGCTCCGCAAGCTCCCCGTCGACGCGGTCGGGATCGACTTCGTCGAGACGGACCTCGACGCGCTGGGTTCGAACTGGGACGTGGGCGTGCTCGCCGGGGCGATCGACGGGCGTCGCTCGCTGGTCGAGGATCCCGCGCAGGTCGCCGCGTTCGCGCAGCGCGTCGCCGAACGGCTCCAGCCCCCGACGCTGTACCTGTCGTCGAACAGCGAGCTCGAGATGCTCCCCACGACCGTCGCGGCCCAGAAGGTCCGCGTGCTGGGCGACGCGGCCGCCCGCGTGAAGGAGGCGCTCGCATCATGACCAGCGACACGCAGGCCGGGACGGCGAGGACCGCGGAAGAGCTCGTCACCACGCCGCTCCTCACCCACGAGGTCGGTTCGCTGATGAAGCCGAACTGGCGCGTGAAGGCGAACGCGGGCCGCCCGATCGTCAACCAGGACGTCGAGGACGCCCGCGCCTGGGGCGAACGCCTGAGCGTGGACGGCTACGAGCAGGTCGTCGACCTGGTGCGCGCCGCGCAGACGACGCCTCCGTCGAAGGACCAGAAGGACGACCTGAAGCGCTGGTCCAGCCGCTACGGCCTGGCGCTCGAGGAGAAGGCCGGCCTCGACGTGGTCTACGACGGCGAGCAGCAACGCTTCGAGATGTACGCGGGCGCCGTCGCGTTCGCGGGCGGATTCGAATGGCGCGGGAGCGTCCGGAGCTTCGACAACAAGTACTACTCGAAGGCAGCGGTCACCGGCCCGATCTCGCTGCGCGAGCCGTACCACAACGAGGAGTTCACGTTCCTGAAGTCGATCGCGACGGCGGCGCTGAAGGTCCCGATCACCGGCGCGTACACGATCGCCGACTGGTCGTTCGATGAGACGTACCTGACCGACACGGCCCTGGGTGGCTCGTCGAAGGAGCGTCACGCTGCCCGTAAGGGGGCCCGGCGCCAGATGATCGTCGACGTCGCGCGGAACCTGATCAGACCGAACCTCGAGGCCCTGATCGCCGACGGTGCGCAGTGGCTCCAGGTCGACGAGCCCGCGGGCTCGACCGGCCCCGACGAGCTGGACCTGTTCGTCGAGTCGTTCAACGAGAGCGTGCGCGGGCTCGACGGCGCCGTGTTCACCACGCACCTGTGCTTCTCGGACTACAACCTGTTCTTCCCCGCGATCGAGGGCATGACCGAATGCCGGCAATTCGCGGTCGGCTTCGCGAACGATGACTCGCGCGACCTGGGAACGACCGACGACGCGCGTCCCGGGTACGAGGTGATCCGGCGGTTCCGCGACCTCCCGTACCACCCAGCGCTCGGGCTCGGCGTGCTCGACATCCACACCGACTTCGTCGAGCCACCCGAGCTGGTCCGTGACCGCGTGCTATACGCGGTGCAGGTGTTCGACGACCCCACGCGCATCCACGTGATGCCGGATTGCGGCCTTCGGACGCGGTCGTGGGACGTGGCCCTGGCGAAGCTGACGAACATGGTCGAGGGAACGGCGATGGCGAAGGACGTGCTCGGGCTGTAGGGAACGCGACCGAGGAGCGAAGGAGGCGGCGATGGCAGACGCGTACATCCTGATCCAGACCGAGGTCGGCAAGAGCTCGCACGTGAACGAGGAGGTCCGGAAGATCGCCGGCGTGACGGCGGTCGACGCGGTGACGGGTCCCTACGACGTGATCGCGCGAGCGGAGGGGAAGAACCTCGACACGCTCTCCCAGGCCGTGCTGATCAAGATCCAGGAGGTCGACGGCGTCACCCGGACGCTGACCTGCCCGATCGTTCGGCTCTAACTGGCGACGCCGTCGGGCGCCATCGCGCGCAGAACCGGGATCGCCTCGACCCGGGCCGCGTCCATGTGATCCCACAGGATGCCCGGCGGCCGCCGCCGGCGCGCTTCGGCCCGGGGCGTTCGGATCACGTCGTCCGGCGTGACGATCAGGTCGACGCGGAAGTCATGCTCCGTCTCGGGCAGCGCGTCGTCCAGGACCTGCAGCGGATGAACGGTCGTCGCGACGACGGTCGAATCGTCAAGTAGCTTTACCTCTTGGAGCAGGGCGAACTCCAGATCCGAGTATCCGCCGCCCTTCCCGATCCGGGTGCCGCGCCGGTTCACGGCGACGGATCCGCAGACGATCAGGTCGATGTGGGGAAGGTCGCCGATCGCCGTCGGCCGGCCGTGCGTCGCGGAGCCGGAGATCGACGCCGCCGCCCTCGGACCCACGGTCAGCTCCGCCGGATCGAGCCGGAGGAACGGCGTCGGCGTCCGCAGGCGCGGGACGGCCATGAACACGACGATGCGGTAGGCGAGGGCCGCCGCCCGGACGGGGAGCTGGGGCGCGTCGGGGTTCGACTTCATCGTGGCAGCCCGGCGCCACTCGGGCGTCCCGGCCAGGAGCCGAGCGGCGGATTCCGCACCGACGAAGTTCGGGATCCGACCGCTGGCGCCCGGGAACCGTGCGACGTGCGCCGCCTGCATCCGTGACCAGACGAACTCCCGGGCGGCCTGCTTGTCGTCCACGTCGCGAGGATACCGGCGCGCGGCAGGCATGCTGGCGACGCCTCATCGCATCGAGCGCGCTGCCACGCGAACGGTTAGAGAACGGTATGAAGCCGCGGGTGGGCGCGTGATCGAGCCCGTACGGTAGCCGGCACGATGCCTGGTTCCCCGTGGGTCGGTCGGCGGCTGCGTGCGATCGTGACGGCGGCCACCGTTGCACTGCTCGGGGTCGGCTGCACCGGGGGTTCCGGGACGGGAACGCGCCCGACGACGGCCGGTTCGACCGACCCGGCCGCGACCGCCTCGGCGCGGCGTCTGCTCGTCACCGCGGCCCCGTACGCCCTCGCTGCGCCCATCGAGCGTGAGGTCGCCGTCGTGGACGGGAGCAGGATCCTGATCGCGGGCGGCCTGGGGGCATCGGGGACCTCGGCCTCCGGCGTGTTCGCGCTGGATCCGGGCACGGGCGTGCTGACGCGGCTCGGGTCCGTTCCCCTAGCGTTCCACGACGCGGCCGGGGCGATGATCGGCGGCTCGTTGTTCGTCTTCGGTGGAGGGGCCGGCGAGAGCAGCGACGCGGTGCAGGCGTTCGATCCGTCGACGGCCAAGAGCTCGGTGGTCGGACACCTCCCGATCGCGCTGTCGGATCTGGCCGGCGCCTCGACCGGGGGCGCGGTGTACCTGGTGGGCGGCTGGGACGGCACCACACCGCAGCGGTGGATCTACGCCACCGTCGACGGCACCGGGTTCGAGCGGGCAGGAGAGCTCCCCGAGGGTCTGCGCTATCCGGCGGTGGCCGCGGTGGGGTCGCGGCTGGTGATCGCCGGGGGCGACTCGGCGGCCGGGCCCACGTCCGCCGTGTACGTGTTCGATCCGTCGAAGGCGGCGGTGACCCGGATCGGCGACCTCCCCGCGCCCGTCGGACACGCAGCGGCGTTCACGCTGGGCGGGAAGGTGTACGTGGCGGGCGGGCGGAACGCCGCCGACCACGCGGTCGGCGGCGTGAGCGTCGTCGATCCGATCGGCGGGACCGTTCGGCCCGCGGGCTCGCTGGCGAAGGCGCTGTCCGATGCCGGCGTCGCCCTCGCGCACGGTTCGGCCTGGCTGTTGGGGGGCCGTCGCGAGGGGTCCGTGGCTCAGGTCGAACGGGCGCGCCTGGTCCCCGCCGCGCCGACCACGGCGCCGACCGGCGCGCCCAGCCCGTCCGCCGCGGCGTCCGGATCGGCCGCGGACCGCAGCGAGCGTCCGTTCGCCGGGTTGATGGTGATCGCTGACCGGGGCAACGACCAGATCCTGGTGATGGGCGCGGACAAGAAGGTCATCTGGCGCTACCCGTCGCCGTCGCTGCCGAAGCCGCCAGGGCGCTTCTACTTCCCGGACGACGCGTTCTGGGTGCACGGCGGCCACGCGATCCTGATGAACGAGGAGGAGAACGACACCGCGATCGAGATCGCGTACCCGAGCGGGAAGGTGATCTGGCAGTACGGACACCAGGGCGTCCCGGGCTCGGCGCACGGATACCTCCACCAGCCGGACGACATGTACCCGCTGCCCGGCGGCGGGGCCGTGGTCGCGGACGCGAAGAACTGCCGGATCCTGTTCTTCGACGCCGCCGGCGAACCCGACCATCAGATCGGGACGAACGGCGTCTGCAAGCACGGCCTGCCCGGAACGGTCGGGTATCCGAACGGCGACACGCCGCTCGCGAACGGGGACCTCCTGCTCTCGGAGCTGCACTGGGGATGGGTCGACGAGGTGCGCCCGGATGGCACGCCCGTCTGGCAGCTGCAGGTGCCCGGACTGAAGGTACCGTCGGACCCGCAGCAGCTGGCGGACGGCTCGTTCCTGTCGGTGGACTACGAGTACCCGGGCGCGATCGTGCGGTTCACCAGCACGGGGAGGGTGCTCTGGTCGTACCGCCCGACCAGCGGTCCCGGTCTGCTGAACCACCCGAGCCTCGCGGCGCCCCTCCCGAACGGGCTGGTCGCGGTCAACGACGACTTCCGGCACCGGGTGATCCTGATCGACCCGGCGACGGACCGGATCGTGTGGCAGTACGGGCGGAACGACCACGCGGGGAAGGGAGCGAACCTGCTGAGTTACCCGGACGGGCTGGATCTGCTGCTGCCCGGCGGGGTGATCCCGCTGCACGTGGACTTCCCGTCGACGCAGGTCGTGTTCGGCCAACCCTGACGCTCGCCGGGCGTCCGTCGGCCGGCCGGTGCTCACGTAGACTCGCCCCGGGGGGATGGCCGAGCGGCCGAAGGCGGCGGTCTTGAAAACCGCTAGGGGCGCGAGTCCCTCCAGGGTTCGAATCCCTGTCCCCCCGCTCGTCGATCCCGACGCGCCACGTTCGCCCGCAGGCTGTGACGTTCGCCGGACGTTCATCGCTCGGACACCCAGTCCGGCCGCTCGAAGGAGAGACTTCGCCGATCGACGCGACGCAGCTCCCACCCCGCTCTGAGCCGCGACACCTCTGTCCGTCACGGCGCTCCCGTCGATCGGCGAGGATCGCCGTTTTGCGCTTCCAGCGCGCCGGGCGTACCGTCCTCAAGACGCGAGGTCATCAGCGTGCCCGCAGGTCGGGAGATCGTCGGCTACCCGATCGGAGGTGGTTCCCGTGACCGGCAGGTTCGATGTCATCGTCATCGGCACCGGAGCGGGTGGTGGCACCCTCGCCCACACACTCGCTCCCTCCGGGAAGAAGGTCCTGCTGATCGAACGCGGAGACTACCTCCCGCGCCAGATGGAGAACTGGGACCCCGACGCCGTGTTCGTCGACGGTCGGTACATCTCGAAGGACACGTGGTACGCGCCGGATGGGAAGGCGTTCCAGCCGCAGGTGCACTACTTCGTCGGTGGCGCGACGAAGCTCTACGGCGCGGCGCTCTACCGCCTGCGCCCGCAGGACTTCGGCGAGCTGAAGCACGTCGACGGCATCTCGCCAGCGTGGCCGCTCAGCTACGACGACTTCGAACCTTGGTACACGAAGGCCGAGCACCTCTACCAGGTCCATGGGAACCACGGCGAGGACCCGACGGAGGGCGCTTGGAGCACCCAGTACCCATGGCCTGCGGTCTCGCACGAGCCGAGGATCCAACAGCTTTCGGACGGCCTGGAGAAGGCCGGCTACCAGCCGTTCCACGCGCCGTGCGGGATCCTGTTGGACGAGGCCGAGCGTGCGCGCAGCACGTGCATCCGGTGCACCTGGTGCGACGGCTACCCGTGTCTGGTCCACGCGAAATCCGACGCGGAGACGATCGCCGTCCGGCCCGCGCTCGAACATCCGAACGTGACACTCATCGTCGGCGCCCAGGTCGTCAAGCTGGAGACCGACCCGACCGGCAGGACCGTGACCGGCGTGGTCACGGACCGCGACGGCCAGCGCGAGGTGTACGAGGCGGACATCGTCGTCGTCTCCGCGGGAGCGTCCAACTCCGCGAAGCTGCTGCTCGCCTCCGCGAACGACGAGCACCCGAACGGCCTGGCGAACGGGTCCGACCAGGTGGGGCGCAACTACATGTTCCACAACAGCAAGGCCATCGTGGCGCTCGACAAGGAATCGAACGACACGGTGTTCCAAAAGACGCTCGCGATCAACGACTTCTACCTTGGCGCGAAGGACTTCGAGTGGCCCGTCGGCAACATCCAGATGGTCGGTAAGTCGAACGCGTCGGCGATGAAGGGCGAGGAGCCGAAGCTCACGATGCTTGCGCCGCGATGGACCCTGGGCGACGTGGCGAAGCACGCGGTGGACTTTTGGCTCACGACCGAGGATCTGCCGCTGCCCGAGAACCGCGTCACGCTCGACGACGAGGGCAGCGTTCACCTCGCGTACCGCTCGACGAACGACGAGGAGGCCGATCGGCTGTACCACGAAGTGAAGGAGATCCTGAACCACTCCGGCTTGGCTCAGCATCACGTGCTGGACAAGAACTTCTACATGCACATGAGCATCCCGATCGCCGGCGTGGCGCACCAGGCCGGGACGTGCCGGTTCGGCACGGATCCGGCGAAGTCGGTGCTCGACCCCGATTGCAAGGCACACGAGCTCGACAACCTGTACGTCGTCGACACGAGCTTCTTCCCGAGCATCGGCGCGGTGAACCCGGCGCTGACCGCGATGGCGAACGCGATCCGCGTCGGTGAGCACCTGACCGAGCGGCTGCGGTAGCGGCGGAGGTGGACCCGTGAACGGACACGCGCAGAGCGCAGCGATGCCCTCGCCATTCCCACCGATCGACTCGTACGCGTTCCTGTCCGACTGCCACACGGGGGCGCTCGTCGCGGCCGACGGGTCGGTCGAGTGGCTGTGCGTACCCAGCTTCGACGCACCGAGCGTGTTCGGCGCGTTGCTCGATCGGGAGGCCGGCAGGTTCCGGTTGGCGCCCTTCGGGACGAACGTCCCCGCGGCGCGCGCCTATGAGTCCGGGACGAACGTCCTCGTCACCACGTGGCGAACCGCGGGCGGATGGGTGGAGGTCCGTGACGCGCTGACCATGGGACCTCGCGAAGGCGACGACGCGGTGACGCCTCATACCCGACCGCCGGCCGACGACGACGCCGACCACATGCTCGTGAGGACGGTGCGGTGCCTCGCAGGCCGCGTCGAGATGGAACTTGTCTGTGATCCCCAGCTCGATTATGGGCGGACGTCCGCCTCGTGGTCCCTCGCCGGCGAAGGTCGCCACGCCGCCGATGCGGCGGGTGCGGGCGTCACCGTCCGTCTCGCGACCGACATGGCGCTTGGGATCGAAGGAGAGCGCGTGCGCGCGCGGCATGTCCTCGGCGCCGGCGAGCGCCTGTACTGCGCGCTGTCCTGGGCCGAGAGCCTGACGACCCCCGACGACGAGGAAGCCGCCCGGGCGCGGATCGACCGCACCGTCGCGTTCTGGCGTGGCTGGCTGGACGGAGCCCGGGCGATCGACCATCAGTGGCGTCCGTGGATCGAGCGTTCCGCGCTTGCGATCAAGGGCCTCACGTACATGCCGACGGGCGCGACTGTCGCGGCGCTCACAACGTCGCTTCCCGAGTCCCCGGGCGGGGAGCGCAACTGGGATTACCGCTACACATGGATCCGCGACACCACGTTCACGCTGCAGGCCTTGCACATGTTGCAACTGGACTGGGAGGCCGAGGAGTTCATGCAGTTCGTCGCCGATGTCGAGGCGACCGAGGACGGTTCGCTGCAGATCATGTATGGGATCGACGGTCGTCGTGACCTGACCGAGACCACGCGCGACGACCTGTCGGGGTATCGGGGCGCGCGGCCGGTGCGCGTCGGCAACGGCGCGTGGAACCAGCGTCAGAACGACGTCTACGGAGCTGTGCTGGACTCGATCCTGTTGCACACGAGGCGGAGCGAGCGGCTGCCGCGGCGTCTCTGGCCCATCGTCGAGGCGCAGGCGTCGTGTGCCACGCGCGTGTGGAAGGAGCCCGACCAGGGCATCTGGGAAGCGCGCGGTGCGCCGCAGCAGTACGTGTCGTCGAAGCTCATGTGCTGGGTCGCGATGGACCGCGCCGCCAAGCTGGCCGAGATCCGCGGCGAACCCGATCTGCAGGCCTCGTGGCGAACCACGGCGGACGAGATCCGTGCCGACGTGCTCGCCAACGGCGTCGACGATCGAGGGGTCCTCACTCAGTACTACGGGGCGAAGTCGTTGGATGCCTCGGTACTCCTCGCCGCGATCTTCGGGTTCCTGCCCGAGGACGACGAGCGGCTGCGGGCGACGGTGCTGGCGATCGCCGACGAGCTGACCGAGGACGGGTTCGTGCTCCGGTATCGGACCGATCAGACCGACGACGGCCTCTCGGGCAAGGAAGGAACGTTCCTGATCTGCTCGTTCTGGCTCGTCTCTGCCCTCGCGGTCATCGGTGAGCAGCAGCGTGCCCGAGACTTGCTCGAACGGCTCCTCCGGGTGGCGTCGCCGCTCGGTCTGTACGCGGAGGAGTTCGACACCGACACCGGCCACCACCTGGGGAACTTCCCGCAGGCGTTCTCGCACCTGGCGATGCTGGAAGCCGCCGGCCGACTGATCCTGGCCGAGCGTTTGGTGGAGTTCGGGGGGTAAGGTGCAGACGCGGACGCTCGCTCCACCTTCCGGCGATCAGTACGAGATCGTCGATGGGATACGACGGGCGATCGTCACGGAGGTCGGCGCGACCCTCCGGGCGTTCTCCGTCGCCGGCATCGACATCGTGGATGGCTTCGACGAGCACGCGATGTCCACGGCGGGCCGGGGTCAGGTCCTGGCTCCATGGCCGAACCGGCTTGAGGACGGCAGCTACACGTTCGATGGATGCGCGTGCCGCGCCGCCCTCGACGAGCCGGAGCTGGGCAACGCGATCCACGGGCTGGTCCGCTGGCTGCCGTGGCGGACCGTCCACAGGTCGGCGCATGCCGTCAGGCTGTCGTGTGTGTTGCACCCGCAACCGGCCTACGGCTGGCGTCTGGCGCTCGAGGTCGAGTATCGACTGGATGCGCACGGCCTCACGGTCGCCGCGGAGGCGACGAACCGGTCAGTTGCCAGCGCGCCGTTCGGCATCGGCTTCCACCCCTACCTATCGGCGGGCGCCTCGACGGTCGACGATGCGCTCCTCACGGTCCGGGCGAGGCGCCGGCTCCTGACCGACGAGCGAGGCCTGCCCCGCGGCTCTGAAGAGGTGGCCGGTACCACGTTCGACTTCTCGAGCGCGCGGCCGATCGGCGGCGCGCGCCTGGACACGGCGTTCACCGACCTCGACCGCGACCCCGATGGTCGCGCCACGATCCGGTTCGAAGCGCCTCGCCCGGTGGCCGTTTGGATGGAACGTCCTTTCGCCTACGCGATGGTGTACACGGGCGACACGCTCGATCCACCGTCCCGGCGCCGTCGCGGCGTCGCGATCGAACCGATGACGTCTCCGCCGAACGCGCTCCGTACCGGCACCGACCTGATCCGCCTCGAGCCGGACACGCCGTGGAGCGCGGAGTGGGGGATCGAGGCATGAACGGAGCGGGACGCCGGAGGGGTCCCACCCGCGGCAAAGGCCGCGGGATCGCGACGTGAGGAGGCTGCGATGACCTTGGAAAAGAAGACCGCGATCGTCACCGGAGGGAACAGCGGGATCGGGAAGGCGATCGTCCTCGCGCTGGCGGGGGCCGGCGCGAACGTCGTGATCGACTACGTGTCCCACCCAGAGGCGACCGAGGAGCTCGAGCGGCAGGTCGCGGCGCTGGGCGACAAGGCGATCGGCGTCGAGGCAGACGTCAGCAAGGTCGAGGACCTCCAGCGGCTCGTCGACACGGCGGTCGCGAAGTTCGGACAGCTGGACCTGATGGTCAACAACGCCGGTGTCGAAACGCGCACGTCGATCCTCGACACGACCGAGCAGCAGTACGACTTCGTGATGGATGTGAACCTGAAGAGCGCCTTCTTCGGCACCCAGGTCGCGGCGAAGCAGATGATCGCCCAGGGAACCGGCGGCCGGATCGTCAACGTCACGTCGGTCCACGAGGACTGGCCGATGCCGGGCAACACGCCGTACTGCCTGTCGAAGGGCGGCATGCGCATGCTCACCCGAACGGCCGGGGTGGAGCTGGGCCCGCATGGCATCACGGTCGTGGGTGTTGGGCCGGGCGCGGTCGAGACGCCGATCAACCTCGCGACCGAGCAGGATCCCAAGAAGATGAAGGTCCTCGATGCGGCGATCCCGCTCGGACGGATGGCCAAGCCGGAGGAGATCGCGGCGATCGTCGCGTTCCTCGACAGCGCGACGTACATGACCGCGACGACCGTCTTCGTCGACGGCGGCATCATGCACGGCAGCCCAGGGCTGTAGAGGGCGGTGGGCGGATGAGCGACGAGGCCCAAACGACGGTCGTCGTGGTCGGCGGCGGCTTCGCCGGTGTGGCGTGCGCGAAGCACCTCGCCAAGCACCAGCCGAAGGACCGGCCGGTCAAGGTGACCCTGATCGACCGGCACAACTACCACCAGTTCCAACCACTGCTCTATCAGGTCGCGACGGACCAGCTCGCCACCGAGGACATCGCCACGCCCCTGCGGCTGATCTTCGCCAAGCACCCGCAGGTCGACGTGAAGATGGCCGACGTCTCGTCGGTCGACGCCACCACGCGTACGGTCACGACGGCCGATGGGATCACGTACGCCGCGGACCACCTGGTGCTCGCGGCCGGAGGGCGGGCGAACTTCTTCGGCACGCCCGGCGCCGATCGGTTCGCGTTCCCCCTCTACTCGCTCAAGGACGCCGAACGCCTGCGCTCCCGGATCCTCGCGGTGGCCAACGACGCCGACCGTGACCCTTCTCTCGTGCGGAAGGGGGCGCTGAACTTCGTGATCGTGGGCGGCGGACCGACCGGGGTCGAGACCGCCGGGGCGCTCGGCGAGATGATCAAACGCCTGCCGCCTCCGCGCCTCCAGGGCGTCGATGTGAAGGCGGCGAAGGTGACCCTGGTGGATCACGGCACCGAGCTGCTCGGCGCCTTCTCCGATCGCGCCCACGGCTACGTGTCGAAGGTCCTCGAGCGTGACGACGTCGCGCTGAAGCTCGGCACCGGGGTGAAGGAGGTCACCGAGGACCGCGCGATCCTCTCTGACGGTTCGCACATCCTCACTCGGACGCTGATCTGGGGCGGTGGTATCCAGGCCGCCACGATCGCGGCCGCCACGGGCATCCCTCAGGGTCACGGAGGGCGGATCGACGTGCGGGACGACCTGACGGTGGACGGGTTCCCCGGCGTCTATGTCGTCGGCGATGTCGCGAACATCCCCGACCCGACGTCTGACGGGCGGCCGTTCCCGCAGCTCGGGTCCGTCGCGCAGCAGAGCGGGCGGTGGGCCGCGAAGAACATCCTCGCGGACATCGCCAGCGAGCCGAGGACATCGTTCACCTACCACGACAAGGGGATCATGGCGATGATCGGGCGCAACGCCGCGATCGCCGAGGTCGGGAAGCACCGTCACGAGCTGCACGGCGCGGTGGCGTTCGCGTCGTGGCTCGGCGTCCACGCGATGCTGATGAACGGCGTCCGCGACAAGGTCGACGCGTTCGTGTCGTGGGGATGGGACTACTTCAGCAAGAACCGCGCGCCGGGCATCCTCGACGACGAGGAGGTCGGCCACATCGACTGGGGCGAGGACACCGAGCCCTTGGCGGAGGCCGGTCCGCCGGCATCGAGCGAGGAGCGCCAGGCATGACGACCGTCGAGCACGAACGCCTCTCCAGCGCCGGGCCGCCGGAGGGGCCGTTGTCGGGGGCCGGCCCATGGTACCTCTGGGGTCCGTACCTGTCCGAACGCGCCTGGGGGACCGTGCGCGAGGACTACTCGCCGGGCGGGACGGCGTGGGATTACTTGCCGCACGACCACGCCCGTTCGCGCGCGTACCGGTGGAACGAGGACGGCATGGCGGGCATCTCCGACCTCTTCCAGCGTCTGTGCCTCTCGCTGGCCCTTTGGAACGGGCGCGATCCGATCCTGAAGGAGCGGATGTTCGGCCTGACCGGCCCGCAGGGGAACCACGGGGAGGACGCGAAGGACTACTGGTGGTACCTGGACGCGCTCCCCAGCCACGCGCTGCTGCGCTGGCGGTACCACTACCCGCAGCGCGAGTTCCCGTACGAGGATCTGATCGAGACGAACCGAACCCGCGGAAAGCTCGACCCCGAGTACGAGCTGCTGGACACCGGCGTCTTCGACCACGGTGCCTGGATCGTCGAGGTCACGTACGCGAAGGTCGAACCGAACGATGTCCTGATGCGGATCACGGTGCGCAACGCTGGCACGACGACCGACCGGATCCACGTGCTCCCGCACCTGTGGTTCCGCAACACCTGGACGTGGGAGCCGGGTTCTCCGAAGCCGTCGATCCGGATGGACGGGGTCGATCTGGTGGCCGAGCATCCGACGCTCGGGCGCTACCGGCTCCAGGCGTCGGACGGTCCCGGCGGCGTCGCCCCCGTCCCGCTGTTCTGCGAGAACGAGACGAACGCGCCGAAGCTCTTCGGCGCTCCGGCGACGACGCCCTATCCGAAGGACGGGATCGACGATCACGTCGTGTCCGGCGCGCAGACGGTCAACCCGGCGATGGAGGGGACGAAGGCCGCGATGTGGTACGTCGCCGACGTCCCGGCCGGCGAGACCGTCGAGTTCCACGTGCGCCTCCGGGACGACGCGGAGGCCGACGCGCTCGGTCCCCGGTGGGCCGGCGAGGTCGTGGCCGCCACCGTGCAGGAGCGCACGGTCGAGGCCGACGAGTTCTACGCCACCGTGACCCCGCCCGGGACGACCGCCGACGAGGCGCTCGTGATGCGCCAGGCCTTCGCCGGGATGATCTGGGGCAAGCAGTTCTACCCGTACGACCTGAGCCGCTGGCTGGACGGCGACCCCGGCCAGCCGACGCCGCCGCCCGAGCGCCTGCACGGGAGGAACGCCAACTGGCGCAACCTCCAGGCGAACGACGTCCTGTCGATGCCCGATCCCTGGGAGTACCCGTGGTTCGCCGCGTGGGATCTGGCCTTCCACACGGTCGTGCTCGCGCACGTCGACCCCGCGTTCGCGAAGTACCAGCTGATCGCGCTCACGCGTGAGTGGTTCATGCACCCGAACGGGGCGCTTCCCGCGTACGAGTGGACGTTCGACGACGTCAACCCGCCCGTGCACGCGTGGGCTGCCGCGCACGTGTTCCTGATCGACGGTGCGAAGGATCACGCGTTCCTGAAGCGGATCTTCCACAAGCTCCTGATCAACTTCACGTGGTGGGTCAACCGACAGGACTCGGAAGGGAACAACCTGTTCGAGGGCGGGTTCCTCGGCCTGGACAACATCGGACCGTTCGACCGTTCGCACATGCCCGTCGCGGGCACGTTGGAGCAGTCGGACGGAACCGCGTGGATGGCGTCCTACTGCCTCGCGATGCTCACGATCGCGGCCGAGCTGTCCCGGGAGGACCCCAGCTACGACACGCTCGTGACGAAGTTCATGGAGCACTTCGCGCAGATCGGCTCCGCGATGACCGCCCAGGGCCTCTGGAACGAGGAGGACGGCTTCTTCTACGACCGGCTCGTGGCGCCCGACGGTGTGGTCGTGCCGATGCGCTACCGGTCGATCGTGGGGGTGATGCCGGTGCTCGCCTCGATCGGGCTGGAGACCGGGCAGGCCGACGCGATCGCGAGGTTCCGCAAGCGGTTCGCGGCCTCCGTCGAGCGCCAGCGCGGCGAGCGATCCCACCTGACGCAGATCGGGCAGGTGCGAACGACGGCGGACGGCGATCGGGTGCTGCTGTCGGTGGTGAGCCCGGAGCAGCTCCGGAGGCTGCTCGTCGAGGTGCTCGACGAGCGGTCGCTGCTCTCACCGTACGGGCTCCGATCGATCTCGCGCCGCCACCTCGACCATCCCTTCACCGTGGAGGTCGAGGGGGTGATTGCGACCGTCGACTACGAGCCCGGCGAGTCCACGTCCGGCATGTTCGGGGGGAACTCGAACTGGCGCGGCCCGGTGTGGTTCCCTGTTAACCATCTGATCCTCGAGGCGCTCGAGCGCTACCACGCGTACGTCGGCGACGGGTTCACGGTGGAATGCCCGACGGGCTCCGGGACGATGATGACGTTGCAGGAGGTCGCCGACGAGCTCCGGCGCCGGCTCATCTCGATCTTCCTGGCGGGGCCCGACGGGCGGCGGCCCGTCTTCGGGACGATCGAGCGGTTCGCGACCGACCCCGACTGGCAGGGACTGATCGAGTTCCACGAGTACTTCCACGGCGACACCGGGTTCGGGATCGGGGCCTCGCACCAGACCGGTTGGACCGGCCTGGTGGCGCACCTGATCGCGACGAAGGGCGAACCCCTCGGCGGGCTCCGCGTGCTCCGTGACCAACGCGAGCAGGCCGGGGCGGCGGCCCATGGCGCGGCGGGTTGATCGGGCGGATGGAGGGACCCCGGTTCGGCCCTGAGGTCTGCGGCACGCTCGAGGAGTCCGCGCTCCGCGAGTGGCTCGTCGCAGACGGGCTGGGCGGGTTCGCGATGGGCACGGTGTCGGGCCTGCGGACGCGCCGCTACCACGGCCTGCTCGTGGTCTCGACGCGCGCGCCGATCGGCCGGATGCTGGGCCTCGCGGCGCTCGACGCGGTCCTCGTGATGGGGGATCGGCGCGTCCGGCTCGCCACGCACGAGTGGGCGAGCGGCGCCGTCGATCCGCACGGTCACCTGCACCTCGCCACGTTCGACCTCGATGACGGCGTTCCCCGCTGGCGCTGGACGATCGGCGACGTCACGGTCGAACGCGAGGTGGCCATGGTGCACGGGACGCCGACGGTCGGCATCACGCACCGGGTGATCCGCGCGCCCGACCAGGTCCATCTGGAGCTGACGCCGCTCTGCACATGGCGCGACGTCAACGGCGAACGGTTCGCGAACGGCGCGCCGAGCATGGATGCGGTCGTCGACGGCTTCACGTTCGAGGGCTCCTACCGCATCGCGGGGCCGGGCTTCGTGCCCTCGGGGGTCTGGTACCGGGGGGCGCGGTACCGGGAGGAGGCGGCGCGCGGCTTGAACGATCGCGAGGACCTGTGGGCGGCAGGGACGTTCTCGACCACCCTGCATCCCGGAGGATCCTGCGGGGTCACGGCGTCGGGCGCGGCGATCGCGTCATCACCTCCTCCCGCCGATGCGGTCGTGGCCGCGGCGCGCGAGCGAGCCCGCCGGATCATCGCCGCGGCCACGACGGCCGATGCGATCGACGCGTCGCTGGTCCTGGCCGCCGACCGGCACATCGTGGTCGGCGCAGCAGGCCCGACCGTCGTCGCGGGGTATCCGTGGTTCGGCGACTGGTCGCGGGACACGATGACGTCGTACGAAGGCCTGTTCCTCGAGACCCGGAGAGCCGAAGAGGGCCGTCAGCTCCTCCGAGCGGCCGCGGCGTCGCTTTCCGAAGGTATGCTCGCGAACACGGCGGACGTCGGGGGCACCGGGTACAACACGATCGACGGGACGCTCTGGTTCATGCACGCCGTCGGCCAGCACGTCAGGCGAACCGGCGACCACGAGCTCGCCCGCGACCTGCTCGCGACCCTCCACGACATCGTCGAACACCACGTCGAGGGAACCAGGTTCGGCATCGGCGTGGACCATCGCGATGGTCTGCTCCGAGGGGGCGAGGACGGCGTCGCGCTCACGTGGATGGACGCGAGGGTCGATGGGCAGCCCATCACCCAACGGATGGGCAAGCCGGTCGAGGTGAACGCGCTGTGGATCAGCGGGCTCGCGGTCGTCGCCGGTCTCCGTGAGCGCTTCGGGCTGGACGCGACGAACGAACGGGCCCTCGAGGCATCTGCGACCGCGTCGTTCGCGGCGCGGTTCGTCCGTCGCGGCGCCGGCGGGCTGCTGGACGTCGTCGACGGGCCGAACGGCGACTCCGCGCAGGTCCGGCCCAACCAGCTCCTCGCGGTATCCCTCCCGCACGCGCCGCTGCGCGATCCGGGGCCCGTGCTCGCATGCGGGCCGCTGCTGACGCCCATCGGGCTCCGCTCGTTGAGCCCGTCGGATCCGGCCTACGTCGGGCGTCACCGCGGGACACCGTCGGAGCGGGACCGCGCGTACCACCAGGGCACGGTCTGGCCCTGGCTGATCGGGCCCTACGTGGAGGCGAGCATCGTGGCCGGGCTCCCGCTCGCCGGGGTGCTCGACGGGCTCGAGGCGCACCTCCTCGAGTGGGGGCTCGGCTCGATCTCGGAGACCGCCGACGGTGACCCGCCGCACGGTGCGACCGGCTGCCCGTTCCAGGCATGGTCGGTCGCGGAGACGCTGCGAGCGCGCCGGATGCTGCTCGATCACGAGCGGCCCGGGACGCCCGCGCGGGCGCCGGCCGAACCGACGCGTTCGGAGGGCAGGGGAGACGCGGGCGAACGGGACGACCACGACGACCGTGTGGCGGTCCGGTGAGGACGAGCCGTGAGGACGCGGCGGTGAACGGAGGGACGGTGCCGTGACCAAGTTGGATCTGTCGCGCATCCAGTTCGCGGCCACGAGCATCTACCACTTCCTGTTCGTCCCGGTCACGATCGGGCTGGCGTTCCTCGTGGCGCTGCTGCACACGGCCTGGCACCGCAAGGGCGACGAGGCCTACCTGCGACTGACGAGGTTCTTCGGGATGCTGCTGGTGATCAACATCGCGATCGGTGTGGTAACCGGCCTGGTGCAGGAGTTCCAGTTCGGCATGAACTGGTCGGCGTACTCGCGGTTCGTCGGCGACGTGTTCGGCGCGCCGCTCGCGATGGAAGGCTTGATGGCATTCTTCCTCGAGTCCGTCTTCCTGGGCCTGTGGATCTTCGGATGGGGACGGCTGCCGAAGCGCATCCACCTGCTGACGATCTGGATGGTCTCGTTCGGCACAGCCCTCTCCGCCGCGTTCATCATGGCGGCGAACTCCTGGATGCAGCACCCCGTCGGGTACTCGATCAACCAACAGACCGGGCGCGCCCAGCTGACGGACATCTGGGCGGTACTGACGAATCCGGTCTTCGTCTGGGGCTACATCCACGTCCTGCTCGCCTCGCTCGTAACGGGCGCGGTCCTGATGGTGGCCGTATCCGCGTGGCACCTCAAGCGGGACTCGCAGGTCGAGTTCTTCCGCAAGACGGCGACGATCGGGCTCGTGGTCCTGTTCCCCGCGATCACGTTCGCGATGATGATCGGCAGCCACCTCGGCGTGGTGGAGACGACCTATCAGCCGATGAAGGTGGCCGCGATGGAGGCGCAGTGGAGCACCTGCGCCTCGTGCTCGTTCTCCGTCTTCCAGATCGGGGGCGGGAAGAACGACGAGACGCCGACGAAGATCATCGCCATCCCGGACCTGCTGTCGCTCCTCGCCACCGACTCCTTGAACGGCCAGGTCCAGGGCCTCAACGCGCTGGAATCCCAGTACGAGCAGAAGTACGGGAAGGGGAACGGGCAGTTCGCGTACGTCCCGAACGTGTTCATCCAGTACTGGTCGATGCGCGTGATGGCGTACCTCGCGACGCTCGTGTTCCTGTTCGCGGCGTGGGGGATATGGCTCCTGTGGCGCAAGAAGGTGGAGACGTCGAAGTGGTTCCTGCGCCTGGCGGTGTGGTTCGCGATCACGCCGTTCCTGATGAACACCGCCGGGTGGATGTTGACCGAGAACGGACGACAACCCTGGATCGTGCAGGGCTTGCAGCTCACCAAGGACGGCGTCTCGCCGTCGATCAGCGCGTCGATGGTCGCGATCAGCCTGCTCGTGTTCATCCTGCTGTACGGGGTGT
The DNA here is from genome assembly GCA_963781595.1 of uncultured Actinomycetota bacterium. Taxonomy (GTDB): domain Bacteria; phylum Actinomycetota; class UBA4738; order UBA4738; family UBA4738; genus JBEDUK01. The sequence continues at coordinate 126,645 of CAWAGG010000006.1, read as the reverse complement.
TCGCGGTCGTCGACGGGATCCTCATGATCCGGTACTCGCGCAAGCAGCTCGCCGCGGCCCCGCCGATCGACGACGAGGGCGAGCTGATCCCGGCGATGACGTACTGAGGAGCGGACGATGCAGGTCTTCTGGTTCATCGCGATCGGGGCGCTCTGGACGGGGTTCTTCGTGCTCGAGGGGTTCGACTTCGGCGTCGGGATGCTGCATGCGGTCGTGGGCAAGACGGATGAGGAGCGCCGCCTCGCGATCAACACGATCGGGCCGCTCTGGGACGGGAACGAGGTCTGGTTGATCACGGCGGGGGCGGCGATGTTCGCCGCCTTCCCAGGTTGGTACGCGACGATGTTCTCGGCGTTCTACCTCGCGCTCGTGCTGGTCCTCATCGGCCTCATCATCCGCGGCGTGTCGTTCGAATACCGGGACAAGCAGGGCGGCGTCCGGTGGCGCCGAACCTTCGACCGGCTGCTGACGATCGGGAGCTTCCTCGTGCCGTTCCTGCTCGGGGTGGCGCTGGGCGACCTGCTCCATGGGCTCCCGATCGACGCGAGCCAAGAGTACACGGGGACGTTCTGGGATCTGTTGACCCCCTACGGCCTTTTCGTGGGGCTAACGTTCGTGGCGATCTGCGTGCTCCACGGCTCGACGTTCCTCTCGCTGAAGAGCACGGACGTGGTCAGGGAACGCGCAGACCGACTGGCCCGTCGCGCGGCGCCCGTGACCGCGTTGATCGTCCTGATCTTCGCCGTCTGGACGCAGGTGACGATCGACAAGGGCGTGATCCCGGGCCTCGTCCAGGTCGGCGCCGTCCTCGCCGTCATCGCGGTCGTGTGGCTGATCCGCGACGGCCATGAGGGCTGGGCGTTCACGATGACGACGATCGCGATGGCCACCACCGTCCTGACGATCTTCATCGACCTCTACCAGCGCGTCATGGTCTCCAGCACGAACCCCGCGTACGACCTGACGATCGAGAACACCGCGTCGTCCCAGTACACGCTCAAGGTCATGACGATCGTCGTGGTGATCTTCCTGCCGCTCGTGATCGCCTACCAGGCGTGGACGTACTACGTGTTCCGCCGTCGGATCGGACCGTCGGACCTCGAGCATGAGGAGGCCGCCGCCGACGCTCCTCGGGCGGCGGTCGCGCCGAACGGGGGCGCTGCGGGAGTCCCGGCGGGCGACTGAAGCGGTGCGTCCGCTCGATCCACGCCTGCTCGGCCGCGCCAGGGCGGCGCGGACGGCCCTGACGGTCGACATCGTCCTCGGTCTGCTCGTGACGCTCGCGCTGTTGACGCAGGCCGCGCTGTTCGCTCGGATCGTTGCGGGCGCGTTCGACGGGGAGCGGCTGTCCGACGTGGCCGGCGAGCTCGTGGTCCTCGCCGCGGTCGTGGTCGTGCGGGCCGTGATGACCGGCGCGTTCGAGGCGACGGGGCGTCGCGCCGCGTCGGGGGTGATGTCCGAGCTGCGCATCGCCCTGGTCGAACGCCGGCTCCGCGATGCGCCGTTGGCCTCCGACGGCGCGGAGGCCGGGGAGGTCGCGACGGCCGCGGTCCAGGGCGTGGACGCGCTCGAGACCTATTTCGCGCGGTACCTGCCGCAACTGGTCCTGGCAGCCCTCGTCCCGGCTGTGGTCCTCATGTGGACGTTCGTCGTCGATCCGACCTCGGCGCTCATCATGGTCGTGACGCTGCCCCTGATCCCGGTCTTCATGGTGCTGATCGGCCGCGCCACCGAGGCGCGAACGAGAGCGCGCTGGCGAGCGCTGTCGCGCCTGTCGAATCACTTCCTCGACGTCGTACGGGGCCTCCCGACGCTCCGTGCGTTCAACCGTGGCGAGGCACAGGCCGAACGGATCGAGGCGACCGGCGAGGAGTACCGGGCGACGACGATGGAGGTGCTGCGCGTCTCCTTCCTGTCTGGCGCCGTGCTCGAGATGCTGGCGACGATCGCGACCGCGCTGGTCGCGGTGACGCTCGGGGTTCGCCTGATCGAGGGCACGGTCGAGCTGCGGGCGGCGCTCACGGTCCTGCTGTTGACGCCGGAGCTATACGCGCCGCTCCGGGCGCTCGGGGCACAGTTCCACGCGAGCGCCGACGGCCTCGCGGCGGCCGAGCGGATCATGGACCTCATCGACGCAGACGACGAGGAGGGGATCGTCCCGGGCGCGGCGCCAGTGCCCTCGGACTGGGAGGTCGTGCGCTTCGAGAACGTCGTCGTGGCGAACGACGGGCGCCCGGGCCGGGTCCTCGACGGCTTCGATCTGGAGATCCGTCGCGGAGAGGTGGTCGGCCTGGTCGGCCCGAGCGGCGCCGGCAAGACGACGGTGGCGTCGATCCTGCTGGGGCTTCGCCGTCCCAAAGCGGGCCGCGTAACGATCGACGGCGTCGATCTCGCGGACGCGCACATGCCCGGGTGGTGGCGCCAGGTGGCATGGCTCCCGCAACGCCCGACGCTGTTCCGGGGCACGGTCCGGGAGAACATCGCGATGGCAGATCGCCTCGCGTCCGACGGACGCATCGAGCGCGCCGCATCGCTGGCGGCGGCGGACGGGTTCGTCCGGGAGCTCCGACACGGGTACGACACGCGGATCGGCGACGGGGGAAGGCAGCTGTCCGCGGGCGAGACGAGGCGAGTTGCCCTGGCGAGGGCGCTGCTCCGTGAAGCGCCGCTGATGATCCTCGACGAGCCCACGGCGAACCTCGACCCGGAGAGTGCGACGCTCGTCCTGGACGCGATCCGGCGCGAGGCCGCCGGGCGGGCCGTCCTGCTGATCGAGCATCGGTCCGAGGACACCCTCCCGGTGGACCGGATCGTGCGCATCGAACGCGGCCGGGCCGTCGAGGTTCGCCCCGAGGTGGCCGCGCGGTGAGGACGCTCCGGTCGCTCCTGCGGATCGGCCACCCGCCCGCCGGGCGACTTGCCCTTTCCGTCGCCCTCGGATCGTTCACCGTGCTCGCCGGCGTCGGCCTGATGGGGCTCGCCGGATACCTGATCTCGCGATCGGCCGAACACCCGCCGGTCCTGTCGCTCACCCTCGTCATCGTCGCCGTTCGAGCGTTCGCGCTGGCCCGGCCGATCTCTCGCTACTTCGAGCGGCTCGTCTCGCACGACCTCGCCTTCCGGGTCCTCGCGCGGATGCGGGTCGCGTTCTACGGGACGCTCGAGCCGCGGATCCCGTCGACGGGGGACGGGCTCGCGCAGGGTGATCTGCTCGCGCGGATCGTCGTTGACGTCGACGCGACGCAGAACCTCTTCCTGCGAGCGCTCTATCCGGCGCTCGTCGCGCTGATCGCGGGCGCGGTGTCCGTCGCGGTCGCGGCGCTCGTCCTGCCCGCCGCGGCGATCGTGCTCGCCGTGGGCCTCCTGTTGGGAGGCGTGGTGGTCCCGATCGTCGCGGCGATGGCGGGGCGGGCCACCGGGCGGCACCGAGCCGTTACCCGCGCCGCGCTCACCACGGAGCTGGTCGACGTCTTCCGCGGTGCGCCCGAACTGGCGGTGTTGGGCGCCACCGAGACGATGCTCGCCGATGTACGGATGCTCGATCGGAAGCTCGGGCGACTCGCGCGGCGCGATGCGTGGGCGGGCGGGCTGGTCGAGTGTCTCGGCACGCTCGTGACGGGGCTCACCGTCGTCGGCGTGCTGGCGGTCTGCGTGCGCGCCTCCGGCGCCGGCGCGCTCGACCGCGTTCTGGTGGCCGCGCTGGCGCTGGGCGCGCTGGCCTCCTTCGAGGCCGTGACATCGCTTCCGGGCGCGGCCCTCGGCCTCGCGGACACGATCCAGGCGGGGAGGCGACTGCTCGAGATCGGTGAACGTCCTCCTGCGGCGGTCGATACGCACGCGCCGCTCCCCACGCCCGAGGACCCGACGGCGAGCCTGGATCGGGTGTCGGTCGACGGAGACGACCCGCAGACCTGGGGCCTCGACGCCGTCGATCTAGGACTGCCGCGGGGCCGGAGGATCGCGCTCGTCGGCCACTCCGGATCGGGGAAGAGCACGGTGGCTGCGCTGTTGGTGCGGTTCTTCGACCCCGACGACGGTCGGGTCGCGGTGGGGGGCACCGACGTGCGGATGCTCCGCCAGCGCGACGTGCGCACGGTCGTCGGACTCGACGCGCAGGACGCGTACCTCTTCGGCTCGACGATCCGGGAGAACGTCCGGCTCGCGCGCCCGGACGCCGACGACGCGCAGATCGAGGCCGCGCTCCGCCGGGCCAGGATCTGGGATTGGGTCGCGGGCCTGTCCGACGGCATCGATACGTTCGTCGGCTCGGAGGGGGCACTGGTCTCGGGCGGCGAGCGCCGGCGGCTCGCGCTCGCGCGCTCGTTCCTCGCGGATCGGCCGATCCTGGTGCTGGACGAACCGACCGCGCACCTCGACGGGCCGACGGCGGAGGCGCTGGTCGCCGACGTGCTGACGGCCACCGACGGCCGCTCGGTGCTCCTCATCACCCATCGCACGGAGGGTCTCGACGCCGTCGACGGGGTCGTGGAGCTTCGGCGGGGAACCGTCATCACGGCGCCGGAGGGATAATCGCGGTCGTCCTGACGAGGTACGCATCCGCGTTCCGGCACCGGCGAGAGGCAGCAGGCGCCTGCGGATGGCTACACTCTGCCGCTCGATGAGCGCGAAATGACCGAGAGGCTCACATGTCCGAGTTGCGGTGGTCGTCGCGTCGACACGCGCAAGACCCGCGAATACCCGGACGGTCGCACGTTCAAGCGGCGGATGCCGCTCGTCAGACTATTGATCTGGGTCCCGGTGCTGTTCGTGCTGACGCTCGCCGCCTGGAAGGCGATGCTGGTCATCCTGCTGATCGCGGGCGCAACGGCCTGGTACGCCGCGTGGCAGAACGCCCGCGGGACGGCCGCGTCCTCGCCGAAGGAGGTCCACACGTGTCGGCAGTGCGGCTACACGTGGAAGCACGCCCCCGGCGACCCGGAGCCAGCGCCGTTCCACCGGGCGCCGAGCTGAGCCGGACGGCCGAGCGGGGCGACCGCCGATGGGCGTAGCGTAGGCGTTCGACATACAGATGACAGGAGGTGCGGGGGATGGCCGGCAGCTCGAAGGACGCGTGGAACGACGTCGGGGAGCACTTCTCGGACCTTGGACGGAAGCTCGCGGAGCGGTACCGGGCGCTCGGCGAGGAGAGCGGCCAGGGCGCACAGGAGTCCGTTGAGGAGAGCCGCCGGAAGGTCGAGGAGGCCGTTCGGACGGTGACGCAGCAGCTCGATCGGACGTTCACCTCGATCGGTGAGACGTTCCGCGACCCGGCGGCGAAGCAGAGCCTGGACGCGGCGGTCACGTCGCTGGGGTCGGCGCTCGCCGTGTCGTTCGCGGAGGCGAGCGGGGAGATCAAGAAGCGGCTCGGCACGAAGTCCGAAACGGGATCCGCGTCCGGGTCCGACGACGAGTCGGGTACGCCGCCTGCCGAGCCGACCGCCTGACGGTCCGGCGCCGATGGACCTGATCATCCGGAACGCCCGGATCGCGCCGACGGTCCGGCACGGTTCGGATCTGTTCGACGTCGGCCTCGAAGGTGACCGGATCGCAGAGGTCGTGCCCGCGGGATCCCTGCCGGCAGCCGGTGGGTCCGCACGGGAGATCGACGCGGCGGGCAGCCTCGTCTCGCCCCCGTTCGCGGACACGCACATCCACCTCGACTCGGTCCTCACGGTCGGCGAGCCGAGGCACAACGAATCCGGGACCCTGATCGAAGGGATCCTCACGTGGGCCGAACGGAAGGAGACCCTCACGCACGAGGACGTCAAGCGCCGCGCGCGAGAGGCGATCCTGTGGAAGGTCGGGCAGGGGACCGGGTTCATCCGCAGCCACGTCGATGTGTGCGATCCGAACCTCGTCGCCCTGCGGGCGCTGCTGGAGGTGCGCGAGGAGGTCCGGGACCTGGTCGACCTGGAGCTGATCGCGTTCCCGCAGGACGGGGTCCTCGGCTTCCCGGACGGCAAGGCCCTGATGCGCGAGGCGATGGAGCTGGGGGCGGACGTCGTGGGCGGGATCCCGCACTACGAGCTCACGCGCGAGGACGGCATCGCGGAGGTGGGGTTCGTCTTCGACCTGGCGCGCGAGTTCGACGCGCCGCTCGACCTGCACTGCGACGAGACCGACGACGAGCAGTCGCGTTTCCTCGAGCATGTGGCGGCGCGGACGCTGAAGGACGGCCTGCAGGGCCGCGTCGCCGCCAGCCACGTGACGGCGATGGCGAGCTACAACGACGCGTACGCGTTCAAGCTGCTGCAGATCCTCAAGCGCGCGGGCGTGACGATCGTGGCGAATCCGCTGACGAACATCCTGCTGCAGGGGCGCTTCGACACGTACCCGAAGCGGCGCGGGATCACGCGGGTGAAGGAACTGGACGCGGCCGGGGTGAACGTCGCGTGCGGGTACGACTGCATCATGGACCCGTGGTACCCGCTGGGCACCGGCTCGATGCTCGACGCGCTGTTCATGCTGGTCCACGGCGCGCAGATGAGCGGGCGCTCCGAGCTGTTCCGGGCCTTCGACATGGTCACGCGGAACCCGCTGGTCGGGGCCGGCCGCGACTGGACGATCGAACCCGGGAAGCCGGCGAACCTCATCCTGCTGGACTGCACCGACGAGGTCGAAGCGATCCGGTTACGCCCCGCGGTGCGTACGACGATCCGGCTTGGCCGTGTGGTCGCCGAGACCGAGCCGGCGCGCACGCAGGTGTACGTGGACGGGCAGGCGACGCCGGACTGAAGGCAGCGGCAGGTGCGCTCACGATGTGATCCATCGGCGCGGATCGTTGCTCACTTTGCTCGTTGACGCCCCCGGGGCCCGTTCCTACTGTGGCCACCTGCGGCGACGGCGAGCACCGCGAGCACGCGGTCGAGGCCGCAGACGGCCGCCACGGCTGGGACCGGGGTCGTGAGCCGAACGGACGCATCGGAGGGCGCAGTGGCACAGGTCCGGTTCGGACTGGCGATCGAGAACTTCACCGCGTCCCCGGACGAGCCCGACTTCGAACGGATCCGCGCCTACGGACTGCGAGCCGAAGCCCTCGGGTTCGACTCGCTGTGGGCGTGGGATCACATGCTGCTGGGTTCGCAGACGCCCTTCCCGTTCCTCGATTCGCTGTCGACGCTCGCGGGCCTGTCCGCCGTCACCGAGCGGGTGGAGCTGGGAACCGGCGTCCTGGTCCTCCCGCTGCGCAACCCGGTCGTCCTGGCCAAGGTCACGTCGTCGATCGACCGCATGTCCGGGCGGCCGGCTGGTGCTCGGCGTGGCCTCGGGCTGGTACGACGCGCGAGTTCGAGGCCGTCGGCGTGCCGTTCGACGACCGCGGCGCCGATCTTCGAGCGCAACCTCGACGTCCTGACGCGCTTCTGGGTCGACGAGCAGGTACCGGCGAAGCGGACGGCATGGTCTTCAAGCGCGCCGTGATGCTGCCGAAGTCCTCCCGCCGTCCGAGGCCCCGGCTCCTGGTCGGCGGTTACGTGGACCGCGTCCTGCGGCGGGCCGCGACGAAGGCCGACGGCTGGCTCACGTACTTCTACACGGCCGACAGCTTCCGCGCTCCTGGGCGAAGGTCCGGGCCTTCGCCGAGGAGGCCGGCCGCGACCCCGACGAGCTGCAGAACGTCGCGCAGCTCCCGATCTGCATCGACGGCTCGTACGAAGCCGCGGACGGGCGGGCGCGGGCGTTCATCGACCGGTTGTTCGACTGCCCGCCGTGGAGCGATTCGACGCCGGACACGCCATCCGGGGCACGCCCGAGCAGTGCGTCGAACAGCTCGCCGACCATCTCGAGGCCGGGGTCCGCCACATCGCCCTGATGCCCTGTGAGTACGCAACCGAGCAGGTGGAGGCCCTCGCCGCCGACGTCCTCCCGCCGCTCTCCCCGTCACCGTCCGACGGGACTACTCGATGACACCCGAGGCAAGGTCGTCGACCTGCCGCCGGCGCGGCCGCCTGGTGTCCGACGGCGACCACGTCGCGATCGGGGGCTGCCTGTACTCGCGGACGCCGTGGGCCATGCTCCTGGAGCTGCTGCGCGCCGAACGCCGGAAGACCTGACCCTCTCCCGCAGCCTGATGTGCTACGAGTCCGACCTGTTCCTGGCACCGGGCGCCGCCCGTCGCCTGATCTCCAGCTGGGTGGGCATCGGCCTGCCGTGGGGCATCCCGAAGGTCTTCCGCCGATACGTGGAGGGCGGCCTGGCCACCTACGAGGAGTGGAGCCATCTGTCGCTTGGGCCCGGCTATCAGCGGCCGGGCGATGGGCGTCCCGTTCCTGCCGACGATGTCCGCTCCTGGGTTCGGACCTGTTGGAGCTCTCCGGCGCGAAGGTGATGGACGACCCTTCACCGGCGCCCCGTCTGCCGGTTCCCGCGCTCGCGACCCGATGTCGCGCTGGTCCACGTGCAGCGCGCCGACGCGTCCGGCAACGGCCAGATCGAGGGCGCGCCGTACATGGACCGCGAGCTCGCCGGGGGCCCGAAGCGGGTCATCCTGACCGCCGAGGAGCTCGTCCCCGCCGACGACATCGTCGCGAGCGCCGACCGGACCGCGGTGCCGCACTTCCAGGTGGACGCGGTCGTCGAGGTCCCGTTCGGCTCGTTCCCGCACGAGTGCTACGGGCGCTACGAGGCCTCGTTCGAGCACTTCGACCTGTACCCGCGCTACGTCGACGACGGGGGCGAGGAGGGCGCGCGGGAATACCTTCGACGGTGGTGCACGAGCCGGCGGCTTCGAGGGCTTCCTGGCCCAGGCCGGCGCCGGGCCGCTCGGCGAGCAGCGGCGGCGCGCGGAGGAGCTGCTCCCGTGACCGCCCCGGTCCTTGTGGAGCCCCGAGGACGCCATGATCGTCGCCGGGAGCCGGCTGCTGGCCGACGGCGACGTCGTCTTCGCCGGCGTCGGCGCGCCGCTGCTCGCGAGCGTCCTCGCCCAGAACCTGCACGCGCCCGGCCTCACGATCGTGCTGGAGGGTGGCTACGTCGGACCGCGGATGATCCCGGGCAAGCTGCCGATCTCCACGAACGAGATGCGCGGCGCGCCGCGGTCCTCGATGCTCACCGGCATCGTCGATGTCTTCCTGTTGGCGCAGGGCGGTCACTTCGACTACGGGTTCGTCGGCGCCGCGCAGGTCGACCGGTTCGGCAACGTGAACACCAGCTTCATCGGACCGCCGGACGACCCCAAGGTCCGGCTCCCGGGCAGCGGCGGCGCGAACGACATCGTCTCGCTCGTGCCGCGAGATCTTCGTCATCACGAAGCACGAGCGGCGTCGCTTCGTCGAACGGGTGGACTTCATCACCAGCCCCGGCTACCTGGACGGTGGCGACGCACGTGAGCGCGCCGGCCTGACCCGCGCGAGGCCGGCCGCGGTGATCACGGACCTCGCAATGCTCGGGTTCGACCCGGTCTCGAAGGCGATGCGGCTGGACGGCCTGCAGCCCGGGGCGACCGTGGCCGACGTGCGGGCGAACACCGGGTTCGAACTCCTGGTGCCGGCGAGCGTTCCGGAGCTCGCTCCCCCGTCGACGGAGGAGATGGCCGTGCTCGCCGACCTCCGGGAGGGTCCGAACCGCGCCGCCGCCCAGGCCGAGCAGGAGGTGATCGTGGGATGAAGGGCCCGCTCGTCGACGTCTCGGGCGCGATCGACATGCATTGCCATCCGTCGCCCGACCTGTTCCCGAGGCTGGCGGACGACGTCGAGGTCGTCGAGCACGCGCAGGGCATGGCGTTCGGCGCGGTGATGATCAAGAGCCACTACGAGCCGTCCGCGTCGCGTGCCGCGTACGCGGAGCGACTGTTCCCCGGCATCCGGGTGTTCGGCGGGATCGTCCTCAATCACGCGGTCGGCGGGGTGAACCCGGCCGCCGTCGAGGCCGCGCTCGAGCTCGGCGCACGCGAGGTCTGGATGCCCACCGTCGACGCAGCCTTCCACGCGGAGATGCACGGCGGGACCGGTTCCTACGACGTCCAGCAGAGCGGGGGTTCGGCGAGGCCCGGCATCTCGGTCGTCGACGAGCACGGCGAGCTGACGTCACCGACCCTCGAGGTCCTCGACCTGATCGCCCAGCACGACGTGATCCTCGGGACGTGTCACCTCTCGCCGTCGGAGATCCGGACGCTGATCGCCGAGGCGCGCCGCCGCGGCGTGCAGAAGATCACCGTGACCCATCCGTTCTTCAAGGTCCCGGACCTCACGCTGGACGAGCTCCGCGAGCTGTCGTCCATGGGCGCCTACGCGGAGTTCGGGTACTGCACGATCTCCCCGATGTGGGCCTACGCGAACCCGAAGCGGATCGCGAAGGCGGTCCAGGCGATCGGGGCCTCGCACTGCCTCCTGGTTTCGGACACCGGGCAGCGGCACAATCCGATGCCGGCCGAGGCGCTGCGGATCTTCGCGCAGTGCGTGCACGAGAGCGGCGTCGCCGAGGACGACATCGCCACGCTGATCCGGGTGAACCCGGCGGAGCTGCTGGGGATCGACGGCGACCCGCCGCCCTCGGTGGAGGAGGCGACGTCGCCGTGAGCGAACGCGTTCGGATCGGGCTCATCGTCCCGTCGTCGAACACGGTGATGGAGGTCGACCTCTACCGCCGCTTGCCCGATCGGTTCCAGCTCCACACGGCCCGGATGTTCCTGGAGGAGACCACGCCCGAGGGCGAGGCCGTGATGTTGGACGACCACGTCATGCCGGCCGCGCGGGACCTCGGGACCGCGCGGCCGCACGCGGTCGTGTTCGGCTGCACCAGCGCCGGGGCGCTCCGGGGCGACGCGTACGACGTGGAGCTGTGCGCCCGGATCTCGGCCGTCACGGGCGCCGAGACGATCAGCACGATCGCATCGGTCCGTGACGCGATCGCCCGCCGTGGGGCCGGACGGATCGGCGTCGATCACGCCCTACGTCGAGGCCCTGAACGCAGAAGATCCGAGCGAGCATCGAAGCCGACGGCGTCGAGGTGGCCGGGATCCACGGACTGGGGATCGACGAGAACTTCGCGATCGCGGAGGTGCCGCCCGAGCGGATCGTCGACCTCGCCGTGACCGCCTTCGGCTCGGTCGCGATCGACCTGCTCTTCGCGTCGTGCACGAACTTCCGGGCGATCGACGCGATGGACGCGATCGGCGCCGCGCTCGGCGTGCCGGTGGTCACCAGCAACCATGCCGTGCTGGAGGCGGTGCTCCGTCGGTTCGACGCGACCGACGAGGCCGCCGCACGCGCGAAGGCCGGGTCGCGCCCGCGCGCTGATGTACGCGAGCCCCTGCGACCACGTCGCGGCGACCTCTTGGGCCGACGCCGTCGGCCTGCTGCGAGAGGGCGGCGACGGCGCGAAGGTCATCGCCGGGGGACAGAGCCTGATCCCCATGATGAACCTCCGGCTCGCGACGCCGTCGCTGCTGGTCGACGTCTCCGCGGCGGGACCGGTCGGTATCGAACGGCGGGACGATCGCCTCGTGCTCTCGGCGCTGACCCGACACTCGGAGCTCGAACGGTCGCCGGAGATCTCCGCCGGGTGTCCGATCCTCGCGGAGGCCGCTCGATGCATCGGCAACGTGCGGGTGCGCCACCGCGGGACGATCGGCGGCAGCCTCGCGCACGCAGATCCCGCCGCGGAGCTCCCCTGCGTCGCCGTCGCGCTCGGGGCGACGGTTCGAACCCTCGGCGAGACGGGCGAGCGGTCGGTCCCGGCCGCGGAGTTCTTCGACACGTACTTCACGACGGCCCTCGGGGACGCCGAGGTCGTGACCGCCGTCGAGGTGCCCACGCTCGGCCCGCGGACCGGGTGGGCGTTCGTCGAACTGGTCCGCCGGCCAGGGGACTTCGCGATCGTCGAGGTCGCCGCGCTGGCTCGAGCTCGACGCCGCACGGGCTGTGCACGGCCGCGCGGCTCGTGGCGGGCGGCGTGGGAGAACGTCCGGTCGAACTGACCGACGCGCAGCTCGCGCTTGGGCGGAGAGGCGCCCGACGAGCGCGCCGCGGCCGAGGCGGGGCGGTTGGCGTCGGAGGCCGTGGACCCCTCCGATTCCGTTCACGCGTCGGCCGGCTACCGCCGCGAGATGCTCGGCGTCCTCGTCCGCCGGGCGGTCCTCCTGGCCGCATCGAGGGCCGCACCGTGAGCGAGCGAGCGATCGGGTTCGAACTGAACGGCCGCGCCGTCGAGGTCCGGGTGAGCGCCGAACGGACGCTGCTGTTCGTCCTGCGCGAGGACCTGGGCGCGACGGACGTGAAGTACGGGTGCGGCGAGGGCGTCTGCGGGACGTGCACGGTGCTGCTCGACGGCGAGTCCGTGAACGCGTGTACGGTGCTGGCCGTAGATGCGGCCGGCCGGTCGGTCACCACGGTGACCGGGCTCGCGGACGACGGTGACGCCCTGCACCCGCTGCAGCGGAGCTTCCTCGAACACGGCGCGGCGCAGTGCGGGTTCTGCACCCCGGGGATGATCCTCACGACGTTCGAGTTCGTCCGCGACCATCCCGGAGAGGTCGACCGTGAGCGGATCCGCGAGGCGCTGTCGGGCAACCTCTGTCGCTGCACGGGCTACACGAAGATCGTCGACGCGGCCGAGGCGTACGCGCGCGACGTGGCGGCGTCCGGTGGCTGACACACGCCTGGCGGGCCTCCTGCGGGTCGTCGGCCAGCCGATCACGGGCCACGACTTCGAGCAGAAGGTCCTCGGCGCGCTCGCGTACGCCGACGACTGGTCGCTCCCGGGCATGCTCCACGGCCGGATCGTGCGCGGTCAGCTCCCCAGCGCGCGGATCCGCTCGGTCGACCCGTCCGACGCGTTGGCCCTCCCCGGGGTCCGGGCGGTGTTGACGGCCGCCGACGTCCCCGTCAACGAGATCAGCGAGGAGGCGAGCGGCCTCGGGCTGGCGCCCGTGCCGCAGCCGGTGCTGGCCGCCGACCGCGTGCGCTATCAGGGCGAGCCGGTCGCGGTCGTCGCCGCCGACGATCCCCAGACGGCGGAGGCGGCGGCTGAGCTGATCGCGATCGACTACGGCGAGATGCCGGGCGTGTTCGATCCCGTCCTCGCGCTGGAGCCGGACGCGCCGCGCGTGCACGACGAGGGCAACCACGTGGTGCAGTGGCGCTTCGCCTGCGGCGACGCGGGCGCGGCGCTCGCCGGCGCCGACCTGGTCGTCGACGGGACCTACCGGACCCAGCACGTCGACCATGCGTACCTGGAGCCCGAGGCCGGCGTCGCGTGGGTGGACGCCGACGGCGTGCTGACGATCCGCGTGGCCACCCAGGTGATCGAGCACGTCCGGCAGCTCGCCCGGATCATGGGGCTCCCCGAGAGCCGCGTCCGCGTGATCGGCACGTACATGGGCGGGGGCTTCGGCGGCAAGGAGGACATGACCGTCGAGCCCTACCTGGCGCTGCTGGCGTGGCGCACGCGGCGTCCGGTCCGGATGGCGTGGTCTCGGCAGGAATCGCTCGCTGCGCGACCGAAGCGGCACCCGTTCGTGATGCACTACCGGACCGCGGCGACGCGGACCGGGGAGATCGTCGCGCAGGACATCCGCATCGTCGGCGACGCCGGCGCCTACCCGCTGCTCTCGCCGCGCGTGCTGTTCGCGGCCGGCGTCACGGCGTGCGGGCCCTATCGCACGCCGAACGCCACGATCGAGTCCGTCGCCGCGTTCACGAACAACGTGCCGACGAGCGCGTTCCGGGGGTTCGGCGCGATGCAGGTCGTCCTCGCCTACGAGTCGCAGATGGACCGGATCGCAGATGCGCTGGGCCTGTCGCGGACCGAGGTCCGGGAGCGGAACTTCCTTCGGCAGGGCGACCTCCTGCCGACCGGCGAGGAGACGGAGACCGCGGTTGCTGTCGGCGCGTGCATGGACGCGGCCCTGCGGACGCTCGGACCCGCCAGTCCGCGCTCGGACCCCGGCCGGCCGCACCTCCGTCGCGGGGTGGGGTTCGGCTGCAACATGCAGCCCTACGGTCGTTCGCGTCATTTCGCCGATCGCGCGTCGTGCTGGATCGGGCTCGAACGCGACGGGAGCGTGATCCTCCGGACCGGGATCACGGATCTGGGCGGAGGGCAGGCCGCCTCCCTCGCGCAGATCGCGGGCGAGGTGCTCGGCGTGCACCCGTCCAGGATCACGGTGCACATCGCCGACTCGGCGCTCACCCCGCTCGCCGGCGGGACGTACGCGACCCGCCAGCTCTACATGTCCGGGAACGCGGCGCTCCTGGCCGCGACCGAGCTCCGCGACCTGATCGCCTCCGTCGCCGCAGACCTGCTCGCCGCGCCCGCGGACGCGCTGGCATTCGCCGACGAACGCGTGTCGGTCGAGGGCGGGAACGGCGGGTCACTCTCGCTGTCCGAGCTCGCCGCCGCGTCCGAGGCGCGCGGCATGCTGCCGCAACGCCTCGCGACGTTCCACGCCGAGGTGACGGACTTCGACCCTCGGACCGGCCGGGGGCGGACGTTCCCGGACTACACGTACGGATGCCACGCGGCCGAGGTCGAGGTGGACGTCGAGACCGGCGCGGTCCGGGTCCTCCGGTACGCCGCGTCGCACGACGTCGGGCGGATCATCAACCCGGTCCGCCTCGAGGGCCAGATCCAGGGCGGCGCGGTCCAGGGGATCGGCTACGCCCTGAGCGAGGACGTCCCGTTCGACCAGGGTGTGAGCCGGTCGTCGCTGTTCGCCGACTACCTCATCCCGGCGTCGACCGACGTACCCGACATCCGGGTCGCGGCGCTCGAGATCGGGCCGGGGAAGGGGCCGTTCGGCGCCCGCGGGATCGGTGAGCCGGCGATCGCGCCGCCGGCCGCGGCGATCGCGAACGCCGTCGCGGACGCCCTCGGCGTTCGGGTGTTCGAGCTGCCCATCACGCCCGAGCGGGTGCTCGCGGCGCTCCGTCAGCCGGAGGCGAGCGCCGGCGCCTGAAGCCCGAACGCCGGGACGATCTCTGCGGCGGTCCCCACGAAGGCGAACACGTGCTCCATGCACGCGATCGCCGCGACCTGACGCTCGGGCGTCGTCGCCGCGACGAGGTCGCTCATGACGAAGACGCGGTAGTCGAGGTTGCGCGCGTGCTGGACGGTAGCGATCACGCAGATGTCCGTGCAGACGCCGGCCACCAGGAGGTTCTCGACGCCACGGGCCCGCAGGGCCAGGTCGAGGTCGGTGCCGAGGAACGCGTCGTACCTGCGCTTCCCCGTGATCCGCAGGTCGCCCGGCGCCGGGTCGAGGCCCGCCGCCAGCTCCATCCCCGGGGTTCCCTCGAGGCAATGCGGCGGCTCGAAGACGAGCTCGATGCCGAAGTCCGAGAGGTCGGCGCGATGCATCTCCTGGGTGAACACGACCGAGTAGCCCGCCGCACGGCATGCCCTCGCCAGATCGGCGATCCCCGCCACCAGCTCCAGGCCGCCCGGCGTGCGGACCGGCGCGTCCGCCAGCAGGAAGTCGTTCTGCATGTCGATGACCAGCAACGCTGTGGCTGCGGGGTCGCGCAGGAGCGCCCCGATCGTGGGGCCGGCCATCGGGTGCGAGTATCCCAAGCATGGGCGCCGCGCGGCCAGGCACAGTGTGTGGCACGCGGCGACGGGGATTCTCATAGTCTGGCCCTTGCGCGGACCTGCCGGCCGCCGTTATCTACGCGAGACGCGGAGTTTGTCCCTCCGCGCGATCCATGACGCCTGGGGAGGTGGGGCCAGGAGCGGACGCGTGGGCGCACCCGTGAGAGCCGGCGTTCGGGTCCCGGCTCGCGGCGGGTCGTCGGGCGAGGTGACGAGGGCGAGACGCCGTCTCATGAGGGGGACCTGGAGGGGAGACCATGGCGCAGACCGTTGACCACACCGAAGTCCATGAAGTGCGGCTCGACGCGCACAGCATCGAACAGATCCCGGAGGCGGACAAGGACTCCACCGGTTGGCAGCAATTCTGGATCTGGGCCGGCGCGAACATCGCCCCGATCAACTGGATCCTCGGCGCGCTCGGCATCGTCCTCGGGCTCGGGCTGACCGAGACGATCCTGATCATCGTGATCGGCAACATCATCGGTTGCGCGATCTTCGCGGCCATGACCGTCATGGGGCACAAGACCGGGGTCAACCAGATGGTCCTGTCGCGTTCGGCGTTCGGTCGTAGGGGCGGCTACCTGTCGTCGTGGATGCAGTTCCTCATGACTATGGCGTGGATCGGCGTCAACACCTACTTCCCCGTGGTCCTCGCCGTCGCGATCCTCGGGCACTTCGGCATGAAGGACACGTTCTTCCTGAAGTTCGTCGTCGTGACCGTGATCATGGTGATTCAGGTCGGCATCGGCGTCTACGGCTTCTACCTGATCCGCAGCTTCGAGAAGTACACAGTGCCGGTCACGTTCGGCATCTTCATCCTGATGAGCATCCTGGCCTGGACCCGACACGGCGTCGTGAACTGGCACCTCGCCACGAACCTGACGGGAGCCGCGCATTTCTCGAGCGTGACGGGCCTGATCACGGCGATCGGCGTGGGTTGGGGCATCTCGTGGGTGACGTGGGCGTCGGACTACTCGCGCTTCGTCCCGAAGACCGTCTCGTCGAAGCAGGTGTTCTGGTACAGCTACGCCGGCCTGTTCATCCCGACGGTCTGGCTGGCGATCCTCGGCGCCACGATCGCGAGCGGCGACGCTTCGGTGGATCCGGCCAGACTCGTGTCGGACGTGTTCGGCGGCTTCGTCGCGATCCTCGTCATGCTGATGGTGCTCCACGGACCCATCGCGACGAACATCTTGAACGTCTACTCTTCCGCGCTGTCAGGGATCAGCGGCGGTATCAAGCTGTCGCGTCGGACGCTCGGCCTGATCGCCGGCGTCGTCGGGTACGCCGTGACGATCTACTTCCTGCGGGCGGAGTCGTTCGCCAATACCTTCGACAGTTGGATGGCGGGCCTCGTCCTGTGGATGTCGCCGTGGGCCGGCGTGGTGCTGGCGGACTTCTACCTGATCCGCAAGAAGAACATCGACGTGCCGCAGCTGTACGCGGATCCCGAACGCAGCGCATACGGGGACATCAACTGGATCGGGATCTGGGCGTTCATCATCGGGCTGATCGCCGGGTGGCTGTTCGAGTACGGCCTGGTGTGGGAGCTGCAGGGCTACGTCTCGAAGCACCTCATGAACGGCGCGGACCTGAGCTGGCTGGTCGGCTTGGTGGTCGCCGGCGGTATCTATCTGGTGGGGATGCGGAACCGTGCCACCGCACCCGCCGCACAACCGATGGCGTCCGCCCCTGCGGCCAGCGCGTGATCGTGCCAGTCCCGAAGGGCGAGCGAGGAGGATGATCCGCGGGGCGGTGCTGCGCGCGCCGGAGACGCTCGAGATCGACCGCGTTCCCGGAATCGCCACCGCCCCGCGACGGCGCGATCCTGCGCGTCACGCACTGCGGTGTGTGCGGGACCGACCCGCACATGTTCACCGGACACCTCGCCGTCCCGATGCCGCTGGTGATGGGCCACGAGTTCGCCGGCGTGCTCGAAGGCTGGGGCCCGGACTTCCCCGCGCGCGACGTGTACGGGCAGGACCTGAAGCCCGGCGACCCGGTCGTGATCGGGACGACCCTTTCGTGCGGCACCTGCTACTTCTGCCGGTTCGTTCGGCACCGCGAGAACCTCTGTCAGAACGTGAACATCTACGGGATCACGCTCGGGTGCAGCGAGGAGCCGTTCGTGCGTGGTGGGTACGCGGACCTGACGTACCTGTTCCCGCAGACGTGGCTCTACAAGCTCCCCGCGAACGTGTCGTTGCGGATGGCGGCGCTGTCCGATCCGATCGCGTGCGGCACGCGCGCCCTGGAGCGGGCGTTCGCGCCCGGCGTGCCGTGGGCGGGAGAGGGGATGGGCCTCGGCAGGTCGGTCGTGATCCAGGGCCTCGGTCCGATCGGCATCCTCACCGGCGCCGCGGCGCGCGCGATGGGCGCCTCGCCCGTGATCGGCATCGACCGGATCCCGATGCGGATGGACATGGCGAAGCGCTTCGGGTTCGATGAGATCCTCTCGCTGGAGGAGCTCCCGGAGGTGGAGGACCGGGTCGCGGCGGTGCGATCGATGACCCGCGGGCTGGGCGCGGACGTCGTCGTCGAGGTCGTCGGGCTGCCGCCCGCGTTCGCCGAATCGCTGCGCCTTGTACGCAAGGGCGGCCGCGTCGTCGAATTCGGACACTTCACGGACAACGGGACGGTCCCGATCAACCCGCAGGACATCGTGAACCTCGACGTGGACATCCTCGGGTCGTACGCGTACCCGAACTCCCAGATCGGGACGTCGCTCGCGCTGCTCTCGCGTTACGCCGACGTCTATCCGTTCGAGGACCTCGTGACCCACACGTTCGGCGTCGAGGACACGGAGAAGGCGATCCAGGCGAGCCGCGACAAGCTGTGCGTGAAGGCCATGGTCGTCTCCGAGCCGTGATGGGTGGGTTCAGGAAGCACGCGCGCCGATCCGTTCGATCCCGACCGACGTCGGGTTGCCGTGGTTGATCTGGTTCAGGTCCTGCGGGCATGCGGACGCGACCACGATCGCGTCGATCTCCGCGCGGAACACCACGTGATCGCCCGCGTGCGATGGTGCGGGACCCCAGGCGAGAGAGCCGTCCGGCAGGACGCGAACGTCCATGAACAGGTTGATCGGCTGGGGCGTCGTCACGCCGGGGTGCCCCAGGCCCACCATCGCCCGTTCGAGGTTCTCCTGACAGGAGGCGTGATGTCCGTGCACCCCCAGCAGCCGGTAGCGGGCCGGGTCGCACGCCGCGCACAGCATGTCGTGGACCCCGGGAGACCGGTCCTCGACGAGCGTCAGGATGGGCCGGCGGCGGTTCGTCACGAACGCTTCCCCGGCGAGCGGGAACAGCCGGTCGATCGCGACCCGTGTGTGCGCGGCGCTGGCGAACTCGTCGACATCGGTCGAGGAGAACGCGAACAGGTCGACGACCTGTCCGCCCTCCAGGTCGATCACCCGGAACCGTTCGCCCGCGGCCACGCGGACCGCCCCGGCCTCGCGCGCCGGTACGACGATCATCGTTCCATCCCCATCCATCGCCCGCCTCCGCTCGCGCCGCTCCGCGCGCCTCGGCGCGAGCATATCGACCCGGTCCGGGAGGGTTCCGCACATGGCTGAGAACGATGACCGAGGCAGGATGGACTTCCCGTTCGTCGGCATCCCCTCGTTCCTTCGCTCGGCGATCCAGATGAACGTCGACGACCTGGACGCCGACATCGCGTACCTCGGCGCGCCGACCGACGAGGGCTCCCCGTTCATGCCGGGCTCCCGGTTCGGACCGCGCGCGATCCGCGAGCATTCGCTCCGGTTCATCACCGACCCGCCCGGCTACTACGACCCGCAGGAGCGGCGCCGCTACCTCGAAGGGCCGATGGGTCAGGGCCGGATCGCCGACGTCGGAGACGCCGACGTGCTCCCGACGAACGTCGAGGACACGTTCACGAACATCACCTCGCTCGTGGCGGGCGTGGTCGACCGCGGCGCGATGCCGGTCGTCGTCGGTGGCGACCACTCGATCACGTACCCGGTCGTGCGCGCGTTCGAGTCCGAGGGCCCGTTGCACGTGATCCACTTCGACGCGCACCTCGACTACATGCCGTTCGTTCATGGCCTGCGGTACACGAACCAGCACGCGTTCCGTCACATCCGACTGATGTCGAACGTCCAGGGCATCACGCAGGTCGGGATCCGGAGCCTGCGCGGCAGCCAGCAGATGCTCGAGGACTCGATCCGCGACGGGAACCGCGTCGTGACGATGGAGGAGTACCGCGACGTCTCGCACGCGGGCGTGCTGGCCGGCGTGCCCGCCGGCGCGCGCTGCTACGTGAGCATCGATATCGACGCGCTCGACATGCCGCTCGTCCCCGGATGCGTCTCCGCCGAACCCGAGGGCATGAGCTACGGGGACCTGCGCGACACGCTCGCGGCGATCGCGGAGCACACGCAGGTCGTGGGGTTCGACCTGGTCGAGGTGAACCCCCAGCTGGACATCCCGACCGGGATCACGTCGTACATCGCGGCGCAGACGATCGTGGAGTTCCTCGGGAGGATCTGCGCCCAGCCCCGTTGGCTCGACGACGTCGCGGCACGGGCGCAGCGCCGCGCGTCGGGTCAGGAGGAGCGTCGATGACGTCGGGACCGATCCTCGTCGATGTCCACATGCACCTGTACGAGACGAAGGCCGTCGGCGAATGGTGGAAGAGCGGCTACGAGATCTTCGAGTACGGGTCGAAGCCGGACGTCCCGTTCGGGTCGTTCAGCGGCGACCTCGAGGATGCGGTGAGCGCGCTGGCGGCCGCCGGCTATCATCACGGCGTCGCGGTGAACCTCTTCGGCATGGATCTGTTCCGGGAGGAAGCCGCGAGCATGCTGCCGGACGGCCTCTCGGCGGACGAGCGCGCCGAGGCGATCCGCCGCATCGAGGAGGGGCTGCCCGAGCGCATGCGCGCTTACAACCGATGGCTCGTGGACGCGCTCGCGTCGGTGCCGCAGATCACGCCGTACGTCGCGGTCGACCCGTGGGCGCTGTCACCGGAGCAGAACGTCGAACACCTCCGCGAGATGGCCGACCGCGGGGCGAAGGGCATCAAGCTCCACCCGGTCGTCCAGCGATTCGAGCCGAGCGACCCGCGGATGCGCCCGGTCTTCGAGGCGTGCCGGGAGATGGGCCTGGTCGTGCTGTCCCACACGGGCGCCGCGAAGGGCGGCGAGACGTTCGCGGAACCACAGGCGTTCGCGCCGCTCTTGCGCGACGTCCCCGGACTGAAGGTGGTGCTGGCGCACCTCGGGGGCGGCCGCTGGCGCCAGACCGAGGCGTTCGCTGCGGCGTTCCCGGAGGTAGCGTTCGACCTCTGCGAGATCATCGAGTGGGTCGGCGCCCCGAACGCGCCGACGCGCGAGGCGCTGGCGCATCTGGTCGACGTGGTCGGTCCGCGGCGCGTGATGCTCGGGACGGACTTCCCCTGGTACGACCTCGAGCGCACGGCGCAGCTCGTGCTCGACCTCCCCGGGCTGGCCGCGTCAGACAAGGACCGGATCCTGGGCGAGAACGCCGTTCGGATCCTCGGGCTCCCGGCCTAGGTACCGGCGCTCAGCCCGGCCTGGCTCGGGCCGCGTCCCCGCCGTTCGAACCGGCGCGCTTGCCCCTCCGCGGGGCGATCGACGGCGCGCCGGGGGTGATGTCCCTCCCGTCGCCCCGGCGGAGGATCGCCAGGGCCTTCAGGGCGACGTGCAGGCGCGTGCAGGTCTCCACGTCCTGCAGATCGCGTCCGAGGATCGTCTCGATCTTCGCGAGCCGGTGGTAGAGCGAGCGCCGCTCGAGGTGCAGCGCCTTCGCGGCGGCGGACTTGTTCCTCCCGAGCTCGACGTAGGCACGCAGCGTCGGGAGCAGCCGGAGGCTCCGGTTCGAATCGTGCTCGAGCAGCGGGCCGAGCTCGGCTTCGACGAAGCGCGACAGCTCCGCGGTGTCCCGCAGCCGCAGGATCAACGAATCGACGCCCAGGTCCTCGAAGTGGAACACGCCGGGTCCGCCGCGGACGCTCTTCCCGTAGAGCACGGACTCGCGGGCCTCCTGGAACGCGTGCGCCAGGCCGAGCGCCGAACGGATCTCGCGGCTGACCCCGACCGTGGCGGTCAGCCCTTCGGCGGCCGCCGGGAGCAGCTCGCGGACGCGTCGCCCCAGCCCGGCGAGGGTTTCGAAGACGCGATCGGATCCCGGCGCGCCGACGATCGCGAGGACCTCGTCGCTGTCGACGGCCGAGATGCCGACGCACCCCTGCTCCTCGATCGCTCGGCGGGAGACGACGAGCATCGCGCGCTTCACCTGCTGGATCTCCGCCTCCTCCAGCTGGAGTCGCTTCACGTAGTCGGCGAACCCGTCCGCGTCGACCGCTACGGCGACGAGGTACCGGTCGCGCAGGTCGCAGCCCAGCGCCTGCGCGCGCGTGAACAGGTCGGCCTCCGAGAACACGTTGCCCCGAACGGCGTCGTCGATCAGGTCGGCGCCGACCTGATCGACGAGCTGATCCGCGTCTCGCTGCGACAGCAGCATCAGCGCGGCCGCGACGCTGGCGCGGTCCAGCGCCAGCCGATCGATCTCGTCCAGCTCCGCATCCCTGTAGACCACGTGGAGCCGCCCCCACGGGTCGTCGCGAAGGGGGATCGTCACCCACGCGCAGCCCGCTGGATCCGAACCGTCGGTGATCCGGAACGGGGACGGGTCACCATGGTGCCCGGTCATCGTGTGCGCCTCCCAGGTCGCGACGACGTCCGACATCTGCGCGGTCGGCTCCCAGGCGGCGACGATCTGATGAGCCATGTTCTCCAGCACCACGGGCCGGTTGACGATGCGACCCAGCCCCTCGACCAGGGGACGTGGGCTCGACCCGTGCAGGACCAGTTCGGTGAACGTCCGCCCGATCGACTCGGCCTTGCGGAGCAGCACCAGCTGACGACCGATGATCTCGGCGTGCACCTGCTCGGTCACCTCGACGAACGGGATCGCGTCGGCGGTGACCAGCGGGAGACCACGCCGTTCGGCCTCCTCGACCATGGCCCGGGGGAACGCGTCGTGGCGCCAGCCCAGGGCCATGACGACCCCGGCCACGCCGACGTCGACCAGGTCCGAGACGTAGCCGCGGAGGTCCTGGGGATCGGACGGCAACCCGAGCCCCGACGTGAGGAGGAGCTCAGACCCCTTGAGCAGGGGAGCCACGCCGGAGATGTCTGCGATGTGCACCCAGCGGACCGGCCGGTCCAGGTGATCGGCCCCTGCGACGACCGTCGGCCGGCCCCGCTTGACGGTCTCCATCTCGAGCACGTCGCGGACCGACAGCGTCGTCAGGCTCCGATCGACGGACATCGTGCACGAAGTGTGGCACGGGCGACGCGATCCACGCACACCCTGAGCGGCCCGCGGACGGGTCCCGTCATACGTGATGTGCGGTGCGACCTCAGGCGGCGCGGTGCTCCGCAGGTTCGACGACCTCGCGCTCGTCGTGGGAGTCGATCGGTGGCTTCGCCGCGCGCTGGTGGCGCGCCGTGAGCCACGCGTAGACGACGAACCCGATCACGACGGCCGCGGTGAAGGCGATCCCGATCCACAGGGACATCGTCGATTCGACCGACATCAACATCATCTTCACCTCCGAGCCCAGTGTGGCGACCCCCGATCACGACGGCTCGGGCCTTGTGTCCCCCGAGCGAGAGGCCTTCGGTCGGGGCGTTCCACGCAACGACGCCGGAGCCCCGCCTCCGCAGAAAGATGCTTGCCGCAAGCAAGCATCTTGTGGGACACTGGCCCGCATGACGACGACGGCGACCCCGCGGAAGGAAGCGACGGGCACGAGCGAACGCGACCGAGCCCTCGACGGCGTCGAGGCCGCGTTCGCGCTCATCGCGCGCAAGGCCGGGCTCCCCCGGATCCACGAGCTGATGTCGTCCGCGGCTGGCGTCTCCCTCGAGTACGCGGCCTTCCAGTTGGTCCGACGCCTCGAGGAGTCTGGACCGATCCGCGCTTCGGATGTCGCCTCGCGCATGGGCCTCGACCTGTCGACGGTCAGCAGGCAGGTCAGCCACCTCGAGTCCGTCGGCTTCGTCGAACGCAGCCCGGACCCGCTCGACGGTCGTGCGTCGCTGCTGACGCTGAGCGACGCCGGCAGGCTCGCCTCGACCCGCATCTGCGACGCACGCCGAGCGATGTTCGCCGAGATGCTCGCGGACTGGCCAGCCGATGACGTCGAACGCTTCGGCGAGCTGCTCACCAGGTTCGCGCAGGCGATGGCCGGCTTCGCCGAACGCCCGACGCCGCACCGCGACGGCCGGCCCGACACCCTCTGAAGGAGCATGGATTGAGCCAGACCGAACCGACCATCGCCGTCACCCACGACGGGCCCGACGAACGCAGCCATCGCGAGATCCTGATCATCTTCTCCGGCCTGATGGCCGCGATGCTCCTGGCCGCCCTCGACCAGACGATCGTGTCGACGGCACTCCCCCACATCGTGGGCGACCTCCACGGCCTGGGTCATCTCTCCTGGGTCGTGACGGCGTACCTGCTGACCTCCACCGCGATGACGCCGCTGTACGGCAAGCTCTCCGACCTCTACGGGCGCAAGCGGCTGTTCCAGTTCGCGATCGTGATCTTCCTGATCGGCTCGGCGCTGTGCGGCGTCTCGCAGAACATGACCGAGCTGATCATCTTCCGGGGCCTGCAGGGCGTCGGCGCCGGAGGGCTGATGGCGCTCTCCCTCGCGATCATCGGCGACGTCGTCTCGCCGCGGCAGCGCGGCCGCTACGTCGGCTACATCGGCGCGGTGTTCGGCTTCGCGAGCGTCGTCGGACCGATCCTCGGCGGCCTGTTCACCGACAAGCTCTCGTGGCGATGGATCTTCTACATCAACATCCCGATCGGGATCGGTGCACTGGTGATCATCGCGCTGGTCCTGCACCTCCCGAGGCACCGGGTCGAGCATCAGGTCGACTACGTCGGCGCCGCGCTCCTCGTTGCCGCTGTTACATCGATGCTATTGGTGACCGTGTGGGGCGGGACCACGTACGCGTGGGGCTCCTCCACGATCGTCAGCCTGGCGATCGCGGGCGTGCTCCTCTCGGTCGTGTTCGTCCTCTGGGAGGCGCGGGCGGCCGAGCCGATCCTGCCGCTCAGGCTGTTCCGCAACACGGTCTTCAGCGTCACGAGCGCCCTCGGTTTCCTGGTCGGCGCGGCGTTGTTCGGCGCGATCGTCTACCTGCCGCAGTACCTGCAGATCGTGAAGGGAACGTCGGCGACCGAGTCGGGGCTCGCGCTGATCCCGCTGATGATCGGGCTGGTCGGGACGTCGATCGTGACGGGACGGCTGATCACGCGTATCGGTCGGTACAAGGTCTTCCCGGTGTTCGGCACCGCGGTGATGGTCGTGGGGTTCTGGCTGCTCACGCACCTCGAGGTCACGACGTCGATCGCCACGCTGTCCGTCTGGATGTTCGTCCTCGGCGTCGGCGTCGGCGGCACGATGCAGGTGATCGTGCTGGCCGTGCAGAACGCGGTCGACTGGCGCGACATCGGCACCGCCACGTCGTCGAACGTCTTCTTCCGGACGCTCGGAGGAGCGTTCGGCACGGCGATCTTCGGCGCGATCCTGACGAGCCGGCTGACGGCGTACCTCGCCCACGCCCTGCCGGCGATGTCACCGGCCGAACGCGCGCACCTGGGCGGCGTGCTCCAGCAGGGGCCGCTGGCGATCCGGACGCTCCCGCCGCCGATCCTCAACCCGGTGCTGGAGGCGTTCGTCCGCGCGTACCACGTCGTGTTCTGGGTCGCGATCCCGTTCGCGATCATCGCCTTCGTCCTCGCGCTGATCCTGCCGGAACTGCCGCTCCGGGGGCCGGCGCCGGCGGTCGCCGAGGCCGCCGAGGGCGCGAAGGAGGCCGGCTCGGCGCGACCGCCCGTGCCCGAGCCGATCGCGGAGCCGATCGTCTGAAGCGGGGGGCGAAGGGCCCAGGGTGGGCGGGATGAGCGGCGTCCGCACCGAACGCGACGGCTCCGTCCTGATCGTCACGATCGACCGGCCCGGACGGCGCAACGCCGTCGACCCCCCGACGGCGGAGGCGCTGGCCTCGACGTTCCGCGGGTTCGACGCCGATCCCGCATCGCACGTCGCGGTCCTCACCGGCACCGGCGGACACTTCTGCGCGGGGTTCGACCTGAAGGCGCTCGCCGGCGGGGATGTCCGGCGGATCGCGGAGGACGGGGACGGCCCCATGGGGCCGACCCGGCTGGTGCTCTCGAAGCCGGTGATCGCCGCAGTCGAGGGCTACGCGGTCGCGGGGGGCCTTGAGCTGGCCCTCTGGTGCGACCTCCGGGTCGCCGCCGAGGACGCGGTCTTCGGGGTGTTCTCACGCCGGTTCGGCGTGCCGTTCGTCGACATGGGGACCGTTCGACTGCCCAGACTGATCGGGCAGAGCCGCGCGTTGGACATGCTCCTCACCGGGCGACCGGTCGCGGGTCCCGAGGCGCTTTCGATGGGCCTCGCGAATCGTCTGACGCCGCCCGGGCAGGCGCTCGCGATCGCCGTCGCGCTCGCGCACACCCTGTCCGGCTTCCCGCAGGCGGCGCTCCGAGGGGATCGGCTCTCCGCGATCGAGCAATGGGACCTCCCGATGGGCGACGCGATGCGCAACGAGGTCCGGCGCGGGCTGGAGACGATCGGGAGCGGCGAGACGGGCGACGGCGCATCTCGTTTCGCCTCGGGCGAGGGTCGCCACGGCGAGGGTCTTTCAGCGAGCTGAACGGTTCGACGGCTCGCTCGCGACCCCTCCGCGGTTCGCCGCGACCTCTCTCGACAAAACCGTTGGACGTTGCGGCGTGGAACCAGCGAGCGGAAGATGCGACGGTGCGGCACCCCGAGACCCGGTACGCGTGGAACGGTGACGTCGCGCTCGCGTACCAGGTGTTCGGCGCGGGCGCCACGGACCTCGTCTACATGCAGGGGTTCGCCTCGCATGTCGATCTCAACTGGGAGAGCCCGTCCCTCGCGAGGTTCCTGCGAGGGCTCGGCGAGCTGGCCCGCGTGATCCACACCGACCGCCGCGGCTTCGGGTGCTCGGACCGCTTCTCCCCGGGCGACGTCGCGCCACTCGAGGTGCAGGTGGATGACCTCGTCGAGGTGATGGACGCGGTCGGCTCGGAGCGAGCGGTCATATTCGGCTCGTTCGACACGGGGCTGGCCGCGATGCTGTTCGCGGCCGCGTATCCGGGTCGGGCAGCAGGCCTCGTGCTGTGCGATCCGTTCGCGACGTACTGCGCGACGGAGGAGACGCCCTGGATGTACTCGGAGACGCAGTGGGAGGAGATCAACGAGGAGACCCGGCGCTCCTGGGGAACACCCGGTTGGGAGCGAGAGGGTTTCACCGACGACCGGGAGTTCCTGGACTGGTTCGTGCCATGGGCCCGCGCGAGCGTCGCGCCAGGCGCCCTCGTCGCGGAGGGGCGCGCGTTCTATCGGACCGATGTTCGGGCGATCCTCCCGTCCATCCACGTGCCGACACTGGTCGTCGGCATCGGAGATGGGGAGGGCTGGACGGCCCCTGTGGTCCGGAATGCTCCATTCATCGCGGGGCGGATCGCGGGCGCGCGCTTCATCGAGCCGCCGGTGGGCAACGGCGCGTGGCAGCACTGGTACGGCCGGGCCCCCGCGATCCTCGACGGGGTCCGCAAGCTCCTGGCCGATATCGATGAGGAGCAGGCCTCCTTCGACCGCGTGCTCGCGACCGTGGTGTTCACCGACATCGTGGACTCGACCGCAACGGCGGCCGAGCTCGGCGACCGCAGGTGGCGGGACCTCGTCGAACGCCATCACGCGACGGTCCGTTCGCTCCTCGGCCGCTACCGGGGCGTGGAGGTCGACACCGCCGGCGACGGTTTCTTCGCCACGTTCGATGGCCCGGCGCGTGCGGTCCGCTGCACGCGAGCGATCGTGGACGCGATGCGCCCCCTGGGGATCGAGGTCCGAACGGGCGTCCATACCGGTGAGGTCGAGACGATCGACGGGAAGGCGGGCGGCATCGCCGTGGCGATCGGGGCGAGGATCGGAGCGAAGGCCGGTGCATCGGAGGTCTGGGTCTCTTCGACGGTGAAGGACCTGGTCGTCGGGTCAGGACTCGCGTTCGAGGACGCCGGTGAGCACGAACTGAAGGGCGTTCCGGATCGCTGGCATCTGTACGCCGTCGCGACCGATCGAGCTGGCTAAACCACCGGTTCGTCGGTCGGGAGCTCGGCCGCGAGCCTCGTCGACCTGGTCGAAGCGATGACGGCGGACAGGGCGGCGATCACGACGATCGCGCCTACGATCGCCAGGAACGTGAGGCTCTCGCCCAGCACCGCCCACGCGGCGATCACGCTCACGACCGGCACGCCGAGCTGGCAGAGCGACGAGCGCCAGACCTCCACGTAGCGCTGCGCCCACGCCGCCAGCCCGTGCCCGAAGATGCCGGGCACCAGCACCGTGAGCGCCAGCCAGAGCCACGCCGATCCGGTCGGGATCGGCACCCCATGGCCGGAGATGAGCGCCGGCGGCGTGACGACGATCGCGCCGATCAGCGAGCTGCTCGTCACGAGCCCCAGCGTGTCCAGGCCGCCCTTCGAGCGAGCGTGCTTCGACGCCAGCCAGAAACCGGTGAACGCGAACAGCGCCAGCACGGCGAGGAGATCGCCGCGCAGGGTCCACGACGGCGAGCCCGCCGACCCGAGCACGACGAGCACGACTCCAAGCATCGCGACCCCGACCAGCGCGACCTCGCGCACGGTGATCCGTTCGCCGAACATCCGCCCGGCGACCAGCAGGACCAGCGCCGGCTGCAGCGCGCCGATGATCGCCACGTCGGCGACGTTCGTGGCCTTCAGCGCGCTGTAGACCAGGACCATGTAGAGGCCCATCGCGACGCCCGTGGGGATCGCGATACGGATCGTGCTCAGGTCGAGGCGGCGCCTCGCGAACACGCAGATGATCGCGAAGCACGCGAACCCCAGCCAGAGCCGGTAGAAGGCGAACGCGATCCCCGGCATGTCCGCGAGCTTGACGAAGACGTTCCCGAGGCCCCAGCAGATGTCGGCCACGAGGATCGCGCCGATCCCGAGGAGCTCGGAGCGCGTCCCGTCCTCGGTCGCCGCGCCGAGTCTGGAGCGGGCGCTGATGCTCATCGGAACCGAGTCTCCCACCATCCCGCCGCTGCATGGCCGACGAACGCACGCCGCCAGTCAGGTGATCGGGCACTCCCACGTGCAGCGCCATGTCTCCGGACCCAGGACGCCGTCGCACGTCAGGTCCTTCTCGCGCTGGAACGCGCGACATGCCTGTTCGGAGTCCAGGCCGTAGACGCCGTCGACGTCGATCTCCCAGCCCCGGTCCTCCATCCGCTGCTGCCACTGCCGTGTCGTCTCGCACACGGGATGCGGTCGCTCGATGTTCCCGGGGTGCTCGTGCTGCCAGGGTGGCGCCGGGAGGCCGGGCTCCTTCGGCGCAGGCGCGGCGGGGGCGGGCTTGCCCGCCCACTTCGCATCGGCCGCGGCCTGGAGGCTCGGGTCGAACGGCTCCTTGATCCCGTCGCCGTCCTCGGTCGGCGCCAGGCTCATGTGCATCGGGTCCTTCAGCGAGTGCCAGCCCCCACCCCAGCCGAAGCCGTTGTCGTTGAACGCCTTCACGAACGCCGCCGGCATGTTCGTGATCAGCCGGTTCTTCGAGCTGTACGGGTTCTTGTCCGGGTTGATGTCCACGGCCGCCGCCCACGAGTGGGCCGACCACGACGTGCCGTTCGTCACCGAGCGGCAGTTGTACGCGCCGATCCGGTAGACGTCGTAGCCGGTGTCGTACGCGTCCATCGCCGCCCGCAGCAGCGCGTTGGCCCCGACCCTGAGGAAGACGAACCGGTGACCGAAGACGGTCACGGGGACCGTATCGATCTTGCAGTGCTCCCCATAGAGTCCCTGGAGATCAGGCATCGCGAACCCCTCCTCGGGTCATCGTTCCCTGACGAGCGCCGGAAGGCCTCCACGCGGGCGGAGCACGAAGAGCCGTTCGGGCTCGACGACGTGGCCCGGTGCCAGCTCGAACCGGTACCGGGATGCGATCACCGCGATCGCGAGCTGTGCCTCGATCATCGCCATGCCGTGCCCGATGCACTTGCGCGGGCCGCCGCCGAAGGGGAGGTACGAGAACGGCTTGCGGGCGGCCGAGCGCTCGGCCGAGAAGCGCTCGGGATCGAACCGCTCGGGCTCCTCCCAGAACGTCGGGTGGCGATGCAACAGGTACGGGCTGATCGCCACCACGCTCCCGGCGTCGATCTGGTGCCCGCCGATCACGTCGTCGACGAGCGCGCGGCGGCCGATGATCCACGCGGGCGGATACATGCGCAGCGATTCCTCGAACACCATCCGGGTGGTGCGCAGGGCGGGCAGGTCGGCCGCCGTCGGCGGGCGACCATCCAGGACCTCTGTCACCTCCGCCTGGAGCGCGTCCATCGCCCACGGGTTCGCCATGAGCATGGCCCACGTCCACGCGAGGCCGTTCGCGGTCGTCTCGTGGCCGGCGAGGAGCAGTGTGATCACCTCGTCGTACACCTGTTCCCGGCTCAGGCCCTCCCCGGATGCGTCGCGGGCTTCCAGGAGCATCGAGACCACGTCCGGCTCGTCGTTCCCGCTGCGGATCCGCTCGTCGACGATCCCTGCGACGAGGTCGTGGATCGCCTGGAGCCCGGCCTGGAACCCTTCCTTCGTCGGCGAGACGATGCCGCGCATCTCCCTCGCGATCGTCTCGCCCGCCGTGTCGGCGCGCCCCGTCAGGTCGACGCCGAACAGCACCCTGGCCGTGATCAGCATCGTGAGCGTCCCCATCTCCGCGGCGAGGTCGATCGTCCGATCGGTGCCGACGAACGCCTCCCACCGGTCGGCGACCTGTCCGGCGTCGCGGACCATCGCGTCGCCGAACGCCGCCAGGCGGTCTCGGTGGAACGCCGGCTGCACGAGCCGGCGACGCTGACGCCACCGCTCGCCCTCGCTCACGAGCAGGCCTTCCGCGACGAACGCCTTGAAGTTCGCGTTGACGAACGTGTCCTTGCTGTAGTTCGCGCTCTTGTCCGCCAGGACGTGCCGGACGTGGTCGGGGTGGTTCACCAGGTACGCCGGCTCCCGGCCGGCCCGGTACCGGGCGACGTCACCTTCGCGGCGCACCAGCGCCGTCAGCGACCGGAACGGGTCGCGGGCGGCGCGCGCGCCGGGTTCGAGCACCCCGGATCCGGCCCCTGCCTCTATCTGCCCCACGCCAGGCATCATGAGGCTCTGGCGCGCGCCGCGTCCACCTGCACGGCGAGCGCCGCCATGATGCGGTCGGTCACGGATCGGACGTCGGCGCGTGATCGAGCGTCTCCCTCGACCGCGAGGGCAGGCCCGAACGACACAGCGACGACGGGTCGCAGCGGCGGGCCGAGTCGGAGTCCGTCTTTCGGCCAGCGCTCCTGGATCCCCCAGATCCCCACCGGGATCACCCGGGCGCTCGTCGACAGCGCGATGCGCGCGGCGCCCTTCTGACCAGGCTGGAGCGCGCTGCCGTCGCCCACGGTTCCCTCGGGCGAGAGGCCCGCGAGGGAACCGGCTCGGATCGCCGCGGCCACCTCCTCGATCGCGTCCCAGTCCCCGAGCCCGCGCCGCAACGGGATCTGGCGGGTCCGACGCAAGCCGAAGCCGACGAACCGCTGCTGGAACGCCTCGGCGAGCGCCAGGAACCGCACCGACCTGCCGCGCCGGTCGGCGCCGAGGGCGACGACCACGGGATCGAGGACGCTGACGTGGTTGTACGTGAGCAACGCGCCGCCCGAGCGAGGGACGTTCCCGAGGCCGCCGAACCGCAGGCGGAAGCCCGCGTCGAACGCCACGCCGACGGTCGCCCTGCCGACCCGCCACCAGCCGTAGCGGTCGCCGTCGGCCGGCGTGCGATGAGCGTGCGTGTCCTCGGGGTGCGGTGGGGATGGGTCGAGCACGATGCGCGAGCTCTCCTTCGTCGAAACACGGGAGGATAGTGGAGCAGGCGACGGCCGGCAGGGTAGGGTCATGCGTCGGACGAAGGAGGCAGCCATGGCCAACAAGGACCGAGGTGCGGGCAAGACGGCGAAGAAGCGGCCATCCTCGAGCATCAAGGAGAAGCGCCAGGCGAAGCGGACGAAGCGAGCGGCGTCCTCGGCCGCGTCCGCGTCCGCGACGATGCCGAAGTGAGGTTCGATCGGATCTGCTGAACCGACGGCGACGGCGCGGGGCCGCCTCGTCGCCGTTCGATCGTGCAACTCCCGCATGGGACCCATCTGCGTCACACGCCTCTGTCACCCCTCCGGCGCGTCCCCAGACGACGGTGCTGGTCATCGGCCTGCTCGCGGCGGTCGCGCTGCTCCTCGGGCGTGGGCGACCCCTCGTGTCGGGTGCGGGCACGGTCGATCTACGAGCCGGTCCGACCCATCCCCGGCGGTGCCGGCTCCCGGTTCCCCTGATCGGCCATCGATGCTGCTGGACGGGTCGCTTTTGACTTCCCGGCCCTCAGGGGAGTAAGAGAGCCTAAGCAACCCGCCCGCGCGAGGAGGTGATGCGCGAAGAGGTGACCCCCCACCTTGGGGTTTGCGTTCGAGCCCCTATCGGCCTGCGCTCGGTCGGCATGGCTCCCCGCCACACGCGTGGCTGGCTCGTCGTCCAGAACCGACCGCAGGATCCGTTCCCCAAGGGACCGGATGTAGAGCACGGGAGGAGTGGTTCATGAAACGTCGGCGTGTCTTCGCATCGGCGCTCGCGACCGCGGTCGTGGGCGCCCTGTTCATGTTCGGCGGCTTCGGCTCGCCGGCCGTCGCATCGGGCATCGCGAACATGACGAAGATCCAGCAGCGGCTGGTCTCCGGCTTCGCGAGCTACGAGATGAGCGCGGCGTCGGCCCGATCGGCCGCGCCATCATCGTTCAAGCATGTTGACGGCGGGGCGTTCCCCAACTACTACCCGAGCGCGGATGGCGACTGTCCGGTCACGTTGGGTTCGAACGTGAAGGTGAACCAGAACTGCCTGAACATCTCCGACGGCGACCTGCAGGGCCGGGGCCAAGCGCAGAACGAGACGGCGATCGCGGCCGACCCGGGGAACCCGTCACACGTGGTCGCGTCGTTCAACGACTACCGCAGGGGTGACGGGAACTGCGGTGTCGCATACAGCCTCGACGGCGGCAACAGCTGGAGCGACACGACGACGCCATCCGGGTTCACGCGCGGGACCGCGTTCGGTGGCAAGGCGCGGCAGTATTGGCAGGCCGGCGGCGACACGGCTGTGGCGTGGGACACCAAGGGCAACGCGTACCTCCAGTGCCAGGTCTTCAACCGTGGGGCGGCTGTGTCGAACAACCCCGACCAGTCGAGCGGCATCTACGTGTTCCGTTCCACCGGCAACCTGGGTGGTTCGTTCAACTTCACCGGACGCCCGGTCGTGGAGTACAACGACTCGACCGGGACCGGGTGCTGCCTCGAGGACAAGCCGCTCATGGCGGTCGACAACAACCTCGGGAGCCCCTACCAGGACCGCGTGTACGTCACGTGGACGTTCTTCGACGCTGATGGGACCGGCTACATCTACGGGGCGTACTCCGCCGACTACGGCGAGACGTTCAGCAAGCCCGTGCTCGTGAGCACCAACAAGAACAGCCTCTGCCCCATCACGTACGGGTTGCCGACACCGCACGGGAAGTGCAATGAGAACCAGTTCTCGGACCCGTTCGTCGGTTCGGACGGCACGCTTTATGTCGCCTACAGCAACTACAACAACGACGTGAAGGGGGAGGACAACCGCAATCAGATCCTCCTGACGAGGTCGAAGGACGGGGGCAAGACGTTCAGCAAGCCCGTCAAGGTGACCGACTACTACGACGTGCCGGACTGCGCGACCTACCAGGGTGGCGCGGACCCGGGGCGCGCATGCGTGCCGGAGAAGGGGTCGACGACGAACTCGATCTTCCGCGCGACCAACTACGCGTCGGGAGGCGTGAACCCGAACGACCCGTCGCAGATCGCGGTGAGCGTGGGGTCCTACATCAACGCGTACTCCAACGAGAACAACGGATGTACGCCGCAGGGGTTCGCCGGTGACGGTCTGAATCTGTTCGACGGCGTCAAGACCCCCGGGGCGTGCAACAACAAGATCCTGATCAGCGTGTCGAGCGATGCCGGGAAGAGCTTCACCGGCACCTCGACGGACCCCCGTGACATGGCGGTCGTCAACCAGGAGCCGGCGCAGAATGGGACCGATCAGTTCTGGCAGTGGGCGGCGTTCGCCCAGAACGGTCGGTTCGCGGTCTCCTACTACGATCGACAGTACGGGTCCGACGAGACCACGGGCTACTCCGACTTCAGTTTGTCGGGGTCGGGCGATCTCTCGACGTTCGCGACCGTTCGCGTCACGTCGTCGTCACAGGCGCCGGAGAGCGAGTTCAGCGGCGTCTTCTTCGGTGACTACACGGGCTTGACCGCGGTCGACGTCGCGATCCCGATCTGGATGGATACCCGGAGCACGGATCTGTTCCTGTGCCCCGGGACCGGGAAGAAGGGCGTCCCGCCGTCGGTCTGCGTGGCATCGGCTCCCAACGCGAGCCTCGCGAACGACCAGGACGTGTTCGTCTCGAGGGTCGACGTGCCGTAAGGCGCCGACGCTCGGCAAGCACCCATCGAGGCCCCGGGACGAGCGACCCGGGGCCTCGATCGTGGCCCGACGGGAGGGGCGATTCGCCGTGTTTCGTCCGACCTGGGATACTGCTGCGGCCGGCTGGCCCGCCGGTCAACGGTCGAGCGGAGGAGGGGATCTGGTGAGGAAACGGGCTTCCGTCATGCTGATGTCCGTACTGCTCGCGGTCGGTGTGCTGACCGCGGCGACGCCCAGCCAGGCGTCGAGCGTAGCACCAGCAAAGCCAGTGTTCGATGGCCGTGAGTACCTGCGCCTGCACGGGTACCTGCCGCTGCGGGGCGTCGAGACGCTGCGTCGCGCCAAGGCGCATGCCGCGGCGGTGATGGCTGCCCGCAACGGAACTGCGGCGGCGCCGTCGACGTCCGCCGCGCCGCCCACCATCGGGGCGAGCTGGCAGGGCGTGAACAACGCGGGCCTGAGCCCACCGGACGCTAACGGCGCGATCGGTCCCGACCGATACGTCGAGGTCGTCAACGTCAACATGGGGATCTACGACCGCACCGGCGCATTGAAGGGCACCGGCCTCCTATCGTCGATCACGGGCCACGCGTCCCTCTCGGACCCGATGGTCCTGTGGGACCCGCACACGCAGCGGTTCTACTTCAACGTGTGGGACACCGCGAACGCTCGGCAGGACTGGGGCTTCAGCAAGTCCTCGTCGCCGAACTTCGCGACGACGGCCGACTGGTGCTCGTACGAGACCGACTTCGGCTACCTGACGACGAACGCCCCCGACTACCCGAAGCTGGGGCAGACGAAGGATTTCCTGCTGATCGGGGTCAACTTCTACCCGAGCTTCCAGAGCCAGGCGGCGACGTCCGGCGACGTGATGTGGGTGTCGAAGCCCCAGGGCACCGGCACGATCAACAACTGTCCGAAGGCATCGAAGTTCAAGAGCGGGAAGTTCGTCGGCCTGAAGAACCAGGACGGCACGCAGGCGTTCACCCCGGTTCCGGCGATCCAAACGGATCCGTCGTCGAAGGGCTACGTCGTAGCGTCCTCGGACATCGAATGCCCTCCGACCTGCGGCACCGGCATGAAGATGACCGTCTTCACGGTGAAGAACAAGAAGGGGAAGGCCAAGATGGGACTCAAGGGGAAGTCGGTCACGGTGGGTGATTTCATGTCGCCGCCCGACGCCCCGCAGAAGGGATCCACGGACACGATCGACACCCTCGACGGCCGCCTCACGCACGCCGTCGCCGCGGTCGACCCCGGGGTCGGCAAGCAGGTCATCTGGACCTCGCACACGGTCGCCGGCGGCGCCGGGAGCGAGCTGCGCTGGTACGAGCTCCTGCCAGGGAAGAAGACCAAGGTCGTGCAGTCCGGCGCGGTCACCGATAACAAGCTCTGGGTTTACAACGGTGGCGTCTCGCCTGATCGGGTCGTCGACGGGAGCGGGAACACCGGCCACGGGGACAACATGGTCGCCGGGGTCAACACGTCCTCCGCCAAGAAGTTCGTCTCGATCCAGATGGTGTCGAAGATCGGTGCCGGGAGCCAATCGGCCCTGGTGATGGTGCAGGCCGGGACGGTCACGGAGAACGACTTCACGTGCGCCCCAACGTGCCGCTGGGGCGACTACTCCGGCGCGACGCCCGACCCGGCGGCCCCGACCGGAGGGCCGTCCGGCGAGGTGTGGCTGACGAGCGAGCTGGCCGGGGGCACCCACGTCAACACGTGGAACTGGGAGGCGATCCTGTAGACAACGACGATCCGAGTTCCGGACCAGGGGCCCGGGTTCGATCCCGGGTCCCTCGTCGGTCGCATGACCGTCTGCTCGCATCCGAAGGCGAGCTCGTCGTTCTGAGAAGGGGAGTGATCGTGTCGCAGAGCCGTGGACGCCCGTCCACCGTGCGCATCGCGCTGGCCTCGGCCATGTTCGTCGGGGCCATCGCGTTGCTTCCAGGGTCTTCATCCGCCTCCAGCGGTGCCCACTACACGACGGTGCCGAACCGTTCGCGATCGTCCTTCGGCGTGGTGCCGGGGAGCATCGCGAAGAAGAAGAACGTGAACGTCTCGAAGAAGGCCGGCCCGCAGAGCGAGACCGCCGTGGCCGTCGACCCGACGAACGCCAAGCACCTCCTGGCCGCGAGCAACGATCTCAGCGGCTCCGGCACCACCCACATGTACGAGTCCACGAACGGCGGGAAGAAGTGGAAGCTCGTCAACACCGGCATCACCGGCTTCTGTTACGACCCGTGGCTCCACTTCAACGACAAGGGCGACGCGTTCTTCGCCCACGAGTGCAGCGACCAGCGGTACGGGTACCGACTGCACGGGACGAACAACTGGGTGCTCACCACCTTCACCGCGGGGCAGGCGGGCGGGTTCCCCGACCGCGACATGATCGTCACGGACGACACGTCCACCAGCTCGTTCTACGGCAGCGCGTACATCGGCTACGACGACGCCAACGCGAGCAACGCCGCCTACATCCTGTACTCGCGCAACGGCAAGAACGGATGGACGCGCAGCCCCAAGATCAACGATGCGGGCGGGACGATCGGCGTCAACGTGTCCGTGGCGCCCGACGGGACGATCTACGCGTCGTGGCTGGACTGGGCCGCGAAGAAGCTTATGGTCGACAAGTCGACCGACGGCGGGGCGACCTGGGGCACCGACCACCTGATCCACACCATGGTCCTGAACACCTCCGGGTTCTTCACGCTCATCCCGCCGACCCCGCACCGCGGGATCGTGCCGTTCCCGTTCACGAAGGCCTCGCCGGTTGGGACGGCGCACGCCGGGCGCCTGTACGTGACCTACGAGGACCGTCCGTCCGGCGGCCCGACCGACACGAACGCGTACGTGACGTACTCCGACAACGGCGGAACCTCGTGGTCGACGCCGGCGCTTGTCAATGACGACCGAGGGACCGCGTACCAGTTCTTCCCGGCCATCGCCGTGGCGCCGAACGGCAACGTCGGCCTCTCCTGGTACGACACGCGAAACGACGGGACGAACAAGAAGACCGACCAGTACTTCTCGTTCTCCAGCGACGGTGGCGACACGTGGAGCTCGAACAAGAAGCTCACGACCGCGCAGTCCGACGAGACGGGAGCGAACGACCAGAACGACTACGGGGACTACGAGGGCCTCGACGCGGGTCCGACGAACCGGTTCGCCGCGGTATGGACGGACTCGCGCCCCGGCAACCTGAACGAAGACCTCTACTTCGCGAAGGTGAAGGCGGTCTAGGGGAGGGCGAGGGATCGATCGATCCGGACGGGGGGCCGGAGGCCGTTCAGGCCTCCAGGCCCTCCTCCGCGGTGGGGTGTCGCTTCAGTTCGGCCTGGTCTCCGAGAGCAGGTCGGCCAGGAACGACTTCCCCTGCGGCAGGTTGCTCGAGAACACCGCGAGGGACAGCGAGTCGCCGCTCCCCACGGCCGTGTAGGTGACCGAGATCCGGTGCCACCCCGTGTCGGTGGGCACGTAGGGCACCTTCGACAGGCCGATGCTCGTCTTGCCGTCGGGCGACCATTCGCGCAGCTGGACGTTCAGTGTGATCCCGGGGTCGTTCGCCTTCACCCACGCCGAGGCCGTGTATGGGACCCCGGCGACGGTCGAGCCGACCCAGCGCGGCTTGTCGTTGAACCCCGCCGACTGCGCGAACGGCGAGCTCGAGTCGACGCGGATCGCGTACGTCCCGTCGTAGCCGCCGGTCACGCGGCTCATCACGCCGTTCCCATAGACGCCGGTCCATCCGGTCAGATCGGACTCGACGCTCGGGTTCCCCACGAACTCGTGGTCCGGCGGTGGCGGTGGGGGCGGCCCGTCGGAGCCGAAGGTCACGGTCCACAGCGTGTCGCCGAGCGTGCACGGGTCCTTCGGGTTCGGGGCGTACGCGGGCCCGCAGATCATGCGCACGGTCATCGTCGATCCCGTCGCCGTGACCCGCAGGTGCTCCGGGTGCGCCGTGTGGAACACCGACCCCGCGGCGAGGTTCTTCGGGTACGAGGTCTGCCCCTCGCCCCCGCCGCCGTTCGTGATGTGGACCACGCCGTGCCGCGGTGAGAAGACCTCGCCGCCGTGGATGTGCCCCGCGATGTTCAGGACGTACTTGCCGCCCGGCACGTTCGGGCCGTACCGGTCCGCGAGCGCGTCGATCGTGGTGGTCAGGTCGGGCGTGTCGACCGCGACGCTCGAGTATGCGGGGCGATGCCCCCATGTCACGATGAACGAGACGCTCGGGTCGGCCTGGCATCGCTGCATCAGCTGGTCGGCGCCGGCCCGCCAGTCGGCGATCGCCGCGTACCAGGGTTCGGGGTAGGAGATGAAGCACGCGTGGCCGGCCACGAACCAGCCCCAGTCCTCACCCTGACACGGGTTCACCCCGCCCTGCAGCGCGCACCCGGGGGCGGTCGACTTCGTCTTCGTGTCGACCGACAGGGTCTGCGGGTTCGGGACAGCGATCCGGCCCTTGTAGTTCGCCATCGAGTCCTGTGGCGTTCCCGGCGGGGCGCCCTGCGTCGGCTTGCCATACTCGTGGTTCCCCCAGGCGAACTGCGCCGGCGCGGCCAGCGACCAGGCCTGGATGTCGTCGAAGAACTCGCCGCACCGCTCGTGACCGTTCACGTTCGCGTAGGAGAGGTCGCCTCCGACGAGCACCAGGTCCGGGTGATCTTCCTCGATCTGCGCGTGCGTGACCGCCACCCACGGGTTCGTCGCGGCGTCGCTGATGTCGGCGACGGCGTCGAACGTGAGGTCGCCCGTCGGGGCCGTGTGGAACGTTCCATCGGGCCCGGAGCCTATCCGGTAGTGGTACGTGGCGTTCGGCGCGAGGCCCGTGAGCCGGGCCTCCCAGAACGGTCCCGACGAGTCGACCGGCGTGACGACCGGCGGGACGGCCGCGACGGTCGTGCCGTAGCTCGTGTCCGGGCCGTACGAGA
Source organism: uncultured Actinomycetota bacterium (assembly GCA_963781595.1). Taxonomy (GTDB): domain Bacteria; phylum Actinomycetota; class UBA4738; order UBA4738; family UBA4738; genus JBEDUK01. The sequence continues at coordinate 87,527 of CAWAGG010000006.1, read as the reverse complement.
TCGTCGCGTCGGGCCCGTGCCAGTCGAACGCCACGGAGTCCGGCCCGGTCAGGCTGTAGTGGACCTGGTCGTCGGCCTCGGCCTGGGCACGTGCTCCGGTGGCGGACGACGGCACGGTGCCGAGCCCGCAGGTCGCCATGACCGCGATCGCGGCAGCCAGCGTGACGCGACGCGCGACGCGTGTCCCCGCAGATGCGAACGGTGCCATGCCCCCCCTGGGTCCGGCCAGGACCGAAAGGCTATCCACCGAAGGGCGGTGGCGCATGGGCCGGAAGGCCTAACTCCGGCGATGGCGGACCATGGCGGTTGCGGCGATGCGGCCATGTCGCCGCGGGCGCGGCCCCCGGGGACGCCTCAGCCGTTCCCCATCCAGGCGTCGATGCGCGCCTGCACCTCGGCGAGCCGGTCGATCACGGCCTTCAGCATCGCGATCGCGATCGCCGGGTGTTCGAGCAGGAACGCCCGGAAGCCGTCGGCGGGGATCCGCAGCGTCTCGACGGGCTCTACGGCCTTCACCGTCGCCGTCCGGCGCTTCGACGTGATCAGCGCCATCTCGCCGAAGAAGTCACCCGCGCGCAGCCGGTGGAAGCGCCCACCGACCTCGACCTCGGCGGACCCCTCCAGCATCACGAACATCGCGTCGCCGGGCTGCCCCTGTTCGACGATGACCGCTCCATCTTCGAACGCCACCGTCCGCCCGACCCGGAGCACCTCGTCCAGGTCCGCCTCCGAGAGCGTCGCGAAGAACGGGATGCTCCTGAGGGTGCCGGCGCCCGTCGTCTCCACGGTCTTGCCGTCTCCAGCCGCCCTCAGTCGCCGCTATCGTACTTGAACGAGATGTTGACCCGGGCACGGTAGGACGTGACCGAGCCGTTCTCGATCGTGACGTCGAGCTTCGAGACCTCGGCGACCCGCAGGTCACGGACGGTCTTGGCCGCCGTCTCGACCGCGTTCTTGACGGCCGCCTCCCAGGACTCGCTGCTGGTCCCGATCACCTCGGTGACCCGATAGACGCTGTCTGCCATGGCGGATCCTCCCTCCCGTGCCTCAGCGTGCTCCGCGCATCCCTCGCGCACCGTACTACGTGACGGCGACCTCCTTCACGGTCGACCACCCGACCGAACGCGGCGACCCGAGCATCGGTCGTCCACTCATGCGCGGTAGACGGCAGGATGGCGAACGTGTGCCCGCGGCGACAACCCGAACCGTGGCGCTCGCCCGCGCGTCGAGGCCGCCCCCTCCCGCGGATGGTGTACGGTCGTCGTCGTGGACGAGACGGACGAGCGGCCGAGCCCGGCGAGGCCCGGCACGCTGACGATCACCGAGACCGAGCACGACGAGGGGACCGACTTCAGGACGGACGAGGGCGACCACGACCGGTTCGCCCACTACGTCGAGAAGGACAAGCTCACCGAGGCGATGGTGATGGGCACGCCCGTCATCGCGCTGTGCGGCAAGGTCTGGGTGCCGTCCAGGGCTCCCGAGCGGTTCCCGGTCTGCCCCGAGTGCAAGCGCCTCTACGAGCTCGGCCCCGCCGGACGAAGGCGCGAGTGGCGGGAGCGGGCGAAGCGAGAGGGATAGTCGATCTGGTTGACGGTTCCGGCCGCGCGCCAGCGGCGGCACCGCGGTTCGTCAGGGGCAGCCGCCGCCCCAGGCGCTCCAGCCGTAGTTCGCGACGACCCATGCCGCGGTGCCGATGTTCGCGTCGGCGTCGAACGGGCTCGCGCCATCGTAGCCGGCCTGGACCGATGCCCATGCCCACGTGCTCGGGATGAACTGGAAGACGCCTGACGCCCCGTTCTTCTGGTTGTACGCGTTCGGGTCGAAGTTCGACTCGCGCTGCGCGACACACATCGCCGTCCGGTAGTTGTCCTTGCCGAGCGGCTTCTTGAAGTCCTTCTTGACGATCTTCCCGACCCAGCCGAACCCGGGCGGGGGGTGGATCTTGGTCGTCACACTCGCGCTCGCGACCCCCGACGACGAGACGGCGAGGGCCCAGGCAACGAGGGACACGATGAGGATCCGGCGCATGGCGATCTCACTCCAGGTATCGGCCGGGGGCTTGCGTCACCGTACCAGTTCCGCGGGTCCGGTTCGCGGAACCGGTCGTTCGCCCGTAGACTGCCGGGGCTCGCGACCGGTTCGAACCGACCGAAAGAACCTGATGGACGACGGACGCCTCCGACGCACGCTCCGGCCCGTGGCGATGCTGGCGTTGGCGGTGGCCACCCTCACCTGGACGCTCGGTCTCGCCTCAGGCGCGTTCGCCCGGCCGGCGAACGTGCCGCTGGCCACCGTGAGCGAGGATCCGTTCACCAACACGACGGCGTATCACCAGACCGAGGTCGAACCGGACACGTTCGCGTGGGGTTCGACGATCGTCGGCGTGTTCCAGACCGGTCGGTTCTCCAACGGCGGGTCGGACGACACGGGCTGGGCCACGTCCATCGACGGAGGCCAGCACTGGACCCACGGGTTCCTCCCGGGAACGACCGCCTACTCGGACCCGCCAGGTCCGTACGCGCGGGTCAGCGACCCCAGCGTCGCGTACGACCTCAAGCACGACGTCTGGCTCGCGGAGTCGCTGACGGTCGACACGCTGGACACGGTCATCGTCAACCGTTCGACCGACGGCGGCCTCACGTGGTCGAACCCGGTCGTGGTCTCGAGCCCGGGCAACGGCGGCGACTACGACAAGACGTGGATCGCGTGCGACACGTGGAAGAAGAGCCCGAACTACGGCACCTGTTACTCAGAGGTCGATGACTACGTCCACGGCGACACGCTCACGATGAGCCGCTCGACCGACGGCGGGCAGACGTGGAAGACCGTGACGGTCTCGGCGGCGCACGGACTCGGGGGACAGCCCCTCGCGCAGCCGAACGGGAACCTCGTCGTGCCGTTCTGGGCCGACGCCGGCCAGATCCAGTCGATCGTGTCGAAGGACGGCGGCAAGACGTTCACGGGCCCGTTCACGATCGGTCAGCAGCAGGACCACGGGGTGCCGTTCGTCCGGACCGAGCCGCTCCCGTCGGCGGAGATCGACAAGAAGGGGAAGGTGTACGTGGTCTGGCAGGACTGCGCCTTCCAGAGCGGATGCTCGACGAACGACATCGTGATGAGCACGTCGAAGAACGGTTCGAAGTGGACCGACCTGGTCCGCATCCCGATCGATCCGCTGGACAGCGGCGTCGACCACTTCCTGCCCGGCATCGGGGTCGACCGATCCACGGCGGGCTCGTCGGCGCACCTTGCGCTGACCTACTACTACTTCCCGAAGGAGCCCTGCACGATCGACACGTGCAAGATGTACGCGGGGTTCGTCAGCTCGATCGATGGCGGCGGGACGTGGTCGAACCCGACCCAGGTCCTCGGGCCGATCAAGCTGACATGGCTCCCGAGCGCGGGCGGGAGGTTCGTCGGCGACTACATCTCGACGTCGATCGTGGGCGAACAGGCCTTCCCGGTCATCGCGAACGCGAAGAAGTCGACCTGCGTGCTCGGACAAGTCAAGTCCTGCAAGGAGTTCATGGTGGTTCCGAAGGACGGGCTCGCCGTGCAGGGCGGCACGATCGTGGCCGGGCTCGACCGGCCGATCCCGGGGGTTCGCTCGGACCACGCCTGGCCGGCCCACCTGACCGTGCATTGACGCGAGGCGTGGGGGACGCGACAGGGCGCGGCGGATGAACGAGAGCACGTTCGGACCGTGACCTGGTACCACGCGGTCGTCGAGCGGTTCCACGACCTGCAGAACCCGACGAGCCGGGAGAAGATCCTCCTCCTCGGCGAGCGGATGGGCCTCGGCCCCGGTTCGCACGTGCTCGACCTGGCATCGGGCAAGGGTGGCCCCGCGGTGCTGCTGGCGGGGACGTTCGACTGCCGGATCACCTGCGTCGAACGCGCCGAGGAGTTCGACACGGTCGCGCGCGAACGGATCCGCGACGTCGGCCTGGAAGCGCTGATCGATGCCGTCCGTGCGGACGCGAGCGCGTACCCGCTGGAGCCCGGGCGATACGACGCGGCGATGTGCCTGGGCGCCAGCTTCGTCTGGGATGGCCTGGATGGGACGCTCGCGGCGCTGTCGCCGGCCGTTCGCCCTGGCGGGTCGGTGGCGGTCAGCGAGCCCTACTGGCGAACGTGGCCCCTCCCGGACGGGTTCGAGCCGGACCCGGGCCAGGGGTTCGTGACGCTGTCCGAGACGGTCGAGCGGTTCCGGTCCGCCGGGCTCGAGCCCGTATCGCTGATCGATTCGTCCCTGGACGATCGGGATCGGTACGAGACGCTGCACTGGCTGGCGGCGGCCGAGTGGCTCCGCGAACACCCGGGCGATCCCGACGCGGCGGCGATCCACGACCGGATGGAGCGCCAGCGCGACCGGTACCTGCGCTGGGAGCGCGACCTCCTGGGTTGGGCGATGTTCGTCGGGCGCACACACGACGACTAGCATCGGCGGCAGGGATGCGCAGAGGTCTCAGCGTCGAGGATCTGGGTGGGCTCCTGGACGACCCGCGGGTCGCCGTGCTGGCCACCTACCGACCGGACGGGACGGTCCTGCTCTCGCCCGTCTGGCACGAGTGGCGGGACGGCGGGTTCAACGTCTGGATCCTGGCCGGCGACGTGAAGGAGCGACACCTCCGCCGCGACCCCCGGGCCAGCATCCTTGTCGCAGAGTCGGAGCCACCGCTGCGAGGCATCGAGGTCCGAACGCGGGCCCACCTGGCGACCGAGGGCGCCCGGGAGACCGCCCGGCGGATCGCCGCTCGCTACATAGGACCGGAGGAGGGCGACGCGTACGTCGCGGCGACCGACGGACGGAACGTGATCGTGCGGCTGGAACCGGATGGTTCCGGCGGCGCTCTCCGCGCGTGGGACTTCGCCGACGAGTCCTGATCCGCCCGGCCGGTTGCCCCCCGGTACTGTCGATATCGCGGGTTCCCGTTCGTCGTTCGGGTGATCGCGGACGAGGCCGCGACGAGCGGAGGAGGGCAGCGATGAAGAAGTACATGCTCTTGATCTACGGGGACGAGCGGGCCGCGTCGCAGGCGACCGAGGAGCAGATCCACGCGCAGGTCGACGCGTACGACGTGTTCACGAAGTCGATCGTGGCGAGCGGCGCCTTCCTCGACGGTGACCCGTTCCTGCCCACGTCCACCGCCAGGACCGTCGCGGTCCGTGACGGGCGGACGACGACGGCGGATGGGCCGTTCGAGCAGACGCGGCAGCAGCTCTTCGCGTACTACAAGGTGCAGGCCCAGAACGATGAGCAGGCGCTCGAGATGGCGTCTCGGATCCCCGGCGCTCGCACCGGGACGATCGAGGTCCGCCCAGTGATGCTGTTCGACTAGGCACCGGCCGTGCGACGGGCGCTGCAGGAGACGCAGTACGCGGTCCACGGCACGGCCTCGAGCCGCTCCTGAGGGATCGCGTCCGAGCACCCGTCGCAGGTCCCGTACGTCCCCTCGTCGAGCTTCGCGAGCGCGCGCTCGGTGTCGGCCAGCGAGGCTGCCACCGAGCGCGCCGCGGCGGTCGTGTTGATCCGCTCGACGGCCTCGGTGGTGCCGTCGCCGATCCGCTTGCCGAACGAGAGGTTCCCGACGGGATCCGCCGGTCGCTCGGTCAGACGCGCCAGTTCTCCTTCGAGCTCCCGCCTCCTGCTTCGAAGCACGGTCTCGACGTGGGCGGTGTACGGCATCCCTCGACCCTACCCTCATGGCCTTCATGCCGAACCCGCTCGACCCTGTGTGATGGAAGCGGAAGGGGACGGGCAGATCGCTGATCTGCCCGTCCCCCCGTGCGACCGGTTCGGTCACGGACCGGTTCGGTCACCCACAGAGCAGGTTCCGGGGCCCGGTCAGCCTAGCCTGGCGGTTCGTGAGCTTGGCCTTGCCGTTCGTGGCCACGCCGCCGGAGCCGTTCGTGTTCGTCGAGCCTGAGCGGTTCGTGAGCTTGGCCTTGCCGTTCGTGGCCACGCCGCCGGAGCCGTTCGTGTTCGTCGAGCCTGAGCGGTTCGTGAGCTTGGCCTTGCCGTTCGTGGCCACGCCGCCGGAGCCGTTCGTGTTCGTCGAGCCTGAGCGGTTCGTGAGCTTGGCCATGCCGTTCGTAGCGGTCGCGCCCGAACCGTTCGTGGCGACCTTGCCGAGTCGGTGCGTCAGGTTGGCCGGACCGCCGATCGAGTACTTGCTCGGACGATACGTCAGCTTGCCTCGCCCGTCCGTCGCTCCGATGGCGGCCGAGCCGATCCCGGAGATCAGGAGACCACCGAGCACGGCCGTCGCCACCGTTCGCTTCACGGTGTTCATGGACGTGTCCCTCCGTGTCGAGGGACCCAGAACGGGTCCCCTGCCGATGCCGTCCACGCGCGCGTACCGGCCGATGCTGCGTGGCCCGATCACGCCTCGCGATCCGTCCCTCATCCGGTCCCTCCTCCCTGCTCGGGGCCGCCCATCCGGTCGGGTGGCTCTCGTGTGCCGAGCATCCGGCAGGGGGGCATCCACGCAGACCCGCTTCGGAGACAGACTTCGGAGGCCCTTGGGGAAGGCCGGACCGACCGTTCGGATAGCGCTCGCCGGCCCGCCTCCGACCGTGGATAGGGTGGGACGGCGCGCGGACGGCCGCGCCGGTGTCGGGCGGGACGGCCTCGGCCGGGCGGAGATCTACGGGGTGCTGGTTCGCGTGGTGGCCGCTCGGCGCGCGGCGACGCGCTCCGCGTGCATCGCTTCGTCTTCGGCGACGGTGGGTGCGGTTCCCCCCAGATGGCTCGGGAGCCACCAGCGGTCGGCGTCGCCGCTGGGAGCCTGCGGGTACTCGGCGACCGCTCGGTCCACGAGTTCGCCGATCCGCGCCATGAGCAGCGCCGTCAGCTCCGTGGCGTCCGCGTCCTGGGCGACGGGGACCGGCGGCCCGAACGCCACGACGACCGAGACGCCACGCGGGTACCGCGGTCGGCGTCCGCGGGCCAGGATCCTCTGGCTGCCCCACACGGCTGCCGGGAACAACGGCGCGCCGGTCTCGATCGCGAGCCGCGCCGCTCCTGACTTCCCGGGACTCGGCACGAGGGAACGGCTCATCCGGCCCTCGGGGTGGAGCCCGACCACCTCGCCGTGGCGCAGCGCCGTCGCGGCGCGATCGAGCGAGGCTGCCGCGTCACCGTCGCGGTCGACCCGGATGTGCCGCATGCCGCGCACGAGCGGACCGGCGATGCGATGGTCGAACACCTCCCGCATCGCCATGAACCGGACCAGGCGTCCCCGTTCGCGCGCGGCGACGCCGAGGAACACGAAGTCGAGGTGCGCAACGTGGTTGGAAGCGATGATCGCGCGGCCTTCCGTCGGCAGGTGCTCCTCGCCGGACGTGCGGATCTCCCACCGGAGCAGCCGGATCACGGCGAGCGCGAACGCGATGACCAGCCGGTAGAGGGGCTCGCGAGGCAGCGGCCACGGAAGCCGTCGGGCGGGGGTGGGGCGAGCGACGATGGTTCGAGCGTACCAGCCGGCCGAGGGGCGGCCCGTCCGCGGGCGTCGACGCTAGCGCCGGCAGGCGCAGGCCCCGCCGCAGGCGCACCCCGACGAAGCCGCCACCGCACCACCCTCGAGCGTCCCGCTCAGCCCGGCGATCATCGACAGCTGCCGGCGGACGCGTTCGGCCCCGCACGAGGGACACGCCGGGTCACCGGCCGACATCGGCAGCAGTCGGTCGAAGCGTTCCTCGCAGGCGAGACAGACGAACTCGTACACGGGCATCGTGCCCGAGAGTCTACGTCCGCGCGATAGGTTCTTCCCGCGATGGCCGAGGCACGCGAGGTGAACGCCGGGCACGCGGCGGTGCTCGACGCGCTGCGGCGGCTCGGCGCGTCGTTCCAGGTGGTCACCTGCGATCCGGAGCTGTCGGACACGGAGGCGTTCGCGGACCACTACGGCTACCCGCTCGAGCGCATCGTGAACACGATCCTCGTGCGCTCGCGGACCGAGCCAGCGGTCCGCCCGGCCTGCGTGCTGTTGAGCTCGACCAGGCTCGACGTCAATGGCGTGGTCCGTCGGCGCCTCGGGGTCCGGAAGGCGTCGTTCGCCCCGGCCGACGAGGCGACGGCGCTGACCGGGATGCCGCCCGGCGGGGTCTCGCCGTTCGGCCTCGCGCCGGACATCCCCATCTGGATCGACGAACGGGTCCTCGACAGGACCGACAAGGTCATCGTCGGGAGCGGCGAGCGCGGGTCGAAGATCCTCGTCGCCCCGGACGTCCTCGCGGAGATCCCCGGGGCCGAGGTCGTTCCGGGCCTGGCGTCGCGACGGGACGGCGGATGAGCGCGGTGGACGAACGCGCGAACGCGGTCCTGGCCGAGGCGACGCGGATCGCGGACGACATCCTGTTCCCTGAGGCGCTGCGCACCGACGCGTCCGGCCTGGTCCCAAGCGCGAACCTCGACGTCCTGGCGGATGCTGGGTTCTACGGGCTCGCGGGGCCTGAGGATGCGGGCGGGCTCGACGTCGACTTCCCGACGGCCTGCCGGGTGTTCGAGGCGTTCGCCGGAGGATGCCTCACGACCGCGTTCGTCTGGGCGCAGCATCAAGGCGCCGTCCTGGCGCTCTCGGCCGCGGACGCGCCTGCCGGGCTGCGGGCCGAGTGGCTCGGGCCGCTCTGCCGCGGCGAGCGCCGGGCCGGGGTTTCGTTCGCGGGCCTGCTCCCGCGGCCGGGGATGCTGGCCGAGGAGGTCGACGGCGGATGGGTCATCGACGGCACGGCGCCGTGGGTGTCGGGCTGGGGCCGGATCGACGTGATCCACGCGTCGGCACGGGCGGACGCGGACGCCGAGGGCGGCGGGACGATCGTCCACGTGCTCGTGGACGCGCGGGTCGGCGCCGACATCAGCGCCCAACCGCTCCGCTTGGTCGCGGTGGACGCCAGCGGGACGGTCACGCTCCGGTTCGACCGATGCTTCGTCCCCGCCGAACGCGTGACGGGGACGCAACCGTACGCGGAGTGGGCAGCGCAGGACGCGTTGTTCCTCCGGATGAACGGGTCGCTCGCCTTGGGCGTCGCCGGCCGGAGCCTCCGGCTGATGGGACCATCGCCGCTCGACGACGAGCTCGAGGCCGTCCGCAACCAGCTGGACACGGCCTCGCCGGACGTGATGCCGGCGGCGCGGGCGCACGCGTCCGAGTTCGCGTTGCGAGCCGCGACGAACCTGATCGTGTCCGAGGGCGCTCGCGCGCTCGTCGTCGACCATCACGCCCAGCGGCTCGCCCGGGAGGCGATGTTCCTGCTGGTGTTCGGCTCCCGCGCAGCCATCCGGTCGGCGCTGGTCGAGCGGCTCGGACGCCGGACGGACGGCGACGATCCGTCGGTCCGGGCATAACCGACGGGTGGGCACGCGTTGACCGAACGCATGGAGGGAGTCGCCTCGAACGGATCGCGCATGCCCGGGTCCGGCACGCGCAAGGTCCCTGACTGGGCCGTTCTGGCCGTCGCCTGCGTGGGCCAGTTCATGGTCATCCTCGACGTGTCGGTCATGAACGTCGCCCTTCCCTCCATCCGTACGGAGCTGGGGTTCAGCGCGACCGGCCTGCAGTGGGTCGTCAACGCGTACACGCTGACGTTCGCGGGCTTCATGCTCCTGGGCGGGCGCGCGGCGGACCTCTACGGGCGGAAGCGGGTCTTCATGCTCGGCCTGGGGATCTTCACCGTCGCGAGCCTGTTCGGCGGCCTCGCGCAGGACAAGGCGATGCTGGTCGCGGCCCGTGCTGCGCAAGGGCTCGGCGGGGCGATCCTGGCGCCGGCCACGCTCACGATCCTCACGACCTACTTCCGCGAACCGCGAGCCAGGGCTCGGGCCCTCGGCATCTGGAGCGCCGTCGCGGCGGGCGGAGGCGCGGCGGGCGCGCTGCTGGGCGGCCTGCTCACCGAGGTCTCCTGGCGCTGGGTCCTGTTCATCAACATCCCGGTCGGCGTGGCCGGCCTGATCGCGGCCCGGGTCGTCCTGACCGAGAGCCGCGACGAGGGCCGCGGACGCTCGCTCGACGTGTGGGGTGCGGTCACCGTCACGGCCGCGTTGGTGACGCTCGTCTACGGGATCGTTCGGACCGAGGGCGCCCCCTGGTCGTCGCCGGCGACGATCGGGACGTTCGTGCTGGCGGCGGCGCTGTTCGGCGTGTTCCTGTTGATCGAGACGAGGGTCGCGACGACCCCGCTCGTCCCGCTCGGATTGTTCCGTTCACGCTCGGTGACCGGCGCGAACGTCGTGATCTTCCTCCTTGCGGCCGCGATGTTCTCGATGTGGTACTTCCTGACGCTCTACATGCAGACCGTCCTGGGGTACAGCCCCTTGCAGGCCGGTCTGGCGTTCGTGCCGCAGACGCTGACGATCGTGGTCGGCGCCCAGATCAGCTCGCGGCTGGTCACCCGGATCGGGCCGCGGCCGCTGCTCATCGTCGCGCCGCTGATCGCCGCGGTCGGGATGATCTGGCTCTCACAGATCACGCCGGACAGCACGTTCGTGCCCGACCTCCTCTGGCCGGGCGTGCTGATCACGCTCGGGTTGGGCCTCGCGTTCACGCCCGTGACGTTCGCGGCGACCTCGGGCGTCCCGATCGAACAGGGCGGGCTCGCGTCGGGACTCGTCAACACGACGCGCCAGGTCGGCGGGTCGATCGGGCTCGCAGCCCTCGCGACGGTCGCCGCGGACCGGACCGCTGCCGCGCTCGTGAACGGTTCGTCCTCCGCCTCGGCGCTCACCGCCGGCTTCGCGCGGGCGTTCTCGGTGGCCACCGTGTTCCTCGTGGCGAGCGCCGCGACGGCGACGATCGTCCCGGCGAGGCGCCGGCGCGTAGCCGCCGACGAGGAGGCGGTCGTGTCCTCGGCGGCGGTCGCCGTGGAGCCGGTCGCCGAGTAGGAATCTCTGGCGCCTGCCCGTCGTTCACGGGTAGCGTCGTGGTTCGGCCCGCCGGAGTGAGGGCGGACGTCGAACGCGACCAGCGGAACCGGACAACCAGGACCCAGGAGGGTACCCAGATGCCAGCCGTCACCGTCGAGAACACCCTCACGCTCCCGCGGATCCCCCAGGTGGACCCCGTGGCCGCGCACGACCGCCCGGTCGTCTCGGTCACGACCGCGCCGAGCGGGCTGGAAGGGGAGGGCTTCCCGGTCCGTCGCGCGTTCGCCGGGGTCGACCTCCGGGCGCTCGATCCCTTCGTCCACATGGACCAGATGGGCGAGGTCGAGTACGCGCCGGGCGAGCCGAAGGGGACGCCGTGGCACCCGCACCGCGGGTTCGAGACCGTCACGTACATCATCGACGGCGAGTTCAAGCACGAGGACTCGAACGGCGGCGGCGGACTGATCACGAACGGCGACACCCAGTGGATGACCGCGGGCGCGGGCATCCTGCACATCGAAACGCCCCCCGACTACCTGGTCGCGAGCGGCGGCCTGTTCCACGGGTTCCAGCTGTGGGTGAACCTGCCGAGCGCGCTGAAGTTCTCGCCGCCCCGCTACCAGGACATCCGCGCGTCGAACGTGGCGCTGCTGTCCTCGCCCGACGGCGGCGCGCTGGTGCGCGTGATCGCCGGCGAGCTCGCCGGGCACGAGGGACCCGGCATCACCCACACGCCGATCGTGCTGGTCCACGCGACGCTGTCGCCCGGCGCGACGCTGTCGCTGCCATGGCGCCCGGACTTCAACGGGCTCGTCTACACGCTGGCGGGCAACGGCTCGGTCGGGCCCGAACGCCGGCCGATCCGGATGGGCCAGCTCGCCGTCTACGGGGTCGGCGATGCGATCACGGTCAGCGCCGACGAGAAGCAGGAGAGCCGGAGCCCGACGTTCGACGTGCTGGTCCTGGGCGGTCAGCCGATCCGGGAGCCCGTCGTCGCGTACGGGCCGTTCGTGATGAACACGAAGGCCGAGATCGTGAAGGCGTTCGAGGACTACCAGGCCGGACGGCTCGGTTCGATCCCGGCGGTGCACGCGGACGTGCGCGGGTCCACCGAGGGCACCGACCCCGCCGAGAGCGCCGAGTAGCCTCGGTTCCATCACGCCGTCGCCCTACCGACGGCGCCATACGTAGGGCGCCGGCGCGGATGCTTGCGGACACGTGGACGGTGGGACTATCCTGCGCGGTTCCCACCGCACGTCCCTGGAGCCGAACCATGCCGTCCGACGAGCCCTCGGAAGCGCGACCGGTCCATCCGGAGTTCGACGCCGAACAGGCGTACCTGTTCTTCGCCCACGACTGCCTGGAGGCGATGCGCCGAACCGTCGAACAGCTCCTCGCGACCGACGCCGGCGTCAACGCCGCGGCCCGCGAGGCGCTGCAGGACATGTTCGCCACGCGGCTGATGGACCTCGAGAGCGACCGAGCGCTGTGCTTCGGTCGCATCGACCGGACCGACGGCGACCGCTACTACATCGGCCGGCGGCACGTCCGCGACGAGGAGGGCGACCCGGTCGTGATCGACTGGCGAGCCCCGGTCGCGGAGGCGTTCTACCAAGCGAACGCGGCCGATCCGTTCGACCTGGAACGTCGCAGGAGCTTCCGGACCGACGGCGCCCGGCTCGTGGGCTTCGAGGACGAGGTCTTCGCCGAACTGGCCGCGGCTCGCCGGCGCGGCGTGCCGGCGGCGCTTGTCCGCGCCGGCGACGCGCTGATGGCGGAGATCGGCAGGGAACGCACCGGGCAGATGCGGGACGTGATCGCGACGATCCAGGCCGAACAGGACCGCGTGATCCGACTCCCGGACGACGGCGTGCTCGTCGTTCAGGGCGCGCCCGGGACCGGCAAGACCGCGGTGGGCCTGCACCGCGCCGCGTTCCTCCTGTACCGGATGCGCGAGGCGCGCACGCGGGGCGGCGTCCTCGTGGTCGGCCCGAACCGCGCGTTCATGCGCTACATCGAACGCGTCCTCCCGTCGCTCGGCGAGACCGCGGTCGTCCAGTCGTCCGTGGACGCCCTGGCGTCGATCCAGGTCCAGGCGGAGGACGAACCGGACGTGCTCCGCCTCAAGGGCGACCCTCGGATGACGGAGGTGATCGCCCGCGCCCTCCGGGCCCGGACGCGCCCGGATGCCGCGCGCCGCGAGATCCGGATCCGGGGCCGGGCGGTCCCGCTCGCCGGCGATGCGGCGAGCCGGCTGATCGCGCGCGCGGTCCGTCGTTCCGAACGCTCATGGACCGCATGTGGCCGTCGGTCTCCGCGGGCGAGCTGGTCGGGGACCTCCTGGGGAGCCGCGCGCAGCTCTCCCCGGCCGGCGCCGGGCTCCTGGACGAACGTGAGGTCGATCTGCTGGTCCGCGCCCGGCCGGGACGCGCCGCGGAGGCCCGCTGGGCACGGGGCGACGTCGCCCTGGTCGACGAGGCGCAGTGGCGGATCGCCGGCGTCCCCCGCACCTACACCCACGTGATCGTCGACGAGGTCCAGGACCTCAGCCCGATGGAGGTTCGGATGATCGCCCGGAGGGCCTCGACCGGCGCGATGACGCTCCTGGGTGACCTCGCGCAATCGATCGGTGAATGGTCGTACCCGACCTGGGCCGCGCTCTTGCAGCACCTGCCAACGCCGGCGACCGCGCGGGTCGAGTCACTTTCGATCGGCTACCGGGTACCGAGGCAGATGATCGAGCTCGCGTCCCGGCTCCTCCCGACGATCTCGCCGGACCTCGAGCCGCCGGTCGCCATCCGCGACGGCGACGCGCCCACCGTCGTGCGCGCCGACGAACGGCACCTCGCGGCCGAGGTCGTCCGTGAGATGCGAGCGTCGGCGACCGCCGACGGCTCGGTCGGCGTCATCGTCCCCGAGGGCCTCCGCCACGCGATCGAAGGGGTTGCGCGGGCTGGGCGCGTCGAGTTCGACGGCGCGGACTGGGGCCGCGGCCGGAAGCTCACGATCATGTCGGCGCGCGAGGCGAAGGGCCTGGAGTTCGACCACGTGATCCTGGTCGAACCCGCTGAGCTCCTGACCGAGGGCGCGCGCGGATACCGCGAGCTCTACGTGGCGCTCACCAGGGCGACGAAGACCATCCGGATCGTCGCCGCGCGGGACCTCCCGCCCGAGCTCCAACCGCTGAACGCGGCCTGACGGACGGAGGGCCGCGCCCGCGCGGCTACGTGTCCAGGACGAACAGCCCGTTCGACGACCAGTCGCGACCGTCCACGCTCGGCCCGCCGATCAGGGCGTCGGTCCCGCGCACCGGCTTCCCGGCCGGGGAGAGTTCGATCCGGTGCAGCTCCCCGGACACCGTCGCGTAGAACACGTACCCACCCGCCTCGGTCATCCCCCGGATCGCCGACCAGTTCAGCCCGTGGCTCGACCGGCTCGCGACGAACTCCCGGCTCCCGATCAGCTCGCTCTCCGGCGAGAAGGACCGGTAGTGGAGGTTCCGGTCGCCGTCCCGCGTGTAGTAGAGGCGTCCGCCCCACCAGAACGTCCCTGTGGCGTCGGCGAAGTCGATCCAGTGGTCCACCACGTACCCGCCCGACGCGATCACGTCGTGCGCCGAACCGAGCGTCGTCCCGTCGAACGGGAATCCGTAGACCTCGCCGTCCGACCACCCCGCGTACACCGTCCCGTTCACGGCGAACGTCCCGCGCGCCTGCGTCCAGTCGACGCCGGGCGTCGGGACCGGCAGCGGCGACCCGGCGGTCGTTCCGTCGAACGGCTGCGCGGCGAGGGATCCGTCCGTCAGCGCCCGGAAGAGCGTCCCGGGGAGCGTGGGCGCCGATCCCACGGGCGGGACCTCTCCGCCGGCGACGGGGAACATCCCGAGGCGGGCGTGGTACTCGTGGCCCAGCTGCGTCGTGTCGCTGCCGACCAGCAGGCCATCCGGCGTGGACAGGAGCGCGTCGGTGCCGAATCCCCGATCCTTCGTCGGGTTCCACCTGTACGGCACCCCGTTCTGGGGGTCCAGCGCGGCGATGCCCGGGCGCGGGACCGCGCCCTCCGCCGCCTCGTTCGCCACCGCGGCGTTGTTCTGCCAGCGCTGATGTCCACCGACGTAGACGGCCACCCCGGTCACGGCGACCGACAGCAGCGAGTCGCCCCCGGTGCGGTCGATCCACGTCGGGTGCAGCTTCCCGCCGGACGCCCCGGTCTCCCAACGAGCGGCCGTGTCGCAGAGGGTCTTCGGGTAGCGCCCCGAGCCCTTCGCGACGACGACGAAGTAGGTCCCGTCGGGCGAGAACCCGACGCCACGCATGTACGAGTACAGCTTCTCGTAGCAGACCGGCACGTACTCTCCGGTCCGCCAGTTCGCCACGGTCGCAGGAGCGTCGCCGGCTCCGAGGTCGATCAGGGCGAGCTGCACGCGCCGCAGGCCGCCGACGGCGTCGAAGTTCCCGATCAGCACGAGCCGGCTCGCGTCCGCCGTCACGTCCAGGTCGGACACGGTCGGCGCGCCCAGCCCGTGATGGGTGCCGGTGACCGCGAGCGACAGGTTCGGATCGACCGTGCCGGTCGCGGCGTCGACGGCCGCCAGGGCCGACCGGGGGACGCCACCGATCGACGTGAACCCGCCGCCGACGTAGAGCCGGTCGCCGCGAGACACGAGCGCGCGGACGCTCCCGTTCGTCGCCGCCGAGAAACGTTTGACGGCTTGGCCGGTCGCGAGGTCCAGCTTCGCCAGGCCCCTCGCCGGCACGCCGTCGACCGTCGTGAACGAGCCGCCCACGAACACCGACTTCCCGTCGGGCGCGGCCGCGAGCGCGTCGACGTCGCCGTCGACCGTCGGCGCGAAGCCCGCGGACACCGCGCCGGTCGTCGCGTCGAACGCGAACAGGTCGGTGCGGTCCAGCACGGTCGCGCTCCCCGCGTCCTGAACCTGCGTGAACGTGCCGCCGACGACGATCGTGTTCCCCACCTGCGCGAACGCCTCGACGATGCCGTCCAAGACGTTCGGCGTCCAGTCGACGGGGTTCGGATCGACGATGACCGGTTGGGGAACGCCCTGCGCCGACGGGCCCGCGACCGCATCGCGCCCGGCGATCGCGACGATCCACACCGTTGCCAGCGGGACGGTGATGGCTGCGAGGGTCCGACGGACGCGTGGATGACTGCCGCATCCGACGGTCATCGCAACCCCATCCCCCTTCCGACCCCATCGGATCCACGCCGACCGACGGCCCAGATCCGCCCGACCGAGGTTCGACCGTAGCCGGGGCGACGGAGGGAGGCATCCACCAAACGGGGGGTTTCAGGGGACCCACCAGCGGCGATGGCCCCGTAAGCTCCGCTCGGGGGAGCGCGCGATGACGAACGCCGATCCGGCGCACGAGTACCACGGGATGATGGCCTCGACCTGGGATCTCTTCCGGGGTGACACGTCCGCGTGGCCCGACCGCGGCTTCTACCTGGAGGCGATCCGCCGGTTCGGCGAACCCGCCCTCGACGTCGCCTGCGGGACGGGCCGGCTGCTGGTCGACTACGTCTCGCTCGGCCTGGACGTCGACGGCGTGGACGTCTCGCCGGAGATGCTCAACCTGTGCCGGGACAAGGCCGCGCAGGCCGGCGTGCCCGTCCACGTCTTCGACCAGGCGATCGGATCGCTGGACCTGCCGCGGAGGTACCGTTGCGTCGTCGTGCCCTCGAGCTCGTTCCAGCTCCTGCTGGAGCCCTCGGAGGCCGACGCGGCGATGGAGCGCCTGCGCGAGCACCTCGAACCGGGCGGCGCGCTGGTCATGCCGTTCATGCGGCTCTGGCGACCTGGCGATCCGTTCGAGGAGGAGTGGACGAGCGAGGCGATCCGGCCCGACGACGGGGCGCTGATCCGCCGGACCTCGCGTTCGCGCTTCGACCCGGAGACGTCGCTCGAGGACACCGACGACCTGTACGAGGTGATCGTCGACGGCCGGATCGTCGCGTCCGAACGCCACGTCCGGTCGCCGGCGACGCGCTCGTACACGCACGAAGAAGTAAGGCAGCTTTACGAACGACACGGGTTCGAACGGCTCGAGCTCTTCGGGGAGTTCGTCTGGGATCGCGCAGGAGCGGACGACCGGATCGTGTGCGCGGTCGGGTTCCGGCCGTAGGCACCGATCAGGCGGCGGCTGGGTCCGGCGCCGACGCGGGCAGGAAGACGTGGAACGACGCTCCACCGCCCTCGCGGTCCTCGACCCACGCGCGTCCATCGTGCAGCGCCGCGAACCGCGCCACCAACGACAGGCCGATCCCGACGCCGGGCGCGTGGGCGTCCTGGTTCGCTCCCTGCCGGAACGGTTCGAAGATCGCCTCCTTGAGGTCGTCGGGAACGCCGGGTCCTTCGTCCTGGACGATGATCGATGCGCCACCAGGCTCGGGCCGAACGCGCAGCCACACCGAGCCGTGGCGCGGCGTGTGCCGCGCGGCGTTGGCGAGGAGGTTCTCGACGATCCGTTCGATCTTCGCGGCGTCGACGTCGATGATCACGGGGTCCGCGTCGATCACCAGGAGCCGGTCGCCCAGGAACTCCGCGTTCTCCACGACGGTGCGCGCGAGGGCGCCCAGGTCGGTGGGCCGCTTCACGGGCTCGACGATCCCGCGGGCGAGCCGGTCGAGGTCCAGCAGGTCCGACAGCAGCCGGTCGAGCTTCCTGGCGTTCGACACGAGCCGGTCGATCAGGTCGCGTTCGTCCTCGGGTGCGAGCCCCAGATCCCGGCGGCCGAGCGTGAGCGAGATTCCCAAGACCGACGCGAGCGGCGTCCGCAGCTCGTGGGACACGGCGTCGAGGAACGTGTTCTTCATCTCGTCCAGCGCGCGGAGCCGTTCGGCCGTCTCCTGCAGGTCCTGCATCCGCTGCGCGTTGCCGAGTGCCAAGGAGGTGATCCCGGCGATCCCCCCGGCCAGCGCCAGGTGCCGAGGTTCGAACCTCGCCTCGTCGGCGGGGGCGAACAGGACGATCGCGGCGAGCTGGTCCTCGCCCCAGGCGATCGGCGTCACGAGCGCGTCACGGGCGCCCGGGACGAGGAGGAGATCGCGCGGGACCGCGGCGACAAGCTCGCGACCCAACACGAACGGCTCGACGAGCGACCCCAGGAACGGCTCCGCGACGTCCGCGGGAACCTCGACCTGCGCGTCGGGCCCCAAGGTCGCGTCGCCCCACGCGCCCTCGCGAGCCAGCAGGCGGAAAGCTCGAGAGGCCGGGTCGCGGACGTAGACCTGCGCCTCGCCGCATCCGACCATCGACGGGATCGTGTGGAGCGCCTCACGCAGCACCGTCTCGACGTCGTGCCGTCGGGTGAGGGACTCTGAGAAGCGGAGCAGCGCTCCGGCCGTCGTGGCGGCCTCGCGTTCGCTCTGCAGCAGCCGGGCGTTCTCGATCGCGACGGCGGCGTGGCTCGCGAGCACCTCCAGCAGGCGCTGATCGCTCGCGTCGAACATGTCGACGCCGAGCTTCGACAGGGCCACGGTCCCGATCGTGCGGTCACCCACCCGCAGCGGCACGATCAGCGCGGACTCGTCCACGTCGTCCGGCGTCCCAGGGACCTGGAGCGCGAAGTCACACGTCGCCGTGTTCGACACGTTCAGCGACTCGCCGGTCAGTGCCACCTGCCCGGTCATGCCCTCACCGACGTCCATCAGGAGTGCGTCGAACGTCTCGCCCCGGTACTCGGTGAGGAGGCCCTCGAAGGCGATCGGCTCGAGCGTTCGGCCGTCGGCGGCGATCAGGTGGACGCGGCAGTTGTGGTAGTCGATCAGTGTGTGCAGCTCGGTGGTGATCGCCTCGCCGATCTGGCGGACGTCGCCGAGCTGGTTCAGTCGCCGGGCCAGGCTGTGGAGCATGCGGAGCTGCGCGACGGGGCCCGGCTCGGCCTCGTGCGTGCCTGAACCCATCTGATCATCGACGTCCAGCTGCGAACCTCTCGCGAGCAGGGGCGTTCCTCCATGGGCATATCGGCTGGTCGGATGGGGCACTTCAGCGTGCCGGCCGGTTCGAAGGCCGTCGACTCGGGCGGGGGAACGGGTCGGCCGAGCCTCGGCGATCCGGCCGCATCCATGGCGTAGGCTGCGGCTCGATGGTTGACCGACCGCAGGCCGGAGCCGAGGGATCCGCGGGGCGAACCGCGAACGCGGCCGTCGTGATCTTCGTGATGATGGCCGGGCTCGTCGCGTCGCTGACCGTCCTGTTCCTGTGCATGCGCGCCGTGATGCAGATCGGCGGCTTCTGCGCGACCGGCGGTCCCTACGAGATCGCGACCACGTGTCCGAAGGGGGTCGGCGGCCTGATGATCGGCTCGATCTTCGCCGGGCTCGGGTGCGCGTTCGTTTGCGGCTGGTGGAGCACGAAGGCCGGCGGCCCGAACCTGGTGGCGCTCGCGTGGCCGGCCTTGTTCCTGTCGCTCGGCTACAACTTCGTGGACTTCGCGCTGCACCCGCCCGTCGAGGACACCGGCATCGTGTGGGGGTGGTTGATCTGCGGGATCATGTTCTTCGTCATCGGCGCCGGACCGCTGGTCGGGTTCCTCCTGTGGGGCCGGCGCGACGATTCGACGCCGAACCTCCCCCGGGCGGTCGCACCGATCGTGCCGCCGGCCGTCGCCATGCGCCTGGCGGGCGCGGGCGACGTGGTGTCTCGGCTCGAACGGCTCGCGGAGCTCCGCCGCCGCGGTGACCTCACCGCCGAGGAGTACGAGGCGGCGAAGGCCCTGCTCCTGCGCGATGGAACGGCGCCGTGAACGGGACGCAGCGGTTCCTCTGGTTCGTGAACCTGGCCGCGATCGCGGCAGGGATCGCGCTCGGCGTCTGGATCTTCGACGCGGTGACCCGCTAACGAGGGACCGCCATGAGCCGGAGGATCCCATCGGCGGGGATGCCGATCATGTCGGGCCGGGTGTTCGCCTCGTACCCCAGCTCGTAGGCCGCCTTCGCCAGCAGGTGCACGTCGAGCAGCACCGCCAGCTGCTCTGGATCGCTCGGGACGAACGACGCGCCGCGGGCGGTCTCGAGGTAGGCGCGGAGGAACGTCGCCGAGACCCACCGGTACCAGAAGTCCGCCCACGGCTCGAGCAGCTCGGGAGCCATCCCCGTCGCGCTCGAGGCGAGCGCCGCCGTCCGGGCCGCGTAGTCGAACGAACGGATCATGCCGGCCACGTCGCGCAGCGATGACCGCTTGATCCGGCGCTCGCCGAGCGGCGTCGCCGGCTCGCCTTCGAAGTCGATGATCACGAAGTCCCGGCCCGTATGGAGGACCTGGCCGAGGTGATAGTCGCCGTGGACGCGGATCCTCGTCGCGGCGATCTTCACCTCGAGGATGCGGCGAAGTCGCGCGACGATGTCGTGTTCGAGCCCCAGCGCGTCGACCACCGCGGTCAGCGGGTCCGGTCCGCCGGAGCCCGACGCGCGGACCATCCGGAACGTGCTCACCACGTGCGTCCGGAGCGACTGGTAGAGCGAACGCTGCGCGAGCGCGGTGAACGGCTCCGGGGCGAACGCGGGGTCGTCGCGATCCGAGGCGAGCGCGAGGTGGAGCTCGGCGGTCCGTTCGCCGAGGAGCCTCGAGGACTCGAGGTACGCCCCGATGGTCTCGTGGGCCAGCTCGGGCGCGTCGCCCGTGGCGAGCTCGACCAGGTCGACCGGCGCGGTCACGTCCGGCGACGGCTCGTGGGCACCGCGTGCGCTCGCCTCCTCCAGGTATTGGCCGAGGGAGTCGACCGTGTACCGCCACACGTCTCCCTGGTTGGGCACGAACCCGTGCACGATCGCGAGCGTGCTCGGCTGCGCCCGACGGCGCGCGTATTCGATCGCGCCGGCGACGGTCGGTGCGTGCGCGAACCGCGTCCGTTCCGTGAGGAACCGCCCGACCTCCAGGTCGGGGTTCACGCCGGCGCCGACGCGCCGGAACACCTTCATGATCAGCCGGTCGCCGAACACGATCGACGTGTTGCTCTGGTCGCCGGGGAGCACCGACGGGGCGATCTGCGTTGGATGGGCCCGTGAGAGGGACCGGAACGCCGAGGTGCGCGTCGCGACCATCGCCCCGGCGGCGCCGGCGAGCCGTCGCCGTCTGGCGACGTCGTCCAGGAGCGCCGATACGAACGCCGGATCGTGCAGCGCGTCGAACAGCAGGTGCTGACCGTCGGCGGCGAGGATCCGCGCCAGGGGCGTCGGCCCGCGGCCGCGACCGGCCGAGCGAGCCGGCCTGACGGTCAGCGGGAGCAAGTACGTCTCGGGATCTCCTTCGGAGTACTCGACGCGCAGGAGCACGATGTACCCGGCCGGGACCACGGCGTCGTCGCTCGCCCGCGCGCCGGCCGGTGGGACCTCGATCGCGTCCTCGACCTCGACGGTCGCGATCCGGCGGGACTTGCCCGCGAACCACCGGGTCGAGCGCAGGTACCGGGGAAGCAGCTCCTCGAGGCGCCGTCGTGCCGGCGGCCCGAACACGGTGATCCATGGCCCGGCCACCTCGATCGTCGGCGGTTCCGCGTCGGCGCCCGTCGCCGGCTCGGAGGCCGGATCCTCCAGCGCGAACCAGTAGAACGCGTGCGGACCGAGCGTGAGGAGGTACGGGAGCTCTCCGATCCTCGGGAACTCGGTGTGACCGAACAGCTCGATCGGGCGCATGCCCTCGAACCGCGACAGGTCGAGCTCGACGTACTGCGCATGGCGGGACAGGTTCGCCACCACCAGGAGCCGTTCGTCCCGGAACTGCCGGAGGAAGACCAGGACCTTGTGGTTCTCGGGGTACAGCAGGTCGAGCGAACCGCGGCCGAACGCCTGGTACCGGCGGCGCAGCGCGATCAGCCGGCGGGTCCACCACAGCAGCGAGTTCGGGTTGCCCTGTTCGGCCTCGACGTTGAGCGCCTCGTAGTGGTACTCGGGGTCGATGATCGGCGGCAGGTACAGCCGCTGCGGGTTCGCCCTCGAGAACCCGGCGTTGCGGTCGCCGCTCCACTGCATCGGGGTCCGGACCCCGTTGCGGTCGCCGAGGTAGATGTTGTCGCCCATCCCGATCTCGTCGCCGTAGTAGATGACCGGCGTGCCGGGCAGGCTGCACAGCAGGCCGTTCATCATCTCGATCAGGTTCCGGTCGTTGCCGAGCAGCGGCGCCAGCCGGCGCCGGATGCCCAGGTTCAGCCGCGCCTGCGGATCCTCCGCGTAGGAGCGGTACATGTAGTCACGCTCCTCATCGGTGACCATCTCCAGCGTCAGCTCGTCGTGGTTCCGGAGGAACAGCGCCCACTGCGCGTTCTCCGGGATCTCCGGGGTTTGGGCGAGCACGTCCACGATCGGGTACCGGTCCTCCATCCGGATCGCCATGAACATCCGGGGCATCAGCGGGAAGTGGAACGCCATGTGGCACACGTCGCCGTCGCCGAAGTACATCGCGGCGTCCTCCGGCCACTGGTTGGCCTCGGCCAGGAGCATCCGGCCGGGGAAGCGCGCGTCGATGTGGGCCCGGACCTCCCGGAGGAACGCGACCGTCTCGGGGAGGTTCTCGCAGTTCGTCCCCTCCCGTTCGAAGAGGTACGGGATCGCGTCGAGCCGCATGCCGTCGACGCCGAGCCCGAGCCAGAAGTCAACGACCTCCAGCATCTTGCGGCGAACCCGCGGATTGTCGAAGTTCAGATCCGGCTGGTGGGAGTAGAAGCGATGCCAGTAGTACGCGTTCGCCACCCCGTCCCAGGACCAGTTCGACGGCTCGAAGTCCCGGAAGATCACCCGCGCCTCGCGGTACCGGTCCGGCGTGTCGCTCCAGACGTAGAAATCGTGCCACGGCCCGCCGGGACGGTCGCGACGCGCCCGCTGGAACCACGGGTGCTGGTCGCTCGTGTGGTTCAGCACCAGTTCCGTGATCACGCGGAGGCCCCGGCGATGCGCCTCGCGCAGCAGGCGGCGGAAGTCGGCGAGGGTTCCGTACGCGGGGTGGATCGCCTTGTACTCGGCGATGTCGTAGCCGTCGTCGCGCAGGGGGCTCGGGTAGAACGGCAGGAGCCAGATCGCGGTGACCCCCAGCTGCTGGAGGTAGTCCAGCTTGTCGACCAGGCCGCGCAGATCGCCGACCCCGTCGCCGTCGGAGTCGTCGAAGGCCCGGACGTGCAGCTCGTAGACGACCGCGTCGCGGTACCAGAGCGGGTCGCTGGTGGGGTGGCGCTCGGCGGGCGTCCTTCGCGTTGTCATCGGTGCGGCATCATGCACCCGCCGCGGCCCGATGAGCCACTGCCTTCCGAAGGCTCCAATGCGATCGCGACAACTCGGTGGCCGCTTCGTGCGTAGACCTGGCGTTGCTCGATGAAGGAGGCTCGGATGCGTCTGACGATGAAGATGCCCACCATGGTGGTCGCGGCGGCCGCGTTGGCGATCCTGCTCGCGGGGTGCGCCAAGTCCGGAGAGGCGTCCTCCGGTGGGTCGTCTGTGGTCGTGGGTGAGACCTCGATCTCCGGCATCGGGGATGTGCTGGTCGATCCGAACGGCATGACCCTGTACGTCCTGCCGACGGAGACCGCCTCGCACATCACGTGCACGGGCACCTGCGCGACGATCTGGCCCCCCTTCCTGCTGTCTGCCGGCGCGACCGCGGCGACCGCGGGGTCCGGGGTGGACGGCACGTTCGGCACCGTGACGCGGCCGGACGGCGGGACGCAGATCACCTTCGATGGGTCGCCCCTCTACACGTTCCAGGGGGACGTGGCAGGGCAGGCGAAGGGTCAGAACGTCGAGGGGTTCGTCGCCGCGTCGGCCACGGGCGGGTCCGGATCGAGCTCGGGCAAGGGCGGCGGGTACGGCGGGTACTGACCGGCCTCGACCGGACGGCGGAGGAGGGATAGCCTCCGCAGGTGGACGCCGGAGGGGTCGAGACTCGACCGAGCGGGTGGTGGGCGCGCCCCGTCCGGCTGTGGTCGCGGACGCCCGACGGTCGAACCTTCCACCGGCGTCGCGGCGACGCGATCGCGGCGATCGTCGCCCTGACGATCGTGGTGGTGCTCTCGGTCATCGTTTCGAGACGGGCGCTCTCGGGGTTCGAGGTCTCGGTGTTCCACTGGATCAACAGCTGGCCGGACTGGCTCTTCCGGCCGATGTGGGTCCTGCAGTTCCTGGGCGTGATCGCGGTGCTGCCGATCGCCGCGATCATCGCGGCCGGGTTCCGGCGCCTGCGGCTCGCCGCGGCGCTGCTCGTGGCATTCGGCGTGAAGCGGTTCGTCGAGTTCCGCGTCAAAGCGGTCGTCCACCGGTACCGGCCCGGTCAGACCCTCCAGGATGCGATCATCCGCGGGAGTCATGTGTCCACGCACGGGCTGAGCTTCCCGTCCGGGCACCCGATCGTGGCGTTCTCGCTGGCGACGCTCGTCTCGCCCTACCTGAACGGCCGTTGGAAGATCGTGCCGTGGACGCTCGCCGGGCTGGTCTGCGTCTCTCGTGTCTACCTGGGAGCGCATTTCCCGTTCGACGTGGTCGCCGGCGCGGCACTCGGGGTGTTGGTCGGCTGCGCGCTGAACCTCGTGTTCGGGGTGCCGAGCGGCGCGTCCGGCGCGCCGGAGACGCCGGCCGTCGATGCGGGCCCGGCTACGCTGTGACCCGCATGGACGTCGACGAAGCGATCAGGACCCGGCGGACCTTCAAGGACTTCGGCCCCGAACCGGTCCCGCGCGAGGTGCTCTTCGAGCTGTTCGACCTGGCGCGGTTCGCGCCGAACCATCACCTGAGCCAGCCCTGGCGATTCCGGGTGATCGGGCCGGAGACGCTGGCGCGCCTGCAAGAGCTGGCGGGCCCGGTCGAAGCCGCGAAGCTCGCTCGCGCGCCGACGCTCGTGCTGGTGTCGGCTGCGCTCACCGGTGACCCGGTTCAGGACGACGAGGACCTGCACGCGACGGCCGCGGCCGTGTACGCGGTCCTGCTCGCGGCGCACGCCCGGGGCTTGGCGGGGTACTGGCGGACGCCGGCGGTGTTACGGACGCCGGCCGGGCGGGACGCCGTCGGGCTACCCAACGGCGAGCGCGTGGTGGCTCTGCTCAATCTCGGCCCGCCGGGCGCGCCCCGCCCGGCGAAGGAGCGCCGGCCGGCCGAGTCGTTCGTCACGTTCCTGCCCTGAGGCGGCGGCCGGACCGGCGGTGGGACGGAACCCGCCCTGCGCCGTCGCCCTACGTATGACGCCGTCGGTAGGGCGACGGCGCTGAAGGATCGGAGCCCCAGGCGCGGAGAGGGTCGTTCGCTCACGTGGGAAGCACCGGCGGAGATCCACCGGGCTGACCCTGCGAGCGTTCGCTCCGCCGGCGCTCGACCGTCCCGCCGAGCTCGTCGTCGCTCGTGACGCGCCAGGTGCCGACGACCTGACCGTTCCGCTCGGTCAGCGTGAGATGCGACTCGTGCCCGGATCCGTCCCCGACCTCCCGATCCTCGGATCGAAGGCCGCCGTGCTGGCCGTCGCGGCGAGGGGAGCGCGCAGACAGCGGCCGGTACGAGGATCCCGACCGATGCGGAACGGCGACGGCCCGCCCGCGCATCGGCCGGTGACCTGCCGGAGCCCCCACAGCCGTCGGACATCTCGTCTCCAGGGCCCATGCGGGCGCCGTCACTATGGCATCCTGCGGCGTCCGAAGCTCACCCGATCGTCTGGTGCTGGTCATCGGGCTCGCCTCCGCGGATGCCCGCCATCATCAGCCCGAGCCGATCGCGCGCGACGGTGCGCGGATCGGCCTCGCCGACGATCGTTCCTTCGTAGATGACGAGGATGCGGTCGGTGAGAGCGAGGACCTCGTCGAGGTCCTCGGAGATGATGAGGATGGCTGTCCCCTGGTCGCGCTGCTGGATCAAGCGGCCGTGGATGTACTCGGCGGCCCCGACGTCCACGCCACGGGTGGGCTGGGCGACGAGGAGCACGCGTGGTTGCCCCGACAGCTCGCGCGCCAGGATCAGCTTCTGGATGTTGCCGCCCGACAGGTTGTGCGCCGGCGTGCCCAACCCCGGCGTCTTGACCGAGAACGCGGAGACCAGCTCGCGGCAGTGGCGACCGATGACCCCGGATCGCAGGAACCCCCAGCGCGAGTACGCCGGATCCCGGTAGTCGATCAGCATCAGATTGTCCGACACCGTGAAGTCGCCGATGACCCCGTCACGCATCCGCTCTTCTGGCACGTACGCGAGGCCGGCGTGCCGGGCGTCGGAAGGCCCGCGGCCCACCAGCTCGATGCCCTCCAGCCGGATCGAGCCCGAGGTGCTCGTCCGCAGCCCGGCCACGGCCTCCGCGAACTCGCGTTGACCGTTCCCGGACACGCCGGCGAGGCCGACGATCTCGCCCGCTCGGACCTCGAGGCTCAGCCCACGAACGGCCTCGGTGCCTCGGTCTCCGAGCACCCGGAGGTCCTTCACGGATAGTCGGACGTCGCCGGCCTCGGCCTTCAAGTGGCTCTGGGTGAGGCCGACATCTCGACCAACCATCATGTGGGCGAGGTCGCGCTGGGTCACGTCAGCGGGCACGACCGTTCCCACCACCCGTCCGTTGCGGAGCACCGTGATCCGGTCGGACAGCGCGAGGACCTCGCGGATCTTGTGCGAGATGAACACGAGGCCGCGGCCGTCCGCCACCATCTGGCGGAAGATGACGAACAGGTCGTCCACCTCCTGGGGCGTGAGGACCGCCGTCGGCTCGTCGAGGATCAGCAGCGACGCGTTCCGATACAGGGCCTTGATGATCTCGATGCGTTGACGCTCGCCGACCGACAGCTGCCACACGTAGGCCTTCGGATCCACCTTCAGACCGTACGTGGTGGAGAGCTCGAGGATCCCGGCGGAGACGTGGTCCAGGTCGGTCAGTGGCTTGCGCGTCGAAGACAGGCCGAGGGCGACGTTCTCCGCGACGGTCAGCGTCGGCACCAGCATGAAGTGCTGATGGATCATGCCGATCCCGTGCCTGATCGCGACGGCCGGGGACGTGATGGTGACGGGCGTCCCGTTGGAACGGATCTCGCCTTCGTCGGGCTGGTACATGCCGTAGGCGACCCGCATCAGCGTGCTCTTGCCGGCCCCGTTCTCGCCGAGCAGAGCGTGGACCTCTCCCACCTTCACGTCGAAGTCGATCCGGTCGTTCGCGACCACCCCGAGGAAGCGCTTCGTGATCCCGCGCATGTCGAGCAGCGGTGTGGTGGTTCCCACCGGAGCGCCTCCCGGGGTGGTCGCGTCCATCGTTCCTTCCTCAGCTCCGCCGGCGCCTACCCAGAGACACCGGTCGTGATCGAGCCGTCCTCGATGCCTTGCTGCGCGGCGTCACCCGCGGACTTCGCGGCCGTCGGCACGGCGTAGTTATCGTTGTACTCGATCACCTCACCGCCGTTCGACAGGTCGATCGTGTACGTCTTCCCGCCGAGCGTGCCGCCCTTGATCGCGTCGATCATCGGCTGCAGCACGACCTCCCAGTGGTAGACCTGGGAGGACACGACGACCGAGGGCGCCAGGGACGTCTGGTTCGCCTGCGTCCCGAACCACGCCACGTCGTTCGTCTTGCAGACGCCCACGGCACCGACGACCATCTGGGCGCTTCCGGTCATGACGTCGGCGTTCTCCGACACGAACGACTTCGCCGTCGTCGAGGCCAACCCGACATCGCTGAACGAGCCCGTGTACGTGACCTTCACGTTGACCGACGGGTTCGTCGCGAGGACCCCCGCCTTGAAGCCGTCCACGTACAGCTTGGCGTCGCCGACCTCGATCGGGCCGACCACGCCGATGACGTCGCTCTTCGTGATCCCTGCCGCGACCACGCCCTGGACGTAGCCGCCCTGGTCGGAGGCCGCCTGGTACGCGTACACGTTCGGCTGACCGAACGTGTCGCCGGCGGTGCCCCACGCGAAGGACACGTCCGGGTACTCGGGTGCGAGCTGCTGGACGGTCCCGCCGTACTGTGACCCGTGGGCGATGACCAGGTCGTAGCCTTGCGACGCGTACGTGCGCAGGGCGTTGGCCGCGTCGTCGACCACGAACTTGTTGTCCGAGATCGAGATCTCGAGGTTCTCGGACGACTTCAGCGAGTTCAGCGCGTCGACCATCGACTGCGTGAACGCCAGGTCGTTGACCGCGCTCGGTGCGACCACGGCGACCTTGAACACGGCGGCGCTCGACGAGGAGGTGGTTCCCCCGCCGGCCGTCGACGTCGTCGTCGTGGCGTTGTTGCTGCTGCACGCCGCGGCGGTGACGGCCAGCACGACCACCACGACCGCCAGGCGCGCACCTCTGTGCACGAACTCCTTCATCTCAACCCCTCCTCTGCGGATCCGGTCCGGTGTGGGTTCGATGCATGGTTCCGCCTCCTTACCCTTCTCGTACGAACGGTTTGGCCAGTGCCGCCGGCTGCCGGAACCGTCGAGCCACGACGACCAGCGCGATCACGGTCAGCACGGCGGGCGCCATAGCCGCGAGGTCGGAGGCTCCGGGCGGGATGATCCCGAGCGTCTTCCACGTCAGGACGATCGCGGCCACCATGCCGTATAGGAGCGAGCCGGCCATCACGCCGATCGGCCGCCACGCGCCGAAGTAGACGAGCGCGACCGCGATGAAGCCCTCGCCCTGCGTGAGGTTCGACTGGAAGATGCCCAACTCGAGGGCAAGAGCCGCGCCCGCGACCCCCGCCAGGGTGCTGCCGAGGATCACGGTCGAATACCGGACGCGGTCGACGCTGACACCGAGGCTGTCCGCGGCGGCCGGGGTCTCGCCGACCGCGCGGATGTTCGTCCCGTACGTCGTCCGGTTGAGCACGAACGTGAGGACGGGGACCAGGATGAAGGCGAGATACACCATGAGGTTCGCCTGGAAGAACATCTTGCCGACCGCGGGGATGCTCGCGAGCACGGGGATCTTCACGGGCGGGAACGTCGAGATCGGGGTCGGCGTACCGACCAGCTTCTGGAACAGCAGGTCGCTCATGCCGAGCCCGAACAGGTAGACGCCGATACCGCTGATGCCCTGCTCGGCTTTGAGCGTTACGCTCACCACCGCGGTGACCAGCCCGAGGACGGCGCCAACGGCTGCTCCCGCCAGAACGGCGAGCCAGAAGTTGCCGTGGGTGTGCAGGGCCGTGTAGTAGGCGGCGAAGGCCCCGAGCAGCATGATGCCCTCCACCCCGAGGTTCAGCACGCCGCTTCGCTGCCCCAGCGTCTCGCCGAGGCTGGCAAGCAGGAACGGGGTGGCCAGCACGATGCCGGAGGCCACCGTGGCGATGAGCACCTTGGACGTGAAGAACTGACTCATCCCGGCACCTCCTCCGGGACCGGGCCAACCTGATCCGAGCCGGCCGGGTCCGGCGGGCGTTCTGCCTGGCGCAGCTCCTCGGCGGCCTGCAGGCGCCGGCGCGCCTGCCGCCGGGGGTAGTCGATCGCCACGACGAACACGACGAGCAACCCGTCCAGCGCGACGATGAGGGCGGTCGGGACCTGCACGGTGATCTGCATGAAGTTGCCGCCGACCAGCAGGCCGCCGAAGACGAACGACGAGAGGATCGTCCAGAGCGGGTTCAGCCCGCCGAACAGCGCGGCGACGATGCCGTTGAACCCGGCCGAACCCGTGAAGCCGGTGGCGGTGCCGTCTGTGACCATCCGGTGTGAGGCGCTCCCGAACACCAGGATCGCTCCCGCCAGGCCGGCCATGGCGCCGGCGAACGTGAGTGCGAGGACGATCGTCCGCTTCACGGGCATGCCGGCGTAGCTCGATGCCTCTCGGGACAACCCGACGGCTCGCAGCCGGAACCCCATGCCCGTCTTCCACAGCAGGACGTATGCCGCGACGGCAGCGAGGACCGCGAACAGCGCGCCGGCGTGCAACTGCGTCCCGTGGACCATGACGGGGAGATCGGCCTGAACCGGGAGCCGCTTCGTCTGAGGGATGAGCGAGAAGCCGGAGAACGACTTGTCCACGAGTGGCCCACTGAGCAGGTAGTTCATGATCTGTACCGCGATGATGTTCAGCATGATCGTGGAGAGGATCTCGTTGACGTTGTAGTAGGCCTTCAGGGCCCCGGCGATCGAGCCCCAGGCCCCCCCACCCACGGCGCCGGCCAACAGGACCAACGGGATCAGGACCGTGCCCGGGAGGTTCGGCATGGCGAGCGCCACCGCGGTCGCAGCCAGGCCACCCATCACGATCTGGCCCTCACCGCCGATGTTCAGCACGTTCGCGCGGAACGCGATGCAGATCCCGACACCGACGAGAAGGATCGGGACCGCCTTGATCGTCGTCTGGATCAGGCCGTCGACGCTCCCGAACGCTCCCTGCAGCATGGCCCGGTACGCCGTCAAGGGGTTCGCGCCGAGGGCCATGAGCATCACGGCTCCGACCAGGAGCGCAGCGAGCGCGGCGACGGGGATGCCGAACCAGCTGAAGAGGAGATCACGCCATCTGCCCCGGATATGCGCTCCGGTGGCGCGGCTCGTTCCGTCCACGGCTCCCGCCTCTCTGGGTGTTCGAGCGGGAGTCTCCCAACGACCGGAGGCGCCTGGCCCAGGTCGAAGGCCCCTGTCCGCGTGATCCCTCTGGCCCCCAACGGAGGACGCGAACGAGATCGGGCGCAACAGCGCGCGTACCGGATCGCGCGTGCAGGGCTGCGACGCTCGCACGGATGCGGCAGACTGCAACTGGATCGTTCGGCTTCGGAGGGCATGAACGTGCGCGATCGCGCGCAGCTGGTGATCATCGGAGCGGGCATCGTCGGCACGAGCGCCGCGTACCACCTCGCGGAGCTGGGGATCACGGACGTCCTGGTGCTCGACCAGGGGCCGCTGTTCGAGACCGGGGGTTCGACCTCACACGCGCCCGGGCTCGTGTTCCAGACGAACGGCTCGCGCACGATGTGCCGGCTCGCGCGGTACACGGTCGAGCTGTACGCGGGCCTCGAGCCGGTCGACGACGGGCCGGTGTGGTTCGGCGTCGGCGGCATCGAGGTCGCGACGACCCCCGAGCGGATGCAGGAGCTGAAGCGCCGGGTCGGGTTCGCCCGCTCGTACGGGATCGAGGGCGCCGCGCTCCTCACCCCAGAGGAGACGGTGGCCCGGATCCCACTGATCGACCCGTCGCGGATCCTCGGGTCGTACTTCGTCCCGACCGACGGGATCGCGAAGGCCGTCAGGGCCGCGACGTCACTGGCGCGGCGCGCGGAGGCGAAGGGCGTCGCCTTCGAGGGGAACGTCGCAGTGACCGGGTTCGATATCCGGGACGGCCGCGTGCAGGGCGTCCACACCGACCGCGGTGACGTCGCGTGCGAACAGGCCCTGATCTGCGCCGGCATCTGGGGACCGAAGGTCGGCCGGATGGCGGGCGTCCCGACCCCGCTCGCCGTCGTGCAGCACCAGCTGGTGTGGACGCATCCGCTGGACGAACTGTCCGCGGACGCGGGCGAGGAGGTCGTCCATCCGATCCTGCGCCACCAGGACGCGTCCCTCTACTACCGGCAGCGCGGCGACCGGTACGCGCTCGGGAACTACCGGCACGAGCCGATCCTGTTCGACCCCGAGGACCTGCGCCCGTGGCAGGACGGCGAGCCGATGCCG
The DNA here is from genome assembly GCA_963781595.1 of uncultured Actinomycetota bacterium. Taxonomy (GTDB): domain Bacteria; phylum Actinomycetota; class UBA4738; order UBA4738; family UBA4738; genus JBEDUK01. The sequence continues at coordinate 56,102 of CAWAGG010000006.1, read as the reverse complement.
TCGATCGAACCGTTCACGCCGGTGGACTTCGGCGTGTGCGAGGAGGCCAGCGCGCGGCTCCTGCCCGCGACCGCCGGCAGGGTCGACTGGCCCACCGCGATCAACGGCATGTTCTCGTTCACGCCGGACATGGGCTCGGTGGTCGGCGAGTCCGCGGACGTCTGGGGCCTCTGGCTCTGCGAGGCGGTCTGGGTCACCCACGGCGGCGGGATGGGCCGCATGGTCGCGGAGTGGATCGCCGAAGGCGAACCGTCGATGGACATGGCCGAGGCCGACGCGAACCGGTTCTACCCGTACATGACGACGCCGCCGTACGTGGCGGCGCGCGGCGCGCAGCAGTACCGCGAGGTGTACGACATCATCCATCCGCTCCAGCAGATGACGTCGCCCCGCGATCTGCGGCTGACGCCCTTCCATCGGCGGCACCGCGCCCTGGGCGCGGCGTTCTTCGTCGGGGCCGGCTGGGAGCGCCCGCAGTGGTTCGAGGCGAACGCCGCGCTCCTGACCGGCGACGAGCCGTGGGCCGGCCGCGACGCCTGGGCCGCGACGAACTGGTCTCCGATCGTCGGCGCCGAGCACCTGGCGACGCGCGAGCGCGTCGCGGTCTTCGACCTCACGCCGTACGTGAAGCTCCGCGTCTGGGGCGCCGACGCGCTGCGGTTCCTGGAGCGCGTGTGCGCGAACCGGATCGACCGCCCGGTCGGGACCGTGGTCTACACGGCGATGCTCACGCCGAAGGGCGGGATCCGCTGCGACCTGACCGTCACGCGGATGGCGGACGACAAGTTCCAGGTCGTCACCGGCGGCGGGTCGGGCATGCACGATCTGGCATGGCTCCGCGCGCAGGTCCGCCGCGGCGAGCGGGTCTGGATCGGGGACCGCACGATCACACGGTTCTGCCTCGGCCTGTTCGGCCCCCGCGCCCGCGCCGTCCTGCAGGCCGTCACCGACGAGGACGTGTCGAACGAGGCGTTCCCGTACATGACCGCGCGCCAGCTGAACATCGGCGAGGTGCCCGTCGACGCGCAGCGGATCTCCTACGTCGGTGAGCTGGGCTGGGAGCTGTACGGCCCGATGGAGATGGGCGAACGAACCTGGGACCTGCTCTGGGACGCGGGGCTCGGGCACGGCATCATCGCGGCCGGCGGCGGCGCGTTCGACTCGCTGCGGCTCGAGAAGGGCTACCGGCTCTGGGGCCAGGACCTGAGCATCGAACACGATCCGTTCGAGGCGGGCGTCGGGTTCGCCGTCAGGATGTCGAAGCCGGAGTTCCAGGGCAAGGCAGCGCTGGAGGCGAAGCTCGGTGCCGGCCAGACCCACCGCCTGAGCGCGATAGTGTTCGACGATCCGTCGGTCGTCGTGATGGGCAAGGAGCCGATCCGCGCGGACGGTCACGTCGTCGCGTACGTGACCAGCGCGAGCTACGGGTACTCGATCGGTCGAGGGATCGTCTACGGCTACCTTCCGGCGGAGCTGGCGGTCGAGGGCACGCCGGTCGAGGTGGAGTACTTCGACACGCGCTCCCCAGCGCGCGTCGCGCCGGAGCCGTTGTGGGACCCGAAGGGCGAACGCCTCCGCGCGTGACGGTCCGATCGCGTCGTCCGGGTTCGCCGACGACGCAGGACCGCGCCACCGACCCAGCCTGAGCCGACCCGGCGCGCGGTCCAGCGTCGTTCGTGTTCAGTACTTCCACCATGCGCTGCCGGCCGCGACGACCGCGACGAAACCCGCGACCGATGCCGAGACCCGCACCAAGAGCCGAGCCATATCGTCCTCCCAGCCACTCGACCGGCGCCGTCGCCGGTCCTCCGTCCTCAGGTATCGACCGGTCGGTTCGCGCCTGAAGTCCGTCTTCTCACGGGAGCGCAGGCGAGGTACGGTTCGCAGGGGAACCACCAGGTTCCGTCTGACATGTCCGAAGAGCCCCAAAGGCCCGAAGGGCCCGAGACGTCGCCTCCCCCGGCACCGGATCCGGGCCGGGTCGCTCCACCGCGTTCGCGTGCGGGGGTCGCGTTCCACCTCGCCGTCTTCGCCGTCACGATCGGCTTCTTCGTCGCCGCGGCGATCGCCGACCCGGGAGAGCTCTTCCAGCCCACCGACCTCCTGTGGGTGATCCCGATGGCGGTCGTCAGTCTCTTCCCGATCACCGGCGAGAGCCCGACGCGAGTCGGCCTCGACTTCCCACTCTCGATGGCCGTCGCAGCCCTCTACGCGCCGGCGCCCGCCGCGTTGATCACGTTCGTCGGCTCGTTCGACCCGCGCGAGATCCGCAGGACGGTCCCGTTGTCGCGGGCGCTGTTCAATCGCTCGCAGGTGGCCTTGGCGACCGCGGCGGCGGCGGCCGTGTTCCACGTCTGGGCCACGGCGGATTCCCCGTTCGCGCTGATCGCGCTGGCGGCGCTGCCCGCCGTCCCGTCCGCGTACGGCGTCAACGTGGCGCTCGTCACCACGGCGATGAGCCTCGACTTCGGGGTCACCGTCCGCCAGGTGCTGTCCGGGCTGCGGGTCGAAGGGAGCGATCGGTTCCTCCTCGGCTACCTGGCGCTCGGATACCTCGGCATGCTGTTCGCCGGCGCGTACGCGCGGCTCGGGAACCTCACCCTGCTCGCGCTGCTGGGCCCGCTCCTGCTGGCCCGCCAGCTGTACGTGCGCGGCCGGATCCTGGCGGACACCACGAAGGAACTGTCCGGGTCCCTCCAGCGGATGCGCCGGCTCCATGCGATCAGCGACGCGCTCGAGCGGCTGCGCGACCAGCCGGAGCTGGCGCGGACCCTCGCGAACGGCCTCGTCGAGCTGACCGGCGAGCATCGGTTCGTCGTCTTCCTGGGCGAGCCCCGGACGCTCACGGCGGTCGCGAGCGCGGGCCCGTCGATCGACGCGCAGGACGGCCCTCCGGTGATCGAGCTGGCACGCCGGTGCCTCGGCTCCAACGGGCCGGTGCGTTCGCCCGACGCGCCGCCGTGGACGGCGATCGCCGTCCCGCTGCGCAGCGGCGGCGCCCAGATCGGCGCGCTCGTGGCCCGCGCCGCGGACGGGCGTCCGTTCGACCGCAGCGACGACGACCTGATCGAGGTGCTGTGCGCCCGTACCGCCGTCGCGATCGGCAACGCCCGGCTCCTGGACGAAGCCCACGCGGCCGCCGACCGCTACCGCGCTCTGGTCGAGCAGCTCCCCGCCGTCACGTACACCGAGGCGAGCGACGGCACGCTGACCTACGTCAGTCCCCAGGTCGAGGCGCTCACCGGGCACGCGCCTGCATCGTTCTGCCGGGATCCCGATGCCTGGAACGAGATGATCCACCCGGACGACCGAACCGCGGCGCTGGCGGCGAAGGAACGAAGCCGGCGGGAGGGCTCCGCGTTCACCAGCGAGTACCGCATGGTCACGCGCGACGGTCGAACGTTGTGGGCGCGCGAGGGCTCGGTCCCGATCCCGGCCAGCGAGACCGTGCCTGCGCACCGGGAGGGAGTCCTGTTCGACATCTCCGACCGGAAGGCGGCGGAGGACCGACTCGAGTTCCTCGCGTACCACGACCCGCTCACCGAGCTGCCGAACCGCGCCCTGTTCTCCGCGCTACAGGAGCAAGCGATCGCGCGGGCGCGCCGCGCCGCGGGTGCCGTGGCCGTGCTCTCCGTCGACCTCGACCACATGAAGCTCGTGAACGACGCGCTCGGGCACGACGCCGGCGACCAGGTCCTCCGTGAGACGGCGAACAGGATGCGCCTCTCGGTGCGTGACGCCGACGTCGTCGCGCGCGTCGGGGGGGACGAATTCCTGATCCTGCTCCCGGATCTGCCGATGGACCGGCCGGGCCGGGCGCTCGCGATCGCGGAAGGGCTCGCGCGCCGGATCCAGCAGGACGTCCATCAGCCCCTGGTCCTCGGCGGCGCGGAGTTCGACTTCTCGACGAGCGTCGGGATCAGCATCTACCCGCTGGACGCGGAGGATGCGGCGAGTCTCGTCCGCAACGCCGACGCCGCGATGTACCAGAGCAAGCGGCTCGCGCCCGGACGGTACGCCGTGTTCTCGAGCCTCTCGTCCGCGGCGCAAGAGAGCCTCCGGATCACGACGCGGCTCCGCAAGGCCGTCCGCGAAGCGCGCTGGGAGCTCCATTACCAACCGATCGTCGACCTGTTCCTCCGGCAGTGGGTGAGCGTCGAGGCCCTGGTGCGCTGGCGGGACGTCGACCGAACGCTCCGACAACCGGCCGAGTTCATCCCGCTCGCGGAGGAGACCGGGGTGATCGACGAGATCACGCGGTGGGTGGTCGGCGCGATGGCGCGCGACCTGGCGACGTGGCGCTCGGCATCCATCCCGATCGGCGCGACGTTCAACCTCTCGCCGCGCGAGCTGTGGCAACCGACGCTGGTCGCAGACCTGCGGGCGCAGCTCGACGCGCAAGGGGTCGAGCCGGGCTGGGTCACGGTCGAAATCACCGAATCCGGGGTCGTGATGCAGCCCGAGGCCGTGCTTCGGACCCTCCACGCGCTGCACGCGGAGGGGTTCCGCATCGCGATCGACGACTTCGGGACCGGCCATTCGTCCCTCGCCCGGCTGACGGAGCTGCCGGCCGACATCGTGAAGCTCGATCGGTCCCTCGTGCGCGACCTTCCGGACTCGAAGGCGGCGCGCAGCATCGCGAAGGCGACGATCCAGATGCTGAACAGCCTGGACCTCGTGCCGCTGGCGGAGGGGATCGAGACGGAGGCCCAGGCCATCTACCTCGCGGAGCTGGGGTGCCCGCTCGGGCAGGGGTTCCTGTTCGCCGAACCGGTCCCGGCGTCCGCGATCACGTCGTGGCTCCGGCGCGGGGAGGGTGCATCGGCGCGACCGCTCGACCCGCCCGCCTGAGCCTCGCGGCGAGGCGGAGGCCGAAGGCCTCTGCGCTGGCGCCTATCCGGCCGCTGCGTACCCGGGTCCGCGATCGGCGGGGCGCGCGGGCAGCGATGGCACGACGTCCGTCGGCAGCGGTGCGACCGCCGTCTCGCGCTCCTCGACCGCTCCCCGCCGAGGATCCAGCAGGACGGCGCGGAAGACGGCAGCGCCCGCGACGAGGGTGATCGCGCCAGCGATGGCCATCGCGTCGCGCACCGTCAACTGCTCTGCGATCCAACCGATCGCGGGGCTCCCGATCGGGGTCGTCCCGATGAACAACACGCCATAGAGGGCCATCACCCGCCCGCGCATCCGCGGGTCCGCGCGGAGCTGCAGGAGCGAGTTCGCGCTCGCGACGAACACGATCGTTGCCATCCCCAGGGGCACGATCGCGATCAGCTCGAGCGGGAGCGTGGGCATCGTGGCGGCCACGGTCAGGGTCAGCCCGGTCGCGACCCCGGCGGCCGCCATCAGCCGCCCGCTCGTGCGGCCGCGCGCCGCGACGAGCAGGCCGCCCGCGACGGCGCCGAGCCCCAGCAGCGAGTACAGGGCGCCGAGCGTCGCCGGCCCCGCATGGAACTCGTCGCGGGTCATCAGCGGGAGGAAGACCGAGAAGTTGAACGCGAGCAGCCCGATGACCGCGACCATCGAGAGGGTCCTTCGGAGCTCGGCGTCACCCCACGCGTAGCGCAGACCCTCGCGGAGCTGGCCGCGGCGGCGGGGAACCTTCGGTGCCGCGAGCAGGTCACCGCGGTGCATCGCCGCCAGCGCGGCGATTACCGCGAGGTACGACGCCGCGTTCACGAAGAAGCAGATCGCGATCCCGACGGTCGCCACGAGGATGCCGGCGAGGGCCGGTCCGACGATCCGTCCGGCATTCACCACGACGCTGTTCAGGCTGACGGCGTTCGCGACGTTCTCCGATCCGACCATCTCGGTGACGAACGCCTGCCGGGCCGGCATGTCCGCGAGGTTCACCAGGCCGAGGAGGAAGGCGAGCGCGAACACCATCCACAGCTCGACGGCTCCGGTCGCGACCAGGATGCCCAGCGTGAGCGCCAGGACCGCGTCCGAGCTCTGGGTCACGAGCAGGATCCGGCGCTTGTCGAACCGATCGGCGAGGACGCCCCCCCACGCCCCGGCGAGCAGCATCGGGAGGAATTGGAGCGCGACCACGGAGCCCAGCGCGACCCCGCTGCCGGTCAGCTGCAGGACCAGCCACGCCTGCCCGACCGATTGCATCCACGTGCCGGACACCGAGACGATCTGGCCGAAGAAGTAGAGCCGGTAGTTGCGGACCTGCAACGAACGGAACGTCTTGGTGACGGCGAACCGGACGCGCCTCACCGAGGTTCGTCCTCGAGCATCCGCTCGACGATCGCTGCGGCCCGATCGAGCGTTGCGAGCTCATCGGTGGTGAGTCCCCGGAACCGCTGCGCCAGGAAGGCGTCCTTCCGTGTTCGGGTCCGCCTGATCAGCTGCTGCCCCTCGTCGGTCAGGCGGACCCGCACGACCCGTCGGTCGGCGGCGTCGGTTTCGCGACGGACGAAGCCCGCATCCTCGAGGCGCGAGACGGTCGCCGTGATCGTCGGCGGCTGGACGCGCTCGAGGGCGGCGAGCGCACCGAGGGTCACGGGCTGGGCGCGATGGATCGACGCGATGACGGAAAGCATGGACGGGGTCAGGCCCTCGGCGGACTCCTGCCGGAGCCGACGGGCCAGGCGCATGAAGGCGAGCCGCAACCGCGGCGCGAGGTCGTTCGGACGCGGCGACTCGATCGTCGCCGTGGTGGACCTTGCGCGTCGGATGCTGGGCCCTTCGTTCGCCATCGTTTCGGTCAACTAATTAGCCTTTCGAACTATTCCTCGGTGAGCCTAGCTGGTCGCCGACCGAGCGTCACTCCTGACGGTTCCCCGCAGGCGGCTGCTACGGTGACACCGGACCTCGGACGAGGCAGCGCCACAGCCGCGCGCCGAACGGGATCGCGACCGCCAGGGCAACGATCCCGCCGCTGAGCCACGCGCCGGCACCAGCATCGGGGCCGAGGGCGAGCTGGGAGGCGCCGAGCACCAAGAGTCCGAGGCCAGCGAGCCCGAAGGCGACCGTCCCGACGGTCGCGACGAACCCATCTGGCAGGGCGACGGGCTCCGGGGACACCGGCTCGGCACCACGCTCACGTCCCCTCCCTCGGCGACCGCCCAGTCGGCGCCGCACGATCAGGTATCCGGCCAGGACCAGGAGCCCGAGGACCCCGGCGGCCAGCCGGTACGTCACGACCTCGCCGTAGTGATGCGAGACGGCTGCGGCCTCGCACGTGCGCGCGGCCCGCGCGTACTCGAGCAGTTCGGCGCATCGGGACGAGGTATACGTCACGCCGGGAGCGTCGCCTGCCACGAAGGCTCGGCCCAACGCCGCGCCCATGCCCCAGGCGATGAGCCCGCTCACCCCGATCGCCAGGAGGCCGATCGCGACGAGGCGCGTGAGCGCGAGCGTCAGTTCGACGAGGGTCGCCCGCGTCGCGGATGGATGCCCGGCGACGGAGCCGTCGGTGCTGGCTGCGTCCATGCCGAACATCCTCGTCGTCCGGCGACCGGAGCCGCACGCCGGGACGATGGCGATCCTGTGACCCTCTTCGGTGTTGCCGCTCGTCCGTCAGTACGCGATCGGGGGCTCGGTCTGGTCCGCCTCGCGCGGCGCCAGCTAGGCTGCCCGGCATGAGGCATCGGAACAGGGAGGAGGTCTGGGATGGAACTACCCGAGAGCGCGAAGGAGCTGATCCGGTCCGGACGGCTGGCCCACCTGGTCACGCTGAACCCCGACGGCAGCCCGCAGGTCTCGATCGTGTGGATCGGACTCGACGGTGACGAGCTCGTCACGGCGCACCTCGGTGCGTACCGCAAGGTCGAGAACGTACAGCGAGACCCGCGCGTCGTCATCTCGATGGAGGGCAGCGGCGCGAACGAGATCGGGATGCAGCACTACCTCGTCGTCCACGGACGCGCGCGGGCGGAACCCGGCGGCGCCCCGGCGATGCTGCAGCGGCTCGCGGAGACCTACATCGGTCCGGGCGTGAAGTTCCCCCCGATGCCGGATCCTCCCGAGGGCTACCTGCTGCGGATCACGCCCGAGCGCGTGGGCGGGCTCGGCCCGTGGGCGTCGCCCCCCGGCTGACCGGTCCCCGCCCGGCGATCAACGGGACCAGTGGGTCGCCGGCCTCGGCTGCAGCTCACCGTCGACGATGAGGTCGACGCGTTCGTTGTAGAAGCACACGAGGTTCTCGATCTTGTTCGACTCGGGGAGCGGCGTCGCATACACCCAGGCCACGTCCTGGACCAGGCGGTCGCCGACGCGCGCGGAGAGGTGCTGGGTCGTGCCCTTGTACGGGCACTGGGTCACGGTCTCCGACGGCTCGAGCAGGTCGAGCCGAACGTCGATCTTCGGCAGGTAGTAGCGCGTCGGGAGGCCGGTCTCGAACAGCAGCCGAGGCCGGCCGCTCTCCGCGAGCGTCACGCCGTCCAGTTCCACGCGCACGTGTCGGGAGCTGTTCAGCACGTCGACGCGGTGGAACGGGTCCTTCGGATGGACGAACACCTCGTCGTCCTCCTCGAACCACGCGTCGATTGCTTTCCAGTGGAACGCGACGTGACCGGCGATCGTCACCGCTCGATCGGGCGGGGATGCGTAGGACCACGCGGCGTCGTCCACCTGCCGGTCGCCGACGCGGAGATGGAAGTGAGCGGCATCGCCCTTGAGGGGCGAGGAGCTCCGCGTGCCGCTCAGGGTCAGCAGGTCTCGGCGAACGTCGTCCCCGGGAACGTAGTACACGGGGAGCCGTCGCGGCTCCAGGACCAGAAGCGGACGATCGGTATCGGCGACGGCGACGCCGGCGAACACGGCTCGGAGGCGACGCGGCCACTCGACGATCCTGAGCTCATCGCCCGTGGTCGAGGGCCGAACGACGGCATCCATGTCGCGATCCTCGAGGTGCGGCTCCATCCGTTCGACCTCCGGGCTCCGTGGCGCGAACCGCGCGATGGGATGGCCAACGGTCGCCGGCCAGCAGCCATTCCCCGGCTCTGCTCGCCGAACCGAACCCGCGTCACGCGGGGTAAGGTTCGATCCCGACCGTTCGCCCGATCGCTCCCGCAGGAGGTTCACCGATGCCGCTCAAGCATCCCCGGTACACCGGTGCCCACACGGGTCCGCGCTCGCAGGACCTCGACGTCAACCCGCTGTTCGCCCGCGGGGTCGAGGTCGGCGCCGTACCGCGCTTCGAGCTCCCGGCGCACGAGATGCTCCCCGGCACCGCGTACCAGATCATCCACGACGAGCTGATGCTCGACGGCAACGCGCGTACCAACCTCGCGACGTTCGTGACGACCTGGATGGAGCCCGAGGCGCGTGTGCTCATGGCCGAGTGCTTCGACAAGAACATGATCGACAAGGACGAATATCCGCAGACCGCCGAGCTCGAGATGCGGTGCGTCGCGATGCTCGCGCACCTGTGGCACGCGCCCGAGCCGCACGACGCGCCGGGGTGTTCGACCACCGGGTCGAGCGAGGCGGCGATGCTCGGGGGTCTCGCCATGAAGCGACGATGGCAGCACGCTCGGAAGGCTGCCGGGAAGCCAGCCAGCGAGCCGAACCTCGTCATGGGCGCGAACGTCCAGGTGTGCTGGGAGAAGTTCGCGAATTACTGGGATGTCGAAGCCCGACTGGTTCCGGTCGAGGGCGACGTGTTCCATCTCCGGACCGACGCCGCCGTGGAGCGTTGCGACGAGAACACGATCGGGGTCGTGGCCGTGCTCGGCTCGACCTTCGACGGGAGCTACGAGCCTGTCGCGGAGCTCTGCGCCGCGCTCGACGAGCTGCAGGCGGCGACGGGTCTCGACGTCCCCGTGCACGTCGACGGCGCCAGTGGCGGCATGGTCGCGCCGTTCGTCGACCCGCACCTCGTGTGGGACTTCCGCCAACCGCGGGTCGCCTCGATCAACACCAGCGGGCACAAGTACGGGCTGGTGTTCCCGGGGGTCGGGTGGGTGGTCTGGCGCGACGCGGAGGCGCTGCCCGATGACCTCATCTTCCACGTGAACTACCTGGGCGGAAGCATGCCCACGTTCGCGCTGAACTTCTCCCGTCCCGGCGCGCAGGTGGTCGGCCAGTACTACAATTTCCTCCGCCTCGGCATGGACGGCTTCCGCGGGGTCCAGCGGGCGTGTCGGTCGACGGCGACATGGCTCGCCGGCGAGATCGCCGAACTCGGGCCGTTCGAGTTGATCACCGACGGCAGCGAGCTGCCCGTGTTCGCGTTCCGGCTCGCGGACGGCGTCGAGGGGTACACGGTCTTCGACGTCAGCGATGCGCTGCGCGAACGTGGCTGGCAGGTGCCCGCGTACACGATGCCGCCGAACCGGGAGGACCTGGCGGTCCTGAGGATCGTCGTACGCAACGGGTTCAGCCGGGACATGGCCTCGCTGCTCTTAGACGACATCAGACGGGCCGTCGCCAAGCTCGAGGGGACCGCCTCGCGGTCAGCCGACGAGCGCGCTGGATTCAGCCACTGACGGCGAGCCTCGCCGAGCGAGGCTCGCTCAGTGCGATCGGGCGGGCGGTGCGCCCCGAGGCGGTTCGGCCTCGACCGGGACGACCGCCCAGCGTTCGAGGATCGGGAGCACCACGAGCACGGACGCGATCGCCGTCGCCGCGATGGCCACGCCCGAGAGCAGTTCGTACACCATGTCGGATCTCCTCCGCTGCCGGGGACGCCCCGGCGACGCGTGGGACCACCGTAGGCCGCGGCACCTGAACGGAGGCTGAACCCAAGGTTCGAGGGAGCTGAAGGTTCGGTATCGATCCGGAAGGCGCGGCGCGCACACGCCCGGTTCGAGCAGGATCGCGCCGCCGAACGGACCCCACACGGCGGGCCTGCAGGCCCAGCCGACCGGCCACGGCGCGCGGTATCCGTGATGGTGCGAGATCGACGGCGGGCCGCCGCGCCTGCCCGGGAACCGGAAGGGGGTCGCCCATGCCAACCATGTCGACCGAGACCACGGAACCCATCCTGGTTGCCGAAGGGGTCCGCAAGATCTACCGCATGGGGGAGGTGGAGGTCGAGGCGCTGCGAGGCCTGGACCTGACCGTGGCCCGGGGGGAGCTCGTCTCGGTGATGGGCCCCTCCGGCTCGGGGAAGACCACGCTGCTGAACTGCCTGTCGGGCTTGGACTCGATCGACGGTGGACGCGTCCTGGTCGACGGCAAGGACCTGTTCGCCATGTCCGACGCCGCCCGCACGACGCACCGGGCCACGTCGATGGGGTTCATCTTCCAGGCGTTCAACCTGATCCCGGCCTTCACGATCGTCGAGAACGTCGAGCTGCCGCTGCTCCTGGTCGGGTGGAAGGCGAAGCCGGCCCGAGATCGGGCCGCCGAGATGCTCGGGCGCGTCGGGCTCGGGCACCGGATCGAACACCGTCCGAACGAGCTCTCCGGTGGCGAGCAGCAGCGGGTCGCCGTGGCGCGCGCGCTCGTCGCGAAGCCGGCGATCGTCTGGGCCGACGAGCCGACGGGGAACCTCGACACGCACATGGCCGACCAGATCGTCGAGTTGCTCCACGAGCTGAACCGCAGCGACGGGCAGACGATCGTCCTGGTGACCCACGATCTGGGCATCGGGGAGTCGGCGAACCGCCTCGTGCGGATGCGCGACGGTCGTCTGGTCGGCGACGAGCATCGCATCGCCGACGGCCAGTGGCAGCCGGCGAGCCAGCGCGGCGGCTTCCTCGCCGCCGTCGGGCGGTGACGGGCGATGTATCCGAACCTCACCCCGACGCTGGTCGGGCTCCTCTTCCTGGTCTTCGCGGCGTCGATCTTCATCGCGCTGCGCCGGCCCATCCTGCGCAGGCTCGCCTTCCGGCAGGTCGCTCGCAGGCGCCGGGAGGCGGCGCTCGTGATCGCGGGCTCCATGCTGGGCACCGCGATCATCGTCGGCAGCCTGATCGTCGGCGACACGCTGAACTTCTCCGTGAAGCAGGCGGCGTACGAGAACCTGGGTCCGATCGACGAGACCGTGACGTCGGCGAGCCTCACGCAGGGCGCGTCGGTCGCCGAACGGCTGGCGACCGCGTTCCGGAACGATCCCGCGGTCGACGGCATCGTCACGGTCCACGGCGACATGGCGGCCGCGAGCGCCGGCGCCGGCCGCGCGCGCGTGGCGGAGCCGCGCGTGGCCGTCTGGGATGTGGACTTCGCGCAGACCGCGGCGTTCGCCGGCGGTGTCGCCGAAGGTTCAGGGATCAGCGGCGCGGAGCCGCGACCCGGGCAGGTCGTGATCAACGCGGATCTGGCCGCGTCGCTCCAGGCGACCGCGGGCGATCGCCTCACGTTCTACCTGTACGGGCTGCCGACGACCGTGACGGTCGCGCGGGTGATCCCGTCCCGCGGGATCGCCGGGATGCCCCTCGACGGGGTGACCCGGGACGCCTTCTTCGCGTCCGGGACCCTGGCCGCGGCCGCACGGGCGGCCGAGGCGGACATCGGCGCCGTTCGGGAGCCGCGGACCCTGACGTTCGTCTCCAACGCGGGCGACGTCGAGGGGGGAGCGGCCTCGAGCGACGCGGTGGTCGCGTCGATCCGTCGGGCCCTCGGGCCACTCGCCGCGGCCGGCATCTCGGTCGCGAGGACGAAGCAGACGGTCCTGGACCAGGCGAAGCAGGCCGGCGACTCGCTCGGTTCGATGTTCCTGATGATCGGCAGCTTCGCGATCATCGCGGGCATCCTGCTCCTGGTGATCATCTTCGTGATGCTCGCCGAGGAGCGGAAGCCCGAACTGGGCATGCTGCGGGCGATCGGCATGAAGCGGAGCCGGCTAGTCCGCAGCTTCATCATCGAGGGCACGGTCTACGCGCTGCTCGCATCCCTCCTGGGCGTCCTGCTCGGCCTGGCCGTCGGGCGCGCGGTCGTGATCGTCGCGGCCCGCATCTACTCCGGGTTCGATGCCTCCGGTGGCGGCGGGCTGCACCTGGTGTTCCACGTCACGGCGATCAGCGCGATCAACGGGTTCGCGCTGGGGTTCCTGATGGCGATGGCGACGGTCACGCTCACCAGCATGCGGATCAGCCGGATCAACATCATCTCGGCGATCCGCGACCTGCCTCCCGAGGACGGGCGGCGCATGAAGATGCGGTGGGTGATCGTGTCGTCGGCGCTGGCGGCGACGTTCGGGGCGCTCTCGATCCAGGCGCTTTCGAGTAGCCAGGGTGAGGGGACGTACCTGTACCCGTCGCTGGCGATCGTCTTCGCCACGCCGGTCTTCCTCCGTGTGGCGCCGAAGCGCTGGGTCTACTCGGCGGCGGCGCTGCTCGTCATGATCTGGTGCCTGATCGCGAACACGGTCCGGCCCCACGTGCTCGACGACGTGAAGCCGGCGACGTTCGTCATCATGGGGATCCTGCTGACGTTCTCGGCGGTCGTGCTGATCTCCCAGAACCAGGGCATCGTGTCGGCACCGCTGCGCCCACTGGTCAACCGGACCACCCAGGTCGGACTGTCGACGCGGCTGGGGCTGGCCTATCCGCTCGGGAAGCGTTTCCGGACGGGTTCGATCCTGATCATGTACGGGCTCGTGATGTTCACCCTGGTGTTCATCACGGTGCTGTCTGCGCTGATCGACGCCACCGTCAGCAAGACGGTCACGAGCGCGTCCGGCGGGTTCGGGCTGCGGGCCGACTTCAATCCGGCCGCGCCCTTCGCGAACCTGACGACCGCGTTCACGACGGGTCCGTTCACGGGGAAGGTCGCCGGCGTGGCGCCGTTGCTGCTCGTGAAGGGCGAGGTCTCGCACCTCACGCCGCTGGTCACCCAGCCGATCGACGCGGTGGTGGTCGGGGCGGACGTGCGGATCCGGCAGGCGGGGCTGTTCCCGCTGTCCGAGAGCATGGCCGGCCTGGGCGGCGATCAGGGCACGTGGACCGCGGTGATGAACGACCCCGACGACGTGATCGTCGACGGGTTCCTGGGACAGCTGGGGGCGGGAGGTCCGCCCCGGACGTTGTTCCACGCGGGAGATGCGTTCGTCCTCACCGATCCGGTGACCGGCGCGCGGAAGACGAAGACGATCGTCGGGATCCTGGATTCGGCGTTCGCCTTCTACGGCATGGGCGGGGGGCTCTACAGCCCCGTGATCATGTCCGAGACCGCGGCCCGCGGTCAGTTCGGCGACGGACTCGTGACCTCCTCGGCGCTCCTGAAGCCGGCGCCCGGCGTCTCGGACCAGGTGCTCGCGAGCGAACTGCAGGGGCGGTACCTCACGCACGGGCTGGTCGCCACGCGGATCCGGCACGCTGTCGAGCAGAACTTCGCGGCGAACCGAGGCTTCTTCCAGCTGATGCAGGGATTCATCGCGCTCGGCCTGCTGGTCGGGATCGCGGGGCTCGGCGTGATGATGATCCGCGCCGTTCGGGAGCGGCGTCGGAGCATCGGGGTGCTGCGCGCGCTCGGGTTCCAGGCGAAGACGGTCCAGCGGGCGTTCCTCACCGAGAGCCTGTTCGTGACCGTGGAAGGCGTTGTGATCGGTGCGGGCCTGTCGATCCTGACGGCGTACATGCTGTTCAAGAACTACCCGATCTTCGAGACGGCCGGTGGGTTCTCCGTGCCGTGGATGGCGATCGTCGTGCTGGCGGTCGTGGCCATCGCAGGCTCGCTCGTGGCGACGCTGTGGCCCGCTCGACAGGCATCGAAGATCCGTCCGGCGGTCGCGCTGCGCATCGCGGACTGACGGGCGGGCAGGACGGCCGACGGGCTGCCGACAGCGGGCGTCGGCGGCCCGTCGGCTATCACCGCGTGGTGACGGTGAGCGCGTCGCCGCCGACGATGCGGATCGTCACGGGCCCGAGCGTGCGCCCGTCGAGGGTCGCGCCGGCCGCCGACGGTTCGATCGTGAGGGTCGTGAGGCCGGTGGCCACCTGGACCCGGATCGTGCCCGGCTCGGCGAAGCGCTGCGGCCGTAGGCCGCCGTAGTAGGCCGCGAGGATCTGGTTCGCGCTGAGGCCACGCTTCGCCTTGCCGAACGCGCCCCACTGGACCATCCCGACGCCGTGGCCCCACCCGCGTCCGGAGAGGACGGCAGCGCCGTGAGCCTGCGCGAGGCGGAACCAGCCCGACGGCACGGTGACCGGGAGCGGGGTGCCCTTCCAGCTGGCCTGCGGGTAGCGGTCCGGCGCGAGGCAGGGCGCCCAGGTGTTCACGGCCGCGCGGAAATCGTTCACGCCCAGCGAACGCGCGATGCCGTGGCCGGAGACCGCGATCGTCTCGCCCCGCCGCGCGAGGTCGGTGATCCCCGGCCCGGCGGGCCACGCGCCGGCGGCGGTGAGGAACCGGGTCAGGTCGGCGAGCGGGATCGACGCCCGCCAGTGAGACTCGGGTGATGCACGGTCGTCGCGCTCCGGCACCGGCCGCAAGTACGGGAGCGGCGCCGTGCCGAACACCTCGTCGTTGCCGTGGGTCCTGCCGTTCGACGTCGAGAAGTACAGCGTATCCGCCGGCAGGCCGCCGGAGAGGAGCACCTGGCCGTTCGTCCCTTCGACGGCGTCGTACCAGCGGCCGATGTCGGCCTCGGCGTCGATCGGTAGCCCCCGGTACACCTGGCAGGACGTCGTCGCGCAGATCGGCGAGCGGAGCCGTTCGCCGGGCGTGCCGCGCCATCCGGTCTGCGCGAGCGCGTACGTGCGAGCGGCGATCGCCTGGGCCTGAAGGGCCGCCGACGGCCATGAGGGCGGGACCTCCGCTATCCCCTGGAGGTATCGCTCGAACGGGACCGTGACGGTGACCGTGAGCGCGCCGTCGTCCGCGCGCGAGACCATCATCGTCCCCGGGTACCGTGCATCGAGCGTCGGTTGCGTCGGATGGACGCATCGCGACCGGACGTGCGGGTAGGTCCCGTGAACGAGGAGCGAGCCGGCGGCCGGCGCGCGGATCGCGACATGGGACGCGCTGCGAACGGGGGGCGCCGAGCTCGGTTCGACGGACACGCCCGCAGAGGGCGCCGACGATATGGACGAAACCTCGGGCGGCTTCGCGCCTGGGGCTGAACCGCTGGTCGTACAAGCGGCGGCCGCCAGCAACATCAAGGAGACAACGGCGCGCTGGCAGGGGCGCCGGGGTGCGAAGCGGTCGAGGGGCGGAGGGAACATAGCGGCCCAAACGCTAGCAAGCCAGTTCCGTCTCCGCGCTCGGTCCAGGAACGTCCGGGCCTTAGCGCGCGGGCACCTAGCCCGGAGGTACGTAGAGCAGGCGCATCGAATCGGGCGTCGGGCGGCCGAAGCTCCCCGCGTCCGACGTCGTGTAGAACTCCAGGTCGGCGATGACATGGTTCGGTTTGGGCTGTTACACCACCTCCTCCGGAGTGATGTAACCTCACAACGATGAAACGGCTGCAGATCATGATCGATGAGGACCTCGACGACGAGCTCGACCGGCTCGCGTTGCGGGAAGGGACCTCCAAAGCGGCGTTGATCAGGCGGTTCGTCCGCGAGCGGATCGAGCCACTGCCACCACTCACCGCCGACCCGATCGGTCGCATGGCAGGCATCGACGAGTTCGAGCCGGCGCCGATCGACGACGTCGTGTACCCGTAGCGCTCGCCGCGTGATCTTCGTCGACACCTCATTCTGGGTGGCTCTGCGCAACCGCTCCGACCCGCACAACACCAACGCGACGGCCCTGTTGGAGGCGCGCTCGCACGAACATCTCGTCACCACGAACCATGTTCGAGGCGAGACCTGGACCTACCTTCGCCGGCGGGCCGGCCACCGGTCCGCGACCGGCTTCCTCGATGCGGTCGGTCGCTCGCCGCGCCTGCAGGTCGTCTTCGTCACCGAGGAGCTCGAAGATCAGGCGCTGCGGTGGCTCCGTCGTCACGACGAACGGGAGTACTCGTTCGTCGACGCGACGAGTTTCGTCACGATGCGCGCGATGAGGATCCGCGAGGCGCTCACGTTTGACGGGGACTTCGCTGCGGCCGGATTCGTGGAGCTCCGACCGTAGATGCCCCTGTCAGCGGAACGCCGGCATGACCCCGTCGGCGAACAGCCGCATGGAGCGCTGCACCTTCTCGTGCGGGAGGTCGCCGAAGGCGAACAGCAGGCACACCTGTTCCATCCCGACGGCGTCGATCTGTCCGCGCAGCTGCTCGCGGACGGTCTCCGGCGAGCCGCACAGGATCAACCCTGCGTCGATGATGTCCTGGAACGATTCCGGTGGTTCCTCGAACGCGCGGAACGACTCCCGGTGGAACGCGTAGCTGTCCGGCATCAGCGACAGGTCCGGCGGTACCGCCGCGTCCTTGAACAGGATCAGCATGTGTGTGAGCGCGGACTCGGCGTCGGCGCGCGCCTCCTCGTCGGTCGGTGCCACGTACCCGTTGCGGAACAGCATGAACGACGCCGGCGAGACATCCTGTCCCGCAGCGGTTCCCGCCGACAGGTAGTGGTCGAGCTTCTCCTTCACCTGGTCGGACGGCAGGAAGATCGTGCCCATGCCGAACCCGCGGGCCGCGGTCCACTCGATCGTCGGCGGGCTCTCGGCGGCGACCCACACTGGGGGATACGGCCGCTGGAGCGGCCGCGGGTACAGACTCGCCTCGCCGATCCTGTAGAAGGGCCCCTCGTGCGAGAACCGCTCCTGCGTCCACGCCTTCAGCAGGACCTCGACGCCGTCCTCGAAGCGCGGCCGAAGCTCGTCGTACGTCATGCCGAGCTTCTGCAGCTCCTGGAAATCGATCCCGCGCCCGATGCCGAACTCGAGCCGGCCGCCGGAGAGCACGTCGAGCATCGCGCCCTCCTCGGCCAGCCGGACGGGCTGATGGAACGGCAGGACGTTGATCATGATCCCCAGCCGGAGCGTGGTCGTGCGCGCGGCGAGCGCGGCCAGCATCACGTTCGGCGACGGCAACAGGTTGTACGCGGTGAAGTGGTGCTCGGAGAGGAACACCGCGTCGAACCCCAGACGTTCGGCCTCGAGCCATTCCTCGAAGTGCTCGTCGTACACGCGCTTGGCCAGCGTCGGGTCGAACGCGGCCGGGTCGTTCCCGTACGGGTAGTGACACAGGTCGAACACGGAGAACGACAGGCGGCCTCGGCGTTCCGACAGACGTTCCGACATGCTCCCCCTCCGGGATCGGGTCCGTATCGTACCGGCGTGCGGCCGGGCGGCGTGCGCGGATCAGCCGGGCGTGGCGACGGGGATCCCGCTGGCTCGCGCCGCATCGATCAGGCGAGCATCGTAGGCGACGAGGATGTCGAGCTCGTCGCCCAGCGACAGCGCGGTCGCCAGGTGGATCGCGTCGAGGGTCCGAAGGTCCGGTGGTTCGATCCGTGCAGCCGCCGAGAGGATGCCGGCTGCCCCGGGGCGTTCGTTCGGACGGGATCGGGTACCGAAGGCCGTCGCGGAACGGGCCGAGCGGCACTGCGGTTCGGACCCCCCGAGCCGGACACTCGGGACCGGAGAGGACCCTGGATCCGAGGAGGCCGAGATGGACACGAAGGTCGGGCGTCGCGGCGCGCGCCTCACGCCGGTCGACGCGGCATGGATGCGCATGGACGAACCCACGAACCCGATGATGACGACCGGCATGCTGCTGCTCGACGGTCCGATCGACCGCCGCCGGCTGGTTCGGGTGTTCCGCCGGGTGCTGCCCGACCATCCGCGGTTCACCCAGCACATCGAGGTCGGCCGGACCGGGCCGCGGTGGGTGGACGACGCGGCGTTCGACGTCGACGAACACATCCTGAGCGTTCGCGTCGCGAGCCCCGGCGACGACGGAGCGCTCCGGAAGCTGATCGCGCGCCTGATGAGCTCGTCGCTGGTTCGCGAAGGCGCGATGTGGCGCGCGCACGTCGTCGAAGGCCTGGCCGGTGGCCGGGGCGCGCTGATCTTCCGCCTGCGCCACGCGGTCGCGGACGGTCCTGCGTTGCTGAACGTGATGGCGGACCTCACCGACGCGAGGCCCGCCGGCCATCGCGCCGGGGACGCCGCCTCGTTCTTCGGTCCGAACGGCGCGCCCGCACCGCCGCCACTCTTGGGGAGCCCGGGTGCATCCGGCCCGGGCGCCGTGGTGGCGGCCGGGATGAAGGCGGTCAGCGGGCTCGCAGAACTGCTCCGCGTCGTGACCGGCCCGCCGGACCCCGCGACCGTGCTGCGCGGCGACCTGGGCCCGTCGAAGGCGCCGGGATGGACCGAGCCGATCGCGCTCGAGCGGTTCCGCCCGATCCGCCGTGTCACGGGTGCGACGGTCAACGACATCCTGCTGTCCTGCACGGCCGGTGGGATCCGCCGGCATCTCCTCGAGCAGGGCGAACCGGTCGAGGGCCTTGAGCTTCGCGGGATGGTGCCCGTGAACCTCACGGCGCTGTCGGCGAAGTCGGACGCCGGGAACCACATCGGGCTCGTCTACCTGACGCTTCCGGTCGGGACCGCGGATCCATTCGCGCGGCTGCACGCCACGCGCCGGTGCACCGATCGCGTCAAGGCGACCGGAGAGGCGCCGGTCTCGTACGCGGTGCTCGGAGCCGTCGGGATGCTGCCGCCCGAGATCGTCGCACCGACGCTCGGGTTCTTCGGCTCGCGGGCCACGGCGGTGATCACGAACGTCCCAGGCCCTCCGGCGGTGCGCTACCTGGCCGGACGGCGGATCGACCGGATCGTGTTCTGGGTTCCGCAGGCGGCCAGGCTCGGCCTGGGGATCAGCCTGATGAGCTACGCGGGATCGGTGATGGTCGGGATCGCCGCCGACGCCGGGCTCGTGTCGCAGCCGCAGCGGATGGCGCACGCGATCGAGGAGGAGTTCCGCGCGCTCGAGCGGGAGGTCGCCCCGCGCGGGGCGCACATGGCCGCCTGAGGCCGCGGGCGAACGCGACCGCGCCGTGGTTCAGCGCGCCGTCAGCCGAACGAACGCTCGTCAGTGATGTCGGCTTCCTTCGGCGGATACTGCTGCCGCGATGGCCGAACCCGCCTCGAGGCAGCTCGGATCCAGCGACCTCCGGATCTCCCCGGTGGGGATCGGGACCGCGCCGATCGGTTCGAACCGCGCGTGGCGGATCTACTGGGGCTATCAGGACGAACGCCAAGCCGTGCGCGCGCTCCACGAGGCGATCGACCAGGGGATCGACTGGATCGACACCGCGCCGTTCTACGGCTGGGGAGCCGCCGAGGAGATCGTGGGCAGGGCCATCGCCGACCGGCGCGACCGGGTGTTCGTCTTCACGAAGTGCGGCACGGTGCGTGGTACGGCGGGCGACGACCACATGGATCTCTCGCCGGCGGCGATCCGCGGCGACCTGGAGTCGAGCCTCCTCCGGCTCGGCCTGGACCACGTCGACCTGCTGCAGCCGCACGACGTCGATCCGCGGGTGCCCATCGAAGAGACGTGGGGGGAGGTCCACCGGCTGATCGCCGAGGGGAAGGTCCGGTACGGCGGCCTGTCGAACCACGGCGTCGACCTGATGCAGCGAGCGCTGGCGGTCGGACCCGTGGTTGCGGCGCAGCACCGGTTCAACCTGGTGCACCGGGAGATCGAACGCGACGTGCTGCCGTTCTGCCTCGCCCAGGGGGTCGGCGTGCTGACGTGGGGATCGCTCGCCGAGGGCCTGCTGACCGAGGGATTCGACGTGGACGCGCTGGAGCCTGATGACTTCCGGCGGTCGCGGCCGAACTTCCAGGAGCCGCGGTACTCGGCGATCCGCGGGCTGACGTCGGACCTCGCGCGGATCGCCGCGCCGTTCGGCGTCTCCGCCCCGGACGTGGCGCTGGCATGGCTCCGATCCCGGCCGGGGGTCGCGGGCACGATCGTGGGCATCCGCACGCAGGACGAGGCACGCGCCCTCGCTCGATCCGGCGCGTGGAGCGTTCCTCCCGAGGTCGTCAGCCAGGTTGACGATGCGCTGGCTGCGTTCGAGGCGAACATCTGAGACCTCTGGGTGTGGCAACATCCGCGCATGCCGCTGCACCTGGAAGCGCTCCGGCAGGAGTGTCACCGGATCTCGAGCACCGTCGACGGGCTCTCCGAGGCCGAGTTCGAGCTGCCCACAGGGCTGCCGGCGTGGAACGTCAAGGAGCTCCTCGCGCACGTGTGCCTCGAGGTCGAAGCGATCACCGCCGTCCTGGACGAGCTCCCGCCCGCGCGGGTGCAGACCGACTCCGTCTCCTACTGGCGTTACGACAGCGACGCCGAGGCCGGGCCGATCGCCGAACGGGCGAAGGAGCACGCCGCGACGTTCGCCGCGGGCGCTGATCTGGCGGAGATCTTCGGCGAGGTCTGGCGCTCGGCGGTGCACGTGGCGTCGCTGAACGACGGCTCCCGGGCCGTCCGCTCCGAGGGCCTGGGGCTGACGCTCAACGAGTTCCTCAAGACGCGGGTCGTCGAAGCGACGGTGCACGGGCTCGATCTGGCGCACGCGCTGGGCCGTCCCGCGTGGGCCTCGGCCGAGGGCCTGGCCGTGACCGTGGGAACCCTGGACGCGCTCCTCGGCATCCCTTCGCCGTCGGCGCTGTCGTGGGACGACGTGACGTTCGTCGAGAAGGGGACCGGGAGGCAGCCGCTCACGCCGGAGGAACAGGCGCTCCTCGGCGAACTTGGGACCCGGTTCCCGTTGCTCGCGTAGCCTGGCCTGCCCTCGGCAGATCCGGCCCCGGGACCGGTCATCATCCGAACGCATCGAGCCTGCGGGCGCCCGGAGCGTACCCCCTGTCCGGATGACGTCGGCGGCGCCGGACCGTCAGATGTCGGCGCGCATCACGACGATGTCCTCGGAATCGGCTTCGGCGAAGCCTCCGATCGTCAGGAACCCGAGGTTCGCGTAGAAGCCCTCCAGCGGGGTGATGCACTCCAGCACGAGCGGTCCACCGCCCTGTTCGCCGAAGGCGCCGACGACGGCGCGAACGACGGTCGGCCCGATCCCGACGCCCTGGACCGCCGGCTCCACGGCGACCAGCGTGACGTGACCGTGCGGCGGGACGGGTTCGTGCTCGATGCGCCGGGCCTCGTCGAAGCGCGCACCGGCGGCGGCGAGGCGTTCGTCCTCCTCGGCGTCGTGCGGCGTCGCTCGCGGGTGGCACACACGGCATCCACCGAGCGGCTCCACGGAGGCGGTTCCGACCAGGACTCCCCCGACCCAGGCGCCGATCGAGATCCGTTCGGCGTCCCATCCGACGCCGCCGAACTCCTTCGTCGTGCCCACGATCCGCTCGAGCGGGTCGTCGCCGAAGATCGCGTGCACGTAGCCGTAGTCGACGAAGGCCCGAGCGCACAGCCGCATCGCCTCGGGCCAGGTCGCTTCCTCGATCGGGCGCAGCTCCACGTCGGGCATGTCGGGGCCGAACGATAGCGTGCGCGCTCGGAATAGACTCCGCTTCGCCTTCGATGAGGGGAGCTGCCCATGTTCACCTCGTACCGTCGTTCGATCCGCGGACCTCGAGCGCTCGGCCTCGCCCTGAGCGTGGCGCTCGCCGGAGTGGCGGCCGCGGCGCCCGGCGGATCGGCCCTCGCGTCGGGTCGGGCCCTGGGGTCGCTACCGCCGAAGGTCAAGACGTCGGCGGTTCGCGCGCATCCGTTCGTCCCGCCCCGGGGGAACGCGTTCGCGTTGCCCGGCGACGCCACCGCGCTCGGCTTCTGCGGCGGCGACGACTGGGAGCCGGAGATCGCCACCGCCCCTGACGGGCTCCACGTCTACGTCGTGTGGGCGCACTACCCGGGCGACCCGACGTGCGACCCCGCGTCGGGGAACCCGAACCGCATCTACGTCAGGGCATCGAGCGACGGAGGGGTGACGTTCGGGCCGTCCCACGTCGTGGCCGAGTTGGTCAGTGGGGTTGACTATCCGCGCCAGGTCGACTGCGTCGTGACGGTCGATCCGAAGACCGGAGCCGTGTACGTGAGCTTCCTCGCGTACGGGCTGAGACACGACCCGGGTGTCGTCGCCGTGGCGAAGTCGACGGACTTCGGCGCGCATTTCGACGCCGTCGGGATCAACGGACCGTTCTGCACCAGCTGCGACCACCCGTGGACGGTCGCGTACGGGAAGAACGTGTACTCCGCGTACGCCGAGGGCGGCGAGCACTTCCTCTCGCGCTCGGCCGACGGCGGCGCGACGTGGACCGAGTCCGTCGTGTTGGACGAGGACGAGGTCGCGTTCCCCGAGGGCGCCGTGATGGACGCGAAGCACAACGTCTACATCGCGTGGGGCGACTGCATCACGCCGAACTGCAAGGGCGACGTGGCCGGCGACTATCGCGTCTCGCGGACGAAGGCCGGGACGTCGAAGACCGTGTTCCACGAGGTCGCCGCCGCCCCCTCCGGCCCCAGGTGCCCGTACGCGCCGGACTGCGGGTTCGCGTTCTTCGGCATCCAGGACGACATCGCGATCGACGCCGCCGGCACGCTGTACGTGGTCTGGCAGGACGGCCAGGAACACTCGGAGGCGGGGAGCCCGCCGATCGTGCAGCTCTCCTCGTCGGCGGACGGCGGGAAGTCGTGGGACTACGTGGGCCGGGTCGACGACAAGACGTCGTCCCGCTGCAAGGACTCCGCCTGCTACGCGCTGTTCCCTCGGATCGAGGGCGGCACGCCCGGTCAGATCGCGGCGATGTGGATGGACGACAGGCTGGGATTGCCGGTCAACCACATGAACGGATGGAACGTGTGGCTCCGGACGTCCGTCACGGGCGGCGCGAGCTGGACGGGACCGAGCCGGCGCGTGTCGACGTTCGATCCGTCACGGCCGCAGTCCGAGCCGAACGGGTACCGGTTCCCGTACGGCGACTACGAGGGGATCGACCTGCAGACGGCCGGCGGCGTCACGAACGCCGTGATGATCTGGGGCGAGGGGATCAACTACGAGGGCGGTCCCGCGAACCCGGGCGCGGTCGTGTACCGGAGCATCGCCTTCTAGGCCCGCCGCGCCGCCCGTCGGCTCGCCCGATTCGCCCCCGAAGGAGCGATGTGGTACGACATGCACGTCGTCGTGCGATCGGGGAGGTCGGTCATGGTTCGACGCGCGCTCATCACCGTCGTCGCCCTGCTGGGGCTGGTCACGATCCCGGTGGCGGCAGGTTCCGCCAGCGGTCGGCACCCCGACCATGGGGGCTACGATCCGCTCTCGAAGATCCGCCACATCGTGGTGATCTACGAGGAGAACCACAGCTTCGACAACCTCTACGGCGGTTGGGAGGGCGTCAACGGCAGGTCGAACGCCGACCCAGCCCACACCATCCAGCTCGGGCAGAGCGGGACGCCCTACGACTGCCTGCTGCAGGACGACGTGAACCTGGCCGGCCTGCCCGCCACGTGCACGGACTCGACCACGGGGACCACGTTCTCGAGCCACTTCACGAACGCGCCGTTCCGGATCGACGACTACCTGTCGCCGGACGACACCACGTGCCCTCCCGACCCGAGCCAGGCGTTCAACCAGCCGAACGGATGGCTGAAGGGGACCGGGTCCCCGGGCGGATGCACGCGCGACCTGGTGCACCGCTTCTACCAGGAGCAGTACCAGCTGAACGGCGGGCACCAGAACCGCTACGTCACGGGCAGCGACGCGGCCGGCCTGTCGATGGGCTACTACGACACGAAGCGGCTGCCGATCTATGCGTACCTGCACCGGTGGGGCCACCAGCACTACGCGATCCTGGACGACTTCTTCCAGGCGGCGTTCGGTGGTTCGTTCCTGAACCACCAGTGGCTGATCGCGGCCGCGACGCCGACGTACCCGGGCGCCGCCGACACGCTGCACTCGATCGTGGACGAGAACGGGATGCCGGTGCTCGTCTCGCCGCCGGCGTCGCAGAGCCCCGTCGCCCTGTATCGCTCGCCGGCCACGACGCTGCGCGACGGACCGCTTACGTCCACGTGCCCGGCGCCGCTGGGCCTCGCGTGCGGCGATTACGCGGTGAACACGATGCAACCGTTCGCGCAGCCGAGCGGACCGTTCGGCGCGGTGCTGACGGCGCAGACCGCGCCGACGATCGGGGACGAGCTGACCGCGAAGCACGTGGACTGGGCGTGGTACGCGGGCGGCTGGTCGAACGCCGCCGGCCTGGTGAACGCGCCCGGGTGGACGAACGGCGCCGGGCCCGCCTGTTCGGATCCGAACTCGTTCGCCAACCCGTCGTTCCCGTACTGCCCGGACTACCTGTTCCAGTTCCACCACCAACCGTTCGCCTACTACGCGAACTACGGCCCGAACGGCGCCGGCCGCTCGCACCTGCGTGACGAGGAGGAGTTCATCCAGGCGGCGCAGTCGTCGAAGTGGAGCTGCCGGCTGAAGCCCGTGAGCTTCGTCAAGCCGATCGGCGAGGAGAACGAGCACCCTGGGTACACCGGCGAGCACAGCGGGAGCTCCCACCTCGTCGAGCTCCTGTCGGCGATCGACCACAGCCGGTGCGCGAACGACACGATGGTCGTCGTGACCTACGACGAGTTCGGCGGGCAGTGGGACCACGTGACGCCCCCGGGCCAGGGCGGGGCGAAGGGGCCGCACGACCAGTGGGGGCCCGGGACGCGCATCCCGACGCTCGTGATCGCGCCGTTCCTCCGCGGGAACTTCGTCATCGACGGCACGCAGTACGACACGACGTCGATCCTGGCGACGATCGAGAAGCGGTTCGGGCTCGCACACCTGTCGACCCGCGACGCGGCGGTCCACGACCTCTCGAGCGTCTTCCTCGCGAAGCAGTGGCACTGCCACTTCAGCGAAGGGCGGGGCACTGGGTTGCAGCCGTCGTGGAGGTGCGGCCGGTAGCGGTCGCGGCGACGCGATCGGTCCCGCACGAACCGTGCGGTAGCGATCGCGTCGCGTGCTGCCGTGGTGGGCGACTCCCTTCAGGCCTGGACCGGGACCTCGAAGACCTGGTCCGTCGGGTGCCCGGCGAGATCGTGGATCTTCTTGACCGCCTCGGCGTTCGGGGCCTCGGAGAGGCAGAACACCTTCCCGGACACCGGGTCGCCCCAGGCGTGCTTGAAGTTCACGCCTTCGGTGTCCTGGATGTCCAGGTCCGCCTGGTGCGCCTCCTTGAGGCCCTCCGGGGTGATCCCGACCATACCGTCGTGGACGTCCATGAACTCGGGCATCGCTTCCTCCTCCATCTTGGCGGGAACGAGCGGACGCAGCACTCTACGCCCCGGGCTCCCGGGTTCTCAAGTCGGGTTGACGCTTCGACCGGTCGCGATATATCGTGATGGCTCGAAGATACGTCATCTCCTATCGAGGAGGAGGAGCACGATGATCGATCACGAGAGCATCCACGGGGACGAACGCGGGCATCACCGCGGTCGTCGCCACCACCACCGCGACTTCGGGCCGCCGTGGGCGCGCGGCATGCGGGAGGGCTGGTTCGGGCCGCCCAGGGGCGGGCGACGGGCCCGCCGCGGCGACGTCCGCACGGCCGTCCTCGCGCTGCTCGACGAGAAGCCGGCGCACGGCTACGACCTGATCCGCGAGCTGGAGGAGCGCAGCGGCGGGATGTGGCAGCCGAGCCCGGGTTCGGTCTACCCGACCCTGCAGCTGCTGGAGGATCAGGGCCTGGTGACGAGCGAGGAGGCCGACGGCAAGCGCGTCTACTCGATCACCGACGAGGGTCGTGCCGAACTGGCCGAGCGCCGCACGCGACCCGGTGGCGCGGCGCCCTGGGAGATGCGCGGCGACGCGCCCGAGGGGTTCGGCAAGCTGCTCGGCGCGATGTCGCAGCTGGGCGCCGCCGTGATGCAGGTCGCCCGCACCGGCGAGAGCGAGCGGATCGAACGCGCGTCGGCGATCGTCGACGAGGCGCGCAAGAAGGTCTACGCGATCCTGGCGGAGGACTGAGCCGGCCGCGGTCATCGAAGGCGTCGGGGTACCTATCTGCGGGAAACCTCGCCGACTCAGCTGCTCCCATCCTCAGCGTCGCGCCGGTTGGCCTTGAGCCGCGAGCGCCGTCTCTTCGCCTCGAGCCGCCTGCGCACCGAGCTCCTGGTTCGACGCGTCGGGGTACGCGGGCGGGGTGGGCGCGCCGCCGCATCGATGCGCTCGGCCAGTCGGCGCAGCGCCGCCTCGCGGTTGCGCAGCTGTGACCGCTCGGTGCCGGCGACGATCCGGAGCGTTGGTCCCAGCACCGCCCGCACATGGTCCGCGACCTCGTTCGACGTCACGAGCGCGCCGAGGTCGACGACCAACTCGACGCGGCTGTCGGTGGTGTTCACGCCTTGACCGCCCGGCCCGGTTCCTCGGGAGAACCGCCAGGTGATCGCCGACGCGGGGATCGCGATGCCGCCGGGGGTGACCAGGTCGCCGTCCATCACCTTGCAGTGTGCCGGACGGATCGCCGTCTTCAGAACGCAGGGTCGGGCGCGACGCCCATACCCTGGCTGACCGCCGCCGACGCGAGGTCACGATCCCACGTGGCGAGGACCAGTGCGCCGTTCGATGCCGCGCCGGCCGAGGCGAGGTGCACCGCGTCGTAGCCGCGCAGGGCGTGGAGCTCGGCAAGGTCACCGGCATCCTGGGCGATGCTCGCCGAGACCTCGACGATGGCGACTTGCCGCCATGTGCGATCGAGGGTGCGCTTCGCGCTCCGGTGGGCGCCGGGGGCCAGGCGGCGCGCCCTCGCAGCGGCCGCGAGTGCGGCTCGTGCTTCCGGATACGCCAGCCGGGAGGCGAGTACCAGGTCGGCCGCGTCCCAGAGCTCGGCCGCGTCGTCCGATCCTTCGTCGTCCACCAGGAGCTTCAGGAGGGCGGACGTGTCGAAGTAGATGATCACCGGCGCTGCTCAGCAACCAGGTCCGCGACGCTGCCATCGGCACTGACGCGCTTCATGGTGCGAGCGGATCGCCGCGTCTGTCCGGGCATCCGAACGATCCCTTGCGCCACCAGCCGGTCCATCGCGCTCCCGTCCGATGCGCCGATCAGCCGTGCGACGGGTCGGCCGCGCTCGGTCACGACGATCTCCTCGCCGGCGCGGACGATCCCGACGTAGTGGCTCAGCCGTGCTCGCAGCTCCCGGATCCCGATCTCCATGTGGCGCTCCTTGACAGCGGTAAGTGTACACAGCCACGAGAGGCCGAACGCCGGGTAGTGCGACCAACGTCGAGGGTACGCTGCGCCACCGACACCATCGGACGGAGCCTTGACTCCAAAGTACTTTGCATCATAGAGTTCGACTGGGCGGGACCTGGCGAGCCGGCGAGGGAGCCGTGGCATCGATCGAGGACGCGGACGCAGCGGAGTTGCTCCAGGCCACCGAGACCGTGCGACGACGGACGAGGGCGGCACGGCGTTCGTTCTGGTTCCCTCTGGCGCTGTTCGGACTCGTGGTGGTGGCGAGCGGAACGACGTGCCGCGGCGGCCAGGACGGGTACGCGTCGACCGCGAACAGCATGTACTGGTTCGTGGTCGGTGGCGGAGCGTACGCGACGGTCTTCTGGTTCTATCGCAGCAGGCCCGTGCGCACCGAGGTCCGACCGTACGTCGGGATCGGCGCACTCGTGTTGTGGATGGCGCTCGGTTTCTACGTCCCACTGATCGGCGACGTGCTCTCGCGAGCACTGTTCCGCCATGTCTCCGCGGGAGGCGACGAGCGGTCCGTCGAGCTGGTCCTGCATCTGGTGAGCGTCACGGCCGCGGGGTTGCTCGGCCTCGCCGGGATCGCGTGGCTGCACCGGTGGCGCCGAACCACCGTCGCGGTCGCGGTGGTGGGGGCCGCTCTCTCGATCTCGATCGGGGGCCTCAGGTTCCTCCCGTACGACGTGTGGTCGGCCGGCAGCCTGGCCCTCGCGAGCGCGTTGGTCGCGGGCGAGGCCGCGCGGCTGCATCGCCGCACGATCGCGTGGACGGCAGGTGTGATCGCGGCCAGCGCCGTGATCATCGGCGTGTTCCCGACACTCTTCGGCGAGTATTACGTGAACTTCCCGGCGGCGGTGCTGTTCGGGTACGACATCATCCCGACCGCGGCACCGGTCGCCGCGATCGCCGTGGGCCTGCTCGTCCTGGCGATACTGGTACGGAGCCCATGGCTCGCGATCGCGGCCGTCACGGTCGGCGTTCTCGCCGTCTGCTCGGGCCTGTACATCATCGACAACTTCCTCTCGCTCTCATCCGTCAACTGTTCGTTCGACATGGCTGCGATCGGGATGTTCATGCTGGCGTGCTCGGCCGTCGCCGCGCTCGCCGAGCACCGCCGGCTGGCGAGCCTGTGACGCATCCGGTCGTCCGGCTGGACGACGTCATCCACCAGCGGGTGCGCCTCGGGATCCTGGGCGTGCTGATGGAGACGAAGCGCGCCGACTTCAAGTACCTGAAGGAGAGCCTCGAGCTGACCGACGGGAACCTGTCGCGCCACCTGCAGGTGCTGGAGGAGGCCGGGTTCGTGGCCATCGAGAAGCGGATCGAAGGTCGACGGCCCCGCACGTGGGTGAGCGCGACTCCACTCGGTAGGGACGCGTTCACGGCGGAGATCCATGCGCTCAAGGTGATCGTGGGAAGGTTCGAACGCGACGGCGGCTCCCCGCGCGTCTGACCGAGGGTGACGGCGGTATCCGGCTCGGAAGGTGTCCGTTCGGATATCCGGATGCGTCAGGCCGGGGGGATGAGCTCGAGGCCGGGGATGCGTTCGAAGTGGCGGACGTTCCGCGTCGCGAGCGGGAGCTCGAACCGCCGGCAGACGCCGGCGATCAGCGCGTCGCGGAGGTCGATCGTTCGGCCCTCGGCGCGCGCGGTCGCGTAGAGCTCGCCCGCGAGCAGCGCGCCGGCAGCGTCGAGGGGGAGGGTACGCGGCGCGATCAGGGCCCGGATCGCCGCCCGACGCTTGAGGAAGTCGGCGCCCAGGCGCAGCTCGAACGCGGAGATCGCCGTGAGGCGGAGGCGATCGTGTTCGATCCATCCGGCGACCTGCGACGCAGCCGGGTCGTGACCCCGAAGGAAGTCGATCAGGAGGTCGGAGTCGACGACGACGGGTCCGTCGGTCACGACGAGGTGCGGTCTGGCAGTTCCGCAACCCCGTCGGCCGGCCAGGATGCCCAGGCTTCCGCGATGCGGCGTTCGAGTTCGTCGGCTTCGTCGTTCGACAGGGATCCTCGGAGGGCGAGGACCGCTTCGAGGTGGTCGCCCCGCTGCTCGGCGAGGTACCGGTCGATCGCCTCCTGGACCAAGAGGGAGAACCCGCGGAGCCCGCGCTTCGAAGCCAGGGCGGTGAGCGCGAGGCGCTGGTCGTCGGTGATCTCGACGGTCGTTCGCATGCTCATGCATGCTAGCATGCGAGTGGTTGGCATCCGGCCGCGACGGTACCTCTCGGCAACCCATCGCAGGGTCCGGACCGTCGGTCCTTTTCTCCTCGGGGCCGGATACCAGGGGTCGGTTCCGCGTGGAGGTACGCGGAGCGCAGGCTCCTGCGCGATCCCGCGGCCTCGTTCGGATATCCGGATATCCGAAGGACACCCCCTTTCCGCCCGTCGGGGGCACATGTCCACGCGTGAGCCTTTCCGCCCGGGTGGTTAGGGGGCCGGGATCAACGTGGCCAGGCGCTCGAAGCTGTCCGACCAGCCGCCCCTGTGGAGATCGAGGGCGGCCTCGGTCGCGAAGCCGTCCTGCTCCAAAGCCAGCTCGGTGGAGCCGGCGACCGGCTCGCGTAGCGTCAGGATCACGAGGGTCTCGACGTCGTCGGGGCCGGGTTCCTCGTAGACGAACGTGAACGCGAGCCGTTCGGCGGGGGCGATCTCGGTGAACGAGCCCCGGATGTGGAAGTCCTCCCCCTCGGGCGGATGCATCGTGATCCGGTAGGCGCCGCCCACGCGGAGGTCCAGGTCGACATGGGTCGCCGTGTACCCGTGCGGTCCGAACCAGCCCCGGATCTGGTCCGGGTCGCTCAGTAGCTCGAAGACCCGGGCCGGCCGTGCCGCCAGCGTGGTCCGGAGGTGCAGGTCGAACCCGGGTGCGTCCGTCGTTCGGTTCATCGGGTCGTGCTCTCCTTCTCGGGCTTCCAGCACGCACCCCACCGCGCTCGACCATGCGGGCGGCGTCCGCGGGTTCACCCGAACCCTCGAGAGGGTCTGGCTGGTCGACCGGCGGCCGTGTCGATCGATCCAACGTGCGTCGGCTCGTCTTTGTACGCCGCCCTCCCGGGGGTGGCAACCCGCCCCCGAGGCCCCGCGACGAACGCTTGGATCGCGCATCGCACGCGGGGGCCCCTTGCCCTCCGTCCCGGCATCGAACACAATCGTCCCATCAGGCGCACCCTCCTCGGATCAGGAGCGTGGTGCGGCGCTGGCCCGGGGGCGGGATCTTGGAGAACGAGGGCTTCGAGGCGGAAGCTGACCGCGTCCTCCAGGCGTCACGGGAACAGGGCGTCACCCTGCGGCTCGTCGGGGCACTGGCATTCGCCCGGCACTGCCCCAGGTATCGCCACCTGCAGCAGGACATGGGACGGAGGTTCACCGACGTCGACTTCGCCGGCTACGGCCGCGAGGCCGACCGGATCCGCGCGCTCATGACCCACCTCGGCTACGCGGAGGACCGCGGCGTCTACGTCGAGTCGGAGGGGACGCGGCAGGTCTTCGGCCACGCGGACGTCGGTCTCCAGATCGATGTGTTCCTCGACAAGCTCGACTTCTGCCACACGATCCTGTGGAACGGCCGGCTGGAGAAGGACGACCCGACGATCCCCCTCGCGGAGCTGCTGCTTGAGAAGATGCAGATCGTCAGGATCAATGAGAAGGACGTGATCGACACGATCATGCTGCTGCTCGAGCATCCGCTCGGCGACACCGACGACGAGACGATCAACATCGCCTACATCGCCGACCTGTGTGGCGGGGACTGGGGGTTGTGGCGCACCGTCACGATGAACCTGGAGAAGGTCGCCGAGCTCGCCGCGGGCTACCCGCAGCTGTCCGACGAGGAACGCGGCGCCGTTCGATCACGGGTCGACGGCGCGCTCGGGCGGATCGAAGAACGACCGAAGAGCTTCGGCTGGCGGATGCGCGCGAAGGTCGGCGATCGGAAGAAGTGGTACCGGGACGTCGACGATTTCGCCCCGATGCTCGAGGAGCCCTGAGCCGTGTCCAGGTTCTGGAAGAAGGGGAAGGCCGGCGGCGAGCCCACCCGCATCTTCTACGCCAGCGACATCCACGGTTCCGAGCCGACGTTCCGCAAGTTCGTGAACGCCGCGAAGTTCTACGAGGTCGACGCCCTCGTGTTCGGCGGGGACCTCATGGGCAAGCTGCTGGTCCCGATCGTCGGCAACGGCGGCGGCTCGTGGCGCGCCAGCCTCCAGGGGACGGTCCGGACGATGGAGTCGCCCGAGGAGCTCCGTGCCTTCAAGGACCGGCTCGACACGCTCGGGTTCTATTGGTTCGAATGCGACGTCGACGAGTACCGGACCTACGAGGGGCACCAGGACCGCATCGACGCGAAGTTCGACGAGCTGGCAAAGGCGCGGCTGGCCGAGTGGATGGTTCTGGCCGAGGAGCGCCTGGCCGGCAGCCACGTCCGGGTCTACCTGTGCGGCGGGAACGACGACACCGACGAGGTGCTCACGGCGCTCGCCGAGTCGCCTCAGGAGCGCGCGGTCGACTGCGAGAACCGGGTGATCCAGCTCGACGACGAGCACACGATGGTGACCGTCGGCTACTCGACCCCGACGCCGTGGGAGACGCCACGGGAACGCAGCGAGGAGGACATCGCCGCAGGGATCGAGGAACTCATGGCCGGCGTCCCCGACCCGTCCCGGTGCGTGTTCAACTTCCACTGCCCGCCGCTCGACTCCACGCTCGACACGTGCATGAAGCTGGACGCGTCCGTGTGGCCGCCGGCCCCGATCATGGACCACGGGCAGGCCGTCTACTACGGCGGCGGCAGCCGGGCGGTGACCGAAGCGCTCGAGAAGTACCAGCCGGTCGTCGGGCTCCACGGTCACATCCACGAGTCGAGGGGCGGGATCAAGATCGGACGGACCCCGGCGTTCAACCCGGGGAGCGAGTACGGAGAGGGGGTGTTGCGCGGTCTGATCGTGGCGATCCGGGGGGACGAGGTCGTGGCGCAGCAGTTCACCTCCGGGTAGTGCCCGCGCCGGGGGTGCCGTGAGAAGGAGGGGGCATGGCCGAAGCGGTAAGTCCGCAGGTCTTCACGAGGCGAGCCTCGGGTCTGGTCCGGGTGATGTCGCCCTACTCGGCGTTCATCTACAACATCCTGACGATGGGGATCATCTTCCCCTGGACGTTCGTGTGGGCGCCGACCGCGTTCCAGGGGTCGAACCTCACCCTGGGCATCCTGTTCGCCTTCCTGTTCGAGCTGCCCGTCGCGCTCGCGTACGCGTGGTTGGCGACGTCGTTGCCGCGCTCCGGCGGCGACTACGTGTTCCAGAGCCGGGTGTTCGGCGGCGGCGTCGGGTTCACGATCGTCTTCGCGTTCTTCGTCGTGTGGATCCTGCAATGGGTCGCGCTCTCCGGATGGCTGATGGCGACGCTCGGGCTGGCGCCGACGTTCCTCGGCCTCGGGGTGACCACGCATATCCACGCGTTCACCTCGTTCGGCACGTGGTGCGCGACGTCGAACGGCATCATCACGATCAGCATCCTGAACGCGCTGGTCGCGCTGGTCCTGCTGGTGAGCGGGTTCCGCAACTACGTGCGCTTCCAGTTCGTGATGTGGTACGCGATCCTGCTGTCGTTCGCGATCGTGGTGATCCTTTTCCTGACGACGAGCCCGTCGGCGTTCCACGGGCACATCAACGCGTTCGCCGCGTCCGTGGACGGCGTGAAGGGGTTCTTCGGTCAGGCGAAGGCCGCGGCCGCGGCGGCGGGCGTGAACTTCGCCCCGCCGTTCTGGCTGTTCGGGACCCTGATGGTCGCACCGATCGCGTGGACCAGCCTGCAGTGGGCGACGTACTCCGTGGAGCAGGGCGGCGAGATCAAGAACGCCCACGTGTTCCGGAACCAGATGTTCATCCTGGTCGGCTCGCTGGCCGCCACGGCCGCCCTGCTGATCCTGCTGGCCGTGACCATGCGCCACGGGATCGGGCAGGACGGGATCCTGGTGGCGTCCTCCGGGTACTGGCTGGGCAACAGCAGCGCCCTGATCGGCGGCGGCTACATGCTGCCGAACCTTATGGCGATGTCCCTGACCGGGAGCTGGGTCATCATCGTGCTGATCGGGTTCGGGTTCATCCTGAACTCGTTCCAGATCGTCTGTAACTGCTACATCGGGTGCACGAGGATCATGGTGGCCCAGGGCCTGGACGGCCTGCTGCCGGATTGGTTCTCTCGGGTCAACGCGCGGTGGAAGACGCCGGCGAACGCCCACATCGCGTACTTCATCGCGGCGATCCCGGTCATCTTCGCGTTCAACAAGGTGGCCGACTGGAGCACGCGCTGGGCGCTCGGCGTGACGTTCGCGAACGGGTGCGTCTTCGTCGTGAGCGCGCTGGCGGCCGCCTTATTGCCGTACCGGGCGAAGAAGGTCTACGAGGCATCGCCGGGGGCGAAGTTCAAGCTCGGGAACCTGCCGTGGGTGACGATCCTGGGCGCGATCGGGTTCGTCACGGCCGGGTTCATGGTGGTCTCGTTCATCACCGTGCCCGACCTCGGGCTCGCCTACTCGAGCGGGGCGTTCCCGTACGTGATCGTGGCGGCCACGCTCGCGCTCGGCCTCGTGATCTACCTGATCATGCGCAGCGTCAAGGCGCGGAAGGGCATCAAGGTCGAATACGCGTTCGCTGAGATCCCGCCCGAGTAGGGGGGCGCGCGCGCCCCAGGCATGCTTCGACGGGCGGGGCCTCACGGCTCCGCCCGTCCTCGTTCGGCGTATCGTGCGCGTACGGTGAAGGTGCTGGCCAGCGACGAGGCCGTGGCGTACGTCCGAGGGCGTGGCGGGGTCGTGTTCGTGTGGGCCGAGACCGGCGAGTTCGCGACCGGACCGGTGACCTACCTCGAGGCGTCGACCGACTCGCCGGGTCCTGAGCGCGCGTTCCGCAGGATGACCGGCGGCCCGTTCGACCTGCTGCTGGACATCGGGGGGCGCGAGACGCCGGACGCGATCCACCTGGAGATGAAGGGCCTCCCCGGGAGGCGCCGGCTGCGCGCGTACTGGGATGGGCACTCGTTCGCACGCGGTGGCTCGTAGGCTTCGGGAGACGGCAGAGAGAGGGGGAACGATCATGGGGAAGCGGTTGTGGGTCTTCGGCGTCGCCGGGTTGGCGGTGCTGGTCGTGGGAGTCATGGCGACCGTGGCGTCGGCGGGGTCGACCGGCCGGTCGTCGGCGAAGGTCGTGCACGTGATCGAGCACGCGACGACCGACACGGTGGTGGACGTCGGCGAAGCAGGTGACAGCACCGGCGACCTGCTCACGTTCCACAACAAGGTGTTCGACGAGAACGACGCGAAGAAGGTCGGGAAGGATCAGGGCGACTGCGTGCGGATCGACCCGAAGGCGGGATCTTGGGAGTGCCGCTGGATCACGATGCTGAAGGGCGGCTCGATCGCGGTCGAGGGGCAGTTCCTGGACGCGTCCGACACGACCCTGGCCATCACAGGGGGCACGGGGAAGTACGCGAACGCGACCGGCGAGATGCAGCTCATGTCGCGGAACGGCGGGACGGAGTACGACTTCGTCTTCAACCTCACGAGCTGAATCGGAGCCGAGGTCCCCGTCCCAGGGGCACCCTGGTCGACGGAACGCGGGGCCAGGGCTCCACGTCGATCCGGAGTTCGCGTTCCATGAGAACTGCGCGTCCGTCCGGGCGCCAGCCGCGCCGCGGCGCATCTCAGGACGGTTCGGAGATCACCGCGGCCAGTCGTTCGAGGCTGTCGGACCAGCCGCCCCTGTGGAGCTCCAGGCGGTCCTCGGTCGCGAAGCCGCTCTGCTGCAGGGCCAGATCGGTGGAACCCGCGGCCGGCTCGCGCAGCGTCAGGGTCACGAGGGTCTCGACGTCGTCGGGGCCGGGTTCCTCGTAGACGAACGTGAACGCGAGCCGTTCGGCGGGCGCGACCTCGGTGAACGCGCCCCGGATGTGGAAGTCCTCGCCTTCCGGCGGATGCATCGCGATCCGGTAGGCGCCTCCCACGCGGGGGTCGAGCTCGACGTGGGTCGCCGTGTACCCTTGCGGCCCGAACCAGCGCCTGACCTGGTCGGGGTCGCTCAGCAGCTCGAACACGCGCGCGGACGGCGCCGCCAGCGTGGTCCGGAGCTGAAGGGTGAACCCCGGTGCGTCCGTCGCTCCGTTCATCCGGTCGCTCCCTCGTCGGCGGGCTTCGTCGCGGAGACGCGTTCCATGATGCCCCAGGCCCACCGTTCGACCTCGTCGATCCGCAGGCCCTCGGCCTGCAGGTGCTCGAGCGGCTCGCGGGTCAGGTGGTCGTGCTGGAACCGAAGGGCCAGGGGTTCGAGCAGCCGCTCGCCCGCGCGGACGATCGGGTTCGGGCTGCGGACGTGTTCGATCAGCAGCATGCGCCCTCCGGGCTTCAGGACCCGCACGCCCTCGCGCACGGCCTGCCGGTCGTCCGGGATCGAACACAGGCACAGGCTGAACACGACCGTGTCGAACCTGCCGTGGGGGAAGCTCAGGGCCTGTGCGTCGGCCTCGAGGAGCTCGACGCGGCGGCCCAGATCGTCGGCACGTCGGTGCGCCTGCGCGAGCATGGCGGGGCTCAGGTCCACGCCGGTCAGGCTCACGTCGGGCGGGTAGTGGGCCAGGTTCAGGCCCGTGCCGACGCCGATCTCCAGCGTGTCGCCGGCGGCGCGTTCGGCGACCCATCTGCGGCCCTCGTCCATGCGCGCGAGGCGCTCGGTCGTGCGGATGCTCCGGTCGTAGCTCCCGGCTGCGCGCTCGTAGAACCCCCGGACGTGGTCCGTGGTCGGCCGTCTGGGCATCGTGGGAAGCCTATCCCGTGCCGTCCGGGCCGGGTCAGGAGGGTGCTTCGACCGGCATGCCGAGGGCCGCGGCGGCGGCCGCCATCCGCGCGTCGTAGGTGACGATCGCCGCGAGCCTCGGCACGAGCATCTGCGCGGACGCCAGGTGGATCGCGTCCAGCGTCCGGAGCTCGGCCGGGTCCAGGGCGCCCGCGGCGTCGAGGAGCGATCGCGTGACCCCGATCAGGAACAGGGCGTCCAGGGCTGCCAGTGCGCGGGGAACGGCGCCGGCGTCGGCGCGCCTGATCGCACGGATGACCTCGGCCCTGGACAGCGCCGACGTGGCGTGGACGGTCGCTCGCCCGAGGTACCGTCTGAGGCTCGTCGATCCAGGTTCGCGGATCACGGTCTTCACGATCGCCGAGGCGTCGAGGTACGCGACGTCTCGTCGTGCGGTCGTCACCGCTCCTGGTCCCGCAGCTCGGCGAGGATCGTCGACGGGAGCCGCCGGCCCCGCGGGAGCACGATCGGCGGGGGCAGGTCGACGATGCTGCCCTCGCCCGGGGCGGCGAGCCCCTCGGCGACGAGGCGCTCGACCGGGTCCTCCGAAGCGGGGATCGGGACCAGCCGCGCGACCGGCCGTCCGCGCTCGGTGACCTCGATGGACTCGCCGGCCTTGACGCGCCGGATCACTGAGCTGGCGTTCTGCTTGAGGTCACGGATGCCGACCGTGCGCATGTTCTACACCGTAGCACATCGAGAAACGGGGGATGCCGCCAGCGTGGTCTGCAGGTGCAGCGCGAAGCGCGGTGCGGCAGGCATCGTTGGAGGAGGCGCCCGAACGGGCGAACCGGATCGGCCTGTCGGCG
Source organism: uncultured Actinomycetota bacterium (assembly GCA_963781595.1). GTDB lineage: Bacteria > Actinomycetota > UBA4738 > UBA4738 > UBA4738 > JBEDUK01. The sequence continues at coordinate 18,498 of CAWAGG010000006.1, read as the reverse complement.
CCTGGTCGTGCCTTCCGCTGGTGGCTCACCTGCAGGCCGTCTACCATCGAGTGCCCGACGGCGTGGAGCCCGTCAACGCGTTCATCGATGGGCTGTCGGTCGCGAGGTTCCGGGAGGTAGCCGTGGCGACGAAGAACCCGATCGGCAGCAGCACACAGCAGGCGCAGCGGCGACGCGCACGCGCGGATGCCGCTTACCGGGCCGAGCGCCAGCGCCTCGCCCAGTTCGAGGAGCTGGCCCGTCTGGTCATCATGCACCGCGCGGCCGCGGGGATCTCCCAGAAGGAGCTGGCGAGGCGGGTCGGTACCAGCCACTCGGCGATCTCGCGGCTGGAGAGCGGCCGTCACAGGACGAGCGTCGCCACGCTCCAGCGTGTCGCCGAGGCGCTCGGTGTTCGACTCGTGATCGGCTTCGAGAGCGGCCCGGCGGGAGCTCCGGTTCGAGAGCTCGTCACCGGGTAGCTGGTGGTCTGTCGCAGAAATGGGCTGGGTGCTTCCTAGGTCATGCAGATCGCCAACTACCGCGCGCTTGGCCCTCGCTGGACGAAAACCGTCGGCGCTGACATTTCGGAACCGGGTTCCGAGATCCTCGGGTCACTCCGGGGCGGATTGGGTGAGACCGGCTTGGAGGTCACGGATGATCGTGCCGAGTTGGCCTGATGCGAGGAGTCCAGGCCCGAGAGGGCCTGATGAGTTTTCGCCGATAGGTGGGAGGGCTCGCAGGGCGGCCCGGACCTCTGCCGTCATGTGGTTGAGCTGCCAACGGATCTCGTCGGTGACGGCTTCTGGCCGGTCGGGGGCCGCCAAGCTGGCGGCTTTGACGGCGTACGCCGCGGCACCCAGGGCGTGCGCGCCCATATGGCAGACGGCTACGGCTTGACCGGCGGCTCGCGCAGCGGCAGCTGCAGCGGGAGCCTTTACATCACCGGCGCCCCCACCACCGACGAATCGACGGCGGATCTCCTCGGCAGTGTTTAGCTCTCCGCGGGCGAACGCCCGAGTGCGGGCGATGGCAGCGCGAGGGCGGTCATCGGCTGGAGCTTCGGCCTCGAACAGCCCCAGAACCCGCTCTGCGCAATCGGCGGCCCATGCGGCAAGAAGACGTCGGTCGGCTTCGCTCAGCGTCTGCGGAGATCTCACCGTCTCGATTCTAGGTAGCCGATTCGATACCCCCGCTATTTCGGCGACGGACCACTAGCCGCGGCTTACGTGCGGACGACCTCGAGCCCGGGCACCACGCCAAGCGACAGCTCGGCGACGGTGATCACGGAGATCTGGGTCGATCGTCAGCTCGGGGTACCGACCAGGCCGAGGAGCGCGCGGAGCCTCGCCGGGCGCATCGTCGCCGAGCCCGGTGTGTCCGGCCCGAGCCGGTCGAAGCTGGCCAGCAGCCGCTCCAGGGCCTCGCGGCGGGTGGGGTCGGCCGCGGCCTCCCGCGGCGTGAGGCCCGCCAACGCCGGGATCGATTCGTCGCACCAGCGGACCTCCATGCGATCGCGCCACTCCTCGAGATGGGCCTGGAGTTCGGGGTGATCGGGAACCTCGGGCGGGGTGAGCTTCGCGTCGCCGGACAGCCTGCGCGGGTCGAACGGCCGCCGTTCGTCTTCGATCAGGGCCGCTCCTTCGATCCCATCGAGCACCACGGACAGCACGCGGTCCAGCCGCTCCTCGCTCATGGTCTCCACAGTGAGCCGCCGTCCGTCCAGCGTGATCGTCGCCCGCAGGATGTCGTCGCCGTCCTCCAGGGTATGCATCTCCACCCACTCGTTCGGCTCGTCGCGTCGGTAGCGGCCGTCGAGCACCCGCCTCGCGGCGCCCGTGTCGGGCACCCCGACGAGGGCCTCGCAGAACACGATCGGTTCGTTCTCCCGGGTCCGCATCGCCGGCGGCCGTTCGGTGGCGGCCACGTGCTCGACCAGCTCGAACGGGTCGCCGCGGTCCAGAAGGTCCAGGAGCGCGCCCTCGGTCCCGGGCGCCACGGCGAACACGCCGCCGACGAACTGGTGGGTCTGGCCGTCCGGCACAGCGCGGCCGCAGATCAGCATCCCCGGCGTGGCCGTCCGGCTGAAGGTCCGCTCGCGCACCCGGATCCGTTCGGCCTTCCTCAGGTCCTGGATCACGAGGCCCACGCCGGGATCGGCCTCCACGACCTCGTGAACGGACCGGTCGACCAGCGTCCATGACGCGGCCAGGAGCGCCTCGTCCTCGGGCAGCAGGGGTCCCCGTTCGGTCAGGAACCGATCGAACCAGCCCATCTCGTGCAGGGCGATGTCGATCACGAACGGGTCACCGAGGGCCTCGGCGACGGCCTCCTGGGAGTCCTCCTCCGCCCGTGCCATGGCCAGCTCGATGACATCTCTCTCTGGCCCGCCGCCTCGCCGCTCGAGGTAGGCGACGGCCTTCCGGCACAGCCAGCCGACGCGGTCGGGGAGCGGGCTCACCGCGGGCCGGTCCAGGTGGCACGCCTTGAACTTCCGGCCAGAGCCGCACCAGCAGGGCTCGTTGCGACCGAGCTTCGCGGAGCCTCCGGACGAGCCGGCGAACGATCCGACCTCGGCCAGATCCAGGTTCACGTCGGGACCGATCCCCAGCCGGCGCCACAGCCGCGCGGCTTCGGCCGCGTCGCCCTGGTCGGACCGGTACCAGGCGAGGCGGTCCACGGCCGGGCCCCACTGCGGTCCGGCCTCCACGGCGGCCCGGAGGTGGTCGAGGGCCGTCAGGGGATCGCCCCGGCGCTCGGCCACCACGGCGGCGAGCCACCGCGCCACTGCGACCTCCGCCGGCCGGCGGGCCGCGCGGGACAGGCGTTCGGCGAAGGCATCGGTGCGCTCCAGCCGGTCCGGGTCGTCCTCGAAGCCCAGCATCTCGGCGGTCACGACCTCCAGCACGTCCGGCGCCTGCAGCGTGGAGAGCGCCCTCTTCAGGGGTAGACGATCCTCGGTCAGGTCATCGAATCTGTCCAGGACGTCGAGGGCGGCGAGCTGATCGTCGCGGTCCTTCAGGCGGTCGGTCACGCGGTGGAAGCGATGGAGCAGGCGTTCGTTCGCCCAGATCGACTCGTCGTGGGCAACGAGGTGCCCGCGAACCTCCAGGCCGGCCGCCTCGCACAGGTCGGACAGGGGTGACTGGGGCGTGGCGAACAGGCCCCGGCCGGCGGCGAGCATGCCCAGCAGGATGTCCTCCATGGAGACGGGGAGCTCGGGCTCGGCGACCTCGACGTCGTAGGCGTTCCGGAGCCGCTGGACCAGGCCGGGGTCGGGTTGCGGCTGGGCGTTCAGGATCTCGATCGCGACGGCGTCGCCGCGGAGACGAACGGCGAGCAGGTCGCCCGGGGCGAACCGTTCGAGCCAGCCGTCCGGGCCGTGCCAGCACGGTCCGCCGTTATCCAGGAGGTCCGTGTGCAGATCGTCGCCGCCGGTGGTCCTGATGGGATCGTCGCGCCGCTTGAAGCCTGCCAGGTCGGCGTCGACGGAGAGGCTGTCGGTGGCGCGCTCGGCCTCGGTCAGGCGATGGGTGAGGACGGCGTTCGCGCAGAGCGAGGCGGGCTCAACGACCAGGTTGCCGGCGAGGTACTCCAACGGGCCGTCGGGATCGACGATGCCGTCCATGACCTAGGGAGGCTCGCCATCGGCGATCTGGTTGGCGACGACCTCGTACGCCGCCGAGCGGAAGGCGCCGACCGCGCCGGGGCCCGTGTCGATCTGGCCCTCCAGGAGCTCCGAGCGGTCGTCAAGGTCGTCGGGGTCGGCCCAGTCGGGGACGGTGCCGAACAGGAATGCGGCCTTGGCGTCGTCCATACGGCGAGGAGCCTACCGGGCGCCGGCGACGCGCCCGAGCCCGGCTCGCGGTGTATGTCACTCAGGATCGGCGTGTGCGCTTCACCATGCTGTCGTGGGAGTGCTCCATCGCGCTTCGGGGGAGGTTCTCGTCGAGCTTCAGTCTCACGTCGAGCTTGGAGGCAGCGGCGAAGTCTCCTCGCGAGCGAGTTCGGCGCCGTAGGAAGCGGCCGCTCTGATCGCTCTCGATGTGAGCGGCGGATACTCCTCGACGATGTCCTTCTCGGTAATGCCTTCTGCGATGCAGTCGAGGATGACGCTGACGGGGACCCGCGTGCCTCGAACGTGGGCCTGACCATGGAGGACCGCAGGATCCACGACGATCATCTCGGCGGTTCCCCGCACCATGCCGCCATTCTGGCACCTGAGATGCCCAGCGACCCTCGGCCCCGCAGATCATCAGCCATCGATCGAAGGTACATCGAGGCGGTGAACTTCTGGCAGCCCAGCGGGCGGGGGCGCTTCGGGGCGCTGCGGCCGGGCGAGCCGTTCCTGTTCAAGCTGCACGCGCCGTTCAACGTCGTGGTCGGCGGAGGGCCGTTCCTGTGGGCGGACTCGTTCCCGGCGTGGCTCGCGTGAGAGGCGTTCGAGGAGAAGCACTCGTGGCGGAACCGCACGAACACGTCCGTCGCCGCGAGCGTGACTGGAGGAGCACCCGGTAGGTGTTCTCGACCAGCTCGGTGAGCCGCTAAGGGTCGTCGCGGCCGGCGCGCTTGACCACGGAGCCGTGGCGCTCACCCATGTTCGGGCACCTCGAGCCGCCCGTCCGGATCCCAGCTAGCATCGCGAAGGCGCCGGAAGCGATACCAGCGCCCGTCGCGGCCGAGGCGGAGCTGGAGGTCGCCCAGCGTGAGACGGTTCCGCCACGCGCTTGCCGCCTCGCCGAGAAACGCTCGTCCCGTGGCGAGCGCCGCCGGAGGCGGACTCCAGGGGCGCAGGAGAACATCCAGCCCCGACGGCCCCCCGTCTCGCCAGGCCATCGCGCGGCGGAGCACCTCCCGCGGCGGCAGGCCGGCGCCCCTCGCGATCCGGGCGATCCTGTCGGGCATCTGCGGCGCCGAGCGCGGGGCCGTCCACGTGCCGGTCGACCGCGCCGGGTCCTGTGCAAGACCCGGTCCACTCAGGGAATCGGCCGCCCGGCGGGCGATGTCCTCGTCGATCGACAGGTCGAGACCGGAACCGCCGGCGCCGGTCGCGAGCGCCCAGGCCCGCGCGGCGGCGTCGGCGGCGAGGGCCGTCAGCTGCTCGGACCAGACGCCGCTGTCCGCGGGTGGGTCGACGGCCAGGACCGTCGGCGGCCCGGGCGTCCGCGGGGGGAGCGGCGCGCGGGGGATCGGTCCCGGCGTGCGTGCCCACGCCTGGCTGGCCGGCATGCCGCGGTCGGCCTCGGCGCCCTCCTCCAGCGCTGCCAGGGCCCCGCTCCTGCCCGACGCGGCCGCGCGACGAGACCTCAGGGCCGACAGGATCTCCTCCCTGGTCCGCCCGCGGAGGAGGAAGACCGCGAAGGGGTCGGCGTCGAGCTCGTCGGCGACGAGATAGCAGACGGCGGCGGAGTGCTTGCAGGGATCCGCCCAGTCGGGGCACGAACACCGGGGCTGCAGCTCGCCCGCGCCCGGGAGGAGGTCGAGGCCGGCCCGACGGGCGTCCTCCGCCACCTCGGGCGGGATCTCTCCGTCGAGCAGGGCGGCCGCGTGACCGATCTCGGAAGAGAGCGCGTCGAGCACCCGGTCCCACTCCTTCGGCTCGAACGGGCGGACGCGAACCCTGACCCTGTACGGAGTCGCGCGGCGCCCCAGGACCGACGCGATCACCTCCCCGGCACGCACCTCGACGTCGCTCACCGCCTGCGACCGCGCGTAGGTTCGCCCGCGCGGCAGCCGGTTGGGGTCCAGGCTGGCCCGGTGCTCGAGCGCGTCCACCCACGCCGCGCCCCACCAGGTCGTCCCGAACCGGCGCCCTCCCTCCCGCTTCGGGCCGTAGCCCGGCCGCCGCGGGGAGGACTTCGGCCACCATCCGCGTGGGGGCTTCGACCGGCGCGGGCTCACCGTGGGCCTCCGGAGTCCCCGCGTGACAGCGCGACCAGGTCGGCCAGCTCCTGATCGGTGAGCTCGGTGATCCAGGCTTCGCCCGACCCGACGACGGCCTCCGCGAGCCCCCGCTTTCGCTCGATGAGCTGGGCGACGCGGTCCTCGATCGTTCCCTCGGCCAGCAGCCGGTGCACCTGGACGGGCCGGTCCTGCCCGATCCGGTGGGCCCGGTCGGTCGCCTGGTCCTCGACCGCCGGGTTCCACCAGCGGTCGTAGTGGATGACGTGCGTGGCCCGGGTCAGGTTGAGCCCGACCCCGCCCGCCTTCAACGACAGCAGGAAGACGGGCGCGTCGCCGGACTGGAAGGCTGCGACGATGGCGTCGCGCCGGCGGACGGGCACGCCGCCGTGGAGGAAGAGCGTTCCCACCCCCAGATCGGCGAGGCGCCGTTCGAGGAGCGTGCAGCACTCGACGTACTGGCTGAAGACCAGGACGGACTCACCCTCGGCCAGGATCACCTCGAGGAGTTCCTCGAGGGCGGTCAGCTTCCCCGAGCGCCCGGCCAACGGCCCGGGCTGGTGCAGGTACTGCGCCGGGTGGTTGCAGATCTGCTTCAGCACCGTGAGGAGACGGAAGACCAGGCCGGAGCGGGCGATCCCATCCGCACCGCGGATGGCGTCGAGCGCCTCGCGCACCTCGGCCTCGTACAGCGTGACCTGCTCGGCCGTGAGCGGGACCGGGTGGTCGGTCACCGTCCGAGGCGGGAGGTCGGGTGCGACGCCCGGGTCGGTCTTGCGCCGGCGCAGCAGGAACGGCCGGATGGCGCGGGCGAGGCGCTCCGTCGCCGCCGGGTCGCGGAACCGCTCGACCGGCAGGGCCACGTTTCGGCGGAACCGCTCGAGCGGCCCGAGGAGGCCTGGAGTCGTCCAGTCGAGGATCGACCATAGCTCGCTCAACTGGTTCTCGACCGGTGTGCCCGACAGCGCGACCCGGGCCTGGGCCGGGATCGCCCGCAGGGCCCTGGCCGTCTCGGAGCGGGGGTTCTTCGCGTGCTGGGCTTCGTCGGCGACGACGAGAGAGAAGTTCGCCGCGGCCAGCGCCGCCCGGTCTCGCCGGGCCACGCCGTAGGTGGCGAGCGCCACCTCGTCCTGCGCGAGGTCGTCGAGGTGGCGGCCACCCCCGTGGTACCGGCGGACGGGCACCGACGGCGCGAAGCGGCGCAGCTCCCGCTCCCAGTTGCCGAGCAGGGACGCGGGACAAACGACCAGTGTCGGCCCCGCGTCCGTCCGGCGCCGGTGAAGATGGAGCGCGATGACCTGGATCGTCTTCCCGAGGCCCATGTCGTCCGCGAGGCATCCGCCGAGCCCGAGCGCGCACATCTCGTGCAGCCAGGCGACGCCGCGTCGCTGGTACGGGCGGAGCCGCCCGACGAGGCCGGCGGGCGCCGGCAGGTTCGGCCGGGCTCCCGAGACGAGGACGCGAAGCCGTTCGGCCATCCCGGCCAGTGGACCTTCGGACCGCACGTCGACCACCTCGCCGTCGACGACGATCTGCCCGGCAAGGAGCGCGCCGAGCGCCTCCGCCGCCGACATCCGCCGGGCCCGGCGCGCCTGGACCCGCGCGAGGAGCGCCGGGTCGGCCGCGACGAAACGGCCCCGGAGGCGAACGAGTCCTCGCTTCGCCTCGGCGAGCTGCGCGATCTCCTCCTCGTCGAGGGCCTCGCCCCCCAGCGTGAGCTGCCAGCGGAACTCGATCAGCGACGCGAGGTCGAACCCCCCGCCGGCCAGCGGAGGAGGCGCTCCCACGACCTCTGCGCGCAGCGCGAGCCCGTCCGTGACGAGTTCGGCGGGCCAGAGCACGTCGATACCGGCGCTCGCAAGCGCGGGGGCGGCTTCACCGAGGAGATCCTCGAGCGCGTCGTCGTCGAGGTCGAGCCCGGCAGGGATCCGGTGCCTGAGCAGGGGCTCCAGCCGCGGCCACGCGCGCACTCCCCGCCGGAGGGCGAGAAGCAGCTCCGTCTCCGCGCCGCCGCCGAAGCTGGAGATGACGGCGGCCGGTGCGCCGAAGAAGTCGGCCGAGTCGACCACGAGGCTCGGGTCGGCCCGGCTCGAGAGCTGAACGACGGCGCGGCCGACCCGGTCCGCCGCCTCTGGGCCGCGCTCGCCGACGCCCGCCAGCCCGGTCTCCTCCCCGGCGTCGAGCTCGACCCGGAGCGCGACGGACGCTCCTCCGTCCAGCCCTCCCCTCGCCTCCACGAGCCACGGGCGCAGGTGTGCGGCCTCAACGGGCTCCTGCCAGGCGAAGAGGGTGGCGCCCGTTGCCAGGGGGGCGGCTTCGGTCCGCACGAGCGCGTCGGCCACCGCGTCCCAGGCCGCCCGCACGGACGCGAGCGGGGAGCGGACGCGAAGGGGCGCGCTCGATGGGAGCCGAACGGCGTGGCCGATCGGCGGCAGCGCAGCGGCCATCTCGTCGGCGAGGCGGGCCGACGCAGGATCGAGTGGCCCCACGCGCCAGGCATCGAAGCCCGACGGCGTGACGGCGGGCATGAGCCGACCTCGGGCCACGAGCGTGAGACCGGCGGCGAGGATCGCCGACCAGGCGGTCGCGCTGGGCCTGGCATCGGGGGGCGTGTCGAGCAGGACGCCGAGCGCCTCCCCCGGCGTGAGGATCGCCGCGGCCACGAGCTTCCGTCGCAACCGGGCGCCGGCCGGAACCACCAGCTCGATGCCGCCCTCGTGCTCCCCATCCCCGTCGGACCACAGCTCGCGGAGGACGCCGTCGGGAAGGTCGGTCCCGCCTGGTCCGAACAGGGCGAAGCGCCCCGCCCGGGGCGGGTCGCCCGGCTCGAAAGCGACGTCGAGGCGAGCGAGCGGCGGGATCCGGAGGTCGGAGTCCGGGTTCGCCTCTGCGACTGCAGCTGTGCGCATCGGTTGCGAAGATAGCCAGGCGCTACCGTCGTGCGCGCTCGAGGTCACCCTGCTTCCTCGTGGACTGCCTTGCTGGCGGCCTCACCGCGGCGCCGTGACCTCGATCCCCGCACTCGCCAGGGCTGATCCCAATCGGGCGTCGTACGCGACCACGACGTCGATGTCCTCGGCCAGCGACAGCGCGGACGCCACGTGGATGGCGTCGAGGGTTCGGAGATCGGCCGGTTTCAAACGGGCCGCTTCGCGAAGGACGGCGACGTCCATCTCGATGAGGCCGACCCGCCGCATCAGGGCCCGGGCCGCCGGGACGGCCGCTGGCCTCGCGCGAGCCACCGCCCGGATCACCTCCACCTCCGCGATGCGGCTGGACACCCGGAACGGATGATCCTGGAGGAAGGCGCGAAGTGGCAGGGTCTCGGCCTCCCGGACGACGAGCTTCACGAGCGCCGAGGAGTCGAGATAGGTCAGGGAGCCGGCCACGAGCGGCGGCGAAGCGCGATGCGCCTACAGGCGCTCGTCGCGCTGGCTCGCCAGCGCGTCGGACGCCGCGGTGGACGGACGGCCCCGCGGCACTGCCAGTTCGAGGAGGTCTCCCGCGAGGGCTTCGACCCGTCCGGTGGCGATCAACCGTTCCATCGCCGTGGACGGCTTCGGCAGTGGGATCAGCGCGGCGACCGGGTGCCCGCGATCGGTGACCTCGAGCCGTTCACCGGCCCGGACCCGTTCGAGGTAAACGCTGAGGTTCTGGCGCAGCTCGCGGACGCCGACGCGGGCGGGGTGGTCAGGCATGTAGCACATCGTAGCACCTGGCTCCTCGATCACGGTCGAGGACTCGAGCAGTGCCAGGCGCGTCTGCAAAGGACGTGCCTGCCGTGGCGTTTGGCGGCCCTGCCGACCACGCCGAGCCCAAACGTCAGGTGGCTTTACCAACCATGCCGAGCAGCTCGCGGAGCCTCTCCGGGCGCATGGTCGCAGAGCCCGGCTCGTCCGCCGCGTAGCGACCGAAGCTGGCCAGCAGACGTTCCAGGCCTCTCGCCGGGTGGGATCGGCCGCGGCCTCACGAGGCGTGAGGCCGCCCAGCGCGGGGATCGACTCCTCGCACCACCGGACCTCCATGCGATCGCGCCACTGCTCGAGATGCGCTCGCAGCTCGGGCGAATCGGGGACCTCCGCGGGCCTGGCCGCCCGCCTCCGGGCGCTGGCAATGTCGCTCGGGTCGAACGCCCGCCGCTTGTCCCGGACCATCGCCGCGCCATCGATCTCCTCCAGCACGACGGACAGCACGCGGTCCATTCGCTCCTCGCTCATGGTCTCCACGGTGAGCCGGTCCTCGTCCAGGGTGATCGTCGCGCGCAGGGTGTCGTCGCCCTCGTCCAGCATGTGCACCTCGACCCACTCCGACGCGTGATCGCCCAACTGGCTCCTCGTCGAGGAGATCCAGGACCGACATGTTGAACAACTCCGCCAGTCGGGCCAGCTCGAGCGGTGTCGCCGCCGGCGCAACTGGGCGTACCCTGTCCGGAGTCATGGCCGTCAACGACGAAGTGCTGGTACGGGAGCGCGTGATCGGATCGATCGCGGCTCACCGGCAGGAACTCGAGGAGCTCGGCGTCCGTTCGATCGCCTTGTTCGGCTCCGTCGCGCGCGGGGATCAGAAGGCCGGAAGCGATGTCGACGTGTTGGTCGAAGTCGAACGTCCCGCCGGCCTTCTCACGTACGCACGGATCGAGAATCACCTCGCTACGCTTCTCGGTCGGGCCGTCGACGTCGTGCCGCGAGACAGCATCCGTGAACAGCTCCGTGCCCGCATCCTCGACGAGGCGGTTCGTGTCTTCTGAACGCGAGTGGGGAGCCTTCGTCGAGGACATGATCCGCGCGATCGAACGCATACAGGGCCAGACGAGCGATCGTTCGCCCGATGACTTCGCTTCCGACCAGGACGCCATCGAGATCGTGGCGAGGAACTTCCAGGTTCTCGGCGAAGCGGCAAGCCGTCTTCCCTCCGACGTGACGGAGTCGCGCCGTGAGCTGCCCTGGAGCGAGATGCGGACCATGAGGAACCGGATCGTCCACGGGTACCACGACCTGGATCCGGCGATCCTCTGGGACACCGCGACTGTCGAGGTGCCATGATCCCGAGTGGGTCGCTCGCCCAGCAGTTCGACTTCGGGATCCCCTTGCCGAGCCGGCCGGCGTCGGGCCTGGCATTCCAGGGCATGGACCAGTGACTCGCTCGCACTCTGGGTCGATGACGTCGCGTCGATGCCAACGCGAAAGTCAGTTCGGCGGGCCGCACCCGCACGCGGCGAGGGTTCCACGATCACCGAGGTGTTCGTCGAGCATGGTCGAGCAGTTGGGGCCGAACCGCTCGAGGGCGTCCGGTCGCGCCTCTGGGGAGGTTCTCGTCGAGCTTGAGCCTCACGTCGTCGGCGGGGGCAGCGGTGAGGTCTCCTCGCGAGCGAGTTCGGCTCCGTAGGCGGCCGCGGGCCTAGTCCCCGCGTTCGTCGTGGTCTGGCCAGATCGGCGTTGGCGGCTCGGGGAGCAGCGGTCCCTCCTGAGGATCCGGCGGCAGCCCGGACCCTTCGCCGTCTCGCAGCAGAAGAGGTTCGAGGTCGCGTGCGGCCTCCCGATCGGCTCGGCGCGAGGGACCACGAGAGAGCCAGCCGAGGTCGTTGACGCGGTCGTCGAAGATGACCTGCGGCGCCGGTGGCAGGCGGGGCGACTCCGCCACCGCCTCGTCGTGCTGTTTCCGGATCACGGTCCGCGATGTCGCCGCGGCGATCGAGCACGAGCAGGCTCGCCCAGACCAGCGCAGGGGGACCAGGACGGCCTGAGGTCCTCCTAGGATTCGCAGTGGAGTGCCGAAGCGCCGACGGCGAGCCAAGGGCACCATATGCTATTCTAGGCTAGCGTATGCCGAGGACTGAGCTACCGACCGACGCTTCGAGCCTGATCTACATCGCGAAGTGTGACGCGTTCGTCGAGATCGCACGGTGCGTCGAGACGCTCCTCGTGCCGCCTTCGGTCTGGGCCGAGTCCGTCGAAGCCGGCGAGCGGATCGGGGCTGTCGAGGTGGCCGAGATCAGGGCCGCGGAAGCGGCCGGTTCCATCAGGAGGGTCGGGCTCGATGCCCAGCAGAGGAAGCTGGCTCGGGCGCTCGCGGACAACGAGCGGCTCGGGAAGGGAGAGAGCGAGGTGCTCGCGCTCGGCAGACAGGACGGACGCTGCATCGTCGACGAGGGCCGCGCGTCGCGGGTGGCCGCCTCGATGGGCATCGCAGCCGTCCCGACGTTGCTCCTCCCGGTCATCGGCTACAGGGAGGGCCGCATGGACCTCGCCGACGCCCTCGGCCTCGTCAGGCGTCTCGCCGTCGTGGCGGGAGCGAGGGCGGAAGTCGTCTTCGCCATCGAGCAGGAACTGAAGGGAGGCACTCGATGAGGACCGAACAGGTGAACCTGCGGCTGGAGGAGGACATCCTCGAGGATCTCGAGCGCGTGGCGAAGGAGGAGTCGCTCGACCGAGCCACCGTGATCCGGCGCCTCCTCAAGGAGTCCGTCAAGCGTTGGGACCTGGACCGAGCGCTCCGCGGGTACGAACGGGGCGAGCTCTCGATCGGTCGCGCGGCCGAGGAGGCTGGGCTGTCGCAGTGGGAGCTCATGGACGCGATCGATCGCGAGCAGGTCGCCTATCCGATGCGAGGGGCGGATGTCGGGGAGCGACTCGAGGCCTTCGGAGCACCGCGCGGCGAACGCAGTTCGACATCCGGATTCCGGAACGAGGAACGGTGGATGGGTTCTACCGTCATCACGCTTGCTGATGTGCCGCCTCGTCGCGGCGGGATCCTGCTCGTGGGCATCAATCCGGCGCCTCCTTCTGTCGCCGCTGGTCACTACTACCAGGGCAAGCTCGGGAAACGTCTCTGGGCACGCCTCGCGCGGCTCGGTCTGCTCGTCGATCCGACGCCCGGCGCCGAGGACGAGGCGTTCTCGAGGCGAGGCAACGGACTGACGGACGTGGTCAAGCGCCCCAGCGCCTCCGCTGCGGAGATCGACGACGACGAACTGCAGGCAGGCGTCGAGCTGCTCAAGGACAAGGTGCGCGAGTGGGAGCCTGGCTTGGTCCTGTTCGCATTCAAGAAGGCCGCTTCGGTCGTGCTCGGGTCGAGAAGCATCGGGCCAGGGAGCGGTGCGAACTTCGAAGGCGTGCCCACGTTCCTCCTCTCTGGGCCGTATGCGCCAGGAGAGGAGGCTCGGCGGAACGATGACCAGCTCACCCGTGCGATCGCATCGAGCGGTCGAAGGGGGGCTCGAGGAGGTCGTCGATCGCGCTCGCGGAGCGAAGTGACCTGAGCCGGTCAGACAAGCATGGAGCCGCACGGCCGGGTCAGCTCAGTCGGCGCACGCGGACGCGATGAGGTTCCAAGATTGCGGTGCAAGGTTCGACCGCCTTCAGGTCTCGTCGCGACCGAGTTCGGCGCCATAGGCGGCCGCAGCCCTTATCGCCTCGGAGGTGAGCGTCGGGTACTCCGGAATGATGTCCGCCTCGCCCATCCCGTCGGCGATGCAGTCCAGGATCACGCTGACGGGCACACGCGTGCCGCGCACGTGGGCCTGTCCGTGCAGGACGGCGGGATCCACGACGATCAAGTCAGAGGCTCCTGACACCATGCCGTCATCGTGGCACTCCCCAGAGCGACTCACCACACGAACCAGCTTCGTTCACGATGGCTAGAAGGGTACTGCGGACCGATGACATGGTTCGCGGGAACCTCGAGCTCTCGGCTATCCGCCGCCTCGTCGTGGTCCGATCAGATCGGCGTCGGCGGCGCAGGAAGCGGCGGTCCATCGGGAGGATCGGGCGGCAGCCCGGAGTCCTCGCCATCCCGCAGCGCGAGGGGTTTGAGCTCCAGTACGGCCTCCCGGTCGGCTCGGCGCGACGGACCACGAGAGAGCCAGCCGAGGTCGTTGACGCGATCGTCGAAGATGACCTGCGGCGGCGGGGGCAGGCGGGGCGACTCCGGCTCGGCCTCGGTGGGCTGCTTCCGGATCTTCATGCCGACCTCACGAACGCCGCTGTCGCTGTTCCGGCCACGGCCAAAGCTAGCACCGACGTCCCGCCACGGCAGGCCGTCTACTACCGAGCAGCCGAGGGCGGAGAGCCCGTCAACGCGTTCATCGACGGGATGTCGGTCGAACGCCAGGTCGCCCTCGACAACCAGATCGACCGGCTGAACATGCTGACCCCGTCGAGCCCGCACCTGCCCTTCCCGCACAGCTCGCAGCTCCAAGGTGAGCTTCGTGAGCTGCGGTGCCATTACGGACGGGAGCCCTACCGGATCCTCTACCGGAGGTCGGGGAACCTCATCGTCCTGCTCCACATCTTCCGCAAGGACTCGGGCAAGGTTCCGCAGGCAGAGATCGGTGTGGCCGAAGCGCGCTGGGCAGACTTCCAGCAGCGGATGAACGCGCCCAAGCGCCTGCGGCCGCGTGCGGCCGGACACGATGCGCCATAGCGTGGCCGGCCTTGACGGCTGCTTATCAGAATTGGTAACCTCGGGCAGTTCGTTCCCGGAGGTAGCCGTGTCGACGGAGAACCCCATCGGTAGCACCGCGCAGCAGTCGCAGCGACGCCGCGCCCGTGCGAGCGCTGCTTACCGCGCTGAGCAGCAGCGCCTGGCCCAGTTCGAGGAGCTGGCCCGTCTGGTCATCAAGCACCGCGCGGCCGCTGGGGTCTCTCAGAAGGAGCTCGCCCGGCGGGTGGGAACCAGCCATTCTGCGATCTCGCGGCTGGAGAGCGGTCGTCACAGGACGAGCGTCGCCACGCTCCAGCGCGTCGCCGAGGCGCTCGGTGTTCGGCTGGTCATCGGCTTCCAGAGTGGGCCGCCCGAGGCTCCGGTTCGAGAGCTCGTCGGCGGGAGCCCTGGGTAGGACTTGCTGCTCGAGCGGCCCGAAGGCGGGTTGGAGAGCTGGCGCCGGCCCGGACAACTGATCATCGAGCTGACGGTGCCGATCGAGGCGTTCGCCGCGACGCTCAGGACCCAGGCTGAAGCGGACCGGCTGGCGCACCGCCGCGTGGCGCGGATCGAGCGCCGACGTGGCGTGCTGGGGTCGACGCCCGTCCTCGCCGGGCCGAGGGTCCCGACCAGGGCGATCTGGAACCTCCATCGCGCCGGCATGAGCGCCGAAGAGATCACGCGTGAGTACCCGGGGATCACGGTCCGCGATGTCGCCGCGGCGATCGAGCACGAGCAAGGTCACCCTGACACGCGCGGGGGCACGAGAACGGCCTGAGGTTCCCCGGGTCGGCAAGACGCGCAGATCCGCACGTCCGGGCAGTGGCCGATACCATACCCGTGCACCCCCAGTCGCTTCGGTGGCTGGGTGCGAGACCCGCTCCGGCGGGTCTCTGCGTTTCCGGGGCCCGACCCAACAGCCAGCACGGTGGTGCCACGATCTGACGAAAAGGGTCGTTCGCATGCGCACGGTCGCTGCTCGGGCCGAGGTCTTGTGTGCGGGAGGCCCTGGCCGCTACCGTCGATCGGTCGCCGGGCGCGCGCCCTTCGTCTCCGTGTCAGGTCGCTGGACCGGAGGATCGGGCAGGGGCGGCGGTTCAACGGGATCTGGCGGAAGCCCGGAGTCCTCACCCTCGGCGAGGAGGTACGCCTCGATCGCCGGCCGCGCGGCGGCATCGGCCTTCCGGGCCAAGCCGCGAGACAACCACCCGAGGTCGTTCACCACGTCGCGTCGCTGCGAGGGCGGCCGCGGGAGCCGGCGCATCGCCGGGGGAAGCGGGTCCACCTGCGGCTGGTTCATGAGGCGACCAAGTCTACGACCGCCGCGACGGCCACCACGAGCGCGATCAGGCCCAACATCGAGAGGCTCCGAGCGAAGCTCCGGGCCTTCACATCGAGCCTCGCGCGGTTGTTGTCGAGAGCCGCGAAACGGGTCGAGAGGAAGCGGAGCATGACCTCTTCCTCGGTCCAGTCGCCGAACCGCCACAGCTCATCGGGCGAGGGGCTCCGATCGTAGGACTCGGCCCGATAGGCGCGGAGGGCGTACCAGCCGCTCACCAGCAGGCCGACGATCCCAGCGAGGACGATCCACCTGGTCCCACCGGTCAGCCTCCCGAGGATCGACGCAAGGATGCCCGCTGCCAGCGCGTGGATCCCGACCATCGCCCCGGCCTTCGCGTCGAGCGCATCCGCCTGCCTGAGTTGTGCATCGATCCGGCGTTCCGCCTGCTCCCAGACGAACCGAACGCTCTCGGGGATGCCAGGCTGGTGCCATGGTCCGAAGGTACTCCGTCCCACCGACAGCCGGGTCTGCTCGGGAGTAGGACACGCCGGTCGAAGAGCTCTCCACCGCGTAGGCGACCGGTCGCTCGGGTCGGTTCACGCATCGGCCGGGCGGACCGCCCGGATCCCGTCGTCCCGGAAGCGTTCGAAGCCTCCGACGTCCTCGGTGCAGATCGCGTCGATGCCGTGCGCCTGCATCTGCGCGACGAGGAAGAGATCGAACACGTCGCCGCCGACCGGCCCGTGGCGCTGGACCAGCGCGGGCATCCGGTCGAACGCCTCCGCCGGGACGTCGAGGAGGGGGATCGCGGCGGCGAGGACTTCGACCTGCGCCCAGGCGTCGCCGGCGCTGACGGGTCGTTCGAAGCGGCGTGGGTCCGTCACGACCGCGTGGAACTCCAGCAGGACCTGGGGCACGAGGGCCGCGTCGAGCCGGCCGTCCATCGCCCGTTCGACGACACCGCGCGCCGCGGCGTGCTGCGGCGCTGCCTCGTGCGAGGCGTAGACCAGGACGTTCGTGTCCAGGAGGATCAGGTCGGTCGCCCGTGCTCGTACAGCTCGGATCGGGCGGGGACCTCGCCCCGGCCGAGGTCGAAGGTCCGGAGAGCCCGCTGAGATCCGGATCGCCCTTCGCCGTCGATGGCGTCCAGGTAGGCGTCGATCGCCGCGAGGACCAGCTCGCTCTTCGGACGCCCGACCCGGCGGCTGACGCGATCGAGGTGCCGAAGCGTGGGCTCACGGTCCTTCGGGACGTAGATGTTCAACTGCATGTAGGCACTATAGCCTATCGAGAGTCGGCTTAGCCGGCTTCCATCGGAACGTGAGGTTACGCAGCGGCATCGACATATCTCGAAGCCTTGCGAAGGTGTCTAGGGATGGTGCGCCGCGAGGACCAGCTCGCTCTTCGGACGCCCGACCCGACGGCTCACGCGATCGAGGTACCGAAGCGTGGGCTCACGGTCCTTCGGCACGTAGATGTTCAGCTGCTAGGCGCTATCGGCTACGGCTTCACACCCGGATGACCTCGAGGTCCGGCATGCCGTCGTAGTCGTCGTCCCGCGTGACGACCGCCAGACCGCGAGACAGCGCGATCGCCGCGATCCAGGAGTCGTTCAGCGGGGCACGCCGGCCGTCCCTCCGCAGCGCGGCCACGAGCCCGGCCCAGGCCTGCGCGGCCGCCTCGTCCACGGGCAAGGGTTCGAAGTTCGACTGGACGAACGCAACGGTGGAGAGTCGCTTCGACCGAAGCTCCGGGTCCTCGGCGAGGACGACGCCGAGCGACAGCTCGGCGACCGTGATCACCGAGACGGCGAGCTCGTCGGGCACGGCGTCGCCGATCGGTCGCTCCTGCTCGCGCGCGATGAACAGCGAGGTGTCGGCGAGCGCCGTCACAGGTCGTCGGTGGTCCCCGGGAGCGCCACGCGGAGGTCGTCGGCGATGCCGGCGTCGGCCCTGATGATGGCAAGATGTGCGCGGAGCTCGGGCCAGGGCATCGTGGGTCGCCGCCGAGGGAGCGGGACGAGCTCGGCGACCGGGCGGCGATCGACGGTCACGCGCAGGCGTTCTCCCGAGAAGAACGGCGCCGCGTCGTTCGATGAGATGCGCCGGCGGATCGAACGCCATAGGCACGAGCAGATCTCGGCGACCGGCGTGGAGAAGGTCGGCCGCAACTACCTTCCGCCAGCGATGGGCGCCAGCCGAGAGGACGCTTTCGACATGAAGAGGAGCACCACGATCCACACCTACTGTAGATTGCGACCAAGGAAGGGGTCAGAAGATTGAGGTGTTCATACGAGTGCGTGGAGTTCGGCCGTCGACACGGAAGTCTGGGCCGACACCGTGGCGGGTAGCGCTTGCCGAGGCCGTGCAAACCCAATGCCCGGAAGCGCCCTATCGACCGGACGAGGATGCAACATTCGCCGTCGATGTCAGGTTCCACCTGGTGAAAGAGCGACTGTTCATCCAGCCGAACCAGTCTGTTCCTCCGGATCTGGACAATCTCCTGAAGCCGGTGCTCGACACGCTGTTCATATCCGACAACGTCATCGGACCCACCGGATAGTTGGTGGAGTGCAACGATACCTTCGTGGCCGATGTCCGCGCGAGGAAGAGAGAGGCCGCCGGGAGCAGTGGCGAAGGAGCGGACATCACCGTCCGGTGGTGACAATCAGGTTCAGTAGGGCGAATCGATTTGAATCTAAGCCATCGACGGATCACGCAAGGCGATGACCATCTGGGCGATCAAGCGCAGGCGCTTGTCGCATGCTTCAACGAGCCGCGTCAGCGCATCAGCGGCCCAAGTCGCCGACTCCTCCGCGCTGGTGGCATCGTCCAGATCAGGGGTTGGTCGGCCACGTAGATCCGGGCCGCGCGCGTTCATCTGCGGGGCTCTCCCATTCCAGGTCGCCGCCTGTA